>NZ_AP040999.1:0-5386 GCF_055387135.1 Nitrosomonas sp. TNE100 | reverse complement strand
TTGCATTCATCAAACGCTGAATAGCAAAGCCTCTACGCGATTTCATAGTGGAGGCCTCCAGCAATCTTGAACACTCATCCTTAATACCTTTCTTTTTGGGGTAATTATACTCATCGCGAATATCCTTAAGAGGGCGTTCAGCAGCCAGCTTGCGGCAAAACTGCGTAACCGTCTTCTCGTTCTCTAAAAACCATTTTTCGTCCCCTTCGGGGCGGTGGTCTATAGTGTTATTAATATCAAGTTGGGGGAGCACATTGTAGCATTGTGCCAATTCATCCATTAACTTCTCAGTAACAGATACAAACTCATCACGAACGTCAGAAGCAGCCTTATGGCCGTCAACATACATATCACCATTATCGAACTCAACGCCCTGCATACGAAAAGACAGAATCTCTTCCAAGAGCTTGATGCGGTTATCCATCTGCTTATGGAAGCCAAGCATTGGGGATTGAGAAAGAGTAGAAATGCCACAAGCCTCAATAGCAGGTTTAAGAGCCTCGATACGCTCAAAGTCAAAATAATCAGCGTGACATTCAGAAGGGTAATAAGAACGAACCATAAAAAAGCCTCCAAGATTTGGAGGCATGAAAACATACAATTGGGAGGGTGTCAATCCTGACGGTTATTTCCTAGACAAATTAGAGCCAATACCATCAGCTTTACCGTCTTTCCAGAAATTGTTCCAAGTATCGGCAACAGCTTTATCAATACCATGAAAAATATCAACCACACCAGAAGCAGCATCAGTGACGACATTAGAAATATCCTTTGCAGTAGCGCCAATATGAGAAGAGCCATACCGCTGATTCTGCGTTTGCTGATGAACTAAGTCAACCTCAGCACTAACCTTGCGAGTCATTTCTTTGATTTGGTCATTGGTAAAATACTGACCAGCCGTTTGAGCTTGAGTAAGCATTTGGCGCATAATCTCGGAAACCTGCTGTTGCTTGGAAAGATTGGTGTTTTCCATAATAGACGCAACGCGAGCAGTAGACTCCTTCTGTTGATAAGCAAGCATCTCATTTTGTGCATATACCTGGTCTTTCGTATTCTGGCGTGAAGTCGCCGACTGAATGCCAGCAATCTCTTTTTGAGTCTCATTTTGCATCTCGGCAATCTCTTTCTGATTGTCCAGTTGCATTTTAGTAAGCTCTTTTTGATTCTCAAATCCGGCGTCAACCATACCAGCAGAGGAAGCATCAGCACCAGCACGCTCCCAAGCATTAAGCTCAGGAAATGCAGCAGCAAGATAATCACGAGTATCCTTTCCTTTATCAGCGGCAGACTTGCCACCAAGTCCAACCAAATCAAGCAACTTATCAGAAACGGCAGAAGTGCCAGCCTGCAACGTACCTTCAAGAAGTCCTTTACCAGCTTTAGCCATAGCACCAGAAACAAAACTAGGGACGGCCTCATCAGGGTTAGGAACATTAGAGCCTTGAATGGCAGATTTAATACCAGCATCACCCATGCCTACAGTATTGTTATCGGTAGCAAGCACATCACCTTGAATGCCACCGGAGGCGGCTTTTTGACCGCCTCCAAACAATTTAGACATGGCGCCACCAGCAAGAGCAGAAGCAATACCGCCAGCAATAGCACCAAACATAAATCACCTCACTTAAGTGGCTGGAGACAAATAATCTCTTTAATAACCTGATTCAGCGAAACCAATCCGCGGCATTTAGTAGCGGTAAAGTTAGACCAAACCATGAAACCAACATAAACATTATTGCCCGGCGTACGGGGAAGGACGTCAATAGTCACACAGTCCTTGACGGTATAATAACCACCATCATGGCGACCATCCAAAGGATAAACATCATAGGCAGTCGGGAGGGTAGTCGGAACCGAAGAAGACTCAAAGCGAACCAAACAGGCAAAAAATTTAGGGTCGGCATCAAAAGCAATATCAGCACCAACAGAAACAACCTGATTAGCGGCGTTGACAGATGTATCCATCTGAATGCAATGAAGAAAACCACCATTACCAGCATTAACCGTCAAACTATCAAAATATAACGTTGACGATGTAGCTTTAGGTGTCTGTAAAACAGGTGCCGAAGAAGCTGGAGTAACAGAAGTGAGAACCAGCTTATCAGAAAAAAAGTTTGAATTATGGCGAGAAATAAAAGTCTGAAACATGATTAAACTCCTAAGCAGAAAACCTACCGCGCTTCGCTTGGTCAACCCCTCAGCGGCAAAAATTAAAATTTTTACCGCTTCGGCGTTATAACCTCACACTCAATCTTTTATCACGAAGTCATGATTGAATCGCGAGTGGTCGGCAGATTGCGATAAACGGTCACATTAAATTTAACCTGACTATTCCACTGCAACAACTGAACGGACTGGAAACACTGGTCATAATCATGGTGGCGAATAAGTACGCGTTCTTGCAAATCACCAGAAGGCGGTTCCTGAATGAATGGGAAGCCTTCAAGAAGGTGATAAGCAGGAGAAACATACGAAGGCGCATAACGATACCACTGACCCTCAGCAATCTTAAACTTCTTAGACGAATCACCAGAACGGAAAACATCCTTCATAGAAATTTCACGCGGCGGCAAGTTGCCATACAAAACAGGGTCGCCAGCAATATCGGTATAAGTCAAAGCACCTTTAGCGTTAAGGTACTGAATCTCTTTAGTCGCAGTAGGCGGAAAACGAACAAGCGCAAGAGTAAACATAGTGCCATGCTCAGGAACAAAGAAACGCGGCACAGAATGTTTATAGGTCTGTTGAACACGACCAGAAAACTGGCCTAACGACGTTTGGTCAGTTCCATCAACATCATAGCCAGATGCCCAGAGATTAGAGCGCATGACAAGTAAAGGACGGTTGTCAGCGTCATAAGAGGTTTTACCTCCAAATGAAGAAATAACATCATGGTAACGCTGCATGAAGTAATCACGTTCTTGGTCAGTATGCAAATTAGCATAAGCAGCTTGCAGACCCATAATGTCAATAGATGTGGTAGAAGTCGTCATTTGGCGAGAAAGCTCAGTCTCAGGAGGAAGCGGAGCAGTCCAAATGTTTTTGAGATGGCAGCAACGGAAACCATAACGAGCATCATCTTGATTAAGCTCATTAGGGTTAGCCTCGGTACGGTCAGGCATCCACGGCGCTTTAAAATAGTTGTTATAGATATTCAAATAACCCTGAAACAAATGCTTAGGGATTTTATTGGTATCAGGGTTAATCGTGCCAAGAAAAGCGGCATGGTCAATATAACCAGTAGTGTTAACAGTCGGGAGAGGAGTGGCATTAACACCATCCTTCATGAACTTAATCCACTGTTCACCATAAACGTGACGATGAGGGACATAAAAAGTAAAAATGTCTACAGTAGAGTCAATAGCAAGGCCACGACGCAATGGAGAAAGACGGAGAGCGCCAACGGCGTCCATCTCGAAGGAGTCGCCAGCGATAACCGGAGTAGTTGAAATGGTAATAAGACGACCAATCTGACCAGCAAGGAAGCCAAGATGGGAAAGGTCATGCGGCATACGCTCGGCGCCAGTTTGAATATTAGACATAATTTATCCTCAAGTAAGGGGCCGAAGCCCCTGCAATTAAAATTGTTGACCACCTACATACCAAAGACGAGCGCCTTTACGCTTGCCTTTAGTACCTCGCAACGGCTGCGGACGACCAGGGCGAGCGCCAGAACGTTTTTTACCTTTAGACATTACATCACTCCTTCTGCACGTAATTTTTGACGCACGTTTTCTTCTGCGTCAGTAAGAACGTCAGTGTTTCCTGCGCGTACACGCAAGGTAAACGCGAACAATTCAGCGGCTTTAACCGGACGCTCGACGCCATTAATAATGTTTTCCGTAAATTCAGCGCCTTCCATGATGAGACAGGCCGTTTGAATGTTGACGGGATGAACATAATAAGCAATGACGGCAGCAATAAACTCAACAGGAGCAGGAAAGCGAGGGTATCCTACAAAGTCCAGCGTACCATAAACGCAAGCCTCAACGCAGCGACGAGCACGAGAGCGGTCAGTAGCAATCCAAACTTTGTTACTCGTCAGAAAATCGAAATCATCTTCGGTTAAATCCAAAACGGCAGAAGCCTGAATGAGCTTAATAGAGGCCAAAGCGGTCTGGAAACGTACGGATTGTTCAGTAACTTGACTCATGATTTCTTACCTATTAGTGGTTGAACAGCATCGGACTCAGATAGTAATCCACGCTCTTTTAAAATGTCAACAAGAGAATCTCTACCATGAACAAAATGTGACTCATATCTAAACCAGTCCTTGACGAACGTGCCAAGCATATTAAGCCACTTCTCCTCATCCAACGCGTCAGTTTTTGACAGAATCGTTAGTTGATGGCGAAAGGTCGCAAAGTAAGAGCTTCTCGAGCTGCGCAAGGATAGGTCGAATTTTCTCATTTTCCGCCAGCAGTCCACTTCGATTTAATTCGTAAACAAGCAGTAGTAATTCCTGCTTTATCAAGATAATTTTTCGACTCATCAGAAATATCCGAAAGTGTTAACTTCTGCGTCATGGAAGCGATAAAACTCTGCAGGTTGGATACGCCAATCATTTTTATCGAAGCGCGCATAAATTTGAGCAGATTTGTCGTCACAGGTTGCGCCGCCAAAACGTCGGCTACAGTAACTTTTCCCAGCCTCAATCTCATCTCTCTTTTTGCGTTCTGCTTCAATATCTGGTTGAACGGCGTCGCGTCGTAACCCAGCTTGGTAAGTTGGATTAAGCACTCCGTGGACAGATTTGTCATTGTGAGCATTTTCATCCCGAAGTTGCGGCTCATTCTGATTCTGAACAGCTTCTTGGGAAGTAGCGACAGCTTGGTTTTTAGTGAGTTGTTCCATTCTTTAGCTCCTAGACCTTTAGCAGCAAGGTCCATATCTGACTTTTTGTTAACGTATTTAGCCACATAGAAACCAACAGCCATATAACTGGTAGCTTTAAGCGGCTCACCTTTAGCATCAACAGGCCACAACCAACCAGAACGTGAAAAAGCGTCCTGCGTGTAGCGAACTGCGATGGGCATACTGTAACCATAAGGCCACGTATTTTGCAAGCTATTTAACTGGCGGCGATTGCGTACCCGACGACCAAAATTAGGGTCAACGCTACCTGTAGGAAGTGTCCGCATAAAGTGCACCGCATGGAAATGAAGACGGCCATTAGCTGTACCATACTCAGGCACACAAAAATACTGATAGCAGTCGGCGTGTGAATCATTAGCCTTGCGACCCTCGGCAGCAAGAACCATACGACCAATATCACGAAAATAGTCACGCAAAGCATTGGGATTATCATAAAACGCCTCTAATCGGTCGTCAGCCAACGTGAGAGTGTCAAAAACGATAAACCAACCATCAGCATGAGCCTGTCGCA
>NZ_AP040998.1:0-94960 GCF_055387135.1 Nitrosomonas sp. TNE100 | reverse complement strand
CGGTCGAACCCAAGCTCCCCAGGCCATCGGCGGATGCCGTCGCCGGTACGGCAGGCGTTGGCGGAATCGCCAGCCCGCTCCAGTCATCCGGGCGCAGCGGCGGCGCGTCGGCGTACTGCCCATCCGCCAGCGCGGGCGGTGGCAGTACGCGACGCTTGAAATTGGCGTCGGCGTAGTAGCGCAGCTTCTTCGCCTTGATCGGCGCCACGCTGGACACCATCACCACGGCCTCGTCAGGCGGAAGCTGCATCACCTCGCCCGGCGTCAGCAGCGGGCGCGCCGTTTCCTGCCGCGACACCATCAAGTGGCCGAGCCACGGGGCCAATCTGTGGCCGGCGTAGTTGCGTTGCGCGCGCAGCTCGGTGGCGGTGCCGAGGGTTTCCGAAATCCTTTTCGCCGTCCTTTCGTCGTTCGTCGCAAACGTCACGCGGACGTGGCAGTTATCGAGGATGGAATGGTTCTGCCCATACGCCTTGTCGATCTGATTCAGGCTTTGGGCGATGAGGAAGCTGCGGATGCCGTAGCCGGCCATGAAGGCCAGCGCCGTCTCGAAGAAGTCCAGGCGCCCCAGCGCCGGGAACTCATCGAGCATCAGCAGCAGCCTGTGGCGGCGCTCGATGCCGTCGGAGCCATCGAGCGATTCGGTAAGGCGCCGCCCGATCTGGTTGAGGATCAGGCGAATGAGCGGCTTCGTCCGCGAAATGTCCGAAGGCGGCACCACCAGGTACAGCGACACCGGATGCTCGGCCGCGATCAGGTCGGCGATGCGCCAATCGCAGCGCGAGGTGACTTCGGCCACCGTCGGGTCGCGGTACAGGCCGAGGAACGACATGGCGGTGCTCAACACGCCGGAACGCTCGTTGTCCGACTTGTTGAGAACTTCGCGCGCCGCCGAAGCGACGACAGGATGCGGCCCATCGCCCAGGTGGGGCGTGGTCATCATCCGGTGCAAGGTCAGCTCGAACGGGCTGGCCGGATCGCTGAGGAAGTTGGCGACACCGCGCAACGTCTTGTCCTCGCCCGCATACAGCACATGCAAGATGGCCCCGACCAGCAGCGCATGGCTGGTCTTCTCCCAGTGATTGCGCTTCTCCAGCGCACCTTCTGGGTCGACCAGAATGTCGGCGATGTTCTGCACGTCGCGCACTTCATGCGCGCCGCGCCGCACCTCCAGAAGCGGGTTGTAGGCCGCCGACTTTGCATCCGTGGGGTTGAATAGCAGGCAGTGCGAGAAGAGCGAGCGCCAGCCTGCCGTGATCTGCCAGTTCTCGCCCTTGATATCGTGGACAACAGCCGAGGCTGGCCAGGACAGCAGCGTAGGCACCACCAGGCCGACGCCCTTGCCCGAGCGCGTAGGCGCGAACGTCAGGACGTGCTCTGGCCCTTCATGCCGCAGGTACTGGCGCTCGTGCTGGCCGAGGAACACGCCGGCCGGCTGCGTGAGGCCCGCTTTGCGAATGTCCTCCGCGTTGGCCCAGCGGGCTGAGCCGTAGGTCGTGACCAGACGCGATTGACGCGAGCGCCAGATCGACATGCAGATGGCGACCACCACCGCCAGCAAGCCGCTACCGCCCGCGATGGCGCCGCCGGTGTCAAAGATGCGGGGCGCATAGGCATCGAAGAAGAACCACCACTCGAACAACTTCCACGGGTGGTAGATCGACGTGCCAAGGAAGTCGAACCAGGGCGAGCCAAGGCGTACTTGGTAGCCAAGGGCGGCTGCTGTCCATTGTGTGGCGCCCCACACGCCGGCGATCACGATGCCGAATACCACGGAAATCTGACCGAACAGCACGTTCGTCCCTTGCATGACCTGGCCTCCGATTTCTCCTGCGCTGATTCCTCATGGAAGAAGCGGCACAAAGGCGTGCCGCAGGCGTCAGGATCGGTGCCGGGTCAGTGCCGGTCAAAGACCGTTTAGAGCAGAAAGGTCGAGGAAAAAGAAAGAATGAGTGCGGTGGCGAGCCAAAGAAAAACGCCGCAAGCGCAGGCGCATTGCGGCGTGTCGAGAAATAAAGTGAAGGCGAATCGGCGAGCGGCCAACAATCAGAACTTTGGCGACTCTTTCGGCGGTGTATAGGGCGTTTCGCCGTCGCCGTAGAACCGCTTGCGCGTGGCTTCGGCGACCCGGTTGCACAGTACGTCACCCAGCTTGGGGCGATCCGTCTTGCACTGCCGACGCAGTTCCTTGAGCCGTTCAGGGTTGGCCGCGAGTTCCTCCACTGTCGGGATGGCTGTCGAATCAGTGGTCTTCTGTGGCGTTTCTGACTGGCCGCAGGCAGTCAACGCGGCTACCAGCAAGAACGGGATGATCTTCTTCATGGCGCAGGCTCCTCCGGGGAATCGGGATGAAGGCCCGGCATGGGCCGGGCAGACTCCGGCGAGTCGATGGCTTGCACGCGATCGATGAAGCGCGCCAGCACTTCCGATGGTTCGCCTTCGGGGCGCAGAAGGAAAGTGGTCAGCGGCGGCACGCGCGTTGCCAATGGCCGCGCCACCACACCGGGTTCGCGGCTCGTGGCAATGTGGGCCGCGCCGGTCAAGCCGAGTGCAATGCCTCCCGATACCAGTGCCATCATCAAATCGCAGGATGCGACGCGCTCCGCGACCAGCGGCTCCATGTCGGCACGGCGCAGCACCCGTTCGACGTGCTTGGCATGACTCTCACAGACATTCGGATCGCACAGCACCAACGGATAGCGCAGCAGCTCGTCCAGCGGGATGCGCTTGTAGGCCAGCAGTGGATGCCGCGCTGGCACCGCCACCATCAGCGCATCGCTCCAGACCGGCAGGGCCACGATGCCGTCGCCTACTTCATCGGACTGCGCGAAACCCACGTCGAAAAGGTCGTCGTGCAACCCCTTGATCTGCTGCGATAGGGGCACCTCGAAGAAACGAATTTCGACCTCTGGTTCTTCCTGCCGGCAGAGCGCCAATAGGGTCGGCAGGCGTGATGGCGTGATGCCGTCCGACAAGGCCACACGCAACTGCCCATGAAATCCGTTGGCTGCTGCTTGAACGCTATCGCGTGCCTGTTCCAAGGCGGCGAACACCCGGCGCACATGCTCCAGGAACAATGCGCCGGCACGGGTCAGCCGCGTGCTGCGCGTGGTGCGTGCGAGTAGCACCACACCCAAATCTTCTTCCAGTTCCTTGATGGCGCGTGACAGCGGTGACTGCTCGATGTGCAATCGCTCGGCAGCGCGGGCGAAGTGGAGTTCTTCGGCTACGGCAAGGAAGCATCGGAGGTGACGCAATTCCATCAGGAATCGGAGCGGCCCAAGTGAGCCGACTATCGCCTACTGGCCTGAAGAACCTGGATGCTCGCAAAAGATTGCAGCCTCACCCATTCTTCTCTAACAAGCCCAGATCGCTCGAACAGCAGAAGCCACTCGCTTTCCGTACGTTCACGCCCGCGGCAAGCCATCAACATCTGCATGTCGAACGAGGCGAAGGATTGGTCAGCGCCAGTATTCGGCATAACCATTTCCAGTACGGCAATGCGTGCCCCCGTCTGGCCGCAAGCTGCGACCACTTGGCGCAGCGCCTGAGCAGCGGTTTCGTCATCCATAGCGTGCAGGACGGCCGACAAAAGGAAGACATCGCTATCAGCGCGCGCTGCCGGCACACTTTCCAGAACATCACCAGCAGCGAACTGTAAGCGCTCTGAGCCAGGCACTGGGTGTTCGCCCCAGTAGCGTCGGGCTTCATTGATCACCTGCGGGCGATCCACAATCAACGCCTCCAGACTGGGATGGCGACGCAGGATTGCGAGCGACTTGGCGCCGCGCGATCCACCGACATCTATGATTCGCCTGAAGCGGCTCCAGTTGAAGTCGGTAGCGAAGGTGTCTCCGGTCAAGGCTTCCACGCTGTCCATCGCCTCGGAGAACAATCTGTCGAATTCCGGCTGATGGTTGAGGTGATCGAACAAAGCTTCGCCGTGTGCGAGAACAAAGGGGGGGACGCCCTCGCGTACGCCTGCTTCCAACTGCTCGTACCAGGGGCGGCTCATGGTCTCGCTGTTGTGCATCAAGATCATCGACCGCACGCACTGCGGGTGGTCGCGGCGCAGATGAGCGGAGGTCTTGTTATTGCGGTAGCAGCGAGTTCCCGCCTCCTCGAAGATGCCCAAGGAGGAAAGGAAGCGCAACAGGCGCGACACGGCATCGGCGTCACAGCCGGCCCGAGTGGCAATCTCTTGCACATCCAAGCTGTCGTCACCCAGCACACCAGCGATATCGAGCTGTGCGGCAGCATACAACGCCCGCGACTGCCAGAAGGCGGAACCAACCTGCATCAGCCTGAACGGCGGCGGAATCATGCGCTGGGGTAAGCGCTGCAACCACGTCCCAAACCGCATCACTTTGGCATACCTGCGCACGGCACCAATATTTTTCTGAAAATTCATGTCTCATCTTCCTTGCTCGGATGATGGCCCGCTCCCAATCCTGTCGAGAACAACTGGCCGTTGAAAGTAGCTAATTGACGAAGAAAATCTTCGTCCATCGGCCGCTCCATCTGCTCCTCGAAAATGTTCTTGAGCAGCATGGGCGTCATAGCCAAGCTCACGAAGGCCATCCGCAAGATATCTGGATCGACATCAGCGGGAAGTTGCCCTTCAGCTTTGAGCGTGGTCACCCTACGCGCGCCCTTTGTACGCCCGCGCTCCAGCAACTGGTGGATGAAACGCCGACCAGGTCCCTGGTTGAGTGCCAGAACTTTGAGAATCAATTTCGGAAACTCGGGCTTTTCCGTCATCGTCTCGTAGTACAGCCTCAGGTAGTCGGCGAACCCAGCAGACGAATCCAACATGGAACTGTCCAGCACATTCAGCAGCGGCGCGAGAGTCTCACGGATCATTTCCTCGTACAGCCCTTCCTTGCTGCCGAAGTAGTAGCGAATCATCGACACGTTGGCGCCCGCCCGCTCAGCAATCTGCCGCGTGCTGACCTGGTGGTAGTCATCCGACAAGAAACCATCCTGCGCAGCCTGTAGCAGGCGTGCTCGCACCGAATCAATAGAGGAATCTGAAGTCGTCATCGCAATAGATTTTGTGTTTTTTCAAGGTTATCAATGCACAAGACATCCACCCAGCGTTTTCGTCAATCATTTCGGGCATCTTGTTTGAACAAAGTGCCTTCAAAGCCACTACTGGCGCTCGTAGATGCTGTCGGTCGGGATGTGCTCACCAAGCGGTGAACCGATCAAATCCCCAACTGTCCTCGCTGCCGCCCAATCTCCCAAGACACCCCGCCACCGCGCACCGTCGCGACAAGCTGTTGCCCTAGCCGCTGCTCGATCACTGGTTTCCACGGCACCAAGCTGAATCCCATGCCGTCATCAAGCATCGCGTAGCGCCCGCTGGCGAGCATCACGCTGCGTCGGTATATGCCGGCCACACGCTGCCCGTCGGCCACAGGCCGATGCTCCAGGCCCGTCTCGGCCGCAATGTCTTTGGCGGCCTGCGCCAGTTCCCGATTGCGCAGCGTGCCAAGCAGGTTGCGCGCGAGGATCACGCGCTGCCCACGCCGCTCGGCCAGCCCCTGTTCGGCCAGGAAGTCGGCGCGCTGCTGCATTGCCTGCTTGGCCTCGCCGCCAAAGCCCAGGTCGCCCAGGCCCGAGCCGCCGCCGATCAACTGCTGGTCAAGCCAGGTGGCCCCGATCACGCGGGCCTGCCGCTCGATGGACAGGTGCGATTTCAGTTCCACGGCCACGCCGCCCAGGCGCTGAGCGTCGTAGCGGCGGCCCTGTTCGGCCAGGTCGTCCGGCACCTTCCATAGTCCCTCGGCCACGCGCTCCACGATGCCAGCGCGGCGCAGGGCTTCCAGCCGGCGGACGTGGGCCGCGACGACTTCCTGCGGATCGCGGCCCGGTACGGCCTGACCCTGCGCGATGGCGAGGTGATGATCGGTGCGGTACAGGCCACCGATCGCCAGTGCGGCGATGTTCTTGTCGGCGGCGCGCACGTCGGCCGATCCCTTCACCTCCACCACGGCACCGGCTGGGTAGTTCGCCAGCTCGTCGCGGGCGTTGAGCGCGACGTAGTGGGCCTTGCCATCCACCCCGTCGATGACCAGATAGCCCCGGTCGCGCAGTTCGTCGGCCAGCCCCTTCGCAGCCACGCGGCCGAGGATGGTTCGGCCATCCTCGCCCGGCTCGAACACCGCCAGCTCGCGCGGCTGGCCGCTCATGGCCCGCTGCATGGTGCGGATGATGTCGCCACGCTCGCCCAGGGCGCGCAGGGTCTTTTCGGCGTCGGTATGGACGGCCCAGGTGCCCGGCTGCGTTTCGTCGGCCAGGCCCAAACGCTGCAAGCATTGCAGCCGGCCGATCAGCAGCAGGCGCTGGCGTTGCAACCTCGGCTCGTTGAGCCGTTCGACATGCACCAGGCCATCGTCGCCCAGCTCGCGCTTGAGCGTGCGATCCAGGCTCGTCCACCGCTCTTGTTCCACCTCGCGCTGCAAGGTCTGCTGGATCTCCAGCTCGGTGCGTGGCCCCAGCCACTCGGTCGCCAGTTCGGCGGCGCGATGGCGGAAGCCATCGGCGATGTAGTCGCCCGCGATGATGAGGTCTTTGCCGGTGTCATCGCGCCCGCGCACGACGATGTGCGTATGCGGGTTGTCGGTATTCCAGTGGTTGACCGCCACCCAATCGAGGCCCGTGCCCAGGTCGGCCTCCATGCGGCCCATGAGGTGCCGCGTGTAGGTGCGCAGGTCTTCGAGTTCTGCGCCATCCTCGGGTGAGAGGATGAAGCGGAAATGGTGCCGGTCGTCGGCACAGCGTTCCTTGAAAGCGTCGAGGTCGGCGGCATCGGTCTGCGGCCCGTAGGCTTGGCCCGGCTCGCCATCGCGGCCCACGCCGTCGCGCTCGATGTAGCGCAGGTGCTTGGCGAGCGACTGCGGGCTGGCCTGGCGCTGGTTGACCAGCAGCGTCTTGATGGTCACGCGCCGCGACATGGGCGTGAGCTTCGCGCCCGCAAAGCGCGCCGCCGTGTGGCCGCGCCCCAGGCGCGAGCCGGGCCGCTGGCCGGTGCTCTTCCCGGTGCCGCTGGCAGCGCCAGGACGACGCACCGACGACTTGCCGCTGCTGGCCTTGCCTGCCTGCTTGAGCACCTTGGAGACGAAGCCCTGGCCCCGGTTCTTTGGGGCGCTGGGGCGGATACGGAAATCATCGTCGCGGCGGTCGGTCATGGCTTCGCTCCCCGCAAGCTATGGCGTGTCCGGTCGTGCGAAGCACGCGGACACGCCTGCATCGGCGCGGGCCTCGCGCCCCACGCGGCACGGCGGCGAAGCCGCTCCGTGCCGCGCCACCCCCACGTGCAGACTGGCTTTGCGGGCCGACAGGTGCCGCCCCCTTTTGTCTTGCCTTCCGCCTTTGCCCCTCGCTGTCGCTCCGGGCATCGGCGGCCCGGCGGCGCTGCTGCATAAGCAGCCAGCGCGCCGGCGAACGCGCGAACTGACGCCATGAAGGCCGCCGACCAGGCGCGTTCGAGGCAAGACGCCTGCACGTTGGACGGCTGCGCCGAAGGCAGCGCGAAGTGCGGTGCCCAATGCGTAGGATTGGCACCCGCACTGCACGCGCGACGACACGGCGACGAACAGTAGAACGACATGCCCGATGGCACGCCGGAGCGCAGCGAATTGGCGGCCATCATGGGCGTGTCTCCAGCCAGACCGGATGCGCAACGCCGATCACAGCGGATGCGCTGACCGGCCCGAAATAGCGGCTGTCGAACGACGCAGGATTGGTCACGCTCAACAGGAACAGCTCGCCCGGTTCGAGGCGGCGGCAAAGCTGCAAGGCTGGCAGCGGCCGGCCCAGCCGGTCGGCAGGCAGCACGGCGGCCGCAGGCACGCCGTCGATGCGTACCTGACCGGCGACGATGCAGACGTGTTGCGGCGCAACCGCGCCCACACGTTTGAGCAGCGGAACGCGGGTCGGCAGGTAGCCGCGCTGCGCAGCCAGCATGGCGGCCCTATCGGGCAGCGGCACCAGCACAATGCTGTCCACGGACAACGGACGTGGCAGCGCGGCGGTGCGCGGGTCGAACGATCCGATGCGATACCAGCCGACCGCCACGCTGTCGGACGGGTTGTAGGTCAGTCGCGGCAGCGGCGACACGAAAGCAGCCCAGGCCAGCGCAGCGAGGCCGATGGCGGCGAAACCCGCCAGGACGATGCGAGCGCGCAGGCGCGAGCGAGGACGTGGCGCGGGGCCAATCGCAGAAATGGTGGTCATGGGAATGTCCTCCCGGCAAGCCAGGCGGCATGCCGTTCGATGCTGTATTCGGGCAGCGGCAAGCGCGCCGCCAGACGGTTGCCCAGCGTGCGCCAGTACGCGGGCGACACGTCGATGGCGGCGATGCCCAGTGCTTCGATGGCGTCGATGCGTTCAAGCACGGCTCGCACGTTGGCATCGCCTTCTGCGTGCAGCAGCAGGCGCGCGCCTGGCTGCACGCCTGGGATGCGCTGCACGGCATCGAGCGGCGTGGCGGCTTGCATCACCATGAGCTGCCATCGGATCGTGCCGTAATCGTTGGCCTGCCAGCGGATGCGGCAGAGCATCGCGCCTGGCAGGAACACCGCGCAGCGCCGCCAGCGGTCGAGCTGGAGTGCGCGCGCCGGTTCTCCAAAGCGCAGGTAGAGCTTGAAACGGGCCTCGATGTAAGCCAGCGAAACGCGCGTCAACGGCACGTTGCCGGCCTGTCCGGCGAGTGCCGAAAGCGCAGGCAACGGCGTAGCCGGTGCCGCGTTCGCGGCAGGCAAAGCGGATGCGGTCATGGTGTGTTCTCCGGGGGAAACTCCCGCTCCAGCAGGCCGCGCAGCAGGTCGGCCACGGTCACGCCTTGCGTGAAGGCCGACACCTTGATGCGCGCCCGCATCGCGGGCGTGATGTCCAGGGTCAGGCGCGCGGTGTAACGGTCGCCTTTGCCCAGCGCATCGGCATCGCCTTGACGAATCCACGCTTCCGCGTGCGGATTCGCTGGCGGACGAGCGCCGATGCCGACGCGCTTGCTGCGTGGGCCGCTCATGTCGGCCACCGCAGCAGTTCGTCCACCAGGGCGGTGATTTCGCGGGCGGCGGCGCTGTCGGGCGTTGTCTCGCGGGCGAGCCTGCCAGCGGCCACGCTGTCGGCGAAGACGATGCGCTGATGCACCTCCGAGCGCAGCGCGGGCAGCGGCTGTTCGGCGAGCGATTGCCGCGCCTCGCGGCCGATGATGGTGGTGCTGACGCGCCGGTTGATGACGAAGGCCGCGCGCAGCGCAGGCCGGAACACCTGTGCCTCGCGGATCAGCGAAACCATCTCGGCGCTGGCCCACACGTCGTAGGGGCTGGGCTGCACTGGGATCAGCACGCGCTCGGCCGCCAGCAGCGCGGAGCGCGCCAAGGCGGCGATGCGTGGCGGGCCGTCGATGATGACGTGATCGGCCCGCCTGGCGAGTTCTGGCGCTTCCTGATGCAGCGTTTCGCGGGCAAGGCCCACCGCGCTGAACAGCCGTGGCAAGCCTTGCTGACTTCTGCGCTGCGTCCAATCCAGCGATGAACCCTGCGGGTCGGCATCGAGCAGGACGACGTGTTGGCCGCGCAGCGCCAGTTCGCCGGCGATGTGCGTGGCGAGCGTGGTCTTGCCGACACCGCCTTTCTGGTTGAGCAGAGCGAGGATCATGGCGCGGCCCTCCGTGCTGGAAAGCCGGTCTTTCGCTCCTGCTTTTCGTGCCGTTTTGCGGTTGTCCACCGAAACGGCGCGCTTCTACTAAAAGTTATGTATTTACTGTTAGGGAAGTTAAGGGGCGCGCAAACCCAGCAACGGCGCGGGTTTGCAGCCGATTTTTGTGCCTGATAGCACGAGGATTTGTTGCCTGATAGCACGAGCCTCCTGTTGCCTGATAGCACGAGTGAATTAACAGGTTTTCCCGCAGTTATCCCCGTGCCGTGGGCGGCACGGGCCGGAAAGTCAGCAGCTCGGTTTTCTCGCCAGGCATGCGCTCGATGCCCAGGACGTAGCCGGGCAACGACTGCCGCGCCACCAGGGCGCGCAGATCGGCGGCGAAGTCGTAGAAGCGCGCCACGCTGCCCGACTTGCGGTACAGGTGTTGGAAATCGAATTGCCAGCCGTGCTCCTGCCGCCCGCCGTGCTTGCGCACCAGGCGGTACAGCCACCGCTCGATGCCGCCCGTGAGCCGGAAATACGTCGGGTCGATGGTCAGCACCAGGGCCGCGTCCACTACGCCCGCATAGAACCAGTCCGGCAGGATCAGCTCGATGCCCAGCGGCGTGCCGCTGGCATCGGCCAGTTCCTTCCACTCGTTGATCCACGAGAAGCGATGCAATCGCCTTCCCGTGGTTTCGCGGATGGACGTGGCCACCGTGGTCGATTGCAGCCGGTCGAGCGCGGCTTTCAGGCGCTGGTAGTCGCGTAGCGACGTACCGCGCCCGATGAAGCGCAGGATTTCGTAAGGGCGTACCTGCATCAGCCGCGAGGTCGGGATGCCCGCGTCGCGGGCTTCCACGATCTGCGAGGCCGCCCAGATCAGGATGTCGGCATCCCAAATGGTCGCTATGCCATGCTCCTGCGTCCCCTCCACGCGGATGGTGATGCCGCCTGCCCGGAAGTCGATCGGCGCCGTGCGCCGCGACTTCGCCAGCGAGAAGAACGGAAAGGCCATCAAGTCCTGGCTGTCGCGTGGCGCCATGTCGCCCGGCAGCGCGCGGAACAGGTCGAGCTGTTCGCGCTGCTGCAAGGCTTGCCCTGGCGGGCTGGACATGGCGAAGGCCACCCACGCGCCGATGGTCAGCGGCCGTCACGGTAGTCACCCGCGTGCCGTTCGGCATATTCCGGGTCGGAAGTCGCATCAAAACTGCGCGCATCGGCCCAGGCGTCTAGGTCGGACACCGCGTACATGACGCGGCGACCGAACTTGCGGAACTTCGGGCCGCCGCCGATCACACGCTGTTTTTCCAGCGTGCGTGGCGAAAGGCGCAGATATTCGGCGGCCTCGTCGTTGGTCAGGTAGCGTTGGGGCTGCGCGGGCGCAGCGACAGCAGCGGCGGCAGGCCGCAAGGGAGCGGGTCGCATGGTATGTACCTCCATCAAGCCCGGCCACACCACGCAGCCGGATAGAGGCACTTTCAAGAAAGATGGGCTTCTTGCTAAGGGACGAAATGCAGAGCCTGCAAAACGTCCCCCCTTACTGCGATGCAACTGGCGGGAGCTGCGCCAGGCTGCGATAGCCGCCGCACATCAGCGCCTCGCCACGCCGCACCAGCCGCCGCACACGAGCGCGCAAGGCGCTGTCCTTGTGCCAGTCGGCGGCAACGGCATCCACACCAAACAGCCCTTCGGCGACTTCGCGCAAGGACGCGCCCGCCAGGGTCGCGTCCAGCGCCTGAAGCGTGTGCAGCTCCAGCAATGCGGATAGCGACGGACGTGGCCGGACGGTCGCCACAGGTACGGCACCGGCGGCTACGGCGATCTTGTTCAATTCGCTGGCCAGGGCCGCATAGCGTTCGCAAGGCGCGGCGCAGGCCCGGATGGCATAGGCGTAAGCCATGCCATCGGCCAAACCTGGCGCGAGCACGAAACGCAGGCAGCAGCCGGGCCAGCGCGCCACCAGCACCAGGCGCTTGCCGTCATGGATCAGGTGTTTGTGGCCCGGCAGCTTCCAGAACTCAAAGCACAGCGCATCGGGCGGCGGATCGGCATCCGGGTAGAGTTGCACCACGGCATCGTGATCGGGGAACCAGGCCGGGTGCGCGTCTCGCGCATCCAGGGCGGGATCTTCCAGCAGGCGCAGCCCCCAATGCCCGGCAGCATCCGGTTGGCGACGACGGCGCAGCCAGTCGTGCCGATAGTCTGGATGACGGCGCAGGTACTCCCAGGCCAGCGCCGGGCCATCCAGGTGCAGAACGTAGAGATAGGCCGCCGTGGCATACCACGGCTCGGCACTGCGATCAGCCATGTGGCAACCTCCCTGTGCTGGGGATGCGTCGCCACGGCGAAACGGCGTGCTACGAGGCCATCGTCAAAACGTCATGGGTGAAGCGTAAACTGGCAGTGTCAAGACCGATGAACTCCGATGCGTTGCTGAAATCGTCCGAGTGCGACGGCGGCAACGCACTCCAATGGCATGCCGCGTCGGTCAGCTTGCCGCAGCCCGCGCCAGGCATCATGACCGTCTCGATCTGGCACGCACCGCCTCGGTGCAACACTGCCGATTCAGACCGAACGGGTCACAGACCAGACCGAAATAGACACAGTGCGCTCCGCTTCGCGCTGGCGCTCAATCGGTGATCGAGCCGTTGTCTTCGGCCAACCGAAGGTATTCCGACAAACGTCGCACCGGCTGGAAGTAGCGATCCCGCATCACGGGCTGCTGGCGCGGCCCGACGATGGCGGCCAGGTCGGACAGCCTCACCGTTCCCAGCGCAGGCATGCCAATCCCCAAGTCGATCAGGCCGTGGGCGGTATCGCCATCGGCGGGGTCGAGCGAAGCCAGTAGCCAAGTGGCATGCGCATCTGGCGTGAACAGGCGCACCACGGGCAGCGGGTCGGTGTCCTGCCCGTCAGCGCGAGCCTGGCCGTTGGACAGCAGGCGCATGCGCTCGTCGGCGGTGATGAGCGGAGTCATGGCATCACTACAGATGAACAGAACCGGCGAGGCGCTTTACCGCTTTCCCTCGAAAGCGCGGATGTGCAAGCCCACACATCCGCAGAAGCGTAGAAGCACGAAGACACATGTACGGAAGTCAGGAAAGACACAGATCAGGCCCTCCGCTTTTGAAGAAAGCCGCCAATGCGGATTTCCGTAAAAGCACAAACAGGCAAAATGAACACTATAGATTGTAGCCCTATAGAGATCAACAGGTTGTCATTCTGGATTTTGGGGGAAGTTCAGAATGACAGCGCTCAAGCCATCGTTGCCCGATGCACTGCGGCGGATCAGAAAGGCGCGTGGTCTGAGCCAAGAGGCGTTCTCGGATGTATCTAGCCGCACCTACATGAGTGCGCTGGAGCGCGATCTCAAAAGCCCGACGCTGAACAAGCTGGCCGAACTGTGCGAAGTCATGGAGATTCATCCGCTCACATTGCTGACGCTGGCCTATGCAGGCGACAGCGAGCGGCGAGTCAATGAGTTGCTAGCGCAAGTGCGGCAGGAGCTCGAAGAAGCATTAAAGGTGCGGGGCGCCTCGTAGGCCTGTGTTGAGATTCTCTTTGCGGGAGGCAGAGAGTAAAAGATCAGGAATGGCGAAAGCAAACAATGCTTTCCTTGCATTCCTTCCTTCCTCCACGATTACCTCCCCCTCCACCTAATGTGCTGAACGTTGAATTGACTTCAATAACTTCTATTGAAGAAAACATCTTTCTGCCATAAGAAATAAAATCAGAGGCAGCTAGTCCATTACTAGCTTGAGATGAAGGAAAGGTGAGCACCAGTCCTAACTCTTGCTTTGCGCAAAACTCTACAAGTGCACGTGCTGCACTATGCGACTCTCCCTTTCGGCTGAAAGAGGATGGCGGTCTTTCTGACAACGGCGGATATCGGCCAACACCAGATACATTAACGGAAACCCCTCTCGCCAACGTTTCAAGAACATGATAGAAACGACTGTAGTGAACATCCGAGTATGGAGGGTCAGCAAAAACCAAATCACCT
The DNA here is from genome assembly GCF_055387135.1 of Nitrosomonas sp. TNE100. NCBI lineage: Bacteria > Pseudomonadati > Pseudomonadota > Betaproteobacteria > Nitrosomonadales > Nitrosomonadaceae > Nitrosomonas > Nitrosomonas sp. TNE100. Next base: position 81,303 of record NZ_AP040998.1, on the reverse strand, counting down.
GGTTCCAGTCCTGCAATGCCCTGCAAATAGTCTCCTTGCTCCGCAGTTCCCGCTGCTGAAGCGTGCAGCGATGAAATTTCAGTTGCTGCTTGCTCAACTAAACTCCAGACATCACGACTCCATGCCTCAATAATATATCGCGCAGCGGTAACAGTCGGCTGAAAAGGCTGGGCAGTGTGTCCTGGTGCAGCAGCACACTTACTTGCAGCCTCCACCAATGCGGCAATACAAACATCTTTAAAGAAAGGGTCATTCGGAACCGATTGCCGCAAAGCGTCAAGCTCCAAAGCTTGTAACGGTGAAAAATAATGTCCACCGTAAGCCAGTGTTATTGGGAAATCCCCGTCGAATTGACTCAGCACAGTTGGAAGTACTGATTGACAGAATTTTCTGGATCGCAAAACCACTGTCTTTATTTTTCCAGCACTAACCAAGTCCGGCTGAATCGACTGATGAGCGTTGGGGAAATTAGAGGAAATAGTGTTTACTATTTTTTTCGCTGATCGGAACCAATTATCAATCAGCGGATATGGATCAATCACTAATGTGCGTCTTACGACCGCTGCTGCGCGCGCCACAGCGAAGGACTGGAGGTCTCCAGAAACCACAATCTTCTTTGTTTTTTGCGCCAAGAACCAAGAAACAGCTGCAGATCCACAAAATGGATCCGCAACCCTCTGAGAATTCCTTGATTCGTAAGAGAGAACATCTCCGAGAACAGGGAGAAGCTTTCCTTTGTGCCCCATGTACTTCATGCAATTAGACCCCAAGCCATGCATGCATCTGGTCGGGCTAGCTTTGCAGAAAGCGCTATATTTCCGGATTTCCAGAGAGAGCTAGGAAGTGGCGGGGAAGCGTCCAAATCATCAACGGAAATTCGATAGTCTTCCTCTATATCAAAAAGATCTATGCCATCCATCGGATCCCATATTCCTGCATGTGAGAGCCAATTCTCCATCCATTTCTTGGCCGAGTTTGAAGGGTTAGTTCCGATACTTTTCTTTGCCGCCAGCATTGCCATTCGCAAAAGAAAATATCCTCGACATAAAACGTTACTTACTTCCGTAGCGGCGTCAGCAGCCATCAAAAACGGAGCGGTCGGATAAGCTCCTGGGTTCAGTCGACGAGCGATTTCATCCTCGTCGACCCCAGTACTCGCAGCTATACTCAGGGCAATATCAGAAAGCTGATCTTGGTTAGATGGCTTTTGATCGCTTTGGCTTTGTTGAACCAATTTTGGTACCGCATCTGCAACTATGTAGTTAATGAGCGCAGCATCAAAAACCAAAGATGAACCATCACTCAGGAATAGCCTCCAAAGATCTAGAACCAAATCCACATCGGTCTTTCCCATTGTGGAAAGGGACCTGCTAGCCAGCCTCGCCTCATAGCTTGAGTTATTTCGAGCGATGTGATCGTGAGTTGCATCCCAAAGATCTAATCCCCAGTTAGTAAGTGTCGCTGCAGTATTCACGTAGCGTACGCTTCCAACCACGTCCGACAAGGTAACTGAAGGGTGTAGTCTTATATTGTCATTAAATAGAGACTTTGCATCTGTTCTTTTAACCCACTCCTTCCACAGCCCCCAAACTGCATCATGAGTCCGCTGAGGTGCCGTTCTAACCTGATTTCCATTTGAATCTAGATAATAATATGCACCTTGTTTTACTCGTATCCCGCTCCAAGCAAACAGGGACATTGCAGCACGCAACTCTGCGTAATAAGCAAGGTGTAAAGCTTGATCTGTGGCATGTGACAAAACTGAGTTTGTTGCCGCCGCCGCGTAGCGCCATCCTTCAACTAAATGCACTAACTGCTCCGCAGCTAATGTTGTTTGAGGATTCGCATTAGAAGGCAATAATAAGTCACTGAATGAAGCTACTGGCCCTAGTGATCCCATTCCGGTGACTGTGGATCTCCCGTCCGCATGCTGGCAAACATCAACACACCACTGAGTGAACCTCGCTTGTGGATTTAATGATCTCACACCAGAACGCTTTTGGTTGCCGGAGTTGCCAGATCTTGGCGTATTACGCCCTCTTGGGTTCTTGCTCATCGGCCCAATAACCCCGCAGCGATTTTTGCAGCTTCTGAAACTTGCTTATTTGTGCTTTTCTGCAGGCATTCCAAACACTTTGATTGCAACAAAGAGTACCCGGTACTACCCCTGAATGCCGCTTGCTGCTGTCTCTCATCTTGCGAAAGGCTGTTAGATGATGATGTACGCCAGTCAACTCCGTCAATCAAGGCTTTAGCCGCCGAAGACAAGAAGTCATTTGCCGCCCTCATTTCTGAAAATTCTTCCAAGGCGTCACTAACATCTTCATCTTCAGGGGAATCTGAAACCCTTTGTGAATCCCATGATTCCAAGTCCAACTCGGAGTACAAGACTTGACATATAGCATTAAACACAACAAACACAGACCGAACCCCTTGGTCTGTTGCGAGCAAGGTAGTATTTCCTGCGAAAGCAGGGTGTAGATCATGAATGTTCGTTTTTCTTTGATCTGCTAAAGATCGAGAAGTAAAATCGGCTGCGGCCCCTCTAACCCACTCTGCCTTTGAATTCTTTACTGCATTATGAACATGTTGCCAGCAAGCAATAATGAATGCAGCTTGCTGAGATCTTTTCCATGGCAGGACCCGTTCACGTCCTTCTCGATCAATGGAACCAAAGAGCCCTCCAATACGATTTTCATTTCCCCATCTTCGAACAAAGCTAATCATAAGGGAGCGAATGAATGCGGCATTGGAAACATGCCCTTCCACTCTATTTCCGTGTAGCTCGATGCGATCTTTCCATGGGCTCAGATTATGTCTCCAGAGAACTTCTGTTAGCTCTTGTGCACGATGTTCTTGATAGACCTTAATTGTTTCACCACTTTCGAGCCAACTTTGACTTCTCAATTCCGGATACAAATCATATGCAAGACTTGGGTTTATCTTCTTTGGTTCTACGTTAATAACCCAAAACAAGTAAGCTTGCCATGATTCAGTCAGGCCATCAAATAAGACGACAGGAACCTCATACTCGTCATCGAGTCCAAACATGCCAAGCTCATCTGTGGCAAACAACCGATGCTGCCCGTCAATAATCTCAATTGGCTCTAGGCTAGAGGAAGGTATAGAGAAATTTTCTTCGGATGCATTCTCAGGAATATTGAGAACATAACCCTTGCCTTCCTTTTTTACTTCAACTATATAATCCGGGCTAACACTTAATACTTTTCCAGCGCGCCTGCGACTATCCTGGGGGCCGAGTACATTTACCAGGATTGAAGTTGGCAGCCATCCTGGATGAATCAAGGCCCGGTGTTCCATTGGATTTAGAGAAGCTTGGTTAGACAGTGGGTATCCATACTGAAGATAGCGAGCGATGCTCTTCGATCGTTCTTCTTGATGAGCACGCTGATAACCGGCGCCCCTGCCGCCATGCTTCCTCTCTTTAATTTGCCGCCGACTGACACCTGCAAGGCGCCGTAAAGTAGATAGAGGTATGGATCCAATAAAAAAATGCTTGGAAGGACGGGGGAGATCCGGAGGCGTCCACTCTGCGTTCTCCCAAGTTGAAAGCCATTGCGAGACGCGAAGAAGTGGGATGCTATTAGTCATAATCAGTTTTTCCTCTATACGCCTCGTGATCCAACAAAGCATTGATGTCCTTCCAAGCCTGTGATATTAAGCCAAGAAGCCATCTTGGGCCAGTCAGGATGTGCGTTTTACACTGACTAGATGCCCATAGTTGAACGAAGAAGGGGCCCGAGCGGCCCCCCCCCCTTCAAGATCAAATCAGCCCATGCTCAGCAAATGACACCATGTCAGCCCCCGCCACGATGACGTGATCCAGGGTGCGCACCTCCACCAGCGTCAGAGCGTCCTTGAGCCGCTGTGTCAGCACCTTGTCAGCCTGTGAAGGCTCAGGATTCCCGCTAGGATGATTATGCGAGAGGATGACTGCCGCCGCATTGATCCGCAGCGCTTCCTTGACCACTTCGCGCGGATACACCGATGCACTGTCGATGGTGCCGTGGAACATCTCCCGGTACTCGATCAGCCGATGGCGCGTATCCATAAACAGCACCGCAAAGACTTCATGCTCGAAGCCTGCCAGCTTGTTGCGCAGGTACTCCTTGACCAGCGCCGGGGAAGTGAACTCAGTACCACGCTGCATCTTCAGCTCGATGACCTGGCGTGCCGCTTCGAGAATTTGGTCCACCGATGCCGGCAGGTAGCGCCCCTGGGCGTCACGCACCAGCAAAGCGTCATTGAACGGAGAAAAGGACAGTTGCGACATGATTATGCTCCGGTTGCTCGGGCGGAATTGCCCGGAACCGTGGCCAGCACGGCGCAGCGCAAGCAGTCAGGGATCGAAGACGGCCGATAGGCCGCAAGCGTGCGAGCACGCGAAGTCATTGACGGCGAGAACGCCGTGATACGGTGAAGGGAACAGCAAGACCGCCTACACCCCACTCAGCCACACACCCGCCGTTGGCAAGTGCGCAGCACGCGCAGGCCCGGATCAACGATCCAGGCCGGAGGCGTCAGGGATCAGCGCCGAATGGCTGTGATTTGGCACGAAGCACAGGGCGCAGCCCGCGAGCCCGACGGCGGTACGCTGGGACGAACGACTATGGCTTATCGTCCTTGAGGGACAGCGTTCCGCGAGATTCAAGCAGACGCCGCGTGTTCTCCAGCTCTTTTTGCAGCAATTCGGCATCTGGCAGTACGGTGCGATAGTTCGCCGCCATCACCTTGGTCGGCAAGCCATCCAGCGCATACCGCGCCAGGGCATGGCCCTTGTCCGCGCACAGGATCAGTCCCACTGGCGGATTCTCATCCGGGTAGGCCCAATGCTCCTTGGCATAGTTGCAGTACATATGCATCTGCCCCACATCGGCATGCGTCAGGCTGCCCAGCTTCAGGTCGATGATGACCAGGCAGCGCAGCTTGCGATGAAAGAACAGCAGATCGACCCGATACCAGGTCTGGTCGATGCGCAACCGGCGCTGCCGCCCGACGAAGGTGAAGCCTTCGCCCAGTTCCAGCAGGAAATCTTCCAGCCTCTGGATCAAGGCCGCTTCCAGATCGGATTCCGAATACTCGTCCTTGAGGTCGAGGAACTCCAACACATACGGGTCTTTGATGGCGTCATTGGGCGTGACGGCATCCTCGGGCTTGGTCACCGAGCCCTTGACCAGCATCGCCGCCTTGTCTTTGGACAAGGCAGTGCGTTCGTAGAACTGGCTTCCAATCTGCCGGTCAAGCTGGCGCACGCTCCAGCCGCCGCGCAACGCCTCGGTCTCGTAGAACCGACGGGCATGGTCATCCTTGACCGACAGCAGCCGGACATAGGCCGACCACGGCAAGGTGAAGACCTGGGACAGTTGGGAGAGGTCGAATTTCCGAGACAGTGTCTGGGATTTCTCGGCAGGCAACTCATTTCCCAATTTCCCAGACACTGTCTGGGAAATCTCGGGTTGGGGGTATGCGAGGAAGAAACGCCGCATGCTCTCCAGGTTGTTGACACCGAACCCGCGCCCGAATCGGGCCGTTAAGTCGGCGGACAGGCGCTCCATCAACTGCTCGCCGTAACCGGCCCGTCGTCTGCCTTTCTGCTCGGCTTCGACGATCCGGCGGCCAATCTCCCAATAGCTGGCCGTCATCAGTGCATTGACACTGCGTGCCACTGCTTGGCGCGCCGCATCCAGCAGTTCCACGATGCCGCCGTGGATGCCAGCATAGCCGGCAGGTAAGGCAGCCGGTTTTCCCACTGCCGCAGACGTCTTCCTTGTCATGCAGTCACCTCCATAGAACGGACTGCCCCAGTAATCGCCAGTCGCCGACTCGCCACCAGTTCGGCCGCATCCCGCACTGGCTTGTCCTCGGTATGAACATAGTGCATAAACATCGCCACGGTCTTGTGGCCTGTGAGCTTCATGCCCACCTTGGTCGGCACGCCCGAGTTGGCAATATCGGTCGTCGCCCGGTGGCGGATGCCATGCGTGCCGACGTGCGGCACGCCAGCGGCCTTGAGCGCGCGCGTCCAGCCGCCGTAGTGTTCACCGTGGGTCATGTGCCGAGTCGGGTCGTTGGGTGACGGTAGGACGTAGGGGCAGCCCTCCCGGCGCGGCGCACTGGACAGCAGCCGATAGGCTTCCTCGCTCATGGGCTTGGAGATACCGCCGGTCTTGCTGTCGGGCCAGACGACGCGGCGGTTTTCCAGATCAACCCATGCCCATTCGAGCGGGCAGATTTCTGAGCGGCGGGCAGCGAACTCGAATTGCAGGCGGATCGCCAGCGGGATGACGTAGTTCTCCAGCCCTTCCGTCTCCAGATGCTCCAGGTGGCGGAAGATCCGCACCAGCTCGTCATCGACGATGAGCCGGGTTTCTTTGCCGGGCGGGTACATAGGGACGTGGCGGCACGGATTCGTGCCGTCTGGGCGTAGCCCCCACACTTCGGCCAGGTTGAACATCTTGCGCAACACGCCGAAGGTGCGGTTGGCCTCGGCCTGCTTGTAGGCCAGTTTCTTCATCAGCGCGGCCACGTCCGGGCGCTTCACGTCCTGCACCTTCATCCTACCCATGATCGGGATGATGCAACGGTCAATCACGCCCTGATAGCCACGTTGCGTGCTGGGCTTGTTACGCTGCTTGGAGTAGTCCGCCATGAAGGTGTGGCAAAACTCCTTCATGGTCGGTGCCTTGCGGGCGGCATGCTTGGCTGCGCTGGGGTCGCCGCCCTTGCGCACCTCGGCCAGCCACTCCTGCGCCATCGTGCGCGCCTGATCGACCGTCAGTTCCCCATACTGGCCCAAGGCGGGCTTGCGGCGCTCGCCGGCGTTCGTGCGGTACTGGAGCATGAACACCTTGCGGCCCGTTGGGGTGATCTTGCACAGGAAGCCGGGCACCACGGTATCCCGTAGTTCGATGGCCTTGGCTTGGGGTTGCGCCGCATCGACTGCGGACTTGGTGAGCTTGATCTTCGCCATGATGACTCCTCGGAAAGCCCGGTTTCCAAGAGCCGCATGGGAGCCACGCGAGGGGAAGCCGGGTCAAGTTTCGGAAAGCACCGGCATATGTTGAACTCACCTAAGTGATTGATAAACCTGCTGTATCGAGCCTTGGCGTAGTCCAGCGAATTGCGGTACTGGAGTCATCGTGAAACAAAAAAGTTCGCGCCCATTTACGGCGTGGGCATTGGCATGGTTACTGGATTGGGCCAAAAATATCCAAGCGCAGATTTTCTTATCGCTGGATTTCTCCACTGGTAGTGGCTGGGCAGAAGCAACCCATACTTAAAATAGAATAAGGATGTGCCACTAGTAGACGGGTTATGCCAACGGCACCAAGAATTACACCGCCAACGGCCTCAACCAGTACACCACAGCAGCAGTGGCCACCCTCACGCATGACACCAAGGGCAATCTGACCGGATACGGCGTATGATGGTGCCGGTCGGTTACGACCTTGCTATAAGGCTGGAAGCGGCGGGCGTCAGTACGGCCCGCTTCTGGACGGCATTACAGTGCGAATTCAACCTTGAAAAGGCACGGAAGGCAGCTCAGGGCGCAGAACTATTAAAAATAGTGCCACTGGTTCCTAAGCACGAATTAACGCAGGGATAGAAGGTGGGCCTGAATACTCGCGATATTCAAGCCCTTAGCAAGTCCTCTGGAAATGTAGAGGTAGCGCGGAAAAATCACAAATAGTAGGCGATACAGATAGTGTAGTGATACAATGAATACTTGTATTCAACAGGAGTTATCAAGCATGGCAACGTCTATTCGACTTGCACCGGAAATTGAAAAAAGGCTGGATTCGCTTGCAGCCGAAACCGGGCGCACAAAGGCTTATTATCTGCGTCAAATTATTGAGCAAGGTATTGAGGAAATGGAGGACTACTACCTTGCGGTCAACACGCAAGAGCGAATCCGTAAGGGGCTAGAAAAAACACATTCGGCTGATGCCGTAAGAAAAAACCTTGGCCTGGATAATTGACTATGCCGATTCAGCTGTGTCACAGCTGTGTAAGTTAGATCGGCAAACAGCAAAGCGGATCATCAACTTCATGGAAGAACGGGTTTCAATGGTTGATGATCCACGTAGCGCCGGCAAGGCCCTTACTGGCCCATTCAATAGTTTTTGGCGCTACCGCGTAGGCGATTATCGGATTGTCTGTGATATTCAAGATGATGTACTGCACGTTCTTGTACTACGGGTAGGCCATCGCAAAGAGGTATACAGATGAAAACAGGTGGGCCTGAATACTTGCGATACTCAGGCCCTTGTCGCGGACTTGTGAAGGAAAACACGAAAAATCACGTGACAATCATGCCATCAACTCTAAGAGAATCTAAGCATGATTAAATATTATGGCACATTCGCGCACTCACTGGCTCGACTATTGAGATCAAAACAATTAAAAAGGTATTGTAATAATATCCTCTTATTCCACTCTGGTGTCCTAAATTTAATTATGGCTTGTTTTGTAGGCGCAGGTAAGGCATGATTATGAGTATAGATTCAATGAGTATTGTTGGCCCTACAGGTTTCAAAGAATTATTAGCGGCCAACAGCGTTCAAGATACGGTTATTCAGGCCGGTGACAAAGGCTTGATTATTGCCCTGAAAGTGGGCGGAAAGGATTTTGTTTTAGGGCGGCGGCGCGGTGGCCCGCGCTACTTCTATTCGGTTGATGGTGCGGCATCAGTGCTGATTCAGCACGGGATCACTGGCTTCTATGTAGACACAATAGGCTGGTTGCCGCGCACACTCACCAAGAATCAAAAAAGGGAGTCTTTACCGGGTGGCACCAGTAGAGACATTTAGAAAAGCAAAAGCCCCCGTTGGCACGGAGGCTTTGCAAAATGCAGGAACACATACTTGAATTGTTTAGCGGCAATCCAAGTATGACCGCCGTAGAATCGTAGAATCAACGACGTAAATTTTCTAATACCATTTTACGGCCTTGTTCCTTCTTTGACAAGCCCATTGCGTTTTTGCGCATGGCGGAAGGAGCTATATGGCGGCAGATCAACAACTTTCCCTATTCGATCGGGAAGAAGAAGCCAGGGCGTATCATAACCCTGAACAGGCAGGTTTTTTTTCTATCCTGGTTAACGCCAAGGGCGACAAGCGCCAATCATCTCACCGACTGATTGATATGCCCACGGTGTTGGGTTTAATCGACAAGAACCGTGACACCTGGATGACGCAAGCCGAGTTTATCCGGCCAAACCGACGTGTGGTTAACCTTGCTCGCGTGGGCCTTCTTTTTGCCGACTTGGACACCTACCGCGAGCCGTGGGCCTCTGGCCGAACGCCGGAGCAGTTAGTAGAGTCCGTACTGTACCACTGCGCCCAGGAAGGCATTCCCCCCCCCTCAATATTAGTTTTCTCAGGCCGTGGTATACAAGCCAAATGGCTTTTAGACAGGACGTTGCCGCGTCAGGCATTGCCCAGGTGGAACGCTTGCCAGCGTTACCTTACCGACCGATTGTCCCACCTTGGGGCCGACCACCAGGCGAAAGATGCTAGTCGCGTGCTGCGTGTTGTACAGACTGTTAACGAGAAAAGCGGGGAAATCTGCCGGGTTGTCCATGTTGAAAACGAGCTGAACAACTATCCAGTGCGTTATAACTTTGAGTACCTGGCTGAAATACTGCTGCCGGTAGCTCGCTGGACGATTGAACAGCAATGTCAAGAGCGGAAGGAACGTGCCATTCGGCGACAGCTTAAGCTGCTGCCAGGTGACAAGACGGACAACTTACGCGGATTCAGTGGACGGCAATTAGCCTGGCACCGGCTTGAGGATCTGCGCACGTTGGCCGAGCTGCGCGGAGGTGTCCAGGAAGGTGAGCGTATGCAGCACCTATTTTGGCGCTTGAATTTTTTGCTGTTATCTGGTGCGACTAACAGCCGGCTGATGTACTACGAAGCAAAAGCCCTGGCTAAAGAGCTTGATCCGAACTGGCAAGAAAACAGTAAAGAGTTGATGACGTTGTATTCCAAGGCCAAAGCCTACGAAGCGGGCAAAAAAATCAGCTTTGGCGGTCATGAGTACGCCCCGCTGTACACGCCCAGGAACGACACGCTAATCAACCTTTTTCAGATTACAGATGACGAACAGGCCAAGTTGCGCACCGTTATCAGCAAAGGTATGGCGTTGGAACGCCGTAGAGCGCGCGACAGGGCGCGCGACGAGGCCCGTAGACGGGCTGCCGGTGCCGTGGATAGGGAAACATACCTAGACGCCGCTAACGCGAAGCAGGCGCAAGCACAGGCGCTTAGGGCGCAAGGCTTGAGCGTTCGGGCCATTGCCCAGCAAATGGGCGTGTCTGTTGGCTCCGTTTCGGGCTATCTGAAAGCGGCCACAGGTGTTCAAAGTGGCTCCTCTATTACAGCTAAAAAATCAGGTGTTCAAAGTCCCTCCCCTATTACTAATGGCGAAGCCTACGCCCGGCCCGAAGGGCCTGCCTTTGAGTAGCCCTGCATTAAATCTAATGCGAGTAGCGGCAAGGGGGGTGGTAACTTGCTTACAAGTTATCCATGCCCCGCGCAGTGCCCTTTGGGCACGGAGAAAAATGGGTGTCCCAAGTTCCTGCGTATTACTAATGGCGAAGCCTAAAAGGTATCCGTATGAGTAGATCAAGAAAATCATTCTCTCCTGAACTATTAGAACAACTGAGATTAATGCCGGTGGTAGCCGCACTTGATGTCTTGGGATTGTATTGGAAGCGTGACTCTGATTTTGTGCCGGTGAAAGATAAAACCACTATCCGGCTTAATGTGTCTTTGGGCGGTAGTGTTGTTGAATTGTTGGCCACGGGCGCAAGATGGTACGACACTAGAACAGATAAAGGTGGCGGCGGTGCAATTGATTTAGCGATGTATCTATTGCGGCTGGATTTTGTCACAGCCGTGAAGCATTGTATAAAAAAATAAAGTTGGTAACTTCATTTTGAAACACGGCGTTCGAGGAAGGCGAAGACGGTTCGTTGGCGTGAAGATTAATTCGTTCAAGAAACTTTTACCTTTTCGAGGGGATGGGTATAGATAGCCATTTTGTTATCCCACAGCAATCGGAATATCCTTTATTTTCGCCGTGTAGCTAGGCGTTTTACGTTGCTGATTCATTGCCCATCCTTTCTTGCCGATACCCCCACTGCCATAGATAATTGTTCCTCGGCCGTACTTGTCATTTAGCTTGTCTATTGTTTTCATTAACTGATCGGCTTTATCTGACATGGGGGAACCGAAATCCAGTTCGGTCTGCTGAAACGCCGAACTGGACAGATCCATCAGTATTACACCTGCCTTGATAAGATCATATCCAGGCTTGTAAATCGTTTTGAGGCCGTGTAAAGCAGCTAATAACAGGCTATTCGTATCGGAGGCAGGGCGTACCAATGGCACGGTAATCGAACGGGCATATTGTAGCTCTGAGCGATGTTTGCTCGTATGGATAAATACCAGTATTGCTGAAGCAAAACTTTGTTGTTTACGCAGCTTCTCAGCCGCCTGTGAGGTGAATTCCGTAACCGCTTCGGTGAGTGATACCAGATCGCGTACAGGGTGGCCAAAAGTACGGGTGTAAGCAATTTCCTTTTTTGGTGCTGGCACTTTTTCCAGTTCGATGCAGCTTTGTCCGTGCAATTCTCGCCAGGTGCGTTCCAGGACAACACTGAAGCGTTTTTTAACGGTTCCAGGGTCAAGTTCTATGAAATCTTTTACTGTTTTAATACCTGCTTCTTTGAGCTGCGTGCTGATTCGCCGACCAATTCCCCAGACTTCACCAATATCGGTATGCTCAAAAAGATATATTCTCTGACGTTCCGTTAGTTCGATCAGATTGCAAACTTGTGCAAGGCGGGGAGGATAGCTGCCCGGTTTTCGTTCTGCATCTTTCGCGATATGGTTGGCCAGCTTCGCTAGTGTCTTGGTCTGGCCGATACCGATACAAGTCGGGATACCGATCCATTGCAGGATTTTAGCTCGTGTATTTCGGGCACGTTGAGTAATGTTGGCAATCCCTTGCAAGCCGATAAAAGATTCGTCTATTGAATAAATTTCTTGGGAATCACCTAGCTCGGCTGCCAGGCTCATCATGCGACTGCTCATATCGCCGTACAATATGAAATTGGCTGATAACGCAACCAAGCCGGCAGATTTCTCCAGGTGTTTAATCTGGTACCAGGGATGTCCCATTTTGACTCCAATTGCTTTTGCTTCTTCACTGCGGGCGATTGCGCAGCCATCGTTGTTTGACAATACAATCAACGGTTTTCCCTGCAAACGTGGCTGAAAAACCCGTTCACATGAGCAATAAAAATTATTTCCATCGACTAGGGCAAATACCTTCAATTCAATCTAAAAACTCATTTAAATTCATAATATCCCTATTAAGCCTATCTCTTAGGAGAGTTAATTAGACTTATGTAGTCATGTTATTTTTAATAGACAATTTAGAATTGCTTAATACAGGAAGTAACGACCCCCCAGACCTCCAAAGTTTGCCCATCGCGAAAAATCATATCTTTATAGTCTGGATTAGCAGCCTGCAACTTGGTTATGCCATTCATCATATACAGACGCTTGCAGGTAAACTCACTATCTATACAGGCGATCACAATTTTACCGTGCTCAGGTTCAACAGCTCTATCGACAACGACAATATCCCCGTCATCAATCCCTGCCATAGCCATTGAATGGCCTTTAATCCGCATGAGAAACGTTGCTTCTGGATGCTGGATAAGCTCATTAGACAGATCAATCCGTTTGAGCAGAAAGTCATCCGCTGGACTTGGAAAACCGGCACGGACACCAGAATATAGTGGGATTAAGACCGGTTGGCCGACATGAATGGGAATAGAACGGTTGTAGTCCAGTATTAACATGATTTTACTTTAAAGGGATTTATACAATGTGCAGTTCATTCTGAACTCGGGCTGGTGGTGGAGGCAGCCGTAGTGCCAGAACTACAGTGTAATATATAGAAATAGGTGCAATGAAGTCCATTTTGTCTACAAATAGCTGCGAGACTGTTCACGCGCAACAGGTTCACATACCCCACTATAACAATGCTTAATCAGCAGCTAAGAATTTCAGAGTATTGTACAACTCACCAAGTTATCGCAATTATTCCTATACTGTTGCAGCTATTTGTATAAATGACATTTTTATCAGCTATTTCGCAAATTTTTACTAAACAGCAATATGTTCGCCTGGCGAATATAATAAACTTGTTAGATGAAAATAAAGTTAGTCAACTTTCATGGCCAGGTCTATTCCCTATAGACGTTAGCGACCGCGCTGTTGCTGTTGTGGCGCTTGCGTTTTCTCGGGGGCTTTGGTCTTGTCTGGCAGAATCTTTGCAGGCTCTTGACCTTTGGCCATATCTTGTACAAAAGTACGAACGTGTTTCAAAAAAGTCTCACGACTTTTTGAATTGGTAATGTTCTGTTCAGCCCATTTCTCTGCTTGTGTCTGTACAGTTTCAGCTCGCCGCTGGTTATACGTCACAATGTCAGCCTTTCCCCTATCCTGGCCATATTCAACTTTAATATTGGTTCGTCCGGCCTTGATTTCACCATTGTCGAACTGGCGCTCAAGTTCCGGGCCATTTTCGAGTATTGACAGATCATGCGCCACTGCGGAATTTTTACCGACTTGCTGAACCAGGTGGGTGTCACTCATCATTAAAACTTTACCGGCGTATTGTGCGTTAGGCTTTGCCAGGTAGACAAAGCCTTTATGATCAGCACCGCTGACAAGATTGCGGGCGGTTTCCCAGTCAGGCTTGGGTAACCGTTCTCCGATATACTTGATTGCGGCTTGTGCTTCTTTTTCCATAGGGATCACCTTTTCAATAAACATCCTTAACGCGGGCAGGAACGCCGCCAGGACGGCGGTATGGGGCGTTGGGCCTATCGGCCTCTCACGTCCATATCAGTAGTGCCAAGGCTGTCAAACAGCGCGGCAAATTCGTTTACCTTGGCAAGGGCCAAATCTTCACAGGCAGCAGTTTGTAGCGCGGCATCTTCGGGGTTTGGGTTTTCTTCTACCATGTTCACCACGTCAACGAGCATTGACACGCTAATGGATTCCGGGCTTTCCAGATCGGAAAAGCGGCCATCAAGATAGTAGTCGCTGCGCTGCACCTGGCCGCGATAAAGCCGCCAATTCGTACCAGGCACCGGCACCGGCACCGGCACGGTGCGGACTTCATCACTGATAGCAACCTTATGCATGGGCACCGCTGTAAACCGGCGCATGAAATAGTCGTCTTTGTAATACCGAATCTTCGTGCCCATGATGATCGGGATACCGGCGCGGTGGACAAGTTCCATTTCTTTATCAAGCTGTAGCAGTTCCTGCGGCAGCATCAAAGCCCGAGACACCAGTGTCTCGGTTTCCGTCTTGCTGTAGCGGCCCGCGTTCAAAGCGCCTACGTTCGCATGTTGGGTAGACTGCGCCACTGCCGTAATATTACCGATCATCTTTGAGTATTCCTCGGCTTCCTTGACCTGCGACGGCGTATAGAAAATCTTTACGCCCATGTTATCCATGATCGAGTGGGCATCTTCCTTGCCATAGGTCGATTCGAGCTGGGAATTGTTCTGTATGACCAGGGCTAGGCGCATGTTATAACCTGCCATGAAGCCCACGCCCTTAGCCAGAATTTCAATCTTCCCGGCTGCGGTCAATTCGTCCAGCATAAGCAAGCACTGGTATTTCAGTGCCGGGTTATGTTCTGGCAATTCCTTCACATTCTCGTTTATCAGTTGTGAGAAAAACAGATTGACGATGAATTGTGCTTGTGTCACCTCCCCGGCAGGGATATGAACGTAGATCGTCATCTTGCGCTTGCGCACATTGCGCAAGTCAAAATCATCAGCGCTGGTTGCTTTATCCGTCACCGGGCTACTGAAAATTCCCAGGGCTGACGTGAACGTAGACAAGATGTTTTTCAGCGCATCATCCGACCCGTTTAAAAACCGATTGATAGAGTCCTGGCACTCACGAGACAGCGGCTGTGCTGTGTTCTGCCTGGCCGTGATAACTTCGCGCAAGTACAGGGCCGTATCCTTACCCTTGCCTGATGCTTGGCGTAGGATTTCCCCCATCGTGTGCGGTAGACGCGGCGTTTCCAGTACTAGCAGGGCCAGCCCTACAAAGAGGTTTCGCGCACTGTCCGACCAGAAGGGATCGCTGCGTTCTGGCGTCTTAAAAATGATCGCGGCCAAGGCTCGCAGATCATTGACCCGGAACAGCGGGTTTTCAGAGACATACGACAGTGGATTCCAGCGGTGAGTCGTTTCTGAAAACGGGCTCCAATAGAAAATCTCGTTGCCCAGGTGCTTGCGCCTGAAAGCGGACGTGAGATTGTAATTTTCCTCCTTAATATCCAGCACAACCGCGGATTCCCGGAAGGTCAACAGATTAGGAATGACAAAACCCACGCCTTTACCCGTGCGAGTTGGCGCGGCCAGCAGCGCGAATTCGTAACCAGGCAGGTGCATCAAATCTTGCGCAAAGCGGCCTAGGCAAATGCCCTTATCGGCAAACAGCCCTTCCTTTTCAATGTCTTTTCGATTGGCAAAGCGGCCCTTGCCGTATACGTCCATATCGCGCCGACGATAGGCCATCACCATGCCAAACGGAATGGCAAGACATAGGAAAAAACCCACGAAATAACTACCGATTACCTTTACCTTTTGACGGTGCGTTTCGATAGATGCAGTGGCATCGAAAATCGTGTAAATATTGGCCTTCAAAGGGTTTTCATGGAAAGAGGCATAGAGCACCATTCCAGATACCAAAAACGCGCAATAAACCAGCCCACCGAGCGACAGCAGGCCAATCACCACACCGACCCATTTTTTTGGGGTCATATCTGTAAATACAGAAGTTTTTTTAGGCATAATCTTTCCCCTGGGCAATGGCATATTTGCGCTGTGGGTTATAATCGATTTCTACAACACGTCGCTGGCCTGTGTGCCTGTCAACTTCGATTTGCACCACAATATCGACCGTTAAATGAATCAGGCGCTTAATGACGTTGTAATCTAACCCAGCGCCCACAGGATCGGATTTCACCATCATCATCATCTGCTCGTAAGCCATCGCGGGATTTTCGCCGTGGCAGCTCGTGAGTGTGCCGGGATGCCCGCTTAATGCAGCACGAAGAAAGTACAAACACTCTGAGCCGCGCATCTCGGCCAACAAGATTCTGTCGGGTTTCATCCGAAGGCAACTAAGCAGTGCATCTTTAGCCGACAAAACCGGCGTATCAGAGCCAGGACGCATTTTGGCGTTGTCATAGAGCAAATGCACCACGTTAGGTTGTGTGAGGCTTAATTCGTGAGCATCTTCGATGGTAATGATGCGTTCGCCAGGGTCGATTGCATCAACCAGGGCTTTCATCACGGTGGTTTTTCCAGAGCCAGTAGCCCCGGACAAAACAATATTCTGGCGGTACTGAACCGCCTTTGTTAGAAACTCAATGATCTTGCCCGACTTCACCAAGGACAGCAGTT
Source organism: Nitrosomonas sp. TNE100 (assembly GCF_055387135.1). Classification (NCBI taxonomy): domain Bacteria; kingdom Pseudomonadati; phylum Pseudomonadota; class Betaproteobacteria; order Nitrosomonadales; family Nitrosomonadaceae; genus Nitrosomonas; species Nitrosomonas sp. TNE100. Next base: position 64,763 of record NZ_AP040998.1, on the reverse strand, counting down.
CTTTTTCATGCGGCTTAATAGCGAATGTGGATTGGGTAGTGCCCTGAAACATACCCTGTTCTTCCATTTCCTTTAAGGAAATACGCGCCCTAGATGGTTGGCGAAGCGTAAACGAGACATGCCCGCGCAGTACGCCAGGCTCCATCACAAGTTGTACCCGCGAATTGTCTTTTAAAGAACCGGATAAGATCGGATAGGCGGCATTCCAACCTTGTGCCGAATTGGTGTAGGTCGCAATAGCGCCCCCGAGCGACAATAAGCTGTGCTGGTTGATCTGCGGCACTTTGTAGCTATCCCATTGGTTTGTGTACACCCAAACCCGGCCATCATCATTGACAGCGATTTCTGTTACACGGGGATCTTCGCGCCATTGCTCGTATGGGGCAAGATACGCCTGTACTGCGGCGTCATCTTGCAACGGTACATATTCTGCATTGGGAAACCGGCCCGCAGTACCAAGATTGGTTTCTAATGATTTCAAAACTGTTGAGTTCATATCTTAACCCCCGTAAACATCGTCAAACCAGAGGTCTTTGCTGACATAAATCATAAGGCGAGCGCCACGATTTACGCTGAGTGTGGGCTTGATATTGATGGTGGCATTCAACACTTTTTGAGAAACATTTTTGCCGGATCGAGCGGTTGAGTTGCCATAAATCGTTCCGCCCGAACCGCGCTGGCGTGCTATAGCAATGTCTACTGCATCATCAATTAAAGACAGCAGGAGGGCCGCGCCCAAGCGTTCAGACCAATGATTATCGACGAAGCCACTAACACCCATCGTACCCACGCCATCGGCTGCGCCGCTATCTACGTCGATCACAAAACCATCCGTGGTTTTAATGCGTTCCCATACCACAGCAATGCGAGAATCGCCGTGTTGCAATGTCTGCCCGTATTGGCCGACAACAGTAGAGCCACGTGCGATAAGTAACCGCGATCCATCATCAGAATAGATGTCGTCAGGAATCACGCACCCGCTTTGGCCTGGCACATTGCTAAAGAGCTGCGTTTGCAAAATACATGGGATATACGATCCTCGCGTGATAACGAGCGAACGATCCCCTAACTCAGCGGCACTTGCCTGTTCGGTTTTTGAGGGCATCTCTTTCCGGCTCATCATATGCGCCTGATCCTGTACTGTGGCAGGCCGGTTATTGTTCTCGCCCGAGAGCATCATGGGCGGTAATACAGGCACGTTAGCGGGAGCATGCCCAGACTGTCCCGCTGAACCACCAGCCAAAGGAATAGGCGAAACATGCGTTATCGGGCCGGGTTGATAAAAGTTATCGGGTAATTGTTTTGGGGCTGGTGTTGCAGGTTGTTCCGGCTCCGATCTGGCAAAAAAATCACTTACATCAAAGTCGCGCCCTCGGCGTTGATTCGCGCTTAGGCTGGCGGTGGCCTGTTTGGCTGATTGGTTTGCTTCACGTTCAGCCCGCCAATCAGACAATTTCGTTTTTCCGAACCAGATAACTAACAGTAAAGCCACGAGAAAAATACCGAACATCAGTGCCAGGGTAACTACCCTGGAGCGCATCACCCCGCTCTTTTTGGTTTCGCCCTTAAATTCATGCGACTCTTGCGGCGGTTCCTGGTTGAAATCTTCTTCTTTAATAGCTTCACTCATTTCGGCCCCCTTGCGTTAAGAGACGATGTTTCTACGGGGTATACAGATGATTTAAAGCCATCGTTGAAAACACCGATAATGGCTTTGTCCAGACGAAGATTCCATTGTTTAGCAATTCCGTGTACCACAATGGCACCATCTTTCGCCTTGTGAAAATTCGTCAGCCATTCATCACGACTGCCAGGCGATGACTCGTAGATGACGGGAATATCTGTATTTTCTGGAAAATAAAAATACGTAAATTTGCCATCATCAAAGACCCGCAAAGGCCGAATATCAACGCTGGTATTTACCAGCTCCATTGAATAACTCATGTTCGCCTGGCGAATATGATCTTGAGTAGAGTTTCTTTGTGGTTCTTTGGGTGTGCCGTAAGAAAACATGACTTTCGACACACGGTTAGAGTGCACTGTGCCCTTATAGGCCGGCACAATATCAAGTACATAGGAATGCTTGCTTGTTGCAACAATGATCGTGCCGGGCTTGGCCGTCTTGAGTGGCGCTATAAAAACGCGGTTGCCGACCTTTGCAATATCCCAGTCGATGATGCCACCGCCTGCAACGTCCTCAACAGTTTCCGATTTGCCGAATTCAATAACAGTAGGACTACCCACATAGCCCACAACACGAATAACCGTATTATCTGTATAGCGGACAGTGCGAACCCGAGTATTATCAGGCGCTGCGCTAAAATCTAATCCCTGAGCGGTGACAGGCAGAGCCAGGGCCAATGCAATCATGATTATTTTCATTACTAACCACCTGTAAATTCGTCATCAGTTTGATAGCCCAAGACAGTGAAACCAAACGGGTTATCAATCGCAGCTTTTTCACTAATGAACAAACGTGGTTCATATTCATAGCGAAGCGTGGCAACTTTATGGATTGCAAGTGGCTTGGATTCTGTGCGTAGGTCACGTTGCTGAACCGACAGACGTACCGTGGCAAATTTCTGCCCGCCTGTTTCCGTCAGCGAGATGCTGACGATTTTAGGGGTGAACAGGATATTCTTGCCGAATTGCTGATCAAGGGCTTGGGAGCCGCTAAAGAGTTCGTTGTATTGTTTCCACGGCGTATCACCAGCAAGATTCTTAACGGTGTCATAGTCATCTTGTATTAAGTGGTAGTTATAGCGTTCACGCGCAATAACAAACTTATTCACCCAGTGTTTATCGGCTAATTCAGATTCCGCTACGTAGTCCTGTACGGTTTGACCAATAGAAGTTGCTCCGGTCAAATTGTCTACGCGCACAACATAAGGCACTAACTGTTTAAGTGGCATGAGTACAGCCAGGGCTATTGTCAGAGCAACAACTGTGACCGCGAATATATAATTAAGCGCTGCATGGTGTTTTAGGGAATTGCGCAAAGTGGCGTTTAATTCCGCTTCCCAAGTAATGTCGCGCAAGTCGTCATTCGGGGTAATATCGCCTGGTTTTTTCGTGTTTTCCTTGTTCATGGTTTTTCCTTACAGTCCGCGTTTTGTGGAATAATTTCGATTGCGGTTTCCAGAATTACTCTAATCTGAGAGAAGGATTAAGAGTCGTTACGGGTTGAGGGGTTGATACTTTCGTTTGTTGGAGAGATGCCGTCTATCTCCTGGTTTAATCCCGCTGGCGTGGCTTTTAATGGAACAGTCTCACTCAATGTCGGATGTAAAACATTGATCGGTTGCCTGACTGATTCCTTGCCCGTTGGGTACTCAAGTTTTGGTGTAGAAGTGCAACCAGAAACAAAAAGACAAAAAAGAGCCACCTGCAAAATTTTCATAGCGAAAATTCCTTTTAAGTAATGCGAAGAATGAGGTACTACATGGATTTATTTTGTGATCGTGCCTGTTCCTTCTTTGACAGATGCACCAGATTGAAAGCCAGTGCGAGCAGCACTGATAGCAGAACGATGGCTTAAGGCAGTACGGGTACCCCTACCAATTTGTGCCATAGTATTGATACCTGCCATTGCAGATTTCATGGCAGGAGAAGAACCTACCGCTTTACCTAATTCTGTTTGGGATGCACGACCGGCCATGTAACCCGTACCAGCGCCGGCAATTTTGCTGGCATCGTGGGCTGCTTTTGCAGTCTTTGATAATGCAGCCCCGGCTGGGTTGATTGCCCAACGGGCAGCGTGAGCTAACGACACAATATTTAATGCAACACCCCCCGCCAGATCAGCGCCAATCTGTGCGCCCTTGAATGTCAGATAAACCAAGATACCTATTGCCAAAGCAGCAACTAAGGTTTGACCGGCATAATCAATATTTTCTGGCAACTGTGCGCTAAGTGCCGTCGCATATCCCTGCATAAGCCCTAGTCCCAAGCCAACTATGGCGGAAATCACCACAGCAGTAAAAATGTACTTGAGTATGCCGCTCAACCAAGTATTAAAAAATTGTGCGGTTCCTTGGAATGCCAGACTGGCGATAAACAGAGGCCCCAGTGCAAAAAAAATAGCCAAAGAGAAATCTATGACAATCATGTTTATGGCTGCGACAAAGATATACAGAACCATGAAACCAATCATGAATGTTCCGCCCGCCAAAGGAACTATGCCTGTAGTATCAGAACCGGTTATCGAAAATTCCAAATGTTCCAGCCCGTAGTCAATGATTTGCTTATAAGCGTCGGAGGATTGTTTTAGAATGTTATCTAACTGTGTGTAAACATCCGCAGTTGTTCCACTAAACAATCCAGTTAAGCCTTCGCGCAATTCTTGAGCTATAGTCATTACATTGCTGGCGTAAGCACCACCAGCTAAACACAAAGAAAATATAAGAAAAACGCGGATTGAGTTGAAAAACATATCCAATAAATGATCTTGGCCCCCTACTCCGCGAATCACCTTATAGCCTTGCCACATGATTAAGATCGTCAGGCCAAGGAGCAATAACGGAGTGACCCACGTGATTAACGTATTTGGTATGCTGCTCCATGACGCGACCATGCTGAGAACTGTGTCCGCCTGAGTTTTAATTACACCAGCCATGATTTTCTACCTTATTCCAAACTACCAAATGGTTGACCGTTAGGCTTTGCTTTGTCGGCATCGTCCTTCCGATCTTCTTTCAGATCGGGATAACTACCTTCGATCTTCCCAAAAGGGCTTCCCTTGTTCTCAAGAATCTTTTTTGTGTCTTTGCCATCGCAGGCTGAAGTCAGGCAAGCAACAAAGACAGCACCAATTACAAAATAAAGTTTTTTCATTCTATGCTCCCAAAAGGACTTCCAGTATTTTCAAGAATGGCTCGCCTACCCTCTGCTTCGTTAGCCTTCACAACCAGGGCCGATTGTGATTGACGTTGCGCAAGCGCTAAATTCACGAGTGTCTGTTCATTCTGTAACAGCGATTGCTCTGCCGCGATCCGGTTTGAAAGGTCGGTTGCCGCCTTTAAATCGGTAGCGCTGTCTATCTGCGATACCAATTGGTGCAATTGCGAAGCACGTTCTTGTGAGGATTTAAGAGCGTTGTTAATGAAAGCAGCGTTTTCTGGTTCGGCATAAGCCTGAGCCTGGCATTGCAGCTTCGCATTTGAATCTTGAAAGCGAGCGCAATCCAGTTTTTTTATAGTTTCATAGATGATCCTGGCATCGTTACTTGCACCGCCTTGTCCCAACGTCAAAAGTCGGTTGTAGCTTTGTGTGAAGTCGTCCGGCAGCACCTGGCGAGTTGCATTATTCATAAGCTGACCCATGCCCCGCGCGCCAGTAATGGAGTTGTATTGCATTCTAAGTTGAGAATATTGTTGCTCCATTGCTCTTAATTGTTCCGCCCATTTTGCTATTTCTGCCAAATGAGCAGTCCATGATTTTGATATAGCAGCCGTGTCGGTTACTGGAATTTGAGCGTGGACAGAAGCCATACTCAAAATACCGGAGACAAAAATGCCGGAAATAATAGATTTAATAGTTTTCACGATTTACCATCCAAGAAAGGTTGTGCCCACTGCGCCGGGTCATCCCCGTATTTCTGCCGTAGGCGATCGAGTCGTTCTACTTCATCAGTAGAACCAGAAAGAATCTTGATTTCGTTTTTAAAATCACCTAAATCAAGACGTGCTAACGATACACGGTGGCCCTGCTTGATCAGGAACATGCGGGATGAATCCTGCAGTTCCCGAACAAGTTTAAATTCGGTTTCAGTGAGCTTGAAACCGTTTACATAATCATCATGATCTGCCGCTGGATTCGGCAAGAAAATGAATGTGGCTGTTTGTTCAATCAGTGCCCTTGCAATGTCACTTTGCAGGGTGTCATGCGGGCTTTGCGTCATGTAAACGCCAAGGCCATTTTGCTTACGAATAGTTTTCTGCTTGTTCTTGGCAAAGTCCTTGAAATAATCGACAGATAACGCTTTCCAGTATTCGTCCATGAAGAATGCAAACAGACGGCCATCTATTTGTTCTTCCACCCGGTACATGAGATACATCATGATCGGGCCACATATTTCTTCATTGTCGAGAAAATCCGTATAGTCGAATCCATACGGGCGACCTTCCTCAAATTGTAATTCGTCGTGCTGGCAATCAAGTGCCCAGCCGAGATTACCGCGAGAGATACTCCATTTTTTCAAGCGCTGCGCCAGGCCATTAGGATCACCAACGGGCAAAAATTGCAGCACAGCATCAATGCACCGCTGCTGCACCGGCATACCAGCTACAGAACGTACCGCCGAGGCAATTAGGTTTTCTTCTTCTGGTGTATGGGGTACGTCCTGCCTGCGAGTGCAGTATTTAATAAGCGCCATCCACAACAGAATGTTTGATTCCGTTGGTTCCATTTTCAATGGAGCAAACCCCGTTGGTTTACCGTTTTCAAGCGCCAGGTACTTACCACCAACGCGACGAATAGCGATTTCAGCACCACGATCTTTATCGAAGAAAACGCATTGTGTGCCGTACTTTAAAAGATTCATCATTAAGAACAATGCCAGGACAGTTTTACCTCCCCCCGATTGTCCGATGATCTGGCAGTTGCCAAGAGCCTTGTTTCCGGTTGAATCAACGCCGAGAGGCGTGTCATGGAAATTGAAGTAGAACGGCGCACCGGCAGGAGTTCGGAATAACGTCACCGCTTCCCCCCAGGGGTTTCCATTCCGTTTGCCAGAATCAAACGTATGAAACGAACATAAGCCAGTGAAATTCCGGCTACTGATACGCGCTTCCCTTGGCCGTGATTTCCAATTGCACGGTAACTGAGCCGCATAAGCTGAAGCAGTGATCTTTTCCAGGTCAACCCCAAGAAAATTGGCGTTGTTTAGAAGTTGGGCTGCATTGCTTCTGAATTCCCGCACTTGATCGGGTGTCTCGCCCTTAACCAACAACGAATAATGATATTCGCCCAGCACAAAATTACCGCTGATTACAGAATCAATCGCCTCATCTATTTCAACGATTTGACTCAGTGCGTTATCCTCGGACGAAATCATTTGATTGCGCTGTTTTTTCAAAGCGCTTTGTGCATCAAGTGTTGTCATAGGAGAGAAGGAATGCGTCTCGATATACTCGCAATCCAGCGCAAGAAGCGTGTTCAAAACACCGGGTGTTGTGTAATCCGTGTAATCTTTCAGTTCCAGAAATGCGCCAAATTCAGATCCGAATGTATCTCTGTATTCAATAATTTCATTGCCGAATAACAGGCGTGCAACCGGAAGGTACTTATACAGCGGTAAGTTTTTAACCGGAATTTTCCACCAGAACCCATTGATCAGATATGAATAAAATTCAAGCTGATTGCTAAATGTTCGCCCCGCGAACACGTAATTGCCCAATTGTCGCGGGCGATATTTGGCCAGGGAGGACATAACCGTTTTGCTAACAATCTCGACGCGCTCAACAGCCGCCGCAATTTCGTTCTTGATTTCACCCACTGTCCGATGCAGCTTTCCAAACACGCCGCCTCGGCCTAACGGGAAAGGCCGATAAACCACAGTCAGATAAAATTCGCTCGACATCATGCCCTGATCGGCCAATTTCTCATAATATCGTGCCATTAAATCCTGAGTGAAATCGTTGTATTCCGGCACTTCCAGCTTATCGCTGGCGTAGCGCCTGATACGATGCACCCAAAAAGCATATTTGCCTGTTGCAAGCCCCCGAATAAACAGATTCAGGGCTTCCATGCGCGAATAGATTTCTTCCTCAGACAATCCTTCAAAGGACATGCCCTCGACACGCCAGGTACGCACATAATCACCGTTCTTTGTGCATACAATGCCATCATCAATAATGCTTGAAAACGGCACGATTCGCTCTAGCGAATCTTCCTCATTGGCATATCTGCGCTGCTGTGAAAATATGTCCTCTTTCTCTTTAGCTGTTGTGCTTTTACTCATTTCATTTCCGCTTTTTGTACGTGACTGGCCCTATGCTATGAGTGCCCCAATACTGCTTATTGGTGCGATACCCAATATCACGGAAATACATGAAGGCTTGAGCCAGCTTAAAGTTATCGTCCGCGTTGACCTGGCGTAGCACGACTATTATGAATGCCAGCAAAACGAATACTGCAACCGAGACAAAACCGGACACCAACACGAATGACCACAGCGCCACAAGGATATGTGTTCCAACAATTAGAATGAACGGCACGATAGGAATGCCAAACATCATTGGAGGGCGCGTAGCACCCTTAAATACCCTGTCTCGACTGTCCATAACCTTAACCGATTAACATACCGGCAATACCTGCCGCCCCGCCAATCAAAACACCCCCCCAAAAAACAGGCGCTACATCTTTCCATTGAGCGGCTTGGAACATCATGCGAAAACCAACAAACATTAATGCAATTGTCAGCACAACCACCCCGATAGACAAAAGCCACGTTGAAACGCTATTGAGCATCGTTGTGCCGCGTTCAAGCTGCGCGAATGCAGGTGAACTGACCAAAGCCATACTGATTGCCAAACTCTTATTACGCACTGATTTCATATTTAATCCTTTGCTTGGTTGATTAACATCATTGATGAAGTGGTGTTGCTAACAGAAGAATTGCCAGATAAAAGCATACTGGCTGATTGAGGCTTAACGACCTTAACGCGCACGCCGGTTTGATCCGCGTTAACGTTAGTTATCTTGCCTTTTTCCGAACTGGCCAATGGGATGACAAGTGATGCGGAATCCATGTTGACCGGGTTCCTGGGTGTTGAAGAAATTACCTTGTTGATATAGCGGGTTACATCAGGGTTTGTTTTGCCAGCACCTAGCTTGCCGGAGTAATAGCAACTCAGGGCCGCATTGGTTGCACTGTATTCTTGTGTGGCATTGAATCCAGAACCGAGCGCCCAGGACTGGCATTGTTGAAAAATTTCGTATGCTGCCACAACGTTTTTGCACACATCGAAGCCTGCTTTAATATCGCTGTCCCAGCCAAGACGCACAAAATGGGTTTTGTTTACCTGCCCTTGTCCAATGCTGAAGTTTCGATTCAGGTTAGTCAGGTAATCGGCTGTTGCAACCGCCTCGGCAAGATTCTTTGGCTGGCGAACCAAGCGCCCACCCACAACCCCAATAGCAAACGGATTAAACCCAGATTCAACTTGATAAATCTGTTGCATCACTGGATCGCGCAGAGCGGATTGGCAATCTGGAGGCAAATCAATCATAAGAAAATAACAAAAAGACTTTACCGGTAACATTAGTATTATCCATGATTAACCGCATAAAGTCAATAATTAAAAATACTTTTTTAACAAGAAAAATATATACTAATTTAAGTGTTCTCACTAAGGCCGAGCAGATTGTTTTCTGCAGTCTGCATCCGTGATACAAGCATTGCGCAACGCGCAAAAAGGCGGCATAGAGCCGCCATTTTTTATAAACAGATAAAAGGGATGTCGCCTTGCAAGGCAAGGCGGATTACTTCAGCAGATAGGCCAGGCCAAAGGCCAGACTGATCAACAAATTGCAGCCCACCAGTGCGCTTAATAGCCACAGGTGTTTGGTGAATGGAGAAAAACCTGACGCGATGGTTTTTGCGTTTAATTCAGCTTGTTTGCTTATTTTGGCTTGGAGTGCTTCAGACTCAATTTCAAAATCTGATTTTGCCTTGTTGGTATGGATAGCCAAAGCACGCGCCATAGACTCCATATCCTTGAAAGCACCCTGAGCAACTTTTGCCGCGTTTTCTACATCGCTAGTTACACTCTTATATAACTCAGGCAGGTCTTTTTTTAGCCTCTCAGCTTCAAGCAAAAGTTTTTGCACATCGAGGAGCAAGTCGGCATGGACTTGCTCCAGGATTGTTGATGCGGGTCGCTCATTCATTAAAGAGTGTCCCAAAGATTTCATCGAAATGTTTCTTCACGCCCTTTGCCAGGCGCCCGCTTGTTCTCAGGCCGGAGAGTTCCCGCAATTTTTTCTTGTTTTGTTCTTCAGCGGGTTTGGCCTGAATTTCTTTTATGCGTGCGTTCACATCATCCAGGTTGGCCACGACTTGATCGACCGTGCTTTTGGTAAGTAACTCAAATACCTCGTTGTAATACACAGTTGCCCAGCCGATTCCCATTTCCGAGCAGTAACCAACGATAGAAGGAAACAAAGATTCCGGCACTTCATCACGAGGCACATAATTCAGAATGACTTTGATTTTTGAGCCGGGTATGCCGAACTCCTGCAATTGCGTTAGCAATTCCAAAGTATCGTTTTGTTGTTTGCTATCAGGCACGCAGGGCACTACGAAGTAATCAAAATCCTCATGGGCATCGTCAAGGTCTTTTAGTGCTGTGAGTGCCTGCTCAACGTTTGATGATCCCACATCTACAACGACATTCTGATGCAAGGCAATTTCTTCAATAACCTTCTTGAAATGCTTGCCGCTAACTTTCTCGCCATCGACGTTTGTTGTGTTGATGCTTTCCACCTGAATGATTTCGCAATTAGGAAGTCGAGGGGCCAGAAAATGTTTTGTTAGCGTGGACTTCCCTACATTGCCAGAGAAATTAACGACTGCTATCTTCGTCATCGTGTTTTCCTTTTCCTATTCCGTGTTTATCTAATTGATCTTCATAAGAGGGCGTTTTCCATTTTTTTAAAACGTCCCTTGCTGAAGGGTTGCTGTCCGCCTCTTTTGGCGAGTTAGAAACGCTGGGTTTTGCTTCGCTTAACCCAGTAGCGGGTGTATCAGGCGCTTTGGATATTCGCGGGGCGAACACGTCAACACCAGATGAGGCTTTGGCGCTGCCTTCTTCGGTAGCGTCTGAATATGGTTCGCCGCCTGGCTTTGAACCAGTTGCAATTGTCTTGAATTCGTCGGCGTATTTTGCGTATTCAGCTTCAAAATCTACGTTGCGCCTTAGCCATTTGGTGAAGGCGTTGTAGCCGCCTTGATAGCCTTGCAGCTTTGCGAATTCGTGAATCTCAACGATAGACCGGCGCATGTAATGCAGCAGGGCGAACGCTGGGATTAATAGCCGCAATTCTAGCTTTTCGCTTTTTTGCCTCTCCGCACAAAACGATAAAACAGCTTTGACTAGCTTTCGATCCACATATAACTCCGTTATCCCTGAAATTTGATTTTATTGTATCTGTGTTGTCATAGATATGCTATTGATTGTATATATATTATATATAAAGGTATATATATGTATATAAAATGAATCAGAAGGTATATGAAATTATTTGAAGGTATGTACTTGTATGTAAATTGATTCCAATTTCCCTATATATGTTAGTATGACTTAAAAGGCACGCTGGGTATGTTTACACTTCGGCTACGCCTTCGGTAAAATACCCGTGCCAAAGGTTCCACCTTTGAAACCGGAAAGCCTGGACAGACGGCCTGGCATGAGACGAAAGCTGACTACGCCAGCACCTGAAATATTCGCGGGGCGAATACGACAATGAAGCAGAAACGCACATCGACCAAGACCGCCGTAGTTTCATTTCGCATTGGAAATGAAGCCTACGACCGGCTGAACCAGGCCAGCGCACAAGCTGGTGTGTCCACGAAGGTATGGCTTGAAGAAGCCATCCTGAACAACCGCACCCGGATTGTGGAGCGGGCCAAGCCCAGCGCTGATTTGCGCGCCTTGGCTACCCAGATCAACCGCATGGGCAATAATCTTAACCAGGTTGCCCACACGCTGAACAGCGCCCAGCTCGCCGGTACGCTGTCCAGGGACGAATGCTTGCAAGCCATCGAACGGCTTGACCATATTCGCGCCCTGTTGAACGAAACGATTACCTATGCTCGCCAGGGTTAACGCCGCAGCGGGCGGCATCCGCGAATACCTTGAAACGGGGCGCAAAAGAGGCCGCGAATTCGACCGCGACCTGATAGATGATCGTATCCCCTTGGCGGGCGATATAGATCTGATGGACAGCACAATTAACCAGATCGAAACCAGGCAGAAAGGCGATAGCCGTTATCTGCATATCACCCTTAGCTTTGCCGAGCAGTACACGGAAAGCAATACCCCGACCCAGGGCCAAGTAAATCTGGACACGATACGCGCCGTCACCGAACAGTACCGGCACGATCTCATGGCAGCGTATGACGCCGAGGAATATGTTTTCTACGCGGAAGCGCATATTCCAAAAGTCACGCATGATATTCATGCGACCACGGGCGAAGCCTACGAGCGGTTGCCGCACGTTCACATCGTCATACCGATGCGAAACATTGCAACTGACCAATACCTAAACCCACTAGGTCACTACGACTCCAATATGGCCTGGCACGACGCTATAAAGGAGAAAATCAACAACGATTTTCACCTGAAAAGCCCATACGACGCGCCCCGCGCCGAACCGGCCCCCTCCCCTCTTGGGCGACACAAGGGTGATCTTGAAAATTTATCAGCTAAAGAGGTACGCGCCTATATCAAGCGCGAGGCCATCGAGGTCGGGGCGCAGACCCTTGAGGACATAGCCCGCATTGCCGAGCAATACGGAGTCGTGCGGGTGCGCCACGGGCGCGACGGCGACTATCTGAACGTCAAGCCCGCATGGGCTGAAAAGGGCATCAATCTTAAAGACATTACCCCTGAATCTTTACAGGCTGTCACCACGACTCCGACCCTTCGCCCCGACGCAGAGAAGATTGCTGCGAAGGTAGAGCAATGGACGCAGCGCCGCGCCCTTGAAGTGCGCTACGCATCCAGCAAGGGCAGGCGGGCCGCTTACAAGGAATTGGACAACCAGGGCAAAGCCGACTGGCTGGCCGATAAACGGTATCAATCCCGCGTGGCGTTGCTGCGCACCCTAAACCGAGGACTATATGAGCATCGAGGACGAACTGATAGCAAGGATGGAGGGCTTGGGCCAGATGTTGGCAACCATGACCGAACAGAATCTAATCATCACGCAGGAACTAACCCGCATCACGCAGGCATTGCAACGCGGCCAGGAAGCGGCCAGCCACCCGGACGTGCTCGTAGAGCAGATGAACAAACTAATGGAGCCAATCACGCGCGAAATCGCGGCGATTCGGCAGAATCTGGAATAACCAAGGAGAATAGACATGGCAGAACACGACTCGACCGTTATAAGCCCCGTATTGCAAAGATTGGAACCTTCCCGCCTCCCGAAAGAATTCACCGTTTGTCAGACTTGTCCGCACTCGGTATGGTTTTCGACGAAGGACAGACTGAAATGCTATTGCCGGGTGATGTTCCTAGTAAGTTGGGACAGCCTGAATCCGGTGTCGATGACGGAATGCGACGGCCCGAACATTGGCAAGGAGTAAGACGAACCGAAGGAGTAGACCTTGCAAACACACCAAATAGCCGAGCTTTGCAGGCAATGCGAGAGCGTGAAACTACATGCCGCGAGGCACTTGCACAGTCAGCAAGAACTCTTGAAGGCAATCGAACAGTTACGCTTGACGTTGAACCCGCCCAGCTTGCCGCTGGCCGACTTCGCACGGCTTTGGAACAAGAAACGATTCGAGCTGGCGACCCTCAAAAAAATGCTGGACGACAGAAAAGCGTAATCTGGGCGCAAGTGCGCGAAGGACGCGGCCCGGTCAATGCGGCACGGCTGAAAGCCGAGACAAACCCGGCGCTAGTGATCGAGGCCGCAGCCAGGTACTACAAAATCGACCCGACTCAATACTCGACCGGCGTAGGGCGCGATGGTACCCCGCGCATATTCCACGATGGTAAGCAGTACAACCTGGGCGACTTTTTCACCAAGCACCTGAATAAATCATGGCTGAACGCTCAGCCTATTTTGATGGAGTGCCACCAGGCATCGTTATCAGACGCCCTACCCCAGCCAGACTTGGAAATATGGGTGGCTTTCAACGAATGGCGCAGCCAATCTTACAAACACCGGCAAAACGAGCGTAACCACGCTAGAGAGCATTTTCGCGCTGAAACGCTGGCCGTGCGCAGTTTGTACAAGAAAGAGAAACAGGCCGCGCAGAAGCTAATCGGCTTGGAGCGTCAAGGCGCAATGGCCAAGGCCCGCGCTGCACGTGTTATCGCGCTGGAAGAAATCGCCCAGCAGCGCCAAACCATGTACAGCACTCTAAAAGCACCAGGGCGCAATGCCGAATACCGCACTTTCCTGCACAACCTGGCCGAGCATGGCGACCTGGCCGCGCTGGGGGAATTACGAAAAATGCAGCAGGCCCAGCCCGAGGCAGGTGAGCCGGATTTTATTCAAGGCCAAGGCGAGGACAAGCCTGTTTTCGCGCTGCCCAATTACCGTGTAGATATTGGCGGGAACGTCATCTATCAAGACCAGGGCAAGACCATCATCAAAGACACCAGGCTCGGGGTTGAAGTGCTTAACCCTGAGCAGCGTACCTATGATCTTGCCCTAAAAGTTGCTGTAAGCCGATACGGTAAATCTTTGACATTGAACGGGGATGCCGCATTCAAGCAGCAAATGATCCAGGCCGTACGGCGTAGCGGCCTAGATTTTGAAATCAAAGATGCGAGTAACCCGCTTGCGGCCCCTATTCGTGTCAACACGCCAATTCGTAGACGTTAAAAGGAAAACACGATATGAAATTATTTATAGCTGAAAAGCCATCTGCTGCGGAAGCCATCGCGATAAGACTACCTGGAGCCACGCGCAAGCGTGGATACTGGCAGTGTGACGATGCTATTGTTACCTATTGCGCCGGGCATCTGTACGAGCTGGCGAAACCAGAAGTCTACGATCCGGCTCTAGCTACCTGGCGAGCCGATGTATTACCTTTCGTGCCGAATCAATGGCGTTGGGTGCCCAATCCAAAAGCCAAAGATATGATTGACAATATCAAGCGCTGGCTAGACGATCCGTGCATTGATACAGTTATCAATGCTGGTGACGCCGACCGGGAGGGACAGGCCATCGTAGACGTACCTTTAGCGATACACCGCAATCAAAAGCGCACTTTGCGCTTTTGGGTATCCGCACAAGACCCGTCCAGTATTGATGAAGGGCTACGCAGCCTTGCTGCGAATGAGCGCTATGAGGCTTGGGGTTTCGCTGCAATGGCACGAGCTTGCGCAGACTGGACACATGGCATTAACTGCACCAGAGCGCAGACCATTACGGAACGGGTAAACGGTGGCAGTGGTGTGCGACCTGTTGGCCGGGTGCAAACTCCTACGTTAAACCTTGTCGTTGTGCGAGATCGGCTGATAGAAAATTTTGTGTCTGTACCTTTCTATGTTGTAGAGGCTACCATGCAGCACGAAAACGGCAGCTACATAGGACGCTGGAATCCTCCCAATGATACAGGGCTGGATGAAGAAAACCGCTTGGTTGATCCAGCCGTAGCCCAGGCCGTCATTGATGACGTGCAGGGCCAGCCAGGTGCGATAACCAGCCTTGAAATCAAGGCCGGATGCAAGCGGCAGCCGACAGGCTTTTCATTGACGGGCATTTCCACGGCAGCATCCCGCGCCTTCGGCTACAGGGTTGCCCAGGTGTTGGAAATCTGCCAGGCATTGTACGAAAAACACAAGCTGACCAGCTACCCACGTACCGATTCTGGCTACCTGCCCACATCGCAATTTAAAGCTGCGCCCAACATTCTGACCGCTCTATCGGCCAACTTGCCGCAGATTCAGCAATGGATTGACGGCGCTGATACCAGCATAGAATCGCCTATCTGGAATGATAAGAAGATCGAGGCGCACCACGCCATGATCCCGACCGGCTATCAGGGCGACATGAGCGCCTTGAGCCAGGAGGAAATGAACGTCTACATGCTGATTGCACAAAACTACCTAGCGCAGTTTTACCCGGCCTGCGAGTTTGACGAAACCACCGTGCAGACCAGTATCGGCCAGCATGTTTTCGGCACCAAGGGGCGCGTCATCACCAATGCGGGCTGGACTGTCCTGTATGTCAACAGCACCAACGAGGACGCCGACGAGGGCGAGGACGGCCAGGCACTACCCAGCATGGAGCAAGACGACGCGGTAACGTGCATCGACGTGCAAGCGCACCAGCGCAAGACCACGCCGCCGAAGCACTTCACAGAAGCGAGCTTACAAACCACAATGGAAAATATTCATCGTTATGTTGACGATGAAAACGAAAAAGCGTTGTTGAAAGATGGTGACGGCATTGGCACTCCGGCCACTCGTGCAGCCATCATTGAGGACTTGGGCAAGCGTGGATTCCTTTCGGCCAAGGGCAAATACATTATCAGCACCGATACCGGAAAAGGGCTAATTGACAGCCTGCCAAGTGAGTTGACCAGCCCCGGTATTACGGCTCGCTTTGAATCGGGCCTGACCGCTGTGCAGCGTGGCGAGTTAAGCCGAGATGATTTTCTGGCCGAACAAACAGCATGGGTTAAAGAACAAGTATCCCAAATTCTTGCCCCGACCTTGCCCAAGCTGGCCAAAACTCCCGACCCTGCCCTACTTGCGCTACGGGCACTTTGTGGCGCATTGCCCGCAAGGACGGCAGCGGCCATTTTTGGAGTTGCGACCAGCGCAATGCCAAAATAGATCCATGTGAATACATTGTATCGGACGAGGACGGCGAACCAGGGCCGTATGTAGAACCCGATCCGGTCTACAAGTGCCCAAAGTGCAAGAAGGGCCAGATACGCCGAGTGGCCCGCAAGGACGACAGTGGCCATTTTTGGAGTTGCGCCCGATGGCGCGAGGGCTGCAAATTTACTACCGGGGATAATGAAGGCACCCCACAACTTGACTAAAAGGAAACACGATATGTATACAATTGCTCAGATTGAACAAGTCAACGCAGCGATACACAACCAAGGGGGCGACACGCCCCAGGCATTGGCTCGTATGAAAGCTATCAGTGATATTTATCTGAACGCACTGGCCGCTGGAGTAGCCAGGGTCGAACAGGAAAGCCTAACTGAGCAAGAAATTGAAATGATCAATCATTTTCTGAAGTAATACTTTAAAGAAAAAGCCCTGCAATAACGCAGGGCTTTTTTCAACTGACGATGTTCGCCGAGCGAACATCGTACAGCGCACTTAACGCTTCAACCATGGATATTCTTCTTGCTTGGGCGGATGCGTTTGTTCCCACCGCGCTTGTTCCGACACAAAATCTTTGTTAGGCACCCACCTGCCGTTCTGTTCCATCGTCCCTATGTACTTGGCAGCAACGTCCGAATAGTTATTGCTCCAATACGCCGCACAGTGATCGGGGAGTGAGTTCTTAATTCCGTAATACGTTTCAGTGTTACAAGAACTGCTCATAAAGCTATTATCCCAACCCTTGCATACCTTGCGTTTAAGTTGTACCCGTTGGGTGCGGTTCAAATAATCAGCATCGCAACGGCCCGCGCCATTTACAATATCCTCAACAAGCTGGGGCATGTTTGCAGATACATTCTTCGCAGTAGGACACATATTCAGAAACGAGCGCCGTGCTTTGACTGTATTGCTCCATTTCAAGCGCGTAATATTGAAATACCGACTCAGCGAAGCGCTGCACTCATCCGGGCGCTGTGACGAGGACAAGCACAGGATCGCCTCACATGCCAAGCGTGTATCACCAGTAAAAGATTGTTCTGCTGTGTCTGTTGCGGCACCCGAAGTTGAAGCAGTTAGCATTCCAACACTGATTATTCTTATAACAATTTTCTTCATAAATCACTCCTAGAATAACGCCGCCGAAGCGGTACAAATACAGGTACTTAACCTAAATAACATGAGTTTACTAAAAATTGAATATTAAGTGTACTCATTTATTGACATGAGGGAAGTATTTCGGATAAAATCAGACCTAAAGGAAGCGTTTCAGATAAAATTAGGCCTACAGGTAGCGTTTAAAAAGGAAAACACGGATGAAAACAATTGCAGTAGCCACCCAAAAAGGCGGGCAAGGAAAGACGACCATCGCCTTACACCTTGCCTTTTCCGCTGTTGAAGCCGGGTTAAAAGTGTTGTTTGTTGACCTCGACACCCAGGGTAATGCCACACTGATACTGACTGGATCAAGCCGAATTGCCCACACGCCAGACTACGCGGCCTTGACGGCCAGTAGCCTGTTTAACGCCCAGACAGGGCGGCGCATCAAGCCGCTGGCGACCGATGAAGGCATTGACCTTATCGCACCCGACGCGCAGCTATCGGAGCATATCAAAGGCACTATCGACCCTCATAGCCCGGAATTGGCTGCGCCCCGCGCTGTGCTGGGGAAGTTTGCAGACGATTACGACTTGTGCATCATCGACGCACCCCCAGCGATGGGCCAGGTACTGGCCGCGCTGCTGGCCGCGTCCAATGCCGTGATAACGCCGCTGACAATGGATATTTTTGCTATCGACGGTGCAGCCGAATTGCTAGATACCATTTCACTTGTGAAGGAGGCAGAAAACCCCGGCCTGGTTCACTTGGGCATCGTGCCTAATCAGATCAATACCCGCAGCCAGGAAGAAACCGCCACCCTTGTCAGCTTGCGCCAAGTCTACGGATCGCTTATCACGCCCTACGCTTTTAGCTTGCGGTATGCTGTTAAGGCTGCGATTTCTGCCAGAAAACCCGTATGGCGGTCTGTCAATGGTTCCAGCCATCGCAAAGCTGCACAGGAATGGAAAGACAATTGCCGAACTGTGCTTGAACAATTAAATGTATTGGAGAGCCAACAATGACGAATGCAGATACGCCTGATTGCAGAACAACACCATTACCCGCATCATTTCATATAAAGGATCAACATGACCAATCCTATTATTAAAGCTGCCGCTGGAAAGTTTGCTAAAGGCATTCAATCGCTGGCTATTGAACAGTCAGTGGCCAAAGCTACCGAAATCTCATTAGACCTCATCATTATCAAAAAGCAGATACGCACGGAATTTGAGAACGACGAAAACCCGCTGTCCGAACTGGCTGACGACATTAAAACACGAGGCGTTTTGCAGCCTATCCTTGTGCGTCCCCTGCAAGGCGGCAAGTACGAACTGGTCGCCGGAGAGCGGCGCTACCGTGCCGCGAAAATGGCCGGATTGAAGGCCATCCCCGTACTAGTCAAATCCATGACCGACGAAGAAGCCGAAGAAGCCCAATTCATTGAAAATATCAAACGTAAGAATCTGACCCTGCAAGAGGAAGCCCAACGCATCCAGCGCGATCTGGACGCTTGCGGCGGCGACGTTGAGGCCGTATTGAAAAAGTACGGCAAGCCCAAAAGTGGGCGCGTATGGATTTACAAAATGCGGGGGCTTCTCAACCTGTCCGAACAGGCACAACGCCTCATTTCGGAGAACATCACCGCCGATATGGAAGTCATTAACGATGTACGCCAGATCGAGAAAGTAAACCCAGGCAAGGCAAAAGAAACGGTAGAGGC
The DNA here is from genome assembly GCF_055387135.1 of Nitrosomonas sp. TNE100. Taxonomy (NCBI): domain Bacteria; kingdom Pseudomonadati; phylum Pseudomonadota; class Betaproteobacteria; order Nitrosomonadales; family Nitrosomonadaceae; genus Nitrosomonas; species Nitrosomonas sp. TNE100. The sequence continues at coordinate 45,413 of NZ_AP040998.1, read as the reverse complement.
GCTTAAAGCAGCCAGCACTACAACAAAAACCACAGCTACAACGGATGCAGACGGGAATAATAATGCCGCTGCAAAACCTGCCAAATCCGGCAATATGCGCGAAATTTCGCGCAATGCCAAGGCCGAGATAGCGCCAACCAAACGTCAGGCGGCTAAGAAAGACAACGAAAAGATCAAAGAAAACCAGGCCACGCCGCGTAACCGGGACGCCGAGGCACCCGGCCAGGTTTTTACTATTTTCCCGGCCGCATCAGCCTCCATCCAGCTCGATGAGGTAAAGGACGATGTTTTACAGATTGACGACGAAGAAAGCCGTGCCGCACTTGAAAAAATGCTACGTGGGTTTTTCGATAAGGGTGCGGACACTGTAGAATGGGTGGCTGCGGTTTCTGAAGGGATTCGGCAAAGAGATTATGACGACTCTTCTATGGGTAGGCTAAAATTAGCCGCCTTTTCAGCAGGCTTCGCTAAGTCAGAGAGTTTCAACTTAGATGTGTTGATAGACAAAGCGAAGAATCTTTAAACACCCGAGTGCATGACCTTAAAAAAACATTATTATTATTCCAAAAACCGGATGCAAGCGCCCGACTTTGAGCGGACGCTTGCGTTTACACGTACACGCGAGAATACCCAGGCCATTGCCAGAGATTATCTGGTGGAACGTCATTCCCTGGGCACGATAACCACCACATTCGACACCACAAAACAAAACGTATTTAGAGCGGTTGCTGCCCTGATGGAAGATGCGCAAATCGCCCAGGAAACCATTGCTAAAATCAGGCCTGTATTCAATAAGCTGAACATTCCCAAGAAGCAATACAACACAGCGCATGAGTTTTTTTTTACGTCAAAAAGTCTGGATGAAATTGCTCAACAAACAAATTCAACGGTTGAAGGTGTTTTAAAGATCGCACGATGCACGATCAAATATTACCAGCTATATACGAACAAAGACGCTGTTAAAGAGCGAGAGGTCGAATTCGATAAAATTCTTCGGTATGGCAGAGCAGGAGAAAAAGCCATCCAAATTTGCTACGATTATTTTGTGATTCAAGACACTTTGACAGTGATTGCAGAAAAATATGAAATCACAAAACAAAATACCTACAATATCATCAGACGCTTTGAAGAAGCTCAGGCGCGCTATGCAGCCGAAAACCCACCCAAACCTAAAAGACGCAAAGTAACAAAACCCTGAACCGGGAAATTTTCCTATTCAGCTTCCTTCGCACTAATCAAAAGACAAACCTGCTACAGCTAACGCCAGATGTTCGCCTGGCGAACACAATAAACGCGCCAGGCGCGACCACGCCCTAAATCCAGGGCAGACGCTGCTCGCCTGCTATAGCGGTCCCGCTGAATTTAAGTGGATCATGTCCAAGTCGCCTTTGGCACGTTGTGTAGCTTCGCTGATTTCCTTTTGCCTGCCCTAAACGGTTATCCAGTCCTGCCATTCCTTCAAGGGTCGGGCTACGTCCTGAAATCGTCACCCGTTCGCACTCACTGCGCTTCCTTGCGCTGCGGCCTCGGATTTCTCCCTTTCCGGTCTGTCCTATCTGGCCTTCCTACGGGCAATCACGGCAAAAGGCACTCAGCGAAGCAGATTCACACAACCAAAGGAGAACACTGTCATGAATCACCAAGCGCAAATTCAAAAACAAAAACCCGGCAAGCATCTAGCAAAGCAGGGGTTGAAAAGCGGAAAAACGAGCATGAAGCAATTAAACAGGAGTGATAACCATGAATAATCTTTTTCAAGCTACCGACCTGATCCATAGCTACAGCCGCGCACAAGCTATTGCCGATGGCGAACTGATTGACGTAACCGACACCGCCAGAGAGGCAGGTTTTACCGTGCCGGTGGCCATGTCACGCGCTGCATGGGCTGATTGTGTTGAATGGAACGATGGAATTGAAGCCCGGAAAGCAGTCACCCAAGATGAAAGCGGGAGGCTTTGGGATGTTCTTTTGATGGCATTTGTTGCTTGTCGTGCGAAGGGCAACGACCAGCGCCGTATTTTCGAGCTTTACCGTGTTCCGCGTGAAGGCCGAGGCAACCGCCCACGTCGCGTTGCGTTAGCTATAACCATTGGCCCAGGCGATGACCCTGCGCCGGTTATCACCATTATGCAGCCCACTGAAGATTAATCCTGGCAGGTGCCCCGCCAGGGGCACCATGTCCGACCAAATCCGGAGAAAATACCATGAACCGCTTTATTCCAGAAAATGCTGAAGCCCGTGAATTCCCCGCTGCTGCCATTGTTGCTTATTGCTACGAGAGCAAGAAAGGCCCGGCGTTTGTTGCGTACAAAGGCCGACAAAGTAAGCCGTGCCGTTTTCTTGCATTTGCTGACGACGAGCGCCGCGAAACCTACCTGGATGAACTTGTTAAGACCGAAACCGAGACGGAGAACTGCAAGCGTGCCCGGTGTGAAACTGCACACGATCTGAGTGTAGGCGATATTCTTTTTTCATCGTGGGGCTACGATCAGACCAACGTTGATTTTTACGAGGTTATCCGGGTGCCTTCGGCTCGTTCCGCTGTTGTTTGTCAGATAAAGCAAACAACAACGGCGAACGTAACCGTACCAAACCCCGGCGAGTTTGTTCCAACTGCCAAGGAATCGACCCGCCGCGCAGCCGGGCGGCACTGCCTGTACGGTGGAAACTTGAGCCTAACCAGCTTGCAGAAATGGGACGGCAAACCCAAGTACGTTTCCGGGTACGCCTAAAGGGGAACGTATTTACATAAAAACATTGAGCATTTGCCCACAAAATACTTTATAAATAAGTATACTTATATATTGACTTATAAGTGTGGTCAAAGGCTCGTAAAGACGACAATCAAGATTATCTGCCATTTGAGGATATACCTAACATTATGAGCCAATACGAATACGAGCAACAAGAAACTCAAACCGAGGTTTACAGCCATGCAGCAGAAGTTGAGATTCAAAAAGAATGGCGCTGGGTAAACCGTTTGCCGGGATATGGCGGCGAGTACACCCAACATATTAATGAAATTTCACAGGACTACCAGCAAGACCTCAATCTTGAAATAGAAGCATGGCGCATCCGCAACGGACAAGAACCTGGTGCAGATGATACGCTGGATATATCCGCACAAGATCAGGCACAAGCGCAATCGTTGCGGGCACAAGCTCATGATTTGCGCATTGAGAGCGTGAACAAGGCCGGGGATATCGCTCGAATGAGCAACAAATCAGCCTGGCACGGACAGGCGAAAAACAGATCCACCTGAGCCGCGACATTAAGCGCGATATTCAACGCTAACCCAAACGAAAGGAGAAAATCATGAACCAGGCACAAATGCAGGAAGCAACCGACCGGCAGCGCAAGGAAGAAGAAAAGGGAGAAGGCGGTTTTGTTTTCGGTTTGCTGTTTTGGGCTTTTGTTCTATCAGCGCTATACAGCTATTTTTTTAAATGAAACGATTGCTTGAGAACAGTACCGAAAAAAAGAATCAGAAATTTACCGACCGCGCAAAGTTGCGCCTGCGTCTGGCGGCTGGTTTGATTGGCGGACAAGGGTGCACGTTAAAACTGGATCGCGCAAATTTCTAACCGGAAATGCTGGAAGTGATCGAGAAGCAAACTCCCGAGCAGCGCGAATACATCAAGGGCCTTGTAGATTGGCTGGAAGATTACGAAAACACCGTAAAAGCAGAGAAACCGAGCATTCAGGCACCCAAAAATAAGGAAGGAAAAGATAAACGATTCACCTCACAACATAAACCATAGGCGAATCGTGGCGAGTAGAGGCAGAAGTCACGCCCGGCCAGCAAGATGTTCGCCAGGCGAACATAAATATAGAAATAGGTGCGTCGTAATGTGTTTGAGTCTGTCGGGTCATCGCCTGGCCCCTCATTTTTTAATGAGTCTACCGACTTCCGCTAAACCACAATAGTCATTTAAAAGGAAACCTGAACATCTATGAACATTGCCCGTTTAGCGGGCCTGCTAGCCATTACAGTGACTTGCATAATCGGCGTAGCCGCAGGCAGGCAAGCCACTGTATGCACCCTGCATTTTTCCACCGGCCAGACGCTTTATAACGTGCCCTTGGCGACGACCCAGGCCGAGCAGGAGCGCGGCCTATCAAAAACCCATAACGTTGATACCGGGATGCTTTTCACCTGGCCACAAGCGGCTACGCGTGTTTTTTGGATGCGGGACACCTGGGTACCACTGCAAGTTGGATTTTTTGACAGTAGCGGAAATCTTTTCCAGATCGAGGACATGGAACCGGAAACAGACACCCGGCATAAATCAGTACGGCCCGCTGTGCTGGCCTTGGAGTTGGCCCAGGGCCAATACACGTTGCTAGGGTTTCGACCCGGCGAAACCCAACTGATAGACAAACAGTGCAGCACACCACCCGGAGGAAATTTCAGTGAGTGAACTTATCGTATTGGATACCCAATACACCGTTAAATATATCAGCCTTGAAAACCTGATCGACACGGCCAGAAAACGCCCTACACAGGCCGTACTAGACGAGTTGCGCAACCGCTGTGCGGAAGAAACCGCAAAACTGACCAGCTTGTATCGGCTGGCCTACGGTGCAGAAGCAGGCCAGGAAATGCACAAAGATATGACCCGTTGCTTTAGCAACGAGGCCAGCGGATAGAACATATTTCAGTACCAGAGAACGCCTCTTTTCAGAGGCGTTTTTTTTTTGCTACGCAGATTGCCGAAGCGCCAGGCAGGCCAAAGCCTGCTTTGTATTTTCAGTTGTAAAAACCAGTCGCGCCGATCTACATCATTTGTCACACCCGGTTAATTAGCCTTTTGGCCCCGCCTTTCAACCGACGCATAGCTACGGGTTCATACCTGTTCAAGGGTAAAGCCTCGCCTGGCCCGTGTCCTCGCTACGCTGCGGGCCGCACCAGCCACGCGGGGCCGCTACGCGCCCTTGCACAGTCCTGATCCCTTCGCTCTTTATGCGTCAAGGCGGCTCCAAAAAACAGATTAACCAACCAAATGAGGTAACTATCATGACCAACGCGACCAATCACAACCAAAAAAACACAAAAGCCAAAAGCAAGGCTCACCAAAAAACAGAGGTGAAAACCGATGTAAAGCAGGTCATTACTGATCGAATCGTGGCACTGATGGAACGAGGCACCGAGGCATGGAAAAAAACCTGGAAATCCGCCGCAACCGCTGGGATGCCTTGCAATGCCAGCACCGGGACACCATATCGGGGCGTCAATATCTTGATTCTTTGGGCACAACGCGAAGAAGCCGGATTTTCATCTAATCGTTGGATGACGTACAAGCAGGCCCAGGCCGTAGGCGCACAGGTTCGTAAGGGTGAAAAATCCGTTACTTGCGTGTACTTCGAGATGCTTAAACGCAAAGAGCCACAGGACGGAGAAGCCGAGTTTTTCCCGATGGCAAAGGCGTTTAGCTTATTCAATCTGGATCAGATCGACAACGTACCGGAGCAGTTACAAGACTACATCGACGACATGACATTGCCCGCTTTTTCGCAAGATGAAATCGCGGAGCAATTCATCGCCGCGTCAGGGGCACAGATCGAACACCACGGCACTCGCGCATTTTATCGGTCCAGCACTGACACCATTGTTTTACCCGAGCGTGAAGCCTTCATTTCGCCCGCGAACTACTACGCTACCGCTTGCCACGAACTGACCCACTGGACAGGCCACAACAGCCGCCTTGACCGTGATTTTTCCAAGTCGCACCGCTTTGGTGATGAACATTACGCCTTTGAAGAACTGGTAGCCGAACTCGGTTCAGCGTTTCTAGCCGGTCATTTCGGGTTCATTGATGCCACGGTAGAGAACCATGCTTCGTACCTGGCCGCATGGATCAAGGTACTTAAAAACGACAAGAGCGCAATTTTCACCGCTGCCAAACACGCCAGCGCCGCCTATGAATTCCTAGCCGACCAGGCCGACCCAGCCACCGAGCAAGGCGAGGAACAAACCCCAGCAATGCAAACCGCTGCCTGATCCCCACCAGGGCGCATAAGGTGCGCCAGTCAGGCATAGACCCCACAACATCAGGCCCGCCAAATTCGCGGGCAGCACCTTGCCCTATTTCCGGCCAAGGTGCGCAAAACACCGGGGATTGCATCCCAGAAATTAGCGGCCCGCTGGGCCGACTGTGCCGGCGGCCGCCGGCAGAACCGAAGCATTTTTAGGCCCGAAGTATCGGGCTACACCGCGATTTTCAGGCGATGCCCAGGCCGAGAAAAACCTGTTTGCCAATTTCCAGCCTTTCAAAATCGTTCTGGCGCGTAGCCCTGCTGTTATGGAACCGCCTTTCTACCGACGCATAGCTACACGGCCATGTCTGTTCAAGGGTAAAGCCCCGCCTGGCCCGTGTCCTCACTGCGTTGCGGGCCGCGCCAGCCAGGCGGGGCCGCTTCGCGCCCTTGCACAGCCCTGTCCGCTTCGCTCTTTATGCGTCAAGACGGCTCCATAACAGCAGAACTACAGAACGATTTACAACGAAAGGAAGGTAATCATGAACTCAACAAACAATCTCGACCAGGCCAGCGCCCAAAACACCGCGGGGGCTTCCCCTGCAACCCAAAAGACTCACCAACCAGCAGATGTGAACAACAACGGCGAATGGCTAGAAGATTCGCGCAGCGGCAGATTTACCCGCGTGACGACCACTCCAGAAGAATCGACATGGCTTTGCAACGAGTGCGGAGAACTAGACGCAGATCCCCACGAAAACGGCTGTCTTGCTTGTGGCGCAGAAGCAGAAATTTACTAATGAACCGGAGACAACAACATGAAACTGATCTTGCAAAACGGCTACCCCTACCCCTCCCCGACAAACCTTACACAAAAAGAGCAGGATGAACTAGCCGAGGCCGCAGCAGGCCACCGGCTGGAATTAGAGGGCGTTTGTTTCTGGCAATGGCTGCACACCATGACCGTGCAATTTAAGACATTTGCAGACTACGAAAAAGCCAAGCAACTGACCGGCTGGGAGCATTGGAGCTATGACGTACTAGAAGCGCCTACATCGAGCGCGGACGGCTACGAGCACCCCGCCATTGTGGCCGCAGGCATGGCCTATTGCGGTTTCATTTTCACCGACGAATAACCCCGATACACGGGGCAGGTTGAACCGCTTGCCCCTTACCTTTTTTTCATTTTGGAGATCCCGCTATGAACAACTACGAAGCCAAACAACAAGCCCGCAAAGACCGTTACCTTGCCAAGTCGCAGGGCCTGGCCCAACAGGCCGATGTCACCTACGACCGCGCCCGCACGATGGCCGAGGTAATCCCTTTTGGTCAGCCTATCTTGATCGGGCACCACAGCGAAACCCGTGACCGCAATTATCGAAACCGGATTCATACCACCTACGGCAAAGCCTTTGAGCAGCAGGACAAGGCCGACCACTACGCGCAGAAAGCGGCCAGCGTAGGCACAGGCGGCATTTCCAGCGACGACCCCGACGCAATCGACAAATTGAAAGAGCAGCTTACCCAGGCCCGCGAGAGCCAGGACATGATGAAAAAGGCCAATGCCGTTATTCGCAAGCACAAGGCCGACCAGGGCGCACAGATAGCCGCTATCGTGGCGCTGGGTGCCCCGTTCACCGAGGCCAGCGCCGCCGAGCTGGTCAAGGGTGATTTTTGCGGGCGTATCGGGTTCCCGTCCTACGCCTTGAGCAACAACAACGCGAACATACGCCGCATCGAACAGCGTATTAAGCAGATCGAGGCCAACCGGCAGCGCAAGCCTGCCCACATCGAGGGCGAAGGCTACGAATATGCCGAGGACGTGGAAGAAAACCGCGCCATGTTTATATTTACCGGCAAGCCGCCCAAGGAAACCCGCGACGTGTTGAAACGTCATGGTTTCCGTTGGAGTCCGAGCCGGGGCGCTTGGGTGCGTCAGTTGACTAATGCCGCCATTTGGGGCGCCAGGGAAGTAATGGCCGTACTGGACGCAGACCACACTGCCTAATCAAACAGCCACCAGGCCTGCGCCGTGGCGCGGCCTGGCCTACTCAGGGAGTCACCGACATGGACAACAACACACTACTACCCGCCGAAACGTGGCAGACGCAAAACCGGGGCACCGACGACCAGGAATATCAAATTTACCTATCGTGCGCCGACGATGGCCAGGGCAACGACTTGACCACTGGCCAGCCGCTGAAAACCTATGGCCAATGGCTTAATTCCTGATGCACCAGGCGCGGCCATGCCGCGCCGCCTTCGACCGGAGAACACAACATGAAAGACGAATACAGTGTCATTTTCAGAAGTAGGGGTCGTTTCAGAAAACGGAATTTAAAGTACGTTAAGCCTGTGCCGAGGCTGGATATTAGATCCAACGCGTGTAGTAGAACTGAGTGACAAAATGTTGCTAGCTGGATTGCCGATAGGATGCAATTAATGTGAGCACCTCGCAATGGAATGCGAGCCAGCATGAATGAATGCAAGCTCATTTGCAGATAATGTGAGCCCATTGGTTATTTCAGTTGCAGTTATTTCGAGCCAAAAACGGTGTCGAATGCAAGCCCGGCTATAGTGGACCCCTCCGTCAAGACAATAATGTATCGAGTTTAAGAGGGTAACCTTCTTCATGCAGCGGAACGGCGCTGCCCCGGTTTTCGGTTTCTTTTTTTGTTTCTACTTCTGTGTGAGATTTTTCTTTCTCACTATATTTGTCCACAATCCTTGCTCCGCCACCACTCGCTGTACGGTATACCTGATCTGGCGTGTCGTAGCCCAGCGATTGGTGCGGTCTTTCTGTGTTGTAAAGCACAAAGTATTCTGTCAGACCTATCAGCAATTCAGGCATCGTGATGTAACCTTTCAGATACACGTCCTCGTGTTTGACGCTGCGCCAGAGCCGTTCCACAAAGATGTTATCCAGTGCCCGGCCACGCCCGTCCATGCTGATGGCGATTTCTTTTTTTAACAGCACGCCAGTAAAAGCTTCGCTGGTGAACTGGCAGCCCTGATCGGTGTTGAATATCTCGGGCGTTCCATATGTCTGCAATGCCTGCCCCAGGCAGTCCACACAGAACCCGCTATCCAGCGTATTCGATAACCGCCACGACAGCACTTTACGCGAGTACCAGTCGATCACGGCCACCAAGTACACGAACCCGCGTGCCAAGCGGATGTATGTGATGTCCGTACTCCATACCTGATTGGGGCGGATCACATTCACGCCTCTGAGCAGGTACGGATAAACTTTGTGCTGCGGGTGCGGGCGGCTGGTATTCGGCCCCGGCGCCATGCCGGCAAGGCCCAGTATGCCCATCAACCTCTGTACGCGCTTGCGGTTGATCTTGTAACCTAAACCACGCAGATAATGCTTGATCTTGCGGCTGCCGTAAAACGGATGACGTGTGTATTCGGCGTCAATCAGTCCCAGCAGTGCCAATTCCTGCTCGTCCGGTTTTGCGGCCATGTGCGGCGCATAGACCGTGGAGCGGTTAACTCCCGCCAGTTCGCATTGCCGGGTCAGCGCCAGTGGTTCGATGGCGCTGACCCATTGCTTGCGGTTTTCTACTGGCTGATCCCGGACTTTTTTTTGAGCCAGTCCAGTTCCATCTTCAACCGCCCGATCTCGGAATACAGGCGCTCCGGGCTAGCTGACGGGTCGGCAGGCTTTGGGCCGCGCTTGGAATCAAACAGGCTGGATGCCTGCTCTTGCAGCTCCTTCTTCCACATACCAACCTGTGTCGGATGAACCCCAAACTCCTGGCCAATTTCGTTAACCGTCTTGATGCCACGGACCGCTTCAAGTGCTACCTTGGCCTTGAACTCGCCACTAAAATTCTTGCGCTTCGTTCCACTCATCTCCCGCTCCTTTTACAGCAGGTTACCATCTTAATTTGCTGTCCAAAAATTGGGGTCCACTATAGACAAACATTCATTACAGACCTATATAATTAACAGAATGTCATTTTGAGCTATACCCTATCTTGATGTCAGGATCGTTTTGTATAAACGTCAGAATAAAGTATAAAACTGTATTAATTGACACAACTGGCCAAAGGTAATAGATTCCAATCTGACACATTGTACTTTTGGAGGTAATTTGTCAGGTAAGCGCATTGGTTACGTTCGAGTCAGCAGCTTTGACCAAAATCCGGAACGACAACTGGAAGGTATTCAGGTAGATCGTGTATTTACTGATAAGGCATCGGGTAAAGATACCCAGCGACCACAACTTGATATGTTGCTAGATTTTGTACGTGAAGACGATACAGTCGTCGTCCATAGTATGGATCGTCTGGCACGTAACCTGGATAATTTGCGCAAGCTGGTACAAGATCTTACCGGGCGAGGTATCCAGGTTGAGTTTGTCAAAGAACGATTGATCTTTACTGGTGAGGATTCACCGATGGCCAACCTGATGTTGTCGGTGATGGGGTCTTTTGCGGAGTTTGAACGTGCCCTGATCCGCGAGCGGCAGCGGGAAGGCATTACACTTGCCAAACAACGTGGAGTCTACCGGGGACGCAAGAGGTCACTGAATAGTGAGCAGGTTACAGAATTAAAGCGAAGAGTTATGGCAGGGGAACAAAAAACGTTAATTGCCCGCAACTTTGGTATCAGTCGTGAAACATTATACCAATATCTGAAAACAGTAGATTGAAAAGCCACGCCACATTGATTGTACGTCTGAATCGCGTTGAATGCAGGTTATTCATCTATATTTTGAATATGTACTGACATAACCTGCATAGCTTTTATCTGCTGTCTAGGCCAGCCCCAAAAGTTATTGATCTTTTTCCTCCACCTCAAGAAACATAATCAGAGTATCGTCTATAGTATGGATTTTTGAACAAAATATCTTATATATTACGTTAGTCACCATAAGGGGATATGGCGAATTATTGGGTAGTTGGTGCTAGTTGGAGTGGAGCGGATCATCAAGATCAACGCTTCGTCAAAGAGGGCATCTGGATGCACGGCTGGGAAGAAGGGCATCAACCCAAACGGTCTGAGGAGATCAAGGAGGGAGATAGCATTGCCATCAAACGTATGAAAGGCAGAGGTCAAACGGGCATACGAATCATGCATCTTGGAATTGTCCGGGGCGTCATTCTAGATACCAATCGGGTTATCTGTACTGTTGACTGGGTCGCTACTAACCTAAACAGAGACATCAGCATGACCCCTGGATACAAGAAGTGTTCTGTTTGTGAAAAGAGCAAGGATATCGTTGCGAGGCGGATCTTCTAAAACCCACTCGAGATTAACAATCTAACATGGATGTTCTGTCATTCGCAGTTATTTCTGGCTGAAAAAAACGCTAAATGCTGGTTGGGTCAGTTTTAAATGCAGGTTATTACAAATAAATACTGCCATGTCCACACTCTCACTTTGGTGCACACGAGTATCAAGCATAGTCAAGATTGGTGCAGATGGCTCCTGATATCGGGCTATCAAGAGTCATCTGCACAACAGCCGTTACGCCCAATCAACTGGTGCAATCGTTTTCTGAAAATGACATCGGTGCAATGTGTCACGTAATCGGATGTATATGTGACAGGTGCAACATGCTGATTGGCTACATGCGAGTGTCGAAGGTGGACGGTTCCCAGGCAACGGATTTGCAGCGCGACGCGCTGTCCGCTGTCCGTATTGATTGGGCGCATCTCTACGAAGATCAGGCATCCGGTAAACGCGAGGACCGTCCTGGCCATTGCTGGCTCGCAATTGAGTTTGGGGGCGAATGGCTCATAACTCAGCCCCTTGTTCAAAAATAGTAACGTAAATGATGGGAGACGGAATTGGTTGACTTCAAGAAACGACTGGCAGGGAAGAAAGCGGAGCGTCCGACCGATCCAGTCAAACTCTATGACACTCTGGATCGTGCCCATGACAAGGGGCCATTGCGCCCGGCTCAGTTGGCCGTTCTGCAGAACTGGTTTTCCAGCCATCGCGAAGACCGGGACGTGATCGTCAAACTGCACACTGGTCAAGGGAAGACGTTGATCGGATTGCTCATGTTGCAGGCACAGTTAAACAGTGGGAAAGGACCTGCACTCTATTTGTGCCCAGACAATTTCTTGATTGCTCAAACGATCGAGCAGGCCAAGCAGTTCGGCATTGCTACCTGTCAGGCTGATCCTGAATTGCCAGATGACTTTGTGAACGGCGACAGGATTCTGATCACCTCGGTGCAAAAACTATTCAACGGACTGACGAAATTCGGCTTGAACCGAAAATCGATCCGGGTTGGCACGCTGCTGATGGACGACGCACATGCTTGTGCCGATACGATCCGTGAGGCATGCCGGATCCGCATTCCCAAAGAGGATCCCGCGTACGACGCTTTGAAGGCACTGTTTGCCGACGATCTGGAACAGCAGGGTCTGGGCACATTCGCGGACATCAATAACGACAAACGTGATGCCTTGCTTCCAGTGCCGTATTGGGCGTGGATCGAACGGGAAGCCGAAGTTGCCAAAACTCTGTCCGGCGGCACCGAACGCAAATCGATCAAGTTCGCATGGCCGCTTCTAAAGAACATTCTTGGGCATTGCCAGTGCGTGGTATCTGGCGTAGCGATTGAAATTGAGCCCCACATTCCACCGCTGACTGCCTTCGGCAGCTATGCGGATGCGTCACATCGCATCTTCATGTCGGCGACGGTAACTGATGATGCTTTCCTCATCAAGGGCTTGCAGCTCAAGCCCGAGACCATCATTCACCCGTTGACCTATTCGAAGGAAAGCTGGTCGGGTGAAAAGATGGTGCTGCTTCCGTCGCTAATCCACGAGGAATTGGGCCGTGAGCGTATCGTCAAAGGTTATGCCGTACCGAATCCAAAGCGTCGGCATGGCATTGTTACGCTTGTGACCGCGTTCGCGAGGGTTAAAGACTGGGAGTTCTACGGCGCGGTTGTAGCAGATAAAGAGTCGGTGGGCGATGTTATCAATAACCTTCGCAAGGGCGATTTTGAAAAGGCGGTAGTCTTGGTCAATCGCTACGACGGCATTGATCTGCCCGACGACACCTGCCGTATGTTGATCTTCGATGGTAAGCCATATTCCGAGAGCCTGATCGACATGTATGAGGAAGCATGCCGTCCGGATAGTGTGACCACATTGATGCGCACCGTACGCACAGTGGAGCAAGGAATGGGGCGTAGCGTACGCGGCGAGAAGGATTATTCGGTGGTCATCATCGTCGGCTCTGACATTACGCGGTTGGTTCGAGATCGGGAGTCCCGAAAATTCCTCTCCTCTCAGATGTCGCGGCAAATTGAGATTGGCCTTGAGATTGCGGAGATGGCGAAACAAGATATCGAGGTAGGCGAAACGCCTGCCAACGCTTTCACTGGCCTGGTTCGCCAGTGCCTTCAGCGTGACGAGGATTGGAAAGCGTTCTACGTCGAGCAGATGGCTAAGGTTAAACCATCGAGGGCCAATGAGCGCGTTCTTCGCGCGTATGCAGCAGAACTCGCGGCTGAGCAGGCATACCGTGATGGAGACTACGCTACTGCGGCCGAATCCCTTCAAAAGCTCTTGGACAAGATGCTGGTTGATGGGCAAGACAAAGGTTGGTATTTGCAGGAGATGGCGCGCTATCAGTACCGTGCCAATCGTCCTGAATCTCAGAGGCTTCAGATCGCTGCACACAAAGACAATCGGCTGCTGTTAAAGCCATCCGACGGTGTGACCGTTGCTAAGTTGACCATGGTCAGCCAAGGGCGGATCGAACGAATCACAGCTTGGATCAGCAGGTTTGAGAGCTATGAACAACTCGACATCGCGCTGTCTGACATCTTGGGGCGTTTGGTATTTGGCACTAAGGCAGACAAGTTTGAACAGGCACTGGATGAGATCAGCCGGGCCATCGGGTTTGCCGGGGAGCGACCGGATAAGGAATGGAAGGAGGGACCGGACAACCTGTGGGCGTTGGACGACATGCAGTACATTCTCTGGGAATGTAAAAGTGAAGTTGACGTCAATCGCTCCGAAATCAACAAGCGCGAAGCTGAGCAGATGAATCGCTCAAGCGCCTGGTTCGACAAATACTATGCTGGCATGAAGGTCAAGCGCATCATTGTTCACCCCGCCAACACAGTAGCCAGCGCAGCATCGTTCACTCACGAAGTGGAGGCGATGCGGGAAACTGAACTTAGGCGATTTATCAAGCGGTTGCGAGAGTTTTTCAAGTCCTTCGAGGCATTCAATTTCAAGGATATCTCGGCGACCCAGATTCAGAAGCTCGTGGACGCTCATGGCTTGTCGGTGTCATCGCTGCTGACGCAATCGACGAAAAAGCTAAAAGATATCAAATAGCCGCACAGGTGAACCTAGTCTCCGCACAACATTTTCAGTGACTTCTGTGTGCAGACTTACAGTGCAATCGTCTTCTGATATTTCGTGCAGTCGCCTCCTGAAAACGACAATTAATTTTTATGACAAATTCCGCAATCGAGAATCGAATGAACATTGATACTGAAGTAGAGGGCCTTGGCAAAGATGAAGATGGATCTTTGGGTGATTACCCAATTGATACATTATTAATTAGGAATGAGACACGTACTGTTCATGATGTACTTCGTCGTATTAAAGCGGGAGCCTTTATTATGGACCCTGACTTTCAACGTGATTTTATATGGGGGGATGATAAGCAGAGCAAACTAATCGAATCTGTACTAATGCGGATTCCATTACCTGTGTTCTATTTAGGAGAAGATGACCAAGGCAAAATGATTGTTGTCGATGGACTACAAAGACTATCGACTTTTAATAGATTTGTGAATAACGAACTTAAATTAAAGCTTCCTAATCAACTTGAACTTAATAATAAATATTTTGAGGATCTATCTCCTAAACTTAAAAATCGTTTAGAAGACTGTAACTTAATACTTTATATCATTGATGCGAAAGTACCAGAACGGGCTAGGTTGGATATATTCGAACGAGTCAATGGCGGGATGCCTTTGACTCGACAACAAATGCGGAATTGTCTGTACAACGGAAAAGCGACGAAATTTCTTAAAGATGAATCCTCAACAGATATCTTCAAGCAAGCAACAGGAGGTAGTCTTAAAACTCAAACCATGCGTGACAGAGAGTTCGTTAATAGGTTTTGTGCCTTTAGATTATTACCTTTTGAAAACTATAAAGATGGCATGGACGAATGGCTAGCAATAGCATTAAAAGAAATGAATTCTTTTGATGACGCTTCATTAATTGATCTCTCTAATGAGTTCCAGAATTCTTTACAAAACAATCACATACTGTTTGGTGATCATGCTTTCCGAAAACATGAACCGGGACAGGACAGAAGAGGTGTTTTAAATGCTTCTCTATGGGACGTTATGGTTACTGGTTTAGCTCCATATTCTCAAAATCAAGTTGATAATCACGCAGAAAAACTTAAATCCCGTTTTTATTCTTTAATTAGAGAGAATAAATTCGTGGACTCAATCACTTATGGTCCAAACAGTCCCGATCGAGTCAAATATCGATTCGAAGAGACCCGCAAAATGTTCATGGAGGTATTTGGTGCTCACTCGTCTTGATCTTCAATACTTTAAATGTTTTGAATTACTTCGCTTACCTCTACGACACCTCACGCTTCTGACTGGGACTAACGCATCAGGCAAATCATCTGTATTGCAAGCATTAGTTTTACTACATCAAACCATGCGAGAACACGAGTGGTCTGAACGATTGATGTTAAACGGCAAATCTATGAAGTTAGGCACTGTATTGGATGTTGTAGATAAAGTTCATGGTAGGAAAAGTTTTGAAATTTCGATTGTCGACAGTGAAAAAACGTACTCCTGGGAATTCACTGGAGATCGCGCCGAACTTTCTATGAAAGTTCAGCGTGTAATTGTCGATCAGGAAGTAAATGAGCGACCAGAAGCATTACGCTATTTACTGCCACCCACAATCGATACCTCATTCGCTAATCGCCTTAAAAACCTTACCTATATAACCGCAGAACGTATTGGACCTCGCGAAGTATATACGCTTGAGGATCGTCAGATCGCATCTGTTGTAGGTCCTGCAGGCGAACACGCGGTCAGTGTATTGCACTGGGGACGTGATGAACCGGTTTTAGATGAGCTGGTTATTCCTGATGTAATAAATAAAAGACTTTACCAAGTCGAAGCATGGATGCGAAAGTTCTTTCCTGGATGTGGGTTAGAAGTACAGCAAGTTCCAAAGGTAAATGCCGTTACGTTGGGATTGCGTACTTCCGATGCGACAGATTTCCATCGACCCATTAATGTTGGTTTTGGTCTTACCCAAGTTTTACCTATCGTGATTGCTGCTTTATCTGCCGCCAAAGAAGACATACTGATGATTGAAAACCCGGAAGTACATCTTCATCCAGCCGGACAGGCATTAATAGGATGGTTTTTAGCCGAAGTTGCTCGCGCAGGGGTGCAGGTTATAGTTGAAACGCACAGTGACCATGTGCTTAATGGTATTCGTCGATCCATGAAAGCTTGTCGAATTCAGCCAGAACAGGTTGTCGTTCATTTTTTCAGACCATCTTCTGCTGAAATGGCTCAGGTAGTTAGTCCTCAAATGGATTCAAACGGAAATATTGATTCATGGCCTGATGGATTCTTTGATCAGTTTGATAAAGACATGAATTTCTTTGCTGGGTGGGATTAATGCATCTAATGCTAAATGACATGTCCCTGCATGGACAATTTCAAAGCATTACTGACTTTCAGAATGCTATTCGTTCCATAATGAGTATACGAAAAAAAATCAAGGATTTTGGATGTGAATTATATTGCCATCGTAACGTTACACAGGCAAAGATTACATATCAGATGACTATGCAACAAGCCATTCAGAAATTTGACTCAAATGAACGTCGGTCAATAATGGGATGGCTGACTCAGCATGGACCCTTTTGGGAGGACGAACTTCACCATGCTTCCGATGATTATTTGGAATACCAGGATCAAATAGTCACAGATAAGACTTTAGGTGAGGCTGCTTATCGTTGTTTTAACGGCAGCAAATCTCAGTTAGTTAGTTTACATCCATCTGATTGGATATTTACGCCAATCAACGTTATTTTTCACAAAGACCCCAAAGATAATGGTACTAGGATTGATGTTACCAACCATTGGGAAATCAATACAATTGAAGCTGCTTTACGCGACTTATCTCCACCGATTCAATCATGGGAAAAATTGGCGTCCGTTATGCGGGATCGTTGTACCAATTTAATTTTTTTTTCTAATAGTTTTGAACCATTGAAAGGTCATCCTTTCATTAATAGTGCAGCAAAACGAATTATTGAATTGCTGGAAACTTTGGATAAATTCAAAACTTGTTTTGATGCACACGAGCAAAGGACTGCTGAAGGGCAGCGCATTTATCAAGAGCATTTCACTGGAAATAAGGCTTGGTTTACAGACTCATCAAATAGTGAAAAAAATAAATTTAAAGTTGATTTGACCTTTAAGAATCCTAATGCGGATACAGAAACTTTGTTCTGTCCATGGCATGGAAAAATAAAAACTCATCAGCTTCGTATTCATTTTTCTTGGCCAATAAGTGTAACTGAGCCGTTATATGTGGTTTATATTGGTCCGAAGATCACTAAACAATAGTTTAGTGTAGCGGCTCGCGTTTCAAAATGACTGTGCTCGCATTCGACACCGTTTTTGGCTCACAGTAGTTGCAAATGACGGGGCATTCATCCTCATATTATCTGCAAATGAGCTTGCATTCAATAAGCAATTCCGCTGGGAAAGATCGTCGGGTTCTTACTTTGATTGCCTTCCTTTGTGCGGTTGCTCTGCTCCCTGCGCGCCATGTGGACAACGCACAGCGTTGACACACAAGGCGCACAGGCTATTCGCAATATATAAATTGCTTAGGATTTCTCCTGGATTTGCCACCACCACCCCTTAAGACGTGAAATCACACCCCCCCGACCGGGCAGGCTACACCATTAGTAATACGGACGGACTTTGAACTTTAGGGGCTGCCACTAACATGGGGTAGATCCAACAGTTGTGTCACCAGCCGCCACTTCCCTGAATTTTCTTTAACATTCATGGGTTTATGAATCTATGATTTGTCACATAGCAGCGGCAACAATTACAACCTGCTTTTACTAACAAGCCAGAATCACGAGAAAGAAAATTAAAACCTGTTTAAGTCGATCACGATCTTGCCATGCTCCGGTTTTACAGCTTTATCTACCACCACAATGTCACCGTCATCAATTCCAGCCATTGTCATGGAGTGGCCTTTTATTCGCATCAGAAACGTTGCTTCCGGATGCTTGATCAGCTCATCAGACAGATCGATGCGTTTGAGTAAAAAATCATCTGCCGGGCTTGGAAAGCCAGCACGTACTCCAGAATAAAGCGGAATATAAACAGGTTCACCGACCTGTACAGGAACAGGTTGGCTATATTTCAGTACCAACATAGGCAAGTTCGTTTTCTGGCGAGTTAAACTGTTCTTTATTCTAATTCTTTTTACAGAAAGGTACGACCATGTGCAGTCACTACGAATCTGTACGAGAACCTGAACGCCTGTTGCGCTATTTTGGTACGCAACTTCCCCTGGATATTCGCTTTGATGTCTGGCCGACGTACACCAGTACCTTCATCATCCATCCGGGTGAATCCGAATCAAGAGACGAAGCTATTCCTGATTTTCTAGCATTACCTGGCCAATTCGGCTTAATTCCACACTGGGCTAAAGATACAGAATTCGGTCGCAGAACATTCAACGCCCGGTCAGAGACCGTTGCCGAGAAACCTAGCTTCAGAGATGCCTGGCATAAAGGTCAACGCTGTATTATTCCTGCTGAAGCAATTTATGAACCTGATTGGCGTAGCGGCAAATCCATTCCCACTCGTATCATCAGAAAAGATGGAGAACCAATGGGGATAGCAGGGCTATGGTCTACCTGGGGAAAAGGGAGACTGTATTCCTTTACCATGCTGACCATTAACGCAGACGATCATCCAGTCATGAACCAGTTTCACAAACCCGGTGCTGAAAAGCGCATGGTAGTGATTCTGCCAAAAGCATCCTACAAAGACTGGTTGACGTCATTCAACCATGACGCCACGACGTATTTACGTCAATATCCAACCGACAGGTTGACCACCCACCCATAACTTTCTGGTGTACGCCTTTCCTTGAATTCAGTACTGCGTATGGGTGCTGAATCCACTACTTCCTGAACAGAATATTAACCCTTCCAGCGGCTCTCCATCGCAGAAATAGGCCGGTTATACCGCTTTCCTCGGCTTCAAGAACGTCCCCTATTTATTCGTTATATCCCTGTATTTATCGGACTTTAGCATGTAAACGGCCCACGTTTCACGCCATCTCCATCAGTCTCCATTTAATAAGGCAGGGATATGACCACTCCATTACAAGCGGTGTTGGCTCACATTCGTGAGTTAACTCCGACAGTACGCGACCAGGGCACCAGTTTTGAAAAACTGATGATCCAATATTTTTCCACGGAAGCGTTTTATAGATCTTTCTACGATGAAGTGTTGTTCTACGCGGATTGGGTTACACGCTACGGTGCACAAGCAGGTATTGAAAGAAGAATTGATACTGGCATTGATCTGATAGCGATCACCAAAGATGGCAATTTTCACGCGATCCAGTGCAAGAACTATGCACCGGACTACTGCATCAAGAAATCAGATATCGACAGTTTCTTTACTGCATCGGGCAAAACCTGTTTCAGCAATCGCATTATTGTTACCACCACGGATAACTGGTCAGACAATGCGCGAGATTCACTGGAATTCCAGAATCCCCCGGTATCCGTAATTGGCCGACTGAATCTGGAAAACAGTGTTATCGACTGGTCACGGTACCATGAAGATGCCAGTCCCGTACTCAAGCCTCAAAAGCAACTACGGGATCACCAGAATATAGCCTTAAATCGCGTTGTAGAAGGTTTGCACCGTGCTGATCGTGGCAAGATGATCATGGCCTGTGGCACCGGTAAAACCTTTACTTCTCTCAAAATTGCCGAAGAGATGGCTGGTGCGGGAAAACGGGTGCTGTTTCTTGTGCCCAGCCTTGCTCTGCTATCACAGGCTCTGACTGAGTGGACTCAGGAATCTACAATTCCCCTGAAGAGTTTTTCGGTATGCTCCGACAGCGATATTGGCAAGAAACACAACAAGGACGACGATCGGATCATCACCGGTATCAGTGAGCTGCAATATCCTGCTACCACTGACGCTGCCTCTTTGCGCAAGCAGATGGTTGCGTACCATTCAGTTGACGCCATGACGGTCGTGTTCTCCACCTATCACTCCATTGGCGTCATCCATGAAGCACAACGGGCAGAAGGGCAAGCCCTGCCTGCCTTTGATCTGATTATCTGTGATGAAGCGCACCGTACCACCGGTGCCACGTTTGACGGAGAAGAAGAATCCCCCTTCGTCAGAATCCATGACAACCGTTACATCCAGGGGAATAAACGGCTGTATATGACAGCCACCCCGCGTATTTACGGTGATGCCGCCAAGCAGACTGAGAACGTTACCTTATGCTCGATGGATGACGAAGCACTGTACGGTAAAGAACTCTACATCGTCACCTTTTCTGAAGCGGTCTCACGTAAGTTGCTGGTGGATTACAAAGTAATTGTGCTGGCTATCGAAGAAAGCCACATCAATCGCCGCTTGCAGGGCCTGTTAAGCAATCAGGGTAATTCGTTAAAAGTGGATGATGCGGCCAAGATCGTGGGTTGCTGGAAAGCGCTATCCAAGCAAGGACTGTTTGCAGGCAATGAGCTACTTGCTCGGCCCATGAAAAGTGCGGTGGCCTTTTGCCAGATTATTGAACAGGAATACAGAGGCAACAAACACAAAGTCAGCTCGAAGCTGATTTCAGAAATGTTTGGTGCAGTGGTGAGCCAGTACCAGAAAGCAGAAAAGAAAGCCTTGCAGGAACAAGATCCTAATGCCGTGCTGGATCCTGCCCTGTCCATGAAGTGTGAAGCGCAGCACGTAGATGGCAGCATGAACGCCAATGAAAAGGAAAGCCGTCTGGAATGGCTGAAGGCAGAAACAGATGACAACACCTGCCGCATTCTCTCCAACGTGCGCTGCCTGTCCGAAGGGGTAGATGTGCCTTCGCTGGATGCGGTGTTGTTTCTGACACCCCGCTCTTCTCAAATAGATGTTGTGCAATCAGTTGGCCGTGTCATGCGCCTAGCACCTGGGAAACAACTGGGCTACGTAATCTTGCCAGTTGTCATTCCTGCTGGGGTAGAACCGGCAGAAGCCCTGAACAACAACGAAACCTACAGAGTAGTCTGGCAAGTGTTAAACGCACTCAGAGCGCATGACGATCGCTTTGATGCCATGATCAATAAGCTGGAATTCAATGGCAGCATGCCCACCAAAATGGAAGTGGTGGCAGTAGCTGACAACGTTATACCAAGGGCAAGGGCAAGAAAGCAGGATAAAACACAGCGTGCTGCCAGAAAAGCCAGGATTGGTTCAGCAATTGGTACACCTGCCTCAATACCTCAGATTCAAGGCGAATTTATTTTCGAGGTGGGTGAAATTGAACGCGCGCTCTATGCCAAAATCGTCAAAAAATGTGGCAATCGGCATCATTGGGAAGACTGGGCCAATGATATTGCCAGAATTGCCAACACCCACATTGATCGCATCAAGGCCATTCTGGAGGACACCTCCCACACCACGGAAATTGCTGCCTTTCAAGCCTTTGCCAAAGAGCTGCGCGATGATCTCAATAACAGTATCAGCGATGAAGAAATCATCGAAATGCTGGCACAGCATCTGATCACTCAGCCGGTATTTGATGCCCTGTTTGAACAATACAGTTTTGCTCGACACAATCCCATGTCACAGGCGATGCAGCAGGTGCTAAATCAGTTACAGGAACACCACCTGGACAAAGAGCGGGATACGCTGGAAGATTTTTATGAATCCGTCAAAATGCGTGCCAGGGATGTAAATAGTGCTGAAGGCAAGCAGCGCATCGTAGTGGAGTTGTACGATAAATTTTTCCGCAATGCTTTTCCCAGAATGACCGAACGGCTGGGAATCGTCTACACGCCGGTAGAGGTAGTGGATTTTATCCTCCATTCGGTTGAACACGTGCTGAAAACAGAATTCAACTCCAGCATGGCTGATGAAAATGTTCATATTCTGGATCCGTTTACAGGGACGGGAACGTTCATTACCCGCCTTCTGCAAAGCGGGATCATTCCAGAAGAAAAATTACCCTACAAATACCAGCACGAGATCCACGCCAATGAAATTGTACTGCTGGCCTACTACATTGCTGCCATCAATATTGAAGCCACCTATCACGGCATGCTGGTCGGCAACCTCCACGGCGAGCAGGATGATGCGCTGACTACTGAAAAGCCGGCTATTGTATATCAGCCATTTAAAGGCATCTGCTTAACCGACACCTTTCAGATGGCAGTCCAGATGGCAGAAAAAGAAGATCAACTCGATAAACCATTGGAAAAAAACAGCCACCGTAGAAAACGGCAGCAAAATCTGAATATCCGTGTGATTCTAGGCAATCCACCTTATTCAGCAGGACAGAAAAGTGAAAATGATGGAAACAAAAATATAGCTTATCCAGAGCTCGATAAACGTATAGCTGAGACTTATGCTATTCAATCCACGGCAACGCTTCAAAAGAACCTATACGATAGTTATATCCGCGCTATTTGCTGGTCGTCTAATCGCATAGATAACCGTGGGGTGATTGGCTTTGTCACCAATGCCAGTTTTATTGATAGCAATTCTATGGATGGCTTGCGTAAATGTCTGGTGGAAGAATTCAGTAATTTGTATATTTTCCATTTACGTGGCAATCAACGCACATCCGGCGAACGATCACGTAAAGAAGGTGGAAAAATCTTCGGTTCTGGTAGCCGTGCTCCGATTGCCATTTCCATCCTGGTTAAAAATCCCGAGGCCAAGGTGCGAGGCAATATCTACTTTCACGATATAGGTGACTACCTGACCCGTGAACAGAAGCTGGAAGTTATTACAGGTTTCGAGAGTATCAACGGTATTACTAAACAGAAGTGCTGGCAACAGATCGTACCAGATCAATTTGGTGACTGGTTGAATCAACGTGATCCGAACTTTGATACTTACATCGGTTTGGGAGATAAGACAGATAAAACATCCGCAGTAGTATTTGAGAATTATTCTCTTGGTGTTGCGACGAATCGTGATGCTTGGGTTTACAATTACTCTTTGAAATCAATTGATAAAAACATGAATAGAATGATTGATTTTTATAACAAACAATTGAAATCTGTTGAGGATGTTATAGTCAATACCGACAATTTTGATCAGTTAGTTAGTGCGGATTCCTTAAAGATAAGTTGGACTGACCTACTCAAAAAAGACTTATTCAATAAAAAAACACATGCTTATGACTCTTCTTTTTTAAGAGTTGGGAAATATCGTCCATTTACTAAAGCCAATCTGTATTTTGATAAAAGCTTTAATCAACGTCAGTATCAAATGCCTCAAATCTTCCCCACCAAAGACAACGAAAACCTGGTGATTTCCGTCACTGGAAGAGGGGCAACCAAAGAATTTTCTGTTCTGATAACAAATGTCATCCCTGATCTTGAGATGATTTCAAAAGGTCAGTGTTTTCCGCTTTACCTCTACGAAAAAACACCAAAGAATACCAGTCTGTTCGGGCAGGCAGAAGAATCAGAATACCAGCGCCGTGATGCCATCACTGATGCAGGATTGACACATTTCCAGTCCACTTATCCGCAGGCCAGTATCAGCAAGGAAGATATTTTTTATTACATTTATGGTTCGCTGCACAGTGAAGACTACCGCGAACGCTATGCCGACAACCTCAGCAAGCAATTGCCACGTATCCCCCGTGTAAAAACCCATGAAGACTTTGCCGCTTTTGCACAGGCTGGCCGTGAGCTGGCACACTTGCACCTGAACTATGAAACCATTCCTCTGTACACAGGTGTACGCCTTTCTGGGAGCCTGAAATACTTAAAGGTGACTGAGCAAAAGATTCCTGGTGGAGAAGATACAGATTTTTACGTTACCAACATGAAATTTGGCAAGAAGAAAGAGCCTGAAACAGGCAGGAATGTTGATGACAAAACCACTGTTATCTACAACACAGGCATTATCATTGAAAATATCCCGGAAGAAGCTTATGACTATGTGGTCAACGGCAAACCTGCACTTGAATGGGTGATGGAGCGTCAGGGTGTTAAAACTGATAAGGCCAGCGGGATTACGAATGATGCCAACGACTGGGCAATAGAAACGATGGACAACGCCAGATATCCGCTTGAACTCTTTCTGCGTGTTATTACTGTCAGCCTTGAAACCCAGGCGATTGTTAACAAGCTGCCGAAGTTGACTACTCAAGCTGTCGCCGATCAATCTTCCCTGTTACAGGAGAAGCGTTTCGCAACAGGTCGCTGACTCTCTTTTATGTAAACCCCGGTGATAAAATTCCTCGTTTAATTTATTGTTTCTGATGTTGTTTTTCATCTCAGTTACGGTGCAATTGAATTATCTCCAATGAACAACCTGAACCCAGGCTCATCAAGAGAACCTTCAGCAAGGGACAATACAGCCTGTGTTGAATCTTCCTCACTGGCGGTAAACCTGTAGCCATTGAGTTCGAGGAATAGCACACCAATTACAAATCCTGTCCGTTTGTTCCCATCCACAAAAGGATGATTTTGCAGAATCCCACCTGTGTAAGTAGCGGCCAAGAGGAAAATATCAGGTTGCTGATCGTAGGCAAAAAAATTGAGTGGTCTTGCAAGTGCTGATTTCAGAAGATTCCTATCGCGAATGCCCGATGCACCACCATGCAGAGAAATTAAGCGCTCATGGATGGCAAGTGCATCCTGCTCAGTTATCCAGACAGGTGCTGTCACTTCGCCAATGCACGCAGTGTATTACGGTATCGGTTACATATATCTTCTACCTTTGCCATTTTTTCACCAAATGAAGGATCGTATGGCGTAATAAGATACCTTCCATCAGATGCCTCGGTTAAGAATAATCGCTGCCCATCCCCGGTACGTAAGTGATTAACCACTTCTTTTGGCAAAACAACACCAAGAGAATTACCAAATTTTCTGACTTTCAATTCAATCATGTCACCCCTAAAGTTATAACTAATGTAATAACATATAATAACAAAAATTAATTTCAGTTTGAAAAATTCAAAAATCTTGATGAACTTTACAAGCCTTAAAAAGATTTTCTATGGGTGGTTGTTATCTGCCTTGTTTCTGCCGCAGGTAGCAATACCAAGCGAAGTACAAAGTCTGATTACGAGTGAAATAGAGCAGGGCACCATAACGATCATTGGTGAAGATCATAAACGGCCAGAATCTATCCAGCTTTTCAAAACCATTATTGATAAATATCTGCAACAGAGAAAATGTCTGATTGTTGCTCTCGAAATAGCCAGCAGCCAGCAAACGATTCTTGACCAGGTATTTGAGGGAAAAGCAAATGTATCCAGTGTCGCTATCCCGCCAATGATTGATCATCCAGCCTATCGGGTAATGATTCATGATCTGGCCGAAATGAAAAGAAGTGGTAAATGCCTGAAATTGCTTGCTATAGATGCTGATTTAAAAACAAGCAGTCCACGTGATGAGTGGATGGCAATGGTTCTTGAAAACCAGACAGAAGGGACGCCTATATTGGCGTTGTTGGGTAATCTTCATACCCTCAGACGTGTTGACTGGAGTCGTGAAGATCCATCTCCTTTTGTTGCTGAAGTTCTTGTAGAACGAAAACGTAAAGTTAAAACCTATCCGCAGGTCTGGACAGATAAAAACTGTCATGCCGACAAACGCCTAATATCTTTTGTATCAGAAGAGGCAACAAAACTGATCAATGATAGTTTAATTTCACTGCTAAATGCCTATGATTATGAGACTGTGAAGGGCGTAGTTGATAACGTAATTTTGTGGGAATGTAACCAAAAATTTTGAATTGGGAGTTTTACCTTATTCGTGCTTTCGGTTCCTTTTTTTGGGTTTCCGGATTTAGCTGTTGTCAATCACACCGTGTAGCATCAACCGGTTAAACAAAGATCCAGACAATGGTACGACGAGAAAGAATGCCACGATGAGAAACCAGCCAATACTAACAACAGCGGCTAGAAGGATTAGCGCTCCACTTGCAACAATACCCACCGTAGTGGCAGCAACCAGTTCTTTTGGGGAGGGAAAACCTAACGAGAATGTGAGTAGGCCAAGGACAAGCGCCGTAGGCAGTGGGAGTTGCCACTGGCGCAAGATAGCAATCATATCGCCCCAAACCGGATCACTTATTACATGCATATATTTAAATCAAAAATTCTCTAACTCCCTCACCTACTCGATGACGGCGTATGTACTTATAGCTACGATCTTGATAATCAGCTGATCAGTGCCAATAAAACCGGCTCAAGCAACAGCCTAGCTTATGAGGGTGCCGGCCGGCTGCGACAAACCACCCTGGCTGGCACTGTTACCGATCTCACCTACGATGGGGTGGATCTGGTGGCTGAATACAACAGTGGCGGCACACTCCTGCGTCGCTATGTGCATGGCCCAGGCATTGATGAACCGCTGGTGTGGTATGAAGGCACGACTACCACTGCCAAGACCTGGCTGTACCAGGATCAGCTGGGCAGTGTTATCGGTACCGCCAACAGTACCGCTATCCACAGCTATGGCCCATTTGGTGAACCAATACCACGACCAGTATCCGTTTCCGCTACACCGGCCAGCAGTTCCTCGGTTCGCTCAATCTGTACTACTACAAGGCACGCTTCTATCCCCTACAGGGTTTACCCCTTCATGCAGACCGTGTGCGACTGGCACAACCTGTCATATGACGTTCAGTTAAAATATAGATTTACGATATATCACTCTTCCATTAAATCCTAAATCATCAAACAACGTGAGAAAGTCGGCCTTATCCATTTACCGTGCCCATTTGACGGATCTTATACTGTTTTAGCATCCATCCTAAACTTGGGA
Organism: Nitrosomonas sp. TNE100; assembly: GCF_055387135.1. NCBI lineage: Bacteria > Pseudomonadati > Pseudomonadota > Betaproteobacteria > Nitrosomonadales > Nitrosomonadaceae > Nitrosomonas > Nitrosomonas sp. TNE100. Next base: position 18,377 of record NZ_AP040998.1, on the reverse strand, counting down.
TGGGGACAAAATAAATTTCGGGCATTAACCCAAGCCTACTTATAACTTCCTACTATCCCTGTACAGGGTTGGTAACGTTAGCCTGAAAAACATTCATTCCCCGCCAATTCTGCATGGCCAGAACTGTCAAGGATGCTGCGAACTACGTTCTGATTCATTCTTCAAGGAGAGAGTAAATGTTGAAAATCGGATTTATATCCCGAATTGGCAGTATCGCATCAGTATGTGCCTTGCTATTACCCACAATTTCACCTGCTGCAGAACCGGTCATCGTCGATCAGGGCACAGAATGGACAACTTCTACCAGAAACGATTTCTACAGCCGGGATCAGGGATCCCAGCTCATACCGCTTCGATGGATAGCTGCCTTAAAGCAACCCAACGGCAAACCATTCATGGATGCTAGCCTTAGTCGCTATGGTTATTTGCCCAACGAAGCAAGTCGACCTGCCGGGTTACCGGTTGGATTTACCGTAACCAGTGGGAAAAACGGGCAGGAAATCGGCATGAGTTGCTCCGCCTGTCATACGCGCCAGATCGAGGTTGACGGTACTTCATATCGAATCGACGGAGGACCCGGAATCATTGATTTCCAGAGCTTTCTTGCTGATCTCGATATTGCAGTAAATACGATCTTAACGGATCAGCAGGCATTCACTGACTTTGCCCATGCCGTACTGGGTACCTCATTTACTTCGAAAGATAAGGAAAAGTTGCGTAAGGGAGTGGAAGCCTGGCATCTACCCTACCATACGTTGGTAAAACGTGCACTTCCTGAACAACCCTGGGGACCTGCAAGACTCGATGCCGTATCAATGATCTTCAATCGGCTCGCCGGGTTAGATATTGGCCCTGCACCTACCTACATGATTCCCGAAAACATTCAGCCAGCTACTGCACCAGTACGCTATCCATTTCTATGGAATGCCGCGATTCAGGACAGAACACAATGGCCTGGTTTTTCCAGTAATGGCAACAGCATACTGGGACTTTCCCGCAATATTGGAGAGGTTTTCGGCGTATTTGGTATTTTTCATCCGAAAAAGGATGCGAGTCATTTACTCGGGATTGACTACCTGGCCAATAACTCGGCCAATTTCCAGGGATTAATCGCGCTGGAGGATCTGGTCAAAAAAATAGGCCCTCCTAAATGGCCATGGAAGATAGATCAAGCCCTTGCCAGTAAAGGCAAAACAATTTATGAACGCAAAACTGAAGAAGGCGGTTGTACTGATTGCCATGGCATCACACCCGGTGAAACCAGGTTTTATAAGCAAAAAACGTGGAAAACCCCGATTCTGGATGTCGGCACAGATTCAAAGGAATATGAAATTCTCAGTCGTACTGTAAAAACGGGTGTGCTTGAAGGTGCAAAAATCCCACTGATTGCTGCTCCACTCAAGCCGGTTGATACCGCCTTCAACGTTCTGAGTACCGCTGTTCTCGGTACCATTCTCCAACATTACGTTCCCGTTCTGATGAAGAGTAAGGATAAGGCACAGGCAGTACAGGCGGATGATTCCATGTCACTATTTCCACCAGAAACGGAGGCTCTCCGTGATGCATTCATTGCGCCACCAGTATCTAAAGAATCTCAAGAGCCAACTTATCCATATGAATCAAGAGTTCTTGAAGGAATTTGGGCCGCTGCACCCTACCTTCATAATGGATCTGTACCAACACTGGTGGAATTGTTAAAGCCAGCTGCTGAGCGAGTCAGTTCGTTCAAGGTTGGTCCAGCCTATGATATTGTCAATATTGGAATTGCGGCGGAGCAAACTCGGTTTGACTACACATTGCAGACTACGGATTGCAGTGACCGGAATTCCGGGAACAGCCGGTGCGGTCATGAATTCGGCACGACACTTTCCCCAGATGAGAAAAAGGCTTTGCTTGAGTACCTCAAGACGCTCTAATGCTACAGCCGTATATATTTTCACTCAGGAGTGAGAGTGTTGTCTGTGTCGGTAGTGAGCTTGCCTGGATCTGTGTTTGAACCGCCCCGGGTTTTGAGGAGGCTGTTTGGTTAAAGTCAAGCCACCGGAATGGCTTTCCTGGCGAATTGCCTATAGTAGTTTACCTCAGCTTCTGCGGGAGGGATGTAACCGATTGGTTCCAGCAGCCGCTGGTTGTTGAACCAGGCTACCCATTCCAGCGTTGCCAGCTCCACGGCCTCCCTGGTTTTCCAGGGGGCGCGCTTGTGAATCAATTCTGTTTTGTACAGCCCATTGATGGTTTCTGCCAGCGCGTTGTCGTAGCTGTCGCCCTTGCTGCCGACCGAGGGTTCTATTCCGGCTTCGGCGAGTCGCTCGATATAGCGAATGGAGACATATTGCGAGCCTCTGTCGCTATGGTGTACCAAGGCCATCCATCCGCCCCGGTTGCCGGGCATACAGCGCTTGTTCCAGGGCATCCAGCACAAAGTCCGTGCGCATGGAGCTGCTCACCTGCCAGCCCACAATGCGCCGGGCAAATACATCGATGACGAAAGCCACATACAGCCAGCCTTGCCAGGTCGAGACATAGGTGAAGTCTGACACCCACAACTGGTTCGGACGATCTGCCTTGAATTGCCGGTTAACCCGATCCAGTGGTCACGGCAGCGCCTTGTCCGGAACTGTGGTGCGCACAATCTTGCCACGCCTGGCGCCTTTCAGCCCTAACCGTTTCATGAGCCGTTCGACCGTACAGCGTGCCACCTGGACATCTTCACGCTTAAGCTGACGCCAGACCTTGTCGGCACCATAGACCTGCATGTTGGTCTGCCAGACCCGCTGTATTTGCGGCAGCAGTTCATCATCACGCAGGACGCGGGCACTGCGCAAAGCCGGATTACGCTGCTGCGCGAAATATCGCCGATACCCTGATGGGGCGACCTGCAAAACCTTGCAGATCGGCTCGACCCCATGGGCGTCGCGGTACTGGTCGATGAACGATCCCTGGATTTGAGTTTGCGGTCGAGCTCCGCCTGAGCGAAAAAAGCACTGGCCAGCTTCAGAATCTCATTCGCCTTGCGCAATTCCTTTACTTCGCGTTCCAGGGCTTTGATGCGGTCGCGCTCTTCGCTGGTCACACCGTCTCGCAAGCCGGTATCAGTCTCGTGTTTGCGCACCCATTCAAGCAATGTGTGGGCTGAACAGCCGATCTTCGGCGCAATGGATTCAATCGTCGACCACAGCGAGGGATACTCACTGCGGTGTTCCTGCACCAGACGGACTGCGCGCGCTCTTACTTCAGGGGAATATTTATTTGATTTGTTCATGGCTCCATCTTCTCAGATAGTGGAGCCTCCTCAAAACCCGGGGCGGTTCATGATAGAGCTTGTCCACCAGACCGGAAAAGCCGGGCAGCCGTGCGGGGTAGGAAATGCCCGCGCCGCAGAAGAACACTACACGCCCGTCTTCGTGCGCCTGCAATAGGCGTTCGGGAATGTCAGGGCCGTGGCGGACAAACTGCATTTAGTGGTATCCAGTAAAAACTAGCTCTGATGAGCTTAGTGGAGATTGCCCGTCAGTGGAGTTGTGGTCGTTTACGCAGGGCTTAGCTGTAACGGCTCGCATTTGAAATCAGCCGGGCTTGCATTTAACGCCATTTTGGCTCGAAATAACTGCAACTGAAGAGAGTAATCTTTACAGTATGGCTCTTGAGGCCGTAATTCACCTAAAACTTATCCACAAATTCTGTGGGTAAGGTTCAGCCAGAATCTTACATTCCTGGTTCAAATAGATCAAATGCAGGTCGAGGACGATAATTGCAGGTTCATTTGCAGTTATCTCTGGTTTGCAGGGGTGGATAGATGCAGTTATTGCTGGCTCAAAATCTTGCTGAATGCTGGTTGATCCAGTTTTAAATGCAGGTTATTACAGATACCCAGCGACCACAACTTGATATGTTGCTAGACTTTGTACGTGAAGACGATACAGTCGTCCATAGTATGAATCGTCTGGCACGCAACCTGGATAATTTGCGCAAGCTGGTACAAGATCTTACCGGGCGAGGTATTCAGGTTGAGTTTGTCAAAGAACGATTGATCTTTACTGGTGAAGATTCGTCGATGGCCAATCTGATGCTGTCGGTCATGGGATCTTTTGCGGAGTTTGAACGTGCCCTGATCCGCGAGCGGCAGCGGGAAGGCATTACACCTGCCAAACAGCGCGGGGCCTACCGGGGACGCAAGAGGTCACTGAAACTGAATAGTGAGCAGATTATAGAATTAAAGCGAAGAGTCATGACAGGGGAACAAAAAGCACTGATCGCCCGCAACTTTGGTTGCCAGCCGCGAGACACTGTATCACTATCTGAAAATGGTGGATTGACATATTTATCTATATTTGATTGCTCATGGCTCCATTCTCTCTAAAATTGGAGCCTCCTCGAAATTGAACTGACCCCCAGAAGTTGGACACAACCCTGGGGGTCAGTTCAAACCCCGGTCAATTCAGTCGTGACGTGGCGAATCTCGCGCCTCCTGCGGGCTCAACGACAAATGCGCCGTGCCCTGTAGCGGCATGCTAGTGGCGCTAGCCCGATAAGGAACAAGACGATGGACGATGGCTCCGGAACAGCCGAGACGCTGACTATTCGCGCTGATCCGCTCAAACCAATGCCTCCGATGTACGTAACTGGTAGGCCGTAGACGGATGATGTCTCGAATGTGTACTTCCAGAAGCTTGTGTAGAAGGATGCTGAGCTGTCCCTCGCCCGCTCGAGTATCGACATGAACTCGGCTACCGACGAAAGCTTGAGGTCATCGAGCGTTATGTTCTCATTCCTCGAGTGGAACTCCAGCCCGTAGCTCCAGTTCTGCGTCCGTGTCTGATCATCTACTCTCACTACTCTCACGTAGTCCCTGTTGATGAACTGGTAATTCTGGAATGGTGCCGGGGCAGCGGGTGCGACTGAATAGTCATGCCTCGACAGCATCGTGAAGGTACTTGGATTCGACGGCCCGAAAGGATTGCTTGGCCCGTAGCTGGACACGTCCGACGTTATCGTGGGAGTTCCGAACTCCGTGAGGTACGACCGGCCCTGATCGTTATACCAAGCGCTGATATCGTCAATGTCAAAGACAAGGGTAGCGGCGAATGAACTTGGTACCGTGACCGGAACCACGTTCGCCCCGTCGCCAAGATACTCGTACTGAACATTCCACGTGCCCTGCATCTGCACCGTCACAGGCACCGCATGAGCCGCGCCGCTTGTTAGTCCCGCCGCCACCATCAAACCCACTGCCCATTGCCTTGCCGTCTTCATATGCTCTCCGCAAAAAAATAATATAAGTAATTTCAAAGCAAAGAAGATGCCAACTATGAAACTGCATTGTGTGTAATGGATTAATCAACGACAACCAAAGAAACGATCACAGAATGTAAGGTTTACCGACATTCACTAAATTGCTTCCCCCCGTAACATTTTTCCACTGTAGTAGCCGCATGGCACGCAGGCACAACCTAAACTGTCGGCACTGGCCGAAGATTGTTGGTGAATCAGCTTTCCGGTCGGCAGGTGTACTTTTTGCTACGTGCCGTTCACTTGGCGCCGGCACGTAGAGCAGAATTGAGCCGACACTGGCAATCGGATCGTTGCCGCACTGAAGAAAGAGCCCCGTTCCATTTTCATCCTCCATTTCTGATATTTTGTGAAACGTTGGACTCCACTTTTTTCAGCCTACCTTACAGTATGGCTCTCGAGGCCGTAATTCACCCAATACACTTATCCACAAATTCTGTGGGTAAGATTCAGGTTAAACCGTACTTTATGTTTGGTACCAAGGCTTTGATCCCCATGCTCAAACGCTGGGCACTATTCGTGAATAAATAGATTCCTGCCCTAAATCTTCTTTTAAGTGGAAAAGTTGTAATAATAATAGTAATATTACTATTATTATTACAACAAAGACTTTCAGCCATGACAATTAATCAGGAAATAAAAGAGCGCATCTTTACGGCAGCAGACGAACTGTATGCGGCGAGCAAAGATGGGGAATATCCACGTATTGAGGATGTACGCCAGCTGAGCCGGGCTGGTATGAACACAGTTGCGGAAGTCATGAAGGAATGGCGGCAACAGCAACGTAAACAGATACAAACCATTAGAGAGCCAATACCAGCTGATTTACAGGTGGTATTGCAGGAAATGGGGCAGAGTCTGTGGGCAACTGCATTACAGCTGGTAAATAACAGCCTGGAAGCTGCACGAGCAACGTTTGAAACCGAAAGAACCGATCTTGTCGAGCTATCAGAACAACTATCGGAGGCATTTGATAAACAGGCTGAAGCTATAGAGTGTGCAAACGATGAACTTGAGAAAGCAAAAGTATTGAATGAAAAGCAGACATTAGAACTGGCTGATTCCATAAGCAGATCGGATAAGGCAGAAGCCAGGATTACTGAAGTCGAGCGTCGTGCCACTGATCTTCGTGCAGAGCTGGACAGGGCGCACCAGGATATTGACCGGCTACGCACAGAGAATCAGCAGGCTATCGTAAAAATTGAGAGTATGGAACATGCTCACCAGGAACAGAGGAAACAGGCAGCAGCTGAATCACTCCGACTTGCAGAGCGGATGACTAGAATCCAGGATGAGCGGGATGATGCAATCAGACAGGCAGCAGAAGCCAGAGAACGAGCAGCAGGATTGGCTGGACAGCTTGAGGCAACACAAACACAATTGAATGCTTTGCTTTCCCGGTTTCCTAAAATAAATAATGCTACTGAATAACACGCATCATCGTGCTATTAAGTATCTACATGTAGTTAGCCGCATGTATCCGGATCTGACTACGCTTGTAAATAAATTCCGCAGCCAGGGGGAGCCGCCAAACTGGTGTTTTTTATCACTGAATGATTGGCTGGAAATAGAATTTAAACAGCATCCTCATAATGCTCTTATAGAGCAGGTAAGCAACGCTGCCAAGCTTGCTGCGATCGGCACATGGCGATACAGTCAAGGCATATATCAGATAAATGAGGATTTATTTGCCGCGCTTATCGCTAGTCCGATTTCGAGTATCTTACCTTCTGAAGTTTTTTACCGGCTCCCTGAATGGAGCATCTACATTGAAATACCAGAATCACAATGGATGGGAGAATCTCTTTTTGGATTCTGGGCACACCTGGAATGGGACAAAAAAGCAAAGCGCACTGAACTGAGATTCTTGCTGGATTGCGAAAGCGGCTTAATACCAATTCCATTACACCTCGGAAACTGGACAATTTACGAATCCGTGGAAAAAATGATCTCGGAAGCAAAGAAACTGGCTGATTTGCCAGTAGAGCTTACGAAAGCAATTTCAGAAGAAATAAACCCAATCATATCGGTACTGCTGTATCTCTGCTCCGATTCACCAGAGGTAGATAATAATCGTGTGCCTGGCACGATACCATCGCATCCTGTTCCTGTGAAAACCAAAAAGGGTTGGCGTTTGTTTCCAGCAGAAAAGCCACAATTTTGGAGTGTGGGGACAATGCTAGGAGAGCAGTTAAGGTTGGCAGAGAATAATAGCGATGAACCAACTGGCAAAAAAGGGTCGGCGTCAAGCCCTTTGTGAAAATCACGCGACGCTTGAAACCGCATATGGGACAGTAGGTTAGCGCGTTTTCAGACCGCTTTGCTGAGGTGCTGCTTCGCGAGCCAGGAGTCACATAGGAGCGCCGCGACAGCGTGCCTAGTCATGCTGCGTCGGGTTGATCGCCAACAGACGACAAGGCTGTAGTTCGATCAAAGTCCAAGCGAACGCTGCACCCCAGAACGAATAACGCGCAGCGTTGGACTGCGCGTAATTTTCAAGTTTGATGAGCTGATAGCAGCGGAAGCCCGATGCGTCAGCTCGAAGAAGCATTGGATCGAGCACAGATGTACTGTGCACCTCCAGCGCCAACGAAGACCGACAGCGCCACAGCCCAACTTGCCACGAAACTAAGTTTGAAGTTTGTTTTCTTCATAGTCACCTCCTTGGTTTGTTGTGCGTTGGTTACGGTACGGTGCTTGTTGTTAGTGGGAATCTCACCCAGCAATCGGACGGTTCTTTCTGTCTTCTGAATCTGTTGATACGTCAGGCTGATAGAACTATCGGTCTTCTCGCTCCAATGCTTCCTCTTTGTCACGCAGGTATTCAGTTTATCGTGAATCGTAGGCGTCCGCCTACCTTTATGACTTGCCTTCTTTCCTGAATCCCCGATCCCCCGCCATGAACGCCTCCAGCATGTGCGGGATCAGCGTCGTGGCATCGACCGCTTCACCATACACCTGCGCGTGCAGCGCGGCGTAGCGGTCGAGGTCGGCTTTCAGGCTGGCCGGGCAACCGAAGGTCAGTTTGACGATCTCGGTCTTGTGCAGCGGCCCCAGCCGCAGTTTCCTCGTCGTACTCATCGTGAAGTCCCCTTGTTGAAGAACAGTGGCTGGTAAGGCCGCAACACCAGATCGCGGTTGACGATGATGCGCACCGGCAAGCCGGGGCGGCTGGTCAGCGTGGGCTGGATGTTGAGGTTGCGCCGGGTCACTTCCTGGCCGACTTGGTTCACTGTGTCCTGCAGGCTGTCGCGTCCAGCGATGATGACGCGATCACCGTCCTGGCGGTTCTCGGGTGCGGCCAGTTCGGCGCCTACGCCCAGCAACGTGGTCAGAACGGCACCGGCAAAGATCCGATCCCAATGCCAGTCCACGTCGTCTTCCAGACCGGCATAGCCCGCCGGGTCGGTGCCGATCAGGTTGTCGAGCGTGAGCGAAGACGTGTCCGGCAGGATGATGCGGTTCCACACCACCTGCACGCGGCTCTGACCATAGCTGACCTGGCTGTTGTACTTGCCCAGGATGCGCGAGCCCTGCGGGATCAGCAGAAATTTGCCGGTGGCCGTGTCGTAGATCGGCTCCGTCACCGTGGCGATCACGTCACCTGGCAGGTCGGATTTGATGCCCGTGACCAGTGCCCCGGCAATGACCGTTCCGGCCATCACCTGGTACGGCGAGGAAGGCATTTGCAGGTTGCCGGAGTTACGGGTTTCCGTAGAGCCGCCTGTCAGGAACGCCTCTTTCTGGTCTTGCCGATTCTGCACGGCAGTCGGATCAGCAGGCTGGGCCGCCGTCGAGGCCGGGCCAGCGGCCAGTGGGTCGAAGGCGGCATTGGCAGCGAAGCCTGGCGCGGCAGCGACCTGCGACTGCGCCACGGGCGCGGCCTGCGGGGAGCCGGTGCGGAAGAACACCGATGAAGTTGCCGCCGCTTCTTCCTCCTTGCGCAGCGCATCGTTGGGGGCATAGCCGGGCGCGGCATAGGTGGCGGCGACCGGTTGTTGCGAATTGACGATGGCTGGCCCCAGGTCGCCGGGCAAAGGAGGCCCCAGCGCCGGCACGTCAGGCGGCAGCGCTGGCAGCTTGGAATAGTCCGTTGGCAGCGCATCCAGCCCTTCCGAGCGCGAGACACGATCCACGTTGTACAGCTCCGTGGATTCGCCTGCACCGCGTTGCTGCGGTTGCAGCGACCAGATCAGCACGCCCATCACGCCAACTGACAAACCGCCGGCGAGGATGGCCAGCGTGCGCCGGTTCAGGCGCGTGACCGGGCGCGGCTGGACGCGCAGCGCCACCGCCTCGGGCGCCACCTTGCCCGCCTGCGGCGTGGCAAGGTCGGGAGTATCGTCCTGGCTCATGCTCAGTTCCTCCCGGCAATGCCATCGGTGCGCTCGATGCGCACCACGTCACCCTTGTCACCACCCAGGCGCAGTTCGGCCGCGCCGAACAGACGATCCACGATGTAGTACGGCGGACGGAAACGGTAGTTCACCAACTGCCCGTCGCCCTGCGTGCCGATGACGAACAGCGGCGGCAGCTCGCCTTGGGCGATGCCTGCCGGGAACTGGATATAAACCTTCTCGCCATCATCGAAGGCACGCAGCGGCTTCCACGGCGGATTGCTGCCGCTGATTGCATAGCGAAAGCGGATGTTCTCCAACGACAGACCCGCATCAACCGGCGCGGCAGCGTTGGCGGCTTGCGCCTGGCGCTGCAACGCCAGCATCCGATCCTTGGGATAGTCCCAGGACACCGACGCCATCCATGCCTTGTCGGTCGAGGTCAGTTCCAGCAGGTACGTTCTGCGGCTGGTGGTGATGACCAGATTGGTCTTCAACCCGGAACGGATAGGCTTGACCAACACATTGACACGCAGATCGACCCCGCTGCCGCTGGAGGTGTCACCCACGATCCAGCGCACGGTATCGCCCGCAGCGACCGTCACCAGTTCCTCGCCGGGCTGGAGCGCGATCACCGTCACGCGGCCCACGGACGCATAGACTTGGTACAGCGCGCCATCGGTGAAGGGCCAGACCTGGATCGCATTGACGTAGCCCTCGCGGGTCGGTGCGATCCGCGCTTCGGCATTGGCGCGGGAGACGCGCACTTTCTCGTCGGCGGGCTCCGGTGCCACCGGGGCCGCATCAACGTCCGGCAGCGGCTTCAACTGCGCGGGCAATGCCAACGGTTCGGGCACAGCCACGACTTCGATGGGCTTGGGCGGCTCGGGCAATGGCTGCGCCTGCACCGGCTCATCGAGCGAGATCACCAGCGGCGGTTTGCCCTGCGTGGCGCAGCCCGCAAACAGGACAGTCGATGCCAGCAGGATCTCCGGCAATACGGTTCTACGGAAACGTGCATTCATGGTTTGGCTCCTTCAGAAGAATCCAGTTCACGGCTCCACGACAGGCCATTGACGTAGATGCCCAGCGGGTTGCGGCGCAGGCGTTCTTCGGTGCGCGGGGTCTGCTGCACGATGGACACCACCGCCGTCCATCGCTCCAGCCCGGCAGCCGCACCATTGACGTAACGGCGTTCCGTCCAGCGCACGTTGAACGACGCATCGCTGGCGCGAACCACACTGGTGATCTGCACCGTCACCGACTCCTTGCCGATGCGGGCGAACGGGTCATTCACCCGCGCGTAGTCGTTGAGCACCGCCGCGCCCCGGTCGGTGGTGTAGTCATAGGCATCGAGCCAGTTCTGGCGCACGACGATGGGGTCGATGGACAGCGAGCGCACCAGCGTCACGAAGCGCGCGATGTGGTGCGCCGTCTGCGCATCGGTGGGCCGGTACGGCGTGGCCGCTTCGCCCACGGTGCGCACCTGGCCGGACTGATCCACCTCGATGACATAGGGCGTGACGATGGACTGGGCCGAGCGCCACACCAGGCCACCGGCCATCAGCAGCGCGAGCGCCAGGCAGCCGAAGGCCATCAGCCGCCAGTTCTTGGCCTGCACGCGGGCCGAGCCGATGCGCTCGTCCCAGACCTGGGCAGCGGCTTGATACGGGGTGGCAGGCTGCGGCGTATCGGCATAGCGCACCTGCGGTCGTTTGAATCGCATGGAGTTTTCCTTGAAAGTCAGTTATCGGAATCCCGCAGGCTCGGGCCTTGGCCCGAGCCGCCGCCATCGCCACCGCGCAGCGTGTGCGCGGCCGTGGTGGTGGCCTGGGTGAGTTGTTGGCGGCGTTGCAGGCGCTTGGCCCAGCCGGGTTGTTCCTGCTTCTGCGCGTTGGCCGTGTCACCATCGGCATCGCCTGTGGTGGCCTGCCCGGAACTGGCGGCACCACTGCCTGAACCGCCATCGGTGCCGGAGCCTTGCCAGCCTGCTTTGAATGGCGCGGCAGCCTTGGCCGCCGCTGCCTTGATACCAGCACCTGAGCGTTGGCCTGCCGCCTGTGCGCCGCCCTTGGCGACATTGCCTAGCCCTGCCACTGCACCCTTGGCCCCGCCGCCCGCAGCGGTAGAACCGGCCTGGAAAGCCGACTTCGCGCTGCCAGCCGCCGAGGTCGCGGACCGCACGCCAGCCCCGGCGAGCTTGGCGGCAGCCGGTGCCATGCGAGCCCCGGCCATCACGGCACCGCCCACGCCAGTTGCCGCAGCACCTACGGCCACCGCCGCGCCTGCTGCAGCCACAGCAGCACCGGCCATCGCGCCTGCGCCAAGCTGCGGTGCACCGGATACCAGCCCGGTGGCAATGCCAGGGCCGAAGATCCCCAAGGCCAGCAGCGTGAGCGAGGCCAGCATGATGACCACCGCATGGTCGATGGACGGCTCGGCGGGATGTACCTGGAACTCGGCGAACAGGCCCGAGCCGATGCCGACGATGACGGCCAGCACCAACACCTTGATGCCCGACGACACCACGTTGCCCAGCACCTTTTCGGCAAGAAAGCTGGTCTTGTTCCACAGCGCGAACGGCACCAACACGAAGCCCGCGAGCGTGGTCAGCTTGAACTCGATCAGCGTGATGAAAAGCTGGATCGCCAGCACGAAGAAGCACAGGATCACCACCGCCCAAGCCAGGAACATGACCACGATGGGCGTCATGTTCACGAACACTTCGGGGAAGCCCGCCATATCGCTGATCTGCTCAAGGATCGGCGCTGCCGCGTCGATGCCGGTCTTGGCGAGGCGTCCCGGTTGCAGGAATTCGGCCATGCTCATCGTCGAACCGCTGGCCGTCAGGCCCAGGCCCGCGAACGAGCGGAAGACGATGCTGGCCAGCCAGTTGAAGTTGTTGATGATGTAGGCGAAGGCGCCGACGTAAAGCACCTTGCGCAGCAGCTTGGCGATCACATCATCGCCCTGGCCGGTGGCGTGGCTCATCGCCCAGTACAGCCCGGCAATCGTCATGTCGATGACGATCAGCGTGGCGGTAAGGAACGCGACTTCGCCCTGCAGCAGCCCAAAGCCCGAGTCGATGTGGCGCGAGAAGGTAGCGAGGAAGCGGTCGATGACCGTCACGTCGTTCATGGCGGCACTCCGTCAGTTGCCGTAGAAATCCACGCGCTGCGGCGTGTAAGGCGTGCCATCCCCCAGGAAGCGGCGCGTCACTTCACGACCACGTTCGACAGCCGCCGCCTGGCGTGCCAGTTCCAGCGCGGCGGCGCGTTCCTGCGTGATCTGGAGCTGCTGCGCCTGGATGGACTGCTTGGCCTGCAAGGCCAGAAGCTGGTTGGTCGCCTGCATGGCTTGCAGCGCGCCGGTGGCGGACTGGCTCTGGCTGACCAGATCGGACAGCGCGCTTTCGTCTTGCGCCAGGTTCTGCGACACCTGCGCCTGCATCCGCATCGCGGTATGCAGGCCGTTCAAGGTGTTCTTCCAGCGTTCCTGCGCGTCGCGCAGCATCTGGTCGCCGCTGACGGTCGCGGCGTACTGCTCCGGGTACAGCCGGGCGAAGGTGGCATCCATGCTCTGCACGTCGTAGGCCAGGCCGCGAGCCTCGGCGATCAGCCGCTCGGTGGTCGCCAGTGTCGAACGCAAGCGATTGACGACGTTGAAGTCCAGATTCGCCAGATTACGCGCCTGGTTCATCAGCATCTGGGCTTCGTTCTGGAGTTGGTTGATCTGGTTGTTGATCTGCTCCAGCGTGCGCACGGCGGTCAGCGTGTTCTGCACGAAGTTGGACGGGTCGAACACCGTCAGCGCGGATGCAGGCTGTGAGGCCAGCAGCGATACCGACAGCACGGCGGCGAGCGAGACGGACAGCAAACGGGGTTGGGTCTTCATGGTGAAACCTCCGGTCGTTGAGAAGCGAGGAAGGACGCTGCTGCCGGTGAGGACGGCAACAGGTCGGCAGCCCAATCGAGGCCGCGATGGCGCAACCAGGCACCGGCGAAGCCCGGTGTGCCGGCATCCAGCAGCACGCGATCCATGTCGCGTTGGTCTTGCGGGGTGGATGCACTCGCGAAGGCCAGCGTGGCTGGCCCCAGGTCGAGGTCGAAAAGGCGGTTTCCGAGGCGCGATTGGTAGTAGTAGTCACGCTTTGGCTGCGCGGTCGCCACAATCTCGATCTGGCGCGAGTTCAGCCCAAAGCCTTCGTAGATCGTGCGAATCTGCGGCTCGGTCGCCTGTGGGTTAGGGAGAAAAATCCGACTGGCGCAGCTTTCGATCACCGCCGGGGCAATGCTCGAATCCTTGATGTCGGCCAGCGACTGCGTGGCGAAGATGACGCTGACATTCTTCTTGCGCAGCGTCTTGAGCCACTGGCGGATGCGGGCGGCAAACACCGGGTCATCGAGGAACAACCAGGCTTCATCGAGGATCAGCAGCGTGGGCGCACCGTCGAAGCGTTCATCGAAGCGGGCGAACAGGTAGCCCAGCACGGCCAGCACCGCCGCCTTGCTGTGCATCAGTTCTTCCATCTCGAAGCCCTGCACGCTGCCGGAACCCAGGCGGTCGGCATCGGCATCGAGCAGCTTGCCGTGGGCACCACCTAACACATAGGGCGCGAGCGCCTGGCGCAGCGCGTTCGATTGCAGCAGCACCGACAGGCCGGTCAGCGTGCGCTGCTCCACCGGTGCGCCGGCGAGGCTGCCGAGTGCCGACCAGATCGCAGCCTTCTCGTCCGGGCCGATGGCGACACCTTCGTGCAGCAGGCGGCCTTCCACCCATTCGGCGGCCCAGGTGCGATAGCCTTCCTGGTCAATGCGGGCCAGTGGCTGGAAGGCAATCGCCCCGTCGTTGCCGAGGTCGTAGTGCTCGCCGCCCAGCCCCAGGATGGTGGCGCGCATGGAGCGGCCCATATCGAAGGCGAAGATGCGCGAGCCGGGATAGCGGCGAAACTGCATCGCCAGCGTGGCCAGCAGCACCGACTTGCCCATGCCGGTCGGCCCGGCGACCAGCGTGTGGCCCACGTCGCCAATGTGCGTCACCAGCCGAAACGGCGTTGCGCCATCGGTGCGGGTGACGATCAGCGGTGGGCCGTCAAGGTGGTGGTTCTTCTCCGGGCCAGCCCACACGGCGGACAGCGGCATCATGTGCGCCAGGTTCAGCGTCGAGACGATGGGCTGGCGCACGTTGGCGTAGGCATTGCCGGGAATGGACGATAGCCAGGCATCCACCGCATTCAAGGTTTCGGGGATAGTGACGAAGCCCCGGCCCTGAATGACGCGCTCCACCATGCGCAGCTTTTCGTCGGCAGCGGCGGCATCCGTGTCCATGACGGTGACGATGGCCGTCAGGTATCCGAAGGACACCTGATCGCTGCCCAGCTCCTGCAAGGCGGCATCGGCGTCGGCGGCCTTGTTGTTGGCGTCGGTATCGACCAGCGGGCTTTCCTGCTGGAAGATCGTTTCGCGCAGCAGCGCGACGACGTTCTTCCGTTTGGCGAACCACTGGCGACGCAGGCGACCGAGTTCTTTTTCCGCCTCGGCTTTGTCCAAGCACAGAAAGCGCGTGCTCCAGCGGTAGCCAAAGCCCAGGCGGTTGAGGTCGTCCAGAACCCCCGGCCAAGTCGAGGTCGGAAAGCCGCGCACCGACACCACGCGCAGGTGCTGGTCGCCCAGCATGGGTGCCAGGCCGCCAATCAGGGCGGAGTCGGCCAACAGTGCGTCGATATGGAACGGCACGTCGGGCACACCGACGCGATAGCGCCGCGTGGACACCGTGGTGTGCAGGTAGGTCAGTGTCTGGCTGTCATCCAGCCAGGCAATTTCCGGCATCACGCCGTCGAGCAGGTCGAAGACGCGATCCGTTTCAGCCACGAAGGCTTCAAGCCGACCCTGCCAGTCCACACCTTCGCCCGGCGCGTTCTCATAGAGCATCTTGGCGGCGCGGGCGCGGGATTCTTCTGGTGGCAAGTAAGCCAGCGTGAGGTGATAGGCGCTCTCGTAGTGATGGCCGGATTCCTCGAAAGCCGCGCGGCGTTCTTCCTCCACCAGCCAGGACAACGGCTCGGGGAAGTCGGAACGCGGATAGCCCGCCGCTGCGCGGCGCTCGGCTTCGATGAACAAGGCCCAGCCCGATCCCAGGCGGCGCAGTGCGTTGTTGAGCCGCGCCGACGTGGCGATCAGCTCGCCTTGCGTGGCGCTGTCCAGATCCGGCCCACGAAAGCGTGCCGTGCGCTGGAACGAGCCATCCTTGTTCAGCACCACGCCCGGTGCGATCAGCCCGGCCCAGGGCAGCCAGTCGGCCAGCAGCGCGGGCCGCTGGCGGTATTCGGCAAGGTTCAGCATGTCGGCATCCCCCTATGCGTCCAGCAACGGCTTGTGCTTGATGTGCCGGGCGAAGACCTGCATGAACTGCGGATCGACACGCGCACCCCAGACCGCCAGCGAATGGCCGACGATCCACAGCACCACGCCGGGAATCCACAGTTGCAGGCCCAGCCCGACGGCGGCGGCCAGCGTGCCGTTGGCAATCGCCACGGTGCGCGGCGCACCGCCCAGCAGGATCGGCTCGGTCAGCGAGCGATGCAGCGGCACTTCAAAGCCGGCCGCGAAGCTGTCCGGCCCGCTCATACGACGGCCCCGCCTGAGAAGCTGAAGAACGACAGGAAGAAGCTCGAAGCCGCGAAGGCGATGGACAGGCCGAAGACGATCTGGATCAGCTTGCGGAAGCCGCCGCTGGTATCGCCGAAGGCCAGCGCCAGGCCGGTGGCGATGATGATGATCACCGCGACGATGCGAGCCACCGGCCCCTGGATGGATTCGAGGATGGATTGCAGCGGGCCTTCCCACGGCATCGAGGAACCGGCGGCCTGCGCGGTTCCGGCCAGGAACAGCAGCAGCGCGGCCAGCAGCAGCCCTTGCCCTGCGGGGCGGGCCAGGCTACGCAGTCCTGCCAGGCTGGACAGGTGGGAAAGCGGATTTACGGAAAAGCGGAAAGCAGGAACGTGCATCTGCGTCATGGCAGTTCTCCAGGTTGGTCAGGGATCGAGAAAGGCGCAGCGGCAGCGGCTGCAAGAGGAACCGGCGTCAGCTCGGGAAACGGCGTTTCCAGTGCGTCCGCCAGGCGGTAGCCCGCGCCGTCGAAACCGACGACGCGGGCGATGCTTTCGACGCGGCGCTTGCGGCCACGTCCGGCGATGTGGATGACGACGTTGACCGCCTCGGCGATCAGCGCACGCGGCGGATTCACTGCCACTTCGAGGATCAGTTGCTCCAGGCGCAGCAGTGCGCCCAAGGCGGATCCGGCATGGATGGTGGCGATGCCACCGGGGTGGCCGGTGCCCCAGACCTTCACCAGATCCAGCGCTTCGCCGCCGCGCACTTCGCCGACGATCACGCGATCCGGGCGCAGCCGCATCGTGGCGCGCACCAACTCCTGCATCGACACCACGCCCGCACGGGTGCGCAGCGGCACATGGTCACGGGCCGCGCATTGCAGTTCGATGGTGTCTTCGAGCACCAGCACGCGGTCGCCGGTGGCGGCGATCTCGGCCAGCAAGGCATTGGCCAGCGTGGTCTTGCCGGTGCTGGTGCCTCCGGCGATCAGGATGTTCTGCCGCTCGCGCACGGCATGACACAGGAACTCGGCCTGCCCAGCGGTCAGGATGCCGTCGGCCACATAGCGATCCAGACCGATGATGCTCACGGCACGCTTGCGCAGCGCGAAGGCTGGGCCGGGTGCGGCGGGCGGCAAGATGCCCTCAAAGCGCTCGCCGGTATCAGGCAGTTCGGCAGTCAAGAGCGGCTGGCCGCGATGCACCTCCGCTCCAACATGGGCGGCGACCAGTCGGATGATGCGTTCGCCATCGGCTTCGGGCAGTTCGACTCCAAGCGGCGCACGGCCAGAGGACAGCCGATCCACCCACAATGTCCGGTCGGGGTTGAGCATCACTTCCACCACGTCCGGGTCTTCCAGCGCAGCAGCGATCACCGGCCCCATCGCCGTGCGCAGCATCTGGATGCGGCGATCCTGGGACGCCGCAGCGGATGAGCGTGGATCGGGCGGGATCTGTGGAACGGCACTCATGACGCACGCTCCGCAGTGCGTTCATGGGCGGCTGCCATCGCCGCCGCGTCATCCATCCGCATCGGGTCGGGATGCAGTTCCTCCACCACGTCCCGCACCAGGCTGCGGCCGCGCAGCAGGTGGCGGCCCAACTGTTCGACGAACTGCTCGAAACGCGCCTTGCCCTGAGCGCGAGCCGCATCCTGATGGGCCTCCGGCACCGGCGTGCTGACGGTCAGGTAGTAGCGGATGAACAGCGCCAGCGTTTCGATGGCGATGTTCTGGTCGCGCTCCATGCGCTCGGCGTGGCGCGACAGGCGATCCAGGCGCTTCGCAATGGCCGCCTCGCGCTGGTCGGCTGCATCGGGCGATAGCCACGACGCGAGCGCCGCCGCGACGATGGATGACTTGGACACGCCCTTGGTGGCGGCCAGCTCATCGAGGCGCTTGGCGTGCTCGGGCTGGATAAAGAGGTTCAGGCGATAGTGGCTCATAGCTCGATGCCGTCGTTGGGGTCGAGGGAGGCCAGCCGGGCCGTGCGCTGCATGGCCGGATCAAGCTGGCGAGGAAGGGGAAGCGGCAGGTCGTCGTCGTCATCGAGCAGCCCAAGGTCGGCCGCAGACGCGGCCAGCTCGGGGTCGTAGGCAACGGTTTCGGAGAGTTCGGGCTGACGGCGCGGGCCGCCGTCGT
>NZ_AP040997.1:125000-2487704 GCF_055387135.1 Nitrosomonas sp. TNE100 | reverse complement strand
AAAGGGTTTTTTATAAGTTTACGTGAACCCCGTTTATCTGCTGAGGAGGTTAGTATAATGAAGTTTTTCCGGAAAGGTTGTCTTATTGCGTACAGCTTCGCCAGGCCTGGATTACAGCTCTGTTGATTTTGTTTGGCCTGTGTTTGCGGCAGTCAGAAAACCGGCCAATAGCTTTCAGATTTATCCTTTTGATTTTCATTTTATCAACCCGGGTAGGTATGATAAAAAACATATCTTTACAAAATATCTTTTAAAAACTGCTCTGGGTACAGAGGGAAAACTGTCTGATAATGGCCCTTTTAAACCGGGAATACAGGAATATTTTTTTGTTATTTATTCAAAATTCCAAAAAGTTCTGGATCAATCCTTCAGCGGCAGCGCGGTATTTAACCTTTCTTGCGCTGATGTTTACGATTTTGCCCGTCATTGCTGAAAATTGGATTGCCAGCGCAGAATCGATACGCGAACAACTGGCAAAAAATATTCAGAACAATCAGGATAGTGCGGTACAGATAAACCTGCAGCGATTTTATGCGCAACGTGATTATCAACCAGTCTGGACTTTGGCTGGTCATTCTGCTGTCTTGCTGGACACTGCGTTAGTGCTTATTAGGCAGGCTGATGAAGAAGGGCTTTCCAGCAATGATTACCATATTGAATCCTTACGAAAACTTCGTAACGAAACTTCTGATCCAATTTCCCTACTACTCGAACTGGATACAACCCGATCATTGCTGGCGCTTGCCCATGATTTGCACAGTGGCCGGCTGACGGCTTCTCTGGCTGATCCGGACTGGCACATTCCACAACAGCAATTTGATCCGGTAACGTTTCTGCAGCAAGCACTCACTTCAGGAAAACTGGAACAGGCCTTTGCAGATTTGCCACCTGATATTCCACAATACCGTTCGCTCAAACAACTGTTGAACAAATTTCGTACACTGGTTGCTGCCGATACCATATGGACCAGGATACCGGAGGAAACTTCATTGATTCGCCCGCATACCAGGCATACTTCTATTCCACAGGTACGTCAACGTATTCAGGAGGCATATCATATTTTTGAAAAACCGGAATATGGTATTGTTGTCAGTGATAGCGAGTTTTATGATGATCAGCTGGAAATAGCGGTCAAGGCCTTTCAGCGTCAACACGGATTAAATGCAGATGGCATTATTGGTAAAAATACCCGGCGAGCCATGAACATAACGCCAGGAGAGCATGTTCAGCAGTTGCGTATCACGCTTGAACGATTGCGCTGGCTGCCCAGGAAACTCGGTGATCGCTATATCCTGGTCAATATTGCCGGATTTAATCTGGTGGCAGTCCAGGAGAATGTGCGCGTGCTGGATATGAAAATAGTTGTCGGGCGCGATTATCGTTCAACACCAAGTTTCAACAGCAAAATTACTCACCTGGTTCTTAACCCGTACTGGAATGTGCCTGCCAGCATTGCACGCAAGGATTTACTGCCAAAACAGAGATATAACCCGGATTATTTTGCTTCCGAGGGAATCAGGGTATTTTCCGATTACAAATATGAATCCGAGCTGAATCCTGATTTTATCGACTGGCATTCGACCAGCAGATCTCTTCCTTATATCTTGCGCCAGGATCCTGGTAGAAGAAATGCACTGGGCACTATCAAATTCATGTTTCCCAATCCTTTCAGCATCTATTTACACGATACGCCTTCCAAATATCTGTTTCAGAAGGATATTCGTACTTTCAGCTCGGGTTGTATCCGTCTGGAGAAGCCATTGCAACTGGCAGAGTTTGTCTTAGGGCAATCATTTGAACAAGCCGATATTGCTGAAAAAATCAGCAGTGGCAAGACACAAACCGTGCATTTACCTGAAAAAATACCTGTTTATTTATTGTATCTGACCGCTTGGAGCGATGAGCAGGGCGAAGTTTACTTTTCATCCGATGTCTACGGGCGTGACAAACGGGCGCTGGCATACGCCCACTGGTAACAGCCGGAAAAGTGTCTATGACAGTCTTTTTAATTTGGCACGATCATGGAGGATAACAATGTCCAAACTTATCATTGCAGACAATCTGGAAACACTTACCGCACATGGCAACAGTCGGCGGCGACTGTTGCAAGCCAGTTTAGGCGCATGTGCACTATTTGCCATGCCGGCAGCCAATGCTGCCAATTCCCCCCGTATTTATGAAAAACGCCTGTCCTTGTTAAATCTGCATACCGGAGAAAGAATCAGGACAGCTTACTGGGAGCAGGGAAAATATATTCCGGAAGCATTGCAGGCGATAGCTAAAGTATTGCGCGACCATCGTTCCGGTGAACGTCACCCGATTGATCCAGGATTGCTTGATCTGATCCAGCATCTGCACCATAAAACAGGCAGCTCAAAAGAATTTCAGGTAATTTCTGGGTATCGATCGCCGGCTACCAATGCTACCCTCGCAGCGAAAAGCCACGGTGTAGCTAAAAAAAGCCTGCATATGCAAGGTAAGGCAATAGATATTCGTTTGCCCGGTGTTCCACTTAATGCGTTGCGACGTGCGGCCATGTCGATGCGTGTTGGAGGCGTTGGCTACTACCCGGAATCAAATTTTATCCATGTTGATACCGGTAACGTTCGCTATTGGTAACTAGAAAACTTCTGATTGATCAAAAACTCCTGTAGGTACATTCTTCCCGGCCAGTTTCCTGACCAGGTGTTCACATAAACCTGCTTACAATACATTAATCGGTATTTTCAAATACACAGTGCCATTATCTTCAGCGGGTGGCATCTGGCCGGCACGCACATTGACCTGAACGGATGGCAGAATCAGTACCGGCACATCTAATGTGGCATCACGTGTGGTACGTATCGCGACAAATTCGTCTTCACTGATACCGTCGTGTACATGAATATTGTTGGCACACTGGTCAGCGACTGTGCTTTCCCACTGTACCGGGCGGTCACCGGGTGGATAGTCATGGCACATGAACAATCTTGTTTCCGGTGGATAATTATTCAGCAACCTGCGGATAGATCGATAAAGCTGCCGGGCATCGCCTCCGGGGAAATCGGCACGTGCCGTCCCTATATCTGGCATAAACATCGTATCACTGATAAAAATTGCATCGTCGAATTGATAAGCAAGGTCAGCCGGTGTGTGGCCAGGTACGAAAATCACCTTACCCTTGAGTTCGCCCACCTCAAAGCTGTCACCGTCATCAAACAGATGATCAAATTGCGAGCCATCCGGCTGAAAATCTGCCCCCATGTTGAACAGCTTTTTAAATACCTGCTGCACGTCGGGAATCCGGCTGCCTATGGCTGTTTTCCCCCCTAGTTCCTGCTTGAGGTAGTGCGCTGAAGAAAGATGATCAGCGTGCGCATGGGTTTCAAGTATCCAATCCGTCGTCAACTTCTTTGAGTACACAAATTTGATCAACACATCGGCGGAGTGATGTTTTGTTCTCCCGGATTTGGGATCGTAATCAAGTACCGGGTCGATAATGGCGCAACGCCCTCCCGGCTTGTCAAACACAACATAGCTGATTGTCCCGGTAACAGGATCAAAGAAAGCTTGGATATTGGGTTGCATCATCATCTCCTTGGATTGTTTGTATTCAAATAATTTAATATATAAAACATTAAATCATAAAAATATATAATGTGTTAGGATAATTTATCTGTCAAGGAGGAAAACTTATGATTGACTGGCAATCATTTACCCCGGTTAGCGCATTCACAGGCGGCATGATTATTGGCCTGGCAACTGCGCTGCTGCTGCTCGTTGCAGGCCGGATTGCAGGCATATCCGGTATCGTTGGCGGGTTGATCGAATTACGTAAAGGAGATCTTGCCTGGCGAGCGGCGTTTGTTATTGGATTATTGCTCGCTCCGTGGTTATGGCGCTGGCTGGGCGAACTGCCTCCAGTTCATGTCGAAACCAGTTATGCAATGCTGGCGTTGGCTGGGTTGGCGGTCGGAGTTGGGACTCGTTATGGTTCTGGTTGTACCAGCGGTCACGGCGTTTGTGGTCTATCGCGTCTTTCACCACGTTCAGTGGTGGCAACAATTTCGTTTATGGCCATGGGAATGGGCGTGGTTTACATTATTCGCCACAGCTTGAGCTAGCGTTGCATTCAATTTTGAGAGGAAAATATATGCTTATCTTAATTGCTGCATTGCTTTCCGGTTTTATTTTTGGTCTGGGGTTGATCCTTTCTGGCATGACAGATCCTGCAAAGGTATTAGCATTTCTGGATGTTGCCGGATCCTGGGATCCTTCACTGGCTCTTGTCATGCTGGGCGCGATCAGCATCGGATTTCTTGCTTTCAGGGCAGCAAAACAACGTGGCCAAACGCTATTGTCCGCACCGCTTCATTTGCCCATTTCCCATACGATTGACCGCCGTTTGATCCTGGGCAGTCTGTTGTTTGGTGCAGGATGGGGACTGGCAGGTCTTTGTCCGGGGCCAAGTCTGGTTCTGGCTGCATCGGGTCATTCCGGAGCCATCATATTTATGGTGGCTATGTTGCTGGGTATGATCATTTTCGATCGACTGGAAAAATACCGTCAGGCTGTTTCAAAACCAAATGATCGACAACAAAAAAATATTGGCAGAGAATGATAGATTCATATCTGCAACAGGCTCTGTCGGCCATGGTGGAAAAAAAGGCTGCTGCAATCAAAGCCTGTTCCATACTAAAAATTCTAGCTAATGAAGACCGGCTGATGATCCTGTGTCAGTTGATACAGGGAAAGAAGAATGTCGGCGAACTGGAGCAATTACTGGGTATCCGGCAACCTACCTTGTCGCAGCAACTTACTGTGTTGCGAGAGGAAAGGCTTGTCTCCACGGAACGCCAGGGAAAATATATTTATTACAGTCTTGCCAGCCGGGAAGCAGTGCAAATCATAAGCACACTGTTTGATTTATACTGCGGAAATGAAAATTACCCAATTTCAGATGACACAAATGGTTGCGACGAATCATGTCGTTCCACCAGCAATGTTCACGCTGACAAACGGCATCCGCAAGAGCAGGATTAAGCTCTTGGAATTCAACTCTGGAGCAGTCTCTGGAGCAGTTACACTACATACCGATACGAAGCCGCTATCAAATCGACAGTAATAAAAAACAAAAGTAAGGAGAAATCATTATGAGTGTCACCCCTGAAACAAAATGGAAAGAACTGGATAAAAAAATAGCAGTCACTGGCCAGATTAGCGTGGATGATATCGCTGGCATTGCGGCTGCGGGCTACAAGTCGATTATTTGTAATCGCCCCGATGGAGAAGGCGGAGAAAGTCAGCCAGCTCGCACTGCACTGGAGAACGCAGCGAAGGCGGCTGGGTTGCAGTTTGCTTATATGCCGGTTGAAGTTGGCCAGGTTTCAGATGAAAAATGTTCTGCTTTTCACCAACTGATGCAAACACTGCCTGGCCCGGTACTGGCTTTTTGCGGTTCGGGTAATCGTGCCCAGGCATTGTACACTCGCAATACCGGCGCTTCTACAGCATCTGCCAGTACTGGCACACAAGAAAAAGTGGAGGATGTAGCCGAAACTTATTGTGAACCGGCAGATAAACGTCAGACCGAAACAGTCGCAGCTTGCAACTGGGATGATGTTTTTGACATTGTGGTGGTAGGCGGCGGATCAGCTGGTCTAGGAGTAACTGCAAGCCTGCTGCGTCGGCGTTCATCCCTACGTATTGCCGTTATTGAACCAAGCGAGAAACATTATTATCAACCTGCCTGGACGTTGGTCGGTGGCGGCGCGTATGCTATTGATCAGACCGCTCGCAATACAGCTGATGTCATGCCACATGGCGCAGAGTGGATCAAGGCAGCAGCATCCGAATTTGCGCCTGAAAAAAATCTGGTTCATCTGGCAGATGGCCGTTCCGTTGGCTACCGTCAATTGATCGTATGTCCAGGTATTCGCCTGGCCTGGGAAAAAATAGAAGGTGCCCAGGAAACACTTGGCAAAAATGGCGTCACCTCTAACTACCTGTTCGATCTCGCACCATATACCTGGTCACTGGTACAACAGCTTAAAGGTGGTAAGGCGCTGTTTACACAACCGCCAATGCCGATCAAATGTGCTGGAGCCCCACAGAAAGCGATGTATTTATCTTGTGATTATTGGCAGCGTCATGGCGTTCTGGACAAAATCGATGTCGAATTCGATCTGGCAGGAGCAGTTTTGTTTGGGGTTCCCGAGTTTGTGCCGCCTTTGATGGAGTATGTTCATAAATATCATGCCGGGCTGGTGTTCAATTCCAATCTGGTCAAGGTCAATGGCCCGGAAAAAATTGCTACCTTTGAAATCAAGAATGAGGCAGGCGAAGTTACCCGTGTCAATAAGCCGTTCGATATGCTGCACATCACGCCACCCCAGGTCGCGCCGGATTTCTTGAGCAACAGTCCACTGGCAAATGCTGCCGGATTCTGTGAGGTTGATCCCAAAACACTGCGAAGCACTTGCTTCTCCAATGTTTTCTCACTGGGTGATGCCTGTTCTGCTCCTAACTCTAAAACAGCAGCCGCGGTTAGAAAACAGGTGGTCATCGTTGCTGAAAATCTGCTGGCAGCAAAAGAAGGACGTGAACTTCGCGCGGTTTACGATGGTTACGGCGCTTGCCCGTTGACCGTCGAAAATGGCAAAGTGGTTCTGGCAGAATTTGGTTATGGCGGAAAATTGCTGCCAACTTTTCCGCTTAACCCGGTTATTGCCAGAAAGTTATACTGGTGGATGAAAGTTAATCTTTTCCCATGGGTATACTGGGATTGTCTGCTGAAAGGACGTGAGTGGCTGGCTGGATCCACTGAATCCAAATAGATTCTGTATGGAAGTTCACTGGCTGGGTATTTTGCCGGGTATTTTTACGGGGTTTGTACTTGGGCTAACCGGCTCCGGTGGCACCATTATTGCCGTTCCCTTACTGATTTTTGGCCTGAACGTAACCGTAGCGGAAGCCGCGCCGGTTGCGTTGCTGTCAGTGGGCGTATCAGCAGCAGTCGCCACTTATTCATCCCTCAGACAAAGAATTATTCGCTACCGGGCAGCTGGTCTCATTGCGGGTACTGGTATGCTGATTACGCCTGCCGGAGTATGGGTGGCGCAGCAGTTTTCTGATGCATTGCTGACGGTATTGTTTTCTGCTGTGCTGGCATATGCGGCTTTGTACATGTATCGCAAGAGTAATCTTGCTGCACAGCCGGAAGAAGCTGTTTTTCCACCTTGTCAGCTCAATCTGGAAAGCGGCCGTTTGATATGGACCATTCCCTGTGCCAAAGGATTGCTGGTTTCAGGTGCTGCAACCGGGTTTCTATCCGGTTTGCTCGGTGTGGGAGGGGGATTCATCATCATTCCTGCGCTAAGGAAAGTCTCAGATTTATCCATGAAAACCCTGATTGCCACCGCGCTTTCCATTACAGCGCTAATCTCCTTGACGGGCGTTATTTCGGCAACCTCCATGGGCTTTATGAACTGGCCGCTTGCTTTACCTTTTACCGCAGGTACAGTTGCCGGTACGCTGATCGGCAAACACTATGCTCACAGTTTTGACGAAGCCAAGCTGGAACGTGGTTTCGCTATTCTGACTTGGTGCATTGCGCTCAGTATGCTTATCAAGGGGCTTATGCTTTTTATTGACCTATTCACCCCGGATATGCCATGACTGAAAAGAGTGCACAGGCCACAGATGAGAAACTCCGCATCGATAAATGGTTGTTTGCTGCCCGTTTTTACAAGACGCGCTCGCAAGCCGCTGATGCGGTTGAGCGTGGCCAGGTGCAAATTAACGGCATGCGGGTGAAGCCATCCAGAATCCTGAACGTAGACGATATGCTCGATATTCGCATCGGGCCGTATCATCATCGGGTGAAAGTGCTGGCATTGTCCAATCAGCGTCGATCTGCTACGGAAGCTCGCCTACTTTATCAAGAAACAGAAGAAAGCCGACAAGCGCGCGAGATGCTGGCAGGAGAGCTCAAATCGCAGCCAACGCCACCGCGTTACGCTGGTAAAGGTCGGCCGACCAAGCGTGTGCGGCGCGACCTGGAGCGCTTTATGGACGGGAAATGACTTCCCTGGCTGTCCGTGCACAAACTCTGCTCAGAGAAATCTTTGGTTACACCGAATTTCGCGGGCAGCAGGCTGAAATCATTACCCATATCGCAAACGGAAACAGTTGCCTGGTCTTAATGCCGACTGGTGGCGGTAAATCGTTATGCTACCAGCTGCCAGCATTATTGCGGGATGGCGTGGCCATTGTCATCTCACCACTGATTGCACTGATGGAAAATCAGGTCTCTGTATTGCATGAACGCGGTGTGCGGGCAACATATCTTAATTCTACGCAAACTTCCAAAGCTGCAGCAGTAATCGAACAAGACATGCTGGCGGGCAACTACGATCTGGTCTATGTTGCACCGGAAAGATTACTGACCAACCGCTTTCACGCGCTGCTGCAGCGTATTCCCATTGCCCTGTTTGCTATTGATGAAGCGCATTGCGTTTCCCAGTGGGGGCACGATTTCCGGCCAGAATACGGCAGGCTTTCAATGCTGCCGGAGAAATTTCCGGGCGTACCGCGTATCGCCCTGACTGCCAGCGCTGATGCCAGAACCCGCACCGATATTCTGCGTTGTCTTGAGTTAGGCCAGGCACGTGCTTTCATCAGTAGTTTTGATCGTCCCAATCTTTGCTACCGCATTACCGCCCGATCCAACAGCCGGCGACAGCTGTTAAACTTTATTCGCAATCAGCATCCCGGCGAGGCAGGTATCGTTTATTGCCAATCCCGCAAAAAAACTGAAGAAACAGCCGCCTGGCTGAATGCTAATCACATTCCGGCGCTTGCCTACCATGCCGGTATGGAAACACCTGTACGCACACAACACCAGAAAAAATTTCTGCGGGAGAACGGCATTGTCATGATCGCTACCTCGGCATTCGGGCTGGGGATTGATAAACCGGATATCCGTTTTGTTGCGCACCTGGATTTGCCCAGAAGTATTGAAAGCTATTATCAGGAAACCGGCCGGGCCGGGCGGGATGGCCTGCCGGCTGATGCATGGATGGTGTATGGGCCAAGCGATATTATCCGGTTGCGTTATCAGGCTGAATCCAACGCAGGACAAATATCCATTCCAGTCCAGCAAGCCGCTACTGCCCGGCTGGATGCGTTGCTGGCGCTGTGTGAAACAACCGCCTGTCGCAGAACACGATTGCTTGACTATTTTGGCGAACCATCTGATTCAAGCAGTGAACTGGCATGTGGCAATTGTGATGCCTGCCTGACCACCACTCCCGTTCAGGATGTCACGCTTGCTGCCCAGAAAGCACTGTCCTGCGTTTACCGGACAGGTCAGAATTTTGGCATGGAATATCTGATTGATGTCCTGACCGGAAAACAGACCAACCGGATCAGGCAATGGGGACATGATCGCGTCAGCACCTTCGGCATTGGTCATGAACTCAGCATCGAAGGCTGGCGCATCGTATTCAGACACCTGCTGGCACTGGGTTATTTCACTGCTGGCGGGGAACGGTTTACCCTGCAGCTCGCACCGGCGGCCAGAGGTATTTTGCGTGGAGAAACCCGCATAAAGCTGCGTTTGTCACCTTATCATCATTCTGCTTCACACCAGCAAGCTCCCATTGGTTTATCTGCGCCTGATGTATGTGAAATCCGGTAAATACTTCTTCTTGGGTCCGTTGGACTGTGACGATCCAGCTTTTCCCCCGATTTATACACAGTAAAAAACAGATTTTTTTATGAATAGAGCCAGAGTGTTGCAATAACACAACATAATTTAGTGAAAAAAGTATAAAAATCGGGTTTGGTGTTGCACAACAGATTCTGCTTGGGCACAATCCGTTCAACCCTTCTGTTCGGAAAAGTATGCGATATGCAACACCTCTGATCAGGCAGGAACGGAAGTAGTAAAGAATGTAGATGTATAGAGAATCAAGGTCCATCTTTATTGATCCAGATATTTTTCTTTAAGGAGAGTTTCAAATGAATAAAAAACTGATGGCACTGGCAATCGCTGGCGTGATGGCAGTTCCGCTCACTGCCGCTGCCGATGGTACACATGTCACCATTTTCGGCCGCTTGCAGGCTGAGTATGCAACTGTTGATGTTGACGGATTCAATGCACAGACCGCTGTAGCGGATGATGCACTGCAATCCCGTTGGGGTCTGCAGATTGCTGAAGATCTGGGTATGGGGCTGCGTGCGCTGGGTCGTATCGAATATGCACTCAATCCGGGAGGAGATCTTCATAACACCGCACGTGAGCAATGGGTGGGATTAGGTGGTGATCAATGGGGTGAACTCAAATTTGGTCGCGTTCAATCCGTGTTGCGTGATTTCGCCGGTGGCCTTACGGTTGATGCCTTTGCTGAAACCAGTCTGCACGCCAATGGTAGCGGTGGTTTGATGGTTTCTTCCGCCAATGGTTATGGTTCTGGTGAGCACGGTTTCGTCAAAAGTGCAGTACGTTTTGATTCACCAGTAGTGGAAGGTTTCTCCGTAGCCGGTTTGTTGATGCCCGGTGATGCCGACAAAATTGACCCAACGGGTGCTAGTAATTTTATGGGACTTCCTGGCTCTGCCACTGCTATTGGCAGTGAGAATGCCGGTGGTGAAAACGGCGAATGGGATTTCCAGGCTGCCGCTAAATACAGCGGACAATTTGATATCGTTGGCGTAGATGTGTTTGGTGCCTATTCCCGGGATAATGTCAGTAAATTCCAGAAATCATATGGTGTAAAAGATGAGCAAATCTGGCGTGGTGGTGCAATTTTCAGCGTGGCTGATTTCCGGTTGCGTGGCCAGTATGAGCATGTAATTGATGCTAACCCATTTGGTGGGGCAGCTACTTGTACCCAGGCTGCAGCATTTGGAGATATTAACGCTCTAGGTAACAACGGTCGTGGCCAATGTAACTCCGCTATGAACCCGAATGGTAACGGTAGTCTGTGGATCGTTGGTGCAGATTACACTATTGGTAACACCATGCTGGTTGCACAAGGGGGTATGGCTGTCGCCAAGAAAACTGGTGAGGCTACTGAGCCATTTGGAACCTATGCCAAGCGTAACGTTGAAAACATTACCGTCGGTGTGATTCATAACCTGAGCCGTCGCTCCAGCCTGTTTGGTGGTTATCAGCGCGTTTGGGTAAAAGATAGAAATCTTGCTCCTGGCGTAGATGCTGACCGTAACGTTTACACAGTCGGTGTTCGCCACGATTTCTAATTATTAACAATTAGTTAATCACACTGTAGGAAAGGGCAGATTACTCTGCCCTTTTTTCTTTTTGAAGTTGCTTAAATCTGTTATTGAAGTTGTTTATGGGGGAAGCCGGTCGATAAGCCGGGTTCTGTCATGGACAGTCATTCCTCTAGGCATACCGTTACCCGTATGCTCAAGCGATCTACCCGCAGACTCGGCGAGCAGCGTCATCATCTGCCTATTTGATCTTGCTCCGGATGGAGGTTACCGCGTTTCACCGTAACTTAATACGCTCGTCTCTGTGGCCCTGTTCCTCACCTCACGGCGGCCGGCCGTTAACCGGCATCCTGCTCTGTGGAGCCCGGACTTTCCTCTCCCTGTTACCAGGCAGCGACTGTCTGACCGACTTCCCGCACTGATTCTAACAGAGGCACAAATTAAACACACAGATGATTGAATCTGTGTTCCAGGTTCAATGGCCAGGGATACCCTGCTGCTTAGGTAAGGGATAGAGACGTAGCGTTTTTCAGTAGTTCAAGGATACCTTGCAGTGCCGTGGCGACAGATTGTCGCCGGATGGCTTCGCGATCACCGCGGAACCGGCAGGTTTTGCTGTTTGCAGCGGTTGTAGATGAATTCTCCAGTATCCAGGCGAAACAAACGGTGCCGACCGGTTTTTCTGTGGAACCGCCGGTAGGGCCGGCGATGCCGGTTACGGACACTGCAACCTGAGCCTGGCTCATCGTGAGCGCACCTTGCGCCATTTCCCGTGCGATTTGTTCGGAAACCGCACCAAACTGTGTCAGCGTTTGTGGTTGTACACGCAGCAGCTGCTGCTTGGATAAATTGCTGTAGCTAATGAAACCGCAATCATACCAGGCGGAGCTGCCGGAAATGGCGGTGACGATCTGCCCGATCCAGCCGCCGGTGCAGGATTCTGCTGAAACCAGCTTCAACCCGTTATTTTTGAGAGTTTGTCCGGTTTGGCGGGCGAATTCCAGCAGCGTTACGTCATCCGGAATGGTTGGGTAAGCGCTCAAAAGTAGCTTTCGAACAGCACCATCGATTTCCAGCCTGCGAGGCAAAGCAGGGTATAAAACGCTGCCAGCAGGTCATCCAGCATGACGCCGAATCCACCTTTGAGTTTGCTGTCCAGATAGCCAATGGGGGCAGGTTTGACAATATCGAAGAACCGGAATAACAGGAAAGCGGCCAGCTGCCAGACCCAGTGGGTTGGTGTGAAAAACAGCACCAGCATGAAGGCGACGATTTCATCCCACACCATACCGGAATGATCGGGTGAATTGAGTGCTCGTCCGGTGACTGCGCATGCCCAGATCCCCAGGATAAAAAAAACATCAAGGATCAGCAGCACTGAAACGGGTTCGAGGATCGAATCCAAAAGCTGGAAAAGAGGGATGGCGGCAAGTGTGCCAAAAGTGCCCGGAGCGAAGCGGATGAGACCGACACCAGCGCCCATTGCAATGAAATGCGCTAGCCGGACATGCACAAAGGTAATATCTGGTTTTAGTGGCGTTTGACGTCGTGGTGAATAGTCATCGGGTAAGGAAGTGATCATAGCCTTTATTATTAAAAATTAGCGGGTTATCATTGGCATTTAGTACGGCCAATCCTTTTCCCGGCACGATTTTGCCGATGCGGGAGAGTTTCACGCCCGTTTGCTGCGCAAGCTGTGCAATGACATCATGCCTGTTTTCTGGTGCGGTGAAACACAGTTCATAATCATCACCGCCTGATAATAAACAGTCAATGGCCAATTGCCGAGTGGCATTTTCCTGTTGCAGTTTGTTTTTTAATGCCGGAGAGCAGGGAATGCGGTCGAAATCAACTGTGGCGGCAACATCGGATCGTTCCAGAATATGGCCGAGATCAGCCAGCAGACCATCGGAAATATCAATTGCACTATGCGCTACATTTACCAGCGCTTTTCCAAGAACAACACGCGGTGTGGGGGTATACAATGCGATTAGACAAGGAGTTGCCTCTTGCTCCGTCAGTGTTATACGCTGTTGCAGGAATTGCAGCGCCAGGGCAGCGTCTCCCAAAAAACCGGATACCCAGATATCATCTCCCGGCTTAGCGTCACTTCGCCGGAGGGCTTTGCCCTGCTCGACTTCGCCAATGATCTGTACACCAATATTGAGTGGGCCGCTGGTGGTATCTCCGCCGATTAACTCGATCTGATACTGATCTGCCAGCGCGAAAAACCCACTGGAAAAAGCCTTGAGCCAGGCATCATCCTGTGCGAGTGTTTCAGTTAATGTCAGAGAAAGCGTTATCCAGCGCGGTGTAGCACCCATGGCAGCCATATCGGAAAGATTGACAGCAAGCACCTTGTGACCCAGTGTAGAAGGCTCAATATCGAGGAAAAAATGTCGTCCCGAGACCAGCGTATCAACCGATACGGCCCAATCCATTCCTGGTGTGCAGGTAATTAATGCGGCATCATCTCCCGGCCCCAGCAGCGCGTTGCGTACGGGACGGGAAAAATAGCGATTAATGACGTCAAACTCGGAGTTCATAGCTACACCATTTATGAAAAGTTAGATAAATCGATAACTATTATTGCGGACTGCAACCATGAGTGTGATGTTGACGGATGGCGGGAAGCAACTCCCCAGCAGTAATGGTGCTAGAGAAACGAGATTACCACGCCACACTGGGTTGCGGCTAGCGCAGATAAGGAAAAGAAAACAGCGTTTGCAATGGCAAAATAAATTACCCCCTCTTTTCCTGTCGACTATTTTGGTTAAACAATTTTTTAGAGAGGTGTTGCTATCGACGTAATGACCGGGTCTAGTGTGGATCCTTATTCCGGACGGGGCTGGATTGAAGTTCAACAGCCCGCAACTGGGCGGCCAGTTTGTCTAGTACACCGTTGACGTATTTGTGCCCATCTGTCCCGCCATAACTCTTGGCCAGTTCTATCGCCTCATTGATGATAGCCCGACAGGGTATTTCAGGATGATGCACCATTTCATAGGTACCAATTAAGAGAATCGAACATTCCACCGGACTTAGTTCTGCCAGCTGCCGATCAAGATAAATTTGGATTTGTGCTTCCAGATCACGGGAATGTTCCAGTACACCCTGCAGCAAATCGGAAAAGTAGGAACCATCCGCTTTGCTGTAAAAATTGACCTGTTGCAGTTGCAGGTCAATTTCCTGAGCATTCCCCCCGGCAAGACGCCATTGGTAAATTCCCTGCAAGGCCAGTTCACGTGACAGACGCCGGCGATTTTTATAGCCTTTGTGTCCTTGTGCTGGTTTGGATGGTGGCGCAGTGTCTGTTGGTATCATGAAGAGGTGGTGGATTGATCCATTTCGCCAAGTGTTAATGCCAGATTGGCCATTTCTACCGCGACACGCGCGGTTTCAGCCCCTTTTTCGGTCATGCGGGCAGTGGCTTGATCTTCGTTATCCGTTGTAAGAATGCCATTTGCAATGGGGATGTCGTATTCTAGTCCGACTGTTATCAGCCCGCGTGCCGATTCATTGGCCACTACGTCAAAATGATAGGTTTCACCATGAATAACTGCACCTAAAGCAATCAGGGCATCGTACCGGTCAGATATGGCGAGTTTTTGTAGCGCAAGCGGAATCTCCAGCGCACCGGGTACAGTTACCAGAACGATATCTGCTTCCTGCACGCCCAGTTTGGCAAGTTCCGTTGTGCAGGCGCCAAGCAACCCTTCACTCGTATCAATATTGAAACGGCTCATGACAATACCGATGCACAGCCCGTTTCCATTGAGATCTGAATCTATTTCGAGAATATTGTCATAGTAGGACATAAAAGACGTACCTCTCTGCTCTTTGTTTTAAAGTTGGTTGATTGGCCTTGTGGCCGGAAATTGATAGCAAAAGTGTCTTAGAACCTGTTCAATATCTCACTGAAGGGCGCATTACGGCGTTGAAATTGAACTCAAAATGCTCACATATTTCAAGTATGCTCCGCTTTCTCGTTCAATTTTGCCTTGCCTTGCACTGCATCCCTTGATCGAGACTTTGAACAGGTTTTTACACGCGATCGCGATCTTCCGGTTCCAGATACCCGGTAACTTCCAGACCAAAGCCGGTCATACTAGGCATTCTGCGAGGGGTTGCCAGCAGGCGCATTTTACTGACTCCTAGATCTTTAAGAATCTGCGCACCGATACCATGATGGCGCAGATCCGATACGGGTTTATCCGCTGGATGCGGTGTGGTTTGCAGAATCCGCTCAGTTAACATGCTGGCATCATTTTTGCGCTGTAGCAGCACGACTACGCCCTTTCCGGCATGTGTGATGGCTGCCATTGCATCATGAATACTCCAGGAGTGAGTGTAATCATCAATTTCCAGCAGATCAATCACCGTTAGCGGTTCGTGCACTCGTACCAGTACTTCCTCACCGGCATTCCATGTCCCTTTTACCAGCGCGAGATGAGTGACGCCGGCAATCTTATCATGGTAGGCAATCAGTCTAAATTCTCCGTGAGCAGTTTGTAAGGGACGTTCAGTCGTTCGTGTGACCAGGCTTTCTGTGAGACGGCGATAATGAATGAGATCAGCAATTGTCCCGATCTTGAGATGGTGCTCGTCGGAGAATTCGATTAGATCTGGCAGCCTTGCCATTTCACCGTTTTCTTTCAGAATCTCGCAAATCACTGCGGCCTCGGTTAAACCCGCCAGCCGCGCCAGATCACAGCCAGCTTCGGTATGGCCGGCGCGTGCCAGCACCCCACCCTTCTGCGCTTTGAGCGGAAAAATATGGCCGGGTTGAACCAGATCTTCCGGTTTAGCATCCGCTTGGACGGCTGTTTGAACAGTACGGGCGCGATCGGCAGCGGAAATTCCGGTTGTTACACCGCTGGCTGCTTCAATGGAGGCAGTGAAATTGGTGCCCAATGGCGAATGATTGTCGGCAACCATCATGGGCAGCTTAAGCTGACGGCAACGCTCTTCTGTCAATGTCAGGCAGATCAATCCCCTGCCGTATCTGGCCATGAAATTGATTGCTTCGGGCGTAATA
The DNA here is from genome assembly GCF_055387135.1 of Nitrosomonas sp. TNE100. Lineage (NCBI taxonomy): Bacteria > Pseudomonadati > Pseudomonadota > Betaproteobacteria > Nitrosomonadales > Nitrosomonadaceae > Nitrosomonas > Nitrosomonas sp. TNE100. The sequence continues at coordinate 2,471,449 of NZ_AP040997.1, read as the reverse complement.
AAATCAGCCGCCAGTACCAGATCGCCCTCATTCTCACGATTTTCCTCGTCAATGAGGATAACCATCTTTCCATTTTTGAAGTCTGCCAGAACTTCTTCAATCGATGAGATTGTCATGATTGCTTGCCTTGTGCCTGATCGAGTAAACGTGCCACGTATTTCACTATCATATCTGTTTCTAGATTCACTTTTTTGCCGGGCTCAAACTGTTTGAAAGTTGTATTGGCTAATGTATGGGGAATAAGGTTGATTTCAACCCGTTCAGATGCCACCTGATTCACCGTAAGACTGACGCCATCGACTGTAATTGACCCCTTGGGGATAATATATTTAAACAATTGTGGCGGCGGCTGGATTGCCAGCAGGCAGCGATCACCTGCTTGTGTGAATTGTACAACTTCGCCGACTCCTTCCACATGCCCGCTGACCAGGTGACCATCGAGCCGATCAGAAAATCGTAACGCTTTTTCCAGGTTGACCGGATTGCCGGGAATATCCAGACCATGTGTACAACTCAATGTTTCACCGGATACATCGACGGTGAAGCACCCTTCCTCAAATGCAGTGAGTGTCAGACAGGCACCATTGACGGCAATACTATCCCCAATGGTGACATCTGTGAGATCCAGCTTGCCGGGATCAATATGGATACGAACAGCGTCTTCTTTGGGATAGACGTGCCTGATATGGCCAACCGCTTTGATGATTCCAGTAAACATGCCTTTTCCCGAGTTTTGAAACAAATTCCATTGTAAATAGATAATACCCCGGTCAGTCTGACAGTTCGAACACTGTTATAATCAACAGTTTATCCGGGATTGCCCGGGCCGATTTCCGAGGAACTTTCAATTATGACACGCCTGCTCCGTAATATCGCCATTATCGCCCATGTGGACCATGGCAAGACCACGATGGTGGATAAGCTGCTGCATCAGGCCGGCACCTTTGCTGCTCACCAGACCATTGCTGAACGGGTGATGGATTCTGATGATATTGAGCGCGAACGCGGAATCACGATTTTTTCCAAAAATTGTGCAATCGATTATGCCGGCGTACATATCAATATTGTGGATACCCCGGGCCACGCCGATTTTGGCGGAGAAGTCGAGCGTGTGCTGTCAATGGTGGATGGTGTGTTGTTGCTGGTGGATGCGGTTGAGGGCCCTATGCCGCAAACCCGTTTCGTCACTCGCAAGGCGCTGGCAGCCGGTTTGTGCCCGATTGTGGTGATTAACAAGATAGACCGTCCCGGTGCCCGGCCGGATTGGGTGGTGAACCAGACATTCGATTTGTTCGATAAATTGAATGCTACCGAAGAACAACTGGATTTCCCGGTGATCTACGCTTCCGGACTCAACGGTTATGCCACATCGGATCCCAAACAGCCTGGCAGCGATATGCGTCCGCTGTTTGATCTGATACTCAAGCATGTTCCCGCACCGACAGGAGATCCTGATCAGCCGCTGCAACTGCAAATCAGTGCGCTTGATTATTCCAGTTTTGTTGGGCGTCTTGGTATTGGCAGAATCAGCCGGGGTCGTCTGAAATCGGGGCAGGAAGTGATGGTAATGACGGGTGGACAAACACCTAAAAAAGCGCGTGTCAACCAGATATCTGCTTTTAGCGGACTGGATCGGGTTCAGTTGAGTGAAGCAGCTGCGGGCGAAATTGTGTTGATCAGCGGGATTGATGAGCTCAGTATTGGCACGACGCTGGCGGATACTGATCGCCCGGAAGCTTTGCCGATGCCGAAGGTTGATGAACCAACGCTTTCAATGAATTTTCAGGTCAATACTTCACCTTTTGCCGGCAAGGAGGGTAAATTTATTACCAGCCGCCAGTTGCGCGAGCGCCTTGAAAAAGAATTGCTGACCAATGTTGCATTGAAGCTGGAAGAAACCGGCGAAACCGATTCATTTCTTGTTTCTGGGCGTGGTGAGCTGCATTTGACAATTCTGCTTGAAAACATGCGTCGGGAAGGTTATGAGCTGGCGGTGTCTCGCCCCAAGGTGGTTATCCGGGAAATTGATGGCGTTAAGTGCGAACCGTTCGAGATATTGACGATTGATATTGATGAAACCCACCAGGGAGCGGTGATGGAGACATTGGGAACACGCCGTGGTGATCTGCTGGATATGATAAGTGACGGGCGTGGCCGGGTTAGGCTGGATTATCGTATTCCTGCACGCGGCCTGATTGGATTCCAATCCGAATTTATGACACTGACGCGCGGCACTGGCATCATAAGCCATATCTTCGATGAATATGCACCGATGCGGCCGGATATTGCTTCACGTAAAAATGGTGTGCTGATCTCGGCAGAATATGGTGAGGTAGTGGCTTACGCGCTCTGGAAGCTACAGGAGCGCGGCCGCATGTTTGTCAGCCCCGGTGAGCCGGTTTATGAAGGGATGGTGATTGGCATACATACCCGTGAGAATGATCTCGTCGTTAACCCGATCAAAGGTAAACAACTGACTAATATCCGGGCATCCGGCCATGATGAGGCGGTTGTGCTGACACCCCCGATTCAGTTGACATTGGAATCAGCAGTTGAATTCATTACGGATGATGAGTTGGTTGAAATTACTCCAAAAAGTATCCGTATCCGTAAACGTTTCCTGCTGGAACACGAGCGTAAACGGGCGGGCCGCTCCGTTGCCTGATGTTTCCTGGGAACAGATATAAAAAATTGGTTCTATGGTATATCGCTGACCCCATGTGCTCATGGTGCTGGGGGTTTGCGCCGGTTATCGAGCAAATTAGGCAGGAATATTCGGCATCCTTGACGGTAGAATTGATGCCCGGAGGGCTGCGGCCAGGAACGAATATGTCGCTTTTACCAGAAAAAAAAGCACGAATTCTGCAGCATTGGCATACGGTGCATACCAAGACTGGCCAACCTTTTACCTTTGAAAATGCCCTGCCGGAAGGATTCATTTACGATACTGAACCTGCCTGTCGGAGCGTTGTCAGTATGTCATTGATCGAATCGGAAAAAATATTTCCCCTTTTTGCTGCGATACAGCACGCTTTTTATGTCGAACAAAAAGACGTGACGCAATTTTCCGTCCTGGCAAAACTTGCTGCTGATCTGGATATATCGGCATTGCAGTTTGCTTCGGTGTTTCAATCGGAAGAGGCGAAACAACAAACTTTGGCTGGTTTCCATCGTGCTGCACAATGGGGTATAAGCGGGTTTCCGGCACTTGTGGCCGAAAGCGGAACAGATCGCCATTTGATCACCACAGGTTATCGTCCGATTGAATCACTGCGCCGATTGCTGGATACCTGGTTGCAGCAGCATGAGGTTTGATTAAGCTCGTGAGCTGAATCTTTGACTGGCTTTTTTATTTTTGGCACTGCGCACAGAAAAAGCTGGATCGTTGTCCCTGGCGAGTTTTACTCACAAGTGCGCCACATTTCCGGCATGGCTGCCCTGTTCGCCCGTACACCCAATATTGTTGCTGAAAGCAACCTGGGCTACCATCGCAATCAGTAAAATCGCGCAAACTGCTCCCGCCTGCTTCAATTGCACGCTGCAAGGTCATCTTGACAGCATCAACCAATCTCGCACAAAGCGCCGTACTCAGACTGCCTGCGGCAATCAGGGGAGAAATACCGGCATGAAACAAGGCTTCATTAGCATAAATGTTACCTATGCCGACCACGATATGCTGATTCATGAGTGCTTCTTTGATGCTGATATTGCGCTTTTGTATTTTTTCATGCAGAAACAATCCATTAAAAGCATCACTCAGGGGTTCAGGGCCCAACTTTTGCAATAATGGATGTTGGCGAACATCCCCGTCCCACCACAGTATCGCACCAAACCGTCGAGGATCACGAAAACGCAGCATTTTTTCATTATCCAGCCACAGTTCAAAATGATCATGCAGTAATGACGGTGTGGATACAGGTAGTACGCGCAAACTGCCCGACATGCCCAAATGTGTGATAAGTGTGCCTTTGCTGCAAGCAAACAGAAGATATTTTGCTCGTCTGGTAATGGTGTTAATTCTTTGACCGGGGAGCAGTGTGATCAATTCAGGTGATACTGGCCAGCGTAAAGCGTAATTCCGTATTTTTACCTGTGTAATGTATCTGCCGGCCAGGTGGGCGTCTATTCCACGCCGGGTGACTTCGACTTCAGGCAGTTCCGGCATGATCTGACAAAAATTTGTAGCAAACAGCAGAAACTGGATTACACGTCATCTGCGTTTGCGGTACCAGCTGATGAAGAGTCCACTTACAAGAAATATCAGTGGCAGAGCGATGAGAAAACCAGTGGCGATCAGGGTTAATTGCAGCTCACTCAGCTCCAGTCGGCTGTCGATGGTGACACGCGGCTGAATCGAGATAAATGACTCATCTCCGGCGAGCCAGTTGATCATATTCATACCCAAATCCAGGTTGCCGCCGTTACCGAGATAACTGTTGGCCAGGAAATGTCCGCTGCCAACGACGACAACCCGTTGTTCGCGGTCTTCTACCACCCGGTTCAATGCGACGGCGATCTCCACCGGACCTGCAACATCATTTTCCTCATCAAAACTGATTTCACCTTCCAGCGGGCCAGTTTCCACCCAACCCTGCGGGGCTGCTTCTGCCAGAGTGACACTGCGCCAATCGGTATTTTCCTCGGGGATGAGCTGGCGAGCAAAAGGAAATACCGTAATGAAATCAAAGTTTTCTGTTACAGCATGTGCGCCGTAAAGGGTTCCCAGCGCAAACGTTGATGGTACTCTCAGCCGATCTGCCTGGGGATCAACCACCACGCCGGGTGTCAATACAATGCCGAGTTTTTCAGCCAGCGGCAGCAATCCATGCAGGGGGCCTGTATCCACCAGCCACAGCAAATTTCCACCTTTGGCAAGGTAATCCAGTATCTTTTTCACCTCTCCTTCCAGCAGTTCAGTCTGCGGGGATGCAATAATCAGTATGCCGGTATCTGGAATCTCTGGTTGATCGGTAAAGCTGAAAGGTTTGCTTTCGAAACCGATTTCCAGCAACTTCTTGTTAAAATTCCCCATATCACGCTGGGCGACACCATCCATTTTTCGTTCGCCATGGCCAGACAATACCAGCAACTGTTTTTTTTCGGTGCGCGCCAATCGAACCAATGCATTCGAAAATGCCTGTTCGTTAATGGTGGCAAGACGCTCTTTGCGTTCCTTGAAACTGATGACGATTTCGCCATTAAGTCTGACACCTGCGCTTTGCGCCTGCTGCGGCTGTTCTACCGGATCAATGAAATTCAGGATCAGATCCGGTTTAATTCGTTGATAAACGCTGACGAAGTTGCTGATGATTCCGCGAATATCGCCCAGTTGCAAATCCTGTTGTGTTGCATAAACGGTAATTTGTACCGGGCCGTCAAACTTTTGCAATATATCGATGCTGGCCTGGCTCAAGCTGTTGCGATTATTCTGACTGAGATCCCACTGTGTACGAAACTCCAGCGCGAGATAACCCAACACGCCCGTTAATACCAGGAACAAGGCAATGAATAGACTGTTTTGCCAGCGGGATCGTAATCCTGATTTTTTGTTAAACGTGGTCATAAAAAACCGGTTGGATCAGAAACTTAGCCATTCAGCCGCTCCCCATCCAGATGGTATATGGTCAGCACCAGAAAGGTGATGGCAAAAAGAAGAAGAAAAGTCAGGCTGAACGTATCAATTAGACCAATATTGAAGTTTTCAAAATGTCTGAACAGGGAAAAATGGCGCACAGCACTTTCTGATTCGATGGTCACGATATCCATTACCCATAAGCACAGCAACACCCCCAGACTGCCCAGCGCGGCAATGGCCGGATAGGACGTGAGGCTGGAAATATACAGCCCCAGCGAAGCGAAACAACTTGCCAGCAAAATCAGCCCGATTACATTACTGCCCAGCAGCCCGAAATCCAGCATGCCCCCTGTCAATAATGAAATGGACAGCATGATTATTAACAGCGGTATCAGACAGAAAAAAATCATGAGTGCCAGAAACTTGCCCAGCACGATGGCTGGTATGGAAACCGGTGCTGAAATCAGCATGACCAGCGTATGGTTACGGCGCTCTTCTGCGAATAAGCGCATGCTTAGTACGGGGGTTACCGCTAGGAGTACGATGGATGCTATGGAGAATACCGGTGCCACGATTACTTCAGTTATACCCGGTGGATTGGCGAGCTGTGCCAGTTGAGGCTGTATTTCGAGGAAGGTATTTAGTCGCCCCAGAAATACCCAGGCCAGCACCAGTTGCATCACTGTCAGAAAAACCCACACTAGCGATGATACGAATAACAACTTGAGTTCTTTGCTGGCGATAGTAAACATCGTCATTGCGCCCATTCCCAGGCAGGTGCATTCTCTGCCGTGAGTTGCGTAAATATATTTTCCAGGTTTATATTTCGCCGTTTCAGGTTGTCCAGATTGTCATCCAGTACCAGCCTGCCCCGGTGCATGATTTGTACACGGTTACATACACTTTCTACTTCCGAGAGGATGTGGGAGGAGAGAATGATGGCGTGAGTTTTACCGAGTTCGCGAATCAGTGCGCGTACTTTTTGTATCTGGTTTGGATCAAGACCGACGGTTGGCTCATCCATAATAATCAGTCGTGGCCGGTGAATAATTGCCTGGGCAATTGCAACCCGCTGTTGATAGCCTTTCGACAAAATACCAATCAGCCGCTTTCCCACATCACTCAGTTCACATTGTTGTTTTACCTCATCCAGTGCGATCTGTACCGATATGTTAGCAAGACCGTGCAGCCGAGCAGCAAACTGTAAATACTCATCTACTGTCAATTCTTTATAGAGAGGAGGTATTTCAGGCAGATAACCAATATAACGTTTTGCCTCAAGTGGATTTTTCAGTAAATCTACCCCGCAAATCCGGACGCTCCCGCTGTCGGGTGCGAGATTCCCGGTTAACATCCGCATGGTGGTGCTTTTGCCGGCACCATTTGGACCCAGAAATCCGAGGACATCCCCGCAGCCTAATTTCAGGTTTACCTCGTGCACGACAACATGACGGCCGAAGCAGCGTTTTAAACCATCTGCCTCAATAACTGGATATGTATTATTTGGGGTCACGGCAATATTTATTATCAGATTTGCATATTATATTACCTGCTCTGCCAGATTTTTCGGCTAAAAAGACAATCTTGGTTAACTCTGTAATTGCTGCGCCGTTTATGGAGTATGTATCGTTAAAAGTGCGCGAAGGTTTGTCCACATTGGGCTATGTGGTTTGATACAGTGTTGTGCAGAAGATACACTTCGGTTTGACAAAGATAAAAGGATCAACTCATAATCGTTGCCGGTAGTATGCGAGCAATGCTGATCTGATTACGACGAGCGGGAGAGTCATAACAGTATGAATGATCGTATAAAAAAGTGATTGTGGGTGGTTGTGATACAGGTTTTTATACTTAAGAACAAGGACAATAGCATGAAAAAAATGATATTAGCCAGGAAATATCTGATGGGAGCCGTTATTTTGCCCGGATTGCTGGCATCCGGGATTGTAATGGCTGATTTACATGAAGAACAAAGACAAGGCTTCAGCGCGGCAGATAAAGCTGAAGCTTATGCTGTGGATGATAACGGGGTTGTCGCCAGAAACTCAACAGGCCTATGCTGGCGCACCGGCTACTGGACACCTGCCAAGGCTATTTATGAATGTGATCCTGATCTGGTCAAGCAACCAGAGCAAGTTGTTGAGGCCCCGCCACCGGTAGTGCCGGTCGTGACTGAACCTGAGAAAGTATCTTTCTCAGCAGATGCATTGTTTGATTTTGACAAGGCTGTTCTGAAACCAGCCGGTATGCAGGCGCTAGATGATTTTTCCAGAAACCTGGAAGGGGTGAATTACGATTTGATCATTGCTGTAGGCTATACTGACCGCATCGGCTCGGAAGCGTATAACAAGAAACTTTCTGTAAGACGCGCAGAAGCCGTCAAAAACTATCTGGTTTCCAAGGGAATCGGTGCAGATCGTATCTTTACCGACGGTAAAGGTAAAGCAAATCCGGTTACCGGTGATTCTTGCCAGGGCACTAAAGCAACCAGAACATTAATTAATTGCCTGGCACCGGATCGTCGTGTGGAAATTGAAGTGGCTGGTACGAGAGAAACCATTAACTAAAATTTACCGCGCATTCAACGTGGATCACCTAAAAGCCCTGCCAGCGTGCAGGGCTTTTGGCTATGAAAGCATGAAAAGTGACCCTGTCCTGTCCGATTAATCATTGATCGTTCAAGCGGATATTGCTGGGTAATCGAGAACTTGATACCCTGAACAAAGCTAAACTGTACAGGGATGCAGTTATTGACAAAAGTATCTTTTCAGTTAAATTTGCAGGCAAATTATTGTATGAAAAATGATGGCATCAACGCAGATCCAATGGAACTGGAGAAATTCAGTCAACTGGCGCATCACTGGTGGGATCCAAACAGTGAATTCAAACCGTTGCATGAAATCAATCCACTTCGGTTGAACTATATTGACGAAATTGCAGGGTTGGATGGAAAAACAGTTGTCGATGTCGGTTGTGGCGGCGGGATATTATCCGAATCCATGGCAGCACGTGGTGCCAGGGTGACGGGGATTGACCTGAGCGACAAGGCGCTGAAAGTAGCAAAATTACATCTTCTGGAAAGTGGTCATCAGGTTGATTATCGTAAAATAACTGTGGAAGCGCTTGCGGTGGAACTTCCTCAGCATTATGACATTGTTACCTGCATGGAGATGCTGGAACATGTACCGGATCCTGCCAGCGTCATTCAATCATGTGCCCGTCTTGTAAAAAATGGTGGATGGGTATTTTTTTCGACCTTGAACCGTAATCTGAAAGCGTATCTTTATGCCATCATTGGTGCTGAATATATTCTTCGATTGCTACCACGAGGAACGCATGAGTACGCAAAATTTATTAAACCTTCTGAACTGGCGCGCATGGCGCGTACTGCCGGATTGATAGAGTCCAGGATTATCGGTATGACCTACAATCCAATCACAAAAATCTATGCTCTGGAAGCTGATACCAGTGTCAACTACATCATGACATTCCAAGCCTGATTTAATACAAGCACATCAAATATTCCTGATGATCAGAAAAGCTGTCCTGTTCGATTTCGACGGCACCATTGCGGACACAGCACCGGATCTTGGCCGCGCACTCAACAGGCAGCGTATTGCGCATGATCAGCCGCCTCTGTCGATCGAACTGATCCGTACCGTTGCGTCTGCTGGCGCACGTGGGTTGTTGAATCTTGGTTTTGGTTTGAAACCGGATGATCCCGGTTACCAGGTCATGCGGGAGGAGTTTCTCTCCTTTTATACCGAACAGCTTTGCCAGGATACTCGCCTGTTTCCAGGTATCCCTGAATTACTGGAACAACTGGATGATCAGGCCATCCCATGGGGAATCGTCACTAATAAGCCGGCAAGATTCACTCGGCCGCTCATACACCTGCTTGGATTACATCACCGTGCAGCCTGTATTATCAGTGGAGATGATACTACCTACACCAAGCCTCATCCGGAACCATTGCTTACTGCTTGTCGTCAGATAAACGTAGCTCCTGATCATTGTATTTATCTGGGAGATGATATTCGTGATGTGCAAGCCAGCCTTGCTGCTGGAATAAAACCGATTGTAGCGCTTTATGGTTATCTCGGCACCGGTGATCCACCGGCAACATGGGGAGCATTTGAACTAATTAACCACCCAGGTGATCTATTACGGTATATTTAATCTGTTACAATTTTCCGGTTGAACTTTCTGAGCCACACCAGCTCTTATACATTAAGAATTCATGTTCGGGGGCGATCCGGTTTCGACGTGGGTTGCAAAGCAGCGCAGGGCATACCGAGGTTCAGTACCCTCGTAAAACAGCTGAGAAAAAAATAGTCGCAAACGACGAAAACTACGCTTTAGCCGCTTAATCCGGCTAAACTCCACGCCAGTGGGCCTCAACGCTGGGTCTGGCAACAGACAGTGGAGTCACTAACGAGGATCGCGCTTTGCAGGGTTACTTTACAAAGCGTTAAAAAATAGGTAACTCGCCTATCATCAGCTTGCCGGTTGGCGGATGCCAGGTTAAATTAAACAACATGGCTAAGTATGTAGAACTGTCTGTAGAGGACTTGCGGACGCGGGTTCAATTCCCGCCGCCTCCACCAATAACGAAACCCCAACCGTTCTCGGTTGGGGTTTTTTCTTGCCTGATCGCGCCGATTCCCGCGTGTTGTTGGGGGTTCCTGCGGAAGCCTGCGGACTGCACCGGTCAGCCTTCCAGCCCGTTCCGGGCCATATTCCACTCTCTCCTGGCCATTCCTCGCTCCGACCTCGCTCCCCGAAAGTGGCCCGAAGTCCGCAAAGGCCGCAACGCAGGCCCATACAGATCAAAGGGTTACGCGCGGACGAATCAAGCGGTTGGATTGCGGCATTGGTGGGCAAAAGCAACAAAGATCGTTGTATTTCGTCGGTAGTTATTGACGCCTACCGACAAAATGCAACATTATTGCAGCATGGAAAGCTCGCACCAGACTATTCTGGATCTCGCCGCCCAACGTGGCCTTATCCGCCCATGCGACCTCAATGAGCGTGGGCTGCCGACTGTCGCCCTGACGCGGCTAGTGCGCCAAGGGTTACTGCAGCGGGTTGGACGTGGTCTGTACGCGATTCCGGATCGGCCCGTCTCGGAACACGCTGCGCTAGCCGAGTTAGCCAGCAAGCACCCGCAAGCCATCATTTGCCTGCTGTCAGCGCTTCGGCTACATGAACTCACCACGCAGTCACCGTTCGAGGTCTGGCTGGCCATTCCAAACAAGGCCCGCTCGCCAAAGATGGACTACCCGCCGCTACGCATCGTCCGTTTCTCTGGTGCTGAACCGCCCCGGGTTTTGAGGAGGCTGTTTGGTTAAAGTCAAGCCACCGGAATGGCTTCCCTGGCGAATTGCCTATAGTAGTTTACCTCAGCTTCTGCGGGAGGGATGTAACCGATTGGTTCCAGCAGCCGCTGGTTGTTGAACCAGGCTACCCATTCCAGCGTTGCCAGCTCCACGGCCTCCCTGGTTTTCCAGGGGGCGCGCTTGTGAATCAATTCTGTTTTGTACAGCCCATTGATGGTTTCTGCCAGCGCGTTGTCGTAGCTGTCGCCCTTGCTGCCGACCGAGGGTTCTATTCCGGCTTCGGCGAGTCGCTCGGTATAGCGAATGGAGACATATTGCGAGCCTCTGTCGCTATGGTGTACCAAGGCATCCATCCGCCCCGGTTGCCGGGCATACAGCGCTTGTTCCAGGGCATCCAGCACAAAGTCCGTGCGCATGGAGCTGCTCACCTGCCAGCCCACAATGCGCCGGGCAAATACATCGATGACGAAAGCCACATACAGCCAGCCTTGCCAGGTCGAGACATAGGTGAAGTCTGACACCCACAACTGGTTCGGACGATCTGCCTTGAATTGCCGGTTAACCCGATCCAGTGGACACGGCAGCGCCTTGTCCGGAACTGTGGTGCGCACAACCTTGCCACGCCTGGCGCCTTTCAGCCCTAACCGTTTCATGAGCCGTTCGACCGTACAGCGTGCCACCTGGACATCTTCACGCTTAAGCTGACGCCAGACCTTGTCGGCACCATAGACCTGCATGTTGGTCTGCCAGACCCGCTGTATTTGCGGCAGCAGTTCATCATCACGCAGGACGCGAGCACTGCGCAAAGCCGGATTACGCTGCTGCGCGAAATATCGCCGATACCCTGATGGGGCGACCTGCAAAACCTTGCAGATCGGCTCGACCCCATGGGCGTCGCGGTGCTGGTCGATGAACGATCTCAGGATTTGAGTTTGCGGTCGAGCTCCGCCTGAGCGAAAAAAGCGCTGGCCAGCTTCAGAATCTCATTCGCCTTGCGCAATTCCTTTACTTCGCGTTCCAGGGCTTTGATGCGGTCGCGCTCTTCGCTGGTCACACCGTCTCGCAAGCCGGTATCGGTCTCGTGTTTGCGCACCCATTCAAGCAATGTGTGGGCTGAACAGCCGATCTTCGGCGCGATGGATTCAATCGTCGACCACAACGAGGGATACTCACTGCGGTGTTCCTGCACCAGACGGACTGCGCGCGCTCTTACTTCGGGGGAATATTTATTTGATTTGTTCATGGCTCCATCTTCTCAGATAGTGGAGCCTCCTCAAAACCCGGGGCGGTTCAACCAGCCCTACGGCCATCTGACCATGATCGACAACGTCATCGGCTACGAAGACCGCAAGTTCCTCTACGTCACGATCTCCTCGTACTCGAGCGAGACCAACAGCTGCGGCTTTTGCTTCGATATCACCGGGCCGTGGAGACCGTGAGCCGTGGCCTATCCATTTGAGGAGGATTTCGCCTCCGGCATCCCTTCGGGCTTTTCAAGCAACGGTGGCAATGGTGGGATCACGACCACGTGGAATGCAGTGGAGGAGTCCGCCGATCTCGTGTTCAACAACTCCCAGAGCTTTTGGCGCTTGTCGGACGCTCCGCTGAACACGGACTTCTGGTTCGAGATGGACGTGGAGATCGTTGCATCGGCATCGCCGCCTCCGCACTTCGGTTTCTGGCTCTGGACGGGGGTGGGCACCTACGAAGGGCATCGCCTCTGCGTCTACAACAGCAGTTGGGTCCACTCGTACTGGACAAGCGGCGGCTCTGAGTACGAACAGGTCACCGAAGCGTGGGCAGGCTGGGCTGTGGTTGGCGCGCGCCGCACGATCCGGCTAGAGATCAAGCGCCAAGCGAATCTCGATGTGTGGCTTCTGCAACTGTCGGTGGACGGTGAAATCGTCTGGCGCGACTTCAAGCGCTGGTATCCGTCCCTTCGTCCCTGCATCTTCGGCTACGGGATCACGCTGCGCGTGCATCGGGTCGCAGGCGATGTGAGCAGCGGTCTGGAGGACATGCCGCCACCCGCGCATCGTCGACTCCCTGTCGCACTGGCGAAACGTGTCCTCGTCCCAGACAACGCAGCAGCGCTTCGTTATAGCCATCGCGGCCTGCGCGCGCTGCTCGGCAAGCGCAACCACTACTACCACGGTAACCACCGCATTGCGGGCACGGTGAAGCACCGCGTGAAGGGCGTGATCGCCGATGAGCCGCTTCAGCGGCGCGTGCTGTTGATCGATCAAGCCACCTACGTCGTGGTGCGTGAGACCTGGAGCGACGCCAGTACCGGCGCGTACTCGTTCGATCACATCGATCCGGTGCCTCGCTACCTCGTCATCGCTTTCGACCACGCACGACAGCATCGCGCCGTCATCGCCGACAACCTGCGTGCGCAAACCATGATGGAGTCTCAACCGTGATCCAGATCTCGAACGCGCTCAACGACTATCGCCTGAACGCCGTGGTGAACTTCCTGGCCACCGGCACGGAGAACGCCTGTGTTCGGATCTACGGCGGCGTGCGTCCATCCTTCGGCGCGGCCCCGACCGGCGATCTGCTGGCCGCCATCGTGTTGGTCGAGCCCATCGGCGAGGCGGAGGACGGGATTCTGACCATCACGCCCACCGGCGAAGCCCTGATTCAAACCAGCGGCGAGGCGACCTGGGCGCGCATCGTCAATGGCGACGGTACGCTGGCCTGGGACTGCGACGTGTCCGACCTGAGCGGCACAGGCGAATTGCGCCTCCCGTCGACCACGCTCTACGCCGGGGGCTACACCCGCATCGTGTCCGGCCTGCTGGGGTAGTCGATGAGCAATCCCGGCGACTTGATACTCGCCGCCACGCTGCCCGAACTGAGCTTCACAGCTACGGCGATTCCAAACGCCAACGCCGCGTTGCAGTCGGCGCTACCCGCACTGACATTCACGGCGCAGGCGGTAACACGCACGGATGTGGCGCTGGTGGGCAACTTCCCGCCGCTGGGGATGCTGGCTGAGGCACGGTATCAGTCCTACGCGGTGCGCCCCATCACTGGGCAGAGTTCGACCCGCTGGCAGCACGCCAGCAGGCACAGCAACGGTGCCGTGGATCGGCGCGAGGCTACATCACACCTGCACGAGGCTTCGTGCGCTCAGTGGCAGAGCGCTGGGCCTTGGGTGATCGGCGTGGAAAACCGCCGCACCAGCACGCGCGTGCGCGCGCCCCTGGCCCGACAAACGTGGCACCAAGGGGCTGCGCCCGTGCAGTCCGGTGCGAGCTTGGGCCAAGCCGACGCCATCCGGCTGCGCACGGCGCGTAGAACGGCCTTCGACGAGGCCATCCATGCAGAGTGGCTGAACTGGGCCATCCGGCACCAGGACGGCTGGCGCGACCGCCGGTTTGCGGCTGCATCACCCTATCAGGAGGCCAATCGGTACGCCGGGCACTTCCACACCGAATGCATCCGCAGCGCGGTCTACCTGCGCCGCTGGTGGGGGGCGCTCTGGCAGGCGGCGATGCGCCCCCGACCGGGTCGCCATCCGGCGGTGCCGTTCGTGCCGCCAGTGCCTCCAGCTTGTTACGCGCCGAACGGGCATTTGCTGCTTACCGAGGATGCCGCCACCGATGGCGACCTCTTGTTCGTCTGCGAGCACTACGACCAGCCGCAGGCCGGGTCGGTGCCCGTTCCCATCCGGAGGGTGTATTTCGTGATCAATGAGGTGACGCTGACGCGCTGGCCCGATGGCACGCCGGTGCCCGTGCTGGGCCTATCGCTATCGCTGGATGCCGATTCGTGGGCCTGGGGCTTCGAGGCCACGCTACCGCTGGTGGCTGAGTCTCTGGTGGTGCCCGAAAACATTGACGGTCAGGGCGCAGGGCCCGTGGAACTGATCGCCACGGTCAACGGCACGACCTTCCATGTCCTGGCCGAGAACCTGAGCCGCGAGCGTGCGTTCGGCGACGCCAGCATCCGCCTCTCGGGACGCGGGCGCAGCGCGATGCTGGCTGCTCCCTACGCGCCGGTGATGGCCTTTGCCAATACCGAGCCGCGCAGCGCGCAGCAGTTGATGGAGGATGTGCTGACGTTCAACGGCATCCCGCTGGGCTGGACAGTGGATTGGGCGCTGACTGACTGGCTGGTGCCCACCGGCGTGTTCGCCAAGCAAGGGACGTGGATCGAAGCACTGATCACCATCGTCGGTGCGGCGGGCGGCTACCTGCTGCCGCATCCGTCCGAAAAGACTCTGCGCGTGCGCCATCGCTACCCGGTGGTGCCGTGGGACTGGTGGACGGACGTGACGCCGGACTTCGTGCTGCCAGTGGACACCGTGGGGCGTGAATCGCTGCGCTGGGTCGACAAGCCCGCCTACAACCGGGTGTTCGTGGCAGGCCAGGAGACAGGTGTGCTTGGACAGGTCACGCGCACCGGCACGGCGGGCGATGTGCTCGCCCCGATGGTGGTCGATGCGCTGATCACCCAAGCGGCGGCGGCACGCCAGCGCGGCATTGCGGTGCTGTCGGACACAGGTCGCCAGATCGAGGTCACGCTGCGTCTGCCGGTGCTACCCGAAACCGGAATCATCGAACCGGGCGCTTTCATCGCCTACCAGGACGGTGGCGTGGCGCGGCTGGGGCTGGTGCGCTCGACTCGCATTGACGCAGGCTTGCCAGAGGTCTGGCAGACCCTGGGAGTGCAGAGCTATGCATAACCTCTACCAGCAGTTCCGGCAGTTGCTGCCCGACGCCCCCCTACAAGCAGGCACCGTGCTCGAGGTCGGCTCCGGTATCGCCCTGGTGGTTCTACCCGGTGGCGGCCTGATCCGCGCGCGCGGCAACGCAACCGTGGGTCAGACCGTGTTCGTGCGCGACGAAGTGATCGAGGGCATTGCCTCCTCACTGCCGCTGGAGCTCATCGAGATCTGACGTCCAACCTTCCTGCTGACCTCGAACCCGCCTTGGTGCTCACGCATCAGGCGGGTTTCGCATTTCTGGAGACCCGCAATGACTGAACCCGAACAACAACCCGCAGCACTCGTGGAGAACATGCTCCTGCTGCGCCGCGAGGACTTCGACGAACTGCTCGACCGCGCCGCTGAACGCGGTGCCGAGCGCGTGCTGTCCCATCTCGGCCTCGAAAACGGCCACGCCGCGAAGGACATCCGCGAGCTGCGCGACCTGCTGGAAGCCTGGCGCGATGCCCGTCGCACGGCGTGGCAGACCACCGTCAAGGTCATCACCACCGGCATCCTGGCCGCGTTGCTGGTGGGGGCCGCCATCAAGTTGAAGCTGATGGGAGGCGCTCCATGACCACCACCCTCAAACTCTGCCTGCTCGACGACTGGCGAAAGATCGCGCGCCGCGCCTGGAGCGTCCGCCTGTCTATCGTCGCCGCCATCTTCACGGCGGCGGAAGTGGTGGTGCCACTGTTCGGGGACGTGCTGCCGCGTGGCGTGTTCGTGCTGTTGGCCTTCAGCGCCAGCATCGGCGCGGCCATCGCCCGCTTGGTCGCGCAGCCGGAGATGCACCGATGATCCGGCCGCCGCAACGCCGGACAGTGGCCGCGCTCACGCTGTCCGCTGCAGCGCTGGTGGGCATCGTGCTGCACGAGGGCTACACCGACCGCGCAGTGATTCCGGTCAAGGGCGATGTGCCGACCATCGGGTTCGGTACCACCACCGGAGTGAAGCTGGGCGACACCACCACGCCGCCGAAGGCGCTGGCCCGGGCACTCACCGACGTGCAGCAGTTCGAGGGTGCATTGAAGCAATGCGTCACCGTGCCGCTGGCCCAGAACGAGTACGACGCGCTGGTGAGTTTCTCCTACAACGTCGGCAGCCGCGCGTTCTGCCAATCCACGCTGGTCAGGAAACTCAACGCCGAGGACTACGCCGGGGCCTGCGCCGAACTGCTGCGCTGGCGCTTCTTCCAGGGTAAGGACTGCGCGCTGCCCACCAACGCACGGCTATGCGGCGGGCTGGCCACACGGCGGCAAGCCGAGTACCGCCAATGCCTGGGGGAAACGCCATGAACCTGATTCCGTGGCCTTACCGCTGGCTGGCCATCGCTGCTCTGGCTGTTGCGCTGATTGGCTTCGGCTGGATCAAGGGCGCGGGCCACGTGCAAGCGCAGTGGGACGCCGCCGCCCAGCAACAAACCCTTCAAACCGCCGCCGTCCGCCTGCGTCATGCCGAGGCCACCGTCAAGGTCGTCACGCAGTACGTCGACCGCGTCCGCGTCGTCCGCGAGAAGGGCGACACCATCATCAAGGAGGTTCCTGTCTATGTGCCCGTTCAAGCCGATGCTGCTTGCACTATCAACCGTGGCTTTGTGCGCCTGCACGACGCTGCCGCCGCCAGTGAGCTGCCCGAGCCCGCCCGAGATGCTGATGCGGCCGCCGCAGGCCTTGCACTCTCTGCCGTCGCCGGAACTATCGCCGCCAACTACCAGACCTGCCACGAGAACGCCGAGCAGCTGAGGGCGCTGCAAACGTGGATCAGGGAAATGAAGGTTGCCGGCGAGCAGTAGTGCTCAGCACGTCATCATGGATTGTTCCAGCAACCCGGGCTCCGCGAATCGAAGAACGTGACCTCTGTGCCAAGCGAGGACCGGCCAGTGGCCTTGAGCACCTGATGGCAGAACGCCTGCTGATCTCCGTCTGGTTGACCCGTGAACACCGAGACAGCCATTCGCTTCGGTGGATTCGTCGAGATGGCATTGAGCACATGCTGGTCCCGTTCGTCAAAGCTCCAGCCATAAACGACCAAACTCTCCCCGATCGCTGGCAGGACTTCCTCGTACACGTTCGTCAGGTAGTGACTCCGGCGAATCGCGGCGACTTTCTCCTTGCTGCTTCCTTCGCTAACAAACACCGGTACGTAGTGCCCGGACGACCACTTTCGGGTGATCGCTTCGAGCAAATCGCCCGTCGCGCCAGTGGATGCCGCGATTTTTGTCTCGTCACCAATGTAGTCGCGAGCCACGGAAAGACTGCCGTGCGGGTAGAACACCAGCGTTGCTCCGGCAGCGTGCCCATATGGCCTCCGCAGGTACTCCCAGTCCGTCTGAAATTCACCGTGATGGAAGGCATCCTTGAACCAGCTACCGTTTGCTGCATTGAACAGCAGCATGGCCCAGTACAAGGTGAGGTCGTAGTTCAGGCTGACGACAGTCGGGAACGCGCTCGCGAATGTACCGACCCGTTGTAATTCGGCGGCGACATCGGCATGTATCGGATGCACGCTGTGCACAGCTTCGATCAGCGCTGTTCGCACTTCCGCATATGCCGCAGAGATGTCGGTAGACGGAGTCCCCAAGGCAACGTTGACGTGCTCGGCATACCAGCATGCGAGCAGAACATGTTCGAAGTCGGTCGTGCCGAGCTTGGCGAATATTGGCGCGGTGGTTGCGAGCAACCCTTTTGCGTCAGCAACGCTGTGAAGTGTTGGATAGGCAAACTCCTTGTGGATGGCGATGCTGGCGCCGTTGCCCAGAAGGAGGGACTTCCAACTTTCCGCGCTGATGTCTGCCCAAGTGTCGATTTCGATTCTGTCCATGTTCTTTCACGCACCCGTATTCATCGCGTGGTCTGGCACGCAGAGTCGCAGCAGTTGCGCTCGGATGTCCGCAGGAGTTGCCGTCAAATCCACAGTGGCAAATCGAATGGCGTGCCCCTGGATCAGCACTGTCTCGTCGACCATCTGGCCGATCGCGGGATGCAACAACAATCCACTCGCGTGATCCGCAAGCGCATCACCGCACCCAACCTGGGAGCGCAGATAGGCGTAGATCTGGTACACGTATCCGCTGCGTAGGGTTTCCTCACGGTACCAACCGCTCGTCACAATCGAGGTGAACTTGGTATCGATGACGATCCTCTGCCCGGATGACGGGTGGTCGAGCACGACATCAGTTCGCATCGTCGGCAGGATCTTGTCGATCCCCGCCGTCTTCTGCTCGATCTGCCAGCCCATCGTCCCGCCGCATAGCACCCGCCAGCCCTGCGGACTCAATACGACTTCGTAGAAGCCGCCCACCGCCCGCTCGAACAAACGGCGTACCCACGTCGCTTCTCTGTCCGGCAGAGAGAGTACATTCGCACCCGACGCCTCCGTAGGTAGCACCAGGTCGAACGCCAGCTTTGCGGCTGCCACCATGAACCGGTCGTCCGCATCGTTACGGCCGAAACGATCGGTGCTCATTTGGGCGCGGGTCGGTGCGTCCCCTGATACACCCATTGCCTTCATGCCACCCGCAAGTGCGCGGCACCGATGGGCAACGTCCTTCCTCTGAACGATCCTGGAGATGGACTCCAATGCTGCTCGTACGAAACGATTGCGTGGGGTGTCGATGGTGAGTTCGTCGAACCGGCACGCCACCAGGCCTCTATCCATCAACTGATGGCGTTCAGTGGTCAAGACGTCGATCCGGCCACGCACGCGATTGATGACTGCGTCACGAGATCGATATCCAAGACTCAAGCGGCGACGCTGTCGCACTTCAACCGAGTGGGCAAGGATCTCCGCAACTAGATCCGGTAGATCGTCCGGGCTGTCTTCCAAGCCGATCTTGCCGATGCCGCGAGTGCGGAACAGGTCAGAGGCGTAGAGCATCAGCAGCCAGAGGTTGCGCACCGGAATGCGTCCGATGAACCCCTCAGCGCTCATGGATGCACTTTCCACCTGTTCTGCGACGGCGGTCATCACCAGCCCTGTGTCAGCCGTGCAATCGCCTTTTGTGCTTCGTCGGGCGCGTCGAACCAGTATTCATCCAGCAACGGGCCGATCTCCGTCTCCACGACCTGCTGGAACCACTTCTTCGTGTCTTCCGCCTCCAGTCGATGTGCGGGTGTCACATAGCTGTGACCAATCCGGAATTGCTTGCCAAGGCGTGCATCCGCCGCGATCTGTTCGTTCAGATCGGCGATACGGCGTTCAATATCCGCGACCAAGCCCGGATCGACAGCACACTCCTTGACCACCCACTCCCGCCAAACCTGGCCCAGTCTTGGCTCCAGCCCAACGAAAGCAAAGCGGCGACGCAATGCCAGATCGACCAGTGCAAGTGATCGGTCAGCAATATTCATGGTGCCGACCACATAGAGATTCTCGGGAATATGGACGGGACGTCGTTTGCCGTCCGCATCCGGATAACAGAGTTCCAGCGCTTCGTTGGGCGTCCGTTTGCCCGCCTCAAGCAGCGTCAGCAACTCGCCGAAGATCTGCGCCGGGTTTCCACGGTTGAACCGCCCCGGGTTTTGAGGAGGCTCCACTATCTGAGAAGATGGAGCCATGAACAAATCAAATAAATATTCCCCCGAAGTAAGAGCGCGCGCAGTCCGTCTGGTGCAGGAACACCGCAGTGAGTATCCCTCGTTGTGGTCGACGATTGAATCCATCGCGCCGAAGATCGGCTGTTCAGCCCACACATTGCTTGAATGGGTGCGCAAACACGAGACCGATACCGGCTTGCGAGACGGTGTGACCAGCGAAGAGCGCGACCGCATCAAAGCCCTGGAACGCGAAGTAAAGGAATTGCGCAAGGCGAATGAGATTCTGAAGCTGGCCAGCGCTTTTTTCGCTCAGGCGGAGCTCGACCGCAAACTCAAATCCTGAGATCGTTCATCGACCAGCACCGCGACGCCCATGGGGTCGAGCCGATCTGCAAGGTTTTGCAGGTCGCCCCATCAGGGTATCGGCGATATTTCGCGCAGCAGCGTAATCCGGCTTTGCGCAGTGCTCGCGTCCTGCGTGATGATGAACTGCTGCCGCAAATACAGCGGGTCTGGCAGACCAACATGCAGGTCTATGGTGCCGACAAGGTCTGGCGTCAGCTTAAGCGTGAAGATGTCCAGGTGGCACGCTGTACGGTCGAACGGCTCATGAAACGGTTAGGGCTGAATGATGTGTCAACACTTTTCTGGACACAAAGTTAAGCAGCATTTTGCTGCAACTCGAAATCAACAGGCGATATATACCCATTAGCTGAATGCAATCGCTCTCGGTTGTAAAACACTTCGATATATTCAAACACAGCCTGTTTAGCTTCTTCCCGAGAATGAAACGTTTGATGATGGATCAATTCTATTTTTAAGGTATGGAAGAAGCTTTCCGACACGGCGTTGTCCCAGCAATTTCCCTTCCGGCTCATGCTTTGTTGGATGCCATGCTGCTTTAGTAATTGCCGGTGACTTTCTGAGGCGTATTGGCTACCCCGATCGGTATGCCATAACAGGCCTTTGTCGGGTTTACGTTTCCAAATAGCCATCTGGAGCGCATCGTTGACTAACTGTGTTTTCATATGTGCGGCCATTGACCAGCCTACGACCTGCCGGGAAAACAAGTCGATCACGACCGCCAGATACAACCAGCCTTCCAGGGTATGAATATAAGTGAGATCGCCCACATATACCTGATTTATCTGATCTATGGAAAACTGACGATCCAAATAATTAGGCGCAATAGGCAATTCATGCTTTGAATGAGTGGTAGCTTTAAATCGACGTTTGGTTTTACAGGCCAGTCCGGCTTCCTTCATTAGCCGGCTTATTCGCCGCCGACCCACGGATCGGCCTTGGTGAGACATAGCTATTTTGAGACGGCGGGTGCCGTATGTATTCCGGCTTTTTTTAAATAATTTTTTTACAATACTGCTGAGTTGCTCGTCTTCTCGTTCCCTGAATGAAGGAATTCGATGCAGCCAATCATAGTAAGCACTCTGTGAGACCTGTAAAAATCGGCACATCGATAACACGGTGAATTCACCTTGATGCTGTTTGATCCAGGCGTACTTCACCGTTGCTCCTTGGCAAAGTACGCGGCAGCCTTTTTTAATAGGTCGCGCTCCTCGGTCAGTCGGGCAACCTCTTTTTTTAGCCGCTTTAACTCTTCATAGAGATGTTCGTCAGTGCGCACTGCCTTTATGTTATCAACCGGTCGACTGTATTTACTGATCCAGGTATGTAAGGTGTTTTCATTCACGCCAATTTCTCTGGCGGTTTGGGCTACAGGTTTATCCGATTCAATGGCCAACTTTACCGATGACTCCCTAAATTCAGCTGTATAGACTTTGGGTTTTTCTTGGATCATTTAAATACATTCCTTCTTTCAGTTATTTTAAGGAATGTGTCCGGTTTAGTGTAGCCACATCAGAAAGGCGCCAGGCGTGGCAAGGTTGTGCGCACCACAGTTCCGGACAAGGCGCTGCCGTGTCCACTGGATCGGGTTAACCGGCAATTCAAGGCAGATCGTCCGAACCAGTTGTGGGTGTCAGACTTCACCTATGTCTCGACCTGGCAAGGCTGGCTGTATGTGGCTTTCGTCATCGATGTATTTGCCCGGCGCATTGTGGGCTGGCAGGTGAGCAGCTCCATGCGCACGGACTTTGTGCTGGATGCCCTGGAACAAGCGCTGTATGCCCGGCAACCGGGGCGGATGGATGCCTTGGTACACCATAGCGACAGAGGCTCGCAATATGTCTCCATTCGCTATACCGAGCGACTCGCCGAAGCCGGAATAGAACCCTCGGTCGGCAGCAAGGGCGACAGCTACGACAACGCGCTGGCAGAAACCATCAATGGGCTGTACAAAACAGAATTGATTCACAAGCGCGCCCCCTGGAAAACCAGGGAGGCCGTGGAGCTGGCAACGCTGGAATGGGTAGCCTGGTTCAACAACCAGCGGCTGCTGGAACCAATCGGTTACATCCCTCCCGCAGAAGCTGAGGTAAACTACTATAGGCAATTCGCCAGGGAAGCCATTCCGGTGGCTTGACTTTAACCAAACAGCCTCCTCAAAACCCGGGACGATTCACGGTTGATCTCCTCGATCACCACGACAAACTTCGACGAAGGCTCCTTCGATGCAGCCTTGATGGCTTCCATGAAGACACCGTCCACCAGCGACAACTTGCCTTCGCCAGTGGGGCGCCATCCTCGAACAAAGTCCTCGTAGGACAGGTTGGGGTGGAACTGCACTGCGCGGACCTTGCTGTCGTCCTTCTGCCCCATCAGCGCGAACGCGAGCCGTTTGGCTAGCCAGGTCTTGCCCGTGCCCGGAGGCCCCTGAAGGATGAGGTTCTTTTTTGTGCGCAGACGATCGAGCAAGCGGTCAATCTCGGCCCGCTCCAGGAAACAGCCGTCCTTGAGGATGTCCTCCACCGAGTAGGGAACGATTGGCGCTGCCACCTGAAAGGCTTCGCGAACTTCACCTTCAGTTTCCTGTTCTGCTCCGGCATTGGTACCGATATCGCCAGCCGGCACCGGCTCGTCAACCGGATCTTTGTACATCCAGGACGCAAGCGACAAGTCCGGGAAACTGTGGACCGGATAGCCGTCTTCGCCGAAGCGCGAACGCAAATCGTCCAGCAGCTTCAGATAGGCCCGACCATCACATGGGCCTTGCTGACCACTGATGGCGACATTCAGGCCGAGCCGCTTGTTGATGTAGTGGCGCGACTGGCTATCCAGGGTCAGGAATTCCCACGGATGCGCCCAGTAGAGACCTGTCGAAAGGTTCCATGCGACACCCCACACTTGGGTTGCCTCGTCATAAGCCCGGATGAAGGCATCGCGAGTGTCCAACTGGTCGCCATCGACCATCTTGCTCGCGGCAACGAATACCTTCCATAGCGCGTCGATGTCGCCCGCACCACGCTTGTCGGCATAGGCGAAAAACCAGGAACGTTGGTTGTTGAGAACGGGAATGCCTTCGAATGAAGGCGGGACCGGTACCGTCACACCCAGCAACTTGGCAAGTTCACTCGCGATGGTCTTGCGGTTGGCATCGGTCATGGACCGGTTAAAGGTGCCCATCGTGGTGAACGGGCAAATGTCCCGCAGCGGGCCACTGGTTCCATCGGGAAACTTATCCTGGAGATAGGTCAGCCCCGGCACGCGGGACGCGATCTCGTGGATGCCCTCGATGAGCGGAGTTCGATCGTCTGCGTGGGCCAGCAGCTTTTCGGCCACTGCCTCGTAGAAGTCCGTCCACTCGAAGCGCTGCTTTTCTGGCGAAGTCGTGCCGTAACGCTCCCGCCAGAAGGGCTCGTTGCGAAAGCGATCTACATCCTGCGGCTTGCCTTCAAACGCAAATGCAATCAGCGCTTCGTTCATCCATTCGCCGGGTAGCACCCGCCAGATCGTTGCTCGGTGAGTGTAGAAGTACCACTCCCGTACCGGCTCGACCTTGGCCCAGTTCACCTTCACCCGCTTCCCGTCATTCAGGTTTTCGGTGATCGTGCCGACCGCCTTGATGCCCATAACCGAAACCGCTCGGCCTCGGCTATCGAAGGGCAGACCGTGCTTTCGCGTGTAAGACGACTTGATGGCGATCCGCTCTCCCGGGCGCATGGAACGCACCACATCGAGGAGCTTGTCGTCGTAGCCGTTCTCCCAAATTCCTTCTGCAAGAAATCGCGGCATCTGATCATCATTACCACCATAGCTCGCGCCGACGAACCAGTTTGCTTGCGCGCCTGTGCTGTCTGTTTTTGATGTGGCTACACTAAACCGGACACATTCCTTAAAATAACTGAAAGAAGGAATGTATTTAAATGATCCAAGAAAAACCCAAAGTCTATACAGCTGAATTTAGGGAGTCATCGGTAAAGTTGGCCATTGAATCGGATAAACCTGTAGCCCAAACCGCCAGAGAAATTGGCGTGAATGAAAACACCTTACATACCTGGATCAGTAAATACAGTCGACCGGTTGATAACATAAAGGCAGTGCGCACTGACGAACATCTCTATGAAGAGTTAAAGCGGCTAAAAAAAGAGGTTGCCCGACTGACCGAGGAGCGCGACCTATTAAAAAAGGCTGCCGCGTACTTTGCCAAGGAGCAACGGTGAAGTACGCCTGGATCAAACAGCATCAAGGTGAATTCACCGTGTTATCGATGTGCCGATTTTTACAGGTCTCACAGAGTGCTTACTATGATTGGCTGCATCGAATTCCTTCATTCAGGGAACGAGAAGACGAGCAACTCAGCAGTATTGTAAAAAAATTATTTAAAAAAAGCCGGAATACATACGGCACCCGCCGTCTCAAAATAGCTATGTCTCACCAAGGCCGATCCGTGGGTCGGCGGCGAATAAGCCGGCTAATGAAGGAAGCCGGACTGGCCTGTAAAACCAAACGTCGATTTAAAGCTACCACTCATTCAAAGCATGAATTGCCTATTGCGCCTAATTATTTGGATCGTCAGTTTTCCATAGATCAGATAAATCAGGTATATGTGGGCGATCTCACTTATATTCATACCCTGGAAGGCTGGTTGTATCTGGCGGTCGTGATCGACTTGTTTTCCCGGCAGGTCGTAGGCTGGTCAATGGCCGCACATATGAAAACACAGTTAGTCAACGATGCGCTCCAGATGGCTATTTGGAAACGTAAACCCGACAAAGGCCTGTTATGGCATACCGATCGGGGTAGCCAATACGCCTCAGAAAGTCACCGGCAATTACTAAAGCAGCATGGCATCCAACAAAGCATGAGCCGGAAGGGAAATTGCTGGGACAACGCCGTGTCGGAAAGCTTCTTCCATACCTTAAAAATAGAATTGATCCATCATCAAACGTTTCATTCTCGGGAAGAAGCTAAACAGGCTGTGTTTGAATATATCGAAGTGTTTTACAACCGAGAGCGATTGCATTCAGCTAATGGGTATATATCGCCTGTTGATTTCGAGTTGCAGCAAAATGCTGCTTAACTTTGTGTCCAGAAAAGTGTTGACACATCACATTTCCATCTGCGGCGCAATAGCAACTTGGAGGCGCTTTTTGTCATATTCGGAAACCTGATCTGGCAAAAAAATCATGCCATCGCGATCGACAAATCGCTGAGTCAACCCAGCTTGGAATTCCTGGGATGACATCGGAACCAGAAGGTTGCGCTGGACAAACCAAGCCACCATCCGATCGAACAAAATTCTTGGATCTCGCTCTGCTATGAACTCCAAATTCTTGTTCTTTACCTTAACCACAGGAAGATGGCTGAGGTGCATGGCGACAAAATCCCAAACAGATTCTTCAGTCCCTCCTGACTTGGAGAATCGGTCTTCAAGTCCGCCATTCGGTTTGTATGCAGAAATAACCAAATCTTGTTTAACTGCCGTTGTTGTCGTGATGGCTTTAAAGCTTCCTTTCTGCTTATCAAGAGCAGCAACGTTGGCGACTACGAACCCCGCTTCCTGCAACGATGTTTGAATTGCATTCCAAACACTTGCTTGCGTATTTGAAAACTCGATGGTGACCCAACGACCTGGCTTGAGTGCCTCGTAGACGTTTTTTAAACCGTCCGCCATCATTTTTCGATAGTCGTTCAACGATTTTGACTGTGCTTTGCTTTCGATCGCTTCATCTTTGGCATCGGTCAGCACGCCAAGCCAGCCCTCCCAGAGCGCGTTAAGCTCCGAGTACATGATGTTGGCGCCAAAAGGTGGATCTATGAAAGCATAGTCAATTGAGTTGTGCGGCAGCTTCAGTCCCTGCGTTGATTGCGTCGACAATATTGCGTTCAGCTCATTGATGTCTGTTTTTGATTTGCTCTTTGAGATTGCGTTATCGAGCATCTCAAACATATTCAGCTCTTTGACAAGAGATGGAATATAGAGGGTTCCATTAGTCGGCCCGCCCCCCGCACCCCAAGTACCTGCCTGATAAGTCAAGCCATATCTTTTTGTTATACGGAACGCGACCGTTGTCACCAGTGACTTTAGTAGCGGATGTTCGCACAAGGCATTAAATGCCGCCAATGCAAAGCGATTTCTTCCCGTGTAGAAATGATGAATGTGAGTCAATCCATGGGACTCAATTGGTTGACGGGTATTAAAACCTGTCGGCAACTGGAACGTTGGACACCATTCGGTTGCCCTAAGAGACTCCGTTTTTAGAATCAGGGCAATGTCAGCTTGATCAGGAATCTTTTGAAATCTTTTTTTCCCAACCTTGTAGTTGATCATTACTGGAACCTGGACTGCCTGCTCAACTATATGCCCCAAGTATGGGTCCATCAATTTCTGCCATTTCCTTTCCATTGAGCGCTTCGTTAGTGAAGCGGCACATGAAGGACAGCTGAATTGATCGTTAACCTTCCCCCCCTCTATATCAACGGCAGTATTCCAAAACACAACATCGCCAGCGCATTCTGGGCATGTAAATACATCAGACCATACCGTGTAATTAACTCTGCCGACCGCACAAACTTTCCCTAGGTCGGGGACATCTTTTGAATTGATCTCCTCTACGGCAAGCTGAAGCTGATCGTTAGTTGGGCTATGAGCCGTTTGAAACATCCACCCATACTTTTCCTCGGCTGCGCGAAGCACTTTTTGCGCATCGCGTTGAAATGAGATAGGGTCAGATGGGGTGTTGTAAACATATGAAATAAAACCAGCGACTGGAGATAAGTCGCTCAATATGGCTTTTCTTGCGCCGACCTTCGAAAACGGAACCCACGACTCTTTTCCGTCGACAATCTCTTCTCTCGAAACAACCCCATTCGAGTCCACTTTGTACCCAAGAGACTCAACAATGGCCTTATTTCCGCAAAGTTGGGCTGCTATTCCGGTTGCACCACTGCCCGCAAACGCATCCTGGACTATATCGCCCGGCTCGGTGTACTGAAGGATGTAGCGCATGATCGCTCTATGCGGAACTTTGGTGTGATACGGATGGAGCTTATATAGCGGGTCGTATTTGCCTTCGCTCACATCTGCAAAGAATGGCTCTTTGAGATACTGGACGGATGAGTCGTAAGATTTTCCGTAGTACTGAATAAAATCCTCGATAAAAGGATTCGGGCATGCCGTGTAGTACGGCGGATCAGATAGAGCCAGGATAGCCTCGTCTGTACCCTGCGGAAAGCCTTTGATCTTCCGGAACGCCGGATCTTTCAGCTTCTCGGCCAGCAGCTTGGTGAAGTGCTCGCGCCGCGCGTGTTCGCTGGGGAATGTCTGGCCAAGGCATTCCACCGGGCCAGTCGAGCCAGTCTTTTGGCCGTGCAATAAATCGTTCATAACGTTCGTTCCTCAAATTCTTTTTGTCGTGATCGGGCGATCAAGTCATGTCACTCGATCACGAAGCGCAGCTTGGTGGCATCCTTGCCCTTGCAACGCTCGTTCATGAACGTGTCGAAGCGCTTGCGCAGGTCGTCGGGCGTGGCCGGCGAGCCGCCTTGCAGCAGCGCCTGCTTGATCTCGTCGCCCTTGACCGCAATCTTTTCCAGCCCCGACAGCGCCTCTTGCACGGCATTGGCGAACTCGGAGGTCATCGGGTCCGGCAGCTTGCGTGAGGTGAGGAAGGCGTCGATCAGCTTCTTGGACGCGGGCGGCAGCAGGCCCAGGCTGTCCTGCGTGAACGGGTCTTCCAGGTTCTCCAGCAGGGTCTGCTGCCAGTTGGCCACCAACTGATCCAGGTCATCGTCCAGCTTGTGCAGGCGGTTGGCCGCCGGGATCAGCTCCAACTGCTCGGCAGACGGGCGGAACTGGCAGTGCGGGCAGACGGCGGCCGTGACCAGCGTCGGCTCATCCAGGGAGGAACAGCTCTTCAAGCCGTTGAGGGACTCCTCGAAGGCGGTGAGCTGGCTGGTGGGCATCAGCGACACGCCGGCCAACACGCGCAGCGCCAGCAGGCGGTCATCTTTGCGCAGGGCGTTGCGGGTCTTGTCTTCAGCCACGCCCAGCCGCGCCTTGCTGTGGCTGGCGATGTAGGCGGTGATGTAGTCCTTCTTGAGCTGGTTGAGCGTCTGCCGGTATTCGGCGGCGTGCTCGGCGGTGCGGTCCTGGCTGAGCTTTTCCTGCAGTGCTTTGCGGGCGGTTTCGGCCTGCTTCACCCACGGGTGCTCTGCGGGCAACACCATCTCGGCCTGCGAGAGGTAGGACGCCGTACTGCCCAGTTCCACCACCAGTTCGAGCAGACGCTCGACGGCGGCCAGGATCTCCAGATTCTTCTTCTGGCCGTCCAAGTCTTCCTGCGTGACGCGCAGGTTCTTGAGCTTGCCGACGGTGTTGTACGGCGCCAGCGACTCGGTGAACTTCTTCAGCGAATCCAGCCGGGCGTGCCAGTCCTTGGCTTCTTCTTCGCGCAGCAGGTTCTGGCCCCAAAACCCGAGCTTGCCTTGCTGCAGGTCGGAGCCGGCCTTGAGGACGCGCGGCACCAGCGCACTGACTTTCTCCTGCAGTTTGATGACCGGCTCGGTGTCACCCTGGCTGGCCTTCTGGGCCAGGCCGGACGGGAGGTCGAACAATTCGAACAAGGCACGCAGCACCGCGAGGTTGATCTCTTTCGGCGCCTCGACGTGCTTGAACTGCTTGAGTTCCTCCAGCGAGCGTTCTGCCAGTTGCGCCAGCTTGCCGGAGTCGATCTTGTCGCCGGTGATCGACAGCACGATGTCGCCGGAGTAGACCAGCCCGCCCAGCACGGTGACCAGCAGATCGGGTTCCAGCCGATACTTGGCGGGCACTGTGTCGAAATACTCAATGTCGGACGATCCTGACAGCAGTTCGCTGCGGTTCAGCACCTGGCCGTGGCCATTAGCCTTGAGCCGGTTCAGCACTTCCTGCGCGTAGCGGGAATTTGCAGGCTCGACGCGGTCGCCATCGAGCAACTCCAGCGCATCGAGCACGGCGAGCGCATCCTTGGTGCGAGTACCGCCGGCCAGTGCGCGCAGCGCGTTGCCGATCAGTTGCTTGCGGTTGGCCTCGGTGACCAGCACCGAGAACGTTGGGTATTCCGGAGAGAGATCGACGAAGCGCTGGCCCAGCACCAGGCCCGAAATGACGTTCACCACGTCGCGGAAGTTGATGCGTTCGTCCGCACCCAGCCGCGCCCGGTCACGCAGCGACACGCCTTTTGCCCACTCCTGCAGGTTCTTTTTCTTGCCCTGGTAGGTGACTTCGAAGGCGGTCATCTGCTTTTCCTGCAGCCACTTGCTCATGGCGCGCAGGAAGTCTTGCGCCTTGGACAGGTAGATAGCCTTGGCGCCGCCACTGGCGGTGGAGGCCAGATCCAGTGCCGCCGCGTAGGACGACAGGTGTCGCTTGAGATCGTCGTCCAGCCCGGTGAGGCGGAAGAAGACCTCGTCCGACAGGTTGTTGTCGGCGAACTTCGGCTTGTCGAAGGGCTGGATGAAGTAGACGTAGAAGTCGCGCTCGGGCTGGGCCGTGGGCCGATCGTTCGGCGCCCCGAAAAACAGGTAGCCCATGCGTTCGACACGACGCTCCTGCCACTCCAGCTGGTACTGCCAGATCTGGAAGCCGGGGTAACGCAGGTCATCGCTGCACTCCATCAGCGCCTTGACGGCACTGTAGTAGGCGCGGTCCAGCGCGTCGTCGGACAGGGCTTCGGCGCGCTTTTCGATCTGGGCGTCGTAGTCGATGTCCTTCTTGAGGTCGAGGTAGTACTGCTCGGTGTCCGGCGCCTTGGAGATGAACTGGCCGTTGACGGTCTTCAGCACTTCCCGCATCACGGTCTGCACCATCGACAGCAGGTTCTCGGCCGGATCGCCCGGCATGTCTTCCACGCCCGGCTGGAACAGACACAGGGCGTCGCGCAGCTCGGCAGCCGTGGGGCCGATGGGCACATGGATGTCGCCGCCCGTGGTCAAGCGGTGGACGGCCAGCGCGTTGATGACGCGCAGCGCCATTGCCTTATAGGCCGGGCGCGTGAAGGCTTGCTGGACCCGCGACTCCAGTACCTCGGAGACGCGCATCACTTCTTTGATGTTCGGGTCAGCGCGCAGGACCGAGTTGGTCTTGATGGTGTTCCAGAAGCTCTCGTAGCTGATGAACAGCGGCTTGTCAGTGGGCACGTCCTGGTCGAGGATGGCCAGCATGGCGGACTCGATGGTCTTGAGGGCGCCGCGCTTCTCGGTGAAGTGGATCTGCTCGAAGGTCTTCAGGTAGTCGGGGTGAACCGGGAACAGCCGCACATACTCATCCATGCGCTCGTTCATGGAGCCGTAGAACTTGGCGAACGGTGTGAGGTACTCGCGAATCTTGTTTTGCTGGTCGGCAGTCTTCTTGAGCAGGCGCGCGGAGACGACGAAGCTGACGTCCTGGCGGTCTATCAGGATCTGCGTGAAGCGCTCGTTGACGCGGCGCATGCTGTCGGCCACGTGTTGGAAGCGCAGGCTGTCGAAGATGGCCTCCTGCACACCGGCCACGAAGCGAAACTTGAGGTGTTTGGTGACCTCGCCGATTTGGCGCAAGATGGCCAGGTCCTGGACCAGTTCGTGGTCTTTACGGGACTGTAAGAATTCGAGGAACTCATCGACAACGAGCAGCACGCCCTGGTCGGGGAATTTCTCCGCAAACGCGGCCATCATCTCCTCGAAGGAGTCCTTGTTGTTGAGCTCCTTGTCGGCAGTCGGGAAGGTGTAGTCGACGCCGATCTTTTCGAGGAAACGCTCAAGCTGCAGGGTGATGATCTGGCGCAGTGGCATCTGCAGCCCACCCACCTCGATGCGCAGCACCTTGAAGCGGCCAGCGATCGGGGCAACCGCCTCGGCGACCTTGGGGTGGCGGATCATCGGTGCGTAGGCTGCGTCTTCAGCCACCAGTGACAGCACCGACATCAAGTGCGACTTACCGGTGCCGTAGTTGCCGACGATCAGCACCCCCTTGTGATCGACCGAGTCGTCAAAACTGAGCTGAGGAACCATGAGCTTGGAGATCCGCTCGGCCATGTCGTCGGAGATGACATAGGTCGCGACGAGCTTCTTGGCCTCGTCCGGGCGCCCGGCATCGAGCAGTTGAATGACTGACTCGATCTGCTCGAACTGGATCAGATCCCCGTATTTCATGTTCTTGGCCATATGGTTCTCTTTTCCCCGTAGCGTCAAATTTCGAGTACGACCACGCCGTCGCGGCTGTATTCACGATGTTCTGGGTGGCTCATGTCGGCGTACACCAAGCGATCACCGCGCAGCTCGCCTGGCCAGACGGCCACGACGCGCTTGGAATGAGCCAGCCGCCTGACGAGGTCAAGCGGGTTGATCTGCAGGCCCGGCTCGAACAACAACTCGAGGTTGTCGAGCAGCAGTGGGTCTTCCGTTCGTTCCTTGTCCGCAATTTCCCGCAGCAGTTCGCCTGCCGAGAAGCCGCGCTTGTTGTTCGGCGTAGCTGCCAAACGGCGGCCTAGCTCCAGGCCAACGTTGAGCGGCTCGATGCTGAGCTTTGCGCCCAATTGTCGGAGCAGCTGGGTCTTGCCGCTGCGGCTGGGTCCGACCAGCAGGATCAACTTGCTGTTGAGGTCGCCGATTTCGCCGATGAGTCGTTCGAGTTTTGCGAGCATGCTCATCCCCTCAGTCCGACTCGGCTTCGAGCCGTTGTTGATCAGGGGATCGGTAGCCCGGCGCCAGCACGGCGTTGCGCACGCCGTAGATGGCCAGGTGGTCCTTCAGCCATAACCGATACTCGTGCCCGCGCAAGCTGTGGTCGGGCGTGCAGTCCACGCTCCATTGGCGAAGGATGTAACCGGCGGTGGCTGCCCGCAGCTTCATCCGCAGCACGCCACCTTGCATGCTGTAGTCCATCTCGGTGATCTCCGGCCGGGGTTGATCCGGGTGCGGTACCAGCTCCAGCTCGACGATCCGGGTCCACTGAATGTCCTGATCGCTCATCTCGTGGGGCGCCACTGGCTGCCCCTTGAGCACCACCGGGCGCTTGATCCGAGTGATGACGAAATCCCGGAACTCCTGCGACTTCCGGTCGAAGGCGCGGACGTGCCAGCGCAGACCGTTGTCGATCAGCGCGAATGGGACGATCTCCCGCTCGGTGCGGCCACTGGAGATGGAGTGGTGCTCGATGCCGAGCGGACACTCCTGGTGAATCGCACGGGTCACGCTCGCAAGCACATCCAGATCCGGATGCGTGAGCCGTGACGGGCTCTCGCTGGCCACCCACGCCTTGAGCCGCATCGGCTCACCATCGCCAAAGCCCTGGGTCAGCCACGACAGCACCCGCTCCGGGGGGAAGTCGAAGACGGGTCGGAAGTCCGGCCCCAGGACGTAGGACTTGCCCTTGGAGTCGTAATCAATGTTGCCCGGGGCCAACTCCTTGTACAGCGCCAGATCCCTGGATGCGGCGGCGGACTGGATGCCAAACCGCGTGACCAAGTCCTGGCGGCGTATCTCCCCGATGAAGCGCACGCGCAACTCCACGAACGCGAGCCGGTCGCGTTGTGGCTGGGTTAGATCTGCAAGCTGTTCGTTCGACATCCTGGCTGGCTCGTTCGGGTTAGCGAATGCTTGTACGGGTTATTGCGGAAAGTATATGGTCTGCCCTAGAATCTGTCCATGACTCTATTTTGATTTGTGTATGCGTCGTTTTGTGATAACCACAAGCGGCGCAGCGATAAAAGGATCGGTACGGGCGCCATGCAAAATTTCGCAGAGCTTCACCTAAAGCCAGAGACGCTGGCGCGGCACGGGTTGCCGGACATCCCGTACCCCATCCCAGCGGCCGATCTGAAGTCGGCCTTGCTCGACAACGGAGATCTTCCGCTGGCCGCGATGCTGCACGGCCTGCAACAGCGTAGCCGTGATGGGGAGGCCGAATGGCAGCGGCTGGAACCCGCGATGGATCGACTTGCCGAGCTACTGGCGCCCGACGATGCCCGCGATGTCATTTCAGCGGCGGGCGACCACTGGTGGATCGAGGTCGGGCACGTGGACCTCGGCGGCAAGCTGGTCACCATCCAACGTGGCGATACTCTGCTCGCTGCCATCACCGCCCGGGACGATGGGCGCTTGCGGGTGGCCGTGTTTCGCCCGTTGGACGCCAAGAGCGCGGAATACCTGCTCGGGCTGGGGCAAGTGCCTCATCCTGAGCACGGCGTCTGCATGCGCGAGAACAACTGGGAGTACGCGCTCGACTGCTCTGCGGGCAACGGCAACCACTACGCTGCCGACCGGGGCGAGGCCTATCTGTCCTACTGGGAGAAAGGCCTGGGCATCAGTTGGGATGGCTCCGATGTGCCCGAGTGGCGCAAGCAGCTCGACCTCGTCGCCCGACCCGCCGCCCGCGTAGTAGCAGAGCTGGGCGTCTACTACACCCTGTCCGGCAATGAGGACGAGGAGCCTGTTGCCGATACGGGCGCGGCGGAACGAACCGAGACACCGGCACCACCTGCCTGGCGAAGCAGGCGCCAGCAAAAGCGCACGGTCCAGGGGCGGTTTCTGGGCTGCCTACTCGGTGGCGCAGTCGGCGATGCGCTGGGCGCACCGGTTGAGTTCATGAAGCGGGCCGAGATTCTCCGTCGCTTCGGCCCGAAGGGAATCACCCAGTACGCACCGGCTTATGGCGGCATGGGGACGATCACCGACGACACGCAGATGACCTTGTTCACCGCCGAGGGGTTGATCCGAGGCTGGGTGCGCGGCTGCTTCAAAGGCATCACGACCTATTCCGGGGTAACGGCTCACGCCTATTTGCGCTGGCTGCAAACCCAAGGCGAACGCCCGACATGCGACATCGACTTCGGCACCGATGAGCCGGGCTGGCTGTTTCAGCAGCGTCAGCTGCACAGCCGTCGCGCACCGGGCAACACCTGCCTATCGGCCCTGCGGGCGATGAACTCGCTCGGGGAGCCGGCCCGCAACGACAGCAAGGGCTGCGGCGGCGTCATGCGGGTTGCGCCGGTCGGTCTGTTCGCCTGGCGCCTGCGGCAGTACGAATCTCCCCAAGACGCCTTCCGGCTGGGTACCGAGTTGGCTGCGCTGACCCATGGGCACCCGACCGGAGCCCTGACCGGTGGTGTGCTGGCGGTGCTGGTCTTGGCACTGACCGATGGCGCGTCGCTGCGCGAGGCATTGGCCGCCGCCAAACTCATGCTGCGAGCCGAGCCCGGCTTTGAGGAGACGCTGCGTGCGATCGAGATGGCTGAGGAGTTAGCCGATTCCGGTTTGCCACATGAAGAAGCCATTGCCCGGCTGGGCCAGGGCTGGATCGCCGAGGAGGCCCTGGCGATCTCCATCTATTGCGCGCTGGTCGCCCGCAATTTCAAACACGGCGTGATCCTGGCCGTAAACCACGATGGCGATTCCGATTCGACCGGAGCGATCGTCGGAAACCTGCTGGGCGCGATGCACGGTGTGAGGGCGATCCCTGCAGAGTGGCTGGAGCCGCTGGAACTGCGCGACGTCATCACCGAATTGGCAGAAGACCTCTACGAATTCAAGGATTGGGCGATCGGCGAGTACAGCGACAACGAAGAGCTGAACCAGCGGATCTGGCGGAAGTACCCGGGATTCTGAGATGGAGTGAACTGGCATGAGCGGAAATCGATGGGACCAGCCGGGTGTGCCCCACAAAGGATGGCACTGCGTGGACGTGGTCGACCTGCGGGCCGACGGCGAGTCGGCAGACGAAACCGATTACGCGACCTGCCAGATGTGCGGCAACGAGAAGATCCGCTACGTCCACATCATGGAGCACCCGGATCTGGACGAGAACTTCGACGTCGGGTGCGTCTGCGCCGAGAAGATGAGCGGCGACTACGAGGGGCCCAAGCGCCGGGAAAACCGTCTGCGCAATCGGGCGGTCCGTCGAAAGAAGTGGCTCACGCGAACTTGGCGCACGTCCTCTAAGGGGAATCCGTTCCTGAACATACAGGGGCACAACGTCGGGGTGCACATAAACAAGTTCAAGCGCTGGGGGTGCCGCATCGAAGGTCGTTTCGGAGCAAAGACCTATCCCACGATGGAAGCCGCCAAGCTCGCGCTGTTCGATGAATTCTGGATGGCGACCCAGGATAACGAGCAACTGTGGAGCAATGATTGATGAGTCCCGGAGAAATGAGAAATGGCTAAACCTGTCTTAATCGGCTCGCGGAGCTTCCGAACCCAGAAAAGCGCACTGGACCATTACAAGGCGCTGCTACACCGGTACCAGGACGGGGATCGCATCTCTGACCCAGGGGACCACGCCGACCTCGTGGCCCTCGTCGAACGGTATGACCCGATTCTTGACCAGGTTGGTGAGCCGGCGAAGGGTTGTGGCCAGATCGGCCACTTCGAACGGCGCCTGAACACAGGAACGGGCTGGAGCAACTCCGGCTTTTGGGTGGTGCGACTGGACGGGTCCGCCACGGACTTTTCGTACATCTGGGCCGTCAAAGGCCTACCAGGGGACCGGTCGAAGGATTTCTACGGTGCATGCCGGGAGGCTGTCGCACTCGATCTCGTTCTGGCCAAGAAGCGTGCCTTCGCGGAGCATGGCGACGCTCATGGGTTGGTTGCATGCGAACTGACTGGCGTGATGGTCAGCATCGACGACGCCCATCTGGATCACGCTTGGCCCAACTTCTCTCACATCGTCAGCGGCTTCCGGGCGGCCAGGGGCTGGTCAAGTGACATCCCGGACGGAATCGTATCCGCCCCGGCTGACGGGCAGACGACGCCCACATTCGTCGACAAGGCAGTCGCGGATGCCTTCCGGGACTACCACCACAACCAGGCGATGCTGCGAATCCTCTCCAAGTCGGCCAACCTCCAGACCGCCAGCCAAGCTCGAAGACCGAAGATTGCACGCCCAGTGCGGTTGGCTTGACCGATTGCGGACGCGGGTTCAATTCCTCAAATGGGAATCGAACTGGCGTCCTGTCTGATGCACTTGGCTGGTGACCTCGGCCGGGCAGAACTGGTAGGATCGTCGACAGTTGGGGCTGGATTCCGCACCTTTCCGCAGGAGTTCGCAGCGATTCTAAGGCGCTGAGTTACATAGGTTTGGCGCAGGGTTCCACCCCACCGAGACCCCGCAGGAGTTCGAATCTTTCCGCACGAACCCGCAGGAACCCTCACCAGCCCGCACGGCCTGATGCCAGGCCATTGATTTTCAACAAACTGCTTGATCGGTCCGCGCTTGCGGACTGCGGACGTTCAATGGGCCGGAAATCTGGCTCGCCCAGACGGCCGCCAGTGCCGCCAGGTTGCAAATCGTCGGTAATTGTCGATATCTACCGACGAATCGGAACGAGCGCAGATGTGAGAACGCCGTTCTGTATTGCCTCCACCATCCACGGCGGCAGGTGCGTTCGGGTTTCGAGCACGGTGTTCCAGTGATCCTGCCCGATTTGAACGGCCAACTTGCCGACCGTGTGTTCAGCAAGGTCCGGGCCGAGCCATTCAAGGGCCCTGACGATATCGCTGGCGAGACTGTCGCCCAGCACCAGCATCCACTTGGGCACACGGCGGATCTCGATGACTTGCTTGCCGAGATTGAGGGTCCGCGCGCGGCCGTCGGTCAAATAGATCTGTCGGACGGGGACCTGCGTGGTCAGCCCCAGAGCATTGGCCGCTGCCGCACCGTGACGGACGATAGCGTGTCCAGTGATGTCTGCGAGCGATTGGATCATCTTGTCGACCGGTGGTGGGACCGGGCCGAAACAGCTGGCTGTCACGGTGACGTACAGGCCGCGCGCCACACGCATCAACCGTCCGCGCCTTGCCAAGCGAGCCAGCTCCCGCGACGCCTGATTGTCACTGACCATGCACCGCAGATCCAGACTTCTGATCAAAGCCCCCTCCGGCTGCGCTTCGAGCCATTGGCTGACGAATTCAGCTGGACTGGGCATGAGCAGCGACCGACTGGCTGGTTGATATCTGCAAGCACGACTCCTCGTAGGCCTCGATGTCGACCTGGCGGTAAGCCACCCGACCGCAGAGCTTCAGGAATTTTGGTCCGATCCCGACGCTGCGCCAGCGCTCCAGGGTGGCCTCGCTGATATTCCAGCGGGCGGCCAGTTGTTTTTGGTTGAGGTGAGCGACTTCCATCTTGGTCTCCTTCCGAATGAGTTGGCAGGAGTCCATGAAGGCGCTGTTCGGCCGACGAGCCAAGGGATTCTTCTGTGGATCTGAGTTATGCGTCGTCTGGCGACACTGGAGTGCCGAGCTCTACCGAGACGTCTACAACCAGCGATTGAACACGTCGCACCTGCTCGGCAGTGATAGGCTGCAACCGTTCGGGGTGCGCTGCGATGTCCCGCTCGAGGCAATCCAGAATGACGTTCTCGGGTGAGCTGATGATGGCAGTTTCCGCATCGTCTGCATCTTTCTTCATGCGCCTTCCCCTGGTACAGACTCAACCAATACATAGCTGGTGCTACGCCCACCTGCATCCGATTTCCGCAGCACGCCCCGCGCAAGCAAGTCGTTGATGTCGCGTAGCGCCGTGTCAGGCGAGCACTTGGCGATGGCCGCCCACTTGCTGCTGGTGAGCTTGCCTTCGAAGCCGTCGAGCAGCTTGTTCAGCAATTTCACCTGTCGCTCGTTCAGTGGCGTGGTCGCCCAGCGCTGCCAAAACCGCGTCTTGGTCAGCACGGCATCGAGTATGTGCTGTGCCTGGTCGACGGCACGATGCAGCGTGTCGAGGAACCACGCGAGCCACTCAGTGACATCCATCGACCGCTTCTGCGTCCGCTCCAGGATGTCGTAGTAGGCCTTACGTTCGCGCTGGATCTGCGCCGACAAACTGTAGAAGCGTTGCGGGCTGCCGTCGGCGCGTGCCAGCAGCAGATCGCCAATGGCCCGCGCGATACGGCCATTGCCATCGTCGAACGGATGCAGCGTGACGAACCACAGATGGCCGAGCCCCGCTTTAATCAGTGGTGGCTCGTTTGATGCACCATTGAGCCAGTCAAGGAAGCGGCTGGTTTCCGCCTCAAGACGCTCGGCCGGCGGCGCTTCGAAATGCACCCGCTGGCGGCCGATGGGGCCGGACACCACTTGCATGGGGCCACTGGCGTCATCGCGCCAGCCGCCGACCTTGATCTTGGCAAGACCGGAGTAGCCGGTGGGAAACAGCGCGGCATGCCAGCCGAAGAGACGCTCCCGCGTTACCTGTGCCTGGCAGTTGGCCGTGGCATCCAGCACCATCTCGACCACGCCCTCGACGTGCCGATCGACCGGCGCAAGCGCGCCGATGTCCACGCCCAGCCTGCGGGCGATGGAAGAGCGCACAGATTCGACGTTGAGCTGCTCACCCTCGATTTCGCTGGTCTTGACCACGTCCTCGGTCAGTGCCGCCAGGCTCGCCTGATCGCGCAGCGCCATGCCCACGTCGGCCAGACGGCCCATCAACAGCCCTTGGGCGCGGCTGACCTCAGCCATTGGCCCAGCCAGTGCTGCCAGGTCGAAGTGCCAGTTCGGCCAGTCTTTGGACTGCCAGATGTATTTGTAATCGCCGCTATTCATGCGGAGATTATGAGGCGCATTCTCCGCACACGCAAGTCTTTCCACGCATACGGTGCGGTGAATAGGGGCACCATTCGCCGCATGGAGGGCTGCCTTGCCCCGTAATGGGTGTAAATGGGCGTGCTTTTGGTCGGGGTGCCAGACGCGGGTTCGATTCCCGTTCCGGGAACTGAACAGGTCCTGGAGTGCAGACGAGGTTGAGGGCCATTTTCGGTGACCAATCAGGCCGAAAAACCTGCTTGATTGTCCGCAGATTCGCCTGTCAACCCCCGCTTTTCGCATCAGTACGCAGGGCTTCGCAACTTGCCAGAACGCCGGTATCGCGTACTTTCAATAGTCGTTTGATGCCGGGTACCATCCCACCGAAAACCCGCAGGAGTTCGAATCTTTCCGCACGAACCCGCAGGAACCCTCACCAGCCCGCACGGCCTGATGCCAGACCATTGATTTTCAACGAGACGGTCGATCGGTCCGCGCTTGCGGACTGCGGACTTTCATTGCGATGGAAATTCGCCTCGCCCGAGCCATCCCGAGGGCAGGCATGTTGTGATGCGTCGGTACTTGTAAACATTTGCCGGCAAAACGGAACATGGCTCAGCCGGCGCTGGCCGGAACCGCAACGGCCTTGGTTGAGGTCGCCAGGCACGATTCCTCGTAAGCCTCGATGTCGACCTGCCGATAGAGCACCCGGCCGCAGAGTTTCAGGAACTTGGGGCCGATCCCCGCGCTGCGCCAGCGCTCCAGGGTGGCTTCGCTGATACTCCAGCGGGCAGCGAGTTGTTTTTGGTTGAGGTGAGCGACTTCCATCTTGGTCTCCTTCCGAATGAGTTGGCAGGAGTCCATGAAGGCGCTGTTCCGGCCGCGAGCCAAGCGTTCTCCTTGCAGAGACCTATTCGCCGCATCGTTTGCGGAGATTAGGCCGGTTATTCCCCGCATGACCCCAATCTGGGCAAATTGGGTGTAAATGGGCGTCTTAATGGGTGCACCTCGAAAATGGGTGTAAATGGGTGTAATATTGGTTCATGCTGAAAACTGACACCATCCAGATCACCCCAGAGATCCTGAGCCTCATCGCCAGGATCGACGAGTTCAAGGGCGCTTGGCGCGCCCTGGGCACGCTTGCGCCCGATCGTCTGTCGGCGCTGCGCCGCGTGGCGACCATCGAGAGCATCGGTTCCTCGACCCGCATTGAGGGCAGCAAACTATCCGACCGCGAGGTGGAGCAGCTGCTGTCGAACCTGGAGATCAAGTCCTTCGCCACCCGCGATGAGCAGGAGGTGGCTGGCTATGCCGAGCTGATGGACCTGGTGTTCGCGTCCTGGCAGGACATCCCGTTTGCCGAGAACCACATCAAGCAGCTGCATCAGATACTGCTGCGCTACAGCGAAAAGGACACCTGGCATCGCGGCAGCTACAAGACCAATTCGAACAGCGTCGCTGCCTTCGATGAAACCGGCGCGCAGATCGGCATCGTGTTCCAGACCGCGTCGCCCTTCGACACGCCCCGCCTGATGACGGAGCTGGTCGCCTGGGTGAACCAGGAGCGCGAGACGGCCCTCTTGCACCCTTTGCTGATCATCGCCCTGTGCGTCGTCGTATTTCTGGAAATCCACCCCTTCCAGGACGGCAACGGACGGCTCTCCCGGGTGCTGACCACGCTCCTGCTGCTGCAGGCCAGCTACGCATATGTGCCATACAGCTCGCTGGAAAGCGTCGTCGAGCAAAGCAAGGAAGCCTACTACTTGGCCTTGCGTCAGACCCAGGGCACGATCCGCACAGAGTCGCCGAACTGGCAGCCGTGGCTGGTGTTCTTTCTGCGATCCCTGGCCGAGCAGGTTCGGCGCCTAGAGAAGAAGGTCGAGCGCGAGAAGATCGTGCTGGCGGCCATGCCGGAATTGCAGCTACAGATCGTCGAGTTCGCCCGCGAGCATGGGCGCGTCACCATTGGCGAGGCTATCAAGCTGACCGGCGCCAGCCGCAACACGCTCAAGCAGCATTTCCGGGCGCTGGTGGAACGCGGCACACTTGATCAGCATGGCAGTGGCCGTGGAGTTTGGTACGGCCTGCGTTGAGGGACTTCGGGACGCGGGTTCAGTTCCCTTTTCGGAATTGAACTGGCCACGGAAAGCAGACGAGGTTGAGGCCGTATTCCGGCTACCAATCAGTCCGAAAAACCTGCTTGATCGTCCGGTGCCGCCGGGCGTACCGGCAGGCTTTTCGATCCAGTTCGCACCGGTTCGCAGCAACCCGCAGCGCTTCGATTCCGTACTTTCAATAGTCGTTTGATGCCGGGTACCATCCCACCACCAAATTGAAGGGCTCGGATAATCTCCGGGCCCTTTTTCTTGCCTGAAATCCCCGCGCCGCGCGGGGTTCCAGCCATCGGTGCTGTGGGTGTCCACCTGCCGAAACAGCCTGTTTTCAGCGATTCCGGCTCCAAGCCTGTCTCTATTCTCCATTTGGTCTGCGGGTAGGCGCAGTTTTGGCTCTCGCAAAATCAACAACTTACGCGCGGCGGTTCATCGTCAACCACGGCGACCGGTCAGGCATCAAACGCCGTTACCACCTCGCGCTGCGCCGCCCAGTCGGTCGGCAGCGGATTGCGCTGAAACCACAACAAGCTCATGCACCGGGGCTGCTGCCCGGTTAGAGTATTTTTGATTTATTTGTTTACATATCCACATGAAGCGAAGTAGTTGGCACACTCCTCCGGAGTGAACAGATCCAACACTTTGCTGATCTGCGCCCATAAGGCACCAAGGTTCGTTTGGCGGCTTTGTGTAAAAGGGCTTTGAGTTTGGAGAACATTTTCTCGATTGGATTCAGATCAGGTGAATACGGTGGTAAGTAGAGCAGGGTGGCACCTGCCGCTTCAATGGCTGCGCGGACGCCTTGAACCTTGTGACAAGACAGGTTGTCAGCCACCACAATGTCACCTGGCTGCAGCGTGGGGCACAGGCAGGTTTGAATATAGGCGAGAAACGCGGCCCCGTTCATTGGGCCGTCGAGCACTAACGGAGCGGTGATCGCATCGTGACGCAGTCCCGCAATGAAGGTGGTGCTCTTCCAGTGGCCGTGGGGCACCGAAGCCACACAGCGCTGGCCGCGCGGCGCGCGACCCCGCTGTCGTGCGGGCGCTTCCGTGTAATATCTGTCCCATAAATCATCCCTCCGTAGCTGGTTATATGTTACACCAGCACACCGTGGGACTAAACATCTAAGCCGATAATCTGGATTGACGATCCGATATCACCACTCAATGGTAATCATATCTTCTTTGTATATAGCTTGTTAAACGCGGAGATTGTTGCTAACGGAAAATTTGAACAGCTCTTTGTTTCAACGCATAATCTCGATTTCCTGAAATATTTGAAGCGGTTGAATGGAAAGTATCTTGACGTAGATGGAAAACAGAAAGACTATCACAAGGATCATTTCGTTGTCGCCCGCCAGGACAAGATATCTACTGTCAGAGTGATGCCAAAATACCTCAAAGAATACGTAACAGAATTCAACTACCTATTCCATCAGATACACCAATGCGCAGCAATTGAAGCCGTTGATGACACGAACTACACAACCTTTTACAACTTCGCGAACAACGCCAGGAAGTTCTTCGAGATTTACCTCTATTACAAGTATCCAGACCAAGGTATGACCGAGGATACGCTACGCCTTTTCTTCGGTGACGAAAAGATACCAGCTGTATTAACGAACAGAATCAATAACGAATATTCGCATTTATGCGGGGTGTTCGAGCGCGGATCAACACCGGTGGAGGTGCCGGAGATGCAGACTACAGCGCGGCAAATCATTGGAAGACTGAAAGAAGATAAGGGTCAGTATTCGGCTTTGCTCAAAAGTGTTGGAGTGAACGAGGAGTCTCTCGAAGAAAAAGCTGTAGCAATTGAAGAAGCTCAATGAAA
The DNA here is from genome assembly GCF_055387135.1 of Nitrosomonas sp. TNE100. Classification (NCBI taxonomy): domain Bacteria; kingdom Pseudomonadati; phylum Pseudomonadota; class Betaproteobacteria; order Nitrosomonadales; family Nitrosomonadaceae; genus Nitrosomonas; species Nitrosomonas sp. TNE100. Next base: position 2,428,439 of record NZ_AP040997.1, on the reverse strand, counting down.
ATCCTCCACACCTCTGACTGGCATATCGGCCGCACGCTCTACGGCAGAAAACGCCACGAGGAGTTCGAGGCTTTTCTGATCTGGCTGGTGGAGACGATCCAGCAGAATGAAATTGACGCCCTGCTGGTGGCGGGTGATATTTTTGACACCAGCGTTCCGAGCAATCGTGCCCAGGAGCTTTATTATCGTTTCCTGTGCCAGGTGGCTGCCTCATCTTGTCGCCACGTTGTTGTCATCGCAGGCAATCACGATTCTCCTTCATTCCTCAATGCCCCCAGGGAGCTGCTCAAGGCTCTTGATGTCCACGTGGTTGGAAGTGCGGCGATCGAGCGCCCAGAAGACGAAGTGCTGGTGTTGCGTAATGAGCAGGGGGCGCCGGAACTGATTGTCTGTGCCGTGCCCTATCTCCGCGACAGGGATATCCGCGTGGCGGAAGCGGGTGAAAGTGTCGAGGACAAGGAGCGGAAATTGATTGACGGCATCCGCACGCATTATGCCGCTGTCGCCACTCTGGCTGAACAGAAGCGCGAGGAGTTTGGGGTTGATCTTCCCATTGTAGGCATGGGACATCTGTTTACTGCTGGTGGACAAACTATTGACGGCGATGGCGTGCGCGAACTCTACGTTGGCTCCCTGGCGCATGTGACGGCGGGGATTTTCCCTGCGAGTTTTGATTACCTGGCGCTTGGGCATCTCCACGTCCCGCAAAAGGTGAACGGCCTTGAGACCATACGGTACAGCGGTTCTCCATTACCCATGGGGTTCGGAGAAGCCAAACAGCAGAAGAGCGTTTGCCATGTTGCCTTTGGGCAGCACGATGGCCACAGCACAACTGCATCCGTACAATTGATCAACGTGCCGGTGTTTCAGAAACTCGAGCGTGTCAAGGGAGACTGGGATGGCATCTCAAGCCGTCTCCTCGAATTGTCGGCAACGGACAAAGCCTGGCTCGAAATCATTTACGATGGCATTGAGGTCATTGGCGACCTGCGTGAGCGCCTGGAGGCTGCAATTTCCGGCACTCAAATGGAAATTCTGCGGATAAAGAACAACCGCATCATCGACCGCGTGCTGGGACAAATGCATGCAGAGGAAACACTCGACGATCTGAACGTGAACGACGTGTTCGAGCGATGTCTCGCCGTTCATGACGTGCCTGAAGCGCAGCGGCCGGAATTGCACCGAGCCTATCAGGAGACGCTCTTGTCTCTCTATGAAGATGACGTACAGGCGGAGTAGAGCGGCTATCGATGAGAATATTGCAGATACGCTTCAAAAATCTGAATTCGCTGGTCGGCGAATGGCAAATCGACCTGACGCACCCGGCCTTCGCTTCTGACGGCATCTTTGCCATCACCGGCCCCACCGGTGCGGGGAAAACCACCATCCTCGATGCTATTTGCCTCGCCCTTTACGGGCGAACGCCGCGCCTGAGCAAGGTTACCAAGAGCGGAAACGAAATTATGTCCCGCCAGACCGGCGAATGCTTCGCCGAGGTGACCTTCGAAACCCGGTCTGGGCGCTTTCGCTGTCACTGGAGCCAACACCGGGCACGCAAGAAGCCGGATGGCGAGCTCCAGGCCCCGAAACACGAAATGGCCAATGCCGATTCTGGCGAGATTTTTGAATCCAAAATCAGAGGGGTAGCCGAGCAGATCGAGTCGGCTACCGGCATGGATTTTGACCGTTTCACTCGCTCCATGTTGCTGGCCCAGGGCGACTTTGCCGCGTTCCTCCAGGCGGCGCCGGATGATCGGGCTCCAATCCTGGAGCAGATAACGGGTACAGAGATCTACAGTCAGATATCCATCCGTGTTCATGAGCGCCAGCGCGAAGAGCGGGAAAAGCTGAACCTGCTCCAGGCTGAAACGGCGGGTATCGTGATGCTTGATCCGGAGCAGGAACAAGCGATTGGGCAGGCACTCGCGACAAAGCAGAAGGAAGAGATAGATCTTGCTGCTAAATCCGCTGATACCGGGAAGGGCATTGTCTGGCTTATCACCATCGATGGCCTGAAGAAGGAAATTGGCAACCTGACTGACGAGGCGAGCAAGCTGCAAAACGATATCGAGGCGTTCAAGCCGGATCGTGAAAAGCTGGGCCGGGCTTTGAGTGCCGCCTCACTGGACGGTGCATTCGCAACGCTCACCGCCACCCGCAAACAGCAGGCGGATGATAGAGCAGGCTTGAAAGCTGAGGAAGAGGCGCTTCCGGAACTGACATCCTCCGCCAAGGAACAGGCCGAAGCACTGAAATCGGCGGAGCAACAAACCGTTCGAGCCAAAGAAGCGCTGAAAGCGGCCGCGCCGACATTGCAGAAGGTGCGTTCCCTGGATCAAAAACTTGCCGATCAAAAAAAGGCAGTTTCGGAAGGCGATGAGGGCTGTAAGAAGGATGCAGCAAAGATTGATGCAGACCAAAAAGCCTGGCTCGAAGAGCAGAAAAAACGATCCATGGCTCAGGAGACGCTGGAGCTTGTGGACGGCTACCTCAAGGAGCATGCACGGGATGAATGGCTGATCAGCGGTTTGGCCGGTGTTGAAGAACAATTGAACAGCCTGCTTTCCAAGCAAAAAGAAATCGTTCAAAAAGAGGTTGATCAACAAACGGCCACGACGACTCTGGAACAGGCGACAAAGTCACTCGGCGACCGTCAGAAACAATCCGGCATTCGGAAGCAGGAACTGGAGGACGCCTCGAAACAGATTCAGCAGGGCAAAGACGCATTGAGCCAGTTGCTGGGAGACCGCTTATTGCGAGAATACCGCGCCGAGAAGGAAACGCTGCTGCGTGAGATGGCGTACCTTGTGAAAATTGCGGAGCTTGAAGGTCACCGAGGAAAACTGGAAGACGGCAAGCCCTGTCCTCTTTGCGGCGCAACCGAACACCCCTTCGCGGAAGGGAATGTTCCTGTCCCCGATGAAGCCGAAAAGAAGATTGATTCCCTGACCAGTCTGATCAGTAAAGCCGAGGATCAGGAAGTCGCTATCAAGAAACTCTTCGATGCTGAAAGCCTGGCCCGCACAAACCTGACGGAGGCTGAAAAGCTGGAGTCAGCAGCGGCTAATGACAAGAAGGCTGCCGAGAAAGCCCTGGCCGAGATGAAGGACGGCCTGGTAAAGCTCCGGGCCGATTTTGCTGAGCGCAGGCAGGCTGTTTCTACCAAATTCCTGTCGCTTGGTATTGTGGGCATCCCTGAAACGGACATTTCATCACTGATCGAAACCCTTAAGAAGCGGCTGGAGGCATGGCAAGCCCAGGTCAAGAAAAAGGCGGACATCGAGAAACAAATTGCCGCCATCGACAGCGAGGTGAAGCGGCTGGATGCGGTGATCGAAACGCAAAGCACCGCCCTGGCCGAAAAACGGGAGCGCCTGGGTACCTTGAAAAAGGAACTCGCCGCTGGAAGTGATGAACGTAATGCACTGTACGGCGACAAGCATCCCGACGATGAGGAGCGCCGTTTGAACAAAGCGATTTTGGATGCCGAAGGTGCCGAAAAGCAGGCCAGAGAACGGCACAATGAGCGCCAACAAAAATGGAATACCACGCAGGCCAATGTCGAATCTCTGAAGAAACGTATCGACCTACGAGCGCCGGAACTGAGAGGTCTTGAAACCGAATTCTCTGCAGATCTTGCGCTCGTGGGCTTTTCAACTGAAGAACAGTTTTTGGCAGCCAGGCTTCCCTCTGAACGGAAGGCTGAGTTGACGGCGACGGCCAGGAATCTGGATGAACGTCAAACCGATCTCCACGCCCGTCAGAAGGATCGGGAAATGCGCTTGGCCACGGAAATAGCTCGGCAAGTTACCGACAAATCGTTGGAGGAGCTCGAGCCCCAATTCAAAGAGCAAGAAGATGCCCTGAAAGAGCTACGGGATATCCTTGCCGGTCTCAAACACAAGTTGAGTGAAAATGCCGCTGCCAAAGAGCGGATAAAGGAGAAGCAAGCGGCTACCGAGGCCCAGAAAAAAGAGTGCCGCAGGTGGGAAAATCTGCACGAATTGATTGGCTCCGCAGACGGCAAGAAGTACCGCAATTTCGCTCAAGGGCTGACCTTCGAAATGATGGTTGGTCACGCCAATCGGCAACTGCAAAAAATGACCGACCGCTACTTGCTGGTTCGAGACGATGCTCAGCCTCTGGAGCTCAACGTGGTCGACAACTATCAAGCTGGGGAGATTCGGTCCACGAAAAACCTTTCCGGCGGGGAAAGTTTTATTGTCAGCCTGTCCCTGGCATTAGGGTTGTCCCATATGGCCAGCAAGAATGTCCGGGTGGATTCGCTGTTTCTGGATGAAGGCTTCGGCACCCTGGACGAGGAAGCCCTCGACACTGCTTTGGAAACCCTCGCAGGTTTGCAGCAGGACGGCAAGCTGATAGGCGTTATTTCACACGTGCCCGCCTTAAAGGAGCGGATCAGCACGCAGATCCAGGTAACCCCGCAAACCGGTGGCAGAAGCCAGATATCCGGGCCTGGATGCGGTGGCGTCGGGTTTTGAATTTCTGGGAGAAATCGCGGAGGCTGTTTGGTTAAAGCAAAACAGGCTCTGAAGTCTGCTCTGCAAGTGTACGATGGTATCGTTCTTCAGCCTCCGCCACCGGGTGAGGTGTGTTGTCAAAAATGGAGTCCATGATTACAGCAGAAATCAGTCAGCAACTCTTTAAGGATTATCCAGACTGAAGATATGCTTTTTGTCGTCATATGAGAAAATTTCCGCATAACGCCCCAAGGTGATGATGGTTCGCAGAGTTCGCTCAGCGGCTGTTTGTGGCATGTAATCTTCCAGCTCACTTGAAAACCGGCTCCAGGGCGCGCGGTGTGTTGGTCGTTCATCCAGTACGCGCCGGATATGCGCTGCCAGCGCAACATAGGTCAGTAAATGCCAGGCAAACAGGCGTTTGCGCTGATCGGTATCAAATTCCGCGAACTGCAGACCTTCCGTGGTCAGTTTAATATCGCCCCCGACTACTTCGGCAAAACGCAGCATCTGAAGTGTTTCAGCCACTGGAAATAAATCATCAATTTCCATAAGCAGGGAGGATGCAATGACAGGAAGATCCACTTCGCCGTTATAGGGCGGGGCTGCTACGGCTTCAATCAAACCGGAAAGCGAGTTCGAGGTTACAGATGGCAGAATCGTCCCGATTCCCGTACCGGGGAAATATTCTGTGCGTTTGCCGGCAGATGTTGAAACCGCGCGGGTTGTCATCTCCACATAAATGCACTCGACCAGATCGCGAAAGGTGGGATCAAGACGGGCGCGCGGGTGTGGCAGTTCAACCTTGATCTCATTAATAATCCGACCAGGATTGCTGCCAAAAATGAAGATACGGTCACACATCAGCACAGCTTCCTCAATATTGTGGGTAACGAGGATCACGCCCTTGATGGGAAGCTGGCCTTCCGACCAGAGATCAAGAAAATCGGTACGCAGTGTTTCCGCTGTCAGCACATCGAGTGCTGAGAAGGGTTCATCCATGAGCAGGATATTAGGGTGAACGACCAATGCGCGTGCAAAGCCGACACGTTGCCGCATACCACCCGACAATTCACGCGGATAGGCTGATTCAAACCCGTCAAGCCCGATCAGATCAATCGCTTTAATAGCGCGCTGGCGCACTTCATTGATCGGCAACCCTAGTGCCTCCAGACCGAGTTGCACGTTTTCCAGCACGGTAAGCCAGGGAAACAAAGCCGGATTTTGAAAAACCATTGCGACGCCAGGTGGAGGGGCGGTCACTTCGTTGCCAAGATAGATAATCGAGCCTGCCGACGGCGGCGCAAGTCCAGCGATTAAGCGTAACAACGTGGATTTACCGGAACCTGAACGACCCAGCAAGCCGATGATTTCACCTTTGTTAACAGCAAGGTTGATGCCATCAAGCACGAGCAATTCACTGCCATCCGGTTTGCGAAATGATTTGTGAATCTCGTGAATATCTAGCAACACGGTATCGATGTGATTCTCCTTTCACCCTAAACGGAATTTGCGCTCAGCCAATGCATACAGCGGGCGCCAGAACAGGCGATTAATCACGACGACGAACGCGCTCATGACTGCGATCCCGAGTGCGACACGATGAAAATCCCCAGCAACAGTCGCTTCCGTAATATAGGCGCCCAGGCCATGTGCTTGCAATGTAGTACTTCCCCAACTGACTATTTCGGCAACAATGCTGGCGTTCCATGATCCACCCGAGGCAGTAATGGCGCCTGTCACATAAAAAGGAAACACTGCTGGCAGCGCAATGCGTCGCCACCACAACCATCCTCGGACACCAAGATTAGCGCTGATATCGTGCAACTCGCCTGGAATAGTTGATGCGCCTGCAATAACGTTGAACAGGATATACCTGTTTAGTCCCACGGTGTGCTGGAATGGGTCAAAGATAAAACGATCTGGCTCATTTTTCCAGATTTTGCAGATGTATTCATAGGGTGTTAGGCCTTTGAGAGCTTTTAGTCTTTTGGCGAAGTTATAAGCCATCACAAAGCGATGGAGATGGGCCTTCAACTGATCGTGTGAGTCGTAATAATACCGTTTTACAGTCGCATCCTTGATGGTTCGATTCATGCGTTCAACCTGACCATTGGTCCAGGGATGGTTGGGTTTGGTGAGACGGTGCTCGATGCCGTTGATCTGACAACACCTATCGAACATATGCGTTACATACTGAGCCGTTGGCCCATTCCGATAACGCGCCGGGAACGTAAACTGGATACCGTTATCAGTCAGGATTGTATGGATCTTGTAGGGAACAGTCTCGATCACGGCCTTCAAGAAGGCGGTTGCCGTGTTGCGGTTGGCTTTGTTCTGGAGTTGAACAAAAACGAACTTTGATGTCCGGTCAATGGCTACAAAAAGATAGAGTTTACCTTCCTTCGTACGAACTTCGGCAATATCAATATGGAAGTAGCCAATTGGATAGGCATTAAACTTTTTCTTTGGCTTGTCACCATCAACCTCCGGCAACCGACTGATGCCATGCCGTTGAAAGCAGCGATGCAGGCTTGAGCGGGTTAAATGCGGAATGCTTGGTTGCAAGGCATATAGACAATCATCCAGCGGTAGAAGCGTATGTTTGCGAAACGCCACAACAGCGGCTTCTTCTTCCAGACTTAAAACAGTCGAGTGCGACTCTTTGGGGCCCATCGGTGCATCGTGGGTGAATTCCCGCTTCCGCCACTTCGCTACCGTTTTTGGATTAATCCCATGCCGCTTGGCCAGAACATTCAGACTCTCTTGACTATTTTGTATCGCTCGACGTACCGCCGCTGTCGTGCGGGCGCTTCCGTGTAATATCTGTCCCATAAATCATCCCTCCGTAGCTGGTTATATGTTACACCAGCACACCGTGGGACTAAACATATACCACTGCGTTCCCAGGATCATCAACGGACTCAGCCAGATATCTGGATCAAGCTGCAGTACTACGATCCCATACACCGCAGGCGGAAACAGTAGATTAGCTGGGAATGCCGCCATGAATTGGGCAATTGGCTGGGCAATACGCGCTGCGCCTGGCCTCAGTCCAAGCCAGACACCCACCGGTACCCAAATAACACTGGCAACCGCGATCAGCACAAAAACACGCACCATGGTTATAAAACCCAGGAACATGGCCGTTCCCACTTCTGCCAGCGCCACTTCCTGCAAAATAAAGAACGTAATTTTCCATGAAATGATGGCACAAACTACGGTAATTGTTCCATACCACAGCCAATCTACCCACGGCTTCAGGTTTGTTCCTGTTCCTTTCCAGGTAAATGCTTTTTTTCGAGCAGGTTGTTGCGATTTCCGGTAAGTCCATCGCCAGATTCTGGCAAACAAAGCTGTGGTAAACGTTATCCATTGTGAACGATGTAGCACAGTCAGCACCCAGGAGTGCGGCGGTGGCATTCCTCCGGTTTCCTGCTCAAAGCGAAAACGATCTGCCCAGGCCACCAATGGCCGGAACAGGAGCTGATCGTAAATCAGGATCACTATCAACATGACTGCAATTGCCCAGCCGATCGCGCCAAGATCGCGCTGATCAATCGCCAACGCAATATAAGAGCCGATCCCCGGGAGGGTGACGATCGTATCACCCACACTGATTGCTTCGGATGCCACGACAAAAAACCAGCTGCCCGACATGGACATCATCATGTTCCAGATGAGTGCCGGCATTGCAAAAGGCACTTCCAGCTTCCAGAAACGCATCCAAGGACTGAGCCGAAACGAGCGCGATACTTCATCCAGCTCTCTCGGAACCGTGTGCAGTGATTGATAAAAACTGAACGCCATGTTCCAGGCTTGGCTGGTAAAGATAGCAAAAACTGAAGCCAGTTCGGCACCCAGCATTTTTCCAGGTGCAAAGGACAGGAAGAACACCACCGTAATCGAGATAAAACCCAATACCGGTACCGACTGAAGGATATCGAGCAGCGGGATGAGAATCTGTTCAGCGCGCCAACTCTTGGCCGCCCAGGTTGCATACGTAAAGGTAAAAATCAGCGATAGCACCATTGCCAGCAACATCCTGAGTGATGTTCGCAGTGCGTACTCCGGTAAGGCGGATGGATCAAGACTGATGACATCGTGCCCTGATTCCACCAGAGGCTGCATAAAGTCGCGGCTGGCCTGGGCAAGAAAAACCACCAGACCGAGCACCAGCAATGCAGCAACACCATCCCAGAATAATGCGGAGAAACGACGTGACCATTTGCTGACAGATAAACGTTGCATCATTTCTGATTGATCCTAGATAGTATAGTCACAAGATACCTGTCCGGAGGGCGGACATCTAATTTGTACGGCGGCAAGGAAAGAAGAGGTGTTTTTGGTGTGTTTTGTAGTAACACCACCTTTTGAGATGGAGGAAAGCATTTTCGACGAAATGCCTCAGTTTATACAGCGCTTGATCATAATGTCTTTGCGTCTTCCGGTTCTTCTTTGGAGGAATAACAACCTCCACTCCCCGTTTTTCTGCCTGCTCAATAATGGCATTACTGTCATGCCACGATCTGCCAGTAGATGATCTGCATCCATCCCTTCGATCAGGCGGCCAACTTGCGTGTAATCAGCAGTGGTACCTTGTGTAACAAGGATTCTGAGCGGCATACCATGCGCATCCACGGCCAGATGTATCTTGGTGTTGAGCTCCCTTTCTCGCCCGATTCATCTCCTGATTATCTCCCCATGCCCCTTCTCTACCTGGTAAATGCTCCTCAAGTAGTGACCATACCTTATCTGAAATATCATGCCTGCAATGGGATGGCGTCATATGAAATCCTTTTAAAAGATAAAAGGATTTCATATCTTTAGCCTCATGACTACAACTATTTAAGTTGTCATGCTATCAGCGAATTCTGGCAGTCGTCTGCACAGAAAGATGTGGTGACGAAAATATCGAGAAATACCAAAGATTTGCTATCAGAACATATGCACTAAGGGTCTTATACCTCGAATTTTCGTGCCTCTTTATAACAAATATTTATCCAGATACGACAACTGGATATCGCTCAAATTTAAGAATGTTTTGAACGTACCGAGTGTTTCCTGCGCACAATCAATCTCCAGATGGTCGCTGGAAGCAGGAGAGCGACCAGTAACCAGATTTCTTCAGCATCAAAATGAGCGAGCAGATAGACAAAACCTTGGCCGAGTCCATAGCCAATACTGGCAATCGTAATCGCCCAGATAATTGCTCCCGCCAGGTTCAGAACCAGAAACCGAGACCAGTAAATACCACTCATACCCATCGCCATAGGTCCGGCAACACGTAGCCCGTACATAAAACGAACAGCAAGGATAAACAACACGTTATGACGCTCCAGTAGTGCGCTTACACGTGCAGCTCGTCGCCGCAAGGAAGGGAATTTTGCCAGTAATCTGTTGCCGTATCTGCGTCCTACACAAAAAGAGATTTGATCACCCAGAAAACCCGATACGGCTGCTATCAAAATGACTGCAGGCATCCAGAGATAGCCATGAAAGGCTGCTGCACCGGCGGTTAACAACACACTTTCACCTTCAAGAAAAGTTCCCACGGCAACAGCCAGGTAACCATACGATTGAATCAAGCCAGGAATATCCATGCTCAAACGTTTCCTTATGCAGGGAATAATCCATTTTCTGAATTATTTGAATAAACTCTGTATCAAAGTAGTTAACGTACAAGGTTGTAACGGGCAGGCTTTCCAGGTGAATCGCGATGCTCACTACCTTGCTTATCCGGTTGATATATCTTGTTGCCACGTTCTGTGTACCTTATTCTTCACGTATAGTCATCATAAAAGATCGATGAAAAACTATAAACCAGTATCCGGATTCCATGTGAAATACGGATAGTCCGATACAGTTTCGTTCTTAACGTAAAATCATTTGACAAAATAACTTTATCAATCGAATCCAGTCAATCAACTTTGATCTTCATCTGAGAGGAGAGCCGACAATGAACATTGTAGAAAATCAACTAACCACTATTTTTTCCCGGAGTTGGTGGATATTATTACTGCGCGGCATCATCGCTATCTTGTTTGGCATCTTGCTTTGGTTTCAACCCGAGATTTCACTGGTAGCGATGTTGTTGCTTTTCGGAACCTTTGCTCTGATGGACGGTATCCTTGGTATCTGGACCGCAGTCATAGGGCGCAAGATACACGAGCATTGGTGGGTATTGCTCCTTTGGGGATTTATTGGCGTTGGTGTGGGGGTCCTGACATTTGTGGTTCCTGGTGTCACCGCATTAGCGCTACTGTTTTATATTGCAATCTGGGCAGTCGCCACTGGTACTCTTCAGATTGTAGCTGCGATTCGCCTGCGCAAAGAAATGACGGGCGAATGGTTGCTCATTTTGGGTGGCCTTGCATCACTTGTCTTTGGCATTCTCCTCATGGCGCAGCCAGCGGTCGGTGCTCTTGCCTTGCTTTGGCTGATTGGTGCTTATGCCATCATCTTTGGTATCCTGCTTGTGAGTCTGGCGTTCAAGACACGTACCTTTAGTAAACAGTCCACGCACAACACATAAACAATATCTGCGACGCGGCAACAGTGGCTTATGCCGAAAATGTGCGCAACCAGGAATAGGGGTGCTCAGGATGATATTTACAAAATTCAACCCGATTTACCCATTCATTATGCAATAAATCAATAATAGCATTCGTATTTGACTGATCAGAATTCTGATCAGTCAAGTACATTTATAGTCAATTTTCCGAATGCATCTGTACTGGCCGCCAGCTGTGGCCAGCTGTAAGCAACTGGTTCTGTGATGGCGGTCCTTCCGAGCCGGAAGCATATTCTTCAGGACTGCCTGTGCGCCACGCATGCAACACCGGATCAAGCAAGCGCCATGACCATTCAACCTCATCAAAACGCAGGAAGTGCGAACAATTACCATTGATTGCGTCCATCAGCAACTGTTCATACGCTGAAAATTCTCTGACACCTTCTTGTGCATAAGGTGCAGTAAGTACCACGGTGTGCGTGGCAAATTCCATACCGGGCTTTTTGGCTGTCGCTACCAGATTGAGACTTTCCTGTGGTTGCAGGCGGAATATCATCCAGTTATTCGGCGCAGCGCTGCCATCAGGCAGCGCGTCTGGCACTTGCCTGAACTGTATCGCGATCTCTGAGTAATCACTAGCCATGCGCTTGCCGCTGCGCAGGTAGAAGGGAACACCTTGCCAGCGCCAGTTGTTGATTTCGAAACGCAGTGCCGCGAAAGTTTCAGTATTTGAGTTAACAGGGATACCAGATTCCTGACGATAAGCAGGTACATTTTTACTGTCAATGCTGCCAGCAGTATATTGGCCGCGCGCAACTCGGTTACACACTGTGTGTTCATTGAATGGCACTACCGCGCGCAATACTTCGACTTTGTGATCACGCAACACTTCAGCATCCCAGCTTGACGGCGGCTCCATAGCGGTGAGACAAAATAATTGCATCAGGTGATTTTGCAACATGTCGCGTAATGCCCCTGCGTGATCGTAATAGGCGGCACGATGCTCTACTCCCAACGTTTCCGGGCAGCTGATCTGCACTTGCGCAATATGCGCGCTGTTCCAGAGTGGTTCGAGGAAACGGTTGGCAAAGCGGAACACCATCAGATTCTGCGTAGTTTCCTTGCCCAGGAAATGGTCGATACGCAACACATTTTCCTCGGCCCATTGACTGTGAATCTGTTTACGCAACATTTCAGCACTGGCGAGATCAGTACCAAAAGGTTTTTCGATTACCAGACGTCGCCAGCCTTCAGTAGTTTGCGCAAGTCCTGCTTCACCTAGCGCTACAGCTGCAGCACCGAACAAGGGTGGAGGTAACGCCAGGTAAAAAAGTATCGACCCTTTCACGCGACGCCCGATTTCTTTCATCTGCCCGGCTTCAAGACTACCGGTAATGTAATCTAGGCCCGCACAAAATTCTGTCTGGTGTTTATCCTCAATCTTGTCATCCGATACAAATGTACGTAATGCCTCTTGAATATGATCGCGAAAATGCTCCTTGCTCCAGTCCTCAATGGCATACCCCGTAATCTTAAGATCCCGCGTATATCCCGACTGGTGCAGGCGATACAATGCCGGCATGAGCAAACGTTGCGTCAAGTCTCCGGTTGCACCAAGAATCACAAGGTTTGTATCAGACACACCTCCTCCTTTTTCTTTTATTTGTCATCCGGAGCGGTTTTTTCATCATGCCCCCCAAATCCGTGGCGCATCGCAGACATTACCTTATCGGCAAACTCATCATGCCCGCGTGATGTGAAGCGGCCAAAAAGTGCTGCGGCAAGTACCGGAACCGGGACGCCTTCTTCAATTGCCGCGAGTGCCGCCCAGCGGCCTTCACCAGAATCAGATACACGTCCGGTATAACGTGAAAGCGTCATATCCTCATTCATCTCAATGGCTGTCAAATCCAGCAACCAGGAACCAATCACGCTGCCACGGCGCCACAACTCCACCACGTCATTGAGCGGAAAATCGTACTGATAGCGTGCGGGATGTTCGAGTGGCGCAGTTTCGGCATTTATTTCCTGCCGGACATTTCCAGCGTTCGCCTGATGCAGTATATTCAACCCCTCAGCATAGGCTGCCATTAATCCATACTCTATGCCGTTGTGCACCATCTTGACGAAATGTCCGGCGCCATTCGGCCCGCAATGCAAATAGCCATGTTCGGCAGGTGTCGGCTCGCCGCTGCGGCCCGGCGAGCGTGTCGCGGCTTCCACACCAGGTGCCAATGTGCGAAATACAGGCTCAAGCCGCTGATAGGCCGCATCAGGACCGCCGATCATCTGGCAATAACCGCGTTCTCGCCCCCACACACCGCCGCTGACACCCACATCCAGGTAATAAATTTGTCTGGTTGCGAGTGATGCAGCACGGCGTAGATCTGCCACATAGTGCGAATTTCCCCCATCAATCACGACATCGCCGGCACTGAGAAGGGGTGTCAACACTGTGAGCACTTTATCCACTACTGCGGTGGGCAGCATGAGCCATACTGCACGAGGTAAGGCAAGCTTATTAACCAGATCATCAAGCGAGATCGCTGTCTCTGCTCCCGATTTTGTAGCGGCAATACATGCTTCAGAATTGGTATCAAATACCACGCAACCTATACCGGCTTTCTGCAATCGCTCCACCATATTAAGGCCCATACGCCCCAAGCCGATAAAACCGAGTTGTATCGTATGATCAGCATTTGTTGAATCATTCATACTCATCCTCCCACAGGCGAAAACCACCAGTGAATGCATTGGCGTTTTTTCCACGGCGAACACCGGTCGGTAGTTTTTTCAAAAGTCGTGCGTTACCACCACCCAGTACGATGTAATCAGGTTCAAGTGCAATGCGCAGCATTTCAACTTCTGCGAGCACTTCAGCTCGCCATTTACGCTTTCCCAAGCGTTGGAGCGCATGTTTACCAACGTAATATTCATAGGTATGCTGTTTGTATGGAAGGTGCGCCAGTTCCATTGGCTCAATCCGTCCATCCACAATGACAGCGGAACCAAGACCGGTGCCAAGGCCAAGGAATAGCATGTACCCGCCTTCGTAACTGCCAAGTGCCTGCATGGCAGCGTCATTCATAATCCTGACCGGGCAGCTAAATGCCTTGGCAAAGTCGAACCCTACCCAACCAGTGCCAAGATTAGCTGGTTCGTTTGCAATACGCCCATGTACAACCAATGCTGGAAAACCAACGCTTACTGCATCGTAATGCCATCCGTGTAAACATTTATCCAGCTGCGTGAGCATAAGTTCTGGTGTCATGTCTGAACCAGATGGGATTTTAATTTTTAATTTCTCGCCGCTTATTCTTGCCTTGACGTTACTGCCGCCTACATCCAGCGCCAGTACACAGCGTTTTTCTTGTTTTTCTTGGCTGTTATTCTGTCCGCGCATGTAACAGTACCAGCGAATTGAGGCATTAGTTGAAGCATCGTGTGCCAGCGTCACATCCGGTGTTTCTATTTCCTCTGCTATGCGCGATGCAAGCCGTTTGCCCAATTCCACCCCCCATTGATCAAAGGGGTTGATATCCCATATTGTGGCTTGTGTAAATACACTGTGCTCATACAGTGCTACTAGTGCTCCCAATGATGTTGGTGTAAGTCGTTTAGCAAACAATAGACTCGACGGTTGGTTGCCTTTCATAACCTTATGAGGTGCCAATTCGGCCGATACCCCTTCCTTTTGCACTTCTGTAAGTGTTTTGCCCATGGCAAGCGCCTCGGCCTGCGCGATTACGTTGGCGAACAACAGATCCTGATGTCGTCCAACCGGATTGAGCGATTCAGCAAAAGCAATGAAGTCACAAGGAATCAAATGTGTGCCCTGATGAATCAACTGATAAAACGAATGCTGTCCATTGGTACCTGGTTCGCCCCAGAACACGGAGCCGGTATGGTAATCCACACTTTTTCCGTCAAGTGTCACATGCTTGCCGTTGGATTCCATGGTGAGCTGCTGTAGATAGGCAGGAAACCGCTTGAGAGAATGTGCATAAGGTAATACTGCGACGGTACCCGCATCAAAGAAGTCCGCATACCATACGTTCAGAAGCCCCATGATGACAGGCAGATTCTGTTCAAGTGGTGCACTGCGAAAATGTTCGTCCATGGCGTGAAAACCAGCAAGCATTTCGCAGAAAGCTTCCGGCCCGATGGCAATCATAATGGATAAGCCAATAGCAGAATCCATGGAATAACGCCCACCTACCCATTCCTGGAAACCAAACATCTGTTTGGAGGGGATACCAAAATCATTGACAGCTTTCTCATTGGTCGAGAGCGCTACAAAGTGGGGTGTGATGGCTTTCCTGTCACGTCCTGCAGCGGTTTGCAGCCAATGACGCGCAGTGTGCGCATTAGTCATGGTTTCGAGTGTGGTAAACGTTTTGGAAGCTATAATGAATAAGGTTTCATCCGGCCTCAATCCGTGTACTGCCTCTACAAAATCCGTTCCATCCACATTGGAAACGAAGCGTAATCTCAACTTGCGTTCGCCATAATGGCACAGCGCCCCGCAGGCCATTACCGAGCCCAGATCCGACCCGCCAATACCAATATTAACGATGTTACGGATCGGTCGGCCACTGTAGCCTTTCCATTCTCCCGCGCGGATCAACTCGGCGCATTCAGCCATACGTTTGAGTATTGCCTGTACTTCAGGTACTACATTCACGCCTGCCACATTTATTACTGAATCAGCAGGGGCACGTAGCGCGATGTGCAGGGCGGCGCGCTGCTCAGTGGTGTTGACTTCCTTGCCCGAGAACATGGCATCACGCCGCGATTCCAGGCTACATTCACGTGCCAGCTCAAATAACAATTTCAGGGTTTTGTCATTGATACGATGCTTGGAGTAATCCAGGCGCCAGCCTGCTGCTTCTACGGTGTAACGCTCGGCACGTTTCTTATCTCGCGCAAACAGCCCGCGCAACTGTATCCTTTGAAAAGATAGATAGTGTGAATGCAGCGCCTTCCATACTCCGGTTTCACGTAATGTACTCACATGGCTTACTCCATGAAGTGATGATTTTTTCTCATTACAACATACATTCTGTTAAGAATGGTTTGATTTTTTGACGCAAATCAATCAGGAGGTAAGCAAGCTGGCATCTAGGTTGCCACTAGCAGGGTGATGAAAACATGGGCAAAAGGCCCATCAGAGCGAGGCAAAAACAGGCAAAAAGCGTAGTGGTTTGTGTGCGACAAATGAGTACTTTGAGCTTGTTTTTAACGTGATTATAACAACTTGGATAATCCTCACCACTCTGTTAGAAAAGTTACGCGATAAGATTACAGAATGTAAACCAATCCCAGCAGAGCGATTGTCGCAAGGTTCTTCAGAATTTCGCAAGAATTCCGTCCAATTGCTCAAGACTGGCGTAATGAATGATGACATTACCAGCACCTTTTTTCCCTTGTTTGATTACAACATTGGCGCCCAGCCGTGCAGACATATCTTCCTGCAGGCGTAGCAGGTCTCTATCCGGAAATGACGGTTTCCTTACTGAAGATGCTTGACTCATTCGCTTGAGCAGATTTTCGGTTTCACGCACGGATAGTTGCCTTTGCATAATCAGATGCGCAATTTCCAGTTGTTTCCCGGCCTCCAGCGCGAGCAGGGCGCGCCCGTGTCCCATATCGATTTTCCCCTGCATAATCAGATCCTGCACTGGGGCAGCCAGATTAAGCAGACGCAGCAAATTTGAGATCGCACTGCGCGAATAACCCAATGCCTGACCAGCTGTTTGATGCGTCATACCAAATTCTTCGATCAGACGCTGAATTCCCGCTGCTGCCTCTAGAGGGTTAAGATCCTCGCGCTGAATATTTTCAATCAGAGAAAGCGCAAGTGCGGATTCATCCGGCACTTCGCGCACAATGGCTGGAATCTGCTCCAGTCCAGCAATCCGAGCAGCACGCCAGCGGCGTTCCCCAGCAATAATTTCATAGCCACCCGCCACAAGCGGTCGTACCAGTATTGGCTGCATAACCCCTTGCGCCTTGACCGATTCTGCCAAATCATGCAGGGATGTTTCATCCATCCTCGTCCGGGGCTGGTATTTCCCGGCCTGCAATAAATCCACAGCAAGATTTTGTAGCGAATCTGTTTCCTGGGAATTGTCTGCCAGTAGCGCGTCCAAACCTCGCCCCAATCCTTTAGGTTTTGCCATAGTTACGGTACCCAATCAAAAATATTATGAATTTCTGGCCAGATCATCAGCTAGCTAGCTGTTGCCAGAATTTCGTTGGCCAATTCAAGATAAGCCCGGGCACCCCGGGATTGTCGATCGTGATAAAGCACCGGTAATCCAAACCCAGGTGCTTCTGCCAACCGGATATTACGAGGAATGATGGTCTGATAAACTTTGTTGCCAAAGTGTTGTTTCAATTGATCAGACACCTGCTGCGCCAGCAGATTGCGCGGATCAAACATGGTTCTCAATAGGCCTTCTATCCTGATGGATGGATTAAAACCCATCCGTACCCTTTTAATCGTGTTGACCAGATCACTCAGGCCTTCCAGCGCATAATACTCACATTGCATGGGAATGATAACAGCGTGTGCTGCACATAATCCGTTTAATGTCAGCAGGTTAAGGGCTGGAGGACAATCGATCAGAATAAAATCATAATCTGCCTGTATTGCCTGCAAAGCCTCCTTCAGGCGGGATTCACGCTGTTCCAGCGACACCATTTCCACTTCTGCGCCTGCCAGTTCCTGATTGGCCGGGAGCAGGTCGTATTTCCCTGGTTTTGTCGATAAACGAACCTTGGCGATGGTCTGTTCGCCCAGCAGTATTTGGTAAACAGTATGATCCAACAGGCGCTTGTCTACGCCACTTCCCATCGTGGTATTACCTTGCGGATCCAGATCAACGAGCAATACTCGTTTGCCGATACTTGCCAAACTGGCGGCCAGATTAATACTGGTCGTTGTTTTACCCACCCCTCCCTTCTGGTTGGCAATGGCAAGTATCCTGACCATTAAATTACGTCTCTGTTCTGGCAAGAAGATTATGGAATACGCTTATATTCCACTCAATAAATCTCATTCGGAGTGACACCGCATCACGACCAGATGACGCTTGGCTCTCAGGCCAGGAACCGCAACGGGAATAATCTGCTCAACGGAAAATTCCGGAGGGAGTTGCATCAACTCCATATCCGGGAACGCTCCTTTCATGGCAATGAAACGACAATGATCAACGTTGTTTTCACACAGATGTTTCGACAAGCGCATGAAACGTTCGAGACTGGAAAACGCGCGTGAGATAACAGTATCTACCTTGTCTCCCGGCTTTATTTTTTCCACACGCTCTTGCCTGATTGAAACATTCTGCAAACGCAGTTCAACCACAACCTGTTGCATAAAAACAGCTTTCTTCTGATTACTTTCTACCATGACCACCTGCCATTCGGGACGCGCCAGCGCAATGGGAATGCCCGGCAAGCCGGCGCCACTACCGACATCAACAATATTTGGTCCACTGATATGTGGTAATACGACCAGGCTGTCCAGCATATGACGAGTAATCATCGATTCGGGATTTCTTACCGAAGTCAGATTATGAGTACTGTTCCACTTCGTGATGAGTTCAATGTAGCGTAATAACTGACTGCTTAAATGTGCCACATCAGCGGACAACCCTGAAATTGCTTCCAGACCTTCATGCAACTGTTTTTCCAGATTCATGCGTTTCTTCCTGTTTGGCTGCCTGGCGTGCCATACCACGCTTTAGATGTACCAGTAATAAGGATATGGCTGCCGGTGTAATACCAGAAATCCGTGCTGCCTGGCCAATTGTTTCCGGTTGATGCTGATTCAATTTCTGCGTGACTTCGTTAGAAAGGCCTCGCACGGTACTGTAATCCAGGTTTTTTGGTAAAACCATGGTTTCATGCTGTGTATGACGAACAACTTCCTGTCTTTGTCGTTCTACGTAACCTTCATATTTGACATCAATTTCCAACTGCTGGGCGATCTGGCCGTCAATCATCGACGGTTCAACTTCAGACAATGACACCAGCTCTGTATAACTGATTCCGGGGCGTCGTAACAGCTCGTATAATGAATAGGAGCGATCGTCAGATTGGCCGGATGTTTGCAGTGTTTGTAATTTATGCAAGACACCAGCGGGCACCCAGGTACGCCGTAATCTTGCTTTTTCGGTTTCGATTGCTTCCCGCTTGGCAGCAAAAATCTGCCAGCGCTTCTCATCAACAAGACCAAATTGATGCCCGGCTTCCGTCAATCGCATGTCAGCATTGTCTTCCCTTAATTGCAAGCGGAATTCAGCACGGCTGGTAAACATACGGTAAGGCTCTGTTACACCACGGGTAACCAGATCATCCACTAGCACTCCAAGGTAAGCCTCATCACGGCTCGGACACCAGGATTCTTGTTCCTTTATCTTGAGACTGGCGTTTAAACCGGCGAGCAAACCTTGAGCAGCTGCTTCTTCATAGCCGGTAGTGCCATTGATCTGCCCGGCAAAAAACAATCCGTCGATCGCTTTTGTCTCCAAAGATCTTTTGAGTGCCCGTGGATCGAAATAATCATATTCAATTGCATAACCCGGCCGGGTTATGTGTGCATTTTCCAGGCCGGCGATTGAACGCACCAGTTCGACCTGTACCTCAAAAGAAAGGCTCGTTGAAATTCCATTCGGATAAATTTCGCAGGTTTCCAAACCCTCCGGCTCCAAAAAGACGGTATGCGAGTCTCTGTCAGAAAAACGCACCACCTTGTCTTCGATCGATGGACAGTAGCGTGGCCCGATACCTTCTATTTTCCCGGTATACAAGGGAGAATGATCCAACCCGGCGCGAATGATTTCATGCGTTTTCTCATTGGTGCGTGTCATCCAGCATGACACTTGTCGAGGGTGTTGTGCAGTATTTCCCAGGAATGAAAATATTGGTATTGGCTCATCTCCTGGCTGCTCGCGCAAAAACTGAAAATCAATAGTGCGTGCATCAATACGGGGCGGTGTGCCGGTTTTAAGTCTTCCCACCGACAGATTCATTTCACGCAAGCGATGCGCAAGCCTGATTGATGCCGGATCACCCGCTCTACCCGCCTGAAAATTCTGGTCACCGACATGCGCCAGCCCCCCCAAAAAGGTACCAACCGTCAACACCACGGCGCGCGCCGAGAAGGTAATTCCAAGATGCGTGGCAACGCCTGTAATCTTGTCGTCCAGCAGTAGCAGATCATCAACAGTAGATTGTAATATCAGCAGATTGGGTTGTGCTTCCAGCCGTTTGCGTATGGCCTGGCGATACAGTACACGATCGGCCTGGGCGCGTGTTGCTCGAACCGCCGGGCCTTTGCTTGAATTGAGCGTGCGAAATTGAATGCCTGCTTCATCAATTGCTGCAGCCATAGCCCCACCCAGTGCATCAATTTCCTTAACCAGGTGGCCTTTGCCGATTCCTCCAATGGATGGATTGCATGACATTTGCCCCAATGTGTCCAGATTTTGCGTCAGAAGTAATGTTTTTTGACCCATGCGTGCAGCTGCCAGAGCCGCTTCCGTTCCGGCATGTCCGCCACCAACAACGATAATGTCAAAATCTCTTGAAAAATGCATAAATACAGATGCCAGTTCGCAGTGCGCCTAAACAGACTTGGACAGTCATATGATGAAGATTGCTTAAGGAGTTGGAGGTATTTTATATGAAATTGATCAAGCTGGCACCGATACGCGGCCAATTAGGATTTTAGTGTGCCTTAATCTTGCCCGGCAACGACTGCGAGACAGTGTCTGGTTGGTAGGCGCGGAACAAGGACAAGTGGTAATTACAAAGATGTTTCACGTGAAACATCTTTGTAATAAGCGTGCCATGAACGCCTCTAAAATCTTGTGCACGGGATGCAACAGCCCGGCATGTCAAATGGATAGTCGCGACAGCGAATATCACGCGGCCACGGCTCGTCTAAAAACCAATTTTGGTGGTGCCTTCAGGAGATGTCAAGCCATCTGGCCTTTGGGATCATAAAGTGTGATGCGCCCTGTCGCACCATGCAGTGCATAGAGCGTCTGTCGTGTATATTGCAACCAGGTGGAAACGATATTTGCATTCGTTTGATTACGCTGCCGAGCAAGACGGGTAAGGTTAAGCAGCTCCTCCCAGTCGCGGGCAACAGCTGATTTTGAATGATTGGCAGCCAGCCAGGCGCTTATTCCTTGCGCATCACCAGGCAAGCCAGCTGCAGCGAGAAGCTGGTTAAGTTGTGCATCCAATCGTGAAAGTTGACTCACGACCCGATCCTTGTCTGCAACCAGCGGGGGCAAATCATCAATACTTCCTGAAGCCAGCAGGTTTCGTTCGCGCTCAAGAAGCTCAAGAAACAAGTAAGTGCTTTCCAGCTGAAGTCGCAAAGTCGAGGCTAGCGTATCGCCTTTCTGCAGAATTGCCTGAGGATTACCGTCCATTTTAGGTTGAACGTTTGCTTTGAATCAGTTCTTTCACGGTTTCCAGCAGACGATCCGCAACCACATCAGGATTCACCTTGAAACGACCTTCGCTAATGGCTTGCTTGATTTCGGCAACTTTCGCAGCATTAACAGTTTCGCTGCCAGCATTCGATGCCTGAGCTCCTGATAAAAGTGTGCTGATATGTATACTGTTATTTTTACCTGCAGTACTCACTTTGGCATTATCCGTTCTGTCCACTTTTTTTTGAGCTACCCCGGCAGCAAGCTCTGTATGCCCCGGAGATATCTGGTTTATTTTCACGACGGAATTCCTTCTAAAATAAATATTTGCATATGTTACGCTCGTCTAACGACCATCCATTCAGGAACTTTAGCAAAACCGGAATATTTTTTTGTCATTTTCGATGATGGCATGGTTGCGTTGTGTCATTACAAATAAAAACAGCCAGCAGAATAAACATTCTGGTCAACCAGGCTATATTTATCATTACGATATCCACTTTTTTCTTCGATGCAATTGCCTGTTGTCACTACGCTACAATACCGCATTATTACAACTTGAACTTTGATCTTCGTCATAATGCCTTTCCATCCCGTTATACTCTGGACAGACGCTCTGATTTATCTGCTGCTGGCAACAGGTATTATTCTTGGTATTTATGCCAGGCGGCATGAACACATGCTGGCTTCCTGGTGCAAGGTTATACACAACGCCAGCGGAATGTCTGCACTGACCATCCTGTTATGCTTCATCCTGATCGGTTTGCTCGACACGATTCACTTTCGCCCGGCACTGGAACAAACTCGCGCCACCGGGGAAAATATCTATAGCGCTGAAGTACTCAGCGTGTTCGATCTGTTGGCTACTCCGCTACGCTCACAGATGGAAAAAACCTACTCCGCCCCCCTATCTGCCCATCTATATGCAAAGCAGATGATTATCACCACTGAAGGAGAGCAGGTATGGGATTTTGCCCGATTAACCTTCGGCGGCGCGCATTTGGATGATCCAAGAACGGAGCTGACCAGTGATATTTGGTGGCGATCCGTTTCGGGAGCGGGAGCAGGATTGCTAATCTGGGCCGGGTTGGTTCTCGGCTTGGGCAGTATGCAGGCCAAGCAGTATCGCACTTCATTTTTTCGTATACAAACAGCTATATGGCACGGTACAACTGAAGTTCCCTGGCGCGCCATATTGATCACGCTGGCTGTTATTCTGGCCATGGGGGGCGCCGTCGCAGCACTGACCACACACTACCATGTCCTAGGAACAGACAAGGTAGGCCAGGATGTTTTGTACCTGTCACTCAAAAGTATTCGCACCGGGCTTGTTATCGGAACATTGACAACCTTGATCATGCTGCCATTCGCCCTGCTGCTGGGGATTGCAGCAGGTTACTTTCGCGGCTGGGTTGATGATGTTATCCAGTACGTGTACACCACGCTCAGCTCTATCCCCAGTGTATTGCTGATTGCAGCAGCCGTGCTGATGATGCAGGTTTATATTGAAACGCATGCCGATCTGCTCGATACAACCGCCGCACGCGCTGATCTGCGTTTGCTGTTTCTTTGTATTATTCTGGGCATCACCAGCTGGACGGGGCTGTGCAGAGTATTGCGCGGAGAGACACTAAAACTGCGTGAAATGGAATACATCCAGGCAGCACATGCGTTTGGCGTTTCTCATTGGCGTATCATCACTCGCCATATTTTGCCGAATGTCATCCATATCGTACTGATTACCACCGTAATGGATTTCAGCAGCCTGGTACTGGCCGAAGCTGTTCTTTCCTATGTCGGAGTGGGCGTGGATCCCTCTACCATCAGCTTTGGAACGATGATCAATGCCTCCAGGCTGGAAATGGCGCGTGAACCGATGGTCTGGTGGACATTATTTGCAGCATTCACCTTCATGTTCGCGCTGGTATTAAGCGCCAATCTTTTTTCAGATGCGGTACAAAATGCATTCAATCCGCACAGCCGAACCCTCAGCAATGATTCAGCCAGATATCTCAAGAATCAGAATGAAACAGAAGAAATGGCCTCCCCAGACAAAAACATACCCCGCACATGACCGCATTACTTGAAATAAATGAGCTCAAAGTGCAGCTGCATACCGGCCGGCAGCCGGTACGTGCCGTGGATGGATTATCACTTGCCATTCGGCCAGGCGAAACATTTGCATTACTGGGAGAATCCGGTTGTGGGAAATCCATGACTGCTTTATCTATCATGCGCCTGTTGCCGGAAGCTGGAGAAATCACGCATGGCAGCATCTGCCTGAATGGTGATGAACTACTGGCCTTGCCGGAATCCGCCATGCGTGAGGTGCGCGGCAATCGTATCGGCATGATTTTCCAGGAACCGATGTTGAGCCTGAACCCGGTCATGACCACCGGTGCACAAATTGAAGAAGTATTGCTGCAACATTCTAATCTGCGTGGTGCAGCGGCACAAACACGCATTCTGGAGCTCCTGCGTCAGGTTGGTATTCCTGATCCGGCGCGTCGTATCAAGGAATATCCGTTCCAGTTTTCGGGTGGCATGAAGCAGCGCGTCATGATTGCTATGGCACTGGCAAGCAAACCAGAGCTGCTGATTGCGGATGAACCCACAACTGCATTGGATGTCACGATTCAGGCGCAGGTGCTGGATCTCATGCGCAATTTGCAGCGACAGGAAAACATGGCTATTCTTCTGATCACCCATGATCTGGGAGTGGTTGCAGAAATAGCGCAGCGCATTGCCGTGATGTATGCTGGAGAAATCATTGAAACCGCGGATCAGGAAAGTTTTTTTCAATCACCGGCCCATCCTTATTCCCATAAATTGTTCGCTGCTTTACCAACGAGAAAAAAACGCAATCAGAAACTGATCGTCATTCAGGGAAATGTGCCAGCCCTTTCACATGTTTTTACCGGCTGCCGTTTTGCTGATCGTTGTGATCATGCCTGGGAAAAATGTCACAAGATTATTCCACCCTGGGTGGAAATTTCACCTCAACACCGTGTCCGATGTCACCTTTATCCGGAGCATTCCGTGGAAGCATTGTCCGACATTGCTCATGCAACAACCGATAATCTTCCAGCCAGTGTTGACGCTCCTGGTTTGGATTCAGATAATCTTCTGTTAAACGTGAATGATCTGAAAGTGCATTTCCCGGTGCATAAAGGGTTATTCAAGCGAGCAGCAGGCTATGTCAAAGCGGTTGATGGTGTGTCGCTGCAAATTAACCACGGCAGAACACTGGCGCTGGTGGGAGAATCCGGTTGCGGCAAAACCACGGTGGGTAAAGGTATCATGCAACTCATCACGGTTACATCAGGCAGTATCCGTGTGCAGGATGAAGAGTTATCTAAACTGAATCGGAAGCAATTACTGAAAAAACGCACTGAATTCCAGATCATCTTCCAGGATCCTTATTCATCACTTAATCCACGCATGCGCATTATTGAGATTATCGAAGAAGGCATGCAGGCACTTGGCCGGTACTCGGATAAATTATCTACGCAGAAAAAGAATGAACACAACATTGATACTCTGCTGATGCAGGTGGGTTTGCCTGTAGAAGCCAAATGGCGTTATCCACATGAATTTTCCGGTGGCCAACGTCAGCGGATTGCCATTGCACGTGCGCTGGCAGTTAATCCACAGCTGCTGATCTGTGATGAACCAACCAGCGCACTGGATGTTTCGGTACAGGCACAAATCCTCAATCTGTTGAAAACGCTACAACAGGAGCGAAAACTTGCTTATCTGCTGATCACCCATAATATAGCTGTCGTGGACTATCTTGCGGATGAAGTAGCTGTTATGTATCTGGGCAGAATTGTGGAAAACGGGCGCACTGAAGAAGTGCTGGATGCCCCGAAACATCCCTACACCCAGGCGCTGTTGTCTGCGGTACCAATATATGAACCCGGCACCCAACGTGAAGTCATACGTTTGCAAGGTGAGCCGCCTTCACCGGCTGATGTACCACAAGGCTGTTATTTTCATCCGCGCTGTCCCCATGTCATGCCGATCTGCCGGGAAATTTATCCGGCGACCAGCCGGTTCAGCGCTACCCACACCACTTA
Organism: Nitrosomonas sp. TNE100; assembly: GCF_055387135.1. Classification (NCBI taxonomy): domain Bacteria; kingdom Pseudomonadati; phylum Pseudomonadota; class Betaproteobacteria; order Nitrosomonadales; family Nitrosomonadaceae; genus Nitrosomonas; species Nitrosomonas sp. TNE100. Next base: position 2,402,911 of record NZ_AP040997.1, on the reverse strand, counting down.
TTGCCATCTTTATCATTCAGTTTCTCAAGAACCACAGGATTTTCAATGACGATCGATCATGAGGTTAAACGTCGTCGGACGTTTGCCATTATTTCCCATCCGGACGCCGGTAAAACCACGTTGACGGAAAAATTACTGCTGTTTGCTGGCGCCATTCACATCGCCGGCAGTGTCAAAGCGCGTAAAGCCAGTCGCCACGCCACTTCCGATTGGATGGAAATCGAAAAACAGCGCGGTATCTCTGTTGCCAGCTCTGTCATGCAGATGGAGTACCGGGGCTGTGTCATCAACTTGCTGGACACGCCCGGTCACCAGGATTTTTCCGAAGATACCTACCGCGTGCTGACCGCTGTCGATGCAGCACTAATGGTCATCGATGCCGCCAACGGCGTGGAATCACAAACCTTGCGCCTGCTGCAGGTCTGCCGCGCCCGCAACACCCCGATCATTACTTTCGTCAACAAACTGGATCGAGAAGTACGCGAACCACTCGATCTGATTGATGAAATCGAGTGCACACTGGGAATGGACGTAGTTCCATTCACCTGGCCGGTCGGCTCGGGCAAACGCTTTCATGGCGTGTACGATTTGCGGCACGAACTGATGCGCGTCTTTCGGCCTGGTATGGATCATGCCGAGCAGAAAGATACAACCATCATTACCGATCTGGGCGATCCGGCAGTTACAAAACGCTTCGGAGCAAACCTGGAACAGGCTCGGCAGGAAATTGATCTGATCAAGGGTGCTGCACCGGAATTTGATCAGGCAGCGTTTCTTGCCGGGCAGCAAACACCCGTATTTTTTGGCTCGGCAATCAACAATTTCGGCGTACAGGAAGTGCTGGATACACTGGTTGATCTGGCGCCACCACCCGGTACACGCAAAGCCATTCAGCGAGAAATCCTGCCGACTGAAAATAAATTTTCCGGGGTGGTTTTCAAGATTCAGGCAAACATGAACCCTGCTCATCGGGATCGCATTGCCTTTGTGCGCATCTGCTCGGGTGAATTCAGGCGTGGAATGAGTCTCAAGGTAGTCCGCAGCGGCAAGGATGTGCGCACCAGCACGGTAGTTTCCTTTCTTTCACAACGGCGTGAATTGCTGGAAACAGCTTATGCAGGTGACATTATCGGCATTCCCAATCATGGGACGCTACAACTGGCCGATACTCTGACCGAGGGAGACAACCTGCAATTTACCGGTTTGCCATTTTTTGCGCCGGAAATTTTCCAGACAGTCGAAATTGCCGATCCATTACGCAGCAAGCAACTCAAGTTGGGATTGACTCAGCTGGGTGAAGAAGGCGCCATCCAGGTGTTCCGTCCGCATCTCGGCAGTATCCTGCTGCTGGGTGCGGTGGGCCAGCTACAGTTTGAAGTCGTCACCCATCGTCTCAAGCATGAATACGGTGTCGAGGCACGTGTCGCTCCTGCCAAATACCAACTGGCAAGGTGGGTAACTGCCGAAATGCCCCGGGAATTGCAGCGTTTTATTGATGCCAATACGCATCGTATCGCCTACGATGCAGTGGATGCCCCCACTTTTCTGGCTTCTTTCTCTGCCGAAATCAGCGTGGCTGAAGAAAACTGGCCCGGCATCCGCTTCCACAAAATGCGGGAACATGCTGGCCTGTTGTTTCAGACAGCAAGCTGATTTCCCAGCAGAATCAACCCAATCCCTACTAAAAAGCCATTTAGGCAGCAGATGATTTAATTCACTCGCTGCCTTTCCCCGGTTTGTTTTTCCTGTTACCTAAACAGCTTCAACGGTAAATAGGCTCTCAACATTCTCTCACCCGGCTTTCTCTCCAGGATTATCTGATTAGCCGCCTAAATCGTTGCTTGTTTACGACATCGATTTCAGCGTGAACACGGATAATCCTGGTTCATCGAGAGGAATCCGCTATGGCAGACGATAACGATCTTGAACGTACTGAACCTGCTTCCCCCAGGCGCCTGGAAAAATCCCGGGAGGAGGGGCAGGTAGCGCGCTCGCAGGAATTAACCACGTTCACTATGCTGATGGCAGCTTCCGGCAGCTTGTGGGTGATCGGTTCGCTCATTATTCAGAAACTGTCCGCCCTGCTGGAAAGCGGCCTGCAAATAGAACGGGAAGTTGCATTCAATCCGGCGCTGTTGTTGCCCAGGTTATTTCAACTGGCGCTTGATGGGCTATTGGCTATCGCACCCTTACTGGGATGGCTAGTGATTGTGGCGCTGGTATCGCCCATGCTGTTGAGTGGATGGCTGTTCAGCTCCAAGGCGTTGTTTCCTGACTTCAAACGTCTCAATCCGGTTAATGGATTTAAAAGGATATTTTCGTCACACGGCCTGATTGAACTGGTCAAGGCAATCGCCAAGGCTGCAGTCATTGGTGGCGTTGCGGCCGGGATTATCTGGAGTCACAAACAAGACGTGCTTGATCTGATTGGTATGCCGCTGGACACAGGACTAACCAGCATGGGCAGACTGATCGGCCTGACCTTTATGCTGATTGTTGGTGCCATGCTGCTGCTCGTCGTAATCGATGTACCTTTCCAGCTCTGGAATCACGCACGCCAGTTACGGATGTCCAAAGAAGATCTGCGCAAGGAAGCCAAGGAGGATGAAGGTGATCCCCAGGTCAAGGCGCGCATCCGCAGTATGCAGCGTGAAATGGCACGCCGACGCATGATGGCAGAAGTACCCAGGGCAGATGTCGTGGTGACCAACCCGACGCACTACGCCGTCGCATTGAAGTATCAGGATCACTCAATGCGTGCACCGAAAGTAGTGGCAAAAGGGTCGCAACTGATCGCCGCCCGCATTCGTGAATTGGCAGATGAACACCATATTCCGGTGCTGGAAGTGCCGCCGCTGGCACGGGCACTGTATCACCACGTGGAACTGGATACCGAGATTCCCGAGACGCTCTATACCGCGGTAGCGCATGTGTTGGCCTACGTTTTCCAGCTGAGAAGATATCAGACGGCGGGTGGTACCGCGCCACAACTATCACCGGAGATAGCGGTGCCAGTGGAACTGGATCATGCCTGAAACAGATTTACAGGTGAATAAATACCTATTATTGGAATGAATGCTGAATGAATAATATTCTATCTTTAGCAGCTTTGGTACGAGACGGCCAAATGCGCAGCCTGGCTGGGCCAATGCTGATCATCATGATCCTCTCGATGATGGTGCTGCCACTGCCGCCATTCGTCCTGGATGTGCTGTTTACGTTCAACATCGCACTGGCAGTGATTGTGCTGCTGGTGAGCCTTTATTCGCGTGATGCACTCGAATTTGCAGTTTTCCCTACTGTTTTGCTGATCACGACACTGTTACGACTTTCACTCAATGTCGCCTCAACCAGGGTAGTGCTGATGCACGGCCATAACGGCCCGGATGCCGCCGGCAAGGTTATCGAGGCATTCGGCCATTTTCTGGTGGGTGGAAACTATGCAGTGGGTTTGGTGGTGTTCATTATTCTGATTGTGATCAATTTTGTTGTTATTACCAAGGGGGCCGGGCGTATTGCAGAAGTCAGCGCCCGCTTCACCCTGGATGCCATCCCCGGAAAACAAATGGCAATTGATGCCGATCTTAATGCCGGGCTGATCCGGGAAGATGAAGCGCGCAAACGGCGCGAACGGGTTGCACAGGAAGCCAATTTCTACGGCTCAATGGATGGCGCCAGCAAATTCGTGCGGGGCGATGCGATTGCCGGCATTCTGATCATGCTGATCACCATTATTGGTGGCTTGATCGTGGGCGTGCTGCAACATGATATGAACATGGGTGATGCTGCCAAAAACTACACGCTGCTGACTATCGGCGACGGTCTGGTCGCACAGATTCCCGCACTCATCATTTCCACTGCCGCTGGTCTGGTGGTCAGCCGGGTCAGCACCGATGAAGACCTCGGTCAACAATTTGTGAGCCAGCTACTTAACAAGCCACAGGCACTATGGCTGACAGCGGGTATCCTCGGCGCGCTGGGCCTGGTGCCAGGTATGCCGCACTTCGTTTTCCTGCTACTGGCCGGAATGATCAGTACGCTTGCCTATTATGTATCCAACCGTGCCACTGCACCGGATGCCACACTGGAAGTGCCGGAAGTCGCTACCACTGAAACTCAGGATGCCAGTTGGGAAGATGTAGTCCAAGTCGATACGCTCGGACTGGAAGTCGGCTATCGTCTCATCCCGCTGGTGGATAAGCACCGTCAGGGGGATCTGCTAAAACGCATCAACAGCATCCGCAAGAAATTTGCCCAGGAAATCGGCTTTCTCCCGCCAGTGGTACATATTCGGGATAACCTGGAATTGCGCCCCAATGGCTACCGCATCACCATGAAAGGTTCGGTAATCGGCCAGGGAGAATCCTACAACGGCATGCATCTGGCGATTAATCCCGGCCAGGTCACCATGGCGTTGCCGGGTAATCGTACCGAAGATCCGGCATTCGGGTTGCCCGCCGTCTGGATCGAAACAGAACAGCGTGAACTGGCGCAAACCAGCGGCTATACCGTGGTCGATGCCAGCACAGTCGTTACAACACACCTGAATCATCTAATCCGTATGCATGCCTCCGAACTGCTCGGACGGGAGGAATTGCAGAAGTTGCTTGATCATCTGGAGCAAAGAATTCCCAAGCTGACGGATGATTTGATTCCCAAGCTGCTGCCACTGGCAACGGTACAAAAAATATTGCAACACCTGCTGGAAGAGGGCGTGAATATCCGCGATATGCGCACCATTATCGACACGCTGACAGAACATGCAGGGCGCACCCAGGATGTCAGCGAACTGCTGGCGCTGGTGAGAGTAGCGCTGGGCCGGATGATCGTGGAGCAATGTTTCCCGTCTGACGCTGAAATGCAGGTCATGAGTTTGCACCCTGAACTAGAAAACATCCTGATACAGGTGGTGCAATCCGATCCAGTGGCAGACGGCGGCATCGAACCCGGCCTGGCCAACACCCTGACACGTGAAGCCAGCAGCTCGGTCAAGCGGCTGGAACAACTCGGATTACCGGTTGTGCTGGTAGTGCCGGACGCAATCCGCCTGCTGCTGTCCCGTTTCCTGCGTCGATCGCTGTCTCAATTACGGGTGCTGGCTCATTCCGAAATTCCGGATACCAGAAAAATAAAATTCATATCGATCATTGGAGGTAACAAAAAATGAAAGTAAGAAAATTTTTAGCCGCCACCTCCCATGAGGTGTTACGCAAAGTCAAGGAAGAACTGGGCGCGGATGCCGTGATTTTGTCAAACAAACAAGTACCGGGCGGGATTGAAATCATGGCGTTGGCAGGCAAGGATATTTCCATACTCACCAGCGATACGCCGCACGAAGCGACTGCACCTTCTTCAGCAGTTAAGCCAACTGCTTCCGGAACAGAGCAGACAGCGACTATCCGCAAACAGCCGGAAACACAGCCACCTGCGATGGATAGCCCGGGCGCGCACATCATCCAGGAAATCCAGGCCATGCGGCAAATGCTGGAAGAGCAACTGACCACCATGGGCTGGAGCAATTTTTCACAACGGGATCCGGGCGGCATGAAAGTACTGCGCACACTACTGAGTGCAGGCTTCAGCCCGTTACTGTCACGTCATTTGCTGGAAAAACTGCCGGCCGACCGTGATTTCGAGCAAAGCCTGAAAAAAACCATCTCACTGCTCACGCTTAATTTACGCACTGCAACCGCTGACGAAATCATTGAACAAGGTGGTATTTATGCACTGATCGGACCAACCGGTGTAGGTAAAACTACCACCACGGCAAAACTGGCCGCACGCGCTGTTATCCGGCATGGTGCTGACAAAGTGGCGCTGCTGACCACCGACAGCTACCGTATTGGTGGACATGAGCAACTGCGCATTTACGGCAAGTTGCTGGGGGTATCGGTACGCAGCATCAAGGATATTGAGGATCTGCAGTTAATGTTGCACGAACTGCGCGGCAAACACATGGTGCTGATTGATACTGTCGGTATGAGCCAGCGCGATCAGATGCTGGCTGAACAGATCGCCATGTTGAGCCAATGTGGTACAAAAATAAAGCACCTACTGTTACTCAGTGCAACCAGCAGCGGCGATACGCTGGACGAAGTGATTTCCGCCTACCAGAAACATAACATTCATGGCTGCATCATTACCAAGGTGGATGAGTCAGCCAGTCTGGGTATTGCGCTAGATGCAATCATCCGGCGTAAACTGGTGCTGCATTACGTCACCAATGGCCAGAAGGTTCCGGAAGATCTGCATGAAGCTAGTTCCCGCTACCTGCTGCACCGTATTTTCAAGCCTTCTCCGGAAAATTCTCCCTTTTCGCTGCAAGACCCGGAATTTGCATTGATCATGGCAAGTAGTGCTGGCGATCAACCAGCTATCAGACAACCAGAACGTGCCGAGGCAGATCATGGCTGAGGTGAGGAAAGACCAGGCATCCGGCCTGCGCGAGCTGTCTGCGCTGGCTTCCAATACCGGGGTACGCGTGTTTGCTGTCGCCGGTGGACGAACTGGTGTTGGAAAAACCTGTTCAGTCATCAACCTGGCTGCAGCATTGGCAAAAACAGGCAAACGTGTACTGATTCTGGATGAAAACCCGCGCCACAAGGACGTCAATGCTAATCTTGGCCTGAATGCGCGTTACGATTTACTGCATGTGATTAATCAGGATAAGACGCTTGAACAGGTGATGACACAAGGGCCGGAAGGTGTAATGGTTTTAACAGCAATGCGTGGCATTCACTCGCTGGCAAAACTTTCACTCATTGATCAGGAAAGGTTGATTCAATGCTTCTATGAATTGTCCCAGTCAGTGGATGTGGTATTGATCGATACCGCTACCGGGAAAACCAGCCGGGTCGTGCCACTGAGCCTGGCTTCCCAACAGGTGCTGATCGTACTTTCCGGTTCCGGTACCGCCATTACCGATGCATATGCGCTAATCAAGCTCATCAGCCAGGAATACGCCCGGCGCAATTTCCTGGTGCTGGTCAACAAAGTGGCATCGGAAAACATCGGGCGCGATATTTTCGACAACATTGCCAGCGTTGCCCAAAAAAACCTGGCTGTCAGACTGGAGTGGATGGGATGCATTCTGCTGGATGACAAACTACGCCGCTCCACCCAGCTTTGCCAGCCGGTAGTGGAAATTTTCCCGGCATCCAAATCAGCTGCAGGTTACCGGCAACTGGCTGAGAAACTGATGCAATGCACGGGCGTTTGGACAGATAACGACGGTGTGGAAAATTTCATGCGCAGACTGATACGAACCAGTCATCTTGATACGGCAGATTTTACGGTGTGAGTGAATCTATGTATACCGAAGCAGGAACCATTGATAAAGACCAGTTTGTTATTGAATTTACACCCCTGGTCAAACGGATTGCCTACCATATGATGGCCAGACTGCCAGCCAGCGTTCAGGTGGATGATCTGATTCAGGCAGGAATGATCGGACTATTGGATGCCATCAATCGTTACGAAGGTTCCTACGGACGTCAGTTTGAAAGCTACGCTGCCCAGCGTATCCGTGGTTCGATGCTGGATGAACTGCGCGAAGCGGACTGGCTGCCTCGCAGCTTGCGTAGAAAAATGCGTCAGATCGAAACCGCTATGCGCACACTGGAACAACGCCTTGGCTGCCCGCCCAGCGAACAGGAAATCGCGGATGAACTTAACCTGCCACTAGCCGAGTATCAGGAAATGCTGCAAGAAGCGGGGGGCGGGCAACTGATCTATTACGAGGATTTTCAGGTAGATGAAGAAGATCATTTTCTTGATCATCTATGTAATGACCAGGGTAATGAGCCACTAGACCAATTGCTGGAAAAAAATCTGAGAGAACTGCTGGTCGCCGCCATTGAAAAATTGCCTGCCAAGGAAAAACTGGTCATGGGTATGTACTACGAACAGGAAATGAACCTGCGCGAAATTGGTAATGTGCTGGGCGTCAGCGAATCACGCATCTGTCAGCTTCACACCCAGGCCATCTCGCGTTTAAGAACTCGCCTGCGGGATAAATAATCCCCTCTGAAAGCGGGCCAAGCCGAAAAGACGGTAGATCGCCTGCAGTTTTCATGCAATTGGTATGATATCGTTGCACAAATACACAGAATACCCGGCGTTGTCCGGGTAACCTGCTTCACCTGTCTGCCTTGCGAAGAAAAATAAGCACAATGGCGGGCATGATCCCTGACAGCAAAATTGCTCATAAAACCGTTGAGGCGACAGCAATGTCTGTAAATCCGGCTCCATGAATAACAACACCAAAGAAACCGAACGCGCTGAGCTGCACAAAACCATCTGGCGCATCGCCAATGACCTGCGCGGCAGCGTCGATGGCTGGGACTTCAAGACCTACGTGCTCGGCATGCTGTTCTACCGCTTCATCTCGGAGAACTTGACCCGCTACCTCAACGAGCAGGAGCGCCGTGCGGGCAGCGCCGACTTCGACTACGCCAAGCTGACCGATACCGATGCCGAGTTCGGCCGCACCGAAACGGTGAAGGAAAAGGGCTTTTACATCCTGCCTTCCGAGCTGTTCGCCAACGTGCGCGCCCGCGCCCGGCATGACGCCAACCTCAACGAGACACTGAGCAACATCTTTGCCGACATCGAAGGCTCGGCCACGGGCAGTGATTCCGAGGATGACATCAAGGGGCTGTTCGACGATCTCGACGTCAACAGCAGCAAGCTCGGCCCCACCGTGGCCAAGCGCAACGAGAAGCTGGTCAAGCTGCTCGACGCCATCGGCGATCTACCGCTATCCAGCGGCGATTTTTCCGCCAATAGCATCGACCTGTTCGGCGACGCCTACGAATACCTGATGCAGATGTACGCCTCCACGGCGGGCAAGTCCGGCGGCGAGTTCTACACCCCGCAGGAAGTCTCCGAACTGCTGGCGCGCATCACCGTGGTCGGCAAGACCGAGGTCAACAAGGTCTATGACCCGGCCTGTGGCTCGGGCTCGCTGCTGCTCAACTTCGTCAAGGTCTTGGGCCACGATGCGGTGCGCCAGGGCTTCTACGGGCAGGAGATCAACCTCACCACCTACAACCTGTGCCGCATCAACATGTTTCTGCACGATGTGAACTTTGAGAAGTTCCACATCGCCCACGGTGACACGCTAACCGATCCGGCGCACTGGGATGACGAACCCTTCGAAGCCATCGTCTCCAATCCGCCGTACTCCATCAAATGGGATGGCGATGCCAACCCGCTGCTGATCAACGACCCGCGCTTTGCCCCAGCGGGCGTGCTCGCCCCCAAGAGCAAGGCCGATCTGGCCTTCACCCTGCACATCCTCGCGTGGCTGGCGGTCAACGGCACAGCAGCGATTGTTGAGTTTCCCGGCGTGCTCTATCGCGGCGGGGCCGAAGCCAAGATTCGCCAGTACCTGATCGACAACAACTACGTCGACACCGTCATCCAGTTGCCGCCCGACCTGTTCTTCGGCACCACCATTGCCACCTGCATCATCGTACTGAAGAAATCCAAGCGCGACAACGCCACCTTGTTCATCGATGCGTCTGCAGAATTCGTGCGCAGCGGCAACAAAAACAAGCTCACCGGCGACAACCAGAAGAAAGTGCTGGACGCCTTCACCGCGCGCAAGGACATTCCGCACTTTGCCACGCTGGTCGATAACGCCGACATCGCCGCCAATGGCTACAACGTCGCCGTCAGCAGCTACGTCGCGCAGGAAGACACCCGCGAGGTGGTGGACATCCGCGCGCTCAACGCCGACATCGCCCGCATCGTCGCCCGCCAGGCCGAGCTGCGTACCGCCATCGACGCCATCGTGGCCGAGCTGGAAGGGGAGCAGGCATGAGCCGGATAGAGCAATTGATTGCCGAGCTTTGCCCGGAGGGAGTGGAGTTCAAAGAACTTCAAGAGCTTTTCATTACGAAGAACGGCTACACGCCTTCGACGTCGAACAAAGCCTACTGGACTGACGGAACCGTGCCGTGGTTCCGAATGGAGGACATCCGCGAAAATGGGCGAATCCTCGGCGAATCGTTGCAGCAGATTACCGAAGAAGCCGTAAAGGGCGGCAGGCTATTTCCCGCCAACTCAATCATCGTTGCAACTTCGGCAACCATCGGCGAGCACGCGCTTATCACAATTCCACATCTGTCGAACCAAAGGTTCACGTCGCTTGCGCTGAAGTCGGAGTTCGCCGGGCGACTCGACATGAAGTTTGTCTTCTACTATTGCTTCGTGCTCGATGACTGGTGTCGCAGCAACACAACCACATCCAGTTTTGCGTCGGTCGAGATGAATGGATTCAAGAAATTCCGTTACCCGTTACCTCCACTCGAAGTGCAGCGCGAAATCGTGAAAGTTCTTGACAATTTCACGGAACTGGAGGCGGAACTGGAGGCGGAACTGGAGGCGCGCCGGCGGCAGTACCAGTACTACCGCGACGCACTCTTGACCTTCGGCGAGCGCACCGACGCTGAAGCAAGCAAGCAAGCAAATATAAGGTGGACGACCTTGGGTAAAGTTGCAATCTATTCGAATACACGAATCGCATCGTCAGAGCTTGATGCAGATTCTTATGTTGGCGTAGATAACTTACTTCCAGAGATGCGTGGGCGTACTCAATCCAGCTATGTGCCAACAACTGGCTCATCTATTGGCTATGAAGCTAATGACATTCTGATTGGCAACATTCGTCCGTACCTCAAAAAAATCTGGCATTCTGTGGCAGCTGGTGGTACCAATCAAGATGTCTTGGTTGTTCGCTTGCGAGATGAATCGCGCAATGACATCAAACCAAGATTTCTGTATCACCTTTTGGCTTCTGAACAGTTTTTTGCATACAACATGCAATATACCAAGGGTGCCAAGATGCCACGCGGCGATAAAGAAGCAATCCTTCGATATGAAATACCAATTCCACCGCTCGAAGAACAAGCCCGCATCGTCGCCATTCTCGACAAATTCGACGCTCTGGTAAACGACATCAGCAGCGGCCTGCCTGCCGAGATCAAGGCCCGCCGCCAGCAGTACGCGCATTATCGCGACCGGTTGCTGAGCTTTCAGGAGGCGTCTTGACATTTCGTAGGTTGTGGCGACTGGCGCTCAACTGTTTTGGTTTCTCTATTTGGAGATGTTCATATCTGTATTTTGTAGATATAAATTATGCTTAAATTAAGTAAACATATGTTTTTGTTTAAATAAATTCAAATTATCGTAGATAATACCAATTCATATTGTAATTAACCTTTCTTGTTTCACGGTTCAGGGGTTGCTGATGCCAAGCTTTCAACACCACGATCTTATTTTGCTGAATCCTGCGTTTGACTCACCGCTGGTAGATGTGGTAACTGAGCTTGAGCATTTGCGGCGCCTGCGCCTGGAAGGCAGCACCCCGGCACCGGTATTTTTCCAACTAAAGCATATCTTTCACATGCTAGAAAGTCTGGGATCGGCACGCATTGAGGGCAACCACACCACGCTGGCTGATTATGTGGAAAGCCGCATGGGGGCATCAAGCGCACCGGAGAATGATGCGCTGCGAGAAATGGCCAATATTGAAGCAGCCATGGGCTATATCGAGACGGATTTTAAGCCGAGCCAAGAGTTAACCGAGCACTTTATCCGCGAGCTGCATGCGCTGGCAGTCAAAAATCTTGAGCGCGAGGGTGACTCCACTCCCGGTAGCTATCGCACAACCAATGTAAAAATTGCACAGGCCGAACACTTGCCGCCCGAGGCTTTGTTCGTGCCAGATTATATGGCCGAGCTGGTGCGCTTCATCAATCAAAATGATCCGGGTAAGTATGACCTCATCAAGGTGGCGTTAGCGCACCATCGTTTTGCCTGGATTCACCCCTTTGGCAATGGCAATGGCCGCACCGTGCGGTTATTGACTTACGCATTACTGATTAAGTATGGCTTTAATGTGAAAGCGGGTGGCCGCGTACTGAACCCTACCGCTGTGTTCTGCAATGACCGTGATCGCTATTACGCAATGCTTGGACAGGCGGATACAGGCACGCCGCAAGGGTTGGAAACCTGGTGTGTGTATGTGCTTAGCGGCATGCTAGCTGAGTTGCGCAAGGTGGATCAACTCACTCGTGCGGACTACCTGCTTGAGCACATACTGATACCCGCACTGAACTACGCCCAAAATCGCCAATTACTGACAGAACAAGAGGCGCGAGTGTTGCAGGCAACAGCCAAGCTGGGTGTTGCCAAGGCTAGCGACCTGAAATCTGCCATGTCTCACCTGACAGAGCGCCAGCGTACTTATCAACTTGGCAAGCTGGTTGAGTGCGGTATGCTGATGCCAGTGCGTGAAGGCGCACGGCAATATACCATCGGGTTTGCCAACAATGTTTTGATTCGCGGTGTTATTTCAGCCTTGTATTCTGAAGGATTTATTCCTGATGCACTAAATCACCCTTGATAGAATCTGACACTGGATATGAATAACCAGCCGGGCACATTTCGCTATGAACCGATTGCGCTGTCCAACGAGAGCACCGTTGTCGCCGAGTTTCTGCCCGATGCACCGGGTGTGCGTGAGGCTGCGTACCAGTCCGAAGCCGAGCTGGAAAAGTCCTTCATCAAAGCTTTGCAGATGCAGGCCTATGACTACCTGACCATCACCTCGGAAGTTGAACTGCTGGTCAACCTGCGCCGTCAGCTGGAGCGGCTCAACAAGATCGCCTTCTCCGACGCAGAGTGGGAGCGGTTTTTCAACGCCAGCATCGCCGGAGCCAACGATGGCATTCTGGAAAAGACCGCACGCATCCAGGAAGACCACATCCAGGTACTGAAGCGCGACGACGGCAGCACCAAGAACATCTATCTTGTAGACAAGGCCAACATCCACAACAACGCCTTGCAGGTCATCAACCAGTACGAAGTCGAAGGGGCGCGCGCCAACCGCTATGACGTGACGGTGCTGGTCAACGGCCTGCCCATGGTGCACGTCGAGCTGAAGCGCCGGGGTGTGGACATCCGCGAGGCCTTCAACCAGATCAATCGCTACCAGCGCGATAGCTTCTGGGCGGGCACGGGCTTGTTCGAGTACGTGCAGCTTTTCGTCATCAGTAACGGCACGCTGACCAAGTACTACAGCAACACCGTGCGCGACGGGCATTTGAAGGAGCAGTCCAGTAAGCGCAGCAAGAACAAAACCTCCAACAGCTTCGCCTTCACCAGCTGGTGGGCCGACGCGAAAAACCAGCCCATCACCGAGCTGACGGGCTTCACCAAGACTTTCTTCGCCAAGCATTCGCTGCTGAACGTCCTTACCAAATACTGCGTGTTCGATGTGGATCGCAAGCTGCTGGTGATGCGGCCCTACCAGATCGTGGCGGCCGAGCGCATCTTGCAGCGCATCGGCACGGCCACCAACCACAAGCAGCTCGGCACCGTGGCGGCGGGTGGCTATATCTGGCACACCACGGGCAGCGGCAAGACGCTGACCAGCTTCAAGGCGGCGCAGTTGGCCCGGGGCTTGCCGGACATCGACAAGGTGCTGTTCGTGGTGGATCGCAAGGATCTGGACTATCAGACCATGCGCGAGTACGAGCGCTTCGAGAAAGGCGCGGCCAACTCGAACACCTCTACGGCGGTGCTGCAACGGCAGTTGGAAGACCCCAACACCCGCATCATCATCACCACCATCCAGAAGCTTTCCCGCTTCGTCGCCAGGAACAAGAAGCACCCGGTGTATGAGGCCCATGTGGTGGTGATCTTCGACGAGTGTCATCGCAGCCAGTTCGGCGACATGCACGCCGAAATCACCCGGGTGTTCCAGCGCTACCACCTGTTCGGCTTTACCGGCACGCCCATCTTTGCCGAGAACTCGGGCACGGGTGGCGACCCACGGCGGCGCACCACGCAGCAGGCGTTTGGCGACAAGCTGCACACCTACACCATTGTCGACGCCATCAACGACAAGAACGTGCTGCCGTTTCGCATCGACTACATCAACACGATCAAACTGCCTGCGGGGATCAAGGACAAACAGGTATCGGCCATCGACACCGAACGGGCGCTGTTGGCACCCGAGCGCATCACACAAATCGCGGGCTACATCCGCGAGCACTTCGACCAGAAAACCAAGCGTGCCAGCAGCTACCGCTTTGATGGCAAGCGCCTGATCGGCTTCAACTCACTGTTCGCCTGTGCTTCCATCGACGCGGCCAAACGCTACTACGCAGAGTTCACCGAGCAGCAGAAATCGGTACCCGAGGCGCAGAGGCTCAAGGTTGGCCTGATCTACAGCTTTGCCGCCAACGAGGAGGAATCCGATGGCCTCTTGGGCGAGGAGGCGTTTGAAACCGATGGCCTGGATGCCAGCTCGCGCGATTTCCTGGAAGCCGCGATCCAGGACTACAACGGGCTGTTCTCTACCTCCTTCGACACCTCGGCAGACAAGTTCCAGAACTACTACAAGGATTTGTCGCAGCGCCTGAAAAAACGTGAGCTGGACATCGTCATCGTGGTCAACATGTTCCTGACTGGCTTTGACGCCACCACGCTCAACACCCTGTGGGTGGACAAGAACCTGAAGGCCCACGGCTTGATCCAGGCCTATTCGCGCACCAACCGCATCCTCAATTCGGTCAAGACCTACGGCAACATCGTTTCCTTCCGCAATCTGGAGCAGGAGACCAACGACGCGCTTGCCCTGTTCGGCAACAAGGACGCCAAGGGGATCGTGCTGCTCAAGCCCTACGCCGAGTACTACAAGGATTATGAGAAGCACGTGGGTGAGCTGGTGGCAGGCTTCCCTCTTGGCAAAGCCATCGTTGGCGAGGCGGCGCAGAAGGCGTTCATCAAGTTGTTCGGCTCGATCTTGCGGCTGAAAAACATCCTCACGGCCTTCGACGATTTTGCCGGGCACGAAATCCTGACCGAGCGCGAGTTTCAGGATTACCAGAGTCTGTACCTGAACCTGTACGCGGAGTTTCGCGCCACGTCGGCTGCTGAGAAGGAATCGATCAACGACGATGTGGTGTTCGAGATCGAGCTCATCAAGCAGGTGGAAATCAACGTCGATTACATCCTGCTGCTGGTTGAGCAGTACCTGAAGAAAAAAGGCAGCGGCGACGACAAAGAAATCCGCGCCACCATCGAGCGCGCCATCAATTCCAGTCCATCCTTGCGCAACAAGAAAGACCTAATCGAACAGTTCGTCGATTCGGTGAACACCAAGGCCAAGGTGGATGCGCAGTGGCAGGCCTTCGTGGCAGCGAAGAAGGTGGAGGAACTGGAGCGCATCATCGCCGAGGAGAACCTCAACGCCGAGGGCGCGCGCAGTTTCATCGACAACGCCTTCCGCGACGGGAGCATCCCGACCTCGGGCACGGCTATCACGAGGATTCTGCCGCCGGTATCGCGATTCACCAAGAACAACGGCCACGCGGCCAAAAAGCGGACGGTGCTCGACAGGCTGGCAGCCTTCTTCGAGCGGTATTTTGGGTTGGCGTGAGAAGCGGGCTGGGATATTCCCAAAATGGAAGGTTGACGACGATGTCAAGGGAGATTCATCACCAGCTGCCGCGCATCCAGCTAGTTATTCAGAGCAGATCAGGTCCACCCTGAACAGAGACTGCTGGCAGCAAGCGGTATTACCGCAGTGTTTTAAGCGCCTGCGCCCATTTGTACAGTTCATCCAGCAAGGTTGTCGCAGCACGGAGATGAGAATCAATTGGGATGAAGTGTTTGCTTTCATCAACGTGTGTGGAAACATTCTGGATGGTGACGGCTTCCACTATTGGCATGATTTTCAGGGTAGTCAGCGTTTGTTTCAGAATCTGGGCCGCACGCAATCCGCCTGATACACCGCCATAACTCACAATCCCAGCAGGTTTGTAATTCCATTCCTTGTAAACGTAGTTGAGCGCGTTGAGCAGTGAGGGCGGTGGGCCGAAATTGTATTCCGGAGTCACAAATACATAGGCATCAGCTGCGTGGACACTGACTGCCCAGTCTTTGGTATGCGCGTGCTGATATTGCTGGCGTACTGGGTGTTCCGGCTCGTTGTACACCGGCAGATTAAATTCCGCCAGGTCTACCGGTACCACGTCAAATTTGCCATGCTGGACAGCGGCTTCGCAGAACCATTGTGCGACATGAGGCCCGATGCGCCCGGGGCGAGTACTACAGGTGATAATGTTAAGTTTTAGAGCCATTGTTTTTCCTTGTTTTCAAACAGAAAATTCTGGAGATTTTCTGTCAGTCCTGCTCAATCCGGTAATTGGCAACCAACCGGAACTCACTGCCGGGCTGGATATGAACCCGGTCTGTCGCGGCATTGGTGGTTTCCACACAAATAAAACGCAGGTAATCATCATCTTCCAGATCTGCCATTTCTGTCGAGATCTTTGCCCAGGGATTCCACACAACGGCGGTTCTGTTCCCTTTAGAAGTGATGCGGATACGGCGTTTGCGAGCTGTATCGTGAATGATGAGATTGCTATCGACTGACTGGTAAATTCGGTCCACTTCCGCCTCAATGGTGACAGCACCGATCTGGTTTTTTTCCAGGTTATCGTGCACTTTATCAATATAGCGAGTGTTTTCCAGGCTGGATACATGTGTCTGCCGAATATCCCCTACGTTGAAGTAGGTATGAAAAGCCTGTGTGATCGTACATACTTGTGAGCCCGGATTGCGAGTGATCAGCTCTAGATTGAGCGTATCGCTAATGGTAATTTCCAGTCTCAAAATGAATGCGCGTGGCCAGATGGATCGTGTTTCTTCGGTATCGGTTGATCCCAGTACGATTCGAGTGCCGTTTTCCGGGGTTGTGGATGTTTCGATGATATCCCACATGCGATTGCGCATAAAACCATGTGCTGATCGCCCTTTACCTTCCGGATCCGGGCCAAACCATGGCCAGCAAATCGGCACACCGCCTTTGATTGCCTTGCCCTGTTGATAATAGGCGCGCTTGCTTAAAAACAGAAGATCATCTTGCGCATGTATCGGCCGGAATGCAAGCACCTGTCCGCCGTAAATCGAGATCAGTGCATTGGCCTTTTCATTCTTGATATGAATAAAGGGTAAACCCCCTTCCCCCTCTTTAAAAACTACCTGCTCCCCAATTCCGTATTTTTGATTTAGTTGTTCGATATTCATTATTCTCCCGTTTAAAAATACAAAAAAGCTGTAACCATCGGTGTCAGGTCAAGTATTTGGTCGCAGCCAGTGGCGAATGATAAACTTAAACGGTTACTGCATAAATACAAAATGCCCGTCGTCTCTTACTCAAGGAATCATCATGGCCCACAATTTATTCAATAGCTTAAGTACGTTACCTCTATCTAACGGTGAAACAATCCAGTTTTATTCGCTTCCTGCGCTTGAGGCAGCCGGGTTGGGAACCATCTCGCGTTTGCCAGTTTCCATCCGGATCATACTGGAATCTATTCTGCGTAATTACGATGACAAGAAAATCACTGAGGCTCATGTCAAACAACTTGCTAGTTGGCAGCCAAGAGCAGAACGCACTCAGGAAATACCGTTTGTCGTGGCGCGTATCGTATTACAAGATTTCACCGGGATACCGTTGTTGGTTGATCTGGCCGCAATGCGCAGTGTAGCCAAGAGATTGGGAAAAAATCCGGAGTTGATCGAACCGCTAGTACCGGTAGATCTGGTGGTGGATCATTCAATTCAGATAGATTATTACGGTGATAGCCAAGCACTCGCACGGAACATGGAAATCGAATTCCAGCGCAATCGGGAACGCTACCAGTTCATTAAATGGGGTATGCAAGCATTCGATACATTCGGCGTGGTTCCTCCCGGAATTGGTATCGTACATCAGGTCAATCTGGAATATCTTGCGCGTGGCGTACATCAAAAGGATGGATTTATTTATCCGGATACACTGGTTGGAACTGATTCACACACCACAATGATCAACGGTATTGGCGTGGTGGGATGGGGGGTGGGAGGAATCGAAGCCGAAGCGGGTATGCTTGGGCAACCGATCTATTTCCTGACGCCAGATGTAGTCGGCGTCAATCTAACAGGGCATCTGCAGGAGGGAGTTACCGCGACTGATCTAGTGCTGACAGTCACAGAAATGCTACGGAGAGCCAATGTAGTGGGCAAGTTTGTTGAATTTTTTGGTGAAGGTGTTACTTTGCTGAGTTTGCCGGATCGCGCCACGATTGCCAACATGGCTCCTGAATACGGTGCAACCATGGGCTTTTTTCCAGTAGATGATGCAACACTTGCCTATTTCCGATATACCGGTCGTACAGAAGAAGAAATCGATGCTTTCGAACGCTATTTCAAGGCGCAAGGGCTGTTCGGCATGCCACGTCATGGGGATATCGATTACAGCCAGGAGCTCGCCTTGGATCTAAGTACTATCACACCTTCATTGGCTGGGCCGAAGCGCCCGCAGGATCGCATTGCACTCAAAGATCTAAAATCTACTTTCACTGAATTATTCAGCAAACCTATCAAGGAAAATGGCTACGGCAAAGCGGCAGAAGTATTGGGAAATACTTATACCACCCGCGACAAGCATGCACAATCCAACCTTTGCGTTGCACCCGACAGCAGTCAAAGTGAATCTGCATTACTACCTGGAAGTGCGCGCAATGTGGTCGAGATGGCCAATAACCGCCCTACCCCTCAAACTGCCACCAACGGCACACCGATCCAACCAATCGAGTTGCGCCACGGTGACATACTGATTGCTGCCATTACTTCCTGCACCAATACTTCCAATCCAAGTGTGCTAATTGCTGCCGGTTTACTGGCAAAAAAGGCAGTGGAAAAAGGCCTGGCAGTCAAAAAACATATCAAGACTTCACTTGCACCTGGATCACGTGTCGTTACAGAGTATCTTCGTACTGCCGGTTTGTTACCTTATCTTGAACAGCTCGGTTTTAACGTGGCCGGTTATGGTTGCACAACCTGTATCGGAAACTCAGGACCACTGCGAAAAGTGATCGAAGAAACCGTTGTCAAGGATGATCTGGTATGCGCAGCGGTATTATCCGGTAACCGCAATTTCGAGGCGAGGATTCACTCCAATATTCGCGCCAACTTTCTTGCATCTCCTCCACTGGTGGTGGCCTATGCTATTGCTGGAACGGTACTGAGGGATCCGACAAGCGAACCACTGGGAGAGGATAAAGATGGCAAACCTGTTTGGTTGCGCGATATCTGGCCAACTAACGTAGAAATCGAATCCATGATGAAATTTGCGACCCAGGCGGAAACTTTCCGTCGCTTATACAGCGATTTCACTCGGGATCATACACTTTGGAACGATATCACCTCGGCTACCGGTAAGTTGTATGACTGGCCGGATTCCACTTACATCGCCGAACCACCCTTTTTTGAAGATTTTTCCCTGGAAATAGATCAAACCAAAGCACCAGATGCCATTCATGGCGCACGTACGCTGGCAATTCTCGGTAATTCAGTTACAACCGACCATATCAGCCCTGCCGGCGCCATCATGGAATCTTCGCCTGCAGGGCAATATTTACTGGCACATGGCGTTGCCCGGGCAGATTTCAATAGTTATGGCTCGCGTCGAGGGGATCATCGCGTCATGATGCGCGGCACATTTGCTAATGTGCGTATCAGAAATCTGATGGTGCCTGGCAGTGAAGGCAGCGTTACGTTGTACTATAACGATGGTGATCGTGACGGGAAGGAAATGAGTATCTTTGATGCAGCCATGCAGTATATTCAGGATGGCATACCAACCATAGTATTTGCCGGTAAAGAATATGGCGCTGGTTCAAGCCGTGATTGGGCAGCTAAAGGCCCACAATTGTTGGGCGTCAAAGCAGTAATCGCGGAGAGTTACGAACGTATCCACCGCAGCAACCTGATTGGCATGGGCGTGCTCCCGCTGCAATTCAAAGAAGGGGATAGCATGGCTTCTCTGGGTATTCAGGGCGATGAACGATTTGATATTCTGGAGCTGGGTGATCTTCAACCGCAACAAGAAATTACACTGGTCATTCACAGCCAGGATGGTTCGCGCCGGGAAGTCAGATTACGCAGCCGTATCGATACCGCGATTGAAGTGGATTATTATCGTCACGGCGGCATTTTGCAGTATGTGTTAAGAAAAACTTACGCGTAAATTGCTTTAAAACCAGTAGGTATCTCTACAGGATTTGATATCCTGGGTATCCAGCCCTTTTTCCAGTGGGCCGGATACTTGATTCATGTACCAAGACATAAACCTATCCAATATTTAGGGCTACAAAACCAGAACAACCCGGTAGTCATTAACATTGGTGCGGGTTGGGCCGGTGACAATCAGATCATCCAGTTGGTCAAAGAAAGTCCAGGCATCATTGTCATCAAGCAATCTTACTGGATTAACGTCGGCCTGCTCTACTCGATTGAGGGTATCTGGTGTGATTACTGCACCGGCGTTGGTTCCGTTGCCGTCGATTCCGTCAGTATCGCAAGCCAATGCGTAAACTTCTTCCAGTCCATTGAGTGCGATGGCGAGCGAGAGCAGAAACTCGGCATTGCGCCCGCCCCTGCCAGAACCTGTTACCGTTACCGTGGTTTCTCCACCGGAAATCAAGGCTACAGGCGGTTTAAACGGGTTGCTGTAATGGCGTATTTCCCGCGCAATGGCTGCATGCATTTTGGCGATTTCCTTTGCCTCCCCAGTTACGGTGTCACCGAGAATCAGCGGTGTAATGCCTTGTGCACGAAAAAACTGTGCAGCCGCCGCGAGTGATTGCCGCGCCGTAGCGATTATCCGGTTTTTCACGTTCCTGAAAACCGGATCGCCTAGTTTGGGGGTTTCGTTACTGCCTGTATTGACATTTTTCTGCAGGATTCCCATGGTTTGCGGAGCAATGTTAATTGCATAACGCTCTATCAGTGCCAGTACATCCTGCCAGGTGGAGGGATCTGGCGCACAGGGTCCGGATGCGATGGAGGAAGGATCGTTATTGGTGACATCCGAGATGATCAGACTGTGTACCGGTGCCCGGCTGGCGGCTGCCAATCTGCCACCCAGTACGACAGATAAATGCTTGCGCACGATATTGATTTCCTGGATTGCCGCGCCACAACGCAATAACTGGCGGGTAATTGATTTCAGTTCATCCAGCGTTACTCCGGGAATGGGCGCAGACAGCAGACTGGACCCCCCGCCACTGAACAGTCCCAGCAGCAGATCATTTGGCGTGAGTATGCGTGCCGATTCCAGCATGGCGCGCGCTGCCATTTCACCTTGTGTATCCGGTACCGGATGACTGGCCTCAATCACCATGATGTTGTTCGTCGCCAGACCATGACCATAAGGCGTCACCACAATCCCTTCCAGGGGATGATCTGCTGGCCAGTTCTCTTCCACTGCGCGCGCCATGGCGGCAGCCGCTTTGCCAGCACCAACCACCAGCGTGTTCCCGCGTGGCGGTTCAGGCAGATGACAAGGCACAATTTTCAGCGGATCAGCTGCATTAACAGCAGCATGAAAACTATCAAGCAGAAGTTCGCGCGGATTCATGAAGAGGTTTGGGTAGTACTGGAAAGCAATGGCTGGAGAAACTGTCCGGTAAAACTGCCAGGCATCGCTGCCACGGCTTCCGGTGTGCCCTCGGCGATGATTCTACCGCCTCCGGCACCACCTTCCGGACCAAGATCAATAATCCAGTCAGCCGTTTTAATAACGTCCAGATTATGTTCGATAATAACCACAGTATTCCCGTTATCACGCAGGCGGTGTAGCACTTTGAGCAACAGATCGATATCCTGAAAATGCAGACCAGTCGTTGGCTCATCCAGAATATAGAGTGTGCGGCCAGTATCACGTTTGGATAATTCCAGAGAAAGTTTAACGCGCTGCGCCTCACCACCAGATAGCGTGGTGGCAGATTGTCCCAGCGTGATATATCCCAGTCCCACATCCAGCAAGGTTTGCAGCTTGCGGGCAATCACCGGCACTGCTTCAAAAAATATATGTGCGTTTTCAACGGTCATTTGCAGAATTTCGTGGATATTTTTACCCTTGTATTGAATCTCCAATGTTTCCCGGTTGTAACGCTGTCCATGACACACATCGCAGGCAACATAAATATCCGGTAAAAAATGCATTTCCACCTTAATGACACCATCCCCCTGGCAGGCTTCACAGCGTCCGCCTTTGACATTAAACGAAAATCGGCCTGGCAGATAACCACGTTCTCTGGCTTGCGGCACACCGGCGAATAATTCACGCACTGGGGTGAACAGGCCGGTGTAGGTGGCGGGATTGGAACGGGGGGTACGTCCGATCGGGTTTTGGTTGATATCAATCACCTTATCGAAAAAGCCCAGCCCATCAATTTCCCGGTAAGCCGCCGGGTCAGTCAAGCTGCCGTACAAATGCCGCGCCACAGCGCGATACAGCGTATCGTTAATCAAAGTGGATTTTCCCGAGCCTGAAACACCCGTCACACACACCAGCAGTCCGACCGGCAAATCAAGCGCAACCTGTTTGAGATTGTTACCACTTGCTCCGCGTATGATCAGTATTCTTTCCGGATCAGGAGGTGTACGCGCAGCTGGGATAGCAATGGCTAACTTTCCGGAAAGATACTGCCCGGTCAATGAGGCAGGATTTTCCTGAATAGCTGCGGGCGTGCCCTCCGCAACCACACGTCCACCATGTTCACCGGCGCCGGGGCCCATATCGACGACATGATCTGCCAGCAGGATGGCGTCCTGATCATGCTCCACCACGATAACGCTATTGCCGAGATCGCGTAGATGTTTGAGGGTTTCCAGTAAACGTTCATTATCACGCTGATGCAGACCAATCGAAGGTTCATCCAGCACATACATGACACCGGTCAAGCCAGAGCCGATCTGGCTGGCAAGGCGAATACGCTGCGCCTCTCCGCCGGAAAGCGTATCGGCGGATCGATTAAGTGAAAGATAGTCCAGCCCGACATTGTTGAGAAACTGCAGACGGCTGGATATTTCCTTGACAATACGCTCTGCGATGGCCTGCTTATGGCCTTCCAGCTTCATTTCATCAAAAAACTGTTTGGCCTGCCGCAACGGCCAGGCACTGATTGCAAAAATTGTCTCACCATTCACTGTAACGTGGCGGGCCTCACGGCGCAGGCGTGTACCTTCACATTCCGGGCAGACGCGCGCATTGATAAATTTGGCCAGCTCTTCGCGTACAGTTTGTGATTCAGTTTCCCGATAACGGCGCTCCAGGCTGGGGATAATGCCCTCGAACACATGCGTTTGCTGATTGGCTTTGCCTTGCTCATTGAAGTAAGTAAAGGTAACTTTTTCCTTGCCGGAACCATACAACACAACCTGTTGTGCAGCCTCACTCAATTGCTCGAATGGAACTTCAAGATTGAAGTGGTAATGCGTTGCCACTGCCTGCAACATCTGGAAATAGAACTGATTACGCCGATCCCAGCTTTTGATAGCGCCTGTGGCCAGTGATAAATACGGAAAAGCCACCACCCGCGCCGGATCGAAAAAAGTGATCTGCCCCAGCCCGTCACAGCGATGACACGCACCAGCAGGATTATTGAAGGAAAATAGACGCGGTTCAAGCTCGGATAAGGCATAGCTACATACCGGACAACTGAATCTGGCAGAGAATAGGTATTCCTTACCGGTATCCATTTCTACCGCTATTGCCTTGCCCTCAGCATAGTGCAAGGCCGTTTCAAAAGATTCTGCTAGGCGCTGTTTGATCTCCAGTGAAATCTTGAGACGATCTATCACCACTTCGATCGTATGCTTCCTATTTTTCTGCAACTTCGGCAGGGCGTCGATATCATGCACTTCCCCATCCAGCCGGACGCGCACAAACCCTTGCGAACGCAGCTGATCAAACAATTCCAGCTGCTCGCCCTTGCGCCCGGTTATTACTGGTGAAAGAATCATCAACCGGGTATCTGCCGGTAATGCCAGTACCTGATCAACCATTTGCGAAACACTTTGTGCCGCCAGCGCAATGCCATGCTCTGGGCAATGCGGCTCCCCCGTCCGGGCGAACAGCAAGCGCAGATAATCATGTATTTCGGTGACTGTCCCCACGGTGGAGCGCGGGTTGTGCGAAGTGGCTTTTTGCTCGATGGAAATGGCGGGTGATAACCCTTCGATCAGATCGACATCCGGTTTTTCCATCAATTGCAAAAACTGCCGTGCATACGCAGAAAGTGATTCAACATAACGCCGCTGGCCTTCCGCATACAGCGTATCGAAAGCCAGCGAAGATTTGCCGGAGCCGGATAGCCCTGTGATCACAATCAGCCGGTTGCGCGGCAGATCAAGGTCTACGTTTTTAAGATTATGTGTCCGTGCACCACGGATCCTGATGAATTCCATCGGCTACCTAAGAAAGAGTCAACCTGATAATATACCCAACTTCCCGCTTTTATCACAATTCACAATTACGCTTCATGTCCGCAACATCTGCATCCAGAACAGCAACCAAACTTCCTGAAAAAATGTCCCGGGTGGAGCTGCGCGCATCCATCAGTCTGGCAGGCGTCTATGCACTTCGCATGTTCGGTCTGTTCATTATTCTTCCGGTTTTTACTTTTTTCGCCAAAGATCTGCCAGGAGGAGACAGTTACACACTGATCGGTATCGCGCTGGGTGCTTACGGATTGACGCAGGCGATTCTGCAGATTCCATTCGGCTGGCTGTCTGATCGCATCGGGCGCAAGCCGGTGGTGTATCTCGGCCTGATCTTGTTTGCCGTGGGCAGTTTTGTCGCAGCATCAGCAACCGATATTTATTGGGTTATTTTCGGGCGCGTCATCCAGGGTGCCGGTGCTATTTCAGCCGCAGTCATGGCGCTGGCAGCTGATTTGACACGGGAAGAACATCGCACCAAGGCGATGGCAATGATTGGAGTCAGCATCGGCGCAGTATTCGCACTGTCACTGATATCTGCGCCTATCCTGAATCAATGGGTCGGTGTCCCGGGTATTTTCGCCATTACCGGCTGTCTGGCCATATTGGCAATGCTGGTCATGTACAAGGTAGTACCTGATCCGGTTATCAGCCGTTTTCACTCGGACACCGAGGTTACTACCAGCCGCTTTGGTAACGTGTTGCGTGATCCGCAACTGTTGCGATTGAACTATGGCATTTTTGCCCTGCATGCGGTCCTGATGGCACTCTGGCTGGTGGTACCAGTATCCCTGCGGGAAACCGGCCTGGCCGCTGCCCACCATTGGCAAGTTTATTTGCCCGTCATGGTAGGCGCGGTGATATTGATGGTGCCTGCCATTATTTATGCCGAGAAAAAAGCCCGGATGAAACCGGTTTTCATCGCTGCTGTGGCGTTATTGTTACTGGCACAGGTGTTACTGGCGATCTTCAACACTTCCTTTTGGGGACTGGTTTTCGCGTTACTGGTCTTTTTCACCGCGTTTAATCTGCTCGAAGCAACACTGCCCTCACTGATCTCTAAAATTGCACCCGTTGGTGCCAAGGGAACTGCCATTGGCGTTTACAGCAGCACCCAGTTTCTAGGTGCGTTTGTTGGCTCCGCCTTGGGCGGTTACTTGTTCCAGCATTTTGGCTTTTACGCCATGGCGATCATGTGCAGCGGGTTGTTGATTATTTGGTTGATACTGGCCACCACCATGCAGGCACCGGCAGCTGTCCGTTCCAAAATGTATCAGGTTGGAGAAATGAATTCCGAACAGGCCAATGCCTTATCACGCGAATTGGCAGCCCTGCCGGGAGTATATGAGGCGCTTGTACTGGCCAATGAACAGGTGGCTTACCTGAAGGTTGATCTCAAGGGTTTTGATGAAGAAAAAGTGGTTCAGTTATTGGAAGGAAATAGATAAATGGCTTCACTAAATAAAGTTATGTTGATTGGCAATCTTGGCCGCGATCCGGAAATCCGTTACATGCCCAGCGGCGATGCCATGGCAAATCTGAATATTGCCACTACCGATACCTGGAAAGACAAGGGGGGCGAGAAACAGGAGCGCACCGAATGGCACCGGATCGTTATGTTTGGCAAGCTGGCTGAGATTACTGGAGAATATCTGAAAAAAGGCTCACAGATTTATATCGAAGGTCGCTTACAAACGCGCAAATGGACTGATAAATCCAACGTGGAACGCTATACCACCGAAATCGTTGCCGACCGTATGCAAATGCTTGGTGGCCGCTCAGGTGGTGGCAGCGGTGGTAACTATGATCCACCAGCCGACCAAGGTAACGAATATTCAAGTAACACACCTGCTAAAACTGGCACTACAGGTAGCAGCACAGGTTTTGACGATATGGAAGACGATATCCCGTTTTAGCCAGTACCTATCAGGTAAATGCAAATAAACCCGGGCAAACTTATCGCTCGTCCGGGCTCCGGTTTTTATCTTCCACACACTGACCCTAACGTGTCAGTTGGTTTGATCACTGCATCTGTACATCGCCATCTTGCTTTGTCAGTTGTACAAGCCTCATATCTTATTACCATGAGGCCCAAATACTCTTTTCCTGTCGTTTCTGATGAATGAAACCCACTTTTCCCCGCATGCACCAGCGTTGCCGGGCGAACCGATTCCTTTTCTGCTGCATTTTTTCAGGCATTACACCGGCTGGTGTGCGCTGGTTGTGCTGTTGGAAATCGGTTCTTCGGCCAGCGGTATTCTGACGCCGTATGCCATCGGACAGATTGTCGGCGGGGTAACGGATGCGATCAATGTGCGGGAACAGATCTTTACCGCCGTTGCCTTCCCACTCGGGCTTTACATCGTGCTTAACTTGAGTGAAGTGCTGTTCAGCCGTGCCAGCGCCTCTTGCCGGATTGTTGTTGCCCCGCGTTTGCGTGCACAGGTAACCAGCGAGCTGTATGCATACCTGCAACATCATTCGCATCGTTTTCTCAGCAACAATTTTGCCGGTGCGCTGGCCAGCCGTATTTCAGAAACTTCCACCAGCGTTAACATGACATTGTGGACGCTGGTATTTGATTTTCTGCCGATTGTCGTCACACTGACGGTATCAGTTGCTCTGCTGTGGTATGCCAGCATACCGCTGGCCTTGTTTACGCTGGTATGGGCATTACTCTTTCTGAGTGTTTCTTACCGGCTGGCGCGACGTTGCCGGCCATTGGCGCATAAATCGGCCGAGGCACGCAGTATTACAATTGGCAAAGTGGTAGATGCCGTTACCAATCTTGCCAGTGTGCGATTGTTTGCCATGCTGGGCTTCGAGCGCAGTTATCTGAAAAATTTTCTGAATAATGAAATTACTGCGGCGCGACGCTGGCTCTGGTCCAACGAGAGAATCCTCTGGTTTCAATATTCGCTAGCGCTGATTCTCAAAGTGGGGACATTGCTGTTTGCGCTATGGCTGTGGCAGCAGGATCAAATATCAGTTGCTGATTTTGTGATGAGCATCAGCCTTTCATTGCTGATCATCAATGAAGTGCGCAACATCAGTCGTCGTTTTATTGATCTGTTTGAATACATCGGTAATATCACCAATGGGGTGTATACCATCGTGCGCGAACACGAAATTACCGATTCCCCCGGAGCAAAACCACTGCAGGTTACCCAGGGTTGTATTGAATTGCGTGATGTCAATTTCAGTTATGTTCCTGGCAGCCCGGTATTTGAAAATCTCAATTTGCGGATTGAAGGCGGGCAGCGTGTTGGGCTGGTGGGATATTCCGGTTCCGGTAAATCTACCTTGCTGAACCTGATTTTGCGGCTGTACGATCCCCAGCAAGGCAGTATTCTGATTGATGGCCAGGATATCCGGAACATTACCCAGCAATCCCTGCATGCACAAATCAGCCTGATTCCGCAAGATCCGGGACTGTTTCACCGCACACTGCTGGAGAACATCCGTTATGGTCGCCCTGATGCCAACCAGGAAGAAATTGAACTGGCGGCACGCGGCGCAGATGCGCATGAATTTATCGAGCGCATGCCCAGCCAGTATGAATCACTGGTGGGCGAGCGTGGTGTAAAGCTCTCTGGTGGCCAGCGGCAGCGTATCTCCATCGCCCGGGTGATCGTAAAAAATGCGCCGATTCTGATCATGGATGAGGCCACTTCCAGCCTGGATTCGGTGACCGAACAAGCCATCCAGAACAGCCTGGATACACTCATGCAAAACAAAACCGTTATCGTAGTCGCTCACCGCCTTTCCACCATCGCACACCTGGATCGCATTCTGGTGTTCCGCCACGGGCGTATTATTGAAGACGGCAGCCATGCCGAACTGCTGGCTGCCAATGGCGCCTACACCCAATTGTGGACCCGGCAGACAAACGGATTTCTGGTTGAATAAATGGAACAAGATCCCAAACATTTTCTTAATCGGTATTGCAATCAACATATTCGCATTATGCTCTATTGCAGATGCTTGATACTGAGTGTGTGTTTGATGATCGGCCTTATCCATCCGGCGCATGCACAAGCTGATGCAATGGATACCCTCATCAAATTCAAAAATCAGGATAGCATCGTCCAATCGCTAAAACCAGAGGAGCTCGATACCTTTACCAGGCGGACAATATTGAATGTTTTTGAAGTGCACGAGCATAGGGAACGTCAATATAAGGCTTATCCTGTGCGGCCCGTTTTGGATCAGATTTTTGGACAAGGCTGGAGAGCTGCGGACGAGATTGTTTTTAGCTGCAAAGATGGCTATCAGCCCAGTATTCCGGTTGCGAAGTTTCTCACTTATGACGCCTATCTTGCTGTTGCCAGCGCAGATGGTTCCCCTTTTATACTGGATAACACACTGCAAAATCATGAAGTGGTGGAATTGGGGCCGGTTTATCTGGTATGGGACAACCTGAAATTCCCCATCCTGCTTGCAGAAGGCGCTGCCGATATGCCGTATCAGATCATTGGCATTGAGCTCGCTGCTTTTGCCACCCGTTTCCCGGGAATGTTTCCTCCAGCGCGTGTTTCTGCTGAGGTCAAACGTGGTTTTTTACATTTCCGCAAATATTGCATGGCGTGCCATACCATCAACGGGCAAGGAGGAGGGAAAGCGCCTGAATTAAATTATCCCATCAGCGTAACCGAATACTTCAAACCAGAATACCTGAAACGCTGGATTGATGATCCGGCCAGTCTACGCTACAACACGACCATGCCGGCGCTAGCTGCAGAAATACCGGAGCGAGAGAAAGTTTTGGAAGAAATTATTGCTTACCTGACGGCTATGCAGAGGGTGAAGCACACTCCGCCTGCGAAAAACAGCAAAAAATGATTCTGTTACTGCCGCTGGTAGCGATATACAGCACGTCCAGTATGTTCAGTCCGGGATGACGGTAACGCCAGGCAACGATTCGGGGTCGTTGATTCCTTCAAGTATTTCACCCCGGTGAATTAATTTAACCGGTCGCTGCAGGATCTCGCGTACAAAATTAGGTTGTGCGAGCAGGGCATGGTGAGTCGCTCCGTTGTAGAGCTGCAAATCCTGCAATCCCTGTTTATCTAGACGTGCATTAACTTCTTCTGAGCTCAGAAGTAGAGGATCAGTCGTGTCGGAAGCCATGGCCATACACCATAACGTGCCGTAGAGCGGGACATACTGCAAATAGGGCCGAACGATGGCAAACACTTTCCGTAACGAAGCGGCAATTCTTGCCATGGGTATCTGCAAATGAATGGGTGATCCGATATGCAGCGAAATTACCCCACCGGGATTCAACAGCTTTTGGCAGGCACGATAAAATTCAACTGTGTAAAGATCGGTTGCTGGCCCGAACGGGTCGGTCAAGTCGAGAATGATCTGATCGAAGCGTTCAACGCTACTTTCAATAAAAGGCAGCGCATCGCCCAGGAGCAGCTCCAGGCGCGGATCATCAAATGCCCCGCGATGAATAGTTGGCAACCATTCTCGCGCCATCCGGATCACCTCACCATCCAGTTCAGCCAGTACCAGGCGCTGCACCCCGGGATATTTGAGTAACTCTTCTGCCGCGCCGCCATCGCCACCACCAACAATCAGGGCGTGGCGCGGTGCACCATGGCTGATGGCAGGCAAATGCACCATGGGTTCATGATAAAAAAATTCATCACGCTCCGAGGTCATGAAACAGCCATCGATGCGCATCACCCGGCCAAACAGTGGATTCTCAAAAATCTCAATTTTTTGCCAGGCTGAGTTTACCTTTGCCAGTTGTCGGCTTGCACGCAGATAAAAACCAAAATCCGGGCTCAGACGCTCTGCTACATAACGCGCTTTATAAGCATTGCCGGATTCTTCCATCACGCACGCTCAACCCGGTGCAGATGCGGATCAGCCGGATTGAAGGCTTCCAGAATGCTGTCGAACAGTTGCTGTGCTTTGGGGCGATTGTCGGATGAATAGTTACAGACATACACATCCAGGGTCACATAACCGGATTCCGGCCAGGTGTGAATGGATAAATGGGATTCTGCCAGTACCACTACACCAGTCACACCGCCTCCTTCGCCAAAACTGTGGAAAAGACTGCCAACGATGGTTAAACCAGCTGCAGTTACGCATTGCTTGCAGAACGTTTCCAGAAAATCAGCATCCAGCATCAAGCGTTCATCGCATGAACAACCGTATAAATCACCAATCAAATGCAAACCCATTGCACTGCGCTTAACGGTAGATGGCATGGATGTAACGGTAATCATAGTATTCATGGATATAACTCCCTTTTCTTTTACTTGGTCAGCAGAACCAGCAAGCTTTTTGCAGCACGAAATTCGTTATCCGCTTGCTATGTAACTTTTGTAGCATGTAAATAGACAGGAAGGCGTGTCGCCGGTCACGTTGCCAAGCCTTCATTTCGTTGCTGTACAGCACTGTAAGCAAGCAACGCTGGCTGCACTCTGTCCGGCCAGGATTTTTTCAAGCCGCTGATTATAGCGCTCAAACAAGCTGAAACAAATAGCACTTGCCGGAAGAGCAGGTAGTACGGCCATAATTGGCCAGATATCTGTTGTTCATAGCATGATTCGCTATAAAACAGCTATATTCCCGACGATCCGGGCGTACCGCATAATGAAAGGATGATCTGTTTTATCAATAAATCTCTAACCAGGGCTTGTGCCTGGCTGCTGCACCCATTCGTGCAACAGTACATAATCGATTTTACCCGTCGCCAGTAACGGCAGTTTGTCAATGTACAAAATGTTCTGTGGGATTCCCAGTTCGCCCAGATCATTTTTGCTGAAATAAGTGATGATTTCACTTCGATCTGCTTGCTGGCGGGTGGTAATCAGCACAATCTGCTCACCTTTTTTCGCATCAGGACGCTGGATTACGGCATGACCATAACCTGGCCACAGCCGATTGATGGCTTCCTCCACCGCTGTCAACGAGATCATTTCTCCACCAATTTTGGCAAACCGTTTGGCGCGCCCCTTAATGAAAACATAACCTTCCTCGTTGATTTCAACGATGTCGCCTGTATCATGCCAGCCTTCGGCGGGCGGTACGATCATGCCGGGATTGGCGGCCAGATAATAGCCCAGCATCACATTCGGGCCAGATACCAGCAATCTGCCACCCTGGCTGATTCCCGCAACCGGTTCCAGTCTGCTGTGAATACCTGGCAACAGGCGACCCACTGAGCCGGGATGGTTATGCATCGGCGTATTTAAACTGAGGATAGGGGCAGTCTCCGTCGTGCCGTAGCCTTCAAAAATACGTACACCAAAATTTTCCGACCATAGTCTGCGTGTGCTTTCCCGCAATTTTTCAGCACCGGCGAATACATAACGAATGCTGTAAAAATCGTAAGCATTGGCATAGCGCGCATAGCCAGCAAGAAAGGTATCTGTGCCAAACATCAGGGTGGCGTTGGTATCGTAGATCAGCTCGGGAATGATCCGGTAATGCAGCGGTGATGGATACAAAAAGACCCGGATACCGGACAACACTGGCAGCAATGTGCCACCCGTCAAGCCAAAAGAATGAAAGATCGGCAAGGCATTGAATACCAGATCGCTCGGGCCGAAATCAATCCGGGCAGATACCTGAAAGCGATTTGCCTGTAGATTGGTATGGCTGAGTACAACCCCCTTGGGCGTATCTTCGGAGCCGGAAGTAAACAGAACCACAGCCGGTGCATCCGGATCGCGCCGGGAATCCGTCAGACGATAACTTATTCCGGGTAGCCAGCCTGCCACCAGTCCCATCAGCTTGTGCCACCAGTGCACCTGGTGCGGCAGATCTTCCAGATAAATCAGATGGATCTGCTGTGCTTTCAGACTGTCGATCTGCCTGCTCAGTTTTGCCACTTCGATAAATTTGCGTGCAGTAATGACTGTCCGGATTTGTGCAATCCGGCAAGCCATCACCAGATTTCTGGAGCTGGCAGAAAAATTCAGCATAGCGGGCACACGCCCGAAAGCATGTAGTGAAAAAAAGCAAATCAGGTTGCTCACCATATTGGGCAGCATGATCCCCACGTTTTCTTGCGCATGCGTACGGTGGCGCAAAATAGCACCCAGTATGAAGCTGCGGGTGATCAGTTGCGAATAATTCAGCGGATGACGTTCAACATCTTCTGCGATGGTATGTTTTCCGCCATGTGTAGCAGCAGCGTCGAGCAGAGACTGAAATAGGGTTTGCTGCATGGCATTGCTCTGAAAGACAGTGGTGGCCATGATGTCGTATAGCTTTAGCCCGGCTGTTCGGCGGCGGCGCCTGCCACGGATTGAGTCCGGCAGATTAAAGTTTTCTGGCGGCATGACGGTGATGGTGATCCTGGGAAACCAGCGTATTCTCACTTTGCCTTTCAATCTGGAAAAAGGCGTGTATTGTGGGCCTGACAGGCTAACTGGAAGCAATTTTGCATCGACTTTATCTGCAATCATGGCTGGGCCTTCGTAGATTTTCATGAGCGCTCCAGTCATTGTCATTCGACCCTCCGGAAAAATCACCACTCTTTCACCGTTTCTGACTCGTTTGATCAGCAGGCGTGTGGAAAGGGGATTGATCGGATCCACCGTCACCGTATCCGCCAGAAACAGGAATGGCCGAACCCACCATTTCCGGGCAATATCAGAATTGATGGCAAAACACAGGCGCTCAGGAAAACATACGCTCAGCAGTGCGGCATCCAGGAATGACAGGTGATTGGCAACGATCAATACCCTTTCTCCCGCCTGCTGATAATGTTCCAGCCCATTGATCTTCAGACGGTAAAAGGTATGAAAGATCCAATGCAAAATGGATCTGGCCAATTCATACGGCAACAATTTTGCAATGTAGATTGCCACCAGACCATTGAGCAACGCGATCGTCAGGAATACCTCGGGAACAGTAAAATCCAGTGCCAGCATCACACTGATTCCCAGTGCAGAAACCACCATGAATAGCGCATTCATGATGTTATTGGCAGCAATGGCGCGCGATCGCTGAGAAGCTTCTGCGTAGTTTTGTACAATGGCATACAGCGGCACAATGTAAAGCCCGCCACTGATTGAGATGACCAGCAAATCCAGCAGAATTCGCCAGTGGGCGAATGATTCCAGAAAACTCAGGGCACCGATGAATTCCTGATCTGATGCGGGGACGACAGCAACACTGGCAAAATATAAATCGACGGTGAAGAACGTCATGCCCAGTACACCCAAAGGCACATAAGTGGCAGCCACTTTCCCCTTGAGCAACTTGTCGCACAGCAGTGCACCGATACCGATCCCCACTGAAAAGAGCGTTAAGAACAGCGTAACAACCTGTTCGTTTCCACCGATAATTTCCTTGGCGAAGGTGGGAAACTGCGACAAAAACGTAGCACCAAACAGCCAGAACCACGATATCCCGAGAATGGCGTGAAACACTGTGCTGTTCTGCCGAGCTTGCTGAATGATTGTGCGCGTGTCTTGGAGGAGATGCCAACTGACTGTTGTATCTGCAGCAGCCGGTTGAACCGGGGGAATAAACAGGCTGAATAACCAGCCTGCCAATGCCACGCTGATTACGATAGCCGATACAATCCATCCCCCTTGTTCAGCCAGAATAAGTAATCCCCCTATGATTGTACCGAGCAGGATGGCAATAAATGTTCCCGCACTAACCAGCGCATTACCGCCAATTAGCTCATCTTCACGCAACTGATCTGGCAGGATGCTGTATTTTAACGGACCGAAGAAAGCAGACTGAGCGCCCATCAGAAACAATATCCCCAGCAGAAACAGTACGCTGTCCAGATAAAATCCTGTAGCAGCCCCCCCCATCAGAATGATTTCGACGAATTTGACATAGCGGATCAGCCTTGCCTTGTCCCATTTATCCGCCAGTTGACCGGCAAGCGCAGAAAAAATGAAAAATGGCAGGATGAAAATACCGGCCGCCAGCGTAACCATGATCTGTGGGCTCAGGCCCGCGTTGTCCATAGCGGCATAGGTAATCAGGATCACCAGTGCATTCTTGAAAACATTGTCATTGAATGCACCCAGAAACTGGGTAACAAAAAAGGGTAAAAAACGTCTGCTTGAAAGCAGTTTCCACTGACTTGAATGCATGGTAAACCTTCTCGGATAGTGATCTTTTGATTATAGGGAACTCTTCCCGGAAACCATAGCCTCTAATACGGCATCATCTGCTGTTGACAATCGGCATGCACAACAGGTACCATTATTTAACCATTCATACCACAATATATTGTGGTTCAAGCTATTTGACGGTTATCGTCATTTTCATTGCAATTACTTGTTTTTAGTCATTTTTTCAATCAGCAGTACGCCCGGATTGAACAGGAGAAATTGATCATGCAGCTCGCTACAGACGCCCCTTCATCCTCCTCTATTCTCCAGAAAAATTTTCTGGGAGAGATGACCGATTCGCCAGCAACCCGGCAGGATTATTCCCAATATAAAGTGATCCGCCGCAATGGTGCTGTAGTGGCATTTGAGCCGGGCAAAATTTCCATCGCGATGACCAAGGCGTTTATTGCGGTACGAGGCGGACAAAGTGCGGCTTCCTCCAGTATGCGTGAGATCGTGGCACAGCTGACCGGCGAAGTGGTGCATGCGCTGACTCGCCGCCGCCCGGGAGGAGGCACGTTTCATATCGAGGATATTCAGGATCAGGTAGAGCTGGCGCTGATGCGCTCGGGTGATCATGACGTTGCGCGCGCCTATGTGCTGTACCGTGAGGAGCGGGCGCGGGAACGGGCAAGGCAGCAGAAAGAGCAGCCGACTTCTACCCAGGCAGCGGTGTTGCATATTGTGGAAAATGGACAAAGAATTCCGCTGGATCCATCCCGACTGACAGCACGCATTGAATCGGCCTGCCAGCATCTGGGGAATGTCGTCAATGCAGGGTTGATCGTCAAGGCAATGCTGAGAGATTTATATGATGGCGTGCCTGCGGAAGAAGTCAGGAAATCCGCCATTTTATCTGCGCGCGCCTTGATCGAAAAAGAACCTGCCTATAGCTTTGTGACAGCCAGGCTGCTGCTGGACAACATTCGCCATGAAGTTCTGGGTGAAGATGTTTCCCATGAGGCCATGCAGTCACGCTATGCCGATTATTTTCCAGGTTTTATCCGACAGGGGATGGAGGCCGGGCTGCTGGATGAGCGTCTGGGCCAGTTTGATCTGGCACGGTTGTCAGAAACACTGATGGCAGATCGTGATCTGCAATTTGGCTACCTCGGCTTGCAAACCCTGTATGACCGGTATTTTTTGCATATTTCCGAACGGCGTATCGAGCTGCCCCAGGCATTCTTCATGCGTGTTGCCATGGGACTGGCGCTGAATGAAATTGATCGTGAGGCGCGTGCTATCGAGTTTTATCATCTGCTGTCGACATTTGATTTCATGAGTTCAACGCCAACATTGTTTAACTCTGGCACACGACGCTCGCAGCTATCCTCATGCTATCTGAGCACGGTGCCGGACAGTCTTGATGGTATCTACGAAGCCATCAAGGAGAATGCCTTGCTGTCCAAGTTCGCGGGCGGGCTGGGTAATGACTGGACACCGGTCCGGGCAATGGGAGCGCGCATCAAGGGCACTAACGGCAAATCGCAGGGCGTGGTACCTTTTCTCAAGGTGGTTTCGGATACAGCAGTGGCCGTTAACCAAGGCGGCAAGCGCAAAGGCGCAGTCTGTGCCTACCTGGAAACCTGGCATCTTGATATCGAAGAATTTCTGGAGTTACGCAAAAATACTGGTGATGATCGACGGCGGACGCATGACATGAATACCGCTGTCTGGGTACCGGATCTGTTCATGAAGCGTATGCTGGAAGATCAGGAATGGACGCTGTTTTCACCTTCCGACACACCGGATCTGCACGAGAAATATGGCAAGGCATTTGAAGAAGCCTATATTGCCTATGAAGAGCAGGCGACGCAGGGCAGATTGGCGCTGCATAAACGTATCCCGGCCCGGCAACTGTGGCGCAAGATGCTGACGATGCTGTTTGAAACCGGCCATCCGTGGATCACGTTCAAGGATCCATGCAATATCCGCTCGCCACAAAATCATGTTGGCGTCGTACACAGCTCCAACCTGTGTACCGAGATTACGCTGAATACCAATGAAAAGGAAATTGCCGTATGCAACCTGGGATCGATTAATTTGCCGGCACATATTGTGGATGGCAAACTGGATCTGACTAAGCTCAAGCAGACAGTCGCCACGGCCATGCGCATGCTGGACAATGTGATCGATATCAATTTTTACGCAGTAGCAAAAGCGCGCAATGCCAATTTACGCCATCGGCCGGTCGGGCTGGGCATCATGGGATTTCAGGATTGCCTGCATAAACTAGGGATTTCCTATGCATCCCGCGAAGCGGTTGAATTTGCTGATAGTTCAATGGAAGCAGTTGCCTATCACACCTACTGGGCATCTACTGAACTGGCTGAAGAGCGCGGCACCTATGCCACCTATCACGGCAGTTTGTGGGAGCGCGGCATCCTGCCACAGGATTCGCTGGCGTTGTTGCAGGAGGAACGTGGTGGCCATGTGGAGGTTGATACCTCATCCACGCTAGATTGGACCCCATTACGTGAGCGGATCAAGCAATACGGCATGCGCAATTCCAATTGCCTGGCGATTGCACCCACTGCGACAATCTCCAATATTATTGGTGTTTCGGCCAGCATCGAACCCACCTACCAGAATCTATATGTTAAATCCAATCTTTCCGGCGAATTTACGGTCGTCAATCAATCGCTGGTTAATGACCTCAAGAAGCAGGATTTATGGGATGAAGTCATGATCGCAGATCTCAAACACTACGATGGCGCTGCCAGCAAGATCGACCGGATTCCTGAAAATCTGCGTGCTCTTTACGCTACCGCATTTGAGATCGATCCCCGATGGCTGGTTGAAGCAGCTGCCAGAAGACAAAAATGGATTGATCAGGCGCAATCCCTCAATCTTTATATGTCAGGTGCTTCCGGTAAGAAAATGGATGATTTATATCGATTGGCTTGGTTGCGTGGTCTCAAGACAACCTATTATCTGCGCGCCATGGGGGCGACCACTGCAGAAAAATCAACAGTGCATACCGGCACGCTGAACGCGGTCCCTGCACAGCAAAATGGGCATACGGACAGCTCAGGGCAAATCCATTCCGCCACAAAACAGTGCGCGATCGACGATCCTGAATGTGAAGCGTGTCAGTAAGTATTGAAAAATTTCCCCAGATAATTCAAAAATATAAAGAGGAATAAAAGGATGTTGAATTTTGAAGATGAAGTATTTCAGCCGAGAAATATCCCAGCAAGCGTCCCCACACAAAAAACAACTGCTGAACAGCAAGGGCTGCACGAAGAAATATCAGCAGAAAATCATCGCCGGGTTTCCGTAGAAGACAAGCGCATTATTAATTGCAAGGCGGATGTTAATCAGCTGGTGCCATTTAAATACAAATGGGCATGGGAAAAATATCTGTCAGCCTGTGCCAACCACTGGATGCCGCAAGAAATCAACATGACGCGTGATATTGCCCTGTGGAAAGATCCCAATGGGTTGACTGAGGACGAGCGCCGTATCGTCAAGCGTAACCTCGGTTTTTTCGTCACGGCTGATTCACTGGCGGCCAACAATATCGTGCTGGGAACCTACCGGCACATTACCAATCCCGAATGCCGCCAGTATTTATTGCGTCAGGCTTTTGAGGAAGCAATCCACACGCACGCTTATCAATATATTGTCGAATCGATTGGCCTGGATGAAGGCGAAATCTTTAATGCCTATCATGAAATCAAATCGATTCGTGACAAGGACGAATTTCTGATTCCCTTCATCGACACATTGACGAATCCCACGTTTCAGACAGGCACGCTGGAAACTGATCAGCAGCTGCTAAAAAGTCTGATTGTGTTTGCCTGCATTATGGAAGGGCTGTTTTTCTATGTTGGATTTGTGCAGATTCTGTCCCTTGGCCGGCAAAACAAGATGACCGGGGCTGCTGAGCAGTATCAGTACATCCTGCGTGATGAATCCATGCATTGTAATTTTGGCATTGATGTTATCAACCAGATAAAGCTGGAAAATCCACATTTATGGACGCGCGAGTTTCGGGAAGAAATCAGTGCACTCATGCGCAAGGCGGTGGAGCTGGAGTACCGTTACGCGGAAGATACCATGCCGCGCGGCGTACTGGGATTGAATGCACCCATGTTCAAGGAATATCTGCGCTTCATTATCAATCGCCGTAGCCATCAGATCGGGCTTGATCCATTATTTCCCGAAGCAGGCAATCCTTTTCCGTGGATGTCAGAAATGGTTGATTTGAAAAAAGAAAAAAACTTCTTTGAAACTCGTGTAATTGAATACCAGACGGGAGGCGTATTAAGCTGGGATTGAAATACTGATCAATCGATTGCTGATTGAAAAATGGTGTAGAATATTGGACGGGCCGGCTGGTTCACTTTAAAATTCAAAAATAGAGGTGACCAGCCTTTTTTATTTTCAGAAAAAAATTATGCGAGTGAACCGTTCGTTTTATTCCGGATGAAGACAAAATCGAATACCTTACTGGCATTGATTGCCGCAATAGTATTAACGTTTTCTCCTGTTACGGCGCAAGCCGATAGATCTTTAGAAAAAAATAACGGTATTACCGTTCTGGAAACAAAGCCGTATCAGGCACCATTACACAAACAGCAAGATGATCTATGGATGCGCGTACGGGCTGGATTCTCTCTGACCAATACACAAAGCCAGGAAGTTCGACTCCACGAAAGTAATTTCAGTAAAAACCAGCGGTTTATAGATCATGTCGTTGAACGCAGTCAGCGCTATCTGTTTTATATCATCGAAGAAGTGGAGCGACGACATATGCCGGCCGAGATTGCGTTACTGCCGATCATTGAAAGCGCTTTTGACCCGGACGCCTACTCCCACAGACATGCAGCAGGATTGTGGCAATTTATCCCCTCGACAGCAAAAGCATTTGGGCTGGAACAAAACTGGTGGCATGACGAACGACGCGATATTATCGCCGCCACTCAGGCGGCGCTGGATTACCTGCAGATGCTCCACAAAATGTTTGGTAACTGGAAGTTGGCGCTGGCCGCATACAATTGGGGCCAGGGGTCTCTGAAAAAAGCGATTGACGAAAATCATGGTGGGAATAAATCAATCAGCTACCAGCAGATCGACCTTCCCTCCGAAACCAGAAACTATGTCTCCAAGCTGATTGCCATCAGAAATATCATTGCCCATCCTAACCGTTACGGCATCAAGCTGAAACCCATCGCGAACCGGCCTTACTTCGAGCAAATTACAATCACCCAGCAGATCGACGTTCAACTGGCCGCCAGGCTTGCCGGAATTTCAGAAAATGAATTTAATGCCTTGAATCCGGCGTATCACCGGCCCGTCATCAAGGCAGAAGGATCTCCACGCGCCTTGCTGTTGCCCATCACCAAGGTCAAAACTTTTGTAGATAATCTTGAAAATTATGATAAAGCGCTGGTTTCGTGGCGTGTTTATCAGGCTCAGCCAGCAGATACCTTGCAGGATTTATCCAATCGGTATCGCATCCCGGTTGCAAAACTGGCCGAGACCAATGGTATCTCCGAGCGAGCAGTGCTGAAAAAAGGGCAGACACTGCTGGTGCCACGTGACGGCAACAGCATCAGGGAAAGAACCTATCTGGCGCATAACCTACTCAAGACATCAGCGAAGTCTCCCCGGCCAGAACACTTCGTATACACCGTCAGAAAGGGAGATACACTTCAGGCGATTGCCAGACGCTACGGAATTGATATCAACACCGTTCGTTCGTGGAACAAGGGGAGCGACCGGCTTTCTATTGGACAGAAATTGACGCTCAAGCTGACCGCACCCTTCAATAGCCCTTATTCCTCCTGAACAATCAGCAACAGCTGACCGGAACATACATAATCTCCCTGCTTGCAGCTGACTTGTTGCACGATCCCGCTGACAGGCGCACTCAGGGTGATTTCCATCTTCATGGATTCAATGACGATAATTGGATCTCCAATATTGACTGATTGCCTGGTTTCAATCAACAGCTTCCACACGGTGCCAGTCACATCCGAACTGACAGCGTGCGCACCATCCGACAAGCTGACCTCGTTTTCTGTGTGAGTGCTATCGAGCATATTTTCGCCAATATCATCCTTTATATTCTCTGTCTGCCAGCATTCACGCTCGGCCTCAAACGCTTTTTGCTGCCGGGATTTGAATGTCTTGATACTATCTGCATGCTGCTGGAGAAATGCCTGATAAGCGCGCAGACTGAAGACCGTATCCTCTGTGCGCAGCGTGAAGCGACCCGTAATAAAATCCTGACGTAATTCAAGCAGCTCATGCTCGGAAACAGGATAAAACCGGATCTGGTCAAAAAAACGCAGCAACCACGGTTTGCCGGCAGTAAAATCGCGCGTTTGACGATAACGGTTCCACATCTGCACCGTTCTCCCGACAAACTGATATCCACCCGGGCCCTCCATGCCATAAATACACAAATAGGCTCCTCCGATTCCGACTGCATTTTCCGGCGTCCAGGTACGTGCCGGGTTGTATTTGGTGGTGACGAGACGATGACGTGGATCGACCGGTGTGGCAACCGGGGCACCCAGATAAACATCTCCTAGCCCCAGGACCAGATAGCTGGCATCAAAAACAATACGTTTGACCTCATCAATATTCTCCAGTCCGTTGATGCGTCGGATAAATTCAATATTGCTCGGGCACCAGGGCGCATCTTGCCGGACTGATTGCATGTACTTTTCAATCGCAAGTCTTGTAGCAGCGTCATCCCAGGAGAGTGGCAGATGTACGATACGCGAGGGGATTTCCATATCGTCAATGGCCGGCAAATCTTGTTCGGCAGCAATGAGCCTGTCCAGGAGCTGGTCACGCGCCAGTAGTCGCGAATCAAAATGGATCTGTAAAGAGCGAATACCGGGCGTAATATCAAGAATTCCGGACAAATTCCCTTGATCGATATGCTGTTGCAGCCAGGTCATCAAGGCGTGTGCGCGGAGATGCAATGTGATATCGAGTACCGCTTCACCATATTCAATCAACAGATATTTGTCTCCTGATTGTCGGTAAACAACCTGCACCTGCCTGTCAGTTGCAGGAATCCGGTGTAATATAGGATTCCCTCGATCAACCGGGAGCATAGGCATATCAGACGCCGCGAGTGTAAAGGCATCCGGTTCCTGAATCATCTTGTCCTGTTGCTGTTCCAGCAGCAGTGCATATTCCACTGTCAGCGGATAAAAGCGCACACTATCACCTGGTTTGAGTTGGCCGATTTTCCATAATTCCGCCTGTACAATCACGGCAGGACAGACAAATCCACCTAAACTAGGGCCATCCAGACCAAGAATGATGGGCATATCACCAGTAAAATCAATCGTGCCGACCGCGTAGGCATTGTCATGGATATTCGATGGATGCAGTCCGGCTTCCCCTCCATCCTTGCGCGCCCATTGTGGCTTGGGACCAATCAGACGCACGCCGGTGCGGCTGGAATTGTGGTGCACCTTCCAGTCCGTCGTAAAAAACATATCAATATCTGCTTCCGTAAAGAAATCCGGTGCGCCATGCGGGCCGTACAACACGCCAATTTCCCAATGGTTGGTGTAATGTGGAATACACTCGACAGGCAATATGCTGGGTTCAGCTTCTTCTGCAAACCGAATATGCAGCACATCCCCGGTGCGTAGCGCACGTCCGGCATGTCCGCCGAACTGTCCCAGCGTAAAGGTAGACTTACTGCCTAGGTAATCCGGCACCTGAATTCCGCCTTGAATAGCCAGGTAGGAGCGGCTACCAGCCTGGCGGATTTTGCCAAACTTTAACAGCGAGCCCGCTTTGATGAAGTGTGACTGCCATTGCGCCAGAGGTTTGTCATCCAACCAAACATTGATAGGAGCGCCGCATACTGCAATGAGGCTGTTACAGTTGAAGCGCAGTGTGGGCCCGGACAGGGTGATTTCCAGTCCTGCAGCACCATCCGGATTTCCGACCAGCCGATTAGCCAAACGAAAAGCCAGGCTGTCCATCGGTCCGGAAGGCGGCACACCTACGTTCCAATAACCCGTTCTGCCAGGATAATCCTGTACCGTCGTTTGCACACCAGCGTTCAGCACATCCATGGAATGAGGCTGGTAGCGAAACCCGGCAAGGTATTGCGTGCTGACTTGTCCGCTGCGAAATACTGTCCCGGATAACACCTGTCTGAGGTAATCCAGATTGGTTTCAATGCCATAAAGGGTGGTTTTATCCAGTGCGGCGACTAAACGATCAATGGCCTGATCGCGATCTGCAGCATGCACGATGATTTTGGCCAGCATCGGATCATAGAACGCCGATACTTCGCAGCCTGCGGCCACCCAGGTCTCAATCCGTGCAGTTTCCGGAAATTCGACTGCACTCAACAAACCACTGGAGGGCTGAAAATCTTTCGCCGGGTTTTCCGCATATACACGCGCCTGAATGGAAGTCCCCTGTGGTTGAATGTTGAATGATTCCAGCGACGGTAATGCATTAGCACCAAGCAGAATCATCCATTCAACCAGATCAATGCCGGTCACCATCTCGGTCACACCATGTTCCACCTGCAGTCGGGTATTAACCTCCAGGAAATAAAACTGATCGGCAGCGGCGTCGTAAACATACTCCACTGTGCCAGCAGACTGGTATTGAACCGATTCACCCAAGCGCACGGCTGTTTCCTGCAGCGCTGTGCGAGTTACTGGCGACAGGCCTGGCGCAGGGGTTTCTTCGATTACCTTCTGGTTACGCCGCTGCATGGAGCAATCGCGCTCTCCCAGCGCAATCACTTTCCCCCGGCCATCACCAAAAATCTGCACTTCAACATGACGGGCTTGATCAATATATTTTTCCAGAAACAAACCGGCATTGCTAAAGTTGCTTTGTGCCAGATTCCTGACGGATTCGTATGCATCAACCAGTTCCTGTTGGCTGTGGCACAAGCGCATGCCAATACCACCTCCCCCCGCCGTACTCTTCAGCATAACCGGGTAGCCAATCCGAAGTGCTTCCTGACAGGCTATTTCGATACTTTCCAGTAATCCGGTACCCGGCAGCATGGGCACATCAAGCTGCTGTGCAAGCATGCGGGCAGTATGCTTCAGGCCAAAGATACGCATCTGCTCGGGTGTGGGGCCCAGAAAACAAATTCCTTGCGTCGCACATTGTTCTGCAAACTGGGCATTTTCGCTTAGAAACCCATACCCGGGATGGATTGCCTGGGCACCTGTCCGATACGCAGCATCCAGTATTTTATCGGTACGCAGATAGCTTTCACTGGCCAGTCCTTCGCCGATGCAAATACTCTCATCGGCATCCAGCACATGTTGTGATAACGCATCAGCTTTGGTAAAAACCACCAAGCTACTGATTCCCATTCGGCGTAATGTGCGGATAATACGGCAGGTGATAGCGCCACGATTGGCAATCAGAATTTTTGTAAACATAGGTTCTCCTACTGTAGGCTCCATATGATTAAACAAGCCATATCATGGTATGTCAGCAAAAATAAATACCGGTGCTATAAAGGCAATCTAAAAGCACCTGATCATCAAGTAAATGGACGAGTTGTTGGAAAGAAAACAGGAGGTGTGGAATAAAGCTGGAAAGAAAGGTAAAAAAGCAGGCGATACATATAACAAATCTCCAGACGGTCGGAAATAACTAGAACCAATAATGCACCTGGCATTATGTAATCTCCCGGGCTTTTATCCCTCCGTGGCGCTTCGTTATGGAGAAGCCTCGGGCTCTCGGACCAGTCGCCTCCCTTGGAAAGCCGGAACCCTAGCCCGAAGTAATTTCAAGCAGCTGGCAACAAATTCATGGCAGCAACCTTGTCCTGCTCGTTGAAACAAAAATACAACGTCAAGAGTAGCGAATCTTTGCTGAAATCACAATATTTCTCTTGTATTTCAAAAATCTTGATGTATATAATGAGATTGTGTTCTTGTTTGTCAAGATTGAATCCAATCAGGATTCTCACGGTAAACAAAATAATTAGAGGTACAGTTGCTTTACGAAACTAGGGTTCCGGCTTTCCAAGGGAAGCGACTGGTCCAAGGGTTTCGGGCCCTTTCAAGGGGGTTCCACGGAGGGATAAAAGCCCGGGAGGTTATGTTTTTACATTAACTCCCGGAACCCACAATGGAAAAGTTATCGCACGCATGT
Source organism: Nitrosomonas sp. TNE100 (assembly GCF_055387135.1). Classification (NCBI taxonomy): domain Bacteria; kingdom Pseudomonadati; phylum Pseudomonadota; class Betaproteobacteria; order Nitrosomonadales; family Nitrosomonadaceae; genus Nitrosomonas; species Nitrosomonas sp. TNE100. Next base: position 2,358,326 of record NZ_AP040997.1, on the reverse strand, counting down.
ACTTCTGTTCAATATTCAAATCCTTCATTCATTTATCCTTTTGCATCAACCGCTGGCTATTATTTAGCAGTTGGGGCGCTGTTACATATCCGTTTTCCCTGTTCAGATACTCCCAGGTTGCGGGCTTCCGCAGCTGCAATTAATTTTCCAGCAGTAAATTTTGTTGTTTCCAGCAGCACAAAATGCCCTTAACCTTCAAGAGAAGAACTATATGACAGCAGTAGAAAAGAAAGACTTATTTTCTGCAGCAGATAGCAGTTCGGCTGACGGAACTGAAACAGAATACGGAAACACCCGTGAAACAGGACAGCTTCGTCGCTGTATGAGTGTCTGGAACTGTTGCACCCTGGGATTCTCGGTCGTATCACCGGTAGTAGGGCTATACGCTATTTTTGGTGTCGAGAATCAGGTAACAGGCGGAGGATGGATTGCCGCACTTATTCTGAGTCTATTCATGCAGCTTACAGTAGCAACTGTCTATGCCGAGCTTTCATCACAATTTCCCATTGCCGGTGGCGCCTACAAATGGTCCAGGCATTTGATAGGGCCAAAGACAGGCCAGTATGCGGGAATCATTTATGTCAGCTCGGTAATTGCGATGCTGACCACGACTGCCTATACAGGGGGGATGTGGCTTTCTGCAGTAGTCATGGGTGGAGACACACAAGGTGCCTCAGCAGTTATCTGGGGCGGTGTGTTCCTATTGATTTGTACACTAGTTAATATCGTTAACCAGCGAATTTACAAGATAATCAACTTACTCGGGGTCAGTGCTGAAGTATTGGGCTCGATATGTGTCGCACTGATTCTGTTTTTCTTCTTCCGTATCAATCCCGTTTCCGAATTGTTCCAGCATTTGGGAACGGGGCTGGCACCTACCAGCATAACTGCTTTCCTGGCGGCACTAGCCATTGCAGGCTGGGCATTTATCGGATTCGATTCCTGCTCCACTATTGCTGAAGAGGCCCATAACCCCGAGAGAATTATTCCACGTGCAATCTTCCTGTCCCTGTTGGCAGTGGGCAGCATAGTGCTTTTCAATTCTTCCGCATTGATGTTGTCGGTTAGTCACGCTACGTTAATCGAATCCAGTGCTACTTCTGACCCCATTTCACCGATTATTGCCAGCACCATCGGAGTCTGGGCTGCCAAGCCATTTCTGATAATTGTGATGACAGCTTTTCTTTCCTGTGGATCATCGGTAGTTAATTACGCTGCACGCATCGTTTTCTCGATGGCGCGCGAAGGGAATCTGCCTACCTTCTTTTCGCATGTCACAAGAAAAACGCAACTGCCGCGCAATGCAATCGCTGGAACCGTGCTTATGGCCAGTCTCGGGCTGCTTTTTGGGCTGAATGATGGCGCAGTTGCAACCATTATTGCTTTCGGAACGGGCGGGTTATATGCCATGTTTTCCATGACAACAGGCGTTGGTCTGTATGCACGGCTAACTGGCCGGTGGAATCCCGCATTGGGCGCGCTTCGACTGGGGAAATGGGGATTGGCAATCAATATCGTAGCTTTTGTCTGGGCACTATTCGAGCTGATCAACATTGGTTGGCCACGCGACTATATAGCCGCCCCGGGGGCAAGCTGGTGGCAGCTCTGGGCGGTACCACTGGTGTTGGGCACCCTGTTGATTCTAACAACATTGCATGTGCAAACAGGGTACAAGCGTGCGATAAAAAAGGTTTTGGACATTACTGCTCCGGGAGATATCCGGAAGCAGGTTGATAAAAACACACTGTAACGAGGAGTGAAGGTATGAATCAGATTGCTCGGTATCTTTGGGAAACACATATTCCCGGCGGGTGTCACTGGTCGGGAATTGTACGTCGAGGAACCACGTTGCGCCTGACAGACGCGGCAGGAGGCGCCAATGCCGCCGTTCTGTTTTACAACATGGAAGAAAAACTGGAGCGTTACAACATGGCAGATACGCTTAAAACACAGCATACATTCCACTTAACCAAAGGCCATGCTTGCCATTCCGATATGGGACGGGTTTTTTGTTGCATCACTGAAGATACTGCAGGCTGGAACGATACGGTTTGTGGTCTGAGTGACGCCGGGCTGATACGCCAGAAATTTGGCCTGGGCCGATATCAGGAACTGCGTAACGATATGTATCGCAGCGGACTCGATGGCATGCTGATTGAGCTGGGAAAATGGGGGTTGGGCAGGCGTGACGTAGTACCCAACATCAATTTTTTCAGCAAGGTGACTGCTGGCCTGTCTGGAGAATTGCAATTTCATGTAAATCACAGCAAAGCAGGAGGCCATGTGGATCTGGCTTTTGTAATGGATACACTGATCGTGCTATCCGCAGCCTCGCATCCACTGGATCCGGCGGAAACCTATCACCCCGGTGCGATTGATCTGGCGGTATTCCCATCGTCCTCTACCGCAGAGAATGCATGTGCCCACATTGCGGAGAATGCACGCGCACTGGAAAACACCCGACGTCTTTATGCTTATGGAGGTGAAAAATGAGCACAAAAAATCTGGTTAAAAGCACACTAAATCCCGATCTTGCCGTTATCAATGAAATTTGTGCTGCAGGTGAGCCATGGGTCAAGGAAATAAAAAAAGGGCAAACATTCCGCATCGTTGATCTTGAAGGAAATCAGGCAGTCGATACACTTTTTTACAATGTACAGGATGCAATGGAGCGTTACAGCGCATCCGACACCATATGCCGGCAACATAGTCTGTATCTGACAACCGGCAGCAAGCTGTATTCCAATTTCGGTAATGTCATGCTCACCATTACAGCGGATACCTGCGGGCGACATGATACGGTAGGCGGTGCCTGCGCGGCCGAAAGCAATACCACTCGCTATGCGCTGGATAAATACCCGATGCACAGCTGTCGGGATAATTTTCTGCATGCCTTGGCGCATGATCCGGTGTGTGAACGACTCGGTATGAGCAAGCGCGATATCCCCGCCAACATCAATTTCTTCATGAATGTTCCAGTGACTAAAGAAGGTAATCTGGAGTTTGCCGATGGTGTATCAGCGCCCGGCAAATATGTGGAAATGCACGCCGAAATGGATGTGGTGGTACTGATTTCAAATTGTCCGCAATTGAATAATCCGTGTAATGCCTACAACCCCACCCCTATCCGTCTGCTGATCTGGCCAAGAATGTAACAATAGCCGAACCCTGCCCCCTGAGCCAGACATTACCGAGCATGGAGAACAGAATGTCCGATAAAACGTTAAGTACGAGTAAAGCCGCCAAACCTGTTATTGAAGTAGTCACACCTGGAATACAAACTACGATACAGGACTACCCTGGAAGACGAGGTTACTGGAATATCGGTGTACCACCTTCCGGGCCGATGGACAGCCTGGCATTCAGGCTCGCTAATCGCCTGGTGGGAAATGAGGAAGGGCAGGCTGCTATTGAAATCACTTTTGCGGGGCCAACCCTGCGTATTCATTGCGACAGTGTCATCGCAGTGACGGGCGCTCCCGTCGAAGTAACCTTGAACGGAAAGCCATTAGCGCAATGGAAATCGCACAAGGTTGAAGCAGGGACATTACTTGTTTTTGGCGATGTGCTGGATCAGGGCAGCCGGGTTTATCTGGCAATACAGGGTGGTATTGACGTCCCGGATTATCTCGGCAGCAAATCCACCTTCATGCTGGGCCAGTTCGGCGGGCATGAAGGTCGCATCCTACAGGCAGGCGATATGTTGAACATCGCAGCAGACCTCTATGCAGAGTATGTTCCGCATGAACTGCCGCAAGCAGCTGTACCGCAATATACCCATCACTGGAAAATCGCAGTGCTATATGGCCCGCATGGCGCGCCAGATTTCTTTACAGAAAAAAGCGTCACGGGTTTCTTTGCTGCCGAATGGGTCGTGCACCATAACTCTGATCGTACCGGCGTGCGTCTGATCGGCCCGAAACCAGAATGGGCAAGGACAGATGGTGGAGAGGCTGGACTGCATCCTTCCAATGTGCACGATGTTCCCTATTCAATTGGCGCGGTGGACTTTACTGGAGATCTGCCGGTTATTCTTGGGCCGGATGGTCCCAGCCTGGGTGGGTTCGTCTGTCTGGTAACAGTTGCGTATGCTGAGCAGTGGAAAATGGGGCAACTCCGGCCTGGTGATCGCATTACCTTTCAGCGCATCACAGCCGATGATGCAACAGCACTAGAGGCATCTCAAGATGCATTCGTCCGCAGTTTGCATCTCCCGGAAACAATATCGGCGCCAACTACGATAAAGACGGCGACATCAACATCACCCGATACTCCCATCTTGCATACCATTCCAGAAGCAGGCGAACAGGTGCAGGTTGTGTATCGGCAGGCGGGAGATAAAAACCTGCTGGTAGAATATGGCTCGATGACGCTTGATTTCAACCTGCGTTTTCGTATCCATGCGCTGATGGAATGGTTGCAGCAGGCTGTGGATGGCGGTGATCTGCCGGGAATCGTGGATTTGACGCCCGGCATCCGCTCACTGCATATCCGCTTTGATTCCAGAATATTGCCACGCAGCAGATTGCTGGACACGCTGATTTCTGCAGAGCAAAAACTACCTTCCGTTGAAAATATGGAAGTACCGACACGGATCGTGCATCTGCCGCTTTCCTGGAACGATTCATCCGTTCAGCTGGCTATGAAAAAATATATGCAATCTGTGCGTAAGGATGCACCATGGAATCCGGACAATATCGAATTTATACGACGAATCAATGGATTGAACGGTATTGATGAAGTCAGGAACATTATTTTTGATGCCAGCTATCTAGTGATGGGATTAGGGGATGTCTATCTGGGTGCGCCACTGGGCACGCCTGTGGATCCAAGACATCGCTTGGTCACGACCAAATACAATCCAGCCCGTACCTGGACACCAGAGAATGCGGTAGGGATTGGCGGCGCCTATATGTGTGTGTACGGTATGGAGAGCCCGGGTGGTTATCAGCTGGTGGGACGTACCATACAGATGTGGAACAGCCATATTCAGACAAAAGATTTTAAAGAGGGCAAACCTTGGTTGCTCCGTTTCTTTGATCAGGTGCGCTTCTACCCTGTGACAGAGGCAGAGCTGGCCAAGATACGCAAAGATTTTCCGAATGGAAGATTTAGTCCGTACATTGAAGAAGATCGTTTCAATCTCAAACAATACAACAACTTTCTGAAAGAACATGCTGTATCGATTGATGCCTTCAAAACAAAGCAGAAAGCTGCCTACATAGCTGAGCGTGAACGCTGGAAAGCGGATGGGCAGGAAAATTATACGACCAGTGAACCCCCGGAAAACAACTGCGTACCGTACAATATCACCATACCTACAGGAACTTGTGTGGTAAACACACATTTAACCGGTATTGTATGGAAATTGCTGGTAAGTGAAGGACAGCATGTGAACACGGGTGATGCTTTAGCGGTATTGGAATCAATGAAGATGGAATTTACGATCAAGGCACCTGTCAGCGGCGTAGTACACCAGATATTCAGCCCGGCGGGAAGCAAGGTCTCCGCCAGACAGATATTATTCCTAATCAGAGAATGAGCGCAGAATAATGCCTGTTGAGCTATCTGTTTTAATTCTAATGAAACATAATATCGCTAGTTTTGAAAATTAATGATGGTTATTGGTACGGAGATTCCTTAACTCTGCTTTATTAACTTGTCAGGAAAATCATGTCTGTTTACCAACATATTTTACTTGCCGTGGATTTTTCACCACAGGACAGCCAGGTTGCGCAGAAAGCTAGGAGTTTGGCGCTGCAAACTGGGGCAAAGCTCAGTCTTATTCATGTTCTGGATAATATTCCCATGCCTGATACGCCTTACGGCACCGTGATTCTGTTGGATACCAAAATATCTTATGCAATGCTGGAGACAGAGAAACAAAAATTGAATGAAATAGGTGATGAGTTGGAAATCAATCCTGGTTGCCGCTGGCTGATTTGGGGAGAGCCCAGACAGGAAATTATTCGTATCGCTGAGCAGGAAAGGATTGATCTGATCGTGGTTGGTTCGCGTGGAAGACACGGACTCGCATTGTTATTGGGTTCCACTGCGAACAGGGTGCTTTATCATGCAAAATGTGATGTGCTTGCGGTACGCTTACAGGACGATTAATCGTCGCCAGTGAGACTATCATCTTGGGCACCGCCTCGAAGGGTCTATTTGATGGTTATCAACCTGCTGGCTATGAAGATCTGGCAACGCGAATTGCTCTGGCCAGCTCAAAAACGGACATGGCATAAAAAGTGCTGCGGTTGTAGCGTGTGATTGCATAAAAATTTCTGAATCCCAGCCAGAACTGGCGGTTACCTTGGCTGTTCAATTCCAGCAAGGCTGACAGAGTGTCATCTGTAATTGAATCGAGTGGGATGATGCCGGCTTCGCGTAATTTTTTAACTGAATGTAACGGTTCTATGCCCGCATCCAGAAACTTCTGAAAGTTTTCTGATCTGATCCGCGCACGAACAGCAATCGGCTTGCCTGCTTCCCATCCATATTCCTTCAGATAATTGCCTATACTGCCAATCGCATCGGCAGCACTCCCGGATAAATCAATTTTTCCATCATGATTAAAATCAACTGCGTAGCGCCTGTAGCTTCCGGGCATAAATTGAGGGATGCCAATTGCCCCGGCATAAGAGCCTTTGATGTCCAGCAAACCAAATTTTTGCTCCCTTGCCAGCAATAAATACTGCTCCAGCTCTTCACGAAAATAGTCTGCTCTTCTGGGGAAATCGAAAGCTAGTGTTGTCAATGCATCCATGATACGGTAGGTGCCGGTTGATGAACCATAAGCAGTCTCAATACCGATAATCGCGACGATGATTTCCTCAGGGACACCGTAGATTTTTCTTGCCTGTTCCAATTCGCTGGCGTGCTTGTTCCAGAAATTAATTCCACCTCTAATGCGCTGTATGTTGACAAATCGTTTCCGATATTCATCCCAGGTAATTGCTGAGGCTGGGGTAGAGATCAGCTTGAGAATATCGGGCCGGAAATTTGTCTGAGAAAATATTTTTTCTAATTCGTTCATTTCATATTGATGGTGGTTCACCATATACGTTATAAAATTTCTGACTTCTGAGCGCGAAATGGGAGTTGGTTGTGCGGCTAGACAAACTGAAGAATAAGCAATCAGGATTATTGGCATAAATAAAAGCAGGCGATCCGGAAAATAACTGGAATTTATCAGCCTGAATAGATTTTTAACCAAGAAGTTCAGGAATGCCGGACGAGTTGAGCAGAAATCGTAGTTCATTTGTAAAAATCCTGATAAATGTTTCAGAGTGCTGCGAATCAGTTCGAAGTATTTGCTTTGATCAGGTAAAGAGAGGTGTTTCATTGAAAGTTGTCAGCTTAAAATCAGGTTTTCATATGGGTTAATCTAAGTGCGCAAACATAATGAATAAAGAAATAATTTACAGACTTGCAGTATTATTGGACCTATTACAAGATGATTCAAAGTCTGCTTGTGCCGATAATCCCCGGGATTGTCCTGCTGGAATACTTGCAAAAAATTCAAAAATGTTGACAAATTTATTGATTTGAATGTTATTGTAAGTATAATATATAAAATATTCAGATCTTTTAGTTTTGCCTCACAGTTACGGTAAAAGCTACATTTTTAAAAAACAAAAACACTGCATAGTTTACTTATTACCCGCCCGTTCTTTCTGTAGTATACAAATATAGAGTCATTTTAGAATTCAAGTTGTCTTTAGTGGCTGTTTAGAACACTATCATTTGAATTCAGTTAATTGGTCAGTTGCAACAGACTGCAACTGCCGTCAGCGTTCACTTTGATCCAGCAAACTTTAAAAGAGGATTTCATGAGCCAACACATCCATTATGTTACAGATGCAACTTTTGAGGCAGAGGTATTGCAATGTCCCCTCCCGGTACTTGTCGATTATTGGGCTGAATGGTGTGGACCATGCAGAATGATTGCACCCATTCTGGATGAAATTGCAAATGAATATAATGGTCGCCTTAAAGTAGCTAAACTTAATATTGATGAAAATCAATCAACTCCACAGAAATACGGTATTCGTGGAATTCCGACCTTGATGCTGTTCAAGAACGGGAATATTGAGGCCACAAAGGTTGGGGCCTTATCAAAATCGCAGTTGATAGCGTTTGTTGATGACCATCTGTAAAACCAGATTTTAAGTACTGATACAGGCCGAGTGAGTTACGTGCAATTTTACATTCGGCTGACTCTATTTCATTAGAGCGTGAGCGGTCTTTACAAATCGCGATTTTATTATCCGATATTGAGTAAGCCGGCAATAATTTCATACATCTCATAGCACGCTCTGAATATTCCCTCCATTCACCTGCACTTTTTTTGATCTTCAAGAGTCACTTTCATGCGTTTATCTGATTTAAAGAGCATTCATGTTTCAGAGTTGGTAAAAATGGCTATCGCGAATGATATTGAGGGTGCCAACCGAATGCGCAAGCAAGACCTGGTTTTTGCCCTCCTGAAAAACCAGGCACGTAAAGGTGAGAGCATATTCGGAGAGGGTACATTGGAGATCCTGCAGGATGGCTTCGGGTTTTTACGCTCTCCAGACACATCCTACCTTGCCGGGCCTGACGATATTTACATCTCCCCCAGTCAGATCCGTCGTTTTAATTTGCATACGGGGGATTCAGTCGATGGTGAAATACGACCCCCGAAAGAAGGAGAGCGTTATTTTGCACTGGTCAAGATAGACAAGGTTAATAATGAGCCACCTGAAAACTCCAAGCGCAAAATACTATTTGAAAATCTGACGCCACTTTTTCCAACTGAGCGTCTGACGTTGGAGCGCGATAATAAATCCGAGGAAAATATTACGGGTCGGATTATTGATTTAATTGCACCCATTGGGAAAGGTCAGCGTGGGTTATTGGTGGCCAGTCCAAAATCAGGTAAAACGGTGATGCTTCAGCACATCGCACATTCTATTGCAGCCAATCATCCGGATGTGGTGTTAATAGTGCTCTTGATTGACGAGCGCCCTGAGGAAGTTACAGAAATGGTACGTTCCGTGAGGGGGGAAGTCATATCATCAACTTTTGATGAATCGGCTGCTCGTCATGTTCAGGTAGCCGATATGGTGATCGAAAAGGCTAAACGATTGGTTGAGCACAAGAAAGATGTCGTCATCCTGCTTGATTCAATTACCCGCCTGGCGCGTGCATATAACATGATCGTACCTGCCTCCGGCAAGGTGCTGACCGGTGGGGTGGATGCAAACGCATTACAACGTCCCAAACGCTTCTTTGGTGCTGCACGCAATATTGAAGAAGGGGGGTCACTTACCATTATCGCCACTGCGCTGGTGGATACCGGTTCACGTATGGATGATGTGATCTATGAGGAGTTCAAAGGAACTGGTAACATGGAAATTCATCTTGATCGGCGCATGGCAGAAAAGCGTATTTACCCTGCCATCAATGTGAATCGTTCAGGAACTCGTCGAGAGGAACTCTTGATATCCTCGGAAATCCTGCAAAAAATATGGATTCTGCGTAAATTGCTTTACCCGATGGACGAGATGGATGCAATGTCATTTCTGCTGGATAAAATTAAGGCCACAAAAAATAACGCTGATTTTTTTGATTCCATGCGGCGCGTGTAATACCGCGAAGACCACGTTGGCCAATTCAATTTGGGTGGAAATTTAATACCTTACTACTTGTGGGGAGGTTTTTATTTCAGTTAACGCAGCTGTAGTTAGTTGCAGCCATACTTATCTTAAGTGATAATAGCTGCCTTTTATTTAGCTCTTACAAGATAAAATAAGGATATCAAATGAAGGAAGGCATCCACCCGGAGTACCATGAAATAATCGTAACATGCAGCTGCGGCAGCGAATTCAAGACACGATCCGTTTTGAGCAGGCCTTTGCATATTGAGGTTTGTTCGTCCTGCCATCCGTTTTACACAGGTAAACAGAAAATCGTAGATACAGCAGGCAGGGTTGAGAAATTCAATCAGAAATACGGAAGATATTTACAGAAGTAATATCAGGGGAAATCAGCAAAGCATTTTTTATGCCGGGCTGAGAGTTTCTCTGTTGCAAATACCGTACCGGCTAAATATTATTAGCCGGGAGCAGCATTTCTAGTTGTTGTCTGTACTGGAGTATCATTACCCATATATCAGAAACATCATTGATCTGCTTGAGTTTCAGATCATGAATTCCCCTGTCTTTTTCTACTTGTGACAAGACCTGGATTGTAAATATAATTGACGGTGCTCCACACAACAGAAATGCTGACCATCCCCAATAATACCTTCGCTCTCTGGAAGGTGTACACCGCAATACGTACAACGCACCATATCTTCAATTGCTCCTGGGGTTGTATCCACTGAGTGTTTTTGTTTCCCTCGGAATGGTTTGAGCAACCAGAAAACTAAAAAACCAAGAGCGATTAGAATTATCCATTTGAAGATCATGAATCTTCACCTTCAAGCTGTTTTACTGCGATAAATACCAAGTTATTATGACGAGATGTTTATTTATTCTCGTACTCTACTACATGAAAAAACAGTTCATTCCTGCGAATCATTCCCAGCTCACTTCTTGCAAGCTCTTCGATCGCATCAAGCCCTTTTTTTAAATTATTAACTTCTGCTTCCAACACTGTGTTTCTATTCTGAAGGCTCTGGTTGGTTTCATGCAATGCAGTGATTTGTTCATGCATTTCCATAATTTCCAACCAGCCACCCTTGCCGAACCATAATGGGTATTGCGTCAACGCAATCATAAGAACCAATAGTCCGGTTGTGATTTTCATGGTTTTAACTGGTAAAACGCTGACCTTCCAGCGTATTGTGCGACATCACCCAAATCTTCCTCAATACGTAACAGCTGGTTGTACTTGGCCAGTCGATCCGAGCGCGAAAGTGAGCCTGTTTTGATCTGTAAGGCGTTAGTGCCTACTGCTATATCAGCAATCATTGTATCCTCAGTTTCGCCGGAACGATGAGAGACTACGGCAGTATAGCCTGCGCACTTTGCCATTTCGATGGCATTCAGCGTTTCAGTAAGCGTACCAATCTGATTGATCTTGATCAGGATAGAGTTGGCGATATTGCGATTGATACCTTTCTTCAAAATTTTTGTATTGGTGGCAAATATATCATCACCGACTAGCTGAACCGTTTGTCCAAGTCTTTCAGTCAGCAGTTTCCAACCGTCCCAATCTTGTTCGCTTATGCCATCTTCAATGCTGATGATCGGATATTTTTCCACCCAGGACGCCAGATAATCTATGAATTGAGCCGAAGTAAGACTGAGGCCGTCTACAGCAAGGTGATATTTACCATCCCGGAAAAATTCTGAACTGGCACAATCCACTCCGATTGCCACCTCTGAACCAGGCTGATAACCCGCTTCGTCTATGGCCTGTACAATCAAGCCCAATGCTTCTTCATTATGTGCGAAACCAGGGGCAAATCCACCTTCATCACCAACCGTCGTTGGCAAGTTTTTTTTGTGGAGCAATGTTCTGAGTTTGCCGAATACCTCTGCACCACAACGCACAGCTTCCCGCAGGCTTGGCAAACCCAGCGGTATAATCATAAATTCCTGCATATCCAGGCGATTATTTGCGTGTACACCACCATTAATCAGGTTCATCATTGGAACAGGCAACCACTTGGAGTTAGTCCCACCCAGATAACGATAAAGGGGAAGGCTGGATTCTTCTGCTGCTGCCTTTGCTACTGCGAGTGAAACGGCAAGGATCGCGTTGGCACCAAGTCTGGATTTATTTTCACTGCCATCAAGTTCAATTAACGTTTTATCAATGAAACATTGTTCTGTGGCGTCCAGCCCCATGATTTCTTCAGAAATTTCACCGTTGACGTTTTCAACCGCTTTTAGTACACCTTTTCCATAATAGCGTTGTGTATCGCCATCACGCAGCTCGACAGCCTCTCGTGTCCCGACAGATGCACCGGATGGCACTGAAGCACGCCCGAGCACACCCGATTCTAGCAATACATCGGCCTCTATGGTCGGGTTGCCGCGAGAATCGATAATTTCACGGGCGATTACATCTACGATTGCACTCATGCTGCTTTCCTTGTGTTATTCATTAGTGATGGGAGAATTTTTAGAATATACAAACTACCTTGCTGCTATATGTTCCGGGAGCATTGTTATTATGACGTACTTCATGATTTTTTGAGATTTCACAAAATGACAGCGTAATTGCGCTTATTTTACTTATCTTGTTTACTGTCGGAAACAGGCTGTTTCATTCAACTGGAGAATAAGGTTGATAGGTTATTGCTGCTTATCTATTTAAGATAAAAGGGGTTGTCAAAATAAAATATTCATGCAGCCATTTTCTTTGATGAATCAGTGTGTACTGTCTGTTGCGACATTTTTCTGCATGTTATGGTCACGAAGTTTTGCGTGGCCGGATTTATCGGCAAAACTGATGGCAGCCCGGACATAGTCGTTAAATAGAGGGTGGCCGTTTCTGGGGGTAGAGGTGAACTCCGGGTGAAACTGACAAGCAACAAACCAAGGGTGTCTGGATTGTGGTAACTCAATCATCTCACAAAGATTTTCAGCAGCAGATAGGCCGCTTACCTGCAGGCCGGCTTGTTCCAGCTGCGGAATAAACTCGGCATTAACCTCATAGCGATGCCGGTGACGCTCAATAATTTTATCTGTTCCATAGATTTTGCGCGCCAGGGTGTGTGGTTTCAGCAGACATTCCTGCCCTCCCAGGCGCATGGTTCCTCCCAGATCCGTCTGGGGAGAACGTTTCTCGATTTGCCCGCGACGATCACGCCATTCAGTGATCAAACCGAGAACAGGATAGGGTGTATCCGGGTTGAATTCAGTGCTGTGAGCATTTTCAAGCTGCAGGCAATTGCGGGCAAATTCAATGACTGCAAGCTGCATTCCGAGGCAGATGCCTAGATAAGGAATCTGATGATTGCGGGCATGGCTGATTGCCATGATTTTACCTTCCACCCCGCGTTTACCAAATCCCCCGGGCACCAGGATTGCATCCATGTTTGCCAGGCAGCCGGTTCCATGTCGTTCGATATTTTCCGAATCGATGTAATGAATATTTATTTTGCAGCGTGTATGGATCCCCGCATGGATCAATGCTTCCGACAGCGACTTATACGATTCGGTCAGATCAACATATTTTCCGACTAACGCTATAGAAACTTCATGTTCCGGATGTTCCAGTGCGTGGATCAATTTTTTCCAGGTTGTCAGATTGGCTGGTTTTGCCAGGATACCCAGTCTGTGACACACAATTTCATCCAGCATTTGTTCGTGTAATAGTGCCGGAATTTTGTAGATATTATCCACATCAATGGCGGAAATAACCGATTCCTCGCGAACATTGGTAAACAGTGCGATTTTTCGCCGCTCGTCCAGTGGAAGCGGGCGATCGGAGCGGCAAAGCAACACATCCGGCTGAATGCCGATTTCACGGAGCTCCTTGACCGAGTGCTGAGTAGGTTTGGTTTTAAGTTCGCCGGCCGAGCTGATGTAAGGCAGGAGTGTCAGGTGAATGAAGCAGGTATCGTGATGCGGGAGCTGGACTGACATTTGCCGGATTGCTTCCAGAAACGGCAAAGACTCAATGTCGCCAACTGTGCCGCCAATTTCTACAATTGCAACTTGTGCATCGGAAACACCATTGCGAATAAACAGTTTGATTTCATCCGTAATGTGCGGAATCACCTGCACAGTCCCGCCAAGATAATCTCCGCGACGTTCCTTGCGAATTACACTTTCATAAATCTGCCCGGTAGTGAAATTATTGCGCCGGGTCATTTTGGTACTAATGAAACGTTCGTAATGTCCCAGATCCAGATCGGTTTCAGCACCATCGTCTGTTACAAATACCTCTCCGTGCTGAAACGGGTTCATAGTCCCGGGGTCAACATTGATATAAGGATCCAGCTTGAGTATGGTTACCCGGATACCACGGGTTTCAAGCAAGGCTGCCAGAGAAGCGGCAGCAATTCCCTTGCCCAGGGAAGACACCACGCCACCAGTCACAAAGACAAATTTAGTCATGGGAGGTGATTTTAACAGTATTGATATATCGAAACAATGCGCACACCAGCTCTGGCAAAGGTAAATTTCCAGCTGACAGGTTAAGTTGTCTGCTGGCATGGAACGGATTAAACTAGAAAACTTGAGTAGCTGCTGGGGTTATCCACCCACCGATAAATTTATCTGGTCTGATTGATTATTTATGGAAACTCAATATCCGGGGAGACGACGCCCCAAGTATCTGAATCTGTTTAAAATCAGAGAACCTCTTCCCGCCATCGTTTCCATTCTGCATCGCATTAGCGGCGTATTGCTTTTTTTTCCGGGAATCCCGTTATTTCTCTGCGGGCTGCAAATGATGTTGGAATCACCGGAGAGTTTTGCCCGCTTGCAATCAATTCTAATTCATCCGCTGAGCAGGCTGTTTCTGCTGTTCGCAACCTGGTTTTTCCTACATCATCTGTTTGCCGGTATTCGTCATCTGGGGCTTGATATGCATTACGGCTTGCAATTACAGCACGCTCGCCTGAGTAGCAAACTGGTGCTGATTTTCGGGGCGATTTTAACAGTATTGGCGGGAATATGGTTATGGTAAAACCTGTAAACCGTATTATAACTGGGGCACATTATGGTTTAAGGGACTGGCTTGTGCAGCGAGTGACCGCTGTAATAATGGCGGTCTATACCGGATTACTGATTGTACTTGTGGTTGTTTACCAACCTGAAGGTTACGAAGAATTTAAATCGCTATTTTCCATTCAGTGGGTAAAAATTGCTTCATTGCTTTGTTTTGCCGGTCTATGCTGGCATGCTTGGGTGGGCGTGCGCAATGTCCTGATGGATTATGTTCACCCGATGTTTATTCGTCTGACACTGCAAGTCATGTGTATCGTGGCATTATTGGGCTATCTGATATGGTTCTTGGATATTTTGTGGGGCTGACGTGAAAGTTAAACAAAGGAAATTTGATGTGGTCATTGTCGGCGCGGGCGGAGCAGGTATGCGTGCCGCATTGCAGTTGTCCGAGGCTGGATTCAAGGTTGCGGTTTTATCCAAGGTTTTCCCGACCCGGTCACATACCGTGGCAGCACAAGGGGGGATTGCTGCAGCATTGGGCAATATAACTGAAGATGACTGGCGGTGGCACATGTATGATACCGTCAAGGGTTCGGATTATCTCGGCGACCAGGATGCGATTGAATTTATGTGTCGCCACGCTTCTGAAGTTGTATATGAGCTGGAACATTTCGGAATGCCATTTGACAGATTGGCGAATGGTAAGATTTATCAACGCCCGTTTGGCGGACAATCCCTACACTTTGGTGAAGAGCAGGCCAGCCGTTCCTGTGCAGTTGCTGATCGTACCGGCCATGCCATGCTGCATACTCTGTATCAGCGTAATGTCAGCTCCAACACCCAGTTTTTCGTGGAATGGTTGGGGCTGGATTTGATCCGCGATCATGAAGGCGAAGTGCTGGGAATCACGGCACTGGAAATGGAAACTGGTGAAGTCATGATCTTGCAGGCTCGTGCAACGCTACTAGCCACGGGAGGAGCTTGTCGCATTTTTGAGGCCAGTACCAATGCGCTCATTAATACGGGCGATGGCTTGGGAATGGCTGCGCGAGCAGGTATTCCACTGGAAGACATGGAATTCTGGCAGTTTCACCCAACAGGCGTGTATGGTGCAGGCATGCTGATTAGTGAGGCAGTGCGCGGAGAAGGTGGCTATCTGCTGAATGCTGAGGGTGAACGTTTTATGGAGCGTTATGCACCCCATGCCAAGGATCTGGCCAGCCGGGATGTTGTATCGCGTGCGCTGGTTACGGAGATTATGCAAGGCAGAGGGTGCGGCCCGGACGGTGATCACTTGCTGTTAAAGCTGGATCATCTAGGTGCAGAAACCATCCAATCCAAACTTCCCGGCATCCGGGAAATCTCGCTCAGATTTGCGCATATCGATCCTATTGAGGCACCCATTCCGGTTGTCCCGACTGCGCACTACATGATGGGGGGTATTCCCACTAATTATCATGGCCAGGTGGTCGCTCCCTATAAAACCAGTCCGGAAGAAGCCGTGCCGGGGCTTTATGCGGTCGGCGAATGCGCCTGTGTGTCAGTACATGGTGCAAACCGGCTGGGTACGAATTCGCTGCTGGATATTGTCGTGTTTGGACGTGCTGCCGGTAATCAAATTATTGAAGATCTGACCAAAAATAGTCATCACAAATCATTGCCACAGGATGTAGCAGAACAAACACTGACAAGGCTTTCACGTCTGGAAACCCAGAAGAATGGAGAAAGTGTTGCTGCAACGAATGCGGCACTGCGTAAAACCATGCAGACGCATTGTGGTGTCTTCCGCTTTTCTGACGTATTGAAAGAGGGTGTGGAAAAAATTAACGAAATCGCCGAACGGGTTAAGTACACTGAAATTCAGGACAAAAGCAGGGTGTTCAATACCGCCAGAGTGGAAGCGCTTGAGTTGGATAACTTGATTGAAGTAGCTGTAGCTACCATGATTTCAGCGGAAGCACGCCATGAAAGTCGGGGAGCGCATGCTCGTGATGATTTTCCCGAGCGGGATGACCAGAAATGGCTCAAGCACTCTCTGTTTTTCAGCAAGGATAAACACCTGGATTATAAACCGGTACGACTAAAGCCGCTGACCGTTGAATCTTTCCCGCCCAAAGCGAGAACCTATTGAACAACCATCCTCTGAAAAGCAACCTTGGCTTATTTATCAACAGAACCTATTTCTTTATAAAAAATACCAACATTCAAATGAAATCAACGGAAAGCATATTATTTTTTGCCGTATTGAAACAATCCTGCTTGGCAGGCATTGCAGCTTTATTCCTTCTCCTGTTAATCCCGCATGCGTATGCTGATACTGACAAGGATGTAGAGTTTCTTAAGGCGGCCTTGACGGGAGATGTCGCAGGTGTGGAGAAGATGTTGAGCGAAGGCATCAAAATAGATCTGCAATCCCCCGAGGGCTTTACTGCATTATCAGTTGCGGCACAGAATGGCCATCAGGATGTCGTCAAGCTACTGCTGGAACGAAAGGCTGGAGTTGACCTGGCCAATGTCCAGGGAGGAACTGCTCTGCTACTGGCCAGTAAAAATAATCACCAGGAGATTGTTGATTTGTTGCTGGCAAAGGGTGCCAATCCCAATTTGCAGGATAAAAGTGGACTGACGCCTCTGATGTTAGCGGCCGTGAAAGGTTATGCCGGTATAGCCAAATCCCTGCTTGATCACCAGGCTCAACCAGATTTGCAAAACGACGCCAAGACTACGGCATTACATATGGCTGCAATGAACGATTATGCGGATATCGTTGACATGCTGCTGGCAAAGGGCGCCAAAATTGACCTGCAGGATGCCAACGGGGCTTCTGCATTGATTCTGGCTTCATTATCCGGTCATTTAGCAATTGTCCAGAAATTGCTCGATCAGGGTGCGCGACCGGATCTGAAAGCTTCCAATGACTTTACCGCACTGATCTTGGCGGCGCAGAATGGTCAAAATCAGGTTATCGAAGCGCTGTTGGATAAAGGTGCTCATATCGATTTTCAAAACAAGGATGGAATGACTGCACTGATGTCGGCCGTATTGAATGAAAATATCGATACAGTCAAATTGCTGCTGGAAAAAGGGGCAGATACACAACTTAAAACTGCCACCGACAAAACTGCGTTGGATATTGCTAAACTTCCTGACATCATTGAATTGCTCAAGGCTGCCAAAAATTAATTTTTTGTATTCGGAATTGAATAAACCTTGATCCGATCCCCAGGAGCAGATGGTATACAGACAAGTCATAAAACCACTCACGATCATCTATACTGGTGCCGCTGTTAAAACATTCAGAAAATCGTTCTCATAGCGGCGTAGTTTTTTCTGTGGCACATAAAAGCACAGCTGGTTTTGTGAACCGGCCTGAATTTTGAAGTTAAAGATGATGTATACATGAGTTTCACGGACAAACCGATGGCGAAAAAAATTGCCAGCAATCCTTTGCCACCCAGAACCAGCCGATTGTTACGTGAAGCAGTTTCTCTGGTGTTGGGTGGAATCGCACTTTACCTCACCCTGATTTTGATCAGCTTTGATCGTACCGATCCAGGCTGGTCGCATAGCGGCACATTCCAGCAGATCAGTAATGCAGGGGGTAGTGCCGGTGCGTGGCTGGCAGATATGATGCTTTATTTTTTCGGTATTTCAGCATGGTGGTGGGTAATATTTTTTTTCGCCACTGTCTGGTGGGGTTATCGACGCATTGATATTGCCAGCGTATATGATCCACGTGTACTCATGCTGTCTTTTACAGGATTTATCACTTTACTGACCGCCAGCAGTGGAATTGAGGCGCTACGTTTCCATACGTTGCGCCTATCACTTCCGCTGGCTCCCGGTGGCCTGCTGGGAGAAATGCTCAGCAAACAGCTATCGTTATTGCTCGGTTTTACCGGCGCGACACTGGCTCTGATGATTATTTTTGCAATCGGGCTCAGTTTGTTTTCCGGACTGTCATGGGTGCGCCTGTCCGAAAAAATCGGTGGTGCAGTCGAGGCCGCCTGTTTTTCTGTCAGGGATGCATGTGTGAGATGGCTGGATCAGCGGGCTGGAAGGGTTTTGTCCGGTGTGTCGGAGTTTCAGACTGGCGAGATCAGGAAGCAATCCCTTCCCTCCGTTCCGCTGCATATTGAAATGCCTGAAACTGCTATTCCCAAATCTCAGCGGGTCAGCAACAAGGAAAAACAGATTCCGTTGTTTTCCAATTCACCCGATGCGATTCTCCCCCCGCTTTATTTGCTGGATGAACCGCAGGATAACGTTGAAGTATTATCCAGTGATAAACTGGAATATACCTCGCGCCTAATTGAACGCAGGCTGATGGAGTTTGGTGTGGAAGTCAAGGTGGTAGCTGCCTACCCTGGCCCGGTCATTACACGTTATGAAATCGAACCGGCTGTTGGCGTCAAAGGTAATCAGATCGTCAATCTAGTCAGGGATCTGGCGCGTGCCTTGACGGTCGCCAGTATTCGTGTTGTGGAAACAATTCCGGGTAAAACCGTCATGGGACTGGAAATCCCCAATCCGAAACGCCAGATGGTTCGCCTGCATGAGATTCTTGCATCCAAAGTCTATGCGGATAACTCGTCTCCTCTGACCATTGCGCTTGGCAAGGATATCAGTGGGCGCCCTGTGGTGTCTGATCTGGCTAAAATGCCGCATGCCCTGGTGGCTGGCACGACCGGTTCCGGCAAATCTGTCGCGATCAACGCTGTCATTCTAAGCCTGGTCTACAAAGCTTCACCGGATAATATCCGCCTGATTTTGATTGACCCGAAAATGCTGGAATTATCCGTCTATGAAGGTATTCCGCATTTGTTGACCCCAGTAGTTACCGATATGCGTGATGCTGCCAGTGCGCTCAACTGGTGCGTTGCTGAAATGGAGCGACGCTACAAGTTGATGTCGGCTCTGGGCGTGCGCAACCTGGCCGGTTACAACCAGAAAGTGCGAGAAGCGGCAAAGAATGAGGAGCCGCTGACCAATCCGCTCAGCTCGGTACCCGATTCTCCCGAACTGCTGGAAGAAATGCCTTTGATCGTGGTGGTGATCGATGAGCTTGCTGATCTGATGATGATTGTGGGTAAGAAAGTCGAGAAGCTGATTGCACGGCTTGCCCAGAAAGCACGCGCTGCCGGTATCCATTTGCTGCTTGCGACACAACGCCCGTCGGTGGATGTGATTACGGGGTTGATCAAGGCCAATATCCCAACACGTATCGCATTCCAGGTTTCCAGTAAGATTGATTCCCGGACCATTCTTGATCAAATGGGGGCAGAAGCACTGCTTGGACAAGGTGACATGCTTTATCTTCCACCTGGCAGCGGCTACCCCCAGCGTGTACATGGTGCATTTGTGGCAGATCATGAAGTGCACAAGGTGGTGGAATACCTTAAACAGCATGGTGAGGCGAACTACGTTGAGGAAATTCTTCAGGCTGGTGAGGAGGGAGGAGGCACTGATGAAAATAGCAGTGATAACAGCAAATCTGCTGGTGGAGAAGCGGACCCGCTCTATGACGAAGCAGTCGGTATCGTGATCAAATCCCGTCGCGCCTCAATTTCACTGGTGCAACGGCAGTTGCGTATTGGGTACAACCGTGCTGCCCGGTTGATTGAAGAAATGGAGCGTACCGGTCTCGTTTCCAGCATGCAAAGTAATGGTAACCGGGAAGTACTGGTTCCCGAGCGAAATGAATAAGTAAAATCTGGTTCATACAGTTTCGTTTCCGATCAATCAACTTAAACAGATAATTTATCATGTCCCGTTTACTGTTCGTTTTCGCGTTATCAATCTGTCTGTTACCCGTGTCAGCAAAGGCAAGTGCCGTTGAAAGCCTGAAAGCTTTCGTCAATAAAGCGCTGACCTTCCGAGCCGATTTTTCACAGACACTACTCGACAAAAACTTCCAGGTCGTTAAAAAAGCCAGTGGCAGCATGATGTTTGAGCGCCCTGGTAAATTTCGCTGGGTATACGACCAGCCCTATCAGCAGCTGATTGTCGGTGATGGTAAGCAGGTGTGGTTTTATGATCAGGACCTTGCGCAGGTTACAGTACATCGGCTTGATCAAACTTTGGGTAGCACCCCGGCTGCACTGCTCGCAGGAGGTAATACCATCGAACGTGATTTTAATCTGCAGGAAATCGATGTGCAGGGCGAAACAGAATGGCTGGAGGCAATTCCCAAAAATCAGGAAAACGCATTTGAGCTGATCCGGCTGGGTTTCTCACAAACAGGCATGTTGCGTGAAATGATTTTGCGCGACAGTTTTGATCAGGTGACATGGTTAATTTTTTCCGGGACAGAACAAAATCCAGTACTCACGCCTGATTTATTCCAGTTTACGCCGCCTGAAGGGGTGGACGTGATCAGTAACTGATTTTTGTTCTACGCATAATCCAGCAGCTCCGCTGGCAGAAAGGTTGCGCCCGCAGACCTTGGATAATGTTATCGGACAACCTCATCTGTTGGGTTCCGGCAAGCCTCTGCGACTTGCTTTTATATCTGGCAAACCACATTCCATGATTCTCTGGGGGCCGCCTGGCAGTGGCAAAACTACGCTAGCGCGACTCATGGCACAGGCATTTGATACCGAGTTTATCGCTATTTCTGCAGTATTGTCGGGTGTTAAGGATATTCGGGAAGCAATTGAGCGTGCTCGGTTTACGCTGCAGCATACTGGCAGATCGACATTGTTGTTTGTGGATGAAGTCCACCGATTCAACAAGGCTCAGCAGGATGCCTTTTTGCCCCATGTGGAACAGGGATTGATTACGTTCATCGGTGCAACTACCGAAAACCCTTCGTTTGAGGTCAACGGCGCGTTGTTGTCCCGTGCCCAGGTATACACACTGAATGCATTGACTGATCCGGAGTTGCATCAGCTGTTTGAACGAGCCTGCAAGATCGCGATCTCCAATTTACAGTTTGATCCAGACGCTGTTGAATTATTGGTTAAATTTGCAGATGGTGATGCGCGCCGCCTGCTGAACATGCTGGAGCAGGTAAAGCATGCCGCAGATACTGAAAAAACTGTAAAAATTGATATTGCTTATTTAAACAGAGTGCTGATGCGCAATGTACGCCAATTCGATAAAGGAGGGGATGCGTTTTACGATCAGATTTCGGCGCTACATAAATCTATTCGCGGCTCTTCTCCCGATGCTGCACTGTATTGGCTGTGCCGCATGCTCGATGGCGGTGCTGATCCACGCTATATTGGCAGAAGACTGGTTCGCACGGCTGCCGAAGATATCGGGCTGGCGGATCCGCGTGCATTAACGCTGGCACTGAATGCCTGTGAGGTATTTGAGCGGCTGGGCAGCCCCGAAGGTGAATTGGCATTGGCCGAAGCTGCACTTTATCTGGCTTGTGCGCCGAAAAGCAATGCTGCCTACACTGCTTATAAGCAGGCGCGGAGCTTCATAAAAGAGAATAGCTCTCATCCTGTTCCGGTCCACTTACGTAATGCGCCTGCCAAGTTAATGAAAGAGCTGGGTTATGGGCGTGAGTACCGCTATGCCCATGATGAACCGGAATCTTATGCTGCCGGTGAAAACTATTTCCCCGATGATATGTCCGCCGTTCGGTTCTACCGGCCTACTGCTCATGGTCTGGAAATCAGAATAAGCGAGAAGCTCTCTTATTTACGCTCACTCGACGAAAAAGCGAGGAAAACACAGGATTGACGTAAGAATTACCGCAGATTGATTCTATTATTGCAGCGTACCATCCATCAAATGTAATACTCGATCTGCCCGGCTAGCCAGTTGGGTATCATGGGTGACGATCACCAGTCCTGCATTGGCTTCGTGGTTAAGTTCCAGCATGAGATCAAATATCGCCCCGGCTGTGTGCCGATCGAGATTGCCAGTTGGTTCATCAGCCAGTACACAGGCCGGCCGGGTAACCAGTGCACGGGCAACAGCTGCTCGCTGGCGTTCGCCCCCAGACAATTCCCCGGGAGTATGGGTTAGCCGATGGCCCAGACCCACTCGCTGCAGTATCTCGGCTGCCTGTTCCATTGCTGCTTTTTTGTCCATGCGGCGGATGAACAGCGGCATGGCTACATTTTCCTGTGCGCTGAATTCGAGTAGCAGATGATGAAATTGATAAATGAAACCGAGTGCATGGTTGCGTAGCGTGCTTCGTTCTACTTCGCTAATCGCGGTGAATTCCCTGTCCAGCAAAAGTACTTCCCCGCGCGTTGGCTTATCCAGGCCGCCCAGCAAATGTAGCAAGGTACTCTTTCCCGAGCCGGAAGCACCAACAATGGCAACCATTTCACCTTCATTTACTTGTAGATTGATACCGTGCAGCACAGGTACTTCAAGATCACCCTGATAGTAACTTTTATACAAGTTGCGACAGGCAATGATAATTTTACTCATAGCGCAATGCCTCGGCCGGATTGACTTTTGATGCCCGGTAGCTGGGATAGAGCGTGGCCAGCAGGGTCAAAATCAGGGAAACAACCGCAACGGTTGCAATATCGGCCAATTGTGGATCAGAAGGAATCTTGCTGATGTAATAGACTTCCTGCGATAAAAACTGAGTGTTGGACATATGTTCGATGAATGCAACAACGTCCCCCACATTATAGGCCAGTAACACCCCCCCCAGTAATCCCAGCAAAGTTCCCAGAATACCGATCAGTGCACCCTGGATGATGAATATTTTCATGATGCTGCCAGAGCTTGCTCCCAGTGTACGCAAGATTGCGATATCCGATTGTTTATCAGTTACCGCCATCACCAGCGTGGAAACAATATTGAATGCTGCCACTGCGATGATTAACGCAAGAATCAGCGATAGCATACGTTTTTCAATCTGGATCGCCCGGAAATAGTTGGCGTGTTGTTGTGTCCAGTCGGTGAAATAGAGATCGGGGGGTAATATCTCGGCCAGATCCCGGATGACTTGTGGTGCGTCAAACATATCGTGCAGTTTGAGCCGGATGCCGGAAACCTGATTAGGTGCCATGCGGTAAAGCTTTTGTGCATCTGATAGATGGATCAATGCCAGCCCGGAATCGTATTCAAAGTGTCCGACTTCAAAAATACCTATGACAGTGAACTGTTTCAGGCGTGGGAGTATCCCGGCTGGTGTGATTTGCCCTTGGGGCGAGATCAGCACGATTTTGTCACCTGGAAAAACATTCAGATTGCGTGCCAGCTCCCGGCCAATAACGATACCGAACCCTCCTGGTACCAGCTGATCCAGTTTGCCCATGATCATTTTGTCGCCAAAATCAGCAACTTTGTTTTCATCATCCGGCAAAATACCTCGTACCATTACCCCGTGCACCATATTGTCGTGGGAAAGCATGCCCTGTGCATCAATGTAAGGCGCAGCCGCGACAATCTGCGGATTCCGAGTGACGATTTCCTCAATTTTTTCCCAATCGTACAGGCTCCCTTCATAGCTACTAATCTGGGCATGTGATGCAACGCCAAGAATTCGGGCACGCACTTCCTTATGGAAGCCATTCATGACCGACATGACGGTGATCAGTGCCGTCATACCCAGTGTCATCCCTAGTAATGAGATCAGTGAAATAAAGGAAATAAAATGATTGCGGCGCTTGGCGCGTGTGTAGCGTAAGCCGATCAGGAATTCATAGCTGGCCACGAAAAAACACTCCTCCGAAACAGAGTAAAGTAAAGAAGGAGTATGACATATCTTTCAAGCAGATTTGTGTCATTGACCCGGCAGATATGTCTGATGCATATCTACCGGTATTTGAATATTGGCACGGCTAAATCAGTTTCAGGTACTACGTCGGCGCGCCCATAGCAATATCATACTGCCCAGCCCGATCAGAAAAATGCTGACAGGCTCGGGGATAGGTCTAGCTGCAGTTTCGCCAACTTCTCCAGACATTCCTTTATCGATGTAACTCGGATGATCATTTCCTGCAGTGGGGGTGTGCGGCTGGGAGGGATCATACGGCTCATTGCCGGGAGGGCCATCGTAATATTTTGGAGTTTCTGTATCTGGCGAGCTGAAACCGATCGGCTTGTCATCGTGATCGTTGTCACTAGGCCTATCACCTTGTTCTGAATTATCCTTATCTTTGTGCTCTGGATTCAAATCCCTTATATTTGGCGGTGGATTGCCCTTGTTATTATTGGGCGCGCTACCTTGGTCAGAGTTGTTTTTATCTGCAGTATTGTCCTGATTCGGATTTGCACCGGTACTCGTGCCAGCAGCGTTACCAGAGTATTCTTTGTTGGCATTGTCATTGCTGCCCGTATTTTTTCCATCTTTCCCAGTATGGGGGGCAGCACCTCCACCTATACTACCCCTGCCTGGAAAAAAGCTGCCACCGCTTCCTGGAGGTGAATCTGCTGTTCTGCGGCCAATACCTGCTCCAATGCCCGCACTTGTGCCTGAACTGGCATGGTTAGAGTTATTGTTGTTGCGGCCGGAATGACCCGTAGTTTTTTCACCGGCTTCAGCGTGATATATGTTATTGGTATAATCGTTGCCGATAACGTCATCTTCATTCTTATGGACAGAATCTTCATCAGTACTAGTAAAGGCAGTAGTGTCACTTTCAACAGCAGAGCTGCCGATGCTGTCACCAATATTGGTTATTTCCACACTATTATGGGCACTCAACCTGTTTCTGCTATAGCCATCACCGATCTCACTGGCAGTGAGATCGGTGCGAGCGTCAGCCTGATTGCTAGCAGTGATTTGATTCTCCATAAACATTTTTTGTCCGAGGGCCAGTGCAGCAGCCAGAAATATTCCGGCACAGACTATTCTGGTAATTGTTTTCTTCATTTCAGAATTTCCATAAAAATACAATAAATATCGATAAAGCATTTTTAATGTCCTGCTGCTGGCCCTCCCGGTATTTGCCGGCAACCTGTCGGCTTCGACAGGCACCACAGCAACACTGAAATAACCTGGTAGTGTTCTGATGAGGTGCCTGGATTTGCCTTTGCTGCTATCGCAACAATATTGAGGAATTAATACCTCATGCATTAACGATGCAATTTTTGTGCCATTAATCGCATCTATCTGATTTAAATTAAGTAATAATGGAATGACCCTTACTACCTTGAGCGCCATGTAAGAAAAATCGACAAGCCGTCCAGATGATCTCAGAACCTGTTCGAAGTTTCGGGAAGTATGAGAAGCTTGCGGCATGAGAAAAATTATCCGAGCGACATCAGTCGTGAACAATTTGAAATTATCAAGCTGTTGCTGGAGCGCTTGTGCTGGAAGACCTATCCCAGACGCATAGACTTGTCTGAGGTATTTAGAGCGGTGCTCTGTATTTATTTAGGAGTGCCTGCCAATGGCGCATGCTGCTCGAAAAGTTTCCCAAATGGCGCAAGTACACCCGTACTTTTCCATCTGGAGCGAATTACGCGAAGGTGGCAGCTCTGCTAGAGCAGGCTTTAAAAAATCAGGTTGGCGTCGCTGGAGAGAAACTGGGTCGCACCGCTAGCAACATGTTCTTGATTGTGGACGCGCAAAGTGTCAAAAATACCGACACAGCACGGTTGAAAGGGTTATGACGCGGGTAAGAGAGTTTCGGGGATTCAACGCCACATTGCGGTAGATACCCAGCAGGAATTACCTCATGCAACCGCAGCAGTCACTATGACTGAGGTGACAGGCCGTAAGGGAGCTTTGCTGGCGGCTGCGTCGTTGCAAACAGGGGTTGCAGCAGCAGGTTCTCTAAGAACCTGTTCAAAGTCTTTTGAGTAGAAGGGCCAGGAAGGCCAGGTGAATAAACTGCAAGCTGGTGTTGAGTAAGCGCTCACAGTTCTTCCACAGCCGTCGATTCTTCTCCAACCAGGCAAAGCTGCGTTCCACTACCCAACGCTTGGGGATAACGGCGAAGGTATGCAACTCACTGCGCCTGGCGATCTGAACCGCGACAGTCTCGCTCAGCACATCGCGTACACCTTGAGCAAACGGCTCTCCCACATAACCGCTGTCCGCCAACACCGCCACCACCCGGCCCAGGCCTGAACGACAACGCCGGAAAGCCTGCAACGCACCTTTGCGATCGGTCACTTCCGCTGTCGTCACCGCAATGGCATGCGGCAAACCCTGGGTATCGACCGCGATATGACGCTTGATGCCCGATACCTTCTTGCCTGCGTCATAGCCCTTCTGGCTCGCCGTGTCCGTGTTCTTCACGCTCTGCGCGTCCACGATCAAGAATGACGTGCAGGCGTTGCGCCCCTGTCTGGTACGAACCTCGCCAACCTGATTTTTTTAATGCCTGCTCCAGCAGGCTGCCTCCTTCGCGCGGCTCACTCCAGATGGCCCAGTATGAGTGGACAGTGCGCCACTTGGGAAAGTCATTAGGCAGGGCTCGCCACTGGCAGCCGCTCTTGAGCAAATACAGCACCGCACAAAAAACATCGTACAGATCTATTCGTCGAGGGCTGGTCTTCCTGCGCGCGCTCTCCAGCAAAGGCTTGATAAGCTCGAATTGTTCACGACTGATGTCGCTCGGGTAACTTCTTCTCATCTTCCGAGTTTCTCATACTCCCCTAGACTTTGAACAGGTTCTAAGTGTTTAGTCCCACGGTGTGCTGGAATGGGTCAAAGATAAAACGATCTGGCTCATTTTTCCAGATTTTGCAGATGTATTCATAGGGTGTTAGGCCTTTGAGAGCTTTTAGTCTTTTGGCGAAGTTATAAGCCATCACAAAGCGATGGAGATGGGCCTTCAGCTGATCGTGTGAGTCGTAATAATACCGTTTTACAGTCGCATCCTTGATGGTTCGATTCATGCGTTCAACCTGACCATTGGTCCAGGGATGGTTGGGTTTGGTGAGACGGTGCTCGATGCCGTTGATCTGACAACACCTATCGAACATATGCGTTACATACTGAGCCGTTGGCCCATTCCGATAACGCGCCGGGAACGTAAACTGGATACCGTTATCAGTCAGGATTGTATGGATCTTGTAGGGAACAGTCTCGATCACGGCCTTCAAGAAGGCGGTTGCCGTGTTGCGGTTGGCTTTGTTCTGGAGTTGAACAAAAACGAACTTTGATGTCCGGTCAATGGCTACAAAAAGATAGAGTTTACCTTCCTTCGTACGAACTTCGGCAATATCAATATGGAAGTAGCCAATTGGATAGGCATTAAACTTTTTCTTTGGCTTGTCACCATCAACCTCCGGCAACCGACTGATGCCATGCCGTTGAAAGCAGCGATGCAGGCTTGAGCGGGTTAAATGCGGAATGCTTGGTTGCAAGGCATATAGACAATCATCCAGCGGTAGAAGCGTATGTTTGCGAAACGCCACAACAGCGGCTTCTTCTTCCAGACTTAAAACAGTCGAGTGCGACTCTTTGGGGCCCATCGGTGCATCGTGGGTGAATTCCCGCTTCCGCCACTTCGCTACCGTTTTTGGATTAATCCCATGCCGCTTGGCCAGAACATTCAGACTCTCTTGACTATTTTGTATCGCTCGACGTACCGCCGCTGTCGTGCGGGCGCTTCCGTGTAATATCTGTCCCATAAATCATCCCTCCGTAGCTGGTTATATGTTACACCAGCACACCGTGGGACTAAACATCTAAGGTCATATGGATTATGGGGCGTAGTTTCGTGTGGCTAGAAAAGAATCGGCGGCTGTGGAAAAACTGTGAGCGATTGCTCAATACCAGCTTACAGTTCATTCATTTGGCATTTCTGGCAATCCTGCCAAAAAGCGTTTGAATGAGTTCTAAGAATTATCGTCTTTGCAGATAAATCGAAAGAAAATCAGCGATATGTTCTTCGTAACTTTCACCTGCATAGGTATGCATATTATAGTGACCCGCACCCTCGACAATCCAGAGCTCCTTTGGAGGCAGCGCTGCGTCGTACAGCCTTCTTGCTTCAGACTGAGTTGTATGTTCGTCAAGCGTTCCCGTGATGAACAGCACGGGAACGGCGAGGTTGCCAATCCGTTCGACGGGATTTAAGTTATCCACCGGCAGCTCAAGCAAAAAGGAAAAATAAGGAAGCAGCAGAAACTGAAGGCTTTCCCCAAATTCACCCAAATGCAATCTAAGCCGATTTGCAACTGCTTCCGTGAAAGTGGGGTGTAATGATTCTAGTATCATGGCATTGAGTTTCAACGGAGGATCAGCCAGCACAATAGCTGCTGCGCCAAGTGTTGCGCCAATGGCGCCGATGCAATCATGCGGAAAAGTGTCCCGGAGATAGGTTACTGCAGCAGCGACATCTGCTGACTCGCGCGCGCCGAAGGTGATGCGATCTCCCGGCGTCTCTCCGTGTGCCTGCAGGTCGATCATGAGTATATGGTAGCCTAGGCTATTGAGAAATCTCGCACGGCCCAGCATTTCAAGCCGGTTACTGCGCATCGAGTGTACAAGCAAAACGGCACCATGCCCGTTTATCCCACGTGCCAGCCAGCCATGTACAACATAATCATTATTCACAGGGATCTGGATCGCTTCCACCGGGAAATCCGGGAGCAAGGTCTCCACGGCAGTAGGTGCCGATCCAGTCACAATCTCGCCCAGTATGATAATTGCAGCAGTAACAATTACCAATACCGAGACAAGCTGGATTAATATCCAGCGAATTATCTGATAGCGCATTTCAAGCTGTAGTGGTTAAAAATTAGAATGATGATAAAAATTGATGTGTTGTCTGAAAAACACGGCAAACTTTATGTAAATAATATTTGGGTCAGAAATATTTTCTATTTTCTCGCTAAAGTTTAACTTCAGATAGCCGATTTAGATGAGTGGGTCCATCAGCGCTTTTCGTTATATATTAATTTAAAGAGATTAAGCAAAGATGCCAAGGTTTTGTCAATCCCAAGACAAACAATTACTAACTGTATTAATTTTGATATCCGTGGGATCGGGGATGGGAGGGTGTGCATCTTATCTGCAGCAAAAACCTCTTGTATCAAGACAATCTATTAATCTTAAATCAGCGAATGCAGAAAAAACAGAGAAAATGGAAATTATTCCGATCCCGGAGAAGTTACCCTGCCATCGGCTGTATCAAGAAGAAATTGTTGTTCTAAAACAGATGCTTGAAGAAAGAGATGAGTTGATCCGGAAGCTAAATGCCCGCGAGCTGGATCAAGTGCAGGCTTTGCAGGAAACAGCCAGTGAAATCAGTCGTGCCAAACACAAGCTGCACAGACTGGCTACACAACCAGAAACTGCCTCAAAAATAGCTGAGGTTGAGGTGGCCATGGCTGCGCTTAAACAAACCAGGCAAAGTGAAGCAGATATTGCTTTCCAATCCCTGGCACAACGCTCGCTGGATGCGGCGATGGAAGCCTACAGACAAAAAGATTACAGCAACGCAATGAATCACGCAGCACAATCTGGCGAATTTATTGATGCTATAAGCAATTCAGCAAGAAGAAATCTGGAGTCACAAGATGCTGTATTATCTTTTCACGCCCCAATTCTCTTGCTTGTCACCCAGGACAGCAGCCTGCGAACAGATCCAGACAGCCATTCCAAGGTGATCAGCTTACTGAAAAAAAATACACATCTAACCGCCACTTCCTACCACGGTAATTGGCTTCATGTACAAACTAAAGACAATCTGTCCGGCTGGATTCAGAGTCTATCGGTGGATATACAGATCAACGATCAGAATTTTGAAAAATAGATGTCTTTCCAAATACAGATTTTTTTACCTGGACTGTACCATTCCGGATAATAGCTAGCTAGATATTTAGTGAGGATCTCAAGCTGGTGGTTTTATTTTAGTAATTCCGGGTCAAATAACCAGACTGAAAGAAAAAATGATAGTTAATTATTTTTCCAATTACTTCTGTTACAGTACAACTAGATTTTCTTTCAAAAAGAGAGGTGGATTTATGTATAAAGCAATAGTAATAACAGCATCTTTGGTTGGATTTATTGTTTCTGGATGTGCCGACATGACCGCAACCCAGCGAGGATCCGGCACAGGTGCATTGCTTGGCGCAGGCACAGGCGCAGCAATAGGAGCATTGGCCGGAGGTGGAAAAGGTGCCGCGATTGGTGCCGGTGCTGGTGCTGCATTAGGAGCTGGTGCCGGTTATTTGTGGTCTAAAAGAATGGAAGAACAAAAAATTCAGATGGAAAATGCCACTGCCGGTACAGGTGTGATGGTGTCGCAAACAGCAGATAATCGACTGATGTTGAACATCCCCAGTGATATTTCATTTGATACAGGGAGTGCCCAGATCAAACCAGGTTTTCGTCCAATTTTGGACAGTTTTGCAACTAGTTTATTGAATAATCCCGGCACTCACGTAACTATCGTCGGGCACACCGACAATACTGGTAGCGATGCTGTCAACAATCCTCTATCCGTAAATCGTGCGGCCAGTACGCGTGAATACCTGGCAGGTCGTGGCGTTCCTTTTCAGAGAATCCAGATTGATGGCCGCGGCTCGTATCAGCCGGTTGCTTCGAATAATACCGCCGCAGGTCGAGCAAGAAATCGCAGGGTAGAGATCTACGTTTCGGAAACACGGGGTGGATCAGTTCAATAAATTGACCGGGGTGAGTGACTAATATTTATGGCTGATACAGAAAATACCAACAAGGAAAAATGGGAGAGAGAAACACTGCGGGATTTGGTGTTTTCCTCTCTGAAGGAGCAGAAAAAAGCACGCAACTGGGGTATTTTTTTCCGCTTGCTAACCTTTTCTTATTTATTTACGCTACTTTTTTGGGGGTTAGGTTGGTTAGATACCGAAGCAACAGGTGGTTTTGGCAAGCACACTGCACTGGTTGATTTGCGCGGTGAAATTACTGCGGATGGTTTAAACAGCGCAGAAAATATTAATACCGGACTGAAAAAAGCATTTGAAGATAAAAATACAGCTGCTGTGATATTACGGATTAATAGCCCTGGTGGCAGCCCGGTTCAGGCTGGCTCTATTAACGATGAAATTCATCGGTTGCGTACACAGCATCCTGATATTCCCTTATATGCCGTAGTTGAAGATATTTGCGCTTCGGGAGGTTATTACATCGCTGTTGCAGCGGACAAAATTTTCGTAGATAAGGCCAGTATCGTAGGATCAATTGGCGTACTCATGGATGGATTCGGATTTACCGGGACGCTTGAAAAATTGGGGATAGAGCGTCGCTTGTTGACAGCTGGAGAAAACAAGGGGTTTCTTGATCCTTTCTCGCCTTCCGACCCTGGACAGAGAGAACACGCCAAGAAAATGCTGGTGGAAATTCATCAGCAATTTATCCAGGTCGTTCAGGATGGCAGAGGGGATCGCTTGAAAGACAATCCTGAGATTTTTAGCGGTATGGTCTGGACAGGAGCTAGAAGTATAGAGTTGGGTCTGGCCGATGCCTTAGGCAGCATGGATTATGTTGCTCGCGAAGTGATTCAGGCAGAACGTATCGTTGATTATACCGTTCAGGAAGGGATTACAGAACGCTTTGCCAAGCGGTTTGGTCGGGTCGCAACAGATTTACTGACCGATACTAGATTTGCGTGGCTTATCCGCTGAGTGCTGGTTTTACTGTGAGTAAATTTCACTTAGCATACGAGTCACTCCGGTTTGCCAGTGTGGGAGATAGAGATTGAAAGTATTGCGCAACTTATCTGTATTCAAACGCGAATTTAAAGGGCGTTTGGCAGACGTTACAAAAGCCTTGCTGTGAATCGGAGTGACTGCACTTGGGCGGACCTTGACCAGAAGATTGTGTTCACAAGCAAAGTTCAGCAAAAATTGTGCGTAGTTGCACCAGGAAACTTCTCCATTAGCCGTAACATGATAGATACCTGATTTTTCAGGATGCCTCAGTAATTGTGGAATGGCCTGAGCTGTTACATCAGCCAGTAGTTCCGCACCTGTAGGCGCTCCGATCTGGTCATCAATAATTGTCAGCTGCTCTTTTTCTTGCGCGAGTCGCAAAATGGTTCTTATGAAATTCTTTCCGCGAGCTGCGTAGACCCAACTGGTGCGTAAAATCAGGTGCTTGCAGTTTGATTTCCGGATTGATTCTTCACCCCGTAATTTACTCTGGCCATAAATATTAACGGGTAAAGTTGGATCTGTTTCCAACCATGGGCGCTCACCACTACCATCGAATACATAATCGGTAGAATAATGAATCAGCCAGGCACCCATTTGTTCAGCCAGTTGCGCTAGTAATTCAGGCGCCTCGGTATTGATGCGAAAAGCTAGTTCTGGCTCATTTTCTGCCTGGTCAACCGCGGTATACGCTGCTGCATTGACGATAACGTCAGGGCGAATAGCCTGCAGCGTATGTGTCATTCCTGCCAGATTTGTCAGATCGCCGCAATAGTGTAAATCCCGTCGATCCAGCGCAATCAATTTGCCCAACGGAGCCAGGCTACGCTGTAGCTCCCAGCCGACCTGGCCATTTTTACCAAAGAGCAATATTTTCACTGTGATCGCCCGGTATAGTTAATTTCAACCCATTTCCGGTAGTCGCCCGATTGCACTTCTGCAACCCAGTCATGATTTTCCAGATACCATTGAATAGTTTTACGGATACCAGTCTCAAATGTTTCCAGCGGCCTCCAGCCAAGTTCTCGTTCTATTTTATGTGCGTTGATCGCATAGCGACGATCGTGGCCAGGGCGATCAGCCACATGAGTAATTAGTGCGCGATAATCTTTTTGTTGAAATTGCTGAAGTACGTCGCAAATGGTGTGTATGATTTCAAGATTACTTTTTTCATTCCAGCCTCCAATATTGTAGGTTTCCCCTGGTTGTCCTTTTTCCAGAACAACACGAATAGCTTGGCAGTGATCATTTACATACAGCCAGTCGCGGATCTGCTGGCCATCCCCATAAACAGGCAGCGGTTTGCCTGCTAGAGCATTGACGATCATCAGAGGAATCAGTTTCTCAGGAAACTGATATGCCCCATAGTTGTTGGAACAATGTGTAGTCAGTACCGGCAGGCCATAAGTATGGTGGTAGGCACGGACAAGACAGTCACTGGAGGCCTTGCTGGCGGAATAAGGGCTATTAGGTTGAAAGCAGTGATTTTCAGTAAATGCAGGAGCATCCTTGGTTAATGTGCCGAAAACCTCATCTGTAGAAACATGCAGGAATCGGAAATTTTCCTTGCGTGAGACAGACAAATCTCCCCAGTAATGACGAGCTGCTTCCAGCAACCGGAATGTGCCGGTGATGTTGGTCTGAATAAAATATTCGGGCCCATGGATAGAGCGATCCACATGGCTTTCTGCCGCCATATGAATAATGGCACGAGGTTGATAGCGTTCAAGGAGAGTGGATATTCTCTCACTATCGCAGATGTCCCCCTGCACAAAGATATGCTGAGGATTATTGGTGAGTGAAACAAGATTATGCAGATTTCCAGCGTAGGTCAATTTGTCAAGGTTAACGATATTCTCATCCGTATTCTTGACCCAATCCAGTATGAAATTTGTTCCTATAAAACCGGCGCCGCCGGTAATCAAGATCGTTGACATATATCAGTGAATTGAAGATTGATTGGTCTGATCGGGGCGCCATGTTACCACTAGCCCGGCTCTTCCCATTGGTGCCTGAAAGTTACAGTCGATGCCGATTCCAGCTACCCAGACAAGCTGATCCCCACAGAAAAGTAACGGCAATGTGTTGCGCTTCCACGGAGGAAGTGAGGCTTCCTGTAGAATTTTTTTCAGGCTGCGACGAGGACGTTTACAATCTGGCTGGAATCGTTCTCCACCGGATCGTGAACGGATTGTAACAATCTGCTGATCCAGTTTGGCCAGGTCAATTCCCGCGTTGTCTTGCCGAGTAAACTCAAGTATGCCTTTCAATGGTTCAATAGCCAAGCGTTGCTGGCCTTGCCAGATAACAGGCGATATTGATTCCGACAGGGAATCAGCAGGCAGAAATTCGATTAGTCCACGGTAGCAGCGAATTTCCAAAGCATCTACCTCGAACTGAAAATGGGTATCAGCTTGTATGTTATGCAGCTGACGCAAAATCTCTTCCAGTTTTGCGGAACTTGGCAACCGCACCATTTGCTGTGCTAACAAATAACGCAGCAAATTCCCAGCACGGGCTAGATCAAGCTCACGCAGCCCTCGCAAGCTCAATTTATCTACGATCATAGTATTTTCAGCATCTATTTTTGCCAGTTCATCCAGTAAATGAGCTGCTTCACCAAGATGTCGGGCAGATCTGGACAATATCTTGCGGTAAGAGGGGTAGCGCTGTTCTATTAAAGGTAAAATCCGGTGCCGTAAAAAATTACGGTCATAAGAAACATCCAGATTGCTTTCATCGGTTACCCATGACAAACCATGCAACTTTGCATATTTCATGATTTCTGAGCGCGGAACATTAAGTAAGGGTCTGAGTAATTTGATGGCTTTGCCTGATTCAAATAATCTGACTGTCGGCATAGCACTGAGCCCTTTAACACCTGCACCACGCAATAGCTGCAGTAGCAATGTCTCAACCTGATCATCCTGATGTTGCGCCAACAAGACATAATCTGCCTGAATTTGCCTGAATATTTGATAACGAGCTTCTCTGGCAATCGCTTCCAGGCTTTCCTGTGGCTGCTTGCTGATCTTTAATCGATGAATTGATAAGGGAATAGCAACACTGTCGCAAAGTGTTTGGCAGAAATCACTCCATTGACCTGAATATGTGCTGATACCATGTTCAACATGAATTGCAGATACATCCAGTGGCATTAATTTGGAAAACTTTATAAGCAGGTGTAGCAATACCACAGAATCTACGCCACCACTCAGAGCAACTACCAGACAATCACCAGGCCTGATTTGTGCATTCAGATTATGGAAAAAACAGCTGGTTATATCATTAATCGGGTTTATTGATTTTGAATCTGCCATATCCAAGCAGCCGATCAAGGCGTTTCTGCAGTAATGTTTCCAAAGGAATATCCTGCAATTTCCGTAGTGATTCTTGCAATGCCTGCCTGACGGATTGCATCACAGCCGGGTAGTCACGGTGTGCACCACCAACAGGTTCGGGAATGATGGTATCGATTAGGGCCATTTCTTTGAGGCGGTCGGCAGTAATACCCAGTATCTCAGCTGCATCGGATGCCTTGTCCGCACTTTTCCATAAAATAGATGCACACCCTTCCGGCGAGATTACTGAATAGACTGAATATTGCAGCATCAGACTGGTATCACCCACAGCAATAGCCAGTGCCCCCCCTGATCCACCTTCGCCGATAATAATACAAATAATAGGGATCCTAAGCCCTGCCATAACATAAAGATTTTTACCAATAGCTTCAGATTGCCCACGCTCTTCGGCATCTATACCTGGATAGGCGCCTGGTGTATCAACAAAGGTGATCAGTGGAATCGAGAATTTTTCTGCAAGACGCATGAGTCGGAGTGCTTTGCGATACCCCTCCGGCTTGGGCATGCCAAAATTACGATAGATTTTTTCCTTGGTATCGTGTCCTTTCTGGTGCCCAATCAGCATAACAGTCTGACCGTTAAAGTGCGCCAGTCCACCAACAATAGCCCGATCATCCGCGAAATTTCTATCACCATGCAATTCTTCAAAATCTGTAAATAGATGTTTTATATAATCAAGCGTGGACGGGCGTAGAGGATGACGTGCCACTTGTGAAATCTGCCAAGGTGTTAGTTTTGCATAAACACTTTTGGTCAGTCCTTGGCTTTTTGCTTGTAAGCGAGTGATTTCAGCCGAGATGTCCAATGCAGAATTATCCTGGGCAAAGCGCAATTGCTCTATTTTTGCCTCAAATTCCTCAATGCCTTTTTCAAAGTCCAGAAAGACGTTTTTCATGCAGATTGATAAGATTGAAAGAAGTGAAAAAGCGCGATGATACAGGATTAACCTGTATCACTCATTGATGTCTAAAAGAATCGAGCGGGCATGCAACACCGAAAGCCAATTACCTCTATATCATTATGACAGTTGCTGTCTGACCACTTCAAATCCGGCGCCTTCAATTACCTGGCTAAAAATTATATCTTCGCACGAGCCATCATGCTGAACGACTGCCTGTCCATTATTAAGAGATACCTCAACATTGCTTACCCCGGGAAGCTTTTCTAATACGGCCTTGACACTGCTGACACACCCTCCACAAGTCATTCCCTTGATATGAACAATAGTCGTTGGCATAAAAAACTCCTCTTGCTAAAAGATAAAATAAACAAAGTTCCTGCTTGCCAGAATTTTTAACAGAGCTGAACTGATGATTGCTGATACGGCCAAATCAAGATCACATACGCCCCCACACAACTCTTACAGATTATTTTTGGCACATGCGGTAAACCTCGCCCTCTCAACAAACAGCGCTTCAGTAATTAATGCAGACAGTTTATTTGTTTTTCATCAAGCTATTAACTTCAGCCTCTTCACCCAGCAAGGCAAGCAATAACTGCACCAGATTTATTATAAACAAATTATATAGACTGAGATAAATACCCGGTGCCGCCATAACGTAGTTGGTTTCACCGCCATTTATGATCCGGCTTACATCGAACAAGATAAACCCAGAGAAAACCAGTATTGCTACAGCTGGAATAGCCAGTGAAATTGCCGGGATTACCAGAAATAAATTAACCAGAGAAGCTAAAATAACCAATATCAGTCCGGCCAGCAAAAAATTACCAAGGAACCCGAAATCCTTACGAGTTACCGTTGCCGCGCTTGCCAATGTAAAAAAATGATACTGGTTCCTGCAGCAGCAAGACCAATCAGCTGGGTACCATTGTTAAACTGTAGCGCATACTGAAGCAAAGGGCCCAACCACCACCCGGCAACAAAGGTAAACAAGGAAAGAAGAATTACGCCTCCAATGCTGTTGCGTGTAGCACTGACAGCAAACATTAAACCAATCATTGCGGCCAGCATTATATGTGAACCCATAATTGGAGATTGTGCCAAGAACGAAAAATCTGTATTAACGCCAATAGCTGAGCCAGCTATGGTTGGAATCATGGTTAATGCACGCATCAAATAAGTATTTCTCAACACCTTGTTACGTATATTTGGACTTAATGCCTTTAATACAGGAATCAGGAATACAGGAACTGCATATTTGGAATCAGATTGCATATCCTTTATCTTCACTAAAAATTAAATGAATGTGAGCAACTTAGGCTACCTTGAGGAGACAAAAGTTGCAATTCGATTCTCAAGCTGCCGCATATATCCACTTTATCACAAGGGTTTTAGTAAATTATTTATCAAATTCTCTATATTTGTAGACGAACAAACTCCATACAAAATGACAAAATAAAAAATATCTCAAGGCAGCAAAGGGTATTGGGATACAAGAAGATAAAAAGAGCAATATCCATGATAATTACATGGATATTTTTTCTATAAAAATCATGCATCTTCCTTCTTGTGCAAGCAGCGTCTGGATGCTAAGATTGCCCCAAAAAAATCGTCACTCGGCTCCTGCTTCTGTTTGTTGGTTCGGCTAAACGGCTAGGCAAATATTCTTATGAGCAGCTAATTGTGAGGCGTGGAGATGCTACAGGATCACAGGCGAGCTGCTGAAATTGATTTGGTAATTAATGTGGGGGGTAAGATATGAAGGGTAGTAAGTTGATGGCGTTGCTATCAAGTTTTGTAGTTCTTGGTTCTTATTCAGGGCTGGCGATATCAAGCAAGTATAACCTGCCTGAACCACAGACTCCGATTGCACAGGAGATATATGATCAGCACATAATGGCTTTATGGATCTGTCTGATAATATTTGTCGGTGTATTCGGTGTGATGGGTTATTCCATTGTCAAGCACCGTAAATCGGTTGGCTATAAAGCAGCAAATTTTCATCACAGCACGGTTGTTGAGCTGGTGTGGACAGCTATTCCTGTATTGATCTTAATCGCAATATCATGGCCAGCAACCAAAACAATTATTGCAATGAAAGATACAAGTGAAGCAGACATTACCATCAAGGCCACAGGATATCAGTGGATGTGGGGATATGACTACATTCAAGGAGAAGGTGAGGGAATCAGTTTTTACAGTCAGTTGTCTACTTCTCAGGATCAGATCCGTAACCAGGCGCCTAAGGGGGAAAATTATTTGCTGGAAGTGGATAATCGTGTGGTAGTACCAACTGGCAAGAAAATTAGAGTACTCATGACAGCCAATGATGTCATCCATGCTTGGTGGGTACCTGCGCTTGGCGTAAAGCAAGACGCTATACCTGGATTTATTCGTGATGCATGGTTTAAAGTCGAAAAGCCAGGTATCTATCGTGGCCAGTGTGCTGAGCTTTGTGGCAAGGAACATGGATTTATGCCGGTAGTCGTAGAAGTAATGGAACAGGAAAAATATAGTCAGTGGGTTGCGGAGAGGCAAAAAACCGCATCAGCTGCAGTTGTGAATACAGCGCTCGTTAAAAATGAGGCGAGTAAAAACTGATATATCCAGATACGGTTAGTCGGGATATAGATCAAATTAGATTAAAAAAGGAGAAGATAATGGCGGTAATACAAGATGTACATGGCCATACACATGATCATCCGACCGGTATAATGCGTTGGCTAACCACTACCAACCATAAAGATATCGGAACGCTTTATTTGTGTTTTAGTCTGGCTATGTTGTTTGTTGGTGGTTTTTTGGCCATGGGTATCAGAGCAGAACTTTTTATGCCTGGTATTCAGATATTGGAGCCTGAAGTATTTAATTCATTTACCACATTGCATGGCCTGATCATGGTATTTGGTGCCGTAATGCCAGCGTGGGTGGGATTTGCGAATTGGCAGATACCATTAATGATAGGTGCCCCAGATATGGCTTTTGCTCGTCTGAATAACTGGAGTTTCTGGTTGTTGCCGATTGCAGCATTGTTATTAATAACTTCATTTTTTGTGCCCGGCGGGGCAGCGGCCGGTGGCTGGACATTCTACCCACCACTATCCACACAAGGTGGTATGGGGACGGACATGATGTTGTTTGCAGTGCATGTCTTTGGAATGTCTTCAATTATGGGTTCTATCAACATCATTACAACCATCTTGAATATGCGCGCACCAGGCATGACATTGATGAAGATGCCAATGTTCGTGTGGAGCTGGTTAATTACTGCATACCTACTTGTATTGGTAATGCCGGTATTGGCTGGAGCTGTGACAATGGTCCTTACAGATCGTAACTTTGGTACAAGCTTCTTCAATGCTGCTGGCGGCGGTGACCCGGTTATGTTTCAACACATCTTCTGGTTCTTCGGACACCCGGAGGTATATATCATGATATTACCGGCGTTTGGTGTGGTTTCCGAGGTTATTACAACATTTTCACGTAAACCTTTGTTTGGTTATACATCAATGGTTTATGCGATTGCCGCAATTGCATTGTTATCTTGCTTTGTATGGGCGCATCACATGTTTACTGTTGGTATGCCTGTTACTGGACAACTGTTCTTCATGTACGCAACGATGTTGATTGCTGTACCAACCGGCGTTAAGGTCTTTAACTGGACCGCAACCATGTGGCGAGGCTCTTTGACCTTTGAAACACCGATGTTGTTTTCAATAGGGTTTATCGTTCTGTTCGTTATTGGTGGATTCAGCGGTGTTGTTTGCGCAATAGTCCCAATCGATGTGCAAGTACAAGATACATACTATGTCATTGCGCACTTCCATTACGTGTTGGTTTCGGGGGCATTGTTTGCATTATTCTCAGGTGCATACTACTGGTTACCAAAATGGACTGGTCATATGTACAACGAAACATTGGGTAAGTGGCATTTCTGGCTGTCAATGATTTTCTTTAATGTAGCATTCTTTGTTCAGCATTTCCTTGGATTAGCTGGTATGCCTCGTAGAATCCCGGATTATGCACTCCAATTTGCTGACTTCAACATGATTTCCAGTATTGGTGCATTTGGATTCGGATTGACACAGCTGCTATTTGTATACATTGTTGTTAAATGTGTACGTGGTGGAGAAAAGGCTGCAGATAAAACATGGGAAGGGGCACATACTTTGGAATGGACGCATTTGCCTTCACCAGCTCCATACCATAGTTTTGAAACACCACCTGTCGTTAAATAAGCAGGTATAGAAATGACTGAAAATAAGGATACAGAATTACAACGCAGAAAATTACGTACTGCATCAATTCTAGTTATCTTGGTAATAGTAGTTTTTATAGTAACCGCTGTATCTAAATAGGAATAAAACAAGACGTGACCAAGACCAGCAACATAGATATATTAAAAAAATTACTTATTTTTAGTGTGGTTATGTTTGGTTTTGGTTACGCGCTTGTACCTATATACAAGAAATTCTGTGAAGTAACCGGTATATACGAGCTAGAACGTCCGGATACAGTATCTAAAAAGATCAAAGTAGATATTACAAGGGAGATCAATTTACAGTTAGATGCAAATATACGTGGACTTCCCTGGAAATTTAAGCCACTGCAATCTCATATTCGTTTACATCCTGGCAAACTTACAGAAGTTATGTATGAAATCAGTAACGAATCTGAAGAGCCTCAAATTGGGCAGGCTATCCCAAGTTACAGCCCCAAAAACCTTGAAAGATATTTGAAAAAAGTTGAGTGTTTTTGTTTCTCACAACAGGAACTCGGTGGTAAGGAGACCAAGCAATTACCAGTCAGATTTCTGATAGATCCAGAAATGCCTGACGATATTCATACCGCGACAATTTCATATACCTTTTTCAAAGTTAAAGCTAATTAAACAGGGGTGTGCACAAATAAAGGTATTATTAAGTGGTACTCTTCTATTTCAAGTTACAGAGATTGTTTGGCTTTATTTATACCAAGTTCAACAATAATCAGTAACTTTGCATAGCATGCAGTTTTATTTTAAATTAATTATCAATAGTCGGGCTTGTAGCAGGTTAAGTTTAATAATGAGGAGGAAGATTATATGAGTCAAGGAACGGGTTATTATGTACCCTCTCCATCCAAGTGGCCAATCATAGGAACAGCGGCTCTCTTTTTCATGGCGTTTGGGGCTGCATTTACTATGAGTAAATTGCCTCTTGGATATGGCATGTTGCTCACTGGGTTGGCCATACTCGCCTTCCTGATTTATGGCTGGTTCCGAGAAGTTGCACTTGAAAGTGAAGCAGGCAAGTATAAGGTTCAAGAAGATAAATCCTTCAGATGGAGTATGGGATGGTTTATTTTCTCCGAAGTTATGTTCTTTGCATCATTTTTTGGTGCATTGTTTTATATGCGTGTTCTTTCAGTACCTTGGCTGGCTGGATCCGGACAGGAGCTGCTTTGGCCTGATTTTGCCGGAGGATGGCCTACAGCCGGGCCGGGATTTGATGAGAAATTTACCCCTATGGGAGCATGGGGAATCCCTGCCATCAATACGACGTTGTTGCTGACTTCTGGTATCACTATCACTCTCGCACATTGGGCATTAAAAAAGAATGACCGCGGTGCTTTAAAGCTATGGTTATTTGCGACTATAGCATTGGGTATCACGTTCCTTGGTTTCCAGATATATGAATATGGACATGCATATGCTGATCTGAACCTCAAGATGACCAGTGGTGCATATGGATCAACTTTCTTCATGTTAACGGGATTCCATGGATTCCACGTAACGGTTGGCACAATTATGTTGATCGCAATCTTCTTCAGAAGTTTGAACGGCCATTTTACGCCGGAACACCATTTTGGATTTGAAGGGGTAGCCTGGTACTGGCACTTCGTTGACGTTGTTTGGTTGGCATTGTTTATATTTGTCTATTTACTGTAACTCGTAGAAGTAAATAACGGAGAAAAGGTTCGATTCTGTCAGATAAAGAATCGAACCTTAAAAATTTATATGGTTGTGTACAAGGCTATCTGATGCCTGGTTTTCTACAACAATTCAAGCCATCGCTATGGTCAACAATAGTTACTATATTTGCGATCGCTGTCTTTTTGAAACTGGGTTTTTGGCAATTATCCAGAGCAGAGGAAAAAGATAATCGTTTTTCTCTTATAGAATACTATGCCCAGCAACCACCCGTTATAATTCCAGAATCACTTGTAAAGCTAAACGATTATTTATATCGTCGAGTTGAAGTTGATGGGTATTTTGATCCGGAGCGGAGTATATTTCTTGATAACAAAATTCATCAGGGAATTGCGGGCTATCATGTACTTACGCCCCTACGATTAGCGAACAGCTCAATAGATATATTGGTCAATCGGGGCTGGGTAGCTGTAGGTAATGACCGGTCAGTTTTGCCCAATATTCGCACCCCAAAAGGATTGGTTCATATCCTCGGAATCGTAGTATCACCATCAATCAAAACGCTATCGCTTTCAGACGATGATATTAAAGGTAACGTTTGGCAAAATTTTGACCTGGATACTTATCAAGGCATGACCGGTCTTACCTTGCAACCTTTGTTACTATTGCAGCAAAATGATGCAACAGACGATGGTTTAATTAGGCAATGGGGAAATCCGGATTCCGGTTCTTCAAGAAATACAGGTTACGCTCTTCAGTGGTTCTCATTCGCCGCAATGACTTTTATCATCTACATTGTATTAAATGTCAAACGAAAAAGTAACGCGTAGTCGACTTACTCTAATTATATTAATACTGGTGATATTATCGCCAATCGTAATCTCA
Source organism: Nitrosomonas sp. TNE100 (assembly GCF_055387135.1). Lineage (NCBI taxonomy): Bacteria > Pseudomonadati > Pseudomonadota > Betaproteobacteria > Nitrosomonadales > Nitrosomonadaceae > Nitrosomonas > Nitrosomonas sp. TNE100. The sequence continues at coordinate 2,315,129 of NZ_AP040997.1, read as the reverse complement.
TCCATCTTGCACCGATGGGATTTCCGTCCGGACCAAACCGTAAATTATGGTGAGTTACTGGAAGTCAAACCATTACAGGGGACAGCAACAAATCTCAAAGACAACACAATCTTCCGAAGTCGTCAATTAAAAGGCACGTGGAGTTTATTGACGATTGACTCGGGAAAGTGTGATGGATATTGTCAGGAAAAACTTTACATAATGAGACAAATTCGCTTGGCTCAGAATGTTGATAAGGATAAGGTTCAGCGAATATGGTTAATTAATGACGATATCAAACCTGATCCTGAAATAATGGATAAATATGAAGGTACTAGATTGGTTCTTGCACAGGGAAGAAATCTATTGGATGAATTCCCCTTTGTGAGCAGACAGGATGATCACATCTATGTTATCGATCCGATGGGGAATTTAATGATGAGATATCCCAAGGATCCAGATCCAAAAAAGATGATTGGAGATTTGAAAAGATTGCTAAAACTTTCACATCCCGAGTATTAGCTGAAGATTCCCAGATAGCATATTAGTGAAAGAAAGCAAACAGGTGCCATAACATCTGTAACTATGAATTAGTTTCATAAGGAGTGAGTGATGTCAACAAATCCATTAGTCTGGCAACAGGCGACTGTGCGTATTCAGCAGTTTTACCGACTTACTAAACCACGAGTAGTTTCTCTAATCGTTTTCACTGCTGTGATTGGTATGTTTTTATCGGTCCCTGGCGCGGTGCCCCTAGACAAGTTGCTCCTGGGTACGATTGGAATATCACTTGTTGCCGGCGCAGCTGCCGCGCTTAATTGCCTGGTTGAGTATAAGTTTGATGCAATCATGGCTCGAACAAAGGGACGACCCTTACCCCAGGGAAAAGTAAGTGTTCCTGAAACGCTGTTCTTTCTGGTAATGGTTGGCGGGCTTGGGCTCTTCATTCTCCACCAATGGATAAACCCTTTGACCATGTGGCTAACTCTCGGCACATTTGTAGGGTATGCAATTATATACACTGTAATACTCAAACCACTCACACCACAAAATATCGTCATTGGGGGGGCGTCTGGCGCTATGCCACCTGTATTGGGGTGGGCAGCAATTACAGGGGAAATCTCAGCTGATGCCTTGTTATTGTTCCTCATTATTTTTGCCTGGACACCTCCACATTTCTGGGCACTGGCGCTTTACCGTAAGTCAGATTATGCAAAAATTGGGATGCCAATGCTCCCGGTAACACACGGTGAGGAGTTTACTCGCCTGCATGTATTACTTTATACAATCATTCTTTGTATCGCTACAGTTTTGCCCTATCTCACTCAGATGAGTGGCTTGATTTATCTCGTAAGTGTGCTGATTCTTGATGCAATATTTCTTTATTACGCTATCAGGATCTACTTGCACTACACTGACCAAATTGCCAGGGAGGCTTTCCGCTACTCTATAATTTATCTGGCGTTGCTGTTTACCGCGCTATTGGTGGATCACTATTTTTATTTCTGATACCAGAAACAAACGAATTCTCTAAAAAAACAGCCCGGTAAAGATGTAATTTTTATCGAGCTGTTTTTTTTGTTTATCTGGCTGAAAAACATTCAAGGAAATAATTTCCCTGGATTCAAGATATTACAAGGATCAAATGTTAATTTGATCTGCTTCATTAAAGTCAAAGTAGCCTCATTGAGTTCTTTATTGATATAAGGTCGCTTTTCAGAACCGATACCATGCTCACCAGAAAGTGTTCCATTAAGGCTGATCACCAGATCAAATATCTGATTCAGGCATTTATACGCGCGCCCACTCTCTCCAGGATTATCCGGATCAATCAGCAGATTAACATGAATATTTCCATTGCCAGCATGGCCAAAATTTACGTTGGGTATCTGATATTGCTTACATAATGAAGATAATCCGGTTAACAGTCGGGGAATTTTATCGACAGGCACTACAATATCCTCATTTATTTTCTTCGGCGCGATATCTCTTAGCAAGGGTGATAACGTTTTTCTGGCCTTCCACAAATCCGCAGCATTTTGGACAGGTAATGCCTTTAACAACCCGGAATTTTGGCAAGCAGCTAGAAGCCTGGTTGTTGTTTCCGAAATTTCGTGTTCTGTACCATCGACTTCTATCATCAACATGGCACGAGAATCGTCCGGCAACATTCCAGGATTCCTGGAACGAATAAGATCAAGTGAGCCGGAATCCAGAAATTCAAGCGCGCTGGGTCCTTGCGGCTCTTTCATAATAGTTGCTATCGCTGATGCACAACTCACAGCATTCTGATAATGAGCAACAAGTCCGCTTCTTGCCGCAGGTAACGGGGTTAACTTAAGTGTTGCCTCGGTTATAACGGCAAGTGTACCTTCTGATCCGATCAACAGCCGGGTGAGGTCGTACCCGACAACACCCTTGGTGGTATAGCACCCCGTTTTAATAATATCACCCTGTCCTGTTACTGCAGTCAGCCCTAATACATGATCGCGGGTTGTGCCATATTTAACAGCATGTGGCCCCCCTGCACAGGTGGCAAGATTTCCGCCGATACTTGAAAAAGCAGCACTGGAAGGATCGGGTGGCCAAAAAAAACCAGAAGGCTTGACAGCCGCCTGGACAGATTCATTTAAAACACCCGGTTCTGCAACGAGTACTCGATTGGCCGTGTCGATCGATATGATCCGTGTCATGCGTTCCAATGAAAGTGAAGCTCCTCCTTGCTCAGCAAGACTGCCGCCAGCAGTGCCGGTACCTCTCCCACGAGGTGTTAAGGGAATCTTAAATCGATTACATAACTGGATTATCTTCACGACTTCATCAGTCGTCAAAGGAAAAATGACACACTCAGGCGGAAAATACTTCCTACTGTTATCGTAAGCGTAAGCGTAACAATCAACCGGATCAAGATAGAGACGGTCGGATGGAATCAGATTCTGTAGTAACTGAATAAACTCAGCGGGCAGCATTTATTGATGCCTGAAGATGTTCTGAAAAGGTACTTACTAATCAAGATATTCAAATACCTTAACCACCTTTAATACACTTTCCGTCGTACTGGCAATACGTGTAGCGGTGTCCCCCTCTTTTCTGGTAACCAGCCCCAGTAAATACACCACACCGTTTTCTGTAACAACTTTTATGTGATTCATCTGGAACACCTTGTTATTAATGAAACGGGCCTTTACCTTGGAAGTAATTAACGCATCATTACTGCGAGAAGATAACGAGCTCTTGGGAGCAATAGTAATTTCATTGGAAATATTTTGTACGTTTTCAATGCTCATTGCCAATTTCTCAATCTCTTTTTTGGTGAATTCATCGGGGGCCTCACCAGTCAGCAAAACGTTACGGTTAAAACTGGTGACATTGACATGCACTCTGTCGCCCAATCGTTCGCCAATTCTGCGATTGGTTTTAAGTTCAATTCCCTCGTCATCTATGTACATTCCACTACTACGGCGATCTTCTACCATTAACGCTCCGGCTCCCGCACCAACCCCCACGCCTGTTAAGATCATTGGCGCACAACCTGGTAGAAGGAATAATAAAGCCTGTACCCACAATATCAATCTGATGAAAGTGTTTTGCATAATGATTTAAACGTAAAATAAACTTAATCTATGTACCCAAAATAAAAGTCTGAAAACGCTCGGGCACAAGTCATTGAACGAGCAGCAAAATTATACGAAAATACAAAGCGTATAGTCTAACATTGCTTTAACCTATACTGATGATTAACCGCTGTGCTTTATTGTCTGCGGGTAAAGCCTTAAAATACAAAATTGATATTTCTGCCCGGTTTTATTTGGAGACCGTGTAAACAAATACAAATTTTATTGAGAATCTCGCATGATAGTCAGGACGATATTGGTAGTCGATGACTCACCGACAGATCGCCACATTCTTTCCAGCATACTGACCCAAAACGGGTATCAGGTAGGTGTGGCTGAAAGTGGTGAGGAAGGCGTTACCAAGGCCCGAGAAACTTGGCCTGATCTGGTTTTGATGGATGTAGTAATGCCCGGCATCAACGGCTATCAAGCAACACGCATGCTTGCACAAGATAGTGCAACTCGCCATATTCCTATCATCCTGTGCACAACCAAAGATCAGCAAACCGATAAAATCTGGGGGCTGCGGCAAGGTGCGCAGGATTATATTACCAAGCCAGTTATGGCTGCAGAATTACTGCAAAAAATTGCCAGACTGAGTTAATATTTAAAAACAGATCACGCTGAATACCATGCTGACTGAGCAAATCAATAATAAAACTCAGGAAGTTCCACTCTCCATCCCTGTATTGGGAGTCACGATTGGTGAAGATCGCTGGCTGATCCCAATGGATGCCATCAGTGAAATATTGCCGGTCCCGAAAATAACACCGGTTTTTCTGACACATCTATGGTTTCTGGGCATTATCAATGTACGCGGCAATATTTACGGCTTATGTGATCTGGCTCATTACCTGGATAAGAAGACAACCCGCATTAATGTGAGAACCCGGGTCTTTTTGACAGATTCCCATCCGGGAACTGGCTATGCCATATTGGCTGAAAGTGTTCTTGGTATCCGGGATCTGATGGAATTTACTCGCCAGCCAGATCATGAGGACGAGCGGTCTGTCATCGCCGATGTATACAATGACCGCCAGAACAGACTTTGGCGCAAGCTGAATTTGCCTGCACTAGTACGGCTCAAATCCTTCCTTCAAGCAAGCAGTTAAATTGTCCCGGGTACTCCATACCGATTTCACCATAAACAATAAAATCCCTCTTCACCATGCAATCTTCCCATGCTGTTAACGAAAAAGTCGAAATCCTCGCTGAGGCATTGCCATACATACGACGCTTCCATAATAAAACCATCGTAATCAAATACGGCGGCAATGCTATGACCGAGGAAATACTCAAACAAAGTTTTGCTAAAGATGTGGTATTGCTGAAATTGGTCGGCATGAACCCGGTCATCGTCCATGGCGGCGGCCCGCAAATAGACAGCATGCTGAAGCGCGTCGGTAAGGAAGGCGTCTTCATACAAGGGATGCGAGTTACAGATGCCGAAACTATGGATATCGTCGAGATGATACTTGGCGGGCTTATCAACAAAGAAATTGTCAATCTTATCAACCGTCATGGTGGGCAAGCAGTAGGGCTCACCGGCAAAGACGGAATGTTTATTCGCGCGAAAAGAATGTTGATCAAAGACAAAGAAGATGCCGAGAAGTGGATCAATATTGGCCAGGTTGGCGAAATAGAGTATATCGATCCCTCGCTGATCAAGCTACTGGACGCTCGCGACTTCATTCCTGTAATAGCCCCTATCGGTGTCGGTGAAGAGGGTGAATCCTACAATATCAATGCTGATCTTGTTGCAGGTCGCCTGGCGGAGACACTCAAAGCTGAAAAGCTGATATTAATGACCAATACACCTGGTGTACTGGATAAAAATGGCAATCTGCTCACAGGCCTGACTGCCAGCCGAGTAGATGAACTATTTGCCGATGGCACCATCTCCGGCGGAATGTTGCCCAAAATCAAATCAGCGCTGGATGCCGTAAAGAATGGTGTCAAATCCTGCCATATCATCGACGGACGTGTACAACATGCCCTTTTGCTTGAAATACTGACTGATGAAGGAGTGGGGACCTTGATCAAAAGCGAGGGGTAAAGAACAAACTGGAGCAGAGGTAATCTGCTCTGCCTTGATTCACTGAAGGGAGAGGTTGCTTGTCTTGGAAGACTTCTTTGAACAGGTTCTAAAAACATCTAAGATGTTTAGTCCCACGGTGTGCTGGTGTAACATATAACCAGCTACGGAGGGATGATTTATGGGACAGATATTACACGGAAGCGCCCGCACGACAGCGGCGGTACGTCGAGCGATACAAAATAGTCAAGAGAGTCTGAATGTTCTGGCCAAGCGGCATGGGATTAATCCAAAAACGGTAGCGAAGTGGCGGAAGCGGGAATTCACCCACGATGCACCGATGGGCCCCAAAGAGTCGCACTCGACTGTTTTAAGTCTGGAAGAAGAAGCCGCTGTTGTGGCGTTTCGCAAACATACGCTTCTACCGCTGGATGATTGTCTATATGCCTTGCAACCAAGCATTCCGCATTTAACCCGCTCAAGCCTGCATCGCTGCTTTCAACGGCATGGCATCAGTCGGTTGCCGGAGGTTGATGGTGACAAGCCAAAGAAAAAGTTTAATGCCTATCCAATTGGCTACTTCCATATTGATATTGCCGAAGTTCGTACGAAGGAAGGTAAACTCTATCTTTTTGTAGCCATTGACCGGACATCAAAGTTCGTTTTTGTTCAACTCCAGAACAAAGCCAACCGCAACACGGCAACCGCCTTCTTGAAGGCCGTGATCGAGACTGTTCCCTACAAGATCCATACAATCCTGACTGATAACGGTATCCAGTTTACGTTCCCGGCGCGTTATCGGAATGGGCCAACGGCTCAGTATGTAACGCATATGTTCGATAGGTGTTGTCAGATCAACGGCATCGAGCACCGTCTCACCAAACCCAACCATCCCTGGACCAATGGTCAGGTTGAACGCATGAATCGAACCATCAAGGATGCGACTGTAAAACGGTATTATTACGACTCACACGATCAGTTGAAGGCCCATCTCCATCGCTTTGTGATGGCTTATAACTTCGCCAAAAGACTAAAAGCTCTCAAAGGCCTAACACCCTATGAATACATCTGCAAAATCTGGAAAAATGAGCCAGATCGTTTTATCTTTGACCCATTCCAGCACACCGTGGGACTAAACACCATCGTTATTGCACCACGTCCTGGGGAAACTCAAGCAATTAAAAGCTGAGAGCAACTGCAAAATTTCACGTCCGCTCCTGGCCTTGCATCGTAAAGTAGCGGGATATGCGCCAAAGTGGAATCTGTGTTCCGGGATATGAAAGTTTGCTTTGGTGATGTAAGCTCCGCTATCGCAGTCTAGCAAAAAATCAGAGCCGCTTTCTGCCTGGCCGCTCTGTCTAATAGTATTGCATGGTGAGGCGTATTTGCACCGTAACGGGATAGTGCGTTTTGAAACAGAAATAGCCAGAAAAAAGCTATTTTGTGCCTAAAATTGATAAAATCTCAGGAAAATTTAAATAAATCATGGCTTTTGGATCAATGATTATTGGTACAGAGGTACCTTAAACCCGTTTACATCAAAACTTTCTACTCGTATTTTGCAAATCTCGCACATGCTCAGGAAAAGAAAAATCTAATTTTTTTGAAGTTTAGTCACTGATTAAGTAGAATTATCAAACTGTTGTTTAAATACTCACAGAAGCAACAGGTTTATCAATGCGATTCGATACAACATCGATGCATAAGTTCTAAGCTGATCCCTTGCCTTACTTCCCCGTTCTACACCGAAAACGTTGCAAGAAGGCTTTACCCACAAGGAAATTATGAGACATTACGAAATTATATTTATTGTTCACCCAGACCAAAGCGAGCAGGTATCTGCCATGATTGAGCGCTATAGTAATATGATCACTGAAAGGTCTGGAGGAATTCATCGATTGGAAGACTGGGGACGCAGACAACTCACTTATCCCATACAAAAACTGCATAAAGCACACTATATTTTAATGAATATTGAATGCGATCAAGAATCTCTCAATGAATTGGAGCACAGCTTTAAATTTAATGACGCCATTCTTCGCCATCTTGTTATTCGTATGAATGGCCCGGTTACAACCCCTTCCCCTATGATGCAAGATGACAAATCGAAACCCGATGAAAATAGCAAGGGCACTTCGGCTCCCACAGTGAACGTAGCCGATGATTCGGCTAGTGGCGCACAAGTAGCAGCTGGGGAAAACGATACCCAATCCTGATATGCGGTTTCCACCGAACCTGAATCAGGTGATTATCGGTGGAAAGATTGCTGATCTGAATACACCTCGCTATACGCCTGTCGGTATTATGATTGCCGAGTTTAGACTGAGCCATGTTTCCAGCCAGGAGGAAGCTGGCATCCAGCGCAAGATTGAATTTGAACTTGCGGCAATCGCCATGGCAGACATGGCTGAAAAAATTGTTCGCATGGGATCTGGCAGTCATGTCGAACTTACCGGCTTCATGACAAAAAAAAACCGCTTAAGTAACCAGCTTGTTTTGCATGTTAGTGATGCCAGAATTATCTGAAAATAGATACCAAATATAGACGCTCTTAATGGAGAAATAATATGAGATTCTCAAGAAACAAAGATGCAAAGAACAAGATGAAGGACCGGATGGCAAATCGGCCACTATTCAAACGTAAAAAATTCTGTCGGTTTACAGCTGAGGGAATTAAAAAAATAGACTATAAAGATGTTGAGCTGCTGAAAGATTTTATCAGCGAGAATGGCAGAATTATACCGGCTCGAATTACAGGTACACGTTCATACTATCAACGTCAATTAAACTTGGCTATCGAACGCGCTCGTTTCCTGGCGTTATTACCCTATACTGATCAGCACTAAGCAATCGGGAGAAACAGCATGCAAGTAATTTTGTTAGAGAAAATCGTCAAACTTGGTTCACTGGGCAGTATTGTGAATGTCAAACCAGGGTATGCTCGCAATTATCTGATCCCTCAGGGAAAAGCAAAGAGAGCAACCGAAAGGGTTATAGCCGAATTTGAAACACAACGCGCGGAACTGGAAAAGAAACAAGCCGATATTTTAGATGCAGCGGGCGCACAGGCAGCAAAACTGGATGGACTACTCATACAAATCTCCCAGAAAGCAGGTGTGGATGGCAAACTTTTTGGATCAGTCACCAGTGCAAATATTGCCGAGGAGTTGTGCAAACAGGATTTTGCAATTGAAAAATCCATGATTCGTATGCCTGAGGGACAAATCAAACAAGTAGGTGATTATACGGTTATCGTTGTACTGCATAACGAGGTATCGGCTCATATTACTGTGTCGGTGTTAGGCGAAACAACAAACTGACATCACTGGGTAAAGACCAAACAAAAAAAGGACTACCCGGTCCTTTTTTTGTTTCTCCATCAGACACTACCATCCGACCCTGGCTATTAGCCACCATTAATTCACATGAACCCATCCACTACCAACTTTATTCAGAACCTTGCTGATAACAGTATTTACAAGCTCCCGCCCCACTCCATCGAGGCTGAACAATCCGTCCTTGGCGGACTCATGCTGGATAATCAGGCATGGGACAAAGTAGCGGACATCATTATCGAGAGTGATTTCTATCGCCAGGATCATCAACTCATTTACCAACACATCTGCCGTCTTATAGAACAAAGTAAGCCGGCAGATGTAATAACTGTTGCAGAATCTCTTGAAAATGCGGCCCAACTGCAACACGCGGGTGGGCTAGCCTATATCGGTGCCATTGCACAGAATACTCCGTCTGCAGCCAACATCCGCCGTTATGCGGAAATCGTACGGGAACGTTCAATCATGCGCAAGCTGGCGCAAGTCAGCACACAAATAACTGATTCAGCTTACAATCCTGCAGGCCGTTCTGCGGGTGATCTGCTGGATGAAGCAGAAAGCAGAATATTTGAAATCGCTGAACAAAGTGCGCACGGGAAACAAGGATTTGTTGATATCCAACCATTGCTCAAGCAAGTAGTTGAGCGAATCGAGATGCTCTATAACCGGAGCAATCCCAGCGATATTACCGGCATTCCATCCGGCTTCAGCGATCTCGATCAAAAAACTTCTGGTTTCCAAGCCGGTGACCTGATCATCGTTGCCGGGCGACCTTCGATGGGGAAAACCGCCTTTGCACTCAATATCGGAGAACATGTCGCACTGGAAGCTGGTAAACCAGTGGCAGTGTTCAGTATGGAAATGGGAGGCGCACAGCTTGCCATGCGTATGTTGGGCTCAATCGGGCGATTGGATCAGCACAAAGTACGCACAGGCCAACTGGATGATGATGACTGGCCCAGACTCACCCATGCATTGGGAAAGCTGAACGATGCGCCGATATTTATTGATGAAAGTGCTGCACTGAACTCTCTGGAGCTGCGTGCCCGCGCTCGGCGTTTGTATCGTCAGCATGAAGGGCTGGGGCTCATTATTATTGACTACCTGCAACTCATGTCATCAACCTCGCCCAACAGTGAAAGCCGCGCCGCCGAAATTTCAGAGATTTCACGCTCACTGAAGGCACTGGCAAAAGAATTGCAGGTTCCTGTAATCGCTTTGTCGCAGCTGAATCGTGGCCTCGAACAACGCCCCAACAAACGTCCGATTATGTCTGATTTGCGTGAATCAGGCGCTATCGAACAGGATGCAGATGTTATTTTGTTTATTTATCGGGATGAAGTTTATAATCCGGATACTCAGGACAAGGGTATTGCTGAAATTATCATCGGCAAGCAGCGTAACGGGCCGATTGGCAAAGTTGATCTGACTTTTCTGGGCGAATTTACAAGATTTGAAAATTGTGCACGTACCGCTGACTATTACTGATTCAACCTGTCCGAACAATTAATTTATACCCATACGGCGGTACTGAATAGCTTCCGCCACATGCTTTCCCAAAATAGGTTTACTGCCTGACAAATCTGCAATGGTTCGAGCCAGCTTCAGTATTTTGTGATAAGCCCGTGCTGAGATATTCAAATGGGTCATGGCTCGTTCCAGCATACGCTTCCCCTCCGCATCCAGAACACAATATTTTTCAATTTCCTGCACCCCTAACCTCGTGTTGGGTACGTGTTGACGATTTAACTGACGTTGCCGGGCAATCAACGTTCGTTCTCGAATAACAGCGCTGGATTCACCCGGCCCGGGGCGCAACATATCCTCCTTCGGCAAAGCAGGGACTTCAATCTGAATATCGATTCGATCCAGCAACGGACCGGAAACCTTGCCACGATAACGCGCTACCTGATCAGGTGTACAACGACATTTATTGGTGTAATGCCCCAAATACCCGCATGGACAGGGGTTCATTGCAGCAATAAGTTGAAATCTGGCTGGAAAATCTGCTCGGCGTGCAGCGCGTGAAATGGTAATGTGACCGGATTCAAGCGGTTCACGCAGCACCTCCAGAACCCGCCGATCAAATTCGGGCAACTCATCAAGAAACAGCACTCCATGCATGGCCAGTGAAATCTCACCCGGGCGTGGAATACTGCCCCCACCCACCAATGCCACGGCCGAGGCAGTATGATGGGGTGACCGAAACGGGCGACGCTTCCAGTTAGCCAGATCAAAACTGCCACTCCCCAAAGATTGAATGGCAGCCGATTCCAGCGCCTCCTGTCCGGTCATGGGCGGCAAAATTCCCGGGATACGCTTGGCTAACATGGTTTTTCCCGTGCCCGGTGGGCCAATCATCAGCACACTGTGTCCACCTGCAGCAGCGATCTCCAACGCGCGCCTGGCCTGCATCTGCCCTTTGACATCTCCCATGTCCGGATAATCATTTGATTCTAACTCAGCCGATCCACCACGATAAGGTTGCCATGGCTCCTGCCCAGTCAGATATGCACACAGCTGCAGCAGCGAAGCAGCAGGATAGATAGTCGCCTCTTTGACCAGTGCTGCTTCGCCGGCATTTTGCTCTGGCAAAACGAAACTGCGGCCTGAACGGGAGGCACTGTAAGTCATGGCCAGTGCGCCACGAATCGGGCGCAGGCGACCATCAAGAGACAACTCCCCTGCCCATTCATACTGATCGAGTTTATTTGCAGGAATCTGCCCGGTTGCCGCTAAGATGCCCAGCGCGATAGGCAAATCGAAACGCCCGCTTTCCTTGGGTAAATCAGCCGGTGCAAGATTAACCGTAATACGCCGGGCAGGAAATTTGAATCGTCCATTCTGCAGTGCGGCGCGCACCCTGTCTTTACTTTCCCTGACTTCCGTTTCCGGAAGCCCAACGATAGTAAATTTTGGTAAACCGTTAGCAAGATGCACCTCTACGGTCACTAGCGGCGCGTCCACTCCACACAATGCACGGCTATACAGAATAGCCAGAGACATAAAGGAACACGATCAAAGCATGGTGAGCCAGTGCTTCACCAGAAAAAATGTAACAAATCTCAGCACTACCTGTCATTGGCCGATCCGGGGCCAGAAGTATCCATTACATCTTCTACGGTACCTTCAACCATTGTTGATGGATGTGCCTGCTGCTCCAGTTTGTTCACCTTCTCTTCCAATTCAGCCAGCCTGATACGCGTACGCTTGATCACTTCCTGTTGCACATCGAATTCTTCCCGCGTGACCAAATCCAGCCGGGAAAAAATACCCATCAACATGGCGCGCATATTTTTCTCGATATCTTTAGCCGGGCTGCCCGCTAAGATTTCATTAACCTTGCTGCCGATTTCATCCAGTACATTTTTATTCAGCATTTTTTCTCTCCATTAAATTTCAAAGTTTTATTATCGGCTTCCGGGATAAAATCTCATATTTTAAACGAACAGGCAAACACAAATCGGCAGCTCCTGCCCGAACTATCGGACAGCATACAGCTGCATTATCCATTCCTTAACCTACCTTCAACCAATAAGTTTTAATGGACCGTCTGCAACTTCTGGAGTACTGGCTGAAAACCCTCTACCCCGATCAGCCCTTCACTTTGTCGCCTGCCTCGGCAGATGCCAGTTTTCGCCGCTATTTTCGTGTAGCTTTTCCCAGGGAAACACTGATTGCCATGGATGCACCGCCGCAACTGGAAGATTGCCGACCTTTCTTGCATGCCGCCAGTGTATTTGCGAAGGCATCCATCCATGTGCCCGACATCGTCGCACAAAATCTGGATCAAGGCTTTTTGCTGTTATCCGATCTTGGTACCACTACTTATCTGCAAGCACTTACCACGGAGCCAGAAAATGCCGATCAGCTTTACCAGGATGCCATTGACGCACTGATCAGGATACAAAGCGCCAGCCAAAAAAATATCTTCCCTGGGTATGATCAGACGTTGCTTTCCCGCGAGCTGGAACTTTTTCCTGATTGGTACATGACGCGCCATTTACACGTTACGCCGAATGATGACCAGAAAAACATACTCAGGGCAGCTTTCAATCTGATTCTCGACAATACCGTTGCGCAACCGCAGGTATTCGTACACCGCGACTACCATAGCCGCAATCTGATGGTATCTGTTCCCAATCCGGGGGTGATCGACTTTCAGGATGCCGTTCTTGGTCCCATCACTTATGATCTGGTGTCCCTGTTCAAAGATGCCTACATCCACTGGGAAGAAGCACAGGTACTGGACTGGATAATCCGTTACTGGGAACGTGCACGCCGGAGCGGATTACCCGTTGCAGCCGATTTCTCCGGTTTCTACCGGGATTTTGAATGGATGGGTGTACAACGTCATCTCAAAGTGCTGGGAATTTTTTCCCGGCTGTACTATCGGGATCAGAAAGACGCCTATCTGCAAGACATGCCCGCAGTCATGCAATATCTACGAAAAACCTGCGAACGCTATGGCGAGCTTCATCCGCTGGCCCGACTACTGGATCAACTGGAAGAAAAAACATCTGCAACTGGTTATACTTTCTGACCGAGAAACACCTGATGTTCAAAATCATGATCCTGGCAGCTGGCAAAGGGGAACGCATGAAGCCGCTCACTGATACCTGCCCCAAACCATTGCTGCGGGCGGGTGGAAAAATGCTGATCGAATATCATCTGGAGAAACTGGCACAGGCGGGTTTTTCCAGCGTTGTCATTAATCACGCCTATCTTGGCGACATGATTGAAGCTGCACTGCAGGATGGCAAACGCTATGGCCTCCATATCCAATATTCACCGGAATCCATCGTACTGGAAACCGCAGGCGGAATTACCAATGCACTACCACTGCTCACCAACCCCGATAAACACCAGCCTTTTGCAGTTATCAACGCTGATATTTTCTGCGATATGGATTTCTCCACCCTGTGGCCGATTTTGCAACAGATGCAATCAAATTCAGAGCAAATATTGGCTCACCTGATCCTGGTAAATAACCCGCCACATCATCCAGAAGGTGATTTTTCGCTACATAACGGTTCCGACAAACTGGTTGAATCAACTTGTCCGGATTGCCGAAAACTCACTTTCAGCGGCATCGGGGTTTATCATCCCGCCCTTTTCAAAAATGTGCTCCCCAATCAAGCTGAAAAACTGGCTCCCCTGCTGCGCCAGGCTATTACTGCCGGAAAAGTTACCGGCTCACATTACTTAGGTATATGGATGGACATCGGCACCCCTAAACGCCTGCAACTGCTCGATACCAAACTCAGGCAATCTGCTCTGTGAACCTGTTTATGGTCTTCTGGGCAATATGTCAGGTGGATAAATTGCAGGGCTGGTATTGAGCAGTTGCAGTTGTATCTGGGTGAGTATTTGTTATCAAGGGTATGGGAATTGAGGTGGGTATAAGACCTTCTGTGTATGTGTTCTGATAGCAAATATTTGGTATTTTCGATATTTTCGTAACCACATTTTCCTGTGCAGGATGCCTGTCATAATTTGCTGATGGCATGACAAATTAGTACAAACGAACTGAATTCATAATATACATGCTGTTTTATCCCGTTTTATTCTTCAACAGCATCAGGGTTTTCCACCCGTCCTGGTTTGTGATGGTGATGGCTACCGGTATTGTATCTGTTGCCTTTGATGTGCTTGATTTCACGGTTATAGCAAAGTCTTTGTTTGCTCTGACCTTATCGCTTTATTCTGTTTTTTGCCTGTTGTTTGTCGCACGGATCGTATTTTTCCCGCGTGAACTGCTATTGGAACTTTGTATTTTGTCACGGAGCTGGCTGTTTCTGGCTTTCGTGGCAGGAACCAATACGGTCGGAGTGCAACTGATCTCGTTCGCTCAGGCAAATAGTCTGGCAAACGTACTTTGGTGTAGTGCGTTTTTTGCCTGGCTTGTATTGATCGGTTTTATTATTTTTAATATCTTAAGGTTGCCGCGAGAAAGTGCTGTCAATTTCATCTGTGGAGCAACACTTCTTCTGACTGTAAGTACTGTGTCGATCGTGCTGCTGGGGAGTTATCTGCTCGATGCAACGGATGAAAATACGTGGAACTTCCTGGTGCTCTGGGGGATATGGATATTGGGTTGCGTTTTATATTTATTTGTAATTTATTTGATTATCCGCCGGCTGTTCTTTAGTTGCTTTGTCCCGGAAAACTGGCAGCCGTCTTACTGGATTTGTATGGGAGCGCCTGCCATTATCACTCTTGCTGGTTCGGAATTTTTTACTCGCTTACCCCGCTCTCTCTGTGATGATCTAGGGCAGGTGACGTTGGAGATGAGCCTCCTCGCGTGGGCATTTGGTACTTTATGGATACCTTATTTGCTAGGTATGGATATACGAAAATTTACCGTTGAATTGGATTCAGCCGCAGCCTGGATAAAAATATTTCCCTGGGCAAGATTGGCATGCAAAGGGAAGTGTCGTGCTTATGATATCGAAGCATGGAGCAGAGTATTTCCGGCAGGAATGTATACCGTATGCACCTTCTCTCTGGCGAAAGTAAGTGGTTATTACTTTCTTGAATCTATTTCCTTTTATTGGTGTTGGTTTGCGCTGTTGATCTGGTTGCTCACCTTGATCGGCACATTTAGATCACTGATAAATTACAGATAAACTATCTATTCTGGCTGCTCTGCATTACTTTTCAGAATTTTCCAGAATAGAAAAATATGTATTGAAAAAGTTGTAGCAGGTGTGCTTTTTGGATCACTCTATGTTTTGAATCTGTTCGCGCAGTTGTTCAATCATAACTTTCATTTCTATGGATATGCGAGTGATTTCTCTGGCAACTGACTTGGATGCCAATGTATTGGCTTCCCGGTTGAGTTCCTGGGTCAGAAAATCAAGCCGTTTGCCGACAACGCCACCAGCCAGCACGATATGCCCAAATTCATTCAGGTGTCCCTGCAGACGCGATAATTCTTCATCCACATCAATTTTATTGGCAAACAAGGTGAATTCCTGGCGGATACGTTCATCGTTTTCATCAAGACCAGCTGTCTTTAAGCAGTTTAGCAATCTTTCCTGAAAACCAGCCAGAATGGCTGGTAGGCTGGGTAACAGATCTAGCACCAGTTGACGTAATTGTTGTACGCGTTCCAGTAGCAGGTTTTGCAGTTTTTCTCCTTCACGCCTGCGAGCCAAAACCAGTTCTTGTAAAGCAGTCTGCAGCAGTGTCATGCAGGGGGGACGCAATTCATCGACTGAAATCCGATCGCTATCAAGTACCCCGGGCCAGCGCAAAATTTCAGCAACAGAAAGATCATTCGCTGCAGGAAAGATTGATTTGACGTCACGACTCATTGCCAGCAGATTATTCAATAGATCGTGATTAAGTCGTTGGTGACGGGATGTGCCTGAGTAGATTGAAAAAGTAAGGCGACAATCTACTTTTCCCCGCGTTATGCCTGTACCTAGAAAATCCCGCATCTCAGGTTCCAGTACACGAAACTCGTCAGGAAGCTTGAATTGCAGGTCAAGATAGCGATTGTTGACTGAACGTAGTTCCAAAGCCAGCGATCCTTGCGGAATTTCTGTGGAAGCTGCCGCATAACCTGTCATGCTTGTAATCATGAACTTTTCCATCCGACGGGTAGTCCAGAGCGATTGGGGATGATGCTATACTCAGCCCTTAAATTATATTTTTGATTCATGGAGATAAGCATAATGAGAATATTAACATTTCTGGCTTTGGCATTGCTTGCTTTTAGCCTGACAGCACTGGATGCCGAAGCCCGGCGTCTGGGCGGTGGCAGCAGCCTTGGGAAACAGCGCCAATCGCTTAACCTTAACCGACAGCAGCAACAGACTACTCCCCAGCAAGCCCAGCGCCCCGGGCAATCCGCAGTACCCGCTGCAGCAGCAGGGGGTAGCAAATGGCTGGGGCCACTGGCCGGATTGGCTGCTGGTGGATTGCTGGCGTCACTGCTTATGGGCGGAGCTTTTGACGGAATCAATATGATGGATATTCTAGTGCTGGCAGGCATAGCAGCTGCCATATTCTTCGGAATACGCATGATGCGCAGATCTTCCGGAGGCGGACAAGCAGCGCGACCTATGCAATATTCTGGTGCGGGAGCTGGGCATAGTATGGGAGGAATGCCATTTCCTCGTCAGGATACGGCAACTCCTTCGGGAGGAGTAGCTTCCGGGGTCGGTGGTCAGTCTGCCGCCAATACGGATGCTCTCAATATTCCTGCTGGTTTCGACGTGGATTCCTTTCTTAAAAATGCCAAAGGTTCATTCATTACGTTGCAATTGGCGCATGATTCCGGTGATCTAGAAGAGATTCGCGCATTTACAACACCTGAATTGTTTGCAGAAATCAGTAAACAGATTACTGAGCGCGGTAATGTTACCCAGCAGACTGATGTGACCCATGTTAATGCAGCCTTACTAGACATAACCACTCAGGATAATCATGCGGTTGCCAGCGTCCGGTTTACCGGTGAGCTACGGGAAGCTCCCGGGGCACAGTTGGAGCCTTTTGACGAGATCTGGCATGTTGAAAAAGATCTGGTTGCCTCTGATTCTGCCTGGCTGTTGTCCGGCATTCAGCAGGCATCTGATCTGAAGCATTGATCATACGGACGTGCTCTGGCCAGATCGGTTTGTCAGCTATTATGGCTGAATTATCTGCCGTGTCAGGACTTGATAGCCAGAACACGTCCGTTAAGTACCTGAATGAAATCTTGATGCTATCTCTGCCAGCAATTGGGAATAAATCACTGATTGCTGGTAATAAACTACTCAAACATCCATAAAATGGATTTCGAAATACTGGAAAAAACCATCTGCTTTCAGGGTTTTTTCCGTCTAGAGCAGTACCGCCTGCGTCACCGTAAATTCGACGGAGAGTGGGGGCGCCCGATCACACGTGAATTATTTGAGCGGGGACATGCAGCAGCAGTATTGCCTTACGATCCGCACACTGATGAAATTTTACTGATTGAACAGTTTCGTGCAGGCGCCATGTCTGCACCAGATGGTCCTTGGTTGCTGGAAATTGTGGCGGGCATAATTGAAGCTGATGAAGCGCCAGAACAGGTGGTTGCAAGAGAATCCATCGAGGAAGCGGATTGTCAGATCAGTAGCCTGATCCCGCTGTATGATTATCTGGTCAGCCCCGGTGGTACGACTGAGCGAATTGTATTGTTCTGTGGTCGGGTTGATATGAAAACGATTGATGCGGGCAGTATTCATGGCAATGGCGAAGAAGATGAGGATATCAAGGTGCATGTCATGTCTTTTCATGATGCGTTGGAACTATTGAATACCGGTCAGATTAATTCTGCCAGTGCTATTATTGCATTACAGTGGCTTGCTTTGAACCGCGACACTGTTCAGCAGCACTGGCTGTCAAGATAGGAGTGCACGCATGTGTGCCAGTAAATCTACAGGATTTTACCAGGCACAATATAGTTTGCTGCTGGCTATTTTTCTATGGGCTGGCATGCTGTTTGCACAACCCTCCAATACGGCCACTGGCGCAGCTAATGGCATTGCTGTCTGGCTGGATGTTAACGGCGCCATCAGTCCAGCCATGTACGATTACATTCATCGTGGACTCTCCAGAGCGGCCGAACAGCAGGCGCAGATCGTTATTCTTCAAATGGATACACCCGGCGGGCTGGATGTGTCCATGCGCAAGATCATCCAGGAAATTATTGCTTCCCCGATTCCAGTAGCAAGTTTTGTAGCCCCCAGCGGCGCGCGTGCAGCCAGTGCCGGCACCTATATTCTTTACGCCAGTCATATCGCGGCCATGGCACCTGCAACCAATTTGGGCGCTGCCACACCGGTAAAGATAGGAGCCCAGTCACAAGAGATAAAGGCCCCCGGGCATAAACCGGAAAATGAAAGAACCAACCCAATCGGTTCATCTGGTACGCAGGATGCCATGACAATGAAAGTTATCAACGATGCGGCCGCTTATATCCGTGGACTTGCCCGGATGCGCGATCGCAATGCTGACTGGGCAGAGCAGGCAGTACGAGAGGGTGTCAGTCTGACATCTGCAGAAGCACTTGATAACAACGTGATTGATCTGATAGCAGATGATCTGGGTGATCTGCTGACGCAAATAGACGGACGTGTAGTCGATTTAGCCGGACAAAAAGTAGCGTTATCTACTCGATCGCTGGTGTTGGAGCACTTTGAACAGGACTGGCGTACACATCTACTGGCAGTGATCACTAATCCCGATGTTGCTTATATCCTGATGCTGATTGGTTTTTATGGTCTGATCCTTGAATTTGCAAATCCCGGGACAATCGTGGCTGGTGTAATCGGGGCAATCAGCCTGCTGCTGGCTTTGTTTGCCTTTCAGGTGTTGCCAATCAATTATGCTGGACTGGCGCTGATTCTACTTGGCATCACTTTTATGCTGGCAGAGGCACTCGTGCCGGGCGTGGGAGTGTTAGGCATTGGAGGGGTGGCGGCTTTCATCATGGGATCGATTATGTTGATTGATACGGAAATACCAGGGTACGGTATTTCGATTCCATTGATCGTTACATTTGCACTGATATCGGCTGGGTTTTTTATGATGGTACTTGGCATGGCGCTCAAATCCAGGGAAAAACCAGTTGTCACAGGTAGTGAACAACTTATTCGCAGCATGGGAGAAGTAGTGGAAGGCTTTGATCAGGAAGGTTGGATCCGGATTCATGGCGAGTTGTGGCGTGCCAGATCCAACGCCCCATTAAAACCTGGACAGCAGGTCAGTGTAATAGCCATACATGGACTGATGCTTGAAGTGGAGCCTTACCAACCTGATCTTACAATCAACACAACGGAGGATTGATATGCACACGGATATCGTATCAGTTATTACGCCAATACTGATTTTTTCCATCTTTTTTCTGGCCAGTGCGCTTAAGGTATTGAAAGAATACGAGCGCGGGGTCGTGTTCATGCTGGGGCGTTTTTGGCGAGTCAAAGGGCCGGGTCTCATCGTTGTCATTCCAGTTATACAAACTATGGTGCGGGTTGATCTACGCACAATTGTGATGGATGTGCCCGCTCAGGATGTTATTTCGCGTGACAATGTCTCGGTAAAAGTAAATGCCGTGCTGTATTTTCGTGTGGTTGATCCGGAAAAAGCCATTATTCAGGTTGAGGATTACAATATGGCGACCAGTCAGCTGGCACAGACAACATTACGCTCCGTGCTGGGACAACATGAGCTGGATGAAATGCTGGCCAGTCGCGACAAGCTCAATACAGATATCCAGTTGATTCTGGATGGGCAGACTGAAGCGTGGGGTATCAAGGTATCGAATGTCGAGCTCAAGCACGTTGATCTCAATGAAACAATGGTTCGGGCAATTGCAAGACAGGCCGAGGCCGAACGGGAGCGCCGTGCCAAAATCATTCATGCAGAAGGAGAATTGCAGGCATCACGCCATTTGCTTGAGGCCTCGCAAATTCTGGCGAAGCAGCCTCAAGCTTTGCAACTGCGCTATCTGCAAACGCTGACAGAAATAGCAGGAGAGAAAAGTTCTACGATTGTTTTTCCGCTACCGATAGAGTTGTTGTCTGTTTTGCAAAAAATGTCAGAGAGAACATCTGTCAGTGACGATTAGATTAACTAATCAAACGATGGATGATGATTAGCGATTCATCATTGGATGTACGCCGGCTTTGAGCGCACGGATTGCTTCTTCAGGAGAACCCACCACTAAACCACGGGGACAGAAATAAAATTTGGCCAGCTCCCGCTGTGCCTGTAATTGGGTAACCATTTCAAGTGGTTGCCATTCAGAAATGGTGGCACGTACCCAGCTGTGTGTTTCGTTGTTGCCTGTTGCATAGCGTTTCCGTTCGCGTGTTTTGCAGCGTATCCCTTCGTATGAAACATTGCTCGCACCTTGTCCGGATCGGGCTACCATACTGTAGCGGATCACACGTTTCTCATCGACACTGATTGATTTGGCATCGATAAAATAACGCAATCTTGCAGTAGGGCCGGCATCAAATTCCAGTAGATTTTCCGGTTGTGGGTAGGCAGGTAGACTGGATTGAATGGCTTCCCAGTCTTTTTTGTGATCAAGCGTATCGAAGAATGTACTTTGGCTGATGCAGGCGGTGATACCAAGAGTCAGCATCAAGCTCAATACAGTTTTTATCCACCGATTGAGTTTTCGGTACATAGCCTTGCGGAAAATCAGAAAAAAATCAGCAGCTACCATCATTGTGTGATTGGCTGGTCTGAAGAAACCGGCTGGGATACCTCTCTAGAGGAGAAGTATCGCTGCAGCCGGTTGAAAGCAGAATTGTGCAGAATATTTAAATCTTGCCAACCAGATCAATAGATGGCTTCAGCGTGGCAGCACCATCAGTCCATTTGGCAGGGCAAACTTCGCCCGAGTGAGTAGAGACGTATTGTGCAGCCTTAGCCTTGCGCAGTAATTCAGCAGCATTACGACCGATACTGAGATCCTGAACTTCTAGTGCTTTAATTTGGCCTTCTGGATTGATAATAAAACTTCCACGTAAGGCTAATCCTTCTTCTTCAATGAGTACGTCAAAGTCGCGTGCCAGCTGTCTGGTTGGATCGCCTATCATGGGATATTGAACCTTACGCACCACGCTGGAGCTGTCGTGCCATGCTTTGTGTGTGAAATGTGTGTCGGTAGAAACCGAATAGACTTCAATGCCTGCTTTCTGGAACTCAGCATAATTATCTGCCAGATCCTCCAGCTCGGTTGGGCATACAAAAGTAAAGTCGGCTGGATAGAAAACGATAACCGACCATTTGCCCTTTAATGTTTTGTCGGATACCTCAACAAAATCGCCATTGTGGTATGCAGTTGCCTTGAACGGTTTGATAGTGGTGTTAATCAGTGACATTGCCGCTTCCTTTTATGTAGTTGACTCAGAATAATAAGCTTTGACAGAAGTTTAGAACGCTGTATCAAATTAGTCTAGTCCACAATGAATGTGACCAGTAGTCTTTATAACATATATTGCAGGAGTTACTGGGTCGTGTAGCGAAACTAAAAGCCCGTCTGATCCCAAATGATTATACAGATAAAACTCGTTATCCCTTGTTCATGACACGAGTAGTTAGTAGTTATGAGCAAGTTGAAAAATGATAATTGCTTTGCATCAAACGCCTTATCTGCCAGCAGATGATCTGCATCATCGCCTTCGATCAGGCGGCCAACCTGCATGCAATCAGCAGTGGTACCTGGTGGTGTAACAAGGATTTTGACCGGCATACCATGCGCATCCTCGGCCAGATGTATATCAGCCATTCATAATCCGGGTTATCCATCAGGATTTCCAGCAATTTTTCCCGGATACCCTTGTCACGCCAGCGAATAAAACGGCGGTGGGTATTGCTCCACCCCCGTAGTCCGGCGGCAAATCCCGCCATGGAGCTCTGTTTACATAACCCAGAAAACAGCATTGATAAACCGACAGATTATCTGTGGCTATCCCTCCCCATGCCCCTTCTCTACCTGGTAAATGCTCCTCAAGTAGCTGTCGCATCCCAGATGTTTGTATTATTTAACGCTTTGTGCGTCATCGCACATACCACAAAAAACTCCTGCTGTAGTATGCCTTTAATGCTCAAAGAAGAGTACAGCACAATGAGTCAGAAGATTAACGCTTCTAAAAATATATTTCTAGATTGGTGTGCTGAATTAACACACCCTCTGGAGCCATGAAAATAAGGAGAAACCTCATGATAAATTTGGCAATTACTTTCTTAGTTATAGCAATAATTGCTGCCCTATTAGGCATAACTGGTGTCGCAGGTATCGCGATGGAAATGGCCTGGATTTTATTTGTTATCGGTGTCGTGTTAGCAGTTGTATTCTGGGTATTGGGACGACGCCCGCCACCTATGTAATTTTGTTGTGACTGCATGTCATAGGAAACATTAAATTATTTATTTCAATTTTAATAAAAGGGGTATTCATTATGAACTGGGATCAAATTAAAGGTAATTGGGCACAGGCCAAAGGCAAAATACAGCAACAATGGGGCAAGTTGACCGACGATGATCTGGATATTGTTGAAGGAAAGCGTGAAGAGTTAATTGGCAAAATTCAGGAAAAATATGGTATTGCAAAAGAGGCTGCTGAAAAGCAGGTGGATGATTTTTGCAAAAAAAGTTGATTCAAGTAGTTCTTTCACTGTAAAAAGGAAATCAGAATGATAAATAAGTTAATGAAAATAATTTTGACTTTAAGTGCTTTTCTATTTGTTATTGCAGCACCTAATAGCTATGCACAGAATGCTATTCAAAGCATGGGTGATGCAGAGACACAAGCCGATAGATTGGAAGATAAAGCTGATCAGATTAGAGAAGCGGGTGAGGAGGCAAAAGAAGCCAAGGAAGAGATGCGCGAAAATCAAGCCGATAAGATGGAAGATCAGGCGGATCAGGTGAGAGATACGGCTGAAGACAAGGCTGATAAAATAGAAGATAACGCAGATAAAGTCAGAGACAATCATTAATAATTTGTCGTATTAAGCAATCCTTAGTCTTGATGACTAATTCCAACAGTTAATTGTTACATAGCCTTTGGAGTCGTATAAGGTATAACTGATAATTCTTTAATTCAATGAGGTACAGGACATGAGATTCTTAAAATTAATTGCCGGTTTGTTTTTAATAAGCATGTTGTCTATTGCTTCCGTAGCTTCTGCGGAAGAGTTTAGTGTGGGTGAATTTGTTAGTGATTCAGTCATTACTACCCAAATCAAAGCCAAGTTGCTTGCGACAGAAAATATTGATTCATTGCACATTAAAGTAGATACAGATAGTGATGGGGTGGTGGTGCTAACTGGTACGGTGAAATCAGAGGAAGAAAAGGAAAAGGCGCACACCATTGCGCATTCGGTAGATGGTGTAAAGAAGGTTCTGAACAAATTAATAATTGAGCCAGATCAATTAAAATAGAGGCCGTAAAATCTACTGTAAGCGCCAAAGCCTTCATACCTTGTGAAAATTTCCCATGACTACTTGTCGCAGAATTGAGAAGCGCTCAATGCACGGGGTTATCCGGTGGGTGTCGCTGGAAAGCTCGGAGATTGATGCGAGAAGCTGGCGTGCAAGTGAGGCACCGGGAAAAGTACAAGGTAACCACTGACAGTCATCACAAACAACCGGTGTTCGAGAACAAACTGAATCGACAGTTTGATGTTGCCAAACCGGATCAAGTCTATGTGAGCGATATTACTGACATTTGGAATCAGGAAGGCTGGCTGTATCTGGCAGTGGTGATTGATTTGTCTTCTCGGAAGGTAGTTGGTTGGAGCATGAGTTCAAGAATGAAAGCAAAACTGGTTTATGATGCATTGCAGATGGTTGTCTGGCAATGTCAGCCGCAAGTAGGGCTGACGGTACATTCGGATCGCGGATCGCAATATGCCTGCAAACAGTATCGCCAACTTCTAAAAATATATGGCTTTATCGGCAGCCTTAAACAGGAGCAAATCCACTGGCAATATTACCTGACCCGCTATGCAGCTCAGCAAGATGTATTGCATATATTTCCATGTTTTATAACAGCCAGCGACTACATTCATACCTGGGATACAAAAGCCCAAACCAATACCTGATTAGAAAGATTGTTCAGCCGGGCCCGATTTTTTCTATGATAAGGCGCATAGTGGCCCAAACACACCCATCAAAGCTCTGGCTTTACGCGCAAAGCGGTTTTTAACTGGGTTACTGCTGACCTCGCGCCAGGTTGTATAGTCACTTCCGATGGATTGAGTTGTTTTACCGGGGTTGCTGATGCTGGCTGCCAGCACCGGGCAATCGTTGCGGACAGCCGCAAATCTAAGGATTTACCAGAATTCAGCTGGATCAATACGGTTTTGGGCAACCTCAAAACCAGCCTAGGTGGCACTTATCATGCATTCAATTTCGCCAAATATAGAACCCGTTACCTCGGTGCATTTGTTTACCGTTTCAACCGGCGCTTCCATCTTGAGGCGCTCCCTCTACATCTGTTCGTCGCCGCAGCCACTATCGGACCCTGGCCAACACGTTGGCTACGGCAAGCTGAACAATCTTTCTAATCAGGTACAATGTTTCTACATTTAACGCTAAGGAAAGGCTGGTTAAAGTGATAAACGTCATTGCGAGTGTGTGGTTTTTAGCTGCGAGGCCATAGGCCGTGGCAGGAAGCAATCCAGATGACGGAATAAATCAGTGTTTCCCTAAATTTACCGGGAAAGGGATATATGCGATTTTTACAGTTTTTGGTCATGTTCTGGCTGGGTATTCATGCGCAGTGGGCGTTGGCTTTTTTGCCAATTCAGCAGTGGCAGACAGCAAACGGGGTACGGGTTTATTTTGTTGAGAATCACGATTTGCCGATTCTTGATCTCAGCATTGAGTTTCCGGCAGGCAGCAGTACTGATACCGCTGCGACATCTGGGCGTGCGAGGCTGGTACAACGGTTGATGGGTATGGGCGCGGGTGGTTTATCAGAAGATCAGATTGCTGAAACACTGGCGGATGTCGGAGCAGAGCTGGGTGGAACATTTGATCTGGATCGAGCGGGTTTGTCATTGCGAACGTTGAGTCATCAGCAGGAGCGCATTCGTGCGCTGAATGTGCTGGCACAAATCATCCAGCGTCCGGAATTTCCTGAACAAATCTTGGAACGGGAACGTACGCGCATCATTTCTGCGCTCAAGGAAGCGGATACCAAGCCGGAAGTTATTGCAGACCGGACGTTAATGAAGCTGTTGTATGGCAAGCATCCTTATGGTTTGCGTGAATCCGGAGAGCCGGATACGCTTACCATGTTGAAACGTCAGGATCTGGTTGATTTTTACCGTACGCACTACACGGCTGGTAATGCAGTTGTCGCAATCATTGGTGATATCAAGCGTGATGAAGCGAATCATATTGCAGAGATGCTGACTGAAAATTTGCCCAGCGGAAAAACGAATAATAGCTTGCCAGCAGTCGAAAAACCGGAGCCGATAACCCGAAAAATTGCGCATCCGGCGACACAAAGCCATATCCAATTGGCTTATCCTGGGTTGAGCCGCAAGGATCCTGATTATTTTCCTTTGCTGGTTGGCAATTACATTCTGGGTGGGGGCGGGTTTGTATCTCGTTTGATGCAGACAATTCGTGAAACACGCGGGTTGGCCTACAGTGTTTACAGTGCTTTTATACCGTATCGGGAGAAAGGACCTTTTGAAATCGGTTTACAGACAAAGAAAGAGCAGGCAGAACAGGCTTTGCAATTAACGCGAAAGACACTCAGTGACTTTGTTGAGCAGGGGCCAACTAAGAAAGAATTACAGGCTGCCCGGCAGAATATTGTGGGGGGATTTCCCTTGCGTATCGACAGTAACCGGAAAATACTCGGTTACCTGGGGGTGATCGGGTTTTATGATTTGCCACTGACTTATCTGGAAGATTATGTCAAGGCAGTGGAAAAAGTGACTGTGGCACAGATTAAAGAGGCGTTCCAGCGCCGGATTGATCCAGCAGGGATGGTGACTGTAGTCGTGGGTGCAGAGTAGACTCCTGATTTTTCATGTTGCTAATGGGTAAAATTCGTATTATTGGCGGGCAATGGCGCAGCAGATTGCTCCAGTTTTCTGATGATAAGTTGTTGCTGAGACCGACGCCAGATCGTGTACGAGAAACATTATTCAACTGGCTGGAGCAGGATCTGACCGGAAAAACTTGCCTGGATCTGTTTGCCGGTAGTGGTGCACTGGGGTTTGAAGCAGCTTCGCGTGGAGCAAAACAGGTCACCATAATTGAGCAAAATGTAAAGACGGCGCACAATCTACGCAACGCTATTGAGAAACTGGCTGCTTCACAAGTGAAACTTGAGCATACCGATGCCCGGACATTTCTTGCATCCAACTCTGAGTACTACGATATTATTTTTGTAGACCCTCCGTATCAATCCGGGTTGCTGACTGAAGTATTGCCATTACTGCCTGCGAGGTTGAGGAAAAACGGGGTGGTTTATGCTGAAAGTAGTGACAAGTTATTGCCCGATAATACCTGGTTGATCTGCAAGCAAGGGCGAGCAAGCCATGTTTATTATTGCCTCTTGACTCTGAATCTTGATGGATAAAGTCATTTACCCAGGTACGTTTGATCCGATTACCCATGGGCATGAGGATCTGGTATATCGTGCGTCGAGATTATTTGGCAAGGTGATTGTGGCGGTTGCTGTCAGTAGTGGAAAAGCACCTTTTTTCTCGCTGGAAGAACGGGTGAAAATGGCCAGAGACGTGCTGGCCGGATATTCCAATGTTGAAGTAACGGGATTTTCTGGTCTGCTGATGGAATTCGCGCGGCAACAGGATGCTCATATCATCATTCGCGGTCTGCGTGCCGTATCTGATTTTGAGTATGAATTTCAACTGGCGGGCATGAATCGCGGCTTGTATCCGGACGTGGAGACCATTTTTCTGACGCCATCTGAACAATATATGTTTATCTCCGCCACGATCGTGCGTGAAATTGCCCGTTTGGGAGGAGATGTAAGCAAATTTGTGCATCCTCTTGTGATCGAGCGGTTACGTCAGAAAAAGATAGAAATGAATAATGGAGAGTAATAAAAATGGCACTGATCATTACTGATGAATGCATCAATTGCGATGTGTGTGAACCTGAATGTCCTAACCAGGCAATTTCACAGGGGGAGGAAATTTACGAGATTAACCCGGATTTGTGTACGGAATGTGTCGGACATTATGATACGCCGCAGTGTGTGGAAGTTTGTCCGGTCAGCTGCATTATTGTTGATCCGAACCGGGTTGAGGATCATGAGCAGCTGATAGAGAAGTATCGTTTTCTGACTACGGGCGCGAACCGAGCTCCTCAGGGATAGCGTAACGTCGTTGACCAAAAATTGCTGTGCCTATTCTGACCATTGTGGCCCCTTCCGCAATGGCGTTCTCCAGATCTTCTGACATGCCCATTGATAGCGTATCCAGGATAAAGCCTTTCTGTTTGAGTTGCTCGTAAACTTCTCGCATCATCTGAAATTGTTCGCGTTGCAGCGCAGTGACAGCAGTCAGTTCCGGCACGGCCATGATTCCGCGCAGTTGAAGTCGCGGCTGCTCACTGACAAAGGCTGCCAGTTCTGCGGCTTTTTCCGGATCTACTCCACTTTTAGTAATTTCTCCACTTACATTGACTTGCACGCAGACTTGCAGGGGAGGTAATGATTCCGGTCTTGCTGCTGAAAGACGAGTTGCGATTTTTTCCCGGTCAATGCCATGTACCCAGGAAAAATTCTCGGCAATCAGTTTGGTTTTGTTGCTTTGAATTGGGCCGATAAAGTGCCATTCGATTGGTAAATCGGCTAATGCACGAATTTTAACCAGACCTTCTTGCAGATAATTTTCTCCAAACACGGTTTGTCCCGCTTCCCAGGCTTCTCTCAACTTATCCGGTGTATTGGTTTTACTGGCTGCCAGTAACTGAATAGTTGCCGGGTCGCGCCCCACATTTTTAGCGGCATCAATAATACGGTTCTTAACATTCTGCAGGCGTGAGGCAATTGTAGTCATGGCGAATAGTGATCTAAATGAGTTGACAAATACGATGGATATTACAGGGAAAGTTTGGCTGATGTTCCCGAAATATATTTAATTCCGTGCGGTTTGATCCGTTCTAGATTGGATCGGCCCGGTGTGGCCGGAAATGACATCCAACGATTGTCATTGACCAACCAATATTCCACGAGGTAGAAGGAACACATCGGATGAACATAGTAGAACTACTCTCATTTGTGGTCAAGAATAGCGCTTCTGATCTGCATTTATCTGCTGGCATGCCACCCATGATTCGGGTGCATGGAGAGATTCGGCGTATCAATCTTCCCGCACTGGAGCACAAGGATGTGCATGACATGGTGTACGACATCATGAACGATAGCCAGCGTAAAGCTTATGAAGAACATCTGGAATGTGATTTTTCATTTGCTATTTCTGGTCTAGCTCGTTTCCGAGTCAATGCCTTCAACACCCAACGGGGAGCAGCTTCGGTGCTGCGTACCATTCCATCCAAAGTACTAACGCTTGAAGAGCTGAAAGCACCTAAGATATTTGCCGAGATCGCGCAACAGCCGCGTGGCGTGGTGTTGGTTACGGGGCCAACCGGATCTGGCAAGTCAACTACGCTTGCAGCCATGATCAATGATATTAACGAAAATCAGTATGGTCATATCCTGACTCTGGAAGATCCGATCGAATTTGTGCATGAAAGCAAAAAATGTCTGATTAACCAGCGTGAAGTCGGGCGAGATACGCACAGTTTCAGCAATGCACTGCGCTCTGCCTTACGGGAAGATCCAGATATTATTCTGGTGGGGGAAATGCGGGATTTGGAGACTATCCGCTTGGCGATGACTGCTGCGGAAACCGGTCATCTGGTTTTCGGCACGCTACATACCAGTTCGGCTGCCAAGACGATTGACCGGATTATTGACGTGTTTCCTGCTGAAGAAAAGGAAATGGTACGTGCGATGTTGTCTGAATCGTTGCGTGCAGTTATTTCCCAGGCGCTGCTGAAGACAAAGGATGGCAAAGGGCGAGTGGCCGCACACGAGATCATGATCGGTACACCGGCGATCCGTAACCTTATCCGGGAAGGGAAAGTGGCACAGATGTATTCAGCCATCCAGACCGGGCAGGGAGTCGGGATGCAGACACTTGATCAGAATCTGACAGATCTGGTGAAACGCGGTGTTATTTCGATAGCGGAAGCGCGCACCAAAGCGATGAACAAAGATAATTTCCGGGGTTAAGGGTAGAACATGATGGAAAAAGAACAGGCACTTAAATTTATGCATGATTTATTGCGACTGATGCTAAGCAAGAAGGCTTCAGACTTGTTCATCACAGCAGGCTATCCTCCGGCGATGAAAATAGATGGAAAAATGACACCGGTCACGCAACAGGCGCTCTCTCCTATACATACCGAAGCTCTGGCACGGGTCATCATGAATAATAAGCAGGCGGCAGAGTTTGAGACCAGTAAGGAATGCAATTTTGCGATTAATCCTGAGGGGATCGGGCGTTTTCGTGTTAATACCTTTGTCCAGCAACAGCGGACGGGCATCGTTTTGCGGACAATTACCACAAAGATCCCGGATTTCGATGATCTCGGGTTGCCACCGGTTCTGAAAGAGGTTGTCATGAGCAAACGCGGTCTGGTGGTTTTTGTCGGTGGAACCGGTTCGGGAAAATCTACCTCGATGGCGGCGTTGATCGGCTATCGCAACAAAAGCAGCTATGGACACATCATTACCATTGAAGATCCGGTTGAATTTGTGCATGAGCATATCAACTGCGTCATTACTCAGCGGGAAGTCGGGGTTGATACGGAATCCTGGGAAGCTGCGCTGAAGAATACGTTACGGCAGGCGCCTGATGTTATTTTGATTGGTGAAATCCGGGATCGGGAAACAATGGAACATGCCATTGCCTTTGCCGAGACCGGGCATTTATGCATGGGTACCTTGCACGCAAACAGTGCTAATCAGGCGTTGGATCGCATTATCAACTTCTTTCCGGAAGAGCGGCGTGCGCAGTTGCTGATGGATTTATCACTGAATATGCGGGCATTGGTTGCACAAAGGTTAATTCCCAAAAAATCAGGCAGTGGGCGGGTTGCGGCAATCGAGATAATGCTCAATTCTCCGTTGATTTCCGATCTGATATTCAAGGGAAATGTGCATGAAATCAAGGAAATCATGAAAAAATCAAGTGAATTGGGGATGCAGACCTTTGATATGGCGCTATTTGAACTTTACGAGAGTGGTGTGATTTCCTACGAAGATGCATTACGTAATGCTGATTCCGTGAATGAACTGCGACTGCAAATCAAACTGAACGGAGCAGAA
This sequence comes from Nitrosomonas sp. TNE100, assembly GCF_055387135.1. Classification (NCBI taxonomy): domain Bacteria; kingdom Pseudomonadati; phylum Pseudomonadota; class Betaproteobacteria; order Nitrosomonadales; family Nitrosomonadaceae; genus Nitrosomonas; species Nitrosomonas sp. TNE100. Next base: position 2,284,286 of record NZ_AP040997.1, on the reverse strand, counting down.
GCAAAACGTATACATACAGAGACAAACATCGAAAATTTAACCATTACCTGATTACACACTGTCGGTAATGATTCCTCCTCCCAGGCAGACTTTGCTTTCATAAATTACTACAGATTGCCCGGGAGTGACTCCCCATTGCGGCGCTGCAAAGCCGATCTGACAGGAATCATGCTCAAGGCGGATGATTGCGCAAGGTGCATCCGTCTGCCGATAGCGGATTTTGGCTGCATAAACCCAGCTTTGATGGGGCGGTGCACCGCTGATCCAGGAGAGATCGGCGGCAGTCAGTGAAGAACGTAACAGTGCAGGATGATCGTGCCCCTGCACGACATATAACACGTTTGTTTGCATATCTTTTCCTGACACAAACCAAGGTTGCTCGCTACCTTCGCGAATACCGCCAATACCCAGCCCCTGCCTTTGCCCGATGGTGTAATACATTAATCCCTGGTGCTCTCCAACGATCTGACCGTCCAGCGTATGAATTTCGCCTGGGTCGACTGGTAAATATCGGTTGAGAAACTCACGGAAAGGGCGTTCGCCAATGAAACAAATTCCAGTGCTATCTTTTTTGGTTGAATTGGGCAGTCCGTGCTTGTGTGCAATTTTGCGTACCTCTCGCTTGTAGAGGTGGCCAATAGGAAAAATTGTGCGTGACAATTGTTGCTGATTCAGCCGGTAAAGAAAATAGCTCTGATCCTTGTTGCCATCTTCCCCTTTGAGCAACTGAAACTGACCGTTGATTTCATGTACCTGCGCATAGTGTCCGGTTGCAATCCAGTCAGCGCCCAACGCCAGCGCGTGATCGAGAAAGGCTTTAAACTTGATCTCACTGTTGCAAAGCACATCTGGATTGGGCGTGCGTCCAGCCTGATATTCTGCTAAAAACAGGCTAAAAACCCGCTCCCGATACTCAGCTGAAAAATTCACTGCTTCCAGCGGTATATCAAGGATATCTGCTACAGAAGCGGCATCGAGAAAATCCTTGCGGGAAGAGCAATATTCATCGGTATCATCATCTTCCCAATTTTTCATGAAAAGGCCTATTACATCATAGCCTTGCTGCTTGAGTAACAAGGCGGCAACTGATGAGTCCACTCCGCCAGACATACCTACAACTACACGTGATTTATTCATTCCATCAACCGAAGAAACAGATACAGCAATTCTACCTTGCTTCCGGGCCAGCGATAAATTATGCGGCCTTTATCTTGTGCCTGGATACTCGGAACAATGCTTAGTAGTTCGTATTCAGATTTTTGCCCCGGTACCGGCTTCTTAAAATCTTGACTTGTCTCTGATGAGAAAGTAGTCTTGGGGCGCTGTGATGTATAGAAGTGATTTTGGCTGGTTACCTGAGAGGGATTGGGGTAGCTGGTTATTGTTTGTACATTGGAAATACCGACAGGTAGATTACGGAGGAGAGAGATGAGATTAGGGGAGTATTTGAAGGGGATGCTGCTGTGTGCGGGCCTGTTGTTGATTGGGCCGGTACAGGCGGATATATCGACGGTGCCGGATGAGACGTATGAAGCATTGAAGCTGGATCGCAGCAAAGCCACGCCGAAAGAGACCTATGATGCGCTGGTGAAGCGTTACAAGGATCCTGCACATGGTGCTGGCAAGGGCACGATGGGAGACTACTGGGAACCGATAGCGCTTAGTATCTACATGGACCCGAGCACCTTTTACAAACCACCGGTTTCCCCGAAAGAAATTGCTGAGCGCAAAGACTGCGTTGAATGCCACTCTGATGAAACGCCGGTTTGGGTAAGAGCATGGAAACGCAGTACCCATGCCAACCTGGACAAAATACGCAACCTCAAGCCGGAAGATCCGCTTTTTTACAAAAAAGGCAAGCTGGAAGAAGTTGAGAACAACCTGCGCTCCATGGGCAAACTAGGAGAGAAGGAAGTGCTCAAGGAAGTAGGCTGTATTGACTGTCACGTTGACATCAACGCCAAAAAGAAAGCAGATCACACCAAAGACGTACGCATGCCTACAGCTGACGTTTGCGGAACCTGTCACCTGAGAGAATTTGCCGAGCGTGAATCCGAGCGTGACACCATGATCTGGCCGAATGGCCAGTGGCCTGACGGACGTCCATCCCACGCCCTGGACTACACAGCCAACATTGAAACCACCGTTTGGGCAGCCATGCCGCAACGTGAAGTGGCAGAAGGTTGCACCATGTGCCACACCAACCAGAACAAATGCGACAACTGTCATACCCGCCATGAATTTTCGGCGGCAGAATCCCGCAAACCGGAAGCCTGTGCCACCTGTCACAGCGGCGTGGATCATAATAACTATGAAGCCTACATTATGTCCAAGCATGGCAAACTGGCTGAAATGAACCGGGGAAACTGGAACTGGAATGTTCGTCTGAAAGACGCCTTCTCCAAAGGAGGTCAGACCGCACCGACCTGTGCAGCCTGCCACATGGAATACGAAGGGGAATATACCCATAACATCACCCGTAAGACCCGCTGGGCAAACTACCCGTTTGTTCCGGGGATTGCAGAAAACATCACCAGCGACTGGTCAGAAGCTCGTCTGGATTCCTGGGTTGTGACCTGTACCCAATGTCACTCGGAACGGTTTGCCCGCTCCTACCTGGATCTCATGGACAAAGGTACCCTGGAAGGGCTGGCTAAATACCAGGAAGCCAATGCCATTGTTCACAAAATGTATGAAGACGGCACCCTGACTGGTCAAAAAACCAATCGTCCGAATCCACCGGCGCCAGAGAAACCGGGTTTTGGTATCTTCACCCAACTGTTCTGGTCCAAGGGTAACAACCCGGCCTCACTTGAACTGAAAGTGCTGGAAATGGCAGAAAACAATCTGGCCAAAATGCACGTAGGACTGGCACACGTTAATCCAGGTGGCTGGACTTATACCGAAGGTTGGGGTCCGATGAACCGTGCCTATGTTGAAATCCAGGATGAATACACCAAGATGCAGGAAATGACAGCTCTGCAAGCGCGTGTTAACAAACTGGAAGGTAAAAAAACCAGCCTGCTTGACCTCAAGGGAGCGGGAGAAAAGATCTCGCTGGGAGGACTGGGAGGTGGAATGTTGCTGGCGGGAGCGATTGCTCTGATTGGCTGGCGTAAACGTAAGCAAACGCAAGCTTGACTGCTTCGTTGACACCAAACCGGCGCGCACAGTCGCGCTGGTTTGACCGACTCCTCCCGCCACTGGGGATTTTACTGGTGACGGGAGGTTTGGTTTTGCTGGGTGGGTATGCTTGGCTGCTGCTGACACCGGATGAGGCTCCCTATCGTTACCAGCTGGCTGCCACCGGCAAGGTGGACGACTATCCTGATCTGGAACTGGAAGCCTGGCCGGATCTGACCATCAACCAGTACGACATTCATCTGGAAGGAACGGATCAACCGATAGCACAAGCCTGGTTTGGTCAGCGTGCAAATCAACCGCAGGTATTACTCAACTGGAAGAACGAAACCAGAGAACCTCTGCTGGCGCTGGATCAGAAAGCTGCTGAACTCAGTGCGCTTGCAACGGCAATAGACAAATACGCCCCGCGAGATGCACTACTGCTCAGCTGGTGGGATACCTCACGCCAACTGGCCCTGTTGACCGGACGAGACGTACTGTTCCACAGCACACTGCACGAACCTCTGATTGTTCCGCCGGAATGGCAAGCGCATGCGCAAGCGATCCGCGCTTATGAAAACGAACAAACCGGCGCTGCGGCCGATCCACAGGAACGCGAGCTGTTTCTGCGTTTTACGCAAAGCCTGCTCAATCCGCTGGCCAGTGGCCTGGCTGATTTGCGACAACTGGCCGGTACACGCGATGCTTACCTGATCGTGCATATCAGCGACCTGTACAAACTGGGTCTGCTATACCCTGACAAATTTGGCATTGCCTACAAACCCTACCGCCTGACCGGTAACCTGCATGGCATGATCAGTCATGTCAAGACCGAGATGAGCAATCACGGCTACTACGCCTACACTGTGCAATCGTTATCGGACGAACTGATTCGCGCCTTCTTTCTGACAGATGAAGCCAGTTACCACACCCTGCTGGCCAGGCTGCTGCCATTTACCAGCCAACCTTCTCCGCTGGAGCTCACCTCTCCGCGATTGATCTACCAGCAAGGAGGATACTGGGTCTATCAACTGGCAGAAAAGGCCCCGGAGGCACAAACCCAGCACAATCTGCAACCCGCTCCGGATCATGATAAAACGACGGATTCAACCCATCTGACTGATCAGGTACAATGATGGTCGGCAAGACAAAAGAATCATAATCTGTGTTCAAACATCTAGGAAAAGAGGAGAGATCATGAAAATAATAATAGCCTGCGGACTGGTTGCTGCAGCCCTGTTCACCCTGACAAGTGGACAGAGTCTGGCAGCGGATGCTCCGTTTGAAGGTCGGAAAAAGTGCAGTTCCTGTCACAAACCACAAGCCCAGTCGTGGAAACATACTGCCCACGCCAAGGCGATGGAATCGCTCAAGCCCAATGTCAAAGTGGAAGCCAAACAAAAAGCCAAACTGGATCCTGCCAAGGACTACACCCAGGACAAAGACTGCGTAGGTTGCCACGTGGATGGATTTGGCCAGAAAGGTGGCTACACGATAGACTCCCCCAAACCCATGCTGACAGGCGTAGGCTGTGAATCCTGCCACGGGCCTGGACGTAAATACCGGGGAGATCACCGCAAGGCCGGGCAAGCATTTGAGAAATCGGGCAAAAAAGCGCCGCGCAAGACCCTGGCAAGCAAGGGGCAAGACTTTAATTTTGAAGAACGTTGCAGCGCCTGCCATCTGAACTATGAAGGGTCACCCTGGAAAGGAGCAAAACCTCCCTATACCCCGTATACACCGGAAGTGGATCCGAAATACACCTTCAAGTTTGACGAGATGGTAAAAGACGTCAAAGCCATGCACGAGCATTACAAACTGGATGGCGTATTTGACGGAGAGCCTAAATTCAAGTTCCATGACGAATTCCAGGCCAACGCTAAAACTGCCAAAAAAGGAAAATAGAGATGACTAGACTGCAAAAAGGATCAATTGGCACTTTACTGACAGGAGCTCTGCTGGGAATAGCATTGGTGGCTGTGGTTTTTGGTGGGGAAGCTGCGTTATCGACCGAAGAGTTTTGTACCAGCTGTCATTCCATGTCATACCCACAGAGTGAATTAAAAGAATCCACCCACTATGGTGCATTGGGGATTAATCCGACTTGTAAAGACTGCCATATTCCACAAGGGATAGAAAATTTCCACCTGGCAGTAGCAACTCACGTGGTTGATGGTGCCAGAGAACTTTGGTTGGAGATGGTCAATGACTACTCCACCCTGGAGAAGTTCAACGAAAGAAGATTGGAAATGGCACATGATGCCCGGATGAACCTCAAGAAATGGGACAGCATTACCTGCCGTACCTGTCATGTAAAACCAGCTCCTCCGGGAGAAAGCGCTCAGGCGGAACATAAGAAAATGGAAACGGAAGGAGCAACCTGCATAGACTGTCATCAGAATCTGGTGCATGAAGAAGCGCCGATGACAGATTTGAATGCAAGTCTTGCTGCAGGCAAGCTGGTATTAAAGTCGGAAGAGGGTGACGATGACGTTGATGACGAGGATGAAGAAGTCGAGGTGGAAGTTGAAGAAACTGAAACAGCTGACGACAGCGACTCCGCTTCCTCCAGCAACCATGATGACGATAGTGATGATGAGTAAAGTGCAATGTAATTAACACGCTATCTTATTGATGTAAACTAGGACCCGCGGAGATTAAGCTTAAAAACTTCGCGGGTTTTTTATTGACATAAATGAACTTAAGCTATTGGAACAGAGATTTAATAGGAGTGAATAGACTATCTCTGTAGGAATGATGACAAGATTCATGGTAAGACCTGATGATCGGTATTTGCTGATTAAATGGGTAAACCACAAAAATTTATTACCTTGAATTCGCGAATGGCTAGCTTAATATATATATTTGTTCAAGTGATGAGGTAAATAAGTGACAGTTGTTCGTTTGCCGGATGGCACAGACAAAGCGTTCGATTATCCCGTGACGGTGCTTGATGTTGCTGAGTCAATTGGCCCCGGACTTGCGCGTGTAGCATTGGCAGGTAAGTTGAATGGGAGGCTAGTAGATTTATCGGAGCCGATAGAGGTTGATAGTGATCTGGTGCTGATAACAAACAAGGATCCTGAAGGTCTGGAAATCATTCGTCACTCTTGTGCTCACTTATTAGCACACGCAGTAAAGGAATTATTCCCAAGTGCGCAAGTTACCATCGGGCCGGTTATAGAGGATGGGTTTTATTATGATTTTTCTTATGAGCGGCCTTTTACACCAGAAGATCTGGCAGCCATAGAGAAGAGAATGCAAGAAATCAGCAGGAGAAATCTGAAGATAGAGCGTAAGGTGTGGGATCGTTCAAAAGCAATTGGCTTTTTTAAGGATCTAGGCGAGCACTATAAGGCTCAGATAATTGCATCTATTCCGAATGATGAGCCTGTTTCACTTTATTCTCAGGGTGATTTCACAGATTTATGTCGCGGGCCGCACGTGCCGTATACATCAAGAATCAAAGTCTTTAAGTTGATGAAAATAGCAGGTGCTTATTGGCGTGGAGACTCAAAAAATGAAATGCTGCAAAGAATATATGGAACAGCGTGGGTAAGCAGCGAAGAGCAAAATAATTATCTTCGGCGCCTGGAAGAAGCAGAAAAACGAGATCACCGTAAACTTGGTAAACAGCTTGATCTGTTCCACATGCAGGAAGAAGCTCCGGGAATGGTGTATTGGCATCCCAAAGGATGGGCTATATGGCAGCAAATAGAGCAATATATGCGGCAGGTGCTGGCCAAGAATGGTTACGTCGAGATTCGTACTCCTCAGGTTCTGGACATATCGTTATGGGAAAAATCCGGACATTGGGAAAATTTCCGAGAAAATATGTTTATTACGGAGTCTGAGAGTAGGCATTACGCTATTAAACCCATGAATTGTCCGGGGCATGTTCAGGTATTTAATCAAGGGTTAAGGAGCTATCGTGATTTGCCGCTTCGACTGGCAGAGTTTGGTTCATGTCATCGAAATGAGGCGTCTGGTGCTTTACATGGGCTTATGCGCGTTCGTTCATTTACGCAGGATGACGCTCATATTTTTTGCACGGACGACCAGGTTCTAGAAGAAGTAACTAAATTCATTGATCTATTAAATCAGGTGTATATAGATTTTGGATTCCATGAAAACTTGATAAAACTTTCAACCCGCCCAGTCCAGAGAGTTGGAACCGAAGAACAATGGGACAGAGCTGAGGCCGCCTTGGCTGCAGCTCTAAATCAAAAGGAACTAAACTGGGAGCTGCAACCGGGTGAAGGGGCTTTCTATGGCCCTAAAATAGAATTTACATTGAAAGATAGCCTTGGACGTAAGTGGCAATGTGGAACTTTGCAGCTTGATTTCTCTATGCCAGCGAGATTAGGCGCAGGGTATATCGCAGAAGATAATACGAAAAAGATCCCAGTAATGCTGCATAGAGCTATTTTAGGATCTATGGAGCGTTTTATCGGAATTCTTATTGAGCATCATGCGGGCGCTTTGCCGGTATGGCTTTCTCCTGATCAAGTGGTTGTACTTAATATTTCTAGAAATCAAGCTGATTATGTTCAGTCAATCACAAATGAACTCAAACAAAATGGTATTCGCGTCAGCTCGGACTTGAGAAATGAGAAAATAAGCTATAAAATCAGAGAACATAGCTTGCAGAAAGTGCCTTATTTAATAGTGGTTGGCGATAAGGAAGTCGAAAATCAGACTGTTACTGTGAGAGGACGGTCAAACCATGATCATGGGGCGATGTCTCTTGAAGGTTTTGTTACCTTAATTCGGAAAGAGATGGCCGAAAGAGTGTAGTTAAGGGGTTTTTATGGATTTACGGAGGGTACCATAGCTCAAGAAAAGACTGTAAGGGTTAATGATGAAATCACGGCACTACAAGTCAGATTGATTGGCGTGAACGGTGAGCAGGTGGGGATAGTACCAATAGCTGAAGCAAAAGAGTTGGCTGAAGAGTCTGGTGTAGATATTGTAGAAATTGCACCAAGTGCGGAGCCTCCAGTTTGCAGGTTGATGGATTATGGAAAATATCTTTATCAGGAAAGCAAAAAGAAGCACGATGCCAAGCTGAGGCAAAAACAGATACAGGTAAAAGAGATTAAACTCAGACCCAATACAGATGAGGGTGATTATAGTATTAAGCTGCGGAATTTAATCAATTTCTTAAATGAAGGCGACAAGGTTAAAGTTACACTCCGGTTCCGTGGAAGGGAGATGGCGCATCAGGAATTTGGTATTAGACTGCTTGAAAGGGTAAGAGAAGAACTTGAGGAGCATGCCGTTGTTGAGCAGTTTCCTAGATTGGAAGGACGGCAGATGGTGATGGTTCTGGCGCCTAGAAAAAAAGAGGTGAAGGTGGCCAAATCTGATAAGTAGCGGGAAGCGGATACAAAAAACGAAACTGTAACTTAGTAAGTAGCGAATTATCTTGCTGCCGTAAAATATGTTCTTGCTGGTTTATTTAAAATAAGTGATATCAAGGTTTTAAAAGTTCTCTAATTAGAGACACCTTGGTTCATATTAAAAAGGAAGTGTTGCTTTATGCCTAAAATGAAAACTAAGAAAAGTGCTGCAAAGCGCTTTAGAATAAGAGCGGGAGGAAGTATAAAACGTTCGCAAGCGTTTAAACGACATATTCTCACTAAAAAAACAACTAAAAATAAGCGGCAACTAAGAGGTATGACTGTCGTTCATGCAAGCGATGTGGCATCTGTACGCGCAATGCTGCCTTACGCCTGAGGAGATAGATAATGCCAAGAGTAAAACGAAGCGTAACGGCAAGGGCACGACATAAAAAAGTACTTAAGCTGGCAAAGGGATATCGCGGTAGGCGGAAAAATATATACCGTATTGCAAAACAGGCTGTTATGAAGGCAGGGCAGTATGCTTATCGTGATCGACGTCAAAGAAAACGACAGTTTCGGGCTTTGTGGATTGCGCGCATCAATGCGGCAGTGCGAGAGTTAGGAATGACTTACAGCACCTTTATGAATGGGCTCAAGAAATCAGGAATTGGTCTTGATAGAAAAGTGTTGGCTGATTTGGCTGTGTTTGATAAAGCTGCCTTTGAAAAAATAACCAATCAAGTAAAAACTAGCCTGGCAAACTAAAAAACAGTTTGTATACAAATTTATCAGGGGAGGTCTGCACTATGTTAGCTCGACCTCCCTTTTTTATGAGTGGATCATTTCATTGCCATGAATAATCTGGAAGATTTGGTCAGTACCGCAATAAAATTATTTGATCAGGCGGAAAGTGTTGTTGACCTAGAGCAAATTAAGGCGCGATATCTGGGTAAAGCAGGGGAAGTTACACTTTTGCTGAAAAAACTCAGGGAACTGACCCCGGAAGAAAGACCGGTAATGGGAGAGCGAATTAATCAGGCGAAAAAGTTGTTGGAAGATGCTTTGACTGAACGCCGAAATGTAATTCATGAGAAAAATATGTCGGCTCGTCTGGCTGAGGAAAGTTTGGATGTGTCTTTGCCTGGGCGTGGATTCGGGTTAGGGGGGGAGCACCCGGTTACGCTAACACTAACTCGTATTGAGTCGCTGTTTCATTCGATTGGATTTGATATTGCAACTGGCCCTGAAATCGAAACAGATTTCTATAATTTTACGGCACTAAATATTGCCGAGAATCATCCTGCGCGTGCTATGCACGATACTTTCTATATTGAAGGCGGGAAGCTGTTGCGAACACATACATCGCCGGTGCAGATTCACTATATGCAAAATCACCAGCCACCTATAAAGATTATTGCTCCTGGACGGGTGTATCGCTGTGATTCTGATGTAACTCATACGCCAATGTTCCATCAGGTTGAGGGGCTGTGGATAGATGAAAATGTCAGTTTCTCTGCATTAAAGGGTGTGCTGGTGGAATTTATGAGAAATTTCTTTGAAAAGGATAATTTATCAGTAAGATTCCGTCCCTCTTTTTTCCCTTTTACCGAACCTTCTGCTGAAATGGACATTGCATGTGTAATGTGTAATGGTAAAGGTTGTCGAGTTTGCGGTGAAACTGGTTGGTTGGAGGTGCTTGGATGCGGCATGGTACATCCTAATGTCATGAATCATGTTGGCTTGAATAGTGAAGAAAATATTGGATTTGCTTTCGGGCTGGGTGTCGAACGTTTAACTATGTTGCGTTATGGAGTTAATGATCTGCGTCTATTCTTTGAAAATGACTTACGTTTTCTGAAACAATTTAATTGATGCTCTAGACTTGTAGTTATGAAATTTCCCGGGAACTGGCTACGTAAATTGGTTGACTACCAATGCTCTGATGAAGAGCTGGCACACAAGTTGACTATGGCTGGATTAGAAGTTGAGAGTGTGGTGCCGGTTGCTCCTTTTTTTGACAAAGTGGTCATCGCAGAGGTGATGTCTGTTCAAAAACATGCAAATGCCGATCGGCTAAGAGTATGTAAGGTGGATGTGGGAAACTATTCTGATGAACCTTTACAAATCGTTTGTGGGGCACAGAATGTTACAGAAGGAATGAAGACCGTATGTGCCTTGATAGGTGCACGGCTGCCAGAATTGAATATATGGCAAGGTAAGATACGCGGTGTGGAATCTTTTGGCATGTTGTGTTCTGCAAGAGAACTCGGGTTGGAAAGTGAGGCTGACGGACTTATTGAACTTCCAGATGATGCGCCTGCAGGTATCAGCTTTAGAGAATATGACGGGTTGGATGATAGTATTTTTACCCTGAAATTGACGCCTAATCGAGCTGATTGCTTGGGGATGTTCGGTATTGCTCGCGAGGTCGCTGCTATTACTGCTGGCAAACTCAATTTGCCAGAAATTAAACCTGTTAATCCTGAAATTGCAGATGTTCTGCGAATCCGGGTTGAAGAGCCTCAATCCTGCCCGCTTTACTGTGGTCGTATCGTCAAAGGTATCATCACCAGCACACAAACTCCTCTGTGGATGAATCAGTATTTGGTGCGGGCTGGTTTGCGTCTGATTAATCCGGTGGTTGATATTATTAACTATGTCATGCTGGAAACAGGTCAGCCGATGCATGCTTTTGATCTTGCTAAGATTGAAAAAGGGGCAGAACAGGAGATCCGTGTGCGCTATGCCGTTGCAAATGAACGCTTACGACTGTTAAACGGTGAATGCCTTGATTTGCAAGAAGATCTGTTAGTCATAGCTGATAGTAGCAAACCTTTGGCATTGGCTGGCATCATGGGTGGCAGTGAAAGTGGGGTAGAGGGAGGCACAACGGATATTTTTATCGAGAGTGCTTTTTTTTCGCCGGCTGCGATTAGTGGCAAGTCATTTAAATTGGGTTTTAGCTCGGATTCCTCGCATCGATTCGAACGAGGGGTGGATTTCTCCATGACGCGTAATGCACTTGAGCGTGCCACTGCGCTGGTTTTGGATATATGTGGGGGGAAAATAGGCCCAATAGTAGAGGTTAGTAACGATTTGCCGCGACGAGATGCGGTCGAGGTTCGTCAAAAGCGCATAGCAAAGATCCTGGGAGTGGATTTTGGGATTGAACTGATATCAGAATATTTCCGGAGATTACAATTTGGTCACTCTGTTAGCGGCGATACGTTTTATGTAGTGCCACCTGCATCGCGCTTTGATTTAGTCATCGAAGAAGATTTTATTGAAGAGCTTGCGCGTATGCATGGATATGACCTGATTCCCGCGCAGTTGCCCAAGGCATCGGCACATATGCTAACGGAACCAGAAATTGGTATTGCGCCTGTTAAGCGATTGCGTCAAATTCTGGTGGCAAGGGATTATCAGGAGGTTATTAATTACACATTTGTAGACACTCAGTGGGAAGCAGATCTTTGCGGAAATAACTTACCGGTAAAACTGAAGAATCCAATTGCAAGTCATATGGATGTTATGCGTAGCAGCCTTTTTGGCGGATTGATCAACAATCTACAATTTAATCTGAATCGCAAGCAAAGTAGGGTTAGGATTTTTGAGATAGGTTCCTGTTTCAGCAAGGATAATGATGAAGAAAAAGAGGTAGAGAATCTGGCCGTTCTTTGTTCAGGGAATGTGCATCCGGAGCAATGGGGTGTTACGGATCGGGATGTTGATTTTTATGATGTCAAAATGGATGTTGAGTCCTTATTCTGGCCAAGAAATATTGATTTCGAGTCGGCTGTTCATCCGGCATTACATCCAGGAAAATCAGCCAGAATTCTGATTGACAAGAGTCCGATTGGCTGGATAGGAGAACTTCATCCTCGTTGGCAGAGAAAATATCATTTATCACAATCTGCGATCCTATTTGAATTGCAAATAGAAGCTCTTGCTAGTGACTTGCTGCCGATGATGCAAGTACTCTCAAAATTTCCACCAGTAAGGCGTGATATTGCGGTGGTGGTAGAGAATGAGGTAAGTATGGCCAAGTTACTGGAAGCAATGAACTCAGAAAAAGATAAAAGCGTCAGTGAGATATCTTTATTTGATTTATATAGTGGTGAAAATTTAGAGCAAGGGAAGAAGAGCCTTGCTTTCCGTATTTTGTTGCAAGGTACTGAAAAAAACCTTACAGATCAGGAAATCGATCAAGCAGTAAATGGGCTGATCAATGTTCTCGGTCGAAAGTTTGGTGCAACACTACGCGGCTAGTTGGGAGTTCTGTCCGCTGAGACTGGCCGGCTGAATTGGTGGGAAGAACGTTTTTTTTCCTGAGTTCTTCGCGGTATAGATTTGTCGTGTATTTCGAAATCATGAGCGATTGTCTTCACTCTTTCACTTGGTGCGTTATGATTGCTCAAATCCGGCAAATCCTGGTGTTAGTTCAAGACATTTACTCTGTTTTCTAACTTAAGGGTGGATATATGGCTTTAACCAAAGCAGAGCTAACCGATTTATTATTTGAAAATATCGGTCTGAATAAACGTGAAGCAAAAGAAATTGTCGAGTGTTTTTATGAAGAAATGCGCACAGCGCTCCAAAATGGTGATGGTGTAAAACTTTCAGGCTTTGGCAACTTTCAATTGAGGACTAAACCACAACGGCCGGGGCGGAATCCCAAAACTGGTGAAGAAATTCCCATTTCAGCACGAAGAGTGGTTACTTTTCATGCAAGCCAGAAGCTTAAATCTATGGTAGAAGCTAACTATCGTGGGGAACCAAACGTAAATTAACATTCCGTTTTTTTATATTGATAAATATATATTGTTTTGAGTGGTAAATAAGATAAATGTGTATAGCAAATCAGGATACATATTCTGTATAACCGGAGTATGTGTTTTCCCTGTAAGATTTTATTGAAGCTATGGGGATCGATACAATTGCTAGCATCAGGGAGTGCTCTTTCCTGTTTACGAGAGAGTTGTTCGCGCTATAGCTTTGATTGTAGCTAGTATGTGACAAGGGAGAGTCGGTTTAAATTGATCGGTAGACAGGTAGTGTTGCTATATCGCAAACAATTGGATTGATGTATGTTTTGTTATAATTAATCGATACGGGGCGTAGCGCAGTCTGGTAGCGTACTTGCATGGGGTGCAAGTGGTCGGAGGTTCAAATCCTCTCGCCCCGACCAGTTTTATAAAAATATTCCTCATTTCGACTATAGGTTAGTCCGTTAAAAATCAAGTTTTATATATCTGTGACTATCATATGGTTGCTATCCGGCATAAGCAGCTAGTCATTTCTGAGAATGCGGGGTGATTAATCACATTACTTATTTTTTAAGGGTGTAGAAATGCGCATTTTGCTCAGTAATGATGATGGGTATTTTGCGCCAGGTATTGCTAATCTTGCAAAAATACTTTCTGATATTGCAGATGTAACAGTTGTCGCACCAGAGCGTGATCGTAGCGGAGCAAGTAATTCGCTTACATTAGATCGCCCCCTCAGTTTACATAAATCACACAATGGTTTTTATTATGTAAACGGTACCCCGACAGATTGTGTCCATCTTGCTGTAACTGGCATGTTGGATGAACTACCCGATATGGTGATCTCTGGAATCAATGATGGTGCCAACATGGGGGATGATACGGTTTATTCGGGTACTGTGGCTGCCGCCACCGAAGGTTTTTTATTGGGATTACCTTCAATTGCGGTATCTTTAGTAAGTATGTCACGTGGTAACTTTCCAACTGCAGCAAAGATTGTTTTAGATCTCGTGAAACGATTTATAGATAATAAGTTTCATGTCCCCATTCTGCTTAACGTAAATGTTCCTGATTTACCGTATGAAGAATTGCAGGGGATAGAAGTAACACGCTTAGGTCGCCGTCATAAAGCGGAGCCTGTGATTAAATACCAGACTCCACGAGGAGAAACAGTGTATTGGGTGGGTGCTGCAGGTGCGGCCCAAGACGCGAGTGAGGGAACAGATTTCCATGCTCTTCAGAATAACCGGGTATCGATAACACCTTTGCAAATAGATTTGACGCGTTACGACCAGATTGGTTATGTCAAAAACTGGCTGGTTTTTTAATGGCTGCCGTGATTTCAATTAATAAGTGTGTTTTCGGAATGAAAGAAGTTGGGATTTGTTTGAAATGGGTTGGCTTCTCGTTATTTTCTTCTCCCTTGATGTATTATCAGGCTGGTTCTTTTATGAAAGATAGTAGGAATAGTCAGATCCGGTTATTTGCTGGAAAGAAATAATAAAGGAGAGTTGGTGCGTGAGTGTACGCCATTCTGGTATTGGCATGACTTCGCCGCGAACGAGGGTTCGCATGGTCGAGCGTTTAAGGGAGCAAGGTGTTAGAGATGAGGTGGTATTGGCTGCAATGGGTTCTATTCCACGCCATCTTTTCGTTGAAGAAGCATTGGCATCCCGGGCATATGAAGATGTGGCATTGCCAATTAATTACGGACAAACAATCTCCAGCCCCTGGATTGTAGGCCGTATGAGTGAATTGCTGCGGAATGGTGGGAACAATTCGCTGAGAAAAGTACTGGAAATCGGAACAGGGTGCGGCTATCAGACTGCTGTTTTGGCCAAGATAGCGAATGAAGTCTATTCAATTGAGCGGATAGGTCCCTTGTTGACACGTACTCGCATTCGATTGCGTGAATTGGGTATTCGTAATATTTACCTGAAACATGCTGATGGAATGCGTGGATTGTTGGAGGCGGGTCCATTCGATGGAATAATGATGACTGCAGTTATTCCAGAGATACCAGAGACGCTCTTGGAACAATTGGCAATGGGTGGCAGGATGGTATTCCCGAAAGGAAACAGGCAGCAGTATCTTTGTGTAATTGATCATACTACCGAGGGTTTTGTTGAAACGATCTTGGATGAGGTAATGTTTGTGCCCATTCTTCCCGGGACAATCAACAGGTAGGGAGTACTTATCTTCAAGGAATAGAGGCAGTCATGTTGTTGGCTGTATCTTAAACTTTCAATTTCTTATTTTCTATAGCAATTTAATCTAAATGTGGCGGATAGCGTAGAGCTAAATATCTATGTTCATGCAAATAATTCTTTTATTTCTTGTCCTGTCCTTGGGTGCTTGTGTTTCAAAGCCTGACCCCGCGCCAATCGTTGAGCGACAGCTTGGTCGTTATTCTGATGAAGGGAATAATGCTACAAAAGGTCTTTTAGATAGAAAAACCTACATAGTGCAAAGTGGTGATACTTTGTATAGTATTGCTCTCAGACATGGTTTGGATATTAATCAGTTGGCTGGGATAAATAATATTACAGATCCCAGGGAGTTGCGGGTTGGCCAAGAGCTTTATTTGCAGACACTTCCTGCAGAAGGATTAATTTCTCAACAGGAAAGCCTTACCTCTCAACCTACGCTTTACTCAATAGCTCAACCCGAGGATGTGGGTGTAGTAACTGGTGGCTATCAACCTGGTTTTTCTGAGACTGGGGAGAAGGCATCTGAATCTTTCAAGACAGAACCAAAAGGGGTTTTGCTGCCTTATTCGGATTCGGCTCGTGATCAGCTGAATAATCAATCTAAAACTGTATCGGCCCAGAAATTAGCTGAAAAAAATTCAGATTCTTATCAAGTTGGCAGTGTCGGAGGGGGAGGTAACAGCGATCCTGGTCAATCAATAAGTGTGAGTGCAAATAAGAGTGGCATTAATTGGGGGTGGCCGGCAGATGGACAAATAATAAGCAGATTTTCTGAAAAATCAAAAGGTGTGGGAATAAGTGGCAGTTTTAAGCAACCAGTTCTGGCATCAGCTTCTGGGACAGTAGTTTATAGTGGTAACGGTTTGCGCGGATATGGCAACTTAATTATTATTAAGCATAATGATAGTTATTTGAGTGCTTATGGGCATAACAGTAAAATCTTTGTGCATGAGGGGGAGAATGTTTCTAAAGGACAGAAAATTGCTGAAATGGGTAATACTGATGGTGGCGTGGTAAAACTTCATTTCGAAATTCGTGAAAAGGGTAAGCCTGTAGATCCTCTTGGCTATTTGCCTGTTCGATAGCTATTGTCTATGTAGTAGATATAAATCAAATCAAATCAAATCAAATTGGAGTTCTTCGGTTTAGATTAATGAGCGTTTGGACACTTAATGGCTCGTTATGAGAGGCTATCATCACATTTTCCAAGTCTTCTAAGACTAAAGCCGCATTATTAAAATCCTGCTGCCGAGTATATTCGCTGGTTGTGATAATTGTTTTAATTCCTGCAGCCGTAGCGGATTTTAATCCATTTTCTGAATCTTCAATTGCAATACAATCTTCGGCTGGCAGGCCAAGTTGGCTAAGTACCCAATGATAAATATCTGGCGCAGGCTTTTTTCTTGGAACAATATCTCCCGCGCCTATTACAGTGAACCAGGAAAGAGCATCGTCTCCAAGTGTGCACTGAAGTAAGGTGCTGACATTCTCGTACGTTGTAGTTGTGGCGATTGCAATTTTTATATTGTTTTTTCGCAATTCATCGAATAGGCGCTTAATACCGGGACGTAGCGGTATTCTTCCTTCTTTCAGCAAATTAAGGAAATATCTGGTTTTGACTTTATGAATTTGTGTAATCCATTCATCGAGATCGCTCCTGTCAAGGAATGAAGGCACATAATTTTCTAGATAAAAGCGGATACGTTCCTTGCCACCAGTGATCTGGAGTAGGACGCCGTATAGATCTATATCCCACTGCCAATCAAGTTGAAGTTCATTAAAGGCTTGATTAAAAGCGAGCCGGTGTCCATCTCGCTCAGTATCTGCGAGAGTACCGTCAACGTCAAAGAGGACTGCTGAAAGAGCCATTGTCTTTTTAAGATTTATTTATAAAATGAGTAGCTGGCTCGATTTAATCGATCAGCAATGGCTAGCCATTCTAAATTATCAGGCGGTGCTTCAACTAGAATTTGTTGGAAATTTTCATTATCAAGTCTACGCAGAGTCGCGTATAAATCCCTCCCAAACCTAACCGGATCATTAGGCATAAAAACACAGTGAAGTTTGTTATTTGCATCTTGAACAAAATCTTCACGCACGCTTCGTACTATAACTGCTGTGCGTATTCCTTGCTGCAAAAGGATGGAAGAGCGTAAAAAAAGAGATTCACCATGGCAGATTTCAAGTGGTGTTGTGGTTGCGTAATGTGATGTCAAGGATCCTGGAGCCCGGATTGAATTACCGTGAGATCGAACAAAAATCTTCTGCTTAAGCACATTTTCAATAGATAAAACCGAAATTCCACCAGGGCGCAGTATCGCGACTTCATTATCAATACAACTGACGATTGTACTTTCAAGACCTACTTCGCAGGATCCGCCGTCGAGAATTATATCAATACGATCCCCAAATTCTTTCTTTACATGGTCAGCAGATGTGGGGCTAACAAAGCCGAAGCGATTGGCCGAGGGCGCGGCGATTGCTTTATAACCGCCAAGCTCCTCTAAAAGCCTGAGTGCAACTGGGTGACTGGGAACACGTAATCCTACAGTATCTTGCCCTCCTGTAACGCTAAGTGGAATATGCCTGCTTTTGGGCAGGATTAAGGTTAATGGGCCAGGCCAGAAATGTTTAGCCAGCATAAGTGCTGTTGTAGGTATATTTTCCGCCCAAAATTCGAGCTCGGCTGACTTAGCAAAATGAACTATGAGTGGATGGTCAGGAGGCCTGCCTTTGATATCAAATATCTTCTGAATTGCTTTGGGGTGAGAAATATCCGCACCCAGCCCATAAACCGTTTCTGTTGGGAAAGCGATAACATTACCTTTACGTAAACTTGCAACGGCGGCAGTAATTTGCTCGTTTACCAAGTCAGGAAGTGGATTATGGGTTTTGGACATGTAATAAGAATAACCGCAATAGAAGGAATGTATTCCACATTTTGTAAGTTTAAATTATCCACGCAGACAGATGCAAAAACCTATATCCATAAAGTTTTCATGGTTTATTTTATTTTGAGGGATGATCTGGTTTTTGTGAGGGGGTGCTGTGAAGATTATTGCAATCAATTGATTTTGTGTTAACTAACTAAACCTTGTGGTTGTGTGAATAAAAATGCTTGACTAAAAGAGCCAAGGTGACTAGTCTTTCGGATGTATCTGGTGTGGGTATAGAAGCCTTCCCGGAACAAAATGAGAAATACTGAGGCAAAAATCAAGCAAATACCGTGATTCAAATGTGGTTATTTGCGATGGACAGTAATGAAAAATTCTAATTTTCATTACTGGTTTTAACAAAATGTGGTGTAAAGGAGGATAAAGAGATGGCAACTACGTTAGGAACGAGCAGTGCCTCATCAGTCTCATCAAGAGGCTATGACATGTCACTGTGGTATGACTCCAAATTTTATAAATTTGGTTTAATAACCATGTTGTTGGTGGCGATATTCTGGGTATGGTATCAACGTTACTTTGCCTATTCACACGGAATGGATTCAATGGAACCAGAGTTTGACCGTGTATGGATGGGCCTGTGGCGTGTGCACATGGCCATTATGCCGCTGTTTGCACTGGTAACCTGGGGCTGGATCTGGAAAACACGTGATACAGAAGAGCAATTGAATAACCTGGATCCGAAACTGGAAATCAAACGCTACTTCTACTACATGATGTGGCTGGGTGTATACATTTTTGGTGTTTACTGGGGTGGTAGCTTCTTTACGGAGCAAGATGCCTCCTGGCACCAGGTGATTATTCGTGACACCAGCTTTACACCAAGTCACGTAGTCGTGTTTTATGGATCATTTCCGATGTACATCGTCTGCGGAGTTGCAACCTATCTGTATGCAATGACCCGTCTGCCGCTGTTTCATCGTGGAATTTCTTTCCCGCTGGTGATGGCGATTGCAGGTCCTCTGATGATTCTGCCAAACGTTGGTCTGAATGAATGGGGTCATGCTTTCTGGTTCATGGAAGAGCTGTTCAGCGCACCGCTGCATTGGGGTTTTGTAGTGCTCGGTTGGGCTGGATTATTCCAGGGTGGAGTTGCTGCCCAAATCATTACCCGTTATTCCAACCTGACTGACGTGGTCTGGAATAATCAAAGCAAAGAAATTCTGAATAACCGGGTTGTAGCTTAGTCCGGAATACCCCTTGAAATCTGGGAAACTACATTTCAAGGGGTATATGGAAAAAGAAATGACTGGCTGACGTTAAGCAATTAACGTTTAGCCGGCCGGTAATCGGAATGCGGTACCTTAAAGAAAAAGAGGAATCGTGATGTTAATTTTAAATTATAAGAGGGGAGGATAGGGTGAGTATATTTAGAACAGAAGAGATCCTGAAAGCGGCCAAGATGCCGCCGGAAGCGGTCCATATGTCACGCCTGATTGATGCGGTTTATTTTCCGATTCTGGTTGTTCTGTTGGTAGGTACCTACCATATGCACTTCATGTTGTTGGCAGGTGACTGGGATTTCTGGATGGACTGGAAAGATCGTCAATGGTGGCCTGTAGTAACACCTATTGTAGGCATTACCTATTGCTCGGCAATTATGTATTACCTGTGGGTCAACTACCGTCAACCATTTGGTGCGACTCTGTGCGTAGTGTGTTTGCTGATAGGTGAGTGGCTGACACGTTACTGGGGTTTCTACTGGTGGTCACACTATCCACTCAATTTTGTAACCCCAGGTATCATGCTCCCGGGTGCATTGATGTTGGATTTCACAATGTATCTGACACGTAACTGGTTGGTGACTGCATTGGTTGGGGGTGGATTCTTTGGCCTGATGTTTTACCCAGGTAACTGGCCAATCTTTGGCCCGACCCATCTGCCAATCGTTGTAGAAGGAACACTGTTGTCGATGGCTGACTACATGGGTCACCTGTATGTTCGTACGGGTACACCTGAGTATGTTCGTCATATTGAACAAGGTTCATTACGTACCTTTGGTGGTCACACCACAGTTATTGCGGCATTCTTCGCTGCGTTTGTATCCATGCTGATGTTTGCAGTCTGGTGGTATCTTGGAAAAGTTTACTGCACAGCCTTCTTCTACGTTAAAGGTAAAAGAGGACGTATTGTACAGCGCAATGATGTTACGGCATTTGGTGAAGAAGGGTTTCCAGAGGGGATCAAATAAAATGGGTATCAAGAACCTTTATAAACGTGGAATGATGGGACTTTGTGGCGTTGCTGTTTATGCAATGGCGGCACTGACCATGACAGTGACACTAGATGTCTCAACAGTAGCAGCCCATGGAGAACGATCCCAGGAACCGTTTCTTCGGATGCGTACAGTACAGTGGTACGATGTTAAATGGGGTCCGGAAGTAACCAAAGTCAATGAGAATGCCCAAATTACCGGCAAATTTCACTTGGCTGAAGACTGGCCGCGTGCGGCAGCAAGACCGGATTTCGCATTCTTTAACGTAGGTAGCCCAAGTTCGGTATACGTTCGTTTGAGTACGAAGATTAATGGCCACCCATGGTTTATTTCAGGTCCGCTGCAAATTGGTCGTGACTATGCGTTCGAAGTTCAGCTGAGAGCACGTATTCCAGGACGCCATCACATGCACGCCATGTTAAACGTTAAAGATGCAGGTCCAATTGCAGGACCGGGTGCATGGATGAACGTTACCGGAAGCTGGGATGATTTTACTAATCCACTCAAGCTGCTGACAGGCGAAACAATTGACTCGGAAACATTCAACCTGTCAAACGGTATTTTCTGGCATATTCTCTGGATGTCAATTGGTATATTCTGGATTGGTATCTTTGTAGCGCGTCCGATGTTCCTGCCACGTAGCCGGGTATTGCTCGCTTATGGTGATGATCTGTTGCTGGATCCGATGGATAAGAAAATCACCTGGGTACTTGCAATCCTGACCTTGGCGATAGTATGGGGTGGATACCGCTATACAGAAACCAAGCATCCATACACAGTACCTATCCAGGCTGGTCAATCCAAAGTTGCACCATTACCGGTAGCACCAAATCCGGTAGCAATCAAAATTACAGATGCTAACTATGACGTACCGGGACGTGCACTGCGTGTATCGATGGAAGTAACCAACAACGGTGATACACCAGTCACATTTGGTGAATTTACCACAGCAGGTATTCGTTTCGTTAACAGTACCGGCCGCAAGTACCTGGATCCACAGTATCCTCGTGAACTGGTTGCAGTAGGCTTGAATTTTGATGATGATGGTGCAATTCAGCCAGGCGAGACCAAGCAATTGAGGATGGAAGCCAAAGATGCTCTGTGGGAAATCCAACGTCTGATGGCGTTGCTGGGTGACCCGGAAAGCCGTTTTGGCGGACTGTTAATGTCTTGGGATTCAGAAGGTAATCGCCATATCAACAGTATTGCTGGTCCGGTGATTCCAGTCTTTACCAAGCTCTAATAGACAGTACTGAGGTACTGCGTATTAGTTAATAAGAACCGGTACATCGCCTGTCGCAAGGCAGAGGTGTACCGGTTTTTTATTGTGATTCTGATTTTGAGACAAAGCATCAGACAGCCTGTCAAATTCGGTATCTTGAGTACTGAATTGAAAGGAATTATAAAAATGGGAAGAGAGCATCTGTTGGAAAAGCAGAAAAGTGGTTTTTTATCAAGACAGGAGCAAGGAGTCATTATGTTGAAGCAATCGGTACAACTGGCTTTTATGACTTGTGTTCTTGCCATCTTGTGTTACACGAATACAGCCTTGGGGCATGGTCGTGTATCACTGGAGGAAGATACCTGCGTGCGCCAGATAGGTGAAAATATGGTGCACCTGAACACCTATCAACCTCAATTTGATCGGGGCGGGCATTATTGCACGGAGATTCCAATGGCTGGAGATACCTATTTGGTTGTGGATCTGATAGACCTGGGTTTGCGCGATATGCCGGTGGGTATGAAAGTATTCAGAGGTGAAGAAAAAGAAGGAGATATGATCATCCAGGTCAATGCAGCTCATCACCCCGATGGAGTCATTAATGGAATAGGCAGACTGGATAAAGGGTTATATTCAGTAATAGTAACGGCAGAAGGAGTCCCTCCGCTAAATTATTATTACCAGCTGCGAGTTGAAATGGTTGATTATGGCAAGCTTGCACGCACCTGGGCAGGCCCGGCAATTGCGCTCCTGTTCCTGAGTTGGCTGCTGTATAAGCTGATACAATCCGGCCGCTTAAAAAGCTGGTTTAAATCTGAAGACGATTAAATTCAGGCAGTCTCATAGAGAGTGCCGACATGATTTGCGACAAAAATATAAAAGACAGGGAGGATAGATAGATGACAAAAGGATGGACAATAACCGGCATTAAATGGCTGGTTGGAATGTTACTGGGCATGACCTGCTGGATGCAAGCTTATGCTCATGGCGGACTGTCTATGGCGGAGGATATGTGTAAACTCACGGTTGGGCCTTATACCATGCACTTTACGGGCTACCAGCCTGAAAGCTCGCAAGAGCAGGAATTCTGTGAGGATATACCCAATACTGGTCGTACAGTGGTAGCACTGGATTATATTGATGAAGCGCTGAGACCGTTAACAACAGAAGTACGTATTATTCGTGATACAGGTGCAGAGCCGGGGGAAGAAGGAAATCTTGACGAGATTACCGTCATGCATATCCCTCCAAAAGTGTACTCGAATGGATCAGTCACGTTTGAACATACATTTCCCACAGAAGGAAATTTTGTAGGACTGGTAACAGTTAGGGACAATGGAATAGAGCATGTATCACGCTTCCCTTTCGCTGTGGGCACAGGAGGCAAATTTAAGATGAATATGTATTTCTGGCCCTTGTTGATCATTGTCATAGGCGGTGGATACTTCTTCTTCTCTTCAAAAAATCAAAAAGAAAAAAATACATAGTCGGATCATTCGTACAGGAATACTAAAATAAGTTTTATTTGGTGAATAGTAATCCCGATTCTTTTATTTGTCTTAATTATCAATAGGATAATGATATGATCAAGAATAATTATTTTAAATTTATTATGATAAAGCTAACTACCACGGTAAAGATGAATATTGCAATTCTAGGATTTGGATTGGTAATTCTGGTGGCGCATCCCACTGCTGTGTTTGCACATGCTGAACTAGTTAAAGCTGAGCCTGCGCGCAGAGCTATTCTTGCCGATCCTCCGCAACAAATTAGGTTATGGTTCAATGAGGAAATTGAGGCAGATTATGCTTCGCTTTCCTTGCTTGATGCGAATAATAAAGTTTTAACGGAAAAAAAACCTCTTGCACATCCAGATGATTCAAAATCTATCTACCTGGAGCTGCCGGAATTAGCAGAAGGTCGGTATACAGTTAAGTTTAGGGTGTTGTCAGTAGATGGGCACGTACTGGATTCAGAATATAAATTTACAGTTAAGAAAAATAAAATTAAGTAAAAGTAATGGAAGTTGTTGCGATACTCGCTCGTTGGTTACAGCTTGTTGCTAATCTGGTATTGCTTGGCAGTTGTACTTATCTTGCAATAGCGGGCGCAAGGAAGGAGTTATTTAGTAATTCCTGGATCCTACGTTTAGAAAAATTATTTCCATTGTTGGCTTGTATAGTTTTAATTGGTCTCGTGGGGATCTTGGCAACTACTACGGGAAAAGCAACAGGGATTGAATCAAACGTATGGAAGCCTGATGCATGGATAAAAATTGTCCAGCATACCAATATGGGGCACATGTGGGCAGTACGTGCGGTATCAGCTTTGCTTTTGCTGGGTGCTGCTACATTTGTCTCGCTAAAACGTGAGCGGGCCAGATGGCATTACGTCATGGTTGCAGGCTTGGCATCTCTGCCTTTGATAGCTTCTGCTATGGTAAGTCATGCTGGTTCAGACGAGAATTTCTTGTTTTATGCTCCTGTTTATGTCATGCATATTTTGATGGCTGGAGTGTGGTTTGGTGCGCTGCCGGCATTTTTGTTTATTATTTTTGATCGACGTAATTGTGAGGAAAAGGGCACTCAACTGGTTTTGAATGTAGAAAGCCTTAAGAAATTTTCTTTCATTGCCCTGCCTGCTATGACTGTAATTATATTAACAGGCCTGGTTCTGACAGATCGGATGGTTGAGAATTATTATCATGCACTGGTTGCGAGCACTTATGGTTGGGCATTGATCATCAAAATTTCTTTATTGGTGGTTATTTTATTGATAGCTTACCAGGCACGATCAAAGTGGCTTCCTTCATTCGAACGAGTTTGTGATTCGATTAATTTCTCCGAGCTTAAAAAGGAAAGTGAACGGAAGAATTTCCTATTTTCAAAAGTAATGTATAAAGTTGTTCAGGCAGAAAACTATGATTATGATAGGGATGCTGCCAATATCGGGGTGGAAAAATTAAGAAAATGGGTTCGGATTGAATTTTTATTCGCATTGTTGCTTGTATTGTTTGCAACAATCCTCTCCAACTCTGTGCCCGCTAAACATGCAATAGTTGAAAATTGGCCCTATTCATTCCGCTTCACAATAGAGGGAACTTTGGGAGCGGGGACATGGAAAGATCCAGGTGTTCAGTTTTTTCTGGTATTGGGAGTCATTTTATTTGTTACAGCGATTGGTTCATTCTTGCTGGGGATAAAAAAAAACAGGAGTTCCAGAAAACATAATATGGTGACAATGGCGCTAATGTTAGGTTGCGCAGCTGTTACGTTACCCCAATTTGCTGTTGATGCGTTTCCTGAAACATATCGAAATACACCAATTCCATTTGATGCAATTTCAATTTCGAATGGAACAGCTTATTTTTCTGAATTTTGCTCCACTTGTCATGGGCCGCAAGGGATAGGTAATGGCATTCTTGCTAAAACCCTACCGAAGATGCCTACAGATTTACTCACTGATTTATATACATCGAGACATCTTGCTGGCGATTTTTTTCATTGGATAAGTCATGGTATTAAAGAAGCAGGCATGCCTGGTTTTTCTGAAAAGCTAGAGGAAGAGGATCGATGGGATATTGTTAATTATATTCGAGCAATGTCGAGTGGCTATCAGATAAGGTGGCTGGGTCCCATTGCTGCTTCATATAAACTCTCAACGACACCACCTGATTTCCAGTTTACAACCTATACTGACACTACTGGTACTCTTAAAGAATATCGACAAAATAAAAATGTTTTGCTGGCATTTTTTAGCTGGCCAAGTTCTTTAGAAAGATTGAAAGAGTTGAGCGAAAATTACGAAAAATTTAGAAACTTAAATACTGTTATACTCGCTATTCCTTTAGATGAATACAGTGAAACAGCAATAGCTGACTTTGCTGCCAATAACTCTATTGAAGTGGTAAGGGATGGATGGCTTGAAATAAAAGATAGTTACATTTTATATAGGCGAACCCTTAAATATCCTGATATTCTAGGAAAAGGTAATATACCTGATCACATGGAATTTCTTGTTGATCGGTTTGGCTTTTTGCGTGCACGATGGATACCCTCGATGGATCAATTTGGCTGGGATAACCTGGTGTTACTTACTGATCAACTTCAGCAACTTAATCAGGAAAAGGAGATATTGCCACAGCTGCATAATCATGCACATTAATTCTATCAAGAGAAACTTCAGAAAGAAGAGTTTTAGTTGGCCTATTTAAGTAGGTTTAATAATAAAATTGTAGAGCTTGTAGAGCAATTTTTAACTGTGAGAGGGGGTGGTATGAAAAATTTTCTAGTCGGTGTTGTTTTTTCTGGTTTGATTGTTTTGTTGACTGGTTCAGCGTGGGCACATTCACATCCAGGTGAGGATTCAAAAGTAGTAAAAGGAGCGCATGGCGGGCAATTGCTTGCAACAGGTCCGTATCACTTTGAATTGCTGGCTAAGGATGGTGAATTACGTTTGTATATTACTGATCAAAACAATCGTGATCAAATACTTTCTAAGGGCGGATCAGCAAAAGCAAATATTTTTGATAAAGATGGAAACAAGGTTTCAATAAAACTGACGCCTATATTTGCAAATTTCATGAAAGGAACAGGCGATTTTAAAATTACTCCCGAAACAGTAATATCTGTTTTCGCAGTACCAGAGGATAATAAAACATATACTGCTCGATTTACATCGTTAGTTCAAGGAGCGTCTGCCGACACTAAAGAAGAGGCACATGAACACCATCATGGAGATGCTGAGGATGAAAATGCCACTGAGCATGAACATGAACATGAACATGAACACGAATCTTCTTCCGAACAAAGTGAAAGCAATACCGAAGAAGATTAAGAATATTATCATTCGTACTGCTGAATTCTAACTTAGAATTAAAAAAGTAAGAAAAAGCAGGATAATTTAAATTATCCTGCTTTTTCTGTATTTTCAGCTCGAATTATCTTTGATAATCGTTACTCACATGAGCTTTATTCAGTTTTTATTGAATCTCATCTCTGCAAACCTGCGATAACACGCGCATGTTTTCTAGTAGATCTTATTGAATTATTCGACAATTTGAAGCAACCTGTATCATAAAATGACAGCTTGGTTGATATTTCGGGCAGTTAGTCTTTAAGGTTAATCAGAAAGCACAAAGTTTTTCTGTGAGCATCGCCTGATTTCCATCTGTAGCTGTCTTACTTGATTCAATTATTAGTTGAGCGAATTTTTATTTATAGTAATAAACCGTATTAAATAATTGGTGTTTTCTAAATATCTTCTGATATTTTGTATCGTTAGGTTACTATCAGTATCCTCGTGATTTGATGTAGTTTTATTTGTTACACTGATTCCCTCATCTTACCCTCTTGCAATGCCAGATAAGCGGCTAGTGATTCAGATTGAACTGTTGAAGCGCTTTTTAACCTGGAATGGATCCCACTGGACATCCTTTATAATAATTATTGTTGTTGGCGGATTGGCTGCTATCTCAGCTTCATTAATCCCATTAATAGCAGGGCAATTATTTACTCAAATATTACCCGGAGGTAATCGGCAGTTACTGCAATCACTTCCTTTGATATTGGTGGTACTCTTGTTAATAATCGTTATCGCCAGTTGGTCAGGATATTATGTGATTCATCGCTTGCTTGACGGGCTCATACTGGATATACGTGTGGAAATATTCAAGAAATTACTGATATTGCCGCCAGCTTGTTCCGATCTTCCTGTTAACACAATTTCCTTATACTTCTTCAAATCTATAGAAAAGCTATATCGCAATGCTATCTCACTTGGAATCTGTTTATACAGAGATTCCCTGATTGTAGTCGGATTATTTTCAATAATGATCTGGCTGAATCCGGATATATCCCTTTTGATACTAACAGTGCTGGCTGCAGTGCTTTTAATCAGACAAATATTTTATGCGAATACTTATCAGCGAAGTATGCTGGATCAAGAACAACATGAAGTTTCCAGAGTGATATCCAAAACACTGCGACATAGCAGAGTTATCTTCTTGGATAAAGGTTATAAACAAGAGGTTGAGCGTATCCGAAATGTGTTCAGGCAATTACAACTTACTTTACTGAGGCAGATCTATCAGACAGGACTACTGGAATTATTGGCCTCCATTTTCCTGGCAGGGATATTTACAGGGATTCTTTATTATTTTTTGCAACAACTTGTTCTGGGCCAATTGACTGCAGAGGACGCTGTTGCATTTTTTACGGCAGGGCTGATGCTTGTTTTTCCGTTGAAGCGATTGTCTCATATCAATTTGTTACTGCAGCAATGTAATGAAGCATTGCACTTTATTTTTTCATTGTTGGATCAGAATTCTGAAATGGTTGTTGAAAATACTCATGTTGTCCGGGTTGAACGTGCCAAGGGTGAGCTGCGGCTTGAGAGTGTTAGTTATAAGGATTATCAGGAAAAATCTTGGTTACCCTACTTTAACCTTGAAATCGCTCCTGGAAAGAAAACTGCATTAATAAATCATGATGTTCGTATTAACAAACTATTTGCCGATCTTGTTTGTGGTTTCGAGCAGCCATCAACCGGCAGAATTTTGCTGGATGATAAAGATATTAGTCGGATAAGCTATGCTGAATTATGTGGCAATATCGCCTGGATTACTCCAGATGAAGATCTTTTAACTGACACAATTGCAGCAAATATTGCCTACGGCAGTTTACGTTGCAGTAAGGAGATAGCGATTACTACAGCAGCACATGCTAGTCAGGCAATGGAATTTATCTGTAAGCTGCCACATGGTCTGCAAACGAAGCTCAAGAAATGTAACGATGTGCTTTCCGATGACCAGCGCCAGCGCATTCTTATTGCCAGAGCGCTATTAAAGGACCCCGGTATTATTATTCTGGATGAAAGTGTTGCCTGTTTCGATACTGATAATCCTTTCTTGATGCGCGCGCTGCGTGTATTACTTAGTAATCGCACAGTTCTGATTCTTTCGGCGCGCCCCGCAATACTTGATCTTGCTGATCAGCTGTTAGATCTTGGGAACCTGGATGCATTATCTATGATCAGCCAGACTTCAGTCAGATAATATCTATTTCTGATGATGTTGCGTTAAGGTAAGCGTGTCACTGATATAACGAACAGCATAACTATGATTATATTGGCAACGTTAGGGGTATTTTGAATGAAATTTCTTTTTGATCTTTTTCCGATAATCCTGTTTTTCGCCACCTACAAAATTTATGGTATCTACAGCGCGACAGCGGTTGCCATCGTCGCTACTTTTGCTCAAATCGGCTGGGTGTGGTTGCGCCATCGTAAGGTTGACAATATGTTATGGGTGAGTCTTGCAATCATTATCGTTTTTGGTGGTGCAACGCTCATCCTGCAGGATGAGACTTTTATTAAATGGAAACCTACCGTGCTTTATTGGTTGTTTGCTGTCATTCTCTTTTTGGCACACAGTTTTTTTGGAAAAAATCTGATCCGAGCTATGATGAAGGATCAGATCAAGTTGCCCGAACCGGTATGGGCGAGGCTCAATATCAGCTGGTCAGTTTTTTTTGGTGCGATGGGGGCTCTTAATCTTTATGTTGCCTACAACTATTCGACCGATACCTGGGTAAATTTCAAATTGTTTGGCTTCATGGGGCTTATGTTTGTCTTCATTATCCTGCAGGCTCTTCTGTTGGGAAAATACATGGAGAAAAATGATAACCAGAAAATATAATTATGATGTACCGTTAAATTTATGATTCAACAGGCAACCAGACGGCCTCGGACTTCAGCTGTTGAATCAGATTTTTTCGCTGGTAGGTTGATCCTCTGGCAGCTTGTATACGGGCGACATTCCCTGCCATGGCAGGGAATCAGTGATCCTTATGCTATATGGATATCCGAGATAATGCTGCAACAAACACAGGTCAGTACGGTTATTCCATATTACGAGCGTTTTATGACTGTTTTTCCAAATATTGCACCACTTGCCAGCGCGCCGGTTGAAGAAGTGCTCACGCTATGGAGCGGTTTGGGTTATTACTCACGCGGACGCAATTTGCACCGGACAGCACGTATGATAATGGAGCAGTATGGTGGCGCGTTTCCGCAGGATATCGCTACACTTCAACGATTACCAGGGATAGGCCGTTCTACCGCAGCGGCCATTGCTGCTTTTGCATTTGGTAAGCGTTGCACAATTCTTGACGGAAACGTCAAGCGTATTTTGATCCGTTACTTCGGTGTTAACGGGCACCCAGGTGAAAGAATGATTGAAGAACAACTGTGGCAATTGGCGGAAGATCTGTTGCCTGTTGAAGAAGATCATAAAACTATAGCATCCTATACCCAGGCACTAATGGATCTTGGAGCGCTGGTCTGTGTGCGTACCCAACCACGTTGCGAACATTGTCCGTTGCAGGCTGATTGCTATGCATATCAGAATGATCTGACGGCTGTTTTGCCTGTTCCCAAGCCCAGGAAAACGCCTCCTATCAAAGAAATTGTACATTTAATCCTCCTGAATCAAGGCCGTATTTTGCTAAAGAAGCGGCCGGCTTCCGGTATTTGGGGTGGATTGTGGTGTTTCCCGGAAACTTCCATTGATGAGGACAGTGTTGATTACTGTAAAAAGAATTTACATCTACAGGTGTTAAAATTTGCTGAGCTTCCTCATTTGCAACATACGTTTACGCATTTTAAATTGATTATTCAGCCGCAACTCCTGCAATCAATAATGTATCTGCCAGAATATGAAGAAAATAGCGAGGAAAATGACTTTCTTTGGATGACAATTGAGGAAGCTTTGCAACGGGCGATCCCCGCTCCTGTCAGAAAATTGTTGTTAATGACCCAACCCTTACTCCAATCTTGTCATGAGTAACGTAACTTCCCAGCCCTGGAAACAGCAGCAGCGTACTCATCTGCGCGAATTACGCCAGCAGATCCCAGCAGCACAGCGCGTTCTCTGGAGTGATGCAATTACCGCCGCACTGACACAAGGCTTTCCTATCCTTGAAAATCAGCGGATTGGTTTTTATTGGCCGCATCAGGGTGAATATGACCCAGTGCCAGCCATGACAGATTTGAGAGCGCGTGGCGCCACTCTTGCCTTGCCAGAGGTAATCGGTAAAGGAGAGCCACTCAGGTTCATCGAATGGTGGCCGGGAGCGCCAATGAAAAAGGATATTTACGGAATATCGTTCCCCGACAATACCCGGGAAATCACTGTTGACAGTATTATCATTCCACTGCTTGGTTTTGATGAACAAGGTTATCGTCTTGGTTATGGCAGCGGTTATTTTGATCGCACACTCGCAACGATGAATCCGCGTCCGCTCGCTATTGGTGTGGTATTTGAGATGCTGCGCCTGCCAACGATTCATCCGCAGCAACACGATATTCCGATGGATTATATTGTGACTGAACAATCTATTTTGTGCAGAACAGATGCTGGCCTTATGCCGCTGATGGTTTCCGATTGTGCAGCCCGAAACAGCTTTGTCCGAGATTAGCTGGTTTTTTGTTTCTGGTAGTGAATTCGGAGAAGATCTTTCAGCTTACTTAGTTACCACTCCCCCAGCGGGGCATCAGGGTATGTGTTACACCAAGCTGGTCGAGTATACGTGCAACGATAAAATCAACGATATCCTGAATGTTCTCGGGTAAATGGTAAAAGCCGGGATTGGCGGGAAGTATCACTGCGCCGCTGCGAGCGAGTTTCAGCATGTTTTCTAGATGGATAACAGAGAAGGGTGTTTCCCTGGCAACCAGAATGAGTTTGCGCTGTTCCTTCAGCATGACATCTGCCGCACGTTCTATTAGTTTTTGTCCTAAACCGGCTGCCACAGCGGATAGAGTACCCATAGTACAGGGGCAGATCACCATGGCATCAGCCGGGTTGGAGCCGGAAGCAACTGGTGCAAACCATTCTTCCCGACCAAAAATTCTGAGCAGGCCTGGCTCAATATTGAAATAGCTATTCAGGAAAGCTTCTGTTTCTTTGGGACGAGGAGATAGTGTCAGGGCCATTTCTTGTTGCGCCACAATTTGAGCAGCTTGAGAGTAAAGCAAATAAACTCGATGACCTTGCTGCAGAAGTATTTCCAGCAGGCGAATACCGTATGGCATACCGGATGCGCCAGTCAAGGCAATCGTAATTGTTTTCTTTTCGCTCATATTTTTCCGGGAAGATTTTGAAGAACGGCTGCTCGGTTATGTTGTGCCGGAATCAGGCTTGAAGTACACAATTACTGCTTGTGAATCGTATATTTTATCTGGATTTGCTTTGTCATAGCCTGTTCTTTTTCCAGAGTTTTCATATAGAAGCAAGGTAGTTATATGGCAGATTTTTACTTTACACTTCATTCAGTATGAGGATCGTCGAAGTGCTCTGCGGTATTCCCATTCATTTCTGATTCATGTCGGCGGACAAATTCCTGGGTACTGTCAATTCCCCGGAGTTGCAAAATATAATTCCGGACTGCTGCTTCTACCAATACTGCCAGATTACGGCCGGCGGCAACTGGAATAGTCACCTTGCGGATACTGACATTCAGAATAATTTCGTTGAGGTTACTCAGTGGCAGTCGTTCATAAGCATTAATACTACTGCCAGCAGTTTTTTCAAGCTGCACGATCAGCTTCATATTTTTGTGTCGCCGAATTGCAGTTTCTCCGAATATGGTACGAATATTCAGCAATCCCAGTCCGCGTACTTCAAGAAAATCTCGCAACAGCGGCGGACACCTGCCTTCCAGCGTTTCAGGGCCAATACGGCGTAATTCGACGACATCATCTGCAACCAGGCCGTGTCCGCGGCTGATAAGCTCCAGAGCGAGTTCACTTTTACCAACGCCACTCTCTCCGGTGATCATGACACCCATTCCAAGTACATCCAGTAATACACCATGCCGACTGATAACGGGCGCCAGTACTCTCACAAGATAGGTTTGCAATCCCCAGATAATCTCAAGGCTGGCAATTTCTGAACGAATCAGCGGGATAGAGTGTTCATTCACGAACTGTCTGATGGAATACGGGATTGGCGCACCGTCTGCTACGATCAGACAGGAAAGTTGACTTCTAGCTAGTTGATTTAGCCTTTTTTGAAGAGAAAAATCATCAAGCTGTTCAAGATATTTGACGGATATCTGGTTCAGAACCTGTATCCAGTTGGGATGAACAAAGTTGAGATGACCGATCAGTTCCTGTGTTGAGCTGGCGATCAGGTGATTCTCAAGCCGCCTGTCTATGGCAGGCGGCGGTTCACCCCATTGCAGACATAATTTTTCCTTGTTTTCTTCAAATAGTTGTTTGACGCTAACCTGAGACATGTTCAGGCGTCCACTCGGAGATGAGTTGATGAATTTCTTTAGCACTCCGGCCATGGCGCAGTTTTTCGCGGAAGCTTTTATTACTAAACATTTGTGCTAGTTCGCTCAGTATCATCAAGTGCTGATCTGTTGCTTTTTCCGGCACCAGCAAGATGCAGATAATACTGACAGGTTGGCCGTCTGGAGCGTCGAAAGGTATAGCTTCCTTCATTCTGACCAGCGCTGCAGCTGCTTCGCGCAGTCCCTTGATCCGGCCATGCGGGATGGCGACTCCCTGACCAAGCCCGGTTGATCCGAGTTTCTCACGTGCGAACAAGCTGTCAAAAACCTGGCTGCGCGCAATATGCAGGGTATTTTCAAATAACAGACCAACTTGCTCAAATACACGTTTCTTGCTGGTCACATCCAGATCAATAATAATGTTGGATTCCGGCAATAATTGAGTAATGAGATTCATGGAGATTCAAACCACTTTAGGAAATTAGGCGGTGTTTTCTTCTTATTGAAAACGGGACTGTTTTTTTATATCACTCACTATATATGTGCCCAACTTGCTGATGTTCCGTAGGTCATCTTTTCCGCTGCGCGGGCAACATGGCTATAGTTGGCTGTTGATTAGGTACGGTCCCATTTTTCGAGATTTTTCTGGCATTGCTGCTGCAGTTCTTTACAAATATATGAGGAGAAGTGGACGGGTTTATTCGGGCTGTTCAAATTCCTGATCTTTCAGCCCACCCTGATCGTTGCGCTGTCTAATATTTTTTTCCTTATGCTTAAGGATCTGGCGAGCCAGCTTATCTGCCAGACTATCAATTGAAGCATACATATCGGTGCTATCGGCCTCGACAAAAATCTCTCTACCTGGTAAGTGAACCGTGGCTTCAGCCTTTTGTTTGAGTTTATCCACGGAAAGGGTCACATTGATAGCCATGATATTGTCAAAGTGGCGTGTGCTCCTCTCGATTTTGGACGTAACGTAGTCACGCATGGCAGGTGTGATTGCCACGTGATTACCGGTGAGATTCAAATTCATTATTTCTCCTTATGTGAGAGAGTCGTGTTCAAGGGTATCATGGAAAACTCTGAAAGTATCTGTCTGGCTATACCGACCTGAAATCAGGTTTCGAGTACACATATGCTATTTGTGAACTGTACTTTTTCACCTTGATTTGCTTCATGGTAATCAGCTGATTTTTTCAGAATTTTCCTAGGGTATTTTACGTAAATTAGTCGGGGGAATATGCATGAACTCCCGATATTTTGCAACAGTACGGCGAGCAACAACAATACCCTGCTGCGCGAGTATTTGTGAAACTTGACTATCATTAAGTGGCTTTTTTCGATCCTCATTCTGGATCAATTGCTTAATAAGTCCACGAATAGCTATGGCTGAATGTGCTTCACCCGTTTCAGCGGGAATATGGCTTCCAAAGAAATATTTGAGCTCAAAGATACCGTGCGGTGTCCGCATATACTTCTGGGTTGTGATACGAGAAATGGTTGACTCATGTAATCCAAGAACTTCGGCAATTTCACGCATAACAAGGGGGCGCACAGCTGTTTCGCCATGCTCCAGGAATGCTTGCTGGCAATCAATAATCGCCTGACTGGCCCGGAGTATGGTAACCATGCGCTGGTCGATATTTCTGATCAGCCAGCGGGCCTCTTTCAGTTGCTCCATCAGTGGTCGGATTGCTTCATTACGATTCTGCTTCAGAATGTCGGCATATAAATGGTTAACGCGCACACGCGGAACTGAATCGGAATTAAGCTGTGCCACCCAGCCTCTAGCCGATTTGGTCACAATCACATCAGGAATGACATAACGTGCTGTTGTTGCGTTGAAATCATCGCCAGGCTTGGGATTGAGTTGAGTGATCAACTGGTAAACTGACTGTAAACAGGTTTCATCACAGCCAAGAACTTTCCTGAGCAATGGGAAATTTTTGGCAGCGACACTTTCCAGGTGCTCATTGACCAGTTTGAGTGCTTCCGTTCGTAGTGGCGTTGCATCCGGCAATGCTGAAAGCTGTATAGACAGACACTCCCGCAGATTGCGTGCTCCCACGCCGGGCGGATCCAGTTGCTGAATATAAGCAAGGGCTGACTTCAGGTCCGTGATGTCGATTTCCAGTTCAACCGGAAGTAACTTGGCAAGCTCTTCCAGATCCTGAGTAAAATAACCATTATCGTCCAGACTATCCACCAGCAGCGCGGTAATTTTCTTTTTTCGTTCGCAACGTTGCCTCAAGCTGATTTGCATGAGCAGGTGTTCACGCAAGCTGGCGGGTTTGCTAACCAGGCGAGAATAGTCCTGATCATACTCCTCATCATCTTGTCTACGTGTGTCTAAAAAAGCCCCCTGATCTGAATACAATGAGTCATCTAGCCAGTCGTTCGATATTTCAGTGTTTTCTCTAATATCATGGGATTCATTAGCTTCTGCTGTAGCAGATAAATCTGATGATACTAACGAAGAATCTTGTCCTTCAGTTTCAAGTTTTTCTTGATCGATATCTTCATCCAGCTCAAGCAAAGGGTTTTCTTGGACAATACGTGAGATTTCCTGGTTGAGTTCAAGTGCAGATAGTTGAAGCAGCTGAATTGATTGTTTCAGTTGCGGTGTCAGTGTAAGGCCGGTAGAAAGCTTGAGTTGCAGAGTCGGCTTCATATTTTTCAGAGCCTGAAATGCTCCCCCAGATAAACTTCCCGGACACGTCCGTCATTGATGATTTCAGCAGGGACTCCACTGGCAAGCACGGTTCCTTCGCTGATGATATAGGCACGGTCACAAATCCCCAGTGTTTCTCGCACATTATGATCTGTGATAAGTACACCGATTCCGCGTGATTTGAGAAAACCGATGACTCTCTGGATATCCATAACGGCAATTGGATCTACTCCAGCGAAGGGTTCGTCCAGCAGGATGAAGCGCGGCTGGGATGCCAGTGCTCGTGCAATTTCTACACGCCTGCGTTCACCACCCGATAGGCTCATGCCTAGGCTCTCACGCAGATGACCGATATGCAGGTCATGTAGCAATCCGTCCAGATGCCGCTGCATTTCATCTTTCTGAAAGTGTTGTAATTCTAGTACTGCAAGAATGTTTTCTTCGACCGAAAGCCGACGGAAAACTGATGCCTCCTGGGGAAGATAGCTTAACCCCAACCGGGCGCGCTGATGAATCGGCAGCTGGCTCAGATTGTGTTCATCCAGAAATATTTCCCCTCCGTTCAATGGAACCAGTCCAACCACCATGTAGAAACAGGTGGTTTTGCCTGCACCATTAGGGCCAAGCAGACCAACAACCTCGCCGCTGCGAACAGAGAAAGATACATCCATCACGACGGTGCGTGACTGATATTTTTTTTTCAGATTTTCAGCTCTTAATTCACTCATAAGATGACCCGGAGTGGCGATATACAGTGGTAAATATATTTTTTGATAGTTTTATTTTTCTGTTTCTGCGTCAGGTTGTTTCGCTTTTGGCTGAATCACGGCACGTACCCTGTGATCAGAATTTTTATCATTTTCCGCTTGAGGCTGGCCAAATACCTGAAAAAAGTCGCTTGCTATATCGTAGGAGATATAATCCCCTTCTACTTCATCGGTGCCGCGTTTCAGTCGCGCGCTTCCAAACAATTCTATTTTGTCGGTTTTGTTGTCATATTCTGCGCGTCGGCTCCATGCTTCAACGTACTCATCAACGCCATCACGCTTTTGACGATAGCTGACCAGATTGCCATAAGCTGTAGCGTGCCGGTAACCCGTGCTGTCCTCCTTCATCACGACTTTATCTGCACGAAGAATAAGCGTTCCCTGGGTCAATATGACATTCCCGGTAAATATGCTGGTACGAAACTCCCCTTTTTGCTTGTAATCTTCGACAGTTGCGCGATCGGCTTCCAGATGAATTGGCTTATCGCGATCTGCGCGTTCAGCCAGGGCAGTGGCTGAGAAAAACATGAGAGACAAGCTTAGGAACAAACATTGAGATTGCATAAACCGATAGATACAAAAAGTAAAATAAGAAAACCAGAAGAATCAGAATCCGTGTTGGTGCGGCATCCTCTAGCGGGATGAGCGTGGTGTACGTTCGTCATGTGCTTTGACCCGGGACTGCATCAAAATCTCACCGGTCCGATTGTTCATGAACAACCCTACGGCGTTGAGAACACTGTTCATTCTGATCACGGTAACTGGTCGATCGGTTTTGGCGATATCAGTATCCGGAATAAGGTGTAAAAAATCAGTCAGCATGGTTACCTTGTCTTTGTCCAGATCTTCTCCCCTGATAATAGAAACGTTTTCGGTTAGGAAAATATCATCTCCATCTTTAGTCAGCTCAGCCCAATCAGAAGTCACTCTGAGCAGTGGTTTATCCGGTTCTATGCTGGTAAAGCGTACGTGCTCCAGCTGCGTTATGTCTTCTGTTGAGTAGTGGATCAGTTTGTCAGCTGAGAAAAAACGATTTCGTTCAAATTCATGGTTGACCTGTATCCCGTTAAGATTTTCAATGATGTAGTCTATCTCTTGCTGCAAATCGTTGCCCTGCTGCAGGCGCGGGCGCTGCAGGACGCTGTCCAGCCAGAGAGTAAGCAGAAGCAAAATAACCAACCATATGGACGGTCTTGAAAATAATGAACGTGTCATGT
This sequence comes from Nitrosomonas sp. TNE100, assembly GCF_055387135.1. Classification (NCBI taxonomy): domain Bacteria; kingdom Pseudomonadati; phylum Pseudomonadota; class Betaproteobacteria; order Nitrosomonadales; family Nitrosomonadaceae; genus Nitrosomonas; species Nitrosomonas sp. TNE100. The sequence goes on along the minus strand of NZ_AP040997.1, from coordinate 2,246,502 downwards.
TAAGACATATTACGCATAGACTTTATGATGAATATGGATTGTTTCTCCGGTCATTCCCGATCAAACAGTATAGTTAAAAACAGACAACACACTGTTAATGCGCTGTTTTTAGGAATTATAGCAGAGTCCCTTTTTCACAATAGTTGTCGCATTCAGAGCCAAGTATCTTTGTTTTCGGCGGGTATTGCAGAATCTGCAGAACAGCTTTTTAATTTGCACTTTTTGCTTGAATAAGTATCTTAATGTGATTATGGTCATATTTCACGATAAATAAAGCTGGATTGATTATGCAAGCAAACGCAATCGATTTTGAGAATTACGAATTACTGCAAGATGAAGTATGTACGCAACGGATCGTTGCAGCTAAACAGAAGCTGGGAAAGCGCGCCATTATATTGGCACATCACTATCAGCGTGCAGATGTTTACCGGCATGCCGATCTGACCGGAGACTCACTTAAGCTTTCTTATCTCGCCGCGCAGACAGATGCTGATTTTCTGGTGTTTTGCGGGGTGCACTTCATGGCAGAGGTAGCGGATATTCTTTCCAGCCCTGAACAAACCGTCATCCTGCCTGATCTTTCCGCAGGTTGCTCTATGGCAGATATGGCTAATCTCACCAAGGTAGAACGTGCTTGGCGTGAACTGACAGAAGTGCTCGACCCGGATGAGGGGGTGACACCAGTAACTTATATCAATTCCAGTGCTGATCTAAAGGCCTTTTGTGGACAACATGGTGGTATCGTTTGTACTTCCAGTAACGCTGTAAAGATTCTGCAATGGGCATTTGACCGACGTGAAAAAGTACTGTTTTTCCCTGATCAGCACCTAGGTCGTTGGAGCGGATACAAGATGGGGCTATCGTCGGATGAAATGCCAGTGTGGGATTTTGATGAACCCATGGGCGGATTGACACCAGAACAGATTGAAAAAGCCAAAATCCTTTTATGGAAAGGGCATTGTTCCGTTCACCAAATGTTTCAGCCGCAGCATATCCTTCGCTTTCGCAACCAATATCCGGATGGGTTGGTTATTTCACATCCGGAATGCAGCTTTGAGGTGTGTAAGGCATCTGATTTTGTTGGATCGACCGAGTACATCATCAATACCATCCGGGCAGCGAAAGCCGGTACTCGCTGGCTGGTCGGGACGGAATTGAATCTGGTTGGTCGCATTGCTGAGGAGTTCAAGTCCGAAGGCAAAATTATTCAGTTCATGTCGCCGATGGTATGTATGTGTTCGACTATGGCGCGGATCGATCCACAGCACTTGGCCTGGTCACTTGAAAATCTGGCTGAGGGTCGTGTGGTTAATCAGATTAGCGTGCCGGAACCACAGGCCAGTCTGGCCAGGCTGACGCTCGAAAAGATGCTTGAGGTCTCGAAATAGTATCGATGGTGAAATTGCCGGTTTTGTCTGCGGATACTGACAGGATTGCTTCTCTGCCAGGAAACGAAGCAATGCGTGAATCTAATCGGACATTACATATCGCAACTTATAACATTCACAAGGGGCTGTCGTTTTTTAATCAGCGTGTGGTATTGCATGAATTGCGTGACTATTTGCGTAGCCTGAATGTCGATATCATTTTTTTGCAAGAGGTGATCGGGGAGCATACGCTGCATGCCAGCCGCTTTCAGGATTGGCCGAAAGATGCTCAGTATGAATTTTTGGCGGATGCAGTGTGGTCGGATTTTGCCTATGGAAAGAATGCGGTTTATAACCATGGCCATCACGGCAATGCCATTCTCAGCCGCTTTCCCATATCAAGCTGGGAGAATGAAGATATTTCGGCACACCGATTTGAAAGTCGCGGATTGTTACATTGCGAGCTGGCCATTCCCGGATGGAAAGACGCGTTGCACTGCATCTGTGTGCATCTGGGGCTGTTTAAGCGTGGAAGGTATCGGCAGCTGGAGGCCATAGAGCGCCGCATCCGGCAACTGGTACCGCCTGATGCACCGCTCGTACTCGCGGGAGATTTTAATGACTGGCGTGGTGTGGCAAATCAGGCTTTGGCCAGTCGCTTGAATCTGGTTGAGGTTTTTCAGTATACGCAGGGTAAGGCGGCGCGCAGTTTTCCATCTGTTTTGCCGTTGCTGCGTCTGGATAGAATTTATATCCGTGGTTTTCAGGTAAAAAATGCCCGGATTTTTCATAATCGCCCCTGGTCCAGAATTTCAGACCATGCTGCGTTGTCGGCCCAGATTATGCGTAAATGAGTTTGCCTGATTTTGTCGAAGGAAACTGTATAACACTACTGCATTCCGGCACGGAATATTTCCCGGTGCTGGAATCGGCCATTGATTCGACCAGGCAGGAAATTTATCTCGAAACTTATATTTTTCAGTACGATACAACCGGTATCCGAATTGCTGAAGCGCTTAAACGGGCAGCACAACGCGGGGTAGCTGTCCATCTGTTGATTGATGGGTTTGGCTCGCTCGGCCTGCCCGGGAAAGTAATTCGGGAGATGCTTGCAGCAGGTGTGCGAGTACTGATATATCGGCCGGAGTTTTTTTCATTCCGGCTCAAACGCTCCCGCTTGCGTCGTATGCATCGCAAACTGGCGGTTATGGATGCCAGTTTGGCATTTGTGGGAGGAATTAATATTGTCGATGATTGCTACGAATCTGATGCGTTATTTCCACGATTCGATTATGCTGTTCAAATTATCGGTCCGCTACTGGAAAAAATTCATGCTACAGCAAGGCATCTGTGGATGTTGGTTGCATGGGTTTATTTCAAAAAGCGCTGGACAAATTATTTGTCTGTTGTCAGCAATAATCTGCCGGCAGGTCATCAGCGTGCATCGTTGGTTATCCGGGATAATCTGCGTAACCGGCATAGTATTGAGCATTGCTATCTCAGGGCAATAGCGGTTGCTCGCAAGGAAATCATTATTGCCAATGCCTATTTTCTTCCCGGGAAGAATTTTCGGCAGGCGCTGATCAAGGCCGCACAGCGTGGTGTCTCGGTTATCCTTCTGCTACAGGGGAAATCGGAATATCGCTTGCAATATTACGCCATGCATGCCCTGTATGGCCACCTGCTGGATGCCGGTATCCGTATCTACGAGTACCGACAAGGGTATCTGCATGCCAAAGTGGCAGTTATTGACGGCTCCTGGTCTACTGTTGGTTCTTCCAATATTGATCCGTTCAGTTTATTGCTGGCACGTGAAGCCAATCTCATTATCTTAGATCGGATATTTGCAGCGGGATTACGGGGCAGTCTGCAACGGACATTGGAAGTCTCTTGTCCGGTGTTACAGCATTCCTGGAGAGGCCGGTCACGAATTAAACGTTCGCTGAACTGGATATGCTATTACTTCATCCGGATGGCGTGGGGATTGCTGGGATACCGTCGGGACTAAGATCCCTTGGCCGCTTTAATACGATCTTGTCGCATACTCGGATACGGAATAACCAATGCCCGATTGCCATTTTCTTTTGTGGGCCAGTGTTTCATCAAAGTCTAATTTGTTACCAGGTGTATAATTTGTCGTTCACAGGTATTGCATCCAGGCATGATCCGTAAATTTCTGCATCATATTTTTTCCTTCGGCTCTACAGTTTCTGTTACAGCTGCTCCGGCATTCCGAGCCATTGCATATGAGCGGCATGGAATTTCGCGCAGCAGCATTAGTGCCGGTTCGCTGAAAGTTGCACTGACTTTACAGCAGGCAGGTTATTCTGCCTATATTGTGGGTGGTGCCGTCCGTGATCTGCTGTTAGGGCTGAAGCCCAAGGATTATGATATTGTCACTGATGCCACGCCTGAAGAAGTGCGCGCAATCTTCCGTCATTCACGCATTATTGGTCGGCGTTTCCGGCTGGTGCACGTCATGAGCAAGGGAGAAACAGTGGAAGTATCCACTTTTCGCGGTAAGGCGGCTGATGATCTGATTCAGTCTGACAAAGAGTGTGCCTATATCGATGCCACCGGACGGTTGTTGCACGATAACTTTTTTGGCAGCCAGGAAGAGGATGTAAGACGTCGTGATTTCACTATCAATGCCTTGTTCTATAATCCTGCTACAGAAGAGATCATTGACTATCTAAGCGGTTTCGAAGATGTCATGGCAAAGCGGTTGAGCATCATCGGAGATCCAGAGCAGCGTTACCGGGAAGATCCGGTACGGATGTTGCGGGCAGTGCGTCTTGCTGCCAAGCTGGGCATTCAGATCGATGACAGGACAGCTGCACCTATTGGTGATCTTGCGCCATTGTTACTGAATGTTCCAGCGGCACGCCTGTTTGACGAGATGTTGAAGCTATTGTTTTCTGGTCATGCACTGACAGCTGTGATTGATCTGCGAACGCGAGGGTTGCATCATGGGTTACTGCCGATGCTGGATGTAATTCTGGAGCAGCCTCTGGGTGAACGATTTATTTCTCTGGCACTAAAAAATACGGATGAGCGGGTGCGGCAGGGTAAACCGGTTTCTCCCGGATTCTTATTTGCAGCATTGTTGTGGCATGAAGTGTTGGCGGTATGGAATATTCATCTGAAGGCGGGTGAAAAAAATATTCCCGCATTATTACATAGAGCGATGGGCGATGTTCTGGCGGCTCAGCGCCGCCGATTGGCCATTCCGCGCAGGCATGATGGCGTTATTTATGATATCTGGTCCTTGCAGCCAAGGTTTCTGGCGCGCGCAGGTCGTAAGCCATTTCGCCTGCTGGAGCATCCACATTTCCCTGCCGCCTATGATTTTATGCTGTTGCGGTGTAAAAGCGGAGAAATCGACGAAGAGCTGGGGCAATGGTGGCAAACATTCAAAAATACCGATAATGCTGCCCGGGAAGCAATGTTGCTGCAGGAAGCCCCGACAAAACGTCGCAGAAAACGTCGCCGTAGCAGTCAATCGGAAAGTGTAAAAGTAGACTCTCCCATTAATCAGGATATTTCATGACATCTGATTTTCATCCTGAATCTATCAGCCGTATTTTTATTGCATTAGGCAGCAACCTGGAAAATCCTTTGTCTCAGGTCAGGCGTGGAATACTGCTGTTAGCCGAGCTGGAACATTCACGTCTGGTAAAACGTTCTTCGTTTTACCGCACTGCTCCGATTGGCAATACCGATCAGCCCGATTTCATCAATGCGGTAGTACAGATGGAAACAAATCTGACACCGCATCACCTGCTCGATACTCTACTGGAAATCGAGCGTGCTTGCGGTCGTGTGCGTACTTTTCCCAACGCCCCACGCATCCTTGATCTGGATATTCTGTTATTTGGAAACCTGCAACACAGTGATACAAAACTGGTGTTGCCACATCCACGTATGCATGAGCGCGCTTTTGTACTGCAACCCTTGCTGGAAATCGCAGCAGATTGCGTGATTCCGGGAAGAGGCCCAGCTGCCGCTTGTCTGGCTGCGTGTATGAAACAACCATTGGAGTATATTGCATCATCATGAATCTTGAGCGCTGCCGCTATATTGTTGTTGAAGGACCTGTCGGTGCGGGTAAGACCAGCCTTGCCCGTAATATGGCAACCCGTTTGAACTGTTCACTTATGCTGGAGCAGCCGGAGGCTAATCCGTTTCTAGAGAAATTCTATGAAGATACGCCCAGATATGCCTTGTCAACCCAGTTGTTTTTTTTGCTCCAGCGCAGGCATCAACTGCAATTGATGAGGCAGGAAAATGGTTTCTCACAATCTGTCGTGAGTGATTTTTTATTTGAAAAAGGTCAGTTGTTTGCAGCCGTTGCGTTGAGTGAACCCGAGCACGGGTTATACCGGCAGATCTGCGAACAGATGCCCCTCGATGCACCGGCGCCTGATCTGGTGATTTATCTGCAGGTTTCACCCGAAGTCCTCATTAAACGCATCCGGCAACGTGGCAATACGCTGGAACAGAACATATCGGAGGATTATCTGCGACGCCTGGCAGAGCGCTATATGCAATTTTTTCATGAGTACGATCGAGCGCCGGTCATGATCGTGAATAGCGAACATATTGATCTGGCGAACAGTATTGCCGATTTTGATCTGTTACTGACGCGCATTGACCAGATGCGCAGTGCACGTGAATATTTTAATGTTGGAGCCAGTTAACAGATGGATCGGCCGGTTACAAAACGTATAACGGTTTTGACACTGCAGAATATTTACCGGGAGAAGGGGAAAATAGCGGCCCTGACCTGTTATGACGCAACGTTTGCTGCGGTACTGGAAAACGCAGGAGTTGATATTCTGCTGGTGGGGGATTCGCTTGGAAACGTGATACAAGGTCAGGCCAGTACTTTGCCGGTTACACTGGATGAAATGATCTACCACGTTTGCTGTGTAGAGCGCGGTACTCACAGCGTATTTATCCTGGCTGACATGCCGTTTGGCACGTTCCAGGTGTCTCCACAGGAAGCATTCAGGAATGCAGTTCGGTTAATGGCTGCCGGTGCGCAGATGGTTAAGGTTGAAGGGGGAAGGCATATGGCAGAAACCATAGAATTTTTGACCTGTCGTGGCATTCCGGTATGTGCCCATATCGGGTTAATACCTCAGTCTGTCCACCAGTTAGGCGGCTACAAAATTCAAGGGAAAACACCTGATGGTGCCAGACAATTGCTGGAGGATGCACTGCTATTGCAAAAGGCAGGGGCGGCCATGCTCGTGATGGAGTTGATCCCGGCTGCACTGGGAGAGGAAATTACCCGGTCACTATCCATCCCGACTATCGGCATTGGTGCTGGTGCAGTATGTTCGGGACAGGTCTTGGTGTTGCACGATATGTTAGGCATCAGTAGTGGTACTTTGCCGCGTTTTGTCAAAAATTTCATGGCAGGCGCAGATAGTATTCAGGTGGCAGTCAGGAATTATGTGAAAGCAGTCAAAACCGGAGAATTTCCTGCGCATGAACATATGTTCTGACAGGTACGATACGAATTATTCACGTGGAAATAATCACTGATATCGCATCGTTGCGTGTGCGGCTTCAAGATGAAGCTTCAATAGCCCTGGTGCCAACTATGGGTAATCTGCATGCGGGCCATTTATCTCTGGTGCGGATCGCTCAGCAGCATGCTGCTTGTACCGTCGTCAGTATCTTCGTCAATCGTTTGCAATTTGCTCCGCATGAAGATTATGACCGCTATCCACGTACCCAGGAGAACGATTGTCGCTTGCTGGAAGAATATGGTGTGGATATCGTATTTATTCCAGGTGAAAAAACACTTTTTCCTATCCCACAGGAATTTCAGTTACTGCTTCCACCTGTGGCAGATACGCTGGAAGGTGCTTGTCGCCCTGGATTTTTCCGTGGGGTGACAACGGTTGTATTGAAGCTGTTCAATATCGTGCAGCCACAGGTTGCGATATTCGGTGAAAAAGACTACCAGCAACTGCAGATTATCTGCAGGATGGTTGCTCAACTGAATCTGCCCGTAGAAATTATTGCTGGCCAGACGATACGGGCAGAAGACGGTCTGGCGCTCAGTTCACGTAATAATTACCTTGATAACATCCAGCGGCAGAAAGCGAGCGAGCTGGCTTGTAATCTGAAGAAAATTGGAGAAAGTATTGCTTCGGGTGAACGAAATTTCCCACAGTTAGAATGGTCTGCCATCGAAAGGCTGAATATGCACGGCTGGAAAGTTGACTATATTTCGGTACGACAGAATCGCACGCTGTTACCGGCAACAGCGTGCGATTCTGGTTTGGTCATATTGGGCGCGGCGTGGCTGGATCAAATTCGGCTGATTGACAATTTTCCGTTGGTATTGTCATAACAAGAATAATAATGGACTGGCTATCACAGCCATACCATCTTGCCCATTTCCAGTGGGTGAGTCAGCAGCGGGTGATAGGGGTAGACACGTAGATAATATTGCTGTCTGCCGCACAATTCCGGTATATGGTTCAGTTCGAACTGATGCTCGTTCGGCTCGATGATGCCGGTGCATTCCAGCCGAAAATTCTGGAACTGATTGAGCCTGACTTTGTTGTATTGCCGCGAGAGCAGCAACTCCACGACGACATCTTCTGGTTGCAGGCCGTTTAACTTCACAGCGAGTTTAAAATGCAAGGCGTTACCAAATTCGAGCTGCTTGCTGGGTATGTCGAGTCGTCGCACACTTACGCCGTTCCATGCTGCATTTATTCGCGCTTTCCAGGCGGCAATATCTTTGGCGATTGCAAAATTATCCTGACTGTAGCCCGCCCCTTGCCGACTGGCGAGTGTGTAAAACTTCTGGATATATTCTCCAACCATTCGCCTGGTTCCGTATTGTGGTAACAGAGAGGTCATTGAATGTTTGGCCATGTTTACCCATTCGACCGAGTAACCAAACTTGCCGTGATCGTAATAGAGTGGAATGACCTGATCTTGCAGGATTTCGTAGAAAGCCCGACCTTCTTCGGCATCGCGTAATGAAGCTTCCAGATTCTCCGAAACAGGTTTGATTCCCCACCCGTTTTTGCCGTCATAGCCTTCTCCCCACCAGCCATCCAGTATACTCAGATTGAGTGTGCCATTGATTCCTGCTTTCATGCCTGATGTACCACTGGCTTCCAGTGGATAGATAGGGTTGTTGAGCCAGACATCAACGCCTGATACCAGTCGCCGGGCGAGGCGCAAATCATACCCTTCCACCAGCAGGATATGCCCTCTGAATTCTGGCATATCTGCGATATGATAGATGTGTCGAATCAATTCCTGGCCAGGCAGATCGGCTGGATGGGCCTTACCGGCAAAAATCAGTAATACCGGGCGTTCGGGGTCAAGCAGTAGTTTACGCAGCCAGTCAAGATCTCGAAACAGTAGTTTGGCGCGCTTGTAGGTAGCGAAACGGCGCGCAAAGCCCAGTGTCAATATATTCGGGTTGATCGGATCAGCAAATCTGAGCAGGCGATCAAGATGGGCTTCAGAGCCATGATTACGTAAATTCTGCTCGGTCAGGCGCGCGCGGATACCGTAAAACATTTGTGATTTCAGACTCTGCCGTACACTCCAGAATATATGGTCCGGAATGTTATGAATGCCTGACCAGAATTCGGGGTCCTGTTGTTTGTTGCGCCATTGCGGACCCAGGCGGCGGTCAAATAGATCCACCCATTCCTGTGCCAGAAATGTCGGTACATGGACGCCATTGGTAACATAGTCAATTGGATTTTCTTCTGGCTCGATCTGTGGCCACAAATCCCGACAAATATTGGCGGAGACATCTCGGTGGATTCTGCTGACGCCGTTATGCATGCGCGACATGCGAATGGCCAGCGCGGTCATGTTGAAGTCATGATTATTTGAAGTGTGACCAAGCGCCATGAATTCTTCCCGGGAAATTTTCAGTTCGTGATAAATATCCTGAAAATAATGGTGCATCATGTCTTCCGGGAAATGATCGTGACCCGCCGGAACGGCCGTATGGGTGGTAAAGATCGTATTGACTGCTACCGCCTCTGTTGCGCTGGCAAAATCCAGCCCTTGTCGTACCAGCTCAAGAGCGCGTGCCAACATCATGAAGGCGGCATGGCCTTCATTACTGTGCCAGATTGTGGGTTTGATATCCATTTCCCTGAGTGCGGCTACTCCGCCCACGCCGAGAATGATTTCCTGCTCGATGCGCATGGTGTTGTTTCCACCGTAAAGCTGGTGTGTGATCAGACGATCATGTTCGGAATTATCCGAAAGATCGGTATCGAGCAGATACAAACTGACATGTCCGATTTGTGCTCGCCATACTTTGACGGTAACGATTCGTCCGGGGAATTGCACAGATATTCTAACTTCCGAGCCATCATCATGTAGTACGGGTTTTACCGGCAGATCCTCGAAATCCGAGTCGCAGTAAACAGGCTGCTGATTACCGTGGCCATCAATAGTCTGGAAGAAGTAGCCCTGCCGATAAAGCAGTCCAACTGCAACAAAAGGGAGACACAGATCGCTGGCAGCTTTGCAGTGATCGCCAGCAAGAATGCCAAGACCACCAGAATAAACCGGCAGGCTTTCATGAAAACCAAACTCAAAACAGAAATACGCAACCTGATCACGCACATTCAGCCCCTTAATGGTCTGGTGGCGAGAAGGCTCCGAATGATAGGAATCGTAAGCAGACAGAACACTATTGTAATGGCCGAGGAATGTCAGATCTTCTGCCGCCTGGAGTAGTGCGGATTCATTCACCCGTCTGAGAAACGCTTTGGGGCTGTGCCCTACAATTCCCCATAGCTGTGGATCAAGCCTCGAAAACAGAGCGCGTGTGGCTCGATCCCAGCTGTACCAGAGATTATTTGCTAGTTCCTCCAACCGATCCAAGCGTGCCGGTATTTTGGGGCTGATGGTAAGTGTAAATGCAGTGCGTTGAGTCATTCATTGAGCTCCTGTAGTAGAGATGAATCACGGACATTCAGATATTAAACAGGTGCTGACGATAGTGTTTGAGTTCTTCTATTGAGTCGTAAATATCAGCCAGTGCTTCATGTTTACCTTGCTTGTTGAATCCCTGGGCAACTTCAGGTTTCCAGCGTTTGGCCAATTCCTTAAGTGTACTGACATCCAGATTGCGGTAATGAAAATAAGCTTCCAGTTGCGGCATGCATCTGGCTAGGAAACGTCGATCCTGGCAGATTGAATTTCCGCACATAGGCGAGATATCGGCCGGGACGTATGGCGCCAAGAATGCCAGCATGCGAGCTTCTGCTTCGGTTTCACTCAATGTTGAAGCCTTGACCTTATCGATCAAGCCAGATTTGCCGTGTGTGGACTGGTTCCATTTATCCATCCCGTTAAGGACACTGTCTGGTTGTGAAACGACCAGTACCGGTGCTTCAGCTACTGTGTTGAGTTGCGCATCTGTGACGACCAGGGCGATTTCGATAATGCAGTCAGTATTCGGATTCAGACCGGTCATTTCCATGTCTATCCAGATAAGGTTGTTACTGTCTTGTGCCATAATTCTGAATGTTTGTTACGTGAATTTTCAAGATAGGATTGTGTCACATCCAAGTATACTCGTCGTGATCGGTCTGCTTCCCTGTTTTGGGGTGCATAAAGAGTAAAATCCTAGCATGTCCTGTTCAGATACTTAATTTCCAGGTGGTTTTATGCATATTTTCACCATTGTTTTTATTCTTGCGCTGACATTGACTACGTTGGTGCAGTTGTGGCTGGCTACCCGGCACATACGCCATATAACAGCAAACCGCGACCAGGTTCCAGCTGCTTTCGCTTCACAAATTGAATTATCTGCTCACCAGAAAGCAGCTGATTATACCTGTGCAAAAGTACGCCTGAGTTATCCAGGCATACTGCTCAACACAGGTTTGTTGCTAGTGTTGACACTGGGTGGTGGATTGGAATTGCTGTCGGACTTCTGGTATTCCTGGTTCAGTGATCCGCTATGGCATGGGATGGTACTCATTTTTAGTGTATTAGCTCTGCTGAGTATAGTTGCAATCCCTTTTAATTATTACCGTACATTCGTCATTGAACAGCAATACGGATTCAACAAGATGACACGAGCCATGTTTTTTACTGATCTTGTCAAGCAGACCGTGGTGGTGGCATTGTTGGGTGCGCCATTGTTGTTGAGTGTCCTGTGGTTGATGGAAAAAACAGGAGATAACTGGTGGTTATATACTTGGTTGACCTGGATAGGTTTTAACCTGTTTCTACTGGCGGTTTATCCTAACTGGATTGCCCCGCTGTTCAACAAGTTTTCACCGTTGGAAAATGATTTACTCAAGGCTCGTATTGAAAATCTGTTGCGGAAGTGTGGTTTTGAATCCAGTGGGTTGTTCGTTATGGATGGCTCTCGTCGCAGCAGTCATGGCAATGCCTATTTTACCGGGTTTGGTAAAACGAAGCGGATTGTGTTCTTTGATACGTTGCTGAACCGTTTGGAAGCTGCGGAAATCGAAGCGGTGCTGGCACATGAGCTGGGCCATTTCAAACGGCATCATGTCATCAAGCGGATTGCGCTGTCGTTTGTAGTCAGTCTGTTGTTTCTATGGGTGTTGGGTTATCTAATGCAGCAACCGTGGTTCTATAATGGACTGGGTGTTCAGGTGGCTGATGTGCCATCAACCGCCATAGCACTATTGCTGTTCTTTCTGGTGATGCCGGTATTTACCTTTTTGCTGCAACCATTATCCAGTATCTATTCACGCAAACATGAATTTGAGGCAGATGAATATGCAGCTCAGCAATCATCGGCGGCAGATATGATCCAGGCGCTGGTCAAGATGTATCAGGATAACGCTGCGACGCTGACACCTGATCCGCTACATTCTGCTTTTTATGATTCGCACCCGCCAGCAGCAATTCGGGTTGCGCATCTCAAGAAAATAATCACAACAGGAGCTGCAGCATGACTAATATCTGTGACTTGGCTGACCGGAAATGTAAGCCGTGCGAGGGAGGAGTTCCTCCATTGAGGAAAGAAGAAGCTGAAAATTTGTTGAAGCAGTTGGAGCAGGGCTGGCAACTGGCAGATAACAGAATCAGCAGGACTTTTTCTTTCAAGAATTATTACCAGACGATGGCTTTTGTCAATGCGGTTGCCTGGGTATCACATCAGGAAGATCATCATCCGGATATGATGGTTGGTTATAACCAGTGCCGTGTAGAGTATACGACGCACGCCATTGGCGGATTATCGGAAAATGACTTTATCTGTGCGGCGAAAGTCGATATGTTGCTCATATCTTGAGAGCCAGAGATATTGGCGTAAATAAAGCCGGATCGCCATTGCTCGGCAGGGTAGTAGCGGCCTATGGCCGTCATTTTGAAGTCGAAACTGCACATACTATTTATTCCTGTGTTGTACGTGGTAAGAAAAAAGGAGTGGTATGTGGTGATTGGGTTGAAATGCTTCCGACAACGGACGGCCAGGGTATTATCGAAACTATCCTGTCTCGTTCAAGCCTCTTTTATCGTAGCGAGCTCTTTCGTGAAAAACTGATCGCGGCCAATGTCACGCAGTTGATTTTTGTGCTGGCGGTTGTTCCAACTTGTAATTTTGAATTGCTTGATCGTTGTCTGATTGTTGCCGAAAACCAGGGAATCAAGTCGCTCATTATATTGAACAAGATCGACCTAATTGGCAAGGATGTGCAAAGGCAGGTTGTTGCACAAAGCTTGGTGTTTTACCGGGAGCTGGGGTATCCCGTACTGGAGATCAGTGCGGAAGCCAACGCTCAGCTACTTGTTCCGTTCCTGGGCGGACAGATCAGTCTATTGGCGGGGCAATCTGGTGTGGGCAAATCCACGCTGCTTAACGCACTTATTCCAGTGGCGCAGCAGGCAACCGCAGAAATTTCCGATGCACTGGATAGCGGACGACACACGACTACCCATGTTCGTCTTTTTCATCTTGATACGAACAGTAGCATCATTGATTCCCCTGGTTTTCAGGAATTCGGTCTGCAACAACTGGATGAAGAATCACTGGCATGGGGGTTTGTCGAATTTCGTCCTTTTCTGAAACAGTGCAAATTCCGGAATTGCCGGCATGTTTCAGAGCCGGGTTGCAGATTATTGCAAGCGGCGCAGGAAGGTATTCTTAATTCACGCCGGTTAGCTTGTTACCATAAGTTGATGAAGTGCATAAAGGAATCCCTCCCTGGAGGGAGGTAAACAAAGGAAGCTGGCGATAAATAACCCGACAGGTGGTATTTGTCTGTTTTCCCGCCGGGCCCAGCCCCTGGTTACTCCAGGCCGATCAATTCCACATCAAATATCAGTGCTGAATCGGGAGGGATAACACCTCCGGCGCCATGGGTACCGTATGCCATGGCGGAGGGGATAATCAAGGTACGTTTTCCACCAACTTTCATACCCAGTACTCCCTGATCCCATCCTTTGATAACCCGTCCAGCACCAAGCAGGAATGAAAAGGGAGTGCCACGATCGTGAGAACTGTCAAATTTTATGCCTTTATGGTCTTCCGCAGTGGGATCATACAACCAGCCTGTATAGTGCACATTGGCGGTTTTGCCAATATCGGCTTCTTCTCCAGTACCAACCTTGGTATCTATTTTTTCCAGTGTTGTTACATCTGCAACATTTACGTAGTGTGGTGTCATGTGTTCCCCGGCAGCCTGGGCATTTATCGATAAAAATAGACATCCTGAAAGAACGATGCCCAATAGTTTTTTTACATTCATTATTACCTCTAAAAAGTAGTATTTACAGCTTGGTAGATTGGATAATTCGAGATTTGCTGGTGGAATTTACCCGTTTCACAGCACCATTCCGAACAGCAGAAATAATAAAGCAATTTCCACTTGTCAGGTTTATTCTGAAAACGGGACAGGTAAAGCAGAGGTGGTTCGTATCATCTTCATGCATGTGGCGGTGGCCGCCATACTGTGCAAAGTTATGAAAAAGTACCAGTTTTGCGTTGCTCGATAAGTGGTAAAAAATGCTCTGCTGAAAGTGGGGGAGTGAATAAGAATCCCTGAACGTGATGGCAGTTGGCTTGTTTCAGAAAATCGAGTTGTGTTTGTGATTGAACACCTTCTGCTCGTATTTGCATGCCGAGATTCCGGGCAAGCGCAATAATGGCTGTAATGATTACGGAGCTGTCAGATTTGCTGGCGATATCCTGAACGAGTGGTTGACCGATCTTGATGGTATCGATGGGCAGGCGCCGCAGATGGTTGAGAGATGAGTAGCCGGTGCCAAAATTATCCATCACGATTTTTACACCCATTTTCTTTAGTTCGTTCAAGATTCTGGTGCTTCCATCTATATCCTGCATTAATACAGATTCATTAATTTCTAGCTCCAGTTTTGAAGGGTCAAGCCCCGTCGCATGTAATGCTTCAGCAACGTGATTAATTAACTGGAGCTGATCCAGTTCTATGGCAGAAAGGTTGACTGCAATGAAAGCGGGTTCAAGGCCGGCATCTTGCCAAGATTTGGCTTGTCTGCAAGCTTCATGTAATACCCATTTGCCTATTTTGACAATGGAGCCGGATTCAATAGCCAGAGGAACAAATTTATCTGGAGGAATGAGTCCGAGTTCCGGATGACGCCAGCGGACCAGTGCTTCGACTCCGATAATTTTTCCGGTCATGAGATCAATCACCGGTTGATAATGTAGAACGAGTTCTTTGTCATTAATGATTTTCTGCAATGATTGCTCAATCTTGACCTTTTGTAACGAAGCTTCACCAATTTCCCGGGCATAGAATCTATAGGTATTAGGCCAGATTTTTCGGGTAAAAGATGATGCATTTTCGGCATTGGCCAGCAGCACCTCAATTTCCCTGCCATCGCGAGGATAGAGGCAGATTCCTATCGTCAGGGTGATATAAAATTCAAGATCATTAATGATAAAAGGTGTGGTGGCGAGCTTTAGCAACTGGTTTGCGAATATCTGTGCTTGGCTGGTGTTGGCCAGGCTGGTTTTGAGAAAAACAAAATTACCTCCTTCGGTGCGTGCCAGAATACAGCTGTTGTCGGAGTAGATGGATAAACGGCTGGCGAATTGTTGTATTAGCTGATCATTGATGCTGTAGCCATATTTACTGTTGATGCGTGACAAACGGTTGATATCGATGAAATAAATAGCAGCGATCATGCCATCAATCACAGCGTTGTTTGACAGTAGTGCGGCTGCTTTTTCACAAAACAGATTGTGTTTGGGCAGGCCGGTCAGTTCGTCATAATAGGTCATACGGTAAATATGGCTATCGGCCTGACGTTTCCTGCGTTTCAGATCCATGAGCTCAAAACCTCGATTGATAGCCAGTATCAGCCGCGTCGAATGTCCTTTTGGTACGCAGTCACTTGCCCCGTTGCGTAATGCCGAGAGTATTACTTGCTCATCTGTTATCGAGGTGTACAGAATAAAGGGTGTCGTTTGGTGGCGGGTTTTAAGCAGATCCAGCACTTGCAAGGCATCAAATCCAGCCATTGAATATTCTGCAATGACTGCATCCCAGCTTGATGTATCCAATGCCGCCCGGACGTCGGGTAAACTGTTTGCATGTTGGTAAATCAGCTGTTTTCCGTTACGACTAAAATCGGTACTTAGCTGATTTACATCAGCTTTGGAATGGCCGATGATTAAAAGTTTTAATTTTCCATATGACATTTCAGATTCTTCCTGGTGTGATATCTTCCGGTATCGACCCGGACAGGAAAAACTTGATTCTGTGGAAAGGGTGAAAAACCTGGTTTATGTGGTAATCAATTCGTTGTGCGACGCAATTGTGCCAGGCGTGCTAGCTCGAAGTGTATGAAAGCCAGTGCGGTCAGAGTGGGTGCAAAAAAATTTAAAAATGGTGTGAATTGTAGCAACCCTGTCAGAAAACCCAGACTCCAGCGTGCTGGTCGATTCATGGTTGATAGCTTGTTTAGCTCGAAGTTGTCTGCATGGTCACACAGCGCATCATAGAAAAACAGCCGCTGATTCAAATAAGCTGCCGCCAGCAGAGGCCCCAGCAGGCCAATTCCGGTAAACCATAAAGGGATGGTTGCTATCCAGATTACGATAAAAATCGCGATGGCCAATAGGACATTGCGCAGGCTGCCGGTGATTGTTCCACCCCGCATCGGAGCCAGATCAGGGTAGTAGCGTTTTGCTACAAAACTGACCAGGGCTGGCATGGTAAACAATGCGGTAATCACCAGGCTGGTTGTGATCGTTAATATCATGAAAATGATCAGGTTGATCACAGTCTCCACCCCGTCAGCGATCACCTGCAGATGTGAAGTTTCCAGCCAGTTCTGGAGCGTATCTGCCGGGATGACAGTCAGCAGCCAGCCTGATAGTGGCGCCCAGAAAAACATCCCGATCAGCCACCAGAAAATAGCTGATACCAATATGGGCCAACTCCACAGCCATAACATACGTGGATTAAAAAGGTTAATTGAGGCTCTTGAAAGCGCGCTGAATAATCCAGACATCAAAAATCTCCCCGGTCAGACATTAAAATTCCTGATTCAAAAAACGTACACCGCAGTTTCCAATTAAAATAGTGCGGGCCTTTTCTGTTTTCGTAAAAATGCCTGCCTATCATGTGCTTTTTCAGAGCGGCGTATACTTGAAACCTTTATTAAAGGATGCAGCCTAATGGGCAATATAAGAGCTGTACACCTCAAAATAACTGTATCACGGATATATGAGGAGCAATGAGTGAAAAAGGTCGATTGGCTTTATCTGTCTCTGATTTTAACCGGAATAACAATGAGTGACGTTTCATGGAGTTATAGCCATGGTCATAACCATAGTAGATATTCTCATGGGCATCGTCATTATTCGAGTCGGCCTAATTTTTCCCTGGGTGTCGGCTTGGCTGGCTCATTCGGGTCTTATGGCCATTTTAGCTATCCTGGCCGGAATATCGGGATTTATGGGGACTTTGTCTACGGGCGGCGTTATTATCCCTATTACCGGCAACCTTACTACCGTCCCTACGGTTACCTGGACAACCGCTTTTACTGGCCCGCTTATCCTCCCGTCGTATACCCTCCGGTTGTGATTGTGCCGCCTGATCCACCTATTTATATCCAGCAGCAACAGCCTGTCCGGCCGGCACCCCCGCCACCCCCCCCTGAATCAGCCGTGACGAATTACTGGTATTATTGCGAGAACCCCGCCGGCTATTATCCGGAAGTGGAACGCTGCCCGGGTGGATGGATAAAAGTTCCTCCCAGACCTGCCCAATAATACAGGAGCATACAATGCGTTACTTTTCCAGATTAATTGTTTTTCCAGTTGCGATCCTTCTTGTGGCCTGTGTGAATGTACCAACCGGACCAAGTGTCATGATATTACCGGGTAATGGTAAAAGTTTTGATCAGTTTCGCAGTGATGATTATTTGTGTCGACAGTTTGCCAGCCAGCAAACCGATTTCCAGACACCCAGGAGTTCAGCGGCATCCAGCGGCATGGAAAGCGCTGCTGTTGGTGCGGCGCTAGGAGCTGCTGCGGGAGCGGCGTTTGGTGGTGGGCGTGGTGCTGCTGTTGGTGCGGGAGCAGGTCTGCTGGGAGGCGGACTGGTAGGCAGTGGTACTGCGCAGTCGTCTGGTTCTATTAGTCAGGAGCGTTATGATATTGCCTATATCCAGTGCATGTATGCCAATGGTCATCGTGTCCCGGTTTCTGCCGGGCTGATTGAAGGATCGGGCGGGAATGTAAACCAGGGAACTTATTCCTATCCACCTGCTGCTCCGGGCAGATATATTCCTCCACCGCCGTCGGGTTATCCGCCATCACCGCCACCATATTGATACATTTGCATCAGTAAGCCATGCGAATACATTTCATTGATTTTATGTGTTAAAATAAAAAATTGGAATGCCTGTAAGCAGTTCTAAATGCCGTATGGTTTCGAACAGGGACCAGGATATTCCGTTTTGAGAATGTCGTTTTAATGAATCTTAGTTAAGGAGAAACACATGGCATCAAAAGCTATTTTCTATCATGCCGGTTGTCCTGTCTGTGTGTCTGCTGAACAGGCTGTCGCCAATGCTATTGATCCTTCAAAATATACAGTTGAAAATGTACACTTGGGTACGGATAAATCACGTATCGGTGAAGCTGAAGCAGCTGGAGTAAAATCAGTTCCAGCGCTTGTAATCGACGGAGCGGCATTCCATATCAATTTTGGTGCCGGTATTGACGATCTGAAATAACAATAATAATTAATTTCTGCAAGCAGTAACTCAAGTTAGCTGCTTGCATTCTGAAGGGGCCTTTTCTCTAAGGCCCCTTTTTAATTTTCGGACTCCATTCTGGAGTGTTCCAGAACAGCAGCAAAGAAGCCGTCAGTATTGTGGTATAGCGGTGAGAGCTGTAAAAATTCACCTGTATCAGGCAAGTTGATTTTTTGTTGTGCAAGCAGCTCTCCACAATTAAGTATGGAAAATTGTGGATGATCTGCTAAAAAGCGTTCAATTACCTGCTGATTCTCTTCTGGCAACAGACTGCAGGTTGCATAAACTAGACGCCCTCCCGATTTTAGCAATTTTGCGGCGGCCGTAAGAATGGCCATTTGTTTTTTCTGCAGCTCATTGATACTTTCCGGACTTTGTCGCCACTTTAAGTCAGGGTTACGGCGTAAAGTGCCCAGCCCGCTGCAGGGGGCATCAACTAATACCCGGTCAATTTTTCCCGCTAATCGTTTCAGCTTGATATCTTTTTCGCTATCAATGTGTTGCGGGTGAACGTTCGATAATCCAGAGCGTTTGAGCCGGGGTTTGAGGTTGTTGAGCCGCTTTTCAGAAATATCAAAAGCATACAGGCGCCCGCGAGAATGCATCAATGCGCCGAGCAGCAATGTTTTACCTCCCGCGCCGGCACAAAAGTCTACTACCATCTCGCCTCGCTTGGGTGCCAGCAGAAAACCGAGAATCTGGCTGCCTTCATCCTGCACTTCAATTTTTCCGGAAAGGAACAATGCGTTCCGGTTGATTGCTGGATTGCCAGTGAGGCGGATACCAACGGGAGAAAAGGGCGTGGGCTGAGCTTTAATTCCTTCCTGTTTTAGTACAGCAATTACTTCTTCACGTTTTGCAAGTAGGCTGTTGACACGTATATCCAATGGAGCGGGTTGTTGCAAAACTTGGCCAAGACGCAAAATATCTTCATCCGACCAGGATTGCTGCAATTTTCCCACCAGCCATTCCGGGAACTCTGCCCGTATGAACAGCGGCTGTTCCTCCAGTTTTACCGCTTTGATTTGTTGGATCCATTTGGATTCCACCTCCCGGATGAGTGGGGTTAATTCCCGTAGATTCATACCTTGGAATCTGGCCAGATAGGCTAATACCAGTTCACGAGCAGTTGCTTTTCCGGTCAGTACTTCCAGGAAAAATCGATGTCTCAGGATTCCAAAGACAGTTTCTGCAATCATGCTCCGACCATTTTGTCCCAGCTGTGGATAATCCCGGAAAAACTGTCGCAGTAGCACATCTGCCGGAGCTTGTAGAGGTAACACCTTGCGTACGGCGATAATCAGCAGATTCAGTCGTTCGGGAGTCAGGCGCATAAGCAGTTTAAATGGGTCATTGTGTGGAACTTGCTGGAGACTTGTAGTCTATTTTAGTAACTAGCTGGTCTACTTCCATCCCGCTTTTTTCTGTCGAAATAATACGTACTGGCAGCATATGATGATCCGTTGCCAGCCAGATTTTCTTGCGGAACGCATCACCTGGCTCTTGTTGTTTCGTAAGTACGGTCGTGGCCAGTTTTCCCATTGGCGTATCCAGTGTTTCATGGGTAACAGCATAGCGAACCGGGCGCAGAACGCGGTAATCGGTTTCGTATATGGTCAGCGTCTGTTTGGGAGGGGCGGTGAAAATGAAGTGATAAGCAAAACTTAATTCATCCAGTGTTCCTTTTGGCAGATTCTCTATCATCTCACGGCCTTTACGGCGATAAATGATGCGCTCCTTGCTCCAGTCAAATTCAACCGTGCGTGCAGGTTTTCCGCCACGTTGGTCTGAAAAGTGTAGAGGCTTCATTCCTTCGTCCGGAATAATCATGCCCTCGCTGTGGCGAAGAATGCTGCCACGTTTGATCAGTTTAAGAAATCCGCTGGCTGAAATTTCGCTGCTAAGGGTATAATGCTGAGCTCCGTTTTGGTTTTGTATAAGCAGAGTTTCATGTGCTTTGCCCTGACCAATAAGACCGTTGAGTACATAGTCGATATCAATACGTTCAGGCAAATCAGCGGCGCAAGTGATACTGCTTATCCAGAACAGGATTATGGGTAATAAAAATTTCATGACGTGATCCCGGGAGAATATAGAACTTTCTGACTATCACAGGCCATTCCAGTTTCAACATGATTTTCTGTCAAGGTCAATTGTCCCTGCAGAAACCAGTTTGCTGCTTGCGGATAAATGCGGTGTTCCTGCGTCAGCACTCTCGCCGCCAGCGTTGCTGGCGTATCATCAGCTAGTACCGGTATGGCGGCTTGGATAATGATGGGGCCATGATCCAGTTGCGAGGTGACGAAATGAACTGTGCAACCATGAATTTTGACTCCTTCCTGCAGAGCTCGTGTATGGGTATCCAGTCCGGGGAATGCTGGCAACAGAGAAGGGTGAATATTAATCAGCCGGCCCTGGTAATGGTCAACAAATGTTTCTGACAGGATACGCATGAAGCCGGCGAGCGCAACCAGGTGAGGCTGGTATGAATCAATGATTTCCGCCAGAGCATTATCAAAAGTTTTCCGATCAGGGAAAGCATGATGATCAATCGCATGGGCTGGAATACCGTGTTCGCGGGCAAACGCCAATCCTTCTGCTGTCGGATTATTGCTGATTACTGCTGCAACTGGTAGCCCGGCCTTCAGTAACGCTTGCATATTGCTACCGCGACCGGAAATAAGGATCACCATTGATTTCATGATCCTTTCCTTCAGGTAATGACGATAGATGGCGTTCCAGATTTACGCGATTTGATATCACCGATTTGCCACACGGTTTCACCACCGCTGCGCAGGATATTAGTGGCAGTCAAAGCATGCTCCGGTGCTACGATTACAATCATGCCAATTCCACAATTAAAAACATGCAGCATTTCCTCGTCCGTGACATTGCCATGTTGTTGCAGCCAGTCAAACAGGGGAGGGCGCACCCAGGCACTCTGGTCGATATGGGCCATGACGCTATCTGGCAAGATACGTGGAATATTCTCAAGCAGCCCACCGCCGGTAATATGCGCCAATCCTTTGACGGGCAATTCTGCCAGTAATGCCAGTATTGATTTCACATAAATTCGAGTCGGTGCCAGGAGCGCATCTACGAGCCAGGTTTCATCAAGCCCAGTATCAGGTTGCCCTGCATGACGATCAAGTATTTTGCGGATCAGTGAAAATCCATTGGAATGCGGCCCGCTTGAGGCGATCCCCAGCACAAGATCGTTTTCTCGGATGCTGGAGCCATCGATGATCTGATTTTTTTCCACTACACCTACAGCAAAACCAGCCAAATCATATTCGCCTTCCGGGTACATGCCAGGCATCTCTGCTGTTTCCCCGCCAATCAGCGCACAGCCGGCTTGCTCACAGCCGTGCGCAATGCCTTGAATCACCTGTGCAGCAGTTTCTACATCCAGTTTGCCACAGGCAAAATAATCCAGAAAGAATAGTGGTTCAGCACCTTGTACCAGAATATCGTTCACACTCATGGCAACCAGATCAATGCCAATAGTTGCATGTCGTGCATACTGGAATGCCAGCTTGAGTTTGGTGCCGACTCCATCCGTTCCGGATACCAGTACCGGTTGTCGATATTTTCCAGGGACTTCGAACAATGCACCAAATCCACCGATCCCTCCCAGCGCTTCCGGGCGCAGGGTGCGCTGTGCAAAAGGTTTGATTATCTCCACCAGGCGGTTTCCCGCATCGATATCAACACCGGATGCGCGGTAGGAAATCTGGTTTTTGTCAGGATCTGTGAAATTGGATACAGTCAAGTTGAGTTCTCGCAGTGTTAAGGCTAGAGTGGAGTTTTTAAGGCATGATTTTACCGTATTGAGGCATAATTTACCGTAAATGGACAACAAATATTCCCCGGATTCCCGTTTCCTCTGGTATCTGGCGCTCATTGGCATTATCAGCGCCCTGATTTATCTGCTTAGCCCCATTCTCACGCCTTTTTTACTGGCAGCAGTCATTGCCTATATTTGTAATCCTCTGGTTACCTGGCTTGAAGTCAGAAGAGTTCCCAGGACGCTGAGTACCGTTTTTGTCATGCTGATGGCAATCGGTATTTTTATCACCATGATTTTGATTATGTTGCCATTGTTTGAAAAAGAGATCTCGCGCCTGATTGAGCGCATCCCTTCTTTTCTTGATCTGCTTAGTAATCGTCTCATTCCCTGGGTGGAAGGAAATTTTGATATTGAATTGCAGATCGATGTTGAGATGCTCAAGCAACTGCTGACAGAACACTGGCAAAGTGCAGGTGGAGTGGCTGCCAGGGCACTGCCAACCTTGAAAAGTGGTGGGCTGGCGATACTGGGATTTTTAATAAATCTGGTATTAGTACCAGTGGTGCTGTTCTACATGCTGCGAGACTGGAATATTCTGATTAAACAAGTGGGGGAGTTAATTCCGCCGACTTGGCAAAAACAAATCTTTGCTCTGTCCAGAGAAACAGACGATGTGCTGGCTGAATTTATGCGTGGAGAAATAGCGGTAATCACCATCATGAGTATCTATTACGTGACAGGGCTATGGCTGGTTGGGCTGGAATTCGCCTTGCCGATCGGGTTGCTATCCGGTATGCTGGTATTTGTGCCCTATCTGGGAACAATAACTGGCCTGACATTGGCGACTCTCGCTGCTCTGACACAATTTCAGGAATGGAGCAGTGTAATAATAATCTGGGCTGTGATTGGATCAGGGCAACTGCTGGAAGGTATGCTGATTACTCCCCGGCTGGTGGGAGAGCGGATTGGTTTACACCCGGTAGCAGTAATCTTTTCATTAATGGCGTTTGGCCAGTTATTTGGTTTTATCGGAATTCTGCTGGCGCTGCCGGTCAGCGCGGTTTTGCTGGTTCTGCTGAGGCGCCTGCATGCGCATTATATGGAAGCCATGAAAGAATGACCGCAGCGGAGTGATGTGAATTGATGTGCTGACCTGTTCGTCCCCCAATTGCTGAATTATTCTTGCTCTGACGAGGATCTTTATGAAACTGCCGGTATGTACAGGGCTGGTTATATGTGTTGTTGCAACAATTTCAGGCTGTTTGTCGCCGATCGCCTTGAATCGGGCGGTTGAGTTGTATGATCAGGCTGCCCTTCGCTCGGAATCAAGGCAACTTTTAATTAACATTGCGCGCGCTCAGCATCATGAACCGCTACATTTCACTCGGGTCTCCAGCATTGCTGCGACATTTGATTTTAGTGCCAGTGCGGGCGCCACACCAGCATTAACCGGAGAACGCGGCGGCATGCTGGCCCCCATTTTTGGTGGCAGTGTGTCGGAGAGTCCTACTTTCAGCATTGATCCGATTGCCAGCGATGAATTTACCAAACGCCTGTTGACTCCCTTCAGCCAGCACAAATTGACACTGTTACTGCGTCAGCATTTTGATATTGATTTGATGCTGCGCATGATGGCGCAAGAAGTCCGTTTGCTTGATTCCGGGCTATATAGCACTGCTCAGGATGCGCCGGTCTCTGAAAAACCTGAAAAACGAGGTCGTCATCACAGGATGCGTTTAGAGGCTAAAAAAGGCACGGCAGAGGAAACAGGTAAGAGGGGAAGTGAAGCCGGACATTTTTTTTCTTATTTTCCACTTACCAGCGAGCAGGAACGCCGCATGCGTTTCCGGCAGCATATATATCAGCACCAAGCCGCCTATCGTAATAATCCATCGGATCGTACCGGCTACGAAATGTTTCGTCGTATCGTTCTCCATCTCTCCGCAATTCAGGATCAAAATCAGCTCTACGCCGAGCCTTTGATATTTGAGCGTAGCTGGAAAATTGCTGATAGTGGCATTTCAGCAGAAGGATTATTTCAGGCTATTGAAAAAGATTTTGCCGTGGATCATGACTCGGAAAAAAACATTTACACACTGAGCAAACAACTGCCAGGTCCGATTCTCATCACTAACTACGATCCTAATATTCTCTGTTGTGAAGAGCGTGCGGAGCTGGATGATCTGATCAATCCATGGGTTGAGAATGATGTCGCTTTTGATATTCGCCCGGGTTATCCGGGGGGAGAATGGCCAATTCAGGGCGCGTTCAGGCTCAGGAGTTTTCATAGCATACTTAACTTCCTGAGCCATGCACTGGGAGAAGAAGCGGAATATTATGTAGAAAAAGACTCGCGCACACCCCCCCTTGCCGGTAATGAGAATCCCGCACAAACCATGGGCATGATTGTTGCTGATAAACAGCCTGGCAATATTGATATGTTTGCTTATTCACACGGAAAGTATTACACGGTGGATACGACCGGCGAAGAGACTCACTGGAATCGAAATGCCTTCCAATTACTTTATGTGTTGTTCCGGCTGACGATTACCGACACCAAATCATTGGGAATTCCCATTACGATCTCAAAATAAATATGTGTCACAGGAATTATCCGTTTGAAAGGCATTCATCTTCAAAAATCCAGCCAGGTGGCCGACTCGATGTAATGGCTCCACGAGATACCCAGATTACTCCTGCACATTAACTGACGATGTAATGCTGTGTTCGTTTTGATTTGTCGCTTGCGATTCCATTTGCATAATCCAGTAATACAGCGCGGCTAACAGCAGCATAAACGCGATCCCGCCTAGCCACAGCGAAGTCTTGGCAAATTCGTCATCTACCAATGTTAATGGTGCATCCCTACCGGAAAATGTAATAACAGCTGCCAGTACCACGCCTATCAGGCTTTCACCTACGATCATCCCCGATGCCAGCAGCACGCCTAGTTGTTTGATAGTATCAGCGCGCGGCCCAGATTTACATTCAGCGCAATGATTGAATACAGCGCCGGCCAAAGCGCCTGACACCACTATCAGCGTAGTCGATGTTGGCAGATACATTCCCAGTCCCACCCCCAGTGGCGGCAGTCTGGTAGCTGTTTGAGTGCGTGCCAGCAGTTCATCAATGACTACAGCTGCAACTCCAATCAGCGCACCCATGCCAAGCAGATTCCAGGCGACGCTGTTCTCGATCACGCCTTGTGCCAATGTCGAAATCAAACCCGCTTGTGGTGCAGGCAGCGCACGTGTCGGCTCAGCACCTGGTGCACCGACAAAACTGTAGGCCTCGCGTAGTAAATCCAATACCGGAGGGATGATAATTGCGCCTGCGACAACGCCAATCACCAGCGCTACCTGTTGCTTCCACGGTGTGGCATCCACCAGTTGTCCAGTCTTGAGATCTTGCAGGTTGTCATTGGCAATAGTGGCTCCAGCGAAAATAATGGAGGTGGCAAATAGTGCATACGCTACTAGCGCCTGTGCCTCGTCACCAGGGTACAGGTGTCCGAAGCCGAGCATCAGCAGCAGTGAAACCACGATGATGACCAAAATCCCTATCCCCGATAGCGGGCTGTTGCTGGAGCCAATCAAGCCAGCCATATAACCGCATACGGCTGCGACCAAAATTGTGATGAGTAAAATAAAAAGTGTAGTGCCTGCCACCAGCGGCATCACATGCGCATGCAGTCCGCTGGTGCGGACGAAATCCATGAGCAGCCAGATGATGGGTACGATGGTGATGGCAATGACTAGAGACACGATGGAGATTGGGATATCGCATTCAGTGCGTGGCAACGCATCGCCATGCCTGGCCTTGCGCATACGGGTTGAACGCCAGGCATTCTGTAAACCGCTGATGACTGGCCGCGCCAGTTTGACCAGTGCCCATACCGCAGCTACGCCGATGGTGCCTGCGCCCAGAAAGCGTACTTTTTCTGACCACACGGCTTGCGCCAACTGTGCAGCCGAACCGTTTGCTACATCAAGCAAGGTGCTGTAATGTGGAACTGCCCATCCCCATCCTACCAACGCACCTACCAGCATGGCCAGCCCGACCCACAAGCCTACCAGATGTCCCACGGCAAATAGTGCCAGCGACAAGCTGAAGTCAAATCCCGTCACACTGCGCGTACCCACGTTGAAGTAGTGCGAAACGGAAGCAGCAAATAACCTGGTTGCTACAATCACAGCAAAAACTGCTGAGCTGATGCTCCCAACAATCACTACTCGCAACCCGATACGACCGATTGAGTGATTCCCTTCATCATTGCCGGAACGTCCGGTCTCGGTACCGACCTTCAACACCTCGGCACAAGCCACACCTTCAGGGTACGGTAAGTCTGAATTAGTCACCAGTGCCCGCCGCAGCGGAATGGTGTACATCACGCCCAGCACGCCGCCGGTCAGGCAAATGCCGAATGTCATCCAAAACGGAAAATCCTGCCACCAGCCGATCATGATCAGGCCTGGTAATACAAAAACAATCGCCGACAGCGTGCCCGCCGCTGATGCTACTGTTTGTACAATGTTGTTTTCCTGGATGGTTACATGCTGGAACTTGCGCAGCACCGCCATCGAAATTACTGCCGCCGGAATCGACGTGGCAAACGTGAGTCCCGCCTTTAGCCCAAAATAAATATTGGCAGCAGTAAATATCAGTGTAATAAAAATGCCAATAACAATACCGCGCAATGTCAGTTCAGATTGGGGAGCCATGGGATTTGAGTTGATTTGGTAGAGGCGCTCGCATCATCCTGGGTGATGCTGTAGTTTTGTAAAAAAAGTAGATAAGCACAGTGTATCCGCTGCAGTATTGGCTCCATGGCGGTTTGACTCATTAAATTCTTTGTCTGGCCCAGATCGTACCGATGAACTATTGCCGTTAATGCCAGAGTTCATTAAATTATTTAGTATAGAAAAAATAACAGATAGTGTCGTTAGGCGCTTACAGTTGTTTGGCTACATAAGTTTTCTTGCAAAGCATCCGTATCACTCATTGATCTTTTCAGGCTGGCCTGATTGAAGGCAGGGAAGCGAAGAAAGCCATTGTTCTTTGAGGTATCCAGTAGTTCTTTCATGATAGATCCAGGTCTCCCGACAGCAACACACCATAATTTCGTACGAGTCAGCGCAACAAATATCTGGTTTCGAGCAATCATCTCTTTTTCCGGGCTTTTGGCTTGTAAAGCTCCCGCCATGTGAAGATTGAGGGCATAGACTTTGTATGCTTCATTACCTTTGGCTCGCCGAATACTTGAAATCGTTACATATCCTGCTTGATGAAATTGATCCTTGTTTTGGTTGTTCAGGGAGAGAACCCTGATGCCAAGTGTACGGAGGCGATCCTCAATTTGCGGGAACAGATAGCGTGTGGGCTCAAGGCCAACGATTGCAATATCTTCTGGACGAAGATCTGATTCAAGATCACGGTGAATACTGGTTGCAACGAAATCAACATCTTCTGCCTGGCTTAAGCTCTCATGAATCACCAAGATTGTTGATTTGTCCAACGGTGCTCCGAACTCGGGATTGTCAATGGGGTGGCCACTTGTCTTGTCCGGACGCTGGAGCATAACGGTGGCACATGCCTTTACGCTTGCTGCACTGAAATCACCTTCTACCACTTGGTAACCCAAAGCGATCCAGTCTTCTTTACGTGTGATTCCTTGAAGTGGCCCCCCTTCTCGAAATAACCCCATGTTGATGGCATGTGCTGCTAAAAGAATCTGACGAGGAGTTCGATAGCAACAATTCATATTATGCGCCTTCTGCATGCCGCTCGCATAGCTGCCAGATAGATCAATACAAGGACGACCTTGCTCGTCCCTGCCAAATATCTCTGAGGCATTCGGGACGATCAGAGAATCTACTCCTTGTGCTTCGTCATAAGCCCAATAGAGGCGTTTTGGTGCACGTAGCGCATGATGAGCTATTCGATAGAAAGATGCCGGCAGATCTTGTCCTTCGTCAATAACGATGGCGTCGAGCAATGATGGACAACTTTTGCATTCTTCTTCGAGGTTGCGGCAGGCAGCTTCATATGCTGATTCTCCATGGATTGTCATTTTCTCTGCATCCCCAAAACTCAAGAAGCGACATTTCCACCGGAATGCCAATTCACGATAGAAGCCGGTGAGTTCCTTGCTTCCCCATGCATGCCAGATATGCAACTTATTCCAGTCAGGGGTTGCGCCGGTTAATCGTCGGTAGTGCTTATCAATAAGATTTCGAATTTGTTGGTAAAGTGAACGACTCCAGAAAACAAATGCAATTTCCCAATCCGGATTAGATGCATGCATCTGTGCAACTCGTCTTGTAAACAAGACTGTTTTGCCACTTCCGGCGATTCCACGCATGCGCTGGGGACCTTCAGGGACTTCCTGAGAAATTCGATCTTGCTTCTCATCCAAAATACGCAAACGGCTTTCAACGGCATGAATCACCCTGCTATGGCAAGAAACAGGGGCACCTGGATTGGGTTGTCTAGGTGGCTCGGTCGTAGCGATACCTCGAAATACTCCGAGAATTTGCTCCCATTGAGCATCGTCAAGTGTGGGCATATAGGCAGATGAAACAGCTTTAACCTGTTGCCTGAAAGATGTCTGTAAAATATCTTCTTCAAGCCAGACAACACCATTTGTACTTGGATGTTTCGAAAAACCTTGCATAGCCCATTCAGAGGCTGAAATGAACGGCAGTACAACCCGGTACTCGAATGGTATTTTAAGTTTTTCTAACATCGGGCTTGGTTTAAATAACGCCCTGACTTCAAATAGTTGCGCTTCGATCTGGCTTATAGGAGACATGCTGTCAGCGTACCAGTCGCGCATTTGCCAGTCGTGGCCCTCAATTGCTGCGATATTTCCAATCGTGCAGCCCTTGCTTTCAAAGATCCATATGCCGAAGCGGCGATGAATCATGAGGAAATCAGGCTCACTTCGCCCTCGTTTACTCGTTGCGAAGATAGGGTATCGGTAGTACGCAACACCTTCATCCTGCTCAAAAGCGTTCTTGAGCGCATTCCACAGTTGACGTTGCCCCTTGTTGTTGTCGTTGGGGTAATTGGGATTAAATTTCATGTTAATTGGATTTAACGGAATTACATCGAGGTAGTGCATCCTTGGTTGGCTCTATTTGCATAGGCTCACCGTATATAAGAGTTACATCAACTCTGGAGTTACTTGCAACGACAGTGTAGGGGAAAAGTTCAATTTTGATTGATCATTACAAATGCAGGGCAGGGTTATTGCGAGGAATGTTATTGCGAATGTGCTGTGCTCCACCTCAAGAAACATATCAAAAATTTGACTTCCAGCTTGTCCCCGCTCCGCAACCGACTTTAGGTTATGCGATCAGTTATGGTGAGAGATTGTATTTCTTGAGGGAGGTTATCCGTGCAGTATTGTTTTATCAACAGTACCCCACGCCGTTTGTTGATTTATACAGCAAGTCGTTGGAGTTGGTACACTGCTGTGGCAAGTTTTGTCAGGCCACGTGCAGCAAAACCAGGTTCTTGGGGAAGGATATCGTTTCGTTCCAGCAGCTTGACACACCAGCGGGGTGAATAGCACTTCAGTACCTCGGCTTCTTCAACTGAAAACGGTGGCCCAACCATTTCCTGCTGCTGATATTCAAGTGTGATCAGCAAACCGCTACAACCAGCCGGCAGACATGTCATGAGTTCGTTTATATAGGGTACGCGCAGCTCGGGTGGCAGAGCGATCAGCGCAGCACGATCGTAGATACCGCTGCAATCGGAAAGCAGCGCTGCATCCAGCGCAAAAGCATCGCCACAGATCACCTCAATGTTCCCGGCTGTGTAATGTGTGCCATAGCGAGATTCTCTCACCGCAGGTTTCAGACCATGCTCGGCAAAAAACTGCTGTACTGCCAGTAGTGAAAGCTCTACACCCAATACACGGTAGCCTTGCGCAGCCAGCCAAGCCATATCCAATGATTTGCCAGCCAGTGGAACAAATATCTTGCTGCCAGTTGGTAGATCAAGTGTTGGCCAGTATTTCTGCAGTAACGGCTGTACGCGTAGTTGATGAAAACCGGTACGCCCTTCGCGCCAGCTTTGTAGCCAGAATTCATGTTCCATTGTGTTTAATTGAATGACGACATAAATACATACAGGGTACCATTGATACGTGGCGGTTTATTCCCACTCAATTGTTGCTGGGGGTTTGCCTGAGATATCGTAAACTACGCGGTTGATGCCACGAATTTCGTTGATGATGCGGTTGGAGATTCTGGCAAGCAAGGTGTAAGGCAGCTCAGCCCATTGTGCAGTCATGAAATCTTCAGTCTGAACGGCGCGCAGTGCGATGACGTACTCATAACTGCGCTTATCTCCCATAACGCCAACTGATTTTATTGGCAGGAAAACAGCAAATGCCTGGGAGGTTTTTTCATACCATCCAGCGTTTCTCAGCTCTTCAATAAAGATGGCGTCAGCCTGACGCAATAATTCTGTATATTCGTATTTAACTTCTCCCAGAATACGGACACCTAGTCCCGGTCCAGGGAAGGGATGACGGAATACCAGGTCACGCGGAAGCCCCAGTGCCAGGCCAAGTTCTCGTACTTCATCCTTGAACAGTTCACGCAGTGGTTCCAGCAATTTGAGGCGAAGTGTTTCTGGTAGACCACCAACGTTATGGTGGGATTTGATTAATCCTGATTTCTTTGTGTGGCTGCCGGCAGATTCAATGACATCCGGATAAATGGTGCCTTGCGCCAGCCATTTGACGTTTTCAATTTTTGCGGCTTCCTGCTGAAAGATTTCCACAAATTCGCGGCCGATGGTGCGGCGTTTCTGTTCCGGATCAGTGATTCCTTTCAATTGCTCCAGGAATTGTCTGCTAGCATCAACGTAGATGACGTTGACCGCAAGATTCCGGCTAAAGGTTTCCATGGTTTGCTTGGCTTCATTCAGGCGGAGCAGGCCGTTGTCTACGAATACGCATACCAGCTGATCACCGATGGCGCGGTGGATTAGTGCGGCGGCTACTGAAGAATCTACCCCCCCAGACAATCCCAGGATGACTTTATCGCCGCCGACGCGCGCGCGTATCCGGCCAATGGCCTCTTCTACGTAATCCGGCATGTTCCAGTCATAGCCCGCATCACAGATATCATGAACGAAACGATCGAGGATAGCTTTTCCCTGGAGGGTGTGAGTGACTTCAGGATGGAACTGGACACCGTAGAACCTGCGTGTTTCGTCAGCCATGGCTGCAAAGGGAGTGGCTGCATTGAAGGCAATGGCTGTGAACCCAGGCGGTAATTTATTAACCCGGTCACCGTGGCTCATCCATACATCAAGAGCGGGTTTGCCATCAGAGCTGATGCGATCCTTGATGTCCTGGAACAGCCTGCATGGTTCTGTTAACAATTCTGCATAGCCAAATTCGCGCGTTTGCGCATTTTCCACCTCTCCTCCGAGCTGAGCTGCCATGGCCTGCATTCCATAACATATGCCGAGAACAGGGACACCCAGTTCAAACACAATTTGAGGCACACGCGGCGCGTCATTGGTAAAGATGGATGCCGGCCCGCCGGAGAGAATGATGCCAACAGGAGAAAATTCCCGAATAAATTGCGGGCTGACATCAAAGGGGTGGAGTTCACAGTAAACACTGGTTTCCCGGATGCGCCGTGCGATTAAACGAGCGTACTGCGAGCCAAAATCCAGGATAAGAATTGCTGAATGCATATCAGTAAAGGGTTATTCAACGTGATAATTGGGGGCTTCTTTGGTGATCTGAACGTCATGCACATGAGATTCCCGGATTCCGGCAGACGTGATTTCGATAAACTCAGCTTTTTCATGCATTTCACTGATGGTATGGCATCCCAGATAACCCATGCTGGAACGGACACCTCCTGTCAGTTGATGGATGACATTGGCGAGAGAGCCTTTGTAAGGAACGCGACCTTCCACGCCCTCGGGTACCAGTTTTTCTGCTTCATGGCGCTCGGTTTCCTGAAAATAGCGATCGCTTGATCCTTGTTGCATGGCAGATAATGAGCCCATGCCGCGATAACTTTTATAGGCTCTACCCTTGAGTAGCTCGACTTCACCTGGGGATTCCTCTGTTCCAGCCAGTAGACCTCCCAGCATGACTGCGCTTGCCCCTGCAGCAATGGCCTTGGCAATATCACCGGAATAACGAATACCTCCATCTGCGATAACTGGTACACCTGTACCCTGCAGTGCAGTAGCAACATTATCAATTGCTGAAATTTGCGGGACACCAACACCAGCGATGACCCGGGTGGTACAGATTGAACCTGGACCGATTCCAACCTTTACGGCATCAACACCATGATCTACCAATGCTTTGGCTCCTGCAGCCGTGGCAACATTACCGGCGATTACCTGAATTTCAGGAAAATTTCTCCTGACCCAGTACACGCGTTCCAATACGCCCTGCGAATGCCCATGTGCTGTGTCCACGACAATTACATCTGCACCAGCTTCCACCAAAGCGGCGGCACGTTCGTCACTGCCTTCCCCCACCCCGATTGCAGCACCCACGTATAAACGTTCCCGTTCATCCTTGCTGGCATAGGGATGTTCGGTTGTTCTGGTGATGTCCTTGACGGTAATCATCCCGCGCAATTCGAAGTTTTCATCGACAATCAGTGCTTTCTCAAGCCTGTGTTTATGCAGTAAGGCCAGTGCTTCTTCCTGTGAGATGCCTTCTCGGACAGTAACCAGACGCTTCTTCGGGGTCATGATATTTTTGACCGGCTGATCAAGGTTGGTTTCAAACCGCAGATCGCGGTTGGTAACAATGCCTACAACCTTTTTGCCCTTTACTACGGGCAAGCCGGATATGTTGTGTTGCCGAATCAGTTCCAGAACGCTTCTGACGGTCATGTCTGGAGAGACGACAATCGGATCAGTGACAATGCCGCTTTCGAAGCGTTTTACTTGTGCAACCTGCGCTGCTTGGGCGCTGATCGGCATATTTTTGTGGATAATGCCGATCCCGCCCTCTTGGGCGATAGCAATAGCAAGTCGTGCTTCGGTAACTGTATCCATCGCGGCTGAAACAATCGGAATCCTGATCCGGAGAGAACGGGTTAGCTGTGTGGTGAGGTCAACATCCCTGGGCAAGACTTCGGAATGAGCGGGAAGCAGTAATATATCGTCGAAGGTGAGTGCTTTTTGTATGAGTCGCATGCTGCCGATCCTTCACAAAACCGATATTATATCGGAACCAGCTGTATTGTCTGTCTTGACTTCATGTGTTTCTTCCAGTCGGAGCGAATCCTGGCAAGGGTAATTGATATCAAACTCAATATTATCAACGCATACGCCAGGCTGAATAGGTTGTTTCCCGATTGAAATCATTCCAGATATAAGTCGGTTGAACGAGGGAAGTAGTGGGTATTACGAAGGTGACGATATCAAGCGCACCACTTAATGTCCGCCCCACTGTTTGAACGATGCCCACGAAAAATCCTGCTGTTACACCGTAGATAGTTCCTTTTTTCTGGCTGGAAATCATCATATTTTTAGGGATTTCACCAATGCCAGTAACGATATTGGCAACGCCTGTAGCCAGCTTTTCTCCTGCTTTTTCAGGATAGCTGTCAGCAGCCTGTGCGCTAAATGAAAGTAAAAGACTCAAAATTGCTGGTAGTAGGAATGCTATGGAAGTATGTTTCATTTTGTTTTCTCCTTGTTAAAGAATGTAAATTATCTGATTGAGGTGCTATTGGCGCAGGCTAATAATACGCCACCCGCATTCTTTCGCATGTTCATGGAGTGTGGCATCCGGGTCCACCGCAACAGGATGTGTCACCTTTTTGAGGAGTGGCAGATCGTTGAGCGAGTCACTATAAAACCAGCTTTGCAGGAAAGAAAGCCAGGTGAGGTTATGCATGTCCAGCCATTGTTCCAGCCGGGTTATTTTACCTTCCCGGAAAGAGGGAGTGCCGGTTACGCGGCCGGTAAATTCACCATTTTCCAGTTCCGGTTCGGTGGCAATTAGATGATCAACACCCAGCATGCTGGCAATGGGGGCGGTTACGAAGCTATTGGTGGCAGTAATAATAATGCACAAATCCTTTTCAGCCTGATGCCCGGCAATTAATTCACAAGCGCCGGGAGCAATCAATGGTGCAATTTTTTGTTTGACAAAACGACTGCGCCATTCATTTAATTGTTCGCGCGGGTGGCGGGAAAGAGGCTTTAACTGAAAATTCAGAAATTCATGAATATCCAGTGTGCCCGCTTTGTATTGCTCGTAAAATTCAATGTTACGAGCTTCGTAGACCTCCCGATCCAGAACATTTTGTTCAATCAGGAACTGTGCCCATTGAAAATCGCTGTCACCAGCCAGGAGTGTGTTATCCAGGTCAAATAATGCCAGTTTCATGATGCTGATCGGTATAAGAAAAAATAGATGTAATAAAACTGTGTAAGGAAAAACAGCAGATTCGTTTCAAAGTTGAACGGAGCAACTGCAATCATCTGATATTCCGAGATTGACGATCGTCCGAAACCGGTGCTGATTATAACAGTTCACGCAGCAAGGGAAGGGTGACGGGGCGCTGCCTAGTCAGCGAAAGCTGATCCAACGCGCTGACCTGCCTGATCAGGGAGGATAAGTCCCGTTGTTCATGCTTCAGTAAGTAGTTGCAAACATCCAGAGGCAACTCAAATCCGCAACGGATTGCATAGTCTTGCATAACTTCTATTTTTTTTTCATCCGTTAATTCGTGTACCTGATATACCAATCCCCAGCCCAGGCGAGTAGCCAGGTCCGGACGCAAGCCCAATTGTGCAGGCGGCCGGGTGCCACCAGCCAAAAATATCCCATACTTGCTTTCTCGGATCTGGTTATAAAGATTAAACAGTCTAATTTGTTCAGCATCATCCAGTTGTTCAATGTTATCAACTGCTATGCAATCTGCGGTTAGATTGAAGTCAATTTCATCAGCCTGATTGCAATCAATGTAGTGTGTATTGCGCTGCTGTTCCAGAAAAATATTGGTTACCGCCTGCAGCAGATGGCTTTTACCGCTTCCTGTATTTCCCCACAGATAATAAAAACGATCTTGACGATTGTCGGCAACCAGATTCTTCAGTGTGTACAGCAACTCTTCGTTCCCTTCAGGAATAAAGTTGTCCAGTGACGGCGGGCCGATTTCAGTAATATCAAGGAGAAGTTGTCTCATTGGAGATTGGCAATGTTTCTTCTACAGGAGCGTATTGATGAAGTAAGTGACAGTGGGAAAAGTTTTACTCATGAAAGTAGTTTCTATATCCGAGTGAAGTAAAAGAGAGATCTAGAATAGTATTTTCTCGAAAGATTAAATTGGTTACGACATATTTATTATGTCGTAAAAGGCAATAAAAATATTTGGTTACTCGAGGTAATTAGATAATGATCATTATCAATAATGTAGTGAAAATATACAGATATATTAGTCAGTCAATATCTGCGATTGGTTGGATGAATACCGGATTTTTAGTTTTGCATAGGCTGCTTTTCAAGATATCTTATGGGAATATAAGAATTTTTAAGTATCAATTAGTTGCACAGCCTGTTAACAACAATTCTTTCTTACCTCTGGCAAGAGGTAAGAAAATAGTAATCAGACAAATAGATGAACAGGATTCGGTTATTCATCATTTTCCGCGGCCAATATCCGTCATTCGAGAGCGTTTCAAAAATGGAGCAATCTGCCTGGTTGCTTCTAAGGATGAGGAGTTTTTAGGGTTTATCTGGCTGATGCTTGGTCCTTATCAGGAAGATGAAGTGCGAGCGCGTTATATTCCGCTACCAACCAGGCAAGCAGCATGGGATTTTGATGTTTATGTAAACCCTCACTACAGACTCGGGTTTACCTTTCTTCGTTTGTGGGATGAAGCTAACCGGCTATTGAGTAAAAATGGGTTTACATGGTCCTGCAGCAGAATATCATCATTCAATCTCAAATCATCAAAATCACACGCCAGCTTGGGTGCGGTAATATTCGGACAGGTTGTTTTCATTGAATTGGTTGATTGGCAGGTGACGCTGGCCTCAATCAAGCCTTATATCCATTTTTCTTTGAAGTCTGATTCCTTTCCTGAATTTTTTCTTGAGACATCATCATTGAGTAATCCATATCTGGTTAAAGGTGGTAAGGCGGCAGTTGATTAACAGATATCTACCCTTAATTCAATTTGTGTACCTGGTTTGGTATCAATTGTTGAGTCATTTTTAATCCCGCCAGGCTGAATATGCCTGCCATTGTCAGATAAAGGCCAACAAAGGATGTGCCTCCCGCATCATTAAGTGCCTGTGCGGCAAGGGGGGCGAGTGCGCCGCCTAGAATACCTCCTAAGTTGAAGGCAACAGATATGCCTGTATAGCGTATTCGCGGAGGGAAAAGCGATGGTAGCCATACGCCAAGCGGGCCGTAAACAAACCCCATTATAAACAGGGCAAGCGAAAGCACCATCCAGACCAGCCATAGCGATCCCGCCCCCAAGGCTGGTCCAAATATTAAGCCCAGGATAATTGTCGCTGCACATCCCCATACCAGTACCTGGTTTGCGTGATGCTGATCGGCACGTATTCCCGAGAGAACGATACCAATAGCCAGAAATAATATTGCTGCAAGCTGAGTGAGCAGAAACAGCTCACGATCGTATCCAAGTGTCGTAGTGCCATGAGCCAGTGCAAAAGCGGTTGAAAGATAAAAGATGGCAAAACAGGCAACTACTGTAAACGTTCCGGCAAAGGTGATAGCGGCATGCTTGCGTATCAGCTCGCCGATGGGAACCGGAATGGGAGGATCTTTTGCCAGTGCCCGGGTAAATTCGGGTGTTTCATTAATTTTCAGCCGCACCCATAAACCAAGTCCAACCAGAATTGCACTGGTAAGGAATGGGATTCGCCATCCCCATGCTGCAAAGTCTGTTTCACTCAACGCCGTACCGAGAAGCAAAAACAATCCGTTTGCGGCAATGAATCCAATTGGAGCACCTAACTGAGGAATCATACCAAACCGCGCACCCCATCCCGGGGGAGCGTATTCAACAGCCAATAAAGCCGCGCCGCCCCATTCGCCGCCAAGTCCCAGTCCCTGACCAAAACGCAGGGTGCACAATAGTAACGGAGCTATCCAGCCTGCTGTCGCGTAGGTGGGCAAGAATGCAATCAGCAGGGTTGATATGCCCATCAGCAACAATGAGGCGACCAGTGTTGATTTTCTTCCAATACGATCACCAAAATGGCCGAATAATATTGCGCCAACTGGCCGCGCGAGGAAGGCGAGTCCAAAGCTCAGGAATGACAACATTAATTGTGCAGACGGAGATTCTGCAGGAAAGAATAAAGGTCCGAATACCAGTGCCGCTGCCGTGGCATAAATATAAAAATCATAAAATTCGATGGTTGTGCCGACTAGGCTTGCAATCAGTATGCGGCGATGCTGATAAAAAGGGTGGGACATAGTCAAATCAGTTTCTTCGAGATTTCCGGGCTGTCAGGATACTTCAAGCCGTATTGCGCCAGGAGTTGGCGCACATTTCCATTGGTGTTGCAGAAGCTCTTGCGTTAGTCAAAGACCTCGGCCTGATCAAATGGGGTTCCCAGGGCATCCTTGGTGGATAGAGCAGGCTGAATACCTGCTGGCCAGGCAATG
Source organism: Nitrosomonas sp. TNE100 (assembly GCF_055387135.1). Lineage (NCBI taxonomy): Bacteria > Pseudomonadati > Pseudomonadota > Betaproteobacteria > Nitrosomonadales > Nitrosomonadaceae > Nitrosomonas > Nitrosomonas sp. TNE100. The sequence goes on along the minus strand of NZ_AP040997.1, from coordinate 2,208,433 downwards.
TCGAGTGTTGGGTCATTCCAGAGAATGCAGCGCTCATGGACAGGTGCATAGTAATCCGTGGTTTTGTAGAGAAATTCGGCGGTATTGCTCAGTACGACAAAACCATGGGCAAATCCTTCAGGTATCCAGAGTTGGTATTTGTTTTCTGCAGAAAGGATTTCCCCCGTCCATTGGCCAAAGGTTGCTGAGCTTTTGCGCAGATCAATCGCTACGTCGAACACTTCACCTTGCACCACACGCACCAGCTTGCCCTGCGGTTGCTGAATCTGATAATGCAGGCCGCGCAGGACATTCTTCATACTGCGGCTGTGATTATCCTGCACGAACTGAACCGGCCTGCCGATGATTTCTTCAAAACTGGCTTGATTGAAGCTTTCAAAAAAGAAGCCGCGTTCATCGCCGTATACTTTGGGTTCGATTAGATAGATATCAGGAATCGCAAGAGGTGTGGCTTTCATTCAGATTTTTCCTTGAACAGGTTCTAAGCAGTAGAGTGCGGCGGTGGACATTACCTGGTCTATATGCGTATCCAGAATTACTGCAACGCTGTATTAATCTGGTTAAAAGGCTTGTTTTGCAGGAAATTACGTATGTTATCTGCCAGCAGGTTGATCATGCGTTGTCTAGATTCCACACTGGCCCAGGCGGAATGGGGTGTAATAAGCAGGTTGGGATGAGGGTAATCCAGCAAGGGATTGCCATTAACCGGCGGCTCTGCTTGCAGGACGTCGATAGCTGCGCCGGCAATACGGCCAGAATAAAGGGCTTGCAGCAGGTCGTCTTCATTGATCAGGCCGCTTCTGGCTGTATTAATAAGGTATACCGAGGGTTTCATCAGATCAAATTCCCACTTGCCAATCAAATGCCGGGTATCTGCCGACAACGGGCAGTGCAGCGTAATGAAATCCGCTTGTTGGATAACATCATTGAATGCCATGCGCCCAGGCCGGATGGATGAGGCGGATTTATATTCGGCGATCAACAGTTTCATACCAAATGCTTTGGCTATATTTGCCACAGCACTACCGAGCTCGCCATGCCCGATGATACCAAGCGTCTTTCCTGCCAATTCCATAACGCCGAAATCAAGCGGGCAGAAGTAGGTGCTGGTCTGCCATCCCCCTTTTTTTATCAGCTGCCGATATTCCACGAAACGGCAGGCAAAGTTCAGCATGAACATAAGCGTGTGTTGCGCAACGGAACTAGTGGCATAGTTGCGTACATTACATACCGGAATATTGCGCTCAGCGGCTGCAGCAAGATCGACGTTGTTATAACCGGTGGCTGCGACACAAATCAGTTTTAGCTGATCTGCTGCAAATATGGCTGTCCGATCCAGCTGCACTTTATTGCTGATGATGATTTCAGCTCCCTTGATCCGCTCTGTAACCTGTTCACGGGAGGTGTTGTCATGATAAATCCAGGGAGATACGGCCTGCTCCAGCGCTGCCCGATCAATATCACCGCGCGTGACGGAGCCGAAATCAAGGAAAACCGTAAGCATAATTGTTATATGGCTGGATATTTAAAAAGAATGTTTCAAAGAAATGTATTGAAAGCCAGGTACGTTGTCAAATAAAGCGGTCTTTCTTGATAGCTTGGATTGGCGGCCCGGAAACAAAAAAGCCGATACGGTTCCCGGTATCGGCTTAAATTTATAGCTGATGATCAGATCATTTAAGTGTCGAGATCCATTCTGCCAGTGCTTTGGCATCCCCATCACTGACATTGACGTTTGGAGGCATTGGAATCTGACCCCATACACCAGTGCTGCCCCCTTTTATTTTGCTTACCAGGTATCCGGTCTCATCATCCTTGCCCGCATATTTGGTTGCAATTTCTTTAAATGAAGGGCCAACAAGTTTTGCATCTACCTGATGACAAGCGACACAATTATTTTTTGCTGCCAATTCGGGGCTGGCCTGAACAGAACCGGCCACTAACAACGCTGAAGCAGCAAATACACCTAACCAAGCTGTTTTCATCAGTTTTTTCCTTTTATGAATGATTAAGGGAGTGCCATTCTACCGTGAACCCTGCAGACTTGCAGCAGTTCATTCAGTGAATGAATCTCCGGAAGACAACGCCTGCCCTCACATACTTGAGCGCTGATTTTTCCATCTGGGGCAGAGCGTTTTTTAAGACCATCGGGTAACCCGGAAAGTTCATGAGGCAATGCGATTGATATCATATTCAATGAACAGGGAACCAGTGCCTTAAGCCATGTCTGCAATTCTGCTTCATCTCCAGACAGGAGCACTGTCCGGGTTGGTTCCAGAAATTCCTCCAGCGCGACCAATATGCTGCAATGCGAACTGGCCTGGTGTGACAACACATCAGAGAAAATATCCAGTGTACGTTTGGCAGATTCGAGGTAGCGTGGCTCGCCCACTAGATAGCCCAGGTGCTGCAAGGCTATGCTAGCAATACCGTTTCCGGCCGGAATGGCGCCATCGTGACCGGTTTTAGGCCGGTGAATAAGCATCTCATGGTCATGACTGGTGAAAAAGAATCCACCGGATGTTTCATCTTCAAACCGGGTGAGCAGTGTATCTGCCAAGGTGATGGCAAAATCAAGATCTGCCTGTCGAAAGCGGGCTTGCAGCAGCATCAGCAGACTATCCAGCAGGAAGGCGTGATCATCCAGATAGGCATTCAGATGCGCTTTGCCATCCTTGAACGTTGCCAGCAGGCAGCTATCCTGCCATAGCCTGTCGTGGATGAAATCCATTGCCTGCACGGCTGAATCAATCCATTCCCCACGTTCAAAAATCTGTCCGGCGCGCGCCATGCCCTTGATCATCAGCGCATTCCAGCTGGTCAGTATTTTTTCATCACGTCCCGGCCGGATACGCTGCTCACGTTCGTTTAGTAACTTCTTGCGTGCGCTGTCAATGAGCTGTTGCGCAGCTTCCGAATGGATTTGATTATTTGCTGCAACTGCCTCGATTGATTGCACCACTTCAAGATGCCAATGCTGACCTTCGAAGTTGGGAGGGCGATCAAGGCCAAAGTAAGGGGCTGTCGCCGCATATTCTTCCCTGGTGAGAATCGCGGCAATCGCCTGCCGATCCCAGACGTAGAATTTGCCTTCTTCATGTTCAGAATCAGCATCCAGTGAGGCAAAACAGCCCCCACCTGCTGCTGTACTGGCTTACATTTCCCGCATGACCCAGGCTGCTGTTTCTTCAACAACCTGTTTGAAAAGCGGGTTGCCGGTTATCAACCAGGTTTCTGCATAGAGGGACAGCAGCAGCGCATTGTCATACAGCATTTTTTCAAAATGTGGAATCCGCCAGTAACGATCAGTGCTATAGCGGCAGAATCCTCCGCCCAGTTGGTCATATAAACTACCCTGCGCCATCTTTTCCAGAGTGTGGGTCACAACACATGCAGTGCCTGAGTATTGTTATCAGCGATATAACGCCGCAGGCAGAACTGCAATTCAGCCGGATGAAGGAACTTGGGCGCATCGCCAAATCTGCCATATATTTCATCAAACTGGCGATTCAACTGTTGCCATGCCTGGTCAATTGGTTGTCGGGAAAGTACGGAAGCATCGGTTTTGGGTGTGGGCAGTGATTGAGCAAGCAATTTCAGTAATACTGCATTCTGCTGTTCGATATCCGCTGTACGAGTGTGATAAGTCTCTGCCACTTTTGGCAGTAGTTGCAGGAATCCCGGCATACCGTGACGTGCTTCCTTTGGAAAATAAGTGCCACCGAAAAAAGGCTTTTGTTCGGGTGTCAGGAACATGGTCAGTGGCCAGCCGCCAGCCGCCGGAACGATGATTCAGCGCATAGTGTGCACTCTGGTAAATTTGGTCAATATCAGGGCGTTCTTCACGATCAACCTTGATATTGACGAAATGCGTGTTCATGGCGCAGCCACTTCAGCATCTTCAAATGATTCATGCGCCATCACATGATACCAGTGGCAGGCGGAATAGCCGATGGAAAGCAATATCAGCTTATTCTGTGTTTGTGCGATTTACAATGCCTCTTTCCCCCATGGATCAGTCCACAGGATTGTCTGCGTGCTGCAGCAAGTAAGGACTGGTTTCTCCGGCAAGGTGGTTAGGCATTGTTTTTTGTAGGGAGATTAATCAGTAACCGCACCACGACTGGCGGTTGATACCAGTTTGGCATATTTTGCCAGTACACCGCGTGTGTAGCGCGGCGCAGGCGGCTGCCAGGCAGCCCGGCGGCGTTCCAATTCTGTTTCTGAAACATTCAGTTGTAACAGGCGGCGATGCGCATCGATTGTGATTGAATCTCCTTCTTCCACCAGAGCGATCACTCCCCCGGCGTATGCTTCCGGTGCTACATGGCCTACGACCATGCCGTAGGTGCCGCCGGAAAAACGGCCATCGGTAATCAATCCGACCGAATCACCCAATCCTTCACCGATTAGCGCCGAAGTAGGGGAGAGCATTTCACGCATGCCGGGACCGCCGCGTGGCCCCTCGTAGCGAATAACGACAACATCACCCGGCTTGATTTTGCGATCGAGAATGGCAGTCATACAGGTTTCTTCGGATTCAAACACTCTGGCGGGCCCGGTAATATTGGGGTTTTTTACACCGGAAATCTTGGCCACCGCACCTTCCGGCGAAAGATTACCCTTCAGGATCGCCAGATGACCTTGTTCATACACCGGGTTGTCCCAGGTGCGGATGACGTTTTGATCCGCGCGCGGTTGTTCAGGAATATCTTTCAGTACTTCAGCGATAGTTTGTCCGCTGATGGTCAGACAGTCACCATGCAGCAGACCGTGCACGAGCAGCATTTTCATCACTTGTGGAATGCCGCCTGCTCTGTGCAGATCAGTGGCGACGTAGCGCCCGGAAGGTTTCAGGTCACACAACACCGGCACACGGGCACGAATCGCTTCGAAATCGTCAATATGAAAATCTACTTCTGCTGCGTGGGCGATGGCCAGCAGATGCAGCACAGCATTGGTCGAGCCGCCTACGGCCATGACTACCGTTACTGCATTTTCGAGTGACTTGCGGGTAATCAGGCTGCGCGGCAGAATCTGTTTTTTGATTGCTTCCACCAGCACCTCGGCAGAGCGGGTGGCGCTGATCCGCTTTTCCTCATCTTCCGCAGCCATAGTGGAGGAATGGGGCAGACTCATGCCCATCGCCTCAATCGCAGAGGACATGGTGTTGGCGGTGTACATGCCGCCGCACGAACCTGCGCCGGGACAGGCATGGCGTTCAACTTCCAGCAGTTCCTGATCATCAATCTTGTGTGCGCTATGTTGCCCAACCGCTTCAAACGCACTGACGATTGTCAGATCGCGACCCTGGTAGTGACCGGGCTTGATGGTGCCGCCATAGACAAAAATGGATGGCACGTTCAGTCTAGCCAGCGCGATTAGGGCACCAGGCATGTTTTTGTCACACCCGCCAATGGCAATGACGCCATCCATGCTTTCCGCCTGCACGCAGGTTTCAATGGAATCAGCGATTACCTCGCGTGATACCAGTGAGTATTTCATGCCTTCGGTGCCCATGGAGATACCATCCGATACCGTAATCGTGCCGAACATTTGCGGCATGGCACCGGCATTTTTCAATGCATGTTCCGCACATTTGGCAAGCGTATCCAGCCCCATGTTGCAAGGCGTGATGGTGGAAAAGCCGTTGGCAATGCCGACAATGGGCTTATCGAAATCTCCGTCACCGAATCCAACTGCACGTAACATGGCGCGATTGGGAGCACGTTTCGCACCTTTAGTGATGGCCTGGCTGCGTCGATTGTCTGGCATATTATTCCCTCATAGATAGATAGATAGATGTGATGAATATAGTTAGGCAAGGTAACGATTGCTGGGGGTGATTGCTGTGGTCAGCAGATGTTGCCGTATAATGCGTATTTTACCGTAAGTCAGGCTGCTGCCATGTTCGTTCATCCACAATTTGATCCGATTGCGATTTCCATAGGTCCGCTTGCTGTTCGCTGGTACGGGTTGATGTACCTGCTCGGGTTTTTCTTGTTCATTGTGCTCGGGCGCTATCGTATCCGGCATCAGCCCGGTTGTATCTTTACCCGGGAAATGCTGGATGATGCACTGTTTTTCGGCGTGCTGGGTGTCGTGCTAGGTGGTAGGCTGGGGCAGGTTTTATTTTATGAGCCAGGTTATTTTTTGCAGCATCCACTGGAGATTCTGGCGATCTGGCATGGTGGAATGTCTTTCCACGGCGGATTTCTCGGCGTTATTGTGGCTATGATATGGCTGGCACGCAAATACAAGCTGTCATGGTTATCAGTCACTGATTTTATCGCACCACTGGTTCCGCTTGGCCTGGGTGCAGGACGTATTGGTAATTTCATCAACGGGGAATTATGGGGACGACCTACGGATGTGCCCTGGGGGATGATTTTTCCGTATGTAGACAATCTGCCACGGCATCCGTCCCAACTATATGAATTTGCATTGGAGGGGTTGGCATTTTTCATTCTGATGTGGCTTTATTCAGCCAAACCAAGACCACTGGGTGCTATCTCCGGAATGTTTATGATTGGTTATGGCGTTTTTCGCTCATTCTGCGAATTCTTTCGCGAACCGGATGACGGTTTTCTCGGCGTCATGACCCTGGGGATTAGTATGGGTCAGTGGTTATCACTGCCGATGATTGCAGCCGGTGTCGCACTGGTGTTCTGGGCATACCGGCATGACCAAAAGCCGGAAAAGATTGCCCAGGATTCGCGGAACAAACGCAAAAACCGGAGCTAACAGTCAAAATGGATTGGGATAGTCATGCCCTCTGATTTGCCGGTTGACCACAATCCCCGGCATCAACTTATTACCACAGAAGCAGGTAATTCCTGTCTGCAGCTTACCGGTAGCTATACCCTCGTTTCGCTTAACCCATCATTACCCGCAGTTGCAAGGGAGCTGGCGCAGCTGGCCAGTCAACCTGGCCTGTACTGGGATCTGACGAATATCCACCAGCTTGATTACGCGGGCGCCGTGATGTTGTGGCAGATTTGGGGCGAGCAGCGTCCTGATCATCTGCTGCTGCGCCCCGAGCAAGAACAAATGTTTCAGCGCTTGGAAAAAGTGGTATCGCTGCCTGAACCGACACAGCGCAAATGGTTTTTGCCTGTCTCCCTGCTCGGGCAACAGCTCCTCCGTTTTTTTGATCACCTCGCTGGCATGATTAGCCTTTCTGGCCAGATTGTGCTGGATATCGTTTACCTGATGACCCATCCAAGCAGGATTCCTGTGCGGGAAATTTCTGCGAATTTGTATCGTACTGGCGCACAGGCACTTGGCATTACTGCCATCGTCGGATTTTTGATCGGTATTGTGCTGAGCTATCTTTCCTCTGAACAGCTACATATGCTTGGAGCGGATATCTACATTGTCAATATTCTCGGGATGAGTATCATCCGGGAGCTGGGTCCAATGCTGGCTGCCATCCTGGTTGCCGGGCGCTCCGGTTCCGCCATGACTGCACAGTTGGGGGTCATGCGTGTGACCGAAGAACTGGATGCACTGACGGTAATGGGTATTCCTCATAGCCTGCGACTAGTATTGTCCAAAATTATCGGTCTGAGTCTTGCTTTACCGCTGATCGTGCTCTGGACTAGCTCAGTTGCGCTGCTGGGCGGGCTTTTAGCGGCGGATCTGCAAGTGGGATTAAGTATTCGTTACGCGGTGACTACCTTGCCCGATGCGGTACCAATCGCTAATTTATGGTTAGGACTGGGCAAGGGAGTGGTCTGCGGCATGGTAATTGCCCTGATTGCCTGTCATTTCGGGCTGCGCATCAAACCGAATACCGAAAGCCTGGGAGAAGGCACTACCAATTCAGTGGTGACTTCGATTACTGCCGTGATCATCATTGATGCCATTTTTGCAGTGGCTTTTTCCAGTATCGGCATCAGGGTTGCAGGCTGATGACAACTGCTGAACCAGTTATCGAAATTGCCGGATTGACTACTCGCTTCGGCCAGAATGTCATTCATGAAAATATCAATCTGACTGTGCTCAAGGGAGAGGTGCTGGCACTGGTCGGTGGCTCTGGTAGCGGCAAAACCACTCTACTGCGCCAGATGCTTGGATTGATCACCCCCGCACAAGGCAGCGTCAAAGTATTCGGTGCGACGCACTATGATTGCGGCCATGAAAAAGAAAGGGAGCTGCGCACTCGCTCGGGTGTCTTATTTCAGCAGGGAGCGCTGTTTAGCGCTTTGACGGTCTTTGACAATATTGCTTTGCCCATGCGGGAGTTGCGTATATTGAGCGAAACCATGGTTCGCGATCTGGTCATGCTGAAGCTCGGTATGGTCGGGGTTGAGGCACAGCACGTTCACAAGATGCCGTCAGAATTATCAGGCGGAATGATCAAGCGGGTTGCCCTGGCGCGTGCATTGGCGCTGGATCCGGAGCTGTTATTTCTGGATGAACCAACTGCCGGCCTTGATCCCGCATTGAGTGAAAGTTTTGTTGAGCTGATACGCTCTTTGCGTGAAGAGCTGGCGCTGACGATTGTCATGGTCACACATGATCTGGATACACTGGTTGCAATTTCCGATCGAGTGGTTGTGCTGGCTAACCGGAGCATTGTCGCGCTGGGGCCGATACCGGATATTATTGCCAACGGGCGACATCCGTTTATTAAAGATTTTTTTGGAGGGGCACGCGGGCGTAATGCATTACGCATTTTTCAGCAACTCTGATTTTGCTGCCAAATTATTTCACTTAAATCTCAAACCAAGGAAACTCCCATGCCCAATAGTACCCTGACACTTGCCCAGATGCTGATTGCACGTCGTTCCCTGACGCCAGATGATGACGGTTGCCAGAAAGTTCTTGTTCACCGGCTGGCCGGACTGGGATTCAACAGTGAAGCCATGAACTTTGGTGAGGTGGAGAATCTCTGGACGAGAAAAGGTATTGACGGGCCGCTGGTATGTTTTGTCGGGCATACGGATGTTGTGCCGACTGGGCCGGTTGCGCAGTGGGATAGCGATCCTTTTACACCAACAGTCCGCGATGGCTTTCTCTATGGCCGTGGTGCAGCAGATATGAAGTCCTCTATCGCTGCTTTTGTTACTGCGATTGAGGAATTTGTTGAGTTGCACCCGGATCACAAGGGTTCGATTGCGTTGCTGATTACCTCGGATGAAGAAGGGCCGGCGGTGGAGGGGACAGTTAAAGTCGTGGAAACCCTTCAGGCACGCGGAGAGGTGATTGATTATTGTATCGTGGGCGAACCTACCTGTACAGACCGGCTAGGGGATACTATTAAAAATGGGCGGCGCGGCAGTCTGTCAGGCAATCTGACGGTTAAAGGTATCCAGGGACACATTGCCTATCCTCATCTGGCCAGAAATCCAATTCACACTGCTGCACCTGCCATTGCGGAGCTTGCCCAAACCGTATGGGATGATGGCAATGAATATTTCCCTGCCACCACCTGGCATATTTCCAATATCCGTGGCGGCACCGGCGCAACCAACGTTATTCCGGGAGAAGTCAATCTGCTGTTCAATTTCCGTTTTTCTACCGCCAGTACGGTTGAATCACTCAAGACGCGCGTGCATGAGATTCTGGATCGGCATGGACTGGAGTATGAACTGGTCTGGGAGCTTGCCGGCAAGCCTTACCTGACGCCCAAGGGAATACTGGCCGATGCACTCAGCGCTGCCATTCGCGAAGTAACAGGCGTTGGGCCGGAACTTTCCACCTCGGGCGGTACTTCCGATGGTCGTTTTATCGCTGATATCTGTTCGCAGGTGGTCGAATTCGGACCACGCAATGCAACTATTCATAAGATTAATGAATCCGTGGAAGTTGCGGATATCGAGCGACTATCTCGTATATACCGGTTGACGTTGGAGAAATTGTTACTGCAGGATTGACGGTATTGCTACGATCCTATTGTCTATTGTGGCTGTTTTTGCGAACACCAACAGGTACGGAGCAATCCAGTAGCAGTACTGGTAAAAAAGGCAGCCTGTTTGTTACTCCTTTCGAGTATTGGCTTTACAGACGGATGACAGTATCGCGTTCCTTGTGAAGGAATCGCTCATTCATTGCTTTTGAGTACCGTCTGTAAAACACAATATAACTATGTGGGATCAATCAGGCTGCATGCTTGGTTGGCTTTTTCCCGTGTAGCAGCTCAATCAGTTTCTCGCTTAACTGAAATTTGGCCGACTTTTTGTCAGCTTCCCCTATCTGGCTAATCAATCCGTGCGAGGTCAGCGCATCAAGCAGTGGCAGTAAATCGTTGTGATCATCAATAAAGTAGGCAAGGCAGGGTCCTTTACGATGGAATCCCCAGCGGTTCCAGTCCCACCAGTTTTTCTTTAACACATAAAATTCCCGATGAAACTTGAAATCCGGATTGTCCAAATCCTGTTTCATCTCGTTCAACAAGTGCTCATGTGCTTGCCATAATTGATCAAACAGATTCTGGATATCGCTTGTGATAATCACCCCTGTCGCTGCATCGGATGACTTTTGCAGGCCAGGTTTTAACAGAAAGGCGCTTATCAGATAAGTTGCGACAACACCCAGCAAAAATCCTGCCACCAGACTTAAAACGTCCATTTATCCCTCCATTGATATAGTTTGATCGCTAATTTTTATCAAGCAGTATAACAAGTAACGCAAAAATTCAGACGGGTGATGTTCGCAGTCGAGCTACTGCGACGGCATTTCAATTTCCTTGAGAAGCGCCTGAGTGTTTTTTGAGCGAACGCTGACATGATAAAGATTTGATAACTCGCAGGATCAATTAATTTACAACCCAGGTATTCACTTGTACCAGGTTGGCATCGCCGGCGTGCTCAATCAGCATTTGGCGCACCCGTTCCTGCCATAACTCGCCAAAGTACTGCAATTCGGCAGAGCTGGCCTGTCCACTGACCGCCTTCGGAAGCAACTGGCGCATCTCGTTCGGCCAAGGTACGACGGAAGCATCGAGCACCACCTGTACTGCTGCGCCCGTATCCTTGCGGCGCAGGCCGATTTCACCCTGTAAGGGCTGATCGAAATGCAGTAGATTATTACGCCCGAAACGCCCACCAATACCATGAAAGCCGGTTTCTGGTGCTGCACCGGTAACAAGTTGCACCACAGTAGCCACGACGCCGGTAGTGCCAGCATCGCGTGCATCAGCCATGTAGACTTCAATTTCACCGCGTACCGGCAATTCATTCCCGTACAGCGCACGCAGACCATGTAGCGTCATCAACCAGGTGCCAGCTACTGTCGGGCAGGAATGCCCTGCCAACCGTACCGCATCGGCATACCGGTATTCCATGATCCCGTCACGTGCTGTGCCGAGAAACTGTGCCAGCGGATCGCGTAGGGTTACAGCCGGCGCATCAGCAAAGAAATCCGGAAACCTTTCTTTATATATTGCTTTATCCATTACGAAAACTCCTTGTCCAAGATAACAGTCTTTTCTGCAAAAAGACTTCTGCGTAATTCTGTAATTTTACAGTTGTGCAGGGGGGTTATGGGGAATGAACCGTGCGAAGCCAAGCATACAGCGTCTTGTCTTGGTGAGCTGACGTGCCATTGTGAGCAAACCAGCCTTTAACTGCGACTGCGCCCACAAGCATAATGCAGCGGAAAGCAGGTAGTGGCCAGGCTGACGTAGCAACCCAGTTCACTGCCCTTGCTTTTGCACACACCCAAGGAGTGAAGCAATCCAGTGAAGTGGTAGCGGTGGTAGTGGATCACCATAGCCTGACGGCTTCGTGATGACGAGGAAAACAAATACCGGCTTGTATGCCAATCTCAATCCCTTTGAAATCAGGGCATGGGTGTTTCGGTGGACGAGGGCCATCTATTGTTTGGTGATATCGTCTCAATCCCTTTGAAATCAGGGCATGGGTGTTTCTCGTTTTTAGCAGCAGATTGATAAAAATATTTATGTCTCAATCCCTTTGAAATCAGGGCATGGGTGTTTCCGGCGACATTCATATCACGATTAAAGACAGTAGAGGTCTCAATCCCTTTGAAATCAGGGCATGGGTGTTTCAGGAATACAGGGGTTCTAACGAAGAATATGCAGAGGTCTCAATCCCTTTGAAATCAGGGCATGGGTGTTTCGAAGGGCACCGGAGAGTTTTCATCTCAACAGTCTAGTCTCAATCCCTTTGAAATCAGGGCATGGGTGTTTCCAATGTTGTGTTGGAACATCACTAGAAATGGCTGGTCTCAATCCCTTTGAAATCAGGGCATGGGTGTTTCTGACTACTGTCATTTTTCTCTTTACAATCAATACCTTGAAAAGGGTGTAGAGGAAAAATGGTAAGAAGCTGCAAGATGTCTCCTGTCAGTTGGTTATTTGTTCCATTAATACAATAATCGGTAAAGTTTAAATATCTGAGGTTGGTTTATTTTCTGATATTTTGAACGATCCCGCCATGTTTACAAGAGCGAACTGTAACTGATCTGGCTTTCTTTTCAGACGATTGATCGCTTCAGAAAAGCTGTACGCTACCACGCAGTGGGCAATCCACTCCATTGGATGCCTTCTGGCAAGGCGGGTTGACCGATGCGAGCCTTCAGCCCACGACTCGGCAACGGATAAACACGCAAATCATCCACTTTTTCATCAATCAGTTCGATCGCCCCCTGCATGCAGTGTTCAAGCTGGCGATCATCTCCGCTAAACAAAAATACAGAATATTGCAACGGTACGTGTTTAGTCCCACGGTGTGCTGGAATGGGTCAAAGATAAAACGATCTGGCTCATTTTTCCAGATTTTGCAGATGTATTCATAGGGTGTTAGGCCTTTGAGAGCTTTTAGTCTTTTGGCGAAGTTATAAGCCATCACAAAGCGATGGAGATGGGCCTTCAACTGATCGTGTGAGTCGTAATAATACCGTTTTACAGTCGCATCCTTGATGGTTCGATTCATGCGTTCAACCTGACCATTGGTCCAGGGATGGTTGGGTTTGGTGAGACGGTGCTCGATGCCGTTGATCTGACAACACCTATCGAACATATGCGTTACATACTGAGCCGTTGGCCCATTCCGATAACGCGCCGGGAACGTAAACTGGATACCGTTATCAGTCAGGATTGTATGGATCTTGTAGGGAACAGTCTCGATCACGGCCTTCAAGAAGGCGGTTGCCGTGTTGCGGTTGGCTTTGTTCTGGAGTTGAACAAAAACGAACTTTGATGTCCGGTCAATGGCTACAAAAAGATAGAGTTTACCTTCCTTCGTACGAACTTCGGCAATATCAATATGGAAGTAGCCAATTGGATAGGCATTAAACTTTTTCTTTGGCTTGTCACCATCAACCTCCGGCAACCGACTGATGCCATGCCGTTGAAAGCAGCGATGCAGGCTTGAGCGGGTTAAATGCGGAATGCTTGGTTGCAAGGCATATAGACAATCATCCAGCGGTAGAAGCGTATGTTTGCGAAACGCCACAACAGCGGCTTCTTCTTCCAGACTTAAAACAGTCGAGTGCGACTCTTTGGGGCCCATCGGTGCATCGTGGGTGAATTCCCGCTTCCGCCACTTCGCTACCGTTTTTGGATTAATCCCATGCCGCTTGGCCAGAACATTCAGACTCTCTTGACTATTTTGTATCGCTCGACGTACCGCCGCTGTCGTGCGGGCGCTTCCGTGTAATATCTGTCCCATAAATCATCCCTCCGTAGCTGGTTATATGTTACACCAGCACACCGTGGGACTAAACACTTAAAACCTGTTCAATATCTCACTTGAAGAGTGCATTACGGTATTGAAATTGAACTCAAAATGCTTACATACTCCAAGTATGCTCCGTTTTATCGTTCAATTTTGCCTAGTGCACCCCTTGATCGAGATCTTGAACAGGCTCTTGGTCTAAATGGCTTGCAGTGCCACACGCGCGGCCGCGAGATCCCAGGCGCCAGTGCCAACGCTCTTGAAAACCCTGGGGCGGGATTCGTCGAGCTGGTTTTGAAGGGCGTGAGCCAGCGAGCGCACGCAAGACCAGTCGATATCAGCTTGAATGAGATCGCCAGCCTCATGACGCGCACTGACCAGATCATCAACGAAGATAGCGCTACCATTAAGTGTGATCTTGCCAAGTTCGGCCATCTCCGGTGTGAAAGCACCTACGCCGACCACCAGGCGATCACGTAAGGCGGTTTCGTTATAGACAGCTTGTGTGCTTGTCGTGACAGTAATGACGACATTTACATTATCGGAAATCGAATGCTCTGCGGGAACAAGCTTGCTATGGAGGGGCTGATACTGGTCACAGAAAGCTGCCGAAGCAGTTTCACTGCGCCCACGTACCCATATTTTTGATTGTGGATACAATGCGTAGAGCGCCTGAACGTGGTGGCGTGCTTGTACACCTGTTCCAATCAGCAGGATTTCATGAGGCGCTTGCTTCAGGAAGGTACGGATTGCAAGCATTGTGACAGCGGCCGTTCTCCGTCCAGTCACCTCCGGGCCGTCAAGCAGGCAGATGGGTTTGCCGGTTTCCGTATCGCACACAGTTACCGTGCCGTGGATGGTGGGCAGTTGCCGCTCCTTGTTTGCGGGTTGTACAGTCACGAGTTTGTGAATCCCGATATCATGCGCGGTGGCCGGCATGCTCAGCATTGCGCCACCAATCCCAAAGGGCACGACCATGCGCTCCGGGCTCTGAATCTGGCCGGCATCGTACTCAAGAGCGGCGGTGGCAATGGCATCCACCAGTTTGCTGAAATCCAGGGATTTGGCTGTGCGCTCCCTGGACAATACAATAAGTTCTTCTGTAGCGGGGAATGTGGAGGCAATGCTGGGAGGATTCATGGTTTTTCCCTGAGATTAGAGTTTTTCGTGCTGAAGCAGGTAATTGGCAGGCTGGGTCAACTCACGATCAGAAAAATACTGCAGCAGATAAATTATCTCCGATAATCAGAGTTGTGTTGGCTTCACAGGCCAGTAATGTTCGTAAGAGGTTGTCACTTGTCCAGTGCCGTAGCAATAAAAATACCTGTACTATCCATTTTAGTGGGTAATAAGCCAGTAAGCAGCATATTCGTATCGCTGATATAAAAGGATGTTGCTGGCGGTTGCGCCGGGCACTTTGTGCTGGCACTCGGATTTGGCCGGCGCACCGAGGGGGCCGCACTGCGCGTTTGCTCAAGCGGATGTTCAATATTGATTGAGGATTGCCCGCATTGCGGGGGGGACCCTGAAAATCATCGCCGCCACCTGGAATCTGGCGCAATCACTAAAATTCTTGACCATCCTGGCTTGTCCCCCCGAGCGCCGCCTAGAGTACCTGCGCAGATCTTTAATCCGTTCGAGCCAACCTGATCCTGTGCTCGTTCCTATCAGTTCTCTTCATCACTGGGCTGACCTTGACCTTTGGGTGTCTTTCACGCAGATAGCGAAAAAGAGCCTCAAACCAACACTTTTTGCTGCTGATCAACAATAAATTTAAGAATTTCGGGTGGCTTCCCGGTCAGGTTGACGACCAAACCGTTTCCCAGTACATTCGGCTTTTATGAAAAAGGGCGTTTGTTTTTCCCATACCCTTAACGCTGTCATCCGGTTCGGTTAGTCTTACCGACTATCGAATGTCCTTTTGAGGCGGCTGCCGCGATACCCTGTGGTTCCCATCGTGATGATGGGCCGATTAGCGGTTGACCAATTCTATCAAGGCATCGGGCTTGCGCGATCTCTTTTGGCCGACGCAGTTTACAAGGTTCGGCAACTCGATATCAGTGTGTTTGCATTGGTTGTAGTTGCAAAGGATGACGAGTTCGATGCGTCTACCGGCACCATGGCTTTGTGAAGCTGGAAAGCAGGGATGGCAACAACCGAACGCTTGTGCTCCCCTTCGCTGACACGTAGTCCCCCGAAAACTGCTGCAACGATTCTATTAGAATGATCAACCCAATGGACCAGTACATACAGGCGATTGTCGCATTGCTTGCGATTGCCAACCCACTTTCTGCAGTTCCTGTGTTCCTGCAAGCGGTCGATGGTCTCGACAGGACGCAGCGACGGAAATCCGCTTTGCTAGCGGCGATTTCTGTTTTCACCATCCTGTTCGCCGCCGCCGTCGCGGGGAACTGGATGCTAGACATTTTCGGTATTTCCATCTCCGCGTTTCGTTGTGGTGGCGGATTGGTGATCCTGCTGATGGGGCTGACGATGCTGCAAGGCCGTACTTCGAGTGTCCAGCAGGAGTCACTCACTCACAACGAACGTCGAAGCAAGATTTTTGTGCCCATCGCCATGCCGCTCGTTGCCGGACCCGGAGCGATCACCACCGTGATCACCATTGCGCTTGCCGAGCCCTATTGGAAGAACCTGTCTGTCGCTTTGACGGCGATCGTGGTCTTGACGATGGTGCTCTGGGTCGTGCTCTTGTTGTCGCAAGGCGTCCAAGGACTGCTTAGCCCTCTTGGTCAGAAGATATTACTGCGCTTTTTTGGTTTGATCCTGGTGGCCATCGGTGTACAGTTCATCCTGGCAGGTGCGTATGAGTTTTTCGCCGATGCGATAGCTCAGCAAGCACTTCGATAGCAAGATTACTCTCAATAGCTTGACCTAAGCGGCAGTTCCGCTGCGTGTTTAGGTTGAGCGAATCATCACCCAGCTGGGAATACCTAAAATAGTGGGTGTGGCCAGGGTCTTAAAGCCAAAGCGCTGATAGAGGTCCACATTGCTTTGTTTGTCGGTTTCTAAATATAGATGCTCCTTTGCCGCACATTGGTTGATGGTGAACTCAATCATTTGTGTGCCAACACCTTTGTATTGCCATTGAGGTGCGATCGCTAAAGGACCTAAGTGCCAATGGGGTTGTTTTGGATCAATACGAGCCCAAGTGCCTAACCAAATGGCTAAGCGTAAGCTGCCGAGGAGGCTGTTGGCACTGATCATTCTTGGCAGTAACTGTATCAAGTCCCTAAATGTTGGTTGGCAAGTATTGGGTGGCAGCATGCCTAATACACCAATGAGGTTGCCATCAATAAAAGCGCCGTACAGATCACCTTTACGCTTTACATAGGCCAGCAGGGCGGGAAACATACGCCTGAGTCGACGTTGACGTAAGTCTGGGTTGGCACCGAACACCTTGATGTGCAAAGGGTTTTCATTCATCGCAGCTGCACAGATGGCAGCTGCTGTTGTCATGTCATTTACGCTCAGTGGTAGAATGTTACAGTTGTGTTTGTGCATGGTAGGGGTTCCCCATAAGCTGCAAGGTTTTCACGTCGTCAAGGGTCAGCCCAATAAGCCCAATATTTGCTTGTGTTAGTTAATGGGTTGTATGACTGCTAAGCAAGGTTTCGCATTCCCTTTAGTAGCGCTGTAACATTAGTCAAATGCAAAGAGGCTGGTTGCCTTGCGGCATATTAATTTTAAAGGCATAGGGTTTACATAGAGTTTACTTGGTGAGCTCCATGCTTTTTTATTGAGCGTTGAGCTTGTTTTTAAGGTGTTGTTTTTGTGACTTTTTTACAGATTTTGTTATTTATCCCAGCTTGTTTTGCGTTAAATTTGTCGTCCGCCTCAAATAACTTGATGGCTTGGCCAATGGCAAATATTATGGCGTGTGTACGGCTTGCTATGCAGGGGCTAGCCGTTTGCTTGCCTTTGCTGGAATGATCACTTTAGCTGCTTTAGGCTTAGTCTCAATTTTATATACTTCAGAGCATTTGTTTTCCTCCATAAAGTTAGCAGTATCCCTATCAATTGATTTTTACGGCAAAGTAACCGGGAAAGCAGTTGCCGGCGCCTCTGGCTCTGAGAAAATACCCACTTGCGCGATGCCATCACTTCCTAGAGTTCCCCGGTACATCCCCTGGCCCACGCATGAGGAACCCTTATGATAAAGCGACTGACCCAAGGAACACCCCCTATCATTGCGACTCTTGACGATCTCGCAAAATTGGCAAATTATTCGTTCATGGATTCTCTCAACTGCGACCCTGACGCGGAAGTAAACGGACGCAACCACACGCCGCGGCAAGTCTTTACGGGTCACTATGTTCCCGTCAACCCCACGCCAATTGAAGACCCCGAGTACGTGGCGCACAGTAAAAACTTTTTTCGCGAACTGGGCTTTGCCGACAGCATGGCGACGTCGGCCGACTTCGTCCGCGTGTTCTCCGGCGACCTTGCCCATGTTCCGGAGCCGATGCGCAAGGTCGGTTGGGCGTGTGGCTATGCACTTTCCATCTTCGGCACCGAATACTACCAGCAATGCCCGTTCCAAACCGGCAATGGATATGGCGACGGGCGCGCAATTTCAGTGCTTGAAGCCGTCATCAATGGTCAACGCTGGGAAATGCAGCTAAAAGGCGGTGGCCGGACACCCTACTGCCGGGGCGCCGACGGACGGGCCGTTCTGCGGTCGAGTGTCCGGGAGTTTCTGGCACAGGAGCATATGCATGCGCTTGGGGTGCCAACGTCTCGATCTTTGAGTTTGTACGTTTCAAAAACGGAGAAGGTCCGCCGGCCATGGTACTCAGAGGGTTCACACTCGCAGGATCCGGACATGCTTGTATCGGAAGCGGTTGCCATCTCGACACGCGTCGCATCTTCGTTCATTCGGGTTGGTCAACTCGAGCTCTTCGGTCGCCGTGCCCGTAAGATGGAACACCCACGAGCGATGGAAGAGCTCGAAAAGATTGTGTTGTATTTGATCGATCGTGAGTACGATGACGTCATCGACCAGAAGCTGGCGACCACCGAAAAAGTGGTGTTGCTTGTCCGTGAATTTCTCAAGCGACTCACGTCGCTTGTGGCGAACTGGATCCGCGTCGGCTACTGCCAAGGTAACTTCAACAGTGACAACTGTGCAGCTGGCGGCTTCACACTCGACTACGGCCCATTCGGATTCTGCGATGTGTTCAATCCACATTACCAGCCTTGGACGGGTGGCGGGCGTCATTACTCGTTCCTGAACCAACCCGTGGCAGCAGAACGCAACTTCCACATGTTTTGTTCGGCATTGCGGCCGTTGCTGATGGTGCATCAAGACTGTCTGGCGCAGCTCGACGAGATTCAAAGTGATTTTCCAAAGGTGATGCAAGCGCAAATGGAGAAGATGTGGGCTGCCAAGCTTGGGCTTGGCACTTTTCATGCGACGTTGTTCAGCGAGCTGGTAACGTTGATGGTGCAAACATCGGTTGATTACACCATGTTCTTCCGTGAGCTCTCGATGGTGCCCGACGATATTGGCTTACTCAAAAAAAGCTTCTACAAGAACTCGACGTATCATGCAGACTCGGAAGGGATGGACAAACGATGGTCAGCGTGGCTCACAAAATGGAAGTCGCTCACTCAATCTTGCTCTCGTGAGGAACTTTCTCGCCAGATGAAACGCGTCAACCCAAAATACAGTTTGCGGGAATGGTTCGTGGTGCCTGCGTATCAGCAAGCGGCTACAGGAGACTACTCTTTAATTCAAGAGCTGCAGGAGGTCATGACACAACCATACGCCGAGCAATCGAAGGAGGTGGATGAGAAATACTATAGGCTGAAGCCACTGGAGTTGTTTGGCGTCGGCGGGTCGTCGCATTTAAGCTGTTCATCGTGACTTTTCAAAAATCGATTGGAGCTATGGGCGTGGCCACACCAATGTTGGAAGCGCTGCTGGGACGAGAGGACAGCACTGCAAGGCATAAGCCCGGGCAAGAACTCCTCGTCATCAAAGGTGTAGCTTTGCTGCTTTACCGTCTCAATTTCCGGTTCCAGTGTCTGATGATCGGTGAGGGTGTGTTTTATGAATTGCTGCAGCATTCAGCGCAGGATCGGTTTGGGTATACCCGTTCGAATCAACTTGATCCCGTGCCCACTCCTCGGTTCTCTTCATCACTGGGCTGACCGTTACCCTTGGGTATCTTTTCTTCGTACTATCCTTCTTGATTTCTTCATTACCTGCCCGGGAGCTACCTCATAGCTGAGCTTATCCTTTTCAATAAGCCGTTTCATGTACTCAGTCAGTTTACAGACAAACGCACGGCGGCCAGGCCAGAATGCCGATCTACCCTTGCAGACTGGATCGAAATTCCTGGCGTCTACCCGGCCGGGCGACTGGATTACGATTCCGAGGGCCTCCTGCTACTGACCGATGATGGTTTCTTGCAGCATCGCATTGCGTCGCCAGCCCAGAAAATGCCGAAAACTTACTGGGTGCAGGTAGAGGGCAATATTTCTGCAAGCGCTATAGCAGCGCTTTCAGCCGGTGTAATGCTTAAAGATGGGTGCACCCGGCCAGCTAAAGCGTGCGCAATGGAAGAGCCGGCTCTGTGGCCTAGGGTTCCGCCGGTACGATGGCGCGATTCAATCCCTACCAGCTGGCTGGAACTGATCATAACGGAAGGCCGTAACAGACAGGTGCGACGAATGACGGCCGCCGTCGGCTTTCCAACATTGCGACTGATCCGCTATCGTATTGGCAACTGGTCGCTGGAAGGGCTGGAACCGGGGGGTTGCCGTAGAATCCGCATCAATCTGCCCGCAGCCTTGCCCTCAGGAAATCGACCTGCATTTGCCCGACCTGCAAAGCTACCAGAGAGGATCCGGAGATCACGACACGGTAGCCGTGGTCGTTGAAGACGCATGCGGCCGGTTCGGCGCGCTTATAGAAGAAGAGGGGATGACCTACCTGGTCAAGATGGAAAAAGGATGCAGCGTTGGCACCTCTGCAATCGGCGGCTTGCACCTACCGGATTGCGCTTGGTCGCCGCACAGGTCAAAAAGTACTGACGTTGAAAACCGCACCCACACAAAATCTGGAACAGTCAGACCAGGAGTACTGCGCCAACTCCCATGTCTTTAGCCTGCATGCCTGAGTCGTTGATGGTCAAATCTGGTATGACAGCGCAAGAAAGATAAATTTTCCGCTGCAAAAAAGAGGTGTCGGTTTTGTATTTCAAGACTATGCACTTTTCCCTAATATGAGTATTAGAAAGAACCTTGAGTTTGCCAAAAAAAGAAAAACAGCAATCTCATAGATGAGATTCTTGAGCTCATGGAGCTGAAGAATCTAGCAGATACACCTCCGCAAAATATAAACGAAGGTCAAAAACAGAGAGTTGCAGTTGCAGGAGCTTTAATGAGCAACCCAAAAATACTTCTGCTCAATGAGCCGCTCTCTGCCCTTGACTCTGCTATGAGATTGAAGCTTCAAGATGAATTAAAATGGTTCACAAAAAATTTGGCATAACCTCTATTTTAAAACTATGATAATAGATAAACTAAAATCTATTATAGATATTAATAGCAATAATATTGTTAACTCTTTTTTTAAAAGAGCTCTCTTCTCCTTCATATTCATTAGCATAATAAGCACTATATTTATAATAAATTTTCAACAGTACAATTTTTATAACTCTTTAGCAGAGGAGATTAAAACAAATGTGGATACTAAATTATATAAATACAGTGAAAATCTAAAGTTCTCAGATATAAATGTACTTAAAGATGGTGTAAAAATTTTAACGGAGCAACTTGGATTTGTAATAATTGAAATATATGATGATAAAAAAAAGAAGTTATTTAAATTCACTTCTTCTGAAGAAAAATTTGCACGGAACCTAGAACTCATTCAATCTGACTACAATCTTATTGGTGATGATTCCAAAACATCTAAAAAAGTGAATTATAATTTTTTTACTATTTTAGATAAGTATCATTTTATGCAGATTTTTTACCCTGTATACAAATCAAACAGACTATTCGGTTATATTAAAGGTATCTATTATATAGAACCAATTGTGGTTAAAAGATTTAAGCAAGGTATATTTACAACAATAGTAACAGTATTATTGACAATATCTATTTTTTCTCTTCTAATATTTCCACTCATATATTTCGCATATAAAAAGTTAAACGCGCACAGATTAGAGCTTTTATCTAGTAATATTATGGCAATAAAAACTCTTGGTACTGCAATTGCCCTTAGAGATAGTGATACGGATGAGCATAACTACAGAGTAACTCTCTATGCAATTAAATTTTCCCAGAGCATAAACCTAGACCATGAAAGCATTAAAGTATTGATAAAAGGGGCTTTCTTGCATGATGTTGGAAAGATAGGAATATCTGATAATATCCTTCTTAAAAATGGAAGTTTAAGCGAAGAAGAGTTTGAGGTGATGAGAAGCCATGTGGTTAAAGGAGTTGAACTTGTTAACCATAATAGTTGGCTGGAAGATGCAAAAAATGTAATTTTGTATCATCATGAAAGGTATGACGGAAGCGGTTATCCAAACAATATAGAAGGTAAGGAGATACCAGTAACTGCGAGAATATTTGCTATTGTTGATGTATTTGATGCGCTAACTTCTAAAAGACCTTATAAAGAGCCATTTAGTTATGAAAAAAGTGTTGCGATTTTAAAAGATGGTTACAATAGCCAATTTGACGGGAAGTTATTAAATAATTTCATCGAAATTTCCAATGAACTATATACAGACACCAGACTAGAACAAAAAGAGGAGCTAAAAAAAGAGCTCGAGAGTCTAATTAAAAAATACTTTTTGGAATAACATCCGAAGCACAGACCAGTGCGATTACACGTGTTCAATGTTTCGGTTTGTTGTTTGGCTGCTAATCTCAATATTCATCTACATTGTCTCGTGCTTGATGGCGTTTACCGTGTCCAGAATGGTACGGCAGAATTCCACGGCGCACGGTCACCGATGGCTGAGCAGTTACAAAGCCTGCTCAGCCAGATTATCCAACGCATCATGAAAGCATTGATCCGCCACGGCGCGCTTATAGAGGAGGAGATAACCTACCTGGCCGAGATGGAAACGGATGCAGCGTTGGCACCACTGCAATCGGCGGCTTGCACCTGGATTGCGCTTGGTCGCCGCGCAGATCAAAAAGTACTGACGTTGAAAACCGCGCCCACACAAAATCTGGAATAGTCAGACCAGGAGTGCTGCGCCAACTCCCACGGCTTTAGCCTGCATGCCTGGGTGCGTTGCGCCATGAATCAGCGTAAGGAACTGGAACACCTGTGTTGTTACATCACGCGACCGGAAATTGCCAATGAGCGTCTGGTGCTAAATGATGCTGGGCAGGTTGTTGGCACTAAAAACGCCTTATCGGGATGGCACCACGCATATCGTCATGTCGCCGCTGGAATTCATGCAGCGAGAGACTGGCTGCGTTAGTTCCCAGGTCATTGCGCACAAGTGCACCGAGGCGGATCGCCGGAATACGCAGTTACTTCAACGAGCCCTTTTCTGTTGAAGTGAGAAACGTCGCAACTTCACCCCACCAGGGAGCGGCGGGATCGTAGGGCAGAGTGTTGTGCCCGGCATGCGCCTCTATATGCAGCCATTTGGGGCCACTATAGCTGTCGTAGAGCTGCTGGCCCAATTCGCTGGTAACCACCTCATCACGTCCAGCCAGCAAAAAGGCCACCGGCCCCTGGTAATGGGACAGCGCTTCTCGAGAATCATAGTGCTCGCTTAACAAGGCGCGAACAGGAAGGAAGGGGTAGTGGTATGCCGCGATATCAGCCAGGCTGGGAAAAGGAGTGATGAGCAGCAGACCCGCTACTTTATTCGGGAAGGTGGACGCCAGAAAACTGGCGACGCCACTGCCCAGAGATTCACCAATAATGAAAACTGGTCGTGAATCAATCGCCAGTAATGCCTCCAGAGCCTGCGTTGCAGTGGTCTTGAAGTTGACCTCAGATGGCGTGCCCCCGCGAGCCCCGTATCCGGGGTATTCGAACAGGAAAACATCCCACTGGTTTCCCAGCGCCCGCAGGCCCGTCACAAAATAACCCCGGTTCAGCGCATAGCCGGCGTTGCCATGGAACACCAGCATTCGATAGCAGGGGTCACCAGGGGATTTCCAGCCTATAGCCTCTCCTGCGTTGTCGCGCCAGACCTGCAGGCCCATGCGCGAGGCAAGTTCTGACAGCACGTCCGCTTGCGCCTTGCTGGGAAAATAGATCAATTGGCGCTGCAGAACGGTGAGCATAATAAACACCCCCAAGGCAAAAATGCTAACCGTGAGCTTCCACCGCAGGCCTTTACGATAATTCCACTTTAGCAAGATCCGTATAAATCCTCATTTACTCGGGGCGGGGATACAAGCGGAAATTGCGCAGCGGTTTTATTTCGGCGCAGCCTGCTCTGCACGTGTTTTCGTAGGGTTTCGATAGTTACGCGTTCGTTTGAGCACAGCTCATTTATGGAAAGATGGGGGCGCCGTAAAAACATCTGGCATTGTTGTCCACTGTCGCCCCATGAATTCTCATCCGGAAGCTCCACTACACCCTTATCCGCATTGAACCACTTAACCGTACCTTTAATCATTTTGTTTACGCAACCTATTGGTGAAGTTTAATAATTTTACCTTCGAATTCACCGGTTCGAACATAAATCAGCTAAACTGCGGAAGAACTCCAAGGATAGCAGTGCAATTACACGTTATTCAACGTTTCGGTTCGGCTGCTAATCTCAATATTCATCTGGGGCTGAACACCTAATTACATTAGCAACGTCTCAATGCGAATTATTGTGGTCGAGTACCAAGAATACTCCCCCACTCCGCAGGCTTCCAAACGGGTTGCCTCCGGTATCGCTGGCAGATTCTAAACACCGAAAGGGAATGTATCCAGTGTCCCTTCTGTGGTTTTCCTGGTTACGGGTTCAACCGCTCGGGTTTCGTCAAACCAGATATATTCGTCAAACTGATGTGGTAGTGAAGCGTAGAAATAGTGGCTTTGCAACTCCGCTTCAGGCCGGTAGATAACACCGATAGCACGCTGCAATCGCTCCTGAAGCAGTTTTTGACGTGTGATTTCCTGTAGCGGGTAACGTAATGGCAACAGAAAGTTGTCGGTGTTGACGCCGTGGAAGATACGTTCATAGCTGTCGATGTGCGCTGGTTGCACCTGTTTGATTTCCATAGGGCCACCCCATTCGGAGGCGGCCGCCACTGTGCCGTGATCGGTACCAAAACCTATAATATACGCAGCATCGCCATACTTCTTCCGCACTAATTCACCAACGTTGAACTCTCCGCGCGCACTCATTTCCGTTGCCCGTGCATCGCCAATATGCGAGTTGTGTGCCCAGATTACCGCTTTTGACTGCGAGCCTCGGAACTTCATCACAGATTGCAGCGTCTCGAACATATGCTGGTCGCGCTGATTCCACGAGTTGTTTTCGGCGTAGTACAGGGTGCGGTAATAGCGCTCGGCATTGGCTATCAGGCGAGCATTCTGTTTGGCGTCGAAGAATTGTTTGCAGTTCGCTATTGAATAATCCAGGCGTTTCTTCATCAAGTCCTGCAGGGTCGCTAACACTCCGGCTTCACATGTCTGGTACTCTTTGGTCCTGGCCATCCGGCCGTATAAAGCAGGGTCATTGGCCCACGGTGTGAGGCAGCCATAGCGCACTCTCGCCACTTCCGCTGTTTCGGGATCCACTGTATCCAGGTAGGATAAAACCGCTTCTATAGAAGTGCTCAGGCTGTACAGATCCAAACCGTAGAATCCTACCTTGTTTTCAGTTGAGCGGACTTTTTCGTTGTGGGCTCTGAGCCAGTCAATGAATTCAAGCACCGACGTATTCGCCCACATCCAGGTCGGAAATCGGGAAAACGGTGTGCTCTCTAGCATTGGGTCCGGGGCGGTGCCGTGAATATAATGATCAAGGTGCGCCGCATCGGGCCAGTCGGCTTCCACAGCAACGACAGTAAAGCCTTTCTTTTCGATTAACTCCCGGGTGATCCGCGACCGCATTTCATAAAACTCGGCCGTGCCGTGTGAAGCCTCACCCAGTAGTACGAGGCGGCTGTCACCGATGCGCGCCAGTAGCTTGTCCAGATTGACTTGATCAATTGAAGCAAAGTGCTCACTGGATTTAAAAATCAGCTCAGGTAGGGATGCTTCACTATTTTCCGCCGCAACTGCGGTAGCGGTCTCATCCTCCCAGCCCGCAGCACCGATCAGCGGTACAAAACGGACGCTTCCCATATCCTCTTCGATGTACTCCTGCTCTGTGATACGCCGCACGCGCAGTAGTTTCTGCGTTTGCAAGCTGGTGCCAACCGGGATCACAAGTCGCCCGCCAATAGCCAATTGCTGTTTGAGTGTCTCGGGCACTTCGGGACCGCCCGCAGCGACGATGATGGCGTCAAAAGGGGCGTGGTCGGGCCAGCCCAGCGTGCCGTCGCCATACAGAACCTGAATATTCTTATAGCCGAGATCGGCAAGCTTGTTACGAGCTGAATCGGCCAGAATTTTGTGCCGTTCCACCGTGTAAACCTCGGCAGCTATTTCTGCCAGAACGGCAGCCGCATACCCTGAACCGGTGCCTACTTCCAACACACGGTCCCCCGCCTGCAGATTGAGTGCGGCAGTCATAAGGGCCACAATATACGGTTGCGAGATGGTCTGGCTGGCGCCGATGGGCAGGGGAGAGTCGTTATAGGCAAACTCCACCAGTTCTGCCGGAACAAAATCTTCGCGCGGTACCGCAGCCACTGCGTTCAAAACCGTTTCATCGTGCAGGCCGCGTGCAGATAACTGGGTATCGATCATCTGCCTTCTAAGGTATTCAAACTGGCTCATAACAATTTCCTGTGGTCACTTGCGCCAATGGGAGACGCCGAGTGAAATTGAGGCTGCTGATTATGAGAATAAGCACTCTAAGTCGGCTATAGAGGATACCCTTTACTGCACACAATCAGCGCGCATCACGGCGTTGATAAACCCAGGGTACCGGAACTGCCGTGATGACACGTTGACAGATATGCCAATATCTCGGCCGGCGATTGCTTCCCACCCGGTAGCTGCTAGGGCAGGCTTGCTCAAGCACCCATTCGCCAATAGCGATGATAAGCCCAGTTTCTTCGGCCAGCGGAATAAAGCGATCTGGCATAACCATGCCCATAACGGGGTTGTTCCAGCGCAGAAGCGCTTCCACAGCCACGCAATTCACTGGTGGCAATTATCCACAATGGGCTGGAAATAGAGCTCAAACAATCCTTTTACCTGCGTTCATACCAGACGACCGATTCACGTATATCGCGGGCAACTTCAGGATGAAAGTAAAACGTTTGTCACAACTCACGGTTCAGTTTCAGCTTTATTTCTTTCCAGCTAACCGGTTTCACCGCACCGGATTCAAATTGCGCGAACCGGCGTTCGGCGATTTGAAACCACGCCTCATCAACATGTTTCGCATTGAATTCCAGATTCCAGGTCTTGACTGATTGTAGCAGCTCAAGGCCTGGCAAGAGAAATCGATACGTTGAGAACGAATGTTTTCATTCTTAAAGATCATGTCGATGGCCACCCCCTCCGCCCAATTCCACAAAAAGAACCTGCGCCCATGAGAAACTGGTGGCCTTTTTCTGCAAACGGCGTGGATTTTACCCCTTGTGCAACGAACGGGCGGCGCATGGCGCAAACGGCTGCTCACCTGGTTGATCACATCATTTTCCGGGTGCCGGTGCACCATGAGTCAGCGCAAGAAACTGGCACACTTGTGTCATTACATCACGTGACCGGCAATTGCCAATGAGCGTCTGGCGCTAAATAATGCTGGGCAGCACTAAAAACGCCTTATTGGGATCGTGATGTCGCCACTGGAATTCATGCAACGACTGGCCGCGTTAGTTCCCAGGCCAAGGCTCAAGCTCATTCGTTTCCATGGCGCGCTCGCGCCCAACGCGAAGCTTCGTTCTGAGATTATTCTCGGCAGCAGGAAAAACAAAAGTAATCCTCCTGCAGGAATAATGCTGTGCCACCTTCCTCGGTTTCTGTGTGTATCAGTTGGGTACGTTTGCTCAAGCGGGTGTTCGATATTGACATTGAGTATTGTCCGCATTATAGGGGAACCCTGGAAATTATCGCCGCCATCCTGGAATCTGGCGCAATCACTAAAATTCATGACCATCCTGGCTTGTCCTCCCGAGCGCCGCCTGGAGCACCTGCGTAAATCTCTGATCCGTCCAAGCCAACCTGATCCTGTGCTCGTTCCTATTAGTTCTCTTCATCACTGGGCCGACCTTTACCCTCGAGTAACTTTCACGAAAATAGCGAAAAAAAGCCTCAAACCAACACTTTTTGCTGTGGGTCAAAAACAAATTTAAGGATTTCGGGCAACTTCCCGGTCAGGTTGACGACCAAACCGTTTTCCGGTACATGTGGTTCTTAGATGTTTAGTCCCACGGTGTGCTGGAATGGGTCAAAGATAAAACGATCTGGCTCATTTTTCCAGATTTTGCAGATGTATTCATAGGGTGTTAGGCCTTTGAGAGCTTTTAGTCTTTTGGCGAAGTTATAAGCCATCACAAAGCGATGGAGATGGGCCTTCAACTGATCGTGTGAGTCGTAATAATACCGTTTTACAGTCGCATCCTTGATGGTTCGATTCATGCGTTCAACCTGACCATTGGTCCAGGGATGGTTGGGTTTGGTGAGACGGTGCTCGATGCCGTTGATCTGACAACACCTATCGAACATATGCGTTACATACTGAGCCGTTGGCCCATTCCGATAACGCGCCGGGAACGTAAACTGGATACCGTTATCAGTCAGGATTGTATGGATCTTGTAGGGAACAGTCTCGATCACGGCCTTCAAGAAGGCGGTTGCCGTGTTGCGGTTGGCTTTGTTCTGGAGTTGAACAAAAACGAACTTTGATGTCCGGTCAATGGCTACAAAAAGATAGAGTTTACCTTCCTTCGTACGAACTTCGGCAATATCAATATGGAAGTAGCCAATTGGATAGGCATTAAACTTTTTCTTTGGCTTGTCACCATCAACCTCCGGCAACCGACTGATGCCATGCCGTTGAAAGCAGCGATGCAGGCTTGAGCGGGTTAAATGCGGAATGCTTGGTTGCAAGGCATATAGACAATCATCCAGCGGTAGAAGCGTATGTTTGCGAAACGCCACAACAGCGGCTTCTTCTTCCAGACTTAAAACAGTCGAGTGCGACTCTTTG
Organism: Nitrosomonas sp. TNE100; assembly: GCF_055387135.1. NCBI lineage: Bacteria > Pseudomonadati > Pseudomonadota > Betaproteobacteria > Nitrosomonadales > Nitrosomonadaceae > Nitrosomonas > Nitrosomonas sp. TNE100. The sequence continues at coordinate 2,179,506 of NZ_AP040997.1, read as the reverse complement.
GGGCCCATCGGTGCATCGTGGGTGAATTCCCGCTTCCGCCACTTCGCTACCGTTTTTGGATTAATCCCATGCCGCTTGGCCAGAACATTCAGACTCTCTTGACTATTTTGTATCGCTCGACGTACCGCCGCTGTCGTGCGGGCGCTTCCGTGTAATATCTGTCCCATAAATCATCCCTCCGTAGCTGGTTATATGTTACACCAGCACACCGTGGGACTAAACACTTAGAACCTGTTCAAAGTCTTTTGAGTAGAAGGGCCAGGAAGGCCAGGTGAATAAACTGCAAGCTGGTGTTGAGTAAGCGCTCACAGTTCTTCCACAGCCGTCGATTCTTCTCCAACCAGGCAAAGCTGCGTTCCACTACCCAACGCTTGGGGATAACGGCGAAGGTATGCAACTCACTGCGCCTGGCGATCTGAACCGCGACAGTCTCGCTCAGCACATCGCGTACACCTTGAGCAAACGGCTCTCCCACATAACCGCTGTCCGCCAACACCGCCACCACCCGGCCCAGGCCTGAACGACAACGCCGGAAAGCCTGCAACGCACCTTTGCGATCGGTCACTTCCGCTGTCGTCACCGCAATGGCATGCGGCAAACCCTGGGTATCGACCGCGATATGACGCTTGATGCCCGATACCTTCTTGCCTGCGTCATAGCCCTTCTGGCTCGCCGTGTCCGTGTTCTTCACGCTCTGCGCGTCCACGATCAAGAATGACGTGCAGGCGTTGCGCCCCTGTCTGGTACGAACCTCGCCAACCTGATTTTTTTAATGCCTGCTCCAGCAGGCTGCCTCCTTCGCGCGGCTCACTCCAGATGGCCCAGTATGAGTGGACAGTGCGCCACTTGGGAAAGTCATTAGGCAGGGCTCGCCACTGGCAGCCGCTCTTGAGCAAATACAGCACCGCACAAAAAACATCGTACAGATCTATTCGTCGAGGGCTGGTCTTCCTGCGCGCGCTCTCCAGCAAAGGCTTGATAAGCTCGAATTGTTCACGACTGATGTCGCTCGGGTAACTTCTTCTCATCTTCCGAGTTTCTCATACTCCCCTAGACTTTGAACAGGTTCTTATGAAAAAGGGTGTTTATTTTTCCTATACCTTGACATTACTTGAGATCTTGTAAATTACCGTATGAGGAACACTATTAACGAACTCTACGACGCAGAACTGGAACGGCTAATTGTCTTTGGCGCGGAATATGGCGGTGGCTTTTCCAACCATGGCCCGATGGCACTTGAGGCATTGGCGTCGCTTGAATTACCAGACGCGTTTGGTCCTTACGTGACCGAAGTGTCGAAGAAACTTGAACTCACCGAAGACGTCTATATTGGTCGGGCCGATTGGCAGTCGCAACTACAAGAAGAGCTTCCTCAGATAGTTTACAAAGCCGGGTCTCAAGCAGGCCACGGACTCCTCCGAGTTGCCCACGCCACCCGAGCGTTAGGTCGCCACGAATCTGAGATTCGCCGACGGGAACTGACTGCGGCCCTGGGCTACTGGTCACGAGGTACTGCGCTGAAATCTCCCGAGGCACTCGGCGGAACGCTTGAGCTGAGCGATCTGCTCGCCAGGCTTCCCCGTCTGGATGCGGCCCAAAGGCCAGATGGGCTACTCGTTTATGGCTTACGAATGGCGATGGACGAGCCCGGTGTGTTCGACCTCGTTGCATCAGCCCGCCCGGCCGAAGATCTGCCCGCTGCCTTCGACCGACTGGCACTGGCGGCATGTGCGGCGCAGGTGCGAAACACCGGCCTGAACAACTTTGCGTTACTACACGGCGTCACGGTTTCGATGATGGCAGCCGAGCTTCTGCCTTACCTCCATGAGGCCGCCCAACGCAGACTCGAATCGGCTGTTATCGGTTTCGTAGTGGCTGCAGTGGTCGCCTTCGATGATAACTCGGTCTCGCCCGACCTGCCCAAGATCGAAGCAGGATCAGAACTCGACATCCTTCACGGGCTAGCGCAGAAAGCGGCTGCCGGACTCAATGACCATGACATCAAATTCGCCGACGCCTGCACCCGGCTCTACAAGCGGACGGGCTCGAGCCTACCCATCCAGGCGCTCGCGCTCAATCTCGGTGCCTTGTAGCGGTCTAATTTAAACAGACACCTCGATAGGTGGATAAAATTCACTTTAAGAGGACATACTAATGAAAGCACGCAGGAAATTTGACACTCAATTTAAATTGGAAGTTGTTCACATGATCAAGGATCACGACCTTAGTGTGAGCGAGGTCTCCAAAACGATGGGGGTGGGGGAAACAGCGATTCGTCGTTGGGTCGCGCAGTATCAGGCAGATCTTAACGGTCAACGCGGCATCGGTAAGCCGTTGACGCTTGAGCAGCAACGGATTCGAACCCTGGAGGCAGAGATTCGACAATTGCGCTCTGATAACGACTTGTTAAAAAAAGCATCGACCTTCTTCGCCCGGGAACTGAAATGACCTATCAGTTGGTTCAGCAGTGGCAGGAGAAGGCCATACCCGTAACGCAGGCCTGTCGGGTCTTGGGCGTAGCCGTGCAGGGTATTATCAACGCCAGCACCGCACGGCACCGGCCAGGGATGTGCAGGCGAGTGCTCAGGTGAAGGCAGCATTTATGGCCAGTGGCAAGAGCGACAGTAGTCGCCGTGTACGCAAGGCGCTGGCGCAGCGTGGCGTTCCCGTGGGGCGATTTCGTGTGCGCCGGCTCATGCGCGAGAATGGATTGTGTCCCATATGGAAACGTAAATTTATTAACACAACCGATAGCAAACACGACTATCCCGTGGCACCGAATTTACTTGACCGGCAGTTTAACGTGGCACAACCGAATCAGGCCTGGGTGTCGGACATCACGTATATCCGCACTCGCCAGGGCTGGCTTTACCTGGCCGCCGTCATGGACCTGTACTCACGCAAAATCATCGGTTGGGCCATCATGGCGCCCACTATGCCTGCCGAGCTCGTCGTCGCTGCGCTACGATAACGGTTCATTGGAAGAAACATCACAGTAAGTGGTATCTCCCAAGCGCTGAGTATAATTATTAAGAATTCGTGTTCCTTCTGCAGGCTTGATACGTCCAGCATTTATCTGTCTGCGGATAAACTCCGACATACGGCGATCCAGGTCATTGGGAAAATACTGAACCTGGCTCAGCATTTCCTTCACACTAATTCCCTTCAGCAGTGCCTCGATCCAAAAACCGTTTGCTTCTTCTGCTTTTGCATAAACGTGAACTTCGCCTACACGTCCGAAAAGATTGTGAGCGTCTCCCAGTATCTCTTGATAAGCCCCGACGAGAAAAATACCCAGATAATAGGATTCATCTTGACGAAAATTATGCAAAGGCAACCAATCACTGGTGCCGGACGATGTTACATACTGACTTACCTTGCCATCCGAGTCGCAGGTTAAATCAACCAGTTGACCGCGTCGTTCAGGTTTATTCCACAACCGATGGAGAGGCATCACGGGGAATACCTGTCCGATGGCCCAGTGGTCGATAATCGAATGAAATACGGAAAAATCTCCCAGATACATGTCCGTAAGCTGCTTCTCCAACTCAATCTGCTCAGCTGTGACCGGAATCGACCCAATCGCCGTTAGCTTGCGCAGCACTTCGCGGCAAATACTCCAGTACAAACTATCCGATTGCGCCATGTGTTCAACAGACAGATAACCCAACCGCGCCATCTGTTCGGTCTCCTGACGGATTTCTTGTGCATCGTGATAGCATTCCAGCAGCGTACTCATTTTCTCCGCAGATTGCGCATCGCTATATACCGACGTCATTCGTAACACCACGGCAGGTAGTTCAGCCGGAGATTCGGCCATGTACGGACTGTCCGGCTTGTGTACACCCAAAACAGGAACCACCAGCACGGAGTGATGCGCAGTGAGTGCGCGACCACTTTCTGACAAAAGGTGCGGCATGGGTACTTGCCGCTGATCACAAATTTCCTTAACCGTATAAACTACTACATTGGCATACTCGCGCAGTCCGTAATTAATGGATGATTCCGGGTTGTCGTAATCACCACCGTAATTCACTCCGAGTCCGCCACCGACATCCAGATACTTGATCTGCATCCCCCGCAACATCAAATCAGCATAAACCTGCATGATTTCTCTGATGGCACTTCGTAGTACCTGAATATCAGCAATTTGACTTCCCAGATGAAAATGCAGCAGTTCCAGTTGCCCGGCCATCTCCCGATTTTCCAATGTCCGTATCAGTTGTACCAGCTCTGAAATAGTCAGTCCAAACTTGGAATTTGCACCGCCGGACTCAAACCAACGTCCCGATCCTTTGGTGTTCAGCTTTAATCGCACACCCAGCCGCGGTTTCATCTGGCGTGCTTCTGCCAAATTCATCAACTGCTCAAACTCCGAGTATTTTTCAATGATGGGCATCACTTGCTGTCCGATTTGCTGCGCATTCAGCATCAGGGTCAACATCGTGCGGTCTTTTACGCCATTGCAAAGCAGCAGTGTTTCATCGGCAACCAGCGGCAGCATGGCTAATAACTCGGCTTTGGAGCCACATTCCAGTCCAATGTTAAATTCTTGACCAGCTTCCAGTACCTCTGCCACCACTTCTTGCAGCTGATTCACTTTAATAGGATAAATACTGCGATATGTCCCTTCGTAACCACTTTCATGAATCGCCTTCCGAAACGTTTGATTCAGGCGTCGCACGCGCGAACTTATCACATCCTGAAAACGAATCAGCATTGGTAGAGAAGCACCTTCGGAGCGAGCTGATTGAATTACATCTATGATATCTATGTGCAGATCCTGACCTTCTATAGGACGAACAGAAACATGCCCCATCTTGTTCACCGAATAAAAGCCATCTCCCCATTTACTCATGGCATAAAGTGCCTGCGAATCCTCACAGGACCAATCGTGTTTTGCTACTGCTTCATTGGTCATCGATTACTCTTTCAATTTCTTTGTCTGTGACTTTCAGCGTAAAGACATAACAATTCAACTGCAATCTGTGCAGCCGCTAGCGCAGTAATTTCAGCATGATCATACGCGGGCGCCACTTCGACGACATCCATGCCTATCAGATTGATGCCTTTTAGTTCACGAATAATACTCAGTGCCTGGAAGGATGACAGTCCACCCGGTACAGGTGTGCCAGTGCCGGGTGCAAAAGCTGGGTCCAAGCAATCGATATCAAAGGTGATATACACCGGTTTTTCACCAACTCGCTCGTGTATCTGGCTGGCTATGTCGCGACCGGTCGTTTGATGCACATCTGCTGCGGAAACGATATGAAAACCCAGTGTGTCATCATTAGTGGTGCGAATGCCAATTTGTGTGGATGATGCTGGATTTACAATTCCCTCATGTGTTGCCTGATAAAACATAGTGCCGTGATTAATACCATTACCGGAGGAAGGCCAAGTATCAGTATGGGCATCAAAATGAATCAGGCTGATAGGACCATGCACAGCGGCGTGTGCCCGCAGGCTTGGGTAAGCGACAAAATGATCTCCACCGAGCACCAAGGCTGCTGCTCCTGCCCCGATAATATTGGCGATATGTGCTTCGATATGCGCTACGCTCAACAAATCGTCAGTAACGGGTTCGCAATCACCACAATCAATTACACGCAATGCAGTCATCGGGTCTATATTCCAAGGCCATGGACGCTCCCATGCCAGCGATAACGATGCATTTCGAATGGCGCGAGGCCCCAGTCGCGCGCCGGATCGATTGGTGGTGGCGATATCCAACGGCACTCCGGTTACGACCACATCAACTCCTGTGATATCTGCCTGGTAAGGCACGCGAAAAAAACTGGCTGCACCCCCGAAACTCAGAGTATGCGACATCCCCTGTCCGGGTTTGCCACGAAACCCGTTATCCCAAGTATTCATAAATCTCCTTGCTATAGCGTGTTCGCGGTAATTCCATCTTTGTTTTCGATTTCATGTTTTCATTTGATGAAACTTCGGACTCCCAGCTAACCAGTTTCACCGCACCGGATTCAAATTGCGCGAGCTGGTGCTCGGCGATTTGAATCCACACCTCATCAACATGTTCCGCAATGAATTCCGGATCTTGATTGATTGTAGCAGCTCAAGGCCCGGCAAGAGAAAGAAGTCGATACTTTGAGAACGAAAATATTCGTTCTCAAAGATCATGTCGACGGCCACACCCTGCACTCAATTCCACCAAGAGAACCTGCGCCAACCAGCTCAACACGCAGCGGTTGAAAATCAGCTCCACTATGAATGGCACCGACCGGAAGAAACCACTCTGTATTGGTTGGTGCAAGAGCACATCGAAACTTTCTTTATACAGGTTGAGACGGAAATCGGGTTCAGGGTGCCTGACTTTGTTAAAGACGAATTTGGGGCATTTCGTGGCATGCTGACCCATGGGTTCTTATATCTACGTTGTATAAGCTGCGCCCATGAGAAACGGGTGGCCGTTTTTCTGCAAACGGCGTGGATTTCGCCCCTCGTGCGACGGGCGGCGCATGGCGCAGACGGCTGCTCACCTGGTTGATCACATCATTTTCCGGGTGCCGGTGCACCATGAACAGCGGATAACTGTTTAGTCCCACGGTGTGCTGGTGTAACATATAACCAGCTACGGAGGGATGATTTATGGGACAGATATTACACGGAAGCGCCCGCACGACAGCGGCGGTACGTCGAGCGATACAAAATAGTCAAGAGAGTCTGAATGTTCTGGCCAAGCGGCATGGGATTAATCCAAAAACGGTAGCGAAGTGGCGGAAGCGGGAATTCACCCACGATGCACCGATGGGCCCCAAAGAGTCGCACTCGACTGTTTTAAGTCTGGAAGAAGAAGCCGCTGTTGTGGCGTTTCGCAAACATACGCTTCTACCGCTGGATGATTGTCTATATGCCTTGCAACCAAGCATTCCGCATTTAACCCGCTCAAGCCTGCATCGCTGCTTTCAACGGCATGGCATCAGTCGGTTGCCGGAGGTTGATGGTGACAAGCCAAAGAAAAAGTTTAATGCCTATCCAATTGGCTACTTCCATATTGATATTGCCGAAGTTCGTACGAAGGAAGGTAAACTCTATCTTTTTGTAGCCATTGACCGGACATCAAAGTTCGTTTTTGTTCAACTCCAGAACAAAGCCAACCGCAACACGGCAACCGCCTTCTTGAAGGCCGTGATCGAGACTGTTCCCTACAAGATCCATACAATCCTGACTGATAACGGTATCCAGTTTACGTTCCCGGCGCGTTATCGGAATGGGCCAACGGCTCAGTATGTAACGCATATGTTCGATAGGTGTTGTCAGATCAACGGCATCGAGCACCGTCTCACCAAACCCAACCATCCCTGGACCAATGGTCAGGTTGAACGCATGAATCGAACCATCAAGGATGCGACTGTAAAACGGTATTATTACGACTCACACGATCAGTTGAAGGCCCATCTCCATCGCTTTGTGATGGCTTATAACTTCGCCAAAAGACTAAAAGCTCTCAAAGGCCTAACACCCTATGAATACATCTGCAAAATCTGGAAAAATGAGCCAGATCGTTTTATCTTTGACCCATTCCAGCACACCGTGGGACTAAACAGATAACGAGCTTTATCTATACAATCTCCGGGACTGAACAACTATGTTTAACTAACTCCTTAACACTGCCTGTACACCCGTACGTCACCAATATAATCAAGCACCTCGGCCTGCTCTTGTAATCGTTGGCTTAATTGCCCAGCATTTGCATTGACAGCATTGGCTGTACAGACCAGATCCACATGCACTTTGCCGTTTAGATAGTGCAATGTCACCTCGTCTAACTTGAATGAATCAAAATCTGCAGCCCATGCCTTACGCAAGTCCCTCAGCACCTCACGTCGTAACGGCAAGTCCGCACACAATACTGCGACCGAATCATCTTCAGGATCAATATGAACCAGGACATTAGTAATATTTTCATGTGAGCCAATCAATTTCAAACGCACATACTCCGCAATCCTGTGGCCTTCAGAAACACTTAAACGCTCGCTCACAACAATATGTACGTCAATCAAATAAGCACCGCCCATACGTCGGCTGCGTAGCATATGTACACCTCGCACACAGTCAATCGTCTCGATGATACGTTTTAACGCCGCGGCAGCTTTTGGCTCCATGCCCGTATCAATTAACTCTCGAATAGACGCCCAGGTTTGATCCCAGCCAATTTTACCGATCATTAACGCCACGCCAAGGGCAGCAAAGGCATCCAGGTAAGGCAAGCCAAGTAAGCTGCCAGTCACACCGATCAACACGACAATCGAGGAGATTGCATCGGAGCGGTGATGCCAGGCATTGGCCGTTAGCAAACTTGAATTAAACTTGCGCGCAGCGCGTATGGTGTAGTGAAAGAGGCCCTCGTTGGCAACAATCGAAAGCGCGGCAATCAAAAGTACAATGGGGGTGGGCTGCAGTAAGGTTTCTGGATTGAGCAAACGCTGCGCTGAATCAAGCACGATACCAACCTACAGAAGCAATCTACAGAAATATCCTATAAATTAAGCAACGTCTGTCCTTCATCAATCAACTGTTGCAAATGCTGTTCACTGATAAAACTTTCTGCATAGATTTTATACAGGGCTTCTGTGCCGCTGGGTCGGGCGGCGAACCAGCCGTTTTCGGTGCAGACTTTAATCCCACCAATTGACGCACCATTGCCGGGTGCATTGAGCAACACCAACTCTATCGGCTCACCGGCCAATTCTGTGGCAGTAATATGCGCAACGGTCAGAGTTTTAAACACCGCCTTTTGCTCGGCTGTGGCCGGTGCATCAATGCGGCGGTAATACGGACGGCCATATTGCTCTGTTAGTTTGGCGTAATACTGCGATGGGGTTAAGCCAGTGACTGCGCTAATTTCCGCAGCCAGTAAGCACAGCGCAATGCCATCTTTATCGGTGGTCCAGGTTTGCCCGTCAAAGGTTAATAAACTCGCACCGGCACTCTCCTCACCGGCAAAGGCCAACCAACTTTGATGCAAGCCTTTAACAAACCACTTAAAACCCACCGGCACTTCATACAGCTCACGATCATGCGCTGCCACAATGCGATCCATTAAAGATGAGGTGACCAAGGTTTTGCCAATCTTCAATGACTTAGACCACAGCGGTCGATAGGTTAATAAGTAATCAACACATACGCATAAAAAATGATTGGGATTCATTAAGCCAGCGGCATCCACAATGCCATGCCGATCGGCATCTGGGTCATTGGCCAAGGACAGATCAAACTGTTGACGAATCTTCAGTAAATTAGCCATGGCAGCGGGACTGGAACAATCCATGCGGATACGGCCATCGTGATCAGGCGGCATAAAAGCAAAATCTGCTGCTTGGCTGGTATTCACCACAGTAATATTGAACGCTGGATCAAGTGCCAACGCCTGCCAAACCGGCAAGCCTGTGCCACCCATGGGATCCACACCCAATTTGAGGCCCGACTGGCGAATCGCTGGCAAATCAACCACCTGCCCCAGCTCTGCCACATAATGCGCAACATAGTTGTATTCTTGCACTTGACTCAGGGCATCCTGCAAATCCATTCGCTTTACCTCAGCACACTGCTTCTGCAAGTACTGATTGGCTCGCGCTTCAATCCAATCGGTGACATCACTGTCCGCGGGTCCGCCATCAGGGGTGTTGTATTTAATCCCGCCATCTTCAGGCGGGTTATGCGATGGAGTAATAATTAAGCCATCCGCCAAGTCTGTGGGGTGCTGCGCGTTATGCGCCAAAATCGCCCGACTGACCAAAGGCGTTGCTGTTACGCCACGCTCTGTAGCGACAAATACAGCAATCTGATTGGCGACTAACACCTGCAGCACCACATCCCAGGCTGGACGCGATAAGGCATGGGTATCTAGACCGAGAAACAACGGCCCACTGATATCTGCTTGCTGGCAATAATCCACCACAGCTTGCGCAATGGCGAGAATATGCAATTCATTAAAACTGCCAGCAAGCGATGAGCCGCGATGCCCTGACGTGCCAAAGCTAACCCTTTGCGCGGGATTAGATGTATCAGGTTGAATTGAATAAAATGCATTAAGCCATGTGGTAATCAATATGTGCCCCTTTGGAAGTCATTAAAATTAAAGGTCATGTTGTGCGCTCGCTATAGGTCGACTCTTTAGAGCGACATGTCAGGCTGCTTGATCTCGCGGGCATGGCCTGTTCATACAAAGCCCCCTTCTGTACGTAGAGCGCCTGAACGTGGTGCCGCGCTTGTACATCTGTTCCAATCAGCAGGATTTCACGAGGCGCTTGCTTCAGGAAGGTACGGATTGCAAGCATCGTGACAGCGGCCGTTCTCTGTCCAGTCACCTCCGGGCCGTCAAGCAGGCAGATGGGTTTGCCGGTTTCCGTATCGCACACAGTTACTGTGCCGTGGATGGTGGGCAGTTGCCGCTCCTTGTTTGCGAGTTGTACAGTCACGAGTTTGTGAATCCCGATATCATGCGCGGTGGCCGGCATGCTCAGCATTGCGCCACCAATCCCAAAGGGCACGACCATGCGCTCCGGGCTCTGAATCTGGCCGGCATCGTACTCAAGGGCAGCGGTGGCAATGGCATCCACCAGTTTGATCGCTCTGTTTCTTCCCTATCCGCCTGTTTGCGCGCTTTTGCTACGAAATTATGTGCTTGTGTTACAGGTTTGATCTTCTACAGTTTAACTCTCTTGATAATCTACGCGTCCAGAAAAGGATAATCCGTATAACCATGTTCATTGCCGCCATAGAAAGTACTGGTGTCGGGTGTGGTTAAGGGTGAATTTTTCCGTAGTCGTTCAACCAGATCAGGGTTGCTGATGAAAAGGCGGCCAAAAGAGATCAGATCTGCCTGGCCGGTTTCAATCGCCTGACGGGCAAGTGCAGGATCGTAGTTGTTATTGAGCATCCAGGCGGCTTTGCCACCGGCATCGCGGTAAACTTGCTTTAGGGTGGCATAGTCGAATGGTGTATTGCCCTGTTGATGATCGCGGGCGCCGCCAGTCGCTCCTTCAATAATGTGGATATAAGACAGTGCATACCTGGCAAGGCCGCGTACCACATATTCAAATAGTGGTTGCGGTTCAGGATCAAATACATCACAAACGGGAGTGACGGGTGATAGCCGGATCCCAGCAGGGCATGTTGCACCCACTTCTTCCGTGACCCCTTCAACCACTGCAAGTAGGAAGCGTGCACGGTTTTCAATGCTGCCGCCATAATTGTCGCTGCGCTGGTTGGAACTCAAACGCAGAAATTGATCAATCAGATAGCCGTTGGCGGCATGAATCTCTACACCATCAAAGCCAACTTCAATGGCTGCCCGCGCAGCACGACGGTAATCATCAATAATGCCGGGCAGTTCGCTGGCTGCCAGTGCGCGCGGTAGCGAAGTGGGTACGAAACTACCCTGCCCATTGGCATCAATTAAGTAGGTTGTGCTCTGTGCCCGAATGGCGGAAGGTGCTACTGGCGGCTGGTTATCCGGCTGAAGGCTATTGTGTGAAATTCTGCCAACGTGCCACAGCTGTACAATAATTTTGCCACCCCTGGTGTGTACGATATCGGTTATGGTGCGCCAGCCATCCAGTGCTTGCTGCGTATAAAGCCCAGGAACGTTGGCGTAACCTTGCCCTTGCGCAGAGATTGCCGTTGCTTCGGTGATGATCAGACCGGCACTGGCGCGCTGTGCGTAGTAGGTGGCAGTGATGGGCTGCGGGACAGCACCGGGTGAACGGTTGCGTGTCAGCGGCGCCATGACAATACGGTTAGCCAGTTGCAGACCGGAAAGATCAAACGGATCAAAAAGTGTGGTAGTCATGGTTTTTCTCGGAGATGGGGGAATTAAAACATCAGCAGGCGGTTGAAGAAGGCTATCGATATATTTCTTAGTATTCTACGTCTGGAGACGGGTGTACGTTATGAATACTGGTTACTTATTGATTTTACCGGAATATTTGTTGCGCGCGTTATTACTGCAAGTGTTGTACCCATTTATGCGCTTGAAAGTCAAAAAATAGCAGCAAAGTCCTAAAAAATGAGGAAATAGCTGACATTGTATGATTTTCAGGTCATGAGGCGCAAAATTGGTAAGCTGTAAAGATCTGGCTGGGAAAATAAATTAAATGCAAAAATATGCATTTTTTTTAGCAGCCAAGTAAGTGTTTGCTGATTGAAACCTCAGTAAATTGTCTATGCTGCAGGTGAGGTGTCCGATGGGGAGATGGCCTACTTTGTAATCAGAAGGGGTTTGGGCGGAGAATGTAGTGCCCGTTTTGTCTATGCTGTAGAAGCGGAGAGAAGAAACGAAGCTATTAACTGGTGCGGGGTTTTATTGCTTCTTTAGCTCATAGTCGGAGTCGAACGTTTGCCGACCTTACGTTTTTGTGATTCGGCAGATGCTATACCGACTCCGTAATGTACTGTTTAAGTGCCTGTTATGGTAATTATTCTTATTTCAATTATCAAAAATAAAATAAGCAAACATAACAAACAAGCAAATACACCATCTGGGCTTACTGCGCGTGATTTATCTGGTTTTTTGGGGGGGCGCCATGGGACACGAAACAAGCGGGGTGCTTGCGAGAAATCGGAAGATGGGATTTGCAGAAATATATGAGGGCCGTAGAAAGGAGCTATTCAACAGAACATGACAACCCGATCAAAATCTGCAACTGTTGCATTGTCTTTGTCACTTACTCCTGCCGGTCGTCTGTCGTGCCTGCCTGATCCGGAAGCGTCATCATTACCTGTCGCAATAGCCGAAGAAGTTGTCGCAGCTTTTGCAGTTGATGCGGGACATGGCTTGTTACAGCTGGGAAGCGCGTATGTTGCCATGGCGCTGCCGCCAGTGTGGGCGTACTGGCGCGATTTCGCGGTACGTTACTTGACCGCACTGTGTGTTGCGCCTGATGCAGGAACAATCCCACCACCCGATACGCTGACACTTGAGACGCTGATTCTCGATGTGCCGCCTATGCCTGGTGCTGAATATCTCTCACCGGAAATATTAGCTGCGCTGTGGGGCGAAATTGGTACGGCGCTGGAAAGCGAGCGTTCTGCCAGCGGATTATCGCTAGCGGAATTTCTGAAAGTACGGCATCCGGCCTGGAATCTGGTTGGGCGCGTGTATTTTAATCTCGCCGAAAACCGCAAGGATCCGGATATGCCGTTTGCTTTCCTGGCAACGTATACCACGCGGCTCTCAACTTACGGCAAGGCGCAACATTTGCCGCTTTCGCAGGCGCTTGTCGAATTTTCCGGCAGTCGCAAGAGGGCACAGCTGCTCGCGTTGCTGATGCCGATACAGCGCGCGGCGGAGCAGTGCGAATGGATCGCTGCAATGATCGAATCCGGTGAGATTTATCATCCCTTGCGCTGGCAGGTGGAGGATGCCATATGCCTTCTTGACGATCTGCCACGCATCGAGGCTGCCGGCATTGTGGTGCGCATGCCCGCTCAGTGGCAGGCTGGACGCCCGGCTCGTCCCAGGGCGCGCGCCGCTCTGGGTGCCGGTGCACCTTCCCGTCTGGGGTTGGACGCACTACTCGATTTCCGTATGGATGTGACGATCAACGGAGAGGCGCTGACGGCCGAGGAGATTCGCGCCATGCTGGCTGGTGCTGACGGTTTGCAATGGATACGTGGTAAGTGGATTGAGGTGGATCGCAAGCAACTCTCGCACGTCATCGATCGTTTCCGGGAAATCGAGGCCGGTGCGGCGGACGGCTTGCGGCTGGCGGAGGCCATGCGCTTGCTTGCCGGTGCGACACTCGACGAAGAAGCACCGGATCCGGATTGGGCGGAACTTGCGGCAGGGCCGTGGTTGGCCAAAACATTGCGTGGTCTGCGGGCACCTGGTACGCTGGCTACCGTGGATCCCGGCTCTGCGCTCAATGCGATACTGCGCCCCTATCAGCAGGAGGGCGTGCGCTGGCTGTCGTTTCTCACCCGTCTCGGGTTGGGTGCCTGCCTGGCCGATGACATGGGGCTGGGTAAGACTATCCAGGTGCTGGCGCTGTTACTTTTATTCAAGCGGGACGGGACAGATGGCACACTCACTGCACGTCCTAGTCTGCTCGTTGCACCGGCTTCCCTGCTGGCCAATTGGATGCAGGAAGCGGCGCGTTTTGCACCCGATCTGCGTTGTATGCTGGCTCATCCTTCGGGAATGACGCGCGAGGCATTGCAGGCACTGGATACGCAACAATTGACTGGTGTCGATTTGGTGGTGACGGCTTATGGCACGCTGCCGCGACTACCAAAATTGAGGGAGGTGAGCTGGCGACTGGTCGTGATTGATGAGGCACAGGTGATACAAGAATCCGGCAGCTAAACAGACACATGAGGTGAAAAAACTCAAGGCTGATGCGCGTATTGCGTTGACCGGCACGCCGGTAGAAAATCGGCTTTCCGATCTCTGGTCGATTTTCGATTTTACGCATCCCGGTTTGCTAGGCTCGGAACGCGTTTTTTCCAGGTTTACCAAACGGCTATCGAAAACAGGGCATTTCGGGCCGTTGCGCACACTGATTGCACCCTACATCCTGCGGCGCCTCAAGACGGACAGGCGCATCATTTCTGATCTGCCGGACAAAACCGAATTGTCTGCCTGGTGTTCCCTGAGCACAGTGCAGGCGATCCATTACCAGGAGGCGGTAAAGGCGTTGGCTCGTGCGCTGGGATCATCGGTTGGAGGTATTGAGCGCAGAGGATTGGTGTTGTCTTTTTTAATGCGTTTCAAGCAGATTTGCAACCATCCTTCGCAATGGCTGAACGATGGCGACTGGAAACCTGAAGAGAGCGGCAAATTTGCACGCTTACACGAAATTGCCGAGACAGTGGCGGCCCGGCAGGAGAAGTTGCTTGTGTTCACGCAGTTTCAGGAGATCACTGCACCACTGGCCGCCTTTCTTGGCAGCGTGTTCGGGCGAGAAGGGCTGGTGCTGCATGGCGGAACACCGGTAGTCCGGCGACGCGAACTGGTTAGGCGTTTTCAGGAGGATGAAAGCGTTCCATTTTTTGTGCTGTCCATCAAGGCGGGCGGATCAGGCCTTAATCTCACGGCCGCTTCACATGTCGTCCATTTTGATCGCTGGTGGAATCCGGCCGTGGAAAATCAGGCAACTGATCGTGCCTATCGTATCGGTCAGCACAAAAATGTACTGGTGCATAAATTTATTTGTCGTGGCACCATTGAGGAGCGCATCGACGAGCTGATCCACGCCAAGCAACAACTGGTACAGGATGTGGTTGAAGGAAACGGAGAAATCAATCTCACTGAGATGAGCGATGAAGCATTGCTCAATCTGGTGAAGCTAGACATTCATGTGGCAGGGGATGATTTATGAGTGACTGGGACTGGAAACCCTATGTGCCAGTGACCAAACGGCGTGAACAGGCTAGCCGCGTTGTGGAGAAGGCAAGGAAGGCCAGCAAGGATTTATTTCCTGTTGTAGTAGCTTCGCGCACCATCGCCAGAACTTTCTGGGGCAAAGCCTGGTGCGCTAATCTAGAGACTTATAGCGACTATGAAAGCCGTTTGCCACGCGGACGTGCCTATGTGCGCAATGGTGCGGTGATTGATTTGAAGATTGAGCCGGGCCGGGTGATTGCACAGGTAATAGGTTCTCGTCGTTACCGGGTCGAGATCGGTATCGTACCGCTTCCTGCTGCCAGGTGGAAGAAACTGGTTGTGGACTGTACGGGCTCCATCGCTACACTGCTGGAGCTGCTGCAAGGAAAATTTTCCAAAGCCGTTATGGCGCGCCTGTGTGAACCAAAGAGCGGGATGTTTCCATTGCTGCAGGAGATCAGTCTTGGCTGCTCCTGTCCCGATTGGGCAACGATGTGTAAACATGTTGCCGCAGTGCTCTATGGTGTCGGTGCACGGCTGGATGAACAGCCCGAGTTGCTGTTCGTGCTGCGTCAGGTGGATGCCAATGACTTGCTGACTGCCCAGGTTGCAGTTATCCCTGCTAAGGTGAAGGAGTCCGCGAAGGCAAAGGTGCTTGATGATGCTGCATTGGCGGATGTATTTGGTATCGAGATGGCTGCGTTGGGTGTTTCGACCGATGCTCCGGTTGAGCAGGCGCCCGGGAAGCGACAAGTAGCGACTGTGACGAAAACAGCAAAGGCAACAAAAGCAGCGGTGGTAACAACCGTTTCGGAACCCGAAAAGAATGTAGCTGCAAAGACAGCTCGAGCAGTTGTCACGAAGAAGAAGGTTGTCACTTCCAGAGTTGCCGCACAGCGAGACAAATGATCAGTGTGTGACGGGCATGGACCCGGTTTCCTTGGGAATAGCTGCGCGTGCTATCATCAACCAGCAAAAAAATTTTTTTTCAGTAACGTATCTCAATTTAAACCATGAAAAAAAATACAACTGTTGAGAAAATCAAGGCGCCAGAGTTGATTACTTCAGGCTGGTTGAATGCATCCGAACCGATTACGCTGGCTTCCCTGCGTGGCAAGGTGGTATTGATGCATGCCTTTCAGATGTTATGCCCTGGTTGCGTGCAGCAGGGGATTCCGCAGGCGCAGCAGGTATTTAATGAATTTGATCCGGAACGGGTGGCGGTGATTGGCCTGCATACGGTTTTTGAGCATCATGAAGTTATGGGGCGCGATGCGCTGGAGGTTTTTGCCTATGAATACCGGCTGCGTTTTCCGATCGGAATCGACAAACCAAACGAGCAGCATTCCATTCCGCATACAATGATGACTTACCACATGCAGGGCACGCCAACCACGATTCTGGTGGATAAAACCGGTCACCTGCGTTTGCACAAATTTGGCCACGTTAGCGATTTTCTGCTGGGAGTTTCAATCGGGACATTGCTGGCCGAAGAAGTCTCCGACAAGGAACTAGCAGCGGCTTCGGCAGCAGATCAATCCGGTGATACACAGCCAGGATGCGATGATGAGGGCTGCCGGGTTTGATGCAAGTGGAGTGATTATCGGGTCACCATAGCCTACCATAGCCTCTCTGCGGGCTTTGCGATGACGCAGCGAGTAAGGTTTTACACGGTGGTGGAATGGTGTGTGGATGAGGTAATTACAGATGTCGTTTTTGCGAGCGCTAACGGCGTGAAGCAATCCAGTGATCATAGTAGCGAAGGCGCTGGATTGCCATGTCGGTCTGGCCTCATCACAAAGGCGGAATATTTTGGCTTAAATTGTCTTTGTAAAAGGTGGTATGAAGCAGTTCGCCACCACGTAATCATTGTCTCCGTGACCGCGATGATGGGGTGTCTACTGAAAGTTATTTTTCCAGTCACGGATTGCGGCAAAAACACTGACTGGGTCATTAAGATGCCGGCCAACATGCTGGCTGGCGCTGTGGATAATAGCTGGCTGATCACAGCGCAAAAACGGATTAGTGGCTTTTTCGACAGCCAGACTGGAGGGGAGTGTGGGTATATTCTGCTTCAGTTTTTCTTCCACAGTGCTTTCCAGTTTGATTAAATCAGGGTTGTCTGGGTCGAGTACCCTGGCAAACCGGACATTGGCCAGCGTGTATTCATGAGCGCAATAAACCAGGGTTTCATCCGGCAGACTGGCCAGTTTCTGTAAAGAAGCAAACATTTGTTGCGCGCTGCCTTCAAAGATTCGCCCACAGCCGCATGCAAACAGTGTATCTCCACAAAATAGGTAATTCTGGCCATAGTAAGCAATGTGACCAGCAGTATGTCCGGGAATATCCAGCACGCTGAATTCCAGCGACAGTTCCGGAAAGCTGAGTGTATCTCCTCCCGTTAATGGATGGGTCATTCCCGGTATTTTTTCGTTGGCAGGGCCGTAGACAGGTATCGCAAATTCCTGCACCAGTGAGGGAATGCCACCCGTGTGATCATGATGGTGATGCGTGCAGAGTATGGCAATTGGTTGCAAGTTCTGTTGGCTTATCCAGGCGAGAACTGGTGTTGCATCACCAGGGTCTATGATGAGTGCAAACTGTTGATTGTGAACGATCCAGATATAATTGTCTTTAAAGGCGCGGATGGGGAAAACATCGATCATTTTTTTCCTTACAGTAAATGACAAGCGAATCATCATCATAACTAATCATTCTGACAATATGTTTGATTCTGCATTGCAGCAAAATATGCAACAGTGGTTAGAAACTGCATTAGGACAGTACGTGCTGGAGCAGGAGCAGCGTTATTTCGATCGTGTTGTAGCGGATATTTTCGGTTATAACGCGGCCCAGATTGGCTTTGCCGGATTTGATTTTTTGCGGAACAACCGGATGCCTTTCAAGTTTGTGCTCGGTGTGGAAAAAGGAGCTTCAGCCAGTGCGCACCCTGCTTTTCTACCGATCAGGAGCAATAGTCTGGATCTGGTGCTATTGCCGCACACATTGGAATTTAATTCATATCCTCTCCAGATTTTTCATGAAGTACAGCGGGTGTTGATTGATGAGGGCAGGGTCATCATCAGCGGATTCAATCCTTTCAGCCTCTGGGGGATACGCTGGCGGATGACAAAATCTGGGATGGATTTTCCGTGGCGCGGTCGTTTTATTGATTTGTCGCGTGTGAAGGACTGGTTGGAATTGCTTGATTTTGAAATCGTTGCCGGGCAGTTTGGCTGTTATGTTCCGCCGTTTACCGGGGAAAAGTGGCTTTCCCGGTTGCGTTTTATGGAGGCAGCCGGAGATCGCTGGTGGCCTGTTGCCGGGGGGGTATATTTTTTGCAGGCGGTCAAGCATGAATGTGGTATGCACATCATCAAGCCTCGCTGGGAAAATCCATCTGTAAGCAAAAGGAGAGCGGCAGTCGTTCCACAAATAGGGCTCGGAGGAGAGAGATAATTTCTGGAATTGCGGGCCGATGCGAAAAGAGTGGATGGGTTGATAACAGGAATAAGTGTATGCAACTGAAAAGTGATATGAAACGAGTGGAAATTTTTACGGATGGTGCCTGCAAGGGTAATCCGGGTCCGGGAGGATGGGGGGTTTGTTTACATTTCAATGGCGAAACACGGGAATTTTTCGGGGGAGAGCCCGTAACCACAAACAATCGTATGGAGTTACTGGCTGCCATCCGTGCCTTGCAGGAGCTGGAATCCCTGGAAGATAACGGACAGCAACACTTGCAGGTACAGCTGCATACCGATTCGCAGTATGTGCAGAAAGGGATCAGTGAATGGATACACGGCTGGAAGAAGCGTGGGTGGCGGACAGCAGATAAAAAACCAGTCAAGAATGAAGCGTTGTGGAGAGAGCTGGATGATTTATCTCAGCGTCATCAGGTTGAATGGTTCTGGGTGCGGGGACATAACGGACATGCAGGTAATGAGCGGGCTGATAGGCTTGCAAATCAGGGAGTGGAATCGGTGTTATCTAAAAAAGCAGATTGATCGGACAGATTATGCGCTACGTCTTTCTTGATACTGAAACGACCGGCCTGGATCCGGCGCTGGGGCACCGTATTGTCGAAATAGCAGCGGTAGAAGTATGTAACCGACGTTCGACCGGCCGTCATTTTCATCGTTATCTCAATCCTGGGCGGGAGAGTGATGAGGGCGCGCTGCGGGTGCATGGACTGAGCCGGGAATTCTTGCGGGATAAACCTGCTTTCCAGGAGATTTGTAGCGAGTTTTTGGAATTCATAGAAGATGCCGAAATTCTTATTCATAATGCGCCATTTGACGTAGGTTTCATCAATCGTGAACTTGGTTTGATCCGGTTGGAACCCATGCATAATTATTGCCTGCAGATTGTTGATACGTTGGTGTTGGCAAAGGAGCTGCATCCAGGTAAACGAAATAATTTGGATGCGTTATGTGAGCGGTATCAGATTGATAACGCTCACAGAACACTGCATGGTGCTTTGCTGGATGCTGAATTGCTGGCCGAAGTTTATCTGGCAATGACGCGCGGCCAGGAAAGTTTGCTGATGGAGCCGGAAGTTCCAGAAGCAGGGAAGTCTTGCGATTCAAGGCTACGTGCAACAGAAAATCTTACATTGATCGTTCAGCCCGTCAGCCAAACAGAACTTGAGCTGCATGATCGGCTGTTGGAGCGTATTAATACGGAAAGCAAGGGAAATTGTTTATGGAACAGTCAAAATTAATTTGGAATTCTTTAGGTATGTAGTTTTGTACGAAGCGCTTGGGTTGCCAGTACTTTACCAAAATCCCAGACTGCAGCGGGGCCTCGATGCGCGCTGGCCACGACATCACTGACTGCTGAAACAATCCATTGCACATCTGATTCCGTCAGGATGAGTGGCGGGATGAACTTGACGATATTCATATCGCGACCGGCCACCTGGGACAAAATCCGGTGCTGTCTAAATAATGGGACGGTTATCAGCTGCGAAAACAATCCTTTGTTGGCAGCTTCAAGCATTTTCCATGACAGTTTCAGCGAAAGGCTTTTTGTCGGCTCGGTAAATTCCAGTGCAATCATCATTCCTTTGCCGCGTACTTCCTTGAAGCATTCATATTGCTCCGTCAGAGGGGTTAGTGCTTCCATGATGGCAGTGCCAGTGCGAGCGGAATGTTCGATCAGGTTTTCTGATTCCAGCACTTCCAGTGTGGCCAGGCCGGCAGCCATTGCAAGATTGTTTTTGCCAAATGTACTGCCATGGACGACAGCACGGTCCATGCGATTGAAAACACGATCAAAGATCCATTCCCTGCAGACCAATGCACCTACCGGAACGAATCCTCCGGACAGTGTCTTGGAGATGCATATAATATCGGGCTCGACCGACCAGTGTTCAACTGCCCACCATTTACCGGTTCGACCCAGCCCGGTTTGTATTTCATCGACGATGAATACGGCACCATATTTACGGGCGAGCTTTGCTGCCTGCGGCAGATAGTCATCATCCGGTATCCACACGCCGTGTCCTTGAATCGGTTCGGTAATAAAGGCGGCAACATCTCCTTGGGCAAGTGCTTGCTCCAGCGCTTCAAGATCGTTGAACGGGATTTCAATGAAATCAGGTACCAGTGGGCCAAAACCTTTTTTGTAATGATCATCTCCTGTGGCGGAGAGCGAACCGAGGCTCAGTCCGTGGTAGCAACCATGGCAGAAAATGACTTTAGATTTTCCGGTGGCATAACGGCTGAATTTAATCGCTGCTTCGACTGTTTCAGTGCCTGAGTTGGCAAAAAAAACACGATTTAATCCACCCGGAGTCAACTTGACCAGTTTTTCTGCTAACAATCCGGCCAGTAACGATACGTCGAGCTGGACGAGATTGGGTAAATCAGCTTCCATTGTGCTTTTAAGCACTTCGACGATCTCCGCGTGGTTGCGTCCCAATGCGAAAACACCAAAACCACTCAACAAATCCAGGTAGCGGTTGTCCTGATCATCAAACAGGTAAGCGCCCTGGGCTCTGACATAATGACGGTCAAAATCGATTGTTTTAAGTACCTTGACCATCTGGCTGTTGAGGTACTTGTCGTGCAGGGAGAAATTTTCTCTGCCGCGATTCTGGATAAGATCCTGGATTTTCATGAATGGGGACTCCGGAGCGAGACGGATGCTGGTAAGCGGGTATAAGAGTATAAAAAATCAGCGCCATTCTACATTAATCTAAGCAGAGTTATGCGTCTGCAGACAGGACGGCAATTTCGGAGTGCTGTGTCATGCTGCATTTTGCATGTTTGCGGAAACGGAGAAGATCTGTGTGATTCAATAATTGGATCGGCATTGTGACATTGACATTTTTGGTTGTTCTATCTACACTTCTGGACCGGGACTCGGTGGTTAAAAAGATAGTGAGTTCCCGAGTTGGCTGGGCGAGTTATTGATAATAAGCAATTTTCTTGACAGACGACGTGCATATTTCCTTTTACAAGGATATGTTCATTAACTGATCATCGCAGGGAACTGTATATTAATGTCGCTGGGCCGGTGAATGTATTTCGCTGAATAAAATATAAATTCAAGTAGAGGAAGGTAAAGATGAAGATAACAAAGACAATGCTTGCTGGTTTTGCCTTGGGATCGTTGCTGGTAGCAGGTGCTGCTCAGGCGGATGATCATAGCGAGTTTAAAGTGGTTATCAATGCTTATGACACCACTATTCCTGAACTGAACGTGGAAGGTGTGACAGTAAAAAATATCCGTGCATTCAATGTATTGAATGAGCCGGAAGCACTGGTTGTTGAAAAGGGAGATAAGGTCAGCATCGTTGTTGAGAACAAATCACCTATCAGTGAAGGATTCTCAATTGATGCCTACGGTATCAAGGAAGTACTTAAAGCTGGCGAAACCAAGACCATCAGCTTTACCGCTGACAAAAAAGGTGCTTTCAATGTTTATTGCCAGCTTCATCCACAAAACATTCACTTGCCAGGTTCCCTTAACGTTGTAGATTAAGTTTTGGAATCACGGTAGATGAGAACACAGGCCGGATTAGTCCGGCCTGTTTTTTGTAAGTGTGTGCAAACATCTGTTTGAAATTGATTCGGTGTTCTACCGTATCGTAGATATATATTTTTACTGTGTTTTGAAAACCTGAGACCAGGTGTCATCAGAGCTTCTTTTTTTGCAAGCATCCAACTGCACCTTTTGTGCGCTTCTCTTTCTAGTTCCCTAAGTTACTGTTTGGTAAACCACATAAAGGTTTTTTGTTAGAATGCCAGCTTGTGACGAACTATTTCTATGAGGTATTTGATGGTAGTTGAAAGGACTTTATCCATAATTAAGCCCGATGCAGTGGCAAAAAATGTTATTGGGCAGATCTATGCAAGATTTGAAGCGGCTGGCTTGAAGGTTGTTGCTGCTCGCATGGCGCATTTATCAAGAGTTGAAGCGGAAAATTTTTACGCGATCCATAGGGAAAGACCTTTCTTTAAAGATCTGGTTGAATTCATGATTTCCGGGCCGGTGATGATCCAGGTGCTGGAGGGGGAAAATGCAATTGCCAAAAATCGTGAGTTGATGGGTGCCACAGATCCGAAAAAAGCAGAAAAAGGTACGATTCGCGCTGATTTTGCAGAAAATATTGATGCCAATGCTGTGCATGGTTCAGATGCGCCGGAAACTGCCGCTGTGGAAATAGCCTGTTTCTTCCCATCTTTAGAAGTGTATTCACGCTGAAAACCTGTAGATTTGCCGATCTAAAAGGCCGGATACAATGATTAACCTGCTTGATTTCAATAAAACAGGGCTTATCCATTTTTGCGAAGAAATGGGTGAGAAGCCTTATCGTGCGAGGCAATTGTTGCGATGGGTACACCGGTTCGGCAAGACGGAATTCATAGAGATGAGTGACCTGGCAAAAACGTTTCGTCAAAAATTGATGGAGCGTGCTGTTGTTCATCCACCTGAAATTATTAGCGACCATACTGCGGGAGATGGTACTCGTAAATGGTTGTTATCGACGGGTACGGGGAACGCAGTGGAGATGGTTTTCATTCCCGAGCCTAATCGGGGCACACTTTGTGTTTCCAGTCAGGTTGGCTGTGCACTGGCATGCAGTTTTTGTTCTACCGGCCGGCAGGGTTTTAATCGTAACTTGAGCGTGGCAGAAATTATTGGCCAATTATGGTGGGCTAACCGACTACTCGAAGGCCAGGTTGGTGAGTTATCTTCTCCGGATGTCGCGCAGATTCGGGCAGATAATACAGACACAAGACGACCAGTTACGAATGTTGTCATGATGGGAATGGGGGAGCCGCTGGCCAATTTCGAAAACGTGGTGACCGCACTTGATCTGATGCTGAGTGATGATGCCTATGGTTTATCACGTCGTCGGGTAACGGTGAGTACATCCGGCCTGGTTCCTGCGTTGGATCGTTTGCGTGAGCGTTGTCCGGTGGCGCTCGCAGTTTCGTTACATGCACCGAATGATGCCTTGCGTGACCAGTTAGTACCAATCAATAAAAAGTATCCAATCAGGGATTTGCTGGCAGCCTGTGAGCGCTACCTGCCGGCCGCGCCAAGAGATTTTATTACGTTCGAGTATGTTATGCTGAGAGATGTGAATGACAGCATAGCGCTGGCGCGCGAGCTGGTGCAGGTAGTCAGAAATATCCCGTGTAAACTCAACCTGATTCCATTCAATACGTTTGCAGGTTCTGGTTATGAGCGATCAAATACTGATGCTATTGATAATTTCCGGGATGTATTGATGCAAGCAGGAATCATCACGACTGTGCGTAAAACACGCGGGGATGATATTGCAGCTGCTTGTGGCCAACTGGCAGGGCAAGTAAAGGATAAGACGCGCAGAACGGGTATATGTGGATCTGGCCGAGCCGTGGTTACCGGGTGAAAAGGTTTATAAATCCAGTGTTGGCGGTGAACAATTGCAAGCAATATGAGCAAGCTGATTAGAGCGGGTGTTGTCGGATTTCTGGTCTGGCTGGCAGGTTGTGAGCATGTACCGGTTCAGGAAAAACCAACTCCTGAGGAATTGAAGCAGCGTGCATTGCAGAGTGCAAAAATTCATACCGAGCTGGCGGGGCAGTATTATCACCGTGGTCAGTACCGGATAGCGATAGAAGAAGCCGGCATAGCACTGCGAAAAAAATCCGATTATGCGCCAGCTTACAATATGCTTGGACTGGTTTATATGGATCTGCAAGAGGACGGCCAGGCAGAGTGGAACTTTGAGCGTGGACTTGGAATTACGCCGAATGATCCGGATATACGCAACAATTTTGGCTGGTTTTTATGCCAGAGAAAGCCCGATAGAATGGAACAAGCGATTGATCATTTTATGGCAGCTGTGCGTGATCCCTTATATGAAACTCCCGAGAGAACTTATACCAATGCAGGGTTATGTGTTCTGAAGCAAAATAATTTTGAGCAGGCACAAGCTTTCTTTCAGCAAGCGCTGGTGATCCGTCCCGACTATGCTCTGGCCCAGCTTGGGATGGTGGAGCTGGATTTCAGCCGGGGGGAGGTGAAGAAAGCCTGGTCATCGATTATCCGGTATCTGCAAACGTATTCTCCTACATCAGGTAGTTTATGGTTGGCTGTTCGTATCGCGCGAGCGAACGGGGATATCAATGCAGAAACCAATTATGCTTTTCAATTACAGAAGCATTTTCCCGATTCCAGTGAAGCCAGGGAATTGCGTGCAGGCAGATTGAATCATGAAAGATAATGAAATAGATAAACAAGATACGCCAGGTATGGACCAGAATTCGGTGGCTGATAATAATATTGGTGCGGCTCAGGAGAATTCTGGTCAAGCTGGATCGTTTCAACCTGAACGCACAGAAATAATCTCGTCATTTCAAACCATTCAGGCGGATCCCCCAACTGATACAGAAAAGACAGGTGATGCAGCAACGCCCAATTTTGGACAAAGATTGCGTGATGAGAGAATCAGGCGCGGCATGAATATTGGTGAAGTGGCGCATCGGTTACGTTTGTCTGAACAACAGATAGAAGCAATCGAAGCGCAAGATTTTTCCAGGCTTCCTGCTGCTGTATTTCTGCGTGGTTATGTGCGTAATTATGCCAACTTGTTGCAGCTCGATGATACGACTCTGCTTGTGGAGGCTGTGCCTCAATCTCGGCCAGCAGACAGTGTTTTTACCAGCAAGAATCCATCGCAGCGTTTCAAAGCAATAGAACCTGTTTACCAGTCTGATCGTGGTGGCCGGAGCGGATGGCTGTTGTATGTTGCGGTAATATTGGCGGCATTTGCAGCTTATGGGTTTTATCATGAAGAAATACCGGAGAAGATGGCACCCTATATGCTGAATGAGGGAGATCAAGTTATCCAGTCCGGTTCCAGCAGCGAGAATGATCAGGTGGCGATAGATTTGGCACTACCCTTGTCTCCAACTGCTTCGGTATCTTCTCCTATGGCACCGCCTGCATCGGCGAGTGTCAATCTGCCACCAGCTGCGGCAGTCTTGCCTGCTTTGCCTGCCCCATCGGCCCCGGTTGCGGATACAGCCAAGGCTCCAGATAATGGTAAAAAATCATTACACTTTGTCTTTTCCAAGGATTCCTGGGTAAAAATCAAGGATAGTAATGGGCAGATCATTCTCGAAAAAATTAATTCGCGAGGAACTGAGCAGACGATAGAAGGAGAGCCGCCCTTGTATCTCGTGATCGGCAATGCAGCCGGGGTCAGTCTTACCTATAACGGACACAAGGTTGATCTTGCACCCTATACCCGCGGCAATGATGATGTCGCACGCTTTTCACTTGAATAACCTGTATAAATTTCTGAGATCCGAGTGTTAACCATGTCTTCTAATAACGTACCTGCCCCGCGCCGGAAGTGTGTGGGTGTCAAAGTGGGTTCGGTGATGATTGGTGGTGGTGCACCGATTGTTGTGCAATCAATGACCAATACCGATACTGCTGATGAGCTGGCGACTGTCCAGCAGGTTGAACAGCTTGCGCGTGCCGGTTCCGAACTTGTCAGAATTACCGTCAATTCCATGGAGGCAGCGCGAACAGTTCCCGCAATCCGCGCGCGGCTGGATGATATGGATTGCCATGTTCCGCTGGTGGGTGATTTCCATTTCAATGGACACAAGTTGCTGACTGCTTATCCGGAATGCGCAAAGGCTCTGGCCAAATACCGTATTAACCCGGGAAACGTGGGTCATGGGAAAAAGCGAGACGAACAGTTCTCCATACTGATTGAAATGGCCTGCAAATATGACAAACCGGTTCGTATCGGGGTGAATTGGGGTAGTCTCGATCCGGAGATGCTGGCGCGGATCATGGATGAAAATGCGCGTTCTCCAGACCCGTTAGGCGCTTCACAGGTCATGCACAAGGCACTTATCACCTCTGCGTTGGAAAGTGCGGCCAGGGCAGAAGAACTGGGCTTGGGTCGGGATCACATCGTGTTGTCATGCAAGGTTAGCGGTGTGCAAGATCTGATTGCGGTTTATGGGGAGTTGGCTGCGCAGTGCGATTATGCACTGCATCTGGGGTTGACTGAAGCCGGCATGGGGTCAAAGGGTATTGTTGCTTCGACAGCAGCACTGGCGGTGCTTTTGTTCAAGGGAATTGGCGATACGATTCGTATCTCCCTGACGCCAGAACCGGGCGGAGATCGCGCGCGTGAAGTTATCGTCGCTCAGGAAATCCTGCAGACAATGGGGTTGCGCGCGTTTGTTCCGCTGGTGGCATCCTGTCCGGGATGCGGGCGCACAACCAGTACCTATTTCCAAGAACTTGCTGAAAGTATTCAGATCTATGTGCGCGAACAAATGATCATCTGGCGCGAACAATATGAAGGTGTCGAGAATATGTCGCTGGCAGTTATGGGATGTGTGGTCAACGGACCAGGTGAAAGCAAGCATGCCAATATTGGTATCAGTTTGCCCGGATCAGGTGAAACTCCGGTGGCACCGGTTTTCGTGGATGGTCAAAAGACCGTTACCTTGAAAGGCGACAACATCGCTGGCGAATTCCGTGTGATCGTTGATGAATACGTGCGCACCAAATACCGGAAAAAAGTAGCTAATGCCTGAAGCAATCAGGGCAGTACGCGGGATGAACGACATCCTGCCTGATGAAAGTGATTTGTGGGGGTTTTTCGAAGATACGATCCGCACGTGGTTGGCTGCCTACGGTTATCGTAATTTACGAACCCCTATTGTTGAGCAGACTGATTTGTTCGTCCGTTCAATTGGGGAAGTCACTGATATCGTCGAGAAAGAGATGTACTCGTTCATTGATCAACTCAATGGCGAAAATCTGACATTGCGTCCAGAAGGAACAGCTTCCTGTGTACGTGCAGTGATTGAGCATAATCTGCTGTATTCCGGACCCCAACGCCTGTACTACAGCGGCCCGATGTTTCGGCATGAACGCCCGCAGAAGGGGCGTTATCGCCAGTTTCATCAGGTTGGTGTGGAAGCACTCGGATTTGTTGGCCCGGATATCGATGCAGAACTCATCATTATGTGCGCGCGGCTGTGGCGTTTGCTGGGTATTCCGGATGTGCGCCTTGAAATCAGTACGCTTGGCAGCATTGAATCACGTTTGATTTATCGTGCGCGCCTGATCAGCTATTTGGAAAAATTTTACGATGAGCTTGATGAAGATGCACGCCGGCGATTGAAAACCAACCCGTTGCGTATTCTTGACAGTAAAAATCCGGGCATGCGTGAAATACTGGAAGGTGCACCCCATCTGTTCGATGATCTGGATGAAGATTCACTTATTCATTTTGACGCACTGCAGCGGATTTTGCGTAACCAGGGGATCAGTTTTGAAATCAACCACCGTCTGGTCAGAGGGCTGGATTACTATAACCGCACGGTGTTCGAATGGGTGACTGACAAATTAGGGGCTCAGGGAACCATCTGTGCAGGTGGACGATATGACGGACTGATTGCGCAGATTGGTGGCAAACCAGCTCCGGCATGCGGTTTTGCGATGGGAATAGAACGGATACTGTCTCTGATCAGTGAAACTGATGTGGCTGCTGAAATACACACTGTTCCTGATGTTTATGTTGTTCATCAAGGAGATATTGCAGCTGGGTTTTCCTGGAAAGTCGCAGAATCCTTGCGGGATGCAGGCTTCAAGGTTGTGCTACATAGCGGCGGGGGAAGCTTCAAGGCTCAGATGAAAAAAGCTGATGCCAGTGGCGCACGGTTTGCCGCTATCATCGGGGACGATGAGGCTGCAACCGGGCAGGTCAGTATCAAGTCATTACGTGAGGCAGTGGAGCAAGTCAAAATTGATTTGATGAAAGTCGCCGTGTTTCTGGAAAATATTTAATGAAGATGGAAGGTAAGAAATAATGTCTGCATACAACTTTGAAGAACAGGAAAAAATAGATCGGCTGAAGGCCTGGTGGTCTGCTAATGGCGCAACGTTATTGCTTACTATAGTTGTTTTTGCAGCAGTAGTGGTGGGTACCCGGCTATGGAATCATTACAAGGGCGAGCAGGCTAGACAGGCGGCTGATTTATATACCGTTCTCCAGCAACAGGTCGAAAAGGGAAGTGAGTTTGAAAAGATAACAGATGCAGCGCAGCTGCTCATCCAAGGTTTTCCCGGGAGTGGTTATGCCTCGCGTGCAGCGCTGATTGCTGCCCATTCTGCAGTGCAGGCAGGTAATAACCAGTCTGCCAGAGATATGCTGCAATGGGTGCTTGATCATACCGAAGAACCCGAAGTGAAAGATCTTGCCCGGATACGACTGGCAAATGTGCTAGTGGATGAGGGTAAATATGATCAGGCACTGTCACTGTTGAACGCACAGCATGGTGCTTCTTTTACCGGGCTCTATGCAGATTTGCGGGGAGATGCGCTGGCTGCTTCCGGGAAAATAGATGAAGCACGTGCAGCCTATCAGAAGGCACTGGACAGCCTGGATACGCAGGGTGCCTACCGGAATGTGGTACAGATGAAACTGGATGCATTGAGAGAACGTTAATAGTGGCTGGAAATATTCTGTTATTGATCCTTGATTATGTTTTTCATGCAGGCAGCCGGACACTGCGTGTCTGTATCCTTTCTTTACTGATCTTGCTAAGCGGTTGCGCAAATTTGAGCGAACTGGGAGGGGGACATTTAACTGATCTTTTCAGTAGTGAAGAAGATGAGGTTGAAATCGATGAAGCCGAGATTGCTGCGCTACAGACATTGGCCCCGATCAACCCGCTCTGGCAGGTCAAGCTGGCAGAAAGTAAAACTGCAGTTTTTTTGCCAGTCTACGATAACGGAGCCCTTTACGTTGCTGATGAAGATGGACGTTTGGTCAAACTCGACCCGGTGACAGGTCGCGAGATCTGGCGTGTAGAGACTAAATCCCAGCTTTCTGGAGGAGTCGGTGCTGGCGGAGGAATGATTCTGCTCGGAACCTACAAGGGTGAAGTGCTGGCATTTGATGAGGCGGGTAACGCCTTGTGGCAATCCCGGGTTCCTGGTGAAGTCTTGAGCCCGCCAAAGACAGACAGTGGCATTGTAGTCGTGCGTACCGGTGACAGTAAATTATTTGGTCTGAATGCAACGGATGGAAAACGTATCTGGAGCTATCAAAGTGTCACACCGCCGCTGACAGTCAGAAGTTTTGTCGGAGTATCAATTACCCGGGGTGCTGTCTTTGCCGGATTCCCCGGCGGGAAATTAATTGCGCTGGATTTGCTTACCGGTAATGTAGGCTGGGAAGAAACTGTTTCACAACCGCATGGTGTTACCGAGCTGGAACGTATGACTGATATCAGCAGTCTGCCGATTGTCGATGAAAACCAGGTGTGCGCAGTGGCTTATCGCGGACGTGCTGCCTGTTTCGAAATTTCCAGCGGTAATCAGATTTGGGCGAGAGATGCGTCAAGCAGCATGGGGATGGTGATTGATAACCATCACGTATATATCAGCGAAGAACATGGAATCGTCGCTGCTTACGACAAAAGTAGTGGTACGGCCGTCTGGAAGCGTGGAAAGCTGGGCAGCCGGAAGCTCTCTGGCTTGATGATCGTCAGAGGTAACCGGCTGGTAGTCGGGGATGATCAAGGGTTTGTTACGCTGATCAACCGTCAGGATGGCTCCCTGCTTGCCCGTTCACCCACGGATGGAGGCATAATTTTGTCGCGTGCTGAATATCTACCGGATGGCTTTGTAGTACAAACACTCAAAGGCGGTGTTTTCGCTTTTTCCTTGCAATAACCGGATTTTTCTATGCTTTCCGGGTAAAGCATTTTTCATATCTCCTTTATCATGAAACCCACTCTCGTACTGGTTGGGCGTCCGAATGTCGGAAAATCGACATTATTCAACCGTCTGACTCGCAGTCGTGATGCGATTGTGGCAGATATTCCCGGATTGACACGTGACCGTCACTATGGCCACGGCAGGCTGGGTCTAAAACCCTATCTCGTGGTGGATACCGGCGGTTTTGAGCCTGTAGTCAAATCTGGCATCCTGCATGCCATGGCCAGACAAACCCTGCAGGCCGTAGATGAGGCCGATGTTGTGCTGTTTATCGTCGATGGCCGTCAAGGACTGGCTTCACAAGACAAAATCATTGCAGATCAGCTGCGTAAAACTGGCCGAAAAATAATACTCGTCGTCAATAAAGCCGAAGGGATGCCTTATTCAACAGCAGCAGTTGAATTCCATGAATTGGGACTGGGTACACCTTGTGTTGTTTCAGCTTTGCATGGAGAACATCTCGGTGAGCTGATTGATTTTGCACTGGAAGATTATCCGTATGCAGAAGATATCGAAGCCGAGCCCGGTCAGGAAAAGCACCCCGTCATTGCCATTGCCGGTCGCCCTAATGTTGGCAAATCCACACTGATCAATACACTTCTGGGTGAAGAGCGGATGATTGCCTTTGATCAACCAGGTACCACCAGGGACAGTATTTATATTGATTTTGAATATGGCCAACGCCGCTATACATTGATTGATACGGCAGGCTTGCGTCGATCAGGCAAGGTTTGGGAAACCGTGGAAAAATTCTCGGTGGTCAAAACCTTGCAATCGATCGAAGCTGCCAACGTGGTTGTCCTGGTGCTGGATGCGCAAAGCGGTATCTCTGAACAGGATGCACATATTGCCGGATTCATACTGGAAACTGGTCGTGCACTGGTTATTGCAATCAACAAATGGGATGGCATGGATGACTACCAGCGTGATACCACCAAACGAGAGTTTGAACGCAAGCTTGCCTTTCTGAATTTTGCCAACCTGCATTATATTTCCGCTCTGTACGGCAATGGAGTGAAAGCATTGATGCCTTCGGTTGATGCTGCCTACACTGCAGCCATGGCGCATATCCCGACACCTAAGCTAACGCGCGTCATGTTGGCGGCTGTTGCCAAGCAACAGCCGCCACGCGGCGGAGTATCACGGCCAAAACTGCGCTATGCGCACCAGGGAGGGGAAAACCCCCCACTGATTATTGTGCATGGCTCGATGCTTGATCATGTTCCCCAAACCTATCGCCGCTATCTCGAAAATACCTTCAGAGACGTGTTCGAGTTAAAGGGTACTCCGCTACGAGTGGAGTTCAGGACAGGCCATAATCCTTATGCTGGCAAAAAAGCGCCACCTTTGACCGAGGAAGAAGCGCGACGCGCACATAGTCGTCGTCGTCGCAATCGCAAGAAATATGGTTGATTCCAAGAACAAGAACTTGCATTAAACTTATTAAATTGTTCGTGGCATCAACTCAGTTGAAGATATATCGTATACAAATATCTGTACAAGTTTTATTGGATAAGTTGTTTTGTACATTGCGTTATGTATTAAGGGTGATTCAGTGCTCAAGCCAGTCGTACAGGAAGAAACTACCGGATGCGGATTGCATCAGCTGCCAATACTTGGGTGTGGAAACCTATTCAGAGATGAAGGCTCTATCGCCAATGCGATGGGTAGCCAAATCACTGTGGTCGGATACTCAGTATGTACGGCATATGCTGTCTCGCGGGTGTGGAAACGTCTAGTGGTGAAATTCCGTTTGAGTCCTGGGACACATTATCTGATTTGGCGTTGTTGTCTATCAAGCATGATCAAGAAGAAGGTAAAAACTTCTGAGACTGGGTTGTGTTCAAGCTGAATGATCAACTTTTTGTGCTGGATTCGGCCAGTTATCTGTCTTCCAATATCCGCCAGGATTTCGATACGATGCAACCCAAATGGTTTATCGAGGTCAAGAATGCATAACGATTCAATCCGGCCGGTGCCCGCAAGCGGCTGGCATAATGTCATCCAACTACGCGAGTTGTGCCGATTATATCTTGAGTGTTAGCACCTGAAACGATAGGGCATTGGTCAATGAAGCAACGTGTCTTTCTCTCCTGGAGTACCGGTAAGGACAGTGCCTGGTCGTTGCATGTACTGCGGCAAGATCCGGAGGTAGAGGTTATCGGCCTCCTGACGACCGTTAATACTACATACGAGCGGGTTGCAATGCACTCAACTCGGCTCGCGCTCGCCGAGGCGCAAGCTCGTGCGGTTGAACTTCCACTGCATATCATTCCGTTGCCGTGGCCGTGTTCCAATGAAGTGTATGAGCGCAAGATGCACGACGCTGTCAAAAGTGTTGTTGAGAGCGGCGCAACGCATATCGCCTTTGGTGATCTGTTTCTGGCAGATATTCGTGCGTACCGCGTCAAGCAGCTCGAAGGCTCTGGTCTTCAACCATTGTTTCCTATCTGGCATCAACCCACCGATTCCCTGGCGCATCGTATGATTGATGCCGAGGTCGTCGCTGTGGTGACGTGCGTTGATCCGAAGCAACTTTCACCATCATTCGTTGGCCGGATATTCGATCATACCTTTCTGAACGATTTGCCGGAGGGTGTTGATCCATGTGGCGAAAACGGAGAGTTTCACACGTGCGTCCTTGCAGGGCCGATGTTCCAGGAGTCACTCTGTGCAAGCGTCGGCGACGTAGTAGAGCGTGATGGATTCTATTTTGCCGATCTTATACCGGATGGTGCAATCGGTTACGCTCCGGCAGCTAACAACGTAATCCAGCCGATGCCCGCCCATTACACGGGTTTACGCCGATGATTTTGGGCGTTGGATAACAATTTGTCGCATGAAAAAACTTTATACAGCCAATAATTTGCTGGAGGCGCACATTATCCAAGATTTTCTGGCTAATGCTTATATTCCATCCAGATTGTTCAATGAGTATGCGCAGGGAGGGGTAGGAGAAATTCCGTTTACCCATGCTTATCCGGAAGTTTGGGTAGTACGTGATCTTGACTATGATCGCGGGCGAGCGATTGTTGCGGCCTATGAACAGGCCCCACAAGTAACTGATAGCGTTTTCTGCTCGCAGTGTGGTGAGGAAAATCCGAGTAATTTTCAACTATGTTGGCAATGTGGTGCCGGGCTGGAGGTTGTCAAGGAAGGGCTCTCACCTCCTGACGCCTGAAAATCACTTTGATGGATACCACTACATACCGCTAAGGTTGTGATCAAGCCGTTGTGATCAAGCCATTATTTTGCATCCATTATCCATGAGAATCGTGAGTAATGGATTTGTCTGTAAATAAATATTATAAGTCTTTCAATTTTTTATCAAGCGTTAGGGCATGCCGGTGGATCCATTCCAACAGCATTATTGTAGGTTCCTCTTTATCCCGGTTTTGGGTATCAGTATTGTTTTCAGCTCCTCGTGCAGCGAGATAATTCTTACGCAGGTTTGGGATGGATAGCTATCAGTTATCATTAGTATTTTTCTGGTTATCAGTGAGGGTTGTCTGATTCCCAGTTTCAACCTGTACAACTTCAGGAATGGGGCGTCTGGTTCGATGTGTGATTTTTCCGATTAATACGAAAAAGAGTGGCACGAAAAATATAGCGAGGAAAGTGGCTGCCAACATGCCTCCTAGTACAGTTGTACCAATAGCGATACGACTGGCGGCCCCTGCGCCGGATGAGATCACAAGTGGGGATACCCCCATGATAAAGGCCATGGAGGTCATGATGATCGGGCGGAAGCGAACCCGGGCTGCTTCCAGAGCGGCTTCGGTCAGTGATGCACCGTTGGCATACAGATCATTGGCGAACTCTACAATAAGGATAGCGTTTTTGGCAGATAATCCGATCAGGGTAATTAACCCGACCTGAAAGTAAATATCATCAGTCAGTCCGCGCGTCCAGATGGCTAGCAATGCTCCTAATATACCGAAAGGCACTGCCAGAATCACAGCAAACGGAATAGACCAGCTTTCATACAGGGCTGCCAACACCAGAAATACCATAAGCAGGGCAAAGGAAAGTATCCATATTTTTTGTCCGCTGGCTGCCTTCTTTTCCTGATAAGTAATTCCGCTCCAGTCGATGGTATAGCCCTTGGGCACCAGTACTTCATTGGCCACTTCTTGCAGTGCATCCAGAGCCTGTCCGGAACTATAGCCTGGCGCTGCACTGCCTAGCACGAGTGCGGAGTTGAATCCGTTGAAATGGGTAACTGGATCCGGACCACTGTTGAACTCGGCGGTCACTATAGAATCAAGTGGAATCATTGTGCTAGTTGTTCCCGATTGAGCGCGGACGTAAATATTGCTGATATCGTTCGGGCTGGATCGATACTCAGGCGGTGCTTCGGTTTGTACCCGGTAGACGCGGCCAAACTTGATAAAGTCATTCACATACAAGTTGCCAAAATATGCTTGCATCGTATCGAAGACATCAGATATGGGTACGCCTAAAGCTTTGGCGCGCTCGCGATCTACATGGGCATATAGCCTGGGAGCGCTGACACGAAAATTGGTGCCGGCCATTCCTATAGCCGGGTGTTCCATGGCTTTGTTTACGAATACCTGTGTTGTTTCGGCAAACTCTGAAAAATCTCCTCCACTTGGATCCTGCAATTGGATTGAGAAGCCGCCGGTAGCACCTAGTCCACGGATTGAAGGTGCGTTAAAGGCAAGCACTAATGCTTCAGGAATTTTTGCAAATTCACCAAAGGCGTTGGCAATCAGGCTTTGAACTTGCTCATCGGAATTTTTTCGAGTATCCCAGTGATGCAACGGCACGAACATCGTAGCGTGATTCGGACCACGGCTGCTGAAGACAAAGTTCATACCAGCCATTGCATCAGTTGAATGAACAGCTGGATTTGACAGAAAATAATTCTCTATTTTTTCCAGAACCTTCTTGGTACGGGAAATGGAAGCGCCATCTGGCAGCTGTACTATCGTAATAAAATAGCCCTGATCTTCTTCTGGAAGGAAGCCTCCCGGCACTGTTTTGAATAAACTGACAGCAAAAAATATTGCTATTAAAAAAACGAAGATTGATAGTACCGACTTTTTTATGATTGTGCCGGCCATACTGACGTAACGAGTCTGCGCCCAATCAAACGTTCGGTTGAAAATTTTCCAGAATCTATTAGGAGAATCATGGCCGGGTTTGAGTACCAAGGCGCATAAGGCAGGGCTCAGTGTCAGTGCGACGAATCCGGAAATCATGACTGACAATGCAATGGTGATGGCAAATTGTTTGTACAGTTCGCCGGTGATACCTCCCAGAAATGCGACGGGCAAGAATACCGAAGCAAGCACCAAAACAATAGCAATCAGTGCTCCGAATAACTCCTGCATGGCTTTTATTGCAGCATTCTTGGGCGTGAGACCATTGGTTATATGGCGCTCGACGTTTTCTACCACAACAATCGCATCATCCACCACGATACCGATGGAAAGCACCATGCCAAACAGGGTGAGCGTATTGACCGAGAATCCCAACGCCTCCATTCCGATAAATGTACCAATAAGGGAAATAGGTGCAGCAATAGCCGGTATCAGCGTGGCACGCCAGCTTTGTAAAAAGATGAAAACAACCAGTACAACCAGCAGCAAGGCTTCTGCCAGGGTTTTTACAACTTCATAGATAGAAACTTCAATGAATGTAGTGGTGTCGTAAGGAACATCATAGGATGCACCGGGAGGAAAGTCTTTAGCAAGTCGATCCATTTCATTACGGATACGCTGTGCTGTTTCAAGTGCGTTGGCACCAGGCGAGAGATAAGTCAGCAGGAAAGTATTTGGCCGCCCGTTCTGTCGGGCTTGCAGATCATAGGATTGTGCTCCCAACTCTACTTGTGCGACGTCTTTCAATCGCACCATAGAGCCATCCGGGTAAGCCCGGATGATCATATCTTCAAATTCTTTTACCTCGCTCATCCGTCCTTTGGTCATAACGGGAATAGTGAGCTCGGTTTCATTGATTACAGGTTCACGGCCGATCCGACCTGCAGGAAAATCACGATTCTGTTCACGAACGGCAGCGACGATATCACTCGGCGTGAAATTAAGTTGTGCCATCCGGATAGGATCGAGAATCAGCCGCATGGAGTAATTTTGACCACCGAAGATTGAAGCATCTCCAACACCGGGAAGTCGTTTGATATTATCGAGTACCCTGAGCAGAGCATAATTCGACAGAAATATGGTGTCGTGAGCGGGGTCAGTAGAGCTCAGTGCAACTACCAGCAATAGATCAGGTGAGGTTTTCTTGACCGTTATACCTTGCCGGATAACTTCATCAGGCAGTTGCGGTTCGGCCAGTTTTTGCCGATTTTGAGTTTGTACTTGTGCAATATCGACATCCGTTCCGATTTCGAACGTGAGCCTCATTGTCATGTGGCCATCATTTGTGCTGGTGGATTCGTAATACAGAAGATTATCGATACCAGGAAGCTGCACTTCTATCGGGCGCGCAACGGCTTCCGCCACTACATCCGCACTGGCACCGGGATAATCCGCATCAATTTGTACGACAGGTGGCGTAATCTCAGGAAATTGGGCGATCGGGAGATCTCTTAAGGAAACCAGGCCGACAATAACAATGATGATGGATAGTACCGATGCAAAAATCGGTCGTTCAATAAAAAAACGAGAATTCATGGCACGCCTTACGCGGTTTATTCTGGATGGTTGCTTGAGGAAGTCTGGCTTTCTTCTCTCTGGTAGGGAACAGGGTTTACTTGGATTCCCGGATGGATTCTGTGAATCCCTTCTACAACCACTTGTTCTCCCGTGCGCAGGCCGCTTTCAATCAGCCATTCACTGCCGCGCCATGCGCTGGCCAGTACCGGGCGGAGTTCAACCTTTCCTTCATTGATGATATAAACGAACGAGCCGCTTGGTCGTTGTTGCACGGCACGCTGAGGAATCAGAATGGCATCTGCTCTGCTGTAACCTTTAATACGAACTTTAACAAACTGGCCTGGATAGAAATGAGCTTCTCCGGGAGCATTCTTACTAGCAGGGTTGGGAAACGCGAAGCGTCCTAGCAGCATGCCAGTTTCGGGTCGTATTACAATATCTTGAAAATCCAGTAGCCCTTCTTCCGGATAAATACTGCCATCAGAGAAAGTCATTACACCGCGCAACTGGAAAATACTTTCAGGTCTTTCAAGTTTGTGCTCGGAAAGTTCGCGGCGAAGGCGCAGCAAATAACTTTCCGGAACATTTACGTTGACATACATGGGGTCTAGCTGATCAATGGTGGTCAGTAGATCGGTTTGGGCTTCGATCAGACGCCCCTCGTAAAATTGACTGCGGTTGATCCGGCCTTCTACCGGAGCGGTGATGAGCGTGTTATCCAGGTCAAATTTGGCCTTGATTACGTCGTTCTGTGCCGTATCCAGAGTTGCTTTTGCACTACGTACTTCTGCGATAGCATCGTCAACATCTTTTTGGCTGACTGCTTTTTGTTTCAGCAGGGGTTGCACCCGGGCAAGATCCTTGTTGGCTTGCTCCAATCGGGCACGTGCCTGGGCAACCATTGCTTTGCTACCCAGATAGGCTGCTTTGAAGGGTGTTGGATCAATCAAGTACAGCTTGTCACCTTTTCTGATATTTCGGCCTTCGATAAAGAATATCTTTTTGATAACGCCATTTACCTGTGAACGAATTTCAACCGGCCGGAAAGATTCGGTTTGGCCAATGAATTCAGGTTCTTCCGCAATTGTACGAGTGGTGACAGTGATGACTTCAACCTGCGGAGCAGGAGGAGGAGAATCAGTGGATGATTTTGAGCAACCGGCCAGAAGAGCAAGGAGCAACAAGAAACTTGTTATAACCGCATTGGCTTGCGTGGTTGTTTGACGAAGCGTTTGATACATAATGTTATTCTCGATAGCTCTGAAGAAATAATCAAAAGATATTCTTAAGTTGGGATAAAAGTCATGAAAGTACTATTTATAGTTTATTTCAGTTGTTGCGCAGCAGCCCGGTTGATATTGGCAGTGGTACATCGGTACCATCAGCGAGCCAGCCTCCACCCAGTGCTTTGTAAAGTTGGACGACAGAAACTAGATGTAAATGGCGAGCGATCACAAGTGCAGATTCGGCATCAAATAATTTTCGCTTTGTAAGCAACACATCAACGTAGCTTGTAATTCCGCCCTGATAGCGCAAATTTGCTATCTGTAAAGCCGAACTTAATGCTTCAACCTGTTTCTGTTTGGCTTTGTACTGATCATTTGCTGTTCGAATGGCTGCTAGTGCATCTTCAACTTCCTTGAACGCTACCAGGATGGTTTGTTCGTACTGTGCCAATGCCTGTTTTGCCTGTGCTTCTGCAGCACGTTGTTCGTATCCGAGTGTTTGTGCATTTAGCAGTGGTCCCGCAAGCCCGAATCCAGCAGCGCCAAATTTACTGTCAGAATCCAGCAGACTTGCCAGTGCCGGGCTGGAAAATCCAAAAAATCCTGTCAGCGTTATTCTGGGAAAGCGCGTGGCCTTGGCGACTCCGATTCTAGCAATTGCTGCTTTCAGCGTTTGTTCTGCCTGTAAAATATCAGGGCGCCGTTGCAGTAATTCAGAAGGCAGGCCGGGTGGAATATCGGGAGGGGTGGATTGTCCGCTCAGTGAGTATCCTCGTGCTACCGGCGCGGGGGTTCTGCCCGCCAGCACGCTAAGCTCATTTTCTTTTTGTGCAATCTGTCTTTCCAGCTCTGCCACCTGGGCAGCAGCTGCAGCACGCTCTGCTTCAAACTGATCCAGATCAAGCCGGGTAGTCAATCCACCTTCCAGTTGCGCACTGGAGATGGCGACAGATTCTTCCCATGAAGTTAATGCGTGATGGGCAATTTTTAGTTGCGTATCAAATTGCAAAAGATCGAAATAGGATTGTGCTACTGAGCTTACTAACGTCAGAACAACGGCTCGACGATTTTCTTCGCGTGCCAGCAGATCTGCCCGAGCGGCCTCATTGGAGCGGCGGATTCTGCCCCAGATATCCAATTCCCAGTTCAAAATGGTTTGTCCGAAATAGTTATAGGGTGTCGGAAATCCTTTGCGGCTGAATCCTCCTAAGGTTTCTATCGGCGCATTCCCATCGATGGTAATGTTCGGAATGAAGTCCATCTGTGTAATACCCAAGCGCGCCTGAAGTTCTTCAACACTAGCTGCTGCTTGCTTGAGATCCTTGTTTTCGGTCAAGGCTTGATCAATCAGCAATTGCAGCTTTTCATCCCGGAGCAGCTCCCACCAAGGAAGATTGGCAATGGACCGCCCCTCTGTTTGAGACAGACGAAATTTTTCTGTGGTATCGATCTGAGGGCGTGAATAGTCAGGGCCCATGGCGCAAGATGTTATTAACAAGCTCGAACATAACAGCAGAACAGGTGTTTGACGACGATTTGGCCTGGTTGAAATAGCCCTTCTATTTTTAAAATAGGATATTGCAGTTAGCCGAGGCAGTATAGATGTAACGATTCCGAGTATCTGGAGATGGAAATTTAAGTGTGGCGACATGCCATTACCTTTTTAAACCTTGAATGTATAAAAATTTATTATGCCTTGATTTTTTACGCTTGGCTAAAATACAACAGGATTGTGAACAAACAAACCTGTTGAAGATATGGCTGATGCTTACTTTTGTATGGTACCACTTGCATGGTCGATAAAATTGATAACAAGATAAATATTCATACCTTATTCTTGTGATATGACCAGATAGAACCTGATGTATCTTTTATTCGGATGCATGCAGCGGGAGCTGTTGCAAGCCTTCTTCCGCATTGGTACGGTACAAGCCAACCAAATTAATGAATTAAAAAATGGGGAAAATTTCTCCGGAGGTGCTATTTCTTGATTGAAATAAGCATGGTCTCCGGAGAACATTACGAAGTGGAGACAGATTGTGATTTATTAAACGGATAACACCAGCTTATTTTTCACCGTTTTCAGGAGTGGCTGCTGCTTCTGTGCTGGCTGCCTTCATGCTGAGTCGTAACCGACCTTTATCGTCTGCTTCCAGTACTTTGACCCGAATAATCTGGCCTTCCTTGAGGTGGTCAGCAACGCTTTCGACTCGTTCATTGGCAATTTGCGAGATATGGAGCAGACCATCTTTTCCAGGAAGAATGCTGACAATAGCACCGAAATCAAGCAATTTGAGTACTGTTCCCTCATAAATCTTGCCAACCTCAACATCTGCAGTAATATTTTCGATACGTCTTTTCGCCTGTTCCCCACCTTCATTGCTGATGCTGGCAATTGTCACAGAACCATCATCGGAGATATCGATAGTGGTTCCGGTTTCCTCGGTCAGTGCGCGAATAACTGCCCCGCCTTTACCGATCACATCACGTATTTTTTCAGGATTAATTTTGAATTTGATAATACGTGGTGCGTGAACCGATACGCTATCTCTTGCTATTGGGAGAGATTGTTT
The DNA here is from genome assembly GCF_055387135.1 of Nitrosomonas sp. TNE100. Lineage (NCBI taxonomy): Bacteria > Pseudomonadati > Pseudomonadota > Betaproteobacteria > Nitrosomonadales > Nitrosomonadaceae > Nitrosomonas > Nitrosomonas sp. TNE100. The sequence continues at coordinate 2,138,444 of NZ_AP040997.1, read as the reverse complement.
CATGATATCCAGAATATGGAGTCGCCCTTCTTTTGCTTGAAGTAAGGCTACCTGCATGATTTCTTTCGTGATTCCCTGGATTTTTATATCCATTTGTAATGCAGTGATACCCTCTTCAGTCCCTGCGACCTTAAAATCCATATCGCCCAGATGATCTTCATCACCAAGGATATCAGTCAGTACGGCAAATCGATTGCCTTCCTTGATCAGCCCCATAGCAATACCAGCGACATGAGCTTTCAGGGGAGCTCCTGCATCCATCAGTGCAAGACAACCTCCGCAGACAGAAGCCATCGAACTTGAACCATTTGATTCCGTAACTTCAGAGACTACCCGCATCGCATAGCCGAATTCTTCTACTGGCGGCAGGACAGCAAGCAGAGCACGCTTGGCCAATCGTCCGTGGCCAATTTCACGCCGCTTGGGTGATCCCACTCTTCCGGTTTCACCCGTGGCAAAAGGAGGCATGTTGTAATGCAGCATGAAACGTTCGGAATAATCCCCTTGGAGTGCATCAATTTTCTGCTCATCTCGGGCAGTTCCCAGTGTGGTCACTACCAAAGCCTGCGTCTCACCTCGTGTGAACAGTGCTGAACCATGAGTACGTGGTAATACGCCATGGCGAATGGTAATTGGTCTAACTGTACGTGTTCCGCGGCCGTCAATGCGGGATTCACCATCAAGGATGCTGTTACGCACAATTTTGGCTTCAAGCGCAAAACCGATTTCCTTGATCGTTTGCTCACTGGGGCCTTCCTCAGTACCTGCTTTCAATTCGGTAAATACACGTTGCCAGATTTCACTAATTGCTTCTGTTCTGACCGATTTTTGTTTCAGCCGGAATGCATCGCGCAAATCCGCTTCAGCCAGTTGAGTAATTTTTTCAATCAGTGAATGATCTTTTTCTGCCGGTTGCCAATCCCATGCGGTTACACCAGTCTCATCAGCCAGTTCATTGATCATGTTGATCACCTGCTGCATTTGATCATGGCCATAGGTTACTGCTCCGAGCATGACATCTTCGGAGAGTTCATTAGCTTCTGACTCAACCATCAGCACAGCTTTTTGGGTGCCTGCCACTACGAGATTGAGCTGCGATTTATTGAGCTGGGTAGTGGTCGGATTAAGGACATATTCGTTGTCAATATAACCTACGCGTGCTGCACCGATAGGCCCATCAAATGGGATACCGGAGAGTATCAGTGCCGCAGATGCGCCAATCGTTGCAGGAATGTCAGCGTCGATTTCAGCATCTGATGACAATACCATTGCGATGACTTGTACTTCATTGTAAAAACCATCGGGGAAGAGCGGACGTATCGGCCGATCAATCAGCCGGGATGTTAGTATTTCCTTTTCAGAAGGACGACCTTCACGTTTAAAGAAGCTTCCTGGAATGCGCCCGGCGGAATAAAATTTTTCCTGATAGTCAACTGTGAGCGGGAAAAAATCCTGTCCGGGTTTGGTTTTTTTATCTCCTACTACTGTAACCAGCACAACCGTGTCATCCATGGAAACCATGACAGCACCATGTGCCTGTTTCGCAATTTCTCCAGTTTCAATGGTGAGCGTATGGCGTCCGTAAGTTATGCTTTTTTTTATCGGTTTCAATTAATAATCCTTCTTTGATCAAATCATGCCCAAGATCGACTGCGCAATTATATTTAAGTGCAAATCGATCAGGGTTATTCAGGTTAGAGTGCAGACGACTGACCAGATTCATCTGCAGCTTTGCAATCATCTGCGATAATTTGTGGAGTGCAGTACGATTAACTACCACATGATTTTTTTATTTTCTTAAACCCAGGCGTTCGATCAGGATCCGGTAATTGTCACTATTTTTGGATTTCAGATAATCCAATAGTTTGCGTCGCCGACTAACCATACGCAACAGGCCGCGACGGGAGTGGTGATCTTTGACATGTTCCTTGAAATGATCAATCAGGCTATTGATTCGCGTTGTCAATATAGCCACCTGTACCTCTGGCGAACCGGTGTCTCCTGCTACTCTCTGATAATCCAGTATAACCTGGCTTTTTTGATCGGTTGTTACAGCCATTTACTTTCTCCTGCTTGTAATTAATCCATATACTTAACCAGTCGCAATTTTACTCTTTAATAAATAGCTTGCCAAATAAAATCAAGGTATTGGAAGCAATTGTGCTTTATTACCCACCAGATTTCTATCTCTATTAAGAATATCCTGAACCCATACTCGTTTGCCACTGACAAGTCACAATTTATTGAATTTTCGTAGAAGCATGTATTGCAGTTTTTTATCCAGTTGATCGCACTCTACTTGGAAAGGAAAGCAGTTATTTATCCGAGGCGTGACAGCTAAAAACACTTTTATTTTCCAATACAGAAATTGGAAAAAATTTCACCCAGTAGATCATCGCTTGTGAATTCGCCAGTAATAGATGACAGGGCTTGTTGCGCAAGGCGAAGTTCTTCAGCAAGTATTTCTAACTGATCTGCAGTGTGCAACCAGGTTTCTGCTCTTTTCAGTAATTCTTTTGCATGCAGCAATGCTTGCAAATGCCGCTGGCGAGCCATGTAAGCACCTTCTCCAGCAATGTTGGTCTGCCAGCCAACAGTTTTAAGCAGTACTGTTCGTAGCAGCTCTATGCCTTCACCGCTTTTTACTGAAAGATAGATAGCTGTTCCTGAAGTATCTTCTTCTATGCGAGAGAGCTGTCCGGATAAATCAATTTTGTTGTGTACAGTCAATACTGGCAGTTCTTTCGGCAAACGAGCCAGTACAGAGTGATCTTCCTTGGTCACGCCATAGCGGCCGTCAACCAATAGTAATACCAGATCGGCCTGTTCAATTGCAGCGTAGGCACGGGCAATCCCATGTTGTTCAACGATATCGCTGGTTTCTCTCAATCCTGCGGTGTCAATCAAATGCAGTGGTATTCCTTCAATTTCGATCGATTGCCGAATGGTATCCCTTGTTGTACCGGGTATCTCGGTGACGATAGCTATCTCGTCTCCAGCAAGTCGATTCAGTAAGCTGGATTTGCCCACATTGGGCTGGCCTGTCAGTACGACTTTGATCCCTTCCTGTAATAAATTTCCCCGACGGGATGCGGACAATACTTGTTCCAGTTTTGTCTGGATTGAAGCCAGCTGTTCCACGGCATGGGCAGACTGAAGAAAATCAATCTCTTCTTCCGGGAAATCGAGCGTTGCTTCGACCAGCACACGCAAATCAATCAGCGCGCTTACAAGCTGATGAATCGCCGATGAGAATTCCCCATGTAATGAGCGCACTGCACAACGTGCGGCATTGGCAGTGCTGGCTTCTATCAGGTCGGCTACTCCTTCAGCTTGTGCAAGATCAAGTTTTTCGTTGAGAAAAGCGCGCAGTGTAAATTCACCCGGTTCCGCTAGGCGAGCACCCAGTTGAAGGCAGCGGGTCAACAGCAGGTTCATAACAGCGGGGCCGCCATGTCCGTGCAGCTCCAGTACGTCTTCTCCGGTATAGGAGTTGGGGGAAGGGAAATACAGCACGATTCCCTGATCAATAACTTGATTGTTTTGATCAAGAAAGTTGAATAAACCGGCGTGACGTGGATCAGGAAGCTTGCCCAGGATTGTCTGGGCAAGCTGTTCTAGATTTGTCCCTGAAATCCGGACTATTCCAATGCCGCCACGGCCAGGTGGTGTGGCGATTGCTGCAATGGTGTCATTATTCTTCACCAAGGAGGTGGCAGGGCGTTGCATACCTTCTTTATCAAAAGGGACACAGAGCAGTTGAAGTTATAAATATTTATTTCTTTCTCGTTCTTTTGTGCATTCTTCTCGGAATGTTAACAGGTTTTTTAGGACTATCAGCCGGACCACTGGCAGGTGCTTCTGTATTTTCTGAATCGTTAATAACCTGGTTACTGACGGGTAGTTCAGGAGCATCTTTACTAGCGGGTGATTCAGGAGCGTCTTGACTGGGGGCAGTCCCGTACATTTTTGTAATCTTCCATTGCTGCGCGATTGACAGAATATTATTGACCAGGGAATAAAGAACAAGACCGGCCGGGAAGAAGAAGAAAATGGCACTGAAGGCAACAGGCATAATTTGCATTATTTTTGCCTGGATTGGATCTGTTGGAGTCGGATTAAGCCTGGTCTGTATAAACATGGAAATGCCCAGCAGAACCGGCAGCAGGTATTTGGGATCTGGAGAAGATAAATCAGTGATCCACAGTGCGAAAGGAGCGTAACGCAGTTCTACTGCTGCAAGTATTGTCCAGTACAGCGCAATAAAAACCGGGATTTGCACCAGTATGGGAAAACACCCCCCCATTGGGTTGATTTTTTCTGTTTTATAAAAATCCATCATCGCCTGATGCATGCGCTGCCGATCACCCTTGTATTGATCCTGAATACGCTTCAACTTGGGCGTTACCAAGCGTAATTTTGCCATGGATCGGTAGCCGGCCGCAGATAGCGGGAAGAACAGCAGCTTGACGGTTATGGTCAGAAGGATAATTGCTATTCCCCAGTTTCCTGTCCACGAATGGTAGAAAGAAAGTAAACGGAATAATGGCTTGGCGATCATGGTCAGCCAGCCGTAATCAACAGTAAGCTCCAGCCCCGGAGCTAGTTCAGCAAGCCTATCTTGCTCTTCCGGACCTGCATAAAGTGGCATGGTGGTTGTAACAGTTTCACCAGCAGTGATAACTCCGGCCGGAACAATTACCCCGGCTGTATAGAGATTATCGCTTTGTCGCTTGGCAAAATATTCGCGTGGTGTTTGTTGTGGCGGCAACCAGGCAGTCAGGAAATAGTGTTCCAGCATGGCGATCCAGCCATTGTTCGCATTGGCCGGATAATCTGTCTTGCCTTTGTCCAGGTCATCAAACGGAATTTTCTGATATTTCTCTTCGTCAGTGTAAACAGCAGCCCCCAGAAAACTGCGAATCATCATGGTGTGTGCTGGTGGCGGAGTGTCGTCACGCAACATCTGGAAATAAGCAAACGGACGGATTGTGGTATCGCTCTTGTTTGCTATCTCGAAGCCGATGTCAATTACGTAACTGTCGCGGTGAAAGGTATAGGTTTTTATAACCTGAACTCCCTGAGTTTCAGGTGCCAGCAGGCGGATGACAACTTTATCCTCGCCGGCAGTCAGTTCGTAGTTGCGTATGCCTGATTCCACCTGATAAACCGTTTTATGGTTAGGCAATCCCTCGCCTACCAGACCGGATTGTGCGACATAGGTACGCGAAGCTTCGCTATGCAATAGAGAGTAAGGTACGTTCTCGTCTTCAGGAGAAGGTTGTTGCAGTAGTTCCAGTCGCCGTAAATCGCCTCCCATCGTGTCGATTTCTGCAATGACCTTGTCGGTGACGACACGTATTTGCTCGCCTGAAGGCAACAGGCGTGGGGTAACCGAATCAGCTGTATCTCCACTTGAAGGTATCCCGTTCAGATCCGATCCTGTTTGTGATGCTGTGAGTTCACTGCCTGGAATAGGAAGGCCGTCGTTATTTTTTGACTGTGTGACTCCGGCTGCGGAATTAGCCTGAGCTACAACGGAGGGAGGGGCGTTGAACTTTTCCTGTTCTTTTACCCATGCATCCCATAAAAACAGTAGCGATGTCGAAAAAATGATAAGCAGTACGATTTTTTTATTGTCCATTTTTTGAAGCTCGGGGATGCGGAAAAGTTTTAGTAAAAACGCTTTAAGAATATGATAGATAAGTTGGTTATTATGGGCATATTGGCTGTTTTATGGGATAGGGTCATAGCCGCCCGGATTCCAGGGGTGGCAGCGGAGTATCCGCCTTGTACCCAGCCATAATCCTTTTATCAAGCCATGTTTTGTCAACGCTTCCCGCATATAATTCGAGCAGGTTGGGTAAAATCTGCAGGAAGGTGGAATCAGGAGGCCGATGCTGTATTGGTAGAGTTTAATAAGGCCAATGATCAGTTGCTTCATAATTGCCTGGCTGCTTTATGTAACAGCGTTACGGCTTCCTGATAGATGCGCGCAGAATCTGACGGTTCCACAGAACGCCGTAGCTGCATAACGCAATCCATACCTTGAACCACCTGTCTGTGCTTGCGAAATGCCTCTCTGATCAATCGTTTGATGCGGTTTCTTCTGACAGCTTTCCGCTCGATCTTTTTGGCTACGATTAAGCCGATGCGCGCATAACCATCGTTGATCGGCTTCAGCTTTATATGCAATCGCAAAGAAAGGCTTTCGAACACAGTCCGATGTCTCAGTACAGCGCGAAATTCATCAGCTTTTCGCAGTCTGCACGATTTGGGTAACGAGAGAACATGCTTGGTTGTCAAAAAACAGCTCGGGCAGTAAACCTGGATTTGCCCATGCTATACACTGAGCCTGACCCGTCCCTTTGCCCGGCGTGCACGAATAACAGCTCTGCCACCACGTGTCTTCATGCGAGCACGGAATCCATGAGTACGTTTTTTGCTGATAACGGATGGTTGATAGGTACGTTTCATTTTATAAAATGCCTATTTTTGCTATAAAAATACGAAGAGAAGTCGGAAAATCGCTCAAATTAATGATAAAAATATTGCCCACCTACTCCTTTCAGGGCCGAATAGTATATCTTAATCTGGCAGGTTTTCGCCACACGTGTTTTTAGTAGGACGTTATGAAAACGAAACATAAATGGTACAACTCGACTTTTGTCCGTTGTCGGATTGCAGGTAACAGATTTTAGTAATATTGCGTGACTGGGCCGGCACCTTTACACTTTATTTTCGTGTAAATGAGGTAAGGTATCGGGTAAATTTTCGGGAAGCTGATCGGGTTATAGGTATGAGGGAAGATAATGACGACGAATCAATTAGTAATAGATCAGCGGCAGTGGGAAAGGCGGGCTGAGATTTCGTTTGTGTGTCCCTATCAGTTGGGAATCAAACAGGGCAGGCGAGTTGCACAGCGGCGCTCCAATCGTGGCGCGGTTTATGTTGATCAATACGGATGGCGTCTTGTAGTCTGTGTTCTTGCCATCGTGTTATTCAGTGCGACAGATGCCTTTTTGACGATAAATATATTGTCTGGAGGTGGTACAGAACTTAACTATTTTATGGCGATCCTGATTGAGGAAGGCATGCAGAAATTTGTTTTCACTAAACTAGCGCTTACCTCTCTGGCGGTGATTATGTTGACCATACACCATGAAGTACGGCTTTGTGCTGGAATTCGCTGTCGCCACCTTCTTTATATATTTTTATCGGGTTATGCTTGTTTGATTAGTTATGAGTTAATGTTATTGCAGTTTATTGGTATGTGACCTTTTTATATGGAACCGATTGTACGATGGCTCATGGTTGCCGGTATCGTTTTGCTTGTTATCGGGGCAGTATTACATCTGGCACCCTGGTTATTTAATTGGTTTGGAAAGCTGCCGGGAGATATCCATATTGAAACTCGACACAGTAAAGTATTCATACCCATTACTTCTATGCTGATTGTTAGTATCGTTTTGAGTGTGATTATCAATCTGTTCAAGAAATAAGTATTTTTGTAAATATGCCATCTGCCAGGGTTTGGCTAATCTTATCGGTGCTGTACATTTAGATAAATCAGGGTTATTCATGAATATTGCCTTTATTGGTGGAGGGAATATGGCTGGCGCCATGATCGGCGGTCTGATCCGTCATGGACATACGCCATCACAGATCAGTGTTGTAGAGATCGATGCGCAGCAGCAACAGCGACTTGTCAAGGAATATGGCATGACAGTAACTGCATCCATAGCTGATGGAATTCGGGGCAGCGAGATCGTTGTTCTGGCTGTAAAGCCACAACAACTACATGCTGCAGTAAGCGAATCAGCACAACTTTTTCAAGGTAAGCTTGTTATTTCGATTGCAGCAGGTGTTCGTGCAGACGATCTGAGCCAGTGGCTAAACCGGCATGAGTTTATTATTCGTGCTATGCCTAACACACCGGCTTTAATTGGAAAGGGGGTAACAGGCTTATACGCTCTGCCTCGTGTGGATACCCGGCAGAAGGAACAAGCAACGAGGATTCTGGCGGGAATCGGAACTATCGTCTGGGTAGATGAAGAAGCTCAGCTGGATGCTGTAACAGCTTTGTCAGGATGTGGCCCGGCGTATGTCTTCTATTTTCTGGAGGCGATGCAGCAGGCTGGGGCAGAGCTAGGTTTGACAGCTGATACCGCGAAACAGTTGGCAATGCAAACATTCCTGGGGGCGACATACCTTGCTGTGCAAAGTGATGACACGCTTGCAACCCTGAGAACACGTGTAACTTCGAAGGGGGGGGTGACCGAACAAGCGTTACTCAGTATGGAACAGTCCGATATCAGGGGTGCATTTATTCGCGCCATGCATATTGCCAATGATCGTTCCCGGGAAATGGGAGAAATGTTTAGACATACGTAATATTTGAGGTGCTCTTCAGTCTGTATCCAGATAATGGGGTAGAAACAATCATAACTTTCAACGGAAAAAACCATGCCCAATCAAATAATAATATTTTTGCTGGACACAGTTCTTGGCCTGTTTTCTCTGGCGTTATTACTGCGGTTCTATGTGCAGTGGTCACGCATTCCTTATTTTCATCCGGTTTCAAGATTTCTGGTCATTGTGACAGATTTTATTGTACGGCCAGCACGCCGAGTGATTCCCAGCTGGCGGGGGCTTGATCTCTCCACCTTTGTACTGGCCTGGTTAGCTCAATTTATTATTTTGATCAGTATCAATCTGTTGGCAGACTCTGGCGCGAGTGTCAGTATATTCGCATTTATCTTACTGGCATTCATCAAGCTGGCCAGCATGACGCTTAATATTCTGTTTATCACGATCATTGCGCAGGCCCTATTATCCTGGATTAATCCGCACAGCCCGTTGGCGCCCGTGCTGGAAAGTTTTACCGGGCCTGTTCTGGAACCGTTGCGCCGGTTTATTCCTCCCATAGCCAATTTTGACCTTTCTCCATTATTTGCCTTGATTCTGCTGCAGGTGCTGATGATGGTTGTGGAGAACTTACAGCGTCAGATTGTGCATGCGTTTTGATGGACTGGTATTGTCTTGATCGCGATCACAATCTGATACTGAAGCTCTATATCCAGCCGGGTGCCAGGCAGACTGAAGCAATCGGTGTGCATGGCGAGGAGCTGAAAATAAAACTGGCGGCTCCCCCAGTGGATGGCAAAGCCAATCGTGCTTTAGCAGTATTTTTGGCAAAACGCTTCAATGTCCCCCTGAAGCGCATCACCCTGAAACGGGGTGCGCAATCCCGGCATAAAGTCGTCGAGATCTACCAGCCGGTCAATGGCCCCGAAGTATTGTTCAACGAAATAAGAGCCGAATAACCCGCAGTTGTACCCAATGTTTGTTTTGTTGGGCGTAACATAGTGTTTTCAAGTGAAGCCGGCCTGAATTTCGAGTTTGCAGAATTTATTTCTTCAGGATATGAAACAGGAGGTTTTATGTCAGACAAAAATATACAGGATCGTGCCGCCGGAGCCATTATGGGTGCGTTCATCGGGGATGCATTGGGGCTGGGGCCGCATTGGTACTATGATCTCTCCGAGTTGCGTCGTGATTATGGTGACTGGATTGCCGACTATGCTGATCCCAAACCAAATCGCTACCATGCCGGATTAAAAGCAGGGCAGCTATCGCAGGCGGGTTTCATCCTGAAGCTAATGGTTCAGTCGCTGGTCGAGCGGGGTGGTTACGAGGCAGAGGATTTTTGCCGCCGTATGGATGAAACACTTTTTCCATTGCTTGACGGTACGCCTGTCAATGGCCCGGGTGGTTACACCAGCCAATCAATCCGTGAAACCTGGCGGCGACGCGTACAGCAAAAGCTGCATTGGGGGCAGACCGGAGGTCATGCCGATACCACCGAGGCAGCAGAGCGTACGCTGGCCATTGCTGTTCGTTATGCGTTCCGACCAGACAAACTCGCAGTAGCCATTACAGACAATACGACACTGACCCAGTCTGATGAGATGGTGGCGGCGATGACTGTAGCTTACGGTGCTGTGCTGGGACTGTTGATTCAGGGGCATGCGCTGGATACCAGCTTATCTGGAAAGCTTATGAATCTCGTGAAGAGTGGTGCGCTGCCATTTCACGCCGTGACGGGGGACAATCTGCAGCCACCACGCCCTGGTGATCCGGATCCACCACGTGCTGGGCGTTTTGCTTCTCCAGATGCATTGCTTACGCCTTCTTATATGGCTGCGGCGGCAGTGGATCCTGATATTCGGATTGAGCCAGCCTGGAAGGTATCCATTGTGTATGGCATGCCGTGTGCAATTTATCACTTACTACCTGCCGCTTATTATCTGGCTGCCCGGTTTCATGATGATTTTGAATCGGCTGTTTTACATGCAATTAATGGTGGTGGGCAAAATTTGTCGCGCGCCATATTGACCGGGGCACTCGTAGGCGCGCAAACCGGCTTGTCCGGTATCCCACAACGTTTGCTGGATGGACTCGACGATTCAGTAACACTTGGTAAATTAGCAATGGAACTTGCAGCTATGGTGGGTTCAGCCTGAGACTGGTGTTCTTGATTCCGTATCTGATAGGCCAGTATTCCTGATTGTATCTGCTCAAAGGAGAAAAATATGGAATTCGGTATAGTGGGTTTAGGGCGAATGGGTGGCAACATGGCACGCCGTCTCGCCGAGAAAGATAAAAAAATTGCAATAACGAATCGCAGCTTTAATGTAACCGAAGCATTGGCCAGAGACACGGGACACACGGCGTGCAAAAGTTATGCTGACCTGGTTGCTTCACTTGAAAAGCCCCGCATCATCTGGCTAATGCTGCCAGCGGGCGAAGTAACTGAAACAGCACTTTCTGCATTGTTGCCGTTGCTATCGGCAGGTGATCTGATTGTGGATGGTGCCAATACGCACTGGCAAGATGATATTCCCCGTGCAGCACGTTGTGCAGAGCAAGGTATTGAATTTGCTGATGCGGGGGTTTCTGGGGGGGTATGGGGGCTGGAAAACGGCTATTGCATCATGTTTGGTGGATCAAATGCCGCCGCGGCACGCCTGAAACCCTATATGGAAGCATTGGCGCCAACCCCGATGACCGGCTGGCTACATACTGGGCCGGTTGGATCGGGGCATTACGTGAAGATGGTACATAATGGAATCGAATACGGCATGATGCAAGCCTTGGCCGAAGGGTTTGCGCTGATGAAGGACAAACCTGGATTTGATCTTGACCTTGCTGCAATCGCCGAATTGTGGCGGCATGGCAGCGTGGTGCGTTCGTGGCTACTTGATTTGTCTGCGGACTTCTTGGCGGAAGATCAGGCGCTTAATGATATTGCTCCTTTCGTGGCGGATTCCGGTGAAGGGCGTTGGACGACACTTGCTTCCCTGGAGCAAGGAATTCCTGTGCCCGTGATCACGCTTGCACTGATGATGCGTTTTGCCTCACAGGGGAAAAATGATTATGCCGCTAAAATGCTAGCAAAAATGCGTCATGGCTTTGGCGGCCATGCTGTTAAAAAGGACTAAATAATGGGTGGTGCAAAAATGGATCAATCCCAAAATTTACCTTGCTCGTTTGTTATTTTTGGAGCAACAGGGGATCTTGCCGCACATAAATTGTTACCAGCCTTGTTTGATCTGGAGCATGCCGGTCGCTTGGCTGATAACCTTTCCATCATTGCTATTTCACGGCGGGAATGGACAACGGACGATTGGCTTGAATACGTACGTTCGATACTAAAAAACAAACTTGATCAGCCGTCTTGCCAAGCGTTACTGGAACGTTTTCTGGCGCGCTTTCGTTACTTGCGAGGGGATCTTAAAGAGGTAGATTCCTATCACGCACTTGCTGCGGACATAGCACCTGGATCAGCCTGTTCTCGCACAGTGTTTTATCTGGCAATCCGTCCAGCTGATTTTGTAACGGTAATTAAAAATCTCAAAGTTGCTGGTTTGAATGAGCCACGCGGTATGAACCGGGTGGTCATCGAAAAACCATTTGGGGAAGATCTGGAATCGGCACAAGTGCTTAACCGTGTATTACACCAGTATTTTGATGAAGAACAGATTTATCGTATTGATCATTTTCTGGGTAAGGAAACAGTACAAAATCTGCTGGTTTTCCGGTTTGCCAATACAATAATCGAGCCATTGTGGAATCGCAATTTTATTGACCATGTACAAATTACGGTTGCAGAGTCAATCGGTATTGAAAAACGCGCAGGCTATTATGATCGCGCAGGAGCATTGCGTGATATGTTGCAGAATCATCTCATGCAACTGTTAACTGTGGTAGCGATGGAACCTCCACCTGCTCTGGAAGCGGATGCGTTGCGTGATGAAAAAGTCAAGGTGTTGCGTTCGATTCGCCCGATTGCTAAACGCGCAGTGCATGCACATGCAGTACGCGCACAATATACACATGGCAATATTGACGGGCAGCCGGTGGTGGGTTACCAACAGGAAGAAAACGTTGAGTCAGATTCAATTACTGAAACTTTTGCTGCAGCTAAATTCTATATTGATAATTGGCGTTGGCGCGGTGTTCCGTTTTATCTGCGAACGGGAAAACGTATGCCCAGGCGGCATTCAATGATTGCGATTCGTTTCAAACACCCTCCGCAGCAACTTTTTCGTGAAACACCACTGGAGTCAATCGACCCTAACTGGGTATTGTTGTCGATTCAACCGGAAGAATCCATGCATATGGAAATTCACGTTAAACAACCGGGCTTGGATATGAATACCCGCGTAATACAAATGAATGCAAGTTTCCTCAGGACGGATGAGCAAACGCTGGGTGCTTATGAAACCTTGCTGCTGGATGTAATTGAAGGCGATCGTTCATTGTTTATTCGCTTTGATGAGGCTGAATGGGCGTGGCGAGTCATTGATCCAATCTTGAAATTCTGGACGGTTGAGCGTGAATATATCTCAACTTATCCTGCCGGCAGCTGGGGGCCGGCTGAAGCCAACCGATTGTTTGACAGTGATGATCAGGTTTGGCGTAATGAGCTTTAACCTGATCATTTTTTATGCGCTATCGTGTATGGATTGTGAATAAAGATGCTCTGCTGAAGCTGGTTCAGATTCGGTTACCTGATTGACTGGCATTCAATGTTTTTAGTGGTTGTATCCAGACAAAGTGACAGAATAGATAGACTACAATAATATTTTTAGTCCGTAACTTAAACCTACCGACTTTAACCGGTGGGTATTTAGTTTCCAAAATCGCGAAAACAGAAAATGGTTTCTCCAGAAATAAGGTAGTCAAATGGATATTGGCTTACACATGAAAAAAATGATCTGCTTGTTCCTGCCCAAGGCATTAGCCAATCATCCAGTTCAAGCATAATAAGGTGAGTATTACTGACCCAACTGGTATTATTTTTGAATAGATTACTTTGAGCTCCCTCAATATCCACCTTAACAATAAATGGGGTACTAGTTCCGGCTAAAGTGCAGATTTCATCAATTGTATAAGTGCGAATTATTTCTTTTGAGTTATCGATAGTAGTCGTAGTTGCAACACGGAAACTTGCTGATCCTGATGCTGGATTAATAATATGTAAGTTAGCATTTTCGTGCCAAATTCCCCCTCGTAACGCGACTACACGGCCTTCCAGAGAAGCTATATTTAGCTTAAGCATCATGAAATTATTTTCATCAGGCTCGATTGCATATATAGTGGCTTTTGGAAATAATTTTGCCAGAAATAATGCTGATAAGCCAATATTTGCACCACAATCAATAATTAATGGCTTATAACCTTTCTTAACGTATTCTTGATATGTGGACATTAACCGGTTGCTTTGCGGAAATCGCAACATATTATATTGACGCTGAACGATGCATTGCCAGAAAATTGAATAATCACTAGTTGTTTTCCGTAAATATATTGGTTCCGGATAACCCGGTACAGTATATTTTTTGGTTATTGTAGATGTTTTGAAAATGGTACCTTCAATCAAGAGTAGTAAACGAAAACCATGGAATAATCCAAATGACTTGATATAGTTTGGTAGCTTTGAGATTAACTTGTAAAGAAGATTCATTTTCTGTTTTTTGGTTAAGTTTATAAGGGTTTCTAGCGTTATCAGTATGATTGAAGAAAATGCTGTAAATGAAGTGTGTGCATAAATACTTATTTGATAATTCTATTAGATTGTCATAATGATGACAGCTTTATCCGACTTGTTCCTGGAAAGGGGCGCATTTTTGTAGGTGATCTTGTCAATAGTTATAACGGGTAAATGATAGTGTGGTCAGCCTGAATTTGCGCACCTTCAGTTAGGTGTGCCGCTTCTACGCGATTGTGTCCCATCAGATGAAAGACAATTTCGCCATGTGCGAGTAAGTAATCCGAAACGATACGTCGGTGACAACGCCACCAAACAGCTTCCGCGCACATCATTACACAACGATGCGTGCGCCCCAGTTCAATCAGTCTGTTTAATCCTTCCTGGAAAGCAACTGAAAGTGTGTAATCAGCATAATTATGAAAACTCTGGTTCACCCAGAAGTCGTTTGTATCTGGCAATACAGTCTTGGATTTACCGCGCAATCCTCCCAGCTGCGTGATGTATTCATAGCCGATTCCAAATACTGCCAGCCTGCCAGGTAATGTGTCCTGGTTGTATTGCGGATTGGTTCGTGATCGTGGCACAGTGCGTATATCCGCAACCAGTTCTATTTGTACCGTACGCAGTAGATTAACGAATTCTTCCAATGTACGGGTTGAATGTCCGATGGTGTAAAAGGGGAGATTCATTTTCCTGTCCTGTTTGTACTGCTTCGCAGTAAGGAGACATTCCCATAGTGCCTGATATGAGGACGGTGAACAACCAGATGAATATTACACCCTAGACACCACCATCAAAACCAGTTTGTCGCCAGGCTTCGTAAATAATAACCGCTGCTGAATTGGAGAGATTCAGGCTGCGAGAAGAAGGAACCATAGGAATACGGATACGGCGATCCTGAGAGAAATCTTCCAGTACTTCAACAGGCAGCCCACGAGTTTCAGAGCCAAACAAAAAGACATCATCAGTCGTATAATCTACTTTATCGTAGTGCTTTGTTGCCTTGGTGGTGACAGCAAAAATCCGGCATCCATCCATGAGGCTCAGGCAGGATGTCAGATCTTCATGCACGGTGAGGCGCGCCCATTCGTGATAATCCAGTCCGGCACGCTTCAGTTGCCGATCACTTAAATTGAATCC
Source organism: Nitrosomonas sp. TNE100 (assembly GCF_055387135.1). Taxonomy (NCBI): domain Bacteria; kingdom Pseudomonadati; phylum Pseudomonadota; class Betaproteobacteria; order Nitrosomonadales; family Nitrosomonadaceae; genus Nitrosomonas; species Nitrosomonas sp. TNE100. Next base: position 2,123,245 of record NZ_AP040997.1, on the reverse strand, counting down.
CAGTGGTTTGATCAGATGCAGCTGTGTGCTGGTGTTGGCACAGAGGCGGATGATATTGCCGGTATTTGGCGGGATTTCCGGCTGATGGAGGATTACCTGTAGCATGTTGATCAGTTTGTCAGATTGAATGATTGTCGGTCCGTATTATTTTCGGATGATTAACTCGGAAATGCCCGGGCGACAACCCAGGCGCGAACACTGCCTGCCCCCTGGCGAAGGATAACTCTGGCCAGTTCATTCAGGGTGGCGCCGCTGGTCATGACATCATCCACGATAGCAACCTGTTTTCCGGAAAAATGCTGGGTACAGATAAAGGCATTACGAACATTCTGTTTCCGTTTCTTCCATGGAATCTCAGTCTGCGAAGGAGTGCTGCGTGTGCGTACGCAGGCGGCAGGTAGCAATTTGCATCCTGTCTTTCTACACAGATGACGACTGATTTCGAGCGCCTGATTGAATCCTCTATCCCGCAGCCTGTCCGGATGAAGCGGTACCGGAATGACATAGTCAGGTAAAGAATCTTCCTGGAGTTCTGTCAGCAGCAAATCTGCCAGTATTGGTGCCAGCGACAGTTCGGAGCGGTATTTCAGTGCCTGTATCAGTGCATCAACCGGATAGGTGTAACGCACGGCTGCTCTGACGTGGTTCCAGGCGGGCGGCTTGCGCAGACAGGCACCACAAATCTGTGAGGAAGGCACTGGTAGCAGGCAAGAAGGGCAGTGTACTTGAGACAGTCTGGGAAGATCATGCAGGCAGGCTGCGCAGATATCTCGATGATCAGACACTTGACATAACACGCAATGCTTATGTTGGAATAATTGCACAAAATTTAATCGCCTGTTCAAAATTCCAGAAGAAAAAATTGACAATCTAAAAGGTATCCGTAATGATCGCCTACTATTTATTATAACTTGGAGCAGGCTATCGCCGAGAATGATCATGGAATCCGGAACCGGTTTAATTTCTGAAAAACAGTGCGGATGCACATATTCCAACCCTGATTTGGCAGCGCAGCAAGAATCATCGCCACGCTGGTTGGTGGCAGATGTTGAATCACTGTTGGGTTTGCCGTTTAATGATCTGATTTTTCAGGCGCAAACGGTGCACCGCCAATATCACGATGCTAATGGCGTGCAATTGTCTACGCTGCTGTCAGTAAAAACTGGTGGATGTTCTGAAGACTGCGCCTATTGCCCGCAGGCGGCCCGTTATCATACCGGGGTGGAAAATCAAGCAATTTTGTCGCGTGAGGAAGTAGTGATGGCTGCCACCAAAGCCAAGGAAAGTGGCGCAACGCGCTTCTGCATGGGAGCCGCCTGGCGGGGACCCAAACAACGTGATATTGAACACATGACCGAGCTCATCAGTGCGGTTAAGGATTTAGGGCTGGAAACCTGTGCTACATTGGGTATCCTGAAACCCGGGCAGGCTGTTCAACTCAAGCAGGCCGGGTTGGATTACTACAATCACAATCTCGACACCTCTCCTGAGTTTTATGGCGAGGTCATTACTACACGCGAATATCAGAATCGCCTGGATACATTGGAGGAAGTGCGCGGTGCCAATATCAATGTTTGCTGTGGCGGCATCGTTGGCATGGGGGAATCGCGCACAGCGCGAGCCGGCCTGATTGCACAACTGGCCAACCTTGATCCTTATCCTGAATCAGTACCGATCAATTACCTGGTGCAGGTCGAAGGCACACCTTTGTACGGTACACCTGAGCTCGACCCGTTTGAATTTGTCCGCTCTATTGCAGCAGCACGTATCACCATGCCCAGAGCAAAGGTCAGGCTTTCTGCTGGCCGCCGACAGATGTCGGAAGCTATTCAGGCACTGTGTTTTCTGGCCGGTGCCAACTCTATCTTTTATGGTGACAAACTGCTCACGACCGGCAATCCGGATACGGAACAGGACGCAGCTTTGCTCGAAAAACTGGGATTGCATGCACTTTAACCACCATGCTGCCGGACTTGGCTGAAGCGCTGCAACAGCGCAGGCAGGAAGGGTTGTATCGTTTTCGCCAGGTGCTGGAAGGGCCGCAATCCCCGCGTGTGACCATTGATGGCCGGGATTTTCTGGCTTTTTGCAGTAACGATTATCTGGGGCTGGCTAATCATCCAGCCTTGATCGAAGCAGTAGCAGCAGGTGCACAACGTTACGGTGTGGGTTCGGGCGCTTCTCATCTGATTAGTGGTCATTCCCGCGCACATCATGAACTGGAAGAGGCACTGGCGGAGTTCGTCGGCCTTCCACGTACCCTGCTGTTTTCCACGGGCTACATGGCCAATATGGCGGTGGTGACTGCGCTCATGGGGCGGGAAGATGCGATTTTTGCAGATCGTCTCAATCATGCTTCACTCAATGACGCGGCTTTGCTGTCACGTGCCCGCTTCATTCGTTATCCCCATCTTGATCTTGTTACCCTGGAGAAGCAGCTGAAGACGATACAAGCCCGGCGGCGGCTGATCGTCACCGACGCAGTATTCAGTATGGATGGTGACAGGGCGCCGGTTGCCGAGCTGCTGGCGTTGTGTCAGCGCTTTGATGCCTGGTTGTTGCTGGATGATGCGCACGGATTTGGTGTGCTGGGTGAACAGGGCAAAGGCAGTTTGTATGATCCGCAGGAGGTGGAGCGAAATGTACCACATCTGATTTACATGGCAACGCTGGGCAAGGCAGCAGGAGTATCCGGCGCGTTCGTGGCAGCGCAAGCGTCAATGATTGAAACGCTCATTCAGCATAGCCGTACCTATGGCTATACCACGGCGGCAGCCCCGTTGCTGGCACATGCCTTGCTGACCAGTTTACAATTAATCAGTCAGGGTGTCTGGCGACGGGAGCGGCTTGTTCAATTGATAGAGCAGTTGCGACAAAAGCTGCAATCTCTCCCCTGGCAACTATTGCTATCGGATACACCGATACAGCCATTGCTGGTGGGCGGAAGCCGGGAGGCCGTCCGGCTGGACCAGGCGTTGCGTGAGCGTGGTATCTGGGTGCCGGCTATTCGCCCTCCGACAGTGCCGCAAGGCATGGCACGGTTGCGCATCAGTTTGTCTGCGGCTCATGCTGGGGAAGATGTCGATCAATTGAGTGCAGCCTTGCATGATCTGGCTGGATGCTGATATGACCCGGTTGCATATTGAGACAAGCGGGAGCGGGCCTGATCTGGTGATGTTGCATGGCTGGGCCATGCACAGTGGTGTATGGGAGTGTGTGTCAGAGCCGCTCTCCCGGCGTTTCCATCTGCACTGCATTGATTTGCCGGGGCACGGTGCTAGCCGTGATTGTGCGCTGGATTCTCTGGAGCAGATGACCGAAGTGATTGCAGACCATTTGCCTGATAACAGCATTGTGTGCGGCTGGTCGCTCGGTGGGCAAGTGGCGATCAGGCTGGCATTACAGATGCCGGAACGGGTACAACAATTAGTACTGGTTGCCAGTACCCCTTGTTTCGTCAAACGTGCCAACTGGCCATGGGGGATGGAATCATTAACCCTGACCCTGTTTATGGAAAATCTGGCACGTGACTATATGCAAACCCTCAATCGTTTCTTGACACTGCAAGTTAGCGGTAGCGAGGATCAGACCCGGGTACTGGCACGGCTGCGCAAGAGTATGTTGAGTGGTTTGTCACCGGAGTTTGCAACGTTGCAGGCAGGATTAAAGATTCTGCAAACGAGTGATTTGCGAGCTGAACTGGATCAAATTAAACAGCCTGTGCTGCTGATTCATGGCCAGAATGATGTTATCGCGCCTGTTGGTGCTGCTGAATGGACGCAGCAGCACTTGTCCCAGGCGCAATTGAAGCTGTTTCCTCATTGCGGCCACGCGCCGTTTCTTTCTTTTCCTGAGCAATTTGTGGGTTGTTTCGATGCTTTATGATCATGTACTCGACAAGCGCATGTTGCGCCGGTCATTTGAACAGGCGGCGACCAGTTATGACCAGTCTGCCGTACTGCAGCGGGAAATATGCGACCGTATGTTGTCACGCCTGGAATATATCAAATATGTTCCCGGCAAAATTATCGATGCAGGCAGTGGAACCGGTTACGGTACGCGCAAGCTGATCGAACGCTATCCTGCGGCAGAAATCATGTCGATGGATATTGCGCTGACGATGCATGATCGTGCACGTGCAGCCATGCTGGAGAAAATACCTGGTTGGCAGCGCTGGCTACCATTCAAGCATCATCAACCCAGAGGCTATATCTGCGCAGACATAGAACAGTTGCCCCTGCGCGAAGCCAGCGTTGGCATGATCTGGTCCAACCTTGCATTCCAGTGGTGTAATGATCTCAGGCGGACATTTGCAGAAGCGCATCGCGTACTGGAGGATGGTGGTTTGTTGATGTTCAGCACGTTTGGGCCGGATACACTGAAGGAATTACGGCAAGCCTTCAAGTCAGTGGATCCGTTTAGTCATGTCAATCGTTTTACGGATATGCATGATGTGGGTGATATGCTGGTGGGTTGTGGCTTTTCATTGCCGGTGATGGATATGGAATATATTACATTGACCTACGATGATGTCAAAAGCGCTATGCAGGATCTCAAAGCAATTGGTGCCCGCAATGTGACACAAGGGCGCAGACGCGGCTTGATGGGCAAGACGACATGGCAGCAAGTGATCAATCAATATGAAACCTTGCGCAAGGATGGCAGGCTGCCAGCAACCTACGAAGTAGTTTATGGGCACGCCTGGAAACCGGAGATGCGTAAAGTTCAGCTAAAGCCGGAGACGCGGCGCAAGCTGGGGCTGGATCCGTAATAATGGCAACAGGATTCTTTGTAACGGGTACGGATACCGGAATTGGTAAAACTACAGTGAGTTGTGCGCTGTTGCATGCGTTTTCGACGCATGGCTATACCGCTGTTGGAATGAAGCCAGTGGTGTCAGGTCGTGAAGATGGATTATGGCAGGATGTGGAAAATCTGCAGGCAGCCAGCACGGTCAGCATGCCACGTAAACTGATTAATCCTTATGCCTTTGTCGAGTCAATAGCACCGCATATCGCTGCACAGCAGACGAATATCCGTATCGATCTGGAAGTGATTCGGCAGGCTTGCGAGAAGCTGCAAACAGCAGCAGAGATAACGATTGTCGAAGGTGTCGGTGGTTTCATGGTGCCGCTGTCGCTATCAGGTTTGTCAGGCGATCGATACGACACGCGTGATCTGGCCTGTGTGTTAGGGCTGCCAGTAATCCTGGTTATGGGAATGCGGCTAGGTTGTCTTAACCATGCATTACTGACAGCTCGCGCAGTTGAATCAGCCGGTTTGAAATTGGCAGGCTGGGTGGCAAACAGAATTGATCCGGATATGTTGCAGCCGGAAGCAAACCTGCAAACACTGGTCGAATGGCTGGATTGCCCATTATTGGGTATCTTGCCGTATCAAGCGCAACCTGACGTGCAGCAACTTGCGCAATATCTTGATCTTTCCAGATTACGGTAACCGGGTGATTCAGGCCTGATTACAGTATCTGCCTGAATTTCTCGGTAGCCTTGATGAGTTCAGCCTGAATCCCAAGTTCCCAGGCGGAATGGCCGGCATCATTGACGACGATATACTCAGCCTGTGGCCAGGCCAGGTGCAGATCATATGCGCTGACAATCGGACAAACCGCATCATAACGCCCTTGAACAATGACACCAGGCAAGTGGCGAATCTTGTGCACGTTGTCCAGCAAGCTATTTTCCGGCAGAAAAATATTATTCTTGAAATAGTGTGCTTCAATCTTTGCCAGCCCCAGCGCAACAGTATTACTGGAGAAATAATCAACTGTATCCGGGTTGGGTAACAGGGTTGAACAGCTTCCTTCATAGCGACTCCATGCTTTTGCAGCTGGCAGATGGATATCAGGATCGGGATGAATCAGTAAACGATAGTAGGAAGTGAGAATGTCGCGTTGTTCGTCTATCGAGAGGCGGGATACAAATTCGTGCCAGACTTCTGGAAAAATATTTTGTAGTCCATATAAAAACCAGTGGATTTCACTGGGGCGACAAAGAAAAATACCACGTAGTACAAATCCCAGGCAGCGTTCAGGATGCGCCTCACCGTAGACAAGTGCCAATGTGCTGCCCCAAGATCCGCCAAAGATCAGCCATTGTTTAATACCAAGATGGTGCCGCAGCTTTTCGATGTCCGTGATGAGCAGAGTAGTGGTATTGTCCTTTATTTCACCCAGAGGAGTGGAACGTCCGGCACCACGCTGGTCGAAAATAACAATCCGGTAATGTGCCGGATCAAAAAAACGGCGATGACCGGGCGTGGCACCAGCACCGGGCCCTCCATGGAGGAACAGAACAGGAATACCTTCCGGGTTACCCGATTGTTCCCAGTACATGGTGTGAATGCCATCCAGTGGCAATGTGCCGTGATTATAGGGTTCAATAGGGGGGAAAAGCTCGGTGTGTGCCATAGTGAGTGATGTGTCAGTTTGTTTTTAGGGAAAATGCTGATTGTGTCTGTGCTAGGGTATTTTAGCACTTTGCCTTGTTAGGGCTGTAACCTGTGATTCGGCCAGGATGTTGTTAACCGGTTTTTGCTGACGCAGGATGCATGAGAATATCTCACTGATGTGAGAGTTACTGTATAGTCGCGCGAGTGTGGGCATGGTAATGAAAGGTAAGCAGGAACGAGAATAATGATGTTGGCAGGAATCAGAGTAAAGAATGTCCTAAAATGAGTTGTTCGTGAGTGAAATACCCCGAAATGATTCACAGCAGCCAAGGTTGGGCCTGGTTCTGACCGGCGGTGGTGCGCGGGCGGCTTATCAGGTAGGCGCATTGCGAGCCATTGCCGAAATGCTGCCATCGCATGCACGCAGCCCTTTTCCGGTGATTTGTGGCACTTCTGCCGGGGCGATCAACGCCGCAGGCCTCGCCATGGCGGCAACCCATTTTTTGACAGGAATCAAGCGGCTGGAAGCCGTATGGAGCAATCTTCATACTGGCCAGATTTATCGCTCTGATCTGATCGGCGTGTTACATACAATGTTGCGCTATTTTGGCTCGATTGTATCAAGCAGAATGGCGGGGAAACCGGTTTCGCTGCTGGACAACACTCCGCTCAGACAATTGCTGGCCTGTCATTTGCCTTTCAGAGGCATACGCAGGAGTATTCATGCCGGGGCGCTGCATGCGCTCGGCATAACAGCCTGGGGTTATGCTTCCGAGCAATCGGTCACTTTTTATCAGGCTAATCCCAGCATTATTCCCTGGAAGCGTGCACAGCGTATCGGTGTTCCATCACGTATCGGTATCCAGCACCTGATGGCGTCTGCTTCGATTCCATTGATTTTTCCGGCAATCCGGGTTAATCGCGAATATTTTGGTGATGGTTCCATGCGGCAGTTTGCGCCGTTGAGCCCGGCATTACATCTGGGGGCAGATCGCTTGCTGGTGATCAGCGTCAATGAAAAGAAAGAAGCTGATTGCGAACGTATCAAGGTGACTGGCTATCCACCTCCGGCGCAGATTGCCGGACATGTGATGAACAGTATTTTTGTTGACGGTCTGGATGCCGATCTTGAGCGCTTGCGACGTATTAACCAGACACTCAGCTTGATTCCTGAAACACAAACAGGAAATATGCCTTTGTTACGTACGATAGACTGCATGGTAATTACACCAAGTGAAAGAATTGATGAACTGGCGCAGGCATATGCCAGCAGTTTACCGCGTACAATCCGCTATTTTTTCCATGCTGCCGGCGCAATGGGGCCAAAAGGTTCGGCCATGCTCAGCTATGTATTGTTTGAGGCACCTTTCTGTCAGGCGCTGATTGATCTGGGTTATCAGGACACGTTGCGGCAGCGGGATGAAGTGCTTGCATTTATTTTCGGACAACAGGAGTAAAAATGATGGGAATGGCCGATCCCCAATTCTGGGTTGCTGTTTTTCAGATTATCGCCATTGATATTGCACTCGGCGCTGACAATGCCGTGGTCATTGCATTGGCCTGCCGGAATTTGCCTGAGAACAAGCGTAATCAGGGAATATTCTGGGGGATGGTGGGGGCGATCGGGATACGTGTCCTGCTGGTTTTTTTCGCCCTCCAGTTATTAGCACTACCTTATCTAAAAATAATTGGTGCTTTTTTGCTACTGTGGATCAGCGTTAAACTGTTGTTACCAGAACCGGGCACCAGCGAAAGCGGACCGATTGTGAAGGGGGGGGGGGCAACCCTGCCCAGTGTGATCAAAACAATCATTGTCGCCGATACGGTAATGAGCCTGGACAATGTTATGGGTATAGCCGGCGCAGCCAGGGACAGTCTCGCTCTGGTGATATTTGGCTTGTTGTTCAGCGTACCGATTATCGTCTGGGGCAGTAAACTGGTGATGAAATGGATTGAGCGTTTTCCCGTTATCGTTGTTGTCGGTGCCGGTTTGCTTGGCTGGATTGCTGGTGGATTGCTGACGACTGATACGGTTAGCCAGGAGTGGGTGGATACACAGGCTGCTTATCTGCATTGGCTTGCCCCGATAAGCTGTTCCCTGCTGGTGATCGGTATTGGAAAGTGGCTGGCAGCCCGGATACATAAAAGTATGGGTGTTTCAGTCGATTTGCTGGGGAAAGATTGAATCCGGGTAATCAGGTGGCATATGTTGCAGAATGGTCAAGCAGTAAATTTTAAGTATCAGCTGATTATCAAAGTGTTGTTTGTGATGAGTTACACGTGAAAAGGGGGTCTTATGCTAAAAATGTTACTGCCAGTGGATGGTTCCGAGGCTTCCGAACGGGCAGTTGAGGAATTTGTAAAACGGCTCGACTGGTACCGTGAAAAACCGGAGATTCATTTATTGAATGTGCGAATTCCGCTGACTGGTAATGTTTCCATGTTTGTCAGCAAGGAGGAGATTGGGGATTATTACCGAGAGGAAGGGCTTAAAGGCCTGAAGCAGGCTCGTGATTACCTGGAAGAAAGAGGAATCGCTTACCGACACCATATTGTTGTGGGTGAGGTGGAGACCATGATCTTGCAATTTGCCGAAGAAATAAAATGTGACCAGATCGTTATTGGTCCGCGCGGGTTGGGCGCTGTCAAGGGCTTGCTGCTTGGCTCTGTTGCCAGCAAGCTGATTCAGCTTTCAACTGTTCCGGTATTATTACTTAAATAATAGCGGAAATAAGCCGTAATCCTCCATTTATTGCAGTAAATGATCTGCTGCAATTTTCCGTTAAATCCGGAATGGAGGATTGGTAGTCTTGAGATTAAAAGTATTGGGTTGTGGCGGTGGAATAGGGAGTGATTCCCATACTACTGCGATGTTGCTGGATGAAGATATTCTGATCGATGCCGGTACCGGAGTTGGCACGCTTACTCTGGATGACCTGCTGAGAATTGATCATATATTCGTTACGCACGCCCACCTGGATCACATTGCTTTCATTCCTTTCCTGGTAGATACAGCCGGCAGTCTGCGCGACCGACCACTGATTGTGCATGCTCTGCCATCTACACTGGCGTGTCTGCAGGCACATATTTTCAACTGGCATATCTGGCCGGATTTTTCTTGTATTCCTGATGCAGTTCATCCTTATATGCGCTATGAGCCGATTACTGTGGGTGAAGCTGTGGCGCTGGGTTCACGCAGGATCACGCCTTTACCGGCGTGTCATATAGTTCCAGCGGTAGGTTTTCAGCTTGATTCCGGGCAATCCAGCCTGGTATTCACCGGCGATACCACTGCTGATGATGCGTTATGGGAAGCTATCAACCAGATTCCAAACCTGCGCTATCTGATTATCGAATCCGCCTTTAGTGACGCCGGTCAGGATATCGCAGCACGTGCCGGACATTTTCATCCGGCTATGTTGGCAAATGAACTGAATAAACTGCAGCATAATGCCGAAATATATATTACCCACCTACGGCAAGGAGAGGCGGAAGTGGCCATGCGCGAGATTCTTGCGGGCGTTACGCGTTTCAGCCCCCACAGATTGATGAGTAATCAGATATTTGAATTTTAGGATAGCGTAAACATGAGTACATCTCAGGTTTTTCAAGCTGGCTCGGGCATTGTCTCCGCAGCGGGAATTTCACTCAATTCCGCCAATCGTCTGCGTTCCGTGATTGACAGGATTCACGCAGCAGGGAATATCGACGAAATCATGTTTGAGGTGAACCGGGATATCTGCGAGGTGTTTAATGCAGATCGTCTGACAATTTATACCGTAAGTGGTGATAGAGCCAGCCTTGTTTCGCGTATTAAAACCGGGCTGGACTCCTGCCAGGATCTGAAATTGCCAATTAATGAACAGAGTATTGCCGGCTTCGTGGCTTTACACAGAAAAACTGTCAATTTCAGGGATGTTTATGATCGGAATGAACTCAGGAAACAGGGGGAATACCTGCGGTTTTTACAGGAAGTGGATAAACGGACAGGATACCGGACCAAACAGATGCTCGTGGTGCCGATCCCGAGTGCTGGTGATAATGATTTGCTGGGTGTAGTGCAGCTCATTAACAATAAGTCTGACGAGCCTTTTTCACAGAAGACAGTTGATAGTTTGGGTGAAATTTGCCAGGTGCTGGCGGCTGCCTTTAAGCAGCACCGGATGCAGCAGCTGTTGGGCAAGACCCGTTATGATCAGCTGATCGTCAATGCTGTGATCAGCACCGGTGAGTTTGAGCTGGCGACCAGACGGGCACGCGAAACAGGCCGTGATCTGGAAGATGTGTTGATTGATGAATTTGGTATCAGCGTCATACAGATAGGCGGAGCTTTGGCCAGCTTCTTCGGTGTGAAATATGAAGGTTACAGGGCGGATCGGATCAGGCCGCTGGATCTGCTGAAAAATCTCAAACGGGAGTTTGTCGAAAGCAATAGCTGGTTGCCGATAGATGATGGAAATGATGGATTGGTAGTGCTGACGCTGGATCCCGAGCGTATCAAGGCCTTGCGTATCGTCAATCAGATTTTTCCAAAGCGTAAAATCATCTATACGGTTTGTACCCAGCGTGAATTCAAAGCTACGCTGGATGTATTTTATGGCGCCACAGAGGCTGAAAATCTGGGGGGCAGCATTGACGATATGCTCTCCAATCTGGAAGAGGTCGTGGAAGAAACCAGGGAAGCTGAAACAGATGAAGCCTCGGCCGCTGCAGACAACGAGCTGGTCAAACTGGTGAATCGCATTATCATGGACGCCTATAAAATGGGGGTTTCAGATATCCATATTGAACCCTTGCCCGGTAAGGGAAAAACCAGTGTCCGCTTCCGCAAGGACGGTGCACTGATGCCTTACATCGAAATTCCCGCCAGTTACCGCAATCCGTTAGTGACACGTCTCAAGATCATGTGTGATCTGGATATCTCAGAAAAACGTAAACCGCAGGATGGCAAGATTAAGTTCCGGAAATTTGCGCCGCTCGATATTGAGCTGCGGGTTGCAACCATTCCTTCAGCCGGTGGCGTGGAAGATGTCGTGATGCGTATTTTGGCGGCAGGTGAGCCGATTCCACTGGAAAAAATGGGATTTACTCCTGCCAATCTGGAGCAATTGAAATCAATTATCAGTAAACCCTACGGATTATTTTTTGTTTGCGGGCCGACTGGTTCTGGTAAAACAACAACACTACATTCCATTCTCAAATATCTGAACCGGCCGGAAACCAAAATCTGGACGGCGGAAGATCCGGTTGAAATCACGCAAAAAGGATTGCGTCAGGTACAAATCAACACCAAGGCCGGTCTGACCTTTGCCACCATCATGAAATCTTTTCTGCGAGCAGATCCGGATATCATCATGGTAGGCGAGATGCGTGATAAGGAAACGACCGGGATCGGTATCGAAGCCTCGCTTACCGGGCATCTGGTATTTGCCACGTTACATACCAACAGTGCGCCGGAATCCATCATCCGCTTGCTGGATATGGGGATGGACCCATTCAATTTTTCAGATGCATTACTGGGGATTTTGGCGCAACGTTTGGCCAGGCGGTTGTGTAAATGCAAAAAAGCACACCCGGCCAGCCGGGAGGAAATTTGTGCGTTACTGACAGAGTATTGTGAGGAACTGAAAAACATTGAGCACTTCAAGGCTGATCCTGATGCAGCCTATCGTGAAATTGAAGCCCGCTGGATCCAACAATATGGGGATGAAAAAGGGCAGATTACGTTGTATCAGCCGGCCGGTTGTGAGCATTGCACGGGAACCGGTTATGCGGGCCGGGTCGGTTTGCACGAGCTACTGACAGCTACTGATGCACTCAAAAAAAATGTACAGGAACACGCGCGTGTTGCTGAAATGCTGACTACCGCGCTGGGTGACGGCATGCGTACCCTGAAACAGGACGGGATAGAAAAAGTGCTGCAGGGAATTACCGATATTCATCAGGTACGTGCGGTATGTATCAAATAAAGGATATCTCTAATATCCTGCCAGATGTTTATAAAAACATCTGATCGGTTGTATGGTTGAATACCGGCATGGTTTTCCTTTAATTCCTTCTTTTGCACTAAACAGGTTCTGTTAGCCTTTCTGTTACTAAATGAATGCTTCGGTAAGGTTTTTCTAAATCCCGGTTGGCACTCTTCTTAGGTGGATTTCCGGATTTCTCCGGGTGATTACAACGATTGCGGTACCGTTTCAGGAGGATAATTGTGCAGATTTCGGATGAGAAAAAGGTATTGCAGCTGGTCAAATCTTCGACTACAGGCAAAAAAAGAACCAAGGCTGAAGGAAAGAGCCAGAAACTTGTAACCGGTGCAGATGAGTATAGTCAACAGGTTGAACAATACGCTCGTCGAATCCGAGAAACCAGTGATGTAAATGAGATTATCGATATTCTGGATACAGTGCTGGGTGAAACCAAGAGTCTGCGTTACAGCAACGAAATATATAGCGCACAAGAACAGGTGCGGCTTGCTGAGAATCAGATCGAATCACTTAAGCTGGAGCTTGAACAGTTGCGGGAGCTCATCCATTACGATCCAATGACGGGGGCATTCAACCGGCGCGGTCTGGATGCTGTTTATTTACGGGAGGCAGCACGTGCCGACCGGAATGAAAATATATTATGTGCAGTTATGATTGATCTGGATAATTTCAAGTGTATTAATGATGCCTATGGCCACCAGTTCGGTGATGATGTCCTGATTCATCTGGTAAAGCTAGCAAAAAAATCGCTACGACCAAGTGATGTGGTCGCCCGCTACGGTGGTGAAGAGTTTGTCATATTGCTGCCGGATACCACCCTGGAATCAGCGGTTTGGGTGATGCAGCGCCTGCAGAATAGTTTCTCCAAAAAAGCGCTTCCAGACATGGATGGCAGTCCTGTTCCAATTGTTTTCAGTGGTGGTATTGCTTTTCGGCAGCTTCGTGAAAGCCAGAAATCCTTACTAAAACGAGCGGATGAAGCGCTTTGTCAGGCCAAAAAATCCGGTAAAAATCGCATCATGATTGCCTCTTAATAGCAGATATTTAATGGAAAATGCTTTTTTGGGCAAGCAACCAATTCTGGATCGCAATCAGAAGTTGATCGCTTATGAGCTCCTGTTTCGGACAGCAATGGATATTAACCAGGCAGAAGTTTCAGATGGTTTTCATGCCTCGGCCAACGTGGTGGTGAACGCATACGGTTACCTGGGTATCCAGCAGGTTCTTGGTAATCTGCGCGGGTTTATCAATATCGATCATGGATTGCTTCTGGATGATGTGGTTTTGTTGTTACCCAGTAAACATGTAGTTCTGGAGCTGCTGGAGACTATCCCGGCGACCCCTGAAGTGGTACAGCGTTGCGCCGAATTGAAACGGATGGGGTACCACCTTGCGTTGGATGACGTGACTTGTATTGATGATAGAACCGAAGCATTGCTCCCGTTTGCCAATGTAATTAAGGTCGATGTATTAGCATTGACAGATGCAGAAATTAGTCAATTGATCCAGAAACTGAAAGCATGGCCGGTTATCCTGCTGGCAGAGAAGGTGAATAGTCCGGAGCGGGCGAGGATATGTATGGATTTGGGATTTGAGATGTTCCAGGGCTACTTTTTTGCCAAACCTATCATTGTTTCAGGTAGCAAGATCAAATCCAGCAGATTATTTCTGTTGCGTTTATTGTCGTTAGTGATGCACGGTGCCGAGATTGATGAGATTGAGCGGTTATTCAAGCACAAACCAGGCCTGAGCTATAGTCTTTTACGTGTGGTTAATTCTGTGGCAGCAGCATTACCTCATAAAATCGGCTCTATCCGACAGGCTTTGATAGTGATGGGTTATCGTCCTTTACAAAGATGGATTCAGTTACTGCTCTATGCTGCTGATCCTGCCGGAAAATTAACCAATAACAATGCATTGATGCAAACAGCTGCCATTCGCGGAAGGTTGATGGAGCTGATTGCTACCATTGATCGCCCGCATGATAAGAATTACCAAGATCGAGCTTTCATGACTGGAATAATGTCTTTACTGGATACATTGTTTAGTATGGATATTCAACAGATAGTGAATAAACTGGAAATGCCAGATGAAGTTATTCGTGCGCTGTTGCATCGTGAAGGACGACTTGGCTGCAAATTGAGACTGATTGAAGCCAGAGAAAAAGGGGATATGAAACAAGTAGAGAGCATTATGGCTGAGCTTGAATTTCTGGATCAAACCAGCTTGGCAAAAGCAGAGCTTGATGCCCTGGATTGGGCCAATCATATACATTAGTCGCTTCGCATGAGAAACTCGAGGTAGTTTAGCCCCTGTATCACGGGGTTGTAGAGCCGAGCCACGTCGGCCACAGCGTCACGTGTGTCTGGCGGTTGAGTCGCCAGAGCGGGTGCACCGCTCTGGCGCATTTGCTGCAAGGCATCGGCATCGTCACTGGCTCCCGGCAGTGAAGCTCGTGAAGAGTTGGTCTTACTTGCTGTGAGCCTTCCTCGGTTTGAACGTGAAGCCCAGGAAGGCGAAGCTCATATGCGGATGCTGTTCGGCGCGGTTGTTGCCCTTGCAGTAAACGACCTTTGATTTCTCAGAATGCATCGTCAACCCACAGTCCGTCAACCGTGATGTGATGGATCACATTACATATTTTGCCTGCTTCCAGCTACGGTAGTGAATCGCCGCGTCATCTGCGTAGCAGGCGAACGGACAGTTGGGGTTGGTGCGCTGCATCCACGTGCCGAAGGCGTAGTGCATCAACAGGTTCACCAGGATGGGATTGACCTCCGCCTTGCGCAGTGCCGCGTTCGTGTGGGACGCGTACATCGCCGTCGGTTCCGAACGGCGGAGCTGGCGCAGGCTGGCAATCTCATAAAGTGTATCTTCCATGAGCGTTTGCTTCCTTGGTCAGGGCTTGTTGCTCTGATCGAACTGTACTACTCAACAAGTGGGTGTCGTGGCGAGCAACCACTGCCACTGAAAAGTATGTTGTGCGTGCATATTGCCCAAATTGTCTACAACTACTCTGATCCGGGCATGCTGTGCAAAGAATTGCTCTCGTCGCGTGACCTTCTTCTTGTTGGCTTGTTCAAGATCACTGAAACTCATCTGGCTGCATGAGGATGACAATAGAAAAAAGATGAATAACAAATTTTACTAAAGGATTCGTGCAGAGATTCCTTAGCCGAGCCTCCACTTTTACTTCCATTGTCAAAAAAACTGGGTTAGAATCTTTTTCAGCTTTATGGATTTACAGAAGTAATAGTAGGCACATAAGGTGAGCAGTGCCGGGTGTCTGAACTAATAAAGTCATCATCAGTTTCCCGAGCAAATGGGAGTTTATCTGAGAAGAGATAAAAGTATTTAATTTAATTAGGAGGATAAGGCCATGGGATACAGTGATGTAGCAGTAAGCCAGAGAGAAGCAGAAAAAAATGAACAAGCATGGAAAGTAATTTTAATCGCTTTGGTAGCTTTTATTGCGATTGGTGCAACAATCTGGTTTGGTGGACTTGGCGGTAAATACTAATTTTATAGCACTTAGTGCACCATATTAGGCATCCTGAATTTCAAGAATTCAGGATGCCTAATTTTTTTCAGCTATTAAGCCGGGTTATTATCTGATCGGTAGAGTAGGTGGTACTTCCTCCGTTTTATAGACTTCTTTTATTTCCCACCATTTTTTGTGGATCAACCCACGCATCAAATTGTTCTGCGGTGACATAGCCGAGCTTGATTGCCGCTTCTTTCAACGTTAGTGCCTCATGATGGGCTTTTTTAGCAATTTCGGATGCCTTGTCGTAGCCGATGTAGGGATTAAGCACAGTAACCAGCATCAGTGAATTTTGTAAATGTTGCTGAATACGTGTTGTATTGGCGGTAATGCCCGCGGCGCAATGCGTATTGAAGCTTTTTATGCCATCTGCCAGCAGGCGTGCGCTTTGCAGAAAATTATGGATAATCAGCGGTTTCATAGCGTTGAGTTCAAAATTTCCCATGGCACCACCGAGGTTGATCGCAACATCATTGCCCATGACCTGGCACGCCAGCATGACCACGGCCTCTGCCTGAGTGGGGTTGATTTTGCCGGGCATAATCGAACTACCAGGTTCATTCTCCGGGATAAAAATCTCGCCGATGCCACAACGCGGGCCAGATGCCAGCCAGCGGATATCATTAGCGATCTTGATTAGCGCAGCGGCTAGCGTTTTTAGCACGCCATGCGCATGAACGAATGCATCATGTGCGGCCAGCGCTTCGAATTTATTAGGGGCAGTGATAAAAGGATAGCCGGTGAGGTGTGCAATTTCTGCTGCGACGCGCTGCGCAAATTCCGGATGGGTATTAAGACCTGTTCCCACGGCAGTTCCGCCCAACGCCAGTTCAAGCAAGTGTGGCAGGGCGGATTCAAGATGAGCAAGACCGTGGTCGAGCTGTGATACATAACCTGAAAATTCCTGCCCCAGCGTCAATGGGGTGGCATCCTGCAAATGGGTGCGGCCAATCTTGACAATATCTGAGAACTCGGTTGCCTTGGATGCTAATGTATTATGCAATGCTTCCAGTGCAGGAATCAGTCGGCTGCGGATGGCTCCTACTGCAGCAACGTGCATGGCAGTGGGAAACACATCATTGGAAGATTGTCCTCGGTTGACATGATCATTGGGGTGCACCTTGCGATCTTTGCCGCGCGTACCACCCAGAATTTCCGAGGCACGGTTGGCTAGCACCTCGTTCATGTTCATGTTGGTTTGCGTACCGGAACCGGTTTGCCAGATGACCAGTGGAAACTCGTTGGCATGCTTGCCTGCCAGCACTTCATCAGCAGCGGCGATGATTGCCCGAGCGATGTTTTCCTCCAGCAATCCCAGCTCCTGATTGACACTGGCAGCTGCGCGTTTGACCACTGCCAGCGCATGAATCAGTGCTGGTGGCATGCGTTCTCCGGAAATGGTGAAATTGGTGAGTGATCGCTGGGTCTGTGCGCCCCAAAGTGCGTTGACAGGTACTTGCACCGTACCCATTGCATCATGTTCTTCGCGATACGAATCCATTATGGCTATTTCCCGAGAGAGATTGACGAGTTGTATGAAAGAAAGCGATTAGCTACGGGTATTGAACTGTTCATCGAAGGATTCCAGAAATACCGGAGGCTGAGGGTGCCAGCCTTTCTTGCGATGTTCTGCAACGACATTGGTAAAAATTCCGCCACGGACGTAAAATTTTGAGGTCAGCCGAATAAAGCGGGGTTTCATGGCAATAACCAGATCATCCAGAATCTGGTTGGTGACTGCTTCATGAAAAGTACCCTCATTGCGATACGACCAGATATAGAGCTTGAGACTCTTGAGTTCGATACATTTTTTATCCGGAATGTAATCCAGCGTTAGTCGCGCAAAATCTGGTTGCCCGGTTTTTGGGCACAAGCAGGTAAACTCCGGTATTTCCATGTGAATCCGGTAATCGCGTGTCTGAATAGGGTTTTCAAAGGTTTCCAGTTGCTTTGAAGGCTGTGTGGTCATAGTTTCCTCAGTTCTCCCGATTTTCGGTTCTTCTTTATGACAGGTAAATCATTTAAAATAACCAGGCAACCTGAAATTATAACCTCTTGCCTTCCAAATTGCGCCTGACCGAAATAAAACTAGCTGGTTTTAAAACATTTGTTGATCCTACAGTCGTACCTGTACCGGGAAACCTGGTCGGGATCGTCGGGCCGAATGGCTGCGGCAAATCCAATGTCATTGATGCTGTACGCTGGGTATTGGGTGAATCGCGTGCTTCGGCATTGCGAGGAGAATCATTGCAGGATGTGATTTTCAGTGGATCGGTTACGCGCAAACCGGTTGGGCGCGCTAGTGTGGAGTTGGTCTTCGATAACGGCGCAGGCAAGGCAGCAGGCCAGTGGAAAGCCTACAACGAGATCGCTATCCGACGTGTGCTCCAGCGCGATGGTGAATCCTCCTATTACATTAATAATATCCGTGTACGCCGGCGAGATATTACCGATATGTTTCTGGGGACGGGCGTTAGCGGGCGGGGCTACGCCATTATTGAACAGGGGATGATCTCCCGTATTATCGAAGCCAGGCCGCTGGAATTGCGCGCGTTTCTTGAAGAGGCGGCCGGTATCACTCGTTACCATGAAAAGCGCCATGAAACCGGATTGCGTCTGACGGATGCACGCGGCAACCTCCAGCGCGTAGACGATGTGTTGCAGGAACTGGACAAGCAACAGCAGCATCTTGAGACACAAGCCGAATATGCGACACGTTACCAGGATTTACATAAGCAATTGGCTGCTGCACAACAGGCGTTCTGGACCCTGCGCAAGCAGCAGGCAACGGAATCTCGGCATGCGGCGCAGGAAGAGATTGAACGCCTGACGCAGGAAATGGAAATTATCCGCTCCAGTTTGCAGGAAACAGCTGAGAAACAGGATGAGCTGCGCGTACATCACCGGATCGTGAATGATCGTCAGCATCAGGCCCAGGGAGCACTGTATGCTGCTGAAGGCGAAATTGCACGCATCGAACAAAGTATCCAACATATTCGTATAAACAGAGAGCAACTCGATCGTCAAATTGCCGAGGCAGAGCTGCAATTGCAAAACCATGAGCAGCAACTGGATAAAGCGAATGAAAGCCTGATGTCCTGGCAGAACAAGCTGACACAGGCTGAGGATGATCATCTTTCCTGCAGAGAAGAACATGCACGAGAAGCCGGAGAGTTGCCACAAATAGAATCGGCCGCGCAATCAGATCAGGTACAGCTGACCGGATTGCGGGAAAAACTGGCATTGGCCAGACAGAATGAAAAATTGCAGCAGAACCAGCAGGCGTATGCCGAAAAAACATTGCAGCAGTTGATAATGCGCCATGAGCGTTTGCTGGGAGAGCAGTTGAGCCAGCCGGAGATTGATCCGGTGCAACTGGATGAATTGCAGATGGAATCTGCAGAGTTGGCTGCCCTGTTGGAGCAGCGCCAATGTTTGCTTGGTGAACAGGAAACACAAATACATAGCATGCAACAGGAACGTGATGCTATTCGACAAGTTATCCAATCGTTACAACGTGACCTTGCCCAGGCCAATGCCCGCCGTGATGTTTTGCAGCGTCTGCAAAACCAGATCGAAGATAACCAGGAATTGAATGCGTGGATGACCAGGAACCAGCTGGATGTACTGCCAAGGCTGTGGTTACAGATTTCAGTTGAATCCGGTTGGGAAACGGCGCTGGAAGCGGTGCTGCGCGAGCGTATCCAGGCAGTGGCTGTAGATCGGCTGGAGCAGGTGCTGGATTGGGAGGTTGGCCAAGGAAAACGGCCATCAGCAAAATGGTCGGTATGCGAACTGGTAGAACCGGATCAGTCAGCCGGTAGCCACAATCTAATAAGGCCGGATCGGTCAACCTGGAAACCACTCAGTATATTGCTGAATTGTCATAGTCCGGCTGTACAAGCAGTGTTGGAGAACTGGCTGCATGGCATATTTGTAATTGACGACCTGGAATCTGGCTTGGCAATCAGGAAACAGCTGGCAGCTGGCGAGATGTTGGTAACAGCGGAAGGGCACAGTATTACCGGGCACGGAGTGAGTTATTTCGCACCGGATTCGGCAGTACACGGTATCCTGCAACGCCAGCGCGAAATTGCGCAGATCAGCGAGGAATGTGAGCAAATCGAACACTCTGTTTTATCCAAACAGCAGACGCTGGCCGAGGTGGAGCAGAATTATCAGCATATTGTGGCCGAGATCGTACAAACCCGCAAGGCGATCGAGGCAACCAGAACACAACAACACAGTCGGCAGATACAGATTGTGCAGCTGATGCAGAAAATTGAGCGCGTGGCGCAACAGCAGACCCAACTTGAAACTGAGTTGGCTGACTTGGCAGTACAGATTGAGGAAGAATTATCCCAAAAGCATCAGGTAGAAATGGAGCTGACTGCCTGTGAAGCAGAAAGAGTAGTGTTGGAAGCGCAAGCAAGTCAGGCGGAATCCACCAGTCAGCTATCCGGGCAGGCGCTGGTATCGCAGCGGTCACTGGTACAGCGTTTATTGGACAAATTGCGTGAAGCTGCTTTCAGCGAGCAGAACTGCCAGAGCAAGGTGGCCGATTGCGAGCAGCGTATCGACATGATTATCCGGAACAAGGTTGTGCTAACTGAAAACATGCAAAAGTTGCAGCATATCCGCGCTGATCTGGATGAATCGTCGTTGGCAGCAGATGCGGCGCATTGGCAGATACAACGCCATCAGCACGAACAGGCGCTGATGGCAGTTCGATATGAGCTGGAAAATACAAACAATACATTACGGGAGACGGAACAGGCCCGAATGCAGGCTGAGCAACAGCTGCATAAGTGCGGCGAGGCGGTGGGGCAAGCGCGACTGCGTGAGCAGGAAGCGGGGATAACTGAAGCCCAGTTTGCAGGCAAGCTGGCAGAATCCAGTGAAATTACGTCGGAAATGTTGCAGCAATCCATAAATGAATCGCCGGCTAGGTTGCAAACGCACATCAATCGACTGGGTGGGGAGATCGCTGCCCTCGGTCCGGTTAATCTGGCAGCGTTGCAGGAGCTGGACGCATTGAAATCACGCCGGATGCATCTTGAAGAACAATCGCTGGATTTACGGGAGGCCATTGACACACTGGAGCAGGCGATTCGGCAGATAGACCATGAAACTCGGCAGCGTTTGGAGGAGACCTTTAATCAGGTCAACCACAATCTTGGCGAATTGTTTGCTTCCATTTTTGGGGGAGGGTCTGCGGAACTGGTGCTGAGCGGTGAAGATATTCTGGATGCGGGCGTGCAGCTGAATGCGCATCCGCCGGGCAAGCGCAACAGCTCCATTCAACTGCTTTCTGGTGGTGAAAAAGCCTTGACGGCGTTGGCGCTGGTGTTTGCGCTGTTCAAACTGAATCCTGCACCATTCTGCCTGCTAGATGAAGTGGATGCCCCGCTGGACGACAGCAACGCGGGGCGTTTTTGCGAGCTGGTCAGGCGTATGTCCGATGAAACTCAATTCCTCTTCATCAGCCATAACAAGATCGCCATGCAGATGGCGCAGCAACTGATCGGTGTCACCATGCGCGAACAGGGCGTTTCGCGGGTGGTGACAGTGGATATTGGCAAGGTGATGGCAGATGTGGTGGATTATGGATCAGAAGAGCCTGCATAAATCTCGTGCTGCTTGCTGCGAAGGAAACCTGATCAGGTTTGGCGCTATGTCTGCAAGGAAGTACGCAGATTATGAATTTTCTTTATTAGGCTGATTGTCGGTGGAATTTTGTTCGGCGATTGAGTCCTGGTCATATATTGCTTCGAATATTAATAATTTCTGATTATCTTTTCGCGAGTCAGCCAAACGTCTTCCTCCATAAGAATTATCGCGCTCAGATAATTTTCTTCGATCATTCTGCGGGTTTCGTTCTATAAAAGGGCGCAACTGAATATGGCAGCGTTCATTTATATGTTTTTGTGCCGATGCAATGAAGCTTCCAATTTCATTTTTCATCGTTTTGGTATCCGTATCCAGCAATCGTATGTTGACAATTACTGCATATTTTTCTGTGTCGTTGGCAGAGGTTTTATTTTTGATTACATGTATCAATGAATCCAGGCTGGGCCGTAATTCTTGCGAAATCATATGGACTATATTTTTAGCTTCCTCTGCTGTGTAGCTACCCAGGAAAAAGCCACGACTTTCGGTCGGGATCAGGCCCCGGAAAGTATGCAAATAGCGTAAAGCGGTAATCAGATGCCATGGGTGAAGTGTCAGATAGAAATACCCGAAAAAAAGTACCAGGAAAGCCAGAAGCATTACCTGTTCGTGGATACCCAGATACAGGCCGGCCAACCCTGTCAGGCCAAACAGTAGTTGCACAGAAGTAATGGTAAATACTGCGTCGTTAACACGATACCCAGCATCGAGAAGGATATGGTGAAAATGGTTGCGGTCGGGTTTGAATGGCGACTTGTGCTGCCAAATCCGGCGCAACATGATACTGATAGTATCCATCAGAGGAACAGCAAATAGCCAGAGGGCCGTTACCGGCGTCATGGCACGGCTGTTGCCTTGCGAGAGGTCTATCAGAAGCCAGGTAATCAGAAGTCCCAGCAGCATACTGCCGTTATCGCCCAGAAATACTTTGGCACGGGGTTGTAGAGGGCGACGTAAGTTGAAAAATAGGAACCCCACAACGCCACCGATGAGTGCAATGATAATAATGAGACTGGATTGATGGCCGGTAGTGAGAGCAACTATGCCCAGCAGCAGCAAGCTTGTTAGTGACACGGATCCAGATAAACCATCAATTCCATCTATCATGTTGAAAGCATTGATGCTTCCAATGATGGCAAAAATGGTGAAGGTTGCTGCAATGCCAGGTAGTGCGAGTATCTCGCCAAGTGGTAAGTTGCCAATATCAATCAATATCACTTCACTTACCAGTACGATAATTAATGCTGATAGGGCTTGTATGACCAGGCGTGTTTTGAAATGAAGATAAATAATGTCATCGATCAGGCCCATGATAAAGATGATGCTGGAGCTGATCCCTAGTCCTAGCCATTTCACGGATTGTTCCGGATAGAGGTAGCCAAGGAGAGGAAGGGCAGCGAGAAGAGAAACAAAGATTCCTGTGCCCCCCACAAACGGTGTGAGATGTTTGTGTTGTTTATGCTCTCCTGGGCGATCCAGAATGCCGCTGATATGTGCCAGCGGAATTGCCAGTCGGATGGTAAGGCCAGCCAGTATCGTGCTGATGATAAATAGTGCGAGCTGCTTCGGGAGATCGAATTCTGTCATTTCTTGCTGCGATAATCATATTGGTAGCTATACTGTGTATATCTGTGGCGTGATGAAATTTCGGGAATGCCATTGAATATTACACCCTTCAGATTTACGCCTGCCAGTACAAGTTTCTTTACACTTTGTTCGAGCTCACGCATCGGATGGGTTCCAGCCCTAACCACCATCAATGTCACGCTTGCCAGACGACCGATAATGGCCGCGTCGGTAGCGGCCAGGATGGGAGGTGAATCGATGATGATCAAATCATACTGCTTGTTGACAGTTTCCAGAATTTGCTCGAATCGCTCGTGTAGTAATAGCTCGGATGGGTTAGGCGGTATTGCTCCGGTTGGAATGAAGTGGAAATTTGCCTGGGGCACAGATCTGATCGCATCCTTCAGATCGATCGATTGACTGATTAATTCGGACAGGCCTTTCTCTCTTCCTGTGCGCATGGATTTGTTGATATCACCCCTGCGCAGATCTCCATCGATCAACAAAATATTTTTGCCGGCATCTGCCATGACGGCAGCAAGATTCATCGAAATGAATGTCTTTCCGGCTTCTGGACTCGGGCCGGTGATCATGAGGATGTTGTTACGCGCCTCCAGAAATGCAAAGTGTAAGGTTGTTCGCAAACTGCGCAGGCTCTCTATGGCAAGATCTTCTCTGTTTTCCAGTGCCAGGATGATTGGAGGATGATTGCCTGCTACAGGTTTGCCTTTTAGTTTTTTCTCGATCAGCTTCTGGTGTCTACTGCGCTGAACCGTGGCATAAACTGGAATATTCAGGGATTTTTCAATGATGTCAGGATTTTCTACCCCGCGGCTGAGTGATCGGCGAATAAAGGCGAATATAACTCCCAACATTAATCCTGCCATGAGCGCAATACCCATGATCAGGGTTTTTTTGGGTTTGATCGGTAGATCGGGCGGTATAGCGTAATCAACAATTCTTACATTACCCACCGTACCTGCTTTGGCTACTCGTATCGTCTGGGCGTGATTCAACAAGGTGGTGTAGAGCTCGGCATTGACTTCCACATCCCGAGATAATCTGAGAATGATTTGCTGGGTTTCCGGCAGTTTGCCTATTTTTTTGTCAAGTGCATGGATTTGCGTCTGCAGTCTGCTGATCTGCTTGTCAATTGCAACGACATTAGGATGAGATTCCGTAAATCTCTGTCTCAGTTCATCCCGTTTTTGTTGCAGAAGTGTAATCTGGGTATTTAGCTCGACCGTACCTGTCAGTATATTCTGGGTTTCAAGATCGAGATTAATTGAACCTTCGCGAATTCTGTAATCGTTAAGGGCGTTGGTAGTGGTTTCAAGTTGTTCCTTGAGAGCGGGCAGCTGTTTTTCCAGGAATTCAAGGGTTTTTTGGGATTCTGCTGATTTTTGTTCGACATTCTGCTGAAGATAGGTATTGGCAATTTCGTTAACAATTTGAACAGCTTTCGCTCGGTTGTCTGATTCGATGGTTAATTGAAGAATGCCGGTTCCCTTGCCAATTTCTGCAATCGAGAGAGTTTCCTTTAGTTGTCGGATTGCTTCTCCTTGGGAGCGGCGTATCAGAGTGAAATGAGTGTTGGGACGCGCTTTCAGATGAGTAACAAATAGCTTGATTGGGTGCAGAGAGCCTTCTGGCTGCTTGGCAGCTAATTTGCCGACTTCCCCCTCAAGAATGACTTTATTCTGATAAATAAGCTCGAAGCGGTTTTCGCCGAGTGATTGCAAAATAATTTCTTCATTTTTCCAATTGTCGGGTATTTCAAGCGTATCTACCTGAATGACCTCGCCTCCCCAGGCATAATGTGATAGCCATTCAGATGGTGGATTGGATAGGGTGCCGCTCTCGTGGAAGCGTTGAAACCATCTGGCTGCAGCAGCGCCTATGAACGGAAAAAACCTGGGTGTTGCAATAATATCCAGACTCAAGTTCCTAATTGTTTTTCCCAGGATCATTCTGGACTTGATCAATTCAATTTCAGCTTGAACCGGCGTTTTGGTTTCAAAGAATGTTGATAATGAATCCAGTTGTTCAACCATGGATTGTGTATTTTCTCTGACCTGTAACAAGCTGTCCGCCTTATAGATCGGCAAGCTTAAAAGTGATATGGCAGCACCGATCATGCAGGTGATAAAGGTGATGATAAAAATCAGTTGCTTGTTGTCTGCCAGAATATCCAGCAGTTCTCCCAGATCGATTTCGTCACTGTTTTGATCAGATGGCATGTCAGGTAATGAATGAGTCATGTATTCGGGTATGACTATCCTGTCGCAGTAATGTGTGGCATATATCCACGTAACTAGTGTCTCAGAAAGGGTTGAATTCTCAGCGAGCCATCAAATGAATTCAGCAAATTAATTGTCGGCTGAATTTGTCCGATGATCTGGTTCCAGCGTATCCCCTCGGCGCGATCAACATAGATGACATCACGTGGTTGTAGCGGAAAGCGATCTGCAAGCAGTAATGCATCAGGTGATTTGGCGTCCAGATGGTAGATCTCCGGCTTGCCCAGCCCGCCACGGAAAACAAAAATTCTGGCTGGGTCTGAAGTAGTTTGATCAAAGCCACCTGCTTCACTTAATGCTTCAGTAAGTGTCATACGTGCTTTATTCATTACCAAACTGCGCGATCGCCCGGTAGCTCCCCCTGCGACAAAGTAATTGGTTTCACCCAGTACGAAAACCTTGTTTAACGCACTATCCGGTACATTCAATACATCTCCATGCTGGAGTAACACATTCTGCGTAATATCGCCGCCTTCATAGAGGCTGAGCAGATTGATACTGTAGGTTTTGTCATTCCGAGTCAGGATGATATTACGTAAATCTGCTTCCTGGCTTGCTCCTCCTGCATTGTTAATCGCTTCCAGGACAGTCAGAGGTATATCTTTCACCAGTTGAACGCCAGGGTTGGCCACCTCGCCTACCACATAAACCCGCTGGCTGCGGTAGGCGGCTACCCGTACATCAAGCTGAACGAACTCGATGTACTTTGATAGCTTCCTGGTCAGTTCTTCGCGGATTTCCTCTACTGTTCTTCCAGCCGCCTGTACGACACCCACGTAGGGATAAAAGAATGTACCATCTTCGCCAACAACATTTCCTGCAGATTCGGCAGAACGAAATTCGCCCGCCGGGATAGTAAGTTCAGGATGATCCCAGACGGTAATATTGAGAATGTCCCGTGGCCCTACACGGTATTGTGTATAGGGTTCATCTTCTATAGGAATACCTTTGATCGTTTTGGCGCCGATACGGTAATCAAAATAATGGTTGGCAACGTTATCAGGAGCGAGGCTGAAGTTTTTATAATTTTTTTCTAACTTAATGATCAGCTCGGCATCAATTGTCTGAATATTGAGTTTCTTTAAAATGGCTTCGTCATTTTCCCGGGTAGGCATTTCTGTGCTGGACTGCCGGGAAAACGGACTCATGTGCTGTCCGGGAATAATGGAGCAGGCAGCAAGTTCGAATAATACCAAGAGAACAAGGGATGCTCTTGTACGCTGTAAATTCATAATTGAATGAAGCTGATGGTTTTCTGTCAAGAAATATTTCTCTGGCAGATTTTTACAATTTTGTTACCCATTGATCCACAGCCTGCTCAATGAGCATTATTGAATGTATGAATACTGATTTATCTTTCTGGTAGGGGTCATCAATATCAATTTTTTTCCATTCGCCCAAGCGAAACACTTTTCCTTTTGCGCTGGGTGTGCGTGTTTCGATTGCTGTTTTCTGCCATGTTTCCATTACCAGGATGAGATCAGCTTTGTGAATCATGCTGTCAGCAAGCTGTCGGGCGCGGTGAGCAGAAATATCCATGCCTTTTTGTGCCATTAACTGACAAGCTATGGGATCTGCTTCATGACCTGTCAATGCTCCCAATCCAGCAGAGCTGACTGAATGATCTGTTTTTCCTGCCAAGGGCAGTGCATGCTGCAGAATTCCCTCTGCCATGGGGCTTCTGCATATATTTCCTGTGCAAACAATCAATATATCGCGGAACAAGGCTGATTTCTGTATTAAATAAGGGGATGAATTTTGTCTAGTTTCTGCTTTTGATCATCCAATACGTGCATTATAGTGTTTAAAATATAAAACAGATATGATGCAGTGCTAAAACAAAAGGGATGTAACAAGTATATTTGGTATTGTACCGAGCTGATAATTCACTGAACTGATCCCGATCTATTTCTTTGGCTGCTACCTCCAGAAAAAAAAATGATTTTCGCAGAGTACTGAGTAATCTGTTATCGCTTGCGGCGGTGCGGGGTCTGGATTATCTGGTGCCATTGATTACCCTGCCATATTTGGTTCGTGTGTTGGGGATAGAAGGTTTCGGCCTGATCAATTATGCCTTGTCTTTCGCTTTGTATTTTTCAGCAGTGATGCAGTATGGATTCTCGATAACAGCGGTTAGAAAAATTGCACAAAATCGTGATAATCCTGAAGAGATTTCTAGTATTTATAGCGAGACTATCACCGCCATCCTGTTGCTCGTTGTAGCAAGCGCACTGATCTATTTTCCGATAGTGCTACTCATAAATGATTTTCATCAGCACTTTTTGCTATACGCATTCTCATTCTGCTTTGTTTCTGCACAAGCATTATTTCCTCTCTGGTTCTTCCAGGGGGTAGAGCAAATGCGACAAAGTGCCATTATCAGCATTACATCAAAGTTCTTGATGTTGGCTGGTATTTTTATATTTATCAGAGACGAGTCAGATTACTACCGGGTTCCGATGTTATATGCAGTAGCCATGGTGGGGTGTGCAGTCTTTTCTGTGCTCTGGATTGAGAGTCGATACAAGATTACATATAAAGTACCCTCACTAATAAAAGTAAAAAATGCATATAGAGAGGGAGCAAATATTTTTGTCACCCAGCTGACACCAAATTTGTATAACAATTCTGCTTTTTTTCTACTGGGGATTTTTGAAGGACCAATAGCGGTAGGATTTTTTAGTGCAGCAGCAAAAATAATCGATGTATTCAATTCCGCAGGAATCATAATTTCCAGCGCATTCTTTCCATATTTAGCAAGAAACAGGAGTGTAATACCAAAGTTTCATAAGTTAATGTTGATAGCGGGCGTTCTTCTGTTCGTACTTTGCTTTATTTGTTCTGATTTTCTTGTGGCGATTTTGTTTTCTGATAAGGGGATCGGGGTTGCTTATTACGTCAAGTTGATGAGCTGCGGGATTCTTGCCTATTTCATGATCCTTTCATTTCACAATAATGGCTTGGTGCTAGCGGGAAAAGATAAATACGTTCGTCTGATTGCCACATGGACGTCTGGTCTGTTCTTCTTATTAGGGCTGGGTATCGTTCCGACCTTTGGTATTTATGGTGCAGTGATCATGCTGGTGGGTGCGCGGGTGATAATGGCAACGTGGGGATTCTTTTTTTATAGAAAATATACTGCAAACATTCTTTAGATTTGGAAATTTACTATGAAAAAGATAGCCATACATAACCGCCCTGGGAGCTTTAGTGATCGTTGGATGGTGTATTGTCGGCAAAAGAATATTCCATACAAAACAGTTGATTGTCATTCGTCCGATATTATTGAAGAACTGGCTGATTGTTCATTCCTGATGTGGAACTGGAGCCAAACCTATGCTGAAGACATGTTGATTGCACCAGGGCTAATAAAAGCTGCGGAATCGATGGGAGTTCAGGTTTTTCCGAGCTTTGAAACCTGCTGGCATTTTGATGATAAGGTGACGCAGAAATACCTGTTGGAAGCTTTAGGTGTTCCTATGGTTAAGAGTTATGTTTTTCTCGACCGGGCCAAGGCGCTGGAATGGGCCAGGAAAACAGAATATCCGAAAGTTTTCAAGCTGAGAAGTGGAGCTGGAAGTACCAATGTTATTCTGGTAAACGATATTAATAAGGCAGAAAATCTTATTAACAAGGCTTTTTCAATCGGTTTCTCACCGGTTTCGCGTTGGAATGCTTTGAGTGAGCGTTGGTGGCAGTTTAGAAGAGATAAAACTCTTATTTCTTTCTTCAATATCTCCAGGGGAGTCTTTCGTGCGTTGATTAAGAATCCCATCCTTAAACGTCTGCCAATTCAAAAGAATTATGCCTATTTTCAAGATTTTATTCCAGATAACGATTCCGATATTCGTGTGATAGTTATAGGAGAAAGAGCTTTTGGCATCAAAAGGATGGTGCGCACAGGGGATTTTAGAGCATCCGGAAGTGGAGAAATCCTGTATGACCCAGAAATGATCCCAGAAGAATGTATCAGGTTGACATTTGATCTTGCAAAAAAAACCGAGTCGCAGTCCCTTGCTCTGGATTTTGTTTTTCTTGAAAGCAAGCCACTGGTTGTAGAGATGAGCTATGCATTCGCATCTCACGGTTATCTACCATGTCCTGGCTATTGGAAAAACGACATGACGTGGGTAGGGGGAAGTTTCTATCTGGAAGATTTCATGATTGATGATTTGATCATGTCTTCAGTAGAGAGGAACTAATGCATATTGCCATATATCTCCCGTCTCTGCGTGGTGGTGGTGCTGAACGGGCTATGGTTACACTGGCCAATGGTTTTGCTGATAAAGGGCTGAAGGTGGATCTTGTGCTGGCCTGTGCTGAGGGTCCTTATCTTGCTGAAGTTTCACCCAGAGTGCGTGTAGTAGACTTGCAATCCAATCGGGTACTGACTAGCCTGCCTGCTCTGGTGCGATACCTGCGCCGGGAGCGACCCCAGGCAATGTTATCTGCCCTTAACCATGCGAATGTGATTGCTGTTGTGGCGCGGATGCTGGCTGGGATACCTGTCCGTTTGGTAGTAAGTGAACGTAACAACATTTCATTATCTGGCAGCTCCTTAAAGAATTTGCGCTCGCGCGTAGTATTTCACATGATGCGGTGGGCCTATCGCAGAGCAGATGGTGTGACGGCAGTCTCCGGAGGCGTGGCGGATGATCTGGCAAAAGCCATCAACTTGCCACGTGATCGGATATCTGTGGTTTTCAACCCCGTGGTAACACCAGAGTTGCTCAAAAAATCCAGGATGCCATTGGATCATCCGTGGTTGGGAGAGGGCAAACCACCTGTTATTCTGGGTGTGGGGAGGCTCACACCGCAAAAAGATTTTGCTACCTTGATTCGTGCTTTTGCCCAGGTACACGCTGCGCACGACTGTCGCCTTGTGATCCTGGGAGAAGGTGAGTTACGGGTGGAGCTGGAGATGCTGGCAACATCTCTTGGGATACGGGATAGTATCCAGTTTCCAGGTTTTGCTGAAAATCCCTTTGCATGGATGAGTCGTGTACGGTTGTTTGTGTTGTCTTCCAGGTGGGAGGGGCTGCCGAATGTGCTGATTCAGGCAATGGCTTGTGGTGCTGCAGTAGTGAGTACTGACTGCCCGAGTGGGCCGGATGAAATCCTGGAAGGAGGGAAATGGGGAAAGCTGGTACCGGTGGGGGATGTGAACGCATTGGCGAAAGCGATATCAGAAAATCTGCAAACGCCCGGCATGGTTAATAGTGCGGAACGTGCAATGTTCTTTAATGTTGGGAATGCGGTTAATGCCTATTTAAGGTTGTTGATGCCAGGATAGTCTTGTAGAGGTTACGTTAATTAGATCGAAAAGAAAGTCAGTCGCAATAATTTTTTACTATTGAATGATTGTTATAACAAGTGTTGCAGGTATTCTGATTTTTTTTGTTTCGCTGGCACTGGCCGTTGTGTGTACACAGAGAAAGGAATACCCTCCCCTGATATCCTGGTCGTTATTGGCAACAGGACTGGTATATGGGTTGGGGTGGGTCACTGTCGTGCATGCTGCCATATCCGGAGCTGATTTTCTTGGGGCAGAAAGGATAGCCCATGATAAAGGCTCTTGGGTACTCTATAACCTATCTGTTTTATTTGCGATTTTTGGCATATTTCTGGGGTGGAGCGTGCCAATTACTTCTTTGGTCACCGGAATAGCGTCGCGTATTTTCTTTCTCAGCTACAGGGAGCTGGTGTTTATAGCGTGGTTTATGCTTATTGCTGCTTTTGTGTTGAGATATCTGTATGTCAGTGCTTTTGGAGGTTTTTTTTCTTATCTTGAATATTCCAGGGCTATCAGGTCGGGAATTTTTGAGATAAATAATCCTTGGAGTTTTTTGCAGCCTTTCGGTCATCTAGCACTTTTTTCATCCTATATTTTTTGGGCTGCAAGAAGAGATGGTAATAAGACACTTTTTAATTTCTTGGGATTTTGGCTGGCATTTCTATTTTCGGTTTATATACTGTATTCGTGGTCTGGCAGAGCTGGTTTCGTTGTGTATTTGTGTGTGTTTTTGCTGGCTTTTATTTATCTTAAGCGTTTTTCAGCCAGAATAGTTGTAATTGGTGGAGCGGTTGGCAGCCTAGCTGCTTTATATCTGTTGTATATCATCAGTAATATCTTTGAAATAAAGGGAGCTGATAATTTTTCGTACTATGTGGTGAAAGAAATTTCTTTCCCTTTTGTAGGTTTTTTTTCTCAGTTGGAACAAGGAGATTATTTATATCGGGGTTTTACCGATTTACTATACTCACCATTATATCTGCTTCCCTCTTCTTGGACTACAGGTTTGATGGAAGGTGTGGAACAGATAAATACCTTGGTTATTTCAGGTGCAAAGAAAGGAGATTACGGTGTAACCGGGACAATTCCCGTTGATTTAATAACACTGGGGCTTATGCAGGCACATGTTTTTGGAGTTTTTATAACGAGCGTAGTATTTGGTGGATTTATAAAATTATTGCAGGCTTTTTTTGATGCCATAAAATCTGATTCGTTGTGCTGTATTTTTTTGGCCTATGCTGCTATAAAAATCGGCTTTATTTCTATTTTTTATGCAAATCCATCTAATTTTATTGCCTCTGTTTTTCCTGTTTTGTTGTTAATGTTATCGATATTGTTCTACAAGAGTTTAATGCTGATATTAAGGCTAGGTATTAGATGAGCCATATCTTTCACGTTATCTCCGGCCTCAACGATGGCGGTGCCGAGGCTGTCCTGTACCGTTTATGTACCAATGATAACACTGAGAAGCACCATGTCATTTCCTTGATGGATGAAGGTAAATATGGGCCTTTACTGCGCAAAGCTGGAGTGTCAGTGTCTTGTTTGTATATGCCGCGTGGCCGAGTTACGCCTGGTGGGCTGTGGCGACTATGGCAGTTGCTGCGTCAGGCCCGCCCACAAGTGGTGCAAACGTGGATGTACCATGCCGATCTAATCGGTGGTGTGGTTGCCCGTCTGGCCGGAATAAGGCAGGTGTGCTGGGGTATTCACCATTCTACTTTGGATGTTGAAAAATCCAGGCGTTCTACCATCCGGGTGGCTGGATTGTGTGCCCGCATTAGCTCCTGGGTGCCATCAGTTATCGTCTGTTGCGCGCAGGAGGCACTGGAAGTACATCGTGATCTAGGCTATGCGGCAAACAAGTTGCAGGTGATTCCCAATGGTTACGATCTGGTTCGTTTCAATATTGATGCGGTTTCTCGTACGCAACTGCGTGTAGAGTTGGATACAGAGAATCGCTGGCTGATTGGTATGGTAGGGCGGTTTGATCCACTGAAAGATCATAAAAACCTACTGGATGCATTGGCAACAATTAAATACCGAGAGGTAGATTTTTGTTGTGTACTGGTGGGGCGTGGATTGGACCAGAACAATACGCAACTGACTGCTTGGTTGTCGGAACTGGACCTAACTGAAAAAGTGAAACTGCTGGGGCAACGCGTGGATATACCTGATGTAATGAACGCGCTAGATGTGCATGTTCTTTCCAGTTCCAGTGAAGCGTTTCCCAATGTAGTAGCGGAAGCCATGGCCTGCGGCACACCCGCAGTGGTGACGGATGTTGGGGATGCAGCGGTAATAGTTGGTGAGACTGGCTGGGTCGTGCCGCCAAAAGATCCGGAAGCACTAGCTGATGCCTTGTTGCAGGCGCATATAGCCATGCAGGATGAGGTTGCCTGGCAGGCGCGCTGTGCTGCTGCCCGGCAGCAGGTAGAAGCTCATTTTAGTCTGGAGCGCATGGTCGAGAGCTACCACCTCACGTGGAAGAATGTGGTTCTGGAATGAAAATTTTACCGGTATCAGGTATAGCGCAGGAAATACAATCGCATTGAACAAAAAAATCATTATTACACTCAATACTGCGTGGAATCTGGTGAATTTCCGTGCTGGTCTCATTCGTGCCATGGTTGCTGCGGGGTATGAGGTGGTGGCAGTTGCACCACCGGATAATTATGCACCACGTCTGGCAGAATTGGGTTGTCGTTATGTACCTTTGTCGATGGATAATAAGGGTACGCATCCTGGGCGGGATTTGTTGCTGTTCTGGCGTTTTCTGCGGCTAATGCACAAGGAAAGGCCAGCTGCTTATCTGGGGTATACGGTCAAGCCGAACATTTATGGTTCGCTGGCTGCGCACTTGTCGGCTGTTCCGGTCATCAACAATATCGCCGGTCTGGGGTCGGTATTCATCCGGGAGGGCTGGTTGACCCGACTGGTACGGGGATTATATCGTCTGGCGTTATCGCGTTCGGTAAAGATATTTTTCCAAAACGATGAGGACAGGGCGCTGTTTGTTTCAGGAAAATTGGTATCTGATGCGATTACTGATCGTCTACCAGGTTCTGGGATCGATCTCGACCACTTTGTACCCATATCCTTACCCAATAAAAAAACCTTACGTTTTCTGTTGATTGCGCGCATGCTGTGGGACAAGGGCGTAGGAGAGTTTGTTGAGGCAGCACGCGTACTGAAGGGACAGGGATTGAATGCGGAATTTTGTCTGGTGGGCTTTCTGGATGTACAGAATCCGGCTGCTATTTCCCGTTCGCAGATGGATGAGTGGATGGAGGAAGGTGTCATCCGTTATTTGGGGGCGAGTGATAACGTGGCGGAAGAAATTGCGCTGGCTGATTGTGTTGTCCTGCCCTCCTACCGTGAGGGTGTTCCACGCACCTTGCTGGAAGCGGCTGCAATGGCGCGACCGCTTGTGACAACAGATTCTGTTGGTTGCCGTGATGTCGTGGATGATGGCATCAATGGTTATTTATGCCAGCCGCGAGATGCAGCGGATCTTGCTAATAAAATCTCTAAAATAGTTGCTTTATCTCATGCTGAGCGTACAGCCATGGGGTTGCGGGGCAGAAAAAAAATGGAACAGGAATTTGATGAGCGGATTGTGATTGACAAATATCTGTTAGCGATTAAGAAAGTATTGCGCGAGAGATAGTGTAATCAGAAGATATTTACCCAAAGAGCAATACATCTGATTTGCACAGCTGCGAGAAAAAAAGAAGTATTTTTAGCATATTTTGTGGCAATCCCATGCCACCTTTTGAGATGAAGGAAAGCTTTTTCGACGAGATACCTCAGTTCATACAGCGCTTTATCATAAGAACCCATTCAAAGTCTTTTTGGCAGGATTGCCAGAAATGCCAAGTGAATGAACTGTAAGCTGGTATTGGGTAATTGCTCACAGTTTTTCCGCAGTCGCCGGTTTTCCCCCCCAGCCACGCGAAGCTACGTTCCACAATCTAGTGCCTGGGCATAACTTTACAGCCCCCATCTTTAGATGGGGACTTCCACCTTAAATATATTGATTTATGCGTATTTAGCTTGGTGCGGATATAGGCGACTAAAGTCGTCTGCATCCAAGCTGCGCCAACCAGCCTGCTTTGAGCAAGTGGTAGTTTAGTTTCTGTTGTCGGGAAAATAGCAGGAGTAGGTTCCGTCCGCGGAAAGTCTGTCGTCTACTTGATTTCTTCTTCATCAGGCAGTCTTCTTGCTTCGTCCTCCAGCATAACGGGAATGCCGTCCCGAATGGGATAAGCTAACCGATCCGCCTTGCAGATTAGCTCCAGTCGATCTTTTTTGTAGATAAGAGGGCCTTTGCATAGTGGACAAGCTAAAATGTCCAGAAGTTTTGGATCCATGAATTTTTCTCTCAGCTTCTTAAGTATGATTGTGCGTAACCCGAGGTCAACACGATATTCCTGTTGTAAAACCCAGATGCGCTCGTCGTGCAGATTAAAGCATTTTACTGCATCTTCTTCCGGTATCAGAATGATTTCAGCTTCATCAAACGGAAAATCCTCTGCAACAAAATGATGATCTTCAGAAAAGATGTAAGGGGTGACCGTCAATCTTAGAAATTTGAGGTTATCCAGAAAATTTTGTATATCCGGATCACAGGTAACCGCATGAATACGTTTGTTTGCAAGCTCTGCTGCACTGGCCGTTAATTCAGGCCGTGACAGGTTGAAAAAATGCTCTTTCAGCGGTGTGATATAAAACGTTCGGATTTCTTCCCCGATATCTGGAATTTGTCTTTGATGGCCTGCCTGCACGACGACATTCGAATGCTTTAAGCGAGCAAAGCTGTCTCGCAGTGGCCCGGCAGGCATGATCAGACCATTCCCGGAATTGATAACACTGGTATCAACAATAACGACCTCAAAGTCACGCTGCAGACGAAGATCCTGCAGGCCATCATTACATATTAGTACGTTACATTCCTTATGTGTTTCCAGCAGCGCTTTTGCCACTTCGATCCGATCATGGCCGATCCATACAGGGCAGGTTTCACGCAAATAATAGGCGAGTAACAGTGATTTCTTACCAGCGAGCTGCAGAGGACTATCAATGGTCACGCTCATTGGCGAGTGATAGTTATCGGTGTAGCCGTGGCCAATGATCCCAGGCCGTAATCCACTTGCTCTCAGCATATTGACTATCTGGATGATGAGTGGTGTTTTAACCGGGCTTGTGGCAGTGATGCTGTCAACAATAATCACCGGCACAGGAAGGTGAACCGAGGTTAATATCGCACGCCGATATAGATGGCGCCGGATAGACTGAAACAGGACAAATAGCAAGCTGACTGGCCACAAAAGGAGATGTAGCGGAGTGATACGTTGCCAATACAGTTCTGACCAGTTCATGATGTGGTTGGTATGATTAGGCTTTGAGAATCGTTTGTCATCAACTGTAACACCATCCGATTCAGCGGCTCAATATTAAATAAATAGTTTTACAGCAGGGCTGTGGGAGCGATCAATCCGGCATATTTTAAGAAACTGACTTAAAATGCCGCTGATATCGAGTAATGGTCTTTTGTGGAGTAATTATGCAGCATCTTGAAGCAGTCAGAAATATTTTGGGTGATGTATTGAATCTTGGGGAAAGAAAACACGCGCTGACAGCTGATTCTGTGCTGCTCGGTAATATCCCCGAGCTGGATTCGATGGCAGTAGTCAACGTGATTACTGCACTGGAAGAGTACTTTGATTTTTCGGTGGATGACGATGAAATCAGTGCGCAGACTTTTGAAACGCTCGGTAGCTTGGCACTTTTTGTTGAGCATAAATTGTCGCACTGAATTTGCATGAATAATCAACCGGCCGAACCTTTCTTTCTGGATGCTTCGCCAGGAAAACGTTTCTGCCTTTACCATCCGCCCGGCAAGGGGGTGCCATTAAGCCAGGCTTTTATCTATATCCATCCGTTTGCTGAGGAAATGAATAAATCCCGGCGCATGGTTGCTTTACAAGCCAAGGTGTTTGCAGCAATGGGGTTTGGTGTACTGCAGATCGACTTGTATGGCTGTGGGGACAGTGAAGGAGATTTTGGGGATGCAACATGGGAAATCTGGAAGGGTGATATTGCACACGCCAGGCTATGGTTGATGCAGCAAGGATTTGCATCGATTCATTTCTGGGGACTGCGATTGGGAGCTTTGCTAGCATTGGATTATGCAAAAAATGAAGAAGCGGAAGATGACCCAGTGAAATTTGTGCTCTGGCAGCCTGTTGGCAATGGCAAATCATTTCTGACTCAGTTCTTGCGCTTGAAACTGGTGAGTAAACTTATGTCGGATGATACGGATAAGGCTACAAATGTTCAGGATTTTCGTGAAAAACTGGGAGTGGGTGAAGCACTTGAAATAGCGGGCTATACCCTCTCATCTGCTATGGCTGCTGCTATCGATGCATTGAAATTAGGGCAATTGGTTGTCAAAAATAGTGAAGTATATTGGTTTGAAATTACGCCTGATACCGGGCGCGGGCTTTCTCCAGCGAGTACTTCGATCGTGGAGACATGGAGTCAGTCCGGTATCTGTCCAAAAGTGCTGCTCATGCCTGGGTTGCCGTTCTGGGCAACCCAGGAAATCAGTGAGTGCCCTGAGCTGCTGGCAGCGACTACCAAGGCGGTTGAATCATCTTTCGGGGTCCAGCCATGAGCTTTCAAGAGCGCGCACTGCGCTTCCGTTGTGAGCATGAATGGTTGTATGGGATTATGAGTGTGCCGCAACAACCGGTGGCGCGTGGTGTGCTAATCGTTGTCGGCGGGCCGCAATATCGTGTCGGTAGCCATCGACAGTTTGTATTACTTGCGCGCTATTTGGCAAAGCGTGGTATTTCCGTTATGCGATTTGATTGCCGGGGGATGGGTGATAGTGACGGTGATATCAGGACGTTCGAGCATGTTGGTGAGGACTTGCGTAGTGCTACTGATTTTTTCTTCAGCGAGTGCCCTTTTCTGGAGGATGTCGTGATTTGGGGGTTGTGTGACGCAGCCTCGGCTGCTTTGTTCTATGCGTATCAGGATCGGCGAGTGAGCGGATTGGTGTTATTGAATCCATGGGTCAGAACAGAGCAGGGTATCGCCAAGGCGTATCTGAAGCACTATTATCTGCAGCGTCTGTTTGAACCGGAGTTCTGGAAAAAACTGCTTGGTGGAAAATTCAATCCGCTGGCTTCCATCCGGTCTTTATATGCATTTGGCAGGAATAGTTTGCAAGGTGGTAAAAAATCGGCTGCTTCAGAAGATAGTGCCGGTGCATCATGTGACCTGACAGCCCCTTTGCCGGAGCGTATGCTGGACGGCCTGAAACGTTTCCAAGGAAAAATACTGATTATTACCAGTGGAAATGATCTGACAGCACGTGAATTTCTGGATCTGGCTGATTCATCGGCGGATTGGCAGGAAGCTATGAAAACAAGGCAAACAGAAGTTTTCCATATAGACAGTGCTAATCATACTTTCTCCACTCGCGAATGGCGTGATCAAGTAGCAGAACAAACTGGAAATCGCGTATTGTCATGGTAAAGCGGGTATTGATGATTGCTTACCACTTTCCACCTTTGCACGGCAGTAGCGGTATGCAGCGCACATTGCGTTTTGCACGATACTTGCCGGACCATGGCTGGGAGCCGATTGTTCTGACTCCTTCACCGCGAGCTTACCAGCAAACTGATTCTGGTCAGCTGGCGGACATTCCGCAGGAGGTACGTGTCTATCGCGCCTTTGCGCTGGATACGGCAAGACATTTGACTCTGAAAGGGCGATATCCACGGCTGCTGGCCCTGCCGGATCGCTGGATAAGCTGGTGGCTGGGTGCGGTACCTACAGGGTGGTATCTGATCAAAAAATATAAGCCGGATGTGATCTGGTCAACTTATCCCATTGCAACAGCGCATTTGATAGGGCTAACCTTACATCGTTTGACAGGCATCCCCTGGGTGGCTGATTTCAGGGACCCGATGGTACAGCCGGATTATCCACCCGATCCGTTAACCTATCGTGCTTATGAACGGGTGGAAAATAAAACGATCGCGCAGTGCGCCAGCGCAGTTTTTACGACACCTGGTACATTGAGGGATTATCAAACACGGTTTTCGCATGTCCCGGCATCTCGATTTCATTTGATAGAAAATGGGTATGATGAATCCAGTTTTGCTGCTATCACACGTTCTGTGAATCAGCTTACCAAAGCTGGCGGGATTACTCTGCTACACAGTGGAGTTATTTATCCATCGGAGCGTGACCCAACTTGTTTATTTGAAGCTTTAGCTACTTTGCTGAAGCAACATGTAATTGGTGCTGAAAGTTTGCACATTATTCTGCGTGCTTCACACCACGAAGCGTATCTGCAATCCCTGATTGATCATTTTGAAATCGGAGCTGTCGTTTCGCTCGCACCTCCCATTTCCTACAATGATGCGCTTGCTGAAATGCTGACGGTTGATGGGCTGCTGATTTTACAAGCAGCGAATTGCAATAATCAAATTCCTGCCAAGCTATACGAATACCTGCGTGCACAACGACCCATTCTGGCATTGACCGATCTGGTGGGCGATACGGCAGAAAAGCTTCGCAGTATGGGGGTCGACACGATTGCACCGCTGGATTCGAAGGAAGCTATTATGACCGGATTGCGGCGATTTCTTGCGTTATTGAGAGAAGATAAGGCACCGATTGCACCAATGGATAAAATATTGTCCAATTCGAGAGAGGCCAGGACTAAAGAGCTGGCCAGACTACTGGGTGCTGCTTGTAAAGGGTGATCATTTAATTTTATGGGAAATCAGGAAGCTATGAAAATTTTGGCAGCTTTTATCGCCATGATGTTTTTTATTGCTTTACCCGTAGCGGTAGTAGCTAAAGGAAAAGTTTACTGTGGCGAATTAGAGATTGCCGGTGGCTATGGTCCGTTTGATTATATGAATCGGTTTCATCTTAAGGAAAAGTTGGATATTGTTGAAGCTTTTCACTTCACTTCTGATATGGAAAACCTAGTTCTTAATGGGAGAGGTATCAGGTGGCTTGGAGGAAGTCTAAATTATACGCTTCGTGCCTGGCCTAATCATCATCGTGCATTGGTGAGCCTAGTTAAACTTTCTATTAGGGAGAAGTCTACTCAAATTCCGGGTTTAACATGGCCGGTTGAGTGTTATTTTGATCGAGCGATTCGTATGAATACGAAGGATGCACAGGTTCGCTCGATTTACAGCGCATTTTTATCCCATCACAACAGAAATAGAGAAGCACTCGAACAGCTACAGGTGGCAGCCAGTCTGGAGCCAAACAATGCCACAATTCTTTATAACCTCGGGCTGATGTATTTTAAGCAAAAGAACTATGAAAAGGCCGGCCATTATGCTGAGCAGGCTTATGCACTTGATTATCCATTGCCGGGCCTTAGAAATAAATTGATTCACGTAGGAAAATGGCGGGGATCGACTGCCAAAGATTCCAGTAAATAATGATTCTGGAAAATTCCTGCCGATTCACCAGATTACCCTTGATAACCGATTGACTGACATTTCTCATGGAAAAAAACGAAAAAATACACGCTGATATGCAGGCTCTCGGGCGTGCGGCGTGTGCGGCAGCGCGGATAGTTGCAAAAGCAGATACCGCTACTAAAAATCATGCACTTGCTATGATGGCTCGTGCTATTCGTCGTGATGAGGCATTATTGCTAGCGGCTAATGCCAAAGATGTAGCGCAGGCCAGAAATAAAGGTTTGGAATCAGCCATGATTGATCGCCTGACATTGACTTCGAGAGGGGTTGTCAGTATGGCCACCGGTCTAGAACAGATTGCCACACTACCTGATCCGATTGGAGCGATGACAGATCTGGATTATCGTCCATCCGGTATTCAGGTAGGTAAAATGCGGGTGCCACTGGGGGTAATCGGTATTATTTATGAGGCACGCCCGAACGTGACGGCGGATGCTGCCGGTCTATGCTTGAAAGCGGGTAATGCAGCAATTTTGCGTGGGGGATCTGAGGCGATACAAAGTAATCAGGCCATTGCCATTTGCGTAAGAGAGGGACTTAGATCGGCGGGCCTGCCTGAACAGACTATGCAGGTGGTGGAGACGACAGATCGTGCGGCGGTGAGCGCGCTGATTACCATGAGTGAATATGTGGATGTGATTGTTCCACGAGGTGGTAAGGGGTTGATCGAACGGATTACTAATGAAGCGCGTGTTCCGGTTATCAAGCATCTGGATGGCGTGTGTCATGTATACGTTGATTTGTCAGCAGATCTGGAAAAAGCGGTGCGTGTTGCAGATAATGCTAAAACTCAGCGTTACGGCACATGCAACACCATGGAGACGTTACTGGTGCATACTGGGATTGCTGAACAATTTTTACCACGCATCTGCCAAATATTTTTGGAAAAAGAGGTGGAATTACGGGGGGATGAGGCAGCATGTGCACTTGTTTCCCGAATGAAACCGGCTGTGGAGGAAGACTGGTATGCTGAATATCTCGCGCCGATTCTGAGTGTTCGTATTGTGGCTGATATTGATGAGGCCATTACGCATATTGCCACCTATGGATCACAACATACCGATACTATCGTGACAGAAAATTATTCGCGTGCGCGACAATTTCTGCGTGAAGTAGATTCCAGTTCGGTCATGGTGAATGCTTCAACCCGTTTTGCTGACGGATTTGAATATGGTCTGGGAGCGGAAATTGGTATTTCTACAGATAAGTTGCACGCACGTGGCCCAGTGGGGCTGGAAGGACTGACCAGCCAGAAGTTTATCGTGCTGGGTGATGGCCATATCAGGGAATAAGAAGATGACACAATTTACAACAATAGTTTTGCCTGATATTGGCGATTTTAAGGATGTTCCAGTCATAGAAACTCTGGTTAAACCGGGGGATCGGGTAGAACAGGAAATGCCGCTGTTGGTACTCGAGACCGATAAAGCTTCGATAGAAGTTCCGGCGCCTCAGTCGGGCATCGTGAAAGAAATGCACGTCAAAGCCGGTGATAAGATTTCACAAGGATCGCTCATTGCCACGCTGGAAGTCAAGGACGCGGAGGCTGTGCCTTCAGCATCATCCTATGATGAGACTAAAGTTACCGATCAACCCGTTGTTGCAGGTGCAGGCAAAGTACCTTCCAGGATAGTGGTGCCGTCACCTGAAACTGCGCGTGGCAAGTTACGTGCTGAAGTGGTTGTGCTGGGTGCCGGTCCGGGAGGGTATACGGCAGCGTTTCGTGCGGCCGATTTGGGTAAACAAGTGGTGTTGATTGAGCGTTATTCCACATTGGGAGGGGTTTGTCTGAATGTGGGTTGCATTCCCTCCAAGGCACTGTTGCATGCTGCAAAAACGCTTACCGAAGCAAAAGAGGCGGATCAGTACGGTATTCATTTCGGAAGGCCGGAAATTGATATTGGCAAACTGTGTTCCTGGAAAGAATCGGTTGTGGGCAAGCTGACCAAGGGATTATCGATGCTGGCTAAGCAACGCAAGGTGACCGTTATTCATGGCGCCGGGAAGTTTGCCAATTCGCATCTAATTGAAGTTGAAACATCGGATGGGATCGAAACAGTTTCATTTGAGCATTGCATTATTGCGGCCGGATCCAGCGCTGCACGCATCCCGATATTACCGGATAACGAATGCATTATTGATTCGACCGGCGCACTGGCATTGACGGAGATCCCGCCGCGCATGCTTATTGTGGGAGGTGGAGTCATCGGGTTGGAGATGGCTACGGTCTATCATGCACTGGGTAGCAAAATCAGTATTGTGGAACAGATGGCGCAGCTTATTCCAGGCGCCGATGCTGATCTGGTTAAACCGCTTCATAAGAGACTGAAAGCTGGATGTGAGGCGATTTACCTCAATACCAGTGTCAGTCGGATTGAAGTGGACGGTAAGGAGGTGCAGGTGTTTTTTGAAGGCGAGCAGGCACCGGAGCCACAACGCTATGATCGAGTGTTGGTTGCGGTTGGGCGTCGACCTAACGGAAAGCTGATCAATGCTGAGGCAGCGGGTGTGAGCGTGGATGAGCACGGTTTCATCACGGTGGATAAGCAGATGCGAACCAATATTGCTCATATTTTTGCAATTGGCGATATTGTTGGAGATCCTATGCTGGCACACAAGGCCTCACATGAAGGCAAAATAGCAGCAGAAGTTATTGCCGGGCACAAGGTGGCATTCGATGCGCGCACCATTCCTTCGGTGGCCTATACCGATCCTGAAGTTGCCTGGATGGGACTGACAGAGACCGAAGCCGAAAAACAGGGTATTGCTTATGAGAAAGCAGTATTTCCCTGGGCAGCTAGTGGTCGTGCCATCACCCTGGCGCGTGATGAAGGCATGACCAAATTACTCTTTGACAAGACTACCCGAAGAATTCTTGGTGCAGGAATTGTGGGTGCTCATGCAGGGGAGTTGATCTCGGAAACAGTGCTGGCGCTGGAAATGGGGGCGGATATGCAGGATATCGGGCTGACTATCCATCCCCATCCCACTTTATCCGAAACCGTCCTTTTTTCCGCAGAACTGGCTGAGGGTACGATCACGGATCTCTACGTGCCGAAGAAGTGAATGTAGAGCAGTAACTGGCTGGCTGTTTTTTCTGTTTGGCCAGCCAGATAGAAAATATCCAGAGAATCAGAAATGCAGGATAGCACTGGCCGAGAGCAGTATCTGGTCGTTGTCTCTGCCATCCCTGAATACATGATGGCGAGTAGCCAAGTCGTAGCGAATTTCCGGGCGCAAAGTGATTCCGGGAACAGGTTTGTAGTTTAATCCTGCTGTAATACCGATGAAATCCTCATTATTGCCATCTCCCATTACGCGCGTTCCATTCTTGTCGTAAAACCATTCCACACGCAATCCTGCGCCGAGTTGCTTTGAAATGTCATACAAAAGATACTGGTTAATACCTACCATGCAGCAGAGGGAGTTTCAGTCGCCCTGGTCTCGATTGCAAAATCGTGCTGAAATACATAACGCAATTTTTCTAGGAGACGATGTTCCATCACTACACTGTACATGGTGCGATTGTGATTCTCATGCAAGCTACCGGTTCTTGTATCTCCGGTAATCAGTGAAACTGCAAGTGTGGTTCTTCCATCGTCGGTAGCATAATTTAATCCACCCATATAATTGGGGGTGTGTCGAGAAAGACTATCCCAGCCGGTAACGATCCCATTTTTGACGGTAAGATTAGAGTTGACCGGGTAGGAGAACAATATTCCCATGTGCGTAAAAGGTTCGCCATAACGCATGGCGTAGGCATGTGAGAAGAAAAAGTTACTGGATGACATCACGGATTCATAGCCGATAAGTGTATAAAAGTGGCCAATTGACAGCGTGACGCCATTCCCGATCGGAGCGAATAGGTTTGCGTACAACTGGGGAAATACCAATTGATGTTTAGGACTATCTCCAAAAATACTGGTGTCGAAGTTGGTGGTGGCCGAAAACTTTGCATCCGTACCATACAGAAGATCGGCACGCATACCGATATCCCAGGTATTTTTACTGGGATCAACTTCTTTTTCGATATAGGCATACAGCTGATGAAGCTTGAACTGGTTGGCGCCATCATTGAACGACACCGGATAGTTAGATTTATTACGCGGACCACGCGGATTACCACTGAAGCCGGTTTCCACCCATCCGCCAAATTTCAGTTTGATGGATGGAGTCGGTGTGATTTCATTGATGTTGTAACCAGTCAATGTTTTGATCAAACCATCTTCATTTGCATGAGCAAGGGAAATCGAGAGCAGGCTTGATGCGATGAATAATGAAGCGCCAATTCTTTTTAATTGCGATGAGGACATTTGGTTATTTCCGCTTGTT
The DNA here is from genome assembly GCF_055387135.1 of Nitrosomonas sp. TNE100. Classification (NCBI taxonomy): domain Bacteria; kingdom Pseudomonadati; phylum Pseudomonadota; class Betaproteobacteria; order Nitrosomonadales; family Nitrosomonadaceae; genus Nitrosomonas; species Nitrosomonas sp. TNE100. The sequence goes on along the minus strand of NZ_AP040997.1, from coordinate 2,078,618 downwards.
ATTTTGCCGGATGTGAAGAGCCACTGTTGCTTATTCGCGTTGTGAATGAAGCTGAAAAATTATAACGCTGCTGTTTGGGGCCAGTGTGGCTATCGCGATCGCGATTCTTTTGTGCCGGTTATTTTGAAACGACAATGTTTACCGCCTCTCACAATACATTCCGTATGCTCGATATCAGCCTTCAATAGATGCTTCAAAAAACTAATATCAAGTTGGCAAAATTCACTGTGCTGCTGAGCGAGTTCCTGGTAAACACAGTTGTTCGCAACGATTTCTGCCTGATTTTCAGATAGCTGATGTAGCTTGGTGTCGTAACCAAGTTCACTCATGATGGTAACGGCTTCCTGCAGTCTGTCATTGTATGAGGAGTATTGCGTGATGCGATGCTCAAGCCCATTTGCCATTTCTTTTCCGAGCTCGGTCAGACACGTATCAAGCTCGCGTTCTCCCATGTTCTTATCTATCCAGGAAAGTAGCAGTTTTGCCAGAAATGAGTACCGTCGCTGGAAAAGTTCCAGGCCATTGGGTGTCAGCGTGTATACCTTGCCGGGTCTGCCGCCGGTACTTTCCTGCAAGGAACTTTGAATGAAACCACTGCCGCTTAGGTGAGTAAGGTGCTGATTGACGGCATTCCGGGAAATGGCCAGCAGACCGGATAATTCCTCTACGGTTAACCCTTTGCGATGATGCAGCAAGGTAGTGAGCAAAGACTGCTGGCGTTCTCCCAGCAACGATAAAGCAGATTTCATGATCAATTAAACATCATTTCAAGTTTTGACATATTTAAATTGCAAAAGTATTCTAGCGTGTAATATAGTAAAAACCCATTATTAAAAAGAGGAGGGAGTAAAGATGTCAATGACTATGATTGCAATTATAATTTTTGCGATTGCTGCTGTCGGAGGTTTGTTTCTGGCTTCAAAAGTGCTTTCCGGGCAGCTTGCGCCGTGGGCTGTTTCAATCGTGCATGCGCTGCTGGGTGCAGCCGGTCTGGTGACGCTGATACTGGTGGTGCTGGAGGGGTCGGGTGATAATCGTCTGACCGCTGCATTAGGTCTGCTGGTTGTGGCAGCATTGGGCGGGTTTTATCTTGCCTCAATTCACATGAAAGGTAATGTGGCATCTAAAAATATTGTTTTTATTCATGCGGGGATAGCCGTAGCAGGCTTTCTCACATTGTTGAGCGTATTGTTTTAACGTAACCCTGAAAAAGGAAACCTTGCTATGAGACACCCCGTTCATCCAATGTTGGTTCATTTTCCGATTGCAACCTGGTTTATATCAACGTTGTGTGATATTGCTAGTTTGTTTACGACAAATGAGCTGGTCAGCCGGATGGCCGGGGTGCTGCTCATTATTGGAACGATTAGTGCATTGTTTGCCATGGTGGCAGGATTGATGGAGCTTGCAAAAATTGATCAGCAAAGCCCTGCCATGAAAATTGCCAATCAGCATATGCTGTTGATGATGGCCAGCTGGTCGTTGTACACAGTTAGCCTGTTTCTGCGGTTGGACGGCACCCGGTTGGGACAACCGGGTCTGGCTGCTGTTGCCTTGTCGGTCTTAGGGTTGATCGTTCTCTGTATTGCTGGTTGGCTGGGAGGAAAGCTTGTTTACGAATACGGGGTAGGTACTCGTTCCAATCCGTCTTGAAGTAAAATTTCTTTGCCAGCAGATAAGAGAATATTCAGGTAATTGCACTGTCCAGTCCGTTTTCGGCAATCTCTGCTGCGCGTAATAATGCTTTGGCCTTGTTGCATGTTTCAATCCACTCATTCTGTGGAATAGAATCGGCGACAATGCCTGCACCTGCCTGCACATGCAACATACCATCCTTGATGATTCCGGTACGGATAGTGATAGCCAGATCCATATCACCGTTGAATCCGAGATAACCAACTGCACCGGCATAGATTCCACGTTTTGAGATTTCCAGCTCGTCGATGATTTCCATTGCTCTGACCTTAGGTGCCCCACTAACAGTGCCTGCCGGGAAAGTGGCGCGTAATACATCAATGGCGTTCAGATCCGGTTTGAGTTTCCCTTCGACATTGGAAACAATATGCATAACGTGCGAATAATATTCTATTTGCATGTTTTCAGTGACCTTGACACTGCCTGTCCGTGCAACCCGGCCGATATCGTTGCGCCCCAGATCCATCAGCATGATGTGTTCGGCTCGTTCTTTGGGGTCTGCCAGTAAATCTACTGCCAGCGCCTGATCTGCCTGAATATTCAATCCACGCGGCCGAGTGCCGGCAATCGGGCGGACGGTAACCGTATCCTTTTCCAGTCTGACCAGAATTTCTGGTGAGGCCCCCACGACGTGAAAGTCACCTAAATGATAATTGAACATGTAGGGTGATGGATTAAGGCTACGCAAGGCACGATACAACGCGAGTGGTGAAGCGGAATAGGGTTTACTAGTGCGTTGTGAGAGGACAACCTGCATGATGTCGCCTTCGACAATATAGCGTTTAGCCTTTTCCACAGCGGCAATAAAGTCAGCTTCGGAAAACTCATTAACAGCTATTCCGGAAGAGGTTGGTTTTTCGACTGGTACCGGCAGAGGCTCCCGCAGTTTATGTAATAATTTCTTGAGATGATCTTTCCCGGTCTGATAAGCATTTTCCAATGTTGGGTTGATGTAGATAATCAGATAAAGTTTGCCGGAAAGATTGTCCATAACGATCAGTTCTTCCGAGAGCAGTAGCAAAATATCCGGTGTCTGTAACGTATCTGGACGGGCACGACCAGACAGCCTGGGTTCAATGTAACGAACGGTGTCATAGGAAAAATAACCAGCCAGACCTCCGCCAAAACGAGGTAACTTGGCGTAAGGAGCAACTTTGAATCGATTTAGGAAAGAATCAATAAAACCAAGTACATCGGTTGTGTCTATTTTTTCTTCTATAGTATCGTTACTGATTATGCGAATATGGTTGGAGCAAGCTTCTAGCCTGGTTGTTGCGGGTAATCCAATAATCGAATAGCGTCCGAACCGTTCTCCTCCCAATATCGATTCCAGCAGGTAAGAATAGGGCTGATTGGCCAGTTTGAGATAAATGGAAAGGGGAGTGTCGAGATCGGCGAATGTCTCCAGCACCAAAGGTATGCGGTTATACCCTTGTGCTTTCAGATCGTTGAATTCACTTTCAGATATGCAATGATCCATGGAAGGCAGAGTGTTACTAAAATGGTAAAGTGATGGAATGAGGTTATACCGGCTGTTGCATGTTTATCACGGTGACAAGCCGGTATAGCTTTATGTGTTTCATTGCCAGTCAGGCATCGCGCTGGCAGGTAATCAGACTGTTTGCTTCAACGATCGAATTAACAACCGCGTCACAATCGAGTTTGTGCACATCATGCCCTTCATTGTATCCATAGGGTACACAGAAGATATGGCAGCCTGCCGCGCGTGCGGCAATAGCATCGTTGGATGAATCACCGATCAGCAGCGCTGCGTTGGGTAAAACACTAAAATGTTTGCAGGCATGCAGTAGTGGCAGCGGATCCGGCTTTCTTTTCGGGAGGCTGTCACCGGACAGTACCAGTTCAAAATAATCCCGCAGCCCGGTTTTGTGTAACAGCGGGAGTGTAAAGATTTCTGTTTTATTGGTAATGCAAATCAGGTGAAATCCACTCTGCTTGAGCTGTTCGAGTCCCTCGATGACGCCAGGATAGGGGCGTGTATACACATGCAAGTTCTCTGCGTAGCAACGTTCGTATATCGGCAATGCCTGCTCGAACAGTGCGGGATCCGGCTCATCATCCGGGCTGTTGGTAAGCGTGCGTTTAACCAGCTTGGGGACTCCTTTGCCAATAAAACTTTGTATGGTGGATAGCGGCAGTTCTGCCATGTGTAGCTCGCGCAGCATCGCATTGGCCGCTAGCGCGAGATCCTGGGCAGTGTCAAGCAGAGTGCCATCCAGATCAATGATGACAGCTTTAAGTGGAATCGGAAACGAGGTTCGATTGGACGGTTGTATGTTAGATTGGGTCATATGTTGGTTCCTGGTCAGGTAACTTTTGCTAATTCGGCCCGCATGGCAGCGATAACGCTATCGTAGCGATGAGGATCGCTGTCTTTACCTGCACTGTAAATGGCGGAGCCCGCAACAAACGTATCCGCACCAGCGCGAGCAATTTCTGCAATATTACTCACCTTCACGCCACCGTCAATTTCCAGCAGAATATCGCGACCGCTTGCATTGATGCGTTCTCTTGTCAGACGCAGTTTGTTCAGTGCCTCGGGAATAAAGGCCTGCCCGCCAAACCCGGGATTGACCGACATAATTAGGATCAGATCAAGTTTATCCAGAACATGATCAAGATACGAAAGCGGTGTGGCCGGATTGAAAACCATGCCTGCTTTGCATCCTTGCTCTTTGATGAGCCCGATGGTACGGTCAATATGCCGCGAAGCTTCCGGATGAAAGGAGATAATGTTGGCGCCCGCCTTGGCAAAATCCGGAATAATGCGATCAACTGGTTCAACCATCAGATGCACGTCGATAATTGCTTTGGTCAGAGGGCGGATCGCTTCGCATACCAGTGGCCCGATCGTCAGATTGGGAACGTAATGATTATCCATGACATCGAAGTGAATGATGTCCGCACCAGAATCCAGGACTTGTGTGACTTCTTCGCCTAGTCTGGCAAAATTGGCAGAAAGAATGCTAGGGGCAATGCGATACATGATTTGGCCTCATAAGGAAATGTTACATTTTAACCATAAAAAGAAACCGGGAGTTAATAATGCTTTTGTATCCATACGGGTTTTTCATATTATCGATGTCTGGAAGATACATGGTCGGTGGTCTGGCAAATTCCCGGCTGTTTTCTGAAACTATTACTGGAATCCGGTGACATGATTCCAGTCCAGACGTATATCGATCGCAGAAAACAACTGCTGTTGCACATTCAGCAAGGTGTTGCTGTAATTGCTACTTCACCAGAGAAATACCGTAACCGCGATACAAATTATCCCTATCGTTACGATAGCTACTTCTACTATTTAACTGGTTTCCAGGAGCCTGAAGCGGTTTTGTTATTGATTGCTACCGGGGATGAAAACACATCACAACAGATTTTATTTTGTCGGGACAAGGATAGTGAACATGAAATATGGAATGGGTTTCGTTATGGGCCGGATGCGGCACGAGAAGCATTTGGTTTTGACACGGCTTATCCCATTGCCCGACTGGATGAGCTTGCCGGTGAGCTGCTAGCGAATCAACCTGTGGTATTTCATGCATTCGGTCATGATGTTTCCTGGGATCAGCGTGTGATCGGGTGGATCAGCCGAGTGCGAGAACAGATCAGGAAAGGCATATCAGCACCGGCAGAAATACGAGATATCCGCCATTTACTTGATGAAATGCGCTTAGTCAAGGATGACCATGAACTGGTGGTGATGCGGGAAGCAGCCAGGATTTCAGCTGATGCACACAAGCGCGCCATGCAGGCGACTCGTCCCGGTAAGCATGAATATGAAATAGAAGCTGAACTGCTCTATGAATTTCGTCAGCAAGGTGCTCAGTCTCCCGCTTATACATCTATTGTGGCGGGCGGTGCGAATGCATGTGTATTGCACTATGTTCAGAATGATGCACGGCTGAAAGCAGGTGATCTGTTGTTGATTGACGCTGCCTGTGAATTGCATGGCTATGCAGCGGATATTACACGTACTTTTCCGATAAATGGTAGCTTTTCGGCTGCACAGAAAGATGTTTATCAGTTGGTACTTGCTGCCCAGCTGGCTGCCATTGATGCAGTTCGGCCGGGTAATAATTGGGATATGCCGCATCAGGCAGCTTTGCGGGTACTGGTACAAGGATTGATTGACTTGCGCTTATGCGAAGGTAGCCCGGATGCAGTGATGGAAACGGAATCCTACAAACGATTTTATATGCACCGGACTGGTCACTGGTTAGGGTTGGATGTACATGATGCGGGAGAATACAAGCAGGCCGGACAGTGGCGTACACTGGTTCCTGGGATGACGCTGACTGTAGAACCGGGTTGTTATATTCGCCCAGCCGAAGATATCCCGGAGCATTTCTGGAATATGGGTATAAGAATCGAGGATGATGTAGCTGTTACATCGACCGGGTATGAAGTGCTTACCCGGTCAGTGCCTAAAAGTGTGGTTGAAATAGAGGAGTGGATGCAATGCATGACGACTACAGAAAAATAATTATTAGAAGGATTATTCATCAGGGGCAAGCTGATCCGACAGGTGAATCACTGAATACATCACCGATTAACCGGTGGGCATTTTATCTGACGCTGATACCAGTAGTGATTGTGGTGGTAGTGTTGGGTGCGTTCTTCTTTTCGATTGTACTGGCGTTGTTTGCGGCTGTGGCAGCAGTAGTTAGTGCGAGATTGTGGTGGCTGCGGCGCAAACTCCGGCAATCAATGGCTGCTTCGGCTGAGCAGAGTAACGGGATAATCGAGGATGCTGAAATTATTGAAATCAGGGAAGATAATAAAAAGAACCGTGGGCATCATTGACTGATACCGCTATGTACAAGACTACATTCAAGGTTATATTGATTGTCCTGCTGTTAATGGTTAGCACGTTTGGTCGGGCTGAAACTACCATCCGGGCCGGGTTATGGGAAGTGACAACTCGATCAGATTTACTCGGGCTGGTTCAACATGTTCCATCCGAGCAGATGGAGCAAATTACCATGCTGGCCAAACAGTACGGAGTGAAAATTCCGCGGATCAAGGATGGTGCGGCTACTTCTCGGGTTTGTATTACGCCGGAGATGGCACAACAGGATATTCCCTCTAATTTTTATGAGAATCAGTCCGGATGCACGGTTGTCAATGCCAGTCGATCCGGGAATCGCTACCAAGTGGCACTCGTTTGCGATCATCCGCGCTTTAAAGGGAATGGCCATGCTGAAGGTGTTTTTTCTACACCTGAAAGTTTTACTGGGAGAACAGAATTCAATAGTACAGTGCAGGACATGCCGGTTTATGTATCTGCTGACACAACCGGTCGCTGGATTGGTGAGCAGTGTGAAGCTGTACAACCTGTACGATAGATTTGAAATTTTTGTTTTCACCAGTTGAACCGTATGCCACCGTAAATTGCCCGACCATAGCCGGAATTGAAGAGTGCGGAGGTGGCATCAGCCGTGCCGGAGGTGATCGTGGTTGAGATGTAGCGGGTATCAAGTAGATTACGTCCTTCGAGGTAACCGGACCATTTTTTACCTGGGTCATAGCTGATTCTGAAGTTTAGGAGCGCGTATGAGCCAATGGAGAGATTATTAGCATTATCAGCGTAGTAGGCTCGTGGCATCCATTCCACATTTGGACCGGCGTGGAATCCATTCGGATATTTGTAGAGCACTTCTGCGCGCAGGTAGTGGGGTGGTACGCCGGGTAGCTTGTTGTTTCCATAAAGGGTGTCATTGTCAAAAAAGAAATCGTTGTAGGTGTAGGCTATGTCGAGCCAGAGAAGATCTTTCCGGGCGGCGATTCCTTTGAGAAATGCGGCACCGAATCCCAGTTCGATCCCCTGATGTACGGTACGATCTGCATTGACTACCGTACATGGGCTGAACGGCGACGTTCTCAGGCATTGCAGCTCATTTCTGATATGGGCGCGATAGAAGGCGATATCCCATTTGAAATCGGCTCTGTGCCCGCGTGTTCCGATTTCATAGGTGGTAGCAGTCTGGGCATCGAGTTCCGAACTAGCGGGTGTCATAAAGGTGTTCGTGTCGAAAGTCGGTACTTCGGCACTGCGTGAGATATTGGCAAAGATCTGTACATCGGGAGCAATGTCCCACAACAATCCTCCTCTGGGGCTGAAGATGCTGTAAGCACGGCGGCCCGACTGATCGCCATCCGCCAGGAAACGGTCATTCCGGTCGCGAATCGCATGCAGGAACTGCCCGCCAGCAACCAGCGCGACATTCTGCAGGAAGTAGAAACTGTTTTCCACATAGATTGAATAGTTCTGTGATTTATCTACCGTGGACATGGCGAGTGCACTTTTCACCGCATCTCCCGGGTTGATATATTCTTTGTAGTTGATTTTGCCGTTATGAACGTTTGCACCCGCGACGAAGCGGTTGCGGAAGCCGGCGATCAGACGGTCATCGGTTGCACGCGCGAAGCCGCCGTAGTCATGGACATAGTAGTCCAGGTACCGGTAGATAGGATGATCCACATGGCGATGGTGGCCAAAGAGACCAAAGTCGACCGTGGTGGGGCCGAAGCGTAGCGTAGTCTTGTTGGCGAGCCGCACTGAGTCGATGTTGCGTTGCTGATCCTGCCGTACGAACTCGGGATCGGCGCTGCGTGGTGAGTCCAGCGCCATGCGCTTGGTCAGCTCGCCTGGTAAACGCTGGCGCCATGTATTTGCGTTCAGGTAAAAGCGTGTCTCGGCATCCGGTAAGAATCGATAACCGAAGTTGGCACTACCGAGTACCATATGGCCATTGCTGTGATCACGATAGCCATCCTCGCGCTGTGCCGATGCAGTGATGAAATAATCATGCGGGCCGTGGATTCCGCTCGTGCTCACCTGTCCTTTCATATAGCCGAAACTGCCTGTATCCACTCGCCCGCTGAACCGGGAAGCATCATACCCTGTCGGTGTGACGAGGTTGATTGCGCCACCGAGAGAGTTGGCTCCGTAACGCAGTGCATTGGCACCCTTGAACACTTCGACGTAGCGGTAAGCACCTGGATCGATTTCGAAGACATCGAACAGGCCGTCAGCAGTGTTGATCGGGATGCCGTCCATATACATATTGATGCCACGGTTGCCATAGTTGCGCGTTAATCCGGAGCCGCGGATCGATATCCGGTTATCGATATTCGATTTGGGTTGGGCGATGACACCGGGTATCCAGCCGACGATGTCCTTGATGGTTTGTGCCGGTGTACTTTTGAATCGGGCATCGGATATGACTTCGACGGCACCGGGTGTGTGCTGGATATTGGCCGTTGCCTGTGCGGTATTCGGAACGGTTAGTGAGGCTTCGTTACCGGTCGCGGATGAATCAGTGGTGATGGTGATTTCAGGTAAAACCGTATTGGCAGCAGCCTGGCTGATGACGACCATGCTGTTATCGACCATCTCGTACTTCAACCGGTTTTTATTCAGTACCTGGTTCAATGCTTCTGCCAGTGTGAAGTTGCCGTGTAGAGGTGGAGAAAGATGATTTCGGGTGATTTCATCCGCATAAATCAGCTTGATGCCAGTGATATTGGCCAGGTGATTCAGTGTGGAAGAAAGAGGCTGTGCAGGAAGATTGAAGGAATAGGTGATGTCATTTTGCGCATTGGCCGTATTCGCCCATAGCAGAAGCAGTAACGAAAATAATCCGGCAATAGATTTCATGGTGTTTTTCTCCAGTCAGGAAGGTATAAAGGTTTCTGATGTCCTGTCTGGTAAGACGTGAAAAACACGATGAACTGGTCACATTTTTTTATTTATCCGGTCGATCAGCAGGGTTTGCCCGTCCGGCAGTTTTTTTACCCTGACTGGTAAAGCCTTTTCCAGGCTGCTGAGGAAAAGTGGCAGATCACGGGTGCCGAATGTTCCGCTCAGCGTCTCATGTGCAATGGCGGGGTCAGTAAAAATGAAGTGTACCGGGTGATAGCGTTCCAGCTCGGTTGTGACTGCTGCCAGAGGAGTCTGGCGGAATATCAGCCGCCCGTGCTGCCAGGCTGCGATCTGTTCGGTATCGACCGGGCGGAGGACCGCATGATCACTGCGAGAGGAGTAGTATTGCTGATATCCTTCATCCAGACGTACGCCATCGATTTCCACCGCGCCTTCCAATACCGTGACTGAGATCTCATCCTGCTGTCTGTGTACGTTGAATTGGGTACCGATATCCTGGATTTGCAATTTGTCTGTATGCACGACAAAAGGACGCCAGGTTTCGTGTGCAACGTCAAAAACGGCTTCTCCCGCATCCAGCGTAATTTTGCGTTGCAGGTAAGAAATGCGGACGTGCAGACGGGTAGCCGTATTCATGTTGATACGGCTGCCATCCGCTAGGGAGATGAGACGCTGCTCTCCCAATCGGGTGGAATAAGTGACGGTTTCAGCGTTGTATTCCAGCCAGCTGATACTCATCAAAGCAGATGAAATCAGGAAGAACAGTGCCCAGCCGAATATGCCGGCCGGCTGGTGTTTGGGCCGGCGTCGTCTGGCTTCATGCAAACCGGGAATATCGGGTGTTTCTTTCAGTTTGTCTGTTTCAGACCATAAGCGCTCAGCATGCGTATAGGCTGCCTGATGAGCTTCATTTTTACAGAACCAGCGGTTGAATTTCCGCTTGTCTTCATCCGTACAGTGTTCAGACTGTAATAGAAAAAACCACTTCAGTGCCTGTTTGAGCAGCTGTTCGTCAGGAGGGCCGGAAGCGGACATATAGTATTACCGGTCGGTCATACGGTTCATGCTGCGGTGGCAACGCAACATAGCCTGTACCAGACGTCGTTGCACGGTTTTCTCGGAAATATTGAGACGGATGGAGATTTCACTGTAACTGAGCTCATCGATTTTACGCAGCAGAAAAACATCACGGCAACCTTGCGGCATAGAGGCGATCGTATCCAGTAATAGTCTGCATTGCTGCCGGAGACTCACGATTTCATGCGGCTGGAGCAGCGGGCAGGGCAGGGTTTCGTCGAGCAGCAGGTATTCTATTTTATTTAAAGGGTTACGCTGGTGATCCATCGCCAGGTTATGGCCGATCCGGAACAGATAAGCGGACAAACTCAATATATTCGATAAATCGCGGTGGCCCAGTAACCGGATATAGGCTTCCTGGGCGAGATCAGCTGCTGTTTCACGGCAACCGACCAGACAGGTGATGCGACTGATCAATTGTGACTGGTATTGTTTATAAAGTGCTGTAAATACGGGGGAATCCGATGAAGACATGATGCAGTAGCGAAAAGAGTCATAATAACCATTGTTTGTCCGGATCAAATTATCCGGACAAAAGCAGGAAATGAGAATGCGACAAATTGTCGCAGGAAGAGGTAGCCGAGCGATTGTTGGCGCCGGGTTGCCGATGCGGCAACATCATTCAAAGGTCGTCAGCCATAGCGATTTTATCTGATGCACGTATACTGGGTATTGCCGGCGCGCAGTTATCGGTCCGGCGATTTTCCAAGGAGCAGAATTATGAAAGCGACACAACTTTTGCATAATCTCGGCCAGAGTCTCTGGCTCGATAACATTACACGTGATTTATTAATTAATGGCACACTCAAACGTTATATCAATGAGCTGTCAGTAACAGGGTTAACCTCGAACCCGACAATTTTTAACCATGCGATCAAGCATAGCGATGCTTATGATGCTTCCATCCGTGCTGATCTGGCACAAGGAAAATCGGGTGAGGTAATTTTTTTCGATCTGGCGCTAGAGGATCTTACTCAGGCTGCTGATTTATTTCGTCCGATTTATGACCGTACCAATGGCATTGATGGTTGGGTATCGTTAGAAGTATCTCCTCTATTGGCATACGATACCGCCAGTACCATTGCAGCTGTAAGGGATTTGCATAGTCAGGTGGAGCGGCCGAATCTTCTGATCAAGATTCCAGGAACCAGGGAAGGTTTGCCTGCCATTGAAGAAGCAATTTTTTCCGGAATTCCGATCAATGTGACTTTATTATTCAGCCGTGAGCAGTATGTGGCGGCAGCCGAGGCTTATCTGCGTGGAATTGAGCGGCGTATCGAAGCTGGACTGAATCCTGATGTGATCTCCGTTGCATCCCTGTTTATCAGCCGGTGGGATGCGGCAGTGGCTGGCAAGGTTCCAGAAGCATTACAGAACAAACTAGGTATTGCCATTGCTCATCGCACCTATAAAGCGGTATGCGAACAGCTTGGCTCCGCCCGCTGGTTGCGTATCTACAATGCGGGTGCACGGCCGCAGCGTTTATTGTGGGCTAGTACAGGTACCAAGGATCCCAAGGCTTCTGATGTGCTTTACGTGACAGCGCTTGTTGCACCTTTTACAATTAACACCATGCCTGAGAAGACTTTGAGTGCGCTGGTAGATCATGGTGATTTGAGTGGTGGAACTATGCCTGTTGATGGCGGTGACAGTGAAGCCGTTCTGCAACAATTTGCTGGAGCAGGGATTGATATTGATGCTCTTGCTGCCAGGCTGCAGGAAGAGGGAGCCAAAAAATTTGTAGATTCCTGGCGCGATCTGATGGAGGTAATTGCCTCGAAGTGCATGATGATACAGAAGGAAAAAGCAGATTAGGGTGACAGGAAGCAAGAAGACAGTTACTGCATCAGAGAACGGCTACAGGGTATTTGTCGACGTGAGAACAACCAGTCAGATCAGGATTCCCGTATTCTGACAGACTGTTCGCCAGCCATGAACGCAACCCCAGTGACAATCATCAGTTTGGCCAACTGTGCCAGGAACTCGGTATCGAACATCACCTGACCCGGAGGCCACGCACTGCGCAAACCAATGGAATGGTCGAACGTTTCAACAGACATATTACTGACGTACTCAAAATATATCGATTCAATAGCGCTGAAGATCTGGAACAGACCCTGATACGTTATGCCAGCCTGTAAACCCGCAACTACCGCTGTCTGCCCTCAAGAGTAAAACTCCAATGCAGGCCATGGGAGAATGGTATAAAACTCATTCCCACCTCTTTCATAAAAAACCATACAACCATCTGGGACGCGACCTTTAGTCCCACGAATGCTGGTGTAAGATATCCTCGCTTATCGTGGGACTAAACAGCTATAGACAACATAAAACAAATCCAGTTGATGGTTATATTATTGATATCACGATAGTGTCGTCCATTTCCAATCTCTGATTTCCGGCATATCTTCACCGTGGCGGTTGATATATTCGCGGTGCTCGATCAGTTTGTCACGCATAATTTGTCTGAGATAGGCTGCGTTATAACCCAGATGGGAAACGCGGTCGATGACGTCATCAACCAGATGGAAGCGATCCATGTCATTAAGTACCACCATATCGAACGGTGTGGTAGTAGTGCCTTCTTCCTTATAGCCGCGCACATGCAAATTATGGTGGTTGGTACGACGGTAGGTTAGGCGGTGAATTAGCCAAGGGTAGCCGTGATAGGCAAAAATGATAGGTTTGTCTGTGGTGAACAAGGTGTCGAATTCCCGGTCAGATAGACCTTTCGGATGTTCCAGGTGATGCTGCAGAGTCATCAGATCAACGACGTTGATCACCCGGATACGCAGGTCAGGCAGGTGTTCATGTAGAATGCTCACAGCAGCTAGGGCCTCAATAGTTGGAACATCTCCGGCGCAGGCAATGACGACATCAGGCTCGCCGTCCTGGTCGTTACTGGCCCATCCCCATATGCCGATACCGGCCGTGCAATGCTTGATCGCGGCATCCATATCCAACCACTGCAGTTGTGGCTGCTTCCCGGCAACGATGACATTAACGAAATTACTGCTGCGCAGACATTTGTCTGTGACATACAATAGACAGTTAGCATCAGGCGGTAGATAAATACGGATGGTGTCGGCTTTTTTGTTGATCACATGATCAATGAAACCAGGATCTTGATGGGAAAATCCGTTATGATCCTGACGCCAGACGTGGGAAGTCAGCAAATAATTGAGTGAGGCGATGGGTCTGCGCCATGGGATTTCCTTGCTGATTTTTAGCCATTTGGCATGCTGGTTGAACATCGAATCGATGATGTGAATGAATGCTTCATAGCAGGAAAAAAGACCATGCCGCCCAGTCAGTAGATAGCCTTCCAGCCATCCTTGACAAAGGTGTTCACTGAGAATTTCCATTACTCGGCCATCTGGCGCCAAGTGTTCATCCTCAGCTAAAGTTTCGGCCAACCATGTTTTGGGTGTGACCTCATACAGGTTTCCCAATCGGTTGGAAGCTGTTTCATCCGGCCCAAATACCCGAAAGTTACAGCTTCTTAGATTCAGGCGCATGATGTCTCTCAGGAAGCTGCCCATGACCCGGGTCGCTTCAGCTTCAATCTGGCCGGGTTGTGCAACCTCAACCGCGTATTCCCGGAAATCTGGCATATGCAGTGGTTCTTTCAGTAATCCACCATTAGCATGCGGGTTGGCACCCATTCTCCGATTACCAAGCGGTGCCAATGCCTGGAGTGGTTCAATCAGCCGTCCGTGAGTATCGAACAGCTCCTCTGGACGGTAGCTTTTGAGCCAAGCTTCAAGTTGCTGGAGATGTTCCGGTTTTTTTGCCAGCTCTGAGAGGGGTACTTGATGGGAACGCCAGGAGCCTTCTATTTTCAGGCCATCGACTGTTTTGGGTCCAGTCCATCCCTTCGGGGTGCGCAGGATGATCATGGGCCAGCGGGGATACTGGGTTACGCCCTCGAGTCGGGCTTGGGCCTGGATCGATCTGATTTCAGTCAATACCTGATCTAGTGTACTGGCCATGAGCTGATGCATGGCCAGTGGATCTTCTCCTTCAACGATGTATGGCCGATAGCCGTGGCCATAGAACAGCTGATTCAGTTCTTCACGGCTAATACGTGCCAGAATGGTGGGGTTAGCAATTTTATAGCCGTTCAGATGTAAGATCGGCAGCACTACACCATCTTGAGCTGGGTTAAGAAATTTGTTGGAATGCCAGGCAGCTGCCAATGGCCCGGTTTCTGCTTCTCCATCACCTACGACACAGGCTGCGATCAGACCCGGATTGTCGAACACCGCACCGAAGGCATGGGAAAGTGAATAACCGAGCTCCCCCCCTTCATTGATGGAACCAGGGATTTCTGGCGTGGCATGACTGCCAATTCCGCCTGGAAAGGAAAATTGGCGGAACAGATGCTTTATCCCCTGGATATCCTGCGAAATATCAGGATAATATTCAGAGTAAGTGCCTTCCAAATAAGTGTTGGCAGCCAGCGCAGGCCCGCCGTGGCCGGGACCAGCTATGTAGATCATATTCAGATCATCACGTAGGATGACGCGATTGAGATGGGCATAGATGAAATTGAGTCCAGGTGTCGTTCCCCAATGTCCTAGCAAACGGGGCTTGATGTGTTGCAATGTCAGCGGAGCTTGCAGCAAGGGGTTGTCGAGCAAGTAGATCTGGCCGACTGAAAGGTAGTTGGCGGCACGCCAATAAGCGTCTATTTTTTGCAGTACATCCGGCGTGAGAGATTGTGGGGTCTGAGTCATGTTGAATACCTCATTAAGGTCAGGTTATCTGGAATCGCCCCAAGTTACGCCATGATGAGTCGTAATGTATGGTGAGCGATGATGCTCTCTTCATCGGTTGGCAAAACGAGGACCGGGATATGGCTTTCAGCAGTGCTGATACGAATGGCATTGGCTTGATTGGCAGACTCGTCAAGCTTGATCGACAGCCATTTGAGGCGAGCACAGATCCCTGCTCGGATCTGTGGTGCATGTTCGCCGATGCCAGCAGTGAAAATCAAACCATCGATACCTTCCAGTACGGCTATCATTGCACCCAGTTGGCGGCATACCTGCCAGATGAACAGGTCAACGGCATGTTTGGCGCGGGGGGCATTGCTGGCTAATAACGTACGCATATCGGCGCTGATGCCGGAAACACCTAGTAAGCCAGCGTGACGATACAATAAGTCTGTCAGCATGTCGTGATTCATTTGTTGCTCCCGCATCAGATAGAGCAATACTGCCGGATCGAGGTTGCCGCAACGTGTACCCATCGGCAAACCTTCTAATGGTGTGAATCCCATCGTAGTGGCGATACTTTTGCCCTGCCGCAAAGCGCACAGGCTGGCACCATTGCCAAGATGCGCTACTACGATGCGTCCTGCTGCACGATCGCCTAGATGATCGTGCAGAATATGGGCAATATACTCGTAGGAAAGGCCATGAAAACCATAACGCTGGATTCCCTGATCTGTTAAATGGCTAGGTAGTGCATAAATCCGTTCTTCATCAGGCATGGTACGATGAAAACTGGTGTCGAAACAAGCAACCTGTGGCAAATCTGGCTTGAGTCGTTTTAATGTTTCAATTCCCGCCAGGCTGTCAAGCTGATGCAGAGGCGCCAGTGGAACCAGTTGGAACAGTTGGGTGATGACTTGCTCATTGATGATGACTGGCTGGTCAAATAATATACCGCCGTGAACGACGCGATGGCCTACTACCGTTGGTCGTTGTTTATCTGTTTGTGTCTCCAGCCATTGTAAAATCACTTCTATCGCACTTTCATGATGGGGAACGTGAAGGTGCTGCTGCCAGAGTAATTCTCCTCGGGAATCCCTGACTTGAAACTGGGATGAAGTATTGCTGCCGATCTCGATTTTTCCCCGGCAGATTATCGATATACTTTCGTATGTTGTTCGATAGAGTGCGTATTTGATACTGGATGAACCGGCATTGAGGACAAGAATGGTTTCGTTCATGGTAATTTCCTAAAAATATTTGCCGGGACCGATTTGGCACGGTGTATGCGCTAACTTGTGAATTATTGAAATCCAGAGTGATGTGGGTGAAACACACGAATAAATGACTGATGCATAGGGCTATATAGCGTAATCTGATCAACCTGAAATTCGAGCATTTATAATTTATATGCAGGCTGTCTATTGTTTTATGGCCTGTTGACTGTAATTCGGTGTTTCCTCGGCTGGCACCAGATTACATATTGCTGTCAATTCTGTGTGATTTTATTTTTTAACCTGATACATTATTAACCTTGTCAAACAGGTTTCGTATAATCACGTAGAGTAAAATAACCACGTTGCGGAAGAATGTGTATCAGGAGTGTGTTTACTTGATCTGGGGATGATTCAATTAGGGAGATGGAGTTTTCGGGCTTGGTTTTAGTACCGAGAGTATCTAAAAAATGCATCGATTTTTTACGGGGAAATTCAGAAATGAAAAGAATAAATTCTGATCGTTTTGCAAAGAGTGTTTTGGTTCTGTTTCTTGTTGGAGTTATTTCCGGTTGCGGTGACCAACCTGAAGAAACCGCCAAGCAAAATCAGCCAGAGATAACTTCGAAAGCTGCTCAGAGTAATGAGAGTGCAGTTGAACCGGGACTATCTGAAGCTGGAGAAGCAGCAGAAGCGACAGAAGAATCATTGGAATCCATACTGGCAAGAGCAGATGAAATTATTCAACGAACCGGATCGGCAGTCAATGCTGAGGGTGATGATGTAAAACACGAATTGGAAGAAACTGCTGGGAATTTTGCTGAAAAAGCTGATTCTGTTCTGGCAGAGACTCCAAAAGTAAATGAGGCAATAAAAGAAACTGTCAATGATGGGTTGGAAGTTGTCAAAGCTACACCGGATCTGATTCGTAAAATTCAGAAGGCGTTGAAGGATGCGGGTCTAAATCCCGGGGCGGCAGATGGCATGATGGGCCCTCGTACTCAAAATGCATTGGTGGATTTCCAGAAACAGCATGGTTTGGCCGAAGGAAAAATAACCAAAGAAACGTTGCGGGAACTGGGAATTACTTTCTAATTTTCTGCGGCAAATAGCGGTTTTGCCCGGGAATAATAAATCTATTCCGGCTATGGAATCTGACTGGGTGTGATGTAATGTGTGTGAGTCAGTCGGCAAAACCGTTTTTTGCAGAATAATGATGACGCTACGGTAAGGCTTTGATGCAGAGAAGCCTGGTATTTTTGTTCAGAATCCTGAAATAGAATTCTTCCGAAGAACTGTGTAGAATTTCCGACCGTTTAATTATTTATTTCTGAGAGATATCTTTCGTGGCGTTCCTTGTTCAAAAGTATGGCGGCACTTCGGTAGGCAGCGTTGAGCGCATTAAGCAGGTTGCGCGCCGAGTGGCTGAATTCCAGGCGCAGGGACACAAACTGGTGATTGTTGTGTCTGCCATGAGTGGGGAGACAAATCGCCTTATCTCTTTGGCAAAGGAAATTCAAACCAATCCAAATCCTCGTGAACTGGATGTTGTTCTGGCAACGGGTGAGCAGGTTACGATCGGGTTGCTGGCAATGGCTTTGCGTGAACTGGGTATCAAGGCAAAAAGTTATACCGGTCCCCAGGTCAGTATCACAACTGATAGTGCTCATACCAAGGCGCGTATCTTGAAGATTGATGAAGATCATATTCGTGCTGATTTGACTGCTGGCAATGTGATTATCGTTGCCGGATTCCAGGGTAGGGACGAAGCGGGTGATATCACTACACTCGGGCGAGGTGGCTCAGATACGACTGCAGTGGCACTTGCTGCAGCACTCAAAGCTGATGAATGCCAAATCTATACGGACGTCAATGGTATTTACACAACAGATCCACGAGTAGTGCCGGAAGCTCGAAAACTGAATACTATTACCTTTGAAGAAATGCTTGAGATGGCCAGTTTGGGCTCCAAGGTGCTGCAGATACGTTCGGTAGAATTTGCCGGGAAATACAAGGTCAAGCTAAGGGTTCTTTCCAGTTTTGAAGAGGGTGAAGGTACGCTGATCACGTTTGAGGAAGATAACAAGATGGAACAGCCTATAATCTCAGGAATTGCATTTAATCGTGACGAATCGAAGATCACGGTTGTTGGTGTGCCAGATCATCCGGGTATTGCTTATCAGATACTGGGTCCGGTTGCAGATGCCAATATCGACGTGGATATGATCATTCAAAATATAGGACGTGACGGTACCACTGATTTTTCATTCACGGTTAACCGCAATGAATACACCCGGACAATGGATATCCTGAAAGAACAGGTGTTGCCGCATATTGGTGCTCGTGATGTGATTGGTGGAGAAAAGATAGCCAAGATTTCGGTGATTGGTGTAGGGATGCGTTCTTATGCTGGCATAGCCAGTAAAATGTTTCGTGTTCTGGCTGAGGAAGGGATTAATATTCGAATGATCGCAACTTCAGAAATCAAGATTTCTGTCGTAGTAGATGAGAAATATATGGAGTTGGCTGTCCGGGTTTTGCATAAGGCCTTTGATCTGGATCAGGCGAACAACATTGATGTGAAATCATGTTAATATTGTTAGCTCTTTAAATTGTAAGCCGTCTAAGAAGCTGCAAGAAATATCATTTACGGAGAGATGGCCGAGAGGTCGAAGGCGCTCCCCTGCTAAGGGAGTATAGGCTCAAAAAGCTTATCGAGGGTTCGAATCCCTCTCTCTCCGCCAATTGCTAGTATACAACCGTATACGACAATGTAGAAAACCAGCATGTTTAAAATATTGCGGGTTTTTTATTGTCTGCAACGATAGATGGCAGTTGCTTGGCATAGATGCTAATTGTCGCATCCCGGATGATTGTATGGTTTTTTATGAAAGAGATGGGGATGAGTTTTATGCCATTCATTCATGGCCTGCATTGGAGCTTTACTCTTGAGGGCAGACAGTGGTAGTTGCGGGTTTACAGACTGACATAACGTATCAGGGTCTGTTCCAGATCTTCAGCGCTATTGAAGCGATATATTTTGAGTACGTCAGTAATATGTCTGTTGAAACGTTCGACCATCCTATTGGTTTGCGCAGTGTGTGGCCGGGTCAGGCGATGTTCGATACCGAGTTCCTGGCACAGCTGGTCAAACTGATGATTGCCACTGGGATTACGTTCACGGCTGGCAAACAGTCTGTCAGTAAATTCCTTGCCGTTGTCTGTCAGCATACGAGTAATCCTGATCGGACAGGCATTGTGCAGCGCCTTCAGAAATGCTCCGGCACTGGGCGCTGGCTGCGGTTTTGTTGGGTTTGGTGGCCACATACACCCAACGGGTGGCCCTTTCTATTGCTATCAACAGGTAGCGCCTGCGGTGTTCATCTTGCATTTGTGGCAGGTATTTGATGTCGATATGGATATAACCGGGTTGATAATGCTTGAAAGCCTTGTGTGCGGGTTGCGCTTCTTTGGGTTTGAGCACACATTAAGATTACCCACACCATGGCGTTGCAAGCATCTGCCCAGCCCGGAGCGAGAGACGTCAGGGCATAAAAATTCACGGGTGATGGCCAGCAGATCATCCAAAGGCAGCAGCAGTGAGCGACGCAGATAAATCACAATGGCTTCTTGTGCTGGTGTAAGCGTAGTCTGCAGCCGGTGTGGCGTATGTGACCGATCGGTAAAAACATCGCGATGCTTCCATTTGCAGATCGTCTGTTCGGTGACGTCATAGCGTTGCGCCAGCACCGCAGCAGAGTCAACGCTTGCGGCAATTTCAGCCCGTATCGCTGGTGTAGTACGAGCATTCTTATGTAAAGCTATATCATTTCATGGCTCTCCCGGATGGCCTGAAGGATTCTATCAGCTCTCTCATGACAGCTCGCGCCATGAACAGCGGATAACGAGTTTTATCTATACAATCATCCGGGACTGAACAAGTATGTACAAATTATTAATCCAAAAACTGTTTATTTATGCGGCATTACAAATCAATATAACTCCCTCTCTCCCAGAGTTTCACAAGCAGTTTCCTCCAGGATGGCTCTGATAATCTCCTCGCATCCTGAAAATATTATATGACCATGCGCCAGGCGTATCCCGCATGGCTATATTGTCAACAAAACAAGTTTTCAGGAAGTCATTGCTATGTCATCATTGCCTTGCATAATTCGTGCTGTTAGCCATATCCCCTCAGTGAGATGAAAGATGTCTGCAACGGTTTTGGTGGTAGAAGATGAGCCAGCAATTCAGGAGTTGATTGCCTATAATCTGCGCAATGCGAACTATATTGTTGTATGTGTAAATAGTGCCGAACAAGCGGTAGTAAAGATTAATGAGATATTGCCGGACCTGATATTACTGGACTGGATGCTCCTGGGTAAAAGTGGCATCGAATTTGCGCGATCACTGCGACGAGATCCGCGTACCAGGTCGATTCCTGTCATTATGCTGACTGCCCGGGTAGAGGAAGGTGACAAAGTGTCCGGGCTGGAAGCAGGAGCGGACGATTACATTACCAAGCCATTTTCACCACGCGAGCTGATCGCCCGGATAAAGGCAGTTTTGCGCAGGAGTCTGCCTGAAGCTTCTGATGAAATTCTCGATGCTGAGGGAGTGAGGTTGAACCCGATGACGCATCGGGTAACAGTCATCGATCAGGAAGATGGATTTCGAGAAAAGGAATTACTGGTCAGTCCCACCGAATTTCGATTGCTGCATTTTCTGATGGCTCATGCTGAGCGTGTGCATACTCGTGCTCAATTATTGGATCGGGTATGGGGTGATCATGTTTTTGTCGAAGATCGGACAGTTGACGTTCACATACGCCGGTTGCGCAAGGTGCTGGAGGTTGCTGGAAAAGCCGATTTGATCCAGACAGTAAGAGGGGCCGGGTATCGTTTTTCCACGCGAAATGAAGATACTTTCTGAAATTGGGATGCACTGGCCAATGAGATATCGGTAAGCTATACTGCCCTGACAAGCGCCATAGGTGGATGAGCCATATTAATGGCAATTGCAGGGCGCTTTTTGTCTTTTCAAGCACGAATACTTGATGCTGCTGTTTCTTCATAATAAGGTGTGGCTGTAACCAGTTGCTCCTGCCAATCAGTTATTCCCATTGACAGTGCTGTTCCGGAAGAGTTGTTTTTTTTCAGGCAGTGAGGCTGTTTTCCGCAGTGATTCACGTGAACGACCAAATTAGAGGAATGTAAAAATGAGTGTGAAACCAAAAATAATGATTTCTTCGCTTGATGCGGAGAGATTAGAAATGTTGCTGGATTCTCTTCCCCAGAGTGTATTTCCAGGAAGAGATGATCTGGAAGCCGAGCTTGCGCGCGCTGACGTGGTGGACCCAGAGGAAATTCCGCCCACTGTGGTCACAATGAACTCAACTGTCAGATTTAGGGTTGAGTCTTCGGCCGAGGAGTTTTGTCTGACGCTGGTCTATCCAAAGGATGTCGATACCAGTGGCGAGAAGATCTCGATCCTTGCACCAGTAGGAAGTGCCCTGCTGGGACTTTCACAGGGAGATGAAATTGAATGGCCAAAACCAGGCGGAGGGGTATTGCGTGTGCGTATTGTAGAAGTAACCTATCAGCCTGAGCGTTCCGGTGAATATTATCGGTAAGTGAACATGCTGTTTTCTGGAATTCTTTTGTTCTTTGTATAAAACCAGTTATGAATAACCAGCCAGTGATTCTGGCAATCGATCAGGGAACAACCAGCACTCGTGCCATTCTATTTTCGGCAACATTGGAAATTCTCGCGGTGCAACAGAAAGAGCTGAAGCTACATTATCCACACAAGGGGTGGGTCGAACAGAATCCAGAAGCTATCTGGCAGGATACGCTCGAAGTTTGTCATGCGGTACTGGAACACAATGTCAGTATGGTAGGGTCGGTTGCTGCTATCGGCATTACTAATCAGCGTGAAACAACTATTTTGTGGGATCGTAAAACCGGTAAGCCTGTTTATCCTGCCATTGTCTGGCAGGATCGTCGCACCGATATTGGTTGTGAGCAATTAAGAGCTCAAGGGTATGAGCCAATGGTAACAGCCCGGACTGGCTTGTTGTTTGATCCTTATTTTTCTGCAACTAAAATTGCCTGGATACTGGATAACGTCGAAGGAGTGCGTTCTCGGGCAATGCGTGGCGAGCTGGCATTTGGAACAGTGGATTGTTATTTGCTCTGGCACCTGACCGGCGGGAAGGTGCATGCTACGGATGTGACGAATGCTGCGCGGACACTGTTATTTAATATCGTTGAGCAAAAATGGGATGCAGATTTGCTGACATTGTTCAATATCCCGGAAACGATTCTGCCGGAAGTTCGCGATAACGCAGCCAGGTTTGGGATGACTGATCGGATCTTGTTCGGACGGGGAATTCCCATCGGTGGTATGGCAGGGGATCAGCATGCGGCACTGATCGGGCAAAGATGCTTCCGGCCAGGTATGGTCAAGTCTACCTACGGTACAGGTTGTTTTGCTCTCATGAATATCGGCTCGGATTTTAAGCCTTCGCAGCATCGTTTACTGACCACGCCAGCGTATCGTCTGAACGGTAAGATGGTTTATGCTATCGAGGGGTCTATTTTTATTGCCGGAGCAGCGATTCAATGGTTGCGAGACGAGCTGGAGTTTTTTCAGGAGGTTGCGGCGAGCGATGCATTGGCGCTCAGTGTGCCAGACAGCAATGAAGTGTATTTTGTGCCTGCCTTTACTGGTCTCGGTGCGCCATATTGGCGGCCGGATGTACGAGGCATGATCAGCGGATTATCGCGTGATACAACGCGGGTGCATATTGTACGTGCCGCACTGGAAGCGCAAGGCTACCAAACCCGGGATCTAATGGCGGCGATAGAAGAGGATGGCGGTCATCATGCCGAGATTATCCGTGTAGATGGAGGGCTGGTAGCAAACAAATTCATGTGTCAGTTTCTTGCTGATATATTGAACAAGCCGGTGGAAGTGCCAAAAATAACGGAAGCAACAGCACTGGGTGCAGCGATCCTGGCCGGTCTGACGGTGGATTTGTTTGCTGATCTGGAAGTAACTGGATGTTATTGGCAGCGGGATAAAATCTATACTCCTACGATAACAGAAACCGAAAGAGAACGATTGTATGCAGGCTGGAAAGCTGCAGTTCAATCGCTTCTGCACGCCTCCAGAAATTAGCTTGTTGAGCTCATTAAAGTGAAGCCCGGTGTAAGTCGTGATTACTCTGGGTAGAGAGAACGTCTGTAGTAAATTATAAATATCTGCCTACTAATGTGATGGGCTGAAACAGATTGGAGTGCTTTTGGTTATGCTGATGAATCTTCCCAATTCTTTGACGTGGCTGCGCATAATGGCTATTCCTCTGTTTGTTGGTATTTTTTACCTGCCATCAGAATGGTTGTCTCCAGCCGCGCAAAACTTGGTTGCAGCTATTGTATTTGGGGGGGCCGCATTGACTGATTGGCTGGATGGCTACTTGGCCCGAGCACTCAATCAAACTTCCGCATTTGGTGCTTTTCTTGATCCGGTGGCTGACAAGTTGATGGTAGCTGCTGCGCTGATTGTTTTGGTACATTTGGATCGGCTTGATGTATCGATCGCATTGATTATCATTGGCCGCGAAATTACTATTTCTGCTCTGCGTGAATGGATGGCGCAAATTGGCAAATCTAAAAGTGTGGCGGTTTCCTTTTTGGGCAAGATCAAGACAGCTGCGCAAATGGTGGCAATTCCTCTATTGCTTTACCATGATAGGGTTCATGATTCATTCGATTCACAAATGATTGGCACCTGGTTGATTTATATTGCCGCCATTTTGACATTGTGGTCCATGGTCTACTATTTGAGAGCTGCTATTCCACACGCTACTCATCGTCATTGAAGAAATTTTCATCAATAATAAGGTATCCCGCCATGTAAACGGGGGTAGTTGATTAAGATTTCAGAAAAAATAAAACAAAAGAGAATCTGCTTGCCGCCAATTTGGCGCCTATAAGCTTCTAGTACGAGCTTACCTACCTGTTTTTACAGAAAAAATAAAACCAAACGAGCTGGAAATCCTGTTGCATACAAACCTATATCCATAAAGTTTTCATGGTTTATTTTATTTTGAGGGATGATCTGGTTTTTGTGAGGGGGTGCTGTGAAGATTATTGCAATCAATTGATTTTGTGTTAACTAACTAAACCTTGTGGTTGTGTGAATAAAAATGCTTGACTAAAAGAGCCAAGGTGACTAGTCTTTCGGATGTATCTGGTGTGGGTATAGAAGCCTTCCCGGAACAAAATGAGAAATACTGAGGCAAAAATCAAGCAAATACCGTGATTCAAATGTGGTTATTTGCGATGGACAGTAATGAAAAATTCTAATTTTCATTACTGGTTTTAACAAAATGTGGTGTAAAGGAGGATAAAGAGATGGCAACTACGTTAGGAACGAGCAGTGCCTCATCAGTCTCATCAAGAGGCTATGACATGTCACTGTGGTATGACTCCAAATTTTATAAATTTGGTTTAATAACCATGTTGTTGGTGGCGATATTCTGGGTATGGTATCAACGTTACTTTGCCTATTCACACGGAATGGATTCAATGGAACCAGAGTTTGACCGTGTATGGATGGGCCTGTGGCGTGTGCACATGGCCATTATGCCGCTGTTTGCACTGGTAACCTGGGGCTGGATCTGGAAAACACGTGATACAGAAGAGCAATTGAATAACCTGGATCCGAAACTGGAAATCAAACGCTACTTCTACTACATGATGTGGCTGGGTGTATACATTTTTGGTGTTTACTGGGGTGGTAGCTTCTTTACGGAGCAAGATGCCTCCTGGCACCAGGTGATTATTCGTGACACCAGCTTTACACCAAGTCACGTAGTCGTGTTTTATGGATCATTTCCGATGTACATCGTCTGCGGAGTTGCAACCTATCTGTATGCAATGACCCGTCTGCCGCTGTTTCATCGTGGAATTTCTTTCCCGCTGGTGATGGCGATTGCAGGTCCTCTGATGATTCTGCCAAACGTTGGTCTGAATGAATGGGGTCATGCTTTCTGGTTCATGGAAGAGCTGTTCAGCGCACCGCTGCATTGGGGTTTTGTAGTGCTCGGTTGGGCTGGATTATTCCAGGGTGGAGTTGCTGCCCAAATCATTACCCGTTATTCCAACCTGACTGACGTGGTCTGGAATAATCAAAGCAAAGAAATTCTGAATAACCGGGTTGTAGCTTAGTCCGGAATACCCCTTGAAATCTGGGAAACTACATTTCAAGGGGTATATGGAAAAAGAAATGACTGGCTGACGTTAAGCAATTAACGTTTAGCCGGCCGGTAATCGGAATGCGGTACCTTAAAGAAAAAGAGGAATCGTGATGTTAATTTTAAATTATAAGAGGGGAGGATAGGGTGAGTATATTTAGAACAGAAGAGATCCTGAAAGCGGCCAAGATGCCGCCGGAAGCGGTCCATATGTCACGCCTGATTGATGCGGTTTATTTTCCGATTCTGGTTGTTCTGTTGGTAGGTACCTACCATATGCACTTCATGTTGTTGGCAGGTGACTGGGATTTCTGGATGGACTGGAAAGATCGTCAATGGTGGCCTGTAGTAACACCTATTGTAGGCATTACCTATTGCTCGGCAATTATGTATTACCTGTGGGTCAACTACCGTCAACCATTTGGTGCGACTCTGTGCGTAGTGTGTTTGCTGATAGGTGAGTGGCTGACACGTTACTGGGGTTTCTACTGGTGGTCACACTATCCACTCAATTTTGTAACCCCAGGTATCATGCTCCCGGGTGCATTGATGTTGGATTTCACAATGTATCTGACACGTAACTGGTTGGTGACTGCATTGGTTGGGGGTGGATTCTTTGGCCTGATGTTTTACCCAGGTAACTGGCCAATCTTTGGCCCGACCCATCTGCCAATCGTTGTAGAAGGAACACTGTTGTCGATGGCTGACTACATGGGTCACCTGTATGTTCGTACGGGTACACCTGAGTATGTTCGTCATATTGAACAAGGTTCATTACGTACCTTTGGTGGTCACACCACAGTTATTGCGGCATTCTTCGCTGCGTTTGTATCCATGCTGATGTTTGCAGTCTGGTGGTATCTTGGAAAAGTTTACTGCACAGCCTTCTTCTACGTTAAAGGTAAAAGAGGACGTATTGTACAGCGCAATGATGTTACGGCATTTGGTGAAGAAGGGTTTCCAGAGGGGATCAAATAAAATGGGTATCAAGAACCTTTATAAACGTGGAATGATGGGACTTTGTGGCGTTGCTGTTTATGCAATGGCGGCACTGACCATGACAGTGACACTAGATGTCTCAACAGTAGCAGCCCATGGAGAACGATCCCAGGAACCGTTTCTTCGGATGCGTACAGTACAGTGGTACGATGTTAAATGGGGTCCGGAAGTAACCAAAGTCAATGAGAATGCCCAAATTACCGGCAAATTTCACTTGGCTGAAGACTGGCCGCGTGCGGCAGCAAGACCGGATTTCGCATTCTTTAACGTAGGTAGCCCAAGTTCGGTATACGTTCGTTTGAGTACGAAGATTAATGGCCACCCATGGTTTATTTCAGGTCCGCTGCAAATTGGTCGTGACTATGCGTTCGAAGTTCAGCTGAGAGCACGTATTCCAGGACGCCATCACATGCACGCCATGTTAAACGTTAAAGATGCAGGTCCAATTGCAGGACCGGGTGCATGGATGAACGTTACCGGAAGCTGGGATGATTTTACTAATCCACTCAAGCTGCTGACAGGCGAAACAATTGACTCGGAAACATTCAACCTGTCAAACGGTATTTTCTGGCATATTCTCTGGATGTCAATTGGTATATTCTGGATTGGTATCTTTGTAGCGCGTCCGATGTTCCTGCCACGTAGCCGGGTATTGCTCGCTTATGGTGATGATCTGTTGCTGGATCCGATGGATAAGAAAATCACCTGGGTACTTGCAATCCTGACCTTGGCGATAGTATGGGGTGGATACCGCTATACAGAAACCAAGCATCCATACACAGTACCTATCCAGGCTGGTCAATCCAAAGTTGCACCATTACCGGTAGCACCAAATCCGGTAGCAATCAAAATTACAGATGCTAACTATGACGTACCGGGACGTGCACTGCGTGTATCGATGGAAGTAACCAACAACGGTGATACACCAGTCACATTTGGTGAATTTACCACAGCAGGTATTCGTTTCGTTAACAGTACCGGCCGCAAGTACCTGGATCCACAGTATCCTCGTGAACTGGTTGCAGTAGGCTTGAATTTTGATGATGATGGTGCAATTCAGCCAGGCGAGACCAAGCAATTGAGGATGGAAGCCAAAGATGCTCTGTGGGAAATCCAACGTCTGATGGCGTTGCTGGGTGACCCGGAAAGCCGTTTTGGCGGACTGTTAATGTCTTGGGATTCAGAAGGTAATCGCCATATCAACAGTATTGCTGGTCCGGTGATTCCAGTCTTTACCAAGCTCTAATAGACAGTACTGAGGTACTGCGTATTAGTTAATAAGAACCGGTACATCGCCTGTCGCAAGGCAGAGGTGTACCGGTTTTTTATTGTGATTCTGATTTTGAGACAAAGCATCAGACAGCCTGTCAAATTCGGTATCTTGAGTACTGAATTGAAAGGAATTATAAAAATGGGAAGAGAGCATCTGTTGGAAAAGCAGAAAAGTGGTTTTTTATCAAGACAGGAGCAAGGAGTCATTATGTTGAAGCAATCGGTACAACTGGCTTTTATGACTTGTGTTCTTGCCATCTTGTGTTACACGAATACAGCCTTGGGGCATGGTCGTGTATCACTGGAGGAAGATACCTGCGTGCGCCAGATAGGTGAAAATATGGTGCACCTGAACACCTATCAACCTCAATTTGATCGGGGCGGGCATTATTGCACGGAGATTCCAATGGCTGGAGATACCTATTTGGTTGTGGATCTGATAGACCTGGGTTTGCGCGATATGCCGGTGGGTATGAAAGTATTCAGAGGTGAAGAAAAAGAAGGAGATATGATCATCCAGGTCAATGCAGCTCATCACCCCGATGGAGTCATTAATGGAATAGGCAGACTGGATAAAGGGTTATATTCAGTAATAGTAACGGCAGAAGGAGTCCCTCCGCTAAATTATTATTACCAGCTGCGAGTTGAAATGGTTGATTATGGCAAGCTTGCACGCACCTGGGCAGGCCCGGCAATTGCGCTCCTGTTCCTGAGTTGGCTGCTGTATAAGCTGATACAATCCGGCCGCTTAAAAAGCTGGTTTAAATCTGAAGACGATTAAATTCAGGCAGTCTCATAGAGAGTGCCGACATGATTTGCGACAAAAATATAAAAGACAGGGAGGATAGATAGATGACAAAAGGATGGACAATAACCGGCATTAAATGGCTGGTTGGAATGTTACTGGGCATGACCTGCTGGATGCAAGCTTATGCTCATGGCGGACTGTCTATGGCGGAGGATATGTGTAAACTCACGGTTGGGCCTTATACCATGCACTTTACGGGCTACCAGCCTGAAAGCTCGCAAGAGCAGGAATTCTGTGAGGATATACCCAATACTGGTCGTACAGTGGTAGCACTGGATTATATTGATGAAGCGCTGAGACCGTTAACAACAGAAGTACGTATTATTCGTGATACAGGTGCAGAGCCGGGGGAAGAAGGAAATCTTGACGAGATTACCGTCATGCATATCCCTCCAAAAGTGTACTCGAATGGATCAGTCACGTTTGAACATACATTTCCCACAGAAGGAAATTTTGTAGGACTGGTAACAGTTAGGGACAATGGAATAGAGCATGTATCACGCTTCCCTTTCGCTGTGGGCACAGGAGGCAAATTTAAGATGAATATGTATTTCTGGCCCTTGTTGATCATTGTCATAGGCGGTGGATACTTCTTCTTCTCTTCAAAAAATCAAAAAGAAAAAAATACATAGAAAATACTGATTAATTAGTTTGCTGTGGCTGATTTGTGTTTGTATCTAGGGATCTGGATATGAACATGAATCGGCAAATATTGAATAGTAATAACGGTTCTGGATAGTAAGTTATCATTCTGGATACTGTGGATAAAAATGTGTAGTTGAAAGTCACATGGCTATTGATGTGATGTTGTTATGATGCAGATTGGTTATACCCATGTCGTAATCTCTCCCAAAAACCAGGTGGAGCCGGTATTATTTAGATAATTCTATTTGCCTACTAGAGAGCCGTCTCTATCCAGGATCAAATAATTTTGTTTCTACGCGAAGTGGGAGTCGATCTTAAGAAGCCTTTCATCGATGATACTTTTATGTGGTGCTGGCGTGACTTCAAGCAGTAGATGAGAAAATTCCATAGTGTTGTAGTAAAATTGTCTGAAAAATCATTTAAGCTGGATTTAAGTGCGTATTTCACTTTTTAAAGGTATCTGTGTAAATTAAACCGGCACAGAAATTATTGACTGTATGGATTTATCGGGCAGCTTATATCATACTGCGCTGACTACCCGATAAATCTTAACCATCAGGTTAAAACATAATGTCTAAGACACTATTTTTAAATTAATGCGCCTCAGCTTCATTTGAAGCAGTTTCCTCTTGAACACTCACCTGATCACCTAATTGTCTGAGCGTCCCGACACCTATACCCTTCACATTGGTTAGATCTCCTACTGACTTGAACATACCGTGTTTTTCTCGATATTCAATTATCGCTTTTGCTTTGGCCGGCCCCAAACCTTTTACCGACTCAAGATCAATTTGACTTGCTGTATTGATGTCTACTCCAGCTAATACGGATAAATTTAACCCGAAAAATATTACAAGAATCAAAAAAATTTTTTTCATCTTCTGAGTCTCCATATGAAAATTAACAAAATAAAATCTTTTGGTTATTTGACTTATGTTTTTTGGACAGGTTGTGATTCTCCTGCCAAGAAATCAATATCGACACTATCCTTGCTAACTTTAACTGGGTGCATCAGAGACACATGGCTCAGTCAAAGTAATTGTTAATAACCAATACTTATGTAGATTTTGTATGATTTGTTGAAACAAACTGGTATTTGCAGGGTTATAGCTAATGAGAGATTGTTTTCTGCAAATATCATGAGGTGCTTGTGGGATGGGATTGTTTGAGCGTCGATCAGATGAGTGTCAGAGGCTCGAAGTATCTGTTGGTGCGTCTGTCAGGCTGGCTTTGTCTGCGTCAAATATTGATACGTTGCATCTTCAAGCGATGGGTGAAGTGAAGTTGTGGTAGCTGATATGGGACTGGTAAATATAATCTATTAGAGATTGACCTCATTGTGAATCAATGGGTTACTCTAATAGGATGATGCTATTGGAAATCTGCCTAAATGCGTAGGATTTACTCCTAATGGAGTATTGGGGATGCGACGAAAGATCCTGGGAAATCTCAGGAAATATGGAGGTTAGTAAGAATCGTGTGGAGATCTGTTAAATGTAGAAAACGAGAGGGTCAATTGAAGAATGGGTTGACCAAAATGATGGTGGCCAAGGGCGGAATCGAACCACCGACACAAGGATTTTCAGTCCTCTGCTCTACCGACTGAGCTACTTGGCCTCAAAAAAATCAAAACAGCATATAAAGCTGACTATATCTTATCGCGCCGATAAATAATATTAATTTACTGGCGCGCCCGGCAGGATTCGAACCCACGACCCCTTGGTTCGTAGCCAAGTACTCTATCCAACTGAGCTACGGGCGCATTTTTACGATAAATATCTCTTTTTGTTTCGTAACCTCTACGAATAGTGGTATCCGGATACGCTCGAAGAGCTGTGCATAATGTTATATTTAGACCCTGTTGTCAAGAATCTGATGTGGGGTGATGTCATCGTATCCGGTACTGGCTGTGCTTTTTATATCAGTAAAGCAGGGATGGATCGAATAAATTAATTAATAGATTTGGCTGATTTGAGGGTCGAGTCTGTCGGATTATGGTGCGTGGGCGGATTCAGATTGCGTATTCCTGTTGACCGAGGTGTCTGGTATCTCGGTAATTCATTGGTACATCGATCATTACAGTGTTAAAACATGCAATCCCAATTGATTTCACAAATTTGCCTATAAGTTGACTGTGTTATAACTATTACCATCCCGTTAAATGATATTTGGATATAAAAACTGCTATTCTGAATTTTGTTTCAGTCGGTGTTTTGTGAATTTATGTATTTAACTTAATTACCAAAAGAGGTAAATATGAGCTGTTCTGGTATAGCGATCACCCAGATGAAATCGACAACAATTCTTGCTCCTATGATGGCCGTTATTCTGGTGCTTTCTGCCTGTGGGAAGCCTATGGATGCGCAAGCTCTGGTAGCCGAAGCTAAACAGTATCAGCAACAGGGCAATGACAAGGCAGCTATTATTCAGTTGAAGAATGCCCTGCAACAAAATCCAAATGACCCTGAAGTCCGTTATTTGCTGGGAACGCTCTATAACAAGGAAGGGAATATTCAGTCGGCAGAAAAAGAATTGAATAAGGCACTTGATCTCGGCATGGATCCAGTCAAGGTGTTGCCCGGATTGAGCCAGGCATGGCTGGGAATGGGGAAATTTCAACAGGTACTGGATGAAACTGAGAAATTATCCGAAGAAGGGAATTTTGCTGAATTACTTACCCTGCGTGGCAATGCGTCATTAGCGCTAGGTAAAATCGAAGAAGCCAAAGCATTGTTTGAGCAGGCTTTGCGGGATAAACCAGGATTCGCAGGTGCGCTGATGGGTATGGCCAGGTGTTCGCTTGCCCGGAACGATATTGAATCTGCTATGAATTTTTCCGAAGAAGCAGTGAAACTTAATCCAGAAAACAGCGATACAGTATTGTTCAGAGGAGATTTGTTGCGTGCGCAGAACAAGATTGATGAAGCGCTGGCCGATTATGACAAAGCTATAAAACTGAACCCGGAATCATTAGCGGCGTATATTAACCGGGCAACCATATTAATCAGTACCAAAAAATTTAAAGCTGCCCAAGCAGATCTGGATGCCGTTCGCAAGATTGCTCCCGGTAGCCTGCCTGCTGCATACACACAGGCATTACTCGATTTTAGCCAGGGTAAACATGTGGTTGCTCTTGAAACTTTGCAACAGGTGTTGAGTTCAGCACCAGATCATCTTCCCAGTGTATTACTTGCGGGGGCCACTCAGTTTGCATTGGGGTCGCTTCCACAAGCAGAGCAGTATGTTGATCAATACTTGAAGAAGATTCCGAATAATCTTTATGCCATTAAGCTTATGGCGTCGATTCAGTTGAAGAATAACCAGGCAAAACAGGCGGTTACTACCTTGACCCCGGCGCTGAAGGTAGTACAACAGGATCCACAATTGTTTGCACTGGCAGGTGAGGCCTATATGCGGGCGCGGGATTTTACGAAAGCCACGGAGTATTTTGAGAAGGCTGGTGAATTATCTCCGGATAACGTTGCATTATATACCGCAATGGCTATGAGCAAAATGGGACAGGGGGAAAATGAAAGTGCCATTGCTGATCTGGAACACGCTACCCAACTGGATGATAAATCCGGCCGGGCAGGTATTATGCTTGTTTTGACTCATCTGCAGCAGCGTGAATTTGATAAAGCGCTGAAAGTTGTCAAATCGCAGCTTGCCGAGCAACCTGACAATCCGCTGCTACATAATCTGGAAGGTGGAGTCTATCTGGGTAAAAAAGACCTGATCAAGGCGCGTGCAAGCTTCAATCAGGCGCTTTCCATACAGCCAGACTATTTTCCCGCCATTTCCAACCTGGCGAGAATTGATTTACAGGAAAAACATCCCGAAGCTGCACAGCAGCGTTTTGAAGAAGTACTGAAGCAGGATAAGAAAAACGTACAGGCAATGAATGCGCTAGCAGGTATCGCGCTCTCACAAGGAAATAAAGAAAAAGCAACTGAATGGCTGGAAAAAGCCAGTCAGGAAAATCCGGATGAGCTGCCGCCAGCTTTGCAGCTGGGAGCGCATTATCTGGCCATCAATGAACCTGGGAAATCGCTTGCGCTGGCCAAGAAACTGCAAGGCATTCATCCGGATAATTTGAGCGCCATAGAGCTGTTGGCTCGTGCTTATCTGGCTACTGGGGATAAGGATGCTGCACTGGAAAATTTCCAGAAACTGGCTGCCAGATTACCAGATTCTGCCCCTGCCCAGCTTCAACTAGCGCAGATCTATGCCTCTATGCAGAATACCAGGGCAACGGCTGATTCATTGAAAAAGGCGTTGGCTATTAAGCCGGATTTCTGGGAAGCTAAACTAATGCAGGCTCAACTGGCGGTTGGAGACGGTCGTGTGGATGATGCACTCAGTATCGCGCGGGATATACAAAAACAACATGAAAAGCTGCCGGTTGGATTTGAGCTGGAGGGTGATTTACAAATGCGGCAGAAAAATGCAGTTGCCGCTGCCACGGCTTATGAAGAGGCGCTGACTAAACAGAAAACCGGTCAATTATTGATCAAATTGCATACAGCTCTGAGTCAAAGCGGGAAAGAAAAGCAGGCTGATCAACGTGTCACGCAATGGCTGAAGGAAAATCCGGCTGATGATGGCGTTCGTATGTATCTTGCAGGTGTTTACCTTGCCAGCAAAAAATATGATCCTGCTATCAGGGAATACAAAACCATCCTGAAGCAACATCCTGATCATGCTGCCACACTGAATAATCTAGCCTGGATATACCAGCAGAAAAAAGATTTTGCCACCGCGCTCGATTATGCCGAGAAGGCATACAAGCAGGCCCCGGATAGTCCAGCGATCCTGGATACACTTGGATGGATTCTGGTTGAGCAAGGGGATGCCAAACGAGGGGTTTCCTTGCTGCAACAGGCTGTTGCAGCTGTTCCGGAAGCTGCTGAAATCCACTATCATTACGCAGTCGGACTATATAAATCTGGCAATACGGTTGAAGCGCGCCAGGAGCTTGAGAAACTACTGAGTAGCGATAAACCTTTTTCTCAGAAAGATGAGGCGAAGAAATTGTTTGAAAGCCTGTGACGAAACAGTGCTAGCATGCTATTTTTTTCAGGCTAATCCTTGACTGAACCCCTTGTGAATTCCTTTCACAAGGGGTTTTTTGTATGTGTATGAGATAATCCTGATTTATTTGTGGCAGCACATATCTGGTCATGTATAAAACTATCGAACATTTCATCGGACATACCCCCTTGGTCCAGCTTAAACGTATCCCGGGGAAAACCAGCAATATTATTTTGGCAAAACTGGAAGGTAATAATCCGGCGGGGTCAGTCAAAGATCGGCCAGCCTACTCCATGATCATACGAGCTCAGCAGCGTGGAGATATTCAGCCGGGAGATACGTTGATTGAGGCAACTAGCGGCAATACCGGGATTGCATTGGCTATGTCGGCAGCAATACTAGGCTATCACATGATTCTGGTCATGCCGGAAAATCAGAGTCTGGAGCGTCGTCAAGTGATGGCTGCGTACGGTGCCAAAATTATTCTGACAGAAAATATGGAGGAAGCACGGGATGTCGCCGGACAATTGTGCGAGGCTGGCAAGGGTTTTATTCTTGATCAGTTTTCCAATCCCGATAATCCGTTGGCACATTACGAAGGTACTGCTCCCGAGATCTGGCAGGATACTACGGGCAAGATTACTCATTTTGTAAGCAGTATGGGAACGACTGGCACAATCATGGGGTGTGCCCGCTACTTCCGAGAAAAAGAGCGGAAGGTGGAAATTGTAGGTGTACAGCCGCAAGAAGGTGCCCAGATTCCCGGAATCCGTAAATGGCCGGAAGCTTATTTGCCTAAAATTTATCAGTCGGAACTTGTTGATCGTATTTTGCTGGTATCCCAGCAAGAGGCCGAGATCATGGCGCGTCGATTGGCATCTGAAGAGGGAGTATTCGCTGGCATTTCTTCCGGGGGGGCACTGGCAGCAGTGCTGAAACTTTCTGCTCAAGTAAGAAACGCGGTGATTGTTTTTATTGTGTGTGACCGTGGGGATCGTTACCTGTCAACCGGAGTTTTTCCTTCCTGAAGAGCATGGAGCCGAGGTATCTCTGGTTTCGTCGTGTCAGTTTTCCGATTTGTATCTGCGAGCTTGCTACACGCCTCTGGCTATTTTTTCTACTTTACGCAGGTTGTTATTCTCCGGCTAATGCTGCGGTCCCTTATTTTAATTTTGTACTGGAGAATATCCGGCATCCTGCCTTTAATATTCACTCAGCCAGCATCAAGCTGACTGGCATCTTATCGCCCGTTCTTGAAATCAGTGTGGGTGAGTTGCTCGCAGGAAATTGGAGATGGCATGATCTTCGTTTGAGATGTAATCAGATCCGTATTAATCGCGAATTAATTGGCTGTGAAATGGGGACATTGGAGCTTGGCAAGCTATCTTCATCGATAACTTTCCAGCTTTCCTTGCAACATAAACAGCTTGTACTTGAAGTTCATCCATTCCCGAAAAAAAATTCGGGAGAGAAATGGCAGCTGATGATCGACTGGCAGGCAGAAAAGTGGCGAAGTGTGTTGAAGATAGTAAATGGAGAGGGGAAATTTTTGGCCGATCTGTTGCCTCAAGAAGAAGATTCACTACAGATACATCAGGCAAAACTTAATGGAAGTATCTACCTGAATGGAAGTAAGACTTCAATGTCAGCGTTATCCACACAGCTGAGCATCAATAAATTATCTTTCAGTGATTCGAGCGGGTTGCACGTGGGTGAACGGATCAATCTGTTGCTTGACCTGGATGTGCGAAGAAAACAGGATGTTTGGCAATGGCGAGGCAAGATCACCTGGCCGGAAGGAGAGGTCTTTTGGCAGCCATTTTATTTTTCTGGAGAAGGGCACCAATTAACCGCCAAAGGGATAATAAAAGGTGATCATATTAACCTATCACAAGGTGAACTCAGTTTGACGGGTATAGGTAAAGCAGATTTTTCTGCTATTGCCAGCATTCCGGATCAAGCATTACAGCAGGCTAGATTGTCGGCCGAGAGCCTGGAGTTATCCACTTTGTTTGGTAGTATTATTCGACCCCTGGCTGAGGAGACGGCACTGGCAGAAACAGAGGCTGC
Source organism: Nitrosomonas sp. TNE100 (assembly GCF_055387135.1). Taxonomy (NCBI): domain Bacteria; kingdom Pseudomonadati; phylum Pseudomonadota; class Betaproteobacteria; order Nitrosomonadales; family Nitrosomonadaceae; genus Nitrosomonas; species Nitrosomonas sp. TNE100. The sequence continues at coordinate 2,042,137 of NZ_AP040997.1, read as the reverse complement.
CGGCAAGGTAAATATTGCCTGGCATTACCAGGATAATGCAAACCAGTCACTAATCATTGATTTGCAGAATGTATCATTAACCGATGCTCGCGAGCGGTTTGCAGTTGAAGGATTGGACGCCTATGTACCATGGAATCGAAACGAGGCGCTGGATGGATTAATCCGGTTCAGTAATGCCCAGATCTTGAGGATTCCGCTGGGTACAACACATATTCCAATCGAGACAAACGGGATGCAGCTCAATATTCCTCGTGCAGAGGTGCCGATACTGGATGGAAGACTGCTGATAGAAAATTTCATAGCTTCTTTGCAGACGTCCGGCTGGCAATGGCAGTTAAACGGGCGGCTTTTTCCGATCTCTATGGAAAAACTGACTGAATTCCTGCAGATTCAACCAATGTTTGGAACGCTGTCGGGTACTATGCCGAAAATGAGCTATACCAATTCAACTATAACAATGGAAGGCGAGCTTGTTTCAGGGATATTCGACGGTGTCGCGGTAGCCAGGAATTTGGTGCTGACCAAGCCACTTAGTTTGACCCCTCATCTGGCAGCGGATGTGGCCATGTATCACATCGATCTTGATTTGTTGACCCGTGCCTATTCGTTTGGAAATATACAGGGACGGGTTGATGTTGAGGTGAACGATCTTGAGCTGGTTAACTGGGAACCGGTAAGATTTGATGCAAAACTTACCAGTAGCGCGGGGGATTACAAACGTCGGATCAGTCAGGCAGCGATCAAGAATATTATTGCATTAGGTGGCGAATCTGCAGTGACAGCTATCCAGAAAAGTTTTCTCAGTATGTTTGAACAATTTCGCTATACTGAAATTGGCTGGGGTTGTAAGTTACGTGGACATATTTGTTATATGAGCGGGATTGAGTCGGCTTCTCGTGATGACAAGGGATATGTGCTGGTCAAGGGCAGTGGAATACCTGCAATTACCATTACCGGCTATAATTCAGAGGTGGACTGGCCTGAACTGCTCAAGCGTCTGGAGCGCGCCATTGAAAGTGGCAACCCGGTGATTCACTAAATGATAATGACAAATCGTAATTCCAACCTGATTTTGCTGATGGCCGCTGGCTTTGTGGTAGCAGCTTGCGTAACTATCAATATTTACTTTCCGGCAGCAGCCGCGGAGAAAGTGGCCGACAAAATTATCGATGAGGTTTGGCAAGCTGATGATGAGGCTGACGGCAGGGAACAACCCAGAGAAAAATCGGGTAATGATACTCGCAACAATAAAATTGACAATAAACCCGACAAGACCAGGCCATGAAAGATCTTCTGAGGATGTGAATCTTGTGCATAGACAGTTAATTCGGTATATAACACTGATATCACTGGGTTTCTTTCTGTGTATCAGCTTTGCGAGTGCGGTGGATTTTAAAGCCAGTTCACCAGCAGTTACCCAGTTAAAACAAAATATAAAACAGCGTCACGGTCAATTGATACCATTTTATGATAGTGGTGCAGTAGGTTTGACCCGTGACGGTCTGATCGTGTTGCGTGATGCCAGTGTTGTACCTTTATCAGGACGGCAATCGGTTAATACGCTTGTGACAGCCGAGAACCAAGATCGTAATGCACTTTATCGGGAAATAGCACTGGCTAACAATCATCCGGAATGGGAAAGCAATATTCGTTCAACATTTGCCCAACGATGGATAAAGTGGGCCAAACCAGGCTGGTGGTATCAGCAAGAGAACGGCTCCTGGCAAAAAAAGTGATCTGACGAGGTATAGATGGCTGACTTCGGCCAGAATATCTAACAGAAAAACTGCTTGAAATGACTTGATAGATAAGTGAATATTGTTTCGCTAAAGTGTAAAGGAACTTCTGAATAAGTCTATGTTGTTTTTGCGTATAAATTTATTCAGAGGTTCTGAATGAGGGAACCTGTTCCCAGGAGTGGTGGCACCAGCCACCATGTTGTTTCAGAACAAAAATAGGGTGTATTTTCTGTGTCTCATTTAATGAATACTTATGCACGGCTTCCCGTTACCTTTGTCAGGGGAGAAGGCGTTTGGCTGTGGGATGATCAAGGTAATCGCTACCTTGATGCGCTATCAGGAATTGCGGTCTGCGGGGCTGGACATTGCCATCCGGTACTGACGAAAGCGTTGTGTGAACAGGCTGCTACGTTAATACACACCTCTAATCTCTACCACATTCAGAATCAGGAGCGTTTGGCAGACAGATTGACCAGTCTGTCAGGCCTGGAGAAGGCTTTTTTCTGTAATTCCGGAGCAGAGTCGAATGAGGCAGCCATTAAACTGGCGCGGCTTTATGGCCATAACCAGGGAATAGATCTGCCAACGATTATTGTTATGGAACGCTCATTTCATGGCCGGACCATGGCAACACTTACTGCCACGGGCAATCGCAAGACTCAAGCGGGTTTTGAGCCGCTACTCACGGGTTTCGTGCGTGTGCCCTATGATGATCTGGAAGCAGTCAACCAGGTTGCAGCGAACAACAAGGAAATTGTGGCGGTGCTACTGGAAACCTATCAGGGCGAAGGTGGAGTTAATTTCCCACAAGCAAATTATCTGCAAGGGTTGCGCAAGATCTGCGACCAGAACGGTTGGTTGCTGATGCTTGATGAGGTACAGTGTGGCCTTGGACGGACGGGCAAGTGGTTTGCTTTTCAGCATAGTGATATCGTACCGGATGTCATGACACTGGCAAAAGGATTGGGATCCGGCCTGCCGATCGGCGCCTGCCTGGCAGGCGGGAAAGCAGCAGAAGTATTCAAGCCTGGTAATCACGCATCTACTTTCGGTGGCAATCCACTTGCATGTAGAGCTGCCTTGACCACTCTTGACATCATTGAGCAGGAAGGATTGATGGCTAATGCTGTGACTATCGGTAATTTCATGCGAGAGGAATTCAAGCAGAGATTACATGCCTGGCAAAACGTGCTGAAAATTCGCGGGCAGGGGATGATGATCGGGGTTGAGCTGCCGATACCCTGTGGTGAACTTGTGCCTGAAGCATTGAAACGCCATTTGCTGATCAATGTAACATCTGAAAAAGTAGTACGATTACTGCCGGCATTGAATATGCAAAAGGCAGAGGCAGAACAGGTGGTACATGAGGTATCCGCTCTTATTTCCTGGTTTCTTGAGAATCGAGAGAAATAATGATAAGGGTGTGAGCCGACGGTTGTCGCCAGAGTGCACTCGAAAGATTTTTTCTCGCTACATGGTTATCCCGCCTTTTTTATTTTTCCGGATTCAAGTGATTTCTGTTTCATCTACCTGATAGAGAGCCAGAAATATAAAAATCTCCGGATGTTTTTGTTGGTAGAAATCATTTATGCAGATCAGGCATTTTTTACAGTTCAAGGATTTTGACCGGTTGGAATTCGAATACCTGTTCGACCGGACGCGCTGGATCAAGAATGAATTCAAGCAATATCGCCGCTACTGGCCGCTGACTGACCGTACGTTGGCCATGATTTTTGAAAAACACTCCACGCGCACGCGCCTTTCATTTGAAGCAGGCATGCATCAGTTGGGTGGCAGTGCTATCTATCTCTCAACACGTGATACCCAATTGGGCCGTGGCGAACCGGTGGAGGATGCAGCCAGAGTTATTTCAAGAATGGTTGATATCATTACCATTCGTACTCACGAGCATCAGATTATTGAACGTTTTGCCGAGAATTCACGGGTGCCGGTGATCAATGGCCTGACGGACGAATATCATCCTTGCCAGATTCTGGCAGATATCTTTACCTTCATAGAACATCGCGGAAGTATCACAGGCAAAACCATAACCTGGATTGGAGATTCCAATAACGTGTGCAATACCTGGCTGCAAGCTGCCGAAATTTTTGACTTCAATGTACATGTTTCTACACCACCGGGTTATGAAGTGGAGCCCGAGCGGGCGGGTTTGTATGGCACAGATCACTATGAACAGTTTGTCTCGCCGCACGATGCAGTGAAAGATGCTGATCTGGTCACAACGGATGTGTGGACCAGCATGGGTTTCGAAGATGAGTTGGATACACGTAAAAATGATTTTGCAGATTTTTGTGTGGATGCTGAGATGATGGCCTGTGCAAAAAAAGAAGCCTTGTTCATGCATTGTCTGCCAGCACACCGAGGCGAAGAGGTGGATGCGGAAGTCATTGATGGCCCCCAATCGGTGGTATGGGATGAAGCAGAGAACCGGCTACACACACAAAAAGCGTTGATGGAGTACTTGCTGCTGGGCAGGATTAGTGTCAGGTAATCTTTTAATTACCTGTAAATTTTTGATTGTAAAGAGACATGGATAAAGTTAAGAAAGCGGTATTGGCATTTTCGGGGGGGTTGGATACCTCGGTCATACTGAAATGGCTCCAGGATACCTATCAGTGCGAGGTGGTTACTTTTACGGCGGATATCGGCCAGGGCGAGGAAATTGAGCCGGCACGCGCCAAGGCCCTGCAGTTTGGTATCAAGGAAATTTTCATCGAAGATTTGCGTGAAGAATTTGTACGCGACTATGTTTTTCCCATGTTCCGTGCCAATACGGTTTATGAAGGGGAATATCTGCTTGGTACTAGTATCGCCCGCCCGTTGATTGCCAAACGTCAAGTTGAAATTGCACAGCAAACGGGCGCTGATGCGGTCTCTCACGGCGCAACCGGGAAGGGCAACGATCAAGTACGTTTCGAGCTTGGGTATTACGCCTTGCAGCCGGATATCCGTGTTATCGCTCCTTGGCGTGAATGGGATTTGACTTCACGTGAAAAACTGCTGGCGTATGCCGAGAAACAGGGTATTCCAATTGAAATGAAGAAAAAGCAGGGATCACCGTACAGTATGGATGCCAATCTTTTGCATATTTCCTATGAAGGACGTGCACTGGAAGACCCTGCTGTAGAAGCAGAAGAAAGCATGTGGCGCTGGACGATTTCACCGGAAGCAGCGCCAAACGAACCTGAATATTTGGATCTGGAATACGAGCGGGGAGATATTGTTGCATTGAACGGTGAGAAGCTATCTCCTGCAGCCGTACTAACAAAACTCAACCAGCTAGGCGGTAAACATGGCATCGGGCGTCTTGATCTGGTGGAAAACCGTTATGTTGGAATGAAGTCACGTGGCTGCTATGAAACGCCTGGTGGCACAATTATGCTGCGTGCCCACCGTGCAATCGAATCAATCACTCTTGATCGGGAAGTCGCACATTTGAAGGATGATCTGATGCCGCGCTATGCGGCACTGATTTATAACGGTTACTGGTGGAGCCCAGAAAGAAAATTATTACAGGTGCTTATTGATGAGTCCCAGGCACATGTAAATGGCCAAGTCCGGGTCAAGCTCTATAAGGGTAACGTGATGGTGGTCGGGCGTGATTCCCGGACAGATTCGCTATTCGATCCTACGATTGCTACTTTTGAGGAAGACGGAGGGGCTTATCATCAGGCGGATGCAGCGGGCTTCATCAAACTTAATGCGCTGAGAATGCGGATTGCAAAAGCTCTCCGTAGGCACTGATTTAGGAAACCGACTATTCCATTATTTCTGTTAACCAAGGTGCTGACTTTAAAACCATACAGTCAGTATCCGTTAGCAGAGGATAGAGCTACTCAGATCAGCTATTCTTAGTTCTTGTTATCAAATTTGCAGAAAGTACTGCATTGACTGCTGCTCTAGTTATCTCTGTTCTTTTTTGATTGTCCGGTTGTATAAACTGATTGGTATTTGTGCGATTGCGGTTCAGCAAACTCGTTTTGATATGATTACGCATCATTCTGAAAAATTTCCTATGAAAAACCCTTCGGATATATCGTGGAAATATCTATCTGTACCAGCACAACACGGAAAAGCAAAATCTGGACGAGGCAGCCGTCAGCTTGCCTATACAGATTGGGGAAATCCGGAAAATCATCATGTAGTGGTATGTGTACATGGCCTGACACGCAACTGTAGGGATTTTGATTTTCTGGCGGAGGCCCTGGAGCAAGATTTCAGAGTAATTTGCATTGATCTGGCGGGGCGTGGTCGCAGTGACTGGCTGGAAAACGCAGAGGATTACAATTCTGCGATGACTTATTTGTCGGACATGGAATGTGTGCTCAAACATATTTACCGGCAAAGCCACCATGATTGTCTTCACTTTTACTGGGTGGGTGTGTCCATGGGGGGGCTGGTTGGCATGTTGCTGGCTGCCCGGCAGCGTTTGTCAACCATTTACCGGCTAAGGGCACTGGTAATGAGTGATATTGGCCCGTTTGTTTCATCTGCTATCCTATCTGTGTTTGCCATGACTATCGGGCAAGATCTCCGTTTCCAGAGCCTGAGTGAACTGGAAACACACATGCGCAATACGGCACTGCCCTATAATGCGCTTACGGATATGCAATGGCATCATATGGCGCTGTACAGTGCGCGTGAATATGAGGATGGCACAATTGGCTACCGCTATGATCCTGTCATCTCATCTGGTTTTCGTCCATCAAATTTGAGAGATCTCAATCTATGGCCCTACTGGAACCGGCTTGATCTTCCGATACTGGTGCTCCGGGGAGAAAAATCAGAGGTTCTGACACCGGAAACAGTCAGTGAAATGCAATTACATCAGCCCAATGTAAAGTTCGTTGAGCTGTCTGGTATCGGTCATGCGCCCATGCTGATGGATACAGAACAAATCAACCTGGTCAGAAACTTTCTGCTGCAATTCAGAAATCAGGTGTAATAAATACCTTTAGACGAGTAATCAGATCTGCAGCCTACAATGCAAACAGCAGACGGAATTTATCAATGTTTAATCCGGACCCGGTAACTCAGCACAATTTTCTCATTGTCGGGAATGATGATCTGCCATTCAGCCAGGTTAGCGGCTGGCTTGGTATGGGGAAAAGATTCTGAAATTACTATCCAGTCACCGGGGATGGGTTCTTGTACTCGAATGGTGACTGCTTCCTGGCGTGTGTTGTGAATTTCAATCTTGTGGGCTGTTTCAGTGAAATGTTGAGAAGGAGTATCCAGCTGCTGAAAATCCGTCTGGGTTCTCGTGGCTGTAATGTCGAAAGCTTTACCCAGCTTCACACGAACGAGTTCATTTTTCGCGGTGTGCTTAATGCGATCTTCACCCAGAAATTGCGCATTGCCCTGGGAATCATTTTTGTAAACATGCACTGTTCCTCCAGGTAGCGGCTTGTCCAGCTCTTTTCCCTTGTTCTCAAACTGGATAAAAACATCCGGCCTCAGTTTGTTATCGTCGCCGGTATATCTGCTGAAGTAATGGGCTTCAATACCACGCAGTAGAAATTCCTTGTTGACCGGAATATCTGCAGCTGTCATCAGCGTAATCTGTTTTGTCTGGTTTTCTGCCAGCGTTGCGGAGGCAGGCATGGTGTAGAGATGGTATTCAAACAGGGATTCTTGCTTACTCTCCTGATATTCGGCGGCATCAGCCACCATAGCCATCATTTTTCTGGTCTGGGGTTGCTCGAAGGAAACCTGATTGATGTTCCCGGCCACCAGCTGCAGATGGGCATCTGGATACGCAATGCCACTATGGTTGGCCAGCGTAATTAATCCACTAAGATCAATCCGGCTATCATCGGCATTGAGTTTAGCCACATAGTCAGCCTGCCAGGAAAGCCCGGAGGTCAGGTAGGATAATTCGAGTTCACGTTTTCCTGGAGAAGTATTCTCCAGTACCAGTGACAAGGTGGGCCGATCATGCAGGTGATCGGGGATATCCGGAAAGGTGATTCGTCCTGTAGTACCGGTTTCGATACGATCTGTGAATTTCAATATAACTCCCCCAAGGGTGGAGAGTACGGTGGCGGCTTCTATTGTTTCTTTTCCAGTTACAGGATTAGTGTAAATAACATTGACGGTACGTCCGAGATAGCTTTCCAGCAGTTTTTCCGGGGTAAGCAGATCAAAATCAAAATTCTGTTCCAGCAACCGGGATTCGGAAGATTGCCCCGGTGTGCGCAGCAGTACTGTTTGTGGACGTATCCGGGTTGAAACTTCACGCCAAACCAGCCTGTTTATACCTTGTTCCATAGAAACTTGTCGCAGATCCCTGATCAATGCCAGGTTTTCATTGTAGATCGTAACACCGACCTGCTTTTGATCCTGGAGTGTGGTGGTTTTTTCCTGCATGTGCATGGTAAATCCGGTAACATTGGTAATTGCCAGTGTCAGCGGCAGTACAGTTGAATATAAGGCTTTCAGCATGTCATTCTTTCCTGATTCTTTAGTATTGTTGTTAGTCCGACCCTGAAAAATTGCAGCTAGATACATTGCGTATCATGCTGCTATTTTGATATTTAAGTTGCAAGGTTATGCTACTTCAGCAGTTTTGGATTTATCGAATGGTACTGCTGTTTCACCAGGCTTTATTGAGTTGTCGAGTGTATCTAATTGAAGTGAATTACCGGATGTGTTCGAATCCAGTCGATTTGTTGAATCATCAGGCTCAATAAATTCAGCAGATGCTTCTTTTTCCGTGCTTTCTTCAGTATCTGCCAACATGGTTTCGCTGTTATCAGAAGAGAGGTGAGTAGAATGCTCTTCATAATCTACGACTATATCGGGTGAAATTTCTTCGTCGGAACAATCCTGAATAATTCTGGTTGTTTCAATTTCCTCCCGTATTTTCCGAGAGGCCAGTGCAATCGCAGCCTCGTCTGCCTGAATACGTGCCCGTGCGGCTTCTACAGCCATGGTTTCAACCGCTTCTCGCGCAATGGCGCGTTCGACAGCCAGTGCATCCTGCTCTATGCGTGCTTGTATTGCCATCAGGGCTGAAGCCTCTGTCCGGATTTTATACAGTACCGTGGCAGCCGTTGTTTCAGCTGCCTGGAGCCGCTCTTCCGCTTTTGCCATGGCGATAATCTGGTTCTGTGCAATGGTCATGGCGAGTCCGGTCAGTTTTGGCTCCATTTCCATGCGTACTCTGGCTGCTGACTTGGCTTGCTGAACGGCTTCCGCCTGTTTTTTCCTGTTTTCGATCAGGCGTGCTTCCATTTCTGCCAGCTCATTGGCTTCTTTTTCAAGCTGTTTGTCCAGTGCAATTCGTTCATCAGCCAGTTTTGCTGCATGGGTTTCTGCTGCGATTCTATCTTCGGCGGTTTTCTTGGCGACTGCTTCTGTAGCAGCACGAGCGCGGGATCGTTTGATCGCCACTTCCTGTGCCTGAATACGTTCCCGAATTGTGTCCGTAATAGCCAGATCAGCTTGTGTTTTTTCATTGAATATGGCTGTTTCCTGTTCTTTCGCCTGTATGCGAGCCTCAACAGCAACTCGTGCTTCATTTTCTGCAATGATGCGGGCTTGTACTTTTTCCAGCAGCAGGGTGTCGGTCCGGGTGCGTTCCAAGGCAGCCTGTTCAGCCTCCTGCTCGCTCTGGATAAGCTGTTCCGCGATTGTTTTAGCGTTTCGTTCAGCCTCTATCCTGCTGCGTGCCGCAGCCGCGGCTGCCAGTTCGGTTGCAGTGCGGCCCTCTGCCTCTGATTTTGCCGCAAGATCAAGTTTTTGTCGGGTATCTGCTGCCTCAGTCGCTTTTTTTTCAGCATCCAGTTTGGCTTGTTCAGCTTCCCGTGCCCTGGTTTCTGCCTGTAATTTCTCTTGTATTTGTGAGGCCAGATTGGCTTCAGCCTCTGTGCGCAATCGAATTTCCTCGATAGTCTGACGTTCAGCTTCAGCTTTGGCATTTGCCAGCACAATTTTTTTCTCATCCTCTTCAGCTCTGGTGCGTGCCAGTGTTGCTGCTTCTGCTTCTGCTGCCGAGGCGGCAAGCGCTATCTTCAGTGCTTCCTCACTGTTTTTTCTGCGTGCAATGGCTGCTTCTATTGCTTTTTGCTCTGCCAATTCCTTTTCTCTGGATTTTTCCAGGGCGAGCGCTTCTTCTTGTGTACGCCTGCGTGCTTTCTCGGTTGTGGCCGCTTCAGTTTGTACTCTGGCACGCAAAGCAGCAACGATTGCTTTTTCTGCTCTAAGGCTGTCTTCAACAGTCTGACGTAACTTTGCCTCTAGCTCTTGGCGTGCCTGAGCCTCCTGTGTTGCCAATGTTTCTGCCCGGGTGCGTGCCCTGGCTTCTTCCGTGGCTGCTGTTTCGGCCTTGATGCGTGCTTCGGCGGCCAGTCTAGCACTGGCTTCTACCCGCGCACGTGCTTCTGCGGTAACACGTGCGCGGGCCTCGGTTTCAATCCGACCTTTGGCCTCGCGGATTGCGATATTTTCAGCCTCCAGTCGTGAGGCGTTACTGTCATCAAAAGAAGAATCGCAATCTTCTTGCCCGAAAGGATCATTTATCTGTGGGAGTTCGTTCCCGGATGGCATTTTGCCGGTATGAATGGGGACAACGTTTAATTCAGCCTCATTTTCTGGTTGTGGTGAAATGTTCAAAATCGATCTGAGATGAGATTTGAATAGCATGGCGGGTACCGTTTATCGAGAAAAATGTGGGAGCGGCGCTTACCTTATCAATCACTGTGGCATGGCAATCGGCTAAAAAGGGGGTGAAAAGCCTGGTTAATTAAAAGAATGTGAGCGCCACAGATAAGCCATAGCGTAAATAGCTTTCCGGAACCGGGTTTATGGTATGCCGGTTACATTGACACTTCCACCGGCGAGTGAACGCATGATGGAAAAGCTTTCCTGAAACATTTGCGTAAGCACAGGAGTAAAATAAGGCAAGGCCCATGACATGACCAGCAGGCCGATTCCCAGCGTCAATGGAAATCCAACTGCAAAAATATTCAATTGCGGCGCAGCGCGTGTCAGGATGCCCAGTGCAAGATTGGTGATCAGCAAAGCTGCCAGAACTGGCAGGGCCAGATGTAATCCCAATGTGAAAATTTCAGCGCCCCAGTTAACAAGAGTTGTGAATGAAGTAACATTCATCCCATCTGCACCGATTGGCAAGATGGTGAAACTCTGTGCGAGCACAGCAATAACCTGCAAATGCCCATCGATGGCCAGAAACAAGAGTGTAGCAAGTAGTCCGTAGAAACGGCCGACCAGCTGAACCTGGCCGGATTGCTGCGGATCAAAGAAAGTTGCAAAACCGAGCCCCATCTGCAACCCCGTAATTTCTCCCGCCATTTCTACTGCAGTAAAAACAATGCGTATGGAGAAACCCATCGCCAGCCCGATAATAATCTGTTGCAGCAAGACAATGGGACCCACGCCGGAGCCTGGGTCAATCTGAGGTAGCGGGGGCAGCAGAGGGGCAATCAGAATAGTCAGTAGTACAGCCAGCCCCAGTTTGACCTGGATTGGGATACTGCTACTGCCTAGCAGTGGGGTGGCAGTCATGAGTGCGAGAATTCTGGCCAGTGGCCAGATCAGGATAATCAGCCAGCCGTTCAGTTGCTCGGTGGTGATGCTGAACATGGATCGATAACCTGTTTTTGAACGCTGTTAAAGGTGATTTCTCAGGCTGTGAAGAAACGTGACCAGAGAGCTGCCGTTCCGTGTATTTGTAACGGCCTATCCACCGTTGATAATCCAGGGAATACTGGTGTAAAGCCTTTCAATGTAGTCAAGTATGATTTGTAACATCCAGGGGCCAGCCAGCGCTAGGGTAAGGAAGATAGCCAGCAGTTTAGGAATGAATGACAAAGTCATTTCATTGATCTGTGTGGCAGCCTGGAAGATACTGATGGCCAGACCTGTCACCAACGCTGCCAGCAATAAAGGTGCAGCGATTGTGAATGTAATTTCTAACGCCTGTCGGCCGATAGTCATTGCCTGTTCTGGGCTCATGTGGCGATCTCCTTATCAGGTATAGAAACTCTGGGTGAGTGAACCAATCAGCAGATGCCAGCCATCCACCAGTACAAACAGCATCAGCTTGAACGGTAGAGAGATAATCATTGGCGACAGCATCATCATTCCCATTGCCATCAGTGTGCTGGCAACAACCATATCAATGATCAGAAAAGGGATAAAGACGATAAATCCGATTTGAAAAGCTGTCTTTAGCTCGCTGGTGATGTAGGCAGGTACCAGGATTTTCATTGGTACCTGATCCGGGCTTTCGATTTCCTCGCTCCCGGAAATCCGGGCGAACAGTGCAATATCTGTTTCGCGTGTCTGGCGTAGCATGAAGATCTTGAGTGGATCGCTTGCCTTGTCCATTGCTTCGATAATACTGATCTTGTCTTCAGAGAAAGGCAGATATGCTTCCGTATACATTTTGTCAATGACCGGCGACATAATAAAGAAAGACAAAAACAGTGCCAAACCAACCAGCACCTGATTGGGAGGAGATGACTGCGTACCCAGCGCCTGTCGCAACAATGACAAAACGATGATAATGCGAGTGAAGCTGGACATCATCAGGACAGTAGCAGGCAAAAATGTCATCGAAGTCAGCAGCAGCAGAGTTTGCAGGCTGAGGGAATAGGTAGTACCTCCCCCTGCCGCTGGTGTGCTGGTGATGGCCGGAAGTCCTGCTTTCTGGGCAAATACCGGGCTGATACCCACTACCAGTAGCAGAATGATGCAACCGATGGAGTGTTGCCGGATAACGATTCGTTTGCATAGCAGGTTTTTATTGCTCATGGTCTTGCCCCAGATTGGCCTGCAACTTCTCTGTAAAACCGTTGCCAGAGGGAGGCTCAGCTGTTTCAGTAGATGGAGAGGGTTTTTTGTGCATCTGGTGCAACAAGTTGACCTGACCTGGTGCGACACCTAGCACTAGCCAGATATCATCAATCTCTGCAATCACTACTCTTTCTTTCTGGCCGACACTGGCGGACGAGATAATTTTTAGCAGATCTGTCCGATTGGCAGGATTAAGTCCTATTTTCTTGAACAACCAGGCAATTAGTGCAATAAATGCCAGCACAATGAACAATCCTGCCGATAGTTGCAGCATATTCTCGCTGGAAATTACCGGGGAGGGCGGGGTAAAGCCCTGATTTCGCACGGATTCAGCAAGCACCTGTTGGGGTAACCACAGTATGCTGCCAATCTGGACAATTATGCGTGGCATGGGTATGGAATCAATCCAGAGGTGGGCTAGCGGTTCAGTTTGCGGATGCGTTCACTGGGAGTGATGATGTCTGTCAGGCGAATGCCAAATTTTTCATTGACGACAACGACTTCACCTTGGGCAATCAGGCAGCCATTGACCAGCACATCCATTGGTTCGCCCGCCATGCCATCCAGCTCAATGACGGAGCCTTGTGCCAGTTGCAGCAGATTTTTAATGGCGATTCGGGTGCGACCCAACTCAACTGTCAGTTGCACCGGAATATCCAGAATCATATCGATATCGTTGCGGGTATCGTTCAGCACATTATTCCTGGAAAACTGCTCGAAAACAGAAGATGGCTTTGTCAGATCCTCGTCTGGTATATGGGCCGATGCGCTGGCTGATGATTCGCTAGCTTCGTCGATAACCGAACAAGTTTCAGCAGCCTGTTGTTCCGCCATGGCGGCGGCCCAGTCATCCTGTTCGGTTTGTGGTTCGGTTGATATCGGTTCATTCATGTTCTGCTCCGATGTTTGATTTTAATTATCAGTCAGTTTCAGTTGGGGTTCGTACAGTCTTGACTTTAAGTGCATAGTGATCGTTGAGAATGCCGTAATGACAATCCATGATCGGTACACCATTTGCCATAGCAACTACTGTGTCCGGAATATCGAGTGCGATGACATCGCCTTCCTGCATGTTGAGGATCTGGTGTAACGTCACCCGGGTATGGCCGAGATTAGCAATAATTTCTATTTCTGCGCCTTGTACCTGTCTGGTTAGCGACTTGATCCAGTTATTATCAACTTCTGCATGATCTTCCTGCATGCTGTTGTTGAGCAGATCACGTATTGGCTCCAGCATGGTGTAGGGGGTGCAGATGTAGAACTCTCCACGATTACCGCCCAGATTGAGCTCAAACGAGCTTGCAACAACAACATCGGTTGGTGTCGCAATATTGGCAAATTGCGGATTCATTTCCGCACGGATGTATTCAAATCTGACCGGGTAGACAGATTTCCAGGCTTTCTCGTAGTTTTCGAATAAAACATCCAGCAAGCGTCGGATAATGCCCTGTTCGGTCAGGGTGAACTCACGTCCTTCCACTCGGGTATGAAAACGACCATCTCCACCGAACATATTGTCCACGATCAGAAATATCAGGTTCGGATCAATGGTGATCAGTGCAGTGCCGCGCAATGGTTTCATGCTGACCATGTTGATATTTGCAGGCACGACCAGCGAACGGGTGAATTCGCTGTATTTGATGGTTTTTATTGAGCCAGCGGAAATATCTACCCCCCGGCGTAAAAAATTGTAGAGCCCAATCTGCAGAGAATTGGCAAAGCGTGCATTGATAATTTCCAGAGCGGGCATGCGTCCCCGGACAATCCGCTCCTGGGTGGCCATGTCGTAAGGACGGATACCGCCCGGATAGGTAACCCCGTTTTCCTTCTGGGCTGCTTGCTGATGCTTGTTACTGTTATCAAAATTCAGTAGCGCATCAACTTCATCCTGAGTGAGAAAATTCTCGGCCATGGCGCGCAGGGTTTACTGAATAATGAAAGAGGTGAACAAAACATCCAGAATGTCATTTTGCAGGGCTTCAGATCCAATCTTTGATCGGATCGCCTGAATGATATCTTGGCTGAGTTTCTGCTTTCCATCCAATGTATTGATTTCAGAGGGTTTTTTACTGGATAGCAGCAACAGAATCTGATTGCGGATTTCAGGTTTGCTGTTTTCGATAACCGTGATTACTGCGGTTTCGTTTACTTTGAGGGATAGTTCCACCTGCAGATAGTGAGATTCCCTTTCTTCTGGCTGCAGGTTGACGGTAAAAGATTCGATCTTGACAAAAGCTGCCGGTTTTTTCTTTTCGACTACAGCTTCTGATCCCGCCTCTTCATGCTGTTTTTTCATAAAATACCAAGTCCCGCCGATGCCTGCCCCAGTAAACAGTAATCCGATCAGGATGAATAGGATCAGTTTACTTTTATTGCCCGTGCCGGCCGCTGCAGTCGCTTCGCTCATGATTTCTCCTGCGTGGATATTAATTAATACCAGCGCATTATGGATAATCTCCAGAGGATTTGATCACGTAAATAATCACCTAATCGCGGGCTATTTCCATACTCTGGGCAGGGAGGGGCGTGCTATGCCGCTGGGGTATTTGTAATGGGTAATTCCGGGAGAGTGATAGTGGCGTGGTAGTGATTAATCTGTATTTTTTATCCCAATGGAGAAGCTCTCTTCCCTGCGAAGTAGTTACGTTGAGCAACCTTGTCAATTTTGAAAGTGTTCCTTGCGTTGCCAGAATCTGATGAAAATCCGGGATTAATGCTTTTATGGAGCCATTATTCCGATCCACCAATGAATCAGGTGGCTTTCAATCGGGATATGGGCATCGGGATGATACGGCACGCAGCGTGGCGTGAAATCGGTATGAACACGGTCGGTATTTAACCGGGATTTATACAGATATCCATTGATAGCTCCCGGTATCTCGTCACCACGCTGCATTGTTTCGCAAACAGGAGGCTCCTCAGCAACCGGATCAGCATAGAGCTGAATCTGTACGAATTCAGGTGATACACCTCCCAGATAAACCGGCACTTCAAATACCCAGTCTTCCTGATCTCTGGATATGATCAGGTTTCCCCAGTGTATCTCGTGCCAGCTTTTTTTCAGTTGTTCATCCCATTGGCGCAATTCCTGCGCGGCAGAGCTTCCAGGGGTTGTTCGATGCTGAAAGGTGGCCGCTGCGGGAAGATACAGTTGCTCGACATATTCACGCACCATGCGGTTGCTGCTGAACTGCGGAGCAAGATGTGCCATGCTGGCGCGCATACGGGCTACCCAGGTTCCGGGAATGCCGCTGGCATCGCGGTCGTAAAACATCGGTACGATTTCTTTTTCCAGCAAGTGATAAAGCTGTTCTGCCTCTACTGCATCCCAGCCCGGTTCGTGGTGTTCATGGCCATCACCCAGTGCCCAACCGGTTTCAGGAGTGTAGGCCTCGGCCCACCAGCCGTCTAGTTCCGAAAGATTCAATCCGCCGTTGGCTAGTACTTTCATGCCGCTGGTGCCGCTGGCCTCCCACGGCCGGCGCGGGGTGTTGATCCAGACATCTACTCCCTGCACCATTTCCTGCGCCAGTGCAATGTCATAATCTTCGAGAAATACAACATGATTACGCACATCCGGGCGGCTGGAGAACTGTGCCCATTCCTGGATGAAGCGCTTGCCTTCATTATCAGCGGGGTGAGCCTTACCGGCTACCACCAGCTGCACTGGCCGATCTACTCGTGTCAGCAGTCTGGCAAGGCGTTCGCGGTCGTGCAACAGCAGGTTGGGGCGTTTGTAAGCAGTGAAGCGCCGTGCAAATCCAAGCGTCAGCACATTGGGATCCAGAATCCGGTCAACCTGATTGACGGCTTCCATATCTGCTCCCCTTTGTCCCAGTAGTACCTGCATCCGCTGCCGGACGTAGCGTATCAGATCGGCGCGCTCCTGGCCGCACAAAGTCCAGAGCGTCGTGTCATCCAGTTTGCGTATTTCAGCGGCGAGTGCTTCTTCTGAACCCAGCCAGCGACCTTTGCCACAAAAAAGCGTCCAGATTTTATCTGCCCAGGGAGAATCCCACGATGGAACATGTACGCCATTGGTGACATGCGTAACCGGTACTTCGCGTTCGGGCCAGCGGGGGTACAGTTTCTGAAAAATATTTCGGCTGACCTGGCCATGGAGTCGGCTGACACCGTTGATCCTGCCGCAGGTGCGTGCTGCCAGATAAGCCATGTTGAAAGGCTCGCTCTCATCTTGCCGGTTGCTACGCCCGAACGCCATCAACTCTTCCAATGGCATTCCCGGGTCTTTGACATAGGGCTGGCTGTATTTCATGACCAGTTCGCGCGGAAAGGTATCAAAACCAGCTGCCACCGGGGTATGAGTAGTAAACAGATTGCCAGGCCGTGTTGCCCAGAGCGCTTCCTGGAAATCTATCTGTCTTTTCTGCGCAAAACAGCGGGCACGCTCCAGTGTAACGAATGCAGCATGGCCTTCATTCAGGTGACAGATATCAATTGCCAGCTCCAATGTTTCGATGAGCCGCCAGCCACCAATCCCCAGCACAATTTCCTGTATCAGTCTGACTTCCTCCCCACCACCGTACAGCTTGCCGGTAATGCCGCGATCAAGTGCATTGTTCAGAGGGTTATTGCTGTCGAGCAAATACAGGTTGATTCGCCCCACCTGTGCTACCCAGACATGCAGTTGTACTGTTCGTCCGGGCAATTCGATTGGAATGGATAGCCAGGTGCCGTTATGGGCCAGGAGGGGGCGCAAAGGCAGGCTGCTGGAATCATTATATGGATAGATTTCCAGCTGCCAGCCGCTGGTATCCAGCATCTGCCGAAAATAACCTTCCTGATACAGCAGGCCAATTGCAGTTATCGGGATAGCCAGATCACTGGCTGCCTTGAGATAGTCACCCGCCAGCACACCCAGGCCACCGGCATATAGTGGCAAGGCCTTGCCCAGACCGTATTCCATACTGAAATAGGCAACTCCTCGCAATTTGACGTCGCCATGCACCTCACCGAACCATCCGCCATAACTGCAGTAATCGTTGCGTGCTTTGACCAGGTGATCAAGATATTGCCTGAATTCCTTGTTTTGGTTCAGTGTCTGCAAGCGTTCATACGACAGATTTTGCAGAACAACGAAAGGATTTTCACTTTGCTCCCACAGCTGCGGATCCATGATCTTCCACATTGCATCTCCGGCATGACTCCATGTCCAACGTAAATCCATTGCCAAGCTTGCAATCTGTTCGACCAGTGGCAGCAGATCAGCGGGCAGATCTCTCAAGTAGGGCATCAGTAAACGAGGTGTCTTCATATACTTCATCCTCCTTCTGCTGCAATGTCAGATGTTACATATTAACTCGGTTGTTCGTCGAGATGTGAGTGCAGCGTAGGGGGAGAACCCTGGCGATCTTATGCCTTTACTGTTTTACAGATGGTTTGTCTGATCAGTTGCTTCGAGGATGGGGGCATGTTCTGCCAGGAGGGTTTCGTGTTCCAGGAAGCGGTCAAGTTGTTGCTGGATAACGCGGAAGGACTGGTTTTCTGGATTGCGGGGACGATCAAGTTCAATATCCAGAATTTCTGCAATATGGCCATTGGGAGATGAGGCCATGAGCGCGATACGATCTGCCAGCATGAGTGCTTCGTGCAGATCATGGGTGATCATCAGTATGGTGGCGGCAGAATCACTCCAGACA
Organism: Nitrosomonas sp. TNE100; assembly: GCF_055387135.1. Taxonomy (NCBI): domain Bacteria; kingdom Pseudomonadati; phylum Pseudomonadota; class Betaproteobacteria; order Nitrosomonadales; family Nitrosomonadaceae; genus Nitrosomonas; species Nitrosomonas sp. TNE100. The sequence continues at coordinate 2,023,896 of NZ_AP040997.1, read as the reverse complement.
CGCAGCAGGTAGCGTTGCATCATGCGGCGAGTTTGCATATCCAGTGCGGAGAAGGGTTCGTCCAGTAGTAGCAACCGAGGTTTGGTGGCGATGGTCCGCGCCAGGGTGATACGCTGACGCATGCCGCCAGATAATTGTGAAGGCTTGTGGCCGGCAAAAGATTCCAACCCAACTTGTTTGAGATATTGCTTTGCGTGTTCCAGTGCTTCCACCCTTACCATACCTTGGTTACGCAACGGGAAAGCAACATTCTCTTCCGCTGTCATCCATGGAAACAGATTATGAGTCTGAAAAATTAGCGCAGTCGAAGGGGCCGGGCCTTGCAGTACCTGATTATCGTAGCTGACGTTGCCCTGATCTGGAAAATCCAGTCCGGCAGCGAGGTTGAGCAGGGTTGTTTTGCCGCAACCACTGCGGCCGAGGAGTACAGTCAGACTGCCCGGTTCTATGATGAGCCTATCTGCTTCTACAGAAACAGTATCGCTGAAGGATTTACGGATGTTACTGAATTCTAGCCGAGCGCCGGATGAGGAAGAAGGTATTGTGTTCATGGATTTACTGCACCCATTGCAATAGTCTGGCATTGATCAGCAATAACAGGCGATCAATGGCAAAACCAATGAAGCCAATGGCGAGAATGCCGACCATGACTAATTTCATGTTGTACATCTGCTGCGCCATGATGATCATGTACCCCAGGCCGGAGTTGAGGCCAGCCATTTCTCCTGCCAGAACAGCCATCCAGGCACCGAAGAACGACATGCGAATGGCTGTCATTGTGCTGGGGATGATGGCGGGAAGCCGTACATACCACCACATACGGATGCGTGAGGTACCCAAATTATGGGCGATTTTCAGATATTCATCCGGGATGCTATCTAGTGCGGCAATTAGCGAGAGCGTCATGGTTCCGAGTACTGCCATGAATACGATGAATACAGCGGCTGGGCCACCAATACCAATAACAACGATGGTGAAAGGGATCCAGGCCACCGGTGCGATAGGTGCAAGCGACTGGACAAGGGGCAAGATCAATCGTCGCAAAATGGGCAGCTCAATCACCATGATAGCGAGGCAGGATGAAACCAGGAGGCCGATCAGCATACCGGCACCCACGCGCCCCAGCGTGATGGTAGTAGACTCAAACAACCCGGTTTTCTGCTGACCGAACCCGATGGTGATGTTGCCGGAAAAGGCATACGGAATAGTTTCACTAGGAGGGGGCAGAATTTGCGGATTTAGCCATTCCAGCCAGGAACCAAGCTCCCAGGATAGAATGATCAGCAACCAGGCCAGACAAAACCACAGGAAATTTGATTTAAAAAGCAGTTGGCTAACCCGGCCAGTTAGCGTGAGCTGGTGACCGGATTTTTCTGAAGCATGAGGTTTCATGGCGTCAGGCCGGCTGGTATTGCAGATCCAGAACGGTATCAATGACATCCGGCTTCAGATAACCCAGCTCGGTCAGATATTTTGCTCCCTGACGCAGGCCGTTAACCCCCGTCTGGCTGATGACCGGATTGGGGAACTGGCGTTTGAGCGCAACGGATAATATCGGTCGTGGTACACCATAGATAGGCTGTAAATCATCCAGTACTGTTTCATAATCCTCAGCAAAGGCTCGGGCAGATTCTTGCAGAACCAGGAGGTAGGTTCTCAACACATCCTGCTGGCGATCAATAGTGCGGGTTCTGGTGGTGACAACACAGTCTGCCGCTTCAGGTCCCCATACTGAGTTGGAATCAGTCAAATAAACTGCCCCTTGTTCAGCGACAACATGCTCAGCATAAGGTTGCGCCAAGGTGCAGACATCCAGCGCCTTGTTGGCAATGGCTTCTCCCATGCCGATCATGCTCGGAAAGAAGGTCATGTGGTAGTCGTCATAGGATTTACCATGTTGTGACATGGTGCCGTATCCAACCAGCTCTAGCGTATCTAGCCGCAAGGTTCCCACACGCAGCCCTTTATCTGCTGCATCGATAAATTCTTCCACAGATCTGACCGAGCCATTGCGTGCGACCAGCTCGATGCCAGCCTGACCGGAGCCGCCAATAATGCGCAGGTCGGTAGTGCCAGCGGTGTAGGCGGCTGCTGTCATGGTCCACGGGCTGTGTATTATCTCAAGATTATTGGCGATCAGTGATTGCATGGCATCACCGGGACTGTTGAATTGCGTCAGAACAACATTCAACCCTGCTTTGGTAAACTTTCCTCTTACTTTTGCCAACAGCAGATGAGAGACGCAGCCTGCTGGTAGATGTCCAACACGAATGACCGTGCCGCCCGCAGCGGCTTCGGTGCGCGTCGCAGCAGCCAGCAATCCGGCGCCAGCAGTAGTGACATAGAACATTCCACAGCCGCAGGTACACAAGAATCGGCGTCTTGATGGGATAAACAGCGCGTTGCCCGGCTCACGGATTGTCGAGGCGGTGGTGTTCTTTCGAATCAGACGACCAATAATGTTTTTTATCATGACTGGAATTCCCTATAAAAGTAGACTGATCGTTCTCTCCATTTTGTATTGTAATCAGATTTCCTGGAAAAGCCAGCAAATATTTTTAACTTGATCGGAAGTGGGGAAAATAACAGCTAAACAAAAGATGTAACCAGGCTAAGAATAGTGATGGAATGACGGGTGATATGTACCTGTCCGCAGCGTTGTTGCTGCTACTGTCCGGAGCTAACCGATATTTTTGCGCCGTAGCGTGCGCGATAGGTTTCTATTGCTGGAATATGGCAGGTAAGATCGTGCCGGGTGTGTAAATAAGCGACGATATCATCCAATGTGACCAGGGAAATGACCGGGATGTCGTATTGGTTTCTGATTTCTTGCAAAGTGGAGCATTCACTTTTGCCTTTTTCCATACGATCCAGCGCAACCATGATGCCGCATGGTGTGGCGCTGGCTGCGCGAATCATGGTGACAGATTCACTGACAGACAGGCCTGCCGATATGACATCATCGACAATCAAGATACGCCCGACCAGCGGAGCACCTACGATATTGCCACCTTCACCATGATCCTTGGTTTCTTTGCGATTGAAGCTGAAAGGATGGTTATACCCAGCTTTGGCAAGGGCAATAACAACAGTACTGACTAGTGGAATGCCTTTATAGGCAGGGCCAAACAGGGCATCAAAGTGGATCTCAGAAGCAAGAATGGCCTGAGCGTAGAACTGCCCCAATTGTTGCAGCGATTGGCCATCATTGAACAAGCCGGCATTGAAGAAATAAGGGGAGGGGCGACCTGCCTTGGTTTTGAAATTACCAAAACGCAAGACGTTATACCGAAGAGCAAAATCAATAAATTCCTGTCGAAAATCCGCCATAGGTATCAGGTTGTGTATTAAGTGATCAGAGTCAAGTTGATAGCTGCATGCAGCAGACTGTTTCATTCCAGGAAAGTATTTTTAGAGTCGGAATTAACGTAACTCCAAATAGTTTTGATCGGTGATTTTGCTCCATTCTTTTGCCTTGGTCAGGAACACTCGCTGACTTTCAATGACTTCACGGGCAACCGGTGATTTGTTGGCAACCTGCTGCAACAGTTCATCGTTGGCCTTTTTGAAAGCCTGGAGTACATCGTCAGGAAAAGTGCGAATATGAATGCCATGTTCCTCACGCATTCTTCCCCAGACAAGGGCATTGCGGTAAAAGGACTCGGACAGCATATCAAGTGAGGCTTCCTTGGCAGCGACTGCGATGATGGTGCGCAGATCTTCAGGCAGTGCATCAAATTTTTCCTTATTGATGAGAAGATGAAGTTCAGCGCCCGGTTCGTGCCATCCAGTGTAATAGTAGGGAGCTATTTGCTGAAAGCCCATTTTTTCATCATTGGCGGGACCCAGCCATTCGACGGCATCAATTGTGCGGCGTTCCAATGCGGTATAGAGTTCACCAGGCGGGATATTGACAGGTTTCATGCCGACTTTTTCTACCACCTCGCCGGCATGTCCGGGAATGCGCATCTTTAGCCCTTGCAGATCTTTCAGTGAGTGAATTTCGTTTCTAAACCATCCTCCCATCTGAATGTGCGTGTTTCCGGCCGGGAAAGCAACAATGTTGTGTCGGGCATAGATCTTATGCAGCAATTCCAGTCCGCCACCGTAGTAATACCAGGCGTTCATCTCGGTGGGGGTCATGCCGAACGGCGTTGTCGTGAAGAATGTGGTGGTCGGATCTTTGCCTTTATAGTAGTAGGAAGCAGTGTGGCCCATTTCGTATGCACCGATGCGCACAAAATCAAAAATTCCCAGAGCAGATTTGTGTCGGCCAGGTGCATCGACAGTAATGTGCATCCGCCCCCCTGACATTTTTTCGACATTTTCAGCGAAACGCCTGGCCGCATTGTGCAGTATCGGCGTTCCTTCCGGCCAAGACATGGCCAGACGCCACTTATACGTGGCGTCTGCATCAGCAGTCAGGGGGTATACGAAAACAAGAAGTGCAATGAAGAATGTACGGAAGCGTATCCGAAGGTTCATTTTATTCTTTTGGTTTTCAAGATGGGATGGGTGCAGCTACATTTTCCTTATTTTCAAATGTGAGAACAGCTTTGCCGTCTTCACCAATATCTACGGTTACCTTGCCACCGTTAACCAGTTGCCCGAATAACAATTCATCAGCAAGTGCCCGGCGGATAATATCTTGAATAAGCCGAGCCATGGGGCGAGCACCCATTAGCGGGTCAAATCCATGGCTGGCAAGATGACTGCGCAGGTTGTCGGTGAATGTAACATCCACTTTCTTTTCTTGCAGTTGTGCTTCGAGCTCTATCAGGAACTTGTCAACAACGCGCAATATAATGGCTTCTCCCAGTGGTGCAAACGAGATAATGGCATCCAGCCGGTTACGAAACTCGGGCGTGAACAGCCGTTTGATTTCAATCATTTCATCTCCGGATTTTGCGTGTTTGGTAAATCCGATTACTGTCTTGGTGAGCGTATCGGCGCCCGCGTTAGTCGTCATGATGATGATCACGTTACGAAAATCAGCCTTGCGCCCATTGTTATCCGTTAATGTTCCATAATCCATGATCTGGAGCATGACGTTGAAGATATCAGGGTGTGCTTTTTCAATCTCATCAAATAGCAGTACAGCGTGTGGTTGTTTGATGATCGTTTCAGTCAGCAGGCCTCCCTGATCGAATCCAACGTAGCCCGGCGGTGCACCGACCAGTCTTGAAACCGCATGGCGTTCCATGTATTCGGACATATCAAAGCGATGCAGAGGGATTCCGAGTATATAGGCAAGCTGACGTGCCACTTCAGTTTTTCCTACGCCGGTTGGTCCGGAAAACAGGAAGGAACCAATAGGCTTGCCGGTATTTCCCAGTCCACTGCGTGCCATTTTAATGGCAGCAGTGAGCGCATCAATTGCTGCATCCTGCCCGAAAACGATGGCCTTGAGGTCACGATCCAGTGTTTTCAGTTTATTGCGGTCATCATTGGAAACATTCTGTGGCGGTATCCGCGCTATTCCAGCAATAACATGCTCGATTTCCTGTTTGCCGATAATTTTCCGCTGTCTGGATTTGGGGAGCACTCGCTGGGCAGCGCCGGCTTCATCGATGACATCAATTGCCTTGTCTGGTAAGTGACGATCATTAATGAAACGTGCGGACAATTCTGCGGCTGCTGTTAGCGCGACTTCAGTGTATCTAACATTATGATGTTTTTCGTAGCGGGATTTTAGCCCGCGCAGAATCTCCACGGTTTCGCTGATATCAGGTTCAGAGATATCAATTTTCTGGAAGCGGCGAGACAAGGCGTGATCCTTCTCAAAAATGCCACGATATTCGTTGTAGGTAGTGGCCCCGATACATTTAAGCTGTCCGGAGCTGAGTGCGGGTTTGAGCAGATTGGATGCATCCAGCGTACCGCCCGATGCAGCACCAGCACCGATCAGAGTATGAATTTCGTCGATGAACAGAATTGCTTTGGGGTTGTCAGTGAGCTGTTTTAATACCGCCTTCAGCCGCTGTTCAAAATCGCCCCGATATTTTGTTCCGGCCAGTAACGCCCCCATGTCCAGGGCATAGACCTGATGATTGGCAAGTACATCCGGTACTCGATTTTCAGTAATTCTTCTGGCCAGCCCTTCGGCAATGGCAGTTTTTCCTACACCAGCCTCACCAACCAGCAGCGGGTTGTTTTTGCGGCGACGACATAATGTCTGAATGACTCGTTCAACCTCTTTTTCACGTCCAATCAGAGGATCTATTCGGTTAGCAGCTGCCTGGCTGTTCAGATTGATGGTGTAGCTTTCCAGCGGGCTGCCTGAATCCCGTTGCTCGCTGTCAGTACTGTCCTCATTTTTTTCAGATTCGCTGTTCTGTGCTGTCTTGTCTATCTTGTGGGAAATATAATTCACCACATCCAGTCGTGTTGCGCCTTTCTGCTGTAAAAAATAAACTGCGTGTGAATCTTTCTCGCCAAAAATTGCGACCAGGACGTTAGCACCGGTGACTTCTTTTTTGCCGGAGGATTGGACATGGAGAATCGCTCTTTGGATGACCCGCTGAAAGCCCAGAGTAGGCTGGGTGTCAACATCCCCAGATCCTTCTACTACTGGTGTATGGCGGGCAATATGATCCTGCAGGGACTTGCGCAAATCCTCGATATCAACTGTACAGGCAAGCAACACTTTTATAGCGCTGGGATTATCTAGCAGAGCCAGTAGCAGGTGTTCAACCGTAATGAATTCGTGACGTTTTTGTCGTGACTCGACGAAAGCCATATGCAAACTTACTTCCAATTCTTGCGCAATCATATTATTCCTTCTCCATCACACACATGAGTGGATGCTGATTTTGTTTTGAGAATTCATTGACCTGTTGTACTTTTGTGGCTGCAATATCGCCAGGATAAGTTCCACATATTCCTGCACCTTCAGTGTGAATTTTCAACATAATTCGGGTTGCCATTTCTTCATCCATGAAGAAAAAATGGCGCAACACCTTTACCACGAAATCCATGGGGGTAAAATCATCATTAATCAGTATTACCTTATATAAAGGCGGGGGGGTCAATCTGGTTTTGCCTTTTTCGATAACACTTTCAGGATTTCGGTTATTTGCTGCCATGGCTTACGTTTTTGATGTTTTGGATCTGGTATTTTATAAGAAAAATATTTAATCAGTACTGACTTCTGTATTCTAACCGCTAACCCGATCTTTCCGGTGCTTATAGCCTACCTTGTTTCCCGGAATCATCTGGGTCGATTACGACAAAGTTCCTGCCTTCCTTGAGTGATTAGTCAGGTAGTTATTTGTCTCATTTCATAAGTGAAAATTTGTAGCATCAACATCATATCTTTGCTTGACTTGGGACATATTTTGCGTAAAACTGCAACCGGCGTTTGGCTTCAAGTTTTCTGCAGTACTGGTTAGAGCCGTTTGCGGTCTTGAAATTCAAATAGTATCAGGGTATCCGGCCCAGTTTTTTATAGGAAGTAGAAATGGCAACAGGCACAGTAAAATGGTTTAATGATTCTAAAGGATTTGGTTTTATTACACCGGATGACGGCAGCGAGGATTTATTCGCGCATTTTTCCGCAATCAATATGTCAGGCTTCAAGACCCTGAAGGAAGGCCAAAAAGTAAGCTTTGAAGTTACGCAAGGACCAAAAGGCAAGCAAGCTTCAAATATTCAAGCTCCCTAATTCTGACGGTGTAAGAGCCGACCTTTCGGGTTAGTTTTCCCCCGACCTGAAGTTTTTATAATGCCAGGCCGGGGGTTGATTTCTGAAATAAGCTGACTGAAGTAAATGTTACAGAGAATATCAGTCTAATAAGTTCTATTACATTCTTTGTATCATTGCACTCCCAAATTCTGAAGAAGTGGCCTGCCTGGCATTCGGTGTAAGTCTTGCCAGATCATAGGTCATGATTTTGTCTTGTATCGTTTTCTCCATTGAGCTGATAATGATATCGGCTGCTTCGTGCCAGTTAATGTGTCTGAGCATCATTTCTGCTGACAGGATGATTGATCCTGGATTGACTTGATCCTTGCCAGCGTACTTTGGTGCTGTGCCGTGTGTCGCCTCAAATATCGCTATGCTGTCGCTCAAATTTGCTCCGGGAGCGATTCCGATACCACCCACCTGTGCAGCCAGAGCGTCAGAAATATAGTCACCATTTAAATTAAGTGTGGCGATAACATCGTATTCATCCGGACGCAGCAAGATTTGCTGGAGGAAGGCGTCAGCAATAACATCCTTGATGATAATTTCATTACCATCATACCGCAGTTTCATCCACGGACCGCCATCCAGTAATTCTGCGCCAAATTCTTTTGCTGCCAGTTCGTAACCCCATTTCTTGAAAGCCCCTTCTGTGAATTTCATAATATTTCCTTTGTGCACCAAGGTGACAGAGCGCCGTTTATGGTCAATTGCATACTGAATGGCTTTCCTGATCAAACGTTCGCTGCCTTCTTTTGAAACCGGTTTTATCCCGATCGCAGAGGATTGAGGAAATCGGATCTTGGTGATTTCCATTTCTGTTGTCAGGAAATTAATTACTTTTTCAACAGCTGCTGTTCCAGCTTCCCATTCGATGCCCGCATAGATATCTTCCGAGTTTTCGCGAAATATGATCATATCTACTTTCTCCGGTTGTTTGACCGGGCTGGGAACCCCCTGGAAATACCGTACCGGGCGCAGGCAAACATACAGATCCAGCAGTTGGCGTAATGCGACATTGATTGACCGGATGCCACCGCTTACTGGTGTGGTCAATGGCCCCTTGATGGATACCACAAATTCCTTTGCTGCTTGCAAGGTTTCGTCTGGCAGCCAGACATCCTGTCCATAGACGCGAGTCGATTTCTCACCCGCGTAAATTTCCATCCAGGAAATTTTCCGGGAATCACCGTATGCTTTTTTTACTGCGCCATCGATCACTTTGATCATGACGGGTGTGATATCTATACCTGTACCATCTCCCTCAATAAAAGGGATGATCGGGTTATCTGGTACGATCAGGGTAGAGTCATTTTTTACCTGAATTTTGCTGCCGATGGCCGGTACCTTGATATGTTGATACATCGTGTCTCCAAGAAGTTAAAAAATTATATTGACTCATGAATGCTGGACTCGCCGGACTCTTGATCTATTCTCTGATCGTTTAACTTTTCCTCTGCAGATATATTCAGGGAATTAAAATTTTCCAGGGAGGGCAGCTGTTCCAGCGATTGCAAATTCAGATCATCAAGAAAATGCCGGGTGGTTGCATAAAGATAAGGCTTGCCCGGTATCTCGCGTTGCCCAATAGTTTCAATCCAGCCGCGTGATTCCAGGGTTTTAATAACTTGTGTAGAAACCGCTACCCCCCGGATTTCTTCAATATCTCCACGGGTGACGGGTTGTCGGTAGGCGATGATGGCTAATGTTTCCATTACTGCACGCGAATAACGGGGTGGTCTTTGTGGGTTAAGTCGATCCAGGAAAATTTGCATTTCAGGCTTGCTTTGGAAACGCCAGCCTCCAGCAACTAAAACCAATTCTATTCCGCTGTTACACCATTTCTCATCCAGGATTGTCAGGGATTCATGCAGCATTTTTTTATCAATATTACCCTCAAAGAGTTTCTTGAGATCATTAATGGTCAAAGGCTCAGACGTGGTTAACAATGCGGCTTCAACAACCCTGACGACCTGATCATTCAGCGAAAGAACCAGGTTCGCTTCAATTGGCTCGGTCAGAATGGCAGGTGTGGACATAAATTGTTCCAAAGCGATCTGATTGAACAATATCAACCAGCGCTTCCCGGGCCAGCTCCAGCAACGCAAGGAAACTGGCTACAAGTTTATGAATATTGGAGATATTACTGAATAATTCAGTAAAGGAAGCACTGCCTCGAGGCTGCAGATTTTTCAGAATTTCACTCATGCATGCTCGTACAGAGATGGCTTCATATCGGATGGTGTGGTTGCGGTTAAGTTTGAGGCGTTCCGTTAGTGTAAGCCAGGTATCACACAAATCCTGAGGATTGACATCAGGGAACTGTCTTTCGGCAATGAAATCTGTCCAGACAGAGGTCAACATAAAATCTTTACCGACAAGCGGGAGGTTATGTAGGTGGATAGCCGCTTGCTTGATGCGTTCATATTCCAAGAGCCGTTGTACCAGCTCTGCCCGGGGATCGGCTTCCTCTTCCTGAATGATGGCCGCCGGGTGCGGTAGCAGCATGCGAGATTTGATATCGATCAGTAACGCAGTCATGAGCAGATACTCAGCCGCCAGCTCAAGCTGATCCGCACGCATGGTTTCAACATAAGCGATATATTGCCGCGTGAGTTCGGCCATGGGGATATCAAGAATATCCAGGTTATGCTTGCGGATCAGATAAAGCAGCAGATCAAGCGGTCCTTCAAAGGTTTCCAGAAAAACCTGGAGTGCCTCGGGTGGAATGTATAAATCTTGTGGAATCTCCAGTAGCGGTATGCCTTGTACTCTTGCAATCGGGTCGTTCAGCGCAGCGTTATCCAATATATTCCCGGTGTCTGCAAGGGTTTGTCTGGATATGTCATTCATCACGGATACCCGATCCCCAGTGCCGCTCTGACATCCCGCATGGTTTCTTCTGCCAGTTGATTGGCTTTTTCACATCCTTCGGCAACAATTTTTTTTACTTGAGCAGGGTCTTCCTGATACATTTTGGCACGTTCCAGAATAGGCGCCTGTTCTTCCCGTATTGATTGAATGATCGGTTGTTTACATTCCAGGCACCCGATCCCTGCGGTTGTGCAGCCTTGCCATACCCATTTCCGGGCATCTTCTGATGAATAAAGCTGGTGGAATTGCCATACCGGGCATTTCTCCGGGTTACCAGGGTCGTTGCGGCGGACGCGTGCTGGATCAGTCGGCATGGTGCGAATTTTTCGAGTAATACTGTCCACATCTTCGCGCAAACCAATTGTGTTGCCATACGATTTGGACATCTTCTGGCCATCCAGACCAGGCATTTTGGACGCTTTGGTCAATAGCGTTTGTGGCTCAGGCAAAATGACCTTGCTTCTTCCTTCCAGATAGCCGGATAGCCGCTCGCGATCATCCATGCTGAGATTTTGTTGTCCCTTCAGCAGTAATCTGGCTTCGGATAGCGCATTTTCGTCACCTTGTTCCTGATAGCGGTTACGCAGTTCACCATAAAGCTTTCCTTTTTTAGAGCCCATTCTTTTGATGGCTTGCGTTACTTTGTTCTCGAAATCCGGTTCTTTACCAAAGATATGGTTAAACCGGCGGGATACCTCACGCGTAAACTCCAAATGAGGCGCCTGGTCTTCTCCTACAGGAACAAGATTGGCCCGGTAAACCAGTATGTCAGCGCTTTGTAGGAGGGGATACCCGAGAAAACCGTAGGTGCTGAGATCCTTCGCAACAAGTTTTTCCTGCTGATCCTTGTAAGTAGGGACACGTTCCAGCCAGCCAAGCGGGGTAATCATTGATAATAATAAGTATAACTCGGCGTGTGCGGGGACTTTCGACTGAATGAACAAGGTTGCTTGTGCAGGATCTACTCCTGCTGCCAGCCAATCGACCACCATGTTCCAGCTATGCTGCTCAATGATTTCAGGGGAGTCGTAATGAGTCGTCAATGCATGCCAATCAGCTACAAAAAAGAGGCATTCATATTTCTGTTGCAGGGCTAGCCAGTTTTTCAATACACCATGGTAATGTCCCAGATGTAGATTTCCTGTAGGGCGCATGCCTGAGAGAACGCGATCAACAAACATTTTTACAGAGCTCCGGATAGCATGGAATCGAAGAAAAAATATAAGGGTGTCTGGTGAAACGTAGAAAAATACTATTTATACATAAAGACCAAAAAGTATGACGATCATCTGCTTGGTGATTGTAATTAGAGGCCACAGCACCACACCCAGGACACCGCTGACGAGTAGCACCAGCAAAATTACGAAACCATAAGGTTCAATTTGGGCAAATTTCCAGGCAAGCTTGTTGGGCAGCAGACTTACTGCAATACGCCCACCATCAAGCGGTGGCAGAGGTAAGAGGTTCAGTACCATCAAAACCACATTGATTTCGATACCAGCAATACCCATTAGTATCATGGGTTTGACATAAATGCCGTCAGGTGCGTTGATTCCGAATTTGATGATGGCTGCCCAGAAGAAAGCCATCAACAGGTTGGCGCCCGGGCCGGCGGCAGCTACCCACAGCATGTTTTTTTTGGGCTGTCGTAACTGGTTGAAATTAACAGGAACCGGTTTGGCCCAGCCAAAAAGCAGGCCGTTACCCATTACCAGTTTGCTGGCCAGGAACATCATTAAGGGAAGCAGGATAGTGCCAAAGGGATCGATGTGCCTGAGCGGATTCAGGCTGATACGCCCGGCTTTTTCTGCGGTCAGATCACCAAAATGCCGGGCAACGTAGCCGTGGGCGGCCTCATGCAATGTGATGGCAAAAATAACAGGCAGTGCGTAAATAGCGATACCTTGAATGATGTCATCCATTTGTGATTCCGAAGGGTGAGAGATCTCCTTTTCCAAGGCGGGCGATTCTCGGGGTTGCTTCCGTCAGGTCAATTACCGTAGTCATGTTGGTGCCACATGAGCCGGCATCCATGATTAACTCGACCTGATGTTCCAGGCGCTGGCGTATTTCTTCGGCATCATTTAGTGGCAGCTCGTCCTCTGGGAGGATAAGTGTTGAACTCAGCAGAGGTTCATTTAATTCGGCTAATAATGCCTGTGTGACAGGGTGCTCAGGGATGCGTAGCCCGATTGTATGTCGCTTGGGATGTTGAAGCCGGCGCGGGACTTCGCGGCTCGCAGTCAGAATAAAAGTATAACTGCCGGGTGTGGTAGCTTTAAGCAGACGATATTGCGCATTATCTACTTTGGCATACGTTGCTATTTCCGCCAGATCCCGGCACACCAGTGTGAAATTATGATCCTGACCCACTTTTCGGATGGTGCGTATACGATCCATTGCCTCCTTGTTGCCGATCTGGCAACCCAGTGCATAACAGGAATCGGTCGGATAAACAATTATGCCGCCTTCGCGAACGATATCAGCTGCCTGGCGGATAAGTCTTAAGTGAGGTGTTTGTGGGTGTATGGAAAAAAATTGAGCCATGGCTATTTTTTAAGCGGTTATATAAGGAAATTACAGCAGCTTCATGATCGAGTGAAATAGGATAATTTTCCAGAGAATAATAATCTGGTTTATCCGGCTTGCTTATATTTGTGGTTACTGTATTAACTTTCCTGAATGTCTGGAATTTTCCATTCTGACCATATTGGGGTACATTCGGGCGGTAATGCAGGTAACCGGCCCAGATCAAAGTAACTTTCTCCCGGGCCGTGGTAGTCGGACCCGCACGACGCATATAGATTCATGTGAGAAGCCAGTTGTGCAAATTGCCGAGTTTGTTCGGGCGTATGGCTGGAAGAGACAACCTCTATTCCTGTACCTCCCAGCTCACAAAATTCGCTGAGTAATTGTTCGAGCAAGTTATTACCCAGCTTGTAGCGAGCTGGATGGGCAATAACAGCCTGACCTCCACTGCCACGGATCCAGTCTATGGCTTCGCTCAGGCTGGTCCATACGTGTGAGACATAACCGGGCTTGCCTTTAACCAGGAATTTCTTGAATACGGATTTGACGTCCTTGGCGTATCCCTGGCTAGCCAGGAAGCGGGCGAAGTGTGTGCGACCGATCAATCTGCTTTCACCAGCCTGGGCGCGAGCCCCCTCAAGGCTGCCATGAATACCGTATTTATCCAGTTGTGCAGCAATTGCTTGTGCCCGATCCATACGGCCATCCCGGATTTCTTCTAGTCCATCTGCCAGGGGTGGATGCTCGGGGTTGATTCCAAGTCCTATGATGTGTAAAGTTCGGCTGTGCCACGTGACAGAGATCTCAACGCCATTGATTAATGTGATATTTTCCTGCAGGGCACAGTGGCGGGCTTCACTCAACCCGGCAATATCGTCATGATCTGTTAATGCCAGTATATTTACACCGCGCGAGGCAGCGTGCGCCAATAATCGGGAGGGTGATAACATCCCATCGGATATGGTTGAGTGGCTGTGCAAGTCAATGTTTAGCATCGAAGAATATGTGATCACAAGGTTCCTCATCATAGCAAAACAGCCATAATAAAAATAGCTTACTTAACGGGCACAGGTGTTGTGGGTAGCAACTATTGTCGTGTTTTTACTGGGAGCTTTTATGTATATACATCTCACAGATGAACTAACGGCTGCGTTGCAACTTGTTTTTACGAGTGCTTTTTGGACAGCATTTGTTGCTGCCAGTAAATAATTGAGCTGTTTCTTGTGATGGCGGGTAAATATGCGCCAGAGTCAGAATATGGCGCATATGTATAGATGGTAAGGCTGATTAATCTTGCATGCCTGCAAGAGAGGCTGTTTGTTCTGATTTTATTTTGCCTGCATAGCCTTCATTGTATTTTGCGACATATCTTTCAAACAAGAAGGCTATGCATGACATGATACAGGCCACGCTGACAGTGCTGGTAAGCTGTTTATAATTATTAAGTTTTAAGGTTGACTCTTTTCTTCTTTGGCTGAAGATGAGCTGGTAGCCATTCCTTCAGGTTCCTCTATAGCATCGAGATCTGGGGCGGAATCACGCTCCATGAAAGCTGAGGGAGGTGGTTTCTCCATTGAGTGCCCGTCAAGGCTTTTTTTCTCTTCGCAGGCACTTAACGCCAAGATGGCTGCGCATGCGATTGCTAAAAATGAAAATCTAAACATTTAAACCTCCTATGTTCATCGTTTTGTTTACGAGTACTAGCATAATCGAACTTTTCCGTTTATTCAAATTTGATTCAGGAAAGCCGAAGGCTTTAACCGCTCTGATAATGTTTGCAGGGCTGTTGATTTCGTTTTGTGCTTGCGCCCGGGATGTATCGGAGGTGTCCAATGGTATGGTATTTGGGTCTGCAGCAACTGAGTCCATATCACTTAAACCTATCGTGGTGACGGCTGATCCTTTAAGTGGAACTCAGGCAGATATACCCAAGCCTGTATCAATTTTGCAACGAGAACGTATTCAAACACATGATTTACGTAGCATTGGTGAGGCAGTTTCTCAGGAGTTGGGTGTGTCCAGCAGTGATTTCGGGCCGGCAGTCGGTCGCCCGATAATCCGCGGCCTGGGTGGCGCGCGGGTGCGGGTGCTGGAGGATGGTGTCGGTACGATGGATGTTTCCACGGTCAGCCCTGATCATGCCGTGGCAGTAGAGGCATTGTTTGCCGATCAGGTTGAAATTTTTCGCGGGCCTTCGGCTTTGCTTTATGGCTCCGGAGCCAGTGGTGGGGTGGTGAATGTCGTGAATCAACGAATACCAGATCATATTCCTGATAAAACGGAGGGAGATCTGTATGGGCATTACAGTTCGGTTGCTGATGATTTTACAGGAGCATTCCGACTTAATACGGGGGGCGGACATTTTGCCTGGCATCTGGATGGAATGAAGCGGCACACCGGGAATTATTCGATACCCGGTTTCGCGCAGATTGAGCCAGAGCCCAGTGCGAGAAAAGGTGTGCTTGAGAACAGTGATGTCCGGACAGAAAATTTTTCCAGTGGTTTGTCTTATATTGATGAACGGGGGTTTTTAGGGATTGCGGTTAGTCGCTTTATTAATCACTATGGTGTGCCCGGACATGATCACGGGCATGACGAAGATTTGCATGATGACGATGTTGCGCCGGGCCATGAAGAAGGGGCGCGAATCAGACAAAAACAGACGCGTTTTGATATGAAGGGAGCATTAAATCGACCTTTGCCCGGGTTGCAGAAAATAAAACTGCGCTGGGGTTATAACGATCATGCGCATCGGGAATCGGGAGATGATGGGAGCGGAACATTGCTGTTAAATCTTGAGTGGGATGGTCGGCTTGAGATGCTGCACCAGCCCTTAAACAATTGGAAGGGCGTGCTGGGATTACAATACCAGAACCGCAATCTTGCTACTGCTGGTGAAGAAGCCTTTGTTCCCGATTCTCGCTTGGATTCACTGGGAATGTTTTTGCTGGAAAAACTGGATGTCGGACGCTGGATTGTTGAAGTGGGTGGGCGCTTTGAACATCAATGGACAGAGCGTAAAAATGACGCTGTCGCAGTCAGTCATAACATATTCAGTATTTCGAGTGGTGCAACGTGGAAATTTCAGGAGGATTATTCGCTGGGCGGGAGTCTTTCCTACGCGCTGCGCGCCCCGGCATTGGAAGAGCTGTATTCCAACGGGCCGCATCTGGCCACAAATACATTTGAAGTGGGCAAAACTACGCTCTCGCCGGAAAAGACCAGTAGTATTGATCTGTCTCTGAGCAAACAGAACGGGAATTTAAACTGGACACTTAACCTGTTTGCTAAACGGATCAATGATTTTATATTTTTACGGGAATCAGATTTGACAGGTGACAGATTGCCGGATCGTGTTGATATCAAGGGTGCGTTGGACAAGGATGGCTTGTTATTACTGAATTACGATCAGAGTAATGCAAATTTCATAGGAGCGGAATTCGAGACGAATATTCATCTGCTAAACGATCGTCACGGCAAACTGGATTTGCGATTGTGGACTGACTACGTGCGTGGGCGGCTGTCCACGGGGGGATATTTGCCACGGATAACGCCACTTCGTTTTGGTGGGGCGCTCGATTATGTCTATGGCCCCTGGCGAGGGAAGGTTGATGTGATGCAAGTATACAAACAGACTGATACCGCTTCACTGGAAACAGCTACTGCCGGCTATACGATGCTGAATATTCAGCTGGATTACGGGTTTGACTGGGGAGAGATGAATTGCAGCCTGTTCGTGCGAGGCTCCAACTTGTTAAATGAAGAGGCGCGGCGACATACCTCCTTTTTAAAGGATCGCGCGCCATTGCCCGGGCGTTCTGGTCTTGCGGGAGTGCGTGTGAATTTTTAGGATGAATACTATGATGAACTCAGGCTTCCGGGGTGGCTGAAATTCATTGATTCATTGCAAGCTTTTTGTTCGCAACGATTATGCTGTTTTCATATTTGATATATTCGAGATAATCAATTGATTTTAATATGTTTTTATAGGAATTAATCCGATGGAATGGTAAGTATGCTAGACTTGACCGGTTGCCTGTAAGCTTGACTGTTTTTAGAAATATTATTATTGATAGATACTGGAAAAATGAAAACTATTTTGCCTGTGATGCTGCTTGGTTTTGTGTTGTTTGCGTTGGGTGGTTGCACTAGAAATAATGACTACATGCCATTATCAGGCGCGACAGGTGAAAAGATTTTTAAGGAAGCCTGTGTGCAGTGTCATACGCCTGTAAGCGGCAACGTAATGATATTGAGGCCCGAGATGGCTAATGCGGATGCTATCATGGAAAGAGTAAAGAATGGCAAAGGAATCGGGATGCCCGCTTTTCCAAATTTGACAGGGGATTCTGCGCAGAGTCTGGCGGAGTATGTGCTGATAAATAGTGTGACTAGATAAATCAGTGCTGGGTTTTATTCCTCTCTAAATTAAGGTGGGAGTCGTCTTGTATAACTGCGCAATGCCTGGTAATTCCACTGTCCTGCAGCAAAAATCCGACTGTATGACTTGCAGTTTTCGAGAGTTGTGTCTGCCGGTGGGGTTGACTGATGAGGAAATAGAGTATCTTGGTAATCTGATCAATTATAAATTCAAGGTGCGGAGAGGCGAGTATTTGTCGCATGCCGGATCTGATTTCAAGTCACTCTACGCAGTAAAAAACGGCTCCTTTAAAACTTGTGTGCTGAAGGTGGATGGGCGCCAGCAGGTGACTGGCTTTTATATGACAGGCGAGCTGCTGGGACTGGATGCGATCAGTCCGGAGAAGCATACTTGTGACACGGTTGCGCTGGTTGATAGTGAAGTCTGTGAAGTGCCTTTCAAAAAACTTGAGGAAATCGGGCAAAATATTCCTTCATTGATGAGTCAGCTTCACAAGATTATGAGCCGTGAAATTGTGCAGGACAGAGGGGTTATGATGCTACTGGGCAGCATGCGGGCAGAAGAACGGCTGGCTGCTTTTTTGCTTAACCTATCTGCCCGCCTGGCCAGACGGGGGTATTCGCCAACGGATTTTATTTTGAGAGCAACAAGGGAAGATATTGGCAGTTATCTGGGGCTCAAGCTGGAAACAGTCAGCCGATCATTCTCCAAGCTGCAGGAGGAAGGGCTTATCACGGTTAATATCAAACATATCACATTACATGACGTTGATAAGTTGAACCTCAGAATTGGTAATTCAGCGGACTGATTTCGGTTTCATCCGATTTGAAAAATGAGTTTTCTTGAGCACAGGATCTGCCATGTTATAATGGCGCGCGGTGCCAGAGGTGATTTTCTGCGCCGAGGAAATTTCTTGTTTTATTAACTTTTTATAACATAATTTACAATTCGCACTTATCAAAATAGGGTGCCTTCATTAAGGAAGTACGTCGATAAGTAGCGGTTAACCCTAGGGAGAATGCATGTCAGTTACTATGCGGCAAATGTTGGAAGCGGGTGTTCATTTTGGTCATCAAACCCGTTTCTGGAACCCGAAAATGGCGCCATATATTTTTGGCCAGCGTAATAAAATTCATATCGTTAATCTTGAGCATACGCTTGTCATGTTCAGAGATGCGCTGGATTATGCCCGCAGGTTAGCAGCGAACAAAGAAACAATTCTTTTCGTGGGAACCAAGCGTCAGGCACGTGATATTGTCAAAGAAGAAGCAATCCGGTGTGGCGCTCCTTATGTTAATCAGCGCTGGTTGGGAGGGATGCTGACCAATTTCAAGACGATCAGGCAATCGATCAAGCGTTTGCAAGATATGGAAAAAATGGTGCAAGACGGAACATTAAACAAGCTGGTAAAGAAAGAGGCTCTTGATTTTCAGCGTGAATTAGAAAAATTGAACGCCAGTCTTGGCGGTATCAAGGAGATGAAAGGGCTGCCGGATGCCATGTTTGTGATTGATGTGGGGTATCAGAAAGGCACGATTATCGAGGCGAATAAACTGGGTATTCCGGTCGTGGGTGTAGTAGATACCAATCATAACCCGGCCGGTATTCAATATGTGATACCGGGAAATGATGACTCCAGCCAAGCGATACGACTTTATGCGCGCGCCATGGCGGATGCCATTCTGGAGGGGCGCAACCAAGCCATCCAGGAAATTGTCGAGATGGGTAAAACTGATAGTGAAGTTCTGTCTGGTCAAGATCTGTCTGCAGATGCATAAATGATCTCCGTTACCACCTCTTATTGAAATAGATTATTCAAAGTTTTTGTATTAACCGGATCCGGAGTCAGTATGGCAGAGATTACTGCAAGCATGGTTAAAGAATTGCGCGAGCTTACCGGCTTGGGCATGATGGAATGTAAAAAAGCCTTATCCGAGGCTGGTGGAGATATGAAAGCCGCTGAGGATTTATTGCGGATCAGAAGTGGAGCCAAAGCAAGTAAAGCGGCTGCTCGTATTGCTGCAGAAGGAGTTATTAGCGGATTTATTACCGTTGATGGCAAACAGGGAGCGCTGATAGAGGTTAACTGTGAAACCGACTTTGTTGCCAAGAATGAAGATTTCATCAATTTTGCCGGCGATCTGGCGAAGCTGATGGTGAGTCAAAGTGTTTCAGATACAGCATTATTGGCTGAAATGCCTCTGGCTGGTGGAGAAACGGTTGAATCTGTTCGCAAGGCTTTGATTATGAAGCTGGGCGAAAATATTAGTATTCGTCGTGGGATCAGTTACCATGCCGAAGGTCGTCTCGCGATGTATCTACACGGGAGCAGGATCGGTGTAATGGTTGATTATTCGGGGGGAGACGAAGCCTTGGGTAAAGATATAGCCATGCATATTGCGGCCAGCAAGCCTGTTTGCGTATCAAGTGCACAAGTCCCCGTTGATTTACTTGAGCATGAGCGTCAGATATTTACTGCCCAGGCAGCAGAAAGTGGCAAACCGGCTAATATAATTGAGAAAATGGTGGAAGGGCGAGTTACCAAATATTTGGCAGAAGTTACATTGTTAGGCCAGCCTTTTGTTAAAGATCCCGAGCAGACTGTTGAGAAGCTGTTAAAAACAAAATCTGCTGAAGTCAGCAATTTTACACTGTACGTTGTAGGTGAGGGAATCGAAAGGAAATCTGATGATTTTGCAGCTGAGGTTATGGCGCAGGTAAGTCAGTCAAAATAAGAATGTTTTCCAGCGATTGGTTTGACCGGGCGTGTGGCAGAGGTAAATGATAACTTATCACTATGCTAGGATCTGTTGAGATTCAGTATCTGGTGTAGGTGGATTGTGCGACAACCTGAGCCTGTTCATCAGGCGTAAATTCTGTATATTTTCTATAGGTTTCTAATGGATTATTGGGGCTCAATTCACGTATGAACAGAGGCGCAGTAAGTAAAGATGGACCCCTGTTGTTTAGGCCAGGCAGACGATCCGGACGCGGCGATACGAACAATCGTCAGTTGGTAGAGGCCGTGTATGGATAATACGCACAGGCAGTTCCTGGCGCGATTTGTCAGTCGAATTTAGCAAATGGAACACGATCTTTCTTTCAGGCGTATTTTGTGCAATAACAAGACCGACCGCAACTTCTTGTCAGCCATTTCCCTATCTACTGTCATCATTTCAGGTGAATCTCAACAGAATCTGGAGTGGCTGTTGATGGTGTATGAATAGCGGCGTGATCAATTTTCAGGAAGACTTTACGATAAATCTCCATTACACGAGCATATATGCCAGCCGTCTATAAACGTATTTTATTGAAGTTGTCGGGCGAGGCTCTTATGGGTGATGCGCAGTATGGCATTGATCGTACAGTGGTTGAGCGTATCGTTGTCGAGATTGCCGGAGTGTTGCAGTTAGGCGTTGAGGTTGCGATTGTGGTAGGTGGGGGTAATATTTTTCGTGGCATGAAATCCGCGGGAGATGGCATGGATCGCGTAACAGCTGACTATATGGGAATGCTTGCTACCACCATGAATGCTTTAGCATTACACGATGCGATGAGGCGGAATGGCGTCGTCTCACGGGTACAATCAGCTTTGCGGATAGATCAGGTCGTGGAACCTTATATTCGTGGCAAGGCTTTACGTTATTTAAATGAACGTAAAGTGGTCATATTTGCTGCGGGGACTGGTAATCCTTTTTTTACTACGGATACAGCAGCTGCCTTGCGTGGTATGGAAATGAATGCCAACATAGTTCTCAAGGCGACCAAAGTTGATGGGATTTATACCAGTGACCCTTTTGAAAATAAAGATGCACAACGTTTTCGTAACCTGACTTTTGATGAGGCAATTAATAAAAACCTTCAGGTAATGGATGCTACTGCACTGACCTTGTGCCGTGATCAGAAACTTCCCATCAATGTATTCAGTATTTTTAAGACCGGAGCACTCAAACGAGTTATCATGGGTGAAGATGAAGGGACTTTGGTAATTATTTGAATTTTTGGACATTATCTAAAATATCGTTATTCCTCGCGGTATATGGCAGAGCACATGTGCATTGTTGTAATCGCTTTTTAATATCAATATCTACTTAAATATGATTGCTGATATAAAAAAGGCTACTGAGCAGAAAATGCAAAAAAGCCTGGATGCACTTAAAGTTGATTTCAGCAAAGTAAGAAGTGGACGTCCACATACAGGGCTGCTGGATCATATAACAGTTGACTACTATGGAACACCTACACCGATCAGACAGCTTGCGAATGTAACCCTGGCTGATGCGCGGACTATAGGCGTTATTCCATGGGATAAAAAAGCATTTTCAGCCATTGAAAAAGCGATACGAGATTCTGATATGGGCTTGAATCCGATGACTGCGGGTGAAATGGTGAGGGTGCCTATGCCTCCCTTGACAGAAGAAAGACGCAAGGACTTGACCAAGATTGTTAGAACGGAAGCGGAAACAGCTCGTATCGCGATGAGGAATATTCGGCGTGATGCTAATACCCAGTTGAAAGAATTGTTGAAGGACAAGTTGATCGCGGAAGATGAAGATCGCCGTGCGCAGGATGATATCCAGAAACTGACAGACCGATATATTGCCGAGGTAGACAAGCTGCTGCAAGCCAAAGAAGCAGAATTGATGGCTGTCTGATATATGCCTTCAATATTGAGTTCAACTCGTGGAATCCCGGAAACCGGGATGATACCCAAGCATATCGCTATTATCATGGATGGTAATGGCCGGTGGGCAAAGCAGCGTTATCTGCCACGAATAGCAGGACATACTCAGGGTGTTGAGGCAGTACGAGGTACGATTAAAGCCTGCATTGAAAGAGGCGTTCCGTATCTGACAGTTTTTGCGTTCAGTAGTGAAAACTGGCGAAGACCTGCGGAAGAGGTCAAGTTGCTGATGCAACTGTTTCTCGCTGCGCTTGAACGGGAGGTTACCAGCTTGCATGAAAATGGAGTCCGATTCAGGGTGATTGGTGATCTTTCGAAATTTGATCCCAGAGTAATCGAATGTGTTCGGCATGGTGAGATGCTTACTGCCGGAAATACTCGTTTGCATTTTACGGTGGCTGCAAATTACGGAGGACGCTGGGATATCATGCAAGCTGTACGCAAAATGATCGCCCAACGCTCTGATTCAACTATGGATTTTAATGAATCTGATCTTTCTGGATACCTGACTATGGCGGATGCTCCCGAGCCAGATTTATTCATTCGCACCGGAGGAGAATGTCGGATCAGTAATTTTCTGCTCTGGCAACTTGCGTATACCGAACTATATTTTACCGATACCTTGTGGCCAGATTTCAATGTATCAACTCTTGACAAGGCTATCCTTTCCTATCAGAAACGTGAGCGCAGATTTGGTCAAACAAGTGAGCAGCTTGCAAGTCGGCAGGAAATCAAGGATACGATCTTGAACGAAAATAAAGTTTAACCATCATTGTTCAATTAACGGGACTCACCCGTTCATGCTTAGCACCCGACTCTTTACCGCACTCATATTATTGACCGCCTTTCTGGCGGCATTATTTTATCTACCGGATATTTTCTGGGCAGTATTACTCCTGGGATTGACTGTTACAGCAGCCAGAGAGTGGTGCCGTCTGGGGCGTTTCTCAATTGGCCAGACTGTTCTTTATATGATTTTTACCACCTTGCTGGGAGGGGAGCTATTATTCCTGACCAGCATGGCGGTAGCCAGAAATCCGGCAGATTCATCGATGATCTGGTTTTATATTGCATCTGCCATCTTCTGGCTGTTAGCGGTACCTTACCAATTGGTAACAATCCAACCCATCCGCAATGTGTGGGTATTCATGTTAACCGGCTGGCTGGTATTGCTGCCGGCGTGTCTGTCACTATATCAGCTTCGTGCGATGGATCCATTATTGTTACTTGGATTCATGGGAGTAGTGTGGGTATCTGACAGCGTTGCTTATTTTATCGGGCGTACCTATGGCAAGCATAAACTTGCCCCGCAGATCAGTCCTGGAAAGACGTGGGAGGGAGTGGCTGCTGCGCTAGTTGGCGTATTGATCTATGCATTGATCTGGTTTTGCATAGTAGATAGAGAAAACAAGCTGATTAGCTTGCTGG
The DNA here is from genome assembly GCF_055387135.1 of Nitrosomonas sp. TNE100. NCBI lineage: Bacteria > Pseudomonadati > Pseudomonadota > Betaproteobacteria > Nitrosomonadales > Nitrosomonadaceae > Nitrosomonas > Nitrosomonas sp. TNE100. The sequence goes on along the minus strand of NZ_AP040997.1, from coordinate 2,000,316 downwards.
TTCCTTTATTGCTTGTGCTCGCGGTGCTGGGAATAGTGGGTGATCTGTTTGAATCACTGTTGAAACGGCAGGCAGGCGTTAAGGATAGTGGCAATATTCTGCCAGGTCACGGCGGTATACTGGATCGTATTGATGCGTTGATCCCAGTTTTACCTGTTGCTGCGCTATCGGCCATCTTATTTTATTCGACTGAATTATGACTCCAATCCGTCATCTGACCATCTTGGGCTCGACCGGCAGCATTGGGGAAAGCACATTGGACGTGGTAGCCAGACATCCCGACCGGTTTCAGGCGGTTGCCCTGACTGCCGACAAGAATGTTGAAAAAATGTTTGAGCAGTGCAAACGATTTTACCCGTCGTACGCTGTGATGCTCAACGCTCAGAGTGCCGAGCAACTGGAAGCTAAATTGCGTGTGGCAGGCTTGGGTACCATGGTGCTTTCAGGTATCGAATCACTGGAAAAAGTAGCATCTTTACCAGAAATCGATACGGTTATGGCAGCGATTGTTGGCGCGGCAGGTATTCGTCCGACACTCTCGGCTGCGCAGGCGGGCAAACATATTCTTCTGGCTAACAAGGAGACGCTGGTGATGGCTGGACGTATCTTTATGGATACGATCAGACAATATCATGCAACGTTATTACCGATAGACAGCGAACACAATGCGATTTTTCAGTCATTGCCACAACATTACAATGGAGATCTGATTAGTTCTGGGGTGCGCCGGATATTGCTTACTGCCTCGGGAGGACCTTTCCATAAAGCAGATTTGCAGACCCTGTCAACCGTTACGCCGGAGCAAGCTTGTGCTCATCCCAATTGGGTAATGGGCAGAAAAATATCGGTTGATTCAGCTACCATGATGAATAAAGGGCTGGAAGTCATTGAGGCGCACTGGCTGTTTAATGTGGAACCCGAAAAAATCCAGGTGGTTGTTCATCCGCAAAGCGTCATTCATTCTATGGTTGAATATATTGATGGCTCGGTGCTTGCCCAACTCGGTAATCCGGATATGCGCACACCGATAGCGCATGCGTTGGGTTATCCCGAGAGAATAGAAAGTGGTGTGCAATCCATGGATATTTTCAAAATTGCACAATTGAATTTTGAGGCTCCGGATTTCGAGCGATTCCCCTGTCTCAGGCTTGCATATGAAGCCCTTTCAAAGGGAGGTAATATGCCCGCCGTACTGAATGCCGCCAATGAAGTTGCGGTTGAAGTTTTTCTGGCTGGTAAAATACCTTTCACGGTAATCCCTGCGATCATCGAGCATGTAATGGAATCAATAGACAGGCAGGAAATTACAGACCTGGAAGATGTGCTTGCTGCTGATTTACGGGCGCGTGAGACAGCTCGCAAGTGGTTGGATACTCAGGCTTGGCAAAGAGGACAGTCCGGAGCTCCGTTATTTCGTGCCGAGCAGTGGAATGGATAATTTTTGCAGATCTTTAATATGACACTGCTCTCAACTATTTTTGCATTCGTAATTGCACTGGGTCTACTGATCACTTTTCACGAATTTGGCCATTATCTGGTCGCTCGTTGGTGTGGAGTCAAGGTGCTGCGCTTTTCTCTCGGATTTGGCCAGCCCTTGTTTAAAAAACGCCTTGGTAATGATCAGACGGAATGGGTGGTCGCTGCGATCCCTCTGGGGGGATATGTCAAGATGCTGGATGAACGGGAAGGGCGGGTTCCCGCTGACGAACTTCCACGTGCATTTAACCGACAACCTGTTTCCAAGCGTTTCGCTATCGTGGTTGCAGGCCCTGTGGCGAACTTCTTATTGGCTATTCTGCTGTACTGGTTACTTTTTATACTCGGTGTCAGTGGTGTAAAGCCAATCCTGGGGGAAATTGAACCCGCGACACTTGCGGCTTCAGCAGGTTTCAGAAACGGGGATACCATTACCGGGATCGGCGACCAGGCAATTACCACCTGGCAGGAAGCCCGACTGCTACTGCTGGACAATGCAGTAGACAAGAATCCTGATGTCAGGATAACAGTAACAGGCGAAAGTGGAATTTCTCGTCAGCTTAAACTCGATATGAGCAGTCTTGGCGCAGAAGATCTTGAAAGTGATTTTCTGAATCGACTGGGTTTGAGTGTTTATCGGCCAATTGTTGCCCCAGTTATTGATCAGGTGATGGTTGGCGGGGCGGCAGAACGCGCGGGTCTCAAGACTGGCGACAGAGTTGTGGCGATTAATGGAAAGGAAGTCTCCGCCTGGGAAGATGTTGTCGATATGGTGCGTTCAAATCCCGGGCACACACTCTCGGTTGAGGTGATGCGGGATGACCGGGAGCTTGCTATGTCATTACAACCGGAAACCGTATCCGAGGGTCACGCTGAAATTGGCAAGGCTGGAATTACGCCTGAAATCCATCATGAGATACTGGAAAATCTGCTGGTGAAAACCAGCTATCCTCCGATGGCAGCTTTGGTTAAAGCAGCTACCAAGACTTGGGAAATGTCTTATTTTACCGTGCGCATGCTTGGGAAAATGGTCACTGGTGATGTTTCTCTGAAGAATATCAGCGGGCCGATTACCATTGCAAACTATGCCGGCCAGTCGGCACAAATAGGGTTTACTGCCTACCTGGGATTCCTGGCCCTGATCAGTATCAGTCTTGGTGTGTTGAATCTTCTGCCGATTCCGGTTCTGGATGGCGGACACTTGATGTATTACTTGATCGAGGTGGTGCGAGGTATACCATTATCTGAAAGAGTAATGTCTATCGGTAATCAGATTGGTATGGCTTTGCTAATTACACTGATGCTGTTTGCAATATATAACGATCTACTTCGCCTGGCTTCTGAATAGACATGAAATTCAGGTTTTATGCATTATTTTTTTTCCTGTATTCAATAGGCTGTGCGGCAAATGATTCATTCGTGGTCAAGGATATCCGGGTGGAGGGTATTCAGCGTACCGAGGCTGGAACAATATTCAGTTATCTGCCTGTTAAAGTCGGCGATGTACTCGACAGTAAAAAAGCCAGTGCGGCGATCAAAGCATTGTATGCAACCGGTTTTTTCAGTGATGTCAAACTGAAATCCGAAGGAGAGCTGTTGATTGTGCAGGTTCAGGAACGCCCTGCAATCGCGCAGATCACAATCAATGGCGCAAAGGAATTTGACAAGGATAAACTCAAGGAAGGGCTGAAGCAGGCAGGCTTATCAGAATCTCGTATTTTCAGTCGTTCGCTGCTTGAAAAGGCTGAACAGGAATTGAAGCGTCAGTACATCAGCCGGGGTAAGTATGCCGTCAAAATTACGACCACAACCACGCCGCTGGAACGAAACCGTATCGGTATCAATTTTGATATCAAGGAAGGAAAAACAGCTCGGATCAAGCAAATCAACATCGTCGGCAATCATGTTTTTCCTGAAGATGATCTGACCGGTCTGTTCAGTCTCAAAACACCGGGTTTTATGACATGGTTTACGAAGGATGATCAGTATTCAAAGCAAAAATTATCGGCTGATCTTGAAACACTACGTTCCTATTATCTTGATCGGGGGTATCTGGAGTTTAATATCGAATCTACGCAAGTTTCGATTACGCCGGATATGAAAGATATTTACATTACGGTCAATGTAACGGAAGGTCCTCAATATACGGTGTCCGATATAAAGCTGGCCGGCGAGTTGCTTGTGCCGGAAGAAGAGTTACGCAAGTTGATCAAGCTTGAACCGGGTGGAGTATTCGCCCGCGAGAAGCTGACTGAATCTATCAAGCTAATCAGTGACAGGCTGGGGAATGATGGTTACGCCTTTGCCAATGTCAATGCATCACCGGAGCTGGACAAGGAAACTCGCAAGACAGCCTTTACTTTTTTTATCGACCCAGGGCGCCGGGTTTATGTCAGACGCATCAATATCAGCGGTAATGAACGTACCCGGGATGAAGTGATACGGCGTGAATTCCGACAAATGGAAGGGGGCTGGCATTCTACTGAACAGATCAATCGCTCCCGCCAACGGGTGGACAGGCTGGATTTTTTTACTAGCGTTAACGTTGAAACTCCCCCGGTTGCCGATGTACCGGATCAGGTGGATATCAATGTCAATGTAGTTGAGAAGCCAACTGGAGCAATCATGTTTGGCGCCGGCTATTCTGATCGCGAAGGGATTATCCTGAATGGATCAATTGCCCAGAACAATATTCTGGGGACGGGTAATTTTCTTAGTCTGCAGGTGAATACCGGGAGCGTTAACAAGATCATCTCGGCTTCATTCAGTAATCCGTATTATACGATTAATGGAGTCAGTCTCGGTCTGGAAGCGTTCAGACGTGACATCAATACCCGCTCTCTGAGCAGTGTGGGGGTGTTCAATACCGATACGACTGGTGCCAACATTCGCTTTGGTATCCCCGTCGCGGAAAATGACATGGTTTCATTGGGACTGGGTTATGAACACACTAAAATTGATTTGCGCAATGACAGCCCGCAACGTTTCAGGGATTTCGTCGATCAGTTTGGCAAGACTTCCAATAATCTCCCGCTTACCTTGAGTTGGGCACGTGATCGTCGTGACAGTGCGATTTGGACAACCTCCGGATTGATGCAGCGATTATTTGGCGAATTTGGTATGCCGTTCGGAGACCTGAATTACTACAAGGTCAGTTATGAGCAGAGATGGTTTTTTCCCGTTTCCAGGCTATTTACCCTGATGCTGAATGGTGAAGTGGGAGTGGGCGATGGATATTCCGGTAAACCGCTACCTTTCTTCAAGAATTTTTTTGCAGGCGGCTTTAATTCGGTTAGAGGGTACAACATCAATACGTTGGGGCCTCGTGACAATAATAATCTGGCTCTGGGTGGCAGCAAACGTATAGTCGGTAACGTTGAGGTATTATTCCCGGTACCATTTATGAAGGATGACAAATCAGTTCGTCTGAGTGCATTTGCCGATGGCGGTACAATTATTAATTCATTTTCCGGACTGGGATTTGATGATTTTCGTTACTCTGCCGGGTTGGCTGCAACCTGGATTTCTCCCATGGGGCCGCTGAAGTTCAGTGTCGCCCAGCCACTTAATGATAAACCAGGCGACAAATTGCAACGTTTCCAGTTCCAGTTTGGACAGACTTTCTGAATCTGAAAAATTGTATTAAAAGAAAATGAAAGATTCATTAAATAGATACAGCCAGATAACTGTTGTTCGGTTTGTAAAAATATTCATTTTTTTGGCAGTGTTTATTTTGTCACCTTATCTGTTTGCTGGGGAGATCAAGATCGGCGTTGTCAATACCGAGAGAGTGCTGCGGGAATCAATGCCCGCCGTAGCCGCACAGAAAAAGATAGAAAATGAATTTCAGGCACGTGATGCACGTATCAGGGAGCTTTCCGTGCAGATCAGAGCTTTACAGCAGGAGCTGGAAAAAAATATTGACTTTGTCAATGAAGAGGAACGGCGCTTGAAGGAGCGGGAACTGGCTGGACTCAGCCGACGTTACCAACGTACACAGCAGCAGATGCGGGAAGATTTGAGTTTGCGCCAAAATGAAGAGTACAGCCTGATTCTGGAACGTACCAACAAGGTGATCAAAGAGCTCGCGGAGCAACAGGATTATGATCTGATCCTGCAGCTGCAAGATTCAGTCTACCGAAGTGCGCGTATTGATATTACTGACCAGGTGATCAAGGCATTAAACGCACAGGAACCGACTTCCAGGAAACAATAAATATATAAAAATTTGTATAACAGAGAGATAGAATGGCTGTGATGGATATCCATGAAATACTGAAATACTTGCCGCATCGTTATCCACTGATTCTGGTTGATCGGGTGGTTTCACTTGAGTTGGGCAAGCGGATTCACGCATACAAGAATGTTTCTATCAATGAACCTTATTTTTCCGGACATTTTCCGCATCATCCGGTGATGCCGGGAGTATTGATTGTTGAAGCACTGGCGCAGGCAGCTGCCTTGCTGACGATTCGATCAGAAAATATGGAAAAAGATGCCGGACAGGTGTATTACTTCGTGGGTATCGACGGAGTACGATTCAAAAAGCCGGTTATCGCGGGTGATCAGCTGGTATTAAAGGTTGAAATCACCCGTCAGCTGAAAGGAATTTGGAAATATTCAGCCTGTGCAGAAGTGGATGGCCAGCTTGTCACCGAAGCTCAGCTGATGTGTACTGCTCGGGCCATCTGATTCGGTTAGCAGGGAGGTTAGAAATCAAGACTTCTGGTGTCGTCGTTCGAGAATGGATCCATCCGGAAGGGAAAGCTATCTACGGGGTGGATGAAGCTGGTAGGGGGCCGCTAGCTGGTCCGGTCTATGCTGCGTGTGTTGTGCTGGATTCTTGTTACGTTATCAATGGACTGGCGGATTCCAAACGGTTAAGTGAAAAACGGCGGGCCAGTTTGGCCGAACAAATAAAACAGCATGCTCGCGCATGGGCAATTGCTTCAGCCTCAGTGGAGGAGATTGATCGGCTGAATATTTTACAAGCCAGCATGCTCGCAATGCGAAGAGCAGTCATTGAATTAATGCCGGTGTCTAATGCACTAATTCTGGTAGATGGTACCCATGTACCACAACTGGATTATGAAGTGCAGGCAGTTATTAGAGGAGATAGTCTGGTAGCTGAGATTTCGGCAGCCTCAATTCTTGCCAAAACTGCGAGGGATGCAGAAATGTTACGGCTACACGAGATTTACCCGATTTATGGTTTTGATCGACATAAAGGCTATCCCACCAGAGTGCACTTGGACGCAATTCGTTTGCATGGAATAACAGCTACTCATCGCAAAAGTTTCGCGCCGTGTGCCGAGAAATCAACGGTGTGATTTTAAACAAATTTTATCAACTGGTTACCTCGAAAAACCCTGTTTTTGAAAATCCATTGATCGTAAACTCAATGTGTTACATACAAATCTCTTCAGAATTTATAGGTTTTTCGAGGTGCCCAACTACAAGGAAGCCTGATTCAGGCAGAGGAAGCATGCGCATAGTAAAAAATACGGTGGTATCACTCCACTATAAAATGACCGATCAGGAAGGAAATCTGATGGAAGAAACTGATGAACCCATCAGCTACTTGCATGGTGGTTATGATGGAATATTTCCAGTAGTGGAAGAAGCGCTGCATGAAAAAGAAACCGGGGTGACCTTATCCCTGCAAATGGAACCGGATGATGCTTTTGGAGAATATGATGAGGAACTGATGCGCGTTGAGCCACGTAGTGCGTTCCCGGAAGAAATCACGGTCGGGATGCAGTTTGAGGGGGGTGAGGAAGATTCTGATGATTTTTATATCTATACAGTGAGAGAGATCACTGATGATGTCGTGGTAGTGGATGGTAATCATCCCTACGCTGGTATGGCATTTCAGTTTGAATGCACAGTTACGGAAGTACGCCCGGCAACGGAAGAAGAATTATCTCACGGGCATGTACACGGGCCGCACGGCCATGAACATTAGACGATCTCACCAGCATTTTTCACCATCCTGTTAATTATTTTATCCGATTGGCCATTGATTTAATGAGGTAAAGCTGTTCCAGTGCCTCCCGGGGAGTCAGCTCATCCGGGTGAAGTTGCTCAAGGTAATCGAGCACCGGATGCACGGAAGCAGGAGCAGCTTCCTCGTTTTCCTCAATTGTTTCAAATAATGTCTGCTGAGGACTCTTGCTGAGTGCTTCCTGCTCCAGTTGTGCCAGAATCTTTCCGGCATTTCGGATAACTTTATCCGGTACACCTGCCAGTGCGGCAACATGCAGCCCATAACTCCGGCTGGCAGATCCTTCCTCTATCCGGTGAAGAAAGACAATACGTCTCTTGTGCTCCACTGCGGTGACATGTACATTAATTGCCTGCGGAAATTCTTCTGCTAGTCGGGTCAGTTCAAAGTAGTGCGTGGCAAACAAGGTATAGCTCTGATTCTGAGTCAGCAAGTGGCGGGCGATGGCAAAAGCCAATGCAAGCCCGTCAAAAGTTGAAGTTCCCCGGCCAATTTCATCCACCAACACCAGGCTTTGTGCGGTTGCATTGCGTAAAATACTGGCGGCTTCCGTCATTTCTACCATGAAGGTGGAACGTCCCCCTGCCAGATCGTCAGCTGCACCAATCCGGGTAAAAATCTGATCAATGGGGCCAATACGGGCGCTCCCGGCTGGAACAAAGCTACCGCAATGCGCCAGCAGAATAATTAGCGCTGTTTGTCGCATGTAGGTAGATTTCCCGCCCATGTTTGGGCCGGTGATGATCAGCATCTGCCGTCCTTCCCGCGTGACAGCACCCAGCTGTATATCATTGGCAATGTATTGTTCTATTTGATTTTCCACTACCGGATGCCGCCCAGCTTCGATATCCAAAGCAGGATCATCAGTAAATACCGGTTTGGTATAACCAAACAAATCTGCACGTTCAGCAAAAGCACACAGAACATCCAGTTCAGCAACAGAGCGGGCAATTTCCTGTAAGGGAATGATGAAATCTGCCAGTTGTTCCAGTAACTGCTCGTACAGTTTCTTTTCCTGTGCCAATGCCTGTTCACGCGCAGTTAGTGTCTTGTTCTCAAATGCCTGCAACTCGGGGATGCTATAGCGTTCCGCATTTTTCAAGGTTTGTCTGCGGCGGTAGTCAGCGGGGATTTTTTCGCCATGGATGCGGGTTACCTCGATATAAAAACCATGTACCCGGTTATATTCCACCTTAAGGGTTGGAATACCGGTACGCTCGCGTTCCCGTGCTTCCAGTTGCAACAGGAATTCACCACAATTCTTCTGTAAAGCGCGTAATTCGTCCAGTTCAGCATCATAGCCGTCAGCGATGACGCCTCCTTCACGAATTACTGCGCCGGGCACGGGTTGCAGCGCGTGAACGAGCAGTTGTGTGAGTGTAGTATCTGGCACCATGGCCGGGACAAAACGATGAACGGCAATAGCTGTTGAGGTTGTAATCAGTTTGATAATTTCAGGAAGTGCCGTCAGGCTGTCGCGTAAACCGGATAAATCACGAGGTCTGGCTGTTCTTAAGGCAATTCGGCTGGTGATACGTTCGATATCAGCGATATGTTTGAGACGCTCCCGGATACCCGCATAGAGGATTCCCGGCTTTGCTCCAATCAAGTCAGAAACGGCATCCAGTCGCTGCTGCAGGGTGATACGATTGCGTAGCGGGTGATGCAGCCAATGCCGCAACAACCGGCTACCCATGCTGGTTGCGCAGATATCCAGCAGGGATGATAGCGTGGGGGCTTCTTCTCCACGTAATGTCAGCGTAATTTCAAGATTACGGCGGGTAGCGGCATCCATACGCAAATAGGTCTCTGGCCGTTCCACCCGTAATATTTGCAAATGACCAAGTACCTGTGTTGCTGATTCATCGGTTGCAGTGTGCTGCGTCAGCCTGACATATTCAAATAACGCACCGGCTGCCATGATTGCGGCACGCAACTCTTCACAACCAAAGGCATTCAGATCACGGGTACCGAATTGCCGGGTAAGCTGCTGCACAGCATGCTCATAATCAAATTGCCAATCCGGCAGGCGTTTGGGGGCGGTAAAACTGTTTAATATCACAGGCAGAGCAAGTGATTCCGGTAGCAAAATTTCTGATGGATGCAAGCGCTCCAGCTCGCTAGCCAGATTATCCGGAGAGGTTTCCAGTACGCGCATATCCCCGGCTGCCAGGTTGAGCCAAGCTAGACCAATCACGCCGTGATGCAGTGCCAGTGTCAACACAATACTGTTGCCACGTTCTTCCAGCAACCCGGCATCAGTCAGGGTGCCAGGGGTGATGATGCGAACAACCTGACGTTCTACCGGCCCCTTGCTGGTAGCGGGATCGCCGATCTGTTCACATATAGCAATGGATTCACCCAGTTTTACCAATTTAGCCAGATATTGATCCGCCGCATGAAATGGCACACCTGCCATTTTGATTGGCTCCCCGGCGGAGGAGCCACGGTGAGTCAATGTAATATCCAGCAACCTGGCTGCTTTTTCGGCATCTTCATAAAACAGCTCATAAAAGTCCCCCATGCGGTAAAACAGCAGCTTGTCGGTATGCTGTGTTTTGATACGCAGGTACTGCTGCATCATGGGGGTGTGAGCGGAATGATCTGGTTTATTTATTGAGTTTCCAGATGTTGTCAATAATTACTCCAGGTGTTTGTCAGATTCGGGGTTTGTATCGAGCTCAAAAATCAAATCTGATTTTGTAGGCGTGGTTTCTTGCAAAAATTACTGAAACAGCAGGTGTAATACACAAGCTGGGATCATTACTCCAATTACATTGACCATTATTTCATGCTGACCATTTTTTTCCAGTGGGATCAGGCAATTTTTGATTAATCGCCATCAAGCGTGCAGCTGGCTGATATCGTACATTTTATTGTAACGTGGTAATCCGTTGAGTCGGTATGTAAAAAAAATTGTCCCAGGTGGAGGAGGGCACAGGCCCTGGATTAACCACAAAATGGATTCATTCAGATAAAAACACCTAACAAGCCAAGCCAGCAGGATTTGTTTTTCTGTCGCTTCGCTCAAAAATGCAAAATAAGTCTCTGCTTGGGATGTTATAAAAGGGGATGTTTTTGCTGGGATAGAAGCGCAAGCAGAAGGCTCGGCCTGCTTCTGTGATTTCTATATCAAGCTTCTAAAGGAGGATAACTAATCCTTGCGCAGCTTCGTAAGCAGTTTAGTTGTCTCGTATCTCGCTGAATCACGTGACTGATCCCAGTGAAATGGCTGGTGCGGTGCTGTATCTAGCCAGCGATGCGTCAAGTTACACCATCGGTGCTACCCCTAACTGTGGATGGGGCGGGATGTTGGCGTAAGCCAGACTGCGCTGCAGATATCAACTCTAGCTGATTATGGCTAGGGCGCACTGATTAAGCTAAATGGCCAATCACGATATCCATTAACTCATTGGTAATTTCATCTTGGCGCACGTTGCTCATTTCTTGCTGCACCTCTTCTAGCTGCTCGTCCACTGACTGTTCGGCTTGTTGCATTAAGGCTAGCCGGGTCGCATTCTCGGTAACCATAGCTTCGGCAGAGGCGCGGAACACACTGGCAAATACATGATTACGTACCAGTGATGACAACAAAGCATCGGCCGCCATACTGTAATCCGGCAGTGAACGCGAATGCCAGCGCCGCTCAGGTTGTAATAGGCTTTTATCCAGTGGCAATAAAGCGCGTGTCACAGATTCTTGATAGCCATGTTTAGCGCGTTGGGTGTAAATCAAAGTTACCACTAGATTGGCTAAAGGTTGACCACGGCCCAAGCGTTCAATATGCGTGACAATATCGCCGGCTAAACGACCTATACCATCTGCTGATGCAGGTGGCATTAACACCACATCTGGGGTGAGTTTTTGCTTTAGTAAGGCATTGCTCATACGTGAGCCAATACAGAGAATATGTTGTTTTACCATCGGCTGATTTTTGCTGTACTCCGTTACCGTATCGGCTAGTAGCTCATTGTAGTTACCACACAAGCCATGATCGGAGCCAAACGCTACCAGTAGCCGCTTGTTAGGCTGGGTTGCTTCAGTGAGCAAACTGGCGCCACCAGTACGATAAATAAAAGCAGCAAAACCTTGCAATATCGTTTGATGATAGGCTTCAATCGATTGCGCTGCCTGCTCATAGGGTGCAGCATTAATTGCTGATAGGGTTTTCATCGTATGCACAATACCTCTGATACTGGTTAGGGTATTATTTTTTCGCGATAGATGCTCTAGAGTTTGTGCCATCTCACTACTTTGTATTCGTTGCTGGCAGATCGAATATGCTTAAAGCTTTTTGCGCGCAATTAACAATCAGTGTGTGATCGTCATCCTGTAGGGTTTGGTTATCAATAATACGTTGTTCAATCACAGCCAGCTGTTGTTGGGCGGCATCACGCACTAAACGCATAGCATCATTAATTTTTTGCTCACTAAACTGATCAAATAAGCCTTCCATCGCTGCGATCAACACCGCCAGCTGTTCAAGGGCAGACATCGGGTCACGCTCAGCTTGACGTAAGGCGGTACGCACCGCAGAACCACGTGCCAAACGTGCACGGGTAACATCATCGAGCCGTGTACCAAAACGGGCAAAATCTTCCAACTCTTCAAATTGTGAGAGGGTCACCCGCAGGTTGCCTGACACTCCACGCAAGGTACGGTTCTGCGCTTTACTACCAACCCGTGACACGGACAGGCCTAAATCTACTGCGGGGAATTGGTTTTTACGTACTAACTGTGGCGATAAATAAATCTGCCCATCAGTAATCGAAATGAGGTTAGTAGGAATATAAGCCGAGAGGTTTCCGGCCTGCGTTTCTACCACGGGCAAAGTGGTAATCGATCCGCCACCGATGTCGGCGCCAAATTGTCCAGCGCGCTCTAAAAGGCGCGCATGCACATAGAAAATATCCCCAGGAAAGGCTTCACGTCCTGGTGGTCGACGCAGCAATAACGATAATTCGCGATAAGAGCGCGCATGATGAGTCATATCATCAAAGATCACCAATACATCTTGGCCCTGTGCCGAGAAATATTCCGCCATAGTCATAGCCGCATAGGGCGCAATATAGGACAGCCCTGGAGCTTCTTCATCACCGGCACTCATCACAATGCAGCGCTGCAGTATTTCGCCGTCTTTGAGCGCACGAATCACCCGTGCGACAGCATCACCGCGTTGCCCCACTGCGCAGTAAATACAAAGCACATCCGAACGTGCCTGATTCAGCATAGTGTCGATAGCGATAGAAGTTTTACCAGTCTGGCGATCGCCAATAATCAATTCACGCTGGCCTAAACCCACTGGGATCGCCGCATCAATAGCCTTTAATCCCGTGGCTAAGGGTCTGAAAATCTGGGTGCGATTTAGAATACTCGGCGCTTCCGCTTCAATGGGATGCTCAGCTATCGCATCAATCGGTCCTAAGGTATCACGTGGACGGCCCATAGCATCGATTACGCGCCCAAGTAACGCCGAGCCCACTGGCACACTGACCACTTTACGAGTGCGATACACCATCTCGCCTAAGTGGATCTGTTCAGACGGGCCCAGTAAAATAATCCCTAAGCGACCCGGTTCCAAGTCGAGCACAATACCTTGCACACCGCTGGCAAATACCAGTAACTCATCAGCTAAGGCGCGCGCCAGACCTGAGACGATGGCCACACCATCCGCCACCTCGGTCACTGTGCCGGTTTCGGTGAGTACCGGCGTGGGTGTGGCACCTGTGCTGAGACTGTCTAACCAATCGTTAAAGTTTTGCTCAAACTGCTGCTCAGTGACATCGTCAAGTACACTCACTTCAATTCCTCCTTAGCGGCCATCAGCGGTTAAGTGCACAGCAGCAACACTAGAAGTATGCTGGGTTAACAATTCGGCTAATTCATCCATATAGCTGTCCGTCGTCCACGCTACTTGCGCGCCGCCCACTTGCATGATTACGCCGGGTGACTGCTGTGGATCGGTAGCGAAACTTAAAGTGACGTCAGGCAGCCATTGCTGCACTTCTTTCTGTAATAACGCTTGCGTGGCGGCCGGTAATGCATCACGGGTGATAACCTGCGCTTGCTGACTGCCTGCCGCAGCTTGCACCAATTCAGCAGCAATCGGCTTTAATCGCTGACCAATATGCCGAACAATCGCATCTTCTAAGTGTTCATCGGCCAGATCATGTAGTGCTTTACGGGTCAGTCGCAACAGTGCGTCAGCGCCGGTTTGTTGCAAACGCTGATTAAACGCCTGACGCTCATGCTCAAGATACTTACGCCAATTCTGCTGCTCTTGCTGCAACTGAGTACGTGCATCAGATAATAAGCCATCGCGCTTTTTCTCGGTAGCTTGTAATGCTTTTTCCAGCAAGGCGTCCTGCTCAGATACCAGCTGCGCGCGCTGCTTAATATATTGCCTTTCTGCAGCTTTCGCTTCTTGCTGCGCAAGTTCTGCATCAGCCATACGCTTGGCTATTTCAGCTTCACGGGCGTCGATACCATCTAAAATAGGACGATAGAGAAAACGTTTGAGCAGCCACAACAAGACTAAAAAATTAGCAATTTGTGCCAGTACTGTTATCCAGTCAATGGACATCAGACATTAACCTCCTGCTACCGCCTGCATTGCATCCCAAAACGGATTGGCAAAAATAAGAATCATCGCCACCACAAAACAATAAATTGCGGTTGATTCAATCATCGCCAAGCTAACGAACAGCGTACGTGATAAGGTCGGTGCAGCATCAGGCTGTTGAGCAATTGCAGCAATCGCTGCAGCCGCCGCACGTCCTTCACCTAGCGCGGGCCCTAGCGAGCCAATCGCGATGGTTAGGCCAGCAGTAAAAATAGAAATAGCGGCAATCAGTGCAAGATCAGTCATGATTATTTATCCTTATCAGATGTATCCAGGGGAGGATCTGCCATGGCAGATGAAATATACACAGTGGCTAAAATGGCAAAGATGTAGGCCTGAATAAAGCCGGTTAGCAGGCCCAGCATATCCATTACCACAGGAAAAAAGAATGGTGCAATACTGAGTAAAATAGCTGCAATCACCACACCGCTCATCACGTTTCCATACAGACGGATCGCTAAAGATACGCCTCGAGAAAATTCACCAATGATATTAAATGGCAGCATAATCATCGATGGTTCAATAAATTTGCGCAAGTATTGGTGCACCCCCCCCTTGGCAATTCCAAACAAAGGAATCGCTACTAACACCGACAAGGTTAGCGCAACCGTAGTTGATAACGATGAAGTGGGCGGAACAAAGCCTGGAATAACTGTTAGCACATTGGACGCAGCTATAAAGAGAAATAAAGTACCGGCAAAATACAATACATGCCGTGCACTGCTGCGGGTTACCTCTTCAATTTGTCCTTGAATCATAGTGACAATCAGTTCTAAAGCACTGCGCCAGCGCCCAGGTGCTTTGTCAGCACGTAGATTGCGAGCCACCAGCATCGAAATGCCAGCCAACAGTATCATCACAATCCAAGTATTAACGATAGTGGCGTTAACCTGCCACTGTCCTAAAGTAAACACTACCGTTTGGTCTGGTGTGAGCTGCATTTTTATACCTTCGTATTTTGATCAGGTGACGCTGTGTGTCAACTGCGCTCGTACCACTGCCAGGACGCGCATCAGTACAAAAGCCAACATATAACCAGCTAATGACCACAGTGTTTGGATCAGCACGATTAAGCCCAATCCCACTGCCAGCAACACCACTAAGCGACAAAAAAAACTTAGCATTAACAAACGACCTGGATACGCTGAAGCTAAGGCCAAACGTATTCCCCAATTTAAACCCATAAAAAACAACGCACTTACGGGTAGACCAACCACAAAGCCAAGCAATATTGCGCTGCCATCTATATCAATCACTTTATCTCTCCCTGCTACTTCGCTGACAAACAAATACGCTGTCAGTTATTTATCACGGGTTTTATCAATCCAGTTCCAAGCCACCATTGCCCCGACGACAACACCACCGAGTATTAAGGCAATGGGCCAGGAAAAACTTTGCGGTACGACACGATCTAACCACATTCCCAGAAAAGCGCCACCAACGGTAGGAATGGCGACTGACCAACCAATCACTCCAAATACACCCAGACCGCTTAAGGGGCTATATTTTGGTGCTTTACGTTTCTGCTGCATGCGTTCAGCATGACGACGAATGGCCGCGGAGGCATCATTTTTTTCTGTCATGTTAAAGGTTTCCGTAAATCACTGAAACGCCGCACAATACCGGCCTCAAGGCGCGATAAGGCCGTGCGCGCCACCCGTTCATTTTCATCCACCTCAATAAAGGTGGTTTGAATAATGTTATTTAAATTGACCAAATCCTCGCTTTGCACAGCACGACGTACGGCAATATCAACCTGATGGCCATGTTTCACCAGTACGCCTTGATCAATACCAAAAAACAGCTCCACGCCCTCAGCATCGGTAATCACCAATACCGATGGCAGCAAAGCAGCAACAAAATCAGTGTGATTGGGCAGCATGGCAAAAGCACCGTTTTCAGCTTCAGCAAATACTTGCTTAGCTTCACAGCCAAACAGCAAGCGTGTTGGCAAATGTAGATTAACATGCATCACTTCAGCCTGGCTCATACTGCAGTCTTCTGCTCGGGCAAAGCACCAATCATGTAATAATCTATTTCATCATCGGCAAATTTGGTTTGCTGCAAGATTCTTTCACACCCGGCTAAGGTCTCGGCAACCGAGACCCGTGCGCCTATCTCACCGCTAAAAGACTCAGCAGAAAAGAACGGCTGGGTTAAAAAACGCTCAAGACGGCGTGCTCGAGCCACCACCGTGCGATCTGCTGCGGATAACTCCTCTAAACCTAACATGGCAATAATGTCACGTAGCTCTTCATATTCAGCAAGGGTGCGGCGTACAGCGCGGGCAATATCATAATGGCGCTGACCCACTACCGCTGGGGTTAACATCACTGAGGTGGAGGCTAACGGGTCAACTGCCGGATACAAGCCCTCACTGGCACGCTTACGCGACAACACTACTGAAGCTGACAGATGCGAGAAAATATGCGCCGCGGCGGGGTCAGTAAAGTCATCTGCCGGCACGTACACCGCTTGAATCGAGGTAATCGCACCTTTACGGGTCGAGGTAATACGCTCTTGCAACGAAGCCAACTCAGTGGCCAAGGTTGGCTGATAACCCACCCGTGATGGCATCCGTCCTAATAAACCTGAAACTTCAGAGCCCGCCTGCACAAAGCGAAACACGTTATCGATAAGCAGCAACACATCCTGCCCTAGATCATCGCGAAAATACTCAGCCATGGTCAGTGCTGTTTTACCGACTAAAAAACGTACGCCGGGAGCTTCACTCATCTGCCCAAATAGCATCACGGTTTTATCGCGCACGCCAGCTTCGCCCATTTCTCGGTACAGCTCTTCTGCTTCACGCGAGCGCTCTCCAATCCCACAAAA
This sequence comes from Nitrosomonas sp. TNE100, assembly GCF_055387135.1. Lineage (NCBI taxonomy): Bacteria > Pseudomonadati > Pseudomonadota > Betaproteobacteria > Nitrosomonadales > Nitrosomonadaceae > Nitrosomonas > Nitrosomonas sp. TNE100. Next base: position 1,983,379 of record NZ_AP040997.1, on the reverse strand, counting down.
CAGACTGACGCCTTTGTGATGTTGCGCGGTGTTATTAATTAGCTCAGTAATCAAAACCGTTTTGCCCACTCCAGCGCCACCAAATAATCCTGTTTTACCACCACGCTCAATTGGTGAGAGTAAATCAATGGCTTTAATCCCGGTTTCAAGGATGGTGCTGTGCACCACACGCTCTTCTAATACTGGCGGGGCTTGGTGGATGGAACGAGAAATTGTAGCATTGGGTGCGGGTTTTCCATCAATGGGTTCGCCAAAGACATTGAGCATACGTCCCAGTACCGCTTCACCAACTGGCACTTGAATCGGTGCTCCGGTTGCGTGTACCGGCATACCTAAACCAAGACCGCGCACTGGTGTTAACGCTATACAGCGTACGGTACCTTGATCTAACAGAGCAGCAACTTCCATCGCTAAATCGCCGGCATAAACCAAGTCGTGGATACGTGGAATATGCTCTGTAAAAAAGACATCCACTACCCCCCCGCGAATCTTGAGTACACGCCCCTCGCCAACACACTGCGATGCAAGAGCAACAGACTCTTGCTCTTGGGGATCTGTTGAACGGGCTGATTTTGATATTTGCTCTGATTTCTCACCCATACCACTCATCTTACCCTTAATAAATACTATTGCTGTCCGCTTATTATTGTTTAAGTGCTGTATCCCATATGGTCGCACATGTTATCGTTGCTGAATTTCGCATGGGCATTCAGGCTTTTTAGTGATACTTGCTCTGGATCTTGCTCCAGTGTTTTCAGCAGTTCAGTAATGCTTGGTGGGGTGATAGTGATTTCACCATCTGCCAGTGGAATGGGGTCGAGAAATATTGCTGGCATTCACTTCACCTTTGATCTCAGTTCTCATGACCTGCAACCACTCTCTTTTTTAGCGATACTGTTTCAGTATGTCAGGTTATATGTCTGCGCTAAAATCCAGTGGACTCAAGTGGTAAATTTGCGCTTCAAGATCATATTTAATAGTGCCATCTAATGCGATATTTCCATCCAACTGAAATTTATCGGTTGTTATGGGAACATAACCCAAATCAAATTTTTTCCAAAGCTCGTGCTCCGTTCCCGGCAATTTGCATCCCGTGTTTTTCCAGCTGGATAGAGAATCCGGGATTATTCGTGGCGTAAGGCTTCCACGGGTTTGAGTGCGGCGGCTTTCCGGGCGGGATAGAGGCCGAAGAAAACACCGGTGATAGAGGCAAATGAGAAGGCCAGAGCAATTGTCCCGGATGTAATGACAATGTCAATCCCGGCAAGCTGGCTGGCGAGCCACGCGCCACCAATTCCCAGGGCGATTCCAGTCAGCCCACCCAGCGTACAGATCATCAGTGATTCCAGCAGGAATTGGGTAAGAATCATGCGCTGATTGGCTCCTATTGCCATGCGTATTCCGATTTCACGAGTACGTTCTGTAACGGAGACCAGCATGATATTCATGATGCCGATCCCACCGACCAGTAGTGAGACGGATGCAATTGCACCCAGCATCCAACCCATGATCTTGGCGGTGTTGCTTGCTACAGAGGCCAGTGCGGTCAGGTTGCGAACAGTAAAATCATTTTCCATGTGGTTGCTGATGCGGTGGCGCTGACGGAGCAGATGCGTGATCTCTGCTTCGGCAGCTTCCATGTCGTTCTCCGATTTTGCACGAACCATCATAAAATTGATGGAGCCGGGAAACTGGTTGCCAATGATCTGTCGCTGCGCGGTAGTGAGTGGAATGAATACGTTGTCATCCTGATCGCGTCCTGACAAACTTTGGCCTTTGGCAGCCAGTACACCGACAACCGTGAATGGCCGATTGGTAATCCGGATGACTTTTCCCACCGGATCTTCATCACCAAACAGGCTGGTTGCGGTGATCTGCCCCAGAACAGCCATACGTGCGCCGGAGCGTAAATCTCCTTCGGAAAAGATGGTGCCGCTGGCAATTTCCCAGTTGTTAATGGAAAAATAATCCGGCGTAACACCTGTCAAGATGGTGCTCCAGTTATTTGCATTGTAGTTAAGTTGTGCTGCACCCGAAATAATCGGGGCAGTTGCATCAATCATGGGTAATTCTGCAATGGCTTGCGCATCCTGCACTGTCAGCGTTTTAACGCTGCCGATGCCCCAGCGCACGCCGCCAGAAGAAGTCGCGCCCGGCATGATGATCAGCAAATGGCTGCCCATTGAAGCGATGGCACTGTTGATGCTGGTTTGTGCGCCTTGTCCTACGGCAAGCATGAGTACCACTGCAGCTACGCCGATGATCATGCCAAGCATAGTGAGGGCGGTGCGCAGGCGGTTGGTCTGCAGTGCCCGCATGGCTTCACCGATGATGGTCAGTAAATTCATGATGAGGCAGCGGGGGAGGCAGCAAATTTTTCCATTGGACGATCTTCAATGATACGTCCATCCTTGAGCCGGATCAGGCGCTGTGTCCAGGCAGCGATATCCTCTTCATGGGTAACGATAATGATGGTCATGCCTTCTTCACGGTTGAGGCGATCAAGTAATTGCATGATTTCATAGCTGGTTTGTGTGTCCAGATTACCAGTAGGTTCGTCGGCAAGAATAAGCTGTGGCTGGTTAACTAGCGCACGGCTGATGGCAACACGTTGTTGTTGTCCCCCGGAAAGCTGGTTGGGCTGGTGTGTAACAAAATTGCCAAGCCCGGTTTGCTGCAGTAATGACATTGCTCGCTCACGACTTTCAGCACGGCTGCGTCCGGCGTACAGTAACGGGATGGCCACGTTGTCCAGCGCGGTCATGCGCCTGAGCAAATTGAATCCCTGGAAAACGAAGCCGATCAGTTGGTTGCGGACGCTGGCCAGCTGATTACCGGAAAGTGCTGATACATCACGTCCCGCCAGTCGGTAGTGGCCGCTGGTGGGAGTATCCAGGCAACCGAGTATGTTCATCAAGGTGGATTTTCCGGAGCCGGAATGCCCCATGATCGCCACAAATTCCCCGCGTTGTATTGTTAAGCTGACATCAAACAACACTTGCAGACTTAGGGATGAATCAGCGGGATTGCCCAGATAGTAAATCTTGGAGAGTTTTTCCACCTCTATCAGCGGTTCACCCGTCCGGCCGTGGGAATGATCTGCAAACATCATCGCTGGCTCATCAGAACATTCTGAACTTGAAGTTGCTACTGCCCGATTTATCCTGTTTGCTGTCGTCAATTTCCTCGGTGATTAGTTCGTCATTCGCGTGGAGCTCATCTGAAAGAATTTCAGTGAAGCTGCCATCTGTAATGCCTGTTGCCACTTTGACCGGTACTGGCCGGTTGTTTTCCAGCCGGTAGAGCAACCGCTGGCCAGGCTGTGTGTCAGTGGGTTTGGCAAATTCCTTTCGACTGGGTTTATAACGCAGAGCGGCATTGGGTACACGCAGTACACCGGATTTTTCATTGACGATAAAACGTACATTGGCGGTCATGCCAGGCAGCAGGCTGCCATCTTCATTGATGACTGTCGCAATAACGCTGTAAGTCACCACATTTTCCTGGATGGTGGGATTGAGCCGTATTTGTTTGACCACAGCAGAGAATTCACGATCCTGGAAGGCATCCACCGTGAATACCATGGTCTGGCCATCGTGAATCTGGCCAATGTCCGCTTCCACTACGCTGATTTCAATTTGCATCTGTTTCAGGTCACGGGCAATCTGGAACAGAATAGGTGTCTGGAAGTTAGCGGCAACGGTTTGTCCAATATTGACGTTACGGGCAATGACAACACCGGAAACGGGAGAGCGGATGATGCTGTAATCCAGATTGGTACGGTCACGGGCAATCTGCGCCTGATTGACGACCACCTGTGCCCGCGCCGAATCGAGCAGTTCTTTTGATTCATCCATCGCTTCTCTGGAGATGAAACCTCTTTCAACCAGATTACGGCTGCGCCTATCTTTATTGATGGCCACGGATAATGCGGTCTGTGCACTTTTTAGGTTGGCTTCGGATTGTTGTAGTTGTGCATCAAGCAATGCGGGATCCAGTTTTGCCAGGATTTGGCCGGTTTTCACCTCATCATTGAAATCTGCAAACAGCTGGATCACTCTGCCGGAAATCTGTGTGCCAACCTCGACTAGTTCCAGTGGGGTGAGCGTGCCGTTGGCAGAAATCGTGCGCGCAATATCTCCATGATCAACAACATGTGTTTTGTAACGTACATTGCCAGATTCATCCCGGAGCGAAAAATATCCATAGAGTGTAGCGGCGAGCAGGATGATCAGGAAAAGGATAATTCTTCCGCGTGAACTGAACATAGGGGGCAATATTTTTTATCGTATGAGAAATATCAGATGACTGGGTTTTAACAGAAGATGCAAATCATTGAAAGGTGCTTATTTGTTTTTCTCTTCGGCGGCCACGAACTCCTTGATTTGACGCAAGCGGGCCTCCACGCTGGATAATTGGTAAAAATTGTCGTGCTTATAGCGTAGCGCAACCTGGAGTTGTTCGATTGCTGCCCGGAGATTTCCCTCGCGGATCAGCGCTTCAGCTTCAGCCTGATGTTGCAACAGGGCGTTTCCCAGCGCAGCATGACATTGTGCCGTCAGCCGGTAAAGCCGGATATCATCATGAATGAAACGGGATTGCTCATTGATGAAATTCAGCGCGGTCTGCGCATCTTTGTGTTCCAGTAGTGCATCAACATAATCATAAACAAGCGCACGATAATGTGGGAAAGATTGTAGTGCAGCCTGGTACAGTTTGAACGCATCGTCGATTTGTCCGTCAGCAAACTTAACGCGTGCAGCAAGCGTTTCAATCATAGCAGCCGATTGCAGATAATCACCTTCCACCTGGATGGGTTTTCCCAAGCGGTGATTTCTTAGGGGCTGCGCAGAAGAATCGGATTGGATAGTCCGGTAAAGTGTATTTAACTCCTCATCTGCCTGTTTGAATTGCTTGGCACGTAATAACGCCTGAATCAGGCCATATCGCTCGGCAATTTCGTTAATATAGCGTTTATCCTGCAGACGTGCCTTGAATTCACTGACAATTGAAGCCGGGTTACCCCGGGAGGCGCGGATTTTGGCGCGTACCAGATGAAATTCCAGGCTGTCCGGAACCTGCCGGTAGCCCAATTCCCGGGTGCGATTCTGAATATCAGCGATACGCTCATGGGTAACCGGGTGAGTCATGAGGTATGAAGGAATCCCGTTTTCATAGTAACGACTGGCGTGTTGCATGCGTTCAAAGAAAGTTGACATGCCATGTGGATCGAATCCTGCTTTGACGAGCATGCCAAACCCGACACGATCTGCTTCCTTTTCATGCTTACGGGTGAAATTCAGTTGAGACTGGATCGCGCTGGCCTGGGCGGTGGCCAGCACTGCCTGGCCAGCTTGGGGATTGGAGCGTGAAGCAAGAATCGCAATAGCCAGCGCTGCGATCGAGCCGATGATACCCAGATATGAGCTCCCGGAGAGCATTCTGGCCAGGTGTTTTTGGGTGACGTGTGCAATTTCATGTGCCATAACGCCTGCCAGCTCGGATTCATTTTGTGCGGCGGTGATCAGGCCGCTATGAAATCCCACAAATCCGCCGGGAAGCGCAAAAGCATTGATTGAGGAATCATCAATGGCAAAAAACTCAAATGGATTGTCTGAATTTGTCTGGCTGGCAGCAGAAATCAGCCGGTGGCCCAATCTGGCAAGATAGTCAGTGATTTCAGGATCATCCAGATAACTGGCATCGGCGCGGATTTCACGCATGATCTGTATCCCGATTTGCCGCTCCTGGTGAGGTGTTACCGTAGCTTGCGAGACATCCCCCAGATCAGGCAGCTCCTGTCCAAAAATATGGGCTGGAAACAGCAAGGGCACAATGATAATAAGGTAGTGGAGTTTCATGCTGTGTTTGACGAACGCTGACAGACCGAGTTCCTGTTCCCGTGTTACAGCAGATTGTGATTTCAGCCGCAAGTACGATAACGCCTGTTGTATACGAAATCGCGTAACAACTGTTGAATTGAGGAATGCCAAAATATTATTGGGGCTGATCATTGCCGGAAACCAGACGTGATCGGGAATCGCCATGATGGGCCGAAATCACGTCGGGTAATGCGGATGCCGGGAGCTGCCTGTCTGCGTTTGTACTCGCAGGAATGGATCATGTGCAGTACCTGCCGGACGGTTTCCTCCGGATAATTCATGGCAATAATTTCTGCAGGTGACAGGTTGTTTTCCACGTAGGCTGCAATGATTGCATCCAGTACAGTATACGGTGGGAGATTATCCTGATCGGTCTGTTCGGGACGTAATTCAGCCGAAGGCGGGCGCTGCAGGATGCGCTCCGGGATGATGGGTGAAATTCTGTTGCGGTAGTGGCAAAGCTGATAAACCAGCGTTTTGCTGACATCCTTGAGTATCGAAAACCCACCAGCCATATCGCCGTATAGTGTGCTGTAGCCCACGGCAGTTTCGGATTTGTTACTCGTTGTCAGTACCAGTCTTCCGGATTGATTGGCTAATGCCATCAGCAAGGTTCCACGGATACGGGCCTGCAGGTTCTCCATGGTGGTTTGGGGGCCGGTAGTCGGCCAGGTTTGCAGTTCGGGGTGTAATGTTTGTTTGAATTGCTCGAATAGCTCGGTAATGGGTATTTCAGTGTAGTGCACACCCAGATTGCCTGCCATGATTTGCGCATCTTCCAGGCTGATGTCGGCTGTATAAGGGGAGGGCATCATCACGTTGCTGACCCGATCTGCTCCAAGCGCATCCACCGCAATCGCCAATACCAGCGCTGAATCAACCCCGCCTGACAAACCAATCAATACTCCGGAGATTCTGTTTTTATCAATAAAATCGCGCAAGCCCAGACGTAGTGCCGAGTACACACTTTCGATCCGATCTGGCAGAGGAGAATATTGTCCGGGGATCAGTTGATTATTATGAAGCTCAATCAAGCCAAGTGTTTCCTGGAAAGCCGCTAGCTGACAAACGAGTTTACCGCTGTGATCCATCGCAAATGAAGCGCCATCGAAAACCAGTTCGTCCTGTCCGCCGACTAGGTTGGTGTAAACAGTTGGCAGACCGGTTTGCGTAATTCCCGCCCGTACAATTCGGAGTCGGTCAGCCTGACCATCAATAGCGTAGGGTGATGCGCCCACCGTCAGTAAAACCTGCGCGCCAGCGGAACGCAAAGCCTGCAAGTGTGCCGGATGCTGATAATCAGAGAAAGTGGTCAATCCGAAAAGTGTACCGTCACACTCAAACGTACAAGGCTGGTTGCCGGGAGTGAAATAACGGCGTTCATCCAGCAACGGATCGGTGAGCAAATGATTTTTACCATAGGTGATAAGCAGGCGACCATCTCGAATAATGGAAACAGCATTGAGCAGATTACCGTTCGTGCGGTGCGGATGCCCGATTACCAATGTTACGTCATGTATCTGCGTGGCTAGATCCATCAAAGCCTGATGACAGACTTGTACAAACTCTGCGCGCAGCAACCAGTCTTCCGGAAGGGAGCCACACAGCGCCATTTCCGGAGTGATAACCAGCCTGGTCCCGGCTTCCCTGGCTTGCTGGCAGGCGTGCAGTATTTTAAGTGAGTTACCGTTCAAATCGCCTGCCGTGCAGTTGATCTGGGCAAGCGCGATCTTCATTGTGGAAGGGTATTCGGGTCCGTAACTGGAACCCGGTTAGAAAGGCAGATTTGCATCCGGCCTGGCTTGCAGAATGATTTGGCGAAAATCTTGCTGGATACGTTTCAGCGCATCCTGATTGTCAGCCTCGAAACGTAGTACTGCGACCGGAGTGGTATTGGATGCCCGGATCAGGCCGAATCCATCCTTGTATTCCACCCGCAGCCCGTCAATCGTAATCACCTGATTCGCCTCAGGGAAGTTTGCCTCCTGCTGAAGTTGCGCAATCAAGGCGTGATTTTCTCCTTCCTTGAGTCTGATCTGCAATTCAGGTGTGTTGATCGTATCGGGCAGGGCATGCAGCACCGCTTCCGGATCGGTTTGTTTACTCAATAATTCCAGCAGACGTGCACCTGCGTATAGGCCATCGTCGAATCCGTACCAACGTTCCTGGAAAAAGATATGGCCGCTCATCTCGCCTGCCAGGAGTGCGCCTGTTTCCTTTAACCTGGCCTTAATGAAGGAGTGCCCCGTTTTCCACATGATGGGTTTGCCGCCATGTTGTGTGATCCACGGTGCCAGTGTGCGTGTACATTTGACATCGTAGATGATCTGGCCGCCAGGGTTTCTGGACAACACATCGGCAGCAAACAGCATAAGCTGGCGATCCGGGAAAATGATGCTTCCATCCTTGGTGACGACGCCCAGCCGGTCACCATCGCCATCAAAGGCAAAACCAATTTCAGCATCGGTAGTAGCAAGTGTACGGATGACATCCTGCAAATTCTCCGGGACTGAAGGATCGGGATGATGATTCGGGAAAGTACCATCCACTTCACAAAACAGCTCGATCACTTCGCAGCCCAGGCGGCGATACAGTTCTGGCGCCAGAATGCCAGTTACGCCATTGCCGCAGTCCACCACGATTTTGATTGGCCGAGCCAGCTTGACATCCTCCACGATGCGTTGCAAATAGGCGGGGATGATGTCGTGTTGGCGATAACCGCCTTGTCCATGCGTCAGGTTATTTTGCTCAATACGCGACCGTAATGATTGAATGGTCTCGGCTGCCAGCGTTTCGCCTCCCAGCACGATCTTGAGACCGTTGTATTCTGGCGGGTTGTGGCTGCCGGTTACCATTACCCCAGAATAATGACAGAGTTCGTGAGCAGCGTAATACAGCACCGGGGTGGCGACCATGCCAATATCGATGACATCAATTCCACTTTTACGGATACCGTTCGTCAAGGCTTGCACCAGTTGAGGACCGGATAAACGGCCATCGCGACCCACTGCAATGGCTGTCAGCTGACGTGCGCGTGCTTCGGAACCAATGGCATGGCCGATTTGTTCCACTACTTCCGGAGTCAGTGCGGTTTCTACGATGCCACGTATGTCGTAAGCCTTGAAGATTTCGCGGCGTGGAAGTGTATTCATGCAGTGATGATTCCTTGATCCGGGTAAATAATGAATGATACGAAAGCCGGTCTTTTGCCCGTGTTACCCGTGATGATCCGGATTCGGTGTGCCGATCAGGGTGTAGCGTGTGCCGCAGTAAGGACACATGGCTTTGCCGGTCGCTTCTATTTCGAGGAAAACACGTGGATGCCAGCTTATTGTATCCATAGCCGGATTTGGGCAGTATAGTGGTAAATCATCCGGATGGATTTCAATTGCTTGCGGATAGGTGACTGTAGAAGGAGTGCTCATAGGAAATTTCGTCTGGTTTAACAATTAAACGTAATGCAGCCAATCAGCATGTTTATCTGATTTGCCGTTGACACAATCAAAAAATGAGGTTTGCAACTGCTCGGTAATCGGGCCGCGTTTGCCATTGCCAATCGTGCGGCAATCCAGTTCGCGAATCGGTGTGATTTCTGCCGCCGTGCCGGTAAAGAATGCTTCGTCCGCGCAATAGACTTCATCGCGCGTAATCCGCTTCTGAACCACTTCCATGCCGGCTTCTTCTGCCAACTGAATGACCGTCGCGCGTGTGATGCCTTCCAGACAGGATGTCAGATCAGGTGTGTAAATCCTGTCTTTCTTGATGATGAAAATATTTTCACCGGAGCCTTCTGCCACATAACCATCTACATCCAGCAACAAGGCTTCCTGGTAGCCATCCTGTGCAACTTCCTGATGCGCGAGGATGGAATTGGTATAGGTGGATACCGATTTGGCGCGACACATATTAATATTGACGTGATGCCGGGTGAACGAGGAGGTCTTCACGCGAATGCCGTTTTCCAGTGCATCGGCACCCAGATAGGTTCCCCATGACCAGGCAGCGATTGCAATATGGACAGACAGATTTTTGGCGGATAGTCCCATGGCTTCCGAGCCATAAAAGACAATCGGGCGGATGTAGCCGGAGGCTAATCCATTTTGCCGAACGACATCCAGTTGCGCCTGTGTCAGCGTGGCCTGATCAAAAGGGATTTTCATTCTGAAAACATGTGCCGAATTGAACAGGCGTTCTGTATGCTCAGGCAAGCGGAAAATAGCTGTTCCCCGGGGTGTCTGGTAGGCGCGCAATCCTTCGAATACTCCCATTCCATAATGCAGGGTATGGGTAAGCACATGTGTTGTGGCATTGCGCCACGGAACCAGTTTTCCGTCATACCAGATAACCCCGTCACGGTCCGCCATCGACATGCTGAAACTCTCCTGTATTAGATCTGTAAATTGGACGACGGGAAGTGCCGACGTCAGGCTATTGTTTTTCTTGAATCCGTCGGGATTTTGACCGATTCAACCTCCCCTGAAACCTTTGTCTGTATTCTAGCGTATTTTTGCTGACGGGAACGCCAGCACAGTTTGATGGATTCGAAATCCTGGCAAAAAGTGTGGTAATTTCAGGAAGTATTTTCACTTTCAATTATTTTTGAGTAATTATCGCTATCCATGCAACCACCTCGTTTCGATGCACTGATTATCGGCAGCGGTCTCGCCGGGCTGACACTCGCCCTGAATCTGGCTGAAACTCAAAAAGTCGCGCTGATTACCAAGCGGACACTCTACGATAGTTCTAGTGCCTGGGCGCAAGGAGGGATTGCAGCTGTACTTTCGATGGAAGACTCGCTGGAAGCACATATCAACGATACGTTGGTTGCTGGCGCGGGGTTGTGTAACGAAGCCATGACACGTCATATTGTAGAGAACGGCCCGCGAGCGGTCAGGTGGTTGATTGAACGAGGGGTTAATTTTACGCGCGATGATCACAATAAAACCGGTTATCACCTGACGCGCGAAGGCGGCCATAGTGTTCGCCGTATCATCCATTCTGATGATGCGACCGGTAAGGTAGTGCAACTCACGCTCACCAGGCAGGCGGCTCAGCACCCGAACATTACCGTGCTGGAACATCATATTGCAGTGGATCTGATTACCAGTGAGAAACTATCTCATGCCCGGGGCAGTAATCGCTGTTACGGTGTTTATGTGCTTGATATTCATGCCGGGAAAGTACGTACGATAGCGGCGCAAAATACAATTCTGGCTACTGGCGGGGCAGGCAAGGTCTACCTGTACACCACCAATCCGGATGTAGCAACCGGAGACGGTATTGCCATGGGGTGGCGTGCGGGTTGCCGGGTTGCCAATATGGAATTTATCCAGTTTCACCCCACCTGCCTGTATCACCCGCATGCAAAATCCTTTTTGATCACTGAAGCAGTGAGAGGAGAGGGCGGGGTACTGAAATTGCCCGATGGCGAGCGTTTTATGCTTAAGTACGATGAGCGAGCTGAACTTGCTCCGCGCGATGTCGTGGCGCGTGCAATCGATTTTGAAATGAAAAAACGCGGACTGGATTGTGTGTTTCTGGATATATCGCACCAGTCAGCCGATTTTCTGGTGCAGCATTTTCCGACAATCTATCAGCGCTGTCTGGAGCTGGGCATCGATATCACGCGCGAACCCATTCCGGTAGTTCCCGCAGCGCACTATACCTGCGGCGGCATCGTGATCGATCAGCGTGGAAGAACGGATCTCGATAATCTGTACGCGATTGGTGAAACCGCGCACACTGGATTGCATGGCGCCAACCGGCTGGCCAGTAACTCTTTACTGGAATGTCTGGTAACCGGTCTTTCAGCGGTTGAAGATATCCTTACCCGATCGCCTGCGCCGGATTTTCCATTGCCTGACTGGGATGAAAGCCGGGTGACGGATGCGGATGAAGAAGTCGTTATCTCCCATAACTGGGATGAGCTGCGTCGTTTCATGTGGAATTATGTCGGTATCGTGCGTACCAACAAGCGATTGCAGCGGGCACAACACCGCATCAGACTGCTGAGCGGGGAAATCGATGAGTACTATTCCAATTTCCGGGTGACCAGCGATTTGCTTGAGCTGCGTAATCTCGTGTGTACTTCAGATCTGATTGTCCGCAGCGCCATGCTGCGGCATGAAAGTCGCGGATTGCACTTCAGCCGGGATTACCCGGAAGCCTTGCCACGAGCCACTGATACGATCTTGTCACGATAGCGACAAAAATAAGGCGTGGCTGATCAAGCGTTCTCGCCTGATTTACCTGCCTCACAGGTTTGATAGTCCGTCTGCCCATATTCATTTCATCGTAATAATGTGCTGTACATGTATATCGTGTTCAGCATCCTGATTTTCTGCGGATTCTTTTCCTTCGTTTGTCCCTGAGCAACCAATTTTTAGAGTGCCCTTCAGCATTTCTCGGCCAAATCCGGGATTCAACTGTGTTATCCAGATTTTTCTGTAATTTCACCAGCAGCCTGGCAATCAGGCAAAATTACTATGTCTCTGTTTGGAGACAATAGATTTTATCTTTATAAAATCATTTTTACTTTTTTTAAATAAACCTTTTATTGCTTTAGCTATGGTCTGAAAAATCAATACTGAAGTTTGCCGGTAACTGTGTGCTCATCAATGATTGACTGTTTTATATATGATATAGGAATTTATAATGCCGGTTTTCCTGTTGTTCATTTCATGACGATAAGATAGTATCGCCCGTCATGTTCTCAAATGACGACAAACTGATTCAAGTTTCAATAAGGGGATGGTGATCGCAATAAATCCGAAGAACTTCCCTGAGTTAACGTGAAGCGGATTGCGTGGATATTGATCTGGAGATATGACCTCAAAAGCGGTTGCAATTATTGGTATCGGCTTCCGATTCCCTGGTGATCTTGGTGACGAAACAGATTTCTGGAATGCGCTGAAGCAAAAACGTGATCTTGTAACCAGTATCCCGCCCGAGCGTTGGGCGATCAGTGAGCTTCAGCATGACAAACGTTCCGAGCCTGGTCGCAGCATTACTTATTCAGCAGGCGTTCTGTCGCGTATCGATGAATTTGACGCGGGCTTCTTTGGTATTTCTCCGCGCGAAGCAGCCTGGATGGACCCTCAACAGCGGCTTCTGCTCGAATTATCCTGGGAGGCCATGGAAAATGCAGGTATTCCGCCTTCATCCATGTCCGGTTCCAATTGTGCAGTCTATGTGGGTATTTCCGGCCTGGATTACGGCACGCGCGGACTGGATGATCTGGCGTCGCTCTCGCCCCACATGATGACCGGCAACACGCTCAGCATTGCCGCCAATCGTCTTTCCTATGTTTTCAATCTGCATGGCCCTTCGCTGGCGGTTGACACGGCCTGTTCATCGTCGCTGGTTGCATTGCATCATGCTTGTCAGGCCCTGCAAACTGGTGAGGTGGGCACTGCGCTGGTGGGGGGGTTAATTTATTGTTGCATCCCTATCCCTTCGTTGGTTTTACCAAAGCATCCATGCTGTCTGCTGATGGCCGCTGTAAGGCTTTCGATGCTTCCGGTAGCGGTTATGTACGTGCCGAAGGCGGGGCAGTCTTGCTGCTCAAGCCGTTTGAACAGGCGATTGCAGAGGGCGACGATATTCAGGCGGTGATCCTGGCCACTGGTATCAATACGGATGGCGCACGCAAGGCTGGCATTACCATTCCCAGCCGTGATGGACAATCCGAGCTCATGATGAGCGTCCTCGCCAAAACCAGTCTGTCAGCACGAGACATCGATTTTATCGAAGCGCATGGCACAGGTACGGCGGTGGGAGATCCTGTTGAAACAGCAGCAATTGGTGAAGTCTATGGCAAAAAGCGCGAAAAACCTTTGCCAATCGGATCGGTCAAGGCCAATCTTGGACACATGGAACCGGCTTCCGGCATGGCAGGAATCATCAAGGCAATTCTGGCGCTCAAGCATCATGCTCTGCCACCACAGATTCATCTGGAAACGCCCAATCCAAATATTGATTTTCTCGGCTTGAATCTGAAGCCGGTGACCGAGTATCTGGAACTGGCGAAAAAGAATAATCGAGCTCTGATTGATTGCCGGTGTGAATTCCTTCGGCTTTGGTGGTGCCAATGCGCATGTGCTGCTGCAGGAATATCGTTGCCGTGATCTGGCAACGACGGAACCGCTACCGGCATCCTTGCCACCTCTTTTTTTGTCAGCCCGTTCCGAAACAGCACTAAAAGAGCTGGTGGGTCGTTATGCAGATCTGTTACACGATAAATCCGGGCAGGATTTCTATGACGTGGCACATGCTGCTGTCAATCAGCGTGATCGTATGGAAAAACGGCTCGCGCTCCATTCCGGCTCTGTTGAATCGACAATTCATTTGCTGCAGCAATATGCGTTGGATAATGTTTCAGCGGATATCTTCATTGAGGATAGCCTGCCACAAAGTGGTGATGTGGCGTTTATCTATTCAGGTAACGGCGCGCAGTGGGCCGGTATGGGGCGTGCGCTGCTGACTGAATCCTCCCGGTTTGAAGAAATTCTTACGGAAATCGATATCGCCATGCGCCCCTTGACAGATTTTTCTCTGCTTGAGGCGCTGCAATCCGAAAGTGAGCTTGCCAGGCTTAGTAACACAGCTGTCGCGCAGCCTCTGCTGTTCGCTATTCAGGTTGCAGTCACACTTCTACTGAGAGAGCAGGGGGTGACACCATCCGCTGTCGCCGGCCATAGCGTGGGTGAAATCGCCGCTGCCTGGGCGGCCGGTGCGCTGGATCTTGAACCGCCCCGGGTTTTGAGGAGGCTCCACTATCTGAGAAGATGGAGCCATGAACAAATCAAATAAATATTCCCCCGAAGTAAGAGCGCGCGCAGTCCGTCTGGTGCAGGAACACCGCAGTGAGTATCCCTCGTTGTGGTCGACGATTGAATCCATCGCGCCGAAGATCGGCTGTTCAGCCCACACATTGCTTGAATGGGTGCGCAAACACGAGACCGATACCGGCTTGCGAGACGGTGTGACCAGCGAAGAGCGCGACCGCATCAAAGCCCTGGAACGCGAAGTAAAGGAATTGCGCAAGGCGAATGAGATTCTGAAGCTGGCCAGCGCTTTTTTCGCTCAGGCGGAGCTCGACCGCAAACTCAAATCCTGAGATCGTTCATCGACCAGCACCGCGACGCCCATGGGGTCGAGCCGATCTGCAAGGTTTTGCAGGTCGCCCCATCAGGGTATCGGCGATATTTCGCGCAGCAGCGTAATCCGGCTTTGCGCAGTGCTCGCGTCCTGCGTGATGATGAACTGCTGCCGCAAATACAGCGGGTCTGGCAGACCAACATGCAGGTCTATGGTGCCGACAAGGTCTGGCGTCAGCTTAAGCGTGAAGATGTCCAGGTGGCACGCTGTACGGTCGAACGGCTCATGAAACGGTTAGGGCTGAAAGGCGCCAGGCGTGGCAAGGTTGTGCGCACCACAGTTCCGGACAAGGCGCTGCCGTGTCCACTGGATCGGGTTAACCGGCAATTCAAGGCAGATCGTCCGAACCAGTTGTGGGTGTCAGACTTCACCTATGTCTCGACCTGGCAAGGCTGGCTGTATGTGGCTTTCGTCATCGATGTATTTGCCCGGCGCATTGTGGGCTGGCAGGTGAGCAGCTCCATGCGCACGGACTTTGTGCTGGATGCCCTGGAACAAGCGCTGTATGCCCGGCAACCGGGGCGGATGGATGCCTTGGTACACCATAGCGACAGAGGCTCGCAATATGTCTCCATTCGCTATACCGAGCGACTCGCCGAAGCCGGAATAGAACCCTCGGTCGGCAGCAAGGGCGACAGCTACGACAACGCGCTGGCAGAAACCATCAATGGGCTGTACAAAACAGAATTGATTCACAAGCGCGCCCCCTGGAAAACCAGGGAGGCCGTGGAGCTGGCAACGCTGGAATGGGTAGCCTGGTTCAACAACCAGCGGCTGCTGGAACCAATCGGTTACATCCCTCCCGCAGAAGCTGAGGTAAACTACTATAGGCAATTCGCCAGGGAAGCCATTCCGGTGGCTTGACTTTAACCAAACAGCCTCCTCAAAACCCGGGGCGGTTCAAGGGAAGGGCCGGTGGTTGTCGCTGGAATAACGGAAGTGGTGTCAACGACTCCCGGGGTGGTGGGGGTGGCATGTTGTGGAGAATATATCGTGCAGCACGGGAGACTCCGCCAGATGAAAATGGCGGACGGTAATGCAAAACCAAATACTATATGCACCTGTCCTCTATACTCTACACGGTTTCTGATGGGCTACAGCTTTATCCTGACAAAGCAGTTATGTCGCATGTCGCGCCGCCCGTGTTTGACCTTGCCGAATATTCCATGAAAACCGTGGTTTGTGTCCCCATTCTCGTGAAAATAATTAGTCTATCAGATCCCGCGTGGCTTCTTCGATTACAGCATCAGATACGCCGCGTTTTTTTAACGCTTCGATCAGTCGTACTACTGATATGCCGGAATACCGTTCTTCGTCTTTACGTAATCCTTCACTAATGTATGACTTCAGTAATGTCTGGTATCCGGAAAAACCTTTATGCGGAGCAATTTCCTTTAGGGATTCCACGACATCAATCGGGATGCGCAATGTGATCGATGTCATTGGGCGATCCTTTTGCAGGCGTTTTTTTAAGCGTTCAGAGAGCATAGTTGAGTTCCTCCTCGGGTTCAGCGCGGCGGGCGGAAATAATACGGATACAAGATTCTTCAATCTCAATATGAA
The DNA here is from genome assembly GCF_055387135.1 of Nitrosomonas sp. TNE100. Classification (NCBI taxonomy): domain Bacteria; kingdom Pseudomonadati; phylum Pseudomonadota; class Betaproteobacteria; order Nitrosomonadales; family Nitrosomonadaceae; genus Nitrosomonas; species Nitrosomonas sp. TNE100. The sequence continues at coordinate 1,966,775 of NZ_AP040997.1, read as the reverse complement.
CCACATAGAGCAAGCGGCCGGTCACATCAAAACCAATAGCGGCATCGCGTGCTTCATCGTTACGGGAAGCATCAGTCAATATAAACAATGGATCGGAGAAAACCGTAGCAGCTTCCTCGAAACGGACGCCATGCTTGTGCAGGTTTTTTTCTGCCTTGTCTGCGTTCCAAATGAACAAATCGCCATTCAGCTCGTAATAAATGTTCATTGTAAATATTTTATCATTTGTATTTACAATGTAAACATATAACAGCATGGAAAATAGAGACTACCCATTAGCCGTCCGGGGTCAAGCGAGTGAAGAAATCCATGGCGACGTGAGTCGCCGGTTTTGAAACCTGTTCTTCGTTTGCAATAGTCGATCACGTCCGTTTCTTCCAATCATGGCTGCGACAAATCGCGCCAGACATGTTCTGTGGTCAAGTGAGCGGCGATAATTCTGCCCGTCACCCTGGCGACTTCGCCGTCCATGTTTGACCTTGCCGAATATTCCGAGAGCCGTGGTCTACCCCCATTTCCTCCCATTTTCACCATTTTTTCCTCAAATTTTAGTACGCCAATTGTTCGAGAGTGATACCCATCGCCGTCGCAGCCTTTTCAAGCGCTGCCTTGCGCGGACGCTTGGCAGCTTCGATCTGTGCGTAACCTGCTTGCGTGATGCCCATGCGTTTGGCCATTTCTTCCTGGGTCAGCATCAGGTATTCACGCCAGGCTTGCAGCATGGATCTCATTCATGATGTGTTTTCCAACAACTTCATTGGGGATCATGCCTGGTCTTACTACACCAGGCAGCTTAATAAATTCATCATAAGGCACGACCACAAAAGCCGGCTTTCCACTGCTATCCAGAATGGTCTGGTAGTTAATAAGTGCGCTCATTGCGTTTTTTCACCTCTTCAATATCAATAACATGAATGCTGCCGTTGAACTCGAAGAACACCCGGTAGTTACCTACCCTCAGCCGATAGCTGTATTCGTGATGAGTAAGTTTCTTCACCCCTTGGCAGTTTGGAAAATCAGCCAATGCTTGAATCTCTGTAAATATCTTCTGGCGCATAGCAGTTGTTTTGATTTTCTCAACTTTTTAAGGGCTTTGGGCTTCCAGTCTTTTGCGAAGGTAAAAATAAAAAGAGTACACATGAAGATCTTGCTATTAGGCCAATCCGGTCAGGTGGGCTGGGAGTTGCAGCGTAGCTTGGCTGTGCTGGGGCAGGTGGTAGCGCTGGGGCGTGATAATCATGAGTATTGCGGGAATGTTAGTGATCCCGGAGGGGGCGGCTACAGTGCACGCATTCCTTTCATCTCTGGGTTGACCTTTACCCCTGGGTGTTCTGCGACTGAAGCGCCAAAAGACGTCAAAAGCTTTATTTTTTGTGCTAAACAGACTGGGGTAGCGTCATCTTTCGATCAATTATCATAGCAGTTGACAACGGAGCTGGCTTTCAATAAATTGAAAGTTCATGGAAAAGAGAATTTACTTTTCTTGTGTCTCTCACCCGTCCGGGCTCTTAAAGTAGTTCCCACCAAAGATCCGGTTTGATGTTTAAGCCGCAAAGAGGATGCTCATGAATATTCAAAATCAGTTGCAGGCAACCGTCGAGGCGTTAGTACAGCAGGGCAAAGGTATCCTGGCCATGGATGAAAGCAGCCCGACGATCGCGAAACGCTTCAAACCAATCGGGGTGGAATCAACCGAGGAAAATCGCCGCAGTTACCGCAGCATGTTATTGGCAACACCGGGTCTCGGTGAATTTGTCAGCGGTGTTATCTTGTTTGAGGAAACCCTCGGGCAAAAAGCGGATGACGGTACTCCGTTGCCGGCGCTCGCCGCGCAACAAGGCATTGTGCCGGGCATCAAGGTCGATAAGGGTAAACTCGCGTTGGCCAATGCGCCTGGGGATGAAATCACCGAAGGTCTGGATGGTCTGGCACTGCGTTTGGAGAGCTACAAGCAGCAGGGCGCACGATTCGCCAAATGGCGTGATGTGTACCACATCTCCGCAACCACCCCGAGCCGGTTGGCCATCGAGGCCAATGCCGAGGTCTTGGCGCGGTATGCCTCTATCTGTCAGACGCTGAGCATTGTGCCCATCGTTGAACCCGAAGTGCTCATCGATGGCGATCACAGCATCGACCGATGCGCTGAAGTCACCGAAGCGGTGCTGCATGAAGTATTTCATGCATTACACTGCTATCACGTAATTTTGGAGCATATGCTGCTGAAGCCCAACATGGTAATCCCGGGTAAAACGCACGCCCAGAAGGCCAGCCCGGAGGAGGTGGCTGAGCAGACGATCAGGGTACTGCGGCGCACCGTGCCGGCAGCCGTCCCCAGCATCAATTTTCTGTCTGGTGGGCTGACTCCGGAGGAGGCAACTGCCAATCTCAATGCCATGAATTGTCTGGCACCGCAACCCTGGGACCTGAGTTTCTCGTACGGCCGTGCATTGCAGCAGCCTGCCTTACAGGCCTGGAAAGGCAATGCAGGTAATGCCGCAAGTACTCAGGCTGCACTCTATCTGCGTGCCAAACTCAACGGTGCCGCACGTCATGGCAGCTATAGTGTCACGATGGAGCCAGCGCAGGAGTGAAAAATCGGTGAATAGGCGCGCTTGGGAACTGCATAAGTTATTCTATTCATAGCCGAGCTTGGCTGTACTCAGGCCACGGCCCGGAATGATATATTCTTGGTTTATTAATAATTATCAAAGGGCGCAATGGTGTTTCAATGGCGGCGGATGTTATGGAGGCGGGGCATTTGTCCGTCTTGTACCTGTGCGATCCGATCGGCGGACTGATGCAGATTCCATGTATCGAATGCAATGCCATAGGATCAGTCAAACCATCCCCGTGCATAGCCATACGGCAGGAATGGCAAAGGTCACGCGGCCGTAGCGGGAGAAATGCTCGCCCATCACTAAACTAGCGCCGTGGCCAAGAGTTTGTACCTGACGTCTGCCGAGGGGCGCACCGGTAAGAGTGCCGTAGCACTTGGACTACTCGATGCTCTTCTCGCGGATATCCCTTCTGTGGGGATCTTTCGGCCGCTTATTCGCTCCGGCAGCCAACGAGATCATGTGCTTGAGCTGTTGCGCGAGCGCGCGGGCGGCACGATCCCCTATGAGGCATGCGTTGGCGTGACCTATGAAGACGCCGCGCACGACCCGGATGCTGCCATGGTGCAAATCGTGGCTCGATTCAAAGCGCTCGAAGCGCAATGTGATGCGGTCATTATTGTGGGATCTGACTTCAGCGACGTTGCAGCGCCGAGCGAGCTTGCCTTCAACGCGCGGGTTGCAGCGCACCTCGACTCACCGGTGCTGCTCGTGCTGGGCGGGCGCTCGTCCCAGAGCGGCCCCGAGATCCTCGGTCAGTCTGCGGCGCGGACTGCCGCAGAGCTCGCGCAGCTTGCTCAACTGAGTCTGCAGCAGCTCCAGGCTGCACACGTCTCACTGCTTGCCACCCTGGTCAATCGGGCGGATCCTGACGCGCTCGATCACATTCGCAGCGCGGTCGCCGTTGTGTTGCCGCCAATGACCCCGGTCTGGGCGATCCCGGAGGAGGTGTTGCTTGTGGCTCCAACGGTTGCGTCAGTGCTTGAGGCGGTCGAGGGAACTTTGGTACGCGGTAGCGAGGAACTGCTGAGTCGTGAAGTACCCGGCCTCGTTATTGCTGGTATGGCGATGGAGCACGTGCTGCCGCGACTCATCGAAGGTGCAGCCATTGTGGTTGCCGCCGACCGGGCCGAGACTCTGCTTGCTGTTGTAATGGCGCACGAGGCTGTAACTTTTCCAACCCTTGCGGCGGTGGTGCTCAATGGCGACTTCGCGCTCTCACCCGATATCGAGCGATTGCTCGATGGCATTGATTCGCGGTTGCCCATCATTCGCACTTCCCTTGGCACGTTCGACACGGCGCAACGCATTGTCCGCGCCCGCGGTGTTCTGACGCCCGACTCGCGTCGCAAAATCGATACAGTCCTTGCTCTGTTCCGGGAGCACGTCGATGTGTTTGACCTGCGCTCGCGGCTGAGGGTGCACACTGGTGGCGTCGTCACCCCACTCATGTTTGCGTACGAGTTGTTCGAGCGAGCAGCGACATTTCAGTCGCATATTGTGCTGCCGGAGGGCAGTGACGACCGGATCCTGCGTGCTGCGAGCACGCTGCTTTTGCGCGGTGTGGTGCGACTCACGATTCTTGGCCAGCCCGCTTCGGTAAGGCAGCGTGCAGCCGAGTTGGGGCTTGACCTCGATCGTGCCGATGTCATTGATCCAGCAGAGTCGCCGTTATGCGAGCAGTTCGCCGAAGAGTACACGCGGTTGCGCGCGCATAAGGGCGTCAAGATTGAGGAGGCCCGTCACCGGGTCACCGATGTCAGCTACTTTGGCACGATGATGGTGCACTTTGGCCTCGCCGACGGTATGGTCTCGGGTGTCGCGCACACCACCGCTCACACAATCAAGCCGAGCTTCGAGATCATCCGCGCGCGCCCTGGCGTCTCAGTTGTGTCAAGCGTCTTCTTCATGTTGCTTGAGGATCGGGTGCTCGTTTATGGTGACTGCGCGGTGAATCCCAATCCGAACGCCGAGCAGCTCGCCGACATTGCGATCTCATCGGCCGAGACAGCCGCCCAGTTCGGGGTCGAGCCTCGCATTGCGATGCTCTCGTATTCGACGGGTGGGTCGGGCAGCGGCGCCGAGGTCGATTTGGTGCGCCGGGCCACTCAGCTCGTTCGCGAGCGCCAGCCCACGTTGCTTGTCGACGGTCCGATTCAATACGATGCAGCGAGCGACCCAGTGATCGGGGCTGCGAAACTGCCTGGATCACCTGTTGCTGGTCGCGCCACCGTTTTCATCTTCCCCGATCTGAACACGGGCAATAATACCTATAAGGCTGTGCAACGCTCGGCCGGCGCCATTGCGGTCGGCCCTGTGCTGCAGGGCCTGAACCGTCCCGTGAATGATCTCTCGCGTGGCGCCACGGTCGAGGATATCGTAAATACTGTCGCGATCACCGCTGTGCAGGCAGGGCTCGCGCGTAACAAGAAGAATTCCGTATGAGCCTTGTGTGCTCGTCGTCAATGGTGGATTGTCATCGCTCAAGTATCTACCAATCTGTAGTGGTCTAATTTGCCCGGGAGCTGAAATGAGCTACCAGCTCATCAAACAGTTGCCAAAGAAGGCGATCCCTGTTGCCCGTAGTTTGTAAGCAGTTTATGGCTTTAGCCGGATGACTGTGTTCGCAGATAAGGGTGGCTTTGCACGTTAAGAACATTTGCAACGGGGCCGCTTGCTTGAATCTCTATCAAGATTATGGTCAAATGATTATAAAATTTTATTCATTTGATGGTATTAAATAATGGGCATTGAATTAAAGCAAGCCAAACAAAAGAAAGAGCCAACCGGACATTCTTTCCAGGAATGGGGAGCGATGATCCGGAAGATGTCTCCGGCAAAGAGAATTGAAATGGTACGAGGCGGAGTAAAAGTAGTCCATTTAGTTGAAGCGGGTTGCTACTACAATATATCTCAAGCAAAGCTTTCAAAATTAATTGGCATCTCTGATGCGACTATTACCCGAAAGATTAAATCGGGTGGAAAGCTTGGTCCTTTGGAATCCGAAAGATTGGCACGAATTGCACTCATTGAGGCTGAAGCAGGAAAGGTTTTTGATTCATCAGATCTGGCAAGACGCTGGATGCTCGAATTTAATCTGGCTTTAGGCGAATCCCCTCTATCATTACTTGACACGGATATGGGCGCCGATGAAGTCAGGAAAGTTTTGGCTTCCATTGCTTATGGCGGTGTTGCTTAGTGTTTGCCTGGAGGATTTCCAGGAAAGAATTTGCTCTCGACCGTGCCGGATACGGAGCTAGCATAAAAGGGCAACGTTGGAATAGTGCTGGTATACCTACAATTTATGCAGGGCTCTCGCTGGAAATTGCAGCACTAGAAAAGCTAGTACATACAGGATCGATTCTTCCATTAAATCTCATGGTCGTCAGAATAACTCTACCTGATGACAATAATTTCTATAAAACTTCGCCACTCGATGCTTTGCCAGATGATTGGAATACCCTTCCAGGATCACCAACAGCAGCAGCTTATGGTGATTCGTTCTTACGCAAAGGAAAATATCTTGGTCTAATTGTGCCCTCTGCGGTGATCCTGGAAGCCAGAAACATAGTGATCAACCCAAATCATCCAGCGATGAAAGAAGTAGAAATTGAGATTGTTCGTGATTTTACATTCGATTCCAGACTCCGCTCTTAATCTACAGATTTAATTAAGATTATCTGCGGGGACTAAAGTGTGCAGTTCACTGCGCTTGGCAATCTGCACCGTGACAAGTTCGCCCAGAATTTCTCGCATGCCTCAAATGGTTCTCCGGTATAGTCGCTCTATTGCACAGCAGACTTTTGACCTGCCCCAGACTCTGCTTGCAGCGTTTTAGGGCTTGCAATGCCATCCTTTGCGGTCAGTCACTTCCGCCGGCGTCATGATGTGGTTTAATGAAACCGGACAGTTATCTCATTGCTCGTACCTGCCCAGCTTGTGGCCATGTGTCGGCGGACAACCGCCAGATGCAAGTGCAGTTTGAGTGCATGGAATGCAGTTTCGAGGGAAACACCGATGTGGTCGGTGCGATCAATATTTTAAGGGCGGGACACGCCCGGTTCGCCTGTGAAGTGGGCGATGCAACAAGGTCACCAGCAGCAGGAATTTGCCGAAGCAGCTCAATGCTGCGCCTGAGCGTCGTAGGAATCCTCCGCCTTTTAGGCGAAGGAGGATGTCAATCAGTTCTGTTTTCTTCCTATCAGTTCTTTGGCATTCTTCTTTTTCGTAAGAACTAGAACCTCTGCTTGTTACTTGTGGGAGTACAGATTTTATTGAGCAATGTAATAGCAGAAAGTGATTCTTTATTAATATGTGTTCTTCCCTTTCTTGCCCAATCATATACCTTGTCAATTTCCAGAGTATTTCCTTTGACCTTTGCCTGAACTGTATAAGCGTCGAAACTGAGATTTGTATTAAAATCGATCCAATCGAGCGGTATACTAAATTCTCCTCCTTGGGAAATGGGTGTGATATTAAAATTCATCAGGGATGAATTTCTAATGAATCTGCCCAGGATGGGGGAAGCATGATCATCGCCATTGGATTGAGATAAACGTTCATATACTATCACCTGATTCTCTTTTTCTTTGTTGATAGGTAAAAGAAGTACATACGTTTTTCCATGTGTAATGTGTAGAAGTAGATAATCACGCTTGCTTCCCTGCAAGCGCTCCCCTCTCGTTTTAACTTCGAATATGAGATGATTGTTATCAGATGAAATACCTGCCATTACCCGTAATATGTCCAATTCGGGAGAAATGGTTTTGTCCATAAAAGAGACAATTATTCGGGGATCAGGATCTATTGTCATGCTAAAAACAGATTTTGTTACCATGAATAGGATTGCAACTAATATCATCCTATTCATGATTTGAATAATTTTTTGTCTTCATGAAAAATTCTTGCCATATCTCTGGCATCTTTTAAAGCATCAAAAATTACTCTAATTCTTCCTGCTGGATCGACCAGAAAGGCTGTGGTACTGTGATCAACCTGATAATGGGTTTGGTTACCCACATTCTTTGTATAAAAGATAGCCTCTACCTGAAAGGCGTTTTTGAAACGCTCCAGTTCTTCTCCTTCAAAACGTAAATAGGAAATGTCGGTGCCAAAGCTTTTCGTATAATTGGCCAAGATTGCTTCTGTGTCTCTATCCGGATCAACCGTGACAAAAATTCCATTGATATCAATCTGTTCACTAATTGCTGTTTTAACCATCGTGGATAAATTAACAAGTGACATCGGACAGACATCTTTGCAGTGAGTAAATCCGAAAACAATGAGCTTCCACTGACTGGTACCAGTTGTACTAGCTTGTTCGAGGTGAATGATTGTTTCTGGCTGTAATGTTATTGGACGGGATAATGTAATAGTTGCTGCTCTGATATCAGCTTGTACAAGAGTAAGGAATAAGATAGTAATAACTTGAAAATAGTAATTCCGAAAGGCCCTCAATTTCATTCCATCTATTTTTTTCATTAGTCATCCTTAATAACTGTTTTGCATTCATTACTTGTTTTTAAACTGATTCATCCTAATTTTTATCTGATAATTTTTTGGATAAAAGAAGATGAATCAGTTTTCTTTACTACAGCTAGCGAAGACCACCGGCAGTACAAATACCATGCGGTTTGGTTAGGCCATCATTCGGTCCCCAGGCTTTGACAACAGTATCTGTCTCTGTATCTATTTTGAGTACATAACCTGAAACCCAGCTTGCGACTATCAGAAAACGATTATCCGGTGTCGGGCTGATTGTGTGAGCTACTGCATATCCGTTGGGTAGCTCCCGGCCAGGTTTAAGTCTTTTCAGGAATCGTGGCTTGTTACGATCAGTCAGATCAAATACAGAAATGTATCCGTCATTGGCAAACGTGAAATCAAGTGAATCTTCTTCTGCGATATAGAGTTTGCCATTGACTACTGCAAGATCAGAAGGAGAACGGAAAATACCTGCCCCATTTGCATTATTGGTATGGTTAATAATCTTCTTTGCGGTGCCCTCTAATGTATCAAGTAACCACACGCTGGGAGGGATAATCTGCTTAGTATTAACAGAAGTAAGCGAGGTCTTATCAAGCTGCATAGAAGCAGTCACAGCATATCGTTCATCCAGCCAATATACAAAGTGGGTAAATGCCGCGTGCCGTTCTTCATCACCCAGCTTGATCTGTCCTATCGTTTGCAGCTCCCCTGTTTGTCTATTAGGTTTATAGACGTCGATAAGACTGTTATCAAAGAAATAGCCAGTTCCAAGACCAATTGTTCCTGATTTATTAAACATGATGCCGTGCGTTTGTTCCGTATAATCAGGGATGACAATAGGATCCACGCCACTTACAAGTTCATTTGTTTTATGGTTGAAGACACGCACTCTATCTGAAGTAAGTTCAGTTAGATAAACAAAATCTGAGTAAGGCAGAATTGTGGGGCCATGTATCTGTGTTGTTCCCCTCCCTACCAACCAGTGAGGGATATTTTGGACATTGTTGACAGGTTCAACAAACGGAAACTCTGCTGGTGTTCCTGGATTATCTATAGCTATTGTAGCTTCTACTTCAAGTGAAGTTGTTCCTGCATCCCAGTTAATATCTTTTACTTTCAGTATGACAATGTAAGCAGAATGTTCTGCTGTGTTATCAGTTGTGATTAAAATCTTATCACCTTCTGGAAATACAAGCGTATGCTGTAATGGAACATTTCCTGGCCACCCGAAGAGACTTGTTGGTTCGACGGTAATCAGCTTGTCTTTATCGTAGTTAAAGAGATAAATCAACCCGGAGTGATAATCTATTGCGGTTGCTACAGGTTGCAGATAATTGTTGTAAACATCGAGATACTGATATGTCGGTAATGGTTTTGGATGATTTTTTGCGGCGAGGATTACTGTTGAAGATAATGAGAATGTACATATTATTACTAATAAAACACCTTTGATCCAGTTGCTTGAAATCATTTATAAGCTCTTTTTTATGTTGTTTAAATAGGTTTCAAAGTAGCTAAAATTAGCCAAATGCAGAGATGTAGTAAATCAATATAAAAATATTACATTGATGAATAGCCGCGTAAAGAAGGATATTTAGTCGGTTGCGCAGATTATTTTTACGTGATTGCAACACTTTTAATAAGTATCATCTATAAGCCTGAGATGCTGCACTTACACATGAGATAATTAGATGTAGCTGCGGAAATCAATTGTCTGACGAGCGGTGGAATAATCTAATAATAATAATTAGTGTTACTGAATTCTGACATTTCGTGCAGTTGTCTATTAAAATAACATCAGTTATAAAAAATATTGAGAGTAAAAAAAGTTACTGTCCTATTTTTCCACTGAAAGAAATATAATGAAAATATCGTTTATAGTATTTCTTGTAAGTTCTTTATGCTGATGTAGCAAACACAAATGTAGATTATTGGGCGCCTCGAAAAATATCGACTCGCCCCTTCTTGGTCGACTTGGTAAAATTACGCTGTCCTGAAACCCGTTCTTCTCTTGTCGATAAAATCACATAGCCCCCTGTTCGACGGCGTCTCCGCGCAGCTTCTCCAGCAGGGGTTTCATCGCGCGCGGCAGTCAGATCATCGACGCCACGTTGGTGCCGGCGCCCAAGCAGCACAGCAGCGATGACGATGGTGGCGACTTGCTACAATCTGAAGCGTTGCTCTACTTTGGGGAGACAGGAATCAAGGCACTTTGATACCCGAAATGGGCCGAATCGCCAATGTCCAGGACGATTCGGGGTAAAAACGGCGATTTGTCATGAGACTAGAACCGAATTCGGTCGCGGCCATCATTTCGCGGCAAGATTTACTGAAAACCTCGGGTTATTCGAGGTGTCCTATAATGTAACTAGCTGCTTTCTGAAAACGTCTAGTGATTCATGTCCTATTGATGGTTGAAACGTCTCCTCCCTCAAAGGAGGGATTGATGCTTTAAGCATATTTGCAGGCTTATCTTGCGGGTTAAATAGATAGTATAATTCTTGGCATTTTTTCAACACACCAGCTGCATCAAGATCCTTATTCTCTGCCTTTACCGTGAGTTGATATACTGATATGAAATCATTCAGAGATACCTTTTTCATATCCACGATTGATCTGTAGAGTACAAAAGCACTTACCTTATCGCATTTACTTTTCAATTGCTTGGATGTAACTGAACGCGACCAGCCAGCAAAATCAAGGCGAATCATAGACACGCCTTCAAGAATCGCACAGTATCTTATAATCTCACTTTCAGAACCCTCTGCTGAACCAAATAAAATATCAACAAAGCCAGATACCATGGTATTAACGGCTGATGTAGTATCTCCCGATACAAAGCCCTTAATGGAGTCATTAACAACACTGCTGATGTTTTTTGCGTTATCTGATGTGTAGGCTTTTGTCTGATAGATGAAGGATTGTATAGATGAGATAGGGAACGTTTTATCAGTCCCTTGACCCGCACCTAATAGACTCGTATTAATTTTTTCCGCGTAGTACTGAGACTTGGCCTGTCCAAGAGCCATAAGAGAATCAAGATGAGCTGAACATTCATCTCTCAGAGCACCGCTCGCATCTTCGCCAATTAATGCCTTTGTAATTGCTGCCATAATTTATTTTCCTTAAAATACCAGGTATTTATTTGTCATGTGATCGTAACAATACATCATGATGGTTGGTACACGTCCATACGTAATTTGGAGTATCTCCGTTACCTAACTCTCTCCTTAAATCTCGTAAGTTTTTCCCCCAGTAGGAACACCCTGCGAGCTTTTATAGATACCTTCTTCGACGTCGCTCTCAGGAATGTGATTAAACGTTGCATAATTTGATTTGGCTGCTGCAGTGAAAGCTCCTGATTCTTCGTGACTCGGATGAGGTTGGCTTTGCTTTCGATAGTACGTAATTTTTATCGTGTTGGGGGAGGTCATAGGTTGAGTCATATAAAGTGCCATAATGTTTTCCATAAATAACTTCGAGGCCAACCAGTTGCTGAATCGTATTTCAATATGAACCTCGAAAAGGTTGATCAATTTTAAAAACAGATGTGACAACGTAGATGGGTTTAATAATTTTTAAACTGGCGTAAGTGAGAATAAGGTATGGACGGAATAGTCAAAGTATGAAATAGCGCCAGTATTGCAGGTTATTTATCCAGTTCATGAATACACGGATTCGTTCCCCTCTATTTTCGTCGCAGAAAATTCAATGCCGGGTCAGCGCCATGACATCAAAGGCGTCAAGGAGCTGATCACTGGCATAGATTCTGGCGCCTTGCTGGCAGACAAAACGTTTGATGCAAAACTGGTTGATTCAAACGTTACAGCAGCGAGACTATCACGTGGTGATCTCTCAGATGAGTCGACGCAAAAATCCTCTGGCCATTGATTCGGAGATATACAAATGGCGCCATCTCATAAAAAATTTCTTTGGAAAACGCAAAGAGTTCAAGCGTATTGCTTTTCGCAGCGACAAGACCGGCTGCAGCTTCTCATCAGCCATTTATCTGGTATCCGCTGTCATCAACTCCAGGTGAATCTCAGCAGGCCCTGATGTCTTCCAGATATATTAATTAGTAAGATGAGCATTTTTTGGGTTACCGTGGCGTTATTTTGTAAAATCTTCAGCGCTGAAGCAGCCCATCTCTTCGTCACCTTTGTGACTGCGGACGTAGCGCAGCAAGTTTCTGCTGATACAAAGGCTAAATCTCGATATGCTGCGAATACAATCTTGATATGAGCTGATTTTTGAAGCTTTTCGATATAGGAACCTGTTCAATATCTCACTGAAGAGCGCATTACGGCGTTGAAATTGAACTCAAAATGCTCACATACTTCAAGTATGCTCTGCTTTCTCGTTCAATTTTGCCTTGTATTGCATCTCTTGATCGAGATCTTGAACAGGTTCTAAGAATGGTAGTGAGGCAGTTCAGGATGGCTGGACTGGTTGGTATGAGGGTAGGCAAAAGAACATTTCTTTCAGATCTTATCTGTAGTAGTGTTTTTGTGCCGATATGATGATGGAGTAAAGTGATGGAAGTCAAATGAATAATCTGGAGGAAGTTCAGGGTATTGATGAACAGATTGCAGCGCTGCAAGCTAGGAAAAAGGAGCTGCTCGAAAATAAGCGTAAAGAGGTGCTTAAAGAAATCAAACGGGCTATTCAGATTTACGGTTTTACCGTGAATGAATTGGGCTTGTCGGGTAGCAGCAAAAAACGTCAGCCGAGGTATGCCAATCCGAATGATCCAGATCAAACCTGGGGTGGTGGCGCCAGGCCAAAGTGGTTGAAGGAATATATGGCCAGAGGCGGCAAGCTGGAAGATTGTCTGATCAAGAAAAATTGAGTGCTTCATGCATGAATTGCGGTGAAGTGGCGGATGGATAAATCTGGATCAGCTTTTCTGCCCCGCATTCTTTTTTTTAATGTGAACGGTTCCGGTATGGGGCATTTGAACCGTTGTCTCGCCTATGCTCGTCAGTTGCGTGAACAGGTTTGTCCTGTTTTCTTTTCTTTGAGTTCTGCTATTGAAATCATCGAAGAGATGGGATTCAAAGCAGATTATTTTGTTTCACACAATTGGTCTCGTGCAAGTTCGTCAGAATGGAATCGTGAGCTGTGTCTTCGCCTTGGCCTGATGCTGGAGCGTGTTCGTCCAGCAGCTGTTGTTTTTGATGGTACTTGGCCCTATCAGGGATTTATTCACGCTTGTAGAGAATACGGTAAAGCAAAAATTATCTGGTCGTATCGGGGGTTACACCAGGCCGATAAGATTAAGCCATTTTTGTATCCAGACATGTTTAGCATGATTATTCGGCCGGGCGAGGTGGGTGATGAATTCAGTTTTGAGGATGGTGATTTTGGCTGTCCACAAGTGCGTGTCCCGCCAGTTTGTGTATTAAAAGATGATGAGCTGCTGGATAAAGTGCAGGCCAGAGAAGCCATGGGGTTAAGCGAGAATGGACGCTACGCCTTATTTTCCCTGGGTGCCGGTAACATCAACGATGTTGAAGGTGTTGGGGTCGGTTTGATACAGCAGTTACAGAATGCGGGTTTTGAAGTTATTTGGGCGAATAATCCCATATCGGTTAAGGATGTTGTACTGCCGGAGGGTGTGCGGCCGGTTTCAGCATATCCTCTGGTTCGCTATTTACGCGCTTTCGATGTATTTATCGGGGCATCGGGTTATAACACGTGCTGCGAGATTGTTCAGGCTCAAGTACCTGCACTGTTGGTGCCGAATACAGATACGAAGCTGGATGATCAGAATCGGCGTGCGTATTTGGTGGCCAGGCATGCACCTATTATTGTTTCCAGGTGTGGAAACGAAAGTGAGAGGGAGGCTTCCGTTAGGGAGCTGCTGCAACTGGCAGGTATGCATATAGATCGCAAGTACTTGGTTCCAATGAATGGTGCTGCACTCGCGGCGGATACGATTCTTGCATTGGCGAATCGTTAAGATTATGTATGCGCTCATTGAAGAAACCCGGAGATTGAGACGCCAGTTGGCGGAGCTGGCTGATAACCCGGAATGGGCATTACTGGTGCGCTACGAACTATTGCCACAAAAGCCTTCCCCGGTGTGGCACCGGCGATTTAGCCAGCGAATGGGGCGATTGCTGCGCGTATCGGGATTGAGCCGTTCTTACTATCTTCGGCAGCGGTGGCGTACGGATTTGAAATATACAGGCGATTTGTCAGATGCCCGGACTTTGTTGATATGGGCCGAGGGCGCTGATCCTCAGCAAATACGCGAGTATTGCAATGGGTTTCAGCACTTGCTGACGGGGCGTGAAGATTTGTCGCCAGTATTAGTGACAGATGTAACCGATTTTGCTTTTTATTCACGCTTGGGGTGGCTGGTGGAATACCTCTCAGAACTGAGTGGTGAAGGAGCATCTTATCGGGAAAGAAAACGCCGTCACCTGGCCTGGCGGTATCGGGATGCTTTAGTAGTACCAGTAGCTGCGGGGTTATTGAATCCGCAGGAATGGCAGGAAATACTACATTTGAATTTTGGATAATGAATGCTTGGTAAAAATCGCTATCTGATGCTGACGGTGGATACGGAGGCTCTTCCCAGGCGAGCTTCGCAGGATCACGTCAAACGGTTGATGTGGGGTGAGCATGAGAATGGTACGGCAGGGATCCGTGAAATGGCGGCCATCGGTGATGAATTCGGTGCTAAACATATCTATTTCGTAGATTTGTGTGGGGCCTATTCCTATCTGGGCGAAACTCTGGAGGTGGTTCGTTGGCTGGATGCGATGGGGCAGGATGTGCAGCTGCATACGCATCCGGAATACTTGCCCAAGAGTTTCTGGGATGAGTATGGCTATGACAGCAAACCCCAGTACATGAATCAGTACCGGGATGATGCACGCGCGGAATTCGTGATACAGCATTTTGGGGGGCTGATTTTTCCAAGATTACCAGCAAGCCTGTACTGGCTCACCGGGCTGGTTCTTTTCGCTGGAATGCTCATGCAATCCGCGCCTTACACTCGGCGGGTATCCCGTTGTCCTTTAATAACTCCATGTGTGCTGTACGTGCTGGACAGTGTGTGTATAGCGTGCCGACCAATCAGCCATTTGCCTGGTCCAATGGTGTGATTGAAATTCCCATGACGGAGAAGGCCATTTTCCCCAAGGTGGGCAAGGATCAGTGGTGGGCGCGCTTGACGTACCCCGAATCCAGCTATTTTCATTTCAGCCCTTGGTGGGGGCGGTTATTGTTCAATATGTTCAGTAATAACCCGGATTTTGCTGTGTTGCTATTACATTCCTGGTCTTTATTGTATTGGGATGAAAATGGTCACGGGGTGTACAAGGATGATGCGCGCATTGAAGGGTACCGCAAACTATTGAAACGATTGAGTAAGGACTACGAAATTATCACTACGGCAGACTTTCTGGATTTGTATGCGCGTGGGATAATCACGACACCTGATGAGGTGGATTTGTCTTTAGCAGAATGGCTGCCGCCGCTATCTGTAAAAAAGAAAGCTGGTTAGGCATGACGCCAAACTTGTTGCAATCCTGTGTTGTTGAGCCCTGGTTGGCATTCAGTCGGCAAGTAACTTGTCGCTCCCTTGGTTGGCGGTTACATGCGGCGGCAGCCCGGCCGAGTTATGCAGCGGAGCAAGGTAGTCTATTGTATGTTGCTGCCAGTGCCAGGCCTTATCACATCAGCGGTTATACCACCCGTACCCACGAGGTGATGCGTGCGCTGCGTGATGTTGGTGTTCGGGTCCATGCATACACAAGGCCAGGTTATCCGTGGGATCGTAAGGATCGTCTGTGTGATGCGATGGGCAATGAGATAGTGATAGACGATATACGTTATGGCCATGCAACAACCCCCGCGAATAATCGACCCGTGCTGCTGTACGCTCTGCAAGGTGCAAAAACAGTGGTAAAACTGGCCAGGCAGCATCGGGTGGCTGTGATTCATGCTGCCTCCAATCATGTCAGTGCTTTGCCGGCATTACTGGCTGCCCGGCAATTGGGTATTCCCTTTCACTACGAAATGCGCGGATTGTGGGAGCTGACTCGTATATCACGCCAACCTGATTTTAAGGGCTCGCAGGCTTATCGGCAGGGATTGGCACTGGAGGAGCTGGTGGCTTGTCATGCGGATCAGCTTTTCGTTATTTCAGAGCAACTTGGCCACTATGTTCAGAAAAACTGGGATGTTTCACCGGAGCGAATCAGGTTGTTGCCTAATTGCGTAGATCCGAAAAGATTTCAGATGGCTGATCCGGTATTGGTGGAGCCGGATACGATTGGTTATGCTGGTTCGTTGATCGGCTATGAGGGCCTGGATATCTTGCTGGAAGCCACAGCCGATCTGCTGAAACAGGGCAGAGCGATCCAGGTGCGCATCGCTGGCGATGGTGAGGCGCGCCAGGATCTGGAAGTGCTGGCGCAACGCTTGGGACTGAGACAGCAGGTGCAATTTCTTGGTCGTATGTCACCCGATAAAGTAAGGGAGATGATTGCCCGCTGTGCCTTGGTCTGTATCCCGCGCAAACCTTACGAGGTGTGTGAAATCGTGCCACCGATCAAGTTGGTGGAAGCGCTGGCCATGGGTAAACCGGTGATTGTGCCGGATTTGCCGGTATTTCGGGATGAAATGGGGGCTGATCTGACGGGTTGGTTTTTCCGATCGGGTGATGTAAAAGATTTGGCGCGAGTGATCCATGAAGCCTTGGCCCGGCCGGATCACTTGAAAAAATTGGGTGTGCGAGCGCGTGACTACGCTGTATCGCAGCGCAACTGGGAGAGATTTATGCCTCCTATTGTTGCATCGCTACCGAGGTGATTGTTGTTGAATAACTTCAGGATTGAAGCGTCATGATTGGCCGTGTCATTCGCGGGATTGGTTCGCTTTATTACAATCATCCGGTGGCGCCAGAGGATGCTGAACTGGAGGGGCCTTTCGCAAAACTCAAGATTGCGCTGGTAGCAGATCATTTCACGACAGACTGTCTCTCCGTGGAATGCCGGGTTATGAGTCTGACACCATCAAATTATCGGGAAATACTTGATACCTGGCAGCCTGATCTGGTGTTTGTAGAATCCGCCTTTCATGGTGCGAAGGGTAGCTGGCGTTATGAGTTGGCAAAGCAGCCGCGTTGGTTGCGATTGAAACAGCCACAAGTCATTTTTAAACTGGTGGAACATGCCCGTTCCCGGGGTATCCCTACGGTATTCTGGAACAAGGATGATGGTGCTTTCTTCGATGCCTTCATCCATGTGGCCAGTGCGTTTGATTTTGTGTTTACAACAGATGAAGCATGCCTTGCGCGCTATCGCCGTGCATTGCCGGCGGGAGTACCCGTAAATGTACTGATGATGCCGTATCAGCCACGCCTCCATGCCTTCGATGGTTTTCATTTTAATCATCATACAGCGTGTTTTATGGGTAGTTATTACCGTCGTATCCTGAATGAGCGCCGCCGTTTTCTTGACATGATGTTCGGTGCAACAGAGCAATCCGGGATGAAGATGCATATATTCGATCGTAATCATGGCCGGTTATCAAATTTTATGGAATTCCGTTTTCCAAGGTATAAACATCTGGAGCTGCATCCTCATGTGATTCATAGTGAGACAGCCCGTGTTTATAAAAGCCATGTGATCTCGCTGAATGTGAATTCAGTAACCGGTTCAGATACCATGGTGTCGCGCCGCCTGCTGGAGATTCTGGCCTGCGGCGGAATTGCAGTCACCAACCCCAGTCGGTCGATTGATCGGTATTTTCGCGATTTTTGTCATGTAGTCAGTACGCTGGAACAGGCATGTGAGCTGTTTACACGTTTGCGCCATGGCCCGTCGGTAGATGACATGGCGCGTGCCGAAGCAGGTGCACGCTATGTACGCAAACATCATACCTGGGCACATCGGTTGGGCGAGCTTGGCAGTATCGTGAAGTTTTAGGATGCTGATGCTGTCTGTGCTTTCCTATGCGACCCAGGCTGTTTTCTTTCTGGTGGTAGTTTGTTTTATTTTGTACGTACTGCTGGAATTGCGTGTACTGGGGATATCGCGCCGTGTTGAACGTCACAAACTGACGGAGCTGGCTTCCCAATTGCCTGGTATGCAGGCGTTGCCTGTCTGGCCGCAGGTCAGCGTGTTGCTGCCTATCTACAATGAAGCAGCAGTGGTGGTGCGTCTGATTGATGCAGTTTGTCGGCTGCAATATCCAATTTCCTCTCTTGAAATTCTGGTGTTGGATGATTCAACAGATAATACTTCAGCGCTTGCCCAGGCACGGATTGACTACCATGCAGATCAGGGAGTTTCGATTCGTTACATCCGGCGCGCGAGCAATGAGGGCTACAAGGCAGGCAATCTGCTGAATGGTATTCGCCAGTCTTCCGGCGAGTTTTACGTGATTTTTGATGCGGATTTTGTGCCGCCGGAAGATTTTTTGCTCAGGATTATTCCTTACTTCCAGGATCCACAGTTGGGGTTTTTGCAAACCGGGATCGGTTATGAAAATCGTGACGTTTCTTTTCTGACCCGCTTTCAGGCCATGGAGATGGGGCACCAGCAGTATGTTACGGTGGGCTTGAGCGAAGATGGAGATATGGCTTCTCTTTCCGGCAGTTCCTGTGTGTGGCGCAGAGCCTGTGTTGAATCTCTGGGAGGATGGAATGCATCAACAGTGACCGAGGATGTGGATTTAGGCTATCGGGCTCAGTTTGGAAACTGGAAATATGCTTATGTGCGTGACGTGGTGTCAATGTCGGTGTTGCCTGAAACGACCAGTGCCTTCCGGGTTCAGCGGGAACGCTGGGGCAGGGGATTGATTCACAGCGCTTTCAAGCATGTGCGACAGATGTTCCGGCAACGTATGCCATTGATGCAGCGTTTGCATGCGATCGCCATGATGTTTTCATCACTGTTGCTGGCGTCCATTTATGTATTGTTGCTGTTGTGTTTGCCACTGAGTTATCTGGTTGATTTTGAAGGATTGGGAATCCATTGGGTAGCTTGGCTTTTTTTTGGTTTTGTGGCGATATGGGGGCTAAATAATGTATTTGCCGCACGTAAGGGAGCTCGCATTGGGGAACAACGGGGTATTTTGCGTACCTTGTGGGAAACCTATCTTTACGTTGCTATGTTTTTGCCCATGGCCTGGTATTACTTTGCTGGTGGAATGCGTGCGTTGTTTGGAGTGCATGGTGATTTTCATCGCACACCCAAGGGGGGAAGCAAAAAAAGTGTTATCAGACCGCCTGTCCATAAAATTTTGTGGATGGGAGATGGATTTTCATTTGGTTATTCTGCAATAACTTTGTGGGTGGCAATCCAGAAGGCAAATTACTTTCTGATTCCGATCAGCGTGACGGCTTGTCTGGGTTTTGGCATGATGCTGGTTGGTTTTTGGCAAGAAGAACGTTCAATCAAATAAATGACTGAGATTAAAAATGATACAGAGATGCCGCAGGAATTCAGGAGAACAATTAACCTGGAGCAGTGTGATAAACGGGTATTGATTACGGGAGCGACCAGTGCAATTGGAGCTGCTCTGGCACAGACCTATGCTCGCCCTGGTGTTATTTTGTATCTGCACGGCCGCCGACAGGATCGTCTGATTCAGGTTGCAGCTGATTGCGCCGCATGTGGTGCCCAGGTGATTACGCAATCACTGGATTTGTGTGATTTGTCAGCTTTGCATGATTGGCTGAAGAATCTGGGTGCGCTGGATGTGGTGATCATTAATGCCGGCATGAATACGCATGTTGGCAGCCAAGGCGAGCCCGAACCTTGGGGTGAGGTGGAAGCTTTGCTAGATGTGAATCTGAAAGCATCCATGCTGATTGCCCAATCTGTTCTACCTGCGATGCGGGAGCGTGGTACGGGTCAGATTGCGTTCATGAGCTCCTTGGCGGGATATTTCGGGTTGCCCATGATCCCTGCCTACAGCGCCAGTAAGGCGGGCATCAAGGCTTATGGAGAAGCGTTGCGTGGCTGGTTGTCCCCCGAGGGCATTCATATCAATGTCATTATGCCCGGGTATGTGGAATCCTCCATGTGCGATGCCATGCCGGGGCCTAAACCCTGGGTATGGTCACCACAGCAGGCGGCTTTGGCAATTCAGCGTGGGCTGGCGCGTGACCAGGCACGCATCAGCTTCCCATTTCCATTGAACTGGGGTACCTGGTGGCTGGCCGTGCTGCCGGCAGCGTTATCGCACCGAATTGTACGCTGGCTGGGCTATGGTGCCTGAGTCGGAATTTATTTCGATATTAGCGGCTTTGCTGACGGGCCTGATGTTGTCGGTGGGGATAGAACAATTCATGATACCCCGTCCGCCATTGCGGCGGCACTGGGCTGCCTGGGCATTACATGGCGGGTTGTGGTTATTGGCTTATGCTCTGATAGTTTTGCTGCTGGGGCGCCCCTGGTTTTCAGCGGCGGTGGTATCGGCATTCCTGCTGATGCTGGTACTGGTGAACAATGCCAAGGTCAATGCACTGCATGAGCCTTTTGTTTTTCAAGATTACGAATATTTCACTGATGCGATTCGTCACCCGCGTCTCTATATCCCGTTTCTGGGCTGGGGCAAGTTTCTCG
Organism: Nitrosomonas sp. TNE100; assembly: GCF_055387135.1. Classification (NCBI taxonomy): domain Bacteria; kingdom Pseudomonadati; phylum Pseudomonadota; class Betaproteobacteria; order Nitrosomonadales; family Nitrosomonadaceae; genus Nitrosomonas; species Nitrosomonas sp. TNE100. The sequence goes on along the minus strand of NZ_AP040997.1, from coordinate 1,946,083 downwards.
GTTCAGCTACTGGTTTTGTTCTGGCCGTGGCTATCGGATTCTGGGGTGAATCAACCCCGGCTCAGCGATGGATGTTGTCCGGGCAATTGGGGGCAATTGTTGTAATTTTTTTTCTTGGCTTGTTGCTCTTGCTGGCGGGAAGGCAGAAGAAATTTCCGGTCAGCTTTGATCCGGAGCGGGATGTTTGTGCACTGGGTCTGCTGGCAAGTCTTTGGCGTTATGCTGAAGAGGAGCGCGCACCTTTGGCTGCGGTATCTCCTTTTGGTTTTCATGTGCCCAGAAAGTCCGATAATGACTTGCCGCATCTGGTAGCAGTTCAGAGCGAATCTTTCTTTGATCCGAGGTCACTTTATCCGGGAATTTTTTCTGGAGTGCTTGCCGAATTTGATCGCCTTAAGGGTGACGCTGTGGCCTATGGAAAATTGAAAGTTCCCGCCTGGGGAGCCAATACGGTACGTACCGAGTTTGCCTTTCTTTCCGGAATTGGCGATGACAAGCTGGGCGTTCATCGTTTTAACCCTTATCGGGCGATTGCGGCTGCCAGTGATGTGTCATCACTGGCAGCATATCTGAAATGCCTGGGTTATCGCACAATTTGTATACATCCTTATCCGGCAAGTTTTTATCGGCGCAATCGAGTGTATCCGCGCCTGAATTTTGACGAATTTCTGGACATACGTACCTTTGACAGGACGCAGCGCTATGGCCCTTATATTAGCGACGCTGCCGTGACTACAAAGATTATGGATGTGCTGACAAAGGCTCGGGAGCCGGTGTTCATTTTTGCCATCACTATGGAAAATCATGGACCTCTACATCTTGAGCGTGTAGCGCCTTCCGATATCAATGAGTTATATTCCATGCCGCCGCCACCTGGTTGCGACGATTTGACGATCTACCTGCGTCATATGCGTAACGCTGATCAAATGGTCGCCGACTTACGCCGAGGGTTAGAACAATGCGAGCGCCCGGCTAGTTTGTGTTGGTATGGCGATCATGTCCCAATCATGCCCGTTGTATATAAAATCTTCGGCAAACCTGGCCGAGATGTGGAGTACGTATGCTGGAGCAACCAGCACAAGATGCAATCCCGGCACAATAATATTGATGCAAATGATTTGGCGGTGCATTGGCTTCGGGCAATTGACCTTATCAAATCCGATCATCACTGATCTGATAATTTTCAATTTATGTTTTTCACTGCTATCTGTAGATAAGGTGGAAGAAGCATGATTTTGACATGCCGGGATTTAAGCGTAAAATCAAATTATTAAAGTTTAATTGTACGGGATGGACAAATTCTGAAAACAAAATTAAATGATTTGTTTATACCGGAGCAGTTGCAACAAGTTTATTCCCTGCGGTGTTTGTTAAGGCTTGCGTTCTTTGAACCAATTCTTTGTATCTGGCTGCTAGCCAATGGTCGCTGTTGTGCGCACTCTGTTTACAGAGCGCGCCTGATGCGGCCGGCGGGCGGCCACTCTTGAACCTGTGGTTCAAGATAGCAGCCTGACGGCACTCGCGGGGATCCTCTTAGTCAGAAGTTTTGATTCTCTTTAAGTTTTACCTGTAAAAGCATGCGTTTCTGGCTGATGAAATCCGAACCATCGGAAATGAGTATCGATGGATTAGCTGCGAGACCGGAACAAACCGTTGCCTGGGATGGCGTACGCAATTATCAGGCACGTAATTTCATGCGTAACCAGATGCAGGTGGGTGATCTGGTTCTTTTCTATCACTCAAGCTGCCCCGAGCCGGGGATTGCTGGTGTTGCGGAAGTTTCCCGGCTTGCCTACCCTGATGAAACACAGTTCGATCCCGTCAGTAAATATTTCGATCCGAAAGCTACACGCGAAAATCCACGCTGGTTCAATGTTGAAATCCGGTTGGTCAGAAAAACCCGGCTGCTTTCCCTTAAAGAGTTAAGAAGCCACCCTGAACTGGCAGGGATGCGCATCCTGCAAAAGGGCAATCGGCTGTCCATTACCCCTGTTGATCCGGCGGAATGGAAGTTCATCGAGGCAAAGCTGTGAGCAGTGATGCTGCCGTATATTTGCCTGTTCCCGACATTTCTAGGCTTGCTTAAAACTACCGACGAGGTATCCCTGGCATGGAAGCATGGCTGGTTTACCTACTGACAGGTGGAATAGTCGGTTTTCTTGCCGGGTTGCTGGGTATTGGCGGTGGCCTGGTGATGGTGCCGGTGCTGGCTTCCATTTTCATATCTTTGGGCTTCCCGGATGACCGTGTTTTGCACATGGCGCTGGGAACGACAACAGCAATTATTACCCTGACCTCAATTTCCAGTTTGCGTGCACATCATGCCCATGGTGCAGTGAACTGGTGGATTGTGCGCTACATTTCTCCCGGGATTGTCGCTGGTGCACTGGCCGGTTCAACTTTAGCCAGCCATCTTTCAAGCCAAATATTGAGTATTATTCTTGTCTTGTTTATCAGTTTTGCAGCCACACGGATGTGGTTTAACCTCAAACCAGGCAAAAATTATACGTTGCCGGGAAAAATCGGCATGTTTGCTGCAGGCGGTGTAATTGGCGCAATATCCGGCCTGGTGTCTATCGGGGGCGGGATGCTGACGGTACCTTTTCTTGTGGCTTGTCAGATAAGGTTACATCATGCCATTGGAACGGCTGCTGCAGTCGGATTTCCAGTAGCGTTAGCCAGTGCGGCAGGTTATGCTGCCAATGGTTTGTTGCAAAATCAGCAACTGCCGGATTATTCATTAGGATATATTTATCTGCCCGCGCTGATTATAGTGGCGCTGACGAGTATAGTAACTGCGCCGCTGGGAGCCAGAACAGCATATATTCTTCCGGCAGCATCACTCCGGAAAATTTTTGCAGGTCTGCTTTATTTGCTGGGAGTTAAACTTTTACTGGATTTCTGGAATTAACAGATTTTCAATCATCAGAAAATTTTTTCAGATTATGACTGACACTTTGTTGAAAAGCGGGCTAACGGATATTCCGGAATATTTCGAGCGGAAGATGCTGCATGATGAACTGAATGCGGATGTCTATGAGCTGGTTAATATTCCGTTGCAGCTTTCTCATCTGGTCCTGCTCTCTGATAGGCAGTGGGTGAACAGGGAGCGCGGGCTGGTTATTGAGTTGTGCAAACATTTCGATATCCGGATTCTCAATGGCGCTTTTGATCAATTAAGTGTTGAGTTGGGTGATTTTCATCTGCGCTGGGAACGGCATACAGAATACTCTACCTATACGTTCTACAGGGAAGGCCCGTTTGATGAGCCCTTTGCCCAGCCAGCCATTGCGTATGTTCCGCAGGAATGGCTGGCGAAATTACCTGGAGAATTGCTGGTTGCAACGCATATTGTGTTGGAAGATCGCAGGCGCCCCGGCCGCAGTATGAGTGAACTGGCTACCTTGTTTTCATCCAATACCGTCATCGGCTCTAAAGTCTCGGCAGGCAGCGCCAGTGTTTGGAGTGATAACCAGATCCATCCGGACGGGTTTACCCGTTTTCTGGTGCACGATGATAACTTGCGCAGTCGCCAGGTTGGCAGGCTGGTACAGCGGTTGCTGGAAATTGAAACTTATCGCATGCTTACCATCTTGCCATTGTCCATGACGCGCGAAATCATTCCTCAGTTGGAGCAATACGGAGACCAGCTGATAGAGTTGATGACGACCAACGCCACACCCAATTCGATTGAGGATGAACAGCAGTCGTTGGTGAAGCTGACTGCGCTGGCCACAGAGATCGAAAGAATATCAGCTCAATCCAGTCATCGTTTCAGTGCATCACATACCTATCACATCATCATGCAGCAGCGGATTACCGAGCTGCGTGAGGAACGAATTGAAGGCCTGCAAATGCTGTATGAATTCAGAAAGCAGCGGGTCACCTCTGCCATGAGCACCTTTGATCTGGTGCGATCTAAACTTGATACGCTGTCATTGCGTGTGGAGCGGGCCACTTCCATGCTGCGTACACGGGTGGATATTTCGATGGAATCACAGATTCGTGATTTGCTCAAATCGATGGATGCCCGGGCCTACCTGCAACTGCGGCTGCAGGAAACTGTGGAAGGGCTGTCAGTGGTTGTATTGAGCTACTATCTGCTCGGCATCACGGGATATGGTCTGCGAGCCGCCAAAGCAGCAGGATTGGATATTGACATAGAGCTGATGACCGGTATTGCGATTCCAATTGTCTTGACAATCGTGTTTTTTGCTATCCGGAGATTTCGCCGGATAGTGAGTAAAGCTACCTCAAGATCTGCTTCCAGTAGCGGAAAAAAAGGTGCCTGATGTAAAACTTACGGAAGGAGAGAAAAATGGATGATAGCAAAAGGAAATTGACGACTAGTGCCGGTGCACCGGTGCCGGATAATCAGAATGTCATGACTGCCGGGCCGCGTGGCCCGATGTTACTGCAGGATGTCTGGTTTCTGGAAAAACTTGCGCATTTTGATCGTGAAGTGATTCCCGAGCGCCGGATGCATGCCAAGGGCTCCGGTGCTTACGGCACCTTCACCGTGACACACGATATTACCCGTTACACGCAGGCAAAAATCTTTTCGCAAATCGGTAAAAAAACTGAATTGTTCGTCCGCTTTTCCACGGTGGCGGGGGAGCGTGGCGCTGCTGATGCAGAGCGGGATATTCGCGGCTTTGCCATCAAGTTCTATACTGAAGAAGGCAATTGGGATTTAGTGGGGAACAATACACCAGTATTTTTTCTGCGTGATCCGCTGAAGTTTCCGGATCTCAACCATGCCGTGAAACGGGATCCCCGTACTAATCTGCGCAGTGCACGCAATAACTGGGATTTTTGGACATTACTGCCGGAAGCTCTGCACCAGATTACCATTGTCATGAGCGATCGCGGTATTCCTGCGACGTACCGGCATATGCATGGTTTTGGCAGCCATACTTTCAGCTTCCTCAATGCCCAGCGAGAACGATACTGGGTGAAGTTTCATTTCAGAACACAGCAGGGCATCAAGAATCTGACTGATGCCGATGCGGAAACACTGATCGGCGAGGATCGGGAAAGTCATCAGCGTGATCTGTACGAAAGCATTGAACGCGGCGAATTTCCACGCTGGGCCTTATTTGTACAAATCATGCCGGAAAGTGATGTGGCCGATCTTTCTTATAACCCGTTTGATCTGACCAAAGTCTGGCCACACAAGGATTACCCATTGATTGAGGTTGGTGTGATGGAGTTGAATCGTAATCCGGAAAATTATTTTGCCGAAGTTGAACAAGCGGCATTCAATCCGGCGAATGTCATACCAGGAATCAGTTTTTCACCAGACAAAATGTTGCAGGGACGACTGTTTTCCTATGGTGATGCGCAGCGCTATCGCTTGGGTGTCAATCATCACCAGATTCCGGTCAATGCACCACGTTGCCCTTTTCATAACTACCATCGTGATGGCACTATGCGCGTTGATGGTAATCACGACAGTACGCTGGGATATGAACCGAACAGTTATCAGGAGTGGCAGCAACAGCCCGGGTATGCAGAACCCCCTCTGGCACTAGAAGGCTCAGCCGCTCACTGGAATCATCGTGAGGATGGAGATTATTATACCCAGCCGGGTAATCTGTTCCGGCTCATGAGCCCCGCGCAACAGCAGATACTGTTCGACAATACTGCGCGTGCTATCGGTGAAGCCTCCCGTGAAAGCCAGCTCCGGCATATTATCCATTGTCTGAATGCAGATAGAGCTTATGCTGAAGGAGTTGCCAGGGCGTTGGAAATTCCAATGGGTGAAGTGGGGTAGATCTGAAATAGATTTACGATTGGCGCTGTGAGGATGCTCGTGCTGCTCAATATAAATGCCACAGCCAGAGCACCAATGCCAGTATCAGCCCGAGTAGGGCGACTGCCAGATTCACCAGAAGCCCCCATTTCGCCGTATAACCCGGCGGGAACTCATCCGGCGTAAGCGTTTGAAGGACAATTGCATACTGGCGGGCAGCATGGGCGGAGGTAATTGCACCCAGAACAATGAAAGCCAGGCCCAGCCATAACATACCTGTCAGCTGGCCTGGGCTGATAATTCCTGGTGAAATGGCGAGCGTAAGCTTGCCTGCGCGTTCCACCACGAAACCAAACGCAATCAGTGACAGGCTGGTACGGTTCCAGGCAAGCAAAGTGCGCTCAGCAGCAAATAATACTCTTGGGTCTTTCAGATTTGACATGATTTTCTCCCCGGTAGCTTGATTCTGTTACCGGTTATCACATAGCTATTCATGATGTGTATTTCGCTGATCCGGTATTCACCAGGTTCCATTCGATTGCCCGGCTGCGCCAGTGATCTTCGATTGTCTGGATAAATTCCCGGTTGACCAGTTTGGCCCGGTTTTCACACCAAAGGGGCGAATCACAGCGAATGACAATACCTTCAACTTTACCGTTACGGTAGCGGCTTTCTGCATCATTCAGTAATTGAATCAGCTGATCGAGTGTTACTTTTGTGCGTTTCAGCAATGGCACAGTAGTGAGATTCAACTGTCGAGCCAATTGATTGCGTCGTTCAACGCTCCAGAATTTTTCTGCTTCTCGATCATAAATATCAAACAGCAGGAACCAGTCCGACAGCTTGTTGTAATCGAGTGAATGCCGGGCCGCACACCATTCCCCAAACAGGATCAGTTTCGGTGTCAGAGTTTGTCTGAGAGCTTCTCCATGCTGACCAAGCCAGCTGTTCAGACGAGAAAATTGGCCGGCGAAAGGTTGTGGCAGATATTGACCTCTGTTTTGCGCGCGCAGCTCACCATGTTCATCCAGAGAAATACCCAGATTAGCACCATCCAGTTTTTCCTCAATCAGCACTTCATCCTGCAGCAGCATGGCAATTTCGGAATCGGATAACAGCTTGTCATCTCTCGGCTGGCCTTTTCCCAACCAAAGCAGGTGAGGGGTATTAGGGAAACGGAAGAATTCGGTCATGGTTATCTCCTGTTGGCCTTTTCCGCGTGTTTGGCGCGAGACCAGTCTTCAATGATAGGTTCCAGTGATAACCCCGCTTGTAGCAATGCTTGTTCCCAGTCATGCCAATCGGTATCACCGGCGAAGGCGATAGCGCTTTCTCCATAGTGCTTCATAGCTTCCAGTGCGGCGGCGACCATTTTTCGATCAGCCAGATCGTGTACCACTAAATCCAGCGGTGCTTGTAATATGGCATGGCCGTCAGCATTGTATTGAATCTCCACATTATCCATGGCCAAAGTGCTCCATTTATGGATGACAACCTGAATCCCGTAATCGTTGAATCCGAGCTTGTTGTCATATTCTTCCTTGATCTTTCCGGCTGAATCCAGCACCAGCCTTGCCGGGCTATTTTCAAATTCAACTAGCCATTGCCATACCTGGAACTGCAGTGCGGGGTCTTCCGGTGTTGTGTCGATATCTTTCGGCATAACGGGATTCACCACACTGGCAAGGATCAAGATATTGGTATCGACCACATATCGTTGCTTCACTGATTAATTTTGTTCTTGCTGGCGGGCAAGCATTAGCCGGGCTTGTTCGCGTGTTTCGCCCAGTGCGTCGCCAAAGAAGTGTTGTGGCCAATTGTTTACTCGGCCAAATTCATCCACTTTTAGTTTCCGTAATATTGCGTTATCTGCCACTCTTTCCACAAACAACATGGCAATCTGTTCTGCCGATGTTTCTTTCCGTGCAATCAGTGTTTGCATTCGACGAAACAGATGTTCTGAGTGTGTTTCCACGATGAATTGAATATGGCGTGACCGACTCAGCCTTACAAAGAATTCTGCTAGCACTGATTGTGCCAGCGGGTGCAGGTGGACTTCAGGCTCTTCCAGAATCACGGTGCTACCTGGAGGTGCAAAATAACCTGCAGTCAGCACAGGCAGGATTAGCGGGATGCCAATGCCGACATCGCGCAGATTGGCGGCAATGCCATCCTTATGCACTATAATTTCGTAACGGGACGAACGGCCAAGCTGTTTGATGGTCAGTTTTTCTGCCACTTTCATCCGTGCCAGCCAGTAAGAAATCCCATCCAGAATTTCATTCTGTTTCCCATCTTTGCTCAATGCACCGGACAGTAGGACATCGATAGTGCGATAGCCATCACTTCCAATTTGGCCGGGTGTGGTTTTGTTCCAGACGTAATCCCGTTCTGGTTTGCGCCGGAACGGGCCAAGATAGCAGATATTTTCCAGCTCACGCCGGATGACAAGGCTCAGATCTTCAGCGATAGCACCATTGCTGCCCAGTGTGGCGATCGCCTCGGCAGGAAGTGCAATGGAGCGTTCAGGTGCGAGATTCCTGTCTTTAGCGCATGGCCGGGTTTCATCAGCAATAAAGATGGCATAGTTTTCTTTTTCCCTCCGTACCGCACGAAAACGGTGCGCGCCGGTGGAGAGTGCCAGCTCTTGAATGACGGCGGCACCCACTGCAGTTTGTCGATAGCTGCAGGAAAATCGCCCTTCGTTTACCCGTGACTGTTCATATGCCTCAAAAGCAAATGTAATTGAAAATTCGCGTGGAGATTGTGTGCCACGTTTCAATACATCATCGAAGCTGCCAAAATTAAACAAATCATTAGTTTCATCGCCCCCCAGGTTGAGGTGAATCAAGCGATCCGGGGACTGCACCGTTTGCTTCAATAGCAGCAGACTCTGAATAAGTGAAGATTTTCCGGATGAATTGGTGCCCAGTAATACAGTCACCGGTTTTAGTGCGATCGTCCCGGTATCTTCCCAGGCTTTGAAATTGATTAACCTTAAAGAAGTGAACATAGATTGGATTTATTTCCTGTCGTCATATTCTGTTGATTCTATCGGATCCTGCAAAGCCTGTTTATGGTACTGTTTTTGAAGTTTATAAAACTGTCGAGTGATTCAGTAAAGTATTAGCCGGGTCTATAATGCAACAATTGAATAACAGCGTACAGGTGAATTGAAAAATGGAACGTAGAAAACTGGAATTGCCGGAAAATGGTAAAAAATTGCTGCTGCATTCCTGCTGTGCACCCTGTTCGGGTGAGGTGATGGAGGCCATCATGGCTTCCGGGATTGATTTTTCCATCTTTTTTTATAATCCAAACATCCATCCGCGCAAAGAATACGATTTACGCAAGGATGAGAATATCCGTTTTGCGGAAGAGCATAGCATCCCGTTTATCGATGTTGATTACGACAGGGATGAGTGGTTCAAGCGAGCAAAAGGTATGGAAATGGAACCGGAGCGGGGCATCCGCTGCACTATGTGTTTTGACATGCGGTTTGTACGCACAGCGCTGTATGCCTATGAAAATGGATTTGATGTTATTTCCAGTTCACTGGGTATTTCCCGCTGGAAGAATATGGAGCAGATTAACGACAGCGGCGTAAGGGCCGCTGCGCAGTATCCCGGCGTTACCTACTGGACTTATAACTGGCGCAAGCAAGGAGGCTCCGCACGCATGCTGGAAATTAGTAAACGGGAGAAATTTTACATGCAGGAATACTGTGGCTGTGCTTATTCACTGCGCGATACTAATAGCTGGCGGGAAAAAAATGGCAGGGAACGCATCCGGATTGGAGAGAAATATTATGGGGACACGGCTAAACCGGGTGAATAGATTTGTATTCTGGGCCGGGATGACGAAAGATTTCTTATGTGCTCACTCTATGTTGCTATCTCAGCAATCGTTCTTTGTAAGAACCTGTTTATGCTCTTCTGGGCGATAGCGTTAAAAGTGCCAGGTGGATAAATTGCAGGCTGGTATTGAGTTTGTGCTCGCAGCGCTTCCATAATCGCCGGCATTTTCCCAGCCATTAAAAAGTTCGTTTCATAATCCAGCGCTTGGGAATGGCCGCAAAAGTGTGCAGTTCATTTCTCCTGGCGATCTGCGCCGTGATCACCTCATCACCCCAACCTTCTCACACTTCCTGAGACTTTGAACAGATTCTTAAAACAACTTAGGATAATTCAATACGGGTAACTGATAAAAACTTGTATTATTGTATTTTAATAAATACAATAAGAATCATTCTTACTATTGATTGCAAAAACTACTGCTGGTAAGTAATAGCCTATCTGCCAGACGGTTAATTTATGAGAGCGATACATTTATTTCTCTTCGCTGGCAGCAGAGGTCTGAATGGTTTTCCAGGTATTCTTCCGCATTAACAATTCTATAGCTCGCCAGCCCGTCTTGGGCAAGCCAGCCAACTTTTACCCGATATATCGGGAATATTGGCTATGAGCAATATCAATTATAGTATTCCAAGTATCGTTGCGTCCCAACTGGATTGCGCAGTGCTGTCGCGAAGTGGCGGATATTCTGCTTCGCGTGAATCTGACTCATATGGCGCAAGAGGCAACATACTCATCACCACGCCAAGGCTATTTGGTCAATCCGCATGAAATCGTATGTTGCGCCAGGAGCGGAGAGTTATATCCGTCGAAAACCACTCATCACCGGTTCCCATTTGCAACATATCGGCATCGATGTGATAGGGCGCGACAATCATATCTGCTGTGTCTGTACCCGCCATGTGTTTAATTCCCAACATGAAACCGTGTACGGCAACAACTGGTAAGCAATATTTAGACTATGAATAAGGATTTAACGTGAAGAGAGCTATTGGTAATTATGAAAATTAATTTATGCTCAGTAATCGCTGCATCTTTATTGATATTCTGGATTCAGCTGGCGGAAGCTGAAACTGAAACTGAAGCCGATCAAGCTGAGGCAGGACAAAAACTCCCCGCTGTAACGGTGACTGGCGAACGGATAGGAAGTTTCAACTCCGATTTTGTCCAGGTTGGAACATTTCGGGATATGGCACCAATCGATGTGCCACAAACCAGTAATGTGATCACACGAGAAGTACTTGACGCACAGGCCACAACCGGCATATTCGGCGCATTACGTAATACGGCGGGGGTTACACGTTCACAATTAAACGGTTCGACTTACGACAATATTGCGATTCGCGGTATTCTTGTGGAAAACCGGAGTAATTATCGGCTCAACGGATCTCTGCCGATCATTAACCTGATCGATATCCCGATGGAGAACAAGGAGCGTGTTGAAGTACTCAAAGGTGCTTCATCGCTATATTATGGTTTTGTCCCACCATCCGGTATCGTCAACCTGGTAACTAAACGTGCGAGCAAGGATCCTGTTTTAAATGTTTCGTTGATGGTAAATATGTATGGTGGTGTCAATTCGCATATTGATCTGGGGCGACGCTTCGGTAGCGAACAGCAATTCGGGGCACGCATCAATTTTCTTGCTGGTCGCGAAGATATCGGCATCCACAATTTTTCCGGTCACCGCGCCCTTGTATCAGGAGCTTTCGACTGGCGGATCACGGACAAATTTTCCGTAAAGTTTGACGTAGAACACTACCGCAAGGAAGTTTCCGAGCAAGCAGCAATTCGAGCCCCTGCGGCAATCAATGGCGTCATAACCTTGCCACCCGTTCCAGATGCCCGCCGTAATCTCGCCGGAGAATGGCAAAAGTATGATGCCGAGGCAACCAACCTGCTGCTTCGTGCAGATTACGCCATAAGCGACAATTGGGGATTACTGTTCGAGATCGGCAGGGCGGAAACCAGGCGGGATCGTAACTTCTCCCAGTTTCAGGATTACAATCTTGTTACCGGCGCGGGTACCTTGCGTACCTTCTTCAACCGTGGCCAAAATTGGGATAATCAGAACATTCGCACCGAAGTATTTGGACGATTTCCTGGTCAATTCATTACCCATGAGGTTTCTGTGGGGTTTACCGGCAACGAACGTAGACAGAATCCTCGCACTTCATCCACATTCGATACCGCGCAGAATCTATACAATCCCATTGATATTGCACATCAATCTCCTACCACTCCATTTAGTGCAAACCGATCAAAAATAACGGATCTGGGCGTGTATATATCTGATCGGATCTTGATTGGTAGCAAGTTGCAAATCATGCTGGGGGCACGCGGTAGTTTCTATAAGAGTGTTGCCAAGACTACTCATTATAAGGCCGACAGGATTAATCCGTCGTTATCCTTGATGTATAAGCCCATTCCCAACGTATCAATGTACGCAAGCTATATTGAAGGCGTAGAGGAAAGCGGACAAGCACCCGCCAATCGCGCCAATAACGGGGAAATCCTGGCGCCAGCAGTATCAAAGCAAAAGGAAGTGGGTGTCAAGGCACTTGTCGCGCAAGGTATATTGCTCCAAGTTGCATACTTTGACATCAAACGCGCTTCGACAACCGTAGATGCGGCCAATCGTTTCGTTCTTAACGGCATGGCCCAATACAGCGGCTTTGAGTTATCAGCCTCTGGCGAGGTGACGAAACAATTGTCGCTCATCGGATCCGCGCTGTTTATGGAATCGGAACAATTGAACAAAGCCAATGCCGAGACATTTGGCAAAATACCGGATAACACACCGAAACGTACTGCCAGCCTCTTCGCAGAATACCGTCCGACCAGCATACCTGGATTAGCGCTCAGCAGTGGCGTGTATTACGTAGGGAGGCGGCCCGTGAACAGTGCCAATCAGGCCTTTGTAGATGATTATGCAATACTTTCCCTGGGCGCACGTTACACGACCCGCATTGCAGGCAAGCGCGCCACGGTTCAGGCAGTCGTGGATAACGTAACCAACAGTAATTATTGGAGTACTGCAGGTAACGGATTACTAGGCGTTGGCGCACCTGTTATGTTCAAAATTGTGTCTCGGGTCGAATTCTGATTGCCAGGCGCAAGAGAGTGTATTCAGGAGACCAGACAAAATGTACCCATCGGCATCTAAGCGCCTGTTTACGATCTTTTGAGTAGTAGAGCCAGGAAGGCCAGGTGGGTAAATTGCAGGCTGGTATTGAGTTTGTGCTCACAGCTCTTCCATAATCACCGGCATTTTTCCTGCCATTAAAAAGTTCGTTTCACAATCCAACGCCTGGGAATGGCAGGAAAAGTGTGCAGTTCATTTCTCCTGGCGATCTGCACCGTGATCACCTCACCCAAACACAATCGGTAAATGGTTGGGCTGTGTAGCCAGACTGCAAGCATACTCAATACACGGGACAGTCGGGATGCTACTGGCGCCAATGCAGCAATATGTCTCGTTTGATTCCGGGTATTTTATTACCCGCATGCAGCTCTTTTATATCTGATTTTTTAATGCGCACTCCAACGCACTCATGCCACCGACGTCAGGTTTTTTTCATTTGGAGAAATATGCGCAAACCATTTCCCGTTTCAGGTAGTCACCGAGAAGCGCTCGCCATTGGTAGTCCGTTTTAAGCATGTACACCACTGTGTAAAACACATCAAACAGGTCAACAATGCGCGGTTTGGTGACGCAGATTGGTGACTTTGCGAACTCTTTTCAGGATCGGCTGAATGGCAGCAAATTGTTCTTGCGATAGATGGAGCGCCTGGATAACTTTTTCTCAGAACCTGTTCAATATCTCACTGAAGGGCACATTACGGCGTTGAAATTGAACTCAAAATGCTCACATACTTCAAGTATGCTCCGCTTTCTCGTTCAATTTTGCCTTGCACTGCATCCCTTGATCGAGATCTTGAACAGGTTCTCATGCCCCAGCATGATCACCAATTTTATAAGATCATAAACAGGTTCTAAAATCTATTTTCTGCCAGAGCTGCTTTTCTGGCGCATTTTTCTATCCAGTTTCTGCATTTGTTCAGGCGTGAGTACCGCTTGCAAGTTGGTATGGGTTTCTTCCTGAATTGCCTGTAATTTCATCTTCTCCTCGTTGAACACTGCTTCAACTTCCTTTTTCTCATTGTTGAGAATAGTTTCAACCTGGGAGTGCTGCGTGTCACTGAGTCCCAGCTCTTTTGCCATACGATTGACCACTGAATGGCTGTCAGCGGGCTGTGTTGCCAATATAGTTGTGGATGACAACAAAGCCACTGAAGTCAGCGTGATGATCATGGTGTCTATGGTCATTGTGGATCTCCTTTGATGAGTCGCCCCCAGATGTTGTGCCAGGTGGCAGGCAGAATGTCAGAATAATCCGGAAATAGTGCGTGCCAGGCCATTCGTTAATTCAGGTGCGGCTTCTTCATATTCAAGATTGGCCTTGTTGGCGATGCTGACGACGCGGGTGCGATACTTGTTCATTTCGCTGACTTTGGAAGAAGTCTGTCTTTTAGAACCTCCAACCCCCTGTTTCAGATCCTGTTGACGATCTTCGCGTACGATGACGCCATCTTCAGCACGCTCAGCGATCTCAATATCGGTGATGGCCATAAAGGTAACGTCTTTTACTGCAGCCCCGGCGATGGTATCCACCAGGCCAAATGCTGCCGCGCCGGCGAGCCCACCAATCCCGGCGCCGCTCCAGCCACTAATAGCTGCGCCAGTTGCCGAGCCTACTGCAGCGCCCATTGCTGCACTGCCCAGCCCACCATAACCCGCTCTCAAAGCGGATTCGGCTGCGGTCGGGCTGGCTTTCTCAACGCTTAGCACGTTGACTTGCAACCAGTAATGCGCCGCTTTCGGGTTTTCTGTAATGCGGTAACCTTTGCTTTGTAATGAATTGATGACAGACGGGGAAATATCGAAATTGGTTTTGTCAGAAGCATTGCGAATGTTCAGGTAGACAACTTTTTGCCCTGGCTCAACTGGATCCAGAAAAATAGTGTCACTCATCTTGGTTTGCACATCCAAATCCTTTTTTGCAATGGATGTATGAACTGCAGCACAACCACCCAATGTCAAAGAGAGAACTATGATCCCGGCCAGAGCCCGGGCTGGTTTACTGATGGAATAATCCATTTCACCTCCTGGTATTTAGTTTTAGTATTTGTGTGAAAAATTAAAGATCAAACGAATAAACTGTTTTTATATAGCTGAGATATGTGATTGCCGCTTGCATATACTTTGCAATTGAACAATTTACCAGCCGTAATAAAAGGGAAGGTAGCGATTAAGGCCGTAATAGCCGCCATAATAGGGTCGGGCGTATCCTCCAAAGTAGCTTCCGTAACCGTAATTTCCACCTGTCGTACACCCAGGTCCGACGCAAGCCGGTTTCTGGCTGGGCGCGATGCTGGATTTGCCCTTTTGTGTGGCCTCTTTCAATGCGGAGGTCAGTTCTGCATCGCTGGGAACACTAAATGGCTTATTGAGAATTTCAGTGTTGAATTGTCGTTGAATTTCACTGATGTCCTGCGCCCATCCTGCAGTACTGCTGGTCAAGAGAAACAGCAATCCCGCGTAAACAGCAAAATTTGATCGTCTTGTGCCCATTCTGCCATCTCCTTACATAAAGTTGTCCTTAAAACGGAACCTGTTTCAGGTTCTTAAACGATTCTGACTTTCTGGCATATCGAATGTGGATTTCTCAAGTACGAATTATGCGGTTGTTGTTGCTTGATCAGTGATTTTTTTAGTTCTCAGCGACGAGTTGATGTGAGAGAGGCAGAGTTGAGAATTACCTGTTTTTCTGGGGTAAATAATCTGTTTACGAATTTTCATCCGGTTCCGGATCTTCAGCCCGGCGTACGTCGGGTTGTGTTGTTACCGGATTTGTCGGGTTGATGATATTTCCGGGAACTTTGGGAGTGGTACAAACCACATCTTCATTCTGTCCTCGATGACGCAGGGCATGATCCATCAAGACGATAGCCAGCATCGCTTCCACGATAGGTGTTGCCCGGATGCCGACGCAGGGGTCGTGTCTGCCGTGGGTTTCAACAATCACGGGATTGCCGGCCTTGTCGATAGAACGTCGCCCGAGCCGGATGCTCGAGGTGGGCTTGATCGCTACGCTGACGGTAATCGGCTGGCTGCTGGAAATACCTCCCAGAATTCCACCGGCATTGTTGCTCAGAAATCCTTCGGGTGTGATTTCATCCGAGTGTTCTGTTCCTTTTTGCGTCACACTATTGAATCCTGCACCGATTTCTACCCCCTTGGCTGCGTTGATACTCATCATGGCGTAAGCAATATCAGCATCCAGCCGGTCGTAAACCGGTTCACCCCAGCCAACAGGCACACCTTCCGCTATTACATTGATCCGGGCACCCGCTGAATCGCCTGATTTGCGCAAGGCATCCATAAATGCTTCCAGTTTGGGAACGTAGTCATCATCCGCGACAAAAAAAGGATTCTGGTTGATGACTTCCCAGTTTTTAAAGGGAATGGCGATTGGGCCAAGCTGCGCCATATAGCCCCGAATGACAATGCCATAGCGTTCATGCAGCCATTTTTTGGCAATAGCGCCAGCTGCTACCCGCACAGCCGTTTCCCGTGCGGATGAACGACCGCCACCACGATAATCGCGAATGCCGTATTTTTGCCAGTAGGTGTAATCTGCATGGCCAGGACGGAACACATCCATGATCTTACTGTAATCCTTGCTGCGCTGATCTTCATTACGAATCAGCAGAGCAATTGGTGTCCCCGTTGTGATGTTGTCAAATACGCCCGAGAGTATTTCCACCCGATCTCCCTCATGCCGTTGGGTGACATGTCGGGAAGTGCCAGGTTTGCGTCGATCGAGCTCCAGCTGAATATCCATGGCAGATAACACTAGCCCGGGGGGGCATCCGTCCACGATACAGCCGATCGCCGGGCCGTGGGATTCACCAAATGAAGTGACGCAAAACAGCTTTCCGATGGTATTGCCAGACATTACAGATCCTTGGTTAAACGAGGAAATCATGGAGTCTAACATAAGCCAAAACGGAGAGATGAGATGACAATTGAGTGGTGGCGTGGTATCAGCGTGCTAATTTGAATGTGTGAAGGTAGAATTGCCCGAAAAGGCCGATTGACGAATATCAGCATCACATATTGGGAGAGGATATGGACTTTGCACAAGTCAAGGATTATCTGGTTAATTTACAGAATAATATTGTGGCCGGATTGGAGCAGGCTGATGGTGGTTCATTTCGTCGCGATTCATGGGATCGCCCGGAAGGTGGGGGAGGAACCAGTTGTGTGATCGAAGAAGGCAATGTATTGGAGCGTGGTGGTGTCAATTTTTCCCATGTACATGGGAAAGGTTTGCCTGCCTCGGCTACAGCAGCCCGGCCAGAACTTGCAGGCAGGGCGTTTGAAGCAGCGGGGGTTTCACTGGTGCTGCATCCGCGCAATCCCTATGCACCGACTGTCCACATGAATGTCCGTTTTTTTGCCGCCATCAAAGAAGGAGCCGAACCAGTCTGGTGGTTTGGCGGGGGTATGGATCTTACGCCTTACTATGGTTTCGAAGAGGATGCTATTCATTTTCATCAGATCTGCAAGCATGCACTTCAGCCTTCGGGTAGTGAATATTACCCACGTTTCAAAAAATGGTGTGATGAATACTTTTACCTGAAACACCGCAAAGAGCCGCGTGGAATAGGTGGTGTATTTTTTGACGACCTCAACCAGCCGGATTTTGTCACCTGTTTCAACCTGACCAAAAGTGTAGGGGATCAGTTTCTGGCGGCGTATGTCCCCATCCTGCAAAAACGCTGCAATCTTCCTTATGGCGAACGTGAACGGGATTTTCAAGCCTATCGCCGCGGTCGTTATGTGGAATTTAACCTGGTATGGGATCGCGGAACGCTGTTTGGCCTACAGTCAGGGGGGCGTACCGAATCTATCCTGATGTCACTGCCGCCTATCGTCAAATGGCGTTACGATTGGTCACCCACAGCGGGTAGCCCGGAAGCAAAGCTCTATACTGATTTCCTGATTGGCAAGGACTGGCTGCCGCTTGATTGATGAGACAACTTCAAAAATAGCAGATCTGAGTACAAGCTGGATTTGTTATTGATGTGCGCTTGGCACGAGCGCACTCTTTGAATCTCCTCGGACGGTTAGGCTATTTGGGAGAGAAATTTCTGTTCAGTTTGTTGTCAGCAACAGGCTGATTGTGTTTGCTGTCTGTTATCACCTGTTCAGTCCCGGATGATTGTATAGACAAAATTTGTTATCCGCTGCTCATGGCGCGAACTGTCATGAGAGCGCTGATAGAATCCATCAAGCTAGCCGGGAGAACCATGAAATGATAATAGCTTTACATATATGCTCGTGCTACATCAGCGATACGGGCTGAAATTGCCGCAAGCGTTGATTCTGCTGTGGTGCTGGCGCAACGCTGCGGTCTCACCTTGTCTTAATATCCCAAGCTAGAGTATAGTTCGACCTGCTAACATTTCATCCAGGCAGGAGAGTGCGCTGTGTCTGAATAAAACACAGCGTCACCGAAGGCGTAACCCCCCCGGAATCGCTCAGGTGTGGCTGTGTAAAGCTTGAATAACTGCTTGTGATCGGCAATCTGGAGAGCGCTGAAACAATTTCAGCCACCGAAGGGGCATGCGGAAAGTTATCCGTAAAACTCTCAGGTAAAAGGACAGAGGGGGTAGTTGATATCTGTTGGCCGCTGCGATCATGAGTAGTATTGCGTGGATGCAGAAATAGCACAGATAAAACTTTCCTTTTACTTTTGAGAGAGAATAAATGCTGAAGACAACCCCTCTGAATGCGGCACACCGTGGCATGCACGCAAAAATGGTGGATTTTGGTGGTTGGGATATGCCCTTACACTATGGCTCCCAGTTGGATGAGCATCATGCTGTCAGACGTGATGCCGGCATGTTTGATGTCTCCCATATGCTGACAGTCGATCTTCGCGGCGAAAATGTTCGTCAATTTCTGCGAGGATTGGTAGCAAATAATATCGATAAGCTTACCGTTCCTGGTAAGGCGCTCTATACCTGTATGTTGAATCCTGCTGGTGGGATTATCGATGATCTGATCATTTATTTCCTGTCCGAATCCTGGTTTCGTCTGGTGGTGAATGCCGGTACGGCGGATAAGGATATTGACTGGATTACCTTGCAATCCAGTCAACATGCACCTGATTTAACCATCACTCCGCGTCGTGACCTTGCCATGATCGCTGTGCAAGGGCCGAATGCTCGTGCAAAAGTATGGGCTGTTATTCCAGATTCCAAAGCAGCTTCAGAAGATCTGAAACCATTCCAGTCAGTAGCATTTGGCAACTATTTCATTGCGCGTACCGGCTATACCGGTGAGGATGGCTTTGAAATTACATTACCAGCCGATGAGGCTGCAGCTTTTTGGCAAAAGCTGCACGCGGCGGGTGTGACCCCGGCTGGCCTGGGTTCACGCGACACCCTGCGTCTGGAAGCAGGTATGAATCTTTATGGTCAGGATATGGACGAAACCGCCAATCCGCTCGAATCCGGATTGGCGTGGACCGTAGACCTAAAAAGTGAGCGGGATTTTATTGGCAAACAGGCCTTGCTTGAAAAGCCGGTTAATCAACAATTGGTAGGACTGGTTCTGCTGGATAAGGGCGTATTACGCAACCATCAAAAAATTATTACACAGCATGAGGGTATCGCTGGTGAGGGAGAAATCACCAGTGGTGGATTTTCGCCCACTTTAAATCAGTCGATTGCACTGGCTCGTATTCCGGTGGGAATCGCTGCAGGAGAGCAGGTACATGTTGTCGTGCGGGATAAACAGCTTGCGGCAAGGGTTGTTAAATACCCGTTTGTACGCAATGGCCAGGCACTGATCTGATTTTTGTAAAAGTATCAGCAGATAAAGCATTTTGAATTTTTAAACCTAAATTTAGGGGAGTGACGGATAAATGAGCGTTCCAGCAGAGCTGAAATATGCAAAATCACACGAATGGATCAAGTTGGAGGCAGATGGTACGGTAACAGTAGGTATCACTCAACATGCCCAGGAATTACTGGGAGATATGGTGTTCGTTGAATTGCCCAAGGTAGGGCGCATCCTGGCGCAGCAGGAAGATTGTGCGGTAGTGGAATCTGTCAAGGCGGCTTCAGATATTTATGCTCCACTCAGCGGAGAAGTTATTGCTATCAATGCTGAGGTGGAATCATCCCCGGAAAAAATAAATGAAGATAGTTATTCAGCCTGGTTGTTTAAACTGAAGCCGGCCAATACGGCTGAAATTGATGGATTACTTGATGCCAACGGATATGAAAAGCTGCTGGAAAGTGATGCACATTAACAGGATGGTGAGAAACATTGATGAAGATGCCGTCGGAGCAAGGCAAAACAGGCAAAAAAGCGCAGTTTATGTATACGGTAAATGAGCTTTGAGCCTGTTGTTAACACAACGATGGCAACGCAGAAGTTTTTCACCGCTTTGTTAAAGCTGTTTGCAGTAAATAGACAAGCAGACATAACCTTTAAGTTTTTTGGATAATACAGTTAATCATGCCATTTATTCCCCATACAGAAGAAGATGTAACAGAAATGCTTGCCAGCATTGGCGCTACATCTATCGATGAATTATTCGACGAAATTCCCGCCGAGCTAAAAAACGGGAAATTAACCCAGGTACCGACTGGCATGAGCGAAATGGAAATTTCGCGCCTCATGTACGAACGTGCGCAGAAAGATGGGTTCTATCTCAGCTTTATCGGCGCAGGTGCTTATGAACATCATATTCCAGCAGCAGTCTGGCAAATAACAACCCGGGGAGAATTTTATTCTTCCTACACACCTTATCAGGCAGAGGCCAGCCAGGGGACATTGCAATTGTTGTACGAATACCAGACTATGATGGCGTCGTTGGCCGGAATGGATGTGTCCAATGCCAGTTTGTATGATGGGGCATCTGCTCTGGCCGAGGCTGCTCTGATGGCTGTGCGCCAGCACAAATCATCCAGACGTATTCTGGTTCCGCAGACTGTGCACCCAATTTATCGCAGTGTGGTTCGTACCATTGTCAGAAATCAGGCGATCGAGGTGGTTGAGGTTCCATACGATCCTGCCACTGGGCAGGTGTCCATTGATCAGCTTGACCAGTTTGCACAGGAAGAATTTGCTGCGCTGATTATTCCTCAACCCAATTTTTTTGGTGTGCTCGAACAGGTCGATACGCTGGCTGATTGGGCACACGACAAGCAATCTCTGGCTATTGCAGTGGTTAACCCGACTGCACTTGCCATGTTGAAACCACCAGGAGAATGGGGGCGTCAGGGAGCAGATATCGCTGTCGGAGAAGGACAACCTCTGGGAATTCCACTTTCCAGTGGCGGGCCATACTTTGGCTTCATGGCCTGCAAACAAGAACTGGTTCGGCAAATGCCGGGGCGGATCATTGGACGGACTACCGATCTGGAAGGCAAAGAAGGTTTTGCCTTGACATTGCAGGCAAGGGAGCAACATATCCGTCGTTCGAAAGCAACTTCCAATATTTGTACCAATCAGGGATTGATGGTAACAGCAGCGACAATTTACATGTCGTTACTGGGGCCTGAAGGATTGTATCGGGTTGCCGCCCAATCTCATGCAAACACTTTGGCGCTGGTGGAACAACTGGAAACACTTCCCGGCGTGAAGAAAGCATTCCACAGCCCGTTCTTTCACGAAGCAGTGCTTCAGCTATCTGTTCCGGCTGATGAAGTCTTGAACAAGCTCAAAGCGCAAGGCGTACTTGGAGGTGTACTACTTGAGAATTACTACCCGGATCTGAAGAACACGCTACTGGTCTGCGCAACAGAAACCAAAATAGCAGAAGATCTGGATAAATATACTGAAATGTTGCGGCAGATACTGAAAGCCTGAAATCAGGAGTAAACCGGAAGAGAGCCGCGTTACTTGTTCTGTATTGAATCAATCTCACCAACCTAAGATAAAACATGCTGATATTTGAACATTCCCGCAAAAATCGCCTGAATTATTCCCAGGCTCCGGCAACCCGGCCAGCCAAGAACAATATTCCGGATAATCTGAAGCGCAAATCGGCTCCCTTGTTGCCTGAGGTTTCCGAAATGGATACGGTGCGTCACTATACTCGGCTATCCCAGAAAAATTTCTCGATAGATACGGAGTTTTACCCACTTGGTTCCTGCACCATGAAATACAACCCGCGTGCCTGTAATGCACTGGCCATGTTGCCACAATTTTTATCACGCCACCCGCTGGCGCCAGAAGATACGGGTCAAGGCTTCTTGGCTTGTATGTATGAGCTGCAGGAAATCCTGAAAGACGTTACGGGTATGTCTGCGGTTAGCCTGACTTCCATGGCGGGTGCACAGGGCGAACTGATCGGTATTACGATGATTCGTGCCTATCATGAAGCGCGTGGAGATACCGAGCGCACCGAGATCATCATCCCGGATGCTGCGCATGGTACCAACCCGGCGACCGCTGTCATGTGCGGTTATAAGGTGATCGAGATTCCTACGGATCGCGATGGTGACGTGGATATGGAAGCCTTGAAAGCGGCAGTTAGTCCCAGAACAGCTGGTTTAATGCTGACTAACCCTTCCACTCTGGGCGTATTCGAGAAAAAAGTGGCAGAAATGAGCCGAGTCGTGCATGAGGCCGGTGGTTTGCTGTACTACGATGGGGCCAATCTTAATGCAGTACTGGGTAAAGTCAAACCGGGTGACATGGGATTTGATGTGATCCACATGAATCTGCATAAAACTTTCTCGACCCCTCATGGCGGTGGTGGGCCGGGTGCGGCTCCGGTAGGCGTGGCAGACTGTTTGTTGCCTTATTTGCCGATCCCTATCGTGGCGCATGAACAGGGTGTTTATCGCTGGTTGACGGAGAAAGATCGTCCTCAATCTATCGGACGCTTATCCGCGCACATGGGTAATGCAGGAGTACTGTTGCGTGCTTACATCTATGTCAGATTGCTGGGTGCAGAAGGAATGTTCCGGATTGCAGAATATGCAACACTCAATGCTAATTATCTGCTGGCCGAGTTACGCAAACTGGGCTTTGAGATTGCCTATCCCAGCCGGCGAGCCAGTCACGAATTCATTGTCACTATGAAGGAAATCAAGGATAAAACCGGAGTGACTGCAATGCACCTGGCCAAGCGCCTGCTGGACAAGGGTTTTCACGCGCCAACCGTCTATTTTCCGCTGCTGGTGCCGGAATGTTTGCTGATCGAGCCGGCTGAAACCGAATCCAAAGAAACGCTGGATCGCTTTGTTGTTGCGATGAAGGAGATTCTGGATGAGATAGACACGCAACCGGAAATGGTCAAGACGGCGCCTCATAACATGCCGTTGCGGAAAATAGATGATGTCAAGGCTGCTCGTGAACTTGATCTGGTATGGAATCCAGCGGGCTGATTCACCTCATGCACACGATATTTGAGCTGATATGCATACACTGATCTGTGGCTCCATCGCCTATGACACAATCATGGTGTTTGAAGACCGTTTCAAACGCCATATTCTTCCGGACAAAATCCATGTTTTGAATGTAGCATTCCTGGTGCCCGAGATGCGTCGGGAGTTTGGCGGATGTGCGACAAACATTGCCTATAACCTGCAGATGCTGGATGGCAAAATGCTGATCATGGCAACGGTTGGAGATGATTTTCAACCCTACGCCTACAGGCTGGAAAAGCTTGGATTGGCGCAAACCCATATCCGCCAGGTGCAGGATACTTTTACAGCGCAGGCGTTCATTACCACTGACCTGGATGATAATCAGATTACGGCCTTTCATCCGGGAGCAATGAATTTTTCACACCGGAACAGTGTGAAGGACGCTGCGGATATAAGTCTGGGTATTGTCGCTCCGGATGGCCGAGAAGGAATGTTGACTCATGCCCGAGAGTTTCATGAGGCTGGTATTCCATTCATGTTTGATCCCGGCCAGGGGATGCCGATGTTCAATGGAGATGAGTTGCTCGATTTCATTGAAAAGGCGGATTACATTGCGGTTAATGATTATGAAGCTCAGCTGCTGCAATCACTTACTGGTTATACATTGAATAAGCTGGCTACCCGGGTCAACGCACTTATCGAGACAAAAGGAGCAGAAGGCTCGGTGATTTATGCGCAGGGCAAGCAATTCCAGATACCGGCTGTTCGACCGGAAAAAGTGGTTGATCCAACGGGCTGTGGGGATGCCTATCGCGCCGGGCTGCTCTACGGCATTGCTCAGGGCATGGATTGGCAGGAAACCGGGCAACTTGCCTCACTCATGGGCACGCTGAAAATCGCTTATCGTGGCGGCCAGAATCATCGTTATGAGCGGGATGAGATCGGTCAGCGCTATTTTGAATCTTTTGGCAGTCGTATATTTTAGTGGCCTGCCCAAGGCTGAAAAATACATTTATCAACCTGGTTCTTCCCTGATCACTTTGACTTGCTGTTCGCCATGGCCGTAACCAGGGTAAACAAGCTGGTCAAAAGCATCCGGTTTATCAGGTTGATGTTGCATATTGCTTCCGGATTACTGCAATCGCTATTGCTTCCGTATACCAGTACAGCCCGGCAGAATCACATGATCTGTAAATGGGCACAGAAATTTCTTCATATCCTTAATGTGAAGTTGTCTTCCGGTGGTTCTCTGCCTGCCTGCAATCAGCAAGGGGTGCTCTTTGTGGCGAATCACACCTCGTGGCTGGATATCATCGTTATTCTGGCTTTGTATCCTGTGCGCTTCGTTGCAAAGGCAGAAATCAGCACCTGGCCAGTGCTGGGCTGGTTATGCCGGAGTGCCGGGACACTGTTTATTGAACGTAAAAAACGGGGGGATACGTTACGGGTCAATCAGAAAATAGACGGTATGCTGAAGGCTGGATGCTCTGTGGCTATATTTCCTGAAGGTGCGACCTGTAACGGCGATGTGCTCCTGCACTTTCACGCCTCCTTGTTGCAGCCAGTTGTAACAGCAAAAGCACTGCTTTGTCCGATTGCGATTCGTTACAGCAACCGCGATGGTTCGCGGAATACAAGTGTGGTCTATGTTACCGTAACGATATTGCAATCTCTGATGTTGATATTGAATGAACCGGAAATTCAGGCAGAATTAAATTTCATGAGCCCCATTCCCGGAGATGATAAAAACCGCCGCGAACTTGCACGTCTGGCGGAAAAGGCCATTGCTCAAGCGTTATCACTGAAGATTATGCACACGGTACCTGAAATACCTTCCTGTCTTCCAGTCGAATAGCTGTCAGGCAGCCTTGCCAGACGCATCCCGTATCCAGAGCAATCAGATTGGGCGTCAGATGTAATCCCAGCGCAGACCAATGCCCAAATACAATCGTTGCATCTTTGCTGGCACGCCAGGGAATCTCGAACCAGGGCAGCAATCCCTGGGGAATAGCGGACAATCCTTCCTTGTAGGAAAAATTCATTCTGCCTTTGGGTGAACAGACGCGCATGCGTGTCATAGCGTTAATGATGACTCGCCAGCGGCTTTCTCCCCGTAATGTATCCTGCCAGCAATCAGGTGCATTGCCATACATTGATTGAGAAAACATTTGAAATTGATCACTGTGGATGATTGCTTCAACCTCTTGTGCCAGCATCGCCGCTTGTTCAGTGTGCCAGGCGGGTAATAGCCCGGCATGGACTAGGGCGTATTCATCTTCGTGATAGAACAATCGCTGGCACTTCAGCCAGTCAAGCAGAACTTTGCTATCCTGAGCATCCAGAAGTGGTTGCAAGGTGTCCCCGTGTTTCAGTTGGGCAGAACCGGCAGCGACTGCCAAAAGATGAAGATCATGGTTGCCGAGTACCATTGTGACGGTATCTCCCAGTGCCATCAAAGTACGCAATAATGAGAGGGAGTCAGGGCCGCGGTTAACGATATCGCCCACCAGCCACAACCTATCCCGCGTGGAATTGAAGCCAGTCAGGTCAAGCAGGTCAAGAAAATGTCGGTGACAGCCTTGTAGGTCACCAATTGCATAAGTTGCCATTAAGATCAGGAAAATATAGATTAATTAGCAGTGCTGTATTGTACTTGATTAAAATTAAGCTAAATTTTTCCACCTGCGCCTTTAAACTTCTCTACAAACGCCGCAATTTTCTGAAACACGCTTTGCTTTTTACTCGGGTATTCAGTCCTATTTTAAGAAGACAATTGCCAGTTGCCATTTTGCAAATTAATATGCTTAAAGGCGAGTTTTTGGTTGCCGCATGTTTTCCGTCATAGATTGAATGATCACGTAAAAAGCCGGAATTAAAATTGTTCCAATGATTGCTGAAACCAGCATTCCTCCAAAAACAACGGTTCCAAGTGATTGACGACTTGCTGCGCCTGCGCCTGATGCGACGACTAATGGGAGCACACCGAGAATGAAGGAAATCGCAGTCATCATGACTGCTCTAAAACGGAGTTGGGCGGATTTGATGGCTGCTTCAACTATCGACAACCCACTCTCTCTTTGCACTTTAGCAAATTCGACGATAAGGATTGCGTTTTTTGAAGCCATACCGACCAACATGACGAGACCAATCTGGGCGTAAATATCCAAAACATTCCCCATCCCCCACATCATAATGAGCGCGCCTGCCAAGGCGATTGGAACGGAAAGTATGACTCCCCAAGGGATAGACCAGCTTTCATATTGGGCTACTAAAAACAAGAAAACAAATATTAAAGCCAGGCCAAATATGATGGGTAATTGAGAGCCTGTCTGAACTTCTTGAAATGACATACCAGACCATTCAAACTCTGTTCCATCTGGAAGCACTCGCTTTGCAAGTTGTTCCATTGCGGATATGCCCTGCCCGGAACTTAATCCAGGGGCAGGGCTTCCATTGATTTGTGCGGAACGATACATATTAAAACGTGTGAGGCTATCAGAACCCAACATCGAGGATGTTTTTGTTAATGTCCGAAGAGGAACCATAACGCCTTCTGAACTTCGTACATAGATTTTCCCAATATCATCAGCATTGTCCCGATAAGGTGCTTCGGCCTGTAGGATTACCCGATAAACCCGACCAAACTTACTAAAATCGTTGACATAGAGAGAGCCCAGTTGTGTCTGTAAGCTTGAAAATATCTCTCGCACGGGGATGCCCAGCGCTTTTGCTTGCAGGCGGTCTATTTCCAGTTTTATCTGTGGAACATCCGCGCGAAACGTACTGTACACATTTTGTAAATGAGCATCTTGATTGGCTTCCATTAAAAAGCCACGCATTGCTGCAGAAAGATCTTGAGGGTCGCCGCCTCTTTTATCCTGGAGTTGAAATTCAAACCCCCCGGTACTGCCTAACCCACTGATAGGTGGGGGAGTGAAGGCGATCAAATTGGCACCGGGAATTTGTGCCATCATGCCCCATATTTGTGCAATAAGTGCATCACTGGATAACTCGGGTGATGTGCGTTCATCCCAAGGCTTGAGAATACTGATCACCATTCCTGAGTTTGATTTGACACCACTCAGCAATCCAATCCCTGCTAAAGAAACGATATCCTCTACGCCTGGAAGGTTGGAGAGTAACGCATCGACTTGTTTAACCACGTTGTCGGTTCTGTTCAAAGAAGCGCCATCAGGCAGCTGAATGTCGACAAAAATAATGCCCTGATCTTCCTGAGGAATAAATCCTGTCGGCGTGTTTTTGAATACCCAATATGCACCGCCTGTAATGATTAGTAAAAGTAGTGCTGTCAGTACTAATCGCCTTACAACAATTTTTACGCAAAATAGATAACCTTCGGAGACTTTTCCAAAAATCTTTTCAAACCAGCGTAGCGCAAACCACGGACGTGCCTGTTGCTTTCTAAGCATCATGGCGCATAAAGCGGGACTCAAGGTTAAAGCTGTGAGCGATGAAATAGAAACCGCTATGGCAATTGTTACAGAAAACTGCCGATAGAGCTGGCCTGAAATACCTTCTAGAAAAGCGATTGGCACGAATACCGCTAATAAAACCAATGTAGTGGCAATAACAGGACCAGTGACTTCGGTCATTGTTTTTTTTGGTTGCATCCCCGGGGGGTAATCCTTCCTGTAGATGACGCTGGACATTTTCTACCACTACAATTGCATCATCTACGACGATACCAATCGCCAACACCAATGCAAACAATGACAAAGTGTTGATGGAATAACCCATCACCAGCAAAACAGCAAAGGTTCCGATCAGTGATACAGGAATTGCCAGTGCTGGGATCAAGGTGGCACGCCAGTCTTGAATAAAAGCGTAAACCACCAATATGACCAAACTCAAAGCAATAAACAGCGTTTGAACGAGCTCTGTCAAAGAGTTATTGATAAATCGAGTGGAATCGTAAGGCAAGGCATACTCAACATCTTCAGGGAATCGTTCTGCCAGCTGTTTCAGAGTCGTCTCGATACCCTGTGCAACTTCCAGTGCGTTGGCTTCTGGCAGCTGATATACAGCGAAATTAACAGCTGGGGATCCATTCAAACGAGAAAGAACATTAAACGTTTGGGAGCCCAGCTCTACGCGTGCGATGTCTTCCATTTTTACAGTAGAGCCATCTGCTTGTGCCCGGATAATAATATCTTGAAATTCTGATACTTCAGAAAGCCATCCTTTGGCTTGAATGGTGTATTGGAATTGTTGATCGGGAGCCAAGGGTGGTTGCCCAACTTGCCCGGCTGCAGCTTGTATATTTTGATCGCGGATAGCAGCGGTCACATCTTCAGTGGTGATGGCTAAATCCACCATTTTGTCTGGATTTAGCCAAATCCGGATCGAATAATCTTGGGCGCCAAAAATAGAAACCTGGCTGACACCTGGGACCCTGGAAAGTACATCGTTTACATTTAAACTGATGAAATTGCTAAGAAACAATTGATCGTAGGTTCCATTTGGCGATGTAAAAGATACCATTTGTAAAAATTCAGGAGATTGCTTTCGTACTGTAATTCCTGAGCGAGTGACATCCTCGGGCAATCTTGGCGTGGCCAGAGACAATCGGTTCTGGACATTTACCATTGCCATATCAACGTCAGTTCCGATTTCAAACGTTATGTCTAGCGTGTATGTCCCATTATTAGCACTTTCTGAAGACATATAAAGCATGCCCTCGACACCATTAACTACAGATTCAATTGGTGCAGCGACGGTTTCTTCTACAACTTGGGCATTCGCGCCTGGGTATGAAGCACTGACTTGTATTTGCGGTGGTGTGATTTGGGGAAATAGGGAAACAGGCAGTTTTAACAGGGATATCAGGCCAGCAAGTACAATGACAATAGAAATGACGAAAGCGAAGCGGGGACGCTCGATAAAAAAATTACTAAACACTGGTTATTTCTCGATCGGTTGAGAAGGAACCGCTATGGTAGTTTGTACAGTAATGCCGGGGCGAACCTTTTGCGCACCCTCAGATATCACTAATTCGCCCACCTGCAAACCTCGCTTAATGATCCAATTTACGCCGATTTTGTCACCGACTGTCACTGAGCGTTTTTGCACGCGGTTGTCAGTATCAACAACCAGCACATATTTCCCACTTTGATCTTCCTGCATAGCCGACTGGGGAATAACATGTTCTTCCTCTACATCATCTCGTCTTACCAAAACTTTAACAAATTGTCCCGGCATCAGTAAGCGGCGGCTTTGTGGCGTATTTGTCTGACCGAGTAATTCTTTTGTATCGGGGTTTGGGAAAATTGCTCGAATCGTGATAGTTCCAGTCTTTTCATCCACGATGGGGCTGATAAAATCCGATTTTCCTTCAAAAGGATAAATGGTTCCATTGGCAAGTTGAATTTTAGGAACAAATATAGTCGACTCTCCCTTCTCCAGCTGGTTTTGAAGCTCGGTAAGGAAATCAACTTCGCTCACCGTAAAAAGTACATACAGGGGGTCGATTAGCACAATTGTTGCTAAAATACCGGAGTTTGGTGAGACAAGGTTTCCCGTGCTGATAGAATTACGACCGATGCGCCCATTGATCGGAGAACGTATTTCAGTGTAACTGAGATTCAATTTAGCTCGGTCCAACATGGCCTGGGCACTGGTTAACAGCGCTTGTGCGCTAAGAAAATCACTGCTGGCTTTATCAAGGTCCATTTGTGACACTCCGCCTTGGCGCACCGTTTTTAATCGTTGCAAATAAGATTTAGCATTCTGTAGAGTAGCTTTAGCTTCGGCTACTTTCGCTTGTGCAGCCTTAACTTCGATTTGATAAGGCGCTTGCTCTATCACGTATAAAATATCACCCTCTTTAACGCTATCTCCTTCTATGAAATTCCGTCTTTCCAGAAAGCCTTGCACACGAGCCACTAGATTTACCGTTCTGAGTGCGGCGGTACGACCCACCAGTTCATGAATTTTAGCGACTTTTTCCTGAATAACCGGCGTAACCATTACTGCCGGGGCAGGCTGTTTTAGTTGGCTTGCAGAATTACTATCATCATTTTGACAGCCAGAAACAATGACCAACAAAGAAAGACCTAGAAGAGAAGTAAGCAGTTTTACTTTTTTCAAGTCAACGTTCCTCAAATTGTGTTTGCTGTTGACCTAGAACTGCCTACGGTGCATCTTGCATCAGTGGTTTCCATCCGCCGCCCAATGATTTATACAGACGAATCAAATTGGAAGTAACCTTTCCTTCACTCACTGCCAGCTGATCTTGAAAGGAAAATAAGGCTCTCTCTGCATCCAGCACACCAATAAAATCAGTTAGGCCCGCAGTGTACAATTCACGCGACAGGCTAACTGCTGATTTTGCTGATTGTGTGGATTTTATCAAAGCTTGTCTGCGAACTTGTTCATTCGCAAAATCGATTAAAGCATTTTCTACATCTTTAACTGCGGTTAATACCGAAGCCTCGTATTGAATCAGCGCCTGACTTTGTCGCTCATCTTCTATTTTTATATTTTGTCGGATACGACCAGCATTAAAAACTGGCCATCTGATTTGCGGTCCAATTTGGAAGGCGGCTGCGGGTCCTGTAAAAAAGCTGGCAGCAGAAATGTATTCCAGTCCTACAAGAACCAAATAAGAAGAGTCTTGGATAAAGGTCTGCAGTAGCCACACCAACCCGTGCCGTTTGCGCTGCTAATTCGCGCTCCGCACGTCGGACGTCCGGCCTGCGACGCAACAAATCAGCGGGAACGCCAACAACCACTTCAACTGACACCGTTGGGACTTTTTGGTACTGCTCCAATTCTTCTGCCAATGACCCAGGGAACTCTCCAAGCAGCACTACAAGACCATTTTTACCTTGTTCGATACCGGTTTGTAACATTGGAATTTCTGATTTACTATTTTCCAGATTATATTTCGCCTGCTCTAGTGACAGTGTCGTTGTCAGGCCGGCATCTAACCGATCCTGAACAATTTGTAACGTCCCTTCTTGAGATTCCAGGTTGTTAACAGCCGCTTCAAGCCGGGCTTGAAAGGCACGAATTTCAATATAATTGATAGCGACTTCAGCCACCAAAATCACCAGCGTGTCGTTTAATTCTTCTTGACGTGCTTCAACGGAGGCTTGTGCCGATTCAATTGAGCGCCTGATGCCGCCAAACATATCAATTTCCCAACTAGCATCAAAGCTCAAGGAATAGAGGTCAATTTCACTGATGCCACCTGATTGTAGATTGGTTTTTCTTCGCGTAAATGCTGCATCTCCCTCTATGGTTGGAAACAGGCCTGATCTGGCAATTCCCCGCGAAGCGCGTTCTTCTCTCAGTCGTGACTGCGCAAGCTGAAGATCAAGATTGCCCCTGATGGCCCATTCAATTAAGCGCGTTAATAATGGATCTTCCAGAGTGTTCCACCAGTCAACCAACATTGCAGGGGTTACTTGTTTGGTGAATTCCGTTTTGGCCTCATCTGCTTCTTGCCCAGTTTCAGGAAGCGATAATTTAGCTTTCTGATCTTCGCTCAGTGCGGCATTAAATTTTTCGGGAGTGATTTTTTCTGGTGGCACATAATCTGGCCCAACGGCAGCGCAACCAGTAAGAAATAGCACCAGTAATCTGAAAGTAAAAATCAAGTGCCAGCGCACAATAAATAGTTTCTTTTAGAATTTGTTCAAAATCTTTTAAGCAAAAGAGCCAAGAATACCAGATGAATGAGTTGCAAGTTGGTATTGAGTTTACGCTCGCAGTTTTTCCGCAGCCGTCGATTTTTCTCCAGCCAGGCAAAGCTGCGCTCGACGATCTAGCGTTTAGGTATGACTGCAAAAGTGTGTGGTTCGCTGCGCTTGGCAATCTGTACTTGTACATGCGCGCCCAGAATTTCTCGCACGTCTTCGGCAAATGGTTCTCCGATATAGCCGCTATCGCACAGCAGACTTTGGACTTTCCCCAGGCTCGGCCTGCAGTGCTCTCAGGCTTGCAACGCACCTTTGCGATCAGTCACACTTCCGCCGTCGTCACCGCAATGGCATGCGGCAGGCCCTGGGTATCGACTGCGATTGGCGATTGACGTTTGATGCCCAATATCTTCTTGCCTGCGTCATAACCCTTCTGGCCCGCCGTGTCCGTATTTTTCACGCTCTGCGCGTCCATTACCTTCGCGAAAGGGGTGGACAATATTCATTTCGATATATTTTTCGACAATTTCATCAAACGTGCTTTGCGGCATGGCATCGATGTTTTTTAACGATGGCTTTAGATGCATGATCCGCGCAAAAGCGGTTGTGCCTTTGGCGATATTCACGTCGCGAATTTTGCCAAGCCGGCGAATGTACCCACCGCTACCTTGTGAATATCGCCAGAATCAAACAGTTGCCTGGCTTTTTGTTTGCTGATCTTTTCTTCGGCTTTGGCCAATTCGATTTGATCGGTGATATTGAGCTTGGCAATGCCCACCACTTCGCGGTTGTCTTTGGCGTCAACGTAGCTGCATACTGGCAGGTTATAGTCGTCGTCGGCAACCTTCTCAAACGGTACCGACTGGGCAACATGCTCTACATTCGCTTTGCTGCCAAATACCTGCATGATCTGTTCGATGTGCGCGTCGGTGAGGGTATTGTTATTGGTTTCTTTTTTAAACAGGCCGTTGGCATCCATAAACTGGGTGGTGGTGTCAGTTTTGTGTTTGGACAGCATCCGAATATACAATCAGGGTAAGAGCATGTATTACACTGATTGTATATTCGGATGCTGTTAAATCATTTGATGCTGATTAATTCGTGGTTTTGCTACCAACTAATAGCACTCTCAGCATAGGCTATTTGTAGATTATCTGTGGTTTTTATCAAGATTGTGTGATGACGTTATCTTAATTCTCGGCTTGGTATTTGATTATTTCACCCATTGATATAATTGATCTGCTGTTTTTAAATCCATTTTTTATATTTTATGACTGATCCGCTTCTAATAGCGCAACGTGACGCTACGCAATGCCAATTATTGCCTGAGTTTGCTAATCGTCACGGGCTTATTACTGGCGCTACTGGTACGGGTAAGACTGTTACGCTGCAGCTATTAGCTGAGCAATTCTCGCGTATTGGTGTGTCGGTTTTTATGGCTGACGTCAAGGGTGACCTGACTGGAATTAGCCAAAAAAGACAAATCAATAATAAATTGGCTGCTGTGCTCAAAGAACGCGGTTTGCCGTTGCCGGAGCCGATAGCTTGTCCTGCCACACTGTGGGATGTGTTTGGTAAACAGGGCCATCCGATACGGGTAACCATTTCCGATATGGGGCCGCTGCTGCTGGCACGCATGCTTGATCTCAATGTCACCCAGGCAGGGGTGCTCAACCTGGTGTTTAAAATTGCGGATGATAACGGTCTGCTGTTGCTTGATCTAAAAGATTTGCGTGCCATGTTGCAATACGTAGGTGACAACGCAAAGAGCTTTACTACACAGTATGGCAACATTAGCACCGCCAGTATTGGCGTGATCCAGCGCGAGTTGATCCAACTGGAGACGCAAGGGGGAACTCAGTTTTTTGGTGAACCCGTGCTCGATATTGAAGATTTCATGCAAACGGTGAGCGGTCAGGGAGTCATCAATATTCTGGTTGCTGATCAGTTGATGACTGCCCCACGCTTGTACGCTAGCTTTCTATTATGGATGCTTTCGGATTTGTTTGAGCGTTTACCCGAAATTGGTGATCCGGAAAAACCCAAGTTGGTATTCTTTTTCGATGAAGCACATCTGTTGTTTTCTGGTGCACCTAAGGCGCTGATTGAGCGCATTGAATTAGTAGTGCGCCTGATACGCTCCAAGGGAGTCGGTGTCTATTTTGTCACGCAAAATCCATTGGATATTCCTGATTCGGTATTGGCACAGCTAGGTAACCGTGTGCAGCATGCATTGCGCGCATTTACCCCGCGCGATCAGAAGGCCGTGAAAGCTGCGGCCAGCACCATGCGACCTAAAACAGGGTTGAATATCGAAACTGCGATTACTGAATTGGCCGTAGGCGAAGCACTGGTCAGTTTTCTGGATGCCAAGGGACGCCCCAGTGAAACGGAACGTGTGTATGTGTTGTTACCGGGGAGTCAGCTTGGACCCATTGCCGATAAACAACGCTATGCGTTAATCAAAGATTCGCTGGTGGCTGATTCCTACGACATATCAGTAGATCGTGAATCCGCCCATGAGTTGTTAGTTGCTCAGCATCATGAGCAATCATCGACTGATATTCGTGCCAAGTCTGGTTCGCAGGGCGCAGATAATAGCTTGCTTGGGGAGGTAGGTTCGGTAGTTAAAGAAGTGCTCTTTGGTCGTACTGGTCCACGAGGTGGGCTGTACGATGGTTTGGTGCAAAATGTCGTTAAAAGTGAGGTGCGTCGTATAGGGCGGGAATTATTGCGTGGTGCACTGGGCAGTTTGCTGGGTGGCAGTAAGCGTCGCTGATACTTGTGCCTTGAACGGACTGCGCCTTGCTGATGTTTTAGGAACCTCTGAAAAACTATCCGCGTTGCCTTTCCCCGTTAAAAGTCGGCTGAAAATGCTCATTTATCACGTATAAACGCTGCCTTTTTGCCAACTTCTACCTCGTTGACGTTTTTCAGAGGTTCCTTAGCGATTCCTTGGACGCAAACTATCAATATATGAGGCTGGTATAAATCAGCGTAGCCCCAGCACATCCTGCATATCAAATAATCCGGATTTTTTAGTAGCAAGAAAACGCGCGGCATGCAATGCACCTGTTGCAAATGTTTTGCGGCTGCTGGCTTTATGTGTAATTTCCAGCCGCTCGCCGATTCCGGCAAATAACGCCGTGTGGTCGCCCACAATATCTCCACCACGTATGGTTGAAAATCCAATAGTATCTACCGCACGTTCCCCGGTGTGGCCTTCACGTCCATAAATTGCTACTTTCTCAAGATTTTTTCCCTGAGTCTGGGCAATCACTTCTCCCATACGCAGAGCGGTTCCAGAAGGTGCGTCCACTTTGTGGCGGTGATGTGCCTCAATGATTTCCACATCGTAACCAGCAGGTAACGCCTTTGCGGCGACTTCAAGCAACCTGAACAGTATATTAACACCCACGCTCATATTGGGAGCGAACACGATGGCGATGTCTTTTGCTGCATCATGAATGATTTCTTTTTCTTCTGCTGAAAATCCGGTAGTGCCGATCACCATGTGGATGCCTGATTGACGACACACGGCAAGATGCGTCAGTGTTCCGGCGGGGCGAGTAAAGTCGATCAGCACATCGCTGCCTGTCAGTGCGGAGGCATAATCACTGTTAATGATAACTCCGCAGGGTGTTCCGGTTAAACCGCCTGCATCTTGCGACAGATATGGGCTGTCGGGTTGTTCAAGTGCTGCAGATAACCGCAGATCTTGCGCATCAGCAATAGTTTCCATGATAGTCCGACCCATACGGCCGGCACTTCCGGCAACGGCTATATTTAACAGTGTCATTGATTATCCCTGTAAAAATTTGTCTGATTTTCTTTGAGGAAATCGATTGTTTTGTCAGATCCCTCGTTTTCAGTGCCATCAACACCAGGAGGGGATCCAGATGTTTTTTCGGGAACGGGAAAAACCGGAGAAGACTCGCTGAAGGCAGGGGGTTGCGGAAAATCTCCCTGAATATGGGATAGCCGGTCATTCTTAAAAAAAACAATCAGTTTCCGTTCTTCGGTTATGCGGCCACCTGGCGCGAGACGATAGATGTAATCCCAACGATCACTATGAAATACATCTACTACCAGCGGCGTACCCAATATGAACCGAACCTGTGAACGGGTCATCCCTGGTTTTAGTCTGGCTACCATTTCCTCGGTGATAACATTACCTTGCTGAATATCAATTTTGTAAGGGAATGAAGGAAGATAAGTGCAGTGTGGCAGGAAGGGAAGCAATAATAACAATAACAGTCGTGGGAATAATGCGTACATACCAGGCCAATATTTTTCAATCCATCCGGGATAGGATACTATGAACAGTTAGCTCTTCCGGGGCAACGTAAAGTGTAAACAAAAAGTGACTGCAATATGTATTTTTGTAGCGCGTCAGGGAATTAGTCCTGACTAAAAAGAAATTATTATGAAGGTTTACGCTTTTCAATTGTCTCATAAATGCAGTAATTTCTTGAGGTAAATAACTTAATGAGTAAATCAGAAAATTTGAAAAGTATAGATCTTAAGACGATGGGATTGAAGACAACACTCCCGCGTTTGAAGATATTAAATTTGTTTGAGAACAGCTCGATTCGGCATCTCTCGGCAGAAGACGTCTATAAAGAATTGCTAGGTGAGGGAGAGGATATCGGTCTGGCAACGGTTTATCGTGTTCTGACTCAGTTTGAGCAAGCCGGATTGCTTGAGCGTCACCATTTTGAAAGTGGTAAGGCAGTTTTTGAGCTAGCCAGTGGTAATCATCATGACCACCTGGTATGCCTGCAATGTGGTCACGTTGAGGAATTCTTCGATCCAGAAATCGAAAAGCGTCAGGTGAAAATTGCCAAGGAGCGGGGGTTTGTGTTGCAGGATCATTCTTTGTCATTGTATGCGGATTGCATAAAAAAAGACTGCCCAGACCGCATACGTAGTAAATAGACAGCAACGCTGCTTGATGTATTCCTGAATCTGTAAACCAATGTAACGGGTAATCGCTCGCTGATCGTTGACATGCAACCGACGACAAAAAACATTCGTAGTATATTGGTTTACACGACTGTTATTTTGCTGATGTCTGTGGTGTATTACATTTATGCCTACACTACACAGGAGATTCCCGAAGAGCGTGAAACGTTTCTTGCAGAGATTGGGGAAGACTTTGGGGAAGTAGGCATGGGATTACTAATCTTCATTTATAGCCGTACGCTACTCAAGCTGACATTAGGTCAGGGAAAACTGGCGCAGCGCTTGTTACCAGACTATGTTTCTCCAATTGGATCTTCTGTTTTGAATCAATTGCTGGCCTGGCTAAACCGTACGCACATTTACTTTGGTATTGCAGCGGTTGCCGTGATTTTGCTACATATCGTCATGGTGGATTACTCTCACTACAGCCATATTCTTTTCTTTCCTGCCTTGCTAGGTTTGGTAATCTGGCAGGGTGTTTTTGGATTATTCCTCACACTGCGCTATTCGCCCACAAAACTTAAGAAATTTTCATATCTAGTACATGCCCAGTTCGTCACCGGCATAGCAATCGGTATTTTTGCCTGGTTTGGTCATATGCTGATTGATTGATTCACGGTACAGAAAATCCATTTGCGTACTTTTTTGGCAAGACAACTGCACATCATATTTTTAATATGTGAAGGGTTGTCAGTACTGCGCCCTTCTCCTGCTTCCTCATGGGTCACGCCGTCACGAATATGGTAGATACGCTTGAAGGTCGGGATAATTTTTTCATCGTGTGTCACAACAATGATGGCAGTTTCAAATTGCCTAGCCATTGTGTTAAGTATACGGATTACTGCTAGTGCACGTTGTGAATCCAGGGGAGCGGTGGGCTCGTCAGCTAGAATGACAGGAGGGCGATTGACCAGTCCTCGTGCAATGGCTACGCGCTGTTGCTCACCACCGGACAGTTGTGCTGGCATGGCACGAGCACGATGCTGCACATCCAGTGCAGCGAGCAGTTCCAGTGCGCGTTTACGTGCCTCGTCATCGCTCACACCAGCTAGCATCGGCAAAAGCGCGACATTGTCAGTCGCATCCAGAAACGGGATCAGATAGGGTGCCTGGAACACGAAGCCAATTTTGTCACGACGCAAAGCGCGCAAATCACGTAGTTTCCAACCATTATCGAAGATGGTTTCATTATCCAGGGTCATGCGTCCGGATGTAGGGTCAATCACCGCGCCGAGACATTTAAGCAGCGTACTTTTGCCTGAGCCGGACGGACCAATCAGTCCGACCACTTCGCCGGGGGCGACTTGCATGTTGACGTTCTTGAGTGTGAATACAGCGGCTTCACCTTTACCAAAGCGCTTGCTCAAATTTTCGATGCGGATTCCTCTATTGCTCATGTCAGGTTTACCCGATTGCTTCTGCCGGATCAATCTTAAGTGCCATGCGGATGGCAATGATACTGGAAAGGATACAAATCACCAGTACAGCGAGGAATCCCAGCATGGAGTCAATTGGTATCAGCAGCACATATTTGGGAAATAAGGGGGCGGCGAAGGTGGCTGAAATTTTGCCAACGACAAACCCGATCACACCCAGCATCAGGGATTGTTGCAGAATCATACCGGCGATGGTGCGATTGCGTGTACCGATCAGCTTGAGTACAGCGATTTCGCGGATTTTATCCATGGTCAGGGTATAAATGATGAAGGCTACGATAGCCGCACTGACGATGGCCAGGATGATCAGAAATAAACCGATCTGTT
Source organism: Nitrosomonas sp. TNE100 (assembly GCF_055387135.1). Classification (NCBI taxonomy): domain Bacteria; kingdom Pseudomonadati; phylum Pseudomonadota; class Betaproteobacteria; order Nitrosomonadales; family Nitrosomonadaceae; genus Nitrosomonas; species Nitrosomonas sp. TNE100. The sequence goes on along the minus strand of NZ_AP040997.1, from coordinate 1,907,619 downwards.
CGGCAGAGGTGGCAATCAGCTTGCCGACCAGAATATCTTCCATTTGTACCCGGTCGTATACCGTCAGCCGTTTCCAGCGTCGGATTGGTTCAGCTACTTCTTCCAGTGTGAACTCCGGTCTAATGCGTATTAGTATTGCATTGACGTAGTTATTGGCAGTTTGCAAGGTAATAATTGCATCCGGCAAATCCGGTTTTCCGGGAAAGGAAAACGTCGGATTGGCTCTGGTACGGCGCTTTTGCATCAGGATGGCATCGTTATCTTTGAGAAATTGTGCTTCCTGTGCGTCCTTGAGCGGAATGAAAACCATCGGATCACCACTGGATGAGACCATTCGGCGTGTCAGGCCAACTACGGTGTAGTGGTTGCGACGGATTTTAAGGCGATCCCCCAGCCTGAAGCCGGTAGCAATATCTGCCACGGCCTCATAATGGCTGCGTGTAATCTGCCTGCCCGCAACAAGATGAGGTGGCCACCCTGGTGTTCCGGGGCCGCCTGCTGCGATGCCTGCAACCATTACTCTGACATCTTCATCCTCTTTTCTGACTTGCATGGTCAGATATGTGACATTGGCTGCCTGTGCCACACCAGGAATGGTACGGACACTGCGCCATAAATCATCGGGGACACTGGAAGGCTCGGCATAGGGGCCCAGGGTATCCTGCTGTACCACCCACAGATCTGCACCACTGGTGTCGATCAAAACTCTGCCATCATCCACCAAGCCACGATATACACCTGCCATGGTCAGTGTTACACCGATGAGGAGGCCGAGGCCAATGCCGGTAAAAATGAACTTGCCCCAATTGTGCAGAATATCGCGTACAGCCAGATTGATCATGGCGATACACCGGGAATCCGTTTTGCTATGCTGACCCGGCTGAAAGCGGTGAGTGTTTTTTCACTGTAGACGATAAATTGATCGCCTGCCGCCAATCCGTGTTTGATCTGGACATGGCCATTGAGATCAGCGCGTCCCAGTTTTATCCGGGTAAACTCAGGTTTACCATCAACCAGCTTCCAGACACCTGGTACGCCATCCTCGTTGCGAATGGCAGCATTGGGGATTGTTGGTGTGATGGGCAGTTTCGGCAGGTAGACCGTCACCTCAGCCAATTCGCCCACTGGCGGCAATTGCGAGGGTGGCATGGCGAAGGTGATCTTTGCCAGTGTTTCTTCTGTGACCGTATCAGCCAGCGGTTCAACCCGCAGTACCTGTCCCGTAATGCTTCCAGTTTGCTGCGAACGCAGTATGAATTGAGCGGGCAGTCCCGGGGTTAATCCTTCGGCGTTGATCTGATCGAAGCGGGTATCAATCCACAAGTGTGCAGTATCAATGATTTCAACCGCAGGCTGGCCTGTCACCAGCGTAGTACCGGGATCTACGGCACGTATGGTTACCAGACCTGTCACAGGCGCTATCAGCTTGAGATCGTTGCGTTGTGTGTGCAGTGCCTGCAAATTGGCACGTGTACGACCAAGATTTTCGCGTGCTGCCACGGTTGCTGCTTTGGTGACTGCCAGTTCTTCCCGTTTGATGGCAACACTTTCCTCGCTGGTGCCATGAGCGGGTAACAGTTTTTCATAGCGTTTGAGCTGCGCTTGTGCATGGTGTTGTCTGGCTTGTGCCTGATGCAAATCAGCTTCGGCGCTTTTGATGGCGGCCTCCTGTGCATGGATACGATCATTCAGATCAACCGGATCCATCTCACCCAAAACCTGTCCAGCCTTGACTACATCTCCCACGTCTACATTCAGATGTTTAACACGCCCTGGCAAAATCGGTCCGATCTTGTAAGTGTAGCGTGCCTGCACCGTTCCAATACCGGACAGGGCAGGGACGATACTTCGTGATTCCACCGTGGTTACAGTGACCACAATGGGGGCCAGTGGCCCGGATTGCAGGGCAATATATGTAAACAGCGTCAGGAGTAATGTGATGACTGCGAGCAATGCTAGCGTGCGCCGCTGCAAGTGTGGGAATTTCATAGAGCCTTCCTGATGCCACGGCAATAGATGGCGAAAACACCCGGGGCATCACGGCGGATTCGTGCAACTTCACCCGCCAGCATGGATTGTATGACAAGTCCCTGGATTGTTCCGATGAACAGCATGGTTGCAGCCTCACTCTCCAGGGAGGGTGATAATTCACCGCAGGCCTTACCGTTTTCAATCAGCCGTTGCAAACGTTCTCTGTACCGTTTGATCAGGAGTTGTACAAGCTGTTTGGCTGGAGTCGCTTCTGCACGTTGTAGCTCGCCAAACATCATCCTTGGAACCCCGGGATACTCTGCCACAAACTCAATATGACTCATGAACATGGCTTCCATGGCGGCCAGAGGTGATGTAATGCTCTGAATAGAGTGATCAATCCGTTTTAACAGTCGCTCGACAACCCACTTCATGACTGCTTCCCAGATAGCTTCCTTGTTTGGGAAATGCCGGAACAATGCTCCTTGCGTCAGGTTCATGTGTTTGGCGATTGCTGCAGTAGTGATCTCACTGGGATTTTGCGAGCTTGCAAGCTCAACGACAGCTTCTACAGTAACTTCCCGTCGTTCATCAGCTGAGAGATATTTGGGATGAGGATTCATAAATATATAACCACATAAAAGATAGTAACTAATTACTATCTTAAATTGAGGCGTGAAAAAGTCAACCTGCTTTTGATCTGCATATTTCGATCATCCAGGGCTGCTGCGACAATTTGCCACATTTCCTTCATTTACTGAAACTGGCAGAATCCGCGTTCAATTACACACCAGAACAGGAGATTCGGAAGAGTTATGAACTATCGTGTCACTCCATTCGCATCAGCTATAGCTGTTGCTTTATCTTCCTTTGTTGTACAACAAGCACTGGCACAGACTACCTTGAATGAAGTTGTCGTTAAAACCGGCAAGATTCGTGATGCTGCTGCGTCAGTTGAAATCGGTTCAACCGAAATTGCTGCGCAGCATGCCGTTACCCGTGATACCGCTTCTTTGTTGCGGGATGTACCGGGTGTGCATCTCTATGGAGCGGGGGGTGTTTCCAGCTTGCCGGTGATTCATGGCCTGGCAGATGATCGTCTGCGTATCACAATTGATGGTATGGATTTCATTTCTTCCTGTGCCAATCATATGAATCCGCCACTGTCCTACCTTGATCCGGGTAACGTTGCAAAAATTCGGGTGTATGCCGGCATCTCGCCAGTCAGCGTGGGAGGTGACAGTATTGGCGGAACGATTGTCGCGGAAACAGCCGCGCCGCAATTTGCTGCACCCGGCCAGCGCTCACTCATCAAGGGTGAAGTTGGCTCTTTTTATCGCAGCAACAACAATGCCTTTGGAGGCAATCTGTCTGCAACACTGGCCAATGAATTTTTCAGCATCAATTATTCAGGCGCAATTACCACAGCAGATAACTACAAGGCAGGCGGCAATTTCAAGACAACAACGGCCACAGGGCGGCCAGGGCACACGCTTCCACTGGATGAGGTCGGCTCCACCGCCTACAAAAGCTTGACGCATACTTTGGGACTTGCATTGCGGGCAGATAATCATCTGCTGGAGGCGAAATTCGGTTATCAGAATGTGCCGTACCAGTTCTACCCCAATCAGCGCATGGATATGCTGGACAATGAACAAAAACGGATCAACGCGCGCTACCTGGGCGAGTACAACTGGGGAACGCTCGATGGTCGTGTTTATTACGAAGCAGTTGATCATTACATGAATTTCAGCGATGACAAGCAACTGGTTTACGGTACAGCATTGAACGGTATGCCGATGTCCAGCCGTGGCCGTACCCTTGGCCTCAACCTGAAAGGAGATGTTTACCTCACCGATGACGATTTGCTGCGTGTCGGCGCACTGTATCAGCACTACACTCTGCGTGACTGGTGGCCGCCATCCGGAACCGGTGCCATGTCACCTCTGAATTTTCAGAATATTAATCATGGCAAGCGTGATCGGCTGGGATTCTTTGCTGAATGGGAACGGCATTTCAATCCACAATGGACCACGTTGCTGGGTGCTCGTTACGAGCATCTGGAAACGGATGCGGACAATGTTCATGGCTACGGGAACATGATGGGTAACCAGATTCCCGATTCAGCTGCCTTTAATGCGCGTGGCCATAAACGTAATGACAACAACGTTGATTTGACAGCGCTGGCGCGTTACACACCGGGCAATATGGTTGATCTTGAGTTGGGCCTGGCGCGCAAGGTGCGCACACCGAATCTGTATGAGCGCTACACCTGGTCTACCTGGAGCATGGCCGCTATCATGAATAATTTTGTCGGCGATGGTAACGGTTACGTTGGCAACATGGACCTCAAGCCGGAGAAAGCCTATACCGCCTCCCTTACCATAGATCTGCACGCGGCTGATCGAGAATGGGAAATCAAGGCCACACCTTACTTCACTTATGTAAATAATTACGTTGATGCAATCCGGATTCCGGCAGTCACCACGAATAATCAATTCGTCGTCCTGCAATATGCCAATCACTCCGCCCATCTTTATGGAGTGGATCTTTCCGGCCGCACGGTATTGGTAAAAACCAGTCTCGGCGAGTTTGGTCTGCGCGGCCTGATGAACTACACGCGGGGAGAAAACAAGAAAACGGGTGACGATCTCTACAATATCATGCCGCTCAACGGCAAGCTGACGCTTACCCATCAGTACAGTAACTGGAGCAACGCCATCGAACTGGTTGGCGCCACTCGCAAAAATGATGTTTCCTCGGTACGCAACGAAATTCATACCAAAGGCTATTTTCTGACAAATCTGCGTACCAGTTACACATGGAAAAACGTCCGTGTTGATTTGGGCGTGGAAAATCTGTTTGACCGCCTCTACTATCTGCCGCTGGGCGGAGCGTATACCGGGCAGGGAATGACCATGGGAATTAATGGTATCCCTTACGGTATTGCTGTTCCCGGCATGGGGCGCTCAGTTTATGCAGGGCTTAACATCAAGTTCTGATTATATTTTCAGAGGTTCCAGGAAATATACATAATAAGCTGATTGCTGTGTCTGCTCTATGATCAAGTTTCTGGGGTTTGTTCCGTAGAAGAAAAGGAAATAATTACTTTTATGGAGAAAATAATATGGATTTGATTGATCAACTCAAAGAGCTATCAATTCGCGTTAGATGTTTAGTCCCACGGTGTGCTGGAATGGGTCAAAGATAAAACGATCTGGCTCATTTTTCCAGATTTTGCAGATGTATTCATAGGGTGTTAGGCCTTTGAGAGCTTTTAGTCTTTTGGCGAAGTTATAAGCCATCACAAAGCGATGGAGATGGGCCTTCAACTGATCGTGTGAGTCGTAATAATACCGTTTTACAGTCGCATCCTTGATGGTTCGATTCATGCGTTCAACCTGACCATTGGTCCAGGGATGGTTGGGTTTGGTGAGACGGTGCTCGATGCCGTTGATCTGACAACGCCTATCGAACATATGCGTTACATACTGAGCTGTTGGCCCATTCCGATAACGCGCCGGGAACGTAAACTGGATACCGTTATCAGTCAGGATTGTATGGATCTTGTAGGGAACAGTCTCGATCACGGCCTTCAAGAAGGCGGTTGCCGTGTTGCGGTTGGCTTTGTTCTGGAGTTGAACAAAAACGAACTTTGATGTCCGGTCAATGGCTACAAAAAGATAGAGTTTACCTTCCTTCGTACGAACTTCGGCAATATCAATATGGAAGTAGCCAATTGGATAGGCATTAAACTTTTTCTTTGGCTTGTCACCATCAGCCTCCGGCAACCGACTGATGCCATGCCGTTGAAAGCAGCGATGCAGGCTTGAGCGGGTTAAATGCGGAATGCTTGGTTGCAAGGCATATAGACAATCATCCAGCGGTAGAAGCGTATGTTTGCGAAACGCCACAACAGCGGCTTCTTCTTCCAGACTTAAAACAGTCGAGTGCGACTCTTTGGGGCCCATCGGTGCATCGTGGGTGAATTCCCGCTTCCGCCACTTCGCTACCGTTTTTGGATTAATCCCATGCCGCTTGGCCAGAACATTCAGACTCTCTTGACTATTTTGTATCGCTCGACGCACCGCCGCTGTCGTGCGGGCGCTTCCGTGTAATATCTGTCCCATAAATCATCCCTCCGTAGCTGGTTATATGTTACACCAGCACACCGTGGGACTAAACATCTTAGAAAGATAAAAGATACGGTACAAACTGAAGAAGCAACAAAGAATGCATTAATCATGCCATTCATACAAATACTTGGCTACAACGTGTTTGACCCAAATGAAGTGACGCCAGAATTAGTAGCTGACGTAGGGATGAAAAAAGGAGAAAAAGTTGATTATGCCATTCTGAAGGATGGCAAGCCGATTATGCTTTTTGAATGTAAGAAAAGCGGGAGTGATCTGAATATTGGTCATGCATCACAATTATTCAGATATTTTCATGCGACGGAAGCACGTTTTGGAGTGCTTACAAATGGTATTTTGTACCGCTTCTTCACTGACCTGGAACAAGCAAATAAGATGGATGAAAAGCCATTTCTTGAATTCAATATTCTTGACTTCAAGGATCAGTATGTAGAGGAGCTTAAAAAATTTGCCAAGCCTGCGTTCAATGTTGAGTTGATATTAAATACGGCAAGTGATCTGAAATATACAAGAGCGATCCACAATGTTCTAGCTGATTGGATGGTTGCCCCATCTGAGGATTTTGTCAGATTGGCATGCTCCGAAGTCATTAATGGAAAACGTATAACTCCTGCAATAAAGGAGCAATTTACTTTGATAACCAAGAATGCATTTCAACAACTTATTTCGGACAAAATCAATGAGAGACTCAAGCTGGCTATGGAACCATCAGAAGAGTTGAAGAAAGACAACATAATCTCTGATCAGGATTCAGATGGGATCATTACAACTGAAGAAGAATTTGAGGGGTATCGTATTGTCCGTGCAATTCTTCGGGAAACTGTCGATCCGAAGCGAGTGGTTATGCGAGATTCTAAAAGCTACTGCGCGATATTGCTTGATGACAATAATCGCAAGCCAATCTGTCGCTTGCGATTCAATAATCCTTCCAGGATGACGCTGGGGCTATTTGAAGAAAAAGAGGAAAGGATAGTGTCCGTAACAGATCTTTCAGATATTTACCAGTATGCTGAGCACTTCAAGAAAACCGTTTTGGTGTATGACAAACCGGCTGAATTATTACTTGAGGAGGGAGTAGCTACATAATCGCAGATTGTTCATGCGTGCGGTGACGGTGAGCCTGGGGATAATGAAGATTGTGAAGGGACCGTCTGAGCTGGAAATATTGGCCGTGGAATAATTTTCCCGCTCATTGAATTACTTCACACCACCGGTGTTCGTAAAGATGATATTTCTTATCATCCCAGGATCAATAATTCTCTTTCATCAGAAGATTTAGTCATTTGGCCGCAAATAGAACATGGCGAGCGGTGATCCAGCCTCTCCCGTTTCTGCCTGTATGGATAGCTTTATCCTTGCCGAATTTACTATGACTGTGGGAAAAGGAAAGACCAGGAAATCTTGAAGATTTATCTGTTCTGATAGCGTGCTGAAAAGCTTGAAATAGGTTTAATAATGGACAAGGATCCGCAATCTTCTCGATCGCTTTCCTGGCGTATCGTGCCTGTCTTTTGTGCGAGAATCTGGATGTGTATGTTTGGATACTTTCTTTCACGTGGATAAACAGTGTTATTTCAGGAATTTTTAGAAGTGCTAACATTAATTGCGGTTGGATCAGTAATATTAATGCTACTGTTGATTTTGCCAAAAAGGGCAAAAAGATATTTGCTGAAATTACTTTTGATAATTTTTGCAGCTTCCTTATCTACAATCGTAATAATCAGATTCTTAACTTATTTCTTTAGAATATTGTGAATACAGTTCTTGTCATGATTACCAGATTGTAATGTTTGGCATACTCTTTTATCTATAAAAATTCTGTCGTTCACTGTTTGTTTTCTAGTGTACTCTGCTCGCCATCATAACCGCTACTAAGGGTTCACTTCTTGCGATGAGTGAGTTTCTAACCTTTGGCTGTCAATGAAACAAAGTGAGTGCACCGGATAATGAATTTTTCCAGTTCGATCGCGTAGAACACCATCAATCCAGCGGCAATGGATTTACACCATTCCAGCACTGACAAATCAGTTGATTTGAATATGGCCTGCATGGCGGGTAGGTGGGTATAAACAATCTGTAGCAGCGTGCAGACAACAATGGTCAGCAGGATATAACGATTACCGGTTAGGCCTTTGATAAGCGTAATCGGGGCAAAAATATGACGGCTGTTAAGCAAATAGAACATTTCTGCCATTACGATCGTGTTAACAGCGATCGTATGCGCTGTTTCAATCCGGGTGCCATTACCCAGCTCCCACAGAAACAAGCCAAGTGCACTGATCATCATCAGCACAGATACCATTAGAATGCGCCACACAAAAAAACCAGACAGAAATGCCTCAGCCGGTGGGCGTGGGTGGCGATTCATGATATTGCGTTCTGCCGGTTCGAAAGCCAGCGCCAGTCCCAGGGTGCTGGCTGTTACCATGTTGATCCACAATGCCTGTGCTGGTGTAAGTGGCAGTGTGAGTTCGAACAAAATGGCGGCAATGATTATCAACGTTAGGCCACCACTGACCGGTAACATGAATAGTATGAATTTTTTCAGATTGTCGTAAACAGCCCGACCTTCACGTACAGCAGAAACAATGGTGGCAAAGTTGTCATCTGCCAGCACGATATCGGATGCTTCCTTGGCAACTTCAGTCCCCTTCATACCCATTGCCACGCCGACATCCGCGCGTTTAAGCGCCGGTGCATCGTTCACACCGTCGCCGGTCATGGCCACTACCTGTCCACTGGCCTGCAAAGCTTCTACCAGGCGCAGTTTGTGTTCCGGGCTGGCGCGGGCGAATATGTCGATATTCATGACTACATTACGCAAGGCGTTATCGTCCATGGCAGCGATTTCTACCCCGGTAAGAGCCGGTTTACCGGTGCCGATAGCCAGTTGTGCCCCGATGGCGCAAGCTGTTTCCGCATGATCACCGGTAATCATTTTGACCCGGATTCCGGCGCGATGGCATTCCGCTACTGCCCGGATGACTTCCTCACGGGGCGGATCGATGATGCCAACCAGAGCCAGTAGCGTGAATCCTGTTTCCATGTCGGTCATTTTTAGATTGTTTTCCTGTGGTGCCGTACGTTTGCAAGCCAATGCCAGCAAGCGTAATCCTTGAGCCGCCGTGGTGGTTGCCATTCGCTGCCAGTAGCCGGCATCAAGCGGCTGTTCATTATTCTGGTGCAACTGGGTTGTACACATCTCCAGAATACGTTCCGGCGCTCCTTTGACGAAGATCCAGGGCTTATCATCACTGTCGCGGTGATAGGTGGCCATGAAGGAATATTGTGATTCAAACGGAATGACATCCAGGCGTGGCCAGGCAGTATTGGCAAGGTGGCGGGAGAAACTGGTTTTCTCACCCAGCACCAGCAGAGCGCCTTCGGTAGGATCTCCTTCCACATGCCACTGACCGTGCTCCTTTTGCAATCGTGCATCATTGCACAGCACGCCCGTGCGTATTGCCAGGGTAAGCGCCGGATAATGGGCGGGATCAATGACATGTCCGTCAATGTTGCATTCACCTGCTGGTGTATAGCCAACGCCGCTGATATTAAATACATGGTCGGCGCAGATCACATGCTGCACGGTCATTTCATTGCGGGTCAACGTACCTGTCTTGTCAGAGCAGATGACAGTCACCGATCCCAGTGCCTCGACAGCGGGCAGTTGCCGGATGATGGCGTTGCGTCGTGCCATACGTTGAACCCCCAGCGCTAGTGTCACGGTCATGATGGCCGGTAACCCTTCTGGTATCGCCGAAGCGATCAACGCGATCGCCATCATGAACATCTCTTCTGGAGCATGGCCGCGCCAAATGGTGCCCAGTACGAAAGTTGCGACAGAAGCTGCAAGAATGGCGATGGCCAGTATGCGGCCAAAGTTATCAATCTGACGTAATAATGGAGTGGACAGACTCTTTATATCCGTGAGCATCTGGTTGATTTTGCCCAGCTCGGTTGTGCTGCCGGTAGAGACGACAATTCCACTGGCCTGGCCGAATACGACAAGGGTGCCGGAATAGATCATGCCGGAGCGATCACCCAGCGAGGTATCGGGCAGGCTTGTTTCAATGTGTTTCTTTACTGGTATGGATTCCCCAGTCAGTGTAGCTTCATCAATCTGTAATTCCCTGATTGAAGTCAGGCGAATATCCGCCGGCACTCGATCGCCGGAAACCAGCAATACCACATCACCTGGTACTAGTTCAGCAGCGTCTATTTCATGGCGGGAATCATCCCTGATGACGGTTGCGCGGGGCGACAGCATGGCCCGGATAGAATCAAGCGCCGTTTCGGCTTTTCCTTCCTGAATGAAACCAATAAAGACATTAACCATGATTACAGCCAGCAGTACGCCGCTATCCACCCAGTGATCCAGTAGAGCGGTGATGAGCGCTGCAGCAGTCATGATATACAGCAGGATATTGTGGAATTGCATCAGCAGACGAATCAATGGCCCGCGTCGTTTGGGTGGAGGCAGGCGGTTCGATCCGAATCGGGCAAGACGATCCTGGATTTCAGCAGTTTTCAGGCCATTAGGCCCGGTTTGCAGAATTTTCTCAATCTCAGATTGAGTCAGTGTATGCCACTTCGTTTGTCGCAGCGCTTCGGTATTCTTATCTGCAAGTTGATTTGTCATGGCACGGAAGAGAAAGGGCAGATCAGCAGAATGGGCAAGTGTACTGGGATGCTAGAAATTATAGTTGTCATCATGTCTCCTGTGCCTTGCAATCTGTAGACGGTAACAGATTTTCTCCATGAAAATCGTAAATCCAACTCTTGGAACAAACAAACGGTACTCTTTTTCTCATGCAACATGATGCTTTCAGGTGATTGAATGATCTGGCTTCTGGAAAAATGGCGGCGTCGCCGAATTCTCAAACGTAAACTTATTCCCGAATCTATCTGGCAACCGGTAGTGGATCAATTACCGTTCTTGTATGGATTGACTCGGAATGAACTCCATCGGTTGCGGGAATGGTCGACAATTTTTTTGCATGACAAAAAAATTAATGGAGTGCAGGGTCTGATCATGACAGAAGCGATGTGTGTAATGATCGCGGCGCAGGCCTGCTTGCTGATTTTGAAGCTGGACCCGGAATATTACGATGACTGGGTAGAAGTAATCGTCTACCCCGGCAAGTTTATTCTCAATCGCGTCTATCGGGATGAAATAGGGATTGTACATACCAGGCGGATGGTGGCTTCGGGTGAATCCTGGCTGACCGGGCCGGTGATTCTGTCATGGGAGGATGTGGCTCATGTTCATCATGAGCATAACGTGGTGATACACGAATTTGCACACAAGCTGGATATGCTGAATGGTTCTGCCAACGGTTATCCGCCCCTGCATAATGGGATGGATCCGCGCAGCTGGGCTGAGGTTTTCAGCCAGGCTTATGAGATTTTCTGTAGACAGGTGGAGCAGGGTGAAGGAACGGGTATCAATCCTTATGCAGCAACGGATCCGGCAGAATTTTTTGCGGTATTGAGTGAAGTTTTTTTTATCAGGCCACATCAGGTGAAGCACCATTTTCCAGCGGTATATCAGCAGCTGGCCCAGTTTTATCGTCAGGATCCGGCAGCGCGGCAGACAGAACCGGCCTGAATGAGCCATTATTGTTTTTTGATTTGATCAGGAGAATGGAAGGTATGGATATATACAAACTACTGGATTTAATCACCCGGCAAAAGGAATCGGGAGATACCTATCTGGAGTTCTTGCGGACGCCATCACTAAGTATGGGGATTTACACCCTGCTTGCGGGATCGTCTGATTTGCAGGAACCGCATGCCGAGGATGAAGTTTATTATGTGGCGCAGGGCCAGGCGAGTATGCGGGTGGGTAGCGACCATCGGCAGATTTCAGCGGGAAGTATTATTTTTGTAGCAGCCAATGTTGATCACTGTTTTTATGACATAACAGAGGATCTGAGCGTGCTGGTGTTTTTTGCTCCGGCCGAATATACCAGCCAAAAACCGAATAGTGGGTAGTTGGCTCTGTTTCTTGTTATGAAGTATCAGAAGTGGGGCAAGAGGAGCTGGTAAGAAATACCTTTTGGTATTTCTCAAATCTATATTTTTGGCAACGTCACTCCTTGTTGAAACTGGTATTTACCCTTGCGATCCTTGTAGGATGTTTCACATACTTCATCCGCTTCAAAAAAGATAACCTGGGCAACGCCTTCATTGGCATAAATCTTGGCAGGCAGGGGGGTCGTGTTGGAGAACTCCAGTGTGACGTAACCCTCCCACTCTGGCTCAAATGGTGTGACATTGACTATGATGCCACAGCGAGCATAAGTGGATTTCCCGAGGCAGATGGTCAGCACATTGCGCGGGATGCGAAAATATTCAACTGTGCGTGCCAGCGCGAAGGAATTGGGCGGGATGATGCAGATATCATTTTTTAAATCAACAAACGAGTTTGAATCGAAACGTTTCGGGTCAACGATGGTTGAATTCAGATTGGTGAACAGCTTGAATTCATCCGAACAGCGGATGTCGTAACCATAGCTGGAAGTACCGTAGGAGACGATGCTGTGCCCATCTTTCTGTTTAACCTGACCAGGCTCGAATGGCTCAATCATGCCGTATTCGGCGGCCATCCTGCGGATCCATTTATCTGATTTGATCGACATGCGCGGCCTTAATTAATCGTCTTCCATGATAATTTGTGTAAATACATCCGTGTAATCACGCGCCATATCGGAGATTTTCGCTGCTACGCGGCGTGCAATCGTGCGGTAGATGGTGGCGATTTGCCCGTCTGGTTCGGCCACGACACTGGGTGTGCCGGCATCAGTATGCTCGCGGATACGGATATCCAGTGGCAGGGCGCCCAGCAGCTCGACGTTGTAATCCTTGCTCATTTTTTCACCGCCCCCCGTTCCAAAAATCGGCTCGGTATGTCCGCAGTTCGAACAGGTGTGCAGGCTCATGTTTTCCACGATTCCCAAAATAGGAATGCCGACCTTCTCAAACATTTTCAGACCCTTGCGGGCATCCAGCAGGGCAATATCCTGTGGCGTAGTGACGATGACCGCGCCGGTCACCGGAATTTTCTGGGCGAGTGTCAGTTGAATATCACCCGTGCCAGGTGGCAGATCAATAAGCAGATAATCCAAATCTTGCCAGAGGGTGTCATTCAGTAGCTGTTGCAAAGCTTGCGTTACCATCGGACCACGCCAGACCATTGGGGTTTCCACATCAATCAGCAGACCAATCGACATCATTTGAATACCGTGCGCCCGCATCGGCTCGATAGTTTTGCCATCCGGTGAATTCGGCTGTCCGCTGACGCCAAGCATTTGTGGTTGTGACGGGCCGTAGATATCTGCATCCAGAATACCTACTGTTGCCCCTTCAGCTGCCAGTGCCAGTGCCAGATTGACTGCAGTAGCAGACTTACCTACACCCCCCTTACCGGAAGCGATTGCAATCACATTCTTGACACCGGGTAAAAGTTTGAGTTTGCGCTGTGCACCATGGGCAATGATATTACTGGTGACATTGACTGTGACCGATTCGATTCCGGGCAGGGTACGCAAGGCGTGTTCAATCTGCTGACGGACGGTTTCCAGCACGCTTTTAGCCGGGTAGCCAAGTTCGATATCTATTACAACGCTGGTCTGATTGATCTGAATGTTGTTGACAGTTTTGCTGGTAAGGTAATTTTTACCGGTCGTGGGATCAATAATCTGACCCAGCACCGTTTCAATTTGTTGTTGTGTGATCATTGATGAGCGTGCTCCCGCCACAAAAGTATTGATGTTAGCAAATATCGCGCCAGCTGGTTTGCTACAATCTTCTCTTATTATATATTTTGAATTGATGAGTAACCGATGACTGTACGTAATATTCTGGTAACTTCCGCGCTGCCTTATGCCAATGGCAGCATTCATCTGGGGCATCTGGTTGAATATATCCAGACCGATATCTGGGTACGTTTCCAAAAAATGCAGGGGCATACCGTCTATTATGTCTGTGCGGATGATGCGCATGGCACGCCCATCATGCTGCGTGCTGAAAGGGAGGGTATTTCACCGGAAGCATTGATTGCGCGGGTCTATACAGAACATCTGCGTGATTTTACCGGTTTCCATATCGCGTTTGACCAGTATTACAGCACACATTCCGATGAAACGCGCTACTACGCCGAGGATATTTACCAAAAACTGAAAGCAGCCGGGCTGATTGCAATCCGTTCGATAGAACAACTGTATGATCCAGTCAAAAACCTGTTTCTGCCGGATCGCTTTGTTAAAGGTGAATGCCCGAAATGCGGGGCGGTTGATCAATATGGAGATTCCTGTGAAGCCTGTGGCGCGGCCTATACACCAACAGAGCTGAAAAATCCCTATTCCGCTATTTCCGGTGCAACGCCCATCCGAAAAGCATCGGAGCATTTCTTCTTTAAGCTATCTGATCCGCGTTGCAGTGATTTTTTACGTAAATGGACACGCTCAGGCAACCATTTGCAGGCAGAGGCAGCCAACAAAATGGCGGAATGGCTGGGGGAAGAGGGTGAGAATAAATTATCCGATTGGGATATTTCACGCGATGCACCTTATTTTGGCTTTGAAATTCCCGGTGAAACAGACAAGTATTTTTATGTGTGGCTGGATGCACCGATCGGCTACATGGGCAGCTTCAAAAAGCTTTGCGCCGAGCAAGGGATTGATTTTGATCAATACTGGAAAAAGGGTGCCACCACGGAGTTGTATCATTTCATCGGCAAGGATATTCTTTATTTTCATGCACTATTCTGGCCGGCAATGCTGGAGAACGCGGGTTATCGTACCCCCACACAGATTTTTGCTCATGGTTTTCTGACCGTGAATGGCGAAAAAATGAGTAAATCACGCGGCACGTTTATTACGGCGGAAAGCTATTTGCAACAGGGGCTGAATCCGGAATGGTTACGCTACTACTATGCCGCCAAGCTCAACGGCAGCATGGAAGATATCGATCTTAACCTGGAAGATTTTGTTGCGCGTGTTAATGCGGATCTGGTCGGCAAGTACATCAACATTGCCAGCCGTTGTGCCGGATTTATCAGCAAACGTTTCGACGGCAAGCTGGTGGCGGGGGAAGATTATCAACTGCTGCAACAAACGGTGGATGAACATTTCTCCAGCTGGCAGCCGGGCGTCATCGAAGCAGCCTACGAGGCGCGCGATTTTTCTGCCGCGATACGCCATATCATGAAGCGAACGGATGAGATCAACGAACTGATCCACGCGCTTGCACCCTGGGAAATTGCTAAGGATGAGACACGAGAGCGCGAATTACACCGTGCCTGCAGCTTGGGTATCCAGATGTTTTATCTACTCTCTTGTTATCTGAAACCGGTTTTGCCCTATACCGCTGAACGCATCGAGCATTTTCTCAATTGGACGGCGCTGAGTTGGCCCAGACAGCAAGCAGGACAACCTTTATCCACTATGCTGCTGCCGGCAGGTCACACTATTAATACTTATCAACACCTTATCACCCGTATTGATCCCAAACAAATTGCTGCACTGACAGAGGCCAACCGACAAACCATGACGACCAGTAACGACACTCATTCACTCACGCGGCATGCTGAAGCACAACAACGTGTCATTGCTCCCATTGCCGAAACAATTTCAATCGAGGATTTCAGCAAGATCGATCTGCGCATTGCCCAGATTCTCGACGCACAACATGTTCCCGGTGCCGACAAACTGCTGCAACTGACACTGGATATCGGCTCTGAACAGCGTTCCGTCTTCGCAGGCATCAAATCTGCCTATGACCCGGAACAACTCAAAGGACGGCTGACTGTGATGGTCGCTAACCTTGCTCCGCGCAAAATGAAATTTGGACTCTCAGAAGGCATGGTGCTGGCTGCAAGCGGTGAAAGCGGCGGCCCATTCTTGCTCGCCCCGGACAGCGGCGCACAACCAGGCATGCGGGTGAAGTAAGCGTTTCTGAGAGATACCAACGATTGTACTGTTGTTAATACACTTGTCTGCGGCGTTTGACGATGCTCAGTAACCCCAGGCCGATCAGCAGTAGAGTGTATGTCCCTGGTTCGGGAACTTGTTGCATTATGCTAAAGGAAGCGTTCAAACCATAGCGGGCTGCAAGGTTTGGATTGTCCTCCAGTTGGTCCCAATAACTTGATCCTCCTGCGAAGACAGAGTAGTCACCTGGATCAAGTTGAAATGTTTTTGATACGAAATTATCAGCCACACCATCTCCACCTGGAATGAGTCCAGTACCATAGTTCATGGCACCATCATAAGCGTGCCCGATATAGCTGAGGTAGCTTGGATCCAATGCCTGCGGATCATCTTCGTTGGTGATGCTCCAGTCAGCCAGTGCCACGAATGAGCCTTCGCTGCCTTCGGGGCGCAGGAGTTTAGAACCGTCAGTGTTGTCATGATCAAGTTCGTGAGGTGAAACGTGAGCTAATCCTCGATATAGCGAGAATCCAGGCGCCAATCCCAGCATTGAAAGGGCTTCTTCACCTTTGTAGTTGGTAGTCATCGCGCTATCTTCCCGAAAACTGAGATTTACGCTAGCCGAGCTGGTAAGCGTAAATCGGAAAGGCAGTACTCCGTGGCTGTTCCCCTGGTCGGAATCAGTTCCATCTATCCAACCGTAGTTACCTGTTACGAACTGATGAAGAATGGTGTTTGAGCCGCCAGTGGTCGAATCGTAGATTCCAAAATCACGGCTGCTATAGCTGATATGAGCAACGGCGGGTAGCGAGGTTATACCAGCAGCGAAAAGTAATGCGCATTTGATCGTCTTGTTCATCTAAATTTTTTCTTAATATTTGAGTGATTGGTAAAAGAGGCTATGCTCGGAAACTCCCTGTCTTGCATAGCCTGGGTACCAAGTATCAAATAAGCCATTGGAATAAACAATGTGACATATTGTCGCATGCGACAAGTACCAGTGAATAAATACCCGATCTTTGTGCCTGGAATTTATATATTCCGTGAAACTTGAGATCTATAGCAATTACTGTAATTTTTCTTCGTTACAATCCCATACATCATAACTTTACCTGATTAGAAAGATTGTTCAGCCAGACCCGATTTTTTCTATGATAAGGCGCATAGCGGCCCAAACAAACCTATCAAAGAGGAATTATCATGGCCATGAACTGTATTCAATTTTAAGTAGGCTTGTCTTTACTTGATTTCTTACACAGTTTGGCACGGATGAGCAATGTGCGGATGTATTGGAAGTATCTCGTTGGCCGTAAGAATTTAGCTGCCCAGGCTGCGGCAACGCAAATTACTACTTGCTTAAGGCAGGAAAATACAAGAACTTCCAATGCAAGCAAGCGCTGCCGTCTGCAGACAATCTCTGATTGTAGGCGCCTTGTTCCAAAGCCCCCACTTGTCGCTAAGCATCTGGTTCCTGGCAATTTATCTGATCAGCCAAGCCAAGACCGGGCCTGTCGGCACTCGACACAAAAATTCACGGGTGATGGCCAGCAGATCATCCAAAGGCAGCAGCAGTGAGCGATGCAGATAAATCGCAATGGCTTCTTGTGCTGGTGTAAGCGTAGTTTGCAGCCGGTGTGGCGTGTGTGATCGATCGGTAAAAACGTCGCGATACTTCCATTTTCAGGTCGTCTGTTCGGTGACGCATAGTGTTGCGCCAGCACCACAACAGAATCAACGCTTGCGACAACTAGCCTGACACAAGGGGAAAAAAGCGGCTATTTGATATTGGGATTTAGTCTTTCTGTTCTGTTACCACGGACATGGAGTCAGGCTGCGTCTTGTAACCTTGCCTCTCCATAAACGTTTTTAAAGTCTGATACGCTTCAAGTCCGTAGGAATTTGCCAGCATAAGCGCTATCCGTGTCTGGATTACGAACACTCTCAGGCCTTCATGCTTCTCCTGAGTTGGATTCGTAACCTCTGTTATGCTTCTGGTGGCGTCTTCCGGGTAGCTTCTTTGATACTTCAGTAGCAGTTCTTCAATATCTTGATGATTGATTCTGGCTTTTTCAGCGACTATGAGCGTATTTATCGTCTCTTTCGGCCCTTTATCTCGTATAAGTTTAAGCATGATTATTTTCAATGATTCCAGGAATTCATGTGTGTTCTATGGGAGTGTTTGCATGTAGTTGAGTTTCTGTTCGGATCGTACTGCGTGCGAAACTACACTGCCATATTTTCCAGTTTCTGCAATATCGTCTCATGTGACATACCGATATGTTCGTTCGGCCACTTCATGATGATCGATAGCCTGTTGCAATATCGTTTTGTACTTGTCTTTTCTCTATATACCATTTGTGTCGTTAAACAGCCTGACGTGTATATATCCTGGAAATTTTACTGTTTTTATGTATTCTGGACAAAAATTTTATTATTTAAGAGGATATTGATCAAATCAATAAGCGTTATTGAAACTATAACTGCGAACGTGATGAGCCTCCAGAGGCTTTTCAAAATCAATAGATTCTGGATACTACGGCCTTGCAGGCCTCTTAGTGGCGGATAAATCAGCGTTTTACTGATGGGTCCTGGGCAGTTGTAAGGTTTCTTCTACTGACAAGCTTCCGGAGTGGCGTTGTCAGTAATCAATCCCTATTTGTGCCTGGATCCCAGACTGGAAGGCGTGTTTGATATCACGCATTTCAGTGACGGTATCGGCTGTCTGGCATAAAGCATCCGGTGCGGCACGGCCGGTAATGACAACATGCTGCATCGCCGGGCGGTTCTGCAGATCAGCTAATACGGTATTGATGTCCAGCCAGCCAAACTTGAGCGGGTAGGTGAGCTCATCCAGTATCAGCAGGTCAATGGAGGGATCATGCAGCATGGTTTGTACAACTGCCCATCCACGTCTGGCAGTTTCCTTGTCGCGTTCAAGATCTTGTGTATCCCAGGTAAAGCCTTCCCCCAGCACATGCCAGATGATATTTTTCTGCTGTTGGAAGAAAGCTTCTTCGCCGGTGTCGGAGCGCCCCTTGATGAACTGCGCGACGCCAACGCGCATACTATGACCCAGTGCGCGGGCAGCCATGCCGAAAGCGGAGCTTGATTTACCCTTGCCGTTGCCGGTCAATACCAGCAGCAAGCCTTTACTTTTATCAGCACGGGCAATCGCGGCATCGACAACTGTCTTTTGGCGTTGCATTCGGGCACGGTGGCGCTGCGCCCGATCTGCTTCAGCGTTCATTATTGGTATTGGCTGATTGCATTATTCCGGGGGTAACGCGATTGATGGATCAACGCAAGAGGGATGTGTATTGCTGCTGCCATGCTGACGTAAAACAGTAAAGACTGGAGATAAAGCGGGAAATAGTACAGTTCACGCTGCCAGAATTCAGCAAAATTGGTTTCTGTAAACTGACCGGAGAAGAAATAGAATCCGCCACTGGAGAATAATTCACATAGCATTGCACCGATCAGAAGGCTGAAGGATAGTGGCATCCATGCCCGCCATGAGAATTGATAGTGTGTAGCAAACCAGCGACCAGCAGCCCAGAGGGCGCTATAGGCAGGCAGCAGGAAGGCGTAGGCTGTAGTCAGACAGAATTCGCTTTCTGCAACAGTGAAGTAAGCTGAAGAGTCGAGTATCCAGGTTAATGCGAGAAAACCAGGTAATGACCAGCTTGAACGAAGATAGAGGCCGGCCAGAAAGAAGACGGCCCAGGAAGCTCCTGGCAGGCTGTGCAATGAGGCGAAGTGATATTCGCGGGTGGCAATCATCAGGGCGATCAGGATGAACCCGATCAGGTATTGATAGTGTAATGGTAATGGCTTCATGGTTTTATCCTATGGTTGATAGCGCAGGGTAGCAAAGAAGCTGCGCCCGGGTTGGTTGAAGAATGCAGCGGTTTCATAGTCCTTGTCAAACAGGTTTTCAACTCGTCCTTGTATGCGCCACTGTGAATTGATCAGATATTCTGCCCGTAAATCGACTTTGACGTAATCATCCAGCTGCTGCTTATTTGCCAGATCATCGTAACGATTGGCTTCCGCAAGAAACAGTGCCCCCACCACAAAATTACCAAGCTGGCGACTGGCATCAATCCGGAAGGCCTGTTTGCTGCGTCGTGGTAGGATATTGCCTCGATTAGCACCTTTGGAGCGATTTTCTGGATTGAGAAAAGTGAGGTTGGTTTGAATCAGCCAGCCTTTGATTTCAGTGTTGAGGATAGCTTCCAATCCTTGTATGCGCGCTTTGTCTATATTATCTGGAGCGAATGTTGCCGCATTATATGAGATCAGGTTATCAATCCAGGTTTCATACAGGTTAAGTGACCAATTACCTCGGTCGAACCGGCCAGTTGCACCCAGTTCTACTGTGTGGGCATCCTCCGGCTTGAGATGAGGGTTGCCAAATCCAGGGAAATACAGTTCATTGAAGGTAGGGGCTTTAAACGCGCTACCGAAGCCAGCAGTCAGCCTGACCCGTTCAGTCAGTGAATAGCCCCAGGAAGCACCACCGGTTACCTGGCTGCCGAATTGCTGATTGTCATCATGACGTAAAGAAAGCTGCAGTTTGTGCGCTGCGAGTGAAATCTGGTGTTGTGCAAATACACCCCAATTATAGCGTGAGGTAGTGGTGAATTTTTCCGTGCTATTGACATGATCATACAGATAATCTGTGCCGATGGTCAAAAGCTGATTCGGGGTTACAGTGATATCATTTTGCCAGGAGATCGTATCGCGCCGGGCGTGGTAGCGCGTCATGAACATTTTCTCCTTGAAATTATCGGAATCTTCATTACTGCGCCCCATTGTTAAGGTGATGCGCCAAGGCTCAAAAGGCGAATAACGCGCAGTTCCTCCGAACATCTGTTGTGCCAGTTTGGTTCGGTTGATAAAGCCGCCGTCGTATTCGTAATGTCCATCAGTGTGTAAAAAACTGGCTTCGACATCCAATCCGCTGTCGAAGTGGTAGCCGGCACGGGCCGAGCCGGAGATATTACGGTAGCCATCCTTGTCCGGTTCAACGGTGAAGCATCCCGCACTAAAAGAACCTTTGCAGGCATTAAAGCCATTGGTGTCTGATCCGCTGATGCCGAGATTAAACCAGGCGTGTTCGCTGCTACCGGAGAGAGTAGCTGAGCCATTGATGGTTCCATAGCTGCCCCCCCCAAAACTGAGGGTGGGTTTTAATCCCTTTTTTCCGCCTTTACGTGTGAAGATCTGGATGACGCCACCTACCGCTTCCGGGCCGTATAAGCTGGAACGTGGTCCCCGGACGATCTCAATACGATCAATCAACTCTACCGGGTAGTTCTGGATTTCACTAAAACCGGAGGTGGCAGAGCCCATTCTGATGCCATCAACCAGAACCAGTACGTGGTCGGATTCTGTACCTCGCAGAAAAAGTGTGGTCAATTTTCCAGGGCCACCGGTATTGGCGACATTGATACCTGCGATACCGTGCAGCAGATCTTGCACGGAACGTGCCTGCTGACGCTCAATATCAGTTCGTGTAATGACGGTAACTGAGGCAAGTGTATCTTCCGCGGCTTGATCAGTACGGCTAGCGGTAACGACAACCGGGTTTTCGAGATAGTTGATTTCTTCCGCCCATGAGACGGCAGAAAGATTGATTCCCAGCCATAGAGCCAGTACAGATGAAGCATGATTTCTGGACATTGTTTCCTCCGCGCACACCCGCGCGATGATCGGGTTATAAACAGATTGCGGAGAAACAGCAGGGAACCTGACATAATTAAATGCCAGAAATAAGATCCGGTGCCGTGTATTGCCCTCCGCAATAACATGATATTGCTTCAGGCCGGTCTCCGGACTTGTGAGTGGATTTATTTCCTGATTCTGCGCCTTCCCGTGCCGGATGGCACAGTGGCGTGTGCAGAATATTGACTCATTTACCGTTGCGGGGGCAGTGTCGGCATTGCATTGTTTGATTCCAGTGCGCACCGACTTCCCGTTTCATCCCTCGTGCAAATGCATCTGGGACACCTCAAGCAAGGGAGTGGAGACTATAGCAGCGCTATGACCATGTCAAGAATGGTCCGGGAGGATGGTTCCGAAACTGGCTGGTAATTCTTCTGTGGTGCAGGGAGAATTTTGCTGTTGGTATGTGGTTGGTAAATTGGTTCTTGTTATTCGTTTTTTCCAGTATTGTCACGCTGATGCTGCATGGCGGGTGGCGCTGATTCCCGAGCGGATTGTTTCATCGACAGGGCAGCAAGGAGGATACCCAATTCATAAAGCAGATATAAAGGAATTGCCAGCAAGATCTGCGACATGACATCAGGCGGGGTGAAAATCGCGCCGATGATAAATGCACCAACCAGAACAAAGCGGCGGACGGATCTCATTTTTCCTATTGAAACGAGACCGGTACGGATGAGGATCAGTACGAAAATCGGTACTTCAAATGTGATGCCGAAAGCCAGGAACATTGATAATACGAAGTTGAGGTATTCGCTGATGTCAGTCATGACAGCGACACCTTCTGGCGCGAAATAGACGATGAATTCAAATACCAGTGGTAGTACGGCGAAGTAGGCGAATGCCATGCCTGTGAAGAACAGGAGGCTGCTGACGAATACCAGCGGCAAAAACAAGCGTTTTTCGTGGCTGTATAGGCCGGGTGCGACAAATGCCCAAACTTGATAAAACGTGTGTGGTAGGGTGACGAGAAATGCCACCATTAACGCAACTTTCATTGGGATGAAGAACGGAGTCACCACCTCTGTAGCAATCATTTGACCACCTTGCGGCAATTTTTCCAGCAAAGGAAAGGCCAGGAAACTGTACAGCTCTCGCGCGAAAAAAGCGCAGGGGAGAAAACCCAGAAATAATGCCAGCAGTGCTCGAATCAGCCGGGCACGTAATTCCACCAGATGCGAAATAAAAGTATTGTCATCATCCATCTGTTGCTGTGGTTTATCCTGTGGTTAAATTGAGTCGCTTAATAAAGAGGAGATTACTGGCAGCTTGCAGTGGTTGAATCACTGCAAAAACTAACTGCCCAGTTGCCGGGGTTCTTTAGGGGTTGATGAGGCGGCTGTTTCGGTATTCTCGGGTTCTGTTTTTCCCCCTGATTCAACTGCATGAGATTTTTTTTCGGGTATGGCTGTGGGCTGGGTATCTGCTATCTCCGATATTTTGTTTATTTCGCTGCGCACCGAATTCTCAAATGAATCGACGGTTTCATGCATGGAATCCCTGAGCTTCCTCAGGCTGTCCAACTCCATTTCTTCGTTCAAATCACGCTTTACCTGTTCGACATAACGCCGAGCCCGTCCCAGAAAATAACCTGCTGTGCGTGCAACTGCCGGCAATCGTTCTGGCCCGATGACAATAAGGGCTACAATTCCAACGACGATAAGTTCAGTGAAGCTGATATCAAACATTTGCAGGCTCGGATAGCATTGAATGCTGCTTCGAGATTATCCGGAAAATCCTGTTCCCATGATTGTGCAGAGCCATATTGTCAGATCACACTTTTGTCTGATCTTTTTCTTCTATTTCACTTTTGATCGAATGGCCGGTTACCTGTTGGTGTGAAGGAGGTGGCTGGGTATTTTCCTCTTCAGCACCCTTCATACCTTCCTTGAATCCACGGACAGCTCCTCCCAGATCGCTGCCAAGGTTGCGCAGTTTTTTGGTCCCAAATACCAGCACAACGATCGCCAGAACAACCAGCCAGTGCCAAATACTAAAACTTCCCATTATTTGCTCCTTAAGCGGATTAGCCGTGATGAATCATAGCGGGCAAGCGATCCTTCCCCCCGATAACATGAAGATGAAGATGGAAAATTTCCTGTCCTCCTACCCGCCCGGTGTTGATAATGGTTCGAAACCCATCTGTACATCCCTGGTCTGCCGCCAAGCGGGGAGCTAGCCACAGCATTTTCCCGAGTAGCTGCTGATGACTCAGGTCAACTTCATTTAATGATTCGATATGTTGTTTGGGTATCAGCATAAAATGCACAGGCGCTGCCGGATGAATATCATAAAACGCTATTGTTTCATCATCTTCATGGATTTTAGTGGCTGGAATTTCACCACGTACGATTTTGCAGAATATACAATCTTCCATATCATTCAGCCTTAGTTGGCTCAGGTTGGTTTTGAGATCGTGACAATTTCTCTTCGATACCGGATACTCCTTCTCTTCGCTCCAGTTCCGACAGTATAGCTTCCGGCGAGATGTCGTGCCTGGCAAGCATGATCAAGCAATGAAACCACAAGTCCGCTGTTTCATAAATAATCTGTTCTCTGTCATTGTCCTTGCAAGCCATGATAGTTTCAGCGGCTTCTTCAGCAATTTTTTTTAGCACTTTATCTTCGTTGCTGCTTAGCAGTTTTGCGATGTAGGAATGAGCAGGGTCGGCGCTTTTGCGTGCTTCAATCGTCTGAGTCAGTCGCTGTAATATCGTTGAAGAGGAGGTCATTGGGTATAAATTTGTGATGGGTCTTTGATAACGGGCTCTGTGATTACCCATTCCCCATTTTTCAATTGGCGGAAAAAGCAGCTTTGCCTACCTGTATGGCAAGCAATCCCCCCTTTTTGTTCCACACTGAGGAGGAGGACATCTCTATCACAATCCAGATGGATTGCCTGGACTATCTGGGTATGGCCGGATTCCTCACCTTTGTGCCACAGCTTCTTTCTGGAGCGCGACCAGTAAACTGCTTCACCAGTTTCGACAGTACGTTTGAGCGCGTCGCGGTTCATCCAGGCCACCATCAAAATCTTGCCACCGTTTTCATCCTGTGCGATTACCGGGATGAGGCCGTCAACTGACCAGTTTATTGTATCAAGCCATTCATCTGTCATTAGCTGTTCCTTGTGTGCTGCTGCTTTCAGGGCGATCTTAACAGTTTCAGGAATACTTGCAAAATGTGGGAATACCGTAGGAAAAACGGCCTCCATGGTAATTGTGGCGACTCAGAAGTAAAGACCGTGTTCCACTTTCTTACAGGCGGACTTCTATGCCGTGTGATAACAGATATTCCTTGGCCTGACGGATACTGAATTCGCCATAATGAAAAATACTGGCTGCCAGCACTGCATCAGCATGGCCTTGCAAAATACCGTCCACCAGATGATCCAGGTTACCTACACCACCGCTGGCAATAACGGGTAAGTCTACTGCATCGGAGATTGTGCGTGTCAGAACAAGATCAAATCCGGAGCGAGTACCATCACGATCCATGCTGGTCAGCAGAATTTCTCCGGCACCCAAGGATTGTATCTTTTGAGCCCATTCAATCGCATCAAGCCCGGTTGGCTTGCGCCCGCCGTGGGTGAATACTTCCCAGCGCGGAGATTCAGGGTTTCCGTCAGGTGTTTGCCTGGCATCAATGGCGATTACGATACACTGAGAACCGTAATGATCTGCTGATTCCTTGATCAGTTCCGGATTCAATACTGCGGAAGTGTTGATGCTGACTTTGTCAGCCCCCGCGTTCAGCAGCCTGCGCACATCCTCGGCCTTGCAGACACCTCCTCCCACCGTTAGCGGGATGAAAACCTGTGAGGCGACCTTTTCCACAATATGCAGGATTAAATCGCGATTCTCCACGCTTGCAGTAATATCGAGAAAGACGAGTTCATCCGCTCCCTGCTCATTATAGCTGCGAGCAATTTCAACCGGATCTCCTGCGTCCCGCAGAGAGACAAAATTGACACCTTTGACGACGCGCCCGTCCTTAATATCAAGGCAGGGAATAATACGCTTGGCTAATCCCATTGGTCAAAGTTATCAGAAATAAATTAGATAAAAAAAGAAGGGGATAAAAAGCACAAAGCCAGTGAGTTTCTGTGAGTGAGTGAGTGAGTGATGTCAATCACTTTGCTGAATCCAGCTGATCTGCCAAGGCTTGTGCCTCCTTGAAATCAAGGGAGCCCTGATAAATTGCCCGGCCAGTGATGACTCCGGTGATTCCTTCGGACTGGACTTGGCACAATTTCCTGATGTCATCCAGGTTGGTCACACCGCCACTTGCAATGACGGGAATTGTCAGCGCTTGAGCGAGTTCCACAGTAGCTTCGATATTGAGGCCGTTGAGCATGCCATCACGACCGATGTCGGTGTGAATAATTGCTTCGACACCGTAATCCTGGAATTTTTTTGCAAGATCAATAACGTCATGGCCGGTTACTTTGGACCAGCCGTCAACAGCCACTTTTCCACCTTTGGCATCCAGCCCGACCATAATCTGACCTGGAAACGCATAGCAGGCATCGTGCAGGAAGCCAGGTATCTTGACCGCAGCCGTTCCAATGATTACGTAGCTGATGCCGTTATCCAGATAGTACTCGACAGTTTCCAGATCGCGGATTCCTCCGCCCAGCTGGATTGGAATTCTTCCATCAATGGCTTCGACTATCGCGCGGATAGCTTCACCATTTTTAGGTTTTCCGGCAAAAGCACCATTAAGGTCAACCAGATGCAGCTGACGGGCTCCGTTATCCAGCCAGTGCAGTGCAACTGTTTCAGGGGTTTCTGAAAATACTGTGGCATCTTCCATGATGCCTTGCTTCAGGCGGACGCATTGTCCGTCTTTCAGATCTATAGCAGGAATAATCAGCATACGAAATTATCGGGGTTAATGATCAGACTTGAAAAAATTGATAATACAATGGAAATACTGGATAGGATAATGCTGGAATGTTGTTATGGTATCCATTTTAGGAAATTACTCAATAATGCCAATCCTGCGGAATGACTCTTCTCCGGGTGAAACTGGGTGGCAAAAATATTGTCCCTGGCAACTGCACATGTGAATGGGGTTGGATAGTTGGTACTACCCGCCACGATTCCTGGTTCATCTGTAGCTACGTAATAGCTGTGAACAAAGTAAAAGCGTGTGCCGGTATCAATTCTATCCCACAGTGGATGCGCCATAGTCTGGTGAACCTGGTTCCAGCCCATGTGAGGAATCTTGAGTTTTGGGGTGTTGTTACCGGCGGTCTCACGCACGTCTAATTTTTTCACACTGCCTGGCAAAATACCCAGTGCTGAGGTATCGCCTTCCTCACTTTCCTTGAACAACATTTGCAGTCCGAGGCAAATGCCGAGAAAAGGTTTATTTTGAGCTGCTTCGACGACTACTTCACGCAAACCCTGATCATCCAGAGCCTCCATGCAATGAGGCATCGCACCCTGGCCCGGAACAACAACGCGTGAGGCAGATCGGATAACCTCCGGATCATTGGTAACCGTGACAACCGCAGATGAATCGACATATTCCAGTGCTTTGGATACCGATCTCAGGTTGCCCATCCCATAATCTACAACGGCAATCGAGTTCATGTTCGTATCAGATGTTCTGAGCGTTTTTTTACCTACAGCACGCCTTTCGTGGATGGAATAAGGTCATCGCAGCGTGGATCAATTGTTACAGCCATACGCAGTGCACGGCCGAATGCCTTGAAAATAGATTCAGCCTGGTGATGTGCGTTTTTACCGGCGAGGTTATCTATGTGCAGTGTCATCATGGCATGATTGACAAAGCCCTGAAAGAATTCCTGGATCAGATCGACATCGAAAGAGCCGATAACCGCACGTGTAAATGTGGTGTTGAACTGCAAGCCAGGCCTTCCGGACAAATCGATGACTACTCTTGACAAGGTTTCGTCCAGAGGCACATATGCATGACCGTAGCGAAATATTCCTTTTTTGTCACCAATGGCACGATTCAGTGCCTGACCCAGTGCAATGCCAATATCTTCCACAGTATGGTGGGCATCGATATGAAGGTCGCCTTTGGCTGCAACATTCAAGTCAATCATGCCATGGCGGGCAATCTGATCCAGCATGTGATCAAGAAAAGGAACGCCGCTATCCAATTCCGCTTTGCCCTGGCCGTCCAGGTTGATTGCTACGGTAATTTGTGTTTCCTGAGTGTTGCGAGTAACTTGGGCTTTGCGCATGAGTATTTAAATTTGAACGGAGTGTTTTGTTTAGTCTTCCGGTTAATTTTCAGCGATCAAATCTTGCAGTGTATTGCAGAAATAATCGTTTTCTTCGGGCGTGCCAACTGTTACACGGAGGCAATTTTTTAATAAGGGGTGGCTGTTGTCAAGGTTCTTCACCAAAATACGACGCTGCTGAAGTTGCTTGAAAACATGGCTGGCGTTGTTGAGCCGGAATAAAATGAAATTGGCATCAGAGGGATAGGCTTCAACACCTTTCAGGCTTTCAAGAAAGATTCTTAATTTGGTTCGGGTTTGTTTAATTATGTCAGCCTGATGTTGTAGCGTATCGTAATGTTGCATGATTTTTTCTGCCATAAGCTGGGTAATTACATTGACATTGTAAGGCAGGCGCAATTTCTCCAGATGATACAGCCAGCTCGGCCTGCCGACCAGGAACCCGAGGCGAAGCCCGGCCAATCCCAATTTCGAAAGCGTTCGCATAACCAGTAAATTCGGATAATCTGGGAGTTTTTCAATAAAACTTTTCCCTGCAAATGGATGATAAGCTTCGTCTATTACAACCAGACCTTTGGATATTTGAATTATTTTATTCAGGGCGGCCTCGTCAAACAGATTGCCGCTGGGGTTGTTCGGGTAGGCCAAAAACAGAATAGCTGGCTGGTGGTGTGAAATTGCCGTGAGCATCATGTCAAGATCCAGCGAGAAATCTGGTCTTAACGGAATGCCGACATATTCCATATTTGTAAATGTAGCAATCATTTTGAACATGGCAAATCCGGGTTCAACAGTCAGTAGCTTTGCTCCTGGTTTTGCAGCTGCCAGCATGATGATTTGAATGATTTCATCTGAACCATTTCCCAGCATGATTTCCATTCCATCTGGAATAGATAGCGATGTTCGAAGCGTTTCTTTGAGTGCCGCGGCATGCGGATCAGGGTAGCGGTTGATATGCGCGCCTGCTGTAATCCGGGTAATCTCTTCACCCAAAAAGGAGGGGAGCCGATAGGGATTTTCCATTGCGTCCAGCTTGATCATGTCCTTCGCGGGCGGGACGTGGTAGGCTGATAGTGCAAGAATTTCCTGGCGGATAATCTGGTCAGGTGACAAAGAAGTCATGTATCAAAAAGAAGGAGAGATGTCGTACAATCCTGTCATTTACTTGGGATTGTTATCATCTTTATCTTTTCCACCAAAATAAAAGAGAACTGCGCTGATGACCACCACCGGGAAAACGACGAAATAACTTATCGCATACAGCGTGTCTTCATCGTGGCCAGTGCTGTTGATAATTTTGTAGCCATGCATTACTGCCACAAGGATTACGCCAATCAAGCCGACCAAGCGGTGGTTGAGCAGTTTTTTGTTTGTAATTATGTTTAGCCCGAGCGCAGCGAAATGCCCGACGAAATAAATAAAAGTATAAAAAATCAGTGCGCCCATCAGGAGTACTCAAATAAAACCATCAAGTTTTGAAGCTGGTTAAACACGTATGTCGTGAAATATTTTGAAAGTATACAGCCAGAGAGAAAGGATTTTAAGAAGTTTATATATAACGGAGGCTTAAGATTTAATTATCATCCTGTTTATAGCCTTATCAAATCGGGTGAAACGGGATAAAGATGAATGACGAGTATGTGTTAATAGGATAGGCTTCAGAGATGAAAACTGAAAACCCCTTCAGGATTATTTTATAATCAAACCTGTGCATAAATCATGGAGAAATAGGCTGATGATCAAGGTGTTGCTTGCAAACCCGAGAGGGTTCTGTGCTGGTGTTGACCGAGCTATTGAAATCGTTGAACGTGCATTGACGATGTATGGCGCCCCCATCTATGTGAGGCATGAGGTTGTCCACAATCGTTTCGTGGTTGAAGATCTGGAGAAAAAAGGAGCGGTATTTGTAGAAAATTTGGAGGAAGTGCCGGAAGGGAGCATGCTTATCTTCAGTGCTCATGGTGTTTCCCACGAAGTAAGAAGAGATGCAGCCGCTCGTAAGCTGCAGATATTTGATGCTACCTGTCCGCTTGTTACCAAGGTACACGTGGAAGTGGCCAAAATGGACCGAGAGGGCAAGGAGATCGTCATGATCGGCCATCAGGGTCACCCTGAGGTTGAGGGAACCATGGGGCAGATCGAGAAGAAAAAAGGGACGATGTACCTTGTGGAAACAGCGGAAGACGTATCCGGACTACAGGTCAAGGATGAAGATAATCTGGCATATGTCACCCAGACAACATTGTCTGTTGATGATGCGGCGCGCGTGATTGAGGCACTGAAACGACGTTTTCCAAAGATTGTTGGCCCGAAAAAAGATGATATTTGCTACGCTACGCAAAATCGACAGGATGCTGTCAAAAAGTTGGTCAAGCTCTGTGATCTGGTGATTGTGGTGGGTTCGCCAAACAGTTCGAATTCAAATCGCCTTTGTGAGGTGGCCAGAAACGAGAATGTAGAAGCATATATGGTCGATCAGGCGGCACAGTTGCAGGAGAGCTGGCTGGCCAACAAGCAGTGTATTGGAATTACTGCAGGTGCGTCTGCTCCGGAGATACTGGTTCAGCAGGTACTGGAGCGTCTTGAGCAGATTGCGACAAAACAGTCGAATCAGGGTGTGGTGGTGGAAGAGCTGGCGGGAGTCCTTGAATCCGTAACATTCCCATTGCCAAAGGCTGAGCCAGCCGGTTTCAACAAGCATATCTGATTGAAATTACCCAGACAGATTCCATCCTTGCTGATAGGGTGTGGTATCAAAAGGTTGAGCTCGTTGCATGATCTCGTTTGTTAATATTTCTGCGCTGCCAGGGGCCATCGTGACGCCATAGCGAAAATGTCCGCTGTTGACATAAAGATTTTTAAGGAATGGATGTGCCCCGATGACGGGGATATTGCCAGGTGTGGCGGGGCGCAAGCCTGACCAGTGTCTTAGCGGCAACATATTACTCAGCTTTGGTAATATTTTTCCTGCCCATTTGGATAATTTGTCTTTCGCTTCCAGTGTAATGCGCTTATCGAATCCGACATCTTCGGTTGTGCTGCCGACGAGTAAATGTCCATCACGCCGGGGAATGAGATAAAGGTCTTGTTGCAATACGACAGAATGCAAAGGTTTTTCCGGGAATTTGTATAACAGTATCTGTCCTCGGATTGGTTTTATTTCAATATTCAACGCATATTCTCCAAGAATATTCCTGCTCCATGCACCGGCTGACAGGATGTATCGATCGGCAGAGAGGTTTTTATGTGGGACCCGGATGGATCTAACTTCCTGCCTGGTTGCATTCAGTTTCTGGACCTCGCAGTGTTCAATTATATTTCCACCGAGCTGTTTGACGCGTTTGCATAACGCTTGTGACAGACGTGGATTTCGAACTTGGGCGACGTCAGGAAGCAATAGTGCCTGATCAGCTTGCTGCTGGGTGCAATCGTAGATTCCCGGAGTTCTAGCATGGGTTGAAAGTGGAAATATCTGGTATGTCAACGGTGCCGCATGAGCAGCGCACCAGCTAACAGCTTCATCCAAGTCATAGGGTGGAAGAGCGAGAAGTCCGCATACGTGATATTCCGGATTAATTCCTGTAGCCGCGCTAAGTGCAGCAGTCCACTCTGGATAGAGTGATGTGCTGAAAGCGACGAGTCGGTTTATGGTGTCCGGATAGTTCCAGGGGCACAGAGGGGACAGAATGCCTCCGCCTGCCCATGATGCCTCGCAGCCAGCTTTGCGACGTTCAAGGAGCGTGACTGATGCCCCTTCTTCAAGTAATCGGAGCGCAGTGGCAAGACCGATAATCCCAGCTCCAATCACTATAAAATCACTCATTATTCCTGTTGTCAGATGTTGTTTTATGAGAGATGAATAACGTGACCCCTGAATTGCTTGTTTTGTGATTTAATGAGGTTAAATATTCTTTAACTTCGGCGAAAACACATAAAAAACTGTACAATAATACGATAACACGCCATAATTAATTCGTGGAAGCGGATGGTTAATATAGTGTAATGGTTGCGAAAATCCTGGTTGTTCACGGTCCTAATTTGAATCTTTTAGGTAGAAGAGAGCCGTCCATTTATGGGCATACAACATTGGAAGATATTAACAGGAATCTGGTCGCGAAGGCGCAGGCAGCTTCTGTGGTGTTGGATACCTTTCAAAGCAATGCCGAGCATGAATTGATCGATCGTGTACAAGAAGCCATGAATGACGGCACTGGCTTTATTATCATCAATCCCGCCGCTTTAACACATACTAGTATAGCCCTGCGTGATGCCCTGGCTGCCACAAATCTGCCTTTTGTAGAAATTCATCTTTCCAATATCTATGCTCGCGAACATTTTCGCCACACATCCTATTTCTCGGATATTGCTGTTGGGGTTATCAGTGGATTGGGTGCTGCGGGGTATGAGCTGGCTCTGCAATTTGCTTTGGCCAGGCAGTAGTGTAAAACGGGGCATGACTCCAATATATTTGTCCTAAATCAGTTAAATTATTTTTTTACCCGGTGATCAATACAAATACAAATGACAAAGCAGACTTGATCAATTGATTTACAAGCAAATCAGTTACCAGCCATCATCAAAAGACGTAAAACTGCTATCCCTGAAGATAGATCAGGGCACTTATGAAAGGGATCTGCCCCGGAGGATAAAATGGATTTGAGAAAACTCAAGAAATTAATTGAATTAGTAGAGGAATACAGTATTACAGAGCTGGAAGTAACAGAGGGGGAAGAGAAGGTCCGTATCAGCAAATCCGTAACCATGACACAATCGGTGGCAACGGTTATGCCACAATATCAGATCCCTGTTCCGGTAGAGCCGGCAGCCCCCATAGCCAGTGAGAGCGATGTACAAGAGAAGCCAGGTTTGCCGGAAGGACATATTGTCAAGTCTCCCATGGTAGGTACTTTTTATCGCGCTTCGGCCCCGGGGGCCAAACCATTTGCTGAAGTAGGTCAGCAAGTAAAGTCCGGAGATACGCTATGTATCATTGAGGCCATGAAGCTGCTTAATGAGATCGAAACCGATCGGGGGGGCAAAATCAAAGCTATTTTGCCGGAGAATGGTCAGCCAGTTGAATATGGCGAGCCGTTATTTATTATCGAATAATAATCTTTCGAGAAATAATGCTCTGAATTTTCAGGAATCTATCCGGATCTGGTTTTCATCGTTTAATTTATATGTTTGAAAAAATATTAATCGCAAATCGTGGAGAAATAGCATTGCGCGTCCAGCGAGCGTGCCGGACTATGGGTATCAAGACCGTAGCGGTTCATTCGGAAGCGGATGCCGAAGCAAAATATGTCAAGCTGGCCGATGAATCAGTCTGTATCGGCCCGGCAGCTTCTGCGCAAAGTTACTTGAATATCCCCGCTATCATTAGTGCTGCTGAAGTAACGGATGCGGAAGCCATTCATCCGGGTTACGGTTTTTTATCCGAGAATGCGGATTTTGCAGAGAGGGTGGAAAAGAGCGGTTTTTTCTTTATCGGCCCCCGACCGGATACAATCCGGTTGATGGGAGATAAGGTCTCTGCAAAACACGCGATGCTGCAGGCAGGTGTTCCCTGTGTACCAGGCTCAGAGGGTGCGTTGCCGGATTCACTTGATGAAGTAAGGAAAATTATCAAGGAGATCGGTTACCCAGTCATTATCAAGGCAGCCGGAGGAGGTGGGGGGCGCGGGATGCGCGTCGTGTACACTGAAGCGGCGCTCTCGAATGCGGTGATTACAACGCGTAATGAAGCGCAGGCGGCATTTGGTAACCCGGTGGTTTACGCAGAAAAATACCTGGAAAATCCGCGTCATATTGAATTCCAGATACTGGCTGACGAATACGGCAATACCGTTCATCTGGGGGAGAGGGATTGCTCCATGCAGCGCCGTCACCAGAAGATTATTGAAGAGGCGCCGGCGCGAGGTATTTCGATCAAGTTGCGCAATCAAATTGGTGAGCGATGTGTCGAGGCTTGCAAGCGTATTAATTACAGAGGGGTAGGAACTTTCGAGTTTCTTTATGAGAACAATGAATTTTATTTCATTGAAATGAATACCCGGCTTCAGGTTGAGCATCCGGTGACAGAAGCCGTTACTGGTATTGACCTGGTTCAAGCACAGATTCGTGTGGCGGCAGGGGAAAAACTGTCAGTGCAGCAAAAAGATATTGTGACCAGAGGACATGCCATAGAATGCCGCATCAATGCGGAAGATCCCTATAAGCTGACTCCCTCAGCCGGACGTATTACACAGTACCATGCTCCAGGCGGTCCCGGGATCCGAGTCGATTCCCATATTTACCATAATTATCGCGTGCCACCTTACTATGATTCCATGATCGCCAAGGTAATTGCCTATGGTGACAATCGTGATCTCGCTATTGCGCGTATGCGTATTGCGCTTACCGAAATGATCATTGAAGGAATCAAAACCAATATTCCGTTACATCTGGATCTTTTGGCGGACTGTAACTTTGTATCCGATTCTGTCTCTATTCACTATCTTGAAAACAAGCTTGCACTGTATAACAAAAAAACGACTTGATGTGATCGTGATAAAACCTGTTACACAGATCAGCTATGTCCTGGCTCTCTCT
This sequence comes from Nitrosomonas sp. TNE100, assembly GCF_055387135.1. Lineage (NCBI taxonomy): Bacteria > Pseudomonadati > Pseudomonadota > Betaproteobacteria > Nitrosomonadales > Nitrosomonadaceae > Nitrosomonas > Nitrosomonas sp. TNE100. The sequence continues at coordinate 1,873,021 of NZ_AP040997.1, read as the reverse complement.
GACTTTTAAAGTTGGGTCCGATTACGTTGATTCGGTAAGTGATCAGTTGCTGGAGCAGGGCGCACTGTCAGTTGATGTACATGATGCGGGTGAAGGGACTGATCACGAACAACCCTTGTTTGGTGAACCAGGTGCTCTCCCGGAGCAATTCTGGCAACAGGCAGAGGTAACAGTATTGCTCGAGGAAAATACGGATGTTGATGAAATTGTGCAGGCAGTAGCTCGGGTGATGGGGATATCTGCGCTGCCAGACTATCAATTGACGCAAGTAGTGGAACAGGATTGGGTCAGATTGACACAGGCGCAATTCGAGCCAATCAAAATTTCCTCGCGATTGTGGGTCGTTCCATCTTGGCATGATTTACCCGATCCTGCAGCAATTAATCTGCGACTGGATCCGGGACTGGCTTTTGGTACGGGCAGTCATCCGACCACACAGTTGTGCCTGGGCTGGCTGGATAAATTTCTTAAACCTGGCGACAGCGTGCTTGATTATGGCTGTGGCTCCGGGATTCTGGCAATCGCAGCGTTAAAACTGGGGGCTGACCGGGTGATGGGCGTGGATATTGATCCGAATGCCATTACTGCCAGCCTCGAAAATGCCCGGAACAATCTCTGTGATCTGGATAAATTATCATTTACCACTGCGCTATCCTTTTCTGGAGGTGGCGATCCTGCTGATACCAGGCAGCGTCCTGTTTTCGTAGTGGTCGCGAACATTCTGGCTAATCCTCTGATCATGCTGGCCCCTGTTCTGATGAGTGCCTTGCAACCAGGCGGACGTATCGTGCTTTCAGGAATACTGGAAACCCAGGCTGATGAAGTGCTGCAGATTTACAGCGAGTGGTTTGATATGCAGATTGCTGCAAAAGATCAGGGATGGGTACTGCTTGCAGGTCGGAAATCAGTCAATAGGACATCATGACACTGGTGACACGCTGTCCTGGCTGTCATGCGATTTTTCGCCTGACGGGTGGGCAGCTGCATTCGCATAACGGTGATGTGCGCTGCGGGCAGTGTAAGCAAGTATTCAACGGTTTTACAGCACTGATAGCTGTTCCGGTGGCGTGTATTCAACCGCTTGTGATGTTGCCCCAACCGGATCCGGATCAATCCGACCCTGATAATGCTGCTGTAATGCCGGTTGCTGAAACACCGCCTCCTGTTGATTATTTTGACATTCAACCGTCTGCGCCAAAAATTTCCCGGCTTTGGCTGGTGCCCAATGCAGTATTGCTGGTATTGCTGCTTGGGCAGATTATGCATGCCTATCGTACAGAAATATTTATTGCTTTCCCTGCATTTCGACCGGTATTGAATGAATATTGCACCCTGATGCAATGTGAGGTTGATTTACCACGTCATCTCCATTTATTGAGCCTGGAATCATCAGACTTGCGTGTCAGTTCTTCCGCTGATCCTGATGTGGTGGAGCTTTCTGCAATTATCCGCAATCATGCGCCTTTCCCGCAAGCGTTACCGGCATTACTGCTAACGCTAACAGATGCTGATGAAAAACTGCTCGCAAGTCGTATTTTTACGGCAAAGGATTATCTGGATTCAGCAGCTGATCAATCAATATTTGCGGGGGAAAGTGAAATACAGGTCCAATGTTTCTTGAATACGAATCAGCTCAATGCTATGGGCTACAAACTGGAGCTGTTTTACCCATAAGCAGACATCTCTATAAAACAGTGTAGTCTGAGAACCGGTAGAGGCTGATATCTCTTATCTGGTATCAGCAACATCCATCCGTGTCTGCCAGGATCCGCTGTTGAAATAGCGTTTAAGTCCGACTGATATCGCATCAACCAATTTATTCTGGTGAATCTCTGAATTAAGTTTGGCTTCTTCAGTCTGGTTGCTGATGAATGCGGTTTCAACCAGAACAGATGGAATATCAGGTGATTTGAGTACTGCAAAACCAGCCTGTTCCACATTTTTTTTGTGCAGATGGCTGATTGTCCCGATTTCATTCAATACGTGATTGGCCAGCCGGATACTGTCATTAATCGTGGCATTCATGGACAGATCAATCAGTGTTTGCTTTAGGTATCGATCTTTGTTATCCAGTTTGACTCCGCCGATCAGATCAACCGCATTTTCCTTTTTGGCCAGCCAGCTCGCTGTGGTGGAAGTGGCACCATTTTCTGATAATGCGTAAATTGATGCACCATGTGCTTCTCTCCGTGGAGCAGCATCAGCATGAATAGATACAAATAAATCGGCATTGGCTTGTCTTGCCTTGATGCGCCGTTCAGCCAGCGATATGAAGTAATCTCCGTCACGAATTAGTACAGAACGCATACCGGGTTCCTTGTCAATTCTGGCCTTGAGTTTTCTGGCGATGGAAAGGGTTATATTTTTTTCCATGGAGCCTTGCGGACCAATTGCTCCCGGATCCTTGCCGCCATGTCCGGCGTCAATTGCGATAGTAATAATCCGGTTCTTTTCAGGTTTGCGGCTGGTTGCTGTCAGGACAGTCTTCGAAGTCGCAGCGGGGGTTACATTGCGGGTATGAGCAGCTGGCGCAGGTTTCTTGTTTTTTTGTATTAATGCTATGAGTGGATCCTGTTCATACGGTTCTGTTGTCAGTTTTTTCGATGGGTAAAGATCCAGCACCAGCCGATGCCCAAATTGATCTACAGGATCAAGCGCGAATGCTTTGGGTACAGCATCTGTTTTTAATTCCACGACCAGCCTGACAGTCCGCGAATTGAAATTGCCGACTCTTAATGCGCCAACCAGGGGATCCCGTGATTCGGTCTTTGCTGGCAAGCTCTTCAGTACATCGGACAATGAAATATTCTCCATGTCCATCACGATTCTTTTGGGTGATTGGAGTGTGCTGACCGAGTATTTAACCGGCTTACTCGATTCCAGTGTCAACCGGGTATACTCGGGCCCCGCCCAGTAGCGTGCTGCCGTGATTTGAGTGCCAGCTGATGTATCGTTGCTATACAAAGCCAGTTGCAGAAGGATAGCTATAACGAAAAATAGAAATGGAGAGCACTGCCTGGTTCCGGGTTGATTCATTCGGATACCTGTTTTTGCCAGCGTGATAAGCATTGTTCTCCTGCCTCCGTTTCCGCCTTGAGTTCGGCGATTCTTCCTGTTCCAGAATAACTGATCCATATTTTCAGATCAGCTGCGTGCAGAAATTCCCCTGCTTTTTCAGGCCATTCGACCAGACAGATGGAATTCTGGTTGAAATACTCCCGGAAGCCTGCTTCTTCCCACTCCAATGGGTCATTGAATCTATAAAAATCAAAGTGATACAAGTATAACTCTGAAAGTTTGTAGATTTCAACCAGGTTATAGGTGGGACTTCTCACCTTGTCATGATGCCCCAGCCCTTTCAATATTCCACGTGCAAGCGTAGTTTTGCCAGCTCCCAGATCACCATAAAGGAATACGGTCAAACCAGGGCGAAGTATGGCTGCAAGCTGCTCTCCCAGGAACAAAGTTGCTGCTTCATCGTCGAGTTGCACAACATAAGATGAGCGCATTTGGTTACCAGTGAAAGTTTGTTGCTTGAAAGGCAGGTAAAAAAGACTACCAAGGGATGTGCTGTCCATCGTAGGCAAGAAATTTGCCTGTATCCGTATGGGTGATTTTATCCAGGATGCCTTTCATGCCGGTCACACTCTGCTTTGCTGTGATTAACGCGCCACGTCCACCCATATCAGTCTGTACCCAGCCTGGATGTAGCAGCACTGAAATAATACCGCGAGGCTGCAGATCAATGGCAAGACTTTTTACCACCATGTTTACGGCAGTTTTGCTGGATCGGTAAATATAACTGCCGCCACGCTGGTTATCGTCGATACTGGCCATTTTGCTGGTGATGGTGGCGATAACTTTCAATTTGCTGCGAGCAACCTGTTTCACCAGGGCTTCTGCCATTCTGAGGGGGGCGAATGTATTGACCCTGAAGGCCTCCATCCAGTCATCATAGTTGATATGACCAAACTCCCCATTTTGTGCAGGTGGATAAACGCCTGCGTTATTAATCAGCACATCAATGGACAAATCATGCAGCTTTTGTGACAACTGATCTATTTCGGCAAGCTCACGTACATCAAGCTGGTAAATAGAAAAATGATCTTTGTACTGCTCAGCCAGCTGATTGAGCGCCATGGCCTGTTGCGGTTGCCGGCAGCAGGCGACTACCTGCCACCCGTCTGCCGCATATTGTGTGGCAAATTCCAATCCGATTCCCCGATTGGCGCCGGTAATCAAAACAGTATTCATGGAAAACTCCTGTACATGGTCAAAATAATCGGCATTTTCCGGGAGCATTGAGATGAAAAAATGACAGATTATTGCATCCGCATTACCTGATCTAGGCAGGGTCAGTAAAAAGAACAATGATTTTCATACGGATTTCTGGAATAATCCGGTTGCTCAACAAGCAGTGCTTTAAGGTAGTTTTGCACTGTACCTTAATAAATAACTGCAGTCTTTGGCCTCAAATCCGGAATTGGTTTTACTCTTGCCTGAGTATTATCTCATTCATATCCAAATTTAATTAACAAAACAAACTATGAGTAACTATCTTTTTACGTCTGAATCCGTATCTGAAGGCCACCCTGATAAGGTGGCCGACCAGATATCGGATGCAATCCTTGATGCAATTCTGCAACAGGATCCTCATGCGCGTGTAGCCTGTGAAACCATGTGCAGTACAGGGCTGATCGTTTTGTCAGGTGAAATAACGACCCATGCTACCATTGATTACAACGTCATCCCACGAGATACGGTACGTGAAATCGGCTATACCAGTTCCGAGATTGGCTTTGATGCAAGCACCTGCGCGGTGCTGACCGCTTTTAACAAACAGTCTCCCGATATTGCTCTGGGGGTGAATCGCAGCAAGGAAGAGGAGATGGATCAGGGGGCGGGAGATCAGGGACTGATGTTCGGTTATGCCTGTGATGAAACACCGCAACTGATGCCGCTGCCGATTTACTATGCACATCGTCTGGTTGAACAGCAGGCAAAATTGAGAAAAAGCGGCCAGCTGTCATGGCTGCGTCCGGATGCCAAATCCCAGGTTTCAGTACGTTATATTGACGGACAACCGAAAAACATAGAAACAGTTGTTATTTCAACCCAGCATGATCCGGATATTTCCAATGGCGATTTGTTTGAAGGAGTTGTCGAGGAAATCATCAAACCTGTGTTGCCTGCAGAAATGCTGAGTAGTGATATTCGGTATCTGGTCAATCCTACCGGTCGTTTCGTGGTGGGCGGGCCGATGGGCGATTGCGGACTAACCGGGCGCAAGATCATCGTGGATACTTACGGTGGCACAGCCCATCATGGTGGCGGTGCTTTTTCCGGTAAGGATCCTTCCAAGGTGGATCGCTCAGCAGCTTATGCTGCCCGTTATGTCGCCAAAAATATTGTAGCTGCCGGCCTGGCACGCAAATGTGAAGTTCAGGTGGCTTATGCAATTGGCGTGGCTAAGCCGGTTTCATTAATGGTGGAAACTTTTGGTACCGGTAAAGTTTCAGATGAAAAACTCGCCGAGCTGATCACCCGGAATTTTGATCTGCGCCCCAGAGCGATCATTCATGAACTGAACCTGCTGCGTCCGATTTATAGCAAAACGGCTGCGTATGGCCATTTTGGTCGGGAAGAGCCCAGCTTCACCTGGGAGAAAACCGACATTGCAGAGCAGCTTAAAGCGGATGCAGGTATTTGAATATTTTTCATCAACATCATTCAGCGTGAATGATGTTCCATTTGTACCGAGGAGCGCTGCAACGGTCTATCTCGTGAGGCTCGGACAAATGAACAACCCAACAACGGCGCTCTTTCACTTCTCAGGAGATGTGTTATGAGTGCAACAATCAACCCCGTAGTGGACAACTCTGTTTTTACCGACTGCAAGGTGGCTGATTTGTCATTGGCAGATTGGGGCAGAAAGGAAATTGCCATTGCCGAAACTGAAATGCCCGGTTTGATGGCGCTGCGCGAACAGTATGCCGGCAAGAAGCCGCTGGCAGGGGCCAGAATTGCCGGTTCCCTGCACATGACTATCCAGACCGCCGTGTTAATTGAAACACTGGTGGCACTGGGTGCAGAAGTCCGCTGGGCTTCCTGCAATATTTTCTCCACCCAGGATCATGCTGCTGCGGCGATTGCCGCCCGCGATATTCCAGTATTTGCCTACAAGGGAGAATCACTGAAGGAATATTGGGACTACGCTCACCAGATATTTGAATGGACCAGTGATGGCTCGCATGCCGCCAATATGATTCTGGATGATGGCGGGGATGCCACCTTACTGCTCATCCTTGGCAGCAGGGCTGAACGCGATCCTTCCGTGATTGCCAATCCGTCCAATGAGGAAGAACAGGTACTGTTTGCTTCCATCCGTAGCCGTCTTACCAGCCATCCGGGCTGGTACTCGCGTAACCTTGCCGGAATTCGCGGTGTGACAGAAGAAACCACAACCGGTGTACATCGCCTGTACGAAATGGAAAAGAAAGGTGAACTTCCATTCCCGGCGATCAATGTCAATGATTCAGTCACCAAATCCAAATTCGATAATCTTTATGGTTGCCGTGAATCATTGGTGGATGGCATCAAACGCGCAACCGATGTAATGATTGCCGGAAAAATAGCTGTGATTTGTGGTTATGGCGATGTCGGCAAAGGCTGTGCGCAGTCATTGCGCGGCCTGGGAGCAACTGTCTGGATTACCGAGATTGATCCAATCTGTGCATTGCAGGCGGCGATGGAAGGATATCGTGTGGTGACCATGGACGATGCCTGTGATAAAGCAGATATTTTCGTCACCGCCACCGGCAATCTGCGTGTGATCACCCATGACCACATGCTGAAAATGAAGAATCAGGCGATCGTATGCAACATCGGCCACTTCGATTCTGAAATCGATATTGCCTCAGTTCAGAAGTACCAGTGGGAAAACATCAAGCCACAGGTTGATCATGTCATCTTCCCGACTGGCCGCCGCATCATCGTGCTGGCACAAGGACGTCTCGTTAATCTGGGGTGTGCTACCGGCCATCCGTCTTTTGTCATGTCCAGCTCCTTCACCAATCAGGTGCTGGCGCAGATGGAACTCTGGCAAAACGGTAAAGATTACCAGAAGAAGGTGTATGTACTTCCTAAACAGCTGGATGAAATGGTTGCGCGTCTGCATCTGGGTAAACTGGGTGTGAAGCTGACCGAACTGACCGACGAGCAGGCGCACTACCTCAATCTCGATAAAAACGGACCTTATAAACCCGAGATGTACCGTTATTGAGTTTGAGTGGTTGAACTGATTGAAGCCGGAGAAATCGCTGTCAAAGCGACAGTTGTATTCCCCCGGCTTTATCCCGGGTTCTTCATCAGGGCAGAAGATGCGAAATTCAACAGGTGACAAAATACCGTCTTTGCGAGCACTGTAGGTGTCAAGCAATCCAGCAGATTTTGAAAGGTTGTTTTTCGCTGCTGCAAGGATCTGATGGAAAATTTGGGTTTTATTTCATAAATTCTCACTACTGCTTCCTTTGAAGGGAAGTGGCCAATGGAAGTAAGTCCAGATGTTATCCCAGAAAAATTTTACGCCCACATTCAGTTTTGAGTTTTTCCCGCCGCAGACACCGGAAGGCATGGAAAAACTGCGGGCAACGCGTATACAACTTGCCCGCTTCAACCCGAAGTTCTTTTCGGTAACATTCGGTGCAGGTGGCTCCACTCGGGAGCGGACGCTGGAAACCGTGCTGGAAATCCAGGCAGAAGGTTCCCCGGTAGCGCCGCATCTATCCTGTATCGGTTCCACCCGCGACAATATCCGCTCCATTCTTGAAAAATATCACAGCCACAATATCCGCCACATTATCGCGTTGCGTGGTGATCTGCCTTCGGGCATGGCGCAGGCGGGTGAATTCCGCTATGCCAATGAGCTGGTGGCATTTATCCGCAAGGAGTTCGGCGATACTTTCTGGATCGAAGTGGCAGCTTATCCGGAATATCATCCACAGGCACGTTCCGCACTGGAGGATTTCACCAACTTCAGACGAAAAGTTGAGGCAGGTGCCAATGCAGCGATTACCCAGTTTTTCTATAACGTCGATGCCTATCTGCATTTCGTAGAGATGTGCGAAGCTGCGAATATCAGTGTCCCAATCGTTCCCGGCATCATGCCGATCAGCAAATTTTCCCAACTGGCAAGATTTTCCGATGGCTGTGGAGCGGAGATACCCCGCTGGATTCGCAAAAAACTGGAGAGCTTTGGTGATGACATCCCTTCCATCCAGGCATTCGGGCTGGATGTGGTCACCGCACTTTGTGCGCGCCTGCTGGAAGCCGGTGCACCCGGCCTGCATTTCTACACGCTTAACTCGGCCGTACTACCCACAAAAATCTGGCAGCGGTTGGGGCTAACGGGGCATTGAAAAAAATGTAACGGCTTTCTGCGGATTATTATTTGGTAGCCAAAGAGAAAGGTTAGATCATTTTGAATTTACTTGTTTATATATCCACATGAAGCAAGGTAGTTGGCACACTCCTCAGGGGTGAACAGATCCAACACTTTGATGTGGTTTCATTAAACCACATCAAAACAGTATTGGCCTGAATGAATTGTTATATGGGGGTGGGCTAACAAATACTTTACAAATCATTTGTCTCATGTTTGAGGGTGGCTCCTGAAGAATATTCTGGATGTGGTATATGAATGGCTGATAATTATTACAGTCGGAAGCTTTCAGGCCAAAGGAAATAAGGGCCATACTTTGGACTCATGCGGAATTCACCCCCGGCATTTTTCCCTTTGAATGTGATGTAATTTTTACCGTCCCGTACTTCGAGATAACCAGCGTGCGTCAATTGCTCTATAAGATCGATAGTTTTGATTCCGATCTTTTGCGCCAGCTTGGAAGTTGTTAGCTTGTCTGTGGACTGCTCATCGGCTTCAGCTGTTGATTCCGATTCCTTTCCGATGGTCTCGACTGAAATGCGTACTTCATCACTGATACGGATGATGCGTTGTGCTTCTTCGTAAGCTTCCTGATAAAGCTCGGCATCTTCAGAGCGCTGAATGAGCACACCCATTTCGTTGTTGTTAACTTGACTGAATTCGTAGAGATTCAAGCTGGTGATAATGCATAATTCTTCATTGAGATAGCATTTTGCGTGCAGGTTCTTGCAAAAACTAGTCCGTAAATAGAAGAGTTCAGTAAGCCAGCTAATTTCTTCTGGCTGGAGTTCACTTTTTCCGTAGACGACTCTTACGTCAATTTTCAGGCGATTTTTATCTTCCAGCAATTCTTTGATTCTGTCATTCAGGCGAAGGAATGGGCTGATGAGGATGAGCCGATCCTTTGCACTTTTTATGAGTTCTTCGAGGAAGTAATTTGTCGCACTTGTGTTGAGGAACTTTACCATTGTAGATCCATGAATGAATAATTTAATGAAGATATTAATGTAATCTATACGACATCAAATGCCCGGTTCAGGCTGATAAAATAGATCTGTTGATAGCCATATTTAACGGGGGTTTGGTGCAAAGCTTTAACCAGGATGGACATGTATAGATATTTTTCTGTGAACCGCCCCGGGTTTTGAGGAGGCTCCACTATCTGAGAAGATGGAGCCATGAACAAATCAAATAAATATTCCCCCGAAGTAAGAGCGCGCGCAGTCCGTCTGGTGCAGGAACACCGCAGTGAGTATCCCTCGCTGTGGTCGACGATTGAATCCATTGCGCCGAAGATCGGCTGTTCAGCCCACACATTGCTTGAATGGGTGCGCAAACACGAGACTGATACCGGCTTGCGAGACGGTGTGACCAGCGAAGAGCGCGACCGCATCAAAGCCCTGGAACGCGAAGTAAAGGAATTGCGCAAGGCGAATGAGATTCTGAAGCTGGCCAGTGCTTTTTTCGCTCAGGCGGAGCTCGACCGCAAACTCAAATCCTGAGATCGTTCATCGACCAGTACCGCGACGCCCATGGGGTCGAGCCGATCTGCAAGGTTTTGCAGGTCGCCCCATCAGGGTATCGGCGATATTCCGCGCAACAGCGTAATCCGGCTTTGCGCAGTGCCCGCGTCCTGCGTGATGATAAACTGCTGCCGCAAATACAGCGGGTCTGGCAGACCAACATGCAGGTCTATGGTGCCGACAAGGTCTGGCGTCAGCTTAAGCGTGAAGATGTCCAGGTGGCACGCTGTACGGTCGAACGGCTCATGAAACGGTTAGGGCTGAAAGGTGCCAGGCGTGGCAAGGTTGTGCGCACCACAGTTCCGGACAAGGCGCTGCCGTGTCCACTGGATCGGGTTAACCGGCAATTCAAGGCAGATCGTCCGAACCAGTTGTGGGTGTCAGACTTCACCTATGTCTCGACCTGGCAAGGCTGGCTGTATGTGGCTTTCGTCATCGATGTATTTGCCCGGCGCATTGTGGGCTGGCAGGTGAGCAGCTCCATGCGCACGGACTTTGTGCTGGATGCCCTGGAACAAGCGCTGTATGCCCGGCAACCGGGGCGGATGGATGCCTTGGTACACCATAGCGACAGAGGCTCGCAATATGTCTCCATTCGCTATACCGAGCGACTCGCCGAAGCCGGAATAAAACCCTCGGTCGGCAGCAAGGGCGACAGCTACGACAACGCGCTGGCAGAAACCATCAATGGGCTGTACAAAACAGAATTGATTCACAAGCGCGCCCCCTGGAAAACCAGGGAGGCCGTGGAGCTGGCAACGCTGGAATGGGTAGCCTGGTTCAACAACCAGCGGCTGCTGGAACCAATCGGTTACATCCCTCCCGCAGAAGCTGAGGTAAACTACTATAGGCAATTCGCCAGGGAAGCCATTCCGGTGGCTTGACTTTAACCAAACAGCCTCCTCAAAACCCGGGACGATTCATCTGTACCTATACGCTAAAAGGTAGGAAAGCAGCTTTGAAACAAGCGATATATGTTCTCTGGGCAGATCAGGATTGATTCGAGATTTTTGTTAAGACCCGGTTATTCAGGAATGGATCGGGAAAATAAATCCGCGTTTTCCAACCTGTTACGGACTAACCACCATTATGCGAATGGATACCTCAACACTCTACTGGCACGATTATGAAACCTCCGGTGCGAACCCTCGTCAGGATCGGCCGGTTCAGTTTGCTGGGCTGAGGACGGATGAAGCGCTCAATGAAATTGGCGATCCGCTGGTGATTTATTGCAAACCGGCGCGTGATCGGCTGCCGCATCCGGAAGCTTGTCTGCTTACCGGTATCACACCACAAATGGCAGCAACCAGAGGGTTGCCGGAACCGGAATTCATCGCACTGATTCATGCACAGCTGGCACAACCGGGTACCTGCGGGGTGGGCTATAACACGCTACGGTTTGATGATGAAGTCACCCGCTTTGCGCTGTATCGCAATTTCTACGATCCCTATGCACGCGAATGGCAGTCCGGCAATTCGCGCTGGGATGTGATCGACCTCGCCCGCATGACTTTTGCTCTGCGTCCGGAAGGCATCAACTGGCCGGTCAATGGGGAAGGGAAGCCTAGTTTCCGATTGGAGGATATTACCGCTGCCAACGGGTTAATGCATGATAGTGCGCACGATGCGTTATCCGATGTTCGCGCCACCATCGCACTGGCTCGCTTGCTACGTGACCGGCAGCCGCGTTTGTATGACTGGCTGTTCCGTTTGCGGGATAAGCGTGAAGCATCTCGTCTGCTCGATCTGACAGCACATACCCCGGTATTGCATACCTCGCGTATGTATCCATCCGAACAAGGTTGCACCACGCTGGTGATGCCGCTGCTGCCTGAAACAGGCAATACCAACAGTATTCTGGTTTACGACTTGCGGCATGATCCTGCTGAATTTATGCAGCTGAATGTTGATGCGCTGGTGGAACGTCTGTTCACGCCCAAATTGGAATTGGCGGAAGGGCAGCAGCGCCTGCCGGTCAAGACGATTAGGCTGAACAAATGTCCGGCACTGGCGCCACAGAAAGTTCTTAATGATGAGATTGCCAAACGAATCGGACTGAATGACGAACAATGTCAGCAACACTGGCAACTGTTACTGCAGCATCCGGATTTCATGCAGCGGATCAGGCAAGCGTATTCAAATGGCAAGATTTTTCCAGAAAATGATGCTGATCTGGCGTTGTACGATGGTTTTGCAAACGATCACGACCGTAACCTGTTCCCGCTCGTGCGCGATTCAGAACCGGAGAGACTGATTGATCTCTCAGAAGAATTTCAGGATGGACGTTATGCTGAACTGCTGTTTCGCTATCGTGCCCGCAACTTTCCCGATACCTTGTCGGCCCAGGAAAAACACCGCTGGCAAGTCCATTGCCGCAGACAGCTCGGTGAAGATGCTATCAACGGTAGCCTGACATTAAACAAATACCGTCAGAAGCTGATACAACTGCGTACCGATTGTCCGCAACAGGCACAGCAGGAAATCCTGAACGAACTGGAAGCATGGGGCAGGGCGCTGGCACAGGAAAATGATCTGCCCTGGCCCGATTAACTGTTCTTCTATGAGCAATGCCGATGCGAAATTGGGTTACATCAAAAATTTCCGGATTTTTTAATATCTATCAATGACTACAGCAATTTTGAGTGCTTTGCCAGAAGAACAGGGCGGTTTGGTACAGGCGCTGGAGCAACGGGAGCAGTTTCAGTATGCGGGGCGTGTATTTTGGCGCGGTCGTCTGCATGGCCAGACAGTGGTGCTGGGATTATCTGGCATTGGCAAGGTGGCAGCGGCGACAACAGCTGTTGTGCTGTTTGAACGATTGGGTGCGCAGCGCATCGTGTTTACGGGTGTGGCTGGTGGTATGGGGGAAGGTGTGCAGGTGGGTGATGTGGTCATCGCTACGCAATTTCTGCAGCACGATATGGATGCATCGCCCATTTTCCCGCGTTGGGAAGTACCAGGTTATGGCTGTACACAATTTGCCTGCGATCCGGAACTGTCTACTCTATTATTTGCAGCGGCGCACGCTTATCTGACAAATACCCAAGCTGATATACCTCGGAGCAGTGGTGTCGCGCGCACTCATTTAGCGCGGGTGCACCAGGGTTTAATCGTCAGTGGAGATCGTTTTGTCAGTACCTTGGCTGAATCAATTGCGCTGCGTACCACGCTCGCCGCAGCCGGCCACCAGGCGCTCGCTGTCGAGATGGAAGGCGCTGCAGTAGCACAGGTGTGCAGTGACTTTGGCAAACCGTTCGCTGCCGTGCGCACCATTTCTGATCGCGCCGATGACAGCGCTCACATCGATTTCCCGCGCTTCATCTGTGAGGTTGCACGACCTTATGCAGATCACATCATCGCAGGCTTTTTGCAGCGACAGTTGGTCGGGGTTGCATAGAATCAAAGATGAGCGGAGTGACTGGTGAGCGAGCAGATCAAGCTGGGAGATCTTACGATTTTCATGCAGCGCAAGAGAGTGAAACATATTTACTTGAGGGTGCTTGCGCCAGATGGACGAGTAACGCTGGTTGCCCCAATTGGTATTCAGCTGGTGGTAATACACGCTTTCGCTGTTTCAAAACTATCCTGGATTCAAAAGCAGCAGACAAAACTGCAATCGCAGGTTAGAGAAGCACCCCGGCAGTTGGTTGAGCATGAAAGCCATACCGTATGGGGTCATCATTATGTGCTGCAGGTGGTGGAGAAACAAGCCAAACCTTGTGTGTTGCTGAATCAGCAGTCCATCATCCTGCAGGTGCGTCCGGGCAGTGATTTATCCAGGCGTGCCGCGGTGATGCATGCCTGGTACAAATCCTTGCTGCATGGTGTGGTGCCCGGTTTGATCGAGCAATGGCAGGATCGGCTGGGTGTGAGTGTGTCTGCCTATTTTTTGCAGCGAATGAAAACCCGTTGGGGTAGTTGTAACCCGCGTACCCGCCATATCCGACTGAATACCGATCTGGTCACCAGACCGAAGGATTTACTTGAGTATGTTGTCGTGCACGAGATGGTTCATTTACTTGAAGCATCACATAACAAACGGTTTGTTGCATTGATGGATCAGTATTATCCAGCCTGGCGCGAGGCCACGGCGGAGCTGAATCAATTGCCGCTGGCGGCGGTGCGGCCGCGCGGATAAAGAGCGTTTCCCTGATATTTGGGGATTATCCGCCCAGGGTTTCATCCAGCAGTTCAATCCAGTGGCGTACAGGCAGCCGGGTGCCGCCTTGCAGGTGCATCTGGCAGCCGATATTGGCGGTAACCACCAGATCGGGGTTTTCCATGGTCAATGCAGTAATCTTGTTATCACGTAGCTGACGAGAAAGTTTGGGTTGCAGGATGGAATAAGTGCCCGCTGAACCGCAGCAGAGATGGGGGTCAGCGACTTTGGTGAGGTTAAAGCCCGCTGCTTGCAGAATCGGTTCGACTTTTCCTTTCAGTTTCATGCCATGTTGTAAGGTGCAGGGGGTATGAAAGGCAAGGTTGCGTGGGAACGAGGAGGATTTCGATGCGGTTTTCGCTGCTTCCAACAACGGAATCAGTGTGGAGGTTTCGGCCGTGATGATTTCACTGATGTCGCGGGTCAGGCTGGAAATTCGTTCTGCTTTCTCGGCATAAACTGGGTCGTGTTGCAGCAGATGTCCGTAATCCTTGACAGTGACGCCGCAGCCGCTGGCCGTGACGATAATGGCCTCAACCGGATTCTCGGATCGCGTGACAAAAGGCCACCATGCATCGATATTGCGGCGCATGGCGTTCAATCCTTCTTCCTGCGCATTAAGGTGATAAGCCAGTGCACCGCAGCAGCCGGCCTGTTCCGCGGTGATGACCGAGATGCCGAGCCTGTCCAGCACGCGTGTGGTAGCGTGGTTGGTGTTGGGTGTCATGGCCGGCTGTACACAACCAGCGAGTATCAGCATGGAGCGTGTGTGGGTTTTGCCGGAGAGGCTGCGTGCAGTTACCGGCTTCGGTAAGATCGTTCTTTTCAGCCGGGCGGGGAGCAGCGGGCGACTCAAGCGGGCAACGCCCATGAAAAAGCTGGAGAGAGTACGGTTGGGCAGCAGTTTGCGCAAGGTATAGCGCTTGAATGTTGCATAAGGCGTACGCTGGATTTGCTGTTCGACCATGCCCCGGCCGATATCAAGCAGACGCCCGTACTGTACCCCGGATGGACAGGTGGTTTCGCAGGCGCGACAGGTCAGGCAGCGATCGAGATGCAGCTGCGTTTTTTCTGTTACCTCCTGGCCTTCCAGCATCTGCTTGATCAGATAAATTCGCCCACGCGGGCTATCCAGCTCGTTTCCCAGCAGTTGGTAGGTGGGGCAGGTAGCAAGGCAGAAGCCACAATGCACACAACTGCGCAGAATGGCATCGGCTTCCTTGCCTTCCGGGGTGTCTTTAATCAGATCAGTCAGACGGGTTTGCATGGTTTAAAACTCGGCATACAGTCGTTGCGGATTCAGAATACCTGCCGGATCAAACTGTTGCTTCAGTCTCTGGTGGATTTTAAGCAGGGCAGGGGAAAGCGGGTGAAATACGGGGATTGCGGTTTTATTGCCATGGAATAGAGTGGCATGGCCGCCGGCACCGGAAGCAAGGTTGCGGATCTTGGCAGCATCGGTATCTTCGTCTGTCACCAGCCAGCGCAGTGCACCGCCCCATTCGATCAGTTGTTCACCTGGCAGCGAAAGCGGAGGGGTGGTCGATTGGATCGACAGCCGCCACAGCGATTTGCCATTCGATTTTCCTTGCTGGAAAAACGGATGGGTGTGATCCCTGACGGATTTCCAGAAATTTTCCTCGCAACTTCCCTTATCTTTGATTTCATCTCCGCCCAGTCTGGCATGTGCCGTGTGCACGGCGGATTCAGCACCGGAAAGCCGGACATAAAGCTGATTCTCATGAAAACAGGTAGCGGAAACCGGCAGCGGTTCAGCTGCACAGCGGCGCATGATTCCGATCGCTTGGGGCATGTTGGTCTGAATGCACAGGGTGCGTTCTACAGCCGGCTTAGGGAGTACCTTAAGTGACACTTCGAGCAATACCCCCAGCGTGCCCATGGCGCCTGTCATCAGGCGGGAGACATCATAACCGGCCACGTTCTTCATGACACGCCCCCCAAAAGACAGGGTTCTGCCCTGGCCATCCAGCAATCCGATACCTAATACATAGTCGCGTACTGCGCCGGTGTAGGCGCGTCTGGGGCCGGATAATCCGGCAGCGACACAGCCGCCCAGCGTAGCGGATGTATTGAAGCAAGGAGGTTCAAAAGCCAGCATCTGACCATGATCATGCAGCAGCTTCTCCAGCTCGGCCAGCGGTGTTCCGGCGCGAGCAGTGATAACCAACTCACTGGGTTCATAATCGACGATTCCCTGCCAGGTAGCTGTGTTGAGCGCAGGAGGTTGCAACGCCTGCGGGTTGCCGTAAAAATCCTTGCTGCCGCCTCCCCGGATGCATAACGCCTGTTTATATTCGGCTGCTTCTGTAACGGTCTGGATGAGCTGATCGAGAATGGTTTGATCTTGCATAAATTAGAACTTGGGTATGTCTGATTAGAACCTGGGTATGTCTGGAAATTTTTCAGCGCCTCGATGGACATGCATCGCCCCGAATTCGGCGCAACGGTGCAGTTCGGGAATGGCTTTGCCTGGATTGAGCAGCGATTGCGGATCGAATGCCGCCTTGACCGCATGGAACAGATCACGTTCGGCATCATTGAATTGTAGGCACATCTGGTTGAGTTTTTCGATGCCTACACCGTGTTCGCCGGTCAATGATCCGCCGGATTGAATGCAGATTTCCAGTATGCGTGCGCCAAAGGCTTCTGCTTTCTCCAGTTCGCCCGGTTGATTGGCGTCGTACAGAATCAGCGGGTGCAGATTACCGTCTCCCGCGTGAAACACATTCATGCAGTGCAGACCGTATTCAGCTGAAAGTTGCTCAATTTGTTCCAGCACATGTGCCAAATGCTTGCGTGGAATGGTGCCGTCCATACAGTAGTAATCCGGTGAAACCCGGCCGGCTGCCGGAAAGGCGGCTTTCCGTCCGGCCCAGAAAAGCTGCCGTTCGGCTTCATCTCGCGCAAGGCTGATCCGGACAGCGCCACTGGCTTGCAGAATGGTCTGGATCTGTTTGATTTCATCGGCTACTTCTTCCGCCATGCCGTCAGATTCGCACAGCAAAATCGCTGCACCTTCAAGATCGTAGCCTGCGTGTACGAAATCCTCAACGGCGTGGATGGTAATTTTATCCATCATCTCCATACCGGCCGGAATAATACCTGCCTGAATGACGTTGGCGACAGCATCCCCGGCTTTGCTGATATCGTCGAACACGGCCATGACCAGTTTCACTGTTTCCGGTTTGGGAAGCAGTTTTACCGTGATTTCGGTGACAATGCCCAGCATGCCCTCGCTGCCTGTCATCAGAGCAAGCAAATCAAAACCGGGGCTATCGAGTGCGTCAGCACCGATTTCCAGCACGTCACCTTCAATTGTCAGTACACGCAAGCGCAAAATATTATGAACGGTGAGTCCATATTTGAGGCAGTGCACCCCCCCAGAGTTTTCCGCCACATTTCCACCAATACTACAGGCGATCTGTGAGGAAGGATCGGGTGCGTAATACATTTCATAGCTTGCAGCGGCTTCGCTGATAGCCAGGTTACGCACACCAGGTTGAACACGTGCAGTGCAGGCAGCAGGATCGATATCCAGAATGCGGTTCAGTTTGGCCAATGACAGCAAAACGCCTTCTGCGTGAGGTAGTGCTCCACCGGACAGACCGGTGCCGGAGCCGCGTGCTACGACCGGAACCTGTCCAGCATGACAGATTTGCAGGATAGCGGCAATTTCAGCTTCTGTGCGCGGCAGCACGACAATCATGGGCATCTGCCGGTAGGCGGACAGGGCATCACATTCATACGGCCTTAAATCTTCCGCCTCGTAAAGTATCGCTTCTTCAGGCAGAAACTTCAGAAAGGCTGTAATCAGTTGCTTACGATTCATGAGAGGTTGCTGTGGATGGATTGATAGTATGTCCGGCCAATTTTTCGAGGATACGCACGATGACTGAGCTATCCAGCATCGTGTCTTCCTGTGCAACGCAGGCGTTATAAAGCGATTGAGTCAGCGCAGTACCCGGCAGGCTGACGCCCAGCTCCGTAGCGCAATCCAGCGCAATCCCCAGATCCTTCATATGCAAATCGACGCGAAAGCCAGGTGTGAAGGCATGTTTGAGCATACGTTCCCCGTGTACTTCCAGAATGCGTGAAGCAGCAAATCCACCCAGCAACGCTTGTCTGACCTTGTTTGGATCCGCCCCGGCCTTGGAAGCAAATACCAGCGCTTCGGCCACTGCTTCAAGCGTCAGGGCG
This sequence comes from Nitrosomonas sp. TNE100, assembly GCF_055387135.1. Taxonomy (NCBI): domain Bacteria; kingdom Pseudomonadati; phylum Pseudomonadota; class Betaproteobacteria; order Nitrosomonadales; family Nitrosomonadaceae; genus Nitrosomonas; species Nitrosomonas sp. TNE100. The sequence continues at coordinate 1,854,681 of NZ_AP040997.1, read as the reverse complement.
GAAATGATCTGATTGGCTGCCTTGCAGATCTGTCCAGTACCTGGCTCGCCGATGCGGGTGACGGTTTTTCCCATTAACGCCAGGATGGGTTTGATTCTTGCAAAAACCGGTTCAGTTGCGCCGATCATGATGGTTAGCGCGGCGTTCCGGGCGCCGATATCGCCACCTGATACGGGGGCATCTGCATAATCATGCCCGGATTGGTTGATTCGTCTGACGAAATCACGGGTTCTAATTGGTGAAATCGTACTCATGTCGATGATAATTTTCGATCGGGCTGGATCTGCGGACAGGCCCGACATGACACCGTTTTCAGCAAACAGCACTTTTTCGACATCCGGCGTATCCGGTAACATCAGAATAATAATATCCGTCTGCTCTGCGACAGCCTTGGGTGTAGGACAGGCAATTCCACCCAGGGCTGTCAACTCATCGGGCACGCCACTGCGGGAATGGAGATAAGCCGGGTAGCCTCCCCGGATAAGATGGCTGACCATGGGTTTTCCCATGATACCCAGACCAATAAAACCGATATTTTTCATGTTGAACAGTGTGACTGAGAAAATGGGTCTTTATCTGCGATTAAGTGATTCCGGCAAAACAGGTAAACTGCTTGCCGGCTGGTTCATCCGGATTTGTCTGTGTCCGCACGATCCGCCGCAAGTTTTGTAGTATAACAGTCCGTATTTTATGGACTAGTTCTATCTGCAAGAATTCACATGTTCCTTGATTCTTCAATTTCATTTTTCTGCGGATTGCCAGAAAATCATTATGACAAATAGAAAAGGTATTATTCTTGCTGGCGGTTCCGGTACGCGGCTGCACCCGGCCACGCTTGCGCTGAGCAAACAATTATTGCCGGTATTTGATAAACCGATGATCTATTACCCGCTCAGCACCCTGATGCTGGCAGGTATTCGCGACATACTCATCATTAGCACGCCGCAGGATACACCCCGTTTTCAGCAATTGCTGGGCAGTGGTGAGCAATGGGGATTGAATCTGCAATATGCGGTACAGCCTGCACCGGATGGTCTCGCACAAGCTTTTCTGATCGGAGAAGCGTTTATTGGCAATCACCCTTCTGCACTGGTGCTGGGCGACAATATTTTCTACGGCCATGATTTGCAGCAATTACTGGCCAATGCCATGGCGCGCACGGAGGGAGCCAGTGTGTTTGCTTACCATGTGCTTGATCCTGAGCGCTATGGCGTGGTTGAGTTTGATGCACGCGGGAAGGCGCTGTTATTGGAAGAAAAACCCAGGCAGCCTAAATCCAACTATGCAGTAACCGGTCTGTATTTCTACGATGACCGGGTTACCGATTTTGCTAAAACGCTTAAGCCCTCGGCACGTGGAGAGCTGGAAATTACCGACCTGAATCGCCTATATCTGGAACAAGATCAGTTAAGTGTGGAAATCATGGGCCGGGGTTACGCCTGGCTGGATACAGGAACACATGCAACTCTGCTCGATGCCAGCCAGTTCATCGCCACTCTGGAAAACCGACAAGGACTTAAAGTGGCCTGTCCGGAGGAAATCGCTTACCGGCAACGATGGATTGATGCGGCACAGCTGGAAATGCTGGCCCAGCCACTGGCCAAAAATGGTTATGGCCAGTATCTGCTTAAAATACTTAGGGAAAACGTATTTAGATGAAAACAAGCTTTGCTTGCGCGGCGGCAGCAGTGATTGCTTAATCTGGTATTTATTTAGATCTGATAAGGTATTGATATGAAGGTTCTTGTTACTGGAGGAGCTGGTTACATTGGTTCGCACACCTGCGTCGAATTACTGACAGCCGGATATGAGGTTGTCGTGTTTGATAATTTTTGCAACAGCCATCCGGAGGCATTGCGCCGGGTAGAAAAAATCACCGGTAAGAAACTTGCTGTAGTCAGGGGGGATGTGCGAGACCAGGCGACCATTGAAAAGGTTCTGAAAGATTACCATTGTGAGGCTGTCATTCACTTTGCCGGGCTCAAGGCGGTAGGGGAGTCGGTAGAAAAACCACTTGAGTATTATGACAATAACGTTGTCAGTACTCTCCGGTTGCTGGCCGCAATGCAGAATTGTGCTGTATACACACTGGTTTTCAGCTCTTCGGCAACTGTTTATGGCGAACCACAACGTTTACCTTTGACGGAAGATCATCCGTTATCTGCCACCAATCCCTATGGCCGCAGCAAACTTATTATTGAAGAAATGTTGCGCGATGTGTATCGGGCCAATCCTCAATTTCGCATTGCCATCCTGCGTTATTTCAATCCTGTGGGTGCACACGACAGCGGGTTGATTGGCGAGGATCCGCAAGGGATTCCCAATAATCTGATGCCTTTCGTCGCACAAGTTGCGGTGGGGCGGCGTGAACATCTGAATGTGTGGGGAAGTGATTACCCGACGCATGATGGAACCGGCGTGCGAGATTACATTCATGTGGTGGATTTGGCACTGGGGCATCTCAGTGCGCTGGGGCACCTTGCCACACCGCGGTGTCTTGCAGTCAATCTTGGCACTGGCACCGGTTACAGCGTGCTGGATGTGGTCAAGGCTTTTGAGAATGCAAGTGGCCAGCATGTTCCGTATCAGCTATCACCCAGGCGGGCAGGGGATGTGGCGACTTGTTATGCTGATCCTGCACTGGCTGAAAAGATACTGGAGTGGAATGCGCAGCGTGATCTGGCTGCGATGTGCCGAGATCACTGGCGCTGGCAGAAATGTAATCCGGAAGGATATGTATAAACCCGTACCAGATCAGTTTGCTTTTGTACTGTAAACGCCAGAGTGGTTCTGGGTGACATTGAGGTGTGTAATTTAATCTCTGCAGCAGGTAGCGCAGGAGGCCGTGATTCTGTAAAGATTATTGATAGTCAGCCGAAAATTTTCCGGATGCTTTTTAGTATGATTCGAGCTAACGATTGCGTAAAGTACTGCCTTCTTCATCTTCATCGAAGGATGCCCGTAACCTGCTAAATATACATCACTATTTTTCTTGCTGGCTATCCTGAGTTATGACAGAATTCCCGCCCGCTGTGCATACAATCACAGCATCACTATTGTAATTTCCTCAATTAGTCTACCTTAAAGAGAATATGAAAGAATCTGAGAAACCTTCTGTTATTTTAAGTGAACAGGTCATTCAATCCAGCGCTATCGCAGAAAGTATGTCAGCTGGCGGTTATGCAGGCAGCATGACTCCGGTTAAGGCAAGTAGTGATCCGACCGCGATTATTGATAGTGTCCTGCCTGTGCAGATGGGGCATGATCTCGTTGAAGATGCAGTCAAGAAAAGCAAATTCAATGTTGCACAGATTCTGACGCGGGGATTTTTATGCACTCCGTTTCTTGCCTATGGTGCGGCATTGTGTGCGTTGCTGGTTGCGCAGGGATGGCCGACGGCAGCAGCAGGCCTGCTTTTTCCGGTTGGCTATGTCATGCTGGCGATACTGGGTCTGGAGATGGCGACTGGCAGTTTTTCCGTAATGCCCATGGCACTGTTTGCAGGGCGAATCGGATTGGGAAGTGTGGTGCGTAACTGGTTTTGGACGTTCGTAGCCAATCTGGTCGGCGGTATTTTCTTTGCCTGTTTACTCTGGTTTTCGCTGACCAAGGGAGGGGCAGTAGAACCACCAGGAGTTCTTACTACGTTGGCCCATCTTGCAGAGAAAAAAGTTTCGTATGCGGGGTATGGGATGAATGGCTGGATTGCCGCCGTTGGTATGGGAATCCTGTGTAACTGGCTGGTCAGTCTCGGCCCGGTTTTTGCTAAGGGATCGCGCAGTGTGCCGGGTAAAGTCATGCTGATCTGGCTGCCAATTGCCACCTTTTTTGCGCTCGGTTTTGAGCACGCGGTGGTGAATATGTTTGTCTTCCCGATTGGGATACTGTCAGGCGCTGACGTGACGATTTCTGAGTGGTGGCTGTGGAATCAGATTCCAGTAACGATCGGCAATATTCTGGGGGCAGTAATATTTAACTCAACCTTATGGTACCGCACACATAGTAACTGAAACTGAAACCCGCGGTGATCCATCTTCCTGCAGATCACTGCGGGTTTCAGTTGTTGATAATTTTTATTCCAAACGTGATTCTAAGCGTCCAGGCAACTGCCCAAATACTTCCAGCCAGTAACAATAGTTGTCCAAAAACACGCTGATCGCTCAAAAGATAATTTGCACAGAGGCGATCAGGCAGATCAAGATACAACCACCCCAAGCGCATAAAAGTAGCCCAAAATTCCAGTTTCAGAACCCCTTGTGCGATAGGGTTAAGTTGAGGCCAACTTATTCCCAATGCCATGCCCATTATCGGTACAGTGATAAATTTTGTCAGTTCGATAGGCCATTCGGATATAGCAGCATCCTGTACGCGTGGCAACATCCAGTAGGTCATGATAATAATAGCAAGTGCTATGCCTGTTATTCCCCATCGGTTCCATGGAGCTATATTATTTTTCCAATTTTCAGGCAGTATCTTGCCGATCATCCATCCTATGATTGCCAGTGCCGGAATCTGAACAAGCATGTGCATTACCATGCTTTGTTCCAGAAATCGCTGCATCGGAGGGAGAGCCAGTATGACCAGTGCTGCCAGGAGTAACCATGCCTGTTTAGCTTTTGGATACATTTTCTTTTTCCTCCAGAACCTGATTCAGGTAAGTATGAAGTTCATCTGTCTGTTCAATCCCAAATATGGCGACCAGTTTTCCATCTGGATTGATGATATGGTAGCCGGCGGAGTGAGTGTAACCACCGTATTCATCAGGGATTACGATGACCTTAAAGAAATCCAGGATGGCTTCTTTCTGGGAAGGATTGATCGGCCGGGCAGCCATCCAGTATCTGAAGTCGGCAGAAAAATGATGCAAATATTCTTTCAGTCGCTGAGGGGTATCTTTTTCAGGATCAAAACTAATGCTGAGGAAGCGAAGTTTGTCTGATTTCTCTTCAGTGGAGAAATCTTTCTGCAGGGTTTTAAGATTGCCGCTAAGTATCAGGCATACATCAGGACAGCTTGTGTAGATAAAATCTACCACAATGAAATGTCCGTGCCAGTCCTGGATTCTGAAAGTTTCAGCATCCTGATTCTGCAGGCGCCAGTCAGGCACAGATCGAGGGGTTTCACGGATTTCAAGGCGACGCGCTTCTTCTGCTGTAAAAGCACGTCCTTCGTCAGTACTTACCCAAAGAACGAGAGATCCCACGATAACTACGAGAAACGTTGCCAGAAAAGTTTTCATCCCTTATTCCCCGTGTGCAGTGTATCGAGTGCTACTATCAGATTCCCCAGCAACTCTCCATTTTTATTTGGAGAAATTGCCGGGGTGTCTATGTTTTAGCGGGGGTTGTTTGCACCTGGCAGGCTAATTAAAGCGCGCGTGATGAATAGCAACATTCCCAGCACAACCAGTGAAGCGGCGATTGTCCCTGCTTGAGCAAAGCCGATCCATTCCGGTAAATGGACGGCCCAGCGGCGAGGGATGCTGTTTGCGCCACTGGCAAGGAAAACCATGGATGTCATGAATGCACCGATCAGATAGGCATAGAATCCAAGGCTATCAACTGCTTTAGGCCGTTCTTTGCGGTCACCTTCGCCTGCCAGAAAGTAGGCAAATCCGATGAGCATGGGAAGTAATCCAAGCAGTAAGTAGAAATGAAAATGACCCGGTACCCACAGGGTGTTGTGGAATGTACGATTCACGGTAACCATTGCATCCAGAATAGCTGGAATTACTCCAGCAGCCCAGCCGAACATTGATAGAAACAGTAACTTGGCAGAAGTGCTCCATGTGATGCCTGAACGATATACGATCATTAACGCACCGTAACCGGTAACCACCAAAACCGGGAGGCCACTACCAAAGGAGAGTACCTGTGCGGTGATAAGCGCCCAGGTTGGCATCGGGAAATCCATTAGAAGATGGTGTGGATATACCCCCATCACCATGAATACAATGGCGAACCAAGCGGCATAGAATGGTTTGTTGGTTTTCCATGGACGGCCGGTATAGCGTGGAAGGAGTTCATAAACCGCTATGACTGATGCGTATATGGTGGCATTGATGACAACGTGACCAAAGAAATAGATCAGATTTTTCATCAATAAGGCATCTGGTTTGAATTCGGGGTAAAACAGATTAACCAGACCCATGACTAGTACTACAGCACCTGCGGCAATACCCATAAAGTTGACAATAAGCACCATCGTGCTGGCAACCACTGCTGCCGGGTGCTTGTAATTTACCGGTTCTTTACCAAAAAGCTGGGTAAGCCCCAGAGCACGTGCCAGGCTACCATAGCGTGCCAGGATAGCACGGCCGAAATCTAGGTAGAGAATCAGGAAACCCACACCGATGATGAGCAAACCCAGCTGAAAGGCGGCTGCAGCGCCTGCGGACCAGGCTCCCATTGAAATAGCGGGTAGCGGAAAGAGAAACGTCCATGCACCGCCATACTTTCCTACGAAGATAGAGCCAAGGATCAGCACAACACCTGTCAAGAAAATAAAGAAATTGGTCCAGAAAACTCCGTTGCTCAGCCGTACATATTGGCGCAGAAAGTACCACTGTACCCCAGTCGAGGTTATCATTGCGGCCCCTACAACCCCTGCGCCATGCACTGTCATTATCTGATAAAACAGATCAGCGCCAATTTCTAACCAAGTGCCTTGTGCCGCCCGCATGGCCAGTCCTGCGAGCATCATCAATAAAAATACCAGTAACCCCGCTATCAGGTGAGATTTAACGGCGATTAGTGCATTCCGATTTTCTGAATCGGAATACTCAATCTTGCTGCTTACTTCTGTTGTACTCATTGTATTCTCCAATAAGTTATTGTTAATGCAGAATTATTTATTCAACTGTCAATTCGGTAATCATCACATGATGCGCCAGGCCGCAATATTCCAGGCAAAGAATCTTGAATTTTCCGGGTTTGTCAAATGTGTGAATAAGTTTATTGGTGTAGCCTGGCATAGCTTGGGTCTGAGCAATCAATACCAGGTTTTCGTCATAAATACCGAACCCGTGATTCACGTCTGCGGCAGATACCTGGAATTCAACCGGCTGGCCTGATTTCACGGTGGCAGGTGTCATTGTCCAGTACCATTGATGACCATTTACCGCGACGATCTGGTAATCATTGCTTGAATATTCCTTGTGTTGATCAGGAATTGGAAATGGATTCAGTGAGGCGAAGGTGACGATGGTTCCCAGTATCAGTAAAAAAATAAACCATTTACTGCGCACGCCGTACCATTTTTTTGTAATGGATTGATAATCTGCTTCAGTTTTTTTGGAATTAATTATTACAAAATAAAAGACTGCCATGACCAAGCCTATCCCTACGAGTGTAATGGCGTAAACTGTTGAGATCATTTTATATTTCCCCTTCCGTTTATTAAAATCGGGTCGCGAATTTACCTTTGATAAAGATCTATGTCAACCCTTATTGATGTTTCAAGAAATTCTTGTAGCAAACAGTAGTGGCAGGTTTATTCATCTCCTGGTGTCTGTGACGCTTAAACGTTTGCCCCGGGAGAGGAGAGAGGATCATGGAACAACGCGAAATGACCTGTTTGATGGAGTCAGTTGCCAGACTGAGATGCTGCCCGCACCAGGGGGGCAGAAATGGTTTGGCTGAGGGCCCGCAGCGCTTCAGACGCCGCCGCCATTGCAGTCTCATTCCGGGGGTTGCTGCAGCGCAAGGGACTGGCGTGTGTACACTGCATTTACAGCCTATTGGGCGCTCTTTTTTTAGCTAAAGAATGGTGGTTGAATACTGTACGGTATTGATTGAGGGTTGGGCTGTACGGGCGAGTACCAGGCAAGACGGGATCGATAAAAACACCAGCTTTTACCGGTGTCACGGGTTTATGGCTTTACCAATTGCTGCTAAAGCTTATTGTCTGGGATGGGGCGCCAGGCCAGGTCAGGTTCTGTTGAGATTCAACTGGAGTTGGTGACAGCAGATAGCAGGTAAATGGCTGGCGAGAAGCTGTAGTCGGTTTTGTCGCTGTGTAAAGTGATGCGCTTGAACTCCTTGAGTGTTTCAAAGAAATTTTCTCTGGGACAGCGCCATTTATATATTGATACATTGCCGAATCAATAGCCAAGGGGTTTCTGCGGCGGCTTATCTGAGAGATCACCATCTAGCAGTCCCGTTACTGTAACGTTTGAAGACCCGTGCTGCGTTGCAGAGCTGTAACTTGCGCATGATCCTCTGAATGCCGACTTTCTTTTGTACCCGGACTCTTTATCCTATAACGTGCTGGGCATACCGAAAAGTTCGTGGAGGGGAAAGATTGCTCAGGATGGATTATTTCCTGTGTTGCAAGTTACGGAGGAAGAAGTCATGTCCCCACGGCTATGCGAAGGGACATGACTTACATTTTTGTTTACTTATTCCTCATTCTTACTGGTTTTTCTTCTGGGAATGATTTTCCTGAGTAGTGGAATGCTGAATAACCCTATCAGTGCTCCAATCAGAAGTATCAGGTAGTTTTGTGTATCACTTTTGGCAAGTGACTTGGTAATTTCCCTTACCACTTTGCTTTTGTCTTGTTTATTTTCAGATGCACTTATTTTTGGCAGATCTTCAGCTTCATAAACATCGGTGATGTTGTAAGGCGTCAGTCCGGGGATGCTGGGAATATCCTGGCCACCCTTGCCAATTACGAGCTGGGCTTTCATCCCTTTTTCCATGTGTTGTGCAATATCGCAGTGCACCAGCAAAGTATCATCCGATCCCGGTACGATAATTGTGCCGGAGACAGTTTTGGGACCTGTCACTTCCAGATGGAACATGCCGTATTGATATATATATTTAGGCAGGCCATGCATCATAAATTGATGACGGACATTGTCTTCATTAGTGAAATGAAAAGTAACCTTTGAACAAGGTTTGACGTGCCACTGTTGCTGATCAAAAGCAAAAACGGTTCCAGGAAACCTTTCTGCGTATTTTCTGCCCGCACGAACTGTGATTTCCACTTCTCCGGAGATGCTTTTACAGCCACTGGGTAGTTTGTCAAGATTCTGGCCCATGATCATCGTGCCTTCATGATCCATGATGTGGCTATCATCCACATGGTGGTGGTGATGCATGTCGCCGTGATCAGCTGCTCCGCCCAGATGCTCGCTATGCTCGGACTCGGACGAGTGCTGGTGTGATTCAGCATCAATACTGTGATCCTCATGGACATGATCGTGAACGGATTCTTCCTGATGCGATTCGGCGTCAATGCTGTGCTCTTTGTGAGCGTGTTCATGTTCAGCCACCGCTTCGCTGCCTGTATTTATGCCGTGTCCGTTATGATCATGTTTGGACTGCGTGGCTTCTGCCTGCTTTGATTCACTCTGCTCATGCCCGCTATGCTGTTCGTGCTGGGCATGTTGATCGTGTTCATCAGATGTGGCCTGCTGTTGTGCCACTGCATCGAAACAGAATGGCAAAGCGGCAGCCAGCAGAAAAATGATCTTGAATCTTGCGTTCATTACTCTTTACCCCCTTTTTCGCCTCTGATTCGTGAAATTACTGCTGCAGCACATTGTTTGATATGGCTGCGTCCGGCAAAGATCATATACAGGAACAGTCCAGCCAGTAAACCACCTAAAGCATAGAGCAAAGTGTTACGGGTGGCAGTGTCAAGATTGATTGTTCTTCCTGCGGCTGCCCCAAAGGTGGCAGCTTCATCCAGATTTTGCCAGACAGGGACTTTTCTTTCCCAATATTCTTTGGTAAAAAAATTATCGAGGTTAACACCAAAGTGACTCGTATTCGGCAAGCCGTTTTCACCAAGATAAGAGGTATATACGATGGAACTCATGCTGCCGCCTTCGGCCATGCCGTTTGTGGTAATGCCTTTTTCGCGATGATCATGAATTAGCCAGTCACCTTCACCAGTGTTACGCAGGCCGTCATCAACGGTTTCTATTTCCAGATCCAGGCGCTGTGCCGGAGCAATATCGAACACATCACGCCTGATCTGTGCCAGGGGATTTTGTTCTATACCGTCATAATGTGTAATCTTGGCGGTATGGCCATGTGGATGGATTGCAATGGATTCGTTACCACTGTTGAGTAAACGTAATTTAATTTTTTCATTCGGTTCAACAATGACAAGCGATTCTCTGAGCGAATAAGGAAATGATAATCCGTTGATTGTGAAGTAATCTTCGGTAGCGTTATTGATCTCATAGCGCCGATTCATATCACGGGCAGTCAGACGCGGATCATTGTATTGCTTGATAATGTCCCCCAGTTCTTTATCCATTGAGTGGTAATGCAGATCGTACTCCCGGTCGTACCCTTGCTCCTTGATTGCTTCTGATCGATGTCGCACATGGCCACCACCGATATTCAATGTTTGTAACCAATTATTGGGTTTGTTTTCTTCAACGATAATTATTCCTCCCAATCCCATCGATAAATGGGTATGCGTTTGTATGTGGCAATGGTAGAACATGGTTCCCGGTTGACGAGCCTGGAATTGATAAATTCGACGTTCGCCAGGCATTAGCTCCATTTCACTGGTCTGAGATACGCCATCGTTACCGTTGAGCTCGTGATGGAATGGGTGATCCACACCGTGTAAATGGATGGTGTGTGGAAAGTAATGTGTATTTTCCAGCACGATTTGTACGATATCTCCCTGCTCAACCCGGATGACCGGTGATGGCAATCTGATCAATGGATTGGCCCGTACACTTTCAAAGTTTTCAGTTGACATGCCGCTGGTTTTCGGGGCAAAAACCCAAGCGCCGGGTTGTACACCAGGAGCAATATCAAAAGTGGGAACCTGGCCAGGAAAATCGGGTGATTTTCCATTTAACTCCATGATCTCCAGCTTGATAACGATACGGTCGGGATCACCATCTCCATCCAGATCATCTGTCTTGATGATGGCATCTGGAGAAAAGTGCGTTTGCATGAGCGTATCCATGGAAACATTGTTGGTTCCCTTGACAGCGACGGCAATCCAGGTGGGGTTGTCCGGACTGCAACCCAGATCTGCTTCAATTTCTACGCCGTCGATAACCTGTGCATCACGCCAGGCGGGGGGGATTTTGGGATCGCAAGGCGGCTCGGATGTGAGTGCGGCGGGTTCAACTCGGATTGTTTCAGGTAATTTTAAGGATGCATAAGTACTGCCAGAGGCACACACCAGATAAGCAATCACTATGATAGTGCGAATAAAATTAGACATGTCTCTCGTCTCTCTCAATCTATCCTTTATGGAGTTTAACAAAAAGAGCGCTCTTGCTTGGATCGTATGGTAATTTTTTCAGTTTTACGCAAGCCATGGCGATTTTCAATCAAGGCTGCATCCTGAATAACAGGTCCAGATTCGCCGAGCGTCCTCAACATTGCATTTTTAGGTAATGGAAGTTATGCAGAATACCCTTATCCTGGCAATATTTCTACATAACTCATTGTACAACGCGCGGGGTTTTTACATCTTCCTGCATCTTTTATGACAAGCATATAACGGGCTCATGCTGATCGGTTCACTGGACTTTGTCTTTTTGTCAGATATAAAGTGGATTATCAACCGGGAAGAGAATTTATCAGTAATGATATATGCATGATACGAATTATTGCTGCAGACAGCGACTCCATTCTGATAGAGAATTCGAGTTTATCTTGTGGAATTTTATTGGCAAATGTCAAAACTGCTATTTAAATTGAGAAATGTGCCAGATGATGAGGCGGAAGAGGTGCGGATGCTGCTGAGTGAGCACCAGATTGATTTTTACGAAACCACGGCAGGTAACTGGGGGATTTCCATGCCAGCGTTATGGGTACGTGAAGAATCCCAATACGAGCAGGCACGGGAGCTGCTGGATACCTACCAGGTTGAGCGCAGTGCGCGAGTACGTACGGAATATGATCGCCTCAAGCGGGAAGGCAAGCATAAAACGATTATTGACAGTTTCCGGGAAAATCCTTTTACCTTCATTGCCTACCTTTTTGTGGTGTACGCCTTGTTATACCTCCCTTTCAAATTCATCTCCGAACTGGGAAAACAGTAAAAATTGAGTCTTGTTTTCCTTTTTCTTCCCGTGATTCAACCGGAGCGTCGATAAATTGAACGGTTTTTATAGGCTGAGTGCTGCCTTGCTGCTGGGTGGGGTGACGGTAACCGGTTTTGCTCCTTTTTATTTTTATCCGGTACCTGTTGTCACACTGGCACTACTTGCCTTGCTCTGGCGTACAAGCAGAGCACCCATGCAGGCAGCATCAACCGGGTTTGCATTTGGTATGGGTTTGTTTGGCGCAGGGGTGACCTGGCTTTACGTCAGTCTGCATGATTTTGGTCATATGGCACCCGCGCTGGCAGTGCTGGCACTGATCGTGTTATGTGCCTATCTTTCGCTATTTCCTGCACTGGTTGGCTGGATCGCGGCACTGCGGTGTTTTCGTGCCTCCTGGGCGTGGCCGGGAGTAGTGGCAGCACTCTGGGCATTGATGGAATGGCTGCGCGGCACTCTGTTCACCGGCTTTCCATGGCTGACGGTTGGTTATTCGCAAGCACCGGATAGTCCTCTGGCAGGCTTTGCGCCGATTGTGGGCGTGTATGGCATATCGCTGTTGCTGATGCTGAGCGCCGCCTGGCTGGCCTGCTGGCTGGAAAATAGACAAAACCGCCGTTTCTGGCTATGGCTGGGCAGTGTCTGGATTATTGGTTTCAGTTTGCAACAAATACACTGGACTCAACCGGAAGGGGAGCCGGTGACCGTCAGCTTGTTGCAAGGCAACATTCCACAGAACATGAAATGGGAGCCGGAGCATCTGTCCGCCACCATGCGAACGTATGTCCGGCTGGTGCAGGAAAGCCCGAGCAGGTTGATTGTAACCCCGGAAATCTCGTTTCCTCTGTATTACGAACAGGCACCACGGGATTATCTGGAATTGCTGACCGAATACGCCCGTTCCCGTCAAGGCGATGTGCTGATCGGCCTGGTGGAACGCTCTCCGGCGGATGACAGTTATTACAACACCATGTTCAGTTTTGGTGCTTCACCCGAGCAAAGTTATCGTAAGTATCATTTGGTTCCGTTTGGTGAATATATTCCACTGAAAGCAGTATTTGGCTGGGTGATCGACGTGCTGCATATCCCATTATCGGATTTCTCACGCGGCGGGCTGGATCAGCAGCCGTTGAATCTGGCCGGGCAGCGGGTGGCTGTCAATATTTGTTACGAAGATGTGTTTGGCGAAGAAATCATCATGCAGCTGCCGCAGGCTAGCCTACTGGTTAATGTCAGCAATGACGCCTGGTTCGGCCATTCCATCGGCCCGCATCAGCATTTGCAGATTTCGCAGATGCGTGCGCTGGAAACCGGCCGTTACATGCTGCGCGCCACCAATACCGGAGTCACTGCCATCATCAATGAGCGGGGCAAGGTACTGGAGCAGCTGGAGATGTTCACCACTGCCGGTTTGCACAGCGCCGCGCAGGGCTTTGGCGGGGCCACGCCCTATGTGCGCCTGGGTAACAGTCTCTTATTCGGGTTAATTGGTTTGCTGCTACTTACCGGTTGCTTGGCGGCATTTTCCGGCAAGCGCAAAACTCTGTAAAATGCCCCGATTCATTATCAAGCTACTATGACATGCCTACCCCCACTTTCCAGGAAATTATTCTTACCCTTCAACACTACTGGGGGCAGCAGGGATGCGCCTTGCTGCAACCCTATGATATGGAAGTTGGTGCCGGTACCAGCCATACTGCAACTTTTCTGCGCGCCTTGGGGCCGGAGCCGTGGCGTGCTGCTTACGTGCAGTCTTCCCGCCGTCCCAAGGATGGTCGCTATGGTGACAACCCCAACCGTCTGCAGCATTACTACCAGTTTCAGGTTGTTCTGAAACCCGCGCCACGGGATATTCTGGAGCTGTATTTCCGCTCACTGCAGATGCTGGGGCTGGATTTGCAGCAAAATGATGTGCGTCTGGTAGAAGATGACTGGGAAAATCCCACGCTTGGTGCCTGGGGGCTGGGTTGGGAAGTATGGCTGAACGGCATGGAAGTTACCCAGTTCACCTATTTTCAACAGGTAGGTGGCATCAATTGCCGTCCGGTCACGGGTGAAATTACCTACGGCTTGGAGCGCATCGCCATGTATCTGCAAGGTGTGGAGAACGTATTTGATCTGCTCTGGACGGAGGGATTGACTTACGGCGATGTCTATCATCAAAACGAGGTAGAGCAATCCACCTATAACTTTGAGCATAGCGATATCGAATTTTTGCTGCTTTCCTTCGGCAAACTGGAAACACAGACCAACCGATTGATTGATGCACAACTGGCGTTGCCTGCTTATGAACAGGTACTGAAGGCTGCGCATACTTTCAATCTGCTGGATGCGCGTGGGGCGATTTCAGTGACCGAGCGCGCGGCCTATATTGGCCGTATTCGCAATCTGTCGCGTCGGGTGGCACAAGCCTACTACGACAGTCGCTTGCGTCTGCAGCCGCCATTTCCATTGGCACCACGTGAATGGGTTGCTCAAACCCTGGATCAGGTAGGATCAGCATGACGACTGAAAGTCTGCTAATTGAGTTGCTGACCGAGGAACTGCCTCCCAAATCACTCGTAAAACTGGGCAATGCATTTGCCACATTAATTGCTGATAGTCTAAAACAACAGTATTTGACCACGCCGGACACGGTGTCGACTGTTTTTGCCTCACCCCGTCGGCTGGCGGTGCATCTGACTGCTATTTCTGTCCAGGCACCAGATCAGATCGTCACCCTCAAACTGATGCCGGTGGCAGTCGGGCTGGATGCGCAAGGACAGCCCACTCCGGCGCTGCATAAAAAACTGGCTGCATTGGGAGTGGAAAATGTTGCTGTCTCCGCGCTCAAGCGGGTACAGGAAGGCAAGGCAGAGATGTTGTTCCTGGAACAGAGCGTTACCGGAATCCTGCTGGCGGCAGGGTTGCAAAAAGCCGTGGATGAGGCCATTCGCCAGTTGCCGGTTGCCAAGATGATGACCTATCAGCTGGATGATGGCTGGGAGAATGTGCACTTTATCCGTCCGGCACATGGCCTGATTGCCCTGCATGGACAGCAGATTGTGCCGATCAGCGCTTTAGGGTTCGCTGCTGGTAACACCACCCGGGGGCATCGTTTTGAAGCAAAACAGGCGGAATTGGTGATTGATCATGCAGATCACTATGAATACATCCTGGAAACAGAAGGAACCGTTATTCCGGGATTTGATCGTCGTCGCAGCCGCATCAGGGAAGGGTTGGAGACTGCCGCGCGTGCAGCACAATTGCAGTGTATCGAGGATGCAGCTTTGCTGGATGAGGTGACGGCGCTGGTAGAGCGCCCCAATGTTCTGATGGGAACATTTTCAGCAGATTTTCTGGAAGTGCCGCAGGAATGTCTGATCTCCACCATGAAAATTAACCAGAAATATTTCCCCCTGCTGGATGCTGATGGAAAACTGACCAATCGGTTTTTGATTGTTTCCAATATCACGCCGGCTGATCCAGGGCAGATCATTGCGGGTAACGAGCGCGTCATCCGTTCCAGACTGGCGGATGCAAAATTTTTCTTTGATCACGATCGCAAACGAACATTGGCTTCACGTCTGCCCGATCTGGACAAGGTGATCTACCATCATCAACTCGGTTCACAGGGCGAACGTACCCGATATGTACGTGCCTTGGCGCAAATTATCGGACAGTTGCTGGACAACGGCGACTTGCCTGCACAGGCGAATCAGGCTGCGATGCTGGCCAAGGCCGATCTACTGACTGATATGGTTGGAGAATTTCCCGAGCTGCAAGGCATTATGGGGCGTTATTACGCTCAGCGCGAAGGTGTGGATGAAACCATTGCCTTCGCTATTGAGGATCACTACAAACCGCGCTTTGCCGGGGATGCATTACCACGCAGCATGACGGGTATCTGTGTGGCACTGGCTGACAAACTGGAAACGCTGATCAGCCTGTTCAGTATTGGCCAATTCCCGACAGGGGACAAGGATCCTTATGCCCTGCGGCGACATGCACTGGGTGTAATCCGCATCCTTATCGAGAAAGATCTACCGATCGGACTGGATGTGCTGATTTCACGCGCAGCTGGTGTACTGCGGGATGAAATCAGCGGGGAACAAGGCCCAGAATCAAGCCATGCCCGTCCGGTAACACCACAACTGACAGAACAGTTGCAGGATTTCTTTTACGATCGTCTCGCCAGCAGTCTGCGTGATCAAGGCTACACAGTTCAGGAGGTGGAATCTGTCCTGAATCTGCGGCCCTCCCTGTTGTGTGAAATCCCCAGGAGACTAGCTGCTGTACGGGCATTTACTGCCTTGCCTGAAGCAGCCAGTCTGGCAGCTGCCAACAAGCGGGTCAGCAACATCCTCAAAAAATCGGAATTTGATGCCACGGTCAGCATTGATAAGGCCTGCTTGCAGGCGCCGGCTGAAATTGCTCTGTATCGTGCGTTGTCTGAAATAGAATCCGATGCCCGTCACGCCTTCCAGAAGGGTGATTATGTTACTGCCCTGCAAATGCTCGCTGCCTTAAAAGCGCCGATTGATGCTTTCTTTGACCAGGTGATGGTGAATGATGAAAATGAAGTGTTGCGGCGTAACCGTCTGGCCCTGCTGGCAGCCTTACAGGCAACGATGAATCGTGTGGCAGATATTTCTCGACTAGCTGCCTGAATGGCTTGAGAATACATAGCAAATAAATGAAGTTGATTATTCTCGACCAGAACGGTGTCATCAATCAGCGGGGTGATACGCTTATCAAGACGCCTGATGAGTGGAAACCGATAACTGGCAGCTTGCAAGCGATTGCGCGGCTGACTCACGCCGGTTATCGAGTGGTGACTGCCACCAATCAATCCGGCATTGGGCGTGGTTTGCTCAACATGACTTCCTTCAATGCAATCAATGACAAGATGTTTCGCGCTGTGCAGCAGGAAGGTGGGCGGCTGGATGCCCTGTTTTTCTGCCCGCACACTCAGCATGATAAATGTGTTTGTCGCAAGCCGGGCATCGGCATGTTCAAGGAAATCCGGCAACGCTACAGCGTTGAACTCAGCCATGTGCCCGTCGTGGGCGATTCTCTGCGCGATCTGCAGGCTGCAGCCAAAGCAGGTGCTGTACCGGTACTGGTACTGACCGGTAAGGGCCAGGCCACGCTGGCGAACGACGATCTGCCTGCAGGAACGCAAATTTACCCGGATCTTTCGGCAGTGGTGGACAGTCTCGAAATACAGGCACTGTAATGGCTGGTTTACGTTCCCTGATTTATATGCTGCTGCAGGCGATCATTACGCCACCGTATGCGCTATTTGCCTTGGCCTGTTTTCCGCTACCTCCGCATCGCCGCTATCAGGTCACCTATGGCTGGACCAGACTGATGTTGTTCATGCTGCGCACCATTTGTGGCCTACGTTATGAAGTGCTGGGACGGGAAAACATTCCGGAGCAGCCGTCAATTATTCTTTCCAAACATCAATCCGCCTGGGAAACACTGGCCTTGCAGCAGATTTTTCCGCCACAGGTATGGGTGCTCAAAAAAGAACTATTGCGTATTCCATTCTTTGGCTGGGGGCTGGCCATGACCAGCCCGATTGCAATCGACCGCAGTGCCGGTAAGGCGGCGTTGGAGCAGATCGTGGAGCAGGGGAGGGAGCGGTTACAACAGAATTTCTGGATCGTCGTCTTTCCTGAAGGGACGCGCATCCCGCCGGGTAAAAAAGGTAAATACCGTATCGGCGGTGCCTGGCTGGCGGTGCATACGGGTGCACTGGTTGTGCCGGTAGCGCATAACGCTGGACAATTCTGGGGCAGAAATTCCTTCATCAAATATCCCGGCACCATTACTCTGAGCATTGGCAAGCCGATCGATCCAAACGGAATCGAAGCTGGCGAACTGATGGCCCGGGCGGAAGCATGGATCGAAGCCGAAACCACGCGCATCAGTTGTTCAGTAAACAGACCAATCAAATAGTTAAGTAGTCCCCAGCTTTGTCGGGGATTATTTAATTTATACCGCTTTCCACAGGTCTAAACACTGTACCACAACGTAGGCATTGGAATTTTTTGTGCCAATCATTCATTGCATTGAGCTGTTGCGCATAAATATCGCTGATGCCATACAGAATAGCCAAGCTGAACATAACAACCGGTATTATCCAGCCTGGCCAATCGAAAAATATCACTCCGATGAAGAGTGGAACGCCGATGGATGACCAGGAAAATGGTACAACTGGAGCAGAAGGTGCGGCATGAGCAGCAATCAGACTCGATGAATGGCTTTCAGTTGTGGAAAGTCCGGCCCATAGAGATCCGGAAAATGATCCGTATACAGATCTGCGTCTTGAGCGTCCCGTTCTTTGCCCTGATTCGTAGATAATTTTCAATGATTTTGTATTTCTTGATCCACATGTTGGACAGGAGCACTGAATCATCGACTTCTCCTGTTTGCTTTTCTGGCTGACTGAAGAATAGCCATTAGGAATGACACATTTAATATTAATCCAATAACGGCCAGCTTAAGACAGGCAACAAGTATCCACCAACCAGCATCAGCAGCACACGCCAAAGCTCCGAAAAGCCTGTCTGATAAGGGAATTCTGTAATCAGAGAAGTTTATTTTTTCTTCTACTCCTTTGTTTTTTATAATAATTTCACGTGGAAACATATCAGTTTTCTCCTGAAAATTAAATGGGACGAAAAAAAAGGGCTGCCGCTACGTCATTACGATCTGCTGCTATCGCTTTGGATTCAAAATCAGCCGGGTTCTTTGAGAGTTTAATGAATTCATATTTGCCCATGTATTCCCACTGATTTGTACCTTGCTTCATAAAGATTGGAATAGCTCCGCCTTGAGCCGCGAGCTTTTCCGCTTTCCTCATTATTCTGGGGCCACCGCCAACCAGGACAACATCGGGTGCTTCGGGATTCATCGTATTTGTGAAACAGCCGCATAGAATGGTTTGCTGGCTCTGTGGCAGATAAGTGCCACTCTTGGCATCACCACCAAAAGTTTTACAGATAAAATCATGTGTGTACAATTCACCAATTACGAGATCGTCAATTGCCTTCATTCCATCCTCCTTCAAATATCCATTTTGTAATAACCATTTTTTAATATCTCGCTTATCCCAAATTTGCCCACAGGCAAGATCAGCAACAGGCCTTGGAAAAGATGGATTTCGTGCAATCCAGTTGCTGACGGCAGATCGACTGGTTGAAGCGAGTGCAGCAATCTCGCTAGTACCGACAAGTTCCATTTATTAACCTTGTTACGTGTGAATCAAGTTCACATTGTATTTTTATTATGTGAAAGATGTCAACAGATATATCTGGTTATTTCTGATGAATATGTGAGTGCTCAGCCTTGATGTTGCTGGTGAATTCTGCGTATTTTTTAGTGCTGCAGCTTATTCAAGAAATTACAGTCACAAAATAGATTCCTGTCTGTCACGGACAGGGCGTATTATTTGATTGGCATTATTTCGACCAGATGGCTCTGGTAGCAATCAGGGCAATTCAGATAGAGAGAAAAGACCATGGCCACAGAAAAACGAGGTTCCCGTTCCAATAGTAAAACAGGCGGTAGTAAATCATCCAGCCCCTTCATGGTACTTTTTCGCTCTGGGGCCAACTTAACCGTAGAGTTTCCGTCAATATTGAACAAGGAAGGTAGCTCACCGGAAATCGGTACGGTGGTCTATATCCATGGTATTGACAACAAACCGATAGCATCAGTCCTGAAGTGCCAATGGGATACGGCCTTGTTTGGCGCACCAATGGGAGATCGCACTCGCATGGCGTATTGGGTGGATCGTAATCGTTATCCTGAACCTGAAAAAGGTAGTTGTGCCGACAAAGACACGCTCTCGGGGAGTGTGGACAGAATGAGCGCACAAGCTCTGCAGGAACTTGGTCTGGAGCCGGAAACCAAGCTGAGCTCTGCTGAGCGCAAGATCATGACAGCCTTGGAAGAGCGGTTGCGCAAAGGGGAAAAACAACCCGGCGGAGTTGATGTGAAGGTGCTGCCGTTACCGGAAAGTGTACGGTTGTGGATCACCCGGCGTATTACCAAATTATTTCTCAAGGATGTACAGGATTTCTTTTTTGATGAGCACAAGCGCGGCCTGATGGAACAATCGTTACGCGATCGTCTGGACGTGGGCGGCGGCCCCTTTATTGTGATCGGCCACAGCCAGGGTTCAATGATCGCCTACCATGTATTGCGCCAGTTGAAGAAGGCTGACTGTGATGTGCGCCTGTTCATCACTATTGGCTCGCCGCTGGGCATTCAGGAAGTGCAGGATGTGCTGGGCAAAATCGACCCCGGCAAGCCGCTTGCGGTACCGGAATGTGTTGATCACTGGCTGAATGTTGCCGAGCGTCTTGATCCGGTCGCACTCGATTCACATCTGGAAAACGATTATCAGCCCAACAGTCGTGACGTGAAAGTTGAAAATCACGCCGGACTGATGATTAACCCGGACTGGGAATCCAATCCGCATTCGGGTACAGGCTATCTGTCGCTTGATATCGTTCGCCAGACTGTTCGCCAGACCGCCGGGCCCACCTTTAGTAACCCGGTGGGCCGCAATATTCTGATGAAAGATCTGGTTGACGATATCGAAGATAGTCATCGCGAACAAAGACACCCAACGCTGATTCAGCTGGTTTCGGATGATAGCAATGGCACGCCGCTGGACGAGGTACGTAGCCGCCTTGAAACCCTGATCAATGAAGTGCTGGAGTTCAATGGTGCCAAACGTGAAGATGGCCGCATCCAGCTCATGCAGCGCTTTATTTCGGCTGATTTGACTCGCAGCGAAATCGAGCAATTGCGTTCACACTGCGGCACACTGAAAATTGACCGCGTCTGGCGCAATGCTGTCAAACGTGCACTGCTTTATCAGTCGGTACACACCATTCAGGTACGCCCGGCTAATCTCGGTTATAGTGCTTGTGGCCGGAATATCGCCTGGGCGGTGCTCGATACCGGAATCGCTGCCAACCACCCGCATTTCAAGGCACACAGCAACGTCATTGCACAGTGGGATTGCACAGGCAGTGGCAGTCCCAGGCAACTGAAACCAGGAGATAGTGGTTTTGGCACGCTGGATGGCCATGGCCATGGTACCCACGTCGCTGCAATCATCGCCGGCGGATTGACACTGCCGCGTGACGCAAAAGACCCGACCTCCATAGATCAGCAGGGCATGGCACCCGAGGCAAAGCTGTATGGTTTCAAGGTACTCAAAGATAGCGGCAGCGGGGAAGATGCTTTTATCATCAAAGCACTCGATACCATTGCAGAACTGAATGAACGCGCCGGTAAATTGATAATTCACGGTGTGAATCTCAGTTTGGGTGGCAATTTTGACCCCAGTGTATTTGGATGTGGTCATACCCCGCTGTGCCAGGAGCTGCGGCGGCTCTGGCGTCAGGGAGTGCTGGTATGCCTCGCGGCTGGCAACGAAGGCTATGCGCTGCTCGATTCAGCCAATGGTGTGATATCGGCCAACATGGATCTTTCTATCGGTGATCCGGCTAACCTTGAGGAGGCAATCGCCGTCGGCTCGGTGCATAAAACCAATCCTCATACCTACGGTATTTCCTACTTTTCTTCACGTGGCCCGACAGCGGACGGACGCATGAAGCCAGATCTGGTCGCACCGGGCGAAAATATTCTTTCAGCAAGGCATCAGTGGCCGAAGGGCAAGCTCACCGTGCGCAATGCTTACGTGGAAATGAGCGGTACCAGCATGGCCACTCCGCATGTCTCGGGGTTGCTGGCAGCTTTTCTTTCCGCCCGGCGAGAATTTATCGGCTATCCCGATCGTGTCAAGGCGCTGCTGCTGCAGCACTGTACTGATCTGGCCCGTGATCCTTACATTCAGGGGAAAGGTATACCTAATCTGGTGAAAATGATCATGAATACCTGATTGTGAATGGATCATATTGCAGAACTTATTTGGATTGTTTTAGGGTTGTCTAAAAAACATTTAGACACAACATCGCAAAACGATATTATCCACATTGGATGGATGTTCCGGTTTTGCAAGATTACTCCAGTATCTCTATATGCTGGCGGGTCGTTCCCCGTTCGCCCAGACGGATTATTTTATTCAGGAAAGAAGCGGTAAAACCAGGGTGAGAAATCACGCTGGAAAACAGAGCGATGGCTTTATCCTTGTCCGCAATTTCCTGTTGACGCTGTTCCAGGGTTAAGGGCGACAGGGTCTCAGCAAATGACCAGGCAGCATCACGCGCTTTTACCATACTGAAATTGATCAGGGATGTGTCCACACTGCCCAGATAACGGTTCAACAATCGCAGCGTTGGCCATATCTCGGCCAGTTCGTTTTGCACGTCGCCCACCAGGCTGGCCAGGATTTGATTGATCTTGTCAAAATCGCTTTTCAGGCCGGGTAATGCTGCGGGTGGCACCGTTTCTGCAACGGCAATACCCAGATCAAGGTTGATATGGGCATTCATGCCCAGTAATAAATGCTGCAGGACGATGGGCCACCAATGCCTGGTTTCATCAAAGGCGCGTACCCAGGATCGGGTTGGCGTCTGTCCCGTCTGGTACTGATAACAGGCTTGAAGATAACGATTGGCAAAAATCACATCCAGACGTTCTATGCGTGGCCCGTCATCGAACAAGCCTTCCTCGATTCCTTTTTTAGCCTGGATGATGACCTTGCGATAGAGCGCTGCAAAATAACCTGTGCGGGAATTATTCTGCTTTGACCATTCAATAATGGCGGTTAATCGGTGAGTAACGTCGTCGATTGTTCTTGCGGGTGTTGCGATTGAGACGGGAAAGCGTGTGGTGGACATATTCTCTCCTGTTAATTTTCACCAGGTACCGGTTTTAGAACCTGTTCAATATCTCGCTGAAGGGCGCATTACGGCGTTGAAATTGAACTCAAAATGCTCACATACCTCAAGTATGCTCCGCTTTCTCGTTCAATTTTGTCTTGCACTGCCTCCCTTGATCGAGATCTTGAACAGGTTCTTAGGTATTTTTAGAGGTGCCCTATTATTAATCTTCTGAAATAGAAATGAAATTACTTCACCTTCTTTGTGCATAAACGTCTTTCTATGCATGCGTCTTACGCCGTGCAGAAAATCCGGTCAATTGCGACCAGAACTCAGCGCGATGAGCGGCGCGGCTGCGGTGGAATGAGTCGGAAAGTAATGATCACCAGAAACGCAAACAACACATACGCTACCAGAAACACCCATCCCGGAAGATCATAGAACAGGATGCGATGCAGCCAGCGCTCGATAAAGCCTGTCTCGGTCGGCGTGCTGCGCAGCGCATCCTCCAGCCATATGTCAGTGGACATATCAGGCCGAGAAGGGGCTCGGCGGTAACGTACAGGATGGCGGCAAGATGCACGAACCGGATGGCAGCAAGATGCACGAACCGGAACCTTCGATTTCGCACAAAGCCCAACCTCATCCCGCTGCCTGCCAAAATCAGCGGGAGACTGCCGATGACAAACAGTACGAACAGAAAATGAATGACAAGTACGATATCGGCCATTTGCTGAATACTTTTGCGAAATTACCCATCCAAAAACAACAATACAATAAACGTATTCTACTGGGTTATTTCTGGATATTTGTGCCTGCCGGTATAGTTATTGCGCTTATATGTCGCATCCCGTCTGTTTCCGGCTCATCTTCAGCGCTGTACCAGAATGAATTGAACGTACTGACCGGACACCCTTTACCCGAAAGGCAAGTTGCTTCTCCTTGCCAGGATTTCTATTCTGCCTTTAATCAAAATCAGATATTTTTGCGATTATTCAGCAGTATTTCTGCCTCGCCATCCGATTTATGTATAATAAATTTTAGAAAAAAGGGCGTTTATTTTTCCTGTACGCGGTTAGTGTTAGTAAAACGATGCCTCCGATAAATGAGATAAAAGAGCCGGACCTTGCCTTCGCGGGGTTGGCTTTATTCATTATATTTGGACTCTTGATCTGGTATGACCGTCCTATCGATCCTATCGAGAGTACCCGGCCCTTTGATTCATACGCCTCACCTCAAGCCTCGCCTGTTACTGGACATGCTTATGAAAGCTGGTTATGGCAGGGTCTTTTCAGTTTTGACCAGCTGTGCCAGGAACTCGGTATCGAACATCGCCTGACCCGGCCACGCACTGCGCAAACCAATGGGATGGTCGAACGTTTCAACGGGCGTATTGCTGACGTACTCAAGACACATCGATTTAATAGCGCTGAAGATGAGCCGGAAACAGACGGAACACGACAGCGGGTAAATATCTCAACTTGTTTGGATAATCTCCTGGCAAATTTCCTCGGAGCCGCCAATTGAACTTACTTTCCCTGGAAAAAATTATCTTCTCTCCAGCAATGCTTTCAGTTCCTGTTTTCCCGGTCAATTTCGCTTCGTGTGTGTACGCCTGCACCATCAACTCCGGGAATGGCGCCTCGATCCGGGTTGCGAAGAAATACGACTGCAAAGAGTTCAGGAGTTTGTGCAGACACGCTGCAAAAATTCGCCGATCATTGTCTTTTACCGTTGGCCACAGAGTTATCCGCGCATGAGGATACATCCTGCGCGTGCCGCAATGGCGCACCTCTATCTTTGCGACGAAACCGAAGCCGTGAATGCGCTCATCCCGCGTGCACGGTTGAGTGCAATGGAACGGGTGGCGACGGAGGCGCTGGCGCGTGACCTCGTGCAGCGGATGCGGATGCAGCGGTGGCGCGGCGGGCTCAACATGTTTCTTCACCAATACGCACTGTCGACTGAAGAAGGTGTCGCGTTGATGTGCCTCGCCGAAGCTCTGTTACGGGTGCCGGACGCCGAAACACAGGACAGGCTGATCAGGGACAAGATCGGCAGCGTGCATTGGGAGAAGCATCTCGGGCAATCATCGTCGCTGTTCGTGAACGCCTCGGCCTGGGCGTTGATGCTGACCGGGCATGTGGTCAGGCTCGGCGAAGGGAGATCGGACTGGACGAATATTTTCAGCCGCATGGTGCAGCGCTTGGGCAAGCCTGTTATCCGCCAAGCAACGAGCGCCGCCATGCGCATCATGGGCAGGCAGTTCGTGCTCGGATGCACGATTGAGGAGGCGCTGAGGCGCGGAACGGAGGCGGCACGGCGTGGCTACCGCTTCTCGTTCGACATGTTGGGTGAGGCGGCCGTCACACGTGAAGACGCCGAGCGCTATGCACGCGTTTATGCCGGCGCGATCGCGGCGATTACATCGCACGAGGCACGCAAGGAGGCGCAGCACGGCGACATTTTTGCGAGGAATTCGATCTCGGTGAAGCTGTCAGCGCTGCATCCACGGCTTGAATATGTGAAGGCCGAACGGGTGCTGGCCGAGATCCTGCCGCAGCTGATGCCACTCTGCCAGGCGGCATGCAAAGCCAGGATCGGCTTTACGATCGATGCGGAAGAAGCGGACCGTCTTGATCTCCAGCTCGATATCTTCGAGGCTTTGAGCAGCACGCGAGAACTTGCCGGCTGGGAAGGTCTGGGCCTTGCGGTGCAGACCTATCAGAAGCGTGCGCCGGCGGTGATCGATTGGCTCGCTGCCATCGCGCGCGAGCACAAGCGGCGCATTCCGGTTCGGCTCGTCAAGGGTGCCTATTGGGACAGCGAGATCAAGCGCGCGCAGGAACTCGGCATCGATGGGTTTCCCGTGTTTACACGCAAGGCTTCGACCGATGTTTCCTATCTTGCCTGTGCGCGAATGCTGCTCGCCGACCGGAGCGCGTTCTTTCCGATGTTCGCGACGCACAATGCGCATACGCTGGCCGCAGTCAAAGTGCTTGCCGGCAATCGTTCCGACTACGAATTCCAACGCCTGCACGGCATGGGCGAGGAACTCTACGATCAGGCCGTCGGTGCTGATCATTCTGGTGTGCAATGCCGTATCTATGCCCCGGTCGGTCCACACAAGGATCTCCTCGCCTATCTCGTGCGCCGCCTGCTCGAGAACGGCGCCAGTACATCATTCGTCAACCGGTTCGCAGATAATAAAATGCCGATCGCCTCGATCATCGCGGATCCTGTAGATCAGATCGAAGCCATGAGCGCAAAACCGCATCCGCACATTCCGTTGCCGAAAAATCTGTTCACCGATCGCAAGAATTCGCGCGGCCTTCTCATCAGCGATCCGGCGCAGGCCAGGCTACTATTGAATGCGGTCGCGGTTGCGATTGAACACGGCTTCGAAGCGCGACCCTTGATCGGTGGAGAGCCGTATCCCGGTGAGGGTGCGGCCGTGTTTGATCCTGCGCTCCATTCGCGCCAGGTCGGCACAGTGTTGAACGCCACGCCTGATATGGTCACGCGGGCGGCATCCACGGCAGCTGCTGCGCAAGGCGCATGGGATCGCCTCGGCGGTGTCAGGCGCGCAGAGATTCTTGAACGCGCGGCCGATCTGTTCGAGCGCGACATGGCGGTGCTGATTGCACTTTGCGTACGCGAAGCCGGCAAGACAGTGTCAAACGCGCTCGCCGACGTGCGCGAGGCAATCGACTTTCTGCGTTACTATGCGGGGCTCGCGCGCGCCGACTTCGCCGAACCAAAGGTGATGCCGGGTCCGACCGGCGAGCGCAACGAGCTCAGTTTACATGGACGCGGTGTGTTCGTAGCGATCAGCCCGTGGAACTTTCCGGTTGCGATCTTCACAGGCCAGGTCGCGGGTGCACTCGCGGCGGGTAACAGCGTGTTGGCGAAACCCGCCGAGCGCACCTCACTCGCCGCCTATACCGCGATACAACTGATGCACGAAGCAGGCGTGCCGGGTGAGGTGCTCCATTTTCTGCCGGGCAGCGGGCGCGTTATCGGCACGGCGATGGTGAGACATCCGGCGACCACGGGCGTTGTTTTCACCGGTGGTACCGACACCGGGCATGTGATCAACCGCATGCTTGCCGAGCGCGCGGGACCGATCGTGCCGTTCATCGCCGAGACCGGCGGGTTGAATGCACTGATCGCCGATTCGACGGCGCTGCCCGAGCAACTCGTCAGGGACGTGCTGACCTCGGCATTCGACAGTGCGGGCCAACGTTGCTCGGCGCTGCGGGTGCTGTTCTTGCAGGAGGACATCGCCGAGCGCGTCATCAGCCTGATCAGGGGTGCGATGGCCGAACTCAGGATCGGCGATCCGATGAAGCTCGATACCGACATCGGGCCGGTGATCGACAGCAATTCGCTCGCCAAGCTCGAAGCGCACGCAAAACGCATGAGCCGCGAGGCCGGCTTCATCGCTGAAGCACCGCTCTCGGACGAAACCAGGGATGGCTTCTTCTTTGCACCGAGGGCCTATGAGATCGATGCGATCAGCCGGATCGAGCGCGAGGTGTTCGGTCCGATCCTGCATGTTATACGCTTCAAAGCAACCCGGCTGGATAAAGTATGCGAGGCAATCAACACGACCGGTTACGGCCTCACGCTCGGCGTGCACACACGCATCCAGGAGACCGTCGATTTCATTCGCGCGCGCGTCAGGGTCGGCAACCTCTACGTCAACCGTAACCAGATTGGCGCGGTCGTCGGCGTACAACCGTTCGGCGGCGAGGGACTCTCGGGTACCGGACCGAAGGCGGGCGGATCGCATTACCTCCATCGCTTCGCTGTCGAACGTACGGTTTGTACCAACACGGCGGCCACGGGTGGTAATGCCGCCCTGCTCTCGCTCGACGAAGCGGCACTGTAGAGCAAGGGACTCATGACAGGTGCAATGGTTTATGCGTAATAAATTTTAAAAAAGTATTTGTTTTTCCTATATGCTGATGTGGATGCAATGCTGTGCCTGGTCGATGCCTTGTAATTTTATGAAAGCCATGGCGGGGTACTCTGATGCGGCAAACTGGTGCACATGTTCCTTGAACGTTCATAACCATAAAGGAGACACACATGGATTTCGATAAAGACAAGGCAATCGCGCTGCTGAACAAGATCATGGAGCTTGAGCTTGCTGGAGTGGTGCGATATACGCATTATTCGTTGATGGTATTTGGTTATAACCGTATTCCAGTGGTGGAATGGCTCAAGGAACAAGCCGAAGAAGGCTTGCTCCATGCACATAAAGCCGGCGAACTTGTCACACTGTTGGGGGGGTATCCCTCACTTGCGATCGGCCCTCTGCTGGAAACGCACGTGCATGATATCGGCGATATTCTGCGAGAATCACTGGCGCATGAAACCCAGTCACTTACTGCCTACTATGCGTTGCTGGAGCTGGCCCAGAGTAAATCAGTGCTGCTGGAGGATTATGCGCGCGGTCTCATCGTCGAAGAGGAGATGCATGTGGATCAGGTTAATAAGATGTTGCGGCGAACGGGTAAAACAGATGTATACGAAACGCCAAAGAGTTGATTTGTTTCAGAATCGTCCGTGCATTACGTCGTACTGCACCCGAATACTCGCGCTTAATTGTCCCATTGCGCCGCTCCGCTCAGTGTAAGACGATGCCTGCCGTGGATATACCTCAGCATCTTGCACACAAAAAGCGACTGATATTCATCATCGTCATTGCGATCGCTAGCGCGATGGGCGTCTTTACGCAAGAAGCAATTCCGCAAGATCCGCACTACAACAATTTCGCGGATACCAGGTACTTTCTGGGTATCCCGAACTTCTATGACGTTGCCTCCAGCGTTGCGTTTGTTCTGGTTGGGGCTGTGGGTCTGGCGATGCTGAGATCCAGCAAGTCACAAGGAGCGCTGCGGGCTTTGCGGTCGGGTTATGCGGTATTTTTTATCGCCACGATATTCATAGGGCTGGGCTCAGCTTACTGTCATCTGGAACCCGATAACGCCACACTGGTTTGGGATCGGCTACCCATGGCTGCGGCATTCATGGCATTTCTCTGCATCATCGTTGGAGAACATATCAGCGAGCGTTACGGCCGAAATTTGTTGATTCCATTGCTTTTATTTGGATCGTTGTCAGTTTTTTACTGGTACTTCACGGAGTTACATGGGCGGGGAGATCTGCGCTTCTACGTGCTGGTCCAGTACTTGCCTATTGTTCTGGTTCCATTGATTATGCTGTTGTTCCCCTCCCGCTTAAAACCATCAACGTTCATGTGGGCACCGCTTGCAGCTTACGTACTGGCGAAGGTATTTGAACTCGGCGACATGCCTGTCTATGATGCTATCGGCATCAGCGGTCACACACTGAAACATTTAATCTCTTGCATTGGCATTTTGTTCGTGGTGGTGGCGATTCGCGTTCGCGTACCCCGTATGTCTCCGGATTGCTTGCCGTTATCCCTTCCACCCGGCGTAAATTTATAGGCTGTTCGGATCATGTCAGGGCGCTGTTGTTACAACATTGCACCGATAAACCGGACAGATTAATTCTTGTCTAATATATTTGATGCATTGTTATTATTTGACATTGTCATCATGAGAAAAAGCGCAGTAGAATAACTTTCCGCCAACTGTCTGGAAGGGGGCTGCAATGAAGAATCCAGGCTTTTTCACTCCCACCATGATTCGCTGCGCAATGACTCTGTTTATCCTCGCGGCGCTCATTTCGTGCAAAGATTACCGGAAAGGAGACGTTCACCCACCCGACCAGCAGACTCTCAGCTGGGAGGAGGAGCGCGCACAGCGAGAACAGCAACAGGTTGCCTATTTGAGCGATGCTGTCATCAAACGAATCGTGACCGACCGCGAAGCGCGTACACCTTGGTACAGCAATCGGTTGGGCCGCGAATGGTTTAATACCCGTCCACTTGCTTTCAACGGTGTGCCTTATGTGCTGCTGCGCGCCGTAATTGAAGTTTATCCTGATATCTGGAAAGGACAGGGCTCGCTGGGTAACCTGGGGTTTGGTCCCCATCCGGATGACTATGATCCCGAATCGGGTAAGCTGCTTCCGCCAGAACAACGCCATCCTTTGCCTTATGGGCTTTTCACGGCACAGGATCCGGTAGTTCCAGAGGATAAACGCACAGATAACGTCTTTTTCTCTTGTGGCGCATGCCATACCGGCCGGGTCTACGTTAAAGATCGTATCCGCCATTTAATCGGTGCACCTAATACCGAAATCGAGTCGTCAGGATACGTTGGCCTGCTCTACGGTACGGCCACGAAACTCATTAAAGTGGACAGCCCTGACCCAGGCAAAATTCAGGTTGATTTTGATCAGGTTAGCAGAATTGCTGCATTCCTTAAAAACAGGATTGAGACTGACCCGGCCTGGTTTTACGGTGGTAAAACGCCTGAGGAGCGGTTAGCCAGTGCTGAGTACGCCAAGGTTCAGGTTACGCGTGTATTGGGTAACCTCGAAGAGGCAGTCAAGTTTCTGATTGGCCTGGCCAAGACAACGGAGCTTATGTATCTGGCCCAGGCCTCGAATCCGATGCACACGGATAAAGAGGGACAAAAAGCACCAAGTGCATTTGGTCCAACTCCCGGGTGCATGGATGCGTTTGGCACCGCTACTGGACTGGTCGCGGTGCATGCCAGACGTGATAGCTACCTGGCGCGTTTGCCGGATGATCATCTTTTCTTTGCAGGACTAGAAAATCTCCCACGGGAAGAACGTCTTAAAAAGGCCAGTGAGCGACTGTTTAATACGGCAAATGAATGGATATCTCATCTTCCAGGCATTTCCGATATCAAGAGTCTGTGGTATTCACGTGACCATGGCCTGGCTAACTGGGATACGAATCAGGCAGCCGAGGCACGGGTACTCGCCTCAGGGGTTTCCTCGGGAGGTGATCCATCTAAAGTAAATGTCCGCATCCATGAGGCAATGAATCCGTTTATCAATGATTTGCCACCTTCTCCTTACCCCTTTTCCGTGGATCTTGATCTGGCGGCCAAAGGCAAACCTCTTTTCGAACAGCAGTGCGCTTCTGCATGTCATTATTCTCAGAATAAGAAGGTTTATAACATCGGCACTGATATGAACCGGGCAATGCAGATCACGCCGACGGCTCGTCTGGGATTGCTTGAATTGATCCGTGAGACTTGTGAACTTTACGTTGAACGGGGTGGCAGTGATTGGTGTCGTCCCAAACGAGGCAGTCGCGCAGCCGATGACGAGGCGTATTTCGTCACGCCGCGCGGTGAGGCATCGGGTTACAAGCCGGATGTGCTTCATGGTATCTGGGCCCAGGCACCTTATCTTCACAACGGCTCTGTACCAACTTTGTGGCATCTCTTGCGGCCTGCTGAACGGCCGGTGAAATTTATTCGCGGCAATATCAAATATGATGAAGAAAAAATTGGCTTTGTATGGGACAAGGCTCCTGCGCTTGATGAATACGGCCCTGGCGATACTGTACACTTTGCCGAGCATGATACAACAGTGTACGGTAATTCAAATATCGGTCATGCCTACGGTAGCGAGTGGACAGACGAACAGGTGTGGGCAGTCATTGAGTACATGAAAACGTTGTAGAAAGGGGAGGCGATATGGCCAGGCAAAATGGGATGACAATAAAGGATCAGCTTTATGGCATGGTTTGCGGTTTCATCAAGCTAATCCAAATGACATCGGGAAAGAAGCAGGGCAACCCATCGCCGGGTAGAGAGGAGGCGCCCAATTCTCCACCACCGACTGCAAGCTTTCTGAGCGATATTGCGAATGCCGAGGCGAGTTCACCGTTACCCCCTCCGCCGCCCAGTCCTCCCAGTCCTCCCAGTCCTCCCAGTCCTCCCAATCCTCCCAATCCAGATGATCCTAAGTACGCCAGCGATCCAGAAGTTTATCGCCGGGACAAGCAGGCAGCAGAAGCTGCAATTACAGCCTTCACCGCAGCCGCACAAGTACGCGGCGCTGCGGTTGCGCAGATAATCACTCAATGGTTGGCCACTTCACCTGATGCGATGTTCCAGGAACTCCTGGCGCAACCAAGAAGCACTATGCCGATCTTCAAACCAGCGATTGGTCCCGTAATAGTTATGCGGCATCCGGAAGTCATTCGATGTCTGGTGCGCACTGATCTCTTCACGGTGGATCTGTATGCCGCCGAGATGGCGCGTGCCACGGATGACAAAACCAGGCATCCAGATGCTTACACACATTTCATGCTCGGTACCGATCGCGATGATCTTTATCAACTTGATGACGTAATATTGCGACGGGCTGTGTCACGTAGCGACAAGGACACGCTTATCCGCCTGGCCCGCGAGGAGGCTGAGCGCTGGACACATCAGGCACAAGTTGAAGGCACTGATGAAATCGATGTGGTCGCAACGATCGCCAAATTCGTACCGCTGCGTATCGTTGGCGATTATCTGGGCGTTCACTATTGCGAGGCAGGAGCGCCTTCAGCATTGCCAGGATTACGGGGAGGAGATCATTTTGCCCTCGATGAAAGTCTGCAGAAATTTTTTACCTTTACCAGGATAAAAGAAGGCATCGTGCCGACCGGAGATGATCTGTTTGGCTGGGTGAAGGATGCTTTTCGCAATATTTTCAATAGCATTAGTCCAGCTCATCCTAAATTTACCGAATATCGTGAGCGCGGCATTATCGCGACCGAATATCTCAGCGCCTACATTTTCGCACTGCTTCAGCACCATAAGGCACGGTTACAGCATGGTGAAATAGTGCCTGACACCATGCTGACGAGACTGCTGCGGATGCAGCTTGAACTGGAGCAAAATGCTGGCAAGCTGGAAGTGGAATTCGCCAGGCTGCTTGGTGCACCGCTTCCACAAGGTGAACTGGCACGGCGTCTTTCGGATTCAATGATCCGGTCGAATGTATTTGGTACAACCGTCGGTGCGGTAGTCAATCCCCAGGAAGCAACGGCGCGTATTCTGGATTCCATGCTTCGTTTGAAGGAGGATAAATACGAAGTATTGAACGATTCCAGCTTCGAACAAGCACTTTATTGGGCCGATGTGGAGCCGGACGAGCCGGATTATGCGGAAAGTCTGGAAAGGCTTCGCAAGTATGCTCTGGAAGCCTTGCGTCTCGAACCGCAAGGTGAGGTTTTATTGCGAGTGTGCGTACAAGACAACGATGTACTTGGTGGTGTCTCCCTCGGTAAAGGAACGGTTGTTTTTGTAGCCTATGCCGCAGCCATGCTGGATCCGGAAGTGGTGCCGAATCCAGCGGCCTTTGATGTCACGCGAGATGAACGGCTGACGCCTTACTTGTGCAATCAGGAACGCGCGAGCGAGGCGCCTCAAAGCCTGATTTATTTACAACACGGTTACGGGCGGCATAAGTGCCTTGGCCGCTATGCCTCGGAAATCACCATGCAGGAATCACTACGTGCGATGCTCAGAATCGGTTCCCTGGTACGGCGTGGCGAGCTTGAAATGGATGAGGAAAACTGGTTTGCCATGCGCTTTAAGATTGGCTTCTGATGATGGATGGGATGTGGATTATTAGATAGTAAATGAGTATTTCGGGACTGTTTTTAACGTAATGGTAACAACGCAGATAGTTTTTCAGAAGATACTTGGGAAAAACGCATTTGTTTTTCCTGTACACCAGATGCGCTCGATTTTTTTGCGGGGCGACCATGCTGAGAAAACCGAAAGACCATGAACAGATGCGGCTGGAGATGGGCAAGCTCATCGAGGTATTGGAGTTGCCGGAGCTGAATAAGCAGTTTCTCCGGGCACGGTGGCTGGAGCAAGTGATCTGGATGGATGAGAGGGCATGGAATTCCATCTTGTGGCATAACATTCTGCGCCTCACGACGATTATCGGAGGTGTGATCGTTCCGGCACTGGTCAGCTTGAACGTCGGTGATGGTGCTGCGGCCGCAATCAAGACGCTCACGTTCATCGTCAGTCTCGTGGTGGCATTGAGTGCCGCCGTGGAGGAATTTTTTCACTATGGCGAACGATGGCGCCATTACCGGCGTACAGTTGAGGCACTGAAGAGCGAAGGCTGGCAGTTTTTTCAGCTCAGCGGGCCTTACGTCGGTCAAACCCATGTCCAGGTCTATCCAGCCTTTGCCGCTCGTGTCGAGGAGCTTAGCCGTGAGGAAGTGGAGACCTACATGACGCAGGTGGTGGAAGAAAAAAAGGAGAAGAACGAGGACATCCATCACGAGACGGAGCAGCAGGCTGACCGGGCAGGTTAATTGCCGTCTAACAGATTTAATCCATATCAGATACAGCTTGCGGATCTGATTGAACCAGATTTCAGGAGTAATCCAATGTGCTGGAAACCTGCCGTCTTATTCAAGTGGAAACCGCATGGTGGTGGGGTATTACAGCACCTTTCATCCGTCCAGCCCGCCTCCCGCCAGGCGTTATCACAACCAACCTTTAGAAGGAGAGTCGCATGAAACGCAATCAAAGCAATCCCGTTGTCTGGTTTGAAATCTATGTTCAGGACATGGAGCGCGCCAAAGCATTCTATGAATCCGTATTTGCAGTCAAGCTGGAAAAAATGGCTGCCCCGACAGCAGAAATGAACATGGAAATGTGGAGCTTTCCCGCAGACAAGGATGCCGCCCATACCACTTACGGCGCATGTGGGATGTTGGTAAAAATGGAAGGGGCTCCTTCCGGGCATGGTGGCACGCTGATCTATTTTGCCTGTGACGACTGTGCTGTAGAAGCTGCTCGTGCAGCCGAAAGTGGCGGCAGCGTTTTCAAGGAAAAAATGTCCATTGGCAAACACGGCTTCATCGCACTGGTGCACGATACCGAAGGCAATATGATTGGTCTGCATTCCATGTGATAGATAGATGATCGAGACATGGCAATGTCAGATATTGCGCTCCAACCGGTGCATTCAACGCCCTGATGCAGATGAGAAAAATCGACATTGCGGCAATTGAGGCAGCATGCTGCGGTGAAAGCGGGTAGCACTACGCTGGCTCCATATTAGAGATCCAATGTGTTGAGTAGCGATTGCAGGCAATATGCTTGAACATGGGGGGTAAACGGTTTTCAGCTGTTAAATACCAAATTGGGGAGGTCAGAATGACAAACCCGGAAGACTTGCAACGTGATACGGAAGCGGCACTCGGAGATGTAGAAAGACTTCGTACGGAGCTCCTGGAATTTTCGGAATTAGTGTCAATAAATCCAGCATTACGGGATTTGCGAATACCGCTGGCTGATGATCTGGAGGAATTTCGAGACAGAGTGGCACAGTTACTTGACAGAATCAGCCAGCTGCTCGAAGAAATTGGATCTTCAGCGTCTGGAAGATTAAACGGGGGATCTGCTTTTTCACTTGCAACACTTGCGAATGAGCTGAATGCACAGCTCGAATGGCTCAAGGGTGTTCTTGAACATATTGAAAACATGATTCAAGACGACACTCAAACAACCGCTCAGTGGTTTATAAACCAGGTGACAAACCCTGTACGTGCCGCGCTGAACAAAATAAAAACAATTTTAACCCCTTTGCTGAAGCGTTTCCTGTCAAAAATATGGCAGATTATTTCTAACCTGCTTACACCCAAAGAATGGAAACTGCAGGGGAAAGTGGGTACGGGCATTTTGGGGCTGGTGGATGTGGGCATAGAAATAACGTTTGGTCCATAAACAGTGAGATTCTGGCCCCCTGGAAACCTTGAATCTGGTTATGGCCAAGGGAGCCTCTGCATGAATCCCACAGGGTCGCGCACGTGAGTCATGGTATCTATCAGAAGTGTTTTCGCCGAAGGAGTAAATCACCACTCTTTCATTCTTAACCTGGCAGTTCTAAATGGAGGGCATCATGAGACGCATATATTTTTTGGTTCCGGAAATAGCTACCACCAAGAAAATTGTTGATGATTTGCTTCTGGCAAGAATTGAAGAGAGGCATATTCATGTGATTGCGAAGCGCGATACACCACTTGAAGATTTACCGGAAGCCAACCTGTTACAGAAAACTGATTTTATCCCTGCCGTTCAGCAAGGCGTTGCGCTAGGGGGTGCGACAGGATTACTTGCCGGGTTGGTTGCTGTCGCACTCCCGCCTGCATCGACGGTCATTGCTGGTGGTATTTTGTTGGCAACCACACTGGCTGGCGCAAGTATTGGATCGTGGGCAGGTGGCATGATCGGCATGACGCTTGGTAATCGGCGCATTAAAGAATTTGAGGATAAGATTGAAGCGGGAAAATTGCTGGTGTTGGCTGATGTGCCTAAAGATCGGGTCGATGAAATTGAAGATCGAATAAGACTGCATTTACCTCAGGTCGAAATTATGCAAACAGAGCCCAGAATCCCTGCATTTCCTTAGAACCTGTTCAATATCTCACTGAAGGGCGCATTGCGGTGTTGAAATTGAACTCAAAATGCTCACATACTTCAAGTATGCTCCGCTTTCTCATTCAATTTTGCCTTGTGCTAGTTTCTTCGCTAACATTTTTTAGAGATTCCTTGACGCATGTTGTGAAATTATAAAATCTGCAACTTAGCCAAACAATTGTGAATTACCGGGCAGCGTGCTTTCTCGTGGGAGAGCATGCTGTCTATCATAACCACTACCCGCCATCCCATTGCGTGGATTGCCGGCTGCATTGAGCAGCATGGGATTAAAAAAGGAGTATCCATTTGCTCATTCGCAACCTCTTCTTGCTGTTAAGCAATATTTCCCTGATTCTGCTGACGGCATGCAGCACGATTCCAACCGTTCCGCTAACGCCCCCCCCGTCTGTATCACAAACTACCGCAGCCGCAATAATCTACGACTGGGATATGGATATATTCCATCCTGTCGTGGCGCGGCATGGCATGGTGGCCACCGAGCAAAAACTGGCTTCCAGAATCGGGGTGGACATTCTCAAAGCGGGTGGCAATGCGATTGATGCCGCCGTGGCGATTGGCTTTGGTCTGGCGGTAACGTTACCCAATGCGGGCAATATTGGCGGCGGGGGATTCATGCTGGTTCATGACGCCCAAACCGGGCGATCAACCGCGCTGGATTTTCGTGAAACTGCTCCGGCAGCTGCCAGCCGTGATATGTATCTGGATACAGCCGGGAATGTCATAAATAAAAAATCACTTTTCAGTCACGCAGCGGTGGGGGTTCCAGGTACGGTTGCCGGAATGATCCACGCATTGCAACGCTGGGGCTCCATGCCGCTGGCAAAAGTGATGCAACCGGCGATCACACTGGCGGAAGAAGGTTATCCAGTCAGCAAAACGCTCGCTAAAGGGTTGCAGTATTCAGCGGGCAACATGGGGAAGTGGCCAGCCACCCGGGCAATCTTCTGGAAAAATGATATGCCGTTGAAAACGGGTGACAAGCTGGTACAGCAAGATCTGGCCAATTCGCTGCGTTTAATTGCACGCGATGGCGCCAGGGCGTTTTATGCAGGAGAGATTGCGCATAGGATTGCTGCGGATATGGCCAGAAACGGCAGCCCGATGACAATGGAAGATCTGAAAAATTACCGGATAACTGAGCGCGAGCCGGTACGTGGCACCTATCGCGGTTATGAGATCGTTACCATGCCGCCGCCTTCTTCAGGCGGTGTGCATCTGGTACAGATGCTTAATATGCTGGAATATTGGCCGCTCAGGGAGTGGGGGCACAACAGTGCACGAACGATTCATCATATGACGGAAGCCATGAAGCTGGCTTATGCTGATCGATCTGAATATCTGGGAGATCCGGATTTTGTCAACGTCCCGCTCACTGGCCTGATCAGCAAAGCTTATGCTGAGGCGCTGGTATCACACATTGATCCGGATCACGCTCGTGTCGCAGAGGCCATCAAACCCGGCCAGCCGCAATTCCATGAAAGCAATCAGACTACGCACTTTTCGGTGATGGATTCAGCCGGCAATATGGTTGCCGTCACTTATACGCTCAACACCAATTTTGGCAGCGGTATTGTCGCACCCGGCACGGGCATCGTGCTCAATAATGAAATGGATGATTTTTCAATCAAACCAGGGATGCCCAACGTGTACGGCGTCATCGGCGGCGAGGCCAATGCGGTTGCCGCAGGCAAACGCCCGCTTTCATCCATGACGCCTGCGTTTGTTTTCAAGGCGGGCAAACCCTGGTTGGTGACTGGCAGCCCCGGCGGGCCACGCATTATTACCACGGTGTTGCAGCAAATCGTAAACGGTATCGACTTTGCCATGAATCCTGCTGAAGCAGCCTCAGCTGCACGCTTCCACCATCAGTGGACACCGGACGAACTGCGACTGGAAAAAGGGATTTCGCCTGATACCTTGCGTCTTTTACAGGAAAAAGGGCATCGCATTGTTATCAAGCCCACCATGGGCCGTACCCAGACTATCCAGCTGCACGGTGATGAACTTTGGGGCTATTCCGACCCGCGCAATCCAGATGGAGCAACCGTGGGGTTTTGAGGGGCCGTCGAAATTTTTCTAAAGCCAAAAAAACGATCGCCGTTATACTCCCCAGCGGTATTCATCAGCGCACCAAGCTGTAACCAGCGAATTCTATTTTATTTGTTAACAAATGGAGAACCCAACCATGCAACACAATCAACAAGGTTTTACTTTGATCGAATTGATGATCGTCGTCGCGATCATCGGCATCTTGGCGGCCGTGGCGATCCCGGCTTACTCGGATTATCAAGCTAAAGCCAAGGTAACGGCCGGTCTTGCTGAAATTTCATCTTTGAAATCAGGTATTGAAGATATAGTAAATGGTGGGGGAGATATTGGAACTACTATTGTTGCCTTCAATAAAACAACCGGTAACTGTGTGATAAAAACTGATATTACCGCTGGCGTTGGTGATGTTGAATGTAAATTAGAAAATGCACCTGCTAAAGTGAATGGCAAAACAATTACTTTAAGTCGTACAGATGCTGGTGTGTGGTCATGCAAGTCTGATATTGGAACAGATGAAGATAAATACCTACCTAAGACTTGCAAGTAAAGTACTGGCTCCTAATCAAATCTTCTAATTTGATTCTATGAAAACCCTGCTTTGGCAGGGTTTTCTGTTTCTGGTGGTATGCAGATGATGATCTTTTTTTGACGGGCGGGCTAAAAGCACTACTTTCCCCTTATTTTCCTAACAAGGTATTTATTATCATGGACAAAGCTATGGCTGAGGGTCAATCCGATCTCTTGCTCCATTCATTGCTGTGCGCAACCACACCAGGCCAGAAAAATCGTATTGTCTGGTCACATCGGGTCGCGAATCTGCTGATGATCGCTGCGTTGGTACTGGTATCAACTCTGCCATTGGTAGTCTGGTTGGAGAATACGCACTGGCATGATCAGCAGCGTATTGGGCAAATATTAACATTGGCAATGGCTGTGATTGCTGCGTTACTGATTTTTGGCCTTGGTAGATTGCGCACACCACTGCTATTGAGTCACATGAATCATCGTCTGTTTGTGTTGGTGATAGTCGCTGCCGGTGTTTTTGCATACCTGGCGCACCAACCACTCTGGGCGTTTACCGAGCTGGCGCTGGGTGTGGCTTGCCTGGGTTTGAGCTGGTTGGTGGCCTCCGTGCGGCGCTTATATGGCATACAAAATGCTGGTGGCCACACGGTAGATCGCGTACTGCTGGCAACGTTGTTCTTTATCTGCGCCAGGCTGGTGGCACGCTTTGACGTATCCTATCTGGCCGCTATCACGAATGGAGAAGGCATACTGGATGCATGGCTGCTGGTGGATGGTTTCTCCAATCCCCGTTTCTTTGGCCAGTTTTTGACGCTGGCATTGCCGTTGCTGGCAGCTCCATTGCTGGTTGAGGGAAATCTGCGCCGCTATGCGCTGGTGGCGGGCGTATTGATCGTGCTGATATGGACAACAGCAATTGTATCGGGGGCGCGCGGCACCTGGCTTGGTTTGGCGTGTGCAACGGTAGTATTTGCTTGTATCGGGCCGATTGGACGCCGTTGGGCACCTCGAAAAACCTATAAATTTTGAAAAGATCTGTATATAAAAAATTGATTTTACAGTCAATTTTTTTAGAAACGGAATTTTCGAGGTGGCCCTTTGATAGTCCGTGTCATCAGGATGCATTTTACCTAACGTCCCAGCGTATCAGAGCGCTGCACCAACTGATGCAGTAACAAACCCCGTCCTTACCTTCTTCCTGCTGCTTTTCTTCTATTCCTTGCTGTTTTCAGTCTTTGGTACATTCTGAAAGCATGTTGTGTACCTCCTGTAAATTCTGAATTTCATCAAATATCACTTGTGGTATTTGCCTGGCCCGCTTCATTTCGCTCACTCTGTTACACTTTACCAATATATTATTCTGATTACAGATATAAGTTTATGTTTTTAATGTTAAAAGATTAACAGTAGCTACATCTGTATGTCATTGTGGCATTATCTGGTTGGTTGCCAGTTAGTTGGATGTGTGGGGAGTTGAATAAGGTTGATGGTACGGACACTTGCAATTCTGATGGTTGAGCCTACGGCAGCGGAGGGTGAGCAGGTACGTGGTTTGCTGGAGCAGGGCGGCCTGTCAGCCCAGGTGCATTGTGTGACGACAGATGCGCTGCCGGAGGTATTGCAGCAACAGGAGTGGGATCTGGTGCT
Source organism: Nitrosomonas sp. TNE100 (assembly GCF_055387135.1). NCBI lineage: Bacteria > Pseudomonadati > Pseudomonadota > Betaproteobacteria > Nitrosomonadales > Nitrosomonadaceae > Nitrosomonas > Nitrosomonas sp. TNE100. The sequence goes on along the minus strand of NZ_AP040997.1, from coordinate 1,814,254 downwards.
GGCGGGTGATCATCCGGATTTGGGCGTGGTGCCGGTACTGGATTCATTGACGGAACTAGGGCTGGATATTCCGGTAATTGTGCTGGTTTCCCGGCAGGATGAGCAGGCCACAGCATGTTTATTTGCTGCGGGAGTACAGGATGTATTGCTGAAATCGGACTCGATACGGCTGATGGCAGCCATCCGGGGTTGCCAGCGGCATATTGAACATTTGCAAGATTTGTGCGAGGCGCAATCCGCACTGGAAAGAAGCGAAGCCCGTTTTCGTGCGATTGCTTCCAATCTGCCGGGGCTGGTGTTCCAGTTTGTACTGGAATCGGATGGCGGCGTTTTCTTTCCGTACGTCAGCGAGAGTTCCAGAACATTGCTCGGGCTTTCTCCCGATTACCTGCAGAAAAATCCGGATGCATTTGCTGGCTTGATTCTGACGGAAGATATGTCGGACTACGATCAATCGTTACAGAACTCGTGCAAACAGCTTTCGGCGTGGAATTGGGAGGGACGTATTCAGGCGCGGGGAGATGCTGATGTGAAATGGATCAGCCTGCGAGCTACACCGCGCCGGACGCCGCGTGGTGCCGTGTTGTGGGATGGAATTATGCTGAATATTACGCGTAATAAACAGATCGAACTGGAAATTGCCCGATCGCGTGCGCAATTGGAAGAGCTTTCGGCATATTCGCAAAAAGCAAAAGAGCAGGAGCGCACACGGATTGCCCGCGAGATTCATGATGATATTGGTGGGACTCTGACGGCGATCAAGTGTGAATTGGTGCCTTGCCTGGATAACTCCAGCCGTGCGCCGGAGTTTTATCGCAACAAGGCCGCAGCGGTGGAATCGCTGGTGGATATGGTGATTGACAGCACGCGCCGGATCGCGCTCGATTTGCGACCAGGTGTGCTTGATTGCGGGATTGTAGCCGCGGTGCAATGGCAGGCCCGTGAATTTAATCAGCGTACCGGGATTGCTTGTGCTGTGGTGTGTGATGATGAGGAAATTTCACTGGATGGAGATCTGGCCGTGGCGATTTTTCGGGTTTTTCAGGAAGCGCTGACCAACATCGCCAAGCATGCGGATGCATCGGAAGTGCGGGTGAAATTGTCCGAAGCGAGTGGCGAAGTGTATCTGGAAGTGGCAGACAATGGCTGCGGCATTACGTACCCGGATATGGAGAAGGTAAATTCGTTCGGCATACGCAGTATGCGCGAGCGCTGCCAACAGCTTGGCGGGCGGTTTCATATTCAGGGTGAACCCCAGACGGGTACGGGGGTGATGATCTGGATTCCGGTGAATGGGCAGTCTTCATCGTCTTATCAGGATGAGTGGCCGGATTGAGGGATGAAACATGAGACAAGGAATGTCAGCTGATAGGGTGAGGATGTAATCATGATCAAGGTGATGATCACTGATGATCATGCAATTGTGCGCCAGGGGCTCAAGCAGATTCTGAGCGAGACCGGTGACATCAGCGTAACCGGGGAAGCGGAAAGCGGTTTCCAGGCGATGAAGGTTGTGCGTCAACAGGATTTTGATGTGATGTTGCTGGATATTTCATTGCCAGATCGGAACGGGCTGGATGTGCTCAAGCAAATTAAGAAGGAACAGTCGAATCTGGCGGTGCTGATGCTAAGCATGCACAATGAAAGCGAGTTTGCGATCCGTGCCCTCAAGGCGGGGGCGGCTGGTTATCTGAACAAGCAGAGTGCGCCGGCGCAACTGGTTACCGCGATTCGTCAGGTTGCATCCGGCCAGAAATTCATTACCCCCGCGCTGGCAATGGAGCTGGCAAACGCAATTACCTCGAATACAGATCGGCCGCTGCACGCTTCATTATCCGACCGGGAATTTCAGACGTTGTGCCTGATTGCTTCCGGCAAAGGGCTTTCCGAAATTTCAGAAGAAATATGTCTGAGCCCGAAAACTGTCAGTGTTTATCGTGCCAGGTTATTGGAAAAACTGAAGCTTACCAACAACAGCGAATTAATCCGCTACGCCATCATGCATCACCTGGTCGATTGACCCCTTTCCTGCGCTCTTTGAGCCTGGTGATTGCAATCACCTTATACAGCTTGCAGTAAAACAAGATTACATGATTGAGCTGTATTCCAAATAAATCCGCTATTAATCGGCTGTCACTTCAAGCACAAAACTTCCAGCAGCAGTGATGTCGGAATGGACACACCACGTTCTTGGGCGGGACACCGCGCAGGGGACAGATGGGCCGAACATCAACGGCTTGTTGTTGCTCATGGCTCCATTTCTTCATCGTTGCGGTCTTCATTGTTGGCATCCTGGCGCACGGCGGGCAGTTGCTTGAGCAACTCCGGCAGTGCTGTCTGCACGGTGTTCCACACCACATCAAGGTTGATGTCGAAGTAGCCGTGGGCGATGCGGTTGCGCATGCCACGCATATTGCGCCACGGCACTTGTCCGTGTGCCTGAGCGAACTCAGCATAGTTATCTATCACTTTCGTGACAGCCTCGCCGATGATGATGAGACTCATGATGACGGCTTGTTGGGTTCGCTTGTCCTCAAGGAAATCCTCTTTGGTCAAACCTTCTACGAAACTGCAGGCATCGGTAGCGGCCTGCTGCATGTGGTCCAGGTAGTCGGGCAGGCGGTTATCGCTCATACCGGTTGCGCCTCTGCGAGCACCTTGGCTCGGAACTTCGGCGGCAGGTCTCCGGGTGTCCGCAGATCGACATGGAGGCCGAGCAGCGATTCCAGCTCGATCTGTAGGCCGCCCAGGTCGAACAGCGTCGCACCAGGTAGCGTATCCACCAGCAGATCGATGTCGCTGCCATCCCGGTCGGTACCATGCAACACTGAGCCAAAAACGCGTGGGTTCGCCGTGCGAAAGCGGCTCACCACTTCGCGCACCGCACTTCGCTTCATGTCAAGCACAACAGACGGGCGCATGGGTATCCTTCCTTATTGAAACTCGTTGAGATGATATGCAATCAAGAATGGAATTTTAAGAACTATTTTCAAGAATCGCAATGCCTTGCGCTTCATTCTGTGTGGCTGGGTTTTTTAGAAGTTGCCCTAAAGTTTCCATAGGTAATAGCCGTTGATCCGCAATGTAACCGGAAGAAATACAGCGATCGGGTTCATTTTTTCACTGGGGCACTAATCCGGTCAGGATCACAAAACAGTTTTATCTATGGAAACAATGAAATGACTGTATCTGTCAGCAAGGGTTTTACCATGGTTGAGCTGATGATCACTATCAGTATTGCCTCCATCCTGCTTGCCGTGGCTGTTCCAGGCTACCAATCCCTGATGCGGGAATCGCGCTTGACCGCGCAAGCCAATGAACTGATGACTGCGCTGCACTATGCCCGTTCTGAAGCAGTGAAACGGGGAGGGAGAATCACGATCTGCAAAAGCTCGGATGGTGCAACTTGTAATGACGGTAGCTGGCAGGATGGCTGGCTGGTTTTTAGCGATGCGGGTACGGCTGGTGCTGTCGATAGTGACGATGAAATATTGAGAGTCTTCCCAAAATTGAATGGAAGCTCATTGAAAGGTGGGGGTAATTTTAGTAGCAGAATTTCATATTTGCGTAATGGGCGTAGTCAAGGTAATAACAATCTGCCAAATGGAACATTTACCTTATGTAATCAGAATGATGCACGCAAAATTGTGATTAATGTTTCTGGTCGAGCAAGAGTAGAAAAAGCGGGATGTCCGTCAAACAAGGAGTTTCTCGATGAGAGTAAAAATGATGGCTAAGCAGAATTCTTCTTCTGTGCATGCTCAAGCTGGTGCCGGCATGATCGAAGTGCTGGTGGCCATCATTGTTCTTTCGATTGGACTGCTTGGGCTGGCAGGGCTGCAAACCGCCGGATTGAAGAATAACCAGAGTGCTGGTTTCCGTTCAACTGCCACCATGATGGCATACGGCATTCTGGACAGTATGCGGGCAAACCGGGTTGCAGCGGGAGAAGGTAGCTACAACCATGCGATCTCGGAAGATACTGCTTCAGAGGATGAAACGGAGGAGGAAACGCAGACAGAAGCCGGGATTCCCGGGGATGTTAAACCCTGGTTGGAAGAGCTTGCTCTGCGTCTGCCGGATGGTACCGGCGCTGTTAATGTGGATGCTGACAATAAAGTGACCATCACCATTCAGTGGGATGACAGCCGTGGTGCATTGGCCGCGCAGCAATTTGTCATGACTACCCGGCTGTAACAGGTGACATGAAAAGTATGCGGGCAAATCAGGCATTCAGTCGAAGTCAGCATGGCCTGACGCTGGTAGAAATGATGGTGGCCATGACCATCGGGTTGGTGCTGCTCGGTGGTGTGATCACCGTGCTGACTGCCAGCCAGCAGACTTACCGTGTTAACGAAGCAATGGCGCGTATGCAGGAAAACGCGCGCTATGCCTTCCAGCTTTTGTCTCGCGATATTCGTATGGCGGGATATCGCGGCTGTGTGGGTGATGTTGTTGCTATAACCAATGTACTTAATAATAAAAATGATTTTTTGTGGAGATTTGATCAGCCTCTGGAGGGATTCGAAGCAACCAGCGCAAGCGGCTGGACACCTGCTTTACCGTCTGAAGTAACTTCTCCATTGAAGGGAGGAGATGTAGGGCGAGATGTCATTGTGGTAAGAGGAGTAGAGGATAGTTACGCCAGAGTAATTTCCCATGCATCTGAGTCGGCCGATCCAGGAGTTGAATTAGGTAGTGATTTTGGAAAAGAACTACAAAATTATTTTGATAAATCGAATCCTAAATCGCCTTTTATAGTACTGGTAAGTAATTGTCGAAACACCGCCATTTTTCAGGTGATAGATATTAATAATATATCTGATAAAAAGTTTTTGGAGCATGCTACAGGTGGTAGCAGTGTAGAGCCAGGAAATGAAAAAGAGCTAGGTGAAATATTTCTCAACGGAGAAATAGTACGAATTAGCACCAGGGCTTATTACATTCGGAATAATCCAGGAAAAATCCCTGCTCTGTATTGGAAAAAAGGGAAGGATGATGCCGATGAACTGGTTGAGGGCATTGAAAATATGCAAATTGAATACGGTGAAGATACCAACGGGGACAGGGCTGTGGACATTTATCGCACAGCGGATCTGGTGGCAGATTGGGAGAATGTTGTCAGTGTACGCATCGATCTGCTGGTGCAATCGGTGGAAGATAATGTTACCAGCCAGTCGCAGACCTATACCTTCAATGGTGAGACCGTAACACCGACTGACCGGCGGTTGCGACAGGTATTTTCCACCGTAATCTCGTTGCGCAACCGCGCTCCCTGATGATTCTTCCTGGAGAGTAGAAAACATGGATGCGGATTTCCCGGCAGATTCCGGCAACAATAAAGATCAGTTTTTTAAACCCCGGCAAGTTGCTTCACCGGTGGTTCGTCACGTTTCGTTCACGGTTAGAATCCGGTTTCTTCACAATCATTCAGGTGGATCATCGCAAGCAGTGCCAGAACCTTCTGTGATCACACCACGCGCCAGAATCTGCCGGCATCACGAGTTACGCAACAGCGGAATGCTCCAGCACCTTGGCGCCTGGTTATCTGGATTACTTCCTGCGCCATCGCTTGGTGGTCGCAATGACAGAATAAATGTTGCTTCCACGCAGCGGGGCGCTGTATTGATAACCGGATTGATTTTTCTGGTGGTTCTGACATTACTCGGCACAACTGCTCTGCAGAGTACGATTCTGGAAGAAAAAATGGCAGGCAATCTGCGTGATGAAACACTGGCTTTCCAGGCGGCAGAAGCGGCGCTGCGATCGGGAGAACGGTTTCTTGAACAGATCACTATTCCGGAATTTAATGGCTCAAACGGGTTGTATCACCACGCCTGCTCTTCAGCGCCAAATCCTGATACAGAGGGCGAAGAGGTAGATGAACCCCATTCATGCTCACCAACACCAGATCCTGTCACTGGAATGGCTTGGGATGCTGATGACAGTAGAGAGATTGATGTCACCATGGATGGTGTGGCCAACCAGTCGCGCTATTTTATCGAGCAGCTTCCCAGTGTTCCACAGATGGGGGACGGAGGGAGTGCGCAGCAATCCGGTGCATCGCTTAATGCAAATATGTTTCGCATCGTGGCGCGTGGAACAGGGGGTACAGAGACAGCTATCGTTTTGTTACAAAGCACTTATCGGCGGTAGAAAAGGAATTGATGATGAAAACTGTTCATAGCATGATAAGAGCCTGGATGTTCATGGCGTGCTTCCTTTGCATGCTGATTCGGGCCGAGAGTGCGGGAGCAACATTGCCACTATCTGATGTACCGTTATTTTTGACCACTGCAGTGGATCCCAATGTTATTTTTACACTGGATGATTCCGGTTCCATGCAGTTTGAAATCATGCCGGATAGCCTGATTAAATCAAGCGTGCGCTTTGTTTACCCCAGAGTAAGCAGTACTTATGGGGGTGACAGTTACAGTAATTACGTAGTCGGCTTTGATCTGAATAATAAATATACAGCTTCCCTGCGTTCCAGCCATGTCAATAAAATCTACTACGACCCGACCGTGCGCTATCTGCCTTGGAGCAAGGCTGATGGGTCGTTGATGGATAACGCAAGCATCACTTGTGCCCCGCATAACCCGTTCAATACTGCTGCGGGTTGCCGTAACCTAACCGTGGACAATACACAGAGTGCGGCCTGGCTCAAAGATAATGGTTCTTTGACAGATACAGAATCTCAAACTTTTTATCCGGCTGTCTATTTTCGCTACAAAGGAAGTGGGAATTACAACTCAGCCAGTAGCTACGCTCTGGTTGAAATCAAGCCGGAAAATGCCCCTTTTAATGGAGGGGAAAATCGGACTGATTGTGCTGATTCATCGGCGTGTATCTATGCTGAAGAAATCCAGAATTTTGCTAACTGGTACACCTATTACCGTTCCCGGATTTTACTGGCGCGTGCCGGTGTCGGCCGAGCTTTCGCGGCACAGGGCAACAGCATGCGTGTGGCTTTCGGTGCGATCAATAAAGGTAGCAGCAGTAGTAATAAGATTGATGGAATATCGACGAGCACACTGATCACCGGAGTCAGGCAGTTTGCTGGACAGGAGCGTGAGGATTTCTTCAACAGTCTGTATAACCATATTATTCCAGCTGCTAATACACCATTGCGTAGAGCAATGCAGAGTGTCGGTGAATATCTGAAGCGCGCCGACGATAAAGGGCCATGGAGCACTACGCCGGGGCAGAGCGGTGGTAGTCAGCCGGTTTGCCGACAGAATTATCATGTCCTGATGACAGATGGTTTCTGGAACGGACCCAATCCTTCCGAAATAGGCAATGCGGATAATACGGACGGCAGCAAACTCACTAATCATTTTCCCAATACATCACCAGCCACTTATCAGTACAAACCGGCACTGCCGTACAAGGATGGCTTTAGTAATACCTTGGCCGATGTGGCGATGCATTACTGGAAAACCGATTTGCGTACTGATCTGGATAACAAGGTACCGACTAATGCCAATGATCTAGCATTCTGGCAGCATATGGTCAATTTCACTGTCGGACTGGGAGTTGAGGGTACGTTAGGTGATTTGTTACCAGGTAGCTCCGGTGGGCCAGCAGCCTGGCCGGATCCAACGGATGCTGATGCTTATAAGATCGACGATCTCCGGCATGCAGCGGTCAATAGCCGTGGGGAATTTTTCAGCGCGCAGGATCCAGCCGCTTTTGCCGCTGGATTGACGAATGCGCTGACCAATATTACCGCTCGGGTCAGTTCAGCCGCTGCAGTAACGACCAATACCAGCCGGCTTAATACTGGCGCACAGATTTATCAGGCAAAGTTCAACAGTGCTGACTGGAGCGGGCAACTGCTGGCGTTTAATCTGGAAGCTGATGCCTCACTGGGACTGCTGCAATGGGAGGCTTCTGAACAATTGCCGGAACATGCCAGTCGCAAGATTTTCACCCATAACGGTACTGCTGGCCTGGCATTCAGCATTGCTAATTTTTCTTCATTTTCAGCAGCACAACAGACCGCGTTGGATACAAGTACAAATGGGGTCAATGATGACCAGGGATTACAGCGATTAGCCTGGCTGCGTGGGGATCAAACAACAGAAGTTGGGCAGGGCGGCACATTTCGCAAACGTAACAACGGCGTACTGGGCGATATCGTCAATTCCGATCTATTGTTCGTCAAGACTCTGGATTTTGGTTACGACGCATTCCTGGACGGAACGCCAGGGAAGGCGTCCTATTATGCCTATGTGCAGTCGAACAACAGTCGTATTCCAATGGTTTATACCGGGGCGAATGATGGCATGCTGCATGCTTTCAGTGCTGAAACCGGCAAAGAGCTGTTCGCTTACATTCCCGCTGCTGTTTATCCTCAATTAAGTAAATTGACTGATTCCGGTTATGTGCATCGCTATTTTGTTGATGGCAACACCTATGTCGGAGATGCCTACATTGGTGCAACACCCGCCTGGAAAACAGTATTGCTGGGAACGCTGGGAGGGGGCGGTAAAAGTATATTTGCGTTGAATATTACCGATCCAGCCAATTTCTCTGCATCAGATGTGATGTGGGAATTTACCGATGTGGATCTGGGTTTCGTTCACGGTCAGGCAAAAATTGCACGATTGAATGATGGTTCCTGGGCGGCAATCATCAGTAACGGTTACAACAGTACCAGTGATAAGGCGTACTTGCTGATTGTTGATCTACAAACAGGGGCACTGATCAAAAAAATTCCAACCAATAACAGTACAAATAATGGCCTTTCCAGCCCGGCACTGGTGGATACCAATAACGACAAGATCATTGATGTTGTTTACGCAGGGGATCTGCAGGGCAATGTCTGGAAATTTGATTTGTCAAAAAATAGCTCGGCACAGTGGGATGTGGCGTATAAATCTGGCAGCGTTGGTGTACCCTTGTTTACGGCCAGGAATACCAGCAATCAGGTACAACCAATTACTTCTCCTTTGGAAGTGGGCTACCACAAACAGGGAGGGTATATGATTTTCTTTGGCACCGGCCAGTTCATCGCCTCCGGTGACGCCACCGATAAAAAAGTGCAAAGTCTCTACGGTATCTGGGATAACAGTAGCTGGATTTCAGAAACAGATCGCAGTGTATTACAGCCGCAAACCATCCTGACGGAAACCGTTGTTCCTCCTTTTGAACGTACCATATCCGATAATGGAATAGACTGGTCAGCCAAGCGTGGCTGGTATATCGATCTGCTGCAACCTCCGGAAGGAACGCAACAGGGCGAGCGTTCGGTCGTTATGCCGATGCTGAATTTCAGGCGGATTATTTTTACCACGCTGATTCCTTCCATCGATCCATGCGAAGCGGGCGGGCGTAACTGGTTGGTATTACTCAATGCTGAAAATGGGGGAATGATGTCTCCGCCGCAGTTTGATACTAATGGGGATGGCAAGCTGGACGGTAGCGATCGAATCATTGCTGCTGTAGGCTCAGATGGAATTCGTAGTGAATCGGTTGCTATCAGTGCCGGTAGCTTGACGCATCTGATCGCGGCAACTACCACGGGGGCAGTGGAGAAAGTGACGATCAGCAACGGCGCTCCGCCGCCGCGCCGATCCTGGAAACAGATACAGTAAACAGGAGGATCAGTTAAATGAGCCTGGCTCGGATGTATACGAAAAATCACGGCTTTACGTTGATCGAGACGATGATCGTGGTGGCTATTATCGGCATTCTGGCAGCGATTGCCTATCCTTCCTACCAGGAGCATGTACGGCGGGGTAATCGGGTGGAGGCCAGCGGTATTCTGTTGGAAATGGCACAATTGCTGGAACGCAATTACACTGAAGCTAATCGTTATGATCAGACTGGCGCGGGAGGCGATTTTGCATTGCCGGTGACGCAATCACCCCGAACGGGTACGGCAAAATATATCATCCGGTTTGCAGAAGGTACTCCAACACAAAATAGTTATACGCTGGAGGCGGTGCCGACAGGTTCTATGGCAAGTGATACCTGCGGTACCTTGTCGTTGACTCATACAGGTGTGCGAGGAGCAGGCGGAGTGACAGGAGCAGAAGCTATTGCCAAATGCTGGCAGTAAATAAGCTATCAGGCTGCACCCGATCGGGTGCGATGATGTTCAGTCAGGTTTTCAATACGCAGGTCAACATCAACTTTTGCCCAGGTCTTGATTTCATTATTCAGTAGCGTATCGGTCAGCGGATAGCGTTCCAGCCAGGTTTGCGGAATGCGTAATGTGCAACGTCTTCCACTCATGGATAGCATCAAGGCTGGCAAATCAACCTGGGTGCGGCTGCGGTAAAAAATTGTAGCGATACGCAAGGCGACCGAACGCGCAAGGTTGATAGGGTGGCTAAGAAAATCCCCGGTTTTGGCAAGCGAGCCATGGTGCGATAGCACCAGCTGACCTAACTGGGATTGCTCCATTCTGGAAAAGCCAGGCATATCGGCGTTATCGAGAATATAAGCAGAATGTTTGTGGTAGCCGGTATGGGCCACCGAAATGCCGATTTCATGTAAACGCGCTGCCCAGGAAAGCAATTTCAGTGCATTCTCAGCTTTTTCCTGATCGGGGTAATCCGCCAGGAGTTGTTTGCCAAGCAAAATCGCAAGTGATTCAATCCGGGTTGCCTGCTGCAAATCCACCCGGTAGCGCTGCATGAATTCCTGTACGGAGACTTCACGCATATCTTCTTTGTGAAAGCGCCCCAGCATGTCGTAGAGTACGCCCTGGCGCAGTGCGCCGCTGGCAATTTCCATACGCTTGATCTTCAGCTCTGTAAAAATAGCGCTCATGATGGCAAATCCACCTGCAATAATTATTCTGCGGCTGGGGTTTAAGCCTGGAATTGTCAGCTTTCTGAGATCACCTGTTTTAAGCAGGAATTCACGCAGTTTTTCCAACCCTGCGAGTGTGATGATTTCTGCATCATCGCTGTCGTTATAGCCGTTTATTGCGAGGATGTGTGCCAGTGCGCGCGCGGTGCCGGAAGAGCCATAGGCTTTTTGCCAGTATGATGAGGAGAATTCAGCGGTGGCGGCCTGTATTTCGGAACGTGCGGCCAGCTCGGCATATTTCAGCGAGGCTTTGGTGAGCTTCCCATCAGGAAAAAAATACTGGCTGTAGCTGATACAACCAATGGGAAGACTTTCCAGTTTGCTGGATTTCAGTTGGCTGCCGATGATCAGTTCGGTGGAGCCACCACCAATATCGACGACGAGCAGAGCGTCATCCGAAGGAGGCAGGCTGTGCGCCACGCCAAGAAAAATCAACCGGGCTTCTTCGTAGCCTGCAATGATTTCGATAGGAAAGCCCAGTGCATTTTCAGCTTTTTGCAAAAAACCTGCTGCATTTTTGGCAACACGTAGCGAGTTTGTGCCCACCACTCTGACGGCATGATACGGCAGTCCCCGTAAACGCTCGCCAAACCGCTCCAGGCAGGCGAGTGCGCGGTTTTGTGATGCCTCGTCCAGCGTCTGATCTTCGGATAATCCCGCTGCAAGCTGTACCATTTCTTTCAGATTATCCAGCAGGTAGAGTTGCTTTTCTTCTACCCTGGCGATCTGCAGATGAAAACTGTTGGAACCCAGATCAACGGCAGCGAGCGTTGAGTATGCGTGCATGATGCGGGGGTTGGTTCTGAACGGTTTATTTACTGACTTCGCGTTCAATTTCATCCGCCGATACATGGCGGACATCCTTCCCCTTAACCAGGTAGACAATATATTCCGACATGTTTTTGGCATGATCACCGATCCGTTCGACTGCCTTAGCGGCAAATAATATTTCGATCGCGGTAGAGATTTTGCGAGGATCTTCCATCATGAACGTAATCAAATGGCGGATGATCGAGCGAAATTCCTCATCCACCTGTTCATCCTGGCGCACGATTTCTGCGGAGGCGTTCGGATCCAGCCGGGCAAAAGCATCAAGCGCCTTGCGCAACATATCGATGGCAATGGCGGCAATATGTCGTATCTCAACAAAACGCGGCATGTGCATGCGATCTGCAGCGTAGATCAGCTTTGCCATACGGGCGATCTTGGTCGCTTCATCACCAATTCTTTCCAGATCAGTAATAGTATTGATCACAGTCATGATCATGCGCAAATCAATAGCGGTGGGCTGCCTGCGCACGATAACCTGGGAACAGAGCTCATCGATCTTTATTTCCATGGCATTGACGCGATGATCATTGTCAATGATCTGTTCAATCATGTGCTCGTTACCGTCAGTCAATGCCTCCACTGCGTTCTTGATCTGTTCCTCGACAAATCCGCCCATCTGTAATACCCGTGTGCGGATTTCTTCGAGATCAGCATCAAATTTTTTTGAGACATGTTCTTTATTAATCACGTTATTTACCATCTTTTTTCTCCTGCGCGTTCAAGAAACCCATCTTAAGTTCGACAGTTCCCTGGAATCTGTTCAAAGTCTCGATCAAGGGATGCAGTGCCAGGCAAAATTGAATGAGAAAGCGGAGCATACTTGAAGTATGTGAGCATTTTGAGTTCAATTTCAACGCCGTAATGCGCCTTTCAGCGAGATATTGAACAAGTTCCTAGATCGTAATGGTTTCCACGCCCTGATCAGTACCCATCAACAGTACATCAGCGCCTCGTCTGGCAAACAGGCCGTTGGTCACCACCCCTGTGATCTGGTTGAGCGTGCTTTCCAGCTCAACCGGATTCATGATATTTAGATTATGTATGTCGAGAATTACATTGCCATTGTCAGTGATGAAATCCTGACGCCAGGCTGGTTGTCCGCCCAGTAATGCAATTTCCCGGGCGACATAACTGCGTGCCATCGGAATCACTTCCACCGGGAGTGGAAATTTTCCCAATACCTTGACCAGCTTGCTTTGATCAACAATACAGATAAATTTCCGAGCGACGGCTGCAATGATTTTTTCACGTGTCAGTGCGCCGCCACCACCTTTGATCATGTGCATGTTCCGGGTAATTTCATCTGCGCCATCAATATATACCGGGAGGTCAGCAACAGAATTGAGGCTCAAAACCTCAATGCCATGTTGCTTCAGACGGGCTGCGGTTGCTTCGGAGCTTGCCACGGCCCCTTCAATCTTGTGTTTGATTTTAGCCAGTTCATCAATAAAAAGATTGGTGGTCGATCCTGTTCCGATACCGATGATTTCACCTACCTGCACATACTGCAGAGCTGCTTGTGCCACTGCCCGTTTTTGTTCGTCTTGTGTCATGATGATTTTAATAATTGGTTCTTGAAATAGTGCTCTTATTGAGAAGGACTCGGAACGCTCGCGCATCCTTCCCCTGTTTGACAGCAAGCGTATCATAACTTGGTGACAGTATAATTACCGATTCAGTGAGTTTTTCCGCATATTTTTTCTATTCCAGCCCCGGTTTTCAATGCGCGCGATCAAATTACTTCCCGATGGATTAATCAGTCAGATAGCAGCTGGAGAAGTCATCGAACGCCCGGCTTCAGTGCTGAAAGAATTGCTGGAAAATTCCATCGATGCCGGTGCGACTGAAATTACGGTCAATATCGCACAGGGTGGATTGAAACTGATCCGTGTGACCGATAACGGCAGCGGCATTCCCGCAGAAGAACTGCCGCTTGCACTCACACGTCACGCAACCAGCAAAATTGCCAGCCAGGAGGATTTGCACAGCATCACCAGCCTGGGATTCCGGGGGGAAGGGCTGGCCAGTATCGCGTCAGTTTCGTATTTGTCGCTCATCAGTCATCAACCCGCTGGCAAACATGCCTGGGAAATCCGCAGTGAGGGGACACGGTTAATGTCGCCGGAGCCTTCATCCCACATGGCGGGCACTACGGTTGAAGTCCGGGATCTGTTTTTCAACCTGCCTGCCCGCCGCAAATTTCTTAAAACAGAAGCTACAGAGTTTGCCCACTGCGAAGAAGTTTTTCGGCGGATGGCACTTTCCCACGCTGATATTACCTTTACGCTGCGGCACAATGGAAACCTGCGCAGCCACTGGCAGGCGGCAGAGGCTGCAGAGCGTATCGGAGCCGTACTTGGCGAAGAATTTGCCGGAGCGGCTACCTGGATGGACGAACAATCCGCCGGCATAGGTTTGCAGGGGATGCTGGCATTGCCCGCGTATTCACGCGCCACCCGCGACATGCAGTATTTTTTTGTCAATGGACGCTTCATCCGCGACAAGCTGATTACCCATGCCCTGCGCGAAGCCTATCGTGATGTGCTGCACCTTGATCGTCATGCCGCTTTCGTGCTGTATCTGGCGATTGATCCTGAACAGGTGGATGTCAACGTACATCCGACGAAAACCGAAGTCCGCTTTCGCGAAGCGCGGGCCATCCACCAATTTATTTACCACGGCGTCAGTAAGGCGCTGGCTCTACCCCGCTCGGGTGTAGCATCCTCCTCTCCTGTCGGGGCCGTGTGGCCAGGTGCGCAGGATGCATCTGTTGATCCAACACGCACCGGTTTTACACCGGCTGTGCCGACGTTGAACTACCCCAGGCAAGCACGGCTGCCATCAGAAAGGGTGGCGCAGCCTTTTAATTTTTATCAGGTTCTATCCGGCGGAAAATCCGGCGCCACTGCCATGCAGAATCAACTCCGACAAACCGGAGAAAGGGAAAGCGATGAAAATCCGGCCATGCCCCCGCTGGGCTTTGCGTTGGGGCAGCTTCGCGGCATCTATATCCTGGCGCAAAACCAAAAAGGATTGGTGATTGTAGACATGCACGCCGCGCACGAACGCATTGTCTACGAGCAGTTGAAGACACAACTGGATCAACAAGTATTATCCGCACAACGATTGCTGATACCGGTTACATTTCACGCAGATAGCCTCGACATCGCGACAGTCGAGGAAAATCAGGCGCTTTTGCAGCAACTGTGTTTTGAAGTGAGCACGCTGTCCGCTACCACGCTTGTTATACGCACAGTCCCCGCCACGCTGCAGCATGCTGATGCGGAAAAACTGGTACGTGCTCTGCTGGATGAAATCAGGAATGGCGATCCCGCTCAACTGCTTGCCGCCCGTCGTAATGAATTATTGGCCACCATGGCCTGCCACGGTGCCGTTCGCGCTAACCGGCAATTAACACTGATTGAAATGAATGAACTGCTGCGCAAAATGGAAGCAACCGAGCGCTCGGATCAATGCAATCACGGCCGACCTACCTGGTTTGAAATCAGCCTGGCTGAACTGGATAAAATGTTTATGCGCGGCAAATAGCTATGGGCCTATTACTTCTAAAAGCTTACTTATCTTGCTGCTTGAGAGCGCGATAAAAATTATCGTGCGGATGGACCAAAGGACAGCAGTTTCAGGCAATCCTCATCGAGAATACGATAAGCCAGCATGCATAACTGATTTGATAATCGGAACTTGTCGACTCGAATGCCTTGCAGATCTTTCAGGATGGTGAGTAATGGCACGCGCTGCCTCGTCCAACTTGGATTGCTGTGGGGAGTGTGGTTTTTTTAAAGCACGCTTGAAGGTGGGGGGTAGCAAGCCCACTTGTGGTTGACGTTGCCAGACAGCCATTTGCAATGCATCACAACAAGCCAGTCTTGCTTTCATTCTAGTGCTCATCCAGCCAACCACCGTCAGATCACACACCGTCTGGATAGTAATCGACAGCCAGAAATCCCCGAACAGCCAGCATACACGCCAACCACTTCAATATGAATGGGTCATCCAGGATCAGGATTCTGGTTATTGATCTATCAGCCACCATCGTTCCCACCGTAATAAACAGATAATTCCTCCTTTACTCGTTGATTAAGATCAACTTCAAACGCAGCAGAATACCTGAAACCTCATTTTTGAAATTTCAAAAGAGTTGATTGACTCCTGATCAGGATAGTGAGCCGCCGCGAAGCTGACCGAATGAGCAAGGCGTAATCAAAACAAAAGATGGCGATATTTCATTCATGAAGTTTTTTTAATTCAAAATCTTACTGAATAATGCGTTTTGTTATACACCTATTTTCAAAGAAGCATGCACCGCTTGCGGTGAATGCTAAACGTTATGTAGCAACAGGGGAGTCAGTCGCATGTCGTGGGTTCTGATTTTAGTCATTGTTGTAGTTGTGGTTGCCGTGCTCGTTGCGGTCGCGGGTAAGAAGGTTGGCACAGACTCAAAGGTCGGGTTTCCGTATGTTCCGGCAAAAGCCCTGTTTTCACCCGCCGAGCGTTCGTTCCTCGGCGTTCTCGATCAAGTCGTAGGTTCAGAGCATCGCATCTTTGGCAAGGTTCGCGTTGCCGATCTCGCCGCGGTCAAGCCTGGTTTGGGCGCAGCCGCGCGGCAAGGCGCGCTCAATCGTGTTGCCGCAAAGCACTTCGATTTCGTGGTGTGCCGCGCTTCCGATCTTTCGGTTATTTGCGCGGTCGAGCTCAACGACAGTTCACACTCCAGCAAGTACGCGCAAGCACGAGATGAATTACTCACCAACGTCTGCGAGGCAATCGGTCTGCCGCTTTTTCAAGTAACCGCAAAGCGCGCATACTCCGTGCAGGAGTTGCAAGCGCAGTTTGCTTCGGTCATCGGGGTGACTCCGGCCGTTGCAGCGATTGCCACATAACTGTTCGGTCAGTCGGACGCAAATCCCGCTGCACGGTCTTTGCGCCGGTTACCTCAAGCGTTAGCGCTCAAAAACAGGAGACGATCATGAAAATCATCGCAGAACTTCTCGGCGGATTTATTTTAGCGAGACTGTAAAATATCTTGGGTAAGTGCCCGAGCTTTCATACTCTGTGAAGGAATTTTCCATGACGACTGGCACAATGAACGAACTCGATCTGAACCAGTTGTTGATACAAAAATTACAGACTCTTGCATTTTACTTGCTGGTTAGGCGAGTTCCACGCGGATATTGCGGCCGATAATCTGTGCCGCCCGGGACAAGGTTTCCAACGTCACACCATCCCAAAAAATTCGTGCCGTTTTATGACTTGGAAGTGTGTTGCGTACTGGTTTAGCCCTATACGATAGTAATTTCGATTGGTTTGCCAGCACGTATCGCCAGAGTAATGAGCCTATCCAGGCTGAATTTTTCCCATTTGCCACGCGTCAGATCCGATACGCGATACTGGCTAATATTAAGTACTTTGGCAGCTTTTTCCTGAGTCCATTCATGTTCACGGATTGTTTTGCGTAGACTGCTCATCAATTCTGCCCGCAGGGTGTAGCGGGTCGATTCTTCCGGCTTGAACCCCAGGTCATTGAACACGTTTCCGCTAGAAGCGGTGATTTTTTCCATGGGTTATTCCTCCTTTAGGATTTGTTTGTAACGACGCTCTGCCAACGCTGGCAACATACTACAGCAACAGCATTGGAAAAGTGCTGAGCGCCGGGTTATCCGGTGGGTGGCTGGAGGGTTCGCCATCTGGTGCAGCAAGCCAGCTTGCCAGTAAAGTATCGGAAGGAGTATCAGGAGAAAACTCACCCTCATTACCAACCACCAGGGTTTGGGAATCAGCTGAATTGACCGTCCAATGGGGTCAAACTAAATCAAATCCAGGTTGGGGCAAAATCTCTCTTGATACCCGGCAAGGCTGGCTATATCTGGCAGGTCCCGATGGAGTGGATCCCGTCACGGGCACGTGGCGGGACGTGGCAAGCCAGTGTTTACTGCCGGTTATCCGTTACGCCTGGCCGTTGAACAATACGCCCTGAATCTTCCCCAGCGCACCCGCAATTCGGATGGCTTCTTCCGAAGGAATCTGGCGAATGACTTCCTGCGTTTGCATATCCACAATTCTGACCACGGTCTTGCCGGTATCTTCATCAATGGAAAATTTCAGGTTCTGCGTTAACGTCTGGGTGAATTGCTGAATCTGGTTGACGGCTGCTTCCACCTGCTCTGGTTGAATCACATCATGCTCAACCTTTTCGGCAGCAGGCGGTTCTTCACGAATCGAACGATCCATCGGTGGCACTGGCGCCGCCGTCTGTGTCTGCGTCTGTAACAAATCAGCTACCACACTGGTGATATGCATCTCCATGTTCCCTCTCCTTTTCTTAATTCATTCACTCTACCAACCCCTCTGGATTGCCACGGCCCCAAAGGGCCTTGCAATGACAAAGTATGCTGTCTTTGCCAAGCTCTTTGCCAAGCACTTGACGGAAAAAAACCGCCATTGCGGGCACTGGTACGAAGCCATCCACCCCGTCTTTGCGAGGAAGCATAGCTGACGAAGCAATCCAGCAACCATCGTCACCATTAACAGCAATTTGGTAACTACCTGCATACTGGATCACCGCGTCACGTTGCTCCTCGTGATGACGAGAGAAATGCTGTCATTGCGAGGAGGCCGCAGGCTGACGTGGCAACCCAGGAAATCCAGTACAACCACCACCACAACGAAGAGAATTGGCAATTTTGCGCATTCTGCCAGCGTTGCTGCTGGATCATCACAGCCTTATCAGGCTTCGCGATGACGGAGTGTGCCGTCTTTGCGAGTTGCGTAAGCAACGTGGCAATCCAGAAACGTTACGGAACAATCCGGCCCTTCCATTCCCATAACCACTGCTCACACGATTTCCTCATACAAATCTCGCCAATCCGGGTTTTGCGCTTCAATCAAGGCCAGTTTTCTGGCGCGGCTACCAGCCTTAATCTGCTTCTCCCGCAAAATAGCGCTTTCCATCGACCCATGCTGCTCGTACCAGACCAGCAACTTGCACTGGTGTTTCTTGGTAAACCCTTCCACCACGCTTTCCCTGTGCTGCCAGGCGCGTTGTACAAGATCAGAAGTTACCCCCGTGTACAACGTACCGTTACGCTTGTTAGCCATGATATAAACACATGGATCCTTCATCTTCACCTATTGCTGACAAAAAATACCATCCTGGCGTTGCTGCTGGATCGCCGCAGCCTTGTCAGGCTTCGCGATGACGGAGTGTGCCGTCTTTGCGAGCACTTCAATGCGAAGCAATCCAGCAACAATCTACGTTACTGGATTGCTTCATGCCTGTGGCATTAGCGATGACGGGCGTGGCGCTTATCTCAACAGGGACAATACGTTATTGGGTAACGAATTGGCTTGAGCGAGCATGGCCACCCCAGCTTGCTGCATAATCTGTGCACGAGTCAGTGCAGCGGTTTCAGCAGCGAAATCAGTATCCTGAATCCGGCTGCGGGAAGCAGCCAGATTTTCGCTGGTGGTATTGAGGTTGGCGACCACTGAGCCGAAACGATTCTGGATCGCACCCAGATCAGCACGGGCATCGTTGACTGATTTCAGTGCGGCGTCCATCGACAGCATGGCCTTGTTGGCACCATCCACGGTGGAGATATCGAGATCCTTGAAGCCGACGTTGTCGACGCCGTTAGCACTAATGTTGTAAGTGCTAGCGGTCAGGCCGGTTCTAGTAGCGTTAGCGCTGCCCGACATCGCGACGATGATATCTGAGCCGTCGCTATTGCTCAAAGTGACCACACCAGTAGCACTAGCGGATGCGGTAACGCCGGTCTTGGATGATTCCGCGTTGATAGCAGCTGCTACTGCAGTACCTTGGCCGATAGCTGCACCAGCCGCTGTGATGGCACCGATACCAACGCCATTAATCTTCAGATCGCCGGCTGCAATATTATCAGTTGTGGCTGTGAAAGCGGTTGCTACGACACCAGTCACCGCTACTGACTGGTAGGTACCCAGTTGGTCGATATTAGCGTTGGCAATCGACGCGATCGAAATAATTTGTCCCTGGTTGGCGCCTACCTGGAAAGCCTGGTTATTAAAGCTACCATCCAGCAGCTTGGTGCCGTTAAAGCTGGTTTGGGTGGCAACGCGCTCAATCTCAGCTTTTAGTTGTGCTACTTCCTTCTGCAACGCAGCACGATCATCGGCAGAGTTGGTCGCGTTGGCTGATTGCACCGACAGTTCGCGGATGCGCTGCAGATTACTGCCAATTTCACCGAGTGCGCCTTCGGCAGTCTGTGCCAATGAAATACCATCGTTGGCGTTGCGAGCAGCCTGGTTGAGACCACGGATTTGTGAAGTCATGCGTTCGGAAATCGCGAGTCCAGCGGCATCATCCTTGGCGCTGTTAATGCGCAAACCACTGGATAAACGCTGCAGAGAGGTGCCAAGTGCGTTTTGTGACGAATTGAGGTTGCGCTGTGAATTGAGTGAGGCAATATTGGTGTTAATAACTTGTGCCATTTTTGTTTCTCCTTCCGAGAAGTACTTTTTAAAGTATCGTGGCGCTCTTTAATAGCGAGCCCACCATCGTTTTCCGGCCCTGATCTGCATCTGTGTGCAGAGTATTCAACCGCCGTTGAGAGCAGTAACGGACCGCGTAAGGAAAGGTTTAGAGGAATAAATAGAAAAACAGCTTTTCTTTTTTAACCAGTGAAGACTGGAACTCAAGGAGAAATCAGCAGTTGTTTGGGCAATTGGTTAAAAACCGTCATTGCGAACGCGCAGCGTGAAGCCATCCAGCAGCAATGGTAACAAAGGGGCACTTACACAAT
The DNA here is from genome assembly GCF_055387135.1 of Nitrosomonas sp. TNE100. Classification (NCBI taxonomy): domain Bacteria; kingdom Pseudomonadati; phylum Pseudomonadota; class Betaproteobacteria; order Nitrosomonadales; family Nitrosomonadaceae; genus Nitrosomonas; species Nitrosomonas sp. TNE100. The sequence continues at coordinate 1,793,801 of NZ_AP040997.1, read as the reverse complement.
AGATTTTACAGTCTCCGGTTACTTAGACGTTTAACGGAAAGGCCATTGTGAAAACAACAAATGCCCAACCACTTATTTATTTTGCTGCTGTAAAACTGCCCGGCCTCATCGTAACGGCATTTTCCCCGCCCTCATCACCCCAGCACTTTAGACATAACTGCGAATGGAGCAGGGCAGAGGTAGGTAGCGATGACCCAGCGCCTTGATCATAATAATCCAGACTACCTCTACTGGATTATTCCCCGCCGCACCACGCTCACACGTACTCGCTTTATCTACTGCACAGCCTGAATAAGACAATTGATTTCAACCAAGACCGCCCATTCCAATGCCCCAGATTTTGTAGATTGACCTAAATATAAAAAATGAAAAGCCGTTTGATGAGAGATACAAGGTTTGATTGGTTTAGAAAACCTTGTTGGGGGGAGGTTTTTTGTTTGTGGTTATGCTACTAAAAGAAGTACAGTGAATGATCGAGATCAAGAAATGGGATGATATTTCTGGGTTTCAGTTTGATAACATCCTTTTTGGAAATGGTTTCAGCAGGACATACTGGAAATCATTCGAGTATCACTCGCTACTTGAACGGTATAGTGATCAACCGGTTGGACGGTATCTTTGTACAAAAGACATTTTCAAAAAATTGAGTACAGAGAATTTCGAAGAAGTATTACGGGCAGTGTATCACGCATACATTGTGTCAATTGACAATCAGGATGCAATTAAAACTCTCTATCTAGACATACGAAGATCATTAATTTTATCTGTCAAAGCTGTCCATCCTAAGCCAAGTGACATTCCAAACAATAAAATTGGTGAATGTCTATCTACTTATAAAAGCGTATTTACTACGAACTATGATCTTTTGCCTTATTGGGCTGCTCTGAGCTGGGCATCAAACAGATTCGTAGACTATTTCTGGGATAATAGAATATTCAATTTGACAAATACAGAGGTATTTTCAGACAAGATCCCGATTCATTATCTTCATGGCGCCCTACACTTGCAATCTAACAATATCTCAGACGCTCGGAAGGTAAGTATAAAGATCGAATTAGATGTTGAAGAAATAATTAATCCTGGATTTATTGATAGCTACCCACTCTTTATTACGGAAGGTTGTTCTGCTTTGAAAATCAATAGGATTCGTGGAAATAGTTATCTTAGCTTCTGCTATGAGAAACTATGCCTGTCTGAGGGAGGGTTGGTGGTATATGGACACGATCTTAATCCTGAGTATGATGGACATATAGTTGAAGCAATACGTCAAAGTAAAAATAAGAAGATTGCTATAGGAGTATTTTCTCTCCTATCCCCCGCAAGAAAGGAGACGTTTGCAGCTAGAATATCTGAGCAGCTTGATGGTTCAGAGAAAGAAGTGCTTTTCTTTGAGACAGAAGCTCATCCTCTATCGAGATGCAATACATATAGCAATTCGGTCAAAACATGGTCAGGTCTAGAATCAATAAAATAGTCTAAACATACCGGCAACAAGAGTAGTGAGGGCACTGGATTGCTTCGTCGGTCATACCTCCTCGCAAGGACGATTTTCTGCTTGGCAAAGAAATACAGCTACATCGTTCCACCCGAAACCCACAGTAACAATAACTCACCAAACACCACCTCTTTTCAACACTTAAACAGCAGTGCTAGTGTTTTATTCTTGAGCATATCTGGTTAGGCAGTTTTTAAATTACCTCATTGCCAGTGTTCAATAGGATACGTAATGAGAATCAAAATTTGTATAAATTGTTGGGAGATTTGTAGTGGCTAAGGTTCCTGTAGAAGTTGTCACAATAGGGGAAACAGCATTTGAATCTATTCCGGCCGCGTTACAGTTGGCTAATGCTGAGCAATCGGAATTTACTTTCGCTCTGGCTCCACCCTCAATTAGTGAATCTTTACAGATACATACCTATAATCGAGTGGAAACTACTGATTTCCTTAATCATGTAGAAAATGCCCGATCGAAGTCACGTGGTTTTCATCCATTCATTATCGCGGTGACAGATGCTGCACTGGATGGTAAGAGATTCTCAAATCTTTTTGGTGCTCATCGAGCAGAAAAAGGACTCGCAATTATGACCACTGCGCAGGTCCCTAATGACATTATTCCGGCAAATCGAATGGTTGCCTATTTTATCTATTATTTTGCACGGTACTCACTCAGCTTTCTTTCTCCAGAGCATAAAAACCATGATGAACCCAAAGATTGTATCTTTGACCGGAAAATCTTCAAGAAGGATATAGTGCACAGCATGCAAGGGCGTGGATTTTGTGACGGATGTAGGCGCCTCCTTGTCAATGGACCAGGCACGTTCTCCGCTGCTCAATTTGATGCGATAGTAAAGTTGTTGGCTTTGTCTGAGCGGATCCTTCGAGAGGGTCATGAACAAGATGGTCGCCCCAGGATTTTCATTGGATCATCCTCAGAAGGATTAAGTATTGCAAATAAGTTACAGGAATTGCTGTCTTCGGAGTACTCCGTTGTAGTCTGGAATCAGGGTACTGTGTTTGGCCTCGGCAGCACGACACTTGAGGCACTCGAAGCCGCTGTATTTGAGTATCACTTTGCAATATTCATCTTCACGCCAGATGATGAACTACAAACCCGAGGTGAAGTAAAACCTGTTGCCCGAGATAATGTACTATTTGAGCTTGGGATGTTTGTAGGAAAACTTGGAAGAAAAAAAGCATTTGTGATCCACCCAGATAATGGAGCCATTTCATTTCCAAGTGATCTTAATGGCGTTACTACGGCCCCTTACGAGCCGGCTGAGAAGAATTTGGCCGCTGCACTTGGCCCAGTTGCCAATCGAATTCGAACAGCAATCCTCCAGGAATAAGAGATAACGTCTAATCTATTGGATCAAGCTACATAAAACTGGGCCAGGTTTTAAATAAAGAAAACAAGCCACCAAATGTTATTGATTCCAGTTTTCCTGGTTTTTAAGTCATCAGCAATGCAGTGATTCAAAAACCACAGTAATAATAATACACAAAATTACTGATTCCCCTTGTTGTAACAGTTAAGCTGGGTTGCTTCCCACCTACGGTGGTAATCCCCCCACAAAATAATCGGATTTAAAAGTAGAATTTTCTCCAATCAAATTAGAGGAAGTTTTACATGAAGAGATCCCGCTTTACCGACAGTCAGATCATCGCCGTTCTTAAACAAGCCGAGGTTGGCACGCCAGTCCCAGAACTCTGCCGAGAACACGGCATCAGCTCTGCCACCTTTTACAAATGGCGCGCCAAGTTTGGCGGCATGGATGCATCGCTCATGGCTCGCATGAAAGAGCTGGAAGACGAGAACCGGCGCTTGAAGAAGATGTACGCCGAAGAGAAGCTCAAGGCTGAAATCATCGCCGAGGCCATGCAAAAAAAGTGGTAGCGCCATCTCAACGCAAAGAGATGGCGCAATGGGCAGTGCAACAAAAATCGGCCAATGTGCGCGTGGTCTGCGAAGCGTTTAGCATCAGCCAGACTTGCTACCGTTACCAGGCTAGGCTGTCATCCGAGAACAGTGAAATCGCGGACTGGTTGATACGTTTGACGAACAACCAACGCAACTGGGGCTTTGGCTTGTGTTTCCTTTATCTGCGCAATGTGAAGGGCTACGGCTGGAATCACAAGCGCGTCTACCGTATTTATCGCGAGCTGGAGCTCAATTTGCGCATCAAACCCAAAAAGCGTTTAGCAAGAGAAAAACCGGAGCCCCTCACGGTGCCTGAGGCAGTCAACGCTGTCTGGTCAATGGATTTCATGCATGATCAGCTATCCGACGGCCGTTCGATCCGGCTGTTCAATGTGATCGATGACTTCAATCGCGAAGGATTGTGTATTGATGTCGACTTCTCGCTGCCGGCAGAACGCGTGATTCGGTCGCTAGACCAAGTGATTGAATGGCGCGGTGCACCCAAGGTGATTCGGTGTGATAACGGCCCCGAGTACATCAGCGCCACCACCATGGCATGGGCGAACAGGCGTGGCATCAAGCTTGAATTTATCCAACCGGGCAGCCCGCAACAGAACGCTTATGTCGAGCGTTATAACCGCACAGTGCGCTACGATTGGCTGGCGCACTACATGTTTGATTCGATCGATGAAGTCCAGGATTTCGCCACACAGTGGCTGTGGACTTATAATCACAAACGGCCAAACACTGCCATCGGAGGCATCACCCCGAAACAGAAATTGGTCTTGGCCGCTTAGCTCTACTTTTAACCCCGGTTAAAAACGGGGGGATTACCCGGTGATCGCAATGACGCTGTCGCTTTCGCGAGGAATATCATGACGTACATCTTCCTAAATTGGACAGGAACCGAAGATGTAATAGAAACTTGCAATATTTATTATATCGACGGGATTGAAAAAATCGTAACAAAGTGGCGCGCACTTGGTTACATTACATAAAAAGATTTAGAGAACTGGGGCTAGTTCTTGAGTCAAGAAGACAAGCAGCCAGATGTTATTGATTCCAGTTTTCTGATTCTGGATCGTCAAAAACACGCAAACGTTGTATCATTTTTATGAGTCCAACTATATTTCGAGAAGGTGGCTTCCGGTTTTATTTCTTTTCCAGAGAGGAGCCCAGAATACATGTCCATGTTCATGGACAAAACGGGGAAGCAAAATTCTGGCTGGAGCCAAAGGTTAAACTTGCTCAAAATTATGGGCTATCTCCAAAAGAGCTAAGCGAAGCTTTATCCTTGATTAAGGAATATGAATATGACATCCATACAGCCTGGCGCAGACACTTCCGCAGTTGAGGTGACCAATGTTTCAAAGCACGGTTTCTGGTTGCTGATATTTGATCAGGAAATATTCGTGCCATTTAAAGAGTTTCCCTGGTTTAGGGAAGCCTCGATCGGAAAATTACTAAATGTTGAGCTTCCTTCACCACACCATCTTTATTGGCCTGATCTGGATATAGATCTGGCTGTTGAATCTCTCTTGCATCCGGAACAATTTCCATTAATAGATCGTACTGGTTTAATTTCGCATGCTTCCACTGAATAGTGCATCTGGTTACCCTGTCATCAGGTTTAGGACATTTTCAGTGCGGATCGTGGTATCAATCTGATTCAGAAACCACAGTTACTTCCTGCCACGTTACGCTCGCAGTTGCAAGGACAGCTTTTTGCGATTTTCCCTGAATCGTCGAGTTTATTACATGCGTAAAGGTCCAAGAGTTATCGTGCTGCTGACTGGTAGTGATAAATCTACCCGGGATGCAGATATTGTGCGTTCCGTCACGATTGCGAAAGAGTGGAAGGAGTGATTTATGGCTGAAAATTTTTCCCGCTGGGATGTGGTGGAGCTGCTCAAAACAGATGAGGATATAAAATTATATTTTGAAGCCTGTGCGGAAGAAGATCCAGGGATGGTAGTCTCATTTGTGCTGCATTAGGTGATATTGCACGTGCCCGTGGAATGACCTGGCTTGCTCATGAAACTGGCCTGACTCGTGAGGGACTTTATAAGGTTTTATCTCCTGACGGCAATCCGGAATTCTCTACGGTGATTAAGGTTATCAAGGCGCTTGACTTGAAATTTCATATTAAGTGAATTAACCTGCCTGATGCGCCAATTTGCGCATCCTCTAACACCTGCATAGAAAACCAGGGCCAGATCTTGAATGAAGAAAACAAGCCATCAAATATTATTGATTCCGGTTTTCCTGGTTTTTAAGTCATCAGCAGTGCAGTGATTCAAAGCCACGGTAATAATAATACACAAAATTACTGATTCCCCTTGTTGTAACAGTTAAGCTGGATTGCTTCGTCGGCTATGCCTCCTCGCAAGGACGGCTTTCTACTTGGCAAGAAATACAGCCACATCGTCCCACCCGAAACCAACAACAATAAACCCACCAAACATCACCTCTTTTCAGTACTTAAAACACACCAGGGATTATTGACTTTTGTCACGTGACGAAATCCAATTATTCGGATAATTAAAGCCTTCGCAGACCGCATTACTCGTAGCTCTATGTAACGGGCAAAGTGATATGGTCTAATAGACCCGGACACTCCAGTTAAGAGAAAATAGTCTTAATTGGAGGATGAAATGGAGCCTAGGAAACACTATACAAAGGAATTCAAGCTGGATGCAATCAGCTTGGTACTGGATCAGGGATTAACGATAGCAGAAGCTGCCAGAAGCCTGGAAATCAGGGCTAACATGCTTGGGCGATGGATCAGGGAGAGCCAGGCGGATACTAATGGTCAGGCATTCCGCGGTAATGGGAAACTGACACCGGAGCAGGAAGAAATCCGGCGGCTTAAACTAGAAAACAAGCAATTAAAGCTTGAGCGGCAAATACTAAAGGAGGCGGCGGTCTTTTTCGCGAAAGAAACGAAGTGAAGTATTCGTTCATCACCCAAAAGAAAAAGACCTACCCGGTCGGCCTGATGTGCCGGCTATTGGGTGTCAGTCGCAGTGCTTACTATGACTATGAACAACGCCGCTGCAATTGCCCGGATGATCTACACCACAGGCAACTACTTAATGCTGTGCAGAATATTGCAAAATCATGCGATTACACCTATGGCAGTCGCAGGATGAAACGAGCGCTAAATGCCTTGGACTATCGGGTTAGTCGCTGGAAGGCGAGAAGACTAATGCAAGAAGCCGGGATACAAGTGAAACACCGGAAGAAGTACAAGGTGACGACGGACAGCAATCACCCGTTGCCAGTGTTTGAGAACCAATTGAATCGGCAATTTACGGTTGCCAGACCGGATCAAGTCTATGTTTGCGACATTACCTGCATTTGGACTCAGGAAGGCTGGCTGTATCTGGCGGTTGTCATCGATTTGTTCTCCCGAAAGGTGGTGGGCTGGAGTATGAGCTCACGGATGAAAACAACACTGGTTTGTGATGCATTACGAATGGCGATCTGGCTACGCCGGCCACCGCCTGGCCTGATCGTGCATTCGGATCGTGGGTCGCAGTATGCTAGCAAAGCATACCGCAATCTACTGAAAGCATACGGTTTTATTGGCAGTATGAGTCGTCTGGGAAATTGTTGGGATAATGCGGTTGCGGAAAGTTTCTTTGGCAGCCTCAAGCAGGAACGCTGCCAATGGCGGCATTACCAAACCCGCCATGCAGCACAGCAGGATATTTTGCAGTATATCGCCGTGTTTTATAATAACCAAAGACTGCATTCATACCTGGATTACAAAAGTCCGAATCAATATGAAGCAGAAGCAGCAAAATCGATAAAAGCAGCTTAACTGAGGTGTCCGATTTTACTTGACCACGTTAAAGTGAAGCGATTACCCCCGATATCGTGAAACGCACAAGCCGGAAGCGAGAGTATGTGGACTTGGCGACTTGCCTCGAAGATTTGCGAGTTCCACCGAGCAATCGCCTCCATGTACTTGGTGGTGATCGGAAAGGGCAATATTCAATCTCAATAAATGATCAGTGGCGTATTTGCTTCCGATTCGTGGAAGGTGATGCTTACGATGTTGAAGTTTGCGACTATCACTGAAAGGAAGAAACTATGAGTGTTCCAAATTCAATCAAGATGAAGCGCAGACCGACTCATCCGGGTGAAATGCTGCGTGAGGATTTTCTTCCGGACTACAATTTGTCGGTTTCGGCTTTGGCAAAAGAGCTTGGGGTGTCACGCCAATCTGTGAATGAACTCCTGCGTGAACGGCGTGCTGTTAGTCCTGAGATGGCACTTCGGTTAGCGCGATTTTTTGGTAATTCGGCAGAATTTTGGATTAACGCACAAGGCGAGGTAGATCTGTGGGATGCTGCGCGGACGATAGAGAACGAAATTGCGAAAATTCAGCCATTGGCACATGCTTGATGATTAAAGTCGTGTTGTGATCATGGCCCCTGCTATCAAGTTTATTACATACGCAGAGGTCCGATAGTGGAGATCGGGGCCAGGTCGCGAATCAAGAAAATAAATATAACAAGCATTATTGATCCCGGATCTGACTTTGAAGGCCTGAAAGACAGCTATTTTGTCATTGCGGTATGCCAAAAGTGCGAAGCAATCTACCTCGAAACTCAGCCTTTCCACATTTGTGGTAAGATGATGATGGTGAGTATTTTGGCAAGCGTGGAGGTCATCATGAATACTTCAACATCTATTCGTATCGATCAGACGTTGTATGAACAGGCACGCAGCGAGGCCCTGGTTGAGCACCGTACCATCGCCGGTCAGATCGAGTACTGGGCCAGGGTGGGGCGTGCTGCACTGGATAATCCTGATCTGCCGGTGAGTTTTATCGCTGAATCGCTGGCTTCGATGGCTGAGCCTCGCAGCGAGGCTACAGATTTTGTACCCCGGTCGGCCGCTGATGAGCTACGGGGTTAAGCAAACCCGAAGATTCGCCCGCGCCTATAAGAAATTACACGGTAATGTCGCACGGGACGTTGATGCCGCGATTGAGGTCGTGGCAGCCAGGCCGGCAATAGGCGAGCGTAAAAAAGGGGATCTGGCGGAGCTCCTGGTCTATAAATTCCACAGCCAAAATCAGTTGTATCTGCTCGGTTACAGTATTGATGAGGCTGTGTATCTGGTGTATCTCGAAGCAGTCGGGCCGCACGAAAATTTCTATCGCGATCTTAAGCATTCGTAAGGAAAGCGCATGGTCGGGGCCGGGTTGCGGCTTGGCAATGCCGCATAATCGAACGAGTGTGTAGCAAGAGCTATTGATTCTGGATCTGAACCTGATCATTGCAAACCATACGTTTGCTTCGCGATCACGACATAACCTTAATCGTTATGTTTCGGTTGGTAAAACAAGCAGTCGCTCGCTGCGCCAAATACGGATCACTTTTATGGCGCCTTTTTCCCTAAGATAAACCACCCTGAAAGGAGCAAAGATAATTTCTCGGATATGGGAGAGTTGGAACTCAGGCACTATTCTGCCCATGTCCGGGTGGCTGGTTAAAATCTGAATATGCTCGATTATTTCCCGGGCAAATTTGGAACCAATATCAGGAACACCTTCTTCAATGTAATAACTGATAATGTTTTCCAGGTCATTAAAGGCAGCATTGGAAATGCTGACTTTCATTCGATACCTAAGCGCTTTTTCGCCTCAGACAATGACATGGTATTGCCCTCTTTGATGTCCATAAGACCTTGGGCAATAGCTTTGACAAAAGCCAGCTCTTCCTGGCTCTTTTCATATTCATCAAGGTCTTGCACTACGGCCACCCCTCGGCCACGACTAGTTAAAAGAATGGGTCTGTGAGTTTCTTTAACTTGGCTTACAACGCGACCCGGATTGACTTTTAAATCCGAAAGGGGAATTACATCTTCAGAGAACTTGATTGTCATGACTGCCTCCAGAATTTTGACCAGTTTATAGCACCTGTTAATAGCACCTGTCAAGAAGCATAAAGTTGGATTTCAGTGAAGTGGTCAGGGTCAGGTCGAGAATGCACATGATTGAGGCCAGGTCCAGAATCAGGAAAATAAGTATGACGAGCGTTATTGATTCGGGACCTGACCCTTTGATTCTTTGATTCACAGTAGCCGATCACGCCCGTTTCTTCAAGCCATGGCTGCGACGAATCGCGCCAGACATCCATCAGGATCAAGAAGCGGCGATGGTAACGAAGACACTGGATTGCTTCGTCAGCTGCGCTTCCTCGCAAGGACGGGGAATTTACTTCACTTATGCCATTGCTATCGTTCTCGCGAGATCACAGGCTATAAAATTAACGGTAACTCATGAAATATATCCTATTTTCAGAGCTTAAACGGCAGCATTACACCTTATTCTCTCTTGTATCTGGTCAGGTGGTTTTTAAGCTGATCAATTGTCGTGTCGGATGAATATTTAATTGGAATACGTGATGAGAATTAACCTTATACGACATTGCATGCGGGGTTATTGGGCAGAATGTCGTTATATTGCGTTAGCTGTACCCAGAATTCAAACCAAGGAATATATAAGCGATCTCATAAAAAAGGAAGAGCCAGTATTACCGTCGCTTCCGACGACTATTCTTCCAGCAATAGCAGAGCTGACAGCTTCGCTTGGAATTCCACGAGAAGTGCTGGCGAGCGCCGAAGAAATCGAGTACGCATGGAGAGATTTGCCAAGAGAGCTACGAGAAATACCACCTGAATTAAGAGGTGAGCTCATGGCTCGTATATGTGTAGCCGTCAGCACTGGCTTATTTGATGGCGCCATGAATTATGCGTGGAATGCCGCAGTACTTCAGTTGAGGCAAAAGATACGCAATTTTGGATTGCCTGTTGTGGCTAGAACAGCTCAAAACAGATGAAGACCTAAAATTGTATTTTGAGGCCTGCACGGAAGAAGATCCGGGTGACGGCAGTCTCATTCGTGCTGCATTAGGTGATATTACCCGTGCCCGCAGAATGACCTGGCTTGCTCGTGAAACCGGCCTGACTCGTGAAGGGCTTTATAAGGCTTTGTCTCCTGACGGAAATCCGGAATTCTCTACAGTAATTAAGGTTATCAAAGCGCTTAACCTGAAATTTCATATTGAGCCTGTTCACGTAAATTAATCTACCTGGTGCGCCGATTTGCGTATCTTCAATGGCCCTGGATTGCTGCGAGTGGCTACACCATTTCGCAAGCGCCCTATCCCCTCAAAATACATCTGTTCCAAACGAATGTACGAGTACAGGATAGAACGAGAAACCAAGTTGGTATAAGCTAAGTTAGTTGAACTAAGTTTAATTAGAAGAGCACGATGCGGATATACAATATTCACGACGCTAAAACTCAATTATCCCGGTTGGGGGAACAAGCTGCCAAGGCTGGCAAACCGATGGCCAAGGTTGTTGCGCTCCGGGCCATCGGAGCCTTCTCAGATTAAGCGGTTTGATTTTATGGCTGGGCAAATCCATGTACCGGATGATTTTGATCGGATGGATGAAACGGAAATCGCAAGGCTATTTGAAGAGGGCGCATGAAGCTTTTGCTGGATACTCATCTGTTGCTGTGGGTAGCAAATGGCTTTGACTATCTGCCACCGATCGCCCAGCTGCGAGACTGTAAAATCTATTGTGTAAGTGTCTGAGTCTTTATTCCCTGTGAAGGAATTTTCCATGGCTACTGCCTTTGTTACACATCCGATTTATCTGAAGCATGATATGAAACATGGCCATCCAGAATGTCCGGAACGATTACTGGCCATTCAGGAACAGCTTGTTGCCACCGATACGCTGCCACGTTTACAGCAATATGAAGCGCCACGTGCAACCGATGATCAGTTGATGCGAGCTCATACGGAAAGCTATGTGCATGAGATCAAATCAGCTGCACCACAGCAAGGCCTGGTTTGTCTTGATAATGACACTGCGATGAATCCTTTTACGCTGGAAGCGGCTTATTATGCAGCCGGTGCGGTTGTTCTGGCGACGGATCTGGTCATCGACAAGCAGGTGAAAAATGCATTCTGTGCCGTTCGTCCACCTGGACATCATGCAACGCGCAATCAGGCAATGGGATTTTGTTTTTTTAACAATGTGGCGATTGGAGCAGCACATGCTTTGGCGCATCATGGTCTGCAACGTGTAGCAATTGTGGATTTTGATGTGCATCACGGCAATGGTACTGAAGATATTTTTCAGGATGAGCCGCGTGTCTTGTTTTGCTCCACTTTTCAGCACCCATTTTATCCGTATTGCGGCACTGATAGCGGGGGTGATCACATTATTAATGTACCGCTTGCTGCACATACGAATGGACAAGCGTTCCGTGTAGCGGTAACGCATTATTGGCTGCCGGCACTGGAAGCATTCAAACCGGAAATTATCTTTATTTCGGCTGGGTTTGATGCCCACCGGGAAGATACGCTGGCGCAATTAAATCTGGTTGAAGCAGATTATGTTTGGATTACCAGGCAAATAATGGCTATTGCTGAAAAACATGCACAAAACCGAATTGTTTCAGTGCTGGAAGGCGGATATGCGTTGGGCGCATTGGGAAGAAGTGTGACTGCACATATCAGAACGTTAGCAGAATAATAGGCCAGTAATAGGGGGTAGGGGGCAGACCACGGGTTTTGCTAAGCTTGCCGTTTTTCGGGAAGTCTGTGTACCCTTCAAAGAATTTCCCTGGTTCAAGGAAGCCTCAATCGGGAAGCTGCTGAATGTTGAACCTCCTTCACCATACCGCCTTTATCGGCCTGATCTGGACGGACATTTAAGGCAATTGTTCGTTGTATCTATCTTGCTGAATTTATTGGCTTTACGGAGCTCTGGTAGAAGAGGGTTAACCGCGCAAATACTCCTGCACTCGACTGCTCTCTGATTTAAAACAGCCAGTCTTCCATTTGATCCGTAAAACCAGGGTCCTGGAAAGAATAATCTGTTTCCGGCGGAAGCTGTTCCTGGAAGAAGTATTCATTGAGCGTCCCGAATGGATCCCTCAAGCCTGTTTCTGAATTAATCTTGGCCGTAACAATACCTTTTGGAGGAGATATTTTTGTGACAGGTATTGATTTAAGTGCGCTGGCCATATAGTTGATCCAGATAGGTAAGGCTGCCTGCCCTCCGGTTTCTCTGTTTCCCATGGATTTGGGATCATCAAAGCCCAGCCAGGTAACCGCCACCAGATCTTTCTGGTAACCGCAGAACCAGGCATCGAAGGCGTTGCTGGTAGTTCCTGTTTTCCCGGCAATATCGTTGCGGCCAAGTGCTCTTGCCCGGGCGGCAGTTCCTCTCTGGACGACATCCTGCATCATGTTTGTCATCAGGAATGCATTGCGTGGATCTATAACTTGTTTGGCGTTCTGGCTTGCAGTGGTGTGGTGTGTCTGCTCAATAATTTTTCCGTGCTCATCCTCAATTCGTTCAATGAAGTAGGGAGGAATATGGTATCCCCCGTTGGCGAAAGTAGCGTAGCCAACGGCCAATTGCATCGGCGTGACCGATCCGGCGCCAAGCGCCATGGGAAGAACTGCTGGATGATGTTTTTTATCGAAGCCGAAGCGTGTAATGTAGTCCTGTGCGTAGGATAGCCCAATCGCCTGAAGAATACGGATGGATGCGAGGTTTTTCGAATGAGTTAATGCTGTGCGCATTCTGATCGGGCCGCTGAACTTGCCGTCATAATTCCTGGGTTCCCAAGCCTTGCCACCAGTCTGATCAGGTCCCAGATACAGTGGGGCGTCATTAATAATGGTGGCCGGAGTAAAGCCTTTTTCAAGTGCTGCGGAATAAATGAACGGTTTGAAACTTGATCCGGGTTGACGCCAGGCCTGGGTGGCATGATTGAATTTGTTGAGGTTATAGTCAAACCCGCCTACTAATGCGCGAATCGCGCCATTGTTTGGATCTATTGCGATCAGAGCGGCCTCTATTTCAGGTAATTGAGTAATTTGCCAGCTGTTTTTTTCTGTCTTTTTTACTCGAATCAGAGCACCGGGGCGTATTCGCTTTTCGGTAACCTTTGGATCTTTGCCAAGGTACCTGCTGGCTATTTTCAGGCTGTCTCCCGTAATCCGGATTGTTTCCCCATTCTTGAGGGAGGCCTCAACAGCACCAGGTGTTACGGACAGGACAACAGCCGCCAGGATATCATCACTGTTGCTGATATTTTGCATGATATCCTGCAGCGCTTCATGATCCTTGGGATCTTTTGGCAGTTTCAGAAATGCTTCCGGACCGCGGTAACCATGTCTGGTGTCATATTCTATTACTCCTTTGCGCAGCGCACGGTAGGCTGCTTCCTGATCAGATTTTCTCAGCGTGGTATAAACTCTGATTCCACGGGTATAGGCTTCTTCACGATAGCGATTGTAAACAACCTGACGCACCATCTCTGCGACGTAATCAGCCGGCATGGCAAATACTTTTACCTGGCGATGAATTGCAATAGAAGTTTTCTTTGCTAGCGCGAGTTGGTCGGCTGAAATATAGTTGAGCTCATACATCCGCCGCAACACATATTGTTGTCGTATTTTTGCGCGCTCCAGGTTGGCAATCGGATTGTAGCGTGAAGGTGCTTTAGGGAGCCCGGCCAGCATGGCCGCTTCAGCCAAATTAATATCAGACAGCTTTTTACCAAAATAAGATTGTGCTGCAGTAGCAAAGCCATAGCTGCGTTGCCCGAGGTAAATCTGGTTGATGTACAACTCAAGAATGCGATCTTTTCCCAGGCTGTGTTCAATTTTAAAAGCCAGTAATGCCTCGCTGAATTTTCTGGTAAATGTTTTTTCCTTGGTCAGAAAGAAGTTGCGTGCCACTTGCATGGTAATGGTGCTTGCGCCCTGGAGGGTGCTGCCCGCCGTGAAGTTTGAATAAATGGCGCGCAAAACACCTATGTAATCTACCCCGTAATGCTGGTAAAAACGGTCGTCTTCAGCTGCCAGCACAGCTTGTTTAAGAGATTCTGGTACCTCATTTATTTTTACAAAATCCCTGCGCTCTTCACCAAACTCCCCAATCAGCAAACCATCAGCGCTGTAAATCCGCAAGGGTATTTTCGGACGATAATCAGTCAGCATATCGAGACTGGGTAAAGAAGGTAGCGTAACCAGGGCGGCAAATATCACGAGCAACGTCGCAAGTAAACCAGCAGCCAGAATAGTTAGGAGGAAACGGAAAAGCCAGCGGAATAACATTAAAAGGCAGAGTGTTGTGTGGGTAAAAAAATGATCCAGCGCAAGATTATAAAGGGTATATCAACTGTTATTGCATGAATTGATTTTTTCACTTACCTGTCAGAATCGGCTTCAGTTGAAGTATTGCATCCGAATAAAAATCTTCTGGTCGAAACATTATGCAAATAAAAGCTGATATGGCGCTGAAGAAATCTTTTGATATCCATTTTGGCATGCTGACAGGTACCTCCCGAATGTTAGGGGTGGATATCGGCGCTTCCTCAATTAAGTTAGTGGAATTATCCAGAAAAAGTGGAGCGCCAGAATCATATCGTTTGGAACGCTATGTTATCGAACCATTGCCGATGGATGCTCTGCAAGATGGAGGTATTAACCAGATTGAACAGGTGAGTGACAGTCTCCAGCATGCCCTGAAACGAATGGGAACGCGACAGAGGAAAATTGTTATGGCTCTGCCGCTGACATCGGTTATTACAAAGAGAATCAACGTACCTGCAGGTTTGCGGGAGGATGATCTGGTGTTTCAGGTTGAAACAGAAGCCAATCAGTATGTACCGTTTGCAATGGATGAAGTCAATCTTGATTTTCAGGTGATTGGACCGGCTCCAGATTGTCCGGAAGAAGTGGAGGTGTTGCTGGCGGCTGCTCGTAAAGACAAAGTGGAAGATCGTGTGGCAACAGCAATGTCTGCCGGCCTGAAGGTAATGGTGATGGATATCGAGCAATTTGCTGCCCAGGCTATTTCTTCCAGAGCGATTGGCAGTCAGCTGCCGGATGGGGGAAAAGATAAGGTGGTTGCGCTCATTGATATTGGCGCGAGCGTCACGCGGATTAATGTGCTGTTAAATGATACCTCTATCTATATGCGGGATTTATCCTTTGGTGGAAATCAGTTAACGCAAGAAATCCAGAATCAGTTCAATTTCTCTCCGGAAGAAGCCGAGACAGCCAAGCGCAACGGTAAGCTGCCGGAGAGTTATCAAAATGATGTATTGCGGCCTTTTTGTGAAACGGCTGCGCTGGAGGTGGCTAGAGCCATACAGCTTTTTTATACTTCCACTCAACATACTCAGGTTGACTATATCTCCTTGTCAGGAGGGTGTGCAGTGATCCCGGATCTTGAGGAAATCGTATCTGAACGTACCGGGGTGATTACCCAGGTGATTAATCCGTTTTCCGGTATGGAGTTATCCGGCCGGATTGCACCGCGGCAGCTGAAGATGGATGCTGCGGTGTTGCTGACTGCCAGCGGCCTGGCTATGCGAGGATTTGATCCATCATGATACGTATTAATCTACTTCCACATCGTGAACTTAAGCGTAAGGCGCTTCAGCAACAGTTTGCCGTACTGGCAGGTCTTACTGTTGGCCTGGGAGTGCTGATTATCTGGGGAGTACATGAAATGGTGATGGATAAAATCAATCATCAGAACGGACGTAATCAGTATCTGCGGGATGAGATTGCTGTTCTCGATCGGCAAATTACCGAAATAAAATCGATTAAGGAAAAAATCCAGGAGATGCTGGCACGCAAGGAGATCGTTGAATCGCTGCAGGGAAATCGCATCAAGGTAGTGCATATGCTGGATGAGGTAGCCAGGCAGTTACCAGAGGGGGTTTACCTGAAGAGCTTAAAACAAACAAATGAGCACCTGCACCTTGCTGGTTACGCTCAGTCCAATGCTGGGATCTCGACGCTGATGCGCCATCTGGATGCATCACCTTGGCTGGAATCGCCATTGTTGATTGAAATTAAGGCAGCTACCGAAAGTGGTGTCAGGCTTAGTGAATTCGATTTGAATGTCAAATTGACCGAGTTGCCAGAAGAGGATGGCCATTCCGGAAGAAACGAGATGGCAGCAAAAATTACTGCAACGGCGGGGCAACCATGAATCTGCTGGAAGAGTTACGTCATGTCAATCCCAATGAGCCTGGCAGCTGGCCAGTTGTGCTCAAGGCGGGTGCACTTGCGTCATTGTTGGGGACCCTCATGGTGGCAGGTTACCTTCTGGATTGGGAGGAGCAGTGGGAGGCACTGGAACAGGTGCAGCAAGAAGAAGATACGTTGAAAGCTACTTTTATAGCCAAAAAAAATAGTGCGGTCAATCTTGATCTTTTTCGTGTGCAATTGGCGGAGGTGGAGCAAACGCTGGGTACCTTGCTGAAACAGTTGCCTAACAAGTCCGAGCTGGATGCGTTGCTGGTGGATATTAACCGGGCCGGATTGGGACGAGGATTGCAATTTGAGTTGTTCAAACCCAATGCCAAGGAAATAGTTCGTGAGTTCTATGCCGAGCTGCCAGTTTCTGTCAGGGTGACGGGTAATTATCACGATATTGGTGCTTTTGCAAGCGATGTGGCCCAGTTGCCGCGTATTGTTACGTTGCAGGATATTGAAATCATTCCCGGGAAAGATCGCCAGTTGATATTGAACGCAACGGCAAAAACTTTCCGTTATCTCGATGATGAGGAAATTGCAGAGCGCAAAAGGGAAATGACAGAGAAAAACAAACAGAAGAATGCAAAGGGAGCGTCATGAACGATCAATTCCGCTTCTGGATGACTGTGATGGTGGTGCTGTTTACAGCGGCATGCACTCAGGAGGGCTATGAAGATCTGGAGTCTTTCGTCAGGGAATCAGGAACGGGATTGAAAGGAAAGGTAGATCCCCTGCCTGAAATCAAGCCACCGAAGCATTTTGTTTATCAGGCTTTCGAAATTCCAGATCCCTTCAGTAATCGAAGAAACAAGCAGGAAAAGTCTGATCGAGATGAGTTGCAGCCTGATCTGAAACGTCCCAAAGAGGCACTGGAAAATTTCCCGTTGGAAAACCTCGCTATGGTCGGTTCGCTACGGCGTGGAGAGTACGTTTTTGCCCTGGTTAAGGCACCGGATAATTCTGTGCACCGTGTCAAAACCGGCAATTACCTTGGGCAGAATTTCGGTTTGATTACAAGGGTTTCCGAGGAGGAAGTCAAATTGAGAGAGATTACGCGAGGTAGTGCGGATGAATGGGTTGAACGGGCCAGTGTACTCATGCTGCAAACTCAGGAGCAGAAATGATAGATTGGAAAACGGGAAATAAATGGCGCAAGAGTTGCATAATCATGGCTGCTCATCGAGCTTGGCAATGTGTGTCGATGTGTGTTCTGCTGGTTGCGTGGACCGTTCAGGTTGTAGCTGCATCAACGTCAGTAAATATCCTTCGTGCACTGGATATTACGGCCCAAACAGATGGTCGTTTAATTGTTAAAGTGACATTGGATCGACCGATTGCGACGCTACCGGCCGGAGTATTGCTGAATGATCCCGATCGTCTTTATTTTGATCTGGAGCAGGTCGCCAGCGCTCTGGGCGAGTCTGGCAAGATATCAGGTCGTGGTGTAATAAAGAGTATGGATGTTGTGCCTGCCGAGGGCCGTACCCGTCTGGTTATGAATTTGTCAAAAGCAGTTAAGTATGAAATCAGCACGGAAGGTAACGATTTGCTGATAGCGCTCCGGGGCAATAAATTGGGGGAATCACTCAATCGTGCCGCCGTTTCAGCTTCCATGCCAGTAAGAGGTGAAGCACAATTAAGCTTGCGGGATATCGATTTTCATCGCGGTACACAAGGTGAGGGCAGGGTGGAGGTGGAGCTGTCACAACCAGGTGCGGTAGTCAATGTGCATAGTCAGGGAGGAAGGTTGCTTATCGAGTTCATGAAGGCTTACCTCCCTCCCAATCTTGAGCGGCGGTTGAATGTGCTGGATTTTGCCACACCAGTACAGACAATTGAGACTATCGCGCGGGATGGTAACGTGCAGATGATTATCGAGCCGAAAGGGCGCTGGGAGCATACATCTTACCAAACCGGAACTAATTTCACGGTAGAAGTCAGATCGGTAGTTGAAGGTGATGATATGCCCATTCACAAAAAGCTGATTGATGGAGGTTATACTGGTGAAAAACTTTCACTTAATTTTCAGGATGTTGAAATTCGCTCAATTCTTCAGGTTATCGCTGATTTTACTGATTTGAATATCATTGCCAGCGACTCAGTTAAAGGTAATCTGACCCTGCGGTTGAAGGATGTTCCCTGGGATCAGGCGCTGGATATCGTGCTGCAAACGAGCGATCTTGATAAACGCAGGGTGGGTAATGTGATTTTTATCGCGCCACGGGAAGAAATGGCTGCTCGTGAAAGATTACAGCTGGAGCAGAATCAGCAGATAACCGAGTTGGAAGTGTTGCAAACGGAAGCATTCAGACTGAATTATCGGACTGCCAGTTCGATTCCGCTTAAGGGTATTCTGAGTCAACGTGGTTCGGTGGAGGTTGATGACATCAGCAATACGCTGACCGTTACCGATATTCCCACCAGGCTTGCAGAGGTGGCTCGGCATGTGGCCAATCTCGATACCCAGGTGCGCCAGGTCATGATTGAAACCCGTATTGTCGAGGCAACCGATACATTCAGCCGTAACCTGGGAGCTCGTTTTGGGGTGCAGAACGCAACTCGGATCGGAAGTCGGACTAACGGACGGCGACTGGGTATTTCCGGGAATTTGGGCAATTCCAGTGAATTGGCTGCTGGTACGATATCACCGTCTGGTGGGGATAATCTTAACGTCAATTTACCGGCGGCTGCGCTTGCAGGAGTCGCGGGTGGCCCGGCTGCACTCGGATTGAGCTTGATTAAGATTAACAACGGCACATTGATTAATCTGGAGCTTTCTGCGTTGGAATCGGATAGTCAGGGCCGTATTATCGCTAGCCCGCGCCTGGTTACGGCTAATCGTGTGGAGGCGAGTATTGAGCAGGGTACGGAAATCCCCTTTCAGACTATTAGTGTGACACGGCCACAGATTCAGTTTAAAAAAGCTGTTCTTGGCCTCAAGGTTACGCCACAAATCACTCCTGATGATAATATCATCATGAAATTGCAGGTTAATCAGGATACTCGCGGAGAAAGCACGCCGGCTGGCCCAGCCATTGATACCAAGCAAATCGTCACCGAGGTGCTGGTAGAGAATGGGGGCACAGTTGTCATCGGCGGTATATTTGAACAGGTCGAAAAGCGGGATCGTAACCAGATCCCGTTACTGGGAGATGTGCCGTTACTGGGAAATTTATTTAAAAATACCGCAAAGCGAGATGATAAACGAGAATTGCTGATATTCGTCACGCCGCGTATCCTGAACGAAAATTTGAGTAATAATATTCGATCCGCATTGAATTGATATGAAAAACAATCAAGATAACAGTATCAAAAATTTTGTGTATTTGGCCCATGCTATAGCATTGACTTGATCAGGCTAAGCGTTCATAATGCCCTGCTATTTTGGAGGGGTTCCCGAGTGGTTAAAGGGATCAGACTGTAAATCTGACGGCTCTGCCTTCGAAGGTTCGAATCCTTCCCCCTCCACCAGTCACGGTAACAAAAATCAGAGATGTGTGTAATGCTGGAATTTGATCGCACTAGTCATTGCAGATAGTGCGGCTGTTTATTTAAATGTAAGGCAGGTGAACCGGGCACAAGCGGGTGTAGCTCAATGGTAGAGCAGAAGCCTTCCAAGCTTACGACGAGGGTTCGATTCCCTTCACCCGCTCCACAACATTACGGCGAGGAAATGTTCTTGTTCTATACGCCCATGTAGCTCAGTGGTAGAGCACTCCCTTGGTAAGGGAGAGGTCGCCAGTTCAATCCTGGCCATGGGCACCAAGTTATGCTGCAGCCAGGTTATTAGATTACTGATACAAGCATTAATAAAAGGAAACAGACGTAATGGCGAAAAGTAAATTCGAGCGGGTGAAGCCGCATATAAATGTAGGGACGATAGGCCATGTGGATCATGGGAAAACGACGTTAACGGCGGCGATCACGACCATCCTGACCAGGAAATTTGGCGGGGAAGCCAAGTCATATGCTCAGATAGATTCGGCGCCCGAGGAGCGTGCACGTGGGATTACTATTAACACATCCCATGTTGAATACGAAACAGATAAACGCCATTACGCGCACGTTGATTGCCCGGGTCACGCCGACTATGTGAAGAATATGATCACAGGAGCGGCGCAGATGGATGGCGCTATTCTGGTGGTGTCAGCAGCTGATGGACCCATGCCGCAGACACGCGAGCATATTCTGCTGGCGCGGCAGGTGGGAGTGCCTTATATCATTGTCTTCATGAATAAGGCTGACATGGTAGACGATGCTGAGTTACTTGAGCTCGTCGAAATGGAAATACGTGAACTGTTATCCAAGTATGATTTTCCAGGGGATGATACACCTATTATTATTGGTTCAGCACTGAAAGCGCTGGAAGGGGATAAAGGTGACATCGGTGAAGCAGCTATTCTGAAGCTGGCGGAAGTGCTGGATTCATACATCCCGGAGCCACAAAGAGCGATTGATGGGGCTTTTATTATGCCTGTTGAAGATGTGTTCTCAATCTCCGGGCGTGGAACTGTTGTTACAGGGCGTGTGGAGCGCGGTATAGTCAAGGTTGGTGATGAGATAGAAATTGTGGGATTGCGACCTACAATCAAAACGACATGTACCGGCGTCGAGATGTTTCGGAAGTTGCTGGATCAAGGGCAGGCCGGAGATAACGTTGGTATATTATTAAGAGGTACCAAGCGAGAAGAGGTGGAGCGTGGCCAGGTTCTGGCCAAGCCGGGCAGTATACTGCCACACACCAAATTTTCTGCGGAGATATATGTGTTGAGCAAAGAAGAGGGTGGTCGGCATACACCATTTTTTGCAGGATATCGCCCACAGTTTTATTTCAGAACAACTGATGTAACAGGCTCCATTGAACTGCCGGCAGGCGTCGAAATGGTGATGCCAGGTGATAATATATCGGTTAATGTCAATTTGATTGCACCAATAGCAATGAGTGAGGGATTACGTTTTGCTATTCGTGAAGGTGGACGTACCGTCGGCGCTGGTGTGGTCGCCAAAGTAATCGAGTAAATAAGCTGATAAATTTGTAGTCTGCAATTTTTTGTTTGGAAGATAGGCCAGTAGCTCAATTGGCAGAGCGTCGGTCTCCAAAACCGAAGGTTGGGGGTTCGATGCCCTCCTGGCCTGCCAAAGTATAGATATAAGCAAAGCTGAATAATTTTATTTCAAATCTTCAGGCAAGCTGAAAAATAAAAAGAAGGTTTGTAATTTGGATTTTTTTAAGTTAAAAGTAATTTTCGGGAACGAAAAAAGTGAATAAGATTAAGCTTGGAATAGCAGCACTATTAGGAGCAGCAGGCTTTTTCAGCTTTTATTTTTTGCAGGATAGCCCTGTAGTGGTAAGAGTAGTAGCTTTGTTATTAGGGTTGGTTTTCGCGACGGTCGTTATTTTATTTACGATACAAGGAAAGCAACTATTTTCATTTTTTAAAGATTCGATAGAAGAAGTAAAAAAGGTTGTTTGGCCCACCAAAAAGGAAACACTTCAGACATCTGGCGTGGTCTGTGCGTTTGTTATAACGATGGCGTTTTTTTTATGGATTGTTGATTCGGGTTTGATGGTGATCGTTAAATATGTAATGGATCAGGAAGGGTGAAAGTGTTCCGGGAGGAATATGAGTAAAAAATGGTACGCTGTTCATACCTATTCGGGTTTTGAAAAGAGTGTAAAGAAGGCATTAAGAGATCGGATCGTGCTGCACAAGTTTGAAGATAAATTTGGTGAGATCCTTATTCCTGTTGAAGAGGTGGTAGAAGTCAAGGGTGGTCAAAAAAACATAAGTGAAAGAAAGTTTTTTCCAAGCTATATATTAATTGAAATGGAAATGACTGATGAAACCTGGCATTTGGTTAAAGGTACACCAAAAGTAACGGGTTTTGTGGGAGGGACATCTATGCAGCCCATTCCAATCAGTCACAAGGAAATAGAAAGTATATTTAATCAAGTAAGAGAGGGAGTGGAAAAGCCCAAGCCAAAAGTAATTTTTGAGGCAGGAGAGGCGGTGCGTGTTAAAGAAGGGCCCTTTACTGACTTCCATGGAAACGTCGAAGAAGTTAATTACGATAAAAATAAATTACGGGTGTCTGTATCAATTTTTGGGCGCCCTACGCCCGTCGAGTTGGATTTTCATCAGGTTGATAAAATATAATTGCGCAATATATGGGCGATTGTCTCCTGTGGGAGATGTGGTTTCGGAGTAGTTTGTAGCAAAAAAGAGGGAGAGTATTGTAGCTAATATTCGTTTGGACCTAAAAAGGAGAATATTTTGGCAAAGAAAATAATAGGGTATATAAAACTTCAAATCCCAGCAGGGAAAGCGAACCCAAGTCCGCCAGTGGGGCCTGCACTTGGTCAACGCCAACTGAATATCATGGAGTTTTGTAAAGCTTTTAATGCGGCTACCCAAAAAATGGAGCCGGGATTGCCTGTGCCAGTGGTTATTACGGCGTATGCAGATAAAAGTTTTACATTTGTTTTAAAGACGACTCCTGCATCTGTTTTAATTAAGAAATTAGCCGGTTTGAGTAAAGGTAGCGCCCAGCCTCATGTGGATAAGGTAGGTAAGCTGACTCGGAGCCAGGTAGAAGAAATTGCTAAAATTAAAATGGAAGATCTTACTGCGGCCGATATGGATGCAGCTATCCGAACAATTGCTGGAAGCGCCAGAAGTATGGGTGTTGAAGTAGAGGGAGTGTGATATGGCCAAATCTTCAAGACGTTACAAAGAAATTACTCAAAAAATTGATCGTGATCGATTATATCCCCTAACAGATGCTTTGGCTTTGGTGAAAGAAGTTGCTACGGCTAAATTTGACGAATCAGTTGATATTGCAATTAATCTCGGTATAGATGTTCGTAAATCGGATCAGGTAGTACGGGGTGCAGTGGTCTTGCCATCCGGTACAGGTAAGACGGTGAGGGTGGCAGTTTTTGCACAAGGTGATAAAGCTAAGGAAGCGTTAGATGCAGGAGCAGATATAGTAGGCCTTGAGGATCTCGCTGAGCAAGTTAAAGCAAACGAGATTAATTTTGATTTGGCAATAGCAAGTCCTGATTCAATGCGAATAGTTGGTCAATTAGGGCAGATACTCGGTCCTCGTGGTTTAATGCCCAATCCAAAAGTGGGGACAGTGACACTTGATGTGGCAAGTGCGGTCAAGAATGCTAAAGCAGGCCAAATTCAATTCAGAGCGGACAAGGCGGGTATCGTACATTGTACTGTAGGTAGAGCTTCGTTTAGTGTAGATGCCTTGAGAGAAAATATTATAGCACTGGTTGATGCATTGAATAAATCAAAACCAGCAACATCAAAAGGTGTTTATCTACGTAAAATGGCCATTTCAAGCACCATGGGAGCAGGTGTGCGAGTTGACCATGCTGGAATAATTAATTAGTTGTAATAAAAGGCTTTGGGCTGTTGTTAAGATGTTGTATCAACAGATTGTCAAAGACCGTTGGGGTTTTTATTATCTAAAAATAGCAATCTATAATGCTAATTGCTGTTTTTGAGTGAAAACTTAATTGCAATAAAGGAATGGTTGCAGGTTTACTGGGTAGCGATGAGGAAACACAGTGAATCATCAAAAAGTAGCAGAAATTTATAAATGAATAGTCAATTTTGTGAAAATAGAGTCTGACAATCAAGTCAATACTTGTAAATCATAAAAAGTGATTATTATGTTTTTGCAGTTATTCCAAAAAATTGCGCCCAACGCAGATGGTGTGCCCATAAAGCAGGTAGAGAGAAATTTCTCCTGGTTCAGGTCGCCATTTTTAAATGGGAAATATATCGTTATGAGTAGTAACGATAATTTTTGGCTGAATTCTAAATGGGGAGAGTCTTTTGAGTCATAATCTCGAGGAAAAGAAAGCAATTGTAGCCGAGGTCAGTGATCAAATTGCAGAAGCCCAGGCTATCGTTATAGCGGAGTATCGTGGATTGGGTGTTGGGCAGCTTACTCAGTTGCGAGTCAAGGCGCGAGAATCTGGTATTTATTTCCGAGTTATCAAAAATACCTTTGTAAGGCGGGCAGTTGTTGACACCCCTTTTTCTGGGTTAGCTGAATCAATGGTAGGGCCACTTGCTTACGGAATTGGCAGTGATCCTGTGATCACTGCAAAAGTTCTTCATGAATTCGCTAAAGGTAATGATCGTTTTGTAATTAAGGCTGGTGCTATGGCCGGGACAGTAATGTCCGGTAAGGATGTCGCTGCTCTCGCTGCATTACCAAGTAGAGAGGAGTTGCTGTCCAGATTGCTTGGTACTTTACAGGCGCCTGTTGCGAAATTTGTTAGAACACTTAATGAAGTTCCTTCAAAATTTGTGCGTGGGCTTGCTGCAGTATGTGATAAGAAGTAATCGGAAGCCGATATATATATAGATGGCTTAAAGCGATTCGTATCAGATTGATCTGAATTTAATTTATATCAGGAGAAATAAATGGCTATGGCAAAAGGGGAAATTTTAGAATCTATCGCTAATATGACAGTTCTGGAATTATCAGAATTAATCAAAGAGCTAGAGGAGAAATTTGGTGTTTCAGCAGCGGCACCAGTTGCTGTGGCTGCTGCGCCTGCTGCTGCAGCAGCTGTTGAAGAACAAACTGAATTCTCTGTGATTCTTACTTCAGCTGGTGACAATAAGGTTAATGTCATTAAGGTTGTTAGAGCGGTCACCGGTTTGGGTCTGAAGGAAGCGAAAGATTTGGTTGATAGTGCTCCTAAAGCAGTCAAAGAAGGTGTTTCTAAAGATGATGCAGAAGCACTCAAGAAACAGTTGACTGAAGCTGGCGCTGGTTGTGAGATTAAATAGTTAATTGTATTAGTAATTCAGGCTGACAGATACGGATTGTATCGTCAGCCTTTATCTCGTATGTCGGTATAGAAATAACGCTGATAAATAGAAGTATGTACTAATAGATTGTTAATTGTAATTGTTAGTTAAACCTCAAAAATTTTTTTCTCTGGCCTATCCCGGCGACATAGTTTAATAAAAGTTTCTTTGATCTTTAAATATCATGTCTGTAGTCTATGAGTTGTTGGGGTAGAGTATTTTGTTTCTTGGCCCACGTATTACCGCTATATAGGTTAAGGTTGTAGCTTTGTTTAGGTGCTCGTTTTATATCAAATAAACTGCCCTTCGATCCCGATTATATCTTCAGTGCACGGAGTGATTTAATGAGTTATTCGTTTGCCGAGAAAAAACGTATCCGGAAAAGTTTTGCTAAACGTACCAGCATTCTACCATTTCCGTTTCTTCTTGCCACCCAGATAGAATCTTACGCTGATTTTTTGCAAGCAGATGTGGCGCCTGGTAAACGGAAGAATCAGGGGCTGCAGGCAGCATTTAATGCTGTTTTTCCAATAGAAAGCCACTCTAATAACGCTCGTCTTGATTTTATAAGTTATATGCTTGGCACATCTGTGTTTGATGTTAAGGAATGCCAACAGAGAGGGTTGACTTATGCTTCTCCACTGCGCGCCAGAGTCAGGCTGACTATTATGGATAAAGAAGCTTCAAAACCAACTGTCAAAGAAGTTAAAGAGCAGGAAGTTTACATGGGAGAAATTCCTCTCATGACAGAGACTGGTTCTTTTGTTGTTAATGGTACGGAGCGTGTTATTGTTTCACAGCTGCATCGTTCACCGGGGGTGTTTTTTGAGCATGACCGCGGCAAAACACATTCATCCGGTAAGTTGTTATTTTCTGCCCGTATTATTCCATACCGTGGTTCTTGGCTGGATTTTGAATTTGATCCCAAGGATTATGTCTATTTTAGGATAGATCGCCGCCGCAAAATGCCGGTTACAACTTTGCTAAAGGCAATGGGCTATTCTTCCACGCAGATTCTTGCTGATTTTTTCGAGTTTGATCACTTTACACTTGCGGGTAATAAGATTTTATTTCACCTCATACCGGAGCGTTTGCGTGGGGAGTTGGCTAGCTTTGATATCGTTTCTGAAGATGGCAAGGTTTTTGTACAAAAAGATAAGCGGATAACGGCAAAACACGTTCGTGATCTGCAACAGGCTAACCTTACTAAAATTTCTGTCCCTGAAGAATTTTTATTAGGGAAAATTTTGGCTGAAGACATCGTAGATAAGGAAACGGGGGAGGTTATTGCCACAGCCAATAGCGAAATTAATGAAACCTTACTTGAACGAATTAAGCAGACTCAAAATAAAAATAGTGAGATTAGTACTCTTTTTGTGAATGACCTCAATTACGGCCCTTATATTTCACAAACGTTGAGGGTTGATGAAAGTACTGATCAAATGTCTGCTCAGGTCGCTATTTACAGGATGATGCGACCTGGTGAGCCTCCGACTGAAGATGCCGTATTAGCTTTATTCAATGGCCTTTTCTATTCCCCGGAGCGTTATGATTTATCTGTCGTTGGTCGGATGAAATTCAATCGGCGGGTGGGGCGTGAAGAACTAACAGGCTCTACGACTTTATCAAATGAAGATATTACCGATGTTATCAAAATACTGGTTGAGTTGCGAAATGGTAGAGGCGAGATTGATGATATCGACCACTTGGGTAATCGTCGCGTTCGTTCGGTAGGTGAATTAGCAGAAAATCAATTTAGAGCAGGTTTAGCTCGAGTTGAGAAAGCGGTTAAGGAGCGTTTGAGTCAGGCTGAATCAGAAAATCTGATGCCGCACGACTTTATCAATGCTAAACCGGTGTCTTCTGCTATACGTGAGTTTTTCGGATCAAGTCAACTATCACAGTTCATGGATCAGACTAATCCATTATCCGAAATTACACATAAAAGGCGTATATCAGCATTAGGGCCTGGCGGGTTGACGCGGGAGCGTGCGGGTTTTGAAGTGCGTGATGTGCATCCAACTCATTATGGACGTGTGTGTCCGATTGAAACTCCGGAAGGACCAAATATTGGTTTGATTAATTCGTTGGCTCTTTATGCTAGAACCAATGAATATGGATTCATAGAAACCCCATACCGCATGGTTAAGGATAGTCGCGTAACGGAGGAGGTCGTATATCTTTCAGCTATCGAAGAAAGTCAGTATGTCATTGCACAGGCAAACGCAAATTTTGATCAGACCGGGGTCTTCACTGATGAAGTTGTTTCTTGCCGCCATAAAAATGAATTTACCCTGGCGTCCAGAGACCAGATTGAGTATGTTGATATTGCGCCAGCCCAGATTGTTTCTGTGGCGGCTTCACTGATTCCTTTTTTGGAGCATGATGACGCGAATCGCGCGTTGATGGGATCAAACATGCAGCGACAGGCGGTTCCGTGTTTACGTGCCGAGAAACCTTTAGTAGGCACAGGGATTGAACGAGTGGTTGCTGTACATTCAGGAACTGCGGTTAAGGCATTAAGAGGCGGAGTGGTAGATTATGTGGATGCAGGGCGTATAGTGATACGTGTGCATGATGCAGAGACTCGTGCCGGGGAAGTTGGGGTGGATATTTACAACCTCACCAAATACATCCGTTCAAACCAGAATACTAATATCAATCAAAGGCCTATTGTAAAAATTGGTGATATTCTTTCTCGTGAGGATGTAATTGCAGATGGTGCATCGACTGATCTGGGTGAACTGGCTCTTGGCCAGAATATGTTAATAGCATTTATGCCCTGGAATGGACTCAATTTTGAAGATTCTATTTTGATATCTGAGCGAGTTGTATCAGATGACAGATTTACTTCAATACATATTGAGGAATTAACAGCCGTCAGTCGCGATACAAAGCTTGGTACTGAAGAGGTGACCGCAGATATACCAAATTTATCCGAGCGTCAACGTGCGCGTCTTGATGAGTCAGGAATAGTTTATATAGGCGCTGAAGTTGAAGCCGGGGATGTGTTGGTGGGTAAGGTTACACCTAAAAGCGAAACACAATTAACACCTGAAGAGAAACTGCTTCGTGCGATATTCGGAGAAAAGGCATCAGATGTTAAAGATACCTCCTTGCATGTGCCAGCAGGTATTTCAGGGACTGTAATAGATGTACAGATCTTTACGCGGGAAGGAGTTGATCGAGATAAACGTTCCAAACAGATAATAGCGGATGAATTGGGGCGCTTTAAAAAAGATCTTGCAGATCAAATGCGTATTGTTGAGGCAGATGCTTTTCAGCGTGCAAAACGATTACTTGCAGGTAAAGTTGCTGCTGGAGGGCCTAAAAAATTGGCAAAAAATTCAACTATCACACAAGAATATCTCGAAAGTGTGGAAAAACATCACTGGTTTGATATTCGTCTGATTGATGAAAATACAAGCCTTCAACTGGAGCAGATTAAAGATAGCCTGGTTCAGAAAAGAAAGCTGTTTGACCTTGCCTTTGAAGAAAAGCAGAGGAAGCTTTCCCAAGGGGATGAGCTGCCGCCCGGTGTTCAGAAAATGGTGAAGGTTTATATCGCGGTTAAACGGAGACTGCAATCCGGTGACAAGATGGCTGGCCGACACGGAAACAAAGGAGTCATTTCAAAAATTGTTCCCGTGGAAGATATGCCCTATATGGCGGACGGCACACCAGTTGATGTTGTACTGAATCCATTGGGTGTTCCTTCGCGTATGAATATTGGTCAAGTACTTGAAGTGCACTTGGGTTGGGCTGCTAAAGGGCTCGGCAAGAAAATTAACGAGATGCTGATCTCTCAACGTGATGCGTCTGAAATCCGGGATTTTTTAAGTAAAATCTATAGCGATAACGGAAAACAGGAAGATTTGGTTTCTCTGGATGATAAAGAAATACTGGAATTGGCAAAAAATCTGTCAGATGGAGTTCCTTTTGCCACCCCTGTTTTTGATGGTGCTCATGAATCCGAGATCAAACATATGTTGAAATTGGCAGACCTGCCGGAATCCGGGCAAACTACGCTCTACGATGGCCGGACAGGGGAAGCTTTTGATCGCTTGGTTACCGTAGGTTATATGCATGTACTAAAACTTCATCATCTGGTAGATGACAAGATGCATGCTCGTTCAACAGGCCCTTACAGTCTTGTCACGCAACAGCCATTAGGTGGCAAGGCGCAATTCGGGGGGCAGCGGTTTGGTGAAATGGAAGTCTGGGCTTTGGAAGCATATGGCGCAGCTTATACCCTTCAGGAAATGCTTACTGTGAAATCTGATGACGTCAATGGACGAACTAAGGTTTATGAGAGTATTGTCAAGGGGGATCATAAAATTGATGCAGGTATGCCAGAATCATTCAATGTACTAGTTAAAGAAATCAGATCTCTGGGGTTGGATATCGACCTAGAACAGCATTAATATCTCTATTAGTTTGATATTGATGTGTTTGTCTCAATTTTGTATGGCAGTTCTGTGTTGATAAGCGCTCTTCTAGCCGCCTTTCAAGATTGAGACTCAAAATTTCCATTTCCTTGGCCTATTTCAGGTTTATACGTTGATTCACAGGAGTGACACGTGAAAGCACTGCTTGATTTATTCAAACAAGTTACACAGAAAGAAGAATTCGATTCCATAAAAATAGGCTTGGCTTCTCCTGAGAAAATTAGATCATGGTCATATGGAGAGGTAAAAAAACCTGAAACGATAAATTACCGGACCTTCAAGCCTGAAAGAGACGGTTTATTTTGTGCCAAAATATTTGGCCCGGTTAAGGATTATGAATGCTTGTGTGGCAAATATAAGCGACTTAAACACCGGGGTGTGATATGCGAAAAATGTGGTGTGGAGGTCACCTTATCCAGAATCAGACGGGAGCGCATGGGCCATATTGAACTGGCTTCGCCTGTTGCCCATATATGGTTCTTAAAATCATTACCTTCACGCTTGGGTCTTGTGCTCGATATAACGTTACGAGATATAGAGCGGGTTCTGTATTTTGAGGCCTATATCGTTACTGATCCAGGTATGACACCACTGACTCGTGGTCAGCTTCTGACTGAAGATGACTATCTGAATAAAACAGAAGAATTTGGGGATGATTTTAGTGCTGCAATGGGGGCAGAAGGTATTCGTGCGCTGTTGAATAGTATGGACATCCTGTCGGAAATAGAGTCTTTACGTCTTGAGATCCAAACGACAGGCTCTGAAACTAAGATTAAGAAGGCTGCCAAGCGACTCAAGGTGCTTGAGGCGTTTAATAAATCCGGCATGAAGCCGGAGTGGATGATATTGACGGTATTGCCAGTTCTGCCTCCAGAGCTAAGGCCATTGGTTCCATTGGATGGTGGCCGTTTTGCAACTTCTGATCTTAATGATTTATACAGGCGCGTTATAAATCGCAATAATCGTTTGAAGCGGTTGCTGGAATTGCGGGCACCGGAAATTATTATCCGTAATGAGAAGCGCATGCTGCAGGAATCGGTGGATTCATTGCTTGATAACGGCCGCCGGGGTAAAGCAATGACGGGAGCAAATAAGCGACCGTTAAAATCACTTGCGGATATGATCAAGGGTAAGGGGGGACGTTTCCGTCAAAACCTGCTGGGTAAGCGTGTTGACTATTCCGGTCGCTCTGTAATTGTGGTAGGGCCGCAACTCAAGCTTCATCAGTGTGGCTTACCGAAAAAAATGGCATTGGAATTATTCAAACCGTTTATTTTTAATAAGCTGGAAGTAATGGGAGTGGCGAGCACGATTAAAGCGGCCAAGAGGGAAGTAGAGAACGAAAATCCGATTGTTTGGGATATTCTGGAAGAAGTTATCCGTGAACATCCGGTAATGCTTAACCGGGCACCAACTTTACATCGACTCGGTATCCAGGCTTTTGAACCTGTTCTGATTGAAGGAAAGGCAATTCAGTTGCATCCGCTTGTATGTGCTGCTTTTAATGCGGACTTTGACGGTGATCAGATGGCGGTGCATGTTCCTTTGTCGCTTGAAGCTCAGATGGAATGCCGTACGCTGATGTTATCAACTAATAACGTTCTTTCCCCAGCTAATGGCGATCCAATCATAGTTCCTTCCCAGGATATCGTGCTAGGTCTTTATTATATGACGCGCGAAAAAGTTGGGGCGCAAGGGGAGGGAATGGTTTTTTCAGATGTTTCGGAAATAACGCGTGCTTATGAGAGCAAAGCGTTGGAGCTGAATGCCAGAATCACCGTAAGAATCAAGGAAAAGAAAAAATCTTGTGGACATGGTGAAGATCCGATTGAAACGATTACACGTTTTGAAACTACCGTTGGCAGGGCGCTCATATCTGAAATCTTGCCAGCAGGACTTCCTTTCGCCCTAGTCAACAAAACGCTTAAGAAAAAGGAAATTTCCAAGCTTATAAATGCTAGCTTCCGTTTGTGTGGTTTGCGGGAGACCGTTATATTTGCTGATAAACTTATGTATTCAGGTTTTTCCTATGCGACTCGAGGTGGAATTTCCATATGCCTGGATGATCTTGTTACGCCATCACAGAAGACCGGTATTATTCAGGCAGCTGAGCAAGAAATACATGAAATAGCAAATCAATATATTTCCGGCTTAGTTACTCAAGGAGAGCGTTATAACAAGGTGGTTGATATCTGGGCTCGTGCAGGTGATCAGGTGGCTAAAGCAATGATGGATCAGCTTAGTGTCGAACCGGTCAAAGATCAAGAGACGGGTGAAATCAGGACAGATAAAAATGGGCAGGCAGTTACGCAGGAATCATTCAATTCAATTTACATGATGGCTGATTCAGGAGCCCGAGGTTCTGCCGCGCAGATCCGTCAACTTTCAGGCATGCGTGGCCTTATGGCAAAACCTGATGGCTCTATTATCGAAACCCCGATTACAGCCAATTTCCGTGAGGGACTTAATATCCTGCAGTATTTTATTTCGACACACGGTGCCAGGAAGGGGCTGGCAGATACAGCACTTAAAACTGCTAACTCAGGATATCTCACACGTAGGCTGGTTGATGTGACCCAGGATCTGGTTATCATAGAAAATGACTGTGGTACGGATGGTGGTGTCGTAATGAAGGCTTTGGTAGAGGGTGGTAACGTTGTTGAATCCTTGCGTGGGCGAATCTTAGGGCGAGTAGCGGCGACTGATGTTATAAATCCAGAAACCGGTGAGGTTATTTGCTCGGAAGGTACATTGCTGGATGAAGATACAGCCGATGAAATTGAAGCTTGTAGTGTTGATGAAGTAAAGGTAAGGACGCCACTCACTTGTGAAACTCGATATGGACTTTGTGCGAAATGCTATGGGCGTGACCTGGGGCGTGGAACGCCAGTTAATGTTGGAGAAGCCGTGGGAGTGATTGCAGCTCAGTCTATTGGTGAACCGGGTACGCAGCTAACCATGCGGACTTTTCATATTGGTGGTGCGGCTTCAAGAGCAGTTGTTGCCAATCAGGCCGAGAGCAAATCAAACGGAGTTGTCCGTTATTCTCATCATATTCGCTATGTAAAGAATGCACAGAATGAACTAATTATAATTTCTCGTAGTGGCGAAATCCTGATCCAGGATGAGAACGGTCGTGAACGTGAGCGGCATAAAATTCCTTATGGTGCGACGTTGCATGTGCAAGATGGCGAAACAATCAAGGCAGGGCAAATCCTGGGCTCATGGGAGCCTCATAAACGTCCTATCATAACGGAATATGCCGGCAAGATACGGTTTGAGAACGTTGAAGAAGGCGTAACAGTTGTCAGACAAATTGATGAAATAACCGGGATGGCCACTCTGGTAGTTATAGACCCCAAGCGGCGAAACATTGCGCAATCCAAAGGATTACGGCCGCTTGTTAAGTTTTTGGATGAAAATGATCAGGAAATCAATATCCCAGGGACTGATCAACCTGTCAGCATTACATTCCACGTTGGTTCTATTATAACGGTACGAGATGGACAACAGGTTGGTATTGGTGAGGTTCTGGCTCGTATTCCCCAGGAGACATCCAAGACTCGTGATATTACTGGGGGGCTGCCTAGAGTGGCTGAGTTGTTTGAGGCGAGAGTGCCCAAAGATGCTGGTTTCCTTGCTGAGGCTACTGGCACGGTAGCTTTTGGGAAAGATACCAAAGGGAAACAGCGTCTTGTTATCACTGATCTGGATGGTATTGCACATGAATATCTGATTCCTAAGGATAAGCATGTGACTGCGCATGATGGTCAAGTGGTAAATAAGGGTGAGGTGATCGTTGATGGGCCTATCGACCCTCATGATATATTGCGACTGCAGGGTGTTGAGGCATTGGCGAAATATATTAGCGATGAGGTTCAAGATGTCTATCGCCTACAAGGTGTAAGCATCAATGATAAGCATATCGAAGTAATTGTTAGGCAGATGTTGCGCCGTGTCCAGATAACAAATGCAGGTGACTCAGCTTTTATTCTTGGAGAGCAGGTCGAGCGTGCTGAAGTTCTTGCCGAGAACGAAAAACTCATTGCTGAAAACAAGATGCCGGCGACCTATGAGTATGTGTTACTGGGGATAACCAAGGCATCTCTTTCTACTGACTCGTTTATTTCTGCTGCTTCTTTCCAGGAAACAACTCGTGTCTTGACCGAAGCGTCTATCATGGGTAAAAAAGATGATTTGCGAGGTTTGAAGGAAAATGTAATTGTAGGCAGATTAATACCAGCAGGGACGGGCTTGTCCTTTCATAATATTCGGAAAAAACAAAGATTATCGGAAAATACTGTCTATCTGGATGCTGACTTGACGGAGAACGAAATTGCCGAGTGATGGATGCTGTTAATAATATTAATTATGGTTGATAAGGTCAGAGGCTTTCAAAACTTTTAGCTTCATGTTTTAAAATCTTGACTTGTCTCTGATGAGAAAGTAGTCTTGGGGCGCTGTGATGTATAGAAGTGATTTTGGCTGGTTACCTGAGAGGGATTGGGGTATCTGGTTATTGTTTGTACATTGGAAATACCGACAGGTAGATTACGGAGGAGAGAGATGAGATTAGGGGAGTATTTGAAGGGGATGCTGCTGTGTGCGGGCCTGTTGTTGATTGGGCCGGTACAGGCGGATATATCGACGGTGCCGGATGAGACGTATGAAGCATTGAAGCTGGATCGCAGCAAAGCCACGCCGAAAGAGACCTATGATGCGCTGGTGAAGCGTTACAAGGATCCTGCACATGGTGCTGGCAAGGGCACGATGGGAGACTACTGGGAACCGATAGCGCTTAGTATCTACATGGACCCGAACACCTTTTACAAACCACCGGTTTCCCCGAAAGAAATTGCTGAGCGCAAAGACTGCGTTGAATGCCACTCTGATGAAACGCCGGTTTGGGTAAGAGCATGGAAACGCAGCACCCACGCCAACCTGGACAAAATACGCAACCTCAAGCCGGAAGATCCGCTTTTTTACAAAAAAGGCAAGCTGGAAGAAGTTGAGAACAACCTGCGCTCCATGGGCAAACTTGGAGAGAAGGAAGTGCTCAAGGAAGTAGGCTGTATTGACTGTCACGTTGACATCAACGCCAAAAAGAAAGCAGATCACACCAAAGACGTACGCATGCCTACAGCTGACGTTTGCGGAACCTGTCACCTGAGAGAATTTGCCGAGCGTGAATCCGAGCGTGACACCATGATCTGGCCGAATGGCCAGTGGCCTGACGGACGTCCATCCCACGCCCTGGACTACACAGCCAACATTGAAACCACCGTTTGGGCAGCCATGCCGCAACGTGAAGTGGCAGAAGGTTGCACCATGTGCCACACCAACCAGAACAAATGCGACAACTGTCATACCCGCCATGAATTTTCGGCGGCAGAATCCCGCAAACCGGAAGCCTGTGCCACCTGTCACAGCGGCGTGGATCATAATAACTATGAAGCCTACATTATGTCCAAGCATGGCAAACTGGCTGAAATGAACCGGGGAAACTGGAACTGGAATGTTCGTCTGAAAGACGCCTTCTCCAAAGGAGGTCAGACCGCACCGACCTGTGCAGCCTGCCACATGGAATACGAAGGGGAATATACCCATAACATCACCCGTAAGACCCGCTGGGCAAACTACCCGTTTGTTCCGGGGATTGCAGAAAACATCACCAGCGACTGGTCAGAAGCTCGTCTGGATTCCTGGGTTGTGACCTGTACCCAATGTCACTCGGAACGGTTTGCCCGCTCCTACCTGGATCTCATGGACAAAGGTACCCTGGAAGGGCTGGCTAAATACCAGGAAGCCAATGCCATTGTTCACAAAATGTATGAAGACGGCACCCTGACTGGTCAAAAAACCAATCGTCCGAATCCACCGGCGCCAGAGAAACCGGGTTTTGGTATCTTCACCCAACTGTTCTGGTCCAAGGGTAACAACCCGGCCTCACTTGAACTGAAAGTGCTGGAAATGGCAGAAAACAATCTGGCCAAAATGCACGTAGGACTGGCACACGTTAATCCAGGTGGCTGGACTTATACCGAAGGTTGGGGTCCGATGAACCGTGCCTATGTTGAAATCCAGGATGAATACACCAAGATGCAGGAAATGACAGCTCTGCAAGCGCGTGTTAACAAACTGGAAGGTAAAAAAACCAGCCTGCTTGACCTCAAGGGAGCGGGAGAAAAGATCTCGCTGGGAGGACTGGGAGGTGGAATGTTGCTGGCGGGAGCGATTGCTCTGATTGGCTGGCGTAAACGTAAGCAAACGCAAGCTTGACTGCTTCGTTGACACCAAACCGGCGCGCACAGTCGCGCTGGTTTGACCGACTCCTCCCGCCACTGGGGATTTTACTGGTGACGGGAGGTTTGGTTTTGCTGGGTGGGTATGCTTGGCTGCTGCTGACACCGGATGAGGCTCCCTATCGTTACCAGCTGGCTGCCACCGGCAAGGTGGACGACTATCCTGATCTGGAACTGGAAGCCTGGCCGGATCTGACCATCAACCAGTACGACATTCATCTGGAAGGAACGGATCAACCGATAGCACAAGCCTGGTTTGGTCAGCGTGCAAATCAACCGCAGGTATTACTCAACTGGAAGAACGAAACCAGAGAACCTCTGCTGGCGCTGGATCAGAAAGCTGCTGAACTCAGTGCGCTTGCAACGGCAATAGACAAATACGCCCCGCGAGATGCACTACTGCTCAGCTGGTGGGATACCTCACGCCAACTGGCCCTGTTGACCGGACGAGACGTACTGTTCCACAGCACACTGCACGAACCTCTGATTGTTCCGCCGGAATGGCAAGCGCATGCGCAAGCGATCCGCGCTTATGAAAACGAACAAACCGGCGCTGCGGCCGATCCACAGGAACGCGAGCTGTTTCTGCGTTTTACGCAAAGCCTGCTCAATCCGCTGGCCAGTGGCCTGGCTGATTTGCGACAACTGGCCGGTACACGCGATGCTTACCTGATCGTGCATATCAGCGACCTGTACAAACTGGGTCTGCTATACCCTGACAAATTTGGCATTGCCTACAAACCCTACCGCCTGACCGGTAACCTGCATGGCATGATCAGTCATGTCAAGACCGAGATGAGCAATCACGGCTACTACGCCTACACTGTGCAATCGTTATCGGACGAACTGATTCGCGCCTTCTTTCTGACAGATGAAGCCAGTTACCACACCCTGCTGGCCAGGCTGCTGCCATTTACCAGCCAACCTTCTCCGCTGGAGCTCACCTCTCCGCGATTGATCTACCAGCAAGGAGGATACTGGGTCTATCAACTGGCAGAAAAGGCCCCGGAGGCACAAACCCAGCACAATCTGCAACCCGCTCCGGATCATGATAAAACGACGGATTCAACCCATCTGACTGATCAGGTACAATGATGGTCGGCAAGACAAAAGAATCATAATCTGTGTTCAAACATCTAGGAAAAGAGGAGAGATCATGAAAATAATAATAGCCTGCGGACTGGTTGCTGCAGCCCTGTTCACCCTGACAAGTGGGCAGAGTCTGGCAGCGGATGCTCCGTTTGAAGGTCGGAAAAAGTGCAGTTCCTGTCACAAACCACAAGCCCAGTCGTGGAAACATACTGCTCACGCCAAGGCGATGGAATCGCTCAAGCCCAATGTCAAAGTGGAAGCCAAACAAAAAGCCAAACTGGATCCTGCCAAGGACTACACCCAGGACAAAGACTGCGTAGGTTGTCATGTGGATGGATTTGGCCAGAAAGGCGGCTACACGATAGACTCCCCCAAACCCATGCTGACAGGCGTAGGCTGTGAATCCTGCCACGGGCCTGGACGTAAATACCGGGGAGATCACCGCAAGGCTGGGCAAGCATTTGAGAAATCGGGCAAAAAAGCGCCGCGCAAGACCCTGGCAAGCAAGGGGCAAGACTTTAATTTTGAAGAACGTTGCAGCGCCTGCCATCTGAACTATGAAGGGTCACCCTGGAAAGGAGCAAAACCTCCCTATACCCCGTATACACCGGAAGTGGATCCGAAATACACCTTCAAGTTTGACGAGATGGTAAAAGACGTCAAAGCCATGCACGAGCATTACAAACTGGATGGCGTATTTGACGGAGAGCCTAAATTCAAGTTCCATGACGAATTCCAGGCCAACGCTAAAACTGCCAAAAAAGGAAAATAGAGATGACTAGACTGCAAAAAGGATCAATTGGCACTTTACTGACAGGAGCTCTGCTGGGAATAGCATTGGTGGCTGTGGTTTTTGGTGGGGAAGCTGCGTTATCGACCGAAGAGTTTTGTACCAGCTGTCATTCCATGTCATACCCACAGAGTGAATTAAAAGAATCCACCCACTATGGTGCATTGGGGATTAATCCGACTTGTAAAGACTGCCATATTCCACAAGGGATAGAAAATTTCCACCTGGCAGTAGCAACTCACGTGGTTGATGGTGCCAGAGAACTTTGGTTGGAGATGGTCAATGACTACTCCACCCTGGAGAAGTTCAACGAAAGAAGATTGGAAATGGCACATGATGCCCGGATGAACCTCAAGAAATGGGACAGCATTACCTGCCGTACCTGTCATGTAAAACCAGCTCCTCCGGGAGAAAGCGCTCAGGCGGAACATAAGAAAATGGAAACGGAAGGAGCAACCTGCATAGACTGTCATCAGAATCTGGTGCATGAAGAAGCGCCGATGACAGATTTGAATGCAAGTCTTGCTGCAGGCAAGCTGGTATTAAAGTCGGAAGAGGGTGACGATGACGTTGATGACGAGGATGAAGAAGTCGAGGTGGAAGTTGAAGAAACTGAAACAGCTGACGACAGCGACTCCGCTTCCTCCAGCAACCATGATGACGATAGTGATGATGAGTAAATTTTGATTGGCTGGTTTACGTTAGATTAAGGTGTATAGAGCCGCAAGTCACATTCTCCCTGGAGCTGAATCAGGATCAGGATACGAGATGTGGCTTGCGGCATTGCTTTAGTTGCTTTGGTTTTCTGTTAAATAAAGATATACAGGTTTGTTGACTTGTTAATCTCTGCGGGCTCAATTTTCAGCTCCTTGGGGCTAGGCTGATTAAGATCATCGATGGGCTGAGTACCACAGTAATTAATATCTCGTTGCTTGCAGCGAGTGTTTTTTTAGGTTGATGGTAAGGAATATAATGAGTAGTAAGCTTTATATCAAAACATTTGGCTGTCAGATGAATGAATACGATTCAGCCAAAATGGCTGATATTCTTTTATCAGAAAAAAATATGGAGCTGACTGAAGTACCTGAAGAAGCTGATTTAATTCTATTTAATACTTGCTCAGTTCGTGAAAAGGCGCAGGAAAAAGTTTTTCATGATCTGGGGCGCGTGCGGCATCTTAAAAATAGCAAGCCTGATTTGTTGATTGGTGTTGGTGGATGTGTGGCCAGCCAGGAAGGTTCAGAGATAGTCAGGCGTGCTCCATTTGTAGATTTGGTATTTGGCCCGCAAACATTACACAGATTACCCGAGTTGATTGATGCTCGCAGGCGTACAGGCCAGTCACAGGTTGACATTACTTTTCCAGAAATAGAAAAATTTGATCGTTTGCCACCTGCTCGTACAACAGGAGCAACTGCTTTTGTATCAATTATGGAAGGATGCAGTAAATACTGTAGCTTTTGTGTTGTTCCTTATACCCGGGGAGAGGAGGTTTCCAGGCCATTGGATGATGTTCTGACCGAAGTGGCTGGGCTTGTGATTCAAGGGGTCAAGGAAGTTACTCTGCTCGGACAAAATGTGAATGCTTATTACGATAAGACAAGCGGAGAAGGAGATATAGATTTTGCTACGCTACTGGATTATATCCATGAAATTCCGGGCTTGGTGCGTATCCGGTATACAACTTCCCATCCGAGAGAATTTACAGCCCGATTGATTGAAACGTATCAGCGATTACCGAAGCTGGTTGGTCATGTGCACTTGCCCATACAATCCGGATCAGACAGGATTCTGGCTGCGATGAAACGAGGTTATACTATAATTGAGTATAAATCCATCATCCGTAAATTACGTACGATTCGTCCAAATATATCAATATCATCAGATTTTATTGTCGGATTTCCGGGAGAAACGGATACTGATTTTGAAGAGACGATGAAACTGATTGATGATGTGAAATTTGATGAATCTTTTAGTTTTATTTATAGCCCGCGTCCTGGAACACCTGCCTCAGATTTACCGGATGACACGCCTTATCGGATAAAGCTGGCCAGACTGCATCAGTTGCAGGAAAAAATACAGCGTAATGCACAAATGATCAGTCAGAGTATGGTTGATACTATCCAGCGTGTTTTGGTAGAGGGCCCATCAAAAAAAGATCCAAATGAATTTTGTGGAAGAACGGACAATAACCGAGTAGTCAATTTTGCTGGACACGCTGGTTTGGTGGGAAGCTTTGTTGATATCAAGATAACAGCAGTCTCATCGCATACGTTACGCGGTGAAATTTCTGATATGCAATGAACAATCTTGTTACGGCCGGTTTGTTGCTCAACTTGATTGCAATTAGAGTTTGAACGCTGCGATGACGTTTTCGGTAGAATCGAAACCTGAATCTGTTGAATTGACGTTTTCATCCACAAATAATGAACGCCTGATCAACCTTTGCGGGGTATTAGATGAAAATCTCAAGCAGATTGAATCTGCCTTTGATGTAGTCATCTCACGTAGAGGTGCTCACTTCATACTTCATGGTCCTATCAGTCAAACTAATCTTGCAGTCCGAGCATTGAAAAAATTCTATGAAGAATCGGATAATCATCTCGGTATTGAGCAGATACAGTTAGGATTAGTTGAAATCAGAAATATTGCCTCTCCGTCTACTATGAATTCAGACAGGGATGCGGAAAAGCTCGACTCGACACCTTTGCAACTCATAACTCGTCGCGGCAATATTCAAGGTCGTACTGTTCGACAGACGGATTATCTTTATCAAATCAGGGAGCACGATGTTACTTTTGGCATTGGGCCAGCGGGCACGGGGAAGACCTACCTTGCTGTTGCCTGTGCGGTAGATGCATTGGAGCGCGAGCTGGTTGGTCGAATTATTCTGGTGCGCCCAGCCGTAGAGGCAGGGGAAAGATTGGGGTTTTTGCCAGGAGATATGGTGCAGAAGGTGGACCCCTATTTACGGCCGCTTTATGACGCTTTGTATGACTTAATGGGGTTTGAGAAAGTCAATAGATATTTCGAAAAAAGCACTATTGAAATTGCGCCACTAGCTTTCATGCGTGGCCGCACTCTCAATCAATCATTCATTATTTTGGACGAGGCGCAAAACACAACTCCTGAACAGATGAAAATGTTTTTGACGCGTATCGGTTTTGGCTCCAAAGCGGTAATTACGGGAGATATAACGCAAATAGATTTGCCGAAGCATCAGAAGAGTGGTTTGGTTGAAGCTGGGCAAGTATTAAAAAGAGTAAGTGGAATAGCGTTTACACATTTTAAAACTGACGATGTAGTTCGGCATCCACTGGTTCAACGTATAGTGGATGCCTACGAAAAATATGCCTCTGATAAAGAACCCCAATAAATTTTCTGGTTGTGGGAAGACGTTTAAATTGACGGTGCAGTTTGCGGCAGATAAAACTAATATTCCGGGCAGGCAACTGTTTCGTAAATGGGTCGGGGCTGCGTTAAATAAGCCGGCTGAAATTGTTATTCGTATCGTTGGTATGCAGGAAGGTGAAGTGCTTAATCGCAAGTTTCGTGGCAAGGACTCTGCAACTAACGTATTGACGTTTGTGTATAGTGATGATGTTCCACTTCTCGGTGATATCGTGCTGTGCGCTCCTGTAATTTCCAGGGAGGCAGAACAACAAAATAAAGATCTGGTAGCACACTATGCGCATCTTATTGTCCATGGCGTTTTACATTTGCAAGGATATGATCATATCAGCGACGAAGATGCCGTTGTTATGGAATCCCTCGAAACAAAGATTATCACCAGGCTCAATTATCCTGACCCTTATGTCATTCAGCAGTGAAATGATATAAACGGACCAGACAAATCTTTTTTATTCCCGATGCTATACATTTCATGAACGAGACCTCCCCCAAAGCTGGTTGGCTTGAGCATATCAGTACATTACTTTCGCGCAAACCGGAAGATCGTGAGCAGTTGATTGCTTTACTGCACTCTGCTTATGAGCGTAACCTGCTTGATGCGGATGCACTGGCTATGATCGAAGGGGTGATGCAAGTTTCGGAAATGCAAGTTCGTGACGTTATGGTTCCTCGTTCGCAAATGGATACGATTGATATTAACGAAAAACCTGAGGAGGTTATTCCATTTGTGATTGAGACTGCCCATTCACGATTTCCTGTTACGGATGGGAGCAAAGACCAGGTTATTGGTGTTTTACTGGCAAAGGATTTATTACGCTATTACTCAAGCAGAGAAGCATTCAACATACAGGATATACTGCGCCCGGTGATATATATACCGGAATCTAAGAGGCTTAATATTCTTCTCAAGGATTTTCGCAGTAATCGTAACCATATTGCTATTGTCGTCGATGAATATGGCGGTGTGGCCGGGCTTGTTACGATTGAGGATGTGTTGGAGCAGATTGTTGGGGATATTGAGGACGAATATGATTTTGACGAGGATGACGCATACATTGTTGCAGATACAGACGGCCATTATCGTGTCAAGGCAATTGCTGAAATATCAAGTTTTAATGAAACTTTGGGCGCATCATTCAGTGATAAAGACTTTGATACGATTGGCGGTCTTGTTATTGGCAAATTTGGCAGGCTTCCTGAGAGCGGGGAATCAATTGTCATAGGAGATTTCAGTTTTACCGTTATGAGAGCGGATAGCCGTCGTTTGCATCTGTTAAAAGTGGAACGTATTAAACCCGAGTTGACTGATATTGCAGATTCATAAGACTAATTCAGCTTTTATAGTAAATATGGCTGAGTTTATGTCAAATGATTATTTTGGATCGGGTTAAAGAAGAAATACCCTCAATTATATAATAACTTCAAAAATTTATTGAAAGTCAAAAGTAAAACCGGAACAGAAGGTTACGAATTGATAAATAGAGTTGATTTGCATTTTTCTTATCTCGGCAGCCAAGAAAAATGAGTGATCGTGAAATCGATCAACAGCTGGTAGAACGGGTACAGCAGGGCGATAAACGTGCTTTTGATCTGCTGGTTATTAAATATCAGGGACGGCTCGCGCGCTTGTTATCTCGATTTATTCGAGATCCGGCTGAAGTGGAAGATATTGCCCAGGAAACCTTTATTAAGGCCTATCGGGCATTAGCTTCGTTTCGCGGTGATAGTGCCTTTTATACCTGGTTGTATCGAATTGGAGTTAATACAGCCAAGAATTTTCTGGTAGCACAAGGCCGTAAACAGCCCGTAACCATTACTGGATTTGATGCTGAAGATGCGGAAAATTTCGAAGGAGCTGATCAGCTTCGGGAGGTGAATACGCCTGAAAGTGAACTTATGGGAAAACAGGTTGCCCAAACTGTAAATCAGGCACTAGAAGCTTTACCCGAAGAATTACGAACTGCGATAACTCTCAGGGAAATTGAAGGATTAAGCTATGAAGAGATTGCCGATATTATGAATTGTCCAATTGGTACAGTGCGGTCCAGAATATTCAGGGCGCGTGAGGCGGTGGCTGACAAACTGCGTCCTTTGTTAGGCACTGACAAGAGTAAAAGATGGTAATAAGAGGT
Source organism: Nitrosomonas sp. TNE100 (assembly GCF_055387135.1). NCBI lineage: Bacteria > Pseudomonadati > Pseudomonadota > Betaproteobacteria > Nitrosomonadales > Nitrosomonadaceae > Nitrosomonas > Nitrosomonas sp. TNE100. The sequence continues at coordinate 1,750,256 of NZ_AP040997.1, read as the reverse complement.
GAAATGTGAGAAAGAAAGTATCTGAATTAATGGATGGTGAGCTTGAGGATACGGATGCAGTTACGATCATTAATGTTGTAAAAAGTGACAGTAGTCTGTTTTCTGACTGGGAGGTTTATCATATAATCAGGGATTCATTACACCAATCCGTTATTAGTATAAATCTTTCAGAAAAGATCAGAAATAAACTAATTGATGAACCGCTGTTATTGGTGCCTTATTCACACAAAACTCACCAGAATCGTAAACAAAAACTACTGGGATTTTCCGTTGCTGCTTCGATTACAGTGTTGTCAGCCGGATGGTTGATATTTCAATCTATAGAGCAGCATGAAACAGCACTTAAAGAAGTTTATGTGACTGAGAAAATAAATGACAAGGCTACGCCTGTCAACGAGCAGCGCTCGTTGGTTACTTTTCAGCCCGCTCCCTCGTATTCATTTCCTTCTGTTTCTACAAACAGTAATTATCCTCTGATCTACAGGGGAGTAACATACGAGAGTGCTGCCCGTTATCCGTCTGTCGGGGTATCTCCAGCTGTTGGACCAATCCGGACAGAGCCTCTCGCGCCTGCCGAGTAACGTGAATCATGAGTTCATGAAGTATATTGTTGTAATAATGCAGGTGCCGTGTTCTGTCATTGTTATAAACAGAAAGAGCTTGTGAGGAATTGATATGACGATATTTTGGCTACGGTAATGTGGACTTACTTCTGTAAGCGCCAATAATTCTTAATTATGATTATATATTTATCATCATGATCTCTCAAAGTAACCTCTACCCAAACTCAGGATTAATATTGATCGTGGCTACGATTAAAAATACATGGCAGAAGATAGCATTTATAATTTTCCTATGTTGGTCCGTATTTATGCTGCCTGTTTCATTGCAGGCAAAAGATTTGCCGGACTTTACTGATCTGGTAGAAAAGCACGGACAGGCGGTTGTCAATATCAGTACAGTTCAGACTCAGCAAGTAGGGGTTGGTCAGTTTTTACCAGAAATTCCTAATATTCCGGAAGATTCTCCTTTCTATGAATTTTTTCGCAGGCATATCCAACCTTTCTCAGGCCCGAGAAAATATGAATCTCGTTCACTTGGTTCAGGCTTTATTATCAGTAAAGATGGGTATATCCTGACCAATGCACATGTGGTTGAGGCGGCCAATGAAATTACCGTCCGATTGACTGATAAGCGTGAATTCAGCGCAAAAGTAATTGGAGCTGATCAAAAAACAGATATTGCATTGCTTAAAATAGATGCAAATGATCTGCCGGTAGTGACCCAAGGTAGCCCTGAGCAGCTCAAGGTTGGAGAATGGGTAGTTGCCATTGGCGCTCCCTTTGGCTTCGAGAACACGGTTACAGCGGGAATCGTGAGTGCAAAAGGACGTTCGCTCGCCCAGGAAAACTATGTTCCTTTTATACAAACTGATGTGGCGATTAATCCAGGTAATTCAGGTGGACCGCTGTTTAATATGAAGGGTGAGGTTGTGGGTATCAACTCCCAGATTTACAGTAGAACGGGTGGATTTATGGGTCTTTCTTTTGCCATTCCGATTGATGTCGCGATGGATATTGCCGATCAACTCAAGACCTATGGCAAGATCTCACGCGGAAAGATTGGTGTCATGATACAGGAAATGACAGACGAGTTGGCCGAGTCTTTCAGTCTGGACAAGTCACGCGGTGCACTAGTGGTTTCAGTAGAAAAAGGCGGGCCAGCTGACAAAGCTGGCATAAAGATAAGAGACGTTATTCTGAAATTTGATGGTAAAGATATCGAGGCTTCAAGTGATTTGCCACGCATTGTTGGGAACACGAAACCTGGCTCCAAGGTGCCTGTTGAAATATGGCGTAGTGGTTCGGTCAAAAAAATGACTATTTCAGTAGGAGAAATGCCTGCGGATGGCAATATTGTTAATCAAAAACAAAGCAAATCAGGAGATGCAACCAGTCGGCTTGGTCTTGTTCTAAGGGAGCTTTCTGCTAACCAGAAAAATCAGCTTGGTATAGAGAATGGCTTGCTGGTTGATGAAGTTTATGACGGAATAGCCAGTAGCTCGGGTATCCGTCCCGGAGATATTATCTTGGGATTTAATAATCAAGATATAAAATCTATCAGACAGTTCAATAAGTTGCTGAATGATGCTCCCAAAGGTCGGAATATTGCGCTACTAATAAGAAGAGGGGAAGTTGCGACTTTCATTACCATAAAAATAGATGAATAATCGGACAGAGCTCAGAAAATTAATTGTATATGGGAGAGAAGGCTGTCATCTCTGTGAGGATATGATTGCTTCCCTCGGTGATCTGCAAAAGGAATTTCGATTTGAGTTTGTAGTGATCAATATTGATAAAGATGAGAATTTGACCCGATTATATAATAAGCGTGTTCCAGTTCTGTTTGCTGTAAAAGAAAAAAAAGAGCTATGTCACTATTTTCTTGATTTAGAGGCGTTTAACGCTTACCTTGCCAATTCTAACTTTTTGCTGATTTGATTTGCTCGAGCAGATTAAATTATCTTCTCTACAAAAGATCCGTTCTCATATCTTCTTGTTATTGTTCCAGCATAGAGATAATGCGGGAGCTGAGTAAATTACTACTCATCTGATTTATTTAGCGAGTTCTCGCGTTGTCTTCATGATTGTCAAGTATGCGGAAGCGCTTTATCTGTTCTGGCTGCTCCGGGAAATCTATCTTCCTTCTGCTGATTTGTATACAATCGCTTCTTTTATCCATGGCTTCCGTCAATTCTCCTGCCAATCGGTGATTTTTTTTGATACAGCACATTCGTAATTTTTCTATTATTGCACATATTGATCATGGCAAATCCACGCTTGCTGATCGCATTATTCAGTTTTGTGGAGGTCTTTCTGATCGGGAAATGGAAGCTCAGGTACTCGATTCGATGGATCTGGAACGCGAACGCGGCATTACGATAAAGGCACAGACTGCTGCCTTGTATTACCAGGCCAAGGATGGTGTAAATTATTTGTTGAATTTGATTGATACGCCAGGACACGTTGATTTTTCCTACGAAGTATCCCGTTCACTATCTGCTTGTGAAGGTGCTCTGCTGGTTGTCGATGCTTCTCAAGGTGTCGAAGCGCAGACTGTTGCAAACTGCTATACCGCAATTGAACAAGGCGTCGAAGTTATTCCAGTGCTAAACAAGATCGACTTACCTGCTGCTGATCCTGATAGAGTGATTGCTGAAATAGAAGACATTATCGGAATTGAAGCCAGGAGTGCTCTACACATTAGTGCTAAAACTGGTGAAGGGATAAATGAAGTCCTGGAAATGATTGTGGCCCGGATTCCACCTCCGGAAGGGGAGATCGATGCGCCGCTCAGGGCGCTAATAATAGATTCCTGGTTTGACAGTTATGTGGGCGTTGTGATGCTGGTTCGAGTAATGGATGGCATATTGAAACCAGGCAGCAAGCTCCTGCTGATGTCCAATAAGGCAAGTTATTTGTGTGAGGAAGTGGGTGTTTTTCAGCCGAAGGCGGTTAACCGTGAATCTCTGGGTGCCGGAGAGGTTGGTTTCATAATTTCTGGAATTAAAGATTTAAAGTCTGCCAAAGTGGGAGATACGGTAACGCTGGTTGATCATCCTGCCAGTGAACCTCTGGATGGATTCAAGGAAATAAAACCACAGGTTTTTGCTGGACTGTATCCGGTCGAATCCAATCAATATGACGCATTGCGTGCAGCATTGGAGAAGCTGCGGTTGAACGATGCTTCTTTACACTTTGAGCCGGAAACTTCTCAGGCACTGGGTTTCGGCTTTCGTTGCGGATTTCTCGGTTTATTACATCTGGATATTGTTCAGGAACGACTGGAGCGGGAATATGATATGGATCTTATTACCACTGCGCCGACAGTGGTTTATCAGGTTATCCTGCATGATGGCAAGATTGTGGAGATCGAAAATCCTTCCAGACTACCAGAACTGTCCAGCATAGAAGAAATCAGGGAGCCTGTTATTACTGCAACTATCCTGGTTCCCGAGGAATATGTTGGCGCGGTGATAACATTGTGTACCGGTAAACGCGGAGTTCAGGAAAATATGCAATATATGGGCAGGCAGGTCATGCTTGTTTATGAGCTGCCTTTAAATGAGGTTGTAATGGATTTCTTTGATAAATTGAAATCTGTGAGCCGTGGTTATGCTTCGCTTGATTACGAATTTAAGGAATTCAGAGTGGCTGATTTGGTTAAGCTCGACATACTGATCAATAATGAGCGGGTAGATGCCTTGTCCTTGATTGTACACCGTGCCAGCAGTCAACAACGTGGACGGGAGCTGGCACAAAAAATGCGTGAACTTATTCCGCGACAAATGTTTGATATTGCGGTACAGGCAGCAATAGGTGCCCATATTGTGGCGCGTGAAAATGTTAAGGCATTACGTAAAAATGTACTGGCGAAGTGCTACGGTGGGGATATTACGCGAAAACGCAAGCTGCTGGAAAAGCAGAAAGCGGGGAAAAAGCGTATGAAACGGGTCGGTAATGTCGAAATTCCACAAGCAGCGTTTCTTGCTATCCTTCAGGTGGATGGTAAGTAAACAATACCGATAAATGACGTGTTTGATATGTTGATCAGTATATCTTTAGATCAGATAAGTACCGGGATACTATGAATTTTCCTTTGGTGTTGCTTGCATTATTGGTGGTTACAGGTGGAATTTGGCTGCTTGATTATTTAATACTGCGACACCAGCGTACTCCTGATAATGTCGAACCATGGTGGATTGAGTATCCTAAAAGTTTTTTTCCCATTATTTTGGTTGTATTTTGTTTGAGATCGTTTCTGGTAGAGCCTTTTAAAATACCTTCCGGTTCCATGATACCAACCTTACTGGTGGGGGATTTTATATTGGTCAACAAGTACACCTACGGGATCAGATTGCCCGTAGCAAACCTGAAAATTATCAATATGAATGAGCCCAAACGAGGCGAAGTCATGGTATTCCGCTTTCCAGAAGATCCATCTATTGACTACATCAAGCGGGTGATTGGTATACCTGGGGATACGGTCACTTACCGAAACAAACATCTAAGTATCAATGATGTTCCCATTCAATTGGAACCAGCTGGCGACTACAAGTATATTGAATCCGGGTTAGCATATATTTATACACAGCGGTTTAAGGAGAGCATGGATGGTAACGAGTATAATGTCTTGATTAATCAGGAGATGCCCGATATACAGCTATCCGCTGTCCACCATTTTCCCAACCGGGAAAATTGTACTTTTGACCAAACAGGCTTCTCATGCAAAATCCCAGAAGGTAATTATTTTACTTTAGGTGATAATCGCGATGGCAGCAGTGATAGCCGCTATTGGGGCTTTGTGCCGGAAGATCATATTGTTGGTAAAGCTTTCCTGATCTGGTGGAATTTTAATGATCTGAGCAGAATAGGTACGCTAATCAAGTAATGATTTGAATCTTTAGTATGCCGCAGGAGAAATTTATGTATTCATCATTATATTCCTCGACAAACAGAGGGCAGCAAGGGATAAGTCTGCCCGGGCTACTGACATGGTCAGTGGCAATTGTACTGGCGGCCATTCTGGGGATGAGATTGATCCCCTCTTTCATTGAGTTCGCTGCTGTCAAGCGAGCACTAGTGACAATTGCCAGTGATTCCAAACTGCGGGATGCGAGTGTTCGTGAAATACGTATGGCTTTTGATAAACGTGCTGCTGTAGATGATATAAAATCCGTAAGCGGGAGTGATATTGTCATCAGAAAGCAGGACGAGCAACTAATCTTGAACATTAGTTACGCAGTTAAAAAGCCTTTATTTGCAAACCTTTCGCTACTGATCGATTTCGATGCAGCCAGTGATCAATGACCAGATCCAAATTTACTTCGCAAGGCATAAAGAGTAAACATGCAAAAAAATTGAAAAAGCAGGATTACACTGTTTTTTCCCAAAAACTGGGTTATACCTTCAAACAACCTGATTTGCTTCAGGAGGCGCTGACCCATCGCAGCCTTGGTTTTCCGAATAATGAACGTCTTGAGTTTCTAGGGGATAGTGTGCTGAACTGTGCGGTATCAACGCTGCTGTTCAAACGTTTCCTGCTATTGCCGGAAGGAGATCTGACAAGATTACGTGCAAATTTCGTCAACCAAGACGCCTTGCATCAACTTGCATCTGCTCTGGGTATTGGCGAATTGATTTTACTTGGTGACGGCGAGCGCAAGAGTGGCGGGCATCAGCGCCCATCTATTCTGGCAAATGCAATGGAAGCCATTATTGGGGCAATCTACCTTGAAAGTGGGTTTGAAAAAGTTGATCAGGTGATTGTGACACTCTATGATCCTTTGTTAAATCAGTTGGATCCTGATCTTTTTGGTAAAGATCCCAAGACTCTGTTACAAGAATATCTGCAAAGTCGGAAAGTAGACTTGCCTGAGTACAGTACGCTTTTGACACGTGGCGATGCACATGCACAGGTTTTTCATGTGGAATGCGTCATTCCTGAATTTGCTATTCGCACAAGTGGCGAAGGAACCAGTCGTCGTCGAGCCGAACAGGAAGCTGCACGCCGAGCTTATAAACTTGCCGTAGTAAGACATTAAGCAACCTCGTATCCATCGTAACGCTATACAATTCCTTTGATCAACCTGAGTTCTCTTTATCTAGGCAGAACTTTACTATGAGCGCATCTGGTTACAAAGTAGGCTACATATCTATTGTGGGGCGACCCAATGTTGGTAAATCAACCTTGTTGAATCATCTGATTAAACAAAAGATCAGCATTACTTCCAGAAAAGCGCAAACCACCCGTCATCGGATTCACGGGATATTGACGGATGTACAATCACAATTTATTTTTGTAGATACGCCCGGTTTCCAGATGCGCCATCGCAGCCAGCTCAATCAGGTAATGAACCGGGTTGTTCTGCAAAGTATGCAGGATGTGGATGTCATCTTGTTCGTGCTTGAGGCTGGACGGTTTGGCCGGGAAGATGAGCAGGTTCTTGAGCAATTGCCCAGGAATCTTCCTGTAATTCTGGTGATAAACAAAATTGATTTGTTACCGGATAAACTGCAATTGCTCCCGTTCATGCAAAAAATGGCTGATTTATTCGATTTTGCAGATATTGTCCCGGTAAGTGCATTGCAAAACAGACAATTATCAGATCTGACTGAAGTTATTCGTCACTATTTACCTGAAAATTCTCCGGTGTTTACGGAAGACGAAATTACAGATCGCAGTGAACGATTTCTGGCAGCAGAATTACTGCGCGAAAAAGTTTTTCGGCAAATTGGTGAGGAGGTACCCTACTCGGTTAGTGTGATCATCGAGCAGTTCGCAGTGGAAGGCAATTTGCGACGTATCCATGCCTGTATTCTGGTGGAGAGAGAAAATCAGAAAGCTATCATTATAGGTAAGCAGGGGAAAAAACTGAAGGATATGGCTACACAGGCACGTAAGGATATGGAGGTGCTGTTTGATGGCAAAGTCTATCTGGAGATATGGGTCAAGGTAAAATCCGGCTGGGCAGATGACGCTGTTGCACTGAAGAGTATGGGGTATGAATAGGAATAAAAATTGTCGTTGCAGACTATCTGGCACATACCCCAACCGGGTTTGTAGATCAGCTGATTTGTAAAAGATTAAAAGAAGCAATTTAAAACGACTGGGAGAACTGAATAATCATGATAGCTCTGGGTGTCAATATTGATCATGTCGCAACGCTACGGCAGGCACGAGGTACGGATTATCCCAGTCCGATCAAGGCAGCTCTGGTTGCCGAGGAATCTGGAGCAGATGCGATTACGCTACATTTGCGTGAAGATCGGCGTCATATTCAGGAAGAGGATGTGATAATTCTGCGAGAACGACTTAAAACCCGAATGAACCTGGAAAGCGCTGTAACAGAAGAGATGATCTCTTTTGCCTGCAGAATCAAACCACATGATATCTGCCTGGTGCCGGAGCGTCGTGAAGAGTTGACCACTGAAGGGGGACTGGATGTGATCCGGCACTTCGATCAGGTAAGTGCCGCGTGCAAGCGCCTCACAGAAGCTGGAATTCGTGTTTCTCTGTTTGTTGATGCACGAGCTGATCAGATTGATGCAGCAATCAGGGTGGGCGCGCCAGTGATTGAGCTACATACCGGCCATTATGCAGATGCTGCAACATCTGAGGCACAACAGGCTGAGCTGGAAACAATCCGCAGTATGGCGGCCTATGCATTTAGCCGGGGATTACAGGTGAATGCTGGACACAGCTTGCATTACCAGAACACCACGCCAATTGCATTTATCCCGGAGATAACCGAATTGAATATCGGCCATGCTATTGTCGCCCGGGCACTGTTTATTGGTTTTGCTCAAGCTGTACGGGAAATGAAAACGTTAATGCAAGAGGCGCGTGCATGATATACGGGATTGGTACCGATCTGGTTGATCCTGCCCGTATTGCGGGGTCGCTGGAGCGTTACGGAGAAAGATTTGCCAGACGCGTGCTGGCAGATTCTGAGTGGTCAGAATATGTGAGGCAGACTCGGCCGGAAGTGTTTCTGGCAAAGCGTTTTGCAGCCAAGGAGGCTTTTTCCAAGGCTGTGGGTACAGGTTTGCGCGCCCCTGTTATGTTCGGGAATATTGCCGTTCAACATGATACGCAGGGGAAACCTTATTTTGAATTTCATCAGGAGCTGATCGATTGGATAGGGCAGCGCGGTATTGTTAGTCATCATCTTTCCATTAGTGATGAATTGACACTGGCAAGTGCCTTTGTGGTGCTGGAAAAATAAATATGTTTCTTGGCCCGCTGATGCTCGACATAGCGGGCACAACGTTAACTGAAACGGATCGTGTTCAATTGAGTCATCCGCTTGTTGGTGGCGTTATTCTGTTTGCACGAAATTATGAATCACCAGCACAGCTATCCGAATTAACCGCATCCATTCATGCATTGCGCTCCCCGCCTCTATTGATTGCTGTAGATCAGGAAGGTGGCAGGGTACAGCGTTTCCGTGACGGTTTTACGCGTTTGCCGCCAATGCGTACGCTGGGAGAAATCCAGGACAGGAATCCAGATTTGTCGCTTCATCTGGCTCGACAGATTGGTTATGTACTGGCTGCAGAGCTCAAGGCTTGTGGGGTTGATGTGAGTTTTACACCTGTGCTCGATCTTGATTGCGAGCAGAGTAGCGTGATTGGTGATCGTGCTTTTTATCGTGAGCCACAAGTTGTTGCTGAACTGGCTCATGCCTTGATGAGTGGTTTGCAGTCGGTGGGAATGGTGGCAGTAGGTAAACATTTCCCTGGTCATGGTGCGATCCAGGCGGATACCCATGTTGAAACTGCTATTGATTCTCGCAATTACACGGATATTGAAAAGAAAGATCTGATCCCTTTCCGCCGGATGATTGATGCAGGGCTTTCCGGCATCATGGCTGCGCATGTTATTTATCCAGTCATTGATCCAAACCCGGCAGGTTTTTCCAGCAAGTGGTTGCAGGATATTTTGCGGAACGAGCTGGGATTTAGGGGTTGCATTTTCAGTGATGACCTGTGTATGCAGGCTGCCAGAAATTATGGCAGCATCACTCACCGGGCGGAGCAAGCCTTGCAGGCAGGGTGTAACATGGTATTGATATGTAACGATCCCGATTCAGCAGACGAATTGTTGACATCCCTGCAATGGGAATTTTCTGCTGTCGATACAGCTAGGCTGGAACATATGCGTGGGCAGCAAACAGTTCATTCGATGGCGCAGTTGCATGAAATGGAGCGATTCATTCGGGCGACTGAAGAGATCAGCAGAATCAGTCTGGCTAATATCAGTGTATCCGTGTGAGAATTGCATTTTTAGCGTTCCGGGGTAATTCAGACCGGATTTCTCAACGAGCAATTTTTGTCACTTAATTGATATGAATAATATATTCGATGTAGCAGTTATCGGCGCAGGGCCTGGCGGCTATGTAGCAGCTATCCGCTGTGCGCAGCTCGGACTAAACACAGTATGTATTGATGACTGGAAGAATGAGCAGGGCAGACCAAGCTTGGGAGGTACCTGTCTTAACGTGGGCTGTATTCCTTCCAAAGCGCTGCTTGAGTCTTCCGAGAATTTTGCGCGAGCGGGACATAAATTTGCGGAACACGGTATTAAGCTGGATGGATTATCGATAGATGTTCCAGCCATGATTGCCCGCAAGGACAAGATCGTCAAAGCTTTTACTGGCGGGATTGGCATGCTGTTCAAGAAAAATAAAGTGACTGTCTTGCATGGTCGTGGCGTACTGCAAAAGCGCGATAACGATGATGATAGCTGGGAAATAAGAGTAAAAACTGACGAGAAGGAGCAGTCAGTACGCACCAGGCATGTCATCATTGCGACAGGTTCTGTTCCTCGTTCTCTGACAATAGCGCCGGTTGACGGGGTTAATGTACTTGATAATGCAGGTGCTCTGGCTTTGCAACAAACTCCTGGAAAACTTGCCATTATCGGTGCGGGAGTGATTGGTTTGGAGCTTGGAAGTGTCTGGCGCAGGCTGGGAGCAGAAGTAACAATACTGGAAGCCCAAGCTGATTTTCTGTCAGCAGCAGATGAGCAAGTCGCAAAGGAAGCATACAAGGCATTGACGCGCGAAACCGGGCTTGTCATTCATACCGGGGTTGAGATTAAATCAACTCAAGCAGGCAAGGATAATGTGAAAATAGAGTATACCAATCGTGACAAGAACGTACAGAGCCTGGAGGTGGACAAACTCATCGTGGCTGTGGGGCGTGTTCCCAATACCGCTAGTTTGGGAGCTAAAGAAACAGGATTACAGCTGGATGAGCGCGGATATATTGGTGTGGATACATTTTGCCAAACCAGTTTGCAAAATGTATATGCAATTGGAGATGTTGTAAGAGGGCCAATGCTGGCGCATAAGGCTTCTGAAGAAGGGGTTGCTGTTGCGGAGCGGATAGCGTCAAACCAGCAAGAAGCATCTGATTCAACCGCGCATATTGATCTCGGAATGATGCCGTGGGTGATTTATACCGCACCGGAGATTGCTTGGGTGGGAAAAACCGAACAGGCGCTGAAGGCAGAAGGTGTTATCTACAAAGTAGGGCAGTTTCCGTTCATGGCTAACGGACGTGCTCGCGCACTGGGGGAAACAACAGGGTTTGTTAAAGTTCTGGCGGATGCAGAAAGCGATCGTATCCTCGGCGTACATATGGTGGGTCCTTATGTATCTGAAATAATTGCCGAAGCTGTGGTTGCTATGGGGTTTTCTGCCAGCAGCGAGGATCTGGCACGTATCGTACATGCTCATCCATCACTTTCCGAATCGCTGCATGAAGCTGCATTAGGCGTGGCTAAGCGGACCATTCATATCTGATTCGCGAAATATTGGTCTGGATTTTCTGGGAGCAAATAGTATGAAACTGCTGTTTTTTGGTTTGCTGCTGATCTCCATGTCTGTATTTGCAGCAGCGGACAATGAGAAACAGATTCTTGAGATAGAAGCTGCTGTTGCGCAGCAGCAACAGGAACAGCAGATTTTATTTCAGCAGTTTCAAATGCTTCAGGAATTGCGACGCCACGAGATCGCGCAGGACGATCAGGCCGCTCAGACTGGAAGTGACATGATTATCAGTGGCGAAGCGCCAAAGTATGAGGATTTGGCCATACAGCGCAAGAAACGTACCGAAAGGATACGCCGTTATACGGATGAGCTGAATGAACTCTACACGCGCTATCAGGAAACAGAGAATGAAAGACGAGCGCTAATCGAACAGCTGAATGGATTGAAACCGGGTAAAGATTCTTTAGCAGAATAAAAGAAATAATATGCGGAAAACCGGCACTAAAGTCATTTTATCTGAGCCAGAAGATTGATGAAATTGTTTCTAATTTATCGGGAGGTTACTAATGAATTTCAAAGAAATGACTGATGAGGAACTGATATCAGCCCGGGATGAGGTCGATGCATGGTGTGCCAAGCATGCTCAATCGATCTGGAACGGACGTAAAGGGTATGCAGTAGGGTTGCTTGGTGTATTTGGTGTTTCAACAGGAATCGTGTTTTTAATGTTTGATGGCTTTGAACCAGTAAGCTTAGTGCCTATCCTGCTGGGAGGTGTTGTCTGTTTAATGTGGTACAAAGTAAAACAACAGCATAAAAATAACAGCAATTTCCTGGAAGAAGTCAAAAAAGAAATTGCCCGGCGTACAAAAAAAAACTGAGAAGGCTACAAAAAAATAGATTTTGGAAAATCCGTGTTGTAATTGAACTCAAGGGAGCTCAAGCGATAATTGCGAGATATCTGCTCTGGGTATCCGGACAGGTAGAGAAAGACGCAGGGTGTGTAAAACTTTCCTGGCCGTTGCACGACAGACTGTCAGTTTCCCTCCGTAGATTCCCACAACCCGAGGGTATTTCGGATGATCACATTGCAGATGTATTTCACGTGAGCGATTAAAAGGGAGGCTCCCGGACTCCGGTAGTACGCGTAGGCCGGCAAAGCGCTCTCGGATTGTGATGTAGTGATCCGGAAAATAATAACGAAAACAGCCAAGCAGATAGACCTCTTCTGTTATCAGAGGAGATGCCTTCTCAGGTTCTCCTTTGAATACCGTCTCAGTTGTACCCAACAAAATATGTTCTTTCCATGGCAAGGCAAAAATAGCTCTCTGATCCTGTGGTGATTCAAGGTAATAACAGCCCATATTCAACCGTCCGTTCAGCACCAGGTGAGTGCCTTGTACCAGCTCTACCGGGTATGTTGGTGGGGGTGGTGAGATACGTTCTGCCACCTGGTTGATCCAGGGGCCGGCAGCATTGATGAGCACACTTGCCGTACACTGATAAGGCTGATTGTTTTCCAAAAATTCAATTTCACAGGTGTCTCCGAAAATCCTGGCGTGAGTGAATTCCGCTGGGCAGCGTAACTCTGCGCCCAGTGATGAAGCAGAATGCATCATTGCCTGAGTAAGTGTCTGATCATCAGTCTGGGCATCCCAGTACTGGAAGACATGTTTGAGTCCGCGTGTGGAGAGGCCGTCCAACTCTCCCCATTTTCTTCGTGGTATGGAGCAAAAGCCGGCCCCCTTGCCAAATCCCGCCAGTAGAGCATAAAGGCTGAGTCCTGCACGAATAGTTAACGAGTCACGCGATGTCTGGTGGTAAATAGGAAGATAAAAGGGTTGCAATCTGACCAGCGAAGGAGCAAGGCGCAGCAACTCTGCGCGTTCCTTTAGACTTTCACGCACCAAGCCGAATTGGCCACTTTCCAGATAACGCAGACCGCCATGAATCAATTTACTTGAACGGCTCGAAGTGCCCGCTGCTAAAGCAGCTTTTTCTAGTACCAGTACGCTGTAGCCACGTGCAGCCGCCGCCTGTGCAACAGCAACACCTTGAATTCCTCCGCCAACAATTATGAGGTCGTAATGATTGGTTGCAGACATGGCCCTAGTTCAAGATGCAAGTAAAGTACCAATAGTATCGGTTTCAATCAGTGTAATGCCAGCCTTTGCATAGTCAAGCGCCGTGTCGTAATCATCCACTGTGTAAATTACCCATTGCCATGATCCAGACCAGAGCTGATCCAGATTTTTAGGCAGATAACGGATGCTGCTAAACAGATAATCTGGCTGCAGCCGTGTGGCCATGGTTGACTGCTTGTCTGTCCAGCCATCAATAATCCAGCCAATTCTGTATATCTGATGTGTTTTAATCAGCGCTATCGCTTCCCAGTCGAAGGAAATCAGAACGCATTGTTCTCGCACCTGGTCAATAATCGGAAGAATTGCAGCTATCGTCTTGTTTAAACCAAACCGGGCAATACTTTCAGATTTGATTTCAATAAACGCAGTAACTTGCGGGTACTGTGCCAGATATTGACAGAATTTTGCCAGGCGAGGAATGGGAGCAGATTTTGTGGAGCTTGGGTAAGGAATCGTCAGTATGTCGATTTCATCATCCCTCAACTCGGTCAAATAAGCGTTGTGCCCGGTTAACCGTCTGAGATGATCGTCATGACAAAGGTATGGAGTAAGTTGGCAGTTTAGTTGAATATCAACTTCAACATAACGGGTACCCGCCTGGATTGCTGCCTGAATTCCGGGCAGGGAATTTTCCGGATACAATGCGGGATATCCCCGATGAGCAACGAAACAAGGAATATTATGCGTCATAGCAGAAGAGTCAATTTTATTTCTCACAGAGTCTACTCTCTATCCCATTGGATTGCGATGCTGTCCGGTAAAGGATGGGTTGTTCAGGAACCGTTCAGTTTTGGGAGGATATGATGTACAAGAAAGATGCCCCTTTTAGTGTGGTTCTGCCGGCTCTGATTGCAGCCGTTTTATTGATTCCGTTTGTAATGAACTTTCTTGCACATGCCTGGTTTGGAGAGAAGCATTTTCCTCCGCTTGTAATGATGAAACTACCTGCAGATAGCTCGATAATTACCTTGCCGCATGAGGTAAAGCAATTTACACCTTTTGAAATCACACTGCGATTGGATACCAAAGAATTGGCGCTGCGTATCAATGATATTGTTGAAAAATCGCTTCCCGGAACTGAATTGCAAAATATTCACGGTAAAGTTTTTCCAGAAATGCATGCTGGGATAACCGGCGATGAGTTTTCTATTAACCCACCGGAGCCGCAGGCTCAGCTTTTTTCCGGTCGGGATGAGACGCATTGGTCGTGGATCATCACGCCAGAAAAGGAAGGACGTTACGAACTGTCGCTCAAGCTATATCTGCAGACAACTGAAACGACTCATGAGCATCCACAGATTGCTGATCTGGCTGAAATCCGGCTGTTCGTGAAAAAAAATCCGCAAGTATGGATGCGCACCTACGGCATCTGGTATATAGCCCTTATGTTGTTGATAGCAGGATGGTGGTGGAAAAAACGTCAGATAAAAAGACGGAAATCAGACCAAGGCACTTTTGATTAAATACTGCATGAATACGTACTGTATTTCTCGGAACAAAACGTCATCTCTATAAGATAGTGAATGATTGTTTCCTTCGCGACGCGCCATGATACCTGTTTCACTGCTACCCGTTCGCTGAATTAGCACTTTGGAGTGGTAGCAAAATCGCGCACTCGCAGAAAACTTAATTAAAATATTTAAATGACTGATTTAACTGTTTTTATGTGCAATCAATATGATTGATAACTTTATGCGGGTACTGCTGTTGGAGTATGAATAATTATCATTTTTCGTATGTGTAATATTCTTTTCTCGTGGGTTCTGTGTGGCCTGACTTT
Source organism: Nitrosomonas sp. TNE100 (assembly GCF_055387135.1). NCBI lineage: Bacteria > Pseudomonadati > Pseudomonadota > Betaproteobacteria > Nitrosomonadales > Nitrosomonadaceae > Nitrosomonas > Nitrosomonas sp. TNE100. Next base: position 1,734,994 of record NZ_AP040997.1, on the reverse strand, counting down.
ATTTATGCTGAATTGCTCGGTTCTGGCAGCAGGTGGCGGCTATACTGTTGCAGATATTCAGCGCATGGGGTTGCAGGCCAATGGCCTGTTGCAAGCAGCGCGTTCACAGGTTGATATTGCACAGGCGGGAGTAACCAGTGCATCGGCATTCCCCAACCCGGAAATAACCTTCATGGCCGGGCCTGATAGTCCGCGATTGCCGGAAATCGATACCGGACCATCTTCCATGCAGCGGCAGGTAACCGTCAGCCAACCACTGGAAAATCCATGGGTGCGACGTGCCCGCATTGGGGCGGCAGAATCCGGCGTTGAAGCCAGTCGCGCAAATCTGGAACAGGCCCGAGCAGATCTAGCGGCACAACTCCGGGTGCATATCTACGAATTTTTGTTACGGCGTGGCCTGGCAGAAATGGAATCAGATATTTTTAATTTGATGGGGGAAATTCAACGCCGTATCAAACTGAGTGTTGAATCAGGTGAAATTGCCCGGTTTGAGCTAATTCGGGCCGATACCGAGGTAATGACAGCGGCGAGTAGAAAAGAGGCAGCATTGCTGAACACGGAGCGGGCGCGAATCGCGCTGCTGCAGCTGACAGCCGGTACGCTGCCTGCTGAGTTTGATGTGATCGCTTCACTCAGCGACCCAGTGGAACTGCCTTCACTGGAGATGTTACGTACGGAATTACCCGCTACAAACCCGGAAATTCAACGGCTGGAAGCAGAACAGGATCGCGCACGTTTACGTATTGATCAGGAGCGCGCTTCTGTGCTCCCATCCGTGGATATTCTGTACAGCAATTATCAGGATAGGCAATTTACATCGAATACTGCCGGACTGAGCGTTCGCATCCCATTATTTTATCAGCGACGTGGTGAAGTTGATGCGGCAGTTTCAGATGCAGCTAGGGTACGCGAAACGCTCGATTATCGTCGCTACGAGATCGGCCGGTTGCTGGAGTCTGCCTGGCAGGCCATGGAGATTGCCCGGCGCAGGGTGGAGATGTTCGAAGGCGGCATCGTTAAGGAGGCGAAAGCTGCGCTGCGCGTGGCGGAAGCTGCTTTCCGGTTGGGAGAAAGAGATTTTATCGAGGTACTGGATACTCAACGGGTGCTACGTAATGCGCGCTCGGAATTATTGCAGGCCCAGTTCGAATTGCAGGCAGCAGCAGCAGAGATAGATCGGCTGCGGGCGCATTATCCACAGGAGTAATTTTCCCCAATGAGTTTCCAGATACAAACTATTGCAGTTATTTTTGCATTCGTAGTGCTTTCTATTTCGGGTTGCAGCAGCAAAGAAGAGCAGGATTCCCCAGAAAAACATGTTAAAGCGGGATTGGCTGATTCCCATACAATTTTTCTCAGGCCGGATTTGCGTCAGCGAGTTGAAACCGGTAAACCATTCCTTGCTGATATCTCCGAAAAGCTGCATGTTCCCGGTCAAATTAAGGTAAATGAGACGAAACTTGTTCAGGTGGGAGCCAGTTTTACCGGAAGAATCGTCGAAGTTTATGCGCATTTAGGAGATAGTGTCGCAGCTGGTGCCAAATTGGCCCGAATTACAAGTCCGGAATTAGTGCAGGCGCAATTAGCTTATCTTCGTGCTAATTCATTGGCCGTTCTGGCAGAGCGTGCAGCCATACGTGCCAGACAGCTGTTCGCTGAGGATGTTATTAGTGCCGCCGAGCTGCAGCGCCGGGAATCGGAATCGCAGGTTTCGAACGCTGAACTGAGTGCAGCCAAGGATCAATTACTTTTACTGGGAGTAAATAATCAGGCAATACAAGATCTGACCCGGCACGGGCAGATTCTTCCATCTGTTGTGATTACTGCCCCGCGCAGTGGCACAGTTATCGCGCGTAATGTAGCAGTTGGACAAGTAGTGCAGCCATCAGATCAATTGTTTACCGTAGCTGATTTATCTGAACTGTGGGTGGTAGGGGATGTTCCGGAATACGCTGCGCATTTTGTTGAGCAGGGACAGCATGTGGAAGTTCGTGTGCCGGCACTGGGTGACGCAAATTTTGACGGGACTATCATTTTCGTATCCGATATTGTTAATCCGTTGACGAGGACAGTGACTGTCCGTACTGAGGTGGATAATCCTGAGCGTAAACTAAAGCCGGATATGCTGGCTACAGTGCATATTGATGAGCATGCGCGTGAACGTCTCGTTATCCCGGAAGGCGCAGTGGTGCGTGAGCATAATGAAGATCACGTATTTGTCGCCCGGGAAGATGGTGGTTTCACATTAACCCAGGTGAAGCTGGATGAACCAGTGAATCAGATGAGGCCTGTTCTGGAGGGATTAACACCAGATCAGCTGATTATTGTGAAGGGAGCCTTCCATCTGAATAACGAGCGTAAACGCAAGGATCTGGAATAACGATGATTATTTCTCTGGTACGCGCCATGCTGGCGCAGCGTTTGATAGTCGTCGTGGTTGCACTGATTCTGATGGGATTTGGTCTGCATGCAGCACAGCGTTTGTCAGTGGATGCTTTCCCGGATGTCACTAATGTTCAAGTGCAGATTGCAACCGAGGCAGTCGGCCGCAGTCCGGAGGAAATAGAGCGCCTGGTGACTATTCCATTGGAAATTGCTATGACCGGGATGCCCGGACTGGAGGAAATGCGTTCTTTGAACAAGAGCGGCTTATCTATCATTACACTGGTATTTACCGATGCAACTGATGTTTACTTTGCTCGGCAACTGGTGATGGAGCGGCTGCTGGAAGTGGCCAGTAAAATGCCGGCTGGAATTACGCCGCGTTTGGGTCCGGTTTCCACAGGATTGGGCGAAGTGTATCAATATACGATAGATCATCCCGATGACGGGGAACGAGCGCTGTCCGTGGAAGAATTGACTAAACGGCGCATTGTGCAGGATTGGATTGTCCGGCCAATGTTGCGTTCAATTCCCGGAGTGGCGGAAATCAATTCTCAAGGCGGGTATGTCAAGCAATACCATGTGCTGACGAATCCCAATAAGCTGCGTCATTATGACTTGACATTGGAGCAGGTAGAAAAAGCCATTGCAGAGAACAATGCCAATGCCAGTGGCGGGATTTTGCCGACAGGCAGTGAACAGTACCTCGTCAAGGGCGTTGGGCTGATCCGTACACTACAGGATATTGGCAATATTGTGTTGTCCGAGGAGCGTGGCGTACCCGTGTTCGTGCGTGATGTTGCGGAAGTAAAACTGGGCACGGAGGTGAGAGCAGGGGCTATTATCAAGGGTGGATATACGGAATCTGCTTCTGGCATCGTGTTGATGATAAGGGGGGGAAATGCCAAGGAGATCGTAGGACGAGTCAAGGCAAAAGTAGCCGAGATCAATGAGCAAAATCTGTTGCCGGATGGATTACAGATTGTGCCATATTATGATCGGACTGACTTGGTTGATGCTGCTTTATGGACAGTCAGCAAAGTGCTAATGGAAGGCATTTTTCTGGTTATTATCGTGCTGTTCATCTTTCTGGGAGATGTGCGCTCCAGTTTGATCGTAGTGGCAACGCTGGTAGTTACGCCTTTGCTGACATTCATGGTGATGAACCATCAGGGTATTTCTGCCAATCTGATGTCACTGGGTGGGCTTGCAATTGCAATCGGATTGATGGTTGATTCGACCGTAGTCGTGGTGGAGAACGTCTTTCATCGGCTGGGTCATAGCGATGGCGCGCGTGAGTCACGCACGCATGCTATTGGTGAGGCTGTGGCCGAAGTAGGGACCCCGGTAATTTTCGGGATCTGTATTATTATTCTGGTTTTCCTGCCGCTGATGACGTTGCAGGGTATGGAAGGAAAATTGTTTAGCCCGTTGGCTTTTACAATTGCGATTGCCCTGGCGATTTCTCTGATCGTTTCGCTGACTTTGTCTCCGGTACTTTGTGCCTACGTTCTGAAGGGTGGGACGGCTGAACATGATACCTGGATCATTGCCGGATTGAAGAGAGCCTACCGGTCCCTGCTTAACACTGCTCTTAAGAGAGGGAGGTTGACGGTTATCACCGCACTGGGGCTGCTGTTGCTGTCTTTTATGTTGTTTCCATTCCTGGGGAAATCGTTTATTCCTACCCTGCAGGAAGGTGCATTAACACCGCAGATCAACCGGGTGGCTTCTATTTCTCTGTCTGAAGCAATTGAAATGGAAATGGAAGCAATGAAGGCTATCTCGCAGGTGCCAGGGGTGAAAAGTGTAGTATCCAAGTTGGGTCGAGGTGAATCACCTGCTGATCCGGCCGGACAGAATGAATCTGATCCGATGGTGACGCTGGATCCCAATTCCGGGCGAACCCAGGACGAAGTAGATGATGATATTCGCAAATTGCTGGAAGTGCTGCCTGGTGTCAATATTGTTCTGTCGCAACCGATTGCGGAAAGAGTGGATGAAATGGTGACTGGTGTACGCTCTGAAATTGCCGTGAAAATTTTTGGGGATAACCTGGATAAATTACGCGGGCTGTCAGAACAGATCGCCCGCATCTTGCGCACTGTCCCCGGAGCACAGGATATCCGGATTGAACGCCTTTCTGGCCAGCAATCGCTGACTATTGATATTGATCGTAACGCCATTGCGCGTAACGGCATCAATGTCGCTGATGTACATGAACTGATCGAGACTGCTGTAGGTGGCCGTGAAGTAAGTACGCTGTACGAGGGTGAGCGACGTTTTGCTATTGTGGTGCGTTTTCCACAACATTTCCGGGACAGTATTGAAAGTATCCGTAATCTGTTGCTACGCGCACCGGATGGAGTAACCGTACCTTTGTATACCGTTGCCAATATCAGTGTTGTTGATGGTCCGGCGCAAGTTTCACGTGAAAATGCCAAGCGCCGCGTAGTAGTCGGTTCAAACGTTGAAGGCCGTGACTTAGGCGGTTTTGTGGCAGAGGTACAGGAGCGGATTGCCAAGGAAGTAAAACTGCCGGACGGCTATTTTTTCGAATGGGGCGGACAGTTTGAGAATATGGAGCGTGCGATGAATACACTTTCGATTATCGTTCCTGTAACGATTGCTGCTATTTTCTTTTTGTTGTTCATGCTGTTCAATTCTATCAAACTAGCAGCCTTGATTATTCTGGTACTGCCATTTGCGTCGATAGGTGGCGTATTCGGTCTATTTGTTACCGGTGAGTATTTGTCGGTGCCAGCTTCAGTTGGTTTTATCGCGTTGTGGGGAATAGCGGTGCTGAATGGGGTGGTGTTGATTTCCTATATCCGGAAGTTGCGCGATGAGGGCGTTAGTGTCAAGGATGCTGTCATCAGGGGATGTGAGCAGCGTTTTCGTCCGGTGCTGATGACAGCTACCGTAGCGATGCTTGGGCTGGTTCCGTTCCTGTTTGCAACCGGCCCAGGTTCAGAGGTGCAGCGGCCGCTGGCCATTGTGGTGATCGGCGGGTTGATTACTTCCACGTTACTGACTCTGGTGGTATTACCCGTGCTGTATCGCCGATTTGATCCTCCTCCAGTGACGCAGCAGTAAGTTTCACTCTGAAGGGCCGTTACAATATAACCAGCTAGAGTACTTCATCCTGTTTAGAGTGGCCTAGAAAACCGCCAGATTGGTGATTCCAGAGCCGGGCATAAAGCCCATTGAGTGCCAGCAGCTCGGTGTGGCGACCTTGTTCGACGATGCGTCCGTTATCCAGTACGATCAGCCGGTCCATTGCGGCAATGGTGGAGAGGCGATGAGCAATGGCAATCACGGTTTTATTTTGCATCAACTCCTGCAGGCTTTGCTGAATGTTGGCTTCTATATCGGAATCCAGCGCAGAAGTTGCCTCATCCAGAATCAGAATCGGCGCATCTTTGAGCAACACCCGGGCAATAGCGATACGCTGGCGTTGTCCACCTGACAGATTGACCCCACGCTCACCCACCATGGCGTCATACCCTCTGCGGCCGTGAATATCGACCAGATCTTGGATAAATCCGTGCGCATGCGCTTGCTGTGCGGCCAGTCGTATTTCTTCTTCGGTTGCATCGGGTCTGCCAAACAGAATATTTTCACGAATAGAGCGGTGTAGCAACGAAGTGTCTTGCGTAACAATGGCGATGCTGGCGCGCAGGCTTTCCTGTGTCACGATCTTGATATCCTGCCGATCGATCTGAATACTGCCCTGCTGGATATCATAAAAACGCAGCAGCAGGCTGATCAGGGTCGATTTTCCGGCCCCGGAAGGACCGACAAGACCGACTTTTTCGCCGGGACAGATATGAAGATCAAGTGCCTCAAAAATTCGGTGATCTTCATTCTTGATGTTGTTGCGGTAGGAAAATTCAACCTGGTTATAGTCGATCGCACCGTGAGTAACGGATAGTGGCACGGCACCGGGAGCATCCGTCACTGCATGTGGTTTGGCCAGCATATTTATTCCATCTTGCACGATGCCGATGTTCTCGAATAATTCTCCAACTTCCAGCATGATCCAGTGAGACATCCCGGTCAGACGGATGGCAAGACTCAGTGCAATGGCTATCGCGCCAGTGCTGATGCTGCCGTCGAGCCACAGCGCGATTCCCAATGCGCCGATTGCAAAGACGGACAGCATGTTATTGATCCATACGCAGGTATTCAACCAGGTCACCAGGCGCATTTGTGGATGCACAGTATCCAGAAATTCCTGCATGCCATCCCGAGCGTAGTCAGATTCCCGCAGGGTGTGAGAAAAGAGCTTGAGCGTGAGGATATTGGCATAGCTGTCCACAATGCGTCCGGTCATGTTTGAGCGGGCATCTGCCTGAATTTTTGAGATGCTTTTTAGTTTGGGGATGAAGTGACGCAGGATGCATAAATACACTGCCAGCCAGATAATCAGCGGTATGCAGAGGCGAATATCCGCATGTGCAATCAGCAGTAATGCCGTTGCAAGATAGACAGTAACAAACAGCAAAACATCCAGGGTTTTGATGATTGTTTCGCGCACAGCCAAAGCTGTTTGCATGACCTTGGTTGCGATACGTCCGCTGAATTCATTTTGGAAGAAAGCGTAACTTTGATCAAGCAGATAGCGATGGGACAGCCAGCGAACGACCATGGGAAAATTTCCCATCAGAGACTGGTACAAAATCACCGAGTGAAAGAAAACAATAATCGGCATCAGTATCAGGATGAAAAGCGAAAGTCCCAGCAGAGCCAGCCTTTCCTGTTGTAAAAATGCTTGTGGGTCATTCTCGGCCAACCAGTCCACAATCGTTCCCAGTACACCAAACAGCATGGCCTCGCCAACGGCCACAAAAAATGTGGCGATTGCCAGCAGCAGGAAGTAGATTCCTGAGCCTTGCATGTAGTGACGGCAGAACTGATAGAGTGTGGCGGGTGGTTCGGTAAGCTGGTCGGATGGAAAGGGGGTGATCAGGCGTTCAAAATAACGGAGCATAATTGTGTTTCAGAGAAGAACCATGTAACGAAGGAATAACAGGTGCGCTGGCTGTTCGTGACAGCGCTCTTTTCAAGATATTTTTATAACGGTGTAACGGGAGATTGCATGGATTTTGCTATCGGTAGCATGACCGAGAAAACAGTTCCTTTTGATACTTCACTGGATACATGCAATTTTCCACCAATTTGTTCGACATATTCCCTACTCTCGAACACACCAATGCCCATGCCGGCTGTTTTGGTCGACTCGAAAGGAGTAAATAATTTGTCGCGGATAAATTGTTCGTTCATGCCATGTCCACTGTCTTTAATCTTGATTACTGCCCATCCGGATTGTCGCCCGAGTCGTACCTCAACATATCCGTCTTTGGGAGTGGCCTCGATTGCATTTTGTACCAGATGACCAAGCACACGCTCCAGGCGTGATGGATCGGCTTGTATATTTAGATTTGGATCGATGATATTAAGTACTGGCCTCGGTTCACAGAAGGATTTGCTTTCAATGATTTGTTGCAGTAATTCATCTAGAGATAACAAGGAGTTTTTTTCTTCATGCATGCCTCCGTCGCTGAGTTTTTCAAGTAAACGTTTCATTTTGTTGATAGATAACGCTACAGTGTCCAGCATATCCTGCTGAAATTCCGGGTTGTCCTTATGCTTTACCGCATTGGTCAGCAACAACGAAAGCTGGGCAATCAGATTTTTGATGTCGTGCACGATAAACGTAGACATGCGATTGAATGATTCAAACTGTCGTGCCGTAGAGAGCGCCTGAGTTGCTTCGTACTGCGCTAGATAACTTGCTGCCTGGCTTCCTGCTACTTTCAATAAATCCCTGACTTCCCAATCAAATTTGACCGTACTTCTGGGTTCGGTCAGCACCACAAATCCCAGCAGCTCTCCATGCAATATCAGTGGTACCACCCAGCGTGCCTTGGGAATAGTGGGCAGCCAGTCAGGTAGTATCATGGCTGCGTATTGCTGAGGCCCGGAATCATGCTGATATAAATCAATTACCCAGGAACTTTCCTGCATAAACCGGCAAAAATGACTGTTAATTTCGACAGATGTATCAATATATGGAATATTCCAGCGTGCAATCAGTTGATAGGCATGATTTTGTTCTGATTTGAACCACACCGCTCCGGCTGGGCTTTCAACCAGCTGCGCGAGTGATTTAATCACACGAATCTTCAATTCCGTTTCTTCTTCAGACAGGGTGCGCGTAAAGCGCAGCCATTCTTCACGATAATCATAGTTATAGCTGAAAAAATGCTTGCTGATGAACACTTTGAGCCAGGAACGTGTCGTCCCGGAAAATAGTACAGTGATCAGTAGAACAATTGCACCAAACAGGAAAGTCAGCTGAAATACTGCACCCCAGGTCCCGCCCGAGAATCGGAGGTAATAACCGGCCGCAGCCATTAACAGCAGGTAAATCGCGGCACCAAATAGTGCTGTGGAGTAAAACAGGATGCGTCTGGAAACGGCAATGCCAACTGTCCATTTAGGGTTGCGTGCTGCCGAAAGTGCAATCAGGGGAACGATAAGTGTATTGACCCACCCCCGAGCAGCCCAGATATCAGGGCTTATTTTTCTGAATAATAATGCATCGCTGTACAAATAAAAATCATAAACAAATAACCCCCCGATACCCAGGCAAATGAATTTAATCCCCCAGCGTTGCTCGTGGGGTGTGTTCCGGTAATATTGCTCCACCAGAATCATACCAATGATGGCCATTGTTACCCATGTAAGAAACTCGAAGGAGGAGCCGAGTTGATCTGAATCAGCACTGGTAGTGGTAGTGTGACTGAAAGTGATTGTTTGTACGAGACAAACCAGGTAGAACAGAGCGATGGCAGTAACAACCGGCCTGATTCTGGGAAAAGTTTTATTTGTTTTACCGGACTGGAAAGGCCCCAGCAAGGTAATCAGAAATGTAGTCAGGGCAGCATTTCGTAATATTTCCAGTATTTGAGGCAGCAGAGGATCTGAATAATCCCAATAGGATAATCCCGCGATTGCTGCCGCCCATATTGAGGATATGATGCAGGCGATTGCCAGCAGCAAGCCATAAAGACGGCCTCGCCAACTGGTTATCAGCAGCATGAATAAAAAGAAAAAAGCGAGCGCTGCCGCAGCGTAACTTAGGGTTGTCATGACAGTCAGTACGGAGAAAAAATGTAGCTGCCATCGTGATTACCGATGCTCACCGACTGCCTTTGCTCAGCAGTACGACGCCTACGGTGTTGATCAGGATGATGAAATCAAGAAACAGGCTATGGTTCTTGACGTAATACAGGTCATATTGAAGTTTTTCAATAGCATCTTCTACGGAGGCACCATAAGGATAACGAACTTGTGCCCAGCCGGTAATGCCAGGTTTGATGCTATGCCGCAGGTTATAGTATGGAATTTGTGCGCTGAGTATATCGACGAAGTGAGGACGTTCAGGCCGTGGCCCGACAAAACTCATTTCACCTTTGAGTACATTAATGATTTGTGGTAATTCGTCGATTCTCAACTTACGGATAATTTTTCCCACTCGCGTTACGCGAGGATCATCAGTCGTGGCCCATCTCGGTTTCCCACCTTTTTCCGCATCGTTGAACATGCTGCGGAATTTGAAAACCATATAGGGTTTTCCGGCATGCCCCACTCTTTCCTGACGATAGAATACAGGCCGACCATCTTCAATCAGAATCAGCAAAGCAGCCAGTAATATGATTGGCAACGTAACAATCAGCAACAACAGGCTGGCAGTGATATCGAATAGGCGTTTGATCAGTGTTCTCAATGACCCTTGTTTAAAACCACTGCCGAACACCAGCCAGCTGGGATAAAGTGAGTCCATTTGCAGATGGCCGCACTCCCTTTCATAAAAGCCAACCAGATCCGTTACCTTTATGCCATTTATTCTGCACTCCAGTAATTCCTGAATAGGGTAGGTACCTCCTCGTCTTTCCTGGACCGAAACAATGATTTCGCTAATATTATGCTGATTGGTCAGCGAGATCAGCGAGCCTGTCCTCGGGATAATCATCTCAACCGGTACATGCCGGCTTTCTTTATCCAGCGGAACGAATCCCACGATCCTGAAGTTGGATAGATTAGGACTTTTACCAGCCAGGTCAAACAGTTCTCCGGCATTAGCACCAACACCCAGTACCAGCGCCCGATAACGTAAATTATCCAGACCTTGCCATCTGAAAAAAAACAGCCGGATGAACAGTATTAGCAGCAAGGCCAACAGCATTACGATAGCCAGTAAACCGCGGCCAAAATAAAGATCCGGAAACAGGTAAAAAATCAGGGTGATAAAACCGAAGCCCAATGCAAAGGATGGCAGCAACCTGAGCAGAATACCCTCGAAATCCTGTCGACCTTCCATCTGGTACATGCCCAGTGCGGCCATGCTGGCGATAATAACGAAAGTAAAGGTAATTGCCCCGGGTAGTTGGGAGATTAGCAGCTCGGACATTGTGCCATCCCACTGCAGAAATCGGATGGCCGCTCCTGCAAAAAAAACTCCGAGCAGTGCGATAGTTTCAATGCTGGCAAGCAGTATCGAGAATCTGGAAATATAATGATTAGCTACTTGAATCAAAATACCTCCTTGCTAAATTGATGTATAAGCGACTGGCCAGATAAAAAAACAGCGAGTGTCGTTAAAGACAAACTATTCTACTAGCATAAATTAATTAGAAGTTACTTGGCTGCCTTGTTTTAAGCAAATCAATGATGTAATTACCAGGAATGGCATAACTGATTCCGCTTGGATCGCTCAGTATAGATTCCTTTTTACCTTTCACAAAGACCATATTTACCACGCCATAAACTTCACCCGTGTCTGGGTCGTAGAGTGGACTGCCACTGTTACCGGGGTAGGCTGTACCATCTAGCTGAAATACCTTGTAGGCTGATCTTTGCAACTGGCGAATTTTTGCGGCATCAAGCTGTCTGGCATTTTGTGCAGGGAGTATGACCGGGGTAATTGAAGAGATAGTAGCTCGATGGGTCACCGGGTAGAAACCAAGCACCATTCCGATCGGGAAGCCAGTGAATGCCAGTAATTTCCCTTCTCTTATTTTGCTGGCATTCCCTAGTTTCATTACGGGTAAAGCAGCTCCCTCGAAACGCAGTAGAGCCAGATCATGTTCCTTGTCCAGAGCAACTATAGTGGCATTTCTCAGTTCTGGCTTATCACCTTTGCCAGTTATGATGATTAATGAGTTTTTATTCTTATCAGTAGACAGATCAGAAATTACATGAACATTAGTGATGACATGCAGCCCATCTTCGATTACAAAACCCGTTCCAAGAAAATTAACAGGGGGTGAACGTAATTTGTGGAAAGAGCCTACTCCGACAATTGCCGGCTTGACTCGCTCTATTGTTTCCACCAGGTCGGCTTGACAAAGAACGGATTGGAAGAGAATCAGGCATGCAAGAAACGATCGCAAAATGGAGAACCTTGCCGGATTGAGCATGAGTCAGGAGTAGGATTGGTTAAGAGTGAGTGTGTCTGTGGAGACTTGAAAAGTCTGCTCAAGCTGTCACCGTTATATAAATAAGCAAACAGGCCTTTTGCTATGCTGTCAATTATAAGCTTTGGCAAGCATCTTCTTTCCGGCTTGCCGGATTAATGCAGGCGAACATACAGAAAGAAATATGGTAGGCGGTATTGGAATTGAACCAATGACTTCCACCGTGTGAAGGTGGCACTCTACCGCTGAGTTAACCGCCTTTGTCACCCTAAAACTACAGAATTAGACCATAGCCTGTTTATACAGGTCAATTATTATCTCTGTGATATTTCTGCAAAATAATTCGATCTGTCTGTGAAGCGGATTTGCTCAATCCACTATAATACAATCTTGGCAATTACAACAAACTGTCGGGGCAATTTTCTTCTTAATACCAATCAAAAAATTATCCTATGTTTATAAGCGTTCTTGATCTGTTTAAAATCGGTATTGGCCCCTCCAGTTCCCACACGATGGGACCAATGGCGGCAGCAAATGTTTTTCGTGATGATATTGATCAGCTGATTTTACAAACTCCGGATAATCGCAACCATCGTGTTTATTGCGTACTCAAGGGCTCACTCGCATTTACTGGAAGAGGGCACGCAACAGATAGGGCTGTAACTTTGGGATTGCATGGCTATAGCCCTGCATCCCTCGCCGGGCAGGATGTCAATGCGCTGACTGCAAAGCTCTGGGCGACCAATACTGTGCAGCTTGCCAGCGGCAGACACATTGATTTCAATCCGGAGGATGACATTGTCTTTGATAAATCTGATCCGTTACCGCAACATCCTAACGGAATGATTTTTTATCTTCTGGATGAGGAGGGAAAGAAAGTTCTGTCAGAAACATTCTTTTCCATCGGGGGTGGATTTATCTGTACGCTTGCAGAAATTAGCCAGCTGGATGCTCCGCTTAAAATTGAATTTGCTGGCACTTATCCATACCCGTTTGATTCAGCAGACAGTATGCTTGAGATGTCGCGGCAAAGTGGCTTATCCATTGCGGAAATGAAACGCGCCAATGAATTAACCAGGATGTCGGAACAAGATCTTGATCAGGGACTGGACAGTATCTGGCAGGCTATGTGTCATTGTGTTGAACAGGGACTGACGGCAGAAGGCCGCCTCCCAGGTATCCTGGGGATACGCCGGCGTGCAAAAGATCTATTCAAGCAACTGGAAACAAATCCGGAAAAAGGTACGCTGAATGACTGGTTATGCACCTATGCCATGGCGGTGAATGAAGAGAATGCTGCGGGTCACATGGTTGTGACAGCGCCTACCAATGGCGCTGCCGGGGTTATTCCGGCAGTTATTTACTATCTGCTTAAGCATGAAGGTGGGACTCTGCAGCAAGTACGGGATTTTCTACTGACTGCTGCAGCAATTGGTGGGTTGATCAAGCATCGTAGCTCTATTTCCGGGGCGGAAGTAGGCTGTCAGGGAGAAGTGGGTTCGGCAGCAGCAATGGCTGCAGCTGGTCTTTCTGCGGTGCGGGGAGGGACCACTGAGCAAATCGAGAATGCTGCTGAAATTGCATTGGAACACCATTTGGGTATGACTTGCGATCCGGTTGGCGGGCTAGTTCAGGTGCCCTGTATTGAACGTAATGGTTTTGGCGCAATCAAGGCCCATACCGCTGCTGCACTTGCTTGCCGCGGTACGGGCGAGCATTTTATATCACTCGACAACTGCATTAACGCGATGAAGCAGACGGGTCTGGAGATGTCACACAAATACAAGGAAACCTCATTGGGTGGCCTGGCTGTCAGTGTCAGCATTACCGAATGCTGAGAATGGGATTCGAATAATCATTGGAAATGACGTATATAAGGGAGTATTGGATTTATGGATCTCTAAAACACCCAGTTTTCTACCCGTTTTTTGAAATGTCACTAACCACCACCACGCGGACACCTTAAAATTTCAGGCTTCCTCGGTAGTGGTGATTTCCATTATCGCGCGTGTGTATGTCGGTGGTTGAAAATTCCCCTATCGTTACGTTAAGATAGCTTGAATTTTTTCATGATTGCCTGGCACTTTGCCGTCCTGCGCGCTCGTTCTTCTTCCGTCCAATAATCAGGACGCTTTGCAGCCTTACCCAATAGCAAGCGCTCCAGGGTACGCCCTCTGCACTCTGAAGGGCGATGCTCCCTATCCAGTAGTTGCCCCAATTCAGGGCATACATAAAAGCTCAGCCGCCTAAATCCAGCATCATCCATCTTGGCACGGTATTTTTTCAATCATTCGGCATTCTTTGACATTTCATGTCTCCTTCAATAATTAAACCACTGGTTGTGTTTAATCTTTCCTTCTCTCAAGGATGGCGTGCTCCATAAAATACTTTCTGGCTTCAGCGTCCCTCCGACATTGGTCAAGGGTCGTATTGCGCAGTAGCGGGTCATTTTCCCCTATATGATCCAGCCACCAATTAATGAGCTTTTCCCAGTCACTGGCTTCGGTTTTCTCTTCCTTGGCCCAGTCACCATGTTTCTTAATTAAAGCGGATAGGGTCATGATGTCAATCTGCCCGCCCTAAGCATTGTGCAATCACAAAACACCGATTATTTTCTCCGGGTAATGGTTTTGTATGTCCGTAGCGTTTTTAATCGCTATTTTGCGTGCAGCATAGGCTTTAGCTGGCATGGGAGATGTTATCCAGAATCCCGCATCGTTCTTGCTCATTCCCTTGTTATTCATTTCTTGAACAGTCAGACAGCGACGGTTAACCCGTGCTTTCCGGTTCGATGTTTGTCGAATGCTGCTGTGCTGTTGAAATATTCATTGCAGGTAGGGCACTGATTTCTGTCGCCTGTCAGTTCCAATTTAGTCAATTTGCTTCCCCTTGTAATTTTCTGTTTTAGACTTTTGCTAACGCTAATCTTGCTAATTTTGCTAATATTCAAGGTTAAATCACTCCATCTTTAGCAGGATTAGCAGCTTTAGCATTAGCAAAGTCCAAAAGCGCAGGATTGATAAGCAGTGTTATGCGCTTCCCATCCCTTCGCACTTGAACACGGTCAAGCTCCTCAAGTTCACGGATCGCAGCATCAATACTTTCCTTTTTCCGAAGCGGCCCATATTGCAGTGCTACGGATTTTCCTACTGTGTGCGTGCACTTATTCTCGCAATGCTCAATCAGCCAGTTATCCAACCGTACCGCGTCCGCCAGTTCAACAGGTAGCGCAAGTTCCCCAAAGAATCTCTTAGCCTCGCTAAGGTGCCATACTGCTATATTGCCTGCCCGTCCAAAATTATCCTGACTGATAGGGCTGTTCATACCATGTTCGAGCATCTGAAACAGCGCTGCCAGTCGTACCGCGTTGTCGGCAGATTTGCTCGCGACGTCGCGTACGTCGTGAAGCTCTCCGCCTCTTGCTAATTCGCTTTCAATAGCATTGTGATATTCCACCCATGCCGCTTTTGCGTCCGGTGACATGTCCAGCATGGTCGAAGTAAGTGCGCCATCTTCATCAATGGGGGCGGGTTTGTTCAGGATTGCAGCAATACGCCTATGGAATGCGCCAAGGTGCGGCCAGTTGGTAGGTGCTTCGGTAAATGCTCGCAAGCCTTGGGTTGATTCCGGCCAAGCCACAAGGAACCGGGCAAGAAAGCCCGTACCACGCGCCAGCGCTCCCGATTTATTGAAAAACTCCCGCAGAGTGGGTTCCTGTACCTGCAAAACTACAGTCAGCCGTGCACCTTGTACCGTGAATGATTCACTGGTGCGCCGGTCTATGGCCAGGCTAGCGCCGTCCCATAACTGGTTAAGCATCGCTAGATTGCGCATAACACTATCCTTGCCCATGCCATGCGAACCAAACACAATGCCCGCTTCAGCCGATACTACGCCGCTGGAAGGCCAACGCTTCGCCAATCCATTCGCCAGTGCTTCGGGGGTGGCGTCCGCGTATATTAGAGCATTTTTTATTTAAATATATGCATGCAATAGACTATTCTCTATTACAACTGATGGGGAAGGTTATGCATGCCTATTCACAAGATCTTCGGGATCGCATTCTGGGTGCGTTGGATCGTGGCGAAGGTCCAACGGCAATTGCCCGGCGCTTTGAGGTGAGTCGCATGTGGGTGTACAGGTACGCAAGTGATGGAAAGAAGGCCAGCGCCATAGTTTGCCGATGGGAGGTTATCGGCGATCCCGCATTGCGCACAAGGAAGCGCAGATTCGGCAATGGATAGAAGCCACGCCGGATCTAACGCTTGTCGAGCTCAGTGAACGGTTGGCTGCAGAAGGCATTCAGATCAAGGTGCCGGCGCTATGGCATCAACTGAACAAATGGGGGTTGAGTTTTAAAAAAAACCCTGCGCGCCAGCGAGCAATCGCGCACAGACGTACGTCAGGCACGAACTGAGTGGGCCCGCGAGCAGCAGCATTGGGATTGCCGTCACCTGGTCTTCCTGGATGAGACGGCAACGACCACCAACATGACGCGACAGCGGGGTCGCGCGCCGCGCGGCCAGCGCTGTGTGGCTTCGGTGCCCCACGGCCACTGGAAGAGCACCACCTTCATTGCGGGACTGCATCACGATGCGATCACCGCTCCGTTAGTGCTCGACGGCCCAATGAACGGGGCCGCGTTTCTCGCCTATATTCATCAAACCTGCCTGTGCCCCACGCTGCAGCCAGGTGACATTGTGGTGGCCGACAACCTGTCTTGTCACAAGGTTCCAGGCGTCCGCGCAGCCATTGAAGCGGCAGGTGCCACGCTGCTCTACTTACCGCCGTATTCGCCTGATCTGAATCCAATCGAGAAAATGTTCTCCAAACTCAAAGCCCTATTACGCAAAGCCGCCAAACGAGCCATGGATGCCTTATGGGCACAGATCGGCAAAGTGTTGGATCTGTTCACTCCGGAGGAGTGTGCCAACTACTTCGCTTCATGTAGATATGTAAACAAGTAAGCCAAAAATGCTCTAGAGAGCAGAAAACAATATTGCCTTATTTATATACTTTATATGCTATGATTACCCATAGTTTGCTAAAGTATTGTTAGTGTATTGTTTCTGCCGTTGGGCAGATCAAAGCAACCAAGTGTATAACTCGCTGATTGCTTCATTCAGCCTGCCCGGTTGGTGATTGGCGTCACTACCGGGCAATCCCTTGTATCTAGTGGTCAATAGTACCATATGTTGTGCTTTGTACAAATACTACCCAGATCCTCTATTGGCTGGAATCTTTTTGTCATATTCCTTTCATCTCAATATATTCCCCCCACCATTGCATCATTTTCCTGCGCTGTTCAAGGTACAGGGCGTGATTGTAAGCCGCTGAAACTTCATCACGCTCTGCATGTGCCAGTTGTAGTTCTATCCATTTGTGGTCGAAATTTTTCTCATGTAAGACAGTTGATGCCAGTCCACGGAAGCCGTGCCCCGTCATACGCCCCTTGTAACCTATGCGGTATAGCGCATAAATAATGGTATTGTTGCTCATGGTCTTGCCATTACGTCGCTCGCTGGGGAACAACAGAACCGGGTCACTGTTCAATGCCTTGATTTCGCGCAAGACAGTTATTGCCTGGTCGCTCAAGGGGACGATATACTGACTACGCATTTTCATGCGCTCTGGCGGGATACGCCATTCGGCATTATCAAAGCTAATCTCTTCCCACCGTCCGCCGATCAGTTCACTTGTCCGAATGAATGTTAGCGTCATTAACTGCAAAGCCAGTCGTGTAAGTGGTTGCCCGTCGTACTGATTAATCTTCTGGAGTAAATCCGGCAGCTCTGATTCAGGTATCCGCTTGTGATTAACTTTTTTCCGTTTCTTTAGAATGTCAGCTGGTTTTATGTCTGCTGCCGGGTTTCGTTCTGATAACCCGTGCTGCACCGCATAGCACATAACCTGCCCGCACATGGTTAAAACACGTTTTGCAATATCCAGCGCGCCACGGCTTTGCACCTTGTACACAAGCTCAATAAAGTGCATGGCTGTGAGTGTATTAACTGGTTTTGCACCAATGAACGGGAATATATCGGCTTCCATTCTTCTCAAGGTATAGGCTACATGGCGCTCTGTCTTGGCATGCTTCCAATGCATCCACCATGCCCGCGCCACCGCCTCGAAACTGTTTTCAACAGACACGATCGCTTTCCGTTTTTCTTCCTTGCGATGAGTCGATGGATTGATGCCCTGTTTTAGTATCGCCTTGTACCCATCATGAATTGATCGGGCTTTCGCCAGGGTTGTTTCCGGGTATTTCCCAAGGGAAAGCATGGATTCTTTCTCATTGAATAAATACCGGTACCGCCAGTGCTTTGAACCGTCAGGATATATCAGCAGGGTCAATCCGTTGCCGTCTGTCAGCTTGTATTGCTTCTCTTTGGGTTTTGCAGCTCGAATGGCTGAATCAGTTAGTTTCCTTGGTAAAACCGGGTAGAAATGAAATAGGTAAAAAATATATCCGGTTTTCTACCCGTTTTTTGAAATGTTACCCGGTTTTACCAAGGTTGCCAATGAATGACTAGATATGCTGCTAGATTAAGTGTTTGTGCGGGTTTATTTGTTGACGGTGGGTATTGATTGCTATATCTTTGGCGGAGAGGGTGGGATTCGAACCCACGTGCCAGGAAATCCTGACCATCTGATTTCGAGTCAGCGCCGTTATGGCCACTTCGGTACCTCTCCGGAACTCTGTATCTTTTGAGGCAGCTATTTTATCAGTTTTTCGGCTTTTTAATAGGGATGCTGCCGAGTACCTGATATTACATACATATGCTGCGTTCCTGATGAAATATCCGAGTCGGGTGTAAAGCTGGAATATTGTTCTGCATCAGGAAATCCCAATCACGTAGTTTATTCATGACGAAACTCAAGACTCTTTATATTTGCAGTGCCTGTGGTGGTCAGGTATTGAAATGGCAAGGCCAGTGTCCGCATTGTCGTGAATGGAATTCGTTGACTGAAACTGTGCGGGAGAAAAATCTTCAGCATTTCATTCCGGATTCCGCGCAAGGACATGTGCTGAGTCTGAGTGAGGTCGAGGCGGAGGATATGCCTCGTTTTCTGACCGGGCTGTCCGAGTTTGACCGGGTGTTAGGTGGAGGCCTGGTACAGGGTGGGGTTGTTTTATTAGGAGGTGATCCCGGCATAGGTAAGTCGACACTACTGTTGCAGGCGCTATCCCGGATGTCTGCGCATCACCGAGTGCTATACGTCAGTGGTGAAGAGTCCATGCAACAGGTCGCGCTACGGGCAAAGCGTCTGACTCTGGATGCCACCAAAGTTGATTTGTTGACCGAAATTCGACTGGAAGCCATTCAGTCAACGTTGGTTGAGCATCGCCCTCAAGTCGCAATCATCGATTCGATTCAGACGATTTATTCCGAGTCGTTGCAATCGGCCCCAGGTTCGGTTGCCCAAGTACGGGAATGTGCCGCTCGCTTGACGCGATTCGCCAAAACCAGTGGTACTTGTGTTGTGCTGGTAGGACATGTGACCAAAGAGGGGGCGCTGGCTGGGCCGCGTGTTCTGGAGCATATGGTTGATACAGTACTTTATTTTGAAGGAGATACACACTCCGCTTTTCGTTTAATTCGAGCTTTCAAGAATCGTTTTGGGGCAGTGAACGAACTGGGTGTCTTTGCCATGACCGAGAAGGGATTGCGGGAAGTGAATAATCCTTCTGCCTTGTTTCTTTCGCATCATGGTGTGCGTGTGCCGGGTATTTGTGTGATGGTGACACAGGAGGGAACGCGCCCTTTGCTGGTGGAGATTCAGGCTCTGGTGGATGAGGCGCATGGATCAACCCCGCGTCGATTGAGTGTCGGGCTGGAACAGAATCGTCTGGCAATGTTGCTGGCAGTGCTGCATCGCCATGCCGGTATTCCTTGTTTTGATCAGGATATTTTTATCAATGCGGTGGGTGGAGTCAAAATTACTGAACCAGGCGCTGATCTGGCCGTGATGCTGGCGATTGTTTCATCTCTGAAAAACCGGATCTTGCCGGAGAAAACTGTTGTGTTTGGAGAAGTTGGTCTAGCGGGGGAAGTACGGCCGGTACAACGCGGGCAGGAGCGAATTAAAGAAGCAGCCAAACTGGGATTTACTCAGGCTGTTATTCCCAAGGCAAATCAGTCTAAACAAGTTATCAAAGGAATTGAAATTGTTACTGTAGAGCGAATCGAAGAAGCGATTCGTGCGCTTTTCTGATCAGGCAGAGCCCTGGTGTTGTTGGCACAGCTTGATCAGCAAAAGGAGGCTGCTGATACTCTGTCATCGCTCGACTCATAAACCTCAACGGGCACTACGCCACGTACCAATAGCAGCGGACAGGTTGTATTTCCAATAATTTGGCGTGTAACACTGCCATGGATTATGCGTTCAACACCTGAACGCCCGTGTGTACTCATCACGACCAGATCAGAGTCTTCCATGTGCATGGTACGGATAATGGCTTCAATCGGATCACCCGATGCAACCTGGTAATGAGAAAATACATTCGCCAGTTGTAACTGCAGCTGTATTCGCTCCAGATAACTGATCGCCTGGTGAGCGACAGATTGTTCCCCGGCAGATACTTGCTCATCTGGTTGCTCGTATCCAGGATGATTTGGCCTGACAACACGGATCAGAGAGATGGTTGCTCCCGTATTCTGTGCAAATTGACGGGCGATGGGAATGGCTGCTTCTGCCAGAGGCGTGCCATCAAGAGGTAGGAGAATAGTACGAGGTACAGAACTGGATTTTACCGCTATGGCAGCAGGTGCCAAAAACACGGGTGGGCGTGCGCTGCACACGACTTCGTCCGCCACGCTACCCAACAATGCCCGTCCCAGTCCGGTTCTTCCATGTGTTGACATGGCAATCAGATCGACAAAGGTTTCCTCTGCCAAGCGTAGTATGCTCTCGGCCGGCATTCCCGACAAAAGTCGATCCATTACGCTGAAGCCAATCTGATTGAGTTTTTGTGTAATGTCGTATAACTGTTTGCGTGCCTTGTCCTCTTTCGATACAACAGTCTGCTTTGATGTTGGCAAGCCGGGCGTATCTTCAACTTCATCCAGAGAGCGGGAAGTGGATGACAATGCTGTCATCAGCAGTAGCTCGGTCTGATCCGGCGTAATGAAACGCAGCAGATGAGGGATAACCTGTTCTGCCAGTTCAGAACCATCCAGTGGGATAAGTGTTCGTCTGATCATCATATATGCTCCCTGTTTACAGGCACCGGGTCAGTATAGATTCACTTGCACCTTATTTCTAGATAGGTATGGGATTATCTACGAGATCCGAAACGATGCGCTAACATCAAAGCCAGCGATAACATTTACCGCTTTTTCCCCACAGCAGCTCAATCTGTTGATGGTAAGCGGCAAGAGGCCCGCTGGTCCAAAATTCCTCGCTTCCTGCATGATCTCCGCCGGCAAGCAATCCCCCAGAAGAAAGCCTGCGAGCGACTTCTTTCGCTACAGCTGCGTCAGTTTTGATGATTGAAATATTTTCCCCGGCTACCTTGGAGATCAATTCAGACAAATGATTGTAATGTGTACACCCGAGCACGATGGTGTCGGCTCCTTTATCAAGCAGTGGAGAGATATACTGCTTCAGTAAGGCAATGGTCTGATCGCTGTTAAAATTGAGTGCCTCTATTTTGGTTACCAGATCAGGACAAGGCTGAATTTCGATTCTCACGTTTCTTGCAAAACGTTCTGCCAGCGCTGTGAATGAATTTGTTTGAAGTGTTCTGGGAGTTGCCAATACGCCAATTACCCCCGTGTGTGTGGAAAGTGCGGCAGGCTTGATCCCCGGCTCGACGCCGACAATTGGAATTGGGTAACAGGCTCTGAGCCTGGAAATAGCTGCTGTCGTTGCCGTATTACATGCTACGACAACAGCCTTGGCTTTGCGGGCCAGTAGAAATTCTGTGACTGCGCCCATTCGTTGGAATATGTAATTGTCTGATTTCTCTCCGTAGGGAGCATGCAGCGAATCTGCAACGTATACCATGTCTTCACTTGGCAGTAACTCTCTAATTTTTCGGGCAACTGACAACCCTCCTATTCCAGAATCAAAAATGCCGACAGGGCCGAAAGAAGCTATATATTTATTATCCATACAAAATCTGATCAGAACCGAAAAAGCCTCATAATTTCTCCTGATTAGCAATGAACGTCAACAAAGCTCGTCTGATGGATCTATGTGGCATATAGTAATCATGATTCATCCGGAAAGTGCGTGCTTTGCGATGAAAAATATTGAAGAAAGTGGATTTAAGCTAAACACCAGTAATAACCCGCGTCAGGGATCAAGGAAAACGATGGCGAATATCATAATTTCAGCAAAACCAGCGCGTATTACAATGAAGCAGATAGGGTTTATCGTATATGCCGAAGACTTTCTGAATGCTTGTAAGAGTTTTAAAATAGACAAGCCGTTTTCACCTGTAAAATACTACTTGGTTTGTCGCTCGGTAGAGTTGTCGTTAAAGTCGTATTTGCTATTTAAAAGCGTGTCAATTAAAAAAGTTAAATGTAAATTTAGTCATGATCTTCAAAAAATTCTGAAAAAATCAATAGAGCTTGGAATAAATAGGCGCAGTTGAAGGTATTACCGATGAAGAGCAGGCAGAAATTGAGAAAGCAAATAATTGGTATAACCGTAAAGGTTTTGAGTATTTTGACATCTAAAATACACTAGAAAGTAAAGATACATTGCCAAATTTGAGTGTCGTGTTTAATTTAGCAGATCGCCTTGTAAATAGTTGAAAACCAATTATCGAGCGGCAGTAGTATGGCCAGATTTTTCGAACTACCGTTGTTCAGGTGTCTGAATCATTACAGGTGCCTGGACTTCCCTGGCACCTGCTTCTCGAATGCCAAGCTTGCCACGCACAGTCATATCACTGATGAACTCGAACTGGTCACGCATATCGAAGGGATAGGCTTTGAGCTTGTAGTGCGAGCCCCACGGTACCTCTGCAAGTATGACCAATACAGGTTTCGTATAGTCCAGGAAGGCACTGGTCAATGCAATATCATGTAGCACAGTGCGTATGGCGGCTGCATTATGGTCGGCATCAAGATAAAAATCAGCTACATACATCAAGGTTTGTTGCCCATCGTTGGAATTGTTGATGTTGTTATTCCAGATTCTATCGTGCGCGATGGTAATAACGATGTTATCGTCAGGTGTGCGCAGCGTGATGGCTCATAAACCAACCTGTTGAACCTCGCCGTAATCATCCTCAATTTTCACCCAGTCACCGGGACGATAGGTACGCTCTAATATAGTAACCACACCCGCAATCAAACTGCTGGTCAGGTCTTTAAACGCAAAACCTATTGCAATACTGATGGCACCTGCAATAACCAGAAAATTCTGCAATGTGATATTGAAGATGATAGGAATTATCATTGACACTGCGGCAGCGAGCAAGCACAAGCGAGTAAAGGGTATGGCGGCAAGAAAGTACAGCCTTAACCTACTGGGCCCGTGTTTTGCCAGGATAGAAAGTAGCTTGTGGGAGAGAAAAGTCAACAACCACACAGAAACAACGATGACCAGAATTTGGGTAAGCTGATATCACCAATATCATTGACTAACTGGGATGCTTTAACATTTTTCATGCTTGAATCAGGCATATTTAGCTCGCTGAATTCTTGAAATTGGTCAAAAGCGCGCCA
The DNA here is from genome assembly GCF_055387135.1 of Nitrosomonas sp. TNE100. NCBI lineage: Bacteria > Pseudomonadati > Pseudomonadota > Betaproteobacteria > Nitrosomonadales > Nitrosomonadaceae > Nitrosomonas > Nitrosomonas sp. TNE100. Next base: position 1,711,437 of record NZ_AP040997.1, on the reverse strand, counting down.
TCGTCATGCCAGAGTTGGCCAGCGATGTCCAGATAACCGGGTCTGCTGTTGCCAGACAACGTATTTCATCGCCATGACATTCAACGAAGCCGGAGCGAATCAGGGCGACAATCAGGCTGGATTCTCCTGTGGCGGGGGGCAATACCGCTGAGAGCATCTGTTCGGGCAACGAGCCATGAATCAGCAAGGCTTGCGATAACAAACAGGCCGCGTGTTCATGCCCGCGAGGCAACCTTGGTGGCTGATTTCTGATTGTCCAGAAAACTATTCCTTTGTCGCCGGAGGCCTGCTGCTTTTCCGGTTCCTCGGTATTATCTGATTGATCATCACGTTCTGCTTCTGTCCGCAAGCTTCGACACCAAAGTTGCCAGGCTATCCAGGGTATGCCCCCACTATCATTAGCAAGCTGTTGCATGAATTTATCGGAAATTGTGCCATCTTCTTCACAGCGTAGTATTTCTTTGCCATTGTTATGATCACAGAAAGTAGCAGGTTGCTGGAGCTCTTCGGACATCAATTCGAGCAGCCACTTGCCAAGAATCTCAGCATTCATGGGTGCCAGCGAATCTGGCACGGGCAATACCAAATCGGCGTTAACGGCTTTTTTCAAATATACCCAGCACCAACTGTTACAAGATACGAGGCAGTGCCGTGAAGTATCCTGCAAAGCAGCCAACAGGGTGCGAATATATCTTAAGCCGCGATGGTGACGAATAAACCAGTCTTCAAGCTTTGGGATGACCAGCGGACCAGAGCCCGCAGGTATCGTAACTTTTACCAAATCTCCGGATAGCAATTCAGAACGATCTGGGGCAGCAAGCACATCCAGGCGATTACCTTCAGCCCAGCTTGTTACTCGGTTGGAATGATCACATGGTGGGAACACCAGCAATCGCAAGCGGTCGTTAGCGGAAGTACTGTTCATCCATTCCAGGTAAGCCTTGTCCAGTACCTGGAAAACGAAGTCACATTCAGGCTCAGTAGTAAACACGTGAATGTTCTCGATACTATCTTTTGAAAGCTGATCTTCTGTAACGGCTACTTCTGAATCTCGGTCTATTAGTTTTTTTAGAAGCGACTGGTACCAATCATCCAGACGGTTAACAACCGGTCCAGCTGGTCGAGCATAATTGTCGAGCGGTATGAGTTCAGGAAAATGCAGGTTGATTATCCCTTGCGCCCTGAAAAAATCAGGCAGCCCAGCCAGTGATAACAGCAAAGCGAGAGTGTAGAAGAATAAACCATCTATTACACGGTTTACACGAGCTCTGAATGTACTGAAAGCTGGTTAGGTTGTTAAACATGGCAATAATCGATCGAGAAATGACTGCATTCTGGTTCAGGCGGCTAAAAAAATCAAAGAACTTGGCCGTGTTTTGGCGCTTCAGTCGAAAGACGCTCAGAGATAAAGAGCAGCCTTGCGTGCGATTGAGCGAAATCCGATGGTGTAGGGCCGATAATTGCAGTGGCGCCAACGCCGTACCTGCTGCCTTTAACGTAAATTAAGATGGTTTAGATGCTGTCATTTTCACAATGGTCTTGTTGAGTTGAGTATTGCTAGGGTCTATTCCTGTTTAATCTCAATATTGATTTAAAGAAGCAAGCTCGTATCTTCGTAGCTCTCACCAGCAATACGCGCTTGCAATGTCCCGATTACTGCTCAATGCTGAGCTCTGGTCGAATCTGCTGCCCATTTTGCTTCACAATAACCTCTACAACAAGCAAGATTTGCGTATGACTGTCGAAGGCATATTGTACCGCATGCGTACCGGATGTTCCTGGAGAGATTTATCCAAGGCCTTCGGGAGCTAGCTGGAGCAAGGTTTATAAACGATTCACCGCCTGATCTGCCAGCGGAAAATGGCTCAAGGTATTTCAGGCTCTGGTGGTTGAGCTGGACATGGAGTGGGTTTTCATCAATGGTGACGATATCAAGGCTCACCAGTGTGGGCGCGGCTCAATCCATTGTTGCAGACATAGGCTATGACAGTCAGGCCATACGTGATTCAATCAAACAGCAAGGTGCCAAGGCAGTCATTCCAGGGAAGCGGAACTCCAAAACAAGTAATGTAGATCTGGACTGAGGGCTGTACTGATTCCGATACCTGGTAAAAAATGTTTTCGCACGGTTGAGACAGTTCCGGGCGGTGGCCTCGCGCTTTGGTAAACTCAAAAAACTACGAAAGCCTCGTGGCTATGGCTTGTGCCTTTCTGTGGTTACCAATGTGAAATGGGAGCAGGCCCTAGGTGTTTAGTCCCACGGTGTGCTGGAATGGGTCAAAGATAAAACGATCTGGCTCATTTTTCCAGATTTTGCAGATGTATTCATAGGGTGTTAGGCCTTTGAGAGCTTTTAGTCTTTTGGCGAAGTTATAAGCCATCACAAAGCGATGGAGATGGGCCTTCAACTGATCGTGTGAGTCGTAATAATACCGTTTTACAGTCGCATCCTTGATGGTTCGATTCATGCGTTCAACCTGACCATTGGTCCAGGGATGGTTGGGTTTGGTGAGACGGTGCTCGATGCCGTTGATCTGACAACACCTATCGAACATATGCGTTACATACTGAGCCGTTGGCCCATTCCGATAACGCGCCGGGAACGTAAACTGGATACCGTTATCAGTCAGGATTGTATGGATCTTGTAGGGAACAGTCTCGATCACGGCCTTCAAGAAGGCGGTTGCCGTGTTGCGGTTGGCTTTGTTCTGGAGTTGAACAAAAACGAACTTTGATGTCCGGTCAATGGCTACAAAAAGATAGAGTTTACCTTCCTTCGTACGAACTTCGGCAATATCAATATGGAAGTAGCCAATTGGATAGGCATTAAACTTTTTCTTTGGCTTGTCACCATCAACCTCCGGCAACCGACTGATGCCATGCCGTTGAAAGCAGCGATGCAGGCTTGAGCGGGTTAAATGCGGAATGCTTGGTTGCAAGGCATATAGACAATCATCCAGCGGTAGAAGCGTATGTTTGCGAAACGCCACAACAGCGGCTTCTTCTTCCAGACTTAAAACAGTCGAGTGCGACTCTTTGGGGCCCATCGGTGCATCGTGGGTGAATTCCCGCTTCCGCCACTTCGCTACCGTTTTTGGATTAATCCCATGCCGCTTGGCCAGAACATTCAGACTCTCTTGACTATTTTGTATCGCTCGACGTACCGCCGCTGTCGTGCGGGCGCTTCCGTGTAATATCTGTCCCATAAATCATCCCTCCGTAGCTGGTTATATGTTACACCAGCACACCGTGGGACTAAACACCTAGGGAACAAGGTAAGTGGTAGTAGTTTTTGCTGTCAGCGTGTTGTGTCAGTAATAGCTAATGCTTGAATATGATAATAGAAATAGTTATCATTTATATGATTATTATCATATAAATTATAAAAATAAAAAGGAGTTAACTAAGGATGGATGATCGGGAAATTCTGCTTCAGGCACCAAACCCCAATTATCTTGCTGCGTGTCGCCGGACTTTGCGACAGCTTCTTGAATCCATGCTGTTCGAAAACATTCTTGAGTATTCGGAGAGGTTGCTTTCGATAGGTTGTTCCGAGTACGCCATTAAAGCGATAGATGCCAATGGAAAATCTGTCAGTTATTTAACCAAGGGAGTGAGGACTGTCAGTTACGGCAGAATCAGGTTACAAGATCCAGTCATCAGAATATCAGAACAATCGAGGGGTGAGGCGCTATCGATTGCCTTATTCCTTGGAGAGATCGCACCAGAAATTGATGGGGAAGAGAATAAATACAGCTTTTTTATCTCTGAATTGAACAATACAGTTGCAAAAAATGCAGAAGCATTAAGATTTAATTCAAATCTGAAGATTGCGGATTTGAATACATCAGATTCTGTTTTTGATGCTTATGAAACGGCGGTATTCAATGGGCATCTATATCACCCTTGCTACAAATCCAGAATGGGATTCAATCTGGAGGAGAATCAGGAGTACACCAATGATTTTGGTAGTCTGATTAATTTGACATGGCTGGCGATCCGTAGAGATCGGGCAAAAATCTATACACTTGATGGATTGAACATTGACAAGTTGATTGCAGATGAATTGCAGCAAACATATCTGGATGAATTTGCCCGAATCATCATCAATGCTGGCAAGCGAGTAGAAGATTATATTTATCTACCAGTACATCCGTGGCAATGGAAGGAAAAGATTGTATTTGAATATGTAGATGATATTGCCAATGGAGATGTAATATTCCTGGGAAGTCATATAGATAAGTACAGTCCACAACAATCCCTAAGATCTCTCTCCAATCAGACCAGGAAGAGTGCCCATACAGTCAAGATTGCATTATCAATCATTAATACATCTGCTGATCGTCTGCTTTCCCCGCATAACGTTGCCAATAGCGCAATAATTTCCCAATGGCTTGCTTCCATACTGCAAAGCGATCTCTATCTGAAGGATGAATTGAGGTTCAATTTTATCAAAGAGGTGGCTGGTATTTATGATGACAAATCTCATCTGCCTGAAATAGTAGAAAGAAGAAAATTCGGGTTAATCGGTACGATATGGCGGGAAAGCATCCATACGTATCTCCAGCCGGAAGAATTTGCCATACCTGCTACGGCACTGTGTTTTCTGGATTCTCAGAACAAGTCCGTATCGGATGACTGGATTGCTGCATATGGATTGCAGGCATGGACAGAAAAGTTGCTCGATGTTTTGCTCAAGCCATTCATACATTTACTGTATGCACACGGTATAGGGTTTGAGGCGCATGCGCAAAATACTATTCTGTTCTTCCGGGATGGATTGCCTGTCAGGGTGGCAGTTAGGGATCTGCCGGGGGGAATCAGGTTTGCGCGTGATTATCTTCAGAAGCCGGCATCCTGCCCCATGTTGCTGGATGCCCCGAAATATCGGTTGACTCCCGGTGAAAGATCCGTACTGGATGCTACTCCGCAGGAGTTGGTTTGGTATCTGCATGATGCGATATTTTTTGTCCATCTGGCTGAAATTGCCCGTTTCCTGCATATGCATCAAGGGCTTGATGAATCCGAGTTCTGGAGAATGGCCTCTCGTGTCATTGAAGATTACCAGGACAAATTCCCTGAGTTGGATAAGCGATACAACGCGCTGGATTTATTTCAGACTCAAATCAGATTGAGCCAGTTTTCCAGAAGGAAAATATTTGCTGATACTAGCGAAAATACTTATCAGCATGTGATGAATCCCCTGAAACGTAGCTTCTGATTCCGGCCTGACAATTGATTTGTCATGAAAGCAAGGAATACTTATGCGACGTAACGGGTATTTCCTAAAACTGGTGACTGCAGGCCATTTCTCGGCCATGTTTGCTGCATTCAGCATTCCGCCATTCTTATCCACGATTCTGACAGGGAGTTTCCCGGATGGCCTGTCATATCTGGGAATATGCTATGCAGCGCCAGTGCTTGCAGCATTCCTTGGTTACCCGTTGCGTATGGTGCTGACTACAAGAATCGGGGAAAGGAAAGCCCTTATTGCGAGTCATATCGCATTAGCAGTCATCATGTCAGGAATGTCAGTGGCTGATAGTCCTGCCATGTTTTTGTGCGGACTGATTCTGCAAGGTTTCGTGGCACCGACATTTGCTACTTCCAGCAGCTATTTGGCGTGTCGACTCAATCAAGATGAGCTTGTGACGGGAATCAGAGCATTGCAACTAATTACCAGGGTTGCCGCAGTGCTTGGGCCTTCACTACTGGGAGGTGTCATTCTTTATTTCGGCAGGCCATTACAGGTTTATCTGCTCTTGGCCCTTTTGCTGCTGATTACTGCTTTTCTGCTGACATTATTACTACCGAGCGAATCAGAAAATTCTCAAAAGAAAGCAGCAGGAAAGGATCTGATGCGAAGTGGAAATGGATATCAGCTATGGAAGCCATATATTGCACAGGTGCTGATTTTATTTTCAGCATCACTTTATGCACCCCATTTCATTACGTATTTGCAGACAGAAGTGAAGGTCATACCAGATTCACTTTTGGGGACTGTGTTCTCAATACCTAGTATTACGTATTTATGCAGCGTTCCTTTATTGCAGCCTATCAGGAAACTGAGAAATGTGACTCTGTTATGCACTGGATTCATGCTGGTGATGCTCGGACTGATAGGGCAATGGCAATGCCAGCAATGGATGATGGTGATTATTTGCCAAGCTGGCATCGGGATGGGCACTTTTATCTCTTTTACAGGAATCAATCTATATCTGGTCAGTGTGACGCAAATCCTGGGTGCTACCAAAACATTCTTTCGTTTCGAGTTGACTGGCCGGTGCGCCATGGCAGCAGGGGCGATTACAGGTGATTTTCTGGTAGGTATTGCAGGTATCAAAGCACCATTTCTGGTATCGAGCGCTTTGATGATCTGTGCCTTAGTATTTTTCTTCTCAATCTGTTCACGATCTGAGACTCAACAATCATTTTAAGGAGGCTTTATGGCAGTGCCTGCATATAAATTACCGCAAGTATCCGCTTCTTATGTCATCGCAGGGCAGCGTTGTGCAGAAACACTATTGAATTGCTATTGCAGGGAAGTTGGAATGCCAGAGAAGGCAACCCGAATATGTAATCTTAGAGATATTGGCAGTTGGCCGGTTTCAATCAGGCTGGCTCTGGCGGGTAAGCAGGTGCTGGAAATATCCATGTCGAGAATAAAGGCTCGAATCATTGTGGCGGTCGAAAGATATTCTGATACGGCTAATTTTATATATCTTTCTTCGATATATTCCAAGAAAACGGGGGAATCATGGATGCACCAAGATTGGAAAGGTCTGGCGCACCTGATTATTCATGATCTGGCGATCAAGCATAATGAAAGTTTTAATGAAGAATTGCTGGATCAGATTGAAGATAGCGTCAGTGTTACTGCCGAGATTCTTGAAGATGATCGAAGAGATACATTGCCAGAGAATCCTCTGGAAGCATATCTCTGTTCTGAGCAATCCTTGATCTACGGTCATCCTTTCCATCCTGCACCAAAAAGCAGACAAGGCTTCAGCCAAAATGATCTCAGGAAATATTCTCCCGAGTTCGGTCAGGGATTTCCTTTGCATTATTTTGCTGTCCATGAAAATTTTGTTTATCAGAAAACGACCATAGAATCTGATTGTGCGGAAATCATTGCTCAAATGGCACCTTCCGAAATCAGGCCAAATCTTCCTTATATTCTGGTTCCTTGTCACCCATGGCAAGCCAAATGGTTATTGGACAATCCTCTTGTCCGGTCGGCGATCAGTCAAGGGAAGTTGAAAAATATTGGCTCAGCCGGAAAACATTTTTATCCTACATCATCAATACGTACTCTGTATCAACCGGAAAACCCCTATTTCTACAAATTCTCATTACACGTCAGATTGACCAACTGCATTCGCAAGAATGCAGTTTATGAGCTGGAGAGTGCGTTACAGATCAATAAAATCATGGCAGGGGTCATGGAGTCCATTTCTGAAAAATTCCCAGGCGTATCTATTTTGGCAGAACCCGCATTCTTGTCTGTCGACTTGAAAGAGCCAGATGAGAATACGAGTAGGGAGGTTACAGAGGGGTTCGGGGTGATATTGCGTAAGAACTTCGATAAGCGACATCTGGATAACGGAGTTACGCCCTTATTGGCAGGGGCGCTGTTTGGGAATCATACACTTGGATGCGCTTATTTACGCAACATCATTTCCGCCCTGAGCGAGGCTGAGGGGCAGAATTCGGAAAGTACTCGTATCCAGTGGTTTTCTGCTTATGTACAGAAAGTCATGTATCCGATCCTCGAATGCTATTTTACGCATGGCATAGTTTTTGAGCCGCATTTGCAGAATGTAGTGATCGGACTTTCTGATAACAGACCCACTCATGTCTATCTGAGGGATTTTGAAGGTGTCAAGCTGATTCTGGAATCATACCCGGAGGATAAGCTTTCCGGAGTCAGTGCGCGAACCCACGAAAGTCTTTGGTATTCCTCTGAACAAGGCTGGAATCGGATTTGTTATTGCCTATTCGTCAATAATTTTTGTGAGGCAATCCATCAGATCAGTCTGGGTGATGTGCATCTGGAACGCTTGCTGTGGCAAGAGGTAAAGCATCATTTGAAGCATTATCAATCCCGTTACGGAACAGCGCTTTCAGAAGGGAGAATTGACGGGTTGATCAATGGCCATGCATTCCCGAGCAAGGCGAATCTGAGCAACCGATTCAGGATGCAGGCTGACAAATTGGCCGGATATATGCCTCTGATTAACCCGATGAGGAGGTTGTCATAATGTTTGATGCTGAAAAACTCATATCGGTCATCCATGATTTGGCTCATCCGGATAAATCGTTATGCGCCTATTTGTATGATCTTGGGGCGCTTGCATCTCATGCGAGAAATATCAAGAGTAGCTTACCGGACAGAGTGAATTTCTTTTATGCGATCAAGGCTAATTCTGACCTGCCTATATTATCTGCGTTGGCAGAACATGTAGATGGTTTTGAAGCCTCTTCTGGGGGGGAGATTCAATGGGTGCGGCAGAATTTTCCAGATGTGCCTTTGATATTCAGCGGGCCTGGGAAGCTAGATACAGAACTCGAATTGGCCATCTTGAACAATGTGACTGTGCATATCGAGAGTCGGTTTGAATTAGAAAGATTGTTGCACATTGCAAGACACTATCAACAGCCAGCGGAAATCTTGTTGCGGGTGAATCCTCATTTTGAAGATTTACGAGCAACTTCTCTCATGATGGGGGGGAAACCGACTCAATTTGGCATCAGTGTGGAGCATTTGTCAGATTGCCTGAAAATGGTGAGGGATAACAGTGATTGTCTGTATTTCCAGGGGTTCCATTTTCACTTACTTTCACATCAATTAGATGCCGCTCAACATTTACGCCTGTTATCTGCCTATATCGAACAGGCAGTGAAATGGAAAGAGGAATTCAATCTTGTTATAGATCACATTAATGTAGGAGGTGGGATTGGTGTCAATTACAAAGACATCGATCAGCAGTTTGACTGGTGTCATTTTTCGCATGGCTTGAACAATCTGCTGATTGGAGCCGCTAAAAACATTCCAAAAATCCGGTTTGAGATGGGTCGGTATGTTTCTGCTTTCTGCGGCGTATATGTAGCAGAAGTGATCGACATCAAAACATCGGGGAATGGAACATATGTCGTAGTGAAAGGAGGTACGCATCATTTTCGTACACCTTATGCCCAAAATCATAGCCATCCATTCAAAGTTATTCCTGTCTCGACCTGGAAGAAACCATATTCCAGACCTGGTTTGAGGCATGGGAAGGTCAATATTGTGGGGCAATTGTGTACCCCTAAGGATTTATTGGCTTTTGATGAAATGGTGGGTGAAATTCGAGTGGGAGATATTGTTCTGTTTTCGCATGCAGGAGCATATGCCTGGCATATATCCCACCATGATTTTCTGCGTCATGCTCATCCCCAGCATATCTATTTGCCAGCTTAGGCTGGCGTACCCCCCATTTATTTCATTATTTTTCAACACTATCAAAAATTATAATATGTCGAACAATAAAATGTATGGAGTCAGCGTCATGGTCGGTGCCTTGCTAGGTACTATGCCGATGGAGGGATTGGCTATAGAGGATGAGAGTGAAAAGGCAGGAGCAGTGACGGAGTTGCCCGTGATCGAGGTGCAGGGAAGTACCAGGAGGGGACCAGATGAATTGCCTAGTATGTATACGGGAGGACAGCAGGCACGAGGGGCGCGCGTAGGATTACTGGGTAACAAAGATTTGATGGAAACCCCCTTCAGCATAACGAGTTATACGGCACAAACGATCAAAGATCAGCAAGCACGAACAGTGGCGGATGTGATGTTGAATGATGCTTCTGTCAGATCCGTCAATCCGTCTTCCGGGCGCTTTGAGCAATTCAGTATCCGTGGCTTTACGGTGCTCAATAGTGAGGTGGCATTTGGTGGATTGTATGGCATTGTGCCGACTTATTCCATACCGGTGGAAGCGACAGAGCGTGTGGAAATCATTAAAGGACCGAATGCTTTACTAAATGGTATGGCGCCAAGCGGTGGGGTTGGCGGAACAATCAATGTCGTGCCTAAGCGAGCAGTTGACAGGCCAGTAATCCAGCTTACCGGTTCTTATCTCTCCGATAGTCAATTTGGCGGTCATGTGGATATTGGGCGGCGTTTTGGCAAGGACAATCGTCTAGGTATCCGGCTTAACAGTGTTTATCAGAATGGTGATACCCCATTCAGACATCAATCCATACGGCGTAACATCCATACTCTGGCACTGGATTTCCGTGGAGAAGCGTTACGTTTGTTCGCAGATGTTGCCTATCAGGATCGCCGTGTAGAGGCCCCATTGGAGCGGGTTGGGGTGGTTAGTGGAGTGAAGCCTCCGTCAGCTAGACGTGTTGATTCTGGTATGACGCCATCGTGGACTGATGCGAATGTTCAAGATATTTATGGCGTATTTAGAGTGGAATACGATATCTCTCCGGTTTTCAATGCCTATGCAGCCATTGGTGCGAGGCGGGGAGACTACGATTTTATGCGGGCTACAGTGAGCGTAAAGAATGCCGGTGGGGATTTCATGACGCAACCCTTCCAGTATTTGTATAAGGAAAATGCGCTGTCGGCAGAAGCTGGCCTGCATGCCATGTTTGAAACTGGTGCTATCATGCATGCGATCAATTTGGGTATGAGTGATTTCCGATTGGAATATGGGAATGCGCGGCAGAGTTTTGACAGTATCCAATCCAATATTTTTAATCCAGTTGAACATCCTGAGCCAGTTACGGGCGGCTTGTCTCATCATTTACCAATTGTGAATAAAACGCATCTGTCGAGTATTGCGCTGACCGATACCCTATCCATACTGGATGAACAGATACAGTTGACTTTGGGAGCCCGCATACAGCAGGTGGAGGTGAATGGCTATAGTCCAGTCACCGGTGCCAGGACAAAACATTATAATAAAGATGCTGTAACACCTGCGGTGGGGCTGCTGGTCAAACCGTGGAAGAAAGTCTCGCTGTATGCCAACTACATCGAGGCGCTTACCCAAGGACCAACGCCTGCCGCCGGGGCTGTCAATATCAATGATATTTTTCCACCGTCCAGAACCAAGCAGGTGGAAGCAGGTATCAAGATGGATTTCGGCAAGCTGATGACGACGGTCAGCCTGTTCAAAATCAGGCAGCCCAGCGGATTCACCAATCCCGCAACCCTTATTTTTGCTGTGGATGGTAAGCAACAGAATCAAGGGGTGGAAATGAATGTGTTTGGTGAGCCATTTTCCGGTGTCCGTATCCAGGGAGGGGTAATGTATCTTGATGGTGAATTGACCAAGACAGCAGGGGGTCTCAATGATGGAAACACTGCGCCAGGCGTACCCAAGGTAGCTGCTAATCTGGGTGGTGAATGGGATATCAGAGTTATTCCCGGGTTGACACTGACAGCGCGCTCCATCTACACGAGTGCGCAATATCTGGATGCTGCGAATACCCAGAAAATTCCCTCATGGGTGCGGTTTGATCTGGGCGCGAGATATGCGATAAGGCATATTGCAACTCCTGTGACGATCCGTGCCAATATTCTGAATGCATTCGATAAACAATACTGGTCATCTGCAGCAGCCAGTGGTTTGACATTGGGAGATAGGCGCACGTTGATGTTGTCGGCAACGGTGGATTTCTGACTGCCATGACATCTACTATTCGTTCAGGTGTGCGATCCAGATCATTTTGGGTAAGGTTACATCGTTATGTCGGGCTGGTCATTGCCGTTTTTCTAATTGTGCTGGGATTGACTGGCAGTGTGATTGCTTTTGAGCGCGAACTAGATGCCTGGTTAAACCCAGAGTTGTTTCATGTGCCAGAGCGTGCTGTGCCAGTGTTGTCGCTGGATACACTGGCCAGACATGCGCAGCAGTTTGATCCTGAGGCTGAGATTATCACGATACGGATCAAGCGTGACCATGGAGAAAGTATTAGGGTTGACCTGAAAACGGAGCAGGGCACGATGCGGGAGCTATTTTTGAATCCGTTTAGTGGTGAGGCACTGGGGGCGAGGGTACGCGGCGCGTTTATCATGGATCGGGCACATATTATTCCCATGGTATATAGGTTGCATACTAATCTTTACCTGCCGGGGCGCTGGGGTGTTTGGTTGCTAGGCGGCATTGCCCTTATCTGGATGGTGGATTGTCTCGTTGGTTTTTATCTGACACTCCCTCCGCCATTGAGATCAAAGGAAAAGAACAATTCTTGCAGAAACTGGTTGTCGCGCTGGAAACCATCGTGGAGCATCAAGAGACAGGCTGGTCAGGTCAGATTCAATTTTGATCTGCACCGAGCAAGTGGCCTGTGGTTGTGGCCTGTGCTCTTCATGATGGCAATGAGCGGCACGTATTTCAACCTGAATGCGGAGGTATTCAGGCCAATTGTAGGATTGTTCGGGGATTTGACACCTGATCCACGTAAAACGCTGCCCGGGACGTTGCAATCAGGTGTTGATCCAGTATTGGGTTTTTCAGATGCGGTATTGGTGGCGCATCAGTGGTTGCCGGCTGGAAATGATAATCTGGAATTGTCGTTTGTGAGGTATATGCCTGCCCTGAATGTATATCGCGTGGCTTTTGATCAGAAGGGGAGGGGAAGCGAAGTGTTTGCGATCAAAACGGAGCAGGTGTTCATTGACGGTAACGCCGGTACATTGACAGGGCGCCGAGGGTATGATAGTGGTACCAGGGCGGATCGTTTTCTTGCTTGGCAATTCCCAATACATAGTGGACAGATATTAGGTATATATGGACGTGTACTGATATGCATCACGGGAATATTGACCGCAATGCTAACCATGACGGGTGTCGTTATCTGGCGCAAGAAATGCAAGAGCAGGAGGATCAAGTAAATGCTATACAAACCGGGTTTTTCTGTCTGCATCCTCGGTAATATGGTTGGCAAGTTTAGCCAGAGTTTTAGTCGGGCTAATACCGATACAGGTGGACAGGCCCGTCCATTGTAGGATTTTAGCGCGAGTTTCACGCGCCCTGCGAGTCACATCAGGGTCCCCTGCAACCCGATAAAGCACTCTTCTGGGGCTTGCCATCCGTTAGAATAGCTGTATTCTCTTTCTTATCTCCTTGAGACGAATAACAGAAAGAAGTTGGGGGAAAATAAAATCGATGGATAACTTTTTTGATACGTTGGTAGGAGATGGATTCGCCTATCTGCTCAGAAGCGTTAATGAATCACACTTAAGAAAGCCGTGGCTTCCAACCTCGTGCTGATAGTGAACAACTCGTTGATATGTTTTTTTGTTGGACTGAGTGTTAAGTTATTTCACATTGGTTCGAAGTTTTGAGGCGCTCGCGCAGAATATAGTGATGAGGGCGGTGATCTTATCATGTATCTTCTTGGATTGGATTAAAAAGGTATAGAGTCGTAATACTCAAGAATCAAGGCATTTGATCTGCTTCATCAGATAAGAACCCATGGAACTTATTTACTCTACCGAGTATTTCTTGCTCAAGGGGCAGCCCTATCCTGGATTCCCCATTCTTCTGTATGACTTGATGGAAAGCTGCGTCCATGCGAATAGCTTCATGCGGCATTACCTCCTGCGCGGTGCAATTGGATCAAGGCACTCATGGTTAAGTACTGGAAGGGCCATGTATGATTACTTCAGCTTTCTCCAGGCTCATGAATTGAATTGGTGTGATGTTCAACGTGGAGAAGCACACAGCCTCGTTGCAGCATATCGGGACTACTGTCTGGATACGATTGGGTTCGCGCGCAGTACGGTGAACCAACGCTTGCTATATGTTTGTGAATTCTACAAATACGCCTTCAATGAGGATTGGGTAGATGCTCTTCCATTTGATTATGAAGAGCGCAACATCAATCGAACTGGTTATTTTGCCCACGCCGATGCCTCTGGCGGAAAAATCATGGTGAGGGATGTCAGCCTAAAAGAGCACCATACTCTTCCGAAATTTCTGTCCAAAGACGAGATTAAGACATTAATTAGTGCTGCAAACAGGTCTGCGTCGAGAAGAAATCGCTACATTCCCACTGGTGTATGTAATGGTGCCCAATCTCTCTGCGAACGGTGAGGCCAACATTCGCATTCGACTCGACCCCCGAGATGGACATGGAATCCGAACGAAGGGATCCAAACCTCGTGACATTTACGTCAGCCGAAGGTTTATGAGAGACCTGAATCACTACGCTATCCACGCGCGTGTCGACATCTAGGTTCATCCCCACATGCTGCGTCATACCTACGCCACTCATACACTTTGCGCCATGCAGCGGTCCAACTCGGGTATTGACCCATTGGTGTTTGTTCAACGTCAGCTTGGGCACTCTTCGATTCAGACGACCATGATTTATCTGCACTTGATCAACGAATGCGCGGAAGAAGCGATGTTGGCCTACAACGATGAACTCAACGACTGGATGGATGATTGATGGGGATAAAGAAAATCTTTGTTAAAGCGAATTTAACTATCCCAATGGTTGAACAGGTTCGTGACCATGTTGGTCAGAATGTGATTGTGCTAAGCTCGTCTGCCGCGACTCAAGATGTGCGGCAGGAAATCAGCGCCGCCGCCAGTACGATCAGCATCGACGTTGCGGAAATGAATTGCATGCTGGCGGTAAATGCGTGCCGTGAGGCAGTAAGCAACTCGATCCTTGCAGGTTCCAGTAATTTGTCAGCGATGGCGACCGCCGCGCTCAGGGAACCATTTGCATATGTGAGAGCATCTTCGGGCACGCCCGATAATGATTCAGGAGAAAACTCCATGCGGTAGATCAGGCTAGCGAGGCTGCCCAACAGGGCGATGCCCAGCGCACCACTGAGTTCGGAGCCTGTCTCGGACAATGCTGCCGCAGCCCCCGCCCGCTCCGAAGGGGCTTGAGCGATGATTAGCTCGACGCTGAAGGTGAACAGCGGTGTCAGCCCCAGCGCCAGCATCACTGTCCCGGTAATAATTACTTCCTTGTCAGACGAACCACCTACTTGCGTCAACAGGGCAAATCCCAATGCCGACAACAACAGGCCACAGGTGGTGATGCGGCAGGGATGCCAATAGCGTGCGATGCGCGGTGCCGTGGCGGAGCCAATCATGAAGGCACCCCCCCAGGGCGCAAGCCAGCAGGCGGCCTTGAATGGCGAAAGATCGAGCACTAGTTGCAGATACTGGGTCAGAAGGATTGAGAGTCCGAACAACACAAAGAAGCCGAATGCGTAGCTGAGCATGGCCGCGGAAAAGCCTGGCCTGCTGAACAGCTGCAGATCCACCATGGGATAGGCCAGTCGCGTCTGACGATGCAGAAATACTCCGGCCAGCGCCACACCAACGAGCAGCGATAAAACAGGCCACCAACTCAGCCCTTGTCCTGCCCCCTCTTTTATACCGTACACAACAGCCAATACGGCGCCTAGCGATAACAGTACGCTACACAGGTCGACACGGCCCGGGGCCGGATCGCGATATTCAGGCAGCAGCCAGGGACCCAGTGCCAACAACAGCAACATTGCAGGTACGGAGATGAGAAATATCGAGCTCCAATGAAAATGCGTAATCAGTATCCCGCCCAGCAAGGGGCCGACTACTGCTCCGGCCGAGAAGCTAGCCATCCAGATGCCGATAGCTGTCGTCCGTTCGTTCTTGTTGTGAAACATATTGCGAATCAGTGAGAGCGTGGACGGCGCCAACGTTGCGCCGGCCACTCCGAGCAAGGCGCGAAGAAGAATCAAGGTGCCGGCACTTTTGACCAGTGCAGCGAGGACCGAGACAATGCCAAAAGCCGCTGCACCAATCAATAACAGTCGCCGTCGCCCGATGCGGTCGCCGATAGTACCCATGGTGATCAGGAAGCCGGCAACCATGAAGCCATAGATATCCACCATCCATAACATCTGTGCGTTAGTGGCGTTCAGCGCTGCATTGATGGTCGGTAGTGCCAAGGTCATGATCGTCAGATCCATGGAGTACAGCAGACATGGCAGGGCGATTACTGCTAAGCCGATCCATTCGCGCCGCGTGGCCTTGGCCGCTATGCTGATCACGGAATAGCCAGCCTAGGCAGCCGTCTCTGGTAAAGTTGGATCGCCAGAGGTTCAGCCTCGACCTGCCGTCGGTGTCGTAATCCGCATAGGGATAACGTAGACATCACTGACATCAGATCGAGCTGGTCTTTCTGGGTGCCTCCATTTATGCTGAATTGAGCGGTATTTATCACTGGTATGCCGTCGGATCTTTGGGACTTAGGTAAGACGAGTGGCGGCGTGCGATGACATCCATACCGTGCAAGCGGTAGAAGATGTCATAGCCGCGGCTCCCTCGCTCGCGCCAAGCCCGTCGGAGATAGGCCATGTCAAACAGACCAAGCTTATCAAGGCCGCTATCCGGCTCCAGCGAACTCTCCATACGCGCCTCAAACTCGGGCGATGCATATACCATCTGCGGCACTGGAAAGCCAATCTTCTTTCGGCTCGAGATTGCGCTAGGGAGCCAGGGTGCCATCGCCTGCTTGAAGATCCATTTTTCTGAATCCTCATAGTGCTTGAGCCTCGGTAGAAAGGAAAACGCGCTTTGAATGACCTGCTGGTCGGCTAGTGGGATTCTGACTTCAATACTGTGCGCCATGCTGGCCATGTCTATCTGACGATATTCAGAGACTACGCACTCGCCGTGATAATCGAGCAGGCAAGTGAGCTGTTGGCTGTCCTGCGTATCATGCGCGTACAGATCGAGATAGGGCTGCACGGCGGAAATGAAGGCGGCGCGAGCATCGACCTCAAGCATCAGTTGCCCGAGGTCGATATCCCCCACCGCATTGAAATAATCGAAATAGGCACCCGCTACCAGCCTCGAGGGGGTGATTTTCAGCCTGTGTCCATGACTGTAACCATCGAATACCTCGTCCGGCCCGCTGCCACAAAACGCTACGCGATAACCGTCGGCGGCGATTTGCTCGAGCAGCAGGAACAGACAGACCGCCTCGGGTGCACCATTCGGTTCGCAGCACAGCGACCACCAACGGTCCATGGCCTCGCAATAGATCTGGCTCGTCACCTCAATTTCCCGGTGCTCCGTGCCGAAGGCTTCGGCCACCAGCCGAGAGTAGCTGAACTCGTTATGCATGATGGCACCTGCCCTCAACCCAGATTCGGGAAAACCGATAGCATAGGTGTGCAGTTCCAAGCCCTGGCTCCTAGCTCGGGCTACCACGCTGGACGAATCAATGCCGCCGCTTAATAAATAGGCATACGGAACCTCCAGGTCGAAACAGCGTGTGCAGCCTGCAGCCACTGCGTCCCGAATACGTTCGGTGATTGCGGTGACATCCTGTTGCAATTCATCACCGATGACGATCTTGTGATAGCGCCGATGACGCGGGCGTTCACCCTGTTCGACGACCAGGCAACATCCAGCCTCAAGCTTCTTGATCTCGCGGATATGAGTATGGGGGCCAAATACGAACATGATGCCCGCGGCCTGGGCCAAACCTTCGCGGTCCCAGCTGAAGTTGAGATGAGGGATACGCAAAATGGTCTCAATATCCGAGGCAAAATACAGTTCGTCCCCGTCCCCAAGCGTGTAGTACAGTGGCTTTTGTCCCGTTGGATCCACAGCCAGCAGCGTTCGTCTGGCCGACCGATCGTGCAGACAGAAGGCAAACATGCCCTCGAGCATGCTTAGCATGTCCAGGCCATGACGTTGGTAGATGGCAAGCAGGCTCTCGGTATCCGATTTGGTACGGAAGTGATAGTCCGGACACAAGCGCCGCAGATCGAGATGATTGTAGATTTCACCGTTGAAGGTCAGGGTCAGCATGCCGTCGGCACTCTGCATTGGCATGTCTGCCTCAGAATTGTGTATATCGGCCACGCGCAGACGAGTATTGCCCAGTACGACCCGTTCATCCGCGACCACCGTACCTCGGCTGTCCGGCCCGCGCCGTTGCATGGCATCGGTTCGCACCATGTCCTCGACTACCCTAATGCGCAAGGCCGCCGGAGTCTCGCGCCCAACGAACCCAGCGATTCCGCTCATCTCAAGCCCCCAGTGTCGCAGAGGTTGCAACGGTGGCGTGCTCTGCCTCGGGTGTCTCATAATCCTCGAACAGCGCGGGACGCATCTGCTCGATCCAACTCAGATACAGTTCCACCCGATCACAGACGATGATTACAGCGCTCTTGCGCTCTGTCTGTTTGGCATCAATGGCTCGCAGGTAGCGCAGTGCAGCTAGATAGGTGGCGCCACTGGAAGGGCCTGCCATCACTCCATAGTCACGGATTAGGGCGAGCATGCCATCAAGTGCCTCGCTCGCCGTGATGCCAACTAACTGGTCATACTTTTGTTCCTCAAAGGGGCCGACGTAGAACATCTCATCCATGTGACGGATGCCGGGTATGGCGCTGTCCTTAGTCGAAACGATACCGGACACTTTCAATTTCTCATTCGCTTCCCGAAGGCGCCGGCCGATACCGATACTGGAACCCGCAGTGCCGACTGGTGCAAAAAAGTAGTCGACCGGCCCGAGATCCTCCAGGATCTCCCGAGCCGTGGTGGCGTAATGGGTGCAGTCATTGTTGGGATTACGGTATTGATCGGTATAGAGATAACGATCGCGCTGTTCGTATGCGCGCGCATCGACGTACAGCAAAGCTGCCATGGCATCGGTGGGGTCGACGTCTCCCGCCATCGGTGAAACCTTGGCGCCCTGTACTACCAGCATGCGGCGCATCTCCTGAATACGGATACGGTTGGTAATGGTCTCAAGGGCGCTGCCATAGATAGATGCCACTGCCTGAAGTGCACGCGCTGCATTGCCGCTCGATAGCTCCAACAGCTGCTTGTTACTGGACTGCAGAGTGCCCAAGTGCGGGCGTAGCATTGCCCATGCCGTCCGATCCTTGATCGAGCCGAACGGGTTGAGGTGCTCGAGCTTGGCGTACAAGTCGATATTTGTCAGGCCAGTCTTGGCTGGATTCAATTTCAAGATCGGCGTATTACCGATCAGATCGGTGATCGAATCGACCACCAGTCGTTTCCTGCTAGTGGCCATCTTGGCTGGCTCGTCATCGGCACGACGGATGGTCTCTGTCGATTCGGTAGCTTCCGATTGACTCAGCAGGCTGAATATCAGCGAGATCAGGGAGAGACCTGGTCGTTTCTCTGTCTGATGTCGGAACCTGAAACCATGCTCGCAGACCCGATTGGGATCAATCATGTCATTGATAATAAAACCCAGGCTATTACGGGGCGCGCTGCGGAAGATGAAGTGCTGGATATTGGTGAACTTCCGCAGATGGCGTAACAAAGGTTGCTTGTCGGCGATCCAGTTCGACACAAATACCAAGTCGCAATCGCTGAAATCGTACTTACTGCCATCGACACAAATCACACGGACCAAATGGTCCAACCCCACCTTGGCAATCAACTCCGTGGCGAAGGCGGTGGATCTGGTGTGAGGATCCAACACCACCACCTGATAGCCGAGTCGCTGTGCCAACAGCATGGCCGGGAGCGGCAGCGCGCCACCGCCTATGTAGCCGATGCGACAGCATTGAGTAGCAGCGGGCGGATAAGTAGATTCAATACAGGAGCGTAGCTGGCCTTCCCGTTCAAGCCAGGTCAGCTCGTCCTCCATCAGGCCCTGATAGATCTGTCCATGGTAGGCGCGATAGATCTTGCCGAAGGTCAGGTTAGATTCCCCTAATAAATTTTCTGCAATCCGGCATTCTTCGAGAACACCAGCGTCGCAGGAGATAGGAAAGACGTCGCGGGCCAGCGCAAGAACGTCCGCGTCAGCGGCGATCACGCTCGCGTCGCTAACCGACACGTCGGAGCTAGCGATGGAGTACAACTTGTAGCGGGCTTGATGAAACTGCTCATTCTCCGGGCCACAAGCACCGAATGCGAGTATGCGTTCTCCAGCTTCCAGGATATGCCGTTTTAGATCGACGGTGCTGTCAGATAGATGAAGGTTTTTCATAGTCGGTAACTCGCTAATCCTGTTTAAGATGATGGGAGTGAAAATTGCACAAGAAGGTGGTCACTAAAGATCTGCGCAGTCCCTTTCATCGTACCTTCTCACAGCGGAATGCATAGTTGTGGACATACTCCGCGTCGACATGGTTAATAACCTTCTGGTACCATGCGCTCGGTTTGGAGAGCGAGGTATAGCCCTTGGGCACGATGCGCTTGATGCTGGTCTTGAAGCCGACCCCGATGAAGGCATCGGCGATATCATCCAGCGTGTGCTCTTTGACCTTGATGGCGGCGAAGCGATTGATCGCCGTTCGCAGTTCGGTACCGGCGTCGTCGTTCATGTAGTCCGGGTGTGTGGCGAAATAGATACCACCAGGCTTCAGTGCCCGGTATATCTGTTGAGCATGGTCTCTCAGATCTTCTATCAGATAGATCACCGCCGTGCTGATGGCAATATCGAACCGGTTCTCAAAATCGGCCATAGTGTCGGTGGCAATGTATTCGATCGGGCGATCACCACATCGCGAACGGGCAACTTCGATCGAACTACGGGCCAGATCGACGCCAACGGCCTGGCGGAATTTGTGCTCGTCGTACAGCTTGCGCAGGAATCCACCCTGGTTGCAACCAAAATCCAGCAGGATTTTGTCCGTAAGGCTGACGTCAAAGGTCTGCGAGGCAACTCGCTCCCAGAACTCGCCATGCTCGTTCTCCATCGACTGGTCACCAGCATCGGGTTCGGTCCACCACTGTTCAATCATTTTCATGGGTTATGCCTCCTTTGGCAGTTTTTGTGTACTTACCTGCTCTACTGAAATCCGAATCAAGGGATCGATTTTGATTGAATCCACCATGCTATTCGCACCCCGAGATGAATGTGGAAGCAGAGCGATGCCGGTTTCATTCAGATCGTAATCGAGTAAACACCAGTATCCGACTCATAAGCGGTAAGACAGCGTTAGTAAAAATGTGCGCGGTGGATTGGGGATTAGGGTGTAGTTGTAGACACCACTCGCGCCGCCGTAGTAGTACTTGGTGTCGAACAGATTGTTGACGTTAAATTGGGCACGCCAGTTACCAGTGTCGTAGTAGGCGGTGGTATCCATGCGTACGTAGGCTCCCAGTCTGTGGGAATTCGGCAGAGTTGCCTGGCGCGATGAGGCAGCATAGATGCCACCGCCCACACCAAGGCCTTGCAGAACACCACCGGGTTCGTAGGTCGTCCACAGATTGCCGCTGTGCCGAGGGACATCGGGCAGCTTATCGCCGACCGGGAAGAAGCCATCTGCTTTCACTTCGGCGTGGGTATAGGCATAGCTGGCAATTACCTTCCAGCGCCGTGTCAACTCACCACTGACATCAAGTTCGAAGCCGTGGCTGGATTGACGTCCTGCAAGGATGTTTCGTAGAGGGTCGTTCGGATCGCTGGTAAGAATGTGACGACGGGTTAGCTTGTAGGCTGCTAGCGTAGCGTTCAGTCGCCGGTCAAAAAAGTTAAATTTGGCACCAATTTCTTTCTGGGTACCAACTTCGGCGTCAAACACGCTGGCATCGATGCTGCGTGTAATATTTGGCGAGTGCGACCGACCCACACGGGTGAACAACGCAGCTGTCGGATTTAACTCCCACACCGCACCGACCTGCCAAGACAGCGCCATCTGGTTCGCGCTATTCGTATAACCGCTGCTCCTGGCTTCGTTATGGAAACGATCCAGTCGAAGACCGGCTAACAGCTTCACCGCAGATGTCAGTGTCAATAGGTCCTGTGCATAAATTCCAATATCGTCTCCCCGACCCTCGTTATAACCTTCACCCAGAATGATGGGTTCGTGATGAGCAGGGCGCATACCAGGATCAAACAGGTCGAGGACAAAACCCGTTTGGTCGGTATTGTTAAACCGGTTTACGACCTTTCTGTATTCCGTGCCGAACAGCAAATTGTGTTCAAAGTTCCAGGTATAGACCTGTCCGCGCAACTCAGCTTGCACAGCGTGTCCGCGAGACCACTCATGGCCATTCATGTAATGGGTGAAGTGTAGCTTATTGTCGCCAGTGTACAGGTAGTTGTCAGGAAAGGACTGGGTCGAATCCTGAGTGGCTCTATGGTACTGTGTGGCGATCCGAAGGCCCCAGGTCTGGCTCAGCTGGTGATGGAGAATAGCAGTACCCACGTAAGTCTCGTTGAGTCCGCTATCGCCTGGAAGGTCAGGGTAGTCTCCTTTGCGCAGCCCGAAGTAACGGGTACGGGAGAGGTGACGGAAGTTCGGCAGATTAGGCAGGCCGAAGTCGAATAGATCCTGGTCGAAGCGATTGTATTCCGCTAATAACGTGACACTGGTTTTTTCCCCTTGCCAGGATATTGCCGGGGCTAGGGAATATGATTCGAATCCACCACCATCACGAAAGGTACCGTTGTTCTCGTACGCACCGTTCAATCTCACGGAAAAACCCTTACCCAGGACACGGTTGATGTCAAAGGTCGGTCGCCATTGCTGGTAATTCCCCCACAGCAGATTGATTGCACCATAATTGTAGTAGAGCGGTCGTTTTGAAACCGTGTTAACTTGGCCACCTAGCGAACCAACGCCGCCGTAGAGCGTACCGGACGGCCCTTTCATCACTTCGATCCGTTCGATGTTCTGCACATCGCGGGTAACCAGGTTGCCGTTGTATTGGAATCCATCGCGACTGCTGCTGTGGGTCGTGAAGCCACGTATATTGAAGAACATTCCGTGATTCCCACCGTAGCTGGCTTCGGTCTGCACACCGCTGACGTTTTCTAGCAGTTGGCCGGGCTGGGTCACTGCGCGGTCGCGCAACACTTCATGCGGTACCACCTGGATTGAGGCGGGGATGTCGCTCAGAGGCAGATCCGTCCTGGTGAGGCTGTTAGCGCGGTTAGTAGTGTAGCCACTCGATTCGGGATAAGCAGGGGCGCCAGTGACTGTCATCGCCGGCAACTGCGTGACATACCCAGTGGGTACTGCCACTTCTACATCACGAGCTACCTGCCCAGCATCCTTTCCCTCGGAACCATCTGCAGTCTCCTGTCCTTGCATTATGGAATCGGATCTCATCTTTATGCCCTGCGCCAGATGCGCCCGCCCTTGTTCTAAAGCAGACGTTTCCCTCACATCCTGCTCCTCTTTCACTACGCGGTTTTCTTCAGCCCCAAACAGCGGATTGCTTAGAGCCGTTCCTAAGAGAACCCACAGTAGGGTGATAGAGGATTCTTCCATTCTTTTTTCTCCTGATCATTTTGATCATTTTGATTCCGGCTGGGTACTCACCTCGGTCGAGTCGGTCTGGATTTTAAGATCCGCTTTCGTCGTGATGTTGGCGATAAAATTGAGCACAATGTCGTGACTGACATTCATAATGGATATCGGCGATGTACAGCTAGCTGTATACTTAATGCGGGGAAGTTATACAGAATAAAAACAGGATTTGGAATGTGACATAACGTCGCACTCGATTCGATCCGAGCCCACAAGCTGATTTTGCCAGTTTGTCCGGTGTATCAGCCAGAACAGCTTGCAGGATTGAACAAAATCACTATCACCAGACGATACGGTCATGCTGGGTTTCGTATGATCATATACGCGGGTGTTCACAATGAGGCGTTTGCTGAGGATGGTTGTCGATCGTTCAAAAGCCGCCTTCCAGCGTCAGATAAAGAGTGATGCAGTTGTTGAGCAGTTGGCGTTGAACTGCCAGATTGGCGCTTTGTGCATTGAATGTACTGCGGTAACTGTCCAGCAATGTCAGGATCTGAATAAATCCCTGCCGATAGGCATACAGCGCTAGTTGTCAGCTATAGTTTCCGTCTGCTGCACAGCGGCGCGCAATTGGGTTTCCTGCGTACGCAGTCATTCTTCTGCTGCCAACGCCTGTTCAACTTCACGAACGCATTGAGCACAGTTTCCTTATAACGGTGCAGGGTTTCGGTTGCCCGTGCCTGAGCCAATGCGATGCCGCCGCGAACATGTCCACCGGTGAATAGCGGCTGGAACGCGCCGGCAAACAAATTCCAGACGAGCGAGTTCGGGTCAATCAGATTGGTCAGTGCCTGGTCGCGTGTGCCTCCAGCAGCAGTGAACATGATGGGAGGTAACGCGCTGTCCAGACAGGCATCGGTCGCGCGCAGTCGTGCAAATGAAGCCAGTAGATCAGGGCGCGGGGTCAGTAGTTCGGAAGGCAGTCCGGCCGGTAGTTGTGGCGGGAGTACGGGAAGCATCTGCTAGACAGTTGAAGCGGATAAGGTTACCACCGCCGTGTCGATGGCAGGAATCGCGCCTTCCGGATAACACCCAGCAGAATCTCCGGCTGACGGATAATAAGCTGCACCTGATTTTGAACCTGTGCCAGTTGTGAGCATGCCTGCGTCAGATCGGTCAGCACCAACCGTACATCCAGTACGCATGCAGCTCCCGTTCAAACCAGTCTCGCACCAGGCTGGCAATGGTGCCGCAATCGCTGACAGATTGCTCGGCCACCCGAATCTGCAGTCTGGCTTCCAGCAAGATGAAGTAATGCTGCGCCATCGCTGCTTCAACCCGTGCCGCAGCCGCTTTCAGGTCAAAATTATCCGTCAGTGCCTGATCGATGAGCTTGTGTAAACCGGTCATCAAAGGATCACGCCCAGCCCGATTACATGGCTTGATCGGATTCGTCCGCTGCAACCTGGGCGAACCATTGATCCGAAATGGACAAATCAATGTCGCTGAGCTCACGCGGCGGCGGTGTGGTGCAGCCATGAATGAACAACAGCAGACACAACACGATAACCGGCCACAATTACTTATGTTGGTGAATTCAATAAGACGATTCCTGTTGACGACTGCTCACACTGAAACGAGCCTGCCGCTTTTTCATCCAGATAATAATGCCGGTCACCGATAGCAGGACAATGACCAGACCGAGCACACAGACAAAAATCCGATAAGGCAGCCCAAATACATTGGCCATGTGCAGGGCTTTGAGCCAGGTGGTCACGGTGTTGCCGCTGTATTGGCCGCTTGGCAGCAGTGCCAGTTTGAGCTCACCTGAATTGGCATCGAAATATATACTCGTCCTTCCCTGCTTATCCTGTATCTCTTTGGAGCTGCGCACGGTGTAGACATACACCCCATTCATACGATTCAATGCCAGGGCAACCACCCGTTCAACCGCGAAATCATGTTGATCTGCCTGTTCAGCCATCAGTTTCTCTGCGATGGATTGTGCTTCCCGCCAGTTGATCTTGGGCGCAGCCAGCGGAATCTCCCGCTTTTCCAGTTCAGTCCAGGGAGCTTTGAATTCAAGCACTGCACGCGTCGTCCAGGTATAAACCGTATCCCACATATTCATGTAAACGCTGGACCAGGCGAAAGTCAGCAAAATCAGCCATAGCCACAGGCCGCTGGCACGATGCAGATCGAAATTGAGTTTGTAAGGGCTTGATCGCCAGCGGATTTTCCAGGCAGGCTGCCAGCGTTGCCACCAGGAAGAGTGAACAGAAGCCATTGACGTGGATTGGCGGCGGCGCTGCGGCAGGGTCAGATAAAACCCGACAAAACAGTCCAGCGTCCAGATCAGGGCACAAATGCCCAGCACCCACATGCCAAATGAACCCAACGCAAGGGCGTAATGTAGCTGGTAAATGAATGACATGAAATTGGTCATTCCTTCCGAAATTGCGCCGAATTGGCGCCGCACCAGTTCTTCACCGGTATAAGGATCAAGAATGATCTGATCGAATCCTAGTTCACCTGGCTGACCAGTTTTGTCCAGGCGTGTGCTCACGCCAGCCAGTGTGGCGCCCTGATTGCCTTCCAGTGCAATAACATCAACCTGGCCATGAGAAGCAATGCGCTGCTCGGTTAGTTCAGCCAGTGTGGCGACATCCAACTTGTGCGCCAGCGTTTGTTTGGGATAAAACTGGGGATTGATCAGCTGTTCCAGCTCAGGGTAAAACGCCAGCAGACTGCCGGTAATACCCACGATGATCAGAAAAGAGGCCATGACCAACCCCGCCCAGCGGTGCAGCCAAACCCAAAAAGAGCGTTTTAATGTCATCATGTATGATTAATTATTTAACTAACTTTAATTACAATGGTGCCCAAACACAGCACCAGTGTTTGTTATATACCGATTATCCTTTCAAATCCGTTAATTTAGAATGCGACAAATTGTCGCATTAGTGACTAATATTGACCTGTCTGGGCCTTTCGATTCAGGGTACCTTCAGACAACAGCTTCTTCGATAGCGAGAAGCAAACGAAGAAGACGTGATAGGGGTCGCCTAAGAAAATGGAAATAAAGCACGCTAAGGCCGGCATGCTACCTGCAGCACCCGCGCTGCTGTATCGGCGGACATGGCACCGATCCGAACGAGCAGAGCACGCGGCAGTAATAGTACGTTTCCACTTCAAGCAATTAGCTTTGATCTGGTTAGGTGTGTAACCAGGAGGGAAGGTATCATATTGCGGTAAAGAATCCGTAATCTCGTACCACGGTGCTTCTGAGTGAACAAACAGGTGGCAAGTAGGCCTGTTACCCGGATCATGATCAAGTATTCCAAGTGCAAGGCCTGGTTCTTATCGCTGTGAGGAATATTTGGTGAAGATATTCGAACCACAGACTGAGCAGAAGCCCCTGTGTTCACCTGGAAATGATTCGTAGAAGCGCAATCAGTTCCTCGCCTCGTACCCATCGAAGATTCGCTGTTTTTACTCGTCCTCGTGCTCTGAAGGCTGCTCCATGAGCTTTACGGCACATGGAACAGTGACAAAACAGCATGTCGTGAACAGGACCATCGATTTCAAGGATGATGCTTTGACATAGACAACTTGCACGAAGAATCACCGCGCCTCCTCGGATACTTAATAAGTTGCATATTGCGCGACGTCCTGAAACCGTTTAGCTGTCAGTCGCAGTTATTCCTGGTTTAGAAAGATTAAATGTAGGCTCGTTTGCAGTTATCTCTGGGTTGCGGGGGTGAATAGATGCGGCTATTGCTGGCTGAAAATTGCGCTGAATGCTGGTTTGACCCTGTTTCAAATGCAGGCTGTTACAGCTAGTTATGGCACATCGAGAAGGGATTTAACTTGTCCGACAGATGCGTTGGACAAATGACCACAAGTTCTTCAAAAAAGTTCGGAATTGTTAGTGACTGTAACTTATTGATTATACCGATAAATTTTAAAAATAGCCGTTATAAAAGCCCCGGAAACGCTCATCAATGGAGTAGTGATTCCTGTGTGGTTCCCATCATGCCATGCGAGCCAGGCATGATGTCCGGCACCGGACACAATTATGTTAAACAAGCCTAACAGCAGTAGACAATATACCGTTTACATTACCGATCGACTGCACGTAGCGTAATTTGATGTTATCTGGAACGGGGAATGCAAAGGTCTGGTCAGACGCCAGCCCGTTAAGAAATGTCAGTGCTGCAGCAGAGAAGAACAGAGGATTATGCTCGTAGCCTCCTGGCATCAGTTGTAAAGGGATCGCAGGTGAATTAAAAGAGGCCGGCGTTGCCCTGACTGCAAGATCGTACAGCAGATTATTGGTGAGATTAAGCAGCACGATTTGATCAGTACCGACCAGATCGGATGGTCGGGTAAATTTTCGACACGCAGCAGCGTGGCCAATGCACCATCTGGTGCCTGACTGTGCAAAGTATCAACATGACATCAGCAAGCACTGGACCGGTAACAATCTCAAACGTATCTGGCTCGGTAAGGTCAATTATTGGAGCGGTAATCCTCGTTCATAGGTGCGCCAGGAGTAAAATCGGCCAAACTATCGGGAACATAATTATAGGGATTATGAATCCATGGACCGTCAGATTTTAATGGAGCAAAAGCTCTGCTGAAAAAATCTGAATTTCAGCATAAAATCATTGCAGAGAAAATGAAGAGTGATCTTAAACATGCTCGAATTAGAGAGACAAGAAAGGCAGGCGCGTAAAGGTTACGGCGTACTTTTAAACTGTCACCAAGCCCCGTTTGGCTTTTTATGGCAGCTTCTAATCTGAATTACGGAGACGAAGCGCGTTAAAGACTACTGAAGCAGAGCTCAAACTCATCGCCAATGCGGCAAACATGGGGGAGAGTAAAAGGCCGACAAACGGGTACAGTACTCCAGCTGCCAACGGCACGCCCAGAGCGTTGTAGATAAACGCGAAGCCTAGGTTCTGCTTCATATTGGCAACTGTTTGCTCGGATAGGTGACGTGCAATCGAGATGCCGCGCAAATCTCCTTTGACCAGTGTTACCTGCGCACTGTTCATGGCTACATCCGTCCCGGTGCCCATCGCAATGCCCACGTTGGCTTTTGCTAGTGCCGGAGCATCGTTAATGCCATCGCCAGCCATAGCAACAACCCGACCTTCAGACTGAAGTTTTGTCACCAGGTCAAGCTTGTCAGCTGGTTTGACCTCGCCGTGCACCTCATCAATCCCTAATTGCTGCGCAACGGTTTTGGCCGTAGCCACGCCGTCTCCTGTTGCCATGATGATACGAATTCCGGCATCTTTGAGGTCTTGCACAGCCTCCGGTGTGCTCTGTTTAATCGGATCTGAGACGGCCAGTAAGCCTGCCAGTTGACCGTCTGTTGCCAAATACATGACGCTTGCCCCCTTTTCGCGCAAGGATTGGGCCGTACCGGCCATTGCTGTGACATCAACGTTTTCTTGCTGCATCAGCGCAGTATTGCCCAATACAAGGTGCTTTCCTTCGATTTGACCTCGAACGCCAATGCCGCTACTTGATTCAAAATCATTAGCAGTACTGAGTGCAAGATCCTTCTCGCGAGCAGCATTCACAATGGCATGTGCAAGCGGATGCTCGCTGCCTTGGTCCAAGCTCGCAGCGAGTCGCAACACTTCATCGGCTGTCATATGCCTGGCGGGTACAGCCTGCTCGAAAGTCGGCCGACCTTCTGTTAACGTGCCGGTTTTGTCGACAATCAAGGTATCGACCTTGCGGAAGTTCTCAATGGCAGCTGCGTCGCGAAACAGCACGCCTTGTGTCGCGCCCCGTCCGGTTGCTACCATAACGGACATTGGCGTGGCGAGTCCCAGTGCGCATGGACAAGCGATAATCAGCACGGAGACAGCATTGATCAAGCCATACACCCAGCTTGGCTGAGGGCCGAACAAACCCCAAATAATCAGCGTGGCCACGGCAATAACCACTACAGCCACCACAAAATAGCCGGCAACGAGATCAGCCATGCGTTGCATTGGCGCACGTGAACGTTGTGCCTGCGCAACGAGCTGCACAATTTGCGACAGCACAGTGGCAGAACCCACCTTCTCTGCGCGAATGACCAGAGCGCCAGAGGTGTTCATTGTCGCGCCAATCACCTTGTCACCGGCGCGTTTGCTCACGGGAAGTGATTCGCCCGTCAGCATGGACTCATCCAGAGAACTGCTGCCCTCTTCGACTATACCATCGACCGGTACTTTTTCGCCGGGACGCACCCGTAAACGGTCGCCCTCATGAACGTGGGTTAATGGCACATCTTCCTCTGTGCCGTCCGGGTTAATGCGCCGCGCCGTCTTCGGCGCCAAACCGAGTAGCGATTTGATTGCTGCTGACGTTTGTGATCGAGCCTGTAGCTCAAGGATCTGACCCAGAAGCGTCAACGAAATAATCACTACCGCTGCTTCAAAATAAACGGCGATTCGCCCCATGGACATGAAGGTTTCAGGGAAAATTCCTGGCGCTAGCGTTGCCACAGTACTATAGACAAATGCAGCCGCCGTACCGAGACCAATCAGCGTCCACATATTGGGGCTGCGGTTGACAACCGATTGCCAGCCCCGTACAAAGAACGGCTGCCCTGCCCACAATACCACCGGGAGCGATAACACCAGCTCTACCCATGTTTGCGTAACCATGTTGAACCACCCTAGCTGGTGACCGAACATCGCAAGCACCGCGACGATGATAGTAAAGGGCAGCGTCCACCAGAATCTGTGCGTAAAGTCTTTCAGCTCGGGGTTGTCGTCTTCAAGGCTTGGCATCAAGGGTTCGAGCGCCATGCCACACTTCGGACAGCTCCCCGGATGATCCTGTTGTATTTCCGGATGCATGGGGCAGGTATATATCGCTCCTGCCGCTGGAAGCTCTACTGCAGTATGAATTTCGAGTGGGCCTAAATAGGTTTTGGGAGTGGCCTTGAATTTTTCCATGCACTGGGTGCTACAAAAGAAGTAATCCTTGCCCTTATACTCCACGGTTTTTTGTGGATTGGTTTGTGACACCTCCATTCCACACACAGGGTCCGTAAATGGTTTTTCTGAGTTATCTTTAACGTGGTCAAGTAAAATCGGACACCTCAGTTAAGCTGCTTTTATCGATTTTGCTGCTTCTGCTTCATATTGATTCGGACTTTTGTAATCCAGGTATGAATGCAGTCTTTGGTTATTATAAAACACGGCGATATACTGCAAAATATCCTGCTGTGCTGCATGGCGGGTTTGGTAATGCCGCCATTGGCAGCGTTCCTGCTTGAGGCTGCCAAAGAAACTTTCCGCAACCGCATTATCCCAACAATTTCCCAGACGACTCATACTGCCAATAAAACCGTATGCTTTCAGTAGATTGCGGTATGCTTTGCTAGCATACTGCGACCCACGATCCGAATGCACGATCAGGCCAGGCGGTGGCCGGCGTAGCCAGATCGCCATTCGTAATGCATCACAAACCAGTGTTGTTTTCATCCGTGAGCTCATACTCCAGCCCACCACCTTTCGGGAGAACAAATCGATGACAACCGCCAGATACAGCCAGCCTTCCTGAGTCCAAATGCAGGTAATGTCGCAAACATAGACTTGATCCGGTCTGGCAACCGTAAATTGCCGATTCAATTGGTTCTCAAACACTGGCAACGGGTGATTGCTGTCCGTCGTCACCTTGTACTTCTTCCGGTGTTTCACTTGTATCCCGGCTTCTTGCATTAGTCTTCTCGCCTTCCAGCGACTAACCCGATAGTCCAAGGCATTTAGCGCTCGTTTCATCCTGCGACTGCCATAGGTGTAATCGCATGATTTTGCAATATTCTGCACAGCATTAAGTAGTTGCCTGTGGTGTAGATCATCCGGGCAATTGCAGCGGCGTTGTTCATAGTCATAGTAAGCACTGCGACTGACACCCAATAGCCGGCACATCAGGCCGACCGGGTAGGTCTTTTTCTTTTGGGTGATGAACGAATACTTCACTTCGTTTCTTTCGCGAAAAAGACCGCCGCCTCCTTTAGTATTTGCCGCTCAAGCTTTAATTGCTTGTTTTCTAGTTTAAGCCGCCGGATTTCTTCCTGCTCCGGTGTCAGTTTCCCATTACCGCGGAATGCCTGACCATTAGTATCCGCCTGGCTCTCCCTGATCCATCGCCCAAGCATGTTAGCCCTGATTTCCAGGCTTCTGGCAGCTTCTGCTATCGTTAATCCCTGATCCAGTACCAAGCTGATTGCATCCAGCTTGAATTCCTTTGTATAGTGTTTCCTAGGCTCCATTTCATCCTCCAATTAAGACTATTTTCTCTTAACTGGAGTGTCCGGGTCTATTAGACCATATCACCATGCCCATTCGGAATTGGAAGCCTGCCATGAACCACTTTATGATCAAATTTGGTGACTGACTGGTCATCTGTAATAACCGGTAAAGGTGTTTACACAAAAAGCTTTACAGGCTCTGCTTAACCGGATTGTCCGGTTTTACTTGACCAGGTCAAACTCGTTTCTTTCATCTGGATTTTGTTAATAAATTTTACAAGAGAGAAATCACCAATTTAAAAAACTAAACGCTACTGAGTTATACTTACAAGATGAACTATAAATAAGGCATCTGGGTCAATATAGCCTGCTATAACAAAAACAGCAGTAATTTGTATACTTATATTTGGAGATCATTAAAATGAATCGAAGCTATTCAACAGTTGCTCATAGCGCATCATCTGCTTTAACGACTAACAAGGTATTGCGTAACACTTACATGCTGTTATCGTTAACGCTATTGTTCAGCAGTCTAACTGCAGGGCTTTCAATGTTCTTAAATATGCCACCGATGACATATTTAATTTCTGTGATAGGTGCCATGCTGATTGCAATGTTTGTATTACCTCGTTTTGCCCAATCTGTAGCAGGAATCGGAATTGTTTTTCTGATTACAGGTTTATTGGGATTTGGATTAGGTCCCATGTTAACCATGTATGCTTCTCTGCCTAATGGTGGCGATATCATTACATTGTCACTAGCGGGCACGGGCACGATATTTATAGGATTATCTGCCTATGCTCTTTTCACACGAAAAGATTTTAGTTTCCTGGGTGGGTTTTTGATGGTAGGTTTTTTGTTAGTTTTACTTGCTGCTCTGGCAAATATTTTCTTACAAATACCTGCAATGTCATTAGCGATATCAACTGTAGTTATTCTCATCATGAGTGGTTTCATTTTATATGACACGAGTCGTATTATTCATGGTGGCGAAACTAATTATGTGTTAGCAACAATCGGGTTATATATGACCATTTTCAATATCTTTATCAGCTTGATGCAAATTTTAGGGATTATGGGTAATGATGATTAGTTGTCAGCTACTTTAGCTAAACAAAGCCCCGGTCAAGCCGGGGCTTTGTTTTTAGAGTGGAATAAGTGGAAGGAACAGAGGTTTGGGTATGGATTGGATGCAAATTGGCTCTGCGTTAGCGTTAATAATGTTCTTAATAATTTTATTTCCTAAAGCGCTGGAAATGATGAAGAACAGCCCTAAAGCGACTTCTTCGGATTGGAAGGCTGTTATCGTTCCTCTGATAATAATTATTTTATTTATTATGTTGTTAATTAAGTTAGTTTAAGTTAAGTTTTTCTGGTACTGGATAGTGTAGTCATGAGGCTAAAGATATGAAATCCTTTTATTTTTTAAAAGGATTTCATATGACGCCAGCCCATCGTAGGCATGATATTTCAGATAAGGCATGGTCGCTACTTGAGGAGCATTTACCAGGTAGAGAAGGGGCATGGGGAGGGATAGCTACAGATAATCACCGGTTTATCAATGCTGTTTTATGGATTATGCGAACAGGAGCCCCATGGCGGGATTTACCCGGACTACGGGGGATGGAGCAATACCCACCGCCGTTTTATTCGCTGGCGTGACAAGGGTATCTGGGAAAAATTGCTGGAAATCCTGATGGATGATCCGGATTATGAATGGCTGATGATTGATGCCAGTCACGGCAAGGTTCACCCACATGCCAGCGGGGCCAGAGGAGATAATCAGGAGATGAGTCGGGCGAAAGGGGGCTCAACACCAAGATACATCTGGCCGTGGATGCGCATGGTATGCCGGTCAGAATCTTTGTTACACAAGGTACCACTGCTGATTACACGCAAGTTGGCCGCCTGATCGAAGGGATGGATGCAGATCATCTGCTGGCAGATCGTGGCATGACAGTAATGCCATTATTGAACAGGCAGAAAAACGGGGAGTGGAGGTTGTTATTCCTCCAAAGAAGAACCGGAAGACGCAAAGACATCATGATCAAGCGCTGTATAAACTGAGGTATTTCGCCGAAAATACTTTCCTTCATCTCAAAAGGTGGTGTTGCTACAAGATACGCCACAAAGATACCTCTTCTTTCCTTGCCGCCGTACAAATTAGATGTCTCGCCCTCTGGGCAGATATCTTGTGACTACATTATCTAGTATATTTGTAATGCAGTAACATAAAGTATATTTACATTCAGGAGAATCACATGATCACTTTAATAACTCCTTTTATTTTTTCCTTGCGGCAACTGTATTGGATTGTTTTCCGTTGTGTGACAGGGTTGGTTTTTGCCGCCTTGATGATCAATACGGCCGATGCGGTTGAACCTCATTCACTATTTTCCACTCCGGTTTACGTCACCTTGCAGACAGATGGTGTGGTGGAAAACCTACAGACAGGAACCACCTGGAGCGTGCCTGGCGCCCATTACCACGCTGTCAGTTCTGATGGCCGCCATCTGCTGGTCAGCGAAGCAGGTTCATCCAATATTTATCTGCTGGATACAACCAGTGGCAAACTCCTGTCAACTTTTGACGTTGGTCCAATTGCACAGGGAGTGGCGATTAGTCCGGATAACCAACAGGGCTTGGCTGTCGGAGCCGGAGATGGAACGGTCACTGTCATTGAGCTTGCTACGCAAAAAGTGGGTAAGGTCATTCCTGTTGGCAAAGCACCTCACAACGTACGTTTCACGCCCGATGGCACACAGGCGTATGTCACCCTGCAAGGCAGCGGCAGCATTGCTGTACTCGATATGCGAACCTTGGAAAAAACAGATGAATTTTCGCTACCTGGCATTGATCAGCCGCATAATCTTGATCTATCGGACGACGGGAAGACACTTTGGATTCGTGATTTCACTGGTCAAGTCGCCGCTGTTGATCTCTTGACGCAAAAAATACTGGCGGTAATTCCTGTTGGCCGGGGGCATGCCGGTATAGATGCCGTGACTGCCAGCCAGTATGTTTTTACCGGTGCAACGGCTGACCCTATGGTCGATGTCATTGATGCTATAACGTTCAAAGTTGTCAAACGGATTGATGTCGGACAGGGGTCACATGGCGTGCGTGCCAGCCATGACGGACGTCTGGTTTATGTCGGCGTCACGAACCCCAGCCAGGTCGTAGTGATAGATACACAAACACTGGAAGTCGTGAAACAACTGCCGACGCAAGGCCAATTCCCATTTTGGCTTGCTGTATCCAGCAATCCATAAACGGCACACACTGTTTTTGCTATTCCGAGGGGCGATGTGTACGATGAAAGCGGCGAATATGCAGCGCATGCATCTGCTCAGCCAGCTCTGTTACAGGCCCTTCGACGATCAGATCCGGTACAATTTTCTGAATTGGAAACAGGCTGACAGGAGGCAGTGGTGCGCCAAGCGCTGCCAACCAATCTGATAACTGTCGGGCTGAGCTGGCATACACAATCCGCCCCAATCCAACCCAGCCATGCGCGGCGGAACACATCGGACAATGTTCGCTAGAAGTGTAGACTGTCGCTTTGTTTCTTTCTTCCGGCGTCATATGTGTCGCTGCCCAGCGGCTAATTTCAAATTCCGGATGACGTGTCTGATCTCCGCTACTTACCTGATTACGGGCTTCCAGGAGTACGACACCTTCACCGGAAACCAGCACAGAACCAAACGGCTCATCGCCGGTCTCAAGCGCTTCTTCCGCCAGTGCAATACAGCGCCGTAAAAAATGTAAATCTGTTTCTTTTATTGCCATTAAGTATTATTTCCTTGTTTCGTCACAGCTGGCTTATCCAATCCGAACAACAATTTCACTTGCGTCTGCGCCACCAGCGTAACAAAGCATAAACCCGCTATGCTGATTTGGTATACAGCACACCACAGCAGAGTCAACGCTTGCGGTAATTTCAGCCCGTATCGCTGGTGTAGTACGAGCATTCTTATGCAAAACTATTATCATTTCATGGCTCTCTCGGATGGTTTGAGGAAATCAGCGCTCTCATGACAGCTCGCGCCATGAACAGCGGATAACCGGTCGCCGTGCAGCCGTTGGTTAGAAACTTTTAGGGCACTCAATAGAAAAGGGCCAAAACGATCCAGTACAACACGGTTGATGCTCCGACGAAAACAAGCCCTCAAAGTAAATTGATCCGCTATTGCGGCCACTGAGGACTTGGGATGACATTGATAACTTTTGCCATACCCTCATCTGATTTGGTGTAGGAGTTTATCTGGTTCCAGAACAATGGCGGAAAATATAGATATGACAGTGTGACTTGTTCGTTTGAAACGAGTGTTGGAATGACTATCTCTGCTGAGCCGCTGGGGCTATGCCCAACTTTGTGAGTGACAGATGGATAAATCTGGTAGCTAGCAGGAAAAACAACATGGCCGATTCTTACATTATGAGCAGTGCGCTTGCCCGCATTCCGTATTACAACTCCGTGCGTTCTGACTGCACTGGAGTTTTCGTTCAAAGGTGGAAACTCTGATGCATGCACAACATAGGAGATCAGCTTAGGTCTAGTCTCCAAGTATCGGCTAAGGAAGAAGCTAGAAATAGCCACCAGCAATGGAGATACAATCTTCGCTATCGTTTCAATTTCTATATTCAAAGCAACCCCTATCTGTCTGTCATGCCCATTATTTTCTAGCAAGTTTTATCTATACAATTATCCAGGGCTGGACATTTTAGTCCCACTACAAAGTGGGACTAAACACGTAGTTCTACCGCATACCGGGGAGCATTCCCTTGACTGCTCTCATCATTTTTGCCATTCCTCCCTTATTCATCATTTTCATCATCTTGCGTGCCTGCTCAAACTGCGTAAGTAAACGATTGACTTCCTGTACAGAAGCACCGGAACCTGCAGCAATACGGCGTTTGCGGGAGGCTTTGATGATTTCCGGTTTGGCTCGTTCCTGAGGCGTCATGGAGTTGATAATGCCTTCGGTACGATTGATAACTTTCTCATCCACATTCATGTTCTGGGCAGCTTGACTGAGTTGGTGCGGCAATTTATCCAGCATGGCACTCATGCCCCCCATTTTTTTCATTTGCTGAAATTGCTGCTGGAAATCATTCAGATCGAAGCCTTTACCTGATTTCATTTTTTTCATCAGGCGCTCTGCTTCTTGCTGATCAGTGGTGCGTTGTGCTTCCTCGATTAATCCGAGCACATCTCCCATGCCTAGGATACGCGAGGCCATGCGATCAGGATAAAAGGGCTCCAATCCGGTAAGTTTTTCAGCAACACCGGCAAATTTAATCGGCTTACCAGTGATGTGCTGGACGGACAGTGCCGCCCCTCCGCGTGCGTCACCATCAAGTTTGGTAAGAATCACCCCGGTCAGTGGCAACACTTCCGCAAAAGCCCGGGCGGTATTGACTGCATCCTGTCCCTGCATGGCATCGACAACAAACAGTGTCTCAACCGGTTTCAGCAATTGTTCCAGCTGGCTGATTTCTTGCATCATGGCCTCGTCGATACCCAGTCGCCCAGCGGTATCAACGATTACTACATCATGATGATGCTTGCGTGCGAAGTCTAGAGCAGCAGTACTGATTTCAGCTGGTTGCTGGCCGGTTTTTACCGGAAAGAAATCGGCTCCGGTTTGCTCGGCCAGAAGTGCCAGTTGTTCAATTGCGGCTGGACGGTAAATGTCACAGGATACCAGCAGCACTTTCTTTTTTTTCTGTTCCATCAGCCACTTTGCCAGCTTGCCACTGCTGGTGGTCTTGCCGGCACCCTGTAGGCCTGCCATTAAAATGACGGCAGGTGGAGCAACATTCAGATTGATATCCGCTTTGTCTCCACCCATGATGGCCATCAGTTCTTCATGGACAACGCCGATGAAAGCCTGCCCGGGAGAGAGTTTACCCAGTACTTCGTGGCCAATGGCGCGTTGTTTGACCTGTTCAATAAATACTTTAATTGCAGGCAGGGCGACATCGGCTTCAATCAAGGCTATGCGCACCTCACGCAGGGCTTCCTGAATATTGCTTTCGGTCAGGCGTGCTTCACCACGCAGAGTTTTGATGACGCCGGAAAGTCGTTCGGTTAAATTGTCAAACATGTAGGCTCCTGTTGAAACGGTATCCGCTGGTGAGAGTTGTTCCCTATGCTAAACTTCATGGAAACTGTCAAACAGCACTTCAGCTTTATCCGGACGAAGGGTAGACTGGTTGTTTTCCACCAATTGTTCAGATAGATTGCCAATGCCCAGTATTCTAACTTATCTCAGTACTTCATTGCTTTACGGGATTGCCGGATGGTATTTCTGGCAAACCTTGCGTACAGTTGCGCCAGCGTTGCAGGCGAATGCTGCAGGAACGGTTCCGAATGTGAAGTTACAGCAGTTTATGATGCTCATTCCTCTGGTGATGCATGGCGTAGTGCTTTACCGTTCGGTATTTATGGATGATATGCTGAGCTTTGGTGTCGGCAATGCCATTTCAGCTATTGTATGGCTGACTGCCTTGATTTATTGGGTATCAGGTTTTTTATCCTCGCTGCAGGGATTACAAAATCTCATCGCGCCGATTTCTGCCATAGCGGCGATCGCTGTTCTGATTCCACTGTTACTGCCCTCCGTCCATCCGCTAGCACATGCCGGGATGACGGCTTTCAAGGCGCATTTGCTGACAGCAATGCTCGCTTACAGTCTGTTTACGATTGCTGCCCTGCATGCAGCTCTTATGACGCTTCTTGAGCGTCGCCTGCATCATTCTGTTGTGTCCTCGCTCTTTGTACAGTTGCCGCCGCTGCTGGTGATGGATAAAATGCTTTTCCGCCTGGTATGGATCGGGTTTATTCTACTTAGTCTCACTTTGCTTAGCGGTATCGTGTTTTCAGAGGAGCTGTTTGGCAAGTCGGTACCGTTTACGCACAAGTCATTATTTGGTTTCATTTCCTGGGGAATATTCGCAGCCCTGCTCGCTGGTAGACATCTGTACGGATGGCGTGGACGTACTGCCATCCGCTGGATGTTGGCTGGATTTGTTGCGCTTGTTCTATCCTATATTGGTAGCAAGTTTGTACTGGAAATTATCCTCAATCGCTGATCGGATTTGTGGAATAGTTTAAAAATTCCTGCTCTGCCGTTATTGATAGGAATTATCAATTAACCGAACTTGCTTGTGCCCATAACTATGGGTTTCCTGTCAATAAAGCACCTTGTAATTGATGAATACCTTTGAAGCCAATATCCGGATGCTGGATGAGTTTACGGATGTCTTGTGGCTGGAAGATGGTTTGTCCCGTAATACACTAGCCAGTTATCGGGCTGATCTGATGCAGCTGGTTGAATGGCTCAGTCGGCGGGAACAGACAAATGGGTTATTGAATGACGTAACGCAGGCTGATTTATTGGCATTTCTGTCCGACAGGATTGCGCAAGGGGCGAAAGCAAGCACTGCCAGCAGGGCATTAGCCTGTATCAGACGGTTTTACCGGTATCTGCTGCGCCAGGGAAAGATTCTTATCGATCCTGCTGTAAATATAGATAGCCCGAAAGTTTCTCGTCATC
This sequence comes from Nitrosomonas sp. TNE100, assembly GCF_055387135.1. Classification (NCBI taxonomy): domain Bacteria; kingdom Pseudomonadati; phylum Pseudomonadota; class Betaproteobacteria; order Nitrosomonadales; family Nitrosomonadaceae; genus Nitrosomonas; species Nitrosomonas sp. TNE100. The sequence continues at coordinate 1,672,397 of NZ_AP040997.1, read as the reverse complement.
TCCCCGTGAGCCTGGCTGAATCTGAAGTAGAAGCGCTATTGGCAGTCTCGGATATCAAGCAACCACTCGGATTGCGAGATCGTGCCATGCTGGAGATACTTTATGCTGCAGGGTTGCGTGTTTCCGAGCTGGTTAGTTTGGCCATTTCTCAAGTCCGCCAGGATATGGGGGTGGTGCGTATTTTGGGTAAAGGCAACAAGGAACGCCTGATTCCTTTGGGAGATGAGGCACTGTACTGGCTGGATTTATATCTGCGAGAAGCGCGTCCGATACTGCTGGCTAGTAAGCACAGCAATATGTTGTTTGTTACAACCCGGGGAGATGCCATGACTCGCCAGGCGTTCTGGTATCTGATCAAGCGCCATGCGCGACAGGCAGGGATTGTAAAACAACTGTCGCCACATACGTTGCGTCATGCATTTGCTACCCATTTACTGAATCATGGTGCTGATTTGCGAGTGGTCCAGCTGTTGTTAGGTCACAGCGATATTTCTACTACACAAATTTATACGCATGTTGCACGTGAACGACTCAGGCAATTGCATGCCCGCCATCATCCAAGGGGAAAATTGTAGCGGCAACGGCGCCCTACAGTGGACCCATCAGTCTTATGGGCCGCACAATGACGGACACGCTAACTATTACAGTCGGCGCGTTCGTCATCATAGACACACTTATTTTAAAAGTGCCATTTAGCTGTTGCGTATCAATCTCTGGTTTCTATTTGTACCAGAGGTTCAGAACTTGTTGTATCCGGTTCCGCTAAGTAGCTGGGTCTGATACGCGGCCTTTTGACTGGTGCCAAGGCTTCTTCTGGTACTTCGGCTATTTTATCCGGGGCTGTTTCTATCATGACCAGTCCACTTTGGGTGAGATCAGGTAGTTCGATTGGCTGACGGGATTCCGAAGCAGCCTGTGATCCAGTATTTGATTCAGCATCGGTATTTATTGGCTCGATTACCTTGGCAGAGGCCACTTCCTGCTCTGCTGTAATATCGTCGACTGATGCTATCGACGTAATATGCTGAGTCGGTTCTGTGGGGGGCAGGAATGAAAGCTCCCTATCTTCCTTGCCATCAGCAGAAGGTACAACTGGCTCATTATTTTCACTGCTTGTAATCTGGGTTACCTCTCCCTGTTCAGTGGTTTTATTTGCATCTGTCCGCTCTTCCCGATCACGATGCAGACCTCCACGACGACGGCGTGAACGGCCTCTCCTATCTGTTTTTCTTTCACTGACAGAATCCCCTGCAGGCGTTGTGCCTTCTCCGGTTGTCGTTGCATCAGGCAGATTACTTTCCGCTCCCGATTCTTGTAACTGATCTTGCCCTTGCCGGCTGGCTTTATGATGATGATCATCGTTGCTCGTGCTTTCAACGGGATGTCCAGTTGATTGTTCAAGTGACGGCAGATTGCCTGCCTCCTGTAATGTCTCGCTTGCTGTTGTTCCCGGAATATTGTTTTTTGTACGCTTGTTGCGACCTCGATCGCGCCTGTTTCGGCCTCGTTCGCTACGGAGAGGTCTAGCTTGGGACTCCTCTGCTGTCTGTTCAGGTTCTACCCGACTGCTGCTTGCCGGTCTGAACAGACTGAAAAATTTGTCCAGGAATGAAAGTTGTTCCCGGGGTTTTTCTTCTGGGACTGGTGCGGGTTGTTCGGGTTTGATACCAGTTACGGCAGCTTTTGGCCGGATTGCCTTGAGTTCTTGTGAAGTAGATGGCAGTGTGATTTCTTCAGTGATTTTCTCCACCATTCCATAGCTTGGCGGCAATTCTGTTGATTTGACATCCTCATGACGCAGCCGGTTAATCGTGTAGTTGGGTGTCTCCATGTAGATATTGGGGATCAGGATGATGCCAACTTTCAGGCGTGCTTCAAGCCGGTATATTTCTGATCGTTTTTCATTCAGCAGGAATGTGGCGACATCAACCGGCAACTGCACCTGCAGCATGCTAGTCTGCTCCTTCATGGCTTCTTCTTGGATAATTCTGAGTATGTGCAGCGCAGATGAATCTGTTCCCCGGATATGGCCGGTACCATGACAGCGAGGGCAGGGGATGTAGTTGCCTTCCCCGAGAGAAGGCCGCAGACGCTGACGGGATAATTCCAGCAATCCGAAACGGGAAATTTTGCCGATCTGGACGCGCGCACGATCCAGGCGCAATGCCTTCAGCAGGTTGGTTTCCACTTCCCGCTGATTGCGGGTGACTTCCATATCGATAAAATCAACGACCACCAAGCCTCCCAGGTCGCGCAAACGCAATTGCCGGGCGATTTCGTCAGCAGCCTCCAGATTGGTGTTGAGTGCAGTGTTTTCTATATCAGAGCCACGTATGGCGCGCGCCGAGTTAACGTCAATTGAAACCAGTGCCTCGGTATGATCAATCACAATCGAGCCACCGGAAGGCAGTGTGACCTGGCGAGAATAGGCTGTTTCAATCTGGTGCTCAATCTGAAAACGAGAAAACAGAGGAATATCGTCCTGGTAGAGCTTTAGCCGGTCAACGTTTGCCGGCATGACATTGGCCATGAACTGGTATGCCTGCTCATATATTTCAGGGTTATCAATCAGAATTTCGCCGATTTCCGCATGGAAATAATCACGAATGGCGCGAATTACGAGACTGCTTTCCTGATAAATCAGAAAGACACCACGCTCACTACTGGCTGCTCCCTCGATTGCACGCCAGAGTTGCACCAGATAGTTCAAATCCCACTGCAATTCCTCTTCGTTGCGCCCAATACCAGCGGTACGCGCAATGATACTCATGCCATCGGGCACCTGAAGATGGTTGATTACTTCACGCAGTTCTGCCCGTTCTTCCGCACTGACACGGCGTGAAATACCTCCCCCTTGCGGGTTGTTGGGCATCAGAACAAGGTAACGACCAGCCAGTGAGATATAGGTGGTGAGCGCAGCACCTTTATTTCCGCGTTCATCCTTGTCAACCTGTACAATCAGCTCCTGGCCTTCGCGCAGTAGTTCACCGATACGGTGACTGGATCGTTCGGTATTTTTGTCAAAACAGGTGGGAGCGATCTCCTTATAGGGTAAAAAACCATGGCGCCCGGCGCCATAATCAACAAAAGCCGCTTCAAGGCTTGGTTCAAGGCGGGTAACAGCAGCTTTATAAATATTGCTTTTGCGTTGTTCCTTGCCCAGGGTTTCAATATCAATATCAATGAGCTTCTGCCCATCTACAATAGCGACACGCAGCTCTTCGGGCTGGGTCGCGTTGAATAACATGCGTTTCATTTAGTGTCTCCCGCGCTCGGTGTACGGGTAAACCTTTCGTTCACTGTCAGTGTGGCATCCTGGTATTTTTGCACAGATTTGTCTGTGGCCAGAGTGTTGGACATGGTACAGATAATGGTTTCGATATCCTGTTGAAATAGATCAATCGATAACTGTCACTCGGCATTTTGATCCCCGGCTGGCCGGGTCAAAAATGAGTGAGACACAGGGCCGGCAGAGAACATACCTTGTATGGTTGGGTATGGGATCAGGAACTTGAATCTATGTATATGTCGAGCGCGTAAATTAATTACCATCGCTACTTTTAAATATGGTGAGCGACATTAACCAGCCGGAAACTGGATTCATCCAGCGTATGAAAACGAAACTCCGGGTATATGACTTCTTAATAGACCACGCAATCGCTTCATGGTGAAAAAACAGATTTACAGGAATTTGAGTTTGAAAAGTATAGGTAAAAGTGGGGCGCCCGGTAAAGAGAAAATTATGCCGGGCATTATATCGGAACATGCGGTTGTTAAACAGGTTGATGAAACAGCCGAAGGCCAACGTATTGACAATTTTCTCATCAAAGCTCTCAAGGATATACCCAGACGTCATATTTATCAATTGCTGCGCAGCGGGCAGGTGCGTGTTAACAGCAAGCGCATTGATGCAGGCTATCGTTTGCTGCTGAATGACAAGGTGCGCATTCCACCCGTTCTCAAGCTGGCAAAGCCAATATCCCGGCAGGCGCCTTACCGGGCAGAACAATTTGATACTCTGTATCAGGATGATTATCTGCTAGTGATCAATAAACCAGCCGGAACCGCAGTTCATGGAGGCAGTGGCATCAGCTATGGTGTGATCGAGCAGTTGCGCAAACAGCGCCCGGACTGGAAATTTCTGGAACTGGTACACCGCCTTGATCGTGAAACGTCAGGTGTGCTGCTGCTTGCCCGGAAACGGCAAACTTTGCTGGAGCTGCATAAACAGATCCGCGAAGGGACAGTCCGTAAACATTACCTGACACTGGTTCGTGGGAAATGGAAAAATTCGCTACAAAATGTCCGCTTACCTTTGTATAAATATTTGACTGCAGAAGGAGAGCGGCGTGTGGCAATAGCTACCGGCAGGAATGATCATGACAAAGTGCAGCAGGCTTATACGCTATTTGCTCTACAAAAAACCTGGGAAGCTTTCAGTCTGCTGGATGCCGAACTTAAAACCGGACGCACCCACCAGATTCGGGTGCATCTGGCGCATCTCGGTTTTCCCATCGCCGGGGATGATAAATATGGTGATTTCGGGTTGAACAGGCAATTACAGAAGGATGATGGAAGTGGTCTGGTATTAAAGCGTATGTTTCTGCATGCTTCGGTATTTGTCTGCACACACCCGGTAACCGGCGAACTTTTGCGCCTGGAAGCACCCCTTCCGGATGAGTTACGGGTATTTTTGAGAAGTCTGGATCCGTATTTCAAGATACCTTGATGTTTTTATCAAGAAATTGGGGGTTATCTCTATACAAATTTAGTGCAGCAATCCGGTTGTTGTATCAGTTCCATCAATCAGATTTTTGCTGGCAGTGGATGTCTGTGTTTGTTGTGACTTCAACACGGAAACCAGTGCAGGCCAGATATTATCAAGCATTTTTTCCTGCGCCTGGGCAGTGGGGTGTATACCGTCCGCCTGAAAAAATCCGGTTTGATCGCCAAAACCTTCCATCAGGAATGGAGCCAGTTGTAATTGCTGATTCTTTGCCAGGCGCGGGTAGATATCACGAAACTTTTGCGTATAACTTATGCCATAATTGGGCGGTAATTGCATGCTGATCAAGAGTGGGGTGGCGTTGTACTGTTTGCAGGTCAGGATAATCGCTTCCAGATTCTCGTAAATGGATGAGATTGAACGGCCTTGCAAACCGTCATTTGCTCCCAGTGCAACGATGACGATATCCGGTTTATTGTTTTTAAGTGCCTGTTCTATCCGTTTGCGCCCGCCTAAGGTGATTTCCCCGCTGATACTGGCGTTTATCACCTTGTAACCAGCGGATTGGCTTTGTAATCGCCGTTCCAGCAGATTTACCCATCCGGATTGCGGTGGCAGCCCATATCCTGCGGACAGGCTGTCCCCCAGCACCATGATTTTGGTGTCTGTTCCCGACCAGGCTGAATTGAATGGAAAGGTACCGAATAAACATAATATGACAAACAATAGTTTTTTCATGGCTAGAAAGTTGATTGTTGAACAATTGGTTCCTGCAAATGGTAATGATCAGCCTATCATACAGGCTAGCAATTTAACTAAAGAGGTTGAAACAGGGGGAGAGCGGCTGATTATTCTGCAGGATATCAATCTGCAAGTCAGTGCGGGAGAATCAATTGCTGTGGTTGGCGCTTCCGGCTCGGGAAAGTCGACCTTGCTGGGTTTGCTGGCAGGGCTGGATGTGCCAACCCATGGTACTGTTTTTCTGGATGGAGAAGATATTTTCAAGCTGGACGAGGATGAACGCGCCAGTTTGCGTGGCAGGCTACTGGGATTCATGTTTCAATCATTCCAGTTGTTGCCGTCACTGATTGCGCTTGAAAATGTCATGTTGCCACTGGAGCTATCAGGTGCTGACAATGCCCGTGATATCGCACATGACTGGCTGGTGCGGGTAGGGTTGGAAGAAAGAGTTGGCCATTATCCCAGACAGCTTTCTGGAGGGGAGCAACAACGTGTGGCGATTGCACGGGCTTTTGTCACTCATCCTAAAATGTTGTTTGCCGATGAGCCGACTGGTAATCTGGATGTGGCAACTGGAGCCCAGATTATTGATCTGATGTTCCAGATTAATCGAGAACAGGGAACCACACTTGTTTTGGTGACGCATGACAAAAATCTCTCTGCCCGGTGCTCCCGGGTTATCGAACTGGTCGCCGGTCGGGCAGTTGATTGATGGGTACCATGCAACACCACGATTTTCCTGAAAGACTGCTTTTTAGAAGTATCCTGATGTGAATCAGCTACCCTGGCTTCCAGTCATTCTTGTTTTGAATTATCTGTCCGAGGTCACCCTGAAATGAACATGATCAGGCTTTCTTTGCGCATGCTGCTGCGGGACTGGCGAGCGGGAGAGTTGTATATCCTTACGCTTGCACTCGTTATAGCGGTGAGCAGTGTAGCAACCGTCAGTTTTTTTTCAGATCGGGTGCAAAAAGCACTGGTGCTGGAAAGTAATCAGTTATTGGGCGGAGATCTGTTGGTAACTTCCGATAGTCCTGTACCACCCTCTTATGCTGAGCACGCAAAGCAGATCGGGTTAAGGACTACTCATCTGGTCAGATTCCCCAGTATGGTCAGTTTTGGTGACAATAGCCTTCTGACAAGTATCAAGGCAGTCGCGCCAGGTTATCCGCTGCGGGGGGAACTGAAGCTGGCCAATCCACCGACAGAAGAAAATATTGCCCAATCCATCAGGATTGCCCAGGGAATCCCTAAACCTGGAACAGTTTGGGTGGATGAGAAGGTGATTAATGCATTAAAAGTGACTTTGGGTGACAAGATTGAGGTAGGGGCTGCTGAAATGACAGTGATGTCCATGGTAGAAAGTGAGCCGGATCATTCTGTCGGTTTTGTCAGCATGAATCCCAGATTGCTGATGAATGAGAAAGATCTGGCTATCACCCAGCTGATCCAGCCTGGTAGCCGGATTAACTATCAGCTTTTAGTAGCAGGAGATGAGACGCAGGTAAGAGAATTCAGGCACTGGGTCAAAGACAGGTTGTCTCCAGGCGAACGTATAGTGAGTATTCAGGAAGCGCGTCCAGAAATCCGTTCGGCGCTTGATCGCGCTGGCAAATTTCTCAATTTGGCAGCCCTGGCCAGCGTGGTAGTAGCAGCAGCTGCTATTGCCCTGGCTATTCGCCGTTTCATTCAACGTCATCTGGATGGCTGTGCGGTCATGCGTTGTCTGGGTGCGACTGAATCTGATCTGCTACGCTTGTATTCTTACTACTTCATTATGCTGGGTTTGGCTGCAAGCCTGTTGGGATGCATATTTGCCGTGCTTACCCAGGAATTTTTGTCATACTGGTTGGAGGAGTTGATCGGGGTTACATTGCCATTACCGAGTACGTTGCCTGCTATCCAGGGGATGTTGACTGGTATGGTGTTGTTGCTGGGTTTTGCTTTACCGCCACTCCTGAATTTGCGACAAGTACCTGCATTACGCGTGATCCGGCGTGATCTGGAACTGGCCAATATGCACAGTCTGGCTGGCTATGGGTTCGGGATAGTCATACTGTCCATATTGTTCATCTGGAAGGCTGGATCATTCAAGCTGGGAATCATGATCATGCTGGGCTTCCTGCTGGCGGTCATCTTCTTTGGCCTGTTCGGCTGGCTACTGATCAGACTGTTTCTGCTGACCCGCCCGCCGGGTTCTGGCCCGTGGAGTTACGGGCTGGCCAATATTCGAAGGCGGGCTATTCCCAGTCTGGTACAAGCTACTGCACTGGGGCTGGGGCTAATGGCATTACTGACATTGACGCTAACGCGCAATGATCTACTCCAGGACTGGCAAGCACGTCTGCCAGAGAATGCACCCAATCGGTTCTTGGTTAATGTTCAGCCGGATCAGCAGGAGAGGTTGATGGTATTTTTCGATGAACATGCTATTCCACGACCGAAAGTTTTTCCGATGGTACGTGGTCGGTTGTTAGAGATCAATGATCGAGCAGTAAATCTCGAAGATTATCCTGATCCACGGGCAAAGCAGCTAATCAATCGTGAATTCAATTTATCCTGGACAGATACGTTGCAACCGGATAATGAAATTGTGGCTGGACGCTGGTGGAGCGAGGAAGTGATCCCTTCTGAACACGAGTTATCAATGGAGGAAGGGTTTGCCGAGACACTTGGCCTCAAACTGGGAGATCGTCTGAGTTTTTATACGGGGGGCGGGGATTTCTCGGCAACAATTACGAGTTTGCGCAAGGTGGACTGGGATACATTCCAGGTGAATTTTTTTGCTGTAGTTCGTCCGGGATTGCTCGACAATTACCCTGCAAGTTACGTCACCAGTTTTTATTTGCCCCCTGATAAGATCCAAATCATGCAGGAGCTGACTCGTATTTTTCCAAATTTCCTGATTATTGATGTGGCAAGTGTGATTGAACGAGTACAAAATATGATTGGGCAAGTAACGCACGCAATTGAATTTGTATTTCTATTTACTCTGCTAGCGGGGTTTGCTGTGATGTATGCTGCGATTGCTTCAACTCAGGATGAAAGAATTTATGAAGCCGCAATTTTTCGCACACTCGGAGCAAGAAAGCAGCAGCTTGCGCGTGCGTGGGCAGTGGAATTTGCAGTACTCGGGGCGCTGGCAGGTTTTTTTGCGGCAGCAGGGGCTAGTGTACTTGGTTACCTGATTGGCAAATATGCATTGCACATTACTTATTCACCCAGCCCATGGATTTGGGTAATCGGCGTACTGGTCAGTATAATCAGCGTGACAGCATTTGGCGTGATTGGAACACGTACAACCTTATCCCAGCCACCGTTACAGGTCCTGAGAAAATAGTGTAGTTATTCGACATCTGATTTTGAATTGGGTAGTGGCTGCCAAAGTCAGAGGACGTAACGAAGCTTCTATTCTATAAAAAGAGCCAGGAGCAGCCTATGCAAATAACCCGCACAAAACTCCCGTAACAAATCGATGGAAAGCAGTATTGCGTAATTACTTCTCTATGGTGTGAGTGTTATTGTGAGAATCAGCTGATTCTTTCTCCGTGCTTGATACTTCGGATGGATTATTGGGTGGATCCAGGAGGGGAATATCAGGACCGTTTTCTGCACGATCGCGATACAGTGCGGCGCGGCTCAGTAATATAAGCGTTACCGGCGTAGTTACGGTTACAAATGCGCCGATCAGCAGGTGGTGCAGAATGAGCCGTGATTCCACTACACTGAAATAGACAATCGAAGCGATAACAATACCAGCTGTCCCCCAGCTTGTTCCTAGTGTGGGCGCATGAATACGGTCGTAGAAGCTGCGCAAACGATAGAGCCCGAAAGAACCAATCAGAGTTAATCCGGCGCCAATAAGCAGAAAGATGGCAATGAGTAACGCGGCCCATAGGGGCAAATCGCTGGCTTGATTCATTCAATTACCTCTCCGCGCATTATGAATTTAGCAAGTGCCACTGTTGCCACAAAACCCAGAGTTCCAATAATCAGTGAAATTTCAAAATATAGTGGATTTCCAGTACGTATGCTAAAAACGAGCAGCAGCAACATCGAGTTGCTATAGAGTGCATCCAATCCCAGTACGCGATCCTGGGCACGCGGCCCTCTGATCATGCGAACTGATGCTAGCACCATGGCAATTGCCAGCGCGATCTGTGCGATAGTGGCGGCCCAGAAGAGTATAGTGGCACTCATTCAAATATCTCCCGTAACAGGTATTCATAGCGATTTTTGATCAGATTTAACCAGGCGGTTTTATCGACCAGATCAAAGATGTGCAGTATCAGGATGCTGCGCGTGGAGTTGTAGTCGATCCAGGCTGTGCCGGGGGTGCTTGTTATAATGACAGCCAGGATAGCCAATCCGGTAGGGTCGCGCAGATCAAGCGGAATAGCCATGAAACTTGATTTCCCGATCCGTTTACCTCCATGCAGAATAATGCCGGCGACAGCAATATTGGAACGCACAATATCATAAAACACAATTGCAAATAGCTTGGGGAGTAGATCCCATCGCCTGAGTCGTGGTTTTACTGGGCTCAGTGCCGCCAACCCCAGCGCAGCAATAAGGGCGGTTATCAAACCCAGTAAAAACTGATTGAGGGAGAAGCCAGCCAGCATCAGCCATGTGATAACCAACGAAACAACAAGCAGTGGATAAGGGAATAGTCTGCTCATTCTACTACCTCCATTGGCGGTGGCAGCATGGTTGGCGCATTCATTACACCTTCAATATAAGGCTGAGGTGCATGCAGGCTGATTGCTGTTGCTTCCATGAAACGCATTACCGGCCCTGCTTGTATAGTCAATACAAGCGTTGTACATAGCAACACAGCAACCGGTATGATTTCGATAAACAGTACCCGTGGCAGCGTGGTGTCGACCGAGGGTGCCCAGAAAGCATGGATGCCAGAGCGACTCATGGCAATCAGTGTAGCTAATCCGGAAAGAATCAGTAGTGCCATGAACCACCAGGACGTTGCCGGGATAATATCTATCTGGCTTGCTATATCAGGGCTAAATATAGCGGAGAGGATGACGAATTTGGCAATGAAACCCGAAAGAGGGGGGAGGCCAACTAGCAAAATGGCACAAGCTGCAAAGCAAGTGCCGAGAACAGCTATCGTTCGAGGGATGGCCACTCCTACAATTTCCTCATTCTCTATTTCCTCATCCTGATAACCGAAAGCTTCCATGGTAACGGCCAGCACGCTAGCTGCCAGGTTTTGCCCTCTTTCAACCAGTTCGATGAGCATGAATAATGCGCTGATTGCCAACGTGGAGCTCACGAGATAAAACAGAGCGCCGGCAGTCACCTCGGCTTGTACCAGACCCATGCTTGCTAGCAATGTGCCAGATGAGATCAGCACTGAGAAACCAGCAAATCGTCCCAGAGTCTGTGAAGCGAGGACACCGACGGTGCCAAAGCCAATGGTTGCTAGACCACCATACAAAAGTATCTGTGCTCCTGGCCCTTCTGAAAAACCGGGATTACTTCCAAAAAAAAGTAGTGCCAAGCGTAACAACACATAAATACCAACTTTACTCATGATGGCAAAGATGGCAGCTGATGGTGCCGGCGCTACGGCGTAGGTTTCGGGCAACCAGAAACTCAATGGCCACATGCCCGCTTTAATCAGGAAGGCCACACTCAGAATGGCTGCCCCGGATTCCAGCATCGTTTGGTTTGTTTCATTGATCTGTGGGATGCGTATGGCGAGATCAGCCATATTGAGGGTGCCGGTAACACCATAAATCAGAGCGACCCCGATCAGGAACAGGAGTGAAGCGACGAGGTTGATGGCGATGTAGTGTAACCCCGCCTTTACCCGGAGCAAGCCCGATCCATGTAATACTAATCCGTAGGATGCAGCCAGCATGACTTCAAAAAACACAAAGAGATTGAACAAGTCCCCGGTCAGGAATGCACCATTCAACCCCATCAACAGTAATAGGAACAACGTATGAAAATGCACTCCAGCCTTGTGCCAACGCCCCATTGAAAATATTAAAGTGGGCAGAGCAAGCGTGGCAGTCAGGGCCAGCATCATGGCGGACAAGCGATCCAGTACCAGATTGATAGCGAATGGAGGCGGCCAGTTACCGAGCAGATAGACAGCAATTTTACCCCCACTTGCTTCATCATCCGTGTGAGTAAAACGTAGCAGCAGAACCGAGATTGCCAGCAGAGCAACAGTTGACAGAATGGATAGGGAAGCCTTCAGCTTACGTCCGCGATCATCAAGAAAAAGTTGTAATGCACCAGCGATGAGTGGAATCAGAATAGGTGCGATAACAAGATGTTCTGGAGACAGTTTCATCGGTCCGATTCCTCGCCATCTACATGATCGGTACCTGTCAGGCCGCGCGAAGCTAGCAGAATAACCAGAAACAGCGCTGTTGTAGCAAAGCCAATGACAATCGCCGTCAAAATCAGTGCTTGGGGCACTGGATCAGCGAAGGTGGCCGGATCAACCCGGACACCGGTCTGTGTAACGGGTGGCCTGCCCACTATCAGCCGACCGGCGCTGAAAATGAACAGATTGACGGCATAAGAGAGCAATCCTAGCCCGATAATGACCTGATAAGTGCGCGGACGCAGCAGTAGCCAGACACCTGATCCAACCAGTATTCCGATACCAAGCGATAGAATTAGCTCCATCAGTTGTCCTCTCCGGTTTTGGCAGATTCAATGGCACGCGCACGGTAACTACGGATCGACTGGTGTGCAATAGCGATTAACATCAGGGCGGTTGCGCCGACCACCAGCAAAAGAACACCCAGATCAAAGAACAATGCAGTAGCAATAGGTATTTTGCCGATCAGTGGTATCTCCAGATAAGTGGAATGAGAAGTCAGAAAGGGGAATCCAAACAACCAGGATCCCATCCCAGTCAATGCCGCCAGCAGCAAGCCAAGGCCAATCCAGCGGATTGGCAGGATGTGCAAACGATCTTCCACCCAGCGGGTACCACTGGCGAGATATTGCAGCAGGAGACCGATAGCTAGGGTGATGCCAGCGGCGAACCCACCTCCCGGCAGATCATGGCCACGCAGAAATAAATAGATAGCCAGCAGGATAATGAACGGGAACATCCATTGCATGAGCACGGTGGGTACCATCAGGTAATCGTACACAGTCTCACCAACCTTGCGATCAGGCTGACGATCATCAAAGTCATTTTGCATACGTTGTTGCTCCGGAATTTCAATACTGTCCGGTGCAGGGCGGAAGCGCCGCAGCAGCGCATAAACAGTAAGTGCCACAATACCTAGTACCGTAATTTCTCCAAACGTATCAAAGCCACGAAAATCAACCAGAATAACATTGACAACATTGTTGCCGCCGCCTTCTGAATAGGCCCGTTCCAGAAAGAATCCAGCAATGGTTTCCGGCAGTTCGACGTTGGTCGTTATTTTATAGGCAATTAGTGTCATTCCTCCTCCACAGCTGGCGGCGAGTACAAAATCACGCAATCTGCGTGTCCGCGCAATCAGTGTTGTCGCATTGTCAATTTGTTCCATCCTTTTTGGTAGCCAGCGTAAGCCAAGCAGGATCAGCACAGTGGTAACGATTTCAACCAGCAGTTGAGTAACCGCCAGATCAGGTGCGGAAAACCAGACAAAAGTGATACAGGTGGCAAGGCCCGCCCCCCCCATCAGGATCAGTGCAGCCAGCCGGTGATATTTGGCCTGATACGCGGCTCCGAGTGCACAAGCGATTCCAATTCCCCAGAGTATTGCAAAAGCGGGATCAATCCCGGCAACCGCTATCAGGCTGAAATCAGGATCTGTTTCGAGGAATGGCCAGCATCCCGCAATTAACGCGATGAAAATAACCAGAAACAGTTGTGGCTGCAAACGTTGTGTGCCGAATGTTTCCTCCATCCAGCGTGCCCAACGCCAGGAGAGTGCAACCAGTGATCGCTCAAAAATTCGCTGGCCCTTGAATTGCCGTATGCCAGGCGGGCCATCTTCGCTTTGGGCGAGGTAATTTTGTAGAGCCCGGTAGAGCAGTGTGCCACTGACAAGCGCCGTTATGCTCATGATCAGAGGCGTGTTGATACCGTGCCACACGGCGAGGCTATAGAGTGGCGTGTATTCGCGCAATACCGAAGTCACAGCGGTATGCAGATAAGGGCCGATGGCTATGCTAGGGATTATGCCAATAATGAGACAGGCGAGTACCAGAAATTCAATTGGTCGCCGCATCCAGTGGGGAGGTTCATGAGGTTCTCGGGGAAGCTCCGAAGGTTTGGGACCAAAGAAGACAGTATGAATAAAGCGTACGGAATAGGTGACCGAAAAGGCACCGGCAATCGTGGCTGCATAGGGGAGTACGCTATCCAGTACAGAGCCGGAATGTTGCCCGAGTGTTGCAGAAAAAAACATTTCCTTCGATAAAAAACCATTGAGAAGTGGTACTCCTGCCATGGCTGCACTGGCCACCATAGCGAGCGTAGCTGTAATCGGCATGTAGCTGAAAAGCCCATTCAGTTTGCGCATATCACGCGTGCCCGCTTCATGATCAATGATGCCGGCAGCCATAAACAGAGAAGCCTTGAAAATAGCATGGTTCATCATATGAAAAATTGCAGCCACCGCAGCCAACGGGCTGCCAAAACTGAGCAAGGCCGTAATCAGGCCGAGATGACTGATGGTCGAATAGGCAAGCAACCCTTTGAGATCTTGCTGGAAGATAGCGAAGTAGGCGCCGAGCAGAAACGAACCCATACCAGCCAGCCCCAGTATAAAAAACCATTCATCGGTGCCGGATAATACCGGCCATAACCGAGTAAGCAAAAACACACCCGCTTTTACCATGGTTGCTGAATGCAGGTAGGCGGATACTGGTGTTGGTGCTGCCATTGCATTAGGTAGCCAGAAATGAAATGGGAACTGTGCACTTTTGGTCAGTGCACCCAGCAGGATGAGTACCAACACAGGAACATAGAGCGTATGCTCCCGGATTGTGTTGCCAGAGGCCAGTACATTGTCGAGATCGTGACTGCCAGTGATGTAACCGATGAGAATCAGCCCGGCAAGCAGACAGAGCCCGCCGGTTCCGGTGATGATCAGTGACATGCGTGCGCCATCACGCGCTGCTGCATTGTGATGCCAATAACCGATCAGTAGAAATGAAAAAATACTGGTGAGTTCCCAGAAGATCGCCAACAGGATTAAATTTCCCGCGATGACGATCCCCTGCATGGCACCGGCAAAAGCCAGTAGAAAGGAGAAAAAACGCGGAACCGGATCTTCGGGAGACATGTAATAGCGTGCGTAGAGCACCACGAGAAAACCAATACCAGTAATTAGAATCGAAAACATCCAGGCGAAACCATCCATCCTGAGTGTGAAATTCAGATCCGATCCGGGCAGCCATTCGATTTCGTTACGGAGTATTTCTCCCGTTGAAATAGATGGATAGAGGTAAGCAACGATTGCAAATGAGGCGATCGTTACGCACCCTGATAACCATGCTTCCGTATTACGGGCATTGGCTGGCAACAGGGCTGCCAGAGCGCTTCCGGCAAAGGGCAACAGTATCAGGAGAAAAAGGAGGTTCTCGCTGTTCATCTTTAGGTAAACAATGTAAATGGCACTGCCGGGAATACTAGCAGAATTAAATATGGCTATCAGTTACCGCATGGTGCATAGAGCGGTATCCAATAAAACAACCGTATGTAGCAACCGGAACAAACATCAGACATGCTGGAAATTGTTAGCAGTATCGCAGATAGAGACTTCGTGATGGCTACAAATTTCCGGAAATTATACTAATGATAATCTGATAACAGCTGCCAGATTAAAAATAACTTCCCGATTCAGTTTTATTTTTATCTGGCCAGTTTATGCAGAAAGCATCAATGCTGTGGCACAAAAAATAAAATTGGAAGGTGAACTACAAGTAGAAAGACTCCTGCACCACCTCCCCACGTTAGCCAAATAAACAACTAAAATGGCGAAAGGTAAAAGGTGAGAGGAATAGAAGATGCAGATGAGTTTTGGATTCCTGAAACTGGCGTAACGTCTGAAACAAAACAACGTGCTGATGAAGATTGGCGCGTTGACTGACTGGGGAGCGTTACGTCCGATGCTTACTGGTTTATACAAGCGCGAGCTATCAAATGGTGGAGGGCAGAAACCATTTGGCATGCTGATGATGTTGAAGGCGATTCTGCTTGGTCAGTGGCATAGTTTGTCGGATGCGATACCGGATGAAACCGCTCTGTGTCGGTTTCGCAACCGCCTGGTGGTCAACGACAGGCTGGATGGTCTTCTGGCCTCTATCAATGAACAGATTCAATCACACGGTTTGATGGTCGTTTGATGGTCAAGGGTACGACGGGTGCGGTGATTGATGCCACACTCATTGAGTCAGCGGCGGGTCCTAAAAAGATCATCACAATCACACTGGAGGTGGATGCCGAAGGTAAGACTGTTCAGTTTGAGGATGGTAGCCAGCCGGAAATCACCTATATCGAAGAACAGAGTGCGGATGCGACCTGGCTCAAAAAAGGTAAAAAATCGCATTTTGGCTACCGCAGTTACATGGTGGTGCTACGTGCGCGGGGTGCATACCGCTCCTGCCAACCAGAGCGAAATGGTACATTTCGAAACAATCATCGTTGGCGCGCACATCGAGGCGAATCGAGTGTATGTGGATAAAGGTTCAGTAAGCCAACGCCAATCGGCAGTTTCTGAAAGAATACAAAATCAAAAGCGCGATTATGCACTGGGCATACAAGAATAAACCACTCTCGGCACGACAGAAGCTGGTAAACAAATTGATCAGTAAAAAAACGCTATATCGTCAAACAGTGTTTTGGCACAGCCAAACGCCTATTTGGAATGGGGGCGCGCCAGCTACTTCGGCACGATAAAAGTCAATGCCCAAGTCGTGCTGAAAAGCATCTGCATGAATCTGAAAAAAGCTGCCAACAAAATTTTTGTGGATGAGCCATTCAAAAGGGGAGTAGTCCGCCTCAATGCAGCATAAGGGTGAAAAACTCCTTTGAAGAATGAATAAAACTTCATTTTTCTGTTAAAAGCGCACAAGAGTATCATTTGGAAATCCCCTTCGCTACTACAACAAAATTATCAGAGTTATGCAGAGGTCTTGAGATGTAAATGAGCAGAACCCGCGTGCAGCAGCATTTTATTTATCCAATGGGTCTGTTATCTGGTTGCTCACTAACTGATTCTCAAGGAATGCCTTTCCCGCTGCTACATTTGAGTGAGGGTAGCCAGAGTGCAGCCTAATAATTCGGTCAACGGGGTTCTATCCCGATTTTACGGACACTTCAGAATAGCCTTTTCGAACTCGGTACGGGGTACGGCCTTCATGTTTTTCTTGAGGGGAGTGATGAGTTGAAGGTCTTGTTGGGCCAGTGTTTCAGTGAGCTAAATTTCAGTGTACCATCTCCCACAGCTAATTCAGGTGCATTCTGCAGACCCCGCTGTGCGAGGCCTCAGATTATTGAGTCATGGTGCACACAAGCAGAATAGTTATGTTCGCGTAGCGCACTGTTGGGCGGAGATGTTCTTGCGGATACTCTCCCAAATCAGGTCTTTCTTTTGGTCAACATTCCAGGTTAATCAATATTTCTAGTGAAGGACTTGGATGAAGATGAATTCCGGGATTCTGTTGTGGCTGCGGTCTCGGGACCCTGCCAGAGCGCATGAATGAAAATTACTAAATAGCTTTTATCAATCAGTGCCCCGGCTCGCTCAATTTCAGGAAGCAGCAATGCGTGTAATTTTTGCAAGTTGTACCAAGGTACACCAGGGCGGGCATGATGTCCGATGTGATAATTGATGTTATTCCAAAAAAATGAATTCAATTGATTACTGATGATCGTCCGAGTTCCTACCAATGGTCCAGCATCCCAAGGACAGCCATAATGTTCAGCGATGAATCGCATGCTGTTAAAAAAACCAAAAAAAATAAGTGGCCAAAACCACACATTAAATACTTGATTTGTAATACTTTGGGAGGCTGCCCAATCAAATACGGCCCACATTACAACTATGTGAAGCGCTATCTCACTCCAATGGATCAACGCTTTCTTCCCACGCAAAATCTTTAGTGGAAAAATTAATGTAAACTGAATTGCAGTCAAGAACACACCAATGATTGCGTAAGCATAGAAAAGTATGAAATCGCCTACTCCACGTTTTCCCATCGTGAATGCATCCGGATCTTTCGAAGTGCGATTATGTCTATGATGAATAAGATGGTCTTCCTTAAAGGAAGTAAATGAAATAATGAGTGGAATCATTGCGAAAATTCCGAATGCCTGATTTTTCCAGCGAACTTTAAACAAAGTGCTGTGTGTACAGTCGTGCATAAAAGTCACAATCCCCATCTGTATGTAGCCCATTCCCAAGTAGCATACCCAGGTCGACGCCCAATAGCTTGAATTCCAGGCGATGATTCCTAGTGCAATCCAAATCCCGTAGAAAAGAGGAATTTTCAGATTTGGTACCCAACGATGCAGATAGAGTTGCTTTAATTCCACGGAATTATTGAAAGTGAGTGGGAGCTTATTTTGCTCATGCGAGGGTCTAAATATTTCTGACCTTTTTGTTTTGTGGGCTGGCACGGGTGCTCTCTTGGAGGTGAAATTCCTCCCGTAAGTTGACTACAACGAAGCTACGAGGATAGATTCGACTGTGGAAACTGAGCCGCTCCGGGCACTCGGTAGTTTGAGTCAGTCAATTCTGACTGACCTTTCCAGTTGATGATAATACGCTTTTCCTAATTCAGCTGGGAACTATGATCAAATCTGGTGTATGACAAAGAAAAAGGAAGTGGTGTAACCTGTTGGTAAAGATCTGGCGGATCAACTACTGGAAAGGAAACACCATAATGACAGATGATACTGTTTTAGAACTGAACGATCCAGAACAAAATGACTCGCTGCGGGTAGTTTTGCGGGAAGGCGCGCGCAAGTTGCTGGCAGCAATGATTGAATCGGAAGTGGCTGCTTTTATCAAACAGCAGGGTGGTTTAGATCTGCCTGATACTGCGCGACCCAACGACGAATCGCCGTTTCCCCCACCCCCATCGTTTTGGAGACCTCGCTCACACTAAGGTTGTGATCCTTGATCATGTGAACAACTTTCAATTTAAATTGAGTGTCAAATTTCCTGCGTGCTTTCATTAGTATGTCCTCTTAAAGTGAATTTTATCCACCTATCGAGGTGTCTGTTTAAATTAGATCACTACAAATTAACTTAGATTAAGCTTGTCATGCAGCGTATTAGGCTGGATCAGCCGGTCTGTCCGGGGGAGGTGTTATCGCATCTGACTAAACCGGGAGGAGATGATTAAGTCGAGATGAGAGATTTTCTGATGGCGGCGCTTGCGGCACGGACAGGCATTATCAATTTATCTTACTGTTGAAAAATACCCATTATCAATCAAGGATAGAAAATAAGGATGCAAAACTTTACCGATGTTTTTTCTAATTGCATGCAGCATGTTCGCTGTTTCCAGGTTGCGGTAACGATGGCGATATTTTTTTCTGTGCAGGTTTATGCACAGGAAACCGGCCCTTCATCTTTGCTACTGTACGCTGCGCGGGTTTTTGACGGAAATGAAATGCACAGTGGTTTATCGGTGCTGGTAAAAGATGGGCGCATTGCAAGAATCGGGCCGCGTCATTCATTCAAGGTGGGTGATGCATCAACTGAGATTGATCTGGGTGATGCAACCTTATTACCAGGGTTTATCGAATTACACGCGCACTTGACCTTTCAGAAAGTGCCGGTAGATATCGTGTTGAGGCATGGGGTGACCACGGTGCGAGATGTGGGTGGTCCTGTGCACCAGCCTTATGGGGGAGATGGCAGTTTGCGTGTGCTTACTTCAGGACAGATTATCACCGCGCCGCACGGATACCCGATCATTACGATGGGCGCCAGGGGTTTGGCGATTCCTGTTACCAGCGAAGCAGAAGCACGGGAAGCCGTACGCCATCTGATTGGTGAGGGTGCAGTGGTCATTAAGATTGCACTTGAACCCGGCGGGGAAACAGGTGCGCCCTGGTCTCCACATCATGGTCACGCACACCATGATACTGCGCATACCGTGCAGGCCGACTCTCATCATCACGCATATGCCGCTTCGCATGGCCAGTCGGCATGGCCCATGTTGTCAGAGCCCGTTGTCAGGGCTATTGTCGATGAAGCTCACCGGCATCAGCGTAAGGTATCGGCTCATGTGGCGGAGTCATCGGGTGTACAGGTAGCGTTGAATGCCGGAGTCGATGAATGGGCGCACATGCCTTGTGATCTAATTCCTGAGCCGTTGCTGAAACAAGCCAGAGCACAGAATGTTACGATCATCGGTACGCTCGATACCCTCTCAAAATGTGACGGGATCGCGCACAATGCAGCAATTTGGGCAGAACTTGGTGGTGAATTGCTGTACGGAGCGGAAATTGCTCACCCTGATATTCCCTGGGGAATCGATGTACAAGAGTTGATGTATCTGATGCATCTGGCAAAAATGAAGCTGCCGGATGCATTGCGGGCAGCCACGGCAAAAGCCGGTCAGTATCTGGGTATTCCCCTGCTGGGGACAATACAACCTGGCGCCCCGGCTGATTTGATCGCAATTCGCGGCAATCTTGAGCAGCAGTTGAAGCGGCTGGAATATCCCGATCTGGTGATTTCCGGTGGACAAGTTATCGTTAACCATTTTGGCCCACAGCAGTAGGGTGCTCCGGGTGAGTCATCTGTTATGCGCATTGTCTTTGTTGCGAGGAGACTATCGGGGGATGCAGGTTGCAGCGGCGGACAGCCTGCCAGAGATGCTGTGTTTAGCCTGCAGCCTGACCTGGTTGCCTGAGGGTCTGTTCCAGCCAGATTTCAAGTCCCTGTGCATTGAGTCTGATGTCGGTCTGCAATATCGAGAGGACAGCATCCCGGGTGAGGGTGCACCCATGGGTGATTAGTCGTTCCCAGAGCAAGTCCTGCAATGCTTTTACAATGAAAGGTTGCCGATCTGGAATTTCTGCGGCTTGTTGTACGATGCCGACAAAGGCATCGATGAGTGCGTGCATCTGTGATGCATGGTGCGGAAGGTTGCGGATGCGCCCATAATGAGTAAGAAATGCCTGTTCCGGGCGCAACGCCATGAGTCGGTTAATGGAGGCATGTGCGGCTTCAGGGTCAAACTGCACTGGTGAAGTGGTCGGAAAAACGAATTCCAGTCCGTTGGCATCGAATTCACGATACGACACACCAAAGGTGTCACCAGTGAAGATGGAGGCGCTGCCGGCATCGTGAATGCAATAGTGGTGTCGCGCATGTCCGGGTGTATCCAGCAATCGCAATGGGCGGCCGTTCAGTTTGATTAGCGTATCGTCAGGTGCTTCGATGATACGCTCTGCAGAAATCGGTTGGATTTCACCGTAGATACGCCGGAATTCTGATTCACCGTACACGGCCATGACACCAGCAATCAGTTTCATAGGATTGACCATATGCGATGCGCCACGCGGGTGTACCACCAGTCTGGCATTGGGCAGCTGCTGCATGAATTCACCAGCACCACCGGCATGATCAAGGTGGATATGGGTGAGAAAGATATAGTCGATCTGTTCAGGAGCAATTTGCTTGTGTGCCAGCACTGCCATAATGCCGGGAACCGAAAAACGGGTACCAGTATCCACCAGAGCGGCTTTATTTCCTTCCGTGATCAGATGGATGGCAGCACGGCCCGGCCGGTGGTAGCGAGCATCAATGACGCTGATACCATCCGGATAATCGATGATGGCTGGGAGTTGTTCCATAAGTTGACAGGTTCCGGTTATATCGTCTGACTAAATTGTTCGAGAATCACCGGATTTTCCAGTGTTGAAATATCCTGAGTAATGGTTTCGCCTCTTGCCAGGGAGCGCAGGAGGCGCCGCATGAGCTTACCAGAACGCGTTTTGGGCAGATTTTCACCAAATCGGATTTCTTCGGGGCGAGCAATTGCGCCAATTTCGCTGGAAACCCATTCGCGCAAAGTTTCAGCAATTTCGGCAGCCTGCTGGTCATCAGGCAACTTTCCCCTGAGGACAACGAATGCCACAATCACTTCTCCCCTGATTTCGTGCGGTTTCCCGACAACAGCTGCTTCTGCAACCAGAGGATGCGCTACCAGTGCGGACTCGATTTCCATGGTGCCCAGGCGGTGCCCGGAGACATTTAAAACGTCATCAATTCGTCCCATGATCCAGAAGTAGCCGTCTTGATCACGATGAGCCGAATCCCCCGCAAGATAATAATGGCCGCCGGCAATATCTGCCGGAAAATAGGTATTCCTGAAACGTTCAGGATCATTCCACAAGGTACGCAACATTGAGGGGAAGGGACGTTTGATAACCAAAAATCCGCCTTTTCCCTGTTCTGCCGGGAGCCCCGTTTCATCCACTACTGCAGCATCGATACCGGGTAGTGGAAGAGTACAAGAACCTGGTTTGGCTGGTATTGCGCCAGGAATAGGGGCAATCATGTGACTGCCGGTTTCAGTCTGCCACCAGGTATCGACAACCGGGCAGCGTGACTGGCCAATGACTGTGTAATACCACATCCATGCTTCCGGGTTAATCGGCTCACCAACCGATCCAAGCAAACGCAATGAAGAGAGATCATATTTCTCAGGTAAGTCAGGACCTAGCTTGATCAGTGAGCGGATAGCGGTGGGTGCGGTATAAAAGGTTGTGACCCTGTGTTTCTGGATGATTTCCCAGAACCGCCCGGCATGGGGATAGGTCGGAGTTCCCTCGAAAATTACCTGGGTTGCCCCAATGGCAAGCGGTCCGTAAGTAACGTAGCTATGTCCGGTAACCCAGCCCACGTCAGCTGTACACCAGAATATATCTTCCGAATGATAATCGAATACCCACTGCATGCTGACTATCGCTCCAAGCAGATAGCCGGCCGAGGAATGCTGTACCCCTTTCGGTTTTCCGGTTGATCCCGAGGTGTAGAGTGTAAACAAAGGGTGTTCGGCATTGACCCATATCGGCTCGCATTCATCAGATTGGCTGGCGGTGAGGTTGTGCCACCAGCGGTCTCGTTCCGGCTGCCAGGGGATATCAGTGCCGGTATGCCGAAAAACGATAACACTATGTACTGAAGTTGTATCGCCCATCGCCAATGCTTCGTCTACAGTTGCTTTCAGTGCATGGCGCTTTCCTCCGCGAGTTTGTTCATCTGCAGTGATTACAGCAGATGCACCGGCATCGATGATACGTTCATATACACTTTTCGCCGAGAAGCCGCCAAATACTACTGAGTGAATTACGCCAATACGCGCACATGCCTGCATGGCAACCACGGCTTCAATCCGCATGGGCATGTAAATGACGATGCGATCACCTTGACGGATGCCGAGCGCTTTTAATCCGTTGGCAAAACGGCATACTCGCTGGTGTAATTCACGGTAGCTGCAACGTATTACTTCGCCTTCATCAGATTCAAAAATGATTGCAGTTTTGTTGGCCTGTGTTGTCAGGTGCCGATCAAGACAGTTCCACGAGATATTCAGTTCACCATCGTCAAACCATTTGTAAAAGGGCGGATTGGTGTCATCAAGAATACGAGTGAAAGGTTTGTGCCAGGTAATGTACTGTTTTGCAAGTTTTGCCCAGAAGCCAGCGTAATCGCGCTCAGCTTCCTGGCGCAGGGCCTCATAGGTTTTCATCCCAGTAATATTGGCATGCCTGACAAATTCATTGGCAGGGGGAAATATCCGATTTTCACGCAAAATAGATTCAATTGTAGCCATATTACTCCCTGTTTGGCAGACTAACGCTCCAGTAAGAAAAGTGTTTAATTGTATCATTCGCCCCTTTTATTCGTATATCTTACGGAAAGAGGATTCGAGAGTTAGATAGTGTAGTTATGAGATTAAAAATATAAGATTCTTCTGTCTTTTAAAAAAATCTTGTGGGTTTGTTTTCTGCTACGCGCTTGAAAACAATGATCTGGGTGGGGGTTCCTTAGTATAATCCGACAATGAAATTCGATATTGTAGTGATTGGGGGTGGGCTGGTAGGTGCCAGCTTGCTGGCTGCTTTGAAGGATAGCGGGCTGAGGTTGGCGTTGATTGAATCACGGCCGCCAGCACCTTTGCCAGCTGATGACAGCTGGGATGGGCGTGTGTATGCGATCAGCCCCGGCAGTGTAGCATTCTTGCATGCTTGTGGGGTCTGGCAGCAGATGGATGCGGCGCGGGTGACGCCTGTCCATGAAATGCGGGTGCATGGTGACGACAGTGCAGCCAGGATTGATTTCAGTGCGTATGAAAGTGGTGTGCCGGAGCTTGCCTACATCATCGAGAATCGCCAGCTGCAGCATGCTGTCTGGGAGACGTTGTCGGAGGCAGAAAATGTGCAGCTGTTTTGTCCGGCGCAATATGACTCACTTACTTGGCATGAATCCTACGTTGAGCTGGCCTTGTCTGATGGCACGGTTTTGCAGACGGCGCTGCTGGTCGGGGCGGATGGTGTCAATTCCCGCGTGCGTGAACAAGCGGGAATTACGATGGATCGTCATAGCTATTATCAAACCGGGGTGGTCGCCAATTTTGAGGTGGAGCGGCCTCATCATCACATTGCCTATCAGTGGTTCCGCCGTGATGGCGTTCTTGCACTGCTGCCGTTGCCGGGAAAACGGGTTTCGATGGTGTGGTCAGCGAATACAGTGCTGGCTGATGAATTGCTTACTTTATCTCCCGAGGTGTTATGCGAACAGGTTGGACGGGCGGCAGAGCATGAGTTGGGAATGATGCAACTGGTTACGTCGCAACGTGGATTTCCGCTGAACTTTGTACAAGCCAAATCACTCGTCAAACCGAGGCTGGCTTTGATTGGTGATGCTGCGCATGGGATTCATCCACTGGCGGGCCAGGGAGTTAATCTGGGATTGCGCGATGCCCGTGAGTTGGCCGATGTTCTTTTGCAGTTTGACGAACTGGGAGATTGTGGTGAGTTTTCTTTGCTGCGCTGTTACGAACGTAATCGCAAGGAAGATATTCTTGCTATGCAATGGGTGACAGATGGGCTGCAGAAACTGTTTGGCAGCGAGGATGCGGCCATTATGCGCATCAGGAATCTGGGGCTCGGGATGACCAATCGCTTTCCACTTCTGAAAAACAGATTGATGCGTCATGCGCTGAGCTGAATTCGGCTTTTTACGGTTACTGGATTTTTATACTGGAGAAATGGTATGCGTTTGTTTTTATATTCATTCGGCCTGCTGGGATTGTTATTTACTGGAATTGCTCAGGCGAATGAGGCTGATCTGAAAGAGGCGATTCAGGCTCATTTCCCGGGGAGCAAGATAGAAAGCCTGACGCAGACGCCTTATCTGGGGTTGTATGAGGCCGTGATCGACGGGGAAATTTTTTATACGGACGAGAAGGCTGAATATTTTTTCATGGGGCATATCGTGGATGCTAAGAAGCGGGCAAGCTTGACCAGTGAGCGCATGCAGCAGATCCGGGATTCACGGCGGATTGCAATTGACACTTTACCGCTGGAACATGCGCTGAAAATGGTCAAAGGGAACGGAAAACGTACGCTGATTGTATACTCCGATCCAAATTGCCCTTATTGTAAAAGGCTGGAGAAGGAGCTGGTTAATGTGACGGATATCACTATTTATACCTTGCTTTATCCTGTTCTTAACGGCTCCATGACAACAGCCGAAGCCATTTGGTGCTCTGAAGACCGGGTCAAAGCATGGGATGATTTTATGCTGAAATCAGTCGTTCCTACTGGTAAGAATTGTGATGCACCGCTGCAGATACTGCTGGAATCAGGCCGTCAGAACAGAGTAACTGGTACACCAACCCTGATTTTTGCAGATGGCTCAGTGGTGCCGGGTTTTATCCCGCAATCAGAAATCGAAAAGCGGCTGGATCAGGCCACGAGTAAGTGATACAACCTTATCCGCCTGAGTGGCTACCTTCTGAGTCCTTTATTCCCTGTACTGCTTGGGAAGCAGGACCCACATCTGGGCTTGCTGCTTCATTTTACCCGCTTGGGCCTGAGCTTCCGGGCTGTGTCCCCAGAAGAAATCAGCACGCACCCCACCCTTGATAGCACTGCCTGTATCTTGGGCAACCATCAGGCGGTTAAGTGGCTGTGCTGTATTGGGCCAAGTGGTGGAAAGATAAACTGGGGCACCCAGTGGGACACTCTCCGGATCAATAGCCAGACTTCTGCCCGCCGTTAAAGGGACTCCCAGCGCACCGATCGGTCCGGCAAGATCGGCTGGCAGTTCGCGAAAGAAAATATAACGCGCATTCTGCTGCAACAAGGATTTCAATTTGGCAGGGTTTTGTCGGCCCCATTGTTTGATGGACTGCATGGATACCTGCCAGGCGGGCAGTTCACCCCGATCAATCAATATTTTTCCGATAGAGCGGTAGGGATAACCGTTGTGATCCGCGTAGCCGATTTTTACGGTTTCACCATTTTCCAGCACGACGCGGCCGGATCCTTGTATCTGGAGAAAGAACAGCTCGACCTCATCCTCTACCCACAACAGTTCTTTTCCTTTCAGCAGACTGCGGTTGTTCTCGATTTCCGCGCGGGTGTAGTAAGGAATAATTTTGCGTCCCTGTAGACGGCCACGTAGCGCTACCTGATTTGCATCGGGCAGCGCGTCTTTGAGCTCGACTGCCAGCAGGTTGTCGGGAGTGGAATAAATCGGGTAGCGGAAGCGACTGGAATATTTGCGACTGCCTTTAAGCAGAGGTTCATAGTAACCGGTTGCCAGGCCAGTGGTGGTGCCATCCGGATTGATCACCTGATAAGGTGCAAAGTGATTTTCAAGAAAATTTCGGACAGCTTGTTCACTGCTGTGCCGAATGATTGTAGCTTGTGTGCATACATCCTGCCAGGAGGGGCGTCGTTCGAGAGATCTGCAGCTTTGTATAAAGGTATTCCACGCCGGAAGAAGGCTTTCATGTTGCCAGCCTGGTAGCATTGACCAACTAGCAGCTTTAAGCAGCTTTTTATCTTCCTTGTCCCTGGTATCTTGAGTAGGGCTTGCTGATTGTGGCGCTGCGGGAATGGCAGCCACTTTTGCAGGGGTTTGGGATGTGGAAGATTGGGTGGAAATAGTTTCAGTTTTGCAGCTGGTTAATCCGAGTGGGATTAAGATCAGCAGGGTGATGAATTGGGTTTTTAGCAGATTTCGGTTAAAGTGTCTGTTTTGTAAAAACATTTTTTTAGGGAAGAATATGTGGATTTTAGCACTTGAAGCAATCTTGGCGTTGAGTCTGTTCATTTTTCTCGTCTGGTGGACGCTCCCCCGTAAAAAAAATAAACCATTGGAACAACTGGATAACAAGGATGAAAAAAAATAGATCATGCCTTGTTTGCTATTTGAGAGCGGCTGCCTGCTTTTGTTCTGCTGCATTGCTAATGGATTAGTCATACAGGGTTTTCTGCATCAATAAAATGGTGTGCAATACTGAATTTTTGTGCGATATGATCACCAAGCGCCTGAATTCCATAGCGTTCGGTGGCGTGATGCCCGGCTGAGATGAAGGCCGTGCCGGATTCTCTGGCTGTATGTACGTTCTGTTCAGAAATTTCACCGGTGATAAATGCATCTACGCCCAACCGGATAGCTTCCTCAAAATATCCTTGAGCTGCTCCGGTACACCAGGCAATACGTCGGATAGGTTTAAGCGGATTGCCGATTATTAGTGGTTTCCGGCCAAGCACTGAACTCAGTAAACCATCCAGCTCGTCAAGGCTGGCTGGTTTCTGAAAATAACCGTAAGCAGCGATATTCTGTTCGCCGAAACGGCCTTCTTCCTTTATTCCCAGCTTTTTTCCGAGCAAGGTATTGTTGCCCAGATCAGCATGGGCATCCAGAGGCAGATGGTAAGCGTAAAGATTGATGTCATGCTTGATGAGCGTGGCGATACGGTGACGCTTGATGCCGCGCAGGCAGGTATCTTCTCCGCGCCAAAAATAGCCATGGTGCACGATGATGGCATCCGCATGCAAATCCAGCGCTGCCTGTATCAAAACTTGGGAAGCAGTTACACCGCTGACGAGCGTTTGAATCGAAGCTCGCCCTTCCACCTGTAACCCGTTGGGACAATAATCACGGAATTGCTGAACGTCCAGCAGATCATTCAGGTAATTTTCCAGTATATTTTGGTGCATAATACTTTTTTTGTTCATTTGGGATGTAGGATTTTCCATGCAAAAACTCTGGCTGCTTTTCACACAAACCATCACTGTTCTCCTCGCCATCTTTTTTGTTGTTTCAACCTTGCGCCCGGAATTATTGCCGTGGACGCCGCGCGGCAAGCTGGCGACCATCCGTGAAGCAGTCAAGGCTGATGGCGGAAAAGCACTTGATACTGGTAGTTTTCATACAGCAGCGGAAGTGGCGATGCCTTCCGTGGTGAATGTATTTACCAGCAAGGAGGTAAGAGTACCCTCCCATCCGTTTATGGATGATCCTGTCTTTCAGCAATTTTTTGGCAATCGTTTTAGTCCGAGAACTGAGCGTACTTCCAGCTTGGGATCCGGAGTAATCGTCAGCCCGGAAGGATATATTCTCACGAACCATCACGTGGTGGAAGCGGCTAACGAGATTCAGGTGGCGTTAATGGATGGAAGAAAAGCCGAAGCAAACTTGATTGGCTCGGATCCTGAGAGTGACCTGGCGGTTCTGAAAATTGATCTGGACAAGCTCCCCAGTATTGCCTTCGGCGATTCTGAAAAAGCTAGAGTGGGGGATATCGTGCTGGCAATCGGTAATCCGTTTGGTGTAGGGCAAACAATGACGATGGGAATTATCGGTGCACTGGGGCGTTCCCAGGTAGGGCTCAGCACATTCGAAAATTTTATTCAGACCGATGCGGCAATCAATCCCGGTAACTCCGGTGGTGCGTTGACCGATATTTCCGGTAATTTGATCGGGATCAATACCGCGATCTATTCACGTTCCGGCGGCTCGCTTGGCATCGGATTCGCTATCCCGGTGGATGCGGCTAAACAAATCATGCAGCAGATTATCGAAACAGGTAGCGTTACGCGCGGCTGGCTTGGTGTGAGTATGCAAGATATAACGCCGGAGTTGGCGGAGTCCCTAAAGCTGAAGAAAACTGATGGAGCTCTGATTGCGGGCGTACTTAAGAATGGGCCAGCGGATGATGCCGGAATCAAACCGGGGGATATTTTAGCGGCAGTGAATGGCAAGCCTGTTTTCAATGCTTCCGAAATGCTGAATATTGTGGCATCTCTTCCCCCAGGTAAAGCAGCAACGCTAACTATTCTCCGTAATGGAGAAGAGCTGGATATTCAGGTGCAAATTGGTAAACGTCCAGGCTGACTACATACCGAGTGAATATCGAATTTGCCACACGATTACCCGCCGCACTGTTTCGGTGGATTGATCTCAATTTACTGACTCTGGGCAGGGAAATGCGTCTTTCATACCTGCCGCCCCTGATGGTTTATCTGGCGGCCGGTATTTCAAGCCTCACAGGAATTGTTGGTACTTTCTACGTGAAGGAAAGGCTGGGGTTGTCGGCAGAATTTTTGGCTGCACTCGGCTTCTGGATGACATTGCCATGGGCACTGAAAATGCCGATGGGTCATCTGGTGGATCTGCTGTGGCGCTGGAAGAGCTTGCTGGTCTATCTGGGAGCAGGATTGATCGCGACTAGTCTTTTCATCATGATCGGATTGCTTGGCCATACCGAGGCGATGCGTGAGGTTGCGCCGCTGGCGCAGTGGTATGTGCTGGCGGCGTTGCTTGCACCGGTGGGTTATGTGTTGCAGGATGTAGTGGCCGATGCCATGACTGTAGAGGCTGTGCCACGCGTCAACCCGGATGGACAACTGATTGATCTGGAAGCGCGCAAGCAGATGCACATTACGATGCAGACGTTGGGGCGTGTTGCCATTATTGGTGGTGGTATTCTAGTGGCAGTGGCAAACGTTGTGCTGATGAAAGATGTTGCAACTCTTTCCGAAGCTGGCAAGGGTGAGGCCTATCTGCTGATATATCAGCTTGCGTTGGTAATTCCTTTTGTTTCAGTGTGCGGAATCTGGCTGGCCGGATGGTTAAAATGGCGTGAAATAAAACATTTTTCCGTTCAGGGGCTAAATATCAAAGAAATCGAAGTGTTAACCGGTGCTCATGTCGAAACACCCCCAATCAATTGGTGGATACTGGGCGGCGGGTTGGTTTTTACAGTTGTCTCCTTGGGAGTCGGGCTTGTGCAGATTTCCGGTGCCGAAGAAATTGTTTTTAGCTTGTCGATGGCGATTGTGCTGTTTTTGATCTGGAAACTGACCTCCGAGCTGGAAAGTGAGGCGCGCAATGTTCTGGTAGGAACAGCCTTACTGGTGTTTGTATTCCGGGCCGTTCCCACACCCGGTGCGGGCTCGACCTGGTGGATGATTGATGAACTGGGGTTTGATCAGCAGTTTCTGGCTACACTTTCTTTGATTGGCTCTGTGCTGACGCTTGCCGGTATGTTTATTTTCCGTCGGTTTATGGCCGAGCGATCAATGGCTTATGTTATTGGCGCATTAACCGTAGCGGGTACCATTTTGTCACTGCCGATCATTTCGATGTACTTCGGCTTGCATGTATGGACTGCGGCACATACGGGCGGAATTGTCGATGCGCGTTTTATTGCGGTAATTGATACAGCTCTGGAATCACCGCTGGGGCAGATCGCCATGATTCCAATGCTGGCGTGGATCGCGAATTCAGCCCCCGAGAAACTCAAAGCAACCTTTTTTGCTGTCATGGCTTCATTTACCAACCTGGCTTTATCTGCTTCGCAACTGACAACCAAGTATATCAACCAGATTTTTACGGTCACGCGTGAGGTCAGAGAAGTGGATACTGGTGAAATATTGGTTCCGGCTGATTATAGTGAATTGGGTGTTCTGCTGATTATAGTGACAATTTTAGGGTTTATATTACCCATGCTGGCTATAGTGGCGATCAGATATTCTCGTCTGCGCAGTGCCTGACTGGCCCGACTCGCCTCGCCTAGAATATTCCCTGATGTAATACGGGATAAGATGGATGATGCGCGAGAATATGCGGCAGAGATGTATTTATCAGATTAATGTTTGCAGGAGATATTTGATGTACCAGAGGATTCTTGTTCCAATTGATGGCAGCTTTACTTCAAACCTGGCTTTGCAGGAGGCAATCAAATTGGCAAAGCGAATGGGAGCTTGTCTGGAGCTTGTACATGTTTATGAAGATGCAATCTATCTGGTGGATGAGAATTACTTTAATTACGAAGAATTGCAGAAAACAATCCACGATTGTGGAGAAAAAATACTTACCGAAGCTGAAACAATAGTAAAGACAGCCGGTATCCCGGTTGAAACGCGCTTGATTCCATCAAATAACGAACGAATTGCCAATATTTTGGTGGAAGAGGCAAGGCGCTGGCAGGCAGAGCTGATTGTGATCGGTACGCATGGTCATTCGGGCTTCAGTCGACTATTGCTTGGCAGTGTGGCTGAAGGGATTGCTCGGATAGCACCTATCCCCATATTGTTGGTTCGCGATACCAGGGATTGAGAAAATACAGATTAGAGTACTCTGAAAAATCACTGTGAGCGAACCGATCCCGGTGCTGGGGGCTGTTTTTAAAGCGTCAGTGGATCAACATCCAAATGCCAGCGCAGCTTGCTGCGAGCTGGTAATGCAGTAATACGCTGGTGCCAATCACTCAGAAATATTTGCAGGCACTTGCGTGAAACAGCCTGAATCAGTAGCTGTGCACGCTCCAGTCCCTTGAGCCGAGTCATGGTAGCGGGAACAGGATCGAAAAGCTGGATGTGGGCGTATTCTTTAGCAATAGTGGCGATTACCGCCGTCTGGTGTAAAAACTCCAAGGCTTCTGCGAGTACCGGGGCTTCTGCACGTAATACTGCCAGATAGACAAAAGGTGGAAAACTGGCTGATTTGCGTTCTTTCAGCTGCGTTTGCGCGTATGCTGCATAATCCTGACGTATTAATGCCAAGTACAGCGGATGCTGCGGAAATTCAGTTTGGATCAGAACGGTGCCAGGAATATGGGCGCGACCGGCACGTCCTGCTACTTGCATCAGCTGTGAAAAAAGATGTTCTTCAGCGCGGAAATCAGTGCTGTAAAGGGATGAATCGGCGTTGAGCACACACACCAGGGCAAGGTTTGGGAAATCATGTCCTTTTGCAAGTAATTGGGTGCCAACCAGAATATCCACCTTTCCCTGGTGAATCGTATCAAGCATGGTTTGCCAGGCGGTTTTGTGGCGGATGCTGTCACGATCAACACGTAGAATGCGCGCGTTCGGGAATTGTTTGATTAACGCTGATTCAATCCGTTGTGTACCGTGGCCAAACGGCATAATATCTGGATCTCCGCATTGCGGGCATGCGGGTGTAATCGGCTGCTGATCACCGCAATAGTGACAGCGCAGTTGTCGATTGCGCAAATGGACAACCAGGCGGCTGGAGCAGCGTTTGCAGGTGGCAATCCAGCGACAGGATTTGCAGAGTAGTGCCGGGGAATAGCCGCGTCGATTGATAAATACTAGACTTTGCTGTTTTTGATCAAGAGATTGGCGTAATGCATCAAGTATGGGCTCCGACAATCTTTCCTGTGCGGGCGTTACACGCATGTCTATACAATGAATAGCTGGCAGTACTGCCTGACTGATTGCTCGCGCGTGCAGCTGCAGTAACCGGTAGCGGCCGATACGCGCCTGGTGATAGCTTTCCAGGGAAGGGGTGGCTGAGCCAAGAACGATGGGTATGTTGGCCTGTCTTGCACGGTACACCGCCAGATCACGTGCAGAGTAGCGCAATCCATCCTGCTGCTTGAAAGAATGATCCTGTTCTTCATCGACAATAATCAGGCCCGGCCTGGGCATGGGAGTGAAAATTGCCAGGCGTGTACCCAGAATAATGTTGGCTTCCCCACATTGTGCTTGCAACCAGCCTTGCAGACGCTCGCTGCTATTCAATCCGCTGTGCAAGCTAACCAGTGGTGTATTGGGAAATCGCTTGCGGAAAGTTGCTTCCAGTTGCGGAGTAAGATTAATTTCCGGCACCAGAACCAGAATCTGCTTTTGTTGGGCCAACAGAGAAGCGGCCACCTGCAGATAGACTTCTGTTTTGCCACTGCCAGTGATGCCATGAAGCAACCAGGGGGTAAACGTACCTATTCTGGCGAGAATTTCGGCGATGGCATGCGCCTGTTCTGTGGTTGGAGCTAGGGTGGGTACTGTACTGAATGCAAATTTTCCCGGTAAGGCAGTGCGTTGTTCAACCCACCCCAAATCCTTGAATTCATGCAGCAGCTTGCGGGAATGAGGTGACATTGCTTTGTAAATGTCAGCTGTAATAATTCCGTTTTCCAGTAGCAGGGAAAACAGCTGACGTTTGGTTTTGGATCTGGCGGGAATGTCGGAAAGCGTGATAATTCTGCCTGCATCAGTCAGTATCCATTCCTGGATCTGTTTCGGTATCCTGCTGGTTGTATACCCAGGTTTTCGCAGCAAAGCAGGCAGGCCATTCATGACAACCTGTCCGATCGGGTGGTGATAATAGTGACTGCAAAACTCGAATAGTTCGAGTAACGACTGGGGCAGGGGAGGGATTGCTTGATCGATCAGGCCGGCAGTTTTTAGTTTTCTCTCCGGAACGGACGGTAAATTGCTGACGGACAGGATAATACCAGAGAGTTGCCGGTTGCCGAAAGGAACGCGTACGCACCGGCCAATATCGGCTGAATCGGCATTCGGAGCAAGGTAGTCAAACAACCGGTTAACCGGAACATCAAGCGCAACATGAATGATTGTCATACCGGAAATATCCGGAATCAACTTTCCGAAAGAATAACGTGATCAGATATTCTTTCGGAGTTTCTTGGAAAATCAATCAGTGAGAGATGCGGTGCAATGTAACAGAGGATAATCCTTCCCCGGAGAGAGTTGCACTTTGTGCATCTGTATTATCTATTTTGAAGGTAATCGGTTTGCCAACATATTCTGACAGACCGGCACAACCAGTTGTATTGTAAGTAAAGCTGGATAGTTTGAGCGTGCCGCTGCCTGCATCAAAGGAATAGGTGGCGAGCTCGACGCCTGGTTTCGCGCATTCAGAAGGAGTTGAATGAGCTGCGCTGCCAGTTGGATCAATCAACATGTAGCGGTTATCCGGAAAAAATAGAAAAACAGGTGACTTGACAGTATCCTTGTCTACTGCCCAGGCGCCAACGATGCCCTGCGAGTTATCCATTTTCCGGTAACGGGTCTCCTGAACGGTGGTTTCGGCAACTTCATCATCAGAACTCAGTTCGAGCGGTTTTGTAATGTGGAACAATTCATCAAACAGGCCAGGCTGTTCTCTTGCACGCTGTACGATGACAATGTCAGAGATAATCAGCTCATTCCCATTGGTATAAATACGCCAGCTAGGTCGTGGATGGGATAGTCCTGACTGGATGTTGGTATCTATTTCAGGTGTGCTTGCAAGCTTAAAGCCACGTTCGTCGTATTCTGTTGCCTGGGTGGTGCCATATTCTATTCCAGCGGTGAAAACCAGTTTGCTGCCGCAGGCGCGGTTCATATCACAGGAGTCATCCGGTGTGATCACACCGCTCAGATATTCTCCACTACCATCATTTGAAAAACGGAAAAATCTTACGCTGTTATCATCCTGGTTTACCCAGAGATAATTGCTCAATAGGTTGATTGCTTGTGATAAGAAATGAGCATTGGCTTCATCGGCTGTTTTTATGTTGCCGGATATGCTGGCGGCTTCCCGGGCAGAAACCAGTGCCGGGGATGTGGTAAAAATACTCGGGTCCACGGTCAGATCGAGTGAAGCGTCCAGTGCCTCTACAGCAGCCGGGGGGATGGAGATGCCGTTTGAGAGATTATTGTCAGCATCAAGTGACTGGAATAAGATCAGCAAATTTAGTAGTTTGTTCTGATCACCGGCAGCCAGTTCAATCGGAGTAGTAAGCCCCGTTCCGGTAATTTTGCCAAGATTCAATTTGCCGAGACTGAATTCAATATTGTCACCATGCGTATATTTGTAAAGGCCGGTTGTATCGGTAACACCTGATGCACCTGATGAGGCAGAGTAGGATACGCCTTCCACTGCCGAATCAGCCAGTATTCCCGTGGTAGGCCCCTGGGGAAGGACAGTTGCTTTTTTGGCTGTTGCTGTTTCTTGCTGGCTGTCACAAGCAGCTAGACTTAATACGAATATGCTCGTGATGAGCAACTGAAGAGTTGTTTGCTTGTTATCCGTTTTCATTGTATTTGAGGTTTTGCGAGTTAAGTCATTTGTGGCATGACAATTAAGCTGTTGTTAATAGTGTTCCGCGACAAAGGAGCATAATGCGGTATCGCTTTAACAGTTCAGATGAGTGTAAGTCCAATATTGTTATTCGATTATAGTCTATGAATAAAGCAGCGTGGTTTAAAATCTCTGACCGATAGATTTATGGTGTTATTCAATGCCGTGATGCCTGTAACAGAGTGTTTTACCGAGTTTGAATAATATCTTTTGATTTTGTGGAAAAAGATCATATTCGCTGCTAAGGTACCCTGTTACTATCAATCGGGTTCTTTTTTGATTGGATTGAGGGTTTATTCTCTGATTGCAGGGTGATACTGAAAATATATGTCTGGCTTTGTACATACTTCTGATATTGCTGTTGCGCATCCACAACTTTCTGTTGACTGGTATCTGGATCCACGGATATTCGAGCTGGAAAAACAGCTGTTATTTGATCAGGGACCGGGCTATGTTGGACATGAACTGATGGTGCCGGAAACAGGTGACTATTACGTGCTGGCTGCGCAGAATAATGCCAAGGTTCTGGTTCGTAATGAAAACGGGATCGAACTACTATCGAATATCTGTCGGCATCGCCAGGCAATTATTCTGGAGGGGCGTGGTAGTTCCCGCAATATAGTCTGTCCGATTCATCGTTGGACTTATGCAATGGATGGTAAATTGCTGGGCGCACCACATTTCAGCAAAAATCCATGCCTAAATCTGGGTAAAACAGCCTTACAGCACTGGAACGGGCTGATTTTCGCTGGCAAGCGTGATGTGAATCAGGATCTTGCCGGAATGAAGGTTCGTGATAAATTGGATTTTTCAAAGTATGCACTGGATCGTGTGCAAATTGAACACTACCAGTGCAACTGGAAAACTTTTATTGAGGTTTATCTGGAAGATTATCACGTCGATCCTTTTCATCCGGGTCTGGGTCATTTCGTGGACACCAGTCAGCTTGAATGGGAATTTAGTGACTGGTACAGCGTCCAGACTGTCGGCGTAAACCGTGATTTTAATCGAGCGGGCTCAGAGATATATCAGGAATGGCATACGCAGGTGTTGCAGCATAATAATCAACAAGTGCCGCGACATGGTGCGATTTGGCTGCTTTATTATCCTAATGTCATGGTTGAATGGTACCCCGATACCCTTGTTGTCAGTACCATTTTGCCAACCGGAATAGAGCAATGCATGAATGTGGTTGAATTTTATTACCCTGAAGAAATCATCCTGTTTGAGCGAGAATTTGTGGAGAGGGAGCAGGCTGCCTATCAGGAGACCGCCAGGGAAGATGATGAAATATGTAAACGGATTACGGCTGGCCGGCGTGCATTGTATCAGCAGGGAATAAATGAAACAGGTCCATACCAGATGCCAATGGAAGCAGGGATGGAACATTTTCATCATTTCCTCCGGCGAGAACTAGAACAGCATCTACCCTAAATCTGGATCTTACAGCCAGAATGTCCTCATTATGGATGCTAGTGGCGGGATTCATGTTCGCCTGCATGGGGGAGCTGGTAAAACTTGCTGCTGCATTTTTTTCCAATGCTGAACTGGTATTTTACCGTTCACTGGTGGGGGTGATTTCAACGTTTGCTGTTATGCGTTTTTATGGCAAATCCATCGCAACAAAACATTGGAAAACCCATTTTTGGAGGGGTTTGGCCGGGTTGGGTGGGGTGCTGCTGTTTTTCTATTGTATTTTGAAGTTGCCGCTGGCAACAGCTATTTCTCTGAATAATACTTGGCCCTTATTTCTTGCTTTTTTAACAGTAATATTCTTGAAAAAGGAATTTAGCTGGGTATTGATCGTGGCAGTAGCGGTGGGTTTTATTGGCGTGGTCATGCTGCTTCGCCCTACTCTAGCTGAAGATCAATGGTATATGGCGCTGATTGGTGTCGGTTCTGGGCTGTTTGGCGGTATCGCACATTTAAATGTCAGGCAGTTAAATGAACAGGGTGAATCAGATTGGCGTATCGTTTTCTATTTTACGCTAGTGTGTACGATTACTACTGGTATATGGCTGGCATTTACTGCGTTTAGCCCGGTGAATCTGCAGAGCCTAATATTGGCGCTGGGTATTGGTGTAACGGCAACATTGGCACAATTGGCAATTTCTCGTGCGCACCGGAGGAGCAATATTATTATTGTCGGGGCACTTTCCTATAGTACGGTATTGTTTGCAGGCCTGATGGATCTGTTCTTGTGGGGTGACCGGTTACCCGTTTCAGCCTGGATAGGAATGGGATTGATAGTTGTGGGTGGGTTACTGAGCATTCGAGGAATATCAACGCGACGGACAAACATTGTTACCCTTGATGACTGATATCCCGTAGCCGACAACTTGGTTGAAAAGCCTGATTGCATCAGAACTACCATTTATCTATGATTTAGCATTCATTACTCGGAGCTTATGACCAATGATCAATATTGAAGAGACCGGCAATCTTATCGTTGTCGCAATTATCGGGGAATTTACTCTGGATGACTTCAAGCAATTTGAAGATGAGGTGCTCTACAAATTTCATTTCAATGGGGAAGCCAATTTACTGCTGGATTGGCGTGATATGGTGTCTTACACAGTAGGTGTTGCCTGGGAAGAGATCCGGTTTATGCGTGAACACGGCAGCAAAATTAATCGTGTCGCGGTAGTGACGGATAGCCAGTGGCAAGTATGGAGTGCATGGGTTTCCAATTTGTTTACTGATGCGGATGTGGTTGTTTTTTCTGATTACAATGAAGCGTATGCCTGGGCCAAGGCCTGATCAGATACGGGTGGCCACATTTAAAATTGGATAGTGAAGGTATGGCTGATTTGGTGCAGGGATGGTGATTGACTATCTGGCGCTGAAATATGTGCATGTGACGAGTGTTGTGGCCAGTTACACATTATTTCTGCTGCGTGGAATATGGATGTTGCGTATTTCACCGCTGTTGCAGCAACGTTGGGTGAAAATTGCACCGCATGTTAACGACACAATTTTATTGCTGAGTGCTGTAACGATGGCAGTGGTTGCGCACAGGAATCCACTTGTTGAACATTGGCTGGCGGCCAAGATTATTGGTTTGCTAGTCTATATTGTGTTGGGTTATACAGCTTTCAGACTGGCTAAGACCCGCCGGGGAAAGGTAACTGCCTGGATCCTGGCACAAATTGTGTTTGTCTATATCGTGTTAGTTGCTCTGACAAAAAATCCTCTCCTCCTGTTTTAATACCAGGTTGATGATCCTATCGTGAATCTTTGCGGAATTTTATTGAAGGATTGTCGTGAATGAATCTGTCTCAGGGCGGATGCAGTACGACAATCAGATATAATGGATAGAATATTCTGTAACCCGGAGATTAAAAGAGCAGATTTCATAAGTTAATAATTTTACGGATAGACAATATGGATTATTCTTACGAATCAGAACATACAAAATTCATGCGGGAGTTGCTTGCAAAACGGCCTGACCTTATCGAGAAACAGAAAGAAGCTCGTGCAATCTGGTGGGACAAAGAAGTTGATCGAGAAGCGCTAAAACGTTTTAAGGAAGCCAGAACGCCACAAAAGAGTTATGTCTATTTTTCCTGGCCGAAACCAGCCAGGGGGCAGGAGCAAAAAACGGAGGAGTAATTCTATTTACGGCGCCTTCATCTCTGATGTGTTCGAGCGGTAATTAGAAGGTAATAGTATAATGCCCGGGCATATAACCTTCCATCCAATGTTATTTGTCGTTTTTCGAACTCATTGGGTGGAGTATAAAACGGCATGTCAGCAGATCGTTTTTCTCACGCGCCCATAGCTCAGTGGATAGAGTACCGCCCTCCGAAGGCGGGGGTCGCACGTTCGAATCGTGCTGGGCGCGCCATGTCTTTCAATAGTAAATCTGATTGGCAATGAACGTCAGCGACGTCATCCGACTAAGCCGGAATCCAGCTAGAGCATTTTTGATTTAAATATATGCATGTAATAGACTATTCTCTATCACAACTGATGGGGAAGGTTATGCATGCCTATTCACAAGATCTTCGGGATCGTATTCTGGGTGCGTTGGATCGTGGCGAAGGTCCAACGGCAATTGCCCGGCGCTTTGAGGTGAGTCGCATGTGGGTGTATCAGGTACGCAAGCGATGGAAAGAAGAAGGCCAGCGCCATAGTTTGCCGATGGGAGGTTATCGGCGATCCCGCATTGCGCACAAGGAAGCGCAGATTCGGCAATGGATAGAAGCCACGCCGGATCTAACGCTTGTCGAGCTCAGTGAACGGTTGGCTGCAGAAGGCATTCAGATCAAGGTGCCGGCGCTATGGCATCAACTGAACAAATGGGGGTTGAGTTTTAAAAAAAACCCTGCACGCCAGCGAGCAATCGCGCACAGACGGACGCCGGGCACGAACTGAGTGGGCCCGCGAGTAGCAGCATTGTGGTGGCCGACAACCTGTCTTGTCACAAGGTTCCAGGCGTCCGCGCAGCCATTGAAGCGGCAGGTGCCACGCTGCTCTACTTACCGCCGTATTCGCCTGATCTGAATCCAATCGAGAAAATGTTCTCCAAACTCAAAGCCCTATTACGCAAAGCCGCCAAACGAACCATGGATGCCTTATGGGCACAGATCGGCAAAGTGTTGGATCTGTTCACTCCGGAGGAGTGTGCCAACTACTTCGTTTCATGTGGATGTGTAAATAAATTAAAAATGCTTTAGTGCGTCTTGAAACAAAAAATAGCCAGAAAAAGTTGTGTTTTGCCTAGAATTGATAAAATCTCAGGAAAATTAAAGAAATCATAATTTTTGGATCAATGATGGTTATTGGCACAGATGCTCCTAAAAATAATTTATGCCGGATACAATTCGTATAATCTTTCAGTCAAAATGAATTATCCAGTGTGCATCTCGGCAAAATTGTGTAACCGATCTTTGCAATAAGCTGGAAATGAAAGTAAAATCGCGCGGTTCGAGGCATTGATAGGCAGCGTATTAAAAATTTAATGGAGAACAAAAGAATCATATGGCAAATACAGCGCAAGCTAAAAAGCGGGTGAGGCAAAATATCAAGCAGCGAGAGCGAAACTCTGGATTGCGATCCAGGCTGCGTACTGCGATTAAAAGCGTCAGAAAGGCAATAGTGGCTGGTGACAAAAATCTGGCCGAGACTGTGTTCAGAAAATCAGTCAGTATTATTGATTCGATCGCAAGCAAAGGAATAATCCACAAAAATAAAGCATCGAGACATAAGAGTCGTCTTTCTGGTGCAGTTAAGGCAATGGGTTGAGTTA
Source organism: Nitrosomonas sp. TNE100 (assembly GCF_055387135.1). Taxonomy (NCBI): domain Bacteria; kingdom Pseudomonadati; phylum Pseudomonadota; class Betaproteobacteria; order Nitrosomonadales; family Nitrosomonadaceae; genus Nitrosomonas; species Nitrosomonas sp. TNE100. The sequence continues at coordinate 1,632,301 of NZ_AP040997.1, read as the reverse complement.
CTGAAACTAAAATCTGCGTATCAAAAAAATTTCCAGAAATGGAAGTATAAAATGTTGATAGAACAGCTACAAAGGAGAGAGAGATGAGATTAGGGGAGTATTTGAAGGGGATGCTGCTGTGTGCGGGCCTGTTGTTGATTGGGCCGGTACAGGCGGATATATCGACGGTGCCGGATGAGACGTATGAAGCATTGAAGCTGGATCGCAGCAAAGCCACGCCGAAAGAGACCTATGATGCGCTGGTGAAGCGTTACAAGGATCCTGCACATGGTGCTGGCAAGGGCACGAAGGGAGACTACTGGGAACCGATAGCGCTTAGTATCTACATGGACCCGAGCACCTTTTACAAACCACCGGTTTCCCCGAAAGAAATTGCTGAGCGCAAAGACTGCGTTGAATGCCACTCTGATGAAACGCCGGTTTGGGTAAGAGCATGGAAACGCAGTACCCATGCCAACCTGGACAAAATACGCAACCTCAAGCCGGAAGATCCGCTTTTTTACAAAAAAGGCAAGCTGGAAGAAGTTGAGAACAACCTGCGCTCCATGGGCAAACTAGGAGAGAAGGAAGTGCTCAAGGAAGTAGGCTGTATTGACTGTCACGTTGACATCAACGCCAAAAAGAAGGCAGATCACACCAAAGACGTACGCATGCCTACAGCTGACGTTTGCGGAACCTGTCACCTGAGAGAATTTGCCGAGCGTGAATCCGAGCGTGACACCATGATCTGGCCGAATGGCCAGTGGCCTGACGGACGTCCATCCCACGCCCTGGACTACACAGCCAACATTGAAACCACCGTTTGGGCAGCCATGCCGCAACGTGAAGTGGCAGAAGGTTGCACCATGTGCCACACCAACCAGAACAAATGCGACAACTGTCATACCCGCCATGAATTTTCGGCGGCAGAATCCCGCAAACCGGAAGCCTGTGCCACCTGTCACAGCGGCGTGGATCATAATAACTATGAAGCCTACATTATGTCCAAGCATGGCAAACTGGCTGAAATGAACCGGGGAAACTGGAACTGGAATGTTCGTCTGAAAGACGCCTTCTCCAAAGGAGGTCAGACCGCACCGACCTGTGCAGCCTGCCACATGGAATACGAAGGGGAATATACCCATAACATCACCCGTAAGACCCGCTGGGCAAACTACCCGTTTGTTCCGGGGATTGCAGAAAACATCACCAGCGACTGGTCAGAAGCTCGTCTGGATTCCTGGGTTGTGACCTGTACCCAATGTCACTCGGAACGGTTTGCCCGCTCCTACCTGGATCTCATGGACAAAGGTACCCTGGAAGGGCTGGCTAAATACCAGGAAGCCAATGCCATTGTTCACAAAATGTATGAAGACGGCACCCTGACTGGTCAAAAAACCAATCGTCCGAATCCACCGGCGCCAGAGAAACCGGGTTTTGGTATCTTCACCCAACTGTTCTGGTCCAAGGGTAACAACCCGGCCTCACTTGAACTGAAAGTGCTGGAAATGGCAGAAAACAATCTGGCCAAAATGCACGTAGGACTGGCACACGTTAATCCAGGTGGCTGGACTTATACCGAAGGTTGGGGTCCGATGAACCGTGCCTATGTTGAAATCCAGGATGAATACACCAAGATGCAGGAAATGACAGCTCTGCAAGCGCGTGTTAACAAACTGGAAGGTAAAAAAACCAGCCTGCTTGACCTCAAGGGAGCGGGAGAAAAGATCTCGCTGGGAGGACTGGGAGGTGGAATGTTGCTGGCGGGAGCGATTGCTCTGATTGGCTGGCGTAAACGTAAGCAAACGCAAGCTTGACTGCTTCGTTGACACCAAACCGGCGCGCACAGTCGCGCTGGTTTGACCGACTCCTCCCGCCACTGGGGATTTTACTGGTGACGGGAGGTTTGGTTTTGCTGGGTGGGTATGCTTGGCTGCTGCTGACACCGGATGAGGCTCCCTATCGTTACCAGCTGGCTGCCACCGGCAAGGTGGACGACTATCCTGATCTGGAACTGGAAGCCTGGCCGGATCTGACCATCAACCAGTACGACATTCATCTGGAAGGAACGGATCAACCGATAGCACAAGCCTGGTTTGGTCAGCGTGCAAATCAACCGCAGGTATTACTCAACTGGAAGAACGAAACCAGAGAACCTCTGCTGGCGCTGGATCAGAAAGCTGCTGAACTCAGTGCGCTTGCAACGGCAATAGACAAATACGCCCCGCGAGATGCACTACTGCTCAGCTGGTGGGATACCTCACGCCAACTGGCCCTGTTGACCGGACGAGACGTACTGTTCCACAGCACACTGCACGAACCTCTGATTGTTCCGCCGGAATGGCAAGCGCATGCGCAAGCGATCCGCGCTTATGAAAACGAACAAACCGGCGCTGCGGCCGATCCACAGGAACGCGAGCTGTTTCTGCGTTTTACGCAAAGCCTGCTCAATCCGCTGGCCAGTGGCCTGGCTGATTTGCGACAACTGGCCGGTACACGCGATGCTTACCTGATCGTGCATATCAGCGACCTGTACAAACTGGGTCTGCTATACCCTGACAAATTTGGCATTGCCTACAAACCCTACCGCCTGACCGGTAACCTGCATGGCATGATCAGTCATGTCAAGACCGAGATGAGCAATCACGGCTACTACGCCTACACTGTGCAATCGTTATCGGACGAACTGATTCGCGCCTTCTTTCTGACAGATGAAGCCAGTTACCACACCCTGCTGGCCAGGCTGCTGCCATTTACCAGCCAACCTTCTCCGCTGGAGCTCACCTCTCCGCGATTGATCTACCAGCAAGGAGGATACTGGGTCTATCAACTGGCAGAAAAGGCCCCGGAGGCACAAACCCAGCACAATCTGCAACCCGCTCCGGATCATGATAAAACGACGGATTCAACCCATCTGACTGATCAGGTACAATGATGGTCGGCAAGACAAAAGAATCATAATCTGTGTTCAAACATCTAGGAAAAGAGGAGAGATCATGAAAATAATAATAGCCTGCGGACTGGTTGCTGCAGCCCTGTTCACCCTGACAAGTGGGCAGAGTCTGGCAGCGGATGCTCCGTTTGAAGGTCGGAAAAAGTGCAGTTCCTGTCACAAACCACAAGCCCAGTCGTGGAAACATACTGCTCACGCCAAGGCGATGGAATCGCTCAAGCCCAATGTCAAAGTGGAAGCCAAACAAAAAGCCAAACTGGATCCTGCCAAGGACTACACCCAGGACAAAGACTGCGTAGGTTGTCATGTGGATGGATTTGGCCAGAAAGGCGGCTACACGATAGACTCCCCCAAACCCATGCTGACAGGCGTAGGCTGTGAATCCTGCCACGGGCCTGGACGTAAATACCGGGGAGATCACCGCAAGGCTGGGCAAGCATTTGAGAAATCGGGCAAAAAAGCGCCGCGCAAGACCCTGGCAAGCAAGGGACAAGACTTTAATTTTGAAGAGCGTTGCAGCGCCTGTCATCTGAACTATGAAGGATCACCCTGGAAAGGAGCAAAACCTCCCTATACCCCGTACACACCGGAAGTGGATGCGAAATATACCTTCAAGTTTGACGAGATGGTAAAAGACGTTAAAGCCATGCACGAGCATTACAAACTGGATGGCGTATTTGACGGAGAGCCTAAATTCAAGTTCCATGACGAATTCCAGGCCAATGCTAAAACTGCCAAAAAAGGAAAATAGAGAGTATCTATTAAGTTAGTTATGCTCTATTTTATCCCGAAAAGGTAAAAATACCTTTTCGGGATAAATCTAGGGTTGAAATTTTTACAATTTATTTATAATTCAGACATTATCCAGATTGATTATCAATCGATCGGGATTGCAATTACTGTCGATCTTTATTTTCGGTTCGGTAGACAAAATATACCGGGAGTCATTATTTTCAACCGTCGGAAAAGACGGTTTTTTATTTTTTGAGATGTTGAAGATATTTGATAGATTTCCGGAGGTGAGTGGCAGTCCTGTTCACAGAAAACGTGATTATTTTATCGCTGCATTTACGTTTTTTTGTGTTGCAATTAGCCTTGTAATTGATGCTCACGGGACGCTGTTGCTTCAAAATATATTAGGTGTTATTGCCTGGATTTTTTTGATTACATTACTTCGTGGTGAAAATCGCGAAATAAGAATGCAGGTTGTAATTGCAGTAGCTTTTGCAACAGCGGGTGAACATTTCGCATCAATTTATATGGGGGGGTATACCTACCGTCTGGAAAATGTTCCGTTGTATGTACCACCGGGTCATGGCATGGTTTATCTGACAGCGGTCGCGCTGGCACGATCTGGTTTTTTTCTCAAATATGCCAGGAAAATTACAGCATTTGTGGTGATCACTTGTGGTCTGTGGTCAGTATGGGGTATTAGCGGATTACCCGAACATGGTGACCAGGTGGGCGCATTGCTTTATGTAGTATTTCTGATTTATCTGTTCAAGGGCAGATCGCCATTGGTATATCTGGCCGCGTTCTTTATTACGACCTGGTTAGAACTGATTGGTACTGCTGCTGGCACTTGGCGGTGGGCTACTCTTGAACCAATATTCGAACTAACGCAAGGCAACCCGCCGAGCGGAGTTTCAGCCTGGTATTGTCTGGTAGATGCTGTTGCTATCAGTGGAGCACCAGTATTTCTGAATCTTTTCGACAGGATAGATGGTTTGTTCAAGTGGTTTAAAACCAAAAAAATTAATCTTAAAATAATTTTTAGCAGAAAATGAATACGGGTCTTGAGTTTTAGTTTGGGGACAGGGGTAATTTTAAGATTTTTTTGTGAATGATTAGTTAATGAAAAATTTGATGAATGTTGATTCTTGTCGTGTATGCTATTAAAACAATACCATTGAAAATTTTGTTTTACTTGTTGCAAAAATAAACTATGAGTAGTGATGTAACTTTTGAGCAGCTGGACTTGTCCAGTGAAATACTCCGGGCAGTTATTGATGAGGGGTACATTAATCCAACTCCGATCCAAGCCCAGGTTATTCCGCCGATTCTTGCCGGCAAAGATGTCATGGCCAGTGCACAGACGGGTACTGGTAAAACAGCCGGCTTTACTCTGCCTTTATTGCACCACCTGCAAGCACATGCGAGCTCTAGTACGTCGCCTGCCCGCCATCCTGTACGTGCTTTGATTATGGCTCCAACGCGTGAACTGGCCATGCAAATTGATGAAAGTGTCAGGAAGTATGGGAAGTATCTTGCTTTGCGAACCACTGTCGTTTTTGGCGGGGTCAATATAGAACCTCAGATAACAGAGTTGCGGAATGGGGTGGAAATACTGGTAGCCACACCTGGTCGATTGCTGGATCTGGTTGAGCACAAGGCTGTAAATTTCTCAAAAACAGAAATCCTGGTTCTTGACGAGGCCGATCGTATGCTGGATATGGGCTTTCTGCCGGATATCAAAAAAGTGATGGCGTTGTTACCTTCACAGCGACAGAGTCTGATGTTTTCCGCAACTTTCTCCGACGAGATCAGAAAACTTGCAGACGGTTTGCTGAAACATCCGGTTCGGATTGAAGTGGCAGCGCAGAATACAATAAATGAGTCTATTTCACATGTTGTTCACCGCATAAAACCAGAAAGTAAGTTTGCATTGCTGCTGCATCTCGTTAAACAGCAAGATCTGAAACAAGCACTTGTTTTTGTGAAAACAAAGCACGGAGCCTCCCAACTGGCACAAATGCTTTCTCACCATAAAATCTTGGCGCTTGCAATTCATGGAGATAAAAATCAGCAACAGAGAACACAAGCACTTTCTGAGTTCAAACATGGTGATGTGCAGATACTTGTAGCAACAGATGTAGCTGCGCGTGGCATTGATATTGAAAAATTATCGCATGTGGTCAATTATGAATTGCCCGGTAATCCCGAGGACTATGTGCATAGAATTGGCCGTACAGGCCGTGCTGGTAGTAAAGGAAAGGCAATTTCTCTGGTAAGTGAACATGAAACAGAGCTTCTGACCAGTATCGAAAAACTTCTGAACACTAAACTGGAGATAGAGCAGATTGCTGGTTTTGATGCGGAGTTATTTGTCAGGAGCTTGCCAGATCGTAAAAATAGGGTATCAGCCGATATTGCCCGGCGTAGCAATAAGCAAGCCGAAGTTGCTAATGGTGAGAAAACCAGAAAATATTCCGGATCACGCAGAAGCGCGCTACAAAATCATAAAGACCCCATTTTTACGCAACCCTATATTCCACAAGCAAATCCAGTGCAATTGGCAACTCCTAAGCAATCAGATGCTCAATCTTTGCTTCTCGCATACAGGCAAGAAAAAAAGATTATCCCTGCGTTATTTACTGCTCTTACAAAAAATAAAGCTGAGCAGAACAACTAGAGCATTTTTGGTTTACTTGTTTACATATCCACATGAAGCGAAGTAGTTGGCACACTCCTCCGGAGTGAACAGATCCAACACTTTGCCGATCTGTGCCCATAAGGTATCCATGGTTCGTTTGGCGGCTTTGCGTAATAGGGCTTTGAGTTTGGAGAACATTTTCTCGATTGGATTCAGATCAGGCGAATACGGCGGTAAGTAGAGCAGCGTGGCATCTGCCGCTTCAATGGCTGCGCGGACGCCTGGAACCTTGTGACAAGACAGGTTGTCGGCCACCACAATGTCACCTGGCTGCAGCGTGGGGCACAGACAGGTTTGAATATAGGCGAGAAACGCGGCCCCGTTCATTGGGCCGTCGAGCACTAACGGAGCGGTGATCGCATCGTAACGCAGTCCCGCAATGAAGGTGGTGCTCTTCCAGTGGCCGTGGGGCACCGAAGCCACACAGCGCTGGCCGCGCGGCGCGCGACCCCGCTGTCGCGTTATGTTGGTGGTCGTTGCCGTCTCATCCAGGAAGACCAGGTGACGGCAATCCCAATGCTGCTGCTCGCGGGCCCACTCAGTTCGTGCCTGACGTACGTCTGTGCGCGATTGCTCGCTGGCGTGCAGGGTTTTTTTTAAACTCAACCCCCATCGACAAGCGTTAGATCCGGCGTGGCTTCTATCCATTGCCGAATCTGCGCTTCCTTGTGCGCAATGCGGGATCGCCGATAACCTCCCATCGGCAAACTATGGCGCTGGCCTTCTTCTTTCCATCGCTTGCGTACCTGATACACCCACATGCGACTCACCTCAAAGCGCCGGGCAATTGCCGTTGGACCTTCGCCACGATCCAACGCACCCAGAATGCGATCCCGAAGATCTTGTGAATAGGCATGCATAACCTTCCCCATCAGTTGTAATAGAGAATAGTCTATTGCATGCATATATTTAAATCAAAAATGCTCTAAGCTTTCTTGCTGCGTTTTTGCCTTTATCCTCTTTTTGAACAGGTTCTAAGATAGACCCGCATATCCTAGGACTAAACAGATCGTACATTTGATTACAACTCTTCCGAGTTATACAAAAAGTAGGCCTTTTATGCTATATTTCTGGCTGGCCACATCTTATTTGTTAATGTGAATTAATAAATAAGATGTAAATTCAATTCATCATCGTTTCATTTCTAATGCATACGATAAAGGAGTTATGAAAAATGAGTACAGTGGAAAAAGACAGCGATATTGATACCACCAAGAATATGTTATTTGCCGGTGTATTTTTATTGGTGCTATTAGCTGGATGTGCTGCACTAGCCGTGCATCTTACGCCTGTTGTGAACTAACTTTTTGACAACTGCATAACACGATATTTCGCTGCTGTGTTGGTTATACCTATACACTATCCCCTCCAGCTTTCCTGCGGCGGGGATGGATTGCAATAATAAGAACAGTTTATTCCGTAATAACTTTATCTTGATCTATCTCGCGTTCAATCATTAACCAGTTCTGTTTCTTTCAGCAACTTGGTTTAATTATCCAGATTTTACTTCAGTTTCATCGTTTATTTCCATATTTATTGGGAAGAAAAATTCTTTTTAAGAATTCTGATTATTTGTTTGTGAGACGGCCGTTTCCCGGGTGGGCCGGTAAATTTACAGTAGGAAGATTCCTGCACCACTTCCCCACGTTAGCCAAATAAACAACTAAACTGGCGAAAGGTAAAAGGTGAGAGGAGTAGAAGATACAGATGAATTTTGGATCCCTGGAACTGGCGCAACGTGCGAAACAAAACAACGTACTGATGAAGATTGACGCGCTGACTGACTAGGGAGCGTTACGTCTGATGCTTACTGGTTTATACAAGCGCGAGCTATCAAATGGTGAAGGACAGTGAGTGGTCTAATTTATCCGGGCACCTCGATAGGTGGAAAATCCACCAGCCGATGAGTTTTACATGAAAAAGCAACGCAGGCAATTTGATACCAGCTTCAAACTAGAAATCGTACGTATGATTAAGGAACAGGGGCTGAGCATAGCCCACATCAGTGAAGCATGAGTATCGGTCAGAGTGCCTCCGTCGCTGGGTAACTTAATATGAATCAGAACAAAGTGGGAATCCTGGCATCGGCATCCGCTCACTGCCGAACAGCAACTTATCCGCCAGCTTGAGCAGGAAAACCGGCAACTGAAGATGGATGTCGATATCTTAAAAAGCGTCAGCCTTCTTTGCCCGGCAACTGAAATGAGCTACCAGCTCGTCAAACTAGTTACAAAAGAAGGCAATCTCTGTTGCCCGTAGTTGTCGCCTCCTGGAGGTAAGCCACTCGGGCTATTATGAGACGCTAGGCAGGCTATGTGTGATTGCGGTCATTGTGGCAAGCATGAAGTTAACGGAACCCGTATCGTACTACCGGACAAGATCCTCAAACAGGATAACCGTTACCAGCGAGACAAAAAGCGCAAGCAATGCAAAAGACATGCAGCCATTGAACCCATCATTGGTCATTTAGAAGCAGATTACCGAATGGCGAAAAATTACCTGAAGGCGCTATTGGTGATCACATCAACCTCTTGATGGCCGCTTGCGCCTGGAATCTGAAACAATGGCTACTGGCCATTTTTTTTGCCGTTTTCTCATACGGAAAATAAAAAAATCATCCCAATCTTCTGATAAAAACCTCAGTTCATGCGAATTGATCCGAATGAACAATAGAAAATCAGATTTGATTCCAAAAACTGCAATCAGTAGCGAGAGTTTTTCAGGGGCGACTAGTTAATATTGGCCTCATTCTACTCAATTATCTGCCTGATCATCAGTGTCGCTGGGCGGGGTTACGATGTTTACTTCGGCCGTATGATCCTGACGATCGTCAATTAGCGGAATAGTTTTGTCGGATTGTTCGATGCCATCCACCGTAACGCGCATTACACTGCTTTGTGGAGCATTGCCAGTATCCGTCGTTTGCGACACGGTAATATGATAGACAGTTTCCCGATACCGATAATATAGTTTAAACGCTTGCCAGGATGCGGGCAGACAGGGATCAAAATAGAGTTTATCCACGTCTAGTCGTAAGCCAAGCAGAGACTCCACAATCAACCGGTACATCAAGCCAGCAGAACCCGTATACCAGCTCCACCCCCCACGACCGATGTGTGGTGAGACCGCGTAGATATCGGCAGTCATGACATAGGGCTCGACTTTGTAAATCGCCACATCTGTTGCTGATTTTCCATGATTCACGGGATTAATCATGTCCATCAATTCCCATGCACGCTGGTTGTCGCCCAAGGCCGCGACCGCCATGACGACCCAGATAGCAGCATGAGTGTACTGCCCTCCGTTTTCGCGCACACCAGGAACATAACCTTTAATATAGCCCGGATCCAGATCGGATGTGTCGAACGGCGGATCAAAAAGCTGAATCAGCGCATGATCGTGCCGTACCAGTCGCTCATAGACGACGTCCATACTCTTGCGTGAACGTATAGGGTCTCCTGCGCCGGAGAGGACCGACCAGCTTTGTGAGATTGAGTCGATCTGACATTCTGTGTTGCTCGCCGATCCCAGTGGGGTGCCGTCGTCGAAGTATGCACGGCGGTACCAGGCACCATCCCAGGCATTTTGCTCGATGCGTTGGCGCAGTTGTTCAGCTTCGTTCCGACATTGTTCGGCAAAAGGCATGTCATCCTTCTGCTGTGCTAGCTCAGCGAAGCGCATCAATACTTCGTACAGGAAGAAGGCGAGCCAGACACTTTCACCCTTGCCGTGCAAGCCTACTAGGTTCATGCCGTCGTTCCAGTCTCCGGAACCGATCAGCGGCAGGCCATGCTCACCAAATTTCAAGCCATGCCAAATAGCACGCGCACAGTGTTGGTACAAACTGGCTGATTCGGTCGAACGTCCTGGCAGATCGTAATATGAGTCATCCTCAGGGCCAACCGGGCGGCCTTCGAGAAAGGGAACGGATTCATCCAGCACACCCATATCACCGGTACTCAATACATAACGACATACTGCCAGCGGTAGCCAGAGATAATCGTCTGAACAACGGGTGCGTACGCCACGACCTGATGGTGGATGCCACCAGTGCAGCACATCACCTTCCACAAACTGCTGCGCTGCACACAGCAGCAATTGCTCACGCACGCGTTTTGGCTCAGCGTGGATTAGCGCCATCACATCTTGCAACTGGTCACGGAAACCAAAGGCACCACTTGATTGGTAATAACCACTGCGTCCCCACAAGCGACAGGCAAGTGTTTGGTAGATAAGCCATCCATTGGCGAGCACGTTGAGAGACGGATCTGGGGTTTCCACCTGGACTGCGCCAAGAGTGTGGTTCCAGTATTGCCATACCGCCTCGAGTGCAGTGTGCGCGGCTGTTGATCCGCGAAAACGATGCACCAGACTGCGCGCATCTTCGGCCCCACGCCTACCGGCCTGCCCCAGGCGGAAAATAACTTCACGTTCTTCTCCGTCTGCCAAGTCGAAACTTACCTGGATCGCAGCACAAGGATCTAATGCTGCCCCCACCTTACCGGAAAGACGTGTGCGCGCCATGGCAGCCGGATTTCTGAGTGACCCGTTACGTCCAATGAACTCGGCGCGGTCGCAACTGATTGAGCGATTGACTCCATCCACATCAAAGAAGGCAATTCGACCAACGAATTCCATATTGTAAGGATTGTGTGCGAACACCGCACCACTGCCAGGATCTACTTCCGTGGTCACATGCATGATTGATTTTGACCGCAAACCGCCCAGCACCCATTCTACATAGCCAGTTGCAGAGAGTCGGCGTGGCCGACCGGATACATTACGTATTTTCAATACCGAGAATTTGACTGCAGCATCTATAGCCACATATACCCACAGCTCTGAGACGATGCCTCCTTCAGTATATTCGAACACACTGTAGCCAAATCCGTGCCGGCTGACATACGGATTTGCGCCACGGCAGGGCAGAGGTGTAGGTGACCAAAAATGGCCACTCTCTTCATCACGTAGATAAAAGGCTTCTCCACCTGTATCAGACACCGGATCATTGTGCCAAGGTGTAAGACGGAACTCGTGTGCATTTTCGCTCCAGGTATAGCCTTGGCCACTCTCGGAGATAACCGTGCCAAAATGTGGATTTGCCAACACATTTACCCATGGTGCTGGCGTCATCTGCGTAGCTGTGGTCGTTATGACGTATTCTCGCCCGTCCCGCGTGAACCCGCCCAGTCCGTTGTGCAGAATAAGATCACGTGGCGGCAATGGGCTACTGTTAGGGGGATCTGCACGGTAGCTTTGACTCGGCCGAAAGCGCGGTATCCGTACATCCCCGATGTTGCGGCGGTTGATCTGTTCTGCCAGCGTTCCTCGGGTATCTGTTATGATCACTCGTGCAACGGATTGGAATAGAATATGGTCTTCGTTCGATATCTGCTCCGTGCGTCGCACGAAGATGCCGCCTGGTTGATCGATGACGTGCGCCTCGGTACTCGCCGCAATTAAACCGATGATTTGGTCTTGGAGCAATTGCCGGTAACCGGCGCGATCTTCATTCCAGATCACTAGATCCACTGCCAACCCTTTTAAACGCCAGTAGGCGTGAGCCTGAACCAATTGACGCACTAATTGTATATTGGCTACATCACCAATCTGTAGCAGGACGATAGGTAAATCTCCAGAAATGGCGTAGCCCCATAAATCGGATTGCCCACGACGATTCTGCATCAAAATGCTGGCTTCAGCGCGCAGTAAACTATTGGTATAAAGAATAGAGTTGGCCAGATGTCCGTAAAGTTGTGCGTCAGCTTCACTTGCATTGAGTTGGCGTAACGCTACTTGGGCATGTGTCCAAGCAACATTAAAGACACGATCCGCAAGTCGCTTGTCTTGATATCTCCCAATCAGACTTATAGCGTCAGCACGCGTCTCTCCTATGCCGCTCACTATATCCAGGGTAATCGTTTGCTCCGGGCCGAGTGTAATGGCATGACGAATAGCGACAATCGGATCCAGCACCGAACCCTGGCTGCCAGAAAGCATTCCTGAGGATGTGCTGCTTAACGCTTGCGGATCGGCTGCAGTGTGACCGCGGCCAATGAATTGCATTCGATCCGTCTCATAAGAAATGGCATTGACATCCACTCCATGCGTTGTCATCATGTGAAACATCCAGGATGTTTGCTCGGTAGCTGAGCGCGGCCGGCGCGTGCAAAGTATTGCCTGATATTTCTCATCAATTTCGGTCTGCACGAACAGCTTACTGAAAGCTGGATGCAGCATATCTGCAATGGGTACAGCGAGCACAACTTCCGCGTAACTCGTCGCTGTGATGGTGCGGGAAGTATGGGCACGATTAGTAATGCGCACACGGCGCAGTTCGATATCGTCTTCTGGTGACACTACGATCTCAGTATAGGTTTCAAAATCGCCATCGCCTATAAAATCACGACGGCGAAATTCAGCGCGTCCCTCGGAGAAAATCACCTCGTAATGCTGTGGCTGTTTCAGTGTTGGTTGATAGGCAGTTGACCAGATTTCACCACTGCTTTCGTCGCGCAGATAACAGAACGATCCCCAATTATCGCAAGTTGTATCTTCACGCCAACGTGTGACGGCAAGATCTTTCCAACGGCTATAGCCACCACCAGCGTGGGTAACCATTACATGATAACGTCCGTTGGATAACAATTGAACTTCCGGTAGAGGCGTTCTGACATTGCTGAAAATGCGAATCGGTGCTTCTGCAATACGAGCAGCCAGCTGGATATTGGAAAACTGGGTCGTGCGGGGAAAGAATGTCGTAGCTTTGGGGATTCGCTCTTGAAGAAGCAGTAAAGTCGCTTGGAACAATGGCTCTGATTCGAAGCGTTTCTGCATCGGGCGATTCAGTAGTAGATAGGCCAGGGAGAGCAGGCTCATTCCCTGATGATGAGCCATATAAGATCGTACTATTGTGCTTAGCTCCCCGCGCCGCTGACGTGATGGCGTATAGTCGATCGCTTCGTAAAAACCGAATTTACCTTCCAGTCCTTGTGCAACAAGTTGCTGTAGATTCAGGCACGCTGCCTTGGGTGCTATCATCAGCGCCAGCAGGGTAGCATAAGGAGCAACGACCAGGTCATCAGCGAGTCCGCGTTTGAGTCCCAGGCCAGGCACACCAAATGCTCGATACTGATAATTGAGATGAGCGTCGACTAGGTTATAGCCGGATTCCGACATGCCCCATGGTATGCCTCGCTGCCGTCCATACTCAATCTGCCGTGCTACCGTTGCTTTATAGGTCTGGTCAAGCAGTGTATTTTCAAAGGTTGGCATTACCAGGAGTGGCATCAGATACTCAAACATCGATCCACTCCACGATAAAAGCACGGGTTTGCCGCCAGCAGTTGTAAGCAAACGCCCTAAGGCAAACCAGCTCTCTTGCGGCACTTTTCCCTGTGCAATTGCAACAAAATTGATTAATCTCGCTTCCGAAGCCAGCAAGTCGTAGTAACTTGCATCTCGTCGCAACTCATCCACGTTGTACCCAATTGCCAGTAAACGGGATGATTTATCATATAGGAAGTCATATGCCATGCATGCAAATTCACCCGATTGCATGGCAAGCTGCTCGATGGTCGCAATTCGCTCAGTGGCACGATGACACGTTTGTGTGATGCAGTGCCAGTACTCACGTAGCCATGCATGTTCCGCAGATGTCAAAGTATTCGTAAGGGAGGTTTCAAGTCGTTGTTCGATTGCTGGCAGCAATTTATTTCCGATATTTTCCAATTCTCGTAACGTTGGAATCTCAGTGATATCAAGGTTGTTGTCGAGCCCACTCGGTGCGACTGGCAACGCCAGCCAGGGGGCCAGAAAGGTTAGTTCGTCGAAGGCTGCGCGGCATTGCCGGACCAGTGCATATGACCACCAAACCATGTCACTCTCAGAAGTTGTATCGGAAATGATGGCGCCGGTGTGATCCAAGGTGGGGTTGTGCATGAGATGCTTATCTATCACCAGGTACCCCCCAGCTTCGGCGAGTGGTTGCTTCTTACGGGTTGATATAAGCGCATTCTCTGTTTGAGAGGGCTGTTGCGTGGCAGTCGTAATGCTACCGGCAAGCGCTTCTGCACGTTTCACCAACTGGCCGAGGCATTGCCGTGCAAGCGTGAGTGTAGTAGGTGGGGCGCTGCATGCGGAATCGATATCTTTCCGTAATGCGATGAGCAGATCCGAACGAGTATTTCCTGCTGCATCCAACAGGATTCCAAGTGTGTCGTGGAGTCCATGGAACCAGCGTACATCAAAGATTTTTTCGTCAGCAAGCGTAAGCAAACCTGACCGCAAGGTCAACAGATGACCCGCCAGGTTTCCACTATCCACTGTCGAAACATAAAACGGATGTAGTGGTTTCAATGATCGCGTGTCATACCAGTTGTAGAAATGACCGCAATATCGTTCCAGTGTTTGCATGGTATTGAAGGTATGTGTCGTACGCTCAATTAGCTGCCCGGCCGCTAGGTAACCGAAGTCATAAGCGGATAAATTCGCGAGTAGTGCCATCCCGATATTAGTTGGTGAGGTACGGTGTGTAACAGCAACACCATGATGTTCCTGATAATTATCCGGCGGCAGCCAATGATCTTCTGGCCCGACAAAAGTCTCAAAAAATGCCCAGGTTTTGCGAGAAATCTTGCGCAAAAAGATAGTTTGTTTAGCTGTCAGCTGTGTCTCACCTCGTGTGAGTGGCTGTCCGGTCCACCAGATAAGCATAGGTGAACCTAACCACAGCAGTAGAATGGGTCCCGCTACTACAAGTGCAGTGGGTTTGAATAGCAGCAGGTAGAGGGTTGTAGCAATAGCGATCAGTGGAGCAATCCACATTGCGCGCAATACGGCGGTGAAGCCTGTGTGGCTGCTGCGCGCGACTTCGCCTGATGGATTCCATTCGAGCAGCCGTTTGTGAGTAAATGACATACGCCACACCGTACGCATGATTGCATCTAAGCTGAACCAGGCTTCAAAGGGAAGACATGCTAAAGTAACGGCTCCTTGCGCCAGGCGTTGGCTGGCCGTGTCGAGTGACGCAGCAAAATGTTGATATAACGATCCCTCTTCTGGCTTGCGAAAGATTTCCACAACCAATTCTACTAAGGGTGAAATCAAGAGTGTACCAATTACGGCCAAGGTCCAGAACCAGGGTGAAGCCAACACTACCCAGCCTAATAATAGCAGCAGCAGTAACGCAATCGGTACGAGGCTGCGCCGCAGATTGTCGAACAGTTTCCATTGCGACAAACGCGAGAGAGGATTTTTTGGTCGATGCTTACCAGGACCTGGAACATGTGGCAGCAACCAGCCCAGTAATTGCCAATCGCCCCGTATCCAGCGATGACGGCGGCTCACATCCACAAGGTAGTGTGCAGGGTAATCTTCGTATACATGTACATCACTCAACAAACCAGAGCGCACGTAACATCCTTCCAGCAAGTCGTGACTGAGAATCCGGTTCTCTGGAAAGCGCTCATTCAATGTTCGTTCGAACGCATCTACATCATAAATGCCTTTGCCAATAAAAGAGCCCTCGCCGAATACATCCTGGTAGACATCCGAGATGACGCCGGTGTAGGGGTCGATACCGGCCTCACCACCATGTAATCGTGCATAACGCGAGCGATTAGTGCTCTCCAGGTTCACGCTGACGCGCGGCTGAAGAATGCCGTAGCCTTCACATACAAGTTCTCGCGTCTTATTGTAGCGGGGGCGGTTCAGTGGGTGGGACATGGCAGCTACAAGCTGCCATGCAACATCGCGCGGTAACCGTGTATCCGTATCCAGGGTGATAACATATTTTATATTTGTGAGACAAGAGGTATTACCAACGATACGTGAAAAGCGTTTATCGACATTACTATGTGTTTTATCGCGCAATAATGCATTTAGATCGGCAAGTTTGCCGCGTTTGCGCTCATAACCCATCCAGATAAGCGCTTGTGGGTTCCAGCGGCGCGGGCGATGAAAAAGAAAGAAAATACTCTTTTCTGCAGTACCATATTTTGCATTAAGTGTCTCGATTCGCGCCTGAGTCAGCTGCAGCAAAGGCTCGTCTTCGGGTAGCGTTTCTTCATGTGCGTCGTGAAAATCAGTCAAAAGACCAAAATAGAGGTTTTTATCTTGGTTCGCTAAAAAATGCACTTCCAGCACTTCAACTAAGTCGTTGACGCTTTGCGAATTAGTAAGCATGCTCGGCACGATGACTAGTGTCCGAGATTGTGCGGGGATGCCCGTAGAGAAATCCATGCGTGGCAGCAAATGTGGGGTCACAAACAAGGTTGCTAACCAATTCACCAGGGCGAGTGCTAACTGGCTCGTGGGTAATAATGCGAATATACCGATCAACAGCAAGAATTCATCCGTCACGTCTTGAGTGTGCGCGATGGCTACTAGGCCGGTGCTGAACAGCAGTGTCAGGAGTGTGATCAAACCGAGGTACACGTGTAATGTATACTTCGCCCCCATTTTTATGAGTGTTTCAACGATAGAGAAGCGTACTTGTGCTTTTGTTTCAAGCTCGTGCAAGCCCTGATCGATCAGATAGAAACCCACATGCGCCATGCGTTCTTCACCATCCGGATGTGCTGCCTGAGCCTCATGTGCAAGTTGGACCGCACTTCGCGCTACCTCGGCTTCGGTAAGGGAACTCCGCTTTGCAATCTTTTCGACTGTATGACGATAGTGGTCACGGGTGGAGAAATCCATCTTGCCATAGGTACCGTCCGGATCTTCCCTCAATGTTTGCTCGACAATACTCATGCTTTCGACAAACTCGCGCCAATCCATTCCCCCCAGAAGACGTAGGCTGCTGATGCTGTGACTAATGGAAACCTGGTCAGCAGCCTGATGTTGATTTCCTGACTGGATAACCTGCTCGATAGTCAGCCCTGACTCGGAAAGCACCTGTTTGATCCAGGATAATGGTAGTGTTAGAGCAAGACCATGCCCTTGCAGTCGGCGCGTAAGTTCTGATACGAATGGTATTGACATTGGAGGTTGCGAGCGCGCCATGTCTGCAATTATCAGCACCAGGCTCTTCGGATCTGTCTCCGCGACCGTTACCATTCGATCGGCCCATATGTTGGCAAGATCGCTGTCAACCCTATTAGCGGCGATGCGAATGGCAACGCGCCGCAGGTTCTCAATTAAGGCCAGTCGCAGCATGGTGGGAATGGCCCATAATTCACCTAAATTAAGCATACTAACTGTTTGATAAGCCGAGACAAAACGGCTGAGACTTTCCGAGTCTACCCGCCCATCCCCGTGCGAAATGATTTCTAGTGCAATATCATAGACACGCGGCAATCCTGCCGAAGAACCATTCAATAATCGGGGTAATCCACGGTGATAGCCTTTAGGCATATGGCGCCTGGCAATGCGGATATGTTCTTCGACAAGATAGAAGTTATCAAGCAACCATTCACTGGCCGGTGTGATCTGTTGGTTGGCTTTTACCGCTGCCGTAAGTCGACTGCAGACATTGATTAAGATCGCTTCATTCTCGGCTAGGCGCTGTATCAACTGATTCTGCGAGCGCTCCTGTGACAATTTATGCATGGCCGCAAGACGCCTGCCGCGTTGTTCCATCTGCTCAACACTGAGCAATTCTAAACGTAGCGGCAACTCATTAAAGGCATCCTTCAGTGGAATACCACCACCCAAATAGACGCTCCATCGGCGCAGATATCGGAGGATATAGTTACTATTGGTTTTCATTTATAATGTATTCCGTTTTGGATTAAGATTTCAAATTTCCATTTCCTGGCAATGCCATGATTGGATGAATCAGAATCTAAGTACCTCTTAAAAATACATATCCAGATGGAATGAGGTGGAGCTGGACAGTCATTACTGGCAAGACGCGCAGGGAGCAGGCCTTTTCGTCATATGCGCGTACCCCTACCGTTCAGCTGCATCCAAGGGATACTTCTTTACAGTAGAGGGGACGACCAAAAACTATTTGCGCATGGTTCGTACGATTAAGGAAGCCCCTGCCTCGTTAACCCAACTTATTATGATTATGACGAAATATTGATGAGCAAGCGGCAAGCGCCCAACCAGGCAGACAATTAAATCTAAGTAGCTTGAATGACCGGTGCAACGCCGCACTATCACATATAGCGAGCCTCCTTGGTCGCACAATGTTTTTACATTCCATTCTATTTTTCTACCTATATACCCATATAATGATAAAAAATACAATGGCTGATCAGTTAAGCAATGCAACAATTACTATTTGATTAGCATATCATTCTTGACA
The DNA here is from genome assembly GCF_055387135.1 of Nitrosomonas sp. TNE100. Lineage (NCBI taxonomy): Bacteria > Pseudomonadati > Pseudomonadota > Betaproteobacteria > Nitrosomonadales > Nitrosomonadaceae > Nitrosomonas > Nitrosomonas sp. TNE100. The sequence continues at coordinate 1,613,680 of NZ_AP040997.1, read as the reverse complement.
GATTTTACACCCGCAACACTACGTGCAACTTCAACCGCTCTATTGGCATGAGCCCGCGAACTAACGAAGCCACTCAATTGAACAACACCTTTGAAAGTTTCAACGTTAATTTCAGCAGATTTTAGGGTGGGTTCATTGAAAATCGCTGCTTTGATCTTTGTGGTAATGACACTATCATCGATATATTCTCCGGTTCCTGATTGCTTTGCGGTAGGCGCACAGCCCAGCAAAGAAATTATTAGGATACTTAAGAAGAAAGTGAAGAAATTGTTATTAAGCTGCGTCATCGTCATGATAAGGTTCTCTCGAATAATTGATAAAGCTAAACACCCTCTCAATTTTTTTAGACCAAGGGGGACTTTGTTTACTTTACTACTTTGGGTACGGTATTCAATCTGAAGTCCGTGATCTTGTTCGATTCTGCGATAAGTCTTTATTATTGCAGGAAACGGTTTTCTGAGAACCCGCCGAGCAAGAATCATCGTACCTTTCCATTTTTAATCGTAATCCTCAAATTAGACTACCAGAAATAATGCACTTGATGTGTACGCTAGCACACAAAGACGACTGCCCCTGTTGTAGATAATGGCAAGATAGTGAAGGATGTCTCATTCCGGATGATTCAGGTTGCTGCACGCGGCAGTTGTGGCCGCTGCCGAAGTGACCGATCGCAAAGGCAGGTTCAAGACTCGACGCTTGATTGCCGCCACATCAAACAATTCCCGCGCTGAACTCCTCAGTCTACGGTGAGGTGATGTTTGTGCGATTGCTCTGGCTTTGTGGGCTGGTGTACATACTAAATGCGCTATTTCTGTAATAATCTTAGAGAGGTAGGCAAGGGGGTTAGCTACTAAAAATTGGAATGGGTTCCAGCAGACTCAGTTCAAACAGAATTGAATCTTCATCCGATTGAATTGGATTAAATTAATATCCTGGTTCAGATAGAAGTACTTTGAAAAGGTTCTTTTGCCCTTTCCTGATAATGCGCAGTGAAGCAATCGTACTCTCAGTATTCAGCCGAGTGATCAAAAACCAAATAGTCTGGAAGACAGATGCAGAAAATACACGAAACAAAGAATTCTCTTTTGGCCCAAAATTGTTCAAATCGCACCTTGAGAAAATTCAGGCATGTTATGCGAATTCTGCTAACCATCATAGTCTCGTTGGCTTGTATATCCACTGCCAGCGCTGCAATAACGGATGATTCTTATATTGCTGGTTACGCTACCGGTATCCTCAAGTACGAACTCAAGAGTGATACCCCTTCGTTAACTGTACGTAACGGAAATATTACCTTATCAGCAAGTGAAGTATTACCAGAAGATCACGCCAGGATCACACAGGTGCTCTTGGAGATACCAGGAGTGACTGGAGTAAACATAAAGGAACCCACTGATCAGCAACCCATCACGACTACGTCTCCAGCGCCGAGTGATACCGTTACTGAAGAAGAAAAAAACATACCCACAACCGATGATCCAACAATACTTGCGACGGGGATTTTACCCTCAGGCTATTTATTTAAGCCGTTACTGGCAGATCCGCGGTGGGCTCATTTTTCTGCTGCCTATCGCAATTACCTTGGGGGCAATATTGATGGTGATAATAACGCTGCTGTTAGTTTTGGTGAAACATTACCGTTTTATCGGGCCAATTTCGGGAAATACTCCGCACAATGGGAAGTGGGGCTGCAAGCTGGCGTGTTTAGCGATTTCAATCTCGACGCCCCTTCATCCGATCTCATCAACACAGATTTCATTGCATCGATTTATTCAAGCATGCGTGCAGGTAATGCATCTGCATTCGCGCGGATTTATCATCAGAGCTCGCATCTTGGGGATGAATTTCTACTAAGGAAGCTAACCGACCTCGATCGGGTCAATCTTAGTTACGAAGGTATCGATCTCAGACTGTCTTATGAACTTCCCTATGGAGTGCGTGTTTATGGAGGAGGTGGCGGTATCTTTCACAAAGAACCCTCAACAATCAAACCTTGGTCAATTCAATATGGCATCGAATTCAGGAGCCCGTGGCGCTTGGATATTGCCCCAGTACGGCCTGTTCTGGCGATTGATATTAAGAATTACGAACAAAACAATTGGAATGCTGATCTCTCTGTTAAGGCTGGATTTCAATTTGAAGATTTTCAGGTTTTCGGTAGGAGACTTCAATTTTTTGCCGAATATTTCAATGGGAACTCTCCTACTGGTCAATTTTTTAAAGAAAAAGTTGACTATATGGGAATCGGAGCGCACTACCATTTTTAGATCTGTCTGTCGCATCCAGGATACTCGTATTCCTGGCCAATCTCGTTGATTGCCTTTACGCCCACGCAGAGCCTCTAGGCCAACCTTGGCTTTGAACTCGGAGCTGTGATATTTCTGCTTTTCGATTCGCTCATTACGACTCGTTCCTTATGGCAGTGTCCAGCTTAAATTGCTATCTTGAAAAAGGGGAGCACTATAGCTCCGCAAACACAATGGGATGGTCGAGCGTTTCAACGGGCGTATTGCTGACGTACTCAAGACACATCGATTCAATAGTATAGTACTGAAGATCTGGAACAGACCTTGATACGTTATGTCAGTCTGTATAACCAGCAACTACCTATGTTTAATGGCGCTGCATTGATTAGGCAGCCCGTCATCAGCCTTCGTCAAATGCATTTTGTATCCATTCAATTTCCCGGTTACCGGAAATCAGAATCGCATCAAAACGGCAGGGAAAATCTTCATCACACCTTGCCAGATAATGCCGAGCGGCGCGTGTCAGCTTGAGCTGCTTGGCAGGCGTGATGCTGGCAGCTGCACCACCAAAGAGTTGATTAACGCGCATTCTGACCTCAACAAATACTACCGTGTCGCCATCCTGCATGATGAGATCAATTTCACCAAACCGGCAGCGATAATTTTTTTCCAGCAGAGTTAATTGCTGTTGTTGGAGAAAAATAGTGGCCTGTTGTTCGGCATCACTGCCTTTGTTTTTCGTGGATGACATAGGAGTACCTGTAACTTATTGGAAAATTATTCCGGGTTGCTTCAGTACGCTACACTTGCGGCTAAAGGTCTATTGGCATTCGCAAAGGCAATTTTTTACTGATTTTTAGAAATTCCCTTTTATCTTTTCACCGGTTTGTACCCGCCACAGGTTGGCATACAGGCCATTATGTGTCAGGAGTGCTTCGTGCGTACCTGTTTCCACTACTTCCCCCTTGTCCAGCACATAAATGCAATGAGCGTTACGGATAGTGGAGAGGCGGTGAGCAATAACAATAGTAGTGCGACCGATGGTAATTCGTTCCAGTGAGCGCTGAATGGCGGCTTCTGTTTCATTATCTACTGCTGAAGTAGCTTCATCGAGTACCAGCACTGGCGGATCCTTGAGCACGGCGCGTGCAATGGAGATGCGTTGCCGCTGGCCACCGGAGAGTTTTTGTCCCCGTTCTCCCACGATGGTCTGATAATCATCCGGTAGTTCTATGATGAAATCATGTGCCTCGGCTGCCTTGGCGGCAGCGATCACGTCTTCCATGCTGGCGCCAAAAGAACCATAGGCGATGTTTTCATACACCGTGCCGTGGAACAGGTAAACATCCTGGCTGACCAGGCCGATTGATTTGCGCAGATCGTGCAGGCGTAAATCCCGGATGTTATGACCATCCAGCAGGATACGGCCTTGTTGTGGTTCATAGAAACGCAGCAGCAGCTTGACAATCGTGCTTTTGCCACTGCCGGTAGCGCCGATCAGTGCAATAGTCTCGCCAGCGGGGATAGTCAGAGAAAGATGATTTAACGTGGAAATACGCCGCTCATAATGGAAGCTGATGTCATCAAAAACAATTTTCCCGCCAATCTGTGCAGTAGTCAGGGTTTGCGGCCCATCAGTAATGGTGGGTTGAGCCTGGAGCAAATCCAGCACACGGTGGGTAGAAGCCATTGCCCGCTGGAACAAATCAAGTGTTTCTCCCAGGCGGGTGAGCGGCCACAGCAGGCGCTGGGTCATGAATACCAGAATACTGTATGCGCCAACATTGAGGTCTCCACCGGCAGCCATTAATCCCGCCGCCACTAGAATGGCACTGAAGCCCAGTGCAATCACCATACGGATGATTGGTACAAAAGCGGCGCTGAGGGCAATTGCATGCTGGTTTTTTTCCTGATAGACATGGCTTTCACGCTCGATCCGGCGCAATTCGTGCTGCTCCGCCGTATAGCTTTTGATGGTGGCAATGCCGCTAAGATTATTGGACAGATAGCTGTTCAAAATGCTGACCTGCTCGCGGATAGCCATATAGCGCGGAGCAATCCGCTTCTGGAACAAATAAGAACCGGCCACGACGAACGGCATCGGTAATAACGCCATCCACGCCACACCAGGAGTCAGATAAATAAACATGCCGCCTACCGTAATCACAGTAGTTAGCAGCTGGATGAGATCATTTGCTCCGACATCCAGAAACCGCTCCAGCTGGTTGATGTCATCGTTCAGAATCGCCATCATTCCCCCGGTACTGCGTTCCTCAAAATAAGCCAGCTCCAGTTTCTGGATATGACTGTAGGCATCCAGACGCAAGGTATGCTGGATATCCTGTGCCAGATTGCGCCAACACAGCTTGAGCAGGTACTCCCAGATGGATTCAAATCCCCAGACGATCAACGTGAGGATGGCCAGTATCCACAGCTGGGCGGAGACATCCGGAAATCCCAGATGGGCGAAAATGGAAGTTTGCTGATTGACGACAATATCCACTGCCATACCGATCAGCACGGGTGGCGCCAGATCAAACAGCTTATTGAGAATCGAATAAAGCGTGGCGAGCCAGATGCGGCCACGAAACAGATGGCCATAGCGCAGCAGACGAACCAGCGGGGCGGTTGTGTGATCAGGTGTCATAAAATATCAGATTGGCTTGGATTTAAGCTGGTTAAACAGGCTGGAAGCTGGCTGACTGTAAATGGAAAAAGCAGAGGAACTGCCGTATAGTGCGATTATGCCCGTGGAAAATCATAGGAACAGACGTTTTATAACCAGAATATGCCAACTGCAGCAGGAGTATCTAAAGGAACATTATATGTGGTTGGCACACCCATCGGGAACTTGCGTGATATTTCCCTGCGTGCACTGGAGGTACTATCTGCTGTCGATTGCATTGCAGCCGAGCATGTCCAGAGCGCACAAAAACTGCTGGCAGCACACACTGTACACATCGCTGTGCATAACAACACTACACATACTCGAATCACGCCGTTGCATCAGCATAACGAAGGTAACGCAGCGCAAAAAATCATTGAGCTGTTGGTATCTGGTCAATCCGTCGCTCTGATTTCTGATGCAGGCACCCCGGCTATCTCTGATCCAGGTGCTTTTCTGGTGCAACAGGTGCGTGCGCGAAATTTTCCGGTAGTGCCGATTCCCGGTGCCAATGCGGCGCTGTGCGCCTTGTCTGCTTCCGGGTTGATTGCCCCGCACTTCTTCTTTTATGGATTTTTACCAGCTAAAAGTGGTGAGCGTCAGCGCAAATTGACGTCTCTCAAGACATTGTATGCTTGCATTCCGGTTTTTTATGAAGCACCACACCGCGTACTCGAATGTGTTGCAGATATGGTTGCCGTATTCGGCCCAACCCGTGAAATCACATTTGCCCGTGAACTTACCAAGATTTTCGAGACGATTCACACCTGCATACTGGGCGAAGCCCTGGATTGGCTGCGAGCAGATGAAAATCGGCTGCGAGGTGAATTCGTTTTGCTGCTGGCGCCAGAGGAAGAGCCAGATCAGGAAGATATCAGCCTGCAAGCCGTGCATACACTGGCCATTCTGCAAAGAGATCTGCCTCTGAAACAGGCCGTGCAACTGGCTGCAGAAATTACCGGAGAGAGCAGGAAAAAACTGTATACCCGGGCGCTGCTGGAACAAAAGACAGGGATGTGACAAATCCAGCCAGATTTGGAAATTTTTACTGCTGTGGAGTTCTGGAGGAGAATTTGTGTTTGTTTATTGATTTGTGAGGAAAACCGGATTGAACGATATGACAAACAAGCTGACGTTTACCCGCCCGGATGACTGGCATTTGCATCTGCGTGATGGCAAGGCTATGCAGTCAGTCTTACCTGATACTGCTCGGCGTTTTGCGCGCGCCATGATCATGCCGAATCTCAAACTGCCCGTGGTAACGACTGAACAGGCGGCTGCCTATCGTGCCCGTATCTTGTCTGCCTTGCCACAGGAATTGGTAGGCCAGTTCGAGCCGCTAATGACACTATACCTGACCGATACCACTACACCTGAAGAAATTAGCCGAGCAAAGGCGAGCGGGATTGTACAGGCAGTTAAGCTGTATCCGGCCGGGGCGACCACACATTCCGATGCTGGTGTTACTGATATTGACCGCTGTAAGGCCACACTGGCGATGATGGAGAAGCTTGATATGCCTTTGCTTGTGCATGGAGAAGTGGTTGATCCTGCAGTGGATATTTTTGATCGTGAAAAAATTTTTATAGATCGGGTGCTGATCCCACTTTTACAGCGTTTCCCGGGGTTGAGGGTGGTATTTGAACATATCACCACTCGAGAGGCGGTTGAGTTTGTGCAGTCGATTTCCAACCGGATTGCTGCCACGATTACCGCGCATCATCTAATGCTGAACCGCAACGCTTTATTTACAGGTGGTTTACAACCACATCATTACTGCCTGCCGGTGCTAAAGCGGGAAATTCATCGCCAGGCGCTGGTAGCAGCAGCAACCAGCGGTCATTCTCGTTTCTTTCTCGGTACTGACAGTGCGCCACACCCACTAAAAGATAAGGAATCAGCCTGTGGTTGTGCGGGTATTTACAGCGCCCACGCAGCGATTGAATTTTATGCTGAAATATTTGAGCAGGCTGGAAGGCTTGATCGGCTAGAGGCATTCGCCAGTTTCTACGGCCCTGATTTTTATGGCTTGCCGCGCAACACGGATCAAATTTCATTAAGCAAAGAAAGCTGGCAAATACCTGGAGAGGTCGAGTTTGGTGGAGACAGGTTAGTGCCACTTAGGGCAGGAGAACAGGTCTGCTGGAGGTTATGATGGAGAGTGGATTTATTTTGATTCATCAGATAAGTGCGAATATACTGTATGGATGATTATTGTGATTGGTTCCTGAATCAAGCAACCTGAACAATCCGCTCTGCTGCTGTTTTAATGCGCATTTGATCGCCTATTGAACCTACCTTTTTGGAAAAGAGCAGGTAATTTTGTTTCTGCAACTAGACGATTTGCCAGATTATATGCAGGAACTATATTTTTCCTGCGGATTACTTTTTCCGTCAGCAATAAACGGAGGTGTTGAAATGTTCTTTCTAAAAGATGATCTGGTTGTAAAACGAATTTTTACGATCAGCATGACGCTGTCTATGGCCTTGTTTATCTTGCCAGCTTACGCTGCTGAAGAGGCTGTAGAGAGAGATCTCGGAAATAGTGGTCAGTGGTCAGGCGGTGAAAACGTTTATGCCAAGGTGTGTGGTTATTGTCATGACACCGGGATTGGCCCTTCTATCAAAGGCCGGCAATTACCGCCCGAGTATATTACCCATGTCGTGCGGCACGGGTTTCGAGCTATGCCTGCTTTTCCTGAGCCGTATATTAGCAACGAAGATTTGAAATCCCTCGGGCAATATATTCAACAAACCACTCCTGAAAAAAAGTGAGGGTAATTCCATGGATATCCAGCGTCGCCTACTACTCAAGGGTATCGTTCTGAGCGGTGTTTCAGGTTGTCTTGGATGGGCAAATCCAAGCGTTGCTCTGGCCGCCGCTACTAACCGCGCCCAATCTGCCAAGTTTTTCAACCCGGAAACGACTCTACTGCTGGTAAACGGGGAGACAGAACATTCAGCTTTTCTGCAGGGTGCCTGGATTGCTGGTGGTGCCAATATGGAAGTACATGACATCAACATAGAACGGGATTTTCTGCTGCTGTTGCAGCGCCGCATTAAGGAAATGTCGACAGAAGGGTGTGTTATCACTGGTTTGGTGGATGATGCCAGTGGCACACTTATTATTGATCTGGCTCGTTCCACAGGCGCTTGTATGCGCTGGCTGGGACAGCATACGGTGGAGCCAGAACAATCCCGCCATCTGTTGTACAGCAGCAGGGTTGCTGGTGATCAAGGTGGATTGTTCGGGCATCAGCTTGCTTTACGTGGCTTCAGCTGTATCCATGGAAGCCATCGAAAGAGAGAAGAACAAGTATTAGAACCCATTTTGTACACACGTGAAGGGGTTCGGGAAGATGCTCAGTGGAGCACAGATCTTGGATTTGCGCTGACTGGTGATGATCTGGTTGATTTTTCGGAGGCTCCACAGATTAACAGCGGGTCGGTAGCGCCGCTGAATGGACACTTCGTTTCCTTTGCCTTTAAGATTCAAGGAGTTTCAATATGAATGAGCAAAACCATGATGTGTTGCCTCGTGGTGTTTCCCAGCAGGAATTTCAGAAAGCTATTGAAGCATTCCAAAAATTGTTGGGTGATAAAAATGTATTGACCAGACCAGAACAGCTCATTGCCTACACAAAAATCATGATGCCGGTAGATGATGCCGAGCATGCGCCATCAGCTACTTTGGTCGCAACGACTGTGAAACAAGTTCAAGAGGTTGTCAAAATCTGCAACACATACAAGATCCCAATCTGGACCATTTCTACTGGTCGCAATTTCGGTTATGGCTCTGCTGCACCACACCATCGTGGCCAGGTGATACTTGATCTCAAAAAAATGAATAAAATCATTCATGTTGATCCAGAACTATGCACTGCGCTGGTTGAGCCTGGGGTGACCTATGGGCAGTTATATGACTACCTTCAGGAAAATAATTTGCCTCTGATGTTGTCATTTTCCGCACCATCGGCGATTGCCGGGCCAGTTGGCAATACCATGGATCGTGGTGTCGGCTATACGCCGTACGGTGAGCATTTTATGATGCAGTGTGGTATGGAATTGGTATTAGCTAACGGTGAAGTACTGAGAACTGGTATGGGGGGTGTCAAGGGGGATAACAGCTGGCAGGTATTCAAGTGGGGCTACGGCCCGACTCTGGATGGCATGTTTACCCAAGCCAATTATGGCATTTGTACCAAGATGGGCTTCTGGCTGATGCCTAGGCCCCCAGTAATCAAGCCATTCGAGATCAGGTACGAACATGAATCCGATATTGCTGATATTGTTGAACTACTGCGTCCATTGCGGATTACCCAGGTCATTCCAAACTCGGTGGTAATTGCTAATGTTTTGTGGGAGGCGGGAAGTGCCAACGTACGTCGCTCCGAATACATGACCGGGCGTGGAGCGACACCGGATTCAGTACTCAAGCAGATTCAGCATGATAAAAATCTGGGTGCCTGGAACGTTTATGCCGCATTGTACGGCACTCAGGAACAGGTTGACGTTAACTGGAAGATCGTCACCGAAACAATTAAAAAATCAGGTAAGGGCACGATCATTACTCAGGAGGAAGCAGGCGATACTCAGCCGTTCAAGTATCGTGCCGAGCTGATGTCCGGTGTGCCTAATCTGCAGGAATTCGGATTGTACAACTGGCGTGGAGGTGGCGGCTCCATGTGGTTTGCACCGGTTAGCCAGGCCCGTGGCAATGAATGTGACAAACAGAAGACGCTGGCCAAAAAAATCCTCAACAAACACGGTTTGGATTACGTGGGTGAATTCATTGTCGGTTGGCGCGATATGCATCATGTCATCGATGTGCTGTACGATCGCACCAGTAGGGAAGAAACCGAATCTGCTTATCGGTGTTTTCATGAACTGATCAATGAATTCGAAAAAGAGGGATATGCCGTCTACCGCGTCAATACTGCCTTTATGGAGCGTGTCGCACAAAGCTATGGTCCAGTAAAGCGTCGGGTCGAACACGCAATTAAACGAGCGCTCGATCCAAATAATATCTTGGCGCCGGGTAAATCTGGAATCGATCTCGATACTTTCGAAGAATGATGATTGCTGCCGCGCGGATTGCAATCTACGAAACAGGTGAAGCTGTTTTTTTGATCAGAGTGAACAGTAGTCGTATGAAAGAGATACGCAGGTTGTTTCTATTGTATATGCAGGCGGTAAGTATTGAGAAGGATATGGATTACGTAAGGTTTCTTACAGGTATTTGATTCCACATCATGTCAAGATAAAATTGGAGTATGACCAAGGCCACATTTTCGTTTATTTGTCTGGTTCTATCGATATTTTCCTACTGTTATCTGCGAGTATTCTGAACGATTTTGTGGCACTTTCTTCCGCCATGCTGGTAATCATCCATGGCATTTGGGGTGGCAAGCGGAAGGAGATACGTCAAGCGTGTTGTTTGCGAGCCCGCAGATAATCGATTGCTGCTTGCCTTGAGCCCTTGAAGCAGGGATTGACCTGGCGGCGTTGTAGTGAGCCGAGATACAGTGGGTCATAGTAATATCTCACCAGTTTTTCAATCCAGGTCTTGTTTGATTGAATTTCATTTCTGTTTACAAAGCTGGATCGGGCGTTTTCCAGATCCTGTGATACTTCCTGAAACCTAACTCCTCCCAGTTTTTTGCTGATTGCCTGCAAGGCACTTGCGTATTTGTCGAATAATAACAGCGCTTGTTGGCACAGTATTTCCTGAATTTCCGTAGCAGAAGACAATGGTTGTGTGTTGCGCCGAGCCTGCTGTGCTTGGCCGATAGGGGTAGCAACAATGTAATCTCCGAATATGTTATCTACCCTGGTATTCAATGGTTCATCCACCCAGATGATTTCAGAGCTGCGCATGTGTTCAAAGAAGCTGGCTGGTAAATATACCCTGCCGGTATGTCGGCTTTCGTCTTCCACAACGACTGGATCAAACAGATAGTTCTGTTTCAGTTTGAGCAAATTGACAGCCAACTGATTCTCAAAATCGATTTGTGTGGGCTGGGGGAGAGACATTCCTCCAAAAGCCGAGCCACGATGCCGGGCAAGGGCTTCGATGTCAAGTACCGGGTAACTGTTTCTGATCTCCTGGATTAGCTGGGTTTTGCCACTGCCCGTTGGTCCGGTAATGACCAGTAGCGTGTGGTTTTCACTGAACCGGTCAATTGTGTTGATCAAAAATTGGCGTGCCTGCTTATAACCACCGATGATCAATGGCCTGTCGACACCAGCATCTTTCAACCATTGTTGCGTGATCTGCGAGCGCTTTCCTCCTCGAAAGCAATACAGCACGGTTCGGGGATGTTGCCGGATAAAATCAAGCCATTGCTGCAGACGATCCTGTTTTGCCTGACCCGAAATCATCTCATGGCCAAGCATGACTGCTGCCTCGGAACCTTGCTGTTTGTAAGTAGTGCCGACCAGTGCACGTTCTTCGTTGTTGAGGATGGGCAGATTGACTGAGCCGGGCAGGGATCCCAGTATGAATTCAAGCGGTGCACGTACGTCAATCAGTGGCGTATCCGCTGTGAATAAAGCTGTTAGCTCATCGCTATCAATGTTTGGATTATTCAAATTGCACCGCTTTATCTTGACGAGGATGAACGGTTCCCACTATTGCTGCTGGCTTGAAGTATGTGCGCAGTGCCTGCAGCACGAGCTGGCTGGCTTCGGGCACCACGCTTAATAATAAACCACCACTGGTTTGCGGATCGTGAATTAGCAGTTTGTACAGCGCATCCAGTTTTGCATCGTCGATATGTGGCGTGGTGTACTCTGCATTGGTCCGGTGTGCTTTGGTCAGAAAACTATTTTTCAGACAGTAGAAAGCTTTGTCAAACCTGGGAAGATTACCAGTTGCAATGCTCAGGGTAACGTTGCTGGCGTTTGCTAGTTGCATGGCGTGGCCGGAAAAGCCGAAGCCGGTGATGTCGGTAGCGGCATGGATAGCTGCCAGCAAATCCGGTGATAGATAGTCGATGACGTTATTGATGGCCGCCATGCTTTCTAGCGCGTCCATGATGTCCTTCTCCTGCAATTGTTGCCGTTTTATTCCGGCTGTCAGGGTGCCTGTTCCCAGCGCCTTGGTCAAAACCAAATGATCTCCCGATTGTGCGTTGGCATTGGTCCATACCTGCTGCGGATTGACTAACCCGGTGACCGATAGGCCAAACTTCAAGGTGTCATCATCAATTGAATGGCCGCCGACAAAATTGGCACCTGCTTCAGCGATCTTATCGCTGGCACCTTGCAGGACATCAACGATGATGTGTTCGGATAAGGTGGCCAGCGGAAATGCCAGAATACCCATGGCGGTAACGGGCCTGCCACCCATGGCATACACATCGCTGATAGCATTGGCGGCAGCAATTTCACCAAACAGTCTTGGAGTATCAACAATCGGCGTGAAGAAATCCAGTGTTTGCACCAGAGCAGTTTGTTCATTGATTTTGTAGATGGCGGCATCGTCAAAATAGCGGCCATCCACCATCAACGCAGAGTGTGCAGCTGGAAATCTGACTTGCTGCAAAATCCGGTGTAATGTTGTGGCGGCAACCTTGGCGGCACACCCGCCTTTTTGTACCGTTTGTGTCAGTGCGATTTTTTCTGGATGCATAAATATTCAAAATAAAAAGTGTTCTGCTGTAACGAGTATCCAGTGAAATACTGGTTAGTGCCGAATTAAACGGGTTTTCAGGTTGTCAGCACAGCGATCTTCTGTCGCCAGTTTGAGGCAGTAGTATAATAATGTTATGGTTGTTAAGTTAGCCTGTCTTGATATTTTAGAGGACAGTAATATCTCTGCTTCAAAGACACTGTTTTTCCTCAGTTGATTAATAATTTTCCATGCCGCTTCTGACACTCGATAACGCCTGTTTAGCCTTTGGTCACCATGCTTTGCTCAATCAAGCCGTGTTGCAACTTGATCCGGGCGAACGGGTTGGATTGATCGGGCGCAACGGCACCGGTAAATCCAGTCTGTTGCGTGCGCTGGTAGGTGAGATCAAACTGGATGACGGGCAACTGTGGATGGCACCTGGTGTAAACGTTGCTTATATCCCGCAGGAGCCGGTGCTAGATGAGAATGAATCAGTATTTGCAGAGGTTGCCCGAGGGCTTGGTACACTGGCACAGACCTTGCTAGATTATCATCAGGTATCTCATGCGCTGGGGGAGGAGGGAGCAGATACCGAGAAGCTGCTTGATCGTATGCAGCAGTTGCAGAGCGTGCTTGAATCCCAAAATGGCTGGAGTCTTCATCATAAGGTGGAAACGGCGATCAACCGACTTGATCTACAGGAAGATACGATTGTAGGAACGTTATCGGGAGGAGGACGCAAGCGGGTGGCACTGGCGCGGGCGCTGGTTGTGTCACCGGATGTGCTGCTGCTGGATGAGCCAACTAACCACCTGGATTTTTCGTCGATAGAATGGCTTGAGGAAATGCTGCAGGGGTTTTCCGGCAGCATGATATTCATTACTCATGACCGACGTTTTCTGGATAACGTAGCGACCCGCATCATTGAGCTGGATCGTGGGGAGCTGAAAGGTTTTCCCGGTAATTTTTCGGCATATCAGCAAAAGAAAGCTGAGCTGCTGGAAATCGAAGCGGTTCATAACCGGAAATTCGATAAGGCGCTGGATCAGGAGGAAATCTGGATACGTAAGGGAGTTCAAGCCAGACGGACGCGTAATGAAGGCCGAGTTAGAAGACTGGAAGCGCTGAGGTTGGAGCGTGCGGCCCGGCGGGACCGGGTTGGGAATGTTAGTTTTCGGGTGGATGCAGGGCAGCATTCCGGGCAGCTGGTCGCGGAACTGGAACATGTGACCAAGCGCTACGGAGATAAAATGATTATTCGAGATTTCTCTTGTCGTATCATGCGGGGTGATCGTGTCGGGTTGCTTGGCCCTAATGGTTCCGGTAAGTCCACTTTGCTGAAACTAATACTAGGTGAGTTGCAACCAGATTCTGGGACGATACGACTGGGCACCAAGTTATCCATAGCCTATTTTGACCAACTGCGGGAGCAATTGGATGAAGATAAAACTTTGGTTGATTCCATCAGCCAGGGTTCAGAGTTTGTTGAAATTGATGGTGCGCGCAGGCATGTCATTAGTTACCTGGAGGATTTCCTGTTCCCACCGCAGCGTGCCCGCTCGCCCGTAAAATCTTTGTCTGGCGGTGAACGTAACCGGTTGTTGCTTGCTCGCTTATTTACACGCCCGGCTAATGTGCTGGTTCTGGATGAGCCGACCAATGATCTCGATATTGAGACACTTGAATTGCTGGAGGCCTTGTTGCAGGAATATAGCGGTACGCTTTTTCTGGTGAGCCACGATCGTGCCTTTATTGATAATGTGGTGACCCAGGCCATTGTGTTTGAAGGAGATGGGTATCTGCGTGAATATGCAGGCGGCTATCAGGAATGGTTGCAATCCAAATCAAATGTAAAAACGCCACAGCAGGAAAGTAGTGACTCTCTCAGATCGATAATCAAATCGCCCCAGGTGGTCAAAAAAGATAAATCACCTGGCCCTGCCGGATTAAGTTATCAGGAAACTAAAGAGCTGGAAGCATTGCCGGAGAAAATCGATATCCTTGAAAAAGAACAAATAATAGTTGGCCAGAAATTGAGTACCCCTGTTATTTATAAAAACAACCCTTATGATGCAATGGTATTGCAGGCGCGTGCGGCTGAGCTGGAAAAAGAGCTTGCGGCATACTATTCCCGCTGGGAGATGCTGGAAAACAAGCAGATCGTTGTGGAAACAATTTGTAAAAAGAAAGGGTAAAAAGTGCTGAAGAAATAATTTCCCTATACACAACAGGGACATAGCTACAACCTTCATTGACTAAACAACACCCATCGTTTAAAGTTCGCTTTTTTGAGAGGAGGATGCAAAAGTGAAAAAGGCAGCTGCCGTTAAACTACTTATCGCTTCTGGCATGATTCTGTCGTTTTCCGGCGTGGCAGATGCAGCTGGAAACACTGATTCAGTTAAGAGCAAGATCGCCATGTGCCAGGGCTGCCATGGTATTGAAGGATATCGCACCGCATATCCGTTTGTTTATCATGTACCGAAACTGGGCGGACAACACCTGCCTTACCTGGTTAAGGCGCTGAAAGATTACAGATCTGGAGAGCGTAACCACCCGACAATGGTTGGTATTGCAGGAACTCTTTCCGATGAGGATATTGATGCCTTGGCTGCTTATTACGCTGGCAATTGATCATTCTTCTTAATCCAAGGGATATAAATAACATGAAAAGCTATTTGGTGGCCGCTGTTAGCGGAGTAATATTTCTTCTGTCGGGGCAGCTGATCGCAGCAGATATTGATGCTGGCAAAAAGAAGGCTGAGGAAGTTTGTGCATCCTGTCATGGTGTGGATGGTAACAGTCCGGTGCCGATGTTCCCGAAAATTGGTGGCCAACCTAGAACCTATATCGTAAAAGCATTGAAAGATTATAAATCAGGCGCACGTAAAGACCCGGTGATGGCCGGAATGGCGGCTGCCCTGAGTGCAGATGATATCGAAAATCTGGCATTTTATTATTCCAGTCAATCAGGCCTGCAAGTTAAGAGATAGTACACCTCCGTATACCCCGTATACGGAGGCTGTGAGCGGAATGCATCCGATACCCCGAGGTGCATTTCGTTTTTTATTTGTTTCCGATCTGCTTATCCATGCATTCCAGATAAATACTGGCATCAGGGGATGATTGATTGCGCTGTGACTGCCAGAGCATTTCTGCAAGACAATCCATCGTGTGATGCATCGCCTCATGCTCGTCCCCTTGTAGCTTGATTTTCAATTGTTCGAAGCGCTGAAGGATACCGGTTGGCTGATTGATGGTAAGTTGCTCCCGGATGGCGATGTGCATACTCATATGTAGAAAGGGATTTATTTTGCCCTGCTCAGGTGGATAATCCTTGTCAAGATACCGTTCGGTATCCTGTAGTATGGAATGATATTCCGGGTGCTGTAGGATAACTTCCACTGCTATGGTTTCCATGCCGGATAGTGGTTCTCTTTGCTGGTATTTGTGCCACGTATCAAAGAATAGCTGCCGTGCCTGGTTTCTTGTTGGATTGAACATTACCGTAAATCCTGCAAAAATTCTGATAAGTGATGGTGGATTTGTCTTGATACCTGGTTATTCAACATAATAAAGCTGGCGAAGCTTTAATGACTGAGGTAATCGCCCCGGGGAAGGGCTGTTATTGTTCGGGATAAAATAACATGAAATATTGATAGCTCGTGAATTTTCTGACTTTATTGATCGAGCTACAATACAGCGTCCCTGCTTCCTGATAACGCAGTTATTCGTGGCAGATTTTTCTTTACGAATTTCTTGTGAGGTTGTATTTTGGCTAGACGCTATTGAGATTTACTTGGAGCTGAGATAATAGATAGCAGGTAAATGACTGACGAGAAGCTGTAGTCGGTTTTGTTGCAGCGCAAAGTAATACGCTTGAATACACCAAACCTTGCTCCAGTCTTGCAAGCGCTTGAAGAGATTGTGTTCCATTTGCCAAATGCGGCTGGTAAGTCGCGCCAGAGGCTGCCACAGTGCGTTATCCAGAAACAAGCTTCTACAAATTGACGATTGCTCGTGCCGCTGCGTCCTGGATCGTCTGCCTTGCCCAAATAATAGGATTCCATCCTTTGCCTACCTACTGTGTCTCTATTCATGCGTGAATTGAATCTCAGTAATCCATTGGAAATATATAGAAGAAGATACACAGAATTTAGCCCGATGGACAAATTCAGGATGAGACACAATCCGTATACATCAGGCACAGACTCTGACCTCGACGGTTATCTGGCGAGGATTGGAATCCAGTAGTTTTTGCATCTGCAAGTGCAGAAGGTATTAATCCTGAATTGGGGTATTTGAGGCCGATATTTATGTCGACGGGATCGATTGCTTTGATGTGTGCTTTAGATGTAACTCGTGATAACCTATTGGAAACATTGGTGTAAAATAAATTTCTGTTTTTATGGACTGTAATCCTTGCTATAATACAAATGTGTTTTGAAGGTGGGCTGGTTGGCCCATTTTTTATTTGTGGTGAGGCTATGTCATTGTTTGAGCTGCTCGAACCAACGATTGCTGGTATGGGGTATGAGCTTGTTGATATTGAACAATCTGCTCCAGGCAGATTGTTGCGGGTGTTTGTGGATAAAAAGGATGGGGCGATAACGCTTGCTGATTGCGTTGCTGTCAGCAATCATTTAGGTCAGCTGCTGGCTGTAGAAAATATTGATTACAACCGGCTTGAGGTTTCATCACCGGGCTTGGATAGGCCTTTGAAGAAAAGAGCTGATTTTGTCCGTTTTGTGGGGGAATCTATCCGGATTAGGTTGCGAATTGCTTTACAAGGGCAAAGAAATTTTGTGGGGACACTGACCGAAGTGGGGGATGATGCCCTGATGTTGAATGTTGACGGAAAGTTGTTGCAGTTTGAATTGAAAAATCTGGAAAAGGCCCGGCTGATTCCAAAATTGTAATTCGGGTAAATCTGTCGATGGATGTAAGGTTGAAAAATAGGGCTGGAGGAATATGAGCCGCGAGATTTTACTGTTGGTCAATGCTTTGGCGCATGAGAAGAATGTGGATAAAAACATTGTTTTTACCGCACTCGAAATGGCTCTGGCTTCTGCTGCCAAGAAGCATGCCCGGGATGATATTGATGTACGTGTCTCTATCGACCGAGATACGGGTGAATTTCAATGCTTTCGCAGATGGTTGATTGTTGCCGATGATGTAGTGGAGCATCCTGAACGGCAAATTGCACTGGTTGAGGCTGTAAAGCAGAATCCGCAATCCGTTCCGGGTGAATATACGGAAGAGCTAATGGAGGATGTTACATTTGACCGGATCGGGGCACAGGCCGCGAAGCAGGTTATCTTTCAGAAAATACGAGATGCCGAACGCGAACAGAATTTGAATGATTTTCTTGAGCGCGGGGAGTATCTAGTAAGTGGTGTGATCAAGCGTATGGATCGCGGGAATGCGATCATTGAATTCGGCAAGATCGAAGCAGTTTTGCCGCGTGATCAAATGATCTCGCATGAGAATCTGAGAATGGGGGATCGCGTTCGCGCTTATCTGCTCAAAATTGATCGTGCTGTCAGAGGACCACAACTGGTGTTATCCAGAACTTCAGCAGATTTTCTGGTCAAATTGTTCGAACTTGAGGTGCCGGAGATAGAGGAGGGTATTCTGGAAATCAGGGCGGCAGCTAGAGATCCGGGTTCCAGGGCAAAAATCGCGGTTAAATCAAATGATGCGCGTGTTGACCCAATTGGTACTTGTGTTGGTATGCGTGGTTCTAGGGTACAGGCGGTTACCGGTGAGCTGGCGGGTGAGCGGGTGGATATTATTCAATGGTCAGATGATCAGGCTACATTTGTCGTGAATGCGCTGGCGCCTGCTGTGATTAGCAGTATAGTAATGGATGAAGATAAGCATAGTATGGATGTTGTAGTGGATGAGGAAAATCTGGCTCAGGCTATCGGGCGAGGCGGGCAGAATGTTCGGCTGGCATCAGAGTTGACGGGCTGGCAGCTCAATATCATGACAGTGGAAGAATCTCACGAAAAGAGTGAGGAGGAAGCTGCTTCCATCTGTGAATTATTTATGGAAAAGCTTGATGTGGATGAAGAGGTCGGGCGTATCCTGGTAGATGAGGGTTTTTCTACACTGGAAGAAATTGCGTATATTCCAATTGAAGAAATGCTGGAAATCCAGGAATTTGATCATGAGACAATTGAAGAGTTACGTAATCGTGCCCGCAATGTTTTGTTGACGGCTGCGATTGTAACAGAAGAAAAAATCGGACATGCGTCTGAAGCATTACTTGCGTTGGAAGGAATGGATATTGATCTTGTGCGTGAGTTGGCTGCTAAAGGGATCAGCACTCAGGAAGAGCTTGCTGATCTGGCGGCGGATGATCTGGTCGAGTTGACGGGTGTGGATCTTGATCGGGCAAGCAAAATTATTATTAAGGCACGCGAACCCTGGTTTACTTGAATTTCGATATAAAGCGGACAAATCCCGTATCTGTTTCCGGAGCGGGATATGAGTTGGTTAAGGAAATATTGATTTTGTTTTTTATGATTTTTGTTGGATTTGGGGTAAAGGGTTGCTGATGACTCAAATGACTGTAGAGCAATTTGCACATGATCTGGGTATGCTGCCCAATTTGTTGCTGGAACAACTTCAAGCTGCCGGAGTTGCTAAACGTTCCGCAGCAGATTTTGTGACAGAGCAGGATAAGACGCAGCTTCTTGATTATCTGCGCAAATCACATGGTAGTAGTGGATCAAGAACCAAGATCACTCTGGCGCGTAGGCAAACAACAGAGATAAAGCAATCAGATAGTGCGGGAAGACCTAGAACTATCGAGGTCAAGGTCAGAAAAAAACGGGTGTTGACTACCAAACAGGATGAATCTGATGCGGCTGGCAAAAGAGCAGCTGAAGATGTCTCTCTGAGAACAGCTGAAGCACCGGAAGCGCCGGAAGCTGTTCCGGTAAAATCTGTACTTGATGCTGAACAAATCGCTTTGCGTGCTGAAGAAGCCAGAAAAAGATCGGAATTAATGGCGCGCCAGGCTGCGGAACTGAAAGAGAAACAGGAAAAACGAAGACAGCAAGTAACAGCTCAGACTGAGGTGAAAAAAGAATCCACCCAGGTTCAAGAGCCTGGGTCGGAAACGGCGGCTGTGTCAGGATCTGTAGCTGCAACTCAACCAGAATCTACTGAAACAGCTGCTGTAACTCCCTCTGCTACGATTACAGTAACTACTCAAACGACTCCGGCGGCCAAGGAACGTGCTCCGCAGAAGCCAGCTGTAAAACCGGAAGAAAAGGGCGAGAAGAAAAAGAAACAGGCCAGACAGCAGGAAGCATGGAAGGATGAGCCAGTTAAGCGTCGTGAATCAAAAGCACGTGGAGATGTATCTGGTGGGCAGGAATGGCGCATGCGCAAAGATAAACACGGCAGGAGCAGGTCGGATGAGTCGCAATCCCAGCATGCATTTTCAGCGCCAACTGAGCCGGTTGTGCATGAGGTATTGATCCCTGAAACGATTTCGGTTGCTGTACTGGCACAAAAAATGGCGGTCAAGGCAGCCGAAGTTATCAAGGTATTGATGAAAATGGGCAACATGGTGACAATCAATCAAATGCTGGATCAGGATACAGCTATGATTGTTGTTGAAGAGATGGGGCATGTAGCCAAGATCGCTGCACCGGATAACCCGGAAGCCTTCTTGGAAGAAGTTGATTTATCTCCTGACGAAGCCAGGATGGAGTCGCGTGCCCCGGTAGTGACGGTGATGGGACACGTTGATCATGGCAAAACCTCATTGCTGGACTATATTCGCAGAACGCGTGTTGCGGGTGGAGAGGCCGGCGGTATTACGCAACATATCGGGGCCTATCACGTCAAAACCTCGCGTGGCGTAGTTACCTTTCTGGATACCCCAGGGCATGAGGCGTTTACGGCCATGCGTGCCCGTGGTGCCAAAATTACCGATATAGTCATATTGGTAGTGGCAGCTGATGATGGTGTGATGCCGCAGACGATTGAGGCAGTTCATCACGCCAAGGCAGCAAGTATACCCATTGTTGTGGCTGTTAATAAAATGGACAAGCCAGAAGCCAATCTTGAACGTATTAAACAAGAGCTCGTCAATCATGGCGTTGTGCCTGAAGATTGGGGAGGGGATGCCATGTTTATTGGTGTTTCAGCAAAAACTGGTCAGGGAATTGATGAGTTGCTGGAAGCTGTTTTATTGCAGGCAGAGGTGCTGGAGCTGAAGGCTGTGCGGGATGCGCCGGCGAAAGGAGTGATTATTGAATCACGTTTGGACAAGGGCCGTGGCCCGGTTGCAACAGTTCTGGTACAGTCCGGAACTTTGAGACGAGGTGACGTTGTCCTTACTGGAGCTGTATTCGGTAAGATCAGAGCAATGCTGGATGAGCGAGGCAAATCCGTCAGTGAAGCGGGCACCTCGATTCCTGTTGAGATTCAGGGATTGTCTGAAGTTGCTGCGGCGGGTGAAGTGTTTATAGCACTTAGTGATGAACGCAAAGCCAGGGAAATTGCTCTTTTCCGCCAAGGTAAATTCCGCGATGTCCGACTGGACAAACTTCATGTGGCAAAAATGGAAGATGTATTCGGCCATCAGGAGGACATCAGTACACTTAATCTGATTATTAAGGCCGATGTGCAGGGATCATGCGAGGCACTGGCTTACGCATTGAAGAAGCTGGAAACCGATGAGGTGAAGATCAATATCGTGCATAGCGGGGTCGGAGCAATTATTGAATCTGATATTAATCTGGCTCTTGCGTCCAAAGCAGTTGTCATCGGGTTCAACTGTCGTGCTGACCTGGGGGCACGCAAGCTGATTGCTTCAACCGGGGTGGATGTGCGCTATTACAACATCATCTATGAAGCAGTTGATGAAGTTAAAAAGGCCTTGTCGGGAATGATGACGCCAGATCGCAAGGAAAAAATCCTGGGTTTGGTCGATATTCGCGAGATTTACCGGATATCCAAAGTTGGTGTCGTGGCTGGTTGTTATGTGCTTGAAGGATTAATTCGACGCGATGCGCCGGTAAGAGTACTGCGTGACGGTGTTGTTATACATAGTGGCAGTCTGGATTCTCTGAAGCGATTCAAGGATGATGTCAAGGAAGTTAAATCTGGTTTCGAATGCGGACTTTCATTGAAGAACTTTAATGACATTCAACAGGGTGATCAGATTGAAGTGTATGAGATCGTTGAAACCGCCCGTGTATTGTGATGCTGTACATCAGGCGCGATGAATAACTCGCCTGATTGAAGAGGAGGTAATCATGCCGAAGGATTTTTCCCGTACCTTACGAGTGGCTGACCAGGTTCAGCGTGAATTGGCTTCGTTGATCCAGAATGAAATAATGGATCCGCGAATCGGGATGATAACGTTAACCGGGGTGGAGGTGACGCGGGATTATACTTATGCCAAGGTTTTCTATACTACGCTGGGAGGTAATGAAAATGCTCAGCTTGCGGAGGAAGGATTGAAGCGGGCCGCAGGATTTCTGCGCAGTCAGCTGGCTGGTAAAATCAGGTTGAGAATTATTCCGAAGTTACAATTTGTTTATGATGAATCTATCGAGCGCGGAATAAAACTCTCCAGATTGATCGATGAGGCTGTAGGTAAAACCTGATCCTGATTGGTGATATCTACAGAATTGGCGTTTTATGCGATATGGCGATATAACCTAGAATTACATTTAGCTAGCTAAAATTTTTTGGTCAAACTCTTATCATCAGCAAGATCTGTTCAGCTTAAATCAGTTAACTGTAATGGGGTTTTGTTACTCAACAAGCCTGTTGGCATCTCATCTAACCGGGCTCTTCAAATCAGTAAGCGTTTGTTGTCAGCAACAAAGGCCGGTCATACTGGCACGTTGGATCCGATGGCACAAGGCTTGCTGCCAATTTGTCTTGGTGAAGCCACCAAGTTTTCTTCAGCTTTGCTGAGCGCGGATAAAACCTACAAAGCCTCTCTTCAGCTTGGTTATATCAGTAGTACAGGGGATGCTGAGGGTGAAATCAGGCGGGTAGCTAAATCTGATGCGTGTCCACCTGATTCTCGGCAAGTAACTGCAATCCTGCAAACCTTTCTTGGCCGATCAAATCAGATTCCGCCCATGTTCAGCGCGCTGAAGCTGTATGGCAAACCACTTTATCGATATGCACGAGAGGGAATTACAATTGAGCGCAAGGTGCGTGAAATTGTAATTCACAGTATATCTCTCAATGCTTTGTCGGGTTTTGAGATGATGATTGCGGTCCGTTGTAGTTCAGGCACCTATATTCGTACACTGGCAGAAGATATTGGAAAGGCGCTTGGCTATGGCGGCGCTTATCTCACCGCGCTTTCCCGTACTGGTGTCGGCCATTTCGATTTATCGCAAGCTTGCAATCTGGATCAGCTCGAATCCGAGCAGCCTTCTGACCGCTTGAAATTTTTGTATCCAATTGATAGCCTTTTAAGCGACATTCCTTCTATGGTGTTTGATGACGATGAAGTGGTGCGTTTGCAGCAAGGGCAGAAAATCAGGAAGGACAGATCGCGCCCCCTGTTCCTGGCCAGTCCCAAATTGAAGCTATACGATAGGGAGAATATTTTTCTTGGTCTCGGAGAGTGGGTTGATTCCGAGGTCATCGCACCCAGAAGAATGGTTGTGTTGGCCGCTGTTACAGCAGCAGGCGGGTTAGCTGATTCAATAGGCTAGAAAAAAGAGCAGAATGATTTTTATATATCCAAGCACTGGCAGCACCACTAAGAAATCAGCAATACGCTATAATCTCCAACTTTTATGATTGCGGCTCAATTATTATTTAGATGTTGACGGCCAGGAACCTGGAGTGTATACGAGGGGAGCATAAACTCTTCAGTAACATTTTCTTCTCAGTAAATCCCGGTGAGCTGATGTTTGTTGGCGGACCTAACGGTAGCGGTAAAACCAGCTTGCTAAGATTGTTGTGTGGATTATCGTCACCTGATAGTGGTGAGATTCTCTGGAATGGAATGGATATTCGGGATCTGGACGGAGATTATCGTGGCATGATGACCTATCTAGGGCATCTGGGTGGTATCAAGGATGATCTGACTGCTCTCGAGAATTTACGGATATCCTGTGCATTGGCTGATTGTGAGATTGATGAAAATCAAGCAGCAGATGCGTTAGGGCAGATTGGGCTGGCGGGGCGTGAGATGCTGCCGGCCAAAGTATTATCACAAGGACAACGCAGACGGGTGGCTTTGGCGCGTCTGCTGGTGGTGCAGACTAGGTTGTGGATATTGGATGAGCCTTTGACCGCGCTGGATACTGCAGCGGTGAAGCTGATTAAAGAGATACTGGAACATAATCTATCGAAAGGAGGCATGGTCATTATGACCACTCATCAGGAAATTGTCATGACTGCTGCAGCTGTTCATCATTTGACTTTATCCTGATTCGATATGATCTGGTGGATAGTTAAACGGGATTTATTGCTGGCAATGCGCCGACGCTCTGATGTGTTGACAACGCTATTTTTTTTCATAATAGTTGTCAGCTTGTTTCCATTGGGTGTGGGGCCTGAACCCAGCATACTGCGGACAATGGCCTCGGGTGTGGTCTGGGTGGCAGCTTTGCTGGCTTCGATGTTATCACTTGGACGTATGTTCTCCAGTGATTATGCAGATGGCACCTTGGAGCAAATGCTGCTTTCCCCTGTTTCCCTGGCGGCGCTGGTCACCGGGAAAGCAATATCACACTGGTTGGTAACAGGGGTTCCTCTGGTATTGATGGCCCCGGTATTGGGGATTCAGTATGACTTAGCCGGAGATGCCTTGCTTGTGCTGACGCTTTCATTGCTGCTGGGAACTCCTGTACTAAGTTTGATCGGTGCAATCGGTGCTGCGTTAACGCTGGGATTAAGAGGAGGGGGGGTATTAGTGTCGATACTGGTTTTGCCGCTCTACATTCCGGTATTAATTTTTGGTACAGGCGCGGTTGAAGCGAGTAGCGCCGGGATGGAGTTTGGGGCCCATTTTTCGATACTGGGTGCACTTTTGCTGGTTTCTATCGTTTTTTCACCTTGGGCAACAGCTGCCTCTCTCCGGATATCCATGAGCTGATAGAAAGGATGTGCCCAGAAATAATAGTGATGTTGCGTTTGTTGGTATGGTAGTAGAGCGTAATTTTATCTACTGGATCAATTCAGAGAGAATATTCAGAACATGACAATCAATTGGTTTAAATATGCCTCTCCCGCAAGTTTTTACTTTCTGGCGGGCCGGATGCTTCCCTATTTTACGGCTTTAGCGATTACTTTACTGATCGTGGGTTTGTATATTGGTTTTTTTGTAGCTCCGACAGATTTTCAACAGGGTGAGGCCTACCGAATTATTTTTATCCATGTCCCGGCTGCCTGGATGTCAATGTTTCTGTATGTGGTTATGGCATTCTGGGCCGGAGTGGGGCTGGCATTTAACACTCGACTTTCATCTATGGTGGCCAGTGCCATAGCGCCGACAGGTGCTATGTTTGCTTTCCTTGCTCTGTGGACAGGAGCATGGTGGGGGAAACCAATGTGGGGAACATGGTGGGTCTGGGATGCTCGCCTAACATCAGAGTTAATACTGTTCTTTTTGTATATCGGCTTTATGTCGCTGCAGGCAGCTATTGATGATCCAAAGCGTGCGGATAAGGCTGGAGCGGTCATTGCTCTGGTGGGCGTTGTCAATGTCCCGATTATTTATTTCTCGGTGCAGTGGTGGAATACCCTCCATCAGGGTGCTTCCGTTAGCCTGGTTCAATCTCCCAAGATGGCAACTGCCATGTTATCCGGCATGCTGATCATGACCTTGGCAGCATGGATGTATTCAATTGTAATAATTCTGATCCGTACTCGTCTCATTATTCTGGAGCGTGAGCGCCACACGGCATGGGTATCGGAGTTGAAGGAAGGAGTATTAGAATGAAATGGGAGAGCTTGTCTGATTTTTTTGCTATGGGCGGCTATGGCCTTTATGTATGGGGGTCTTATCTTGTTGCAATGATATGCGTAATTGGTGAAGTTGTATTGATTCGTGGTCGCAAACGAACTTTATACAAGCACCTTGGTCAGAGTAGAAGATCAATTTTGCGAGGATAGAAATGAAGCCACGTCATAAAAAAATGGCTGTTATTGCATTGAGTGTTAGTGCATTGGCAGTCTCTGTTGTACTGGTACTGAATGCATTTCAGAGTAATTTGGTTTTTTTCTTTAGTCCCAGTCAGGTAGCTGCAAAAGAAGCGCCTGTTGGAAAAAGCTTCAGAGTGGGTGGACTAGTAGAAGAAGGTTCACTCAAGCGACATGGAGACGGTACAACCATGAAGTTTGCCATAACGGATACTGCAGAGGTGATTCGGGTGGTTTATACAGGGATTCTTCCTGATCTGTTTAAAGAAGGGAAGGGTGTCGTAGCACAGGGGAAAATGGCAGATGATGGTGTTTTTTATGCTGATGAAGTGCTCGCCAAACACGATGAAAATTACATGCCACCTGAAGCTGCCGCTGCATTGGAACAAGCTGCCAAAGCACAGAAAACCTCTTTTACACAGTGAGTTTTATCCCGTAATTTAAAACAAGGAATAATTTTAAACCATGATTCCGGAACTTGGTAACTTCGCCCTCATACTTGCAATGTTGCTGGCCTTGATTCAGGGAACTTTGCCCCTTATTGGTGCGACACGTGGAATACCTTCGTGGGTAGCCTTGGCGCGTCCAGTCACGCAGGGTCAGTTTGTATTTACTACCATTGCTTTTGGCTGTCTCGCCTATTCATTCTTGAACAATGATTTTTCTGTATTGAATGTGGCGTCTCATTCAAATTCAGATTTACCTTTACATTTTCGTTTTGCTGCCACGTGGGGATCTCACGAAGGTTCTCTATTGCTGTGGGTAACCATACTTGCCGGCTGGTCGGTTGCTGTGAGTGTTTTCAGTCGCCAATTACCGGATGACATGGTGGCTCGTGTTTTGGCTGTTTTAGGATTGGTTAGTGCTGGTTTTCTGTTGTTTCTTCTGTTTACTTCTAATCCATTTGATCGATTATTACCTGCCGCAATCGAAGGGAATGATCTGAACCCATTGTTGCAAGATCCTGGAATGGTTATGCATCCACCCATGTTGTATATGGGGTATGTTGGCTTTTCAGTTGCATTTGCATTTGCAATTGCAGCACTGCTTAGTGGGCAGTTGGATGCGGCTTGGGCAAGATGGTCACGTCCCTGGACGATTGTTGCCTGGATTTTCCTGACTATTGGCATCATGTTTGGTAGCTGGTGGGCATATTATGAACTTGGCTGGGGTGGCTGGTGGTTCTGGGATCCAGTTGAGAATGCATCATTTATGCCTTGGTTGGTGGGTACAGCATTGATTCATTCACTGGCGGTAACTGAGAAACGTGGAAGTTTTAAGAGCTGGACGATATTATTGGCAATCACTGCCTTTTCATTAAGTTTGTTAGGAACCTTCCTGGTACGTTCCGGGGTTCTGACTTCTGTGCATGCTTTTGCGACTGATCCGGCACGTGGGATATTTATCCTGATCTATCTATCGCTGGTAGTAGGATGTTCATTAACACTGTTTGCATGGCGCGCTTCCAAAGTGGGTTTGGGGGGTAACTTTGAGATTGTCTCACGTGAAACTACCTTACTTGCTAATAATGTATTGCTGCTAGTTGCGGCGGGCAGCGTGGTATTAGGCACGCTTTATCCTCTTCTTATTGATGCGCTTAATTTAGGGAAAATTTCTGTTGGCCCTCCCTATTTTGAGGCAGTTTTTGTGCCTTTAATGGCACCAGCCATTTTTCTGATGGGGCTGGGGCCAGTTGCTCGTTGGAAGAAAGCTAGCCTGCCCGCCCTGACGGTGCTGTTGAGATGGGCATTTGTGGTGAGCGTGGTGGCTGCAGGAATTATGCCGTTCATTATGGGTGAATGGAAACCTATGGTCAGTTTTGGGTTACTACTGGCTTTCTGGGTTGTGACCAGTATATTTGTCGGTATTAGGCACCGACTCCAGAATAGTGGGGAAGGTGGGTTGATCACTAAGTTGGTGAAACAACCAAGGAGCTATTATGGTATGCATTGCGCACACTTCGGTATCGCAGTATTTATCATTGGTGTTACGCTGGTTAACGGCTATGAAACTGAAAAAGATGTGCGTATGGAAGTAGGTAGTACCGTAACACTTAAAGATTACACATTTCAATTTAATGGAACGAAATCGGTTCCTGGCCCTAACTACAATGCATCTCAAGGACAGATTGAGGTGTTCAGAGAGGGCAAGAAAATAAGTGAGCTTTTCCCTGAGAAAAGAACTTACACCGCTTCAGGTATGCCGATGACCGAGGCTGATGTTGATATGGGGTTTCTGCGTGATCTGTATGTGGCACTGGGTGAACCATTGGAGAATGATGCCTGGATAGTACGGGTTTATCACAAACCTTTTGTTAACTGGATCTGGTTTGGTTGCATATTGATGGCTCTGGGAGGAGCTCTATCTGTCAGTGATCGGCGTTACCGCCTTGCTATTAATAAAAAATATCGCCGCAAAGCAGCTGAAACACCTGGTGCTGCAGATATACCTGCCAAAGATATTATGGTGACCAATTCTGTTACTCTTTCGGAGGAAGGTGGTAAAGCATGATGCGTTTCCTGCTGCCTCTCGCGATATTTGTAATATTAGTAATCTTTCTAGGAATTGGTTTGACCTTGAATCCGCGTCAAGTGCCATCTCCATTAATAGATAAACCCGCACCCATTTTTCATCTGCAACAACTCTATGATTCCAGTAAGACGCTTTCGTCTGAGGATAATCTTGGAAAAGTATGGATGTTGAATGTTTGGGCTTCCTGGTGTGTGGCTTGTCGTGATGAGCACCCTGTGCTGGTAGAACTCTCAAAGCTGGGTATTGTTCCAATTTATGGTCTGAATTACAAAGATCAGCGTGATACTGCCATGCAGTGGCTTAGACAATATGGTAACCCTTATGAAACCAGTATCGTTGATGCGGATGGGAAAGTCGGTATTGATTATGGCGTTTATGGCGTGCCAGAAACTTATGTAATCGATAAGCAAGGCATTATCAGGTATAAGCATATTGGCCCGGTAACGGTTGAATCACTGAAAGATAAAATTCTTCCTTTAATCAAGGAACTGAAGAGTTGAGTTGGTAATGATGAAACAACTGATCTGTATGAGAGTGGACTCGTTAAAGCGTTGCTTAATGGTGATTATTCTGTCTCTTATAGCTTTCCAGGGCTATGCAAATGAAGCCCCACCTGTCGCCGATGATCCTGAACTTGAGAGTCGGTTGAATAATTTGGCAGAGAATCTACGCTGTTTGGTGTGTCAGAATGAAACACTAGCTGCATCACATGCTGATTTTGCTAAGGATATGAGGCGTGAAATCAGAGAACAGATGCGAATGAATAAAAGTGATGAGGAAATTGTAGATTTTTTAGTAGCTCGCTACGGAGATTTCATTCTTTTCAACCCTCCCTTTAAATCAATAACATGGTTGTTGTGGCTCGGTCCGTTCACTTTGTTTTTGGGGGGTGGTTCTGCGCTCATTTTTTATTTGAGGCGTCGTCGTATTCGAATAAAGGAAAACGAGGTACCACTGACAGAAAATCAGCGTTTACAGGCTGAATCTCTTATTAAAGAAATGGACAAGGATCAAAGTATATGACGACGGTATTTTGGGTTATAGTCGGTATATTTATCATGGCAGCATTGCTGTTTATTATACCTGTATTGCTGAGAAATAAAAAAAACGAGCTTCAAGATCAAGTTGAACGTCAGGCTGCAAATATTACTATTTACCGTGATCAGCTTGCGGAGCTGGATCGTGATCTACTTGACGATGTTCTTTCCAAGGAACAGCATGAACTCAGCAAGCAGGAATTACAAAAGCGAATGTTGCAGGATTTATCTGAAGATGATGAAACTGTTCGCGTAACTCCTGTCAATCGTCATGGCACTATTGTGAGTGTTATTGTTGCTCTGGCAGTTCCACTTGCTGCCATCTACCTTTATCTGGTAATTGGAGATACTCGCGGGCTGCTTCCGCAATCTCAACTGGCTAATGCTACGCAGTTTCAGGGGGGTGATGCGGAAGGAATGCCGCCGGATCATGCTGAGATCAAGGCAATGGTTGACAGTCTTGCTGCCCGTCTTAAGGATAATCCGGACGATATAGAAGGCTGGGTGATGCTTGGACGTTCTTACATAATTATGGAACGTTTTGATGAAGCTGGCGCAGTCTATGCCAAACTGGTTCAAATGGCTCCGGATAACCCCCAATTCTTGAGTGATTATGCCGATATGCTGGCCATAACGAATAATGGCAACTTACAGGGTAAACCTGCCGAGTTGATCAGCAAGGCGCTTGATATCGATCCGGATTATCCTAAGGCACTGGCTTTAGCCGGTACACTTGAATTTGAGCGGGAAAAGTTTGATCAGGCAGTTACTTACTGGGAGCGCCTGTTGAATGTTATACCCGCCGAGGCAAAAGATTCGAAATTTTATAAATCTGTGAGTGACAGTATCGCCCAGGCTAAATTTCTGGCCATGAAAGGTAGAAATGAATCTATTCCTGTACAGCTGGCGCAGAATTCAAATGTGGAGAGTGATGTGCCTGTGACATTGTCTTCTGGTGAGAAGCAGGAAGCTGCTACGGGCATACCAAGCGTTTCTGGCTCGGTTACTCTGGATGCCTCATTGGCATCAAAAGTTTCGCCTGATGATACACTTTTCGTTTTTGCAAGGGCCAGCCAAGGGCCAAAGATGCCATTGGCTATTTTGAGGCTGCATGCTAAGGATCTTCCAGTTTCGTTTAAACTTGATGACAACATGGCTATGACCCCCGCGATGAAGCTCTCAAGCTTTCCAGAGGTGGTGGTGGGGGCGAGAATCAGCAAAACCGGACAGGCTATTCCCTCCAGTGGAGATCTTGAGGGTCACAGCATTCCTGTGAAAATTGGTGAAGAAAATATTTCTATTACAATTGATCATATTGTCCCGTAAATTTAATTTGTTGATGAGGGGTATATATTTGTATGTCGGTTGATTTGATCCCTGATTTTGAGTTGGCTTCCACGGGTAACAAACAGTTTCGTCTGTCAGGTATAAAGAGCAAATACCTGGTTATTTTCTTTTATCCGAAAGACGATACACCTGGCTGTACTAATGAGGGTCAGCAATTCAGGGATCTATATCCAGAGTTTGTGCAGGAAGGTTGTGAAATCGTTGGTATTTCTCGTGACAGCCTGAAGTCACACGAGAAGTTTAGAGAAAAATATAATTTTCCCTATAATTTGCTGAGTGATGCCGATGAGGTAGTGTGTGAGCTGTTTGGTGTCATCAAGATGAAGAATATGTATGGTAAGCAGGTACGCGGGATAGAGCGCAGCACATTTATACTTGACCGGGAAGGCAAGCTATATAAAGCGTGGCGAGGTGTTAAGGTTCCAGGGCATGCTGAGGAAGTTTTAGCATTTATCAAGAAAATATAATGTGATAAGCACTTGAGAGGCTTGGAAACTATAGAATCTAGTTTCGTAATCTCAGGGTAGCAAGTGTCTGATTGAATCCAGTTCCTGAGTTAGCTCGTTGTAGGCAGCATCTAATCTGGTACGTGAGAATGGGTTGATTTCAAGTCCCTGTACAATTTCCCTCATACCATTTTTGCAGATGACCGGGAAGCCATAAATTACCCCCTCCGGTATTTCATAACTACCATCGGATAAGATTCCCATCGTAGTCCAGTCACCGTCTTCCGTTCCAAAAAACCAGTTACGCAGATGATCAATAATAGCATTAGCTGCACTGGCTGCACTGGATAAGCCACGTGCCTCGATTACCACAGCACCCCGTTTTTGTACCGTAGGGATAAAGTAGTTTTCGATCCAAATCGGATCTTTGATGAGATTAATAACTTTGGTATCACCGATCTCAGCATGATACAAATCAGGAAATTGAGTGGATGAATGGTTTCCCCACACAATCATCTTTTTGATATTGCTGACCGGCTGGTTTAACTTCATAGCAACTTGTGATAATGCCCGGTTATGATCGAGCCGGAGCATTCCTGAAAAATTTTCTGCTGGTAAATCTGGAGCATTTTTCATGGTGATAAGGGTATTGGTGTTCGCTGGATTTCCCACCACCAGTATTTTTGCATCACGTTTGGCCACTTGATTCAGGATCTTGCCCTGATTTCTGAATATTTCGCCATTGGTCTGCAGTAAATCCTTACGTTCCATCCCTTTGCGGCGGGGGCGGGCCCCAACTAGTATTGCTATATCTGTCTGATCAAATGCCATCATCGGGTCGTGAGTGGCAATAATGCCAGCCAGTAGCGGAAATGCGCAATCCTGAAGTTCCATAACCACGCCATCCAGTATTTTCCTGGATTCCGGGATGTCGAGGAGTTGAAGAATAACGGGTTGATTGCTGCCCAGCATGTCTCCCGCAGCAATTCGGAATAACAGGCTGTAGCTGATTTGTCCTGCTGCGCCGGTGACGGTAATACGAACGGGTGAAAGCACCAAATTCTGCTCCTTGGTATTTGATATATTTCCTGACAGGAAAAGAGAATTGGTAAAAACGATTGGTAGGAATTATACCGATAAACTCAATTGACAAGAAAGGTAAGTATCGTCCAGACTGCAGCTTTCCAGATTTTTATATTAAGGATTAGAATAACAAACTGATTGGACCCATAAATCGTAATGTGTTTACTTATTTATTATACAAATTGACTGGGGACTCGAATACTGATGCATAAATTTGATGTGATAATCATTGGTGCGGGAAGTGCTGGTTTATCTGCCTTGCGTGAGGTAAGAAAACGAACTGATAATTTTGTACTGATCAACGATGGTCCGTGGGGTACTACCTGTGCACGGGTCGGGTGTATGCCTTCTAAGTTATTGATTGAAGCAGCCAATGCTTTTCATCGACGGTTCAATTTTGGTGAGTTCGGGATTATGGGCGCAGATCAACTGGAACTGGATGGCAAAAAGGTTCTGCAACGTCTACGCAGGCTACGTGATGATTTTGTTACCAGCACCCTTAAAATAACCAATGATTTGGGTGAACGTGCAATATCGGGGCGTGCCCGTATTCTGTCGCCAGATCAAGTAATGGTCAATGGAGAGAAACTCAGCGCTCATAAAATCATTATTGCAACGGGTTCCCGGCCTGTTGTGCCCAAGAACTGGCTGAATCTTGGCAAACGTTTGCTGACGACGGATACTTTGTTTGAGCTGGATACGTTGCCAAAAAGTATTGCTGTCATCGGCATGGGTCCAGTTGGTCTGGAAATGATCCAGGCATTATCCAGGCTTGGTGTACATGTAACAGGCTTTGGATTTCGCAGCTCAGTAGGGGGGATAAGTGATCCATTCATTAATCAGACAGCAGTGAAGCTGTTGTCAGAAGAATTTCCACTCTATCTTGGTAGCAAAGCGAGTGTCGCCATAAATCCGGATAATAATGTGCTTACTGTCCGTGCAGAGAATATCGAAATTGAGGTAGACAGTGTACTAGCCGCATTGGGGAGGCAACCAAATATCGATGATATTGGTCTCGATACATTGGATGTGCCGCTTGATGAAAAAGGGCTACCATCAGTAAATCCAATTACCCTGCAGATTGCAGATTTACCAGTATTTCTGGCAGGAGATGCAAATCAGCGTCTTCCTCTGCTGCATGAGGCTGCAGATGATGGGCATATTGCCGGTTTAAATACAACAAGTGAAGAATTAATTTACTTTAAGCGCCGAGTACCACTAGCTATCGTATTTGCTGATCCTAATATTGCCGTAGTTGGTCAATCCTTTCATTCACTCGAACACGAAAATATTCAAATAGGTGAAGTCTCTTTCTCTAACCAGGGAAGGGCACGTTCGGCCCAGTCTAATCGTGGTGCCTTACGTGTGTATGCTGCGGCAAATGATGGCCGATTGCTAGGTGCAGAAATGTGTGCACCAGCTGGGGAGCATTTCGCACATTTGCTTGCTTTGGCAATCGATCAATCTCTAAGTGTGTGGGATTTATTGCGAATACCGTTTTATCATCCGGTGCTGGAAGAAGGTTTGCGTACAGCATTACGTAATCTGGCATCCAAGCTTCCAGCGTGCAGTAAGTCAGATCTAGCGGCTTGCGACTCTTTTAATTCCGAGGCGCTTGACTGAGCGTAACCTGGAACTTCTATCTCATCAGATAAATCAGGATGATCACAACTGGCTGTGTTGTATATTACGAAAGCAAGTCATTAAGCAGATGATTTTTAATGGTGGCGAATCAGGGATTTGAACCCCGGACCAACGGATTATGATTCCGCTGCTCTAACCACTGAGCTAATTCGCCAGCTATCTAAACGACATAGCGCGTATTCTGCCTTTTGTGGGGGAGGTAGTCAAGACCGATTACTTTTCCTTTGCTTCAGAATTGAAACAGGCACAGGTCGCCGACTCCGGTATTATTGGTTCTCAATTGAAAATTATCCAGATTAGTATATTCAATACTTTTTTGAATTTATATTCTTTATGTGGTTTTTGCAGAGCTTGTTCGTAAATTCCGATAATAAGAAGGTGGTTTTGAGGATGAGGGGAGAACAGCAATCCTGAAACGTTTGTTTCTCTCGTTATGTTCTTGACAGTATTCCGTATCAATCCGTAGCCAAAGTAACATGCAGATCACAAGCAACATGCGCCGTATAACCTCTCGCGAGCATCCCGTATTTAAAAAGCTGTTCAAGCTGCAACGTTCGTCACGGCAGCGCCGTGACGATGGACTTGCTTTGCTTGATGGCATCCATTTGTTGCAGTCTTATCTTGCTTCAGGAAGAATTCCGGAATTGCTGATCGTTAGCGAATCAGGAGGCCAACATGCTGAAATTAATCAGCTGCTAGGTAGTATTGGTAAAGATTTTGGAAGAGCTGATTGTCTAATGTTGAGTGATGCGCTATTCAACCAGATATCGTTAGTCAAAACACCGGTTGGTATTATGACACTCGTTCGTATTCCCCGGCATACCCGGTCTGTTGACTCCTATGAAGATTCTTTTTGCATCGCGCTGGAAGCTATTCAGGATCCAGGTAATCTGGGTTCGATTCTGCGTTCTGCGGTTGCTGTGGGTGTTAAAGATGCGTTCCTGTCTAGTGATTGTGCTGATAGCTGGTCGCCCAAAACATTAAGAGCCGGTATGGGGGCGCATTTTTCTTTGAGAATTCATGAAGATTCCGATCTGATCCAGATTGCTTGTCAATTTAATGGAAATGTTATAGCGACGGCACTGGCTGGCGCTGACAATATTTATCATACAGACCTGCGAGGGCCGGTCATGTTTGCTTTCGGTAATGAGGGGTGCGGTGTATCAGAAGAGCTGCTAGAAGTTGTGCGTGAACGTGTGGCAATACCCATGCCAGGGTGTGCCGAATCACTCAACGTTGCTGCGGCTGCTGCAATCTGTTTATTCGAGAAAATCCGGCAGGAGAATTCTGGTGAGAGTTACTCGCAAGAGTGATAAATGCTATTCCGCTTATTGCCTGTGATACGTCAGTAATACTTCTTATTTTCTCGCGGAATTGGAAATTCAGGGTGACAAAGTAAAAACTCAGAATTGTCGTTTCTGTGTTCCTATCAGGTGTAATGAATCTTGCTTGCTCTGGTTACTCAGGTGCCATTTGCGAACCATGATCATGGTGGTAGATACAAATAACCCGAACAGAGCGATTACAGTATAAATATGCACATCGAACCAGATTAGCAGTGCATACAATGACAACATGGTAAGAATGCCAAGATTTTCATTGAAATTCTGTACTGCGATAGAGTGTCCAGCGCCCATCAGAATATGTCCGCGATGTTGCAGCAAAGCGTTCATAGGTACTACGAAAAATCCGGCTAATCCACCAATTATGACCAGCAAAACAACAGCTAGCCAGATATTCTGAGCCGTAATGATGAGAATTACCACGATTCCCATGGCAATCCCCAGAGGAATGACATCCAACGATCGGCGTAATGAAACCAGCTTCGCTGCCAGAACAGAGCCCAATGCAATACCAATAGCGACGACACCCTGCAGTAGCGCTGCTTTGTTTAACGCATAACCAAGCGCCACTTCAGCCCACTTTAATACAATAAACTGCAGCGTTGCTCCCGCTCCCCAAAACAAGGTGGTAACCGCCAGCGAGATCTGGCCAAGCTTGTCAAACCACAATAGCTTTACACAGCGCACAAAGTCGTGAAACAGGAAAACCGGATTTTTTTTGAGTATCCGGTGATCAATTCCGGTATCAGGTATAAACAAATTGGTAATGGCAGCAATAATGTAAAACAGCATGATGACTATGATACTGGCATCTACAGCAGTATTGATCAGAGAGAGATTTGCAGTAAGTAGAATGGAAGCAACAGAAGGGGTAATAAGCAGGCC
Source organism: Nitrosomonas sp. TNE100 (assembly GCF_055387135.1). NCBI lineage: Bacteria > Pseudomonadati > Pseudomonadota > Betaproteobacteria > Nitrosomonadales > Nitrosomonadaceae > Nitrosomonas > Nitrosomonas sp. TNE100. Next base: position 1,577,691 of record NZ_AP040997.1, on the reverse strand, counting down.
GCCAATAACTGTACCAAGAATGATCGATGCAACCGTCAGTCCTTCCATCCAGCCATTGGCAATCACCAGCTTCTCTGGGGGCAGCAATTCTGTAAGGATGCCATATTTTGCTGGGGAATAAGCTGCTGCTCCTAATCCAACAACCGCGTATGCACCCAGCGCAGAAAACTGATGCGCAGCAAAAAACAGCAATGCGCAACCGATAATTTTGATTGAGTTGCTGATAAACATGACCCAGCCTTTAGCCATGGAATCTGCAAACGCGCCGACAAGCGGGGCGAGCAATACATAAAATAATACGAATACGAATTTGAGCATGGGGGTGAGGTACTCGGGAGCATGCAGATCAATTAGCAGAGCAATGGCCACAACCAGCAGAGCATTGTCTGCCAGAGATGAAAAAAATTGTGCCGCCATGATGGTATAAAATCCGCGTCCCAAATTGTTCTCCTTACCTGCTTGTTCAATAACCTGAAAGCCTGATGCTGGCTTTTCTGCTACGGGCTGTTTTAACACTGGAGCTTTATATCATGAAAATTGTACTGAGCGTATTCTGGCTTTCAAAGTTTTCAGATTCTATTCAGAAAGATGTGCTACCAGTGCAACATTAAGCCACTATATAAATTGATGGCGAGAGTAGTTTTTCCACTAAACTTTGCAAGCATCAGGGTCTGTATTTTTGAGCGATATGCATCTGATATTACGAGGCGTTGCAATTGGAAGATCGGTTTTAGTGTGCTTGGAGCGCAGCAGAGACGGGAGCATGATATTGTGGATATAAGAGCCTTTGTGCGTAGCCGATAATAACTCGATCATCGATGGAATCAGGGAATGTGATGAAGTGAATCTTGCTGAAATTGTCGAGACCCTGGCTAAAAGATTTACCGGAGAGTATGGTTCGAACTCCACACATTTCTCGATGCAAGCCATATTGTTTGAAATAGAGAAATTTTGAATCATCATATCTTGTTGTTTTTTCTATTGAAGGACCAGAACAAAATTTTGCAATTTGCATATTTGCAAAAGGAGGAAAATAATGCGTATTAAGCTTTTTCTGACTGCTGTGCTGAGTTTAGGTGTTTCTTGCTTTGCTGAATCAGGGGAGAGTCAGCCTCAATCGTTGTCAGTTACTAATCAGGCCGAGCCTATTTCGACCGAAAATAGGCAACCAGCCCAGATTAAGGTAAAAAAGAAAAAAACTAAATCACAGCCTCTACAAGAGATCGGCTTAGATAAAAAATCTTTAATGATCGACTATTGCAGGAAACATACCTGCTAATTTAATAACTATTATGATAGGAATTACTCGTGAGAACTAAAATACTGGCAAATCTAGTTTCTATAATCTTTATAAGTTACACAGCAGTTGCAGTTTCTGCTCCACCTCATTGGTCTTATGAAGAGGAGCCTAACTGGGGAGCGATTGAAGACGCTACTCAATCGATACCATTGCGTTATCCCTATGCAGAGTGTGGTATTGGTAAACATCAGTCGCCGGTAGATCTGGCAGATGAAAAGATTGTGAAATCCAGGCCGCTAAATAAACTTGCGGCACAGTATGGTACAGATACGCCATCTTTCTTCAATACAGGGCATGCCATACAAGTTAATACTTCCCAGAATTTTACGGGTGGATTAAAAGTCGGGAAGGAATTGCTGCCGCTGGTTCAACTACATTTCCATGAGCCTAGCGAACATGTTGTTGAGGGCAAAAAATTTCCTGCGGAATTACATTTTGTACATATCAATAAGGATGGAAGAATTGCGGTACTGGCCGTGACCATAAATATCGGGAAAGAGAATGCGATGTTCCAGACTATTCTGGATAATATGCCGTATGAAAGCGGCAAAGAAAATTCGACTTCCGGGGTTAAGTTCAAACTAGCGAAGTTATTACCATCAGGTATGAATGCGGCCAATCTGGAATATTTAACGCTAGCTGGTTCATTGACGACTCCGCCTTGTAGTGAAGGCGTGCAATGGTATATTTTGACAAAATCAATCACGATTTCAGCAGCTCAATTAGAGCAAATGAAAACTTTCTACAGCAACAATGCCAGATCAGCACAGGATCTGAATGAAAGGTCAATTCTTTCAAGCCACTAATCTGGTGAGCTGTAAATAATTCTTCCCCGGTATGGCTCTGGCATCCGGGGAAGCTCCTTATTTGTTCGAATTTTTCTCGGTCCCATTACATATTTTGGTTCTTACCTGTTTGGCAGGTTGTCAAATCGCAGATTAAGCGCTAATTTTTTCGTGTGCGCCGCAGCAGGTGGTGTGTAGCTCGGCCAGGAAAATTGACCGCCCCTGCCCCGATAGCTACGCGCAATTCTGCAGGATGATGTCTTTCAGAACGTTCAGCTTGCCATGGAAAAAATGTTCGGCACCGGGGATGATGGTCACAGGCAATGTTTGCGGTGTGGCCCAATCCAATATACTTTGCAGCGGCACGACGGTATCCTGATCCCCTTGGATGACCAGAATACGCTCAGCGCAATCAGTTACGGGTGGTGCTTGCAGACGCTCAACAGCAGGCGCGATCAGTATCAGCTTGTGAGGCCGCAGTTGCTGTGCAACATATGCCTGAACAGCGCCACCGAATGAAAATCCGGCCAGTATTAGTGGCAATGGGGTTGATCCGGTGTCATACCGCTCCCGGATAGATTGCGTGACAGCAAGCACATCCTCGATTTCTCCTTTCCCTTCCGCATAGTTGCCTTCACTTTCGCCCACTCCGCGAAAATTGAATTTCACCGTGATGTACTGCTGCTCGATGAATGCCCTGGCAAGAATATAGACGATCTTGTTATCCATGCTGCCATGGTAAAGCGGATGCGGGTGAGCTACGACTGCAATGCCATGTGGCGCATCATTCGGCAGTGTGACAACTGTCTCCAGCTTCCCGGCAGGGCCGGTAACAAAGAATCTTTGCTCATTTGGCATAAATACGGAATCCTGTGGTGTAGATTAGTTGGCATGACAAATAATTATAGGATGCTTTATCTAAAAACTACTGATAATTTATCCCTGCTGCGAATAATCGGCACATCCAATCTACCTTGAACAAAACTGTACTGGTACTGAAAAAACCGACTGATACCTGCCGCAGTGCGGTTGTTACTAAACATAGAAAAGGTATTTGCTTTGAAGAACTGATTTTATGTTACCAGAAGAACTGCACGGGACTTTGAGGAGACTTCAACTTTAAATACTGGCAAAAATTGTCATCTGCTTATTTGACTCCTCTGCTAAATCAATATGGACTAAATATATTGCTCCAGCCCCCGTAGTCCGGTGGTAAATCCCTCCATGGGGTTCCTGTTCGTATCATCCAGAAAAAACACATTAATTACGCCACCCCATGCTCCTTCACGTCCTGTCTGGAATTGCTGAGTCACTACAGTTATCTCTCCCAACAACTAATAGCAAATCAAAGTAGTTTCTAGCATCTCCGAAACAATTTTCATATTGCAAAGTGTTTTTGCGCCATTAACCGAAATATGTTTCGCCAGTCCTTATATTTTTACTTCTCAATCATATTTGTTATGACTGGTAATTTATTGGACATCTAATTTATTTTCAGCATGTTAAGTGCGTAGTGAGTCAAAAATAAGAGTTGTATTTTTATTTTGGCGTGCTATTTGCTTTTATCTGTTGTGAGGACAACCTGAGTTGAGCTGGTTGGCCTGACGGTGATGAGCCCCAAAAAGTGCTAACACCAAACTTGGTGAGAAACTTGGTTATTGATCAAGGTGTGATGAGGAATCTGAGAATTGGAGGAATTAACCATGTATGAAAGTGAAAATATATTCGAATTCAATCCGGAAATGAGTGGTTTTGAAGCTGAGCAATATGAAGGTGAGGGCGAACAATATGAAGGTGAAGGCGAACAGTTTGAGCAATTCGAATATGGTGAGGCGGAGTGGGGGGAGGTATTTAACGAAGGTGAGGTGATGGAACTTGCCGCCGAACTTCTGGAAGTTACTAATGAAGCAGAGCTTGACCGTTTTCTGGGTTCATTGATCAAGAAAGCCGGTAGCGCCTTAGGCAAGGTAGTGAAATCTCCAATTGGCCGAGCAGTGGGCGGCATACTAAAAGGGGTTGCCAAAAAGGCACTGCCGATTGCCGGTGGCGCGCTGGGTGCTTATTTCGGCGGACCTTTAGGTGCCAAAATCGGCAGCGGCCTGGCTTCTGCAGCAGGAAGCGCGCTTGGACTCGAACTTGAAGCACTCAGCCAGGAAGATCGCGAATTTGAGGGAGGTAAACAATTTGTACGATTTGCTGCCAATACCGTTAAAAATTCTCTGTCGGCCCCTCCTTCTAATGATCCACGCAGTACCGCACAAATAGCTGCAAATAAAGCTGCACAAATATATGCACCCAATCTGACAGCAGCAAGAGCAAGGATGGCCATGCCTGCCACCATGCCGGGAAAAGGGCAGGGAGGCAGATGGTTCCGGCGTGGCCGCAACATCGTCATCGTTAATTGTTAAGCAATTTTTTAACCCTGTGGTAAGGAGAATAAACATGCACGATATCGATCGTACTACCCTGGAAACCAACACTGATCTGGAAAATTACGAACATGACCAGTATGAATATGGTGAATTTGGTGAAGCAGAGTGGGGTGGTGAAACGGGTGTTTTTAGCGAGACTGAAACCATGGAACTTGCGGCCGAGCTTCTGGAAATCAGTGATGAGGCGGAGCTGGATCAGTTTTTAGGGAATCTCATCAAAAAAGCTGGCCAGGTGGCCGGAAAATTCATTAGATCGCCAGTAGGGCAGCAACTTGGCGGTTTATTGAAAAGTGCAGCCAAGAAAGCGCTGCCCATGGTAGGCAGTGCCATTGGCGGTTATTTTGGTGGCACCAGCGGTGCCAGGGTTGGCGGTCAGGTGGCTTCTAACGCCGGGAGGATTTTTGGTCTTGAACTGGAAGGATTGAGTCATGAAGACCAGGAATATGAAGTTGCCAAAAGGTTTGTGCAACTCGCCGGAGCTGCGGCAAAAAATACTGCGTTAGCACCACGGGCAGCAAATCCTGTAACTACCGCGCAATCCGCGATAGCAGCCGCCGCACGGCAACTTGCCCCGGGCCTGATTCGCGGTACTCCACCAACAGCCGTCGCCGGTGCAGCTGGCAGCCCATGCCCTTCCTGTGGACGGGGTGCTATGAGCGGTCGCTGGATACGGCGTGGAAACAGAATCATTCTGTTCGGAGCATAACCCGCCATGGTTACCGCTTCATACGCAGCATGGATGCTTGAGCAGGAGGCTCGTGCATTGCTGACCAGGCTGAAACGGGTCAAACCTTTTGCCTTGCACGAAACCATGTTGCCTGCAGCGTCGTTGTTACCGGCAGCACAAACCAGTATTGAACGCTATCTGATAGAAGGGAGGCACGAACTCAAAGGGTTGATTCAACGTTACATTGCATGGCTGCGCGGTCCATCTGGCCGGAGGGCAACACCTGCCCATGCACAACGGCTGTTTTCCCTGTTGCGGTTGAGATTCAATGCCGTGCTGACACAATTTGATTTATTCAACGATGCGATCACACAGCGCAGCGAAAATGAAATCGGTGTGTGGCTTTCCGGCCTGGAAGTGGTCTCGGCGGATGCGCTCGCTATTCCGGGACATTATTACGAAGTACCTCCCGTCATCTGCTATCTCGATCGTGGTATTGGTGCGGCGATCCGCCGCGCTAGAACACGTTTGCCAGGTGGTGGTGAAAATCCGGTGGCAGTGATTCGTATTCCCCGGGAACGCATGGTTGGCAGCGGCGTTGCTTCTTCCCTGATTCATGAAGTAGGCCACCAGTCTGCTGCGCTGCTTAACCTGGTCAATTCCTTACGGCCTGTTTTGCAGGGAATGGAACGGGGCAGTGGCGTGTACAACATGGCCTGGTTACTATGGGAACGGTGGATTTCAGAGATCGTTGCGGATTTCTGGTCGATCGCCCGCATTGGTATTGCTGCCACACTCGGATTGATGGGTGTGGTCAGCCTGCCACGTGCCTTTGTATTCCGCCTGAGTCGGGATGACCCTCATCCGTCACCCTGGATTCGCGTCAAACTGGGTTGTGCGATCGGGCAGGCACTTTATCCTCATCCGCAATGGCAGCGTCTGGCGCAATTATGGGAAACCTACTACCCGCTGACCGGGTTGGATGTTGCCCAACGGCACAATTATGAAATGCTTCAGGCGACATTGCCTGGATTTGTGACGCTGCTGATCAATCATCGACCGCAAAGTCTGCGCGGAGCGAGTCTGGCCGAGGCTTTACAGGTACAGAGTCGCTCGCCATGGCAGCTTCAGACACTGTTCTCCATCTGGCGGCAACAGCCTGCGAGGATGTATCAGGCCTCGCCGGTTCTAACCTTTGCTGTGATCGGCCAGGCACGTGCCGACGGACGCATGAGCCCGGAACAGGAAAGCGCCCTGTTGGGGAAATTGCTCATCCACTGGGCGCTGCGCAGCACGTTGAGGACATCGGTTGATTATTCAGCAAGGCCGGGGCAGCTTGAATTTTTGCCGGCAAGCTCCTACCAACAGAATCGTTCTATTAATTATTCATTTAGGAGAATGACATGAATACAAAATCTAAAAAAATAGAGAGCGGTGAAGCTCAATGTAATGGCATGCTGAGAGTGCATTTATATGATTCGGGCGGCAATAAAATACCGATCAAAGGAGCGAGTATTGAAGTTCTGGAATGGAAATCCAACGAATGGCAGCATATCGAAACACGAACTACTGATGAAAACGGGTATGCGGTTTTTGAGCTTCTCGGAGGTGATTCACATCGGTATGGCTTAGTCTATAAGAATGCCTTTGGTTTTCATGAAGAACCGGCAGCATATTCAGGTGATGAACCACAAAAATTATTTTCGATCGATTGTAATTGCACCAAACAGATTGGTCTTGGAGTACCGGTAAATTTTACGCAACAACTGGTAATGTGCGGCCCGCGATCTGAAGAGCTGTTATGTCAAGATATTGTAGCGGGTCAGCCGGCTAAGCTGCGTATTTCACATAGTGTTGCCTTGGGAAATCCAGATATTAGATTGTCTTCTAATCAAGGCGGTTTGTCTCAACCTTCCATCTTTGTAGATGGCATAGATCGAGTATACGAAATAGCCGTCGATACGACAGGAATGCAAGGTGGTTACTTCTTTAATACATTTCTGAAGCATCCTGACGGCTCATCAATCGCCACAAACTTGACTGGCACGGCGGTACGTAACATACAGCATGTTGATGCCAGAACAACGACCAGCCTCACTCGAACGGAAACATCTTTCACTGAAGATACCGCATTCTGGACAGGTATTCGTAATAGCGCTGAGGCGCTTTCATTCAATAATTATCTGAGTTTCATGGATTGGATTTTCTGTGGTAAGCAGAAGCCGCGGGAATTAAGTCAATTTGAGAGTGATCGCTACGATGAAAAGCATGTGATGTGGCGGGATAAATTATTGAAGAATCGTTTTTTACCTTTTACAGATTCTGATGCTTATCGTGTGGTCAAAGCGGCTACAGAAGCTTTTGTGATGGTAAATTGTGGCGTTCATCACAATGATTTGCAACCTTTTGATCCGGCTCGGGATGAAGCATACTTGAACCGTCGTGATCTCCCAATACCACCCAGTGGCTTGAATCGTGCTTTCAACAAAGATTATCTAGTAGGTATCGATGGGAATGGTGATGTATTGCCCTATCTCTCCGTTATTCGCCGCAAATTACCTGATATCCCAATCAAGATCAAGCCGTTTGAAGAAGCGGCGAGTAAAAGTAGGGAGGGGGTTATTGACGCAGATGAATGCTACGGGTTGTTACAGGAAAAACTTGCCAATCCCTGTCTGCTGGAGTTGATTTGGTCGTATTGGCATGAGGAAGGTATGCTGGTGCAAACATCCAATGCCATTACCCGGCGGTTTCAGAATGTGCGTTCATCCAGTCGGGATCCACTTGCTAGCATGGAAATGGACCCGCTCCGCCCGCTCAATAACCTGCTATGGGGTTACATCCAGGATGAACAGCACCGCCTGACTGTTAACCGCCGTAATTACGAATACGATCATCATTACGGGTTGCGGCTGGAAGGCAAGGCAGTACAGAATTTCCGGCCCGCTGATACGCGCTCCAAGTTCCTTGAAGCTTTCCATCATTTGCTGAGACTGTGTACCGTGTTCTACAAACAGGATGACGATACCACTGTCAAGGCCGATGCTTTCCCGGTACTCAATGCCCTGAAGGAAGTGCATCTGATCCTGTCCCAGGGAGCACACAATCAGTTTGGTGACCTGCCATCGACTGCCCGTATCGAAATGCTGATGCAGCAATGGATACTGGCCAGGCCTGAGTTCCGTGAATTGTTGCCGACACGGGTCATGGTGGCTTACCCCGAACCCTGGATGGATCGTGTTGACGCTATGAAGAAACTGCAAGGCTGGACAGATACCAGCGTGTTGCATTTCCGCAATCTGGGAATGTTTGGCGAACAGCTGTTACTTTCCATCCGCTGGGGCCATTGGAGTGATGAGTTCGAGCCTGTTAAGGCACTCAATTGGGCACGATTCTTCCGTCCACAGGTACAGGGCTATATCCACGCCTACCGCGCAACAACGGGTGTTGACTTATCAGCCGATCCGACTGTCAGTGCCCGGGTTGATTCGACTCTGCCATCAGCGCTATTGCAGAAACGTTTGGCCAGTCAGCAACGAACTATCTGAGATGCATGGCCATGATCAACTTCACCTCGGCACTCTACTTGGGGTTGCATCATCCCAGCCGGCTTTTGCAGCCGTGGCAGCAACTCTCATTGGGGGTTCCGGCAGCACTTACTGAACCGCCCGGTGCCGGTGAAGTTGCACAACAACTGGCGCAGTTGCAGGGTTGTGAACAGGGGGTGTTGCTGCCTTCCACATTGCACTTGTTCTGGGATTTGTTTGGCATGCTGTTTCAGCAGCGGGCGGCATTGTTTCTGGATGAAGGGACTTATGCAGTTGTTCGTTGGGGAGTGGAGCAATTCCGTGCAAAAGGGGGAGAAGTTCATACTTTCCGTCATCATGATCCTGATGCATTGCTGGCACAAATCAAGCGGCTTGCGTATGGCAGAAGAAAATATCCGGTGGCAATTGCCGATGGTTTTTGCCCGGCGTGCGGTCGTGCTGCGCCAGTTGGGGAGTATCTGGAAATCGTCAGGCATTTTGGCGGCGTACTGGTGCTGGATGATACCCAGGCTTTGGGAATTCTGGGAGAAATGCCGGCATTACACAGCCCCTATGGGAAAGGAGGCGGTGGTGTATTGCGCTGGAGTGGAAACTCCGGGCCGGACATTATAGTGGGTTCATCTCTAGCAAAAGGTTTGGGCGTTCCGGTTGCGGTTCTTACCGGGAGTAGAAAGCTGATCAAACGATTTAAAACGGCAAGTGACACCCGGGTGCACGGCAGCCCGCCGTCTGTGGCTGTCATTCAGGCTGCCCGGCATGCGCTGATTGTGAATCGATCACAGGGTGATTGGCTGCGGCAGAGACTGGCGCAACGGGTTACCCGGTTCCGTAGTGGTCTGGCAGCGATGGGGTTGAATACGATTGGTGGCTGGTTTCCCGTTCAAATTTTGAGAGGGATCGATGGAAACGAGGCAGTACGGGTACATCAGTTTCTTTCCCGGCAGGGTATTCAAACCGTATTGTCTCGTCCCCGTGGCAGCAGTGTAGTTCATCTGAGTTTTTTAATGACAGCACGCCATACTGCCGGAGAAATTGATCACTGCATTGATGTGCTGGCTACAGCGATACATGGTTTTGAAGAAACGCTCATCGTAAAGGAAACCAAATACTCTGACTTTATAAAGTGATCACTATATACAAGAGGTAAATCATGAATCAGGGATTAAGATTTAAAACCATACCGCTGGAGGTGATTCCGGAAGTTGCGGGAGAAGAGTTTGAAGTGGAAAGAGAGCGAGGAATCCGCCGTCCACCAACAAGACCCAGAGGCTATAGTGCGCGGCCCGGTTTTCACTCCGGTTTGAGAGCAACGGGAAGTAAACGTCCATTGTTTCCGATTTCCAGGCCACGCTCTCCCTTCAAGGGGTTGCGGCGGCCTTTCGGGGGTGCCCCCCTTTATGAACCTTATCCGGTCGTGAGCGAGCCTTATCCCGCTGAACCGGACAGTTCGTCCGGCTCGGAGCGCGTGCGCTGGCTGCAGGATTGTCTGAATCAGGCGGCCGGAATGCGACTTCCAGTGACCGGAGTTATGGGGGCAGATACACGCAGCGCAGTGCGGAGTTTTCAGCGGCAGCAAGGGTTGAGGGTGAGTGGTATTGCCGGGCCGGATACGGAAGAGGCATTGAGGTCTGCTTGTGAGAGCCGGAATATTCAGCCTTCAGTGAAGGAAATGGAATCGGGTTATGAGATGCTTGCTGCATTCCGGGACAACTACAGCAAACTTCTGCGTCACATGTCACCGGCAGATCAGAAACTCTGGGCTACCAGACGATGTTACCGGCTTTCGCAATATCGCCGTGTGCCCCGGCAGCAGGGGGTATATCTGCTTGTTTTCCGTAATCGCTCATCCAGCGGACATATCGGTTATGTTGGCGAGACCGGGAACCTTTATGACCGGATGCAGGGGTATCACCGGGATGTAATATCCTTTGGCCTTAATCCTGATAATTATTCCTTCTGCTGGGTACTGACTCCTCAACATAAAGCAATCGAAGCAAATCTCCGGACTGCTCTGAATCCGACCGGCTTGATCACCAATCAGCGGGAGCTTGAACTCGCATTCGAAAGCCCTTTCAGCGAAGCTGAGGAACTTGAGCTTGCCGCCGAATTACTGGCCATTTCTAGTGAAGAAGAACTGGATCTGTTTCTTGGCAAGTTATTCAAGGGGATCGGCCGGGGATTGAAGAAATTTGGCCGTTTCGTTGGCAAAAAAGTATTGCCTGCATTGGGTAGGGGTTTAAAAGCGATTGGCAAGGTTGCACTGCCAATTGTTGGCAAGGCGCTGGGATCTTTTATTCCGATACCGGGTGTCGGTACGGCTATCGGCGGTGCCATCGGAACGGCTGTCAGTAAAGCGCTTGAGCTTGAATTCAGTGGTTTGCCTTCGGAAGAAGCCGAACTGGAAATGGCACGGCGGTTTGTGCGTATTGCTGCGACAGCAGCCAGGCAGGCAGCTTTGGCTGACCCGCGTACTGATCCTGAAACAATCGCCAATGCTGCTTTGACGGCCGCAGCCCGGATGCATGTGCCAAATCTTTCTGCAGTAGTTCGAGGAGGAAATTTAGAGGTAGGCGATACAACTCATCGTGAATGGCACGTCAATAGCATTCAACCGAGGCAATCCGATCAGGAAGCATTTCTCGGTGATGCATGGAACTCAATTAGCACGGGAGCTCGCAGGCTCTCCGGTGGGGTGATCAATATGCTGCATGATTGTACGCCTATCGAAGACCGCACAAGTTTTACGCCTAAAGACAAGCGCAAAGGAAAACCGCGCGATATGAGTAAGGTATACGCACTAGTGTTGCATCAGACTGCCGGCAATCAGAGGAATACGCCACCCGACCGGTACGATGGTGTCACGGCACATTTTGTAATCAAGCCGAATGGACAAACACTACAATTGCATCCATTGACAGCTCGCCTCAATGCTTCAAATGGATTTAATGCTGGCAGTGTAGCCGTTGAATTTGCGGGTAATTTTCCTGATACAAGGGGTAAACGCTATGTTTATCCGAACGGCGCATCACCTCAAGGGGTTCTGACTGCCGAACAGATCAAGGCCGGGCGTTGTTTGATTCGTTATCTTGTTAAAAACATGGGCCTTACCCATATTCTGGCACATCGACAATCCAGTGCAAGTCGTGAAAACGATCCTGGTCCGGATATTTGGTATCACGTTGGTCAATGGGCAATCAATAATCTGGGTTTACGGGATGGTGGGCAAAATTTCAAAATTGGTAGCGGCAATCCTATCCCCGATAGTTGGCGAACATGGGGAAAAGCCAAACAGCCTGAGCTTGGTGAGGAGCTCTTCGTTTGAAACCAGTAGCGGAAATCAGTCGGTGGGGCACATTGATCCCGCGTACCGGGCAATCAAAATAATATAGCAGCAAGGAGGTTGTGATGATCATTGATTGCCATTGTCATGCCGGAAGCGGCGATGGACTGACCGGACCGTGGGATACACGGGCGCCCTTGCAGGATTATTTGCGCCGGGCAACGGTAGCAGGGATTCGGCGCACGGTACTGTTTTCTGCGTTTCATTCAGACTATGCCGCTGCCAATCAGCAGGTGGCACGCATTGTAGCGAGCAGGCCTGATCGCTTCTACGGTTTTGCTTTTATACATGCAGAGCGTGATCGAGGACGCGTGCATAAGCTGGTCGAGATAGCTGTCAAGCGCTACGGATTTGTTGGCATCAAGATACATCGTCATGATGCTGCCATTACACGCGATATTTGTGTGGCTGCCCGGGCTTATACCTTGCCGGTACTGTACGATGTGGCGGGTGAAGTATCTGTCTGTGAGCTGTTGGCGCAGGAATATCCGGATGTCAATTTCATTATTCCGCACCTGGGTAGCTTTGCTGATGACTGGCGGGCGCAATTGGCCCTGATTGATCATCTGGTTCGTCATCCGAATATATATGCTGATACCTCTGGCGTGCGGCGCTTTGATTTACTACAACAAGCAGTCAAACGAGCTGGAGCAGCCAAGCTGCTGTTTGGTTCTGACGGCCCGTGGCTACACCCTGGAGTTGAGCTTGCCAAGATCAGGGCGTTACGTCTGTCGTCTTCTCAAGAAGCCTTGATTCTGGGAGGGAATTTCCGGAATCTGATCAGTACAGTCAAGCGTCCCCGAACGCTGTCATTGGTAAGTGGGTGGTGAAGCGGCCGCTGATTAGCCTGACCAAACGATTACAAAGGATTTCCAGCCTTACCGGTCGATGATCTATCTTTCTTCCAGTTCTGAATAGTACGGTCGGTTACTCCCAAAAGTTGCGCTGCCTGTTGGGTGTTGCCGTTTACTTGCTTCAGCACGATGCGAAATACCGCCTCCTCAGTGTTTCGGCTGATAGTTTTCAGGCCGATACCCCGGTTTAGCGCTACTCGGATTGCCCGTTCAAAGCCTGAGTCGCACCATTCTTTCCAGCCTTCTGCTTTTGTCGGTCGATCATCTGGCGGAATGCAGCCCACTGTAATAGCGCCTTTTCCTGTATAGCGGCATAGCATGCGTGCAACTACTTGCCTGAGATCCCGTACATTGCCAGGATATTCACGGCGCAGCAAATATTCCTGAACCGGTGTATCTAGCTCAGGTGGATCCTGAGCAGGATGATCTGTCTTCAGAAAGTACCTGGCCAGCGGGAGGATATCTTCAGTGCGTTCCCGCAAGGGGGGTAAATGGCAGATATAGCTGGCGATACGATAATAGAGATCTGTCCGAAATTCACCTTTTTGGACTTGAGCCCGGAGATCACGATTGGTCGCGCAAACCAGGCGAAATGAGGTGCGCTGCCAGGCATTACCACCGACACGTTTGAAAGTATGTTCCTGAATAACGCGCAGCAGCTGAGTTTGTAGAGTGAGAGTCAACTCGCCTATTTCATCAAGGAATAATGTACCACCGTTTGCGAGTGCGAATACGCCATCCCGTGAGGATACCGCACCTGTGAACGCGCCCCGTTCATGCCCGAAAAATTCGCTACCGGATAATTCCGGCACGATAGTGCTGCAATCCAGTATTACCAGATCACCTTTGTCGGGGCGAGCGTCCAGGGTATGAATGAGATTGGCTAGCAATTCCTTGCCGGTACCGCTTTCACCCAGGATCAGCACTGAAGAATCAGTAAAATGAGCTACTTCAACAACCTGGCGCAGAATTGCTTTCAGGGCCGAACTTTCTCCTACTAGCGTATTCTGTACGGCAGGTGAATTTACCATGCAATCTATTATTTCCCAGCGCTGCAGGCGGGTAATGATTTCATGGATGATTACCCTGTACTCTGTACACGTCAAGATATCGCAGGCACCTGCTTCCAGAAGCTGCCAGATAGTATTTCCCGAAATGGCACAATCGCAACAGAAAAGAGTCGGTATCTGCCCGCTATGACTAAGCTCACGTAACTGTTCACAAGTTTCCGATGTAATTTCCTTGCTGAAAACTACGCCAGGATGACCAGAAAGATAATCATCATGGTCTTTTATTTCGATTCCTTGTTCAATCAGGAAAGTAATAATGTCGTGAGTAGCTTGTCTCTGATACTTGCTCATCCAATGAACCCAGACTTTCATAGCTATTTCAACCTCCATCACTGGTATTTTCAAACGAAAAAGTAGTGTTTTAATGAAGTGAAAATTGAAGAGGGCGTGTGTCAGCCAGGCTCCCGATGGGCCATAATAAGGAAAGAGAATGAAAAACCTCTTTGTATCATTCTGATGGCTGTGATATTCATGGCTTTCCTTTTGACCGACTGCGGATAAAAGATTTTACTGGATTGCCGGGTTATGCCAAGTGCTTATTTCATAAATATGGCGGGTGAGAATCAATAGTGTGTTCTAGATGTTTAGTGAACTCACAGGGATTTTCAGGGGATATTCTGCAGATAAATTTACGGAATAAGGACTTTCTATCGGCTACAAAACAGTTCTTCCTGGAAAAGATGGCTTTCTTTCATGAGTTTATCAGCTCGGGACAGGTTGCTGGCACGAACGCCGAGCAATCTCAGTTTTTGTTCGAGGGGAACGCGCCGAAGGCAGTTTCCAGCAGCCTTGCGAATGGTGGTTGCATCAGCGGTGGGGGTACATAAAGTTTGATCGCGTGTGACGGTTTGAAAATCTTCATATCGTAGCTTGATGCCGATAGTTCGCCCGACATAGCCTTTGTGATGCAAATCTTCCGCAATATGTGTGCATAATTCGGTAAAAATAGCGGATAGTTTTTCCCGATCCTGGCGTGCGTGCAAATCTCGTTCAAAGGTAGTTTCGCGGCTGATTGATTTAGGTTCCGAGCTGGTTACCACCGGACGATTGTCGTTGCCAAGTGCTGCGTGATGCAACTGCAGTGCGTAACGCTGACCAAAGTGAATCTGGAGCAAACCGGGCTCAGCATTGGCTAACTCTCCAATTTTATGGATACCCAGATCTGCGAGTTTCGCTTGCGTTTTGGGGCCAATGCCATTGATTTTATGAACGGGTAAAGGCCAGATTCGATGTGGGATATCAGCATGTGTCAGGATAGTCAATCCATTCGGTTTTTCGAGATCAGAGCAGATTTTTGCCAGCAGTTTGTTGGGAGCTACTCCAATCGAGCAGGATAACCCAGTGGTTTCATGTACCGCCTGTTTGATACGCAGTGCAAGTGGAGTTGTTTCATCGGGATGTTTGCTCAGGTCGATATAAATTTCATCGATACCACGATCTTCTATATGCGGAGCGATGTTAGCGACTGCATTTTTAAATAACCGCGAATAATGATGATAAGTATCGAAATCTGCTGGTAACAATATGGCGTCGGGTGCCAGCTTTGCCGCCTGCATGATCCCCATCGCTGAAAAAATTCCGTATGCACGCGCTTCGTAAGTTGAAGTTGTTACTACGCTACGACCGGAATATTCGCGCAGCTTTGCATATAAACAAGTTCCATTCTGTTGCATGATTGGTTGGTGAACGGATCGGCCACCAATGACGACAGGCAACCCTCGTAATTCCGGATAACGCAGCAGTTCTACCGAAGCATAAAAAGCATCCATATCCAGATGAGCGATGCGGCGATTTTTCATGTTCATGAAGCAAGAATATCTTTGAGTAGATTCTGGTGTATAAAAAAGCTGTAATCACTGGCTGTGAAAATAATCGAGCCGGCTGCCCAAGCTGTACTGGCGAAATTTGACGGTATGATATTGTAAGAGGAAGTAGTTTAATGGTATTCGTTTGAGGCCTGATGTATTTCCAGGTATCCGTACATTTGATGATACGATGTGTTTTTGCCTTTACATCGATGCTGTTGTCGTGGCTGATAAAATGATTGTCATCTTGCAAAAATTACGGAGTAATCCGGGCGATCAGCCGGGTAGAACTGAAGATATGGAAGTCGAGGGTTTGCCAGATATTGATTGCGTGTATCGGGAGTACTGCCTAATTAAATTACACTGGCTTCACTAGAGAATCTATACAATACAAGTTAATGCCATGTGCTATTTTTCGAGGAAAGTACAATGGTGCCCAGAAGAGGACTCGAACCTCCACACCCGAAGGCACATGGACCTGAACCATGCGCGTCTACCAATTCCGCCATCTGGGCATTATTTTGATTATTGCTGTGTTGCTGGTTGGTTTTGTGAAAACCAGGCAGGTATAAACAACACATGAAGATCGCAAATTCTATAGGAAACCTTCGATTTGTCAATCAAGAGAAAAAGAAATAAGAAAAATCAGCTTCGCGAGCTTGATCCTTTTCTTAAGCGTGAGCAGACACGTTACGGGTTAGCGCTTCCCAGTCGAGAATTTATCCTGGAAATATTGGATAAACAGGGAGTGCCAATCAGCGAGCCCAAGTTGCTTGAGTTGTTGGATATTACTGCTGAAGAATCTGAATTTTTTCATCGCAGGCTGTCTGCGATGATACGTGACGGGCAGATTATCTGTAATCGCAAGGGTGATATTTGTGTAACAGACAAGCTGGAACTCGTAAAAGGAACCGTGCAGGGACATAGTGATGGTTTCGGTTTTTTGATTCCAGATGATGGCAGTACTGATCTGTTCCTGACCCCAAAAGAGATGCATAAAGTGCTGCATGGTGATCGCGTAATTGCCAGGCTTACCAATGACGTGGATCGGCGGGGGCGGCGGGAATGCAGAATCGTCAGAGTGCTGGAAAGTGTTAATACGCACTTGGTTGGCAGGTTATATGAAGATCACGGTATTTTTTTTATTGTGGCTGAAGATAAACGTATTAACCAGGATATTCTTGTCCCAAAGGAAAATATCATGAATGCGCATGCTGGGCAGGTGGTGATGGCGAACATTATTCAGCAGCCAGGCCAACACGCTCAGCCTATTGGCCATATCGTTGAGATTCTGGGGGATTATGCAGCTCCAGGAATGGAGATTGAAATTGCATTGCGCAAATTCGATTTGCCCCATGAATTTTCGCCAGAAATCATTTCCACCAAGTTTCCCAAGAAGGTTCTGAAGAAAGAGTTTGCCAAGCGAGAAGATATTCGCCATTTACCGCTGGTAACAATAGACAGTGAAACGGCCAAAGACTTTGACGATGCTGTTTATTGTCGCCAGGAAGGCAAGGATTTCAGATTGTTTGTTGCCATCGCCGATGTCAGCCATTATGTGCGCGATCAGGATGCGCTGGATAAAGAAGCATTTGATCGCGGCAACTCGGTTTATTTCCCGAGACGAGTTATTCCAATGTTGCCGGAAGTGCTTTCAAATGGGTTGTGCTCGCTCAATCCGCAGGTCGATCGGCTGTGCATGGTGTGTGAAATGCTGTGGACTGCCAAGGGGGAGCTGAGCGAATATCGTTTTTATCCAGCGGTGATGCTTTCCCATGCGCGCTTGACTTATAACATTGTTGCCGAGTTGCTGGATCAGCCCAAAGGGAATACCGCAACAGAATATACACAACTGCTACCGCATATTCAATTATTGTACCGGTTGTTCAAGGTGTTGCATAAATCCCGCAGAAAACGGGGAGCGATTGATTTTGAGACCATTGAAACAGAAATGGTTTTCAATAATCAGGGCAAGATTGAAAGAATATGCCCAGTAGAGCGTAATGATGCTCATCGCTTGATTGAGGAGTGTATGCTGGCGGCCAATGTGTGTGCTGCTGATTTTCTGGAGAAACACCAACAGCCCGTTTTATACCGGATTCATGAAGGGCCGTCCGATGAAAAACTGGTGGCATTGCGAGATTTCCTGAAAGAATTCGGCTTGCAGTTACGTGGTGGCGATAAGCCCAGCGCTAAGGATTATGCCAGGACACTTGACCATATCCGGGAACGGACTGACGCACAATTGCTGCAAACAGTGATGCTAAGGTCTCTTAGTCAGGCAATGTACAGTCCGGATAATGCCGGGCACTTTGGTCTGGCCTATGAAATGTATACCCATTTTACTTCACCCATTCGGCGTTACCCGGATCTGCTGGTACATCGTGCCATCAAGGCAGTGCTTGCCGGCAAGCACTATGACCCTGGCGACTGGCATGAGATTGGAAAACATTGCTCACAAACTGAGCGCCGTGCTGATGAAGCTACGCGGGAAGTTGAATCTTGGCTCAAGTGTTTTTATATGCAGGATAAAATTAATGATTGCTTTGATGGCGTTATCACCGGGGTAACTGCATTCGGGTTGTTTG
Organism: Nitrosomonas sp. TNE100; assembly: GCF_055387135.1. Taxonomy (NCBI): domain Bacteria; kingdom Pseudomonadati; phylum Pseudomonadota; class Betaproteobacteria; order Nitrosomonadales; family Nitrosomonadaceae; genus Nitrosomonas; species Nitrosomonas sp. TNE100. The sequence goes on along the minus strand of NZ_AP040997.1, from coordinate 1,559,302 downwards.
TTACCCTGAACACTATTTATGTTGAAGGTCTGGTTTATATTTCAGAATTACCCAGTGATTATTTTCGGCATGATTCGGTCAAGCATGTATTACGTGGTGAACGTAGCGGAATTAGTTTCCGGTTAGGTGACAGCTTGCGAGTAAAACTTGTCCGGGTCGATCTGGCCACCCGCAAGATAGATTTTGTCCTTGCAGACAATAACAACGCACGCAAGAAATCAAGCAAATAATATTCTTCTTCATTTCTCATCGCCATCATGTCTCATTCCCAGTATATTTTTGGCTTCCATGCCATTACCAGCCGTTTACGGCAACATCCGGACAGCATCAAGGAAATTTATCTGGATACCAATCGACAGGATCAGCGTGCGCGTGATTTGATGAATCTGGCTGAGACCACTTCCTCACGTCTGATTCTCTGTAATCAGGATCGACTTTGTAAAATGACCGGTACGACTCGTCACCAGGGTGTGGCAGCCCATGTGATGAAGTTGCAGCAGTACACTGCACTTGAAGATTTACTGGATGGATTGACCGAGCCGGCATTTCTGCTGGTGCTGGATGGCGTGAAGGATCCGCACAATCTGGGGGCGTGTTTGCGTGTTGCCGATGCGTTTGGTGTGCATGCGGTGATAGTCCCCAAGGATAGGGCAGTCGGTTTATCGGCAACGGTTCATAAAGTTGCCAGTGGTGCAGTGGATACTGTACCCTTTTTTGCTGTGACCAATCTGGCCAGAACCTTGCGTGAACTGAAGGAGGAGGGCATCTGGATTGTAGGTACAACTGCTGATGCATCCGATACACTTGATTCAATTACGCTGACAAGACCTATTGCCTGGGTACTGGGTGCCGAGGGTGAGGGAATGCGTCGCCTGACTCGGGAAACCTGCGATCAGCTTGTAAGTATCCCGATGAGCGGCAGTATCGAAAGTTTGAATGTATCAGTCAGTGCCGGCATATGCCTGTTTGAAACCTGCCGCCAGCATGTTCAAAAGGCAAAAACTGGGTTGAACTCACTTTCTGCGAAAGAAGTTGTTTGAACTACGGGTGTGGTGGTTTGAGGTTAACTGCATATCCGATTCCTGTTCTATGGATGAGTCCAGTCCTTGTCAGGGTTGATTCTCGGTTGGGTCAGTCACAAAACCAATGCGTGCCAGCCCTGCCGTAGCAGCAATACTCATGACCTTGGTTACCAATTCATAATGTGTGTCACGGTCAGCACGAATATGTAACTCAGTTTTATCGGATTGTTTAACTGCCTCGGCAAAGCGTGCAGGTAGCTGATCCAGCGTAACAGGTTCTCCGCCCCAGTAAAAACTACCATCTGCATGTATAGCAAATTCAATATGTTCCGGTTTGGTTTGATTGAGGGTGCTAGATGCCTTGGGTAAATCAACTTTTACCGAGTGTGTGAGCAAAGGGGCTGTGATCATAAAAATAATCAGCAATACCAGCATTACATCCACTAGCGGTACCACGTTGATTTCAGTCATGGCCGCCTTGCTCTGATAACGGGTTGAATCACCGAAAGCCATTAGTGGTGCCCCTCTCCGCTGATAACGTCTGCTGATAGATTGGTCGGTTCTGTTACCCGGGTATGCTGTGAGATGGTTGATGCTTCTTTTTGAGGTATTTTTTGATTATTTTCTTCGCTGGACTTGCTGCCTGTTGTCATGATGGTGTAGAGATCATGAGCGAAGTCATCCAGTTGGGCCATCCACAGGCGGTTGCGTCGTATGAAGGCGTTGTAGGCCAGTACAGCAGGTATGGCAACCGCCAGGCCCAGGGCTGTCATGATCAATGCCTCGCCCACCGGACCAGCCACTTTATCCAGCGTACCCTGACCAGACAAGCCAATCTGGATCAGGGCATGATAAATCCCCCAGACTGTGCCGAACAATCCAATATAGGGTGCAGAAGAGCCTGCTGAAGCAATGATGGTGAGACCATATTCAATACGGGCCGCTTCCTGATCCAGACTATTGCGCAGCGAACGGGTGAGCAGCTCGTTTGTACCACCAGCTGCCGCCAGTTTCTCCAGTCCGTGCTTTTGTGAATCTGCAGTGGCAGCCAATGCTGTTTTAGCCAGCTGAACAAACGCATGTCTATCAGTCATCGCACTGATCTCTGTTTTAAGCTGGGGCACAGAATCAATATGCCAGAAATGCTTGAGAAAATCTTTTGCGCGACGAGAGGCAATCATATTGCTGATACTTTTGGTCACAATCAGGTACCAGCTTGCGACTGACAAGGCAAGTAGAAGTATCAGCACACTCATTCCAACAGAGTCAACCTGTGTCAGAAAATTAGAGAACCCCAGTGTTTTTTCCATCTATTAACTTCCTTCGATGACAAAATTAAAAGGCTGCAGGGCAATTGCTGGTACTGCTTGTCCACCGCGCATTGCTGGCCGGCAACGCCAGGTTTTGACAGCAGACAGGGCGGCATTGTCCAATCTTGAATATCCGCTGCTTTCGACAACTTTGGCGCTGCTTATTCGACCTGTTTCATCCAGCTTCACCTGGAGTATCAGCTTCCCTTCCTCGCCCAGGCGACGGGATAGAGCAGGGTAGGCGGGGCTGGCCAGATCCGGACAGGATACAGACAATTCGGAAGACAGGGTAACCGGACCTGCTGGCATCTGTGCAGGTTTGGCTGCAGCGACCGTTTCATTGACGATTTTCTTTTCCGGTTCTGGTTCCGGTTCCGGTTTGTGTTCTTCAATGGGTGGCTCGGGCACAACCTTTTCCTGCTGGGTAACAGCAGGTGCCTTGGCTACCAGCTGGCGTTTAGGTTGAGGTTGTACCTTCCTGATAGGTGGCTTGGGTTTTACCTGAGGAGGCACATGTTCTGCTTTCAGCTCCGCTTTGGGCGCTTCGGCAACTTCTTCCTGTTTTTCAGGTGGCGCAATGAACTGCGCGTAAAGTGTGATCGTTTCTGGAGCTGTAGCGCTGAAGCGATATTGCCACATACCGTAAAGTACGGTGGCGTGCGCTGCTACCACTACCAGGAAGCTGATGAGAGATATACCAGTAAGGACCGGTTTATGATAGATTTTAGCCATACCATGTATGTAATGTATGTTTTCCGTTTACGCGATTTTAGAGTTAGCTGTTTGGTGTTGCGAAAACTAAAACGCTTAAGCTAGTCAAGTTGAACATGCTTGTATATTAATTTCGGATGCTATCAGAATTGATAACGATTATCAATCTCCTCATCGCTTTGTCTGAAAATTTTAGACCAGCCTAGTGCGGGTTGCAATGCGACATATTGTCGCAGGAGAAAGGTTAAATGAGGATGACGTCATATTGTTCTTGCGTATAGGTTGTACCTACCTGCAGGCCTATGGGTTTGGCAATGAAATCACCCAGTTGGGCGAGGCTCTGGGATTCTTCATCCAGAAAGAGATCAATTACTTGTTGTGAAGCCAGAATACGATATTCTTTGGCGTTGAACTGCCGAGATTCCCGTAACAATTCACGCAGAATTTCATAGCAGATCGTTTGTGCTGTCCGGATTTCTCCGCGTCCCTGGCAAGTCGGGCAGGTTTCGCAAAGGATTTGCGCCAGGCTTTCACGTGTGCGTTTACGGGTCATCTCGATCAGCCCCAGCGCGGTGAAGTCGTTGACAGTCATTTTAGTCCGATCCTTTTGCAAGGCTTTATTAAACTCAGCCAGAACTGCAGCCCGGTGTTCTTCGCGATCCATATCGATAAAATCGATGATGATGATACCGCCCAGATTACGTAGTCGTAGTTGTCGTGCAATCACCTGAGCAGCTTCAAGGTTAGTTTTGAATATGGTGTCATCAAAATTTCGTACCCCAACAAAGCCGCCAGTGTTGACATCCATGGTGGTCAGCGCCTCGGTCTGGTCGATGATTACATATCCGCCAGATTTCAGATCGACACGTCTGGCCAGTGATTTTTCGATTTCCTGCTCAACACCGTATAAATCGAATAATGGTCGCTCCCCAGTATAGTGACTGATTTTTTCCATGTCACTCATCATGTATTCCTGGGCGAAGGTGGTCAGCTTTTGGTGAGTTTCGCGTGAATCTATCCGAACCCGGTAGGTGTCGGCATTGACAAAATCGCGCAATACCCGATGGCTCAGATCCAGATCCTGATAAAGCAGGGAAGGCGGAGAAATGGTTAATGATTTTTTCTGGATGTCCTGCCAGAGTTTGTGAAGATAATCGATATCAGCCTGTAACTCTGATTCATCAGCGGTTTCGGCCATGGTCCGGATAATGTAGCCGCCGGAAGAATCAGGTGGAAGAATGCTCTGTAATTTCTGGCGTAACGATTCGCGCTCATTGTTATCTTCGATGCGCTGGGATACACCAATATAGGATTCTTGCGGTAAATAGACCAGCAAACGTCCCGCAAGACTGATCTGGGTGGAGAGTCTGGCACCTTTCACACCAATTGCATCCTTGACGACCTGTACGAGGATGTTGCTGCCTTCAGACAGGAGTTGCTCTATCGGCTTATTGTGCTCAGTCTGGCCGGATTCATGGATATCTGCCACATGCAGGAAAGCTGCCCGTTCAAGACCAATATCAATAAAAGCTGACTGCATACCAGGCAATACACGGCTGACGCGTCCATTATAAATATTGCCTACAATGCCAAGGCTGCTGGTGCGTTCAATGTGCAGTTCCTGTGTGATTCCTTGTTCTATGATGGCAACACGCGTTTCTTGCGGGGTGACATTAATGAGAATCTCGCTGCTCATATAAACTGGGATCCGATTATATTTATTCTTGTTCAGAAAATGGGGATTCCTGTTTCTTCCAGTAGCTGGGAGGTTTCAAATAGTGGCAATCCAACTACCCCACTATAACTCCCGCTGATGTTGATGATGAAAGCAGCTGCTTTTCCCTGAATAGCGTAGGCACCTGCCTTGTCATACGGCTCGTTGCTGGCAATATAAGCCCGGATTTCGTGCGGGCTGATATCCCGGAATCGAACGATCGTTGTTGATAAACGTAACCTGATCTGCCCCTGGAATGCCAGCCCTACTGCTGTATGCACCTGGTGTTCTTGCCCAGAGAGTGCGCGCAACATTTCCTCCGCATGTCCGGTATCTTTTGGTTTTCCCAGGATACGACCGTCCAGAACAACAATAGTATCTGCAGCCAGTACAGGCAAAACGGGCAGGCGCCGCTGTTTCAGGCGTAGCCAGCCAGCTTCTGCTTTGGTATGGGTAATTCTGTAGACATAATCGGCTGGAGATTCTTCTGGAACAGGCGTTTCATCCACGTCAACCGGGCGGGATAAGGTTTCCCGCATGAGCAATATGGTGTGCCTGATGCCAATCTGCTTGAGCAGATCGCGTCTGCGAGCACTGCGTGATACCAGATAAATATAACTGCCAGCTGTAGTAATCATTCCCGGATCAAGCCTTAAGGTATGTTTCCATAAGCAAAATATTGTGCACTTGTAGCTGGAACTCTACAGCAGGATTACAAATTATGCACGGTGGTAGGGGTGATTCCGGGTGATGGAAAATGCCCGATAAAGTTGTTCTGCCAGCAATACTCTCGCCAGCCCGTGCGGCAATGTCATAGTAGAAAGCGCCAGTTTTTCGTGAGCTATTTGTTTAATATCCCGGTGCAGTCCATCTACTCCGCCAATGATGAACGTTACATCCCGGCCAGATTCTCTCCAATTGGTCATCAGTTCAGCCAGCCTGACAGTGGTGGCTTGTTTGCCTGATTCATCCAGAACAACAATATGGCACCCGGGCGGTAAAGCGATACGGATACGTGCACTTTCGGCTTGCAATAGTTGCTCGGTCTTTTTACCGATCCGCTTTTCCGGTTTTATTTCTACCAGCTGCATCTCGGCTTCTTTAGGCATGCGCTGGCTGTATTCTGTGTATCCTTTTTTAATCCAGTCCGGCATTTTATTGCCAACCGCCAGGATATGGAGCTTCATGATGCAGAATAATAAGCGTGCAAAATTTATAGGAATGAACAGGTTTAGGAAGAGGCTATGTTATTTTAAAACCAATTTTCGCAGCCATGAGTTAACTGTATACAGCGGAATTTTCCTGTGGTAACTGCCAGGATGATTCCGCCCAGAGTCCTTCCAGGTCGTAGTAACTACGGATAGCGGGTTGCATGATGTGGACAACGATATCGCCCAGGTCAACTAGCATCCATTCTCCTGTTTGTTCGCCTTCCATTCCGTAAACGATCCTTCCAGCTGCCTTTACCTTTTCTTGTACGTGGCCTGCCAGTGCCTTGGTCTGACGTGTGGAATCGGCGCTGGCTATGACCATGGTATTGAATAATGCAGTCAGCTTGCTGACATTTATGACATGGATATCGCTGGCCTTGAGGTCTTCCAGAGCCATTATGACTGTTTTAAGTTGTTCGTTAGGTAATTTCATTTTTCTCCGGCATAAAAATTATGCTTGTCAATATAGTCGAGGACTGCTTCAGGCAGCAGATAGCGTGCACTTTTTCCTGAAGCAATGAGGCTTCTGATCTTGGTGGATGAAATATCCAGTAAGGTTGTGGGTGTAGTAAAGATGTGGCCACAGGGCAAATTTTTCAACTCTTCGACCGTAACTGCCTGGTGAGTCTGGCAAGCAGCTTTCAATTCATCGGGTAGATCGGACAGATTGTTGAGCAAAGCCGACCCAGGTCGATTGACAATAATAAGATGACACAATTCAAACAATTCACGCCAACGGTGCCAGTGTGGCAGCCTGATAAAGGCATCGGCTCCAATAATGAAACAAAGTGCAATATGCTTGCCTGCTTTGTATTTCGCTTGATATTCCTGTCGGATTTCTTGCAGTGATTCGACGCTGTAGGTTTCACCAGATCGTTTGATTTCACGGTCATCCACTGAAAACATAGCATTTCCACGAATGGCTTCGTGCAACATGGCAACGCGATGTGCTCCGGGTACAATGGGCGTATCGCGCAACCGGGGCTGGCCTGCGGGTAAAAAAAACAGATGGCTTAGCCGTAAAATTCCTGTCAATTCCTCCGCTATTCTCAGATGCCCATAATGAACGGGGTCAAATGTTCCACCGTAAATTCCGATGAGTGAGTATGCTGTTACTTCAGCCATTTGCCGATAAATAGACAATCAGGCACCGCATTGCCTGATTGGTTGTGCATCACTCAGAACAGCGCAAGTCGCATGTCTGTCAGAATGCTGGCCAAATGTGTAGTGAAACGTGCGGCCGCTGCACCATCAATTACCCGGTGATCATAGGATATCGAGAACGGGAGTATCAGGCGTGGAACAAATTTTTCATTCTGATAAACTGGTTTCAGACCTGCACGGGATATCCCTAGAATGGCTACTTCCGGCGCATTGATAATGGGTGTAAAGCCGGTTCCACCGATACCTCCCAGGCTCGATATAGTGAAGCTTGCACCTTGCATGTCACTGGGCATTAATTTACCTTTACGGGCAAGTGAGGACAGCCTGGCAAGTTCCTGAGCGATATCGATTACTCCTTTCTGATCGGCGTCCCGAATAACTGGAACCACCAGCCCGTTGGGTGTATCGACTGCAAATCCCAAATGGTAGTAATATTTTATGATGAGTTGACTTTCCTCCGTACTGTTGTCTAGGGAGGCGTTAAATTCCGGGAATTTTTTTAGAGCTGCTGTAACCGCCTTGATAAGAAAAGCCAGTATGGTTAGTTTGGTGCCATTATTCTGCCGGGTTTCATTATGAGTTTTTCTGAGTGCTTCCAGATCGGTGATATCTGCCTCGTCGAACTGCGTGACATGCGGAATTATGACCCAGTTGCGATGAAGGTTAGCACCTGAAATTTGTCGGATACGTGACAATGATTTCAGTTTGATTGGCCCGAATTTCGCAAAATCTACATATGGCCAGGGCAGCAGGTTAAGCACACTTCCAGTATTGTGTTCGCTAGCTAATACCTGTTTCACAAAAGCCAGTACATCTTCCTTGAGAATACGCAGCTTGGGGCCGGTTCCAACTACCTTGGTCAGATCCACTCCCAATTCCCGGGCAAATCGTCTTATCGAGGGACTTGCATGAGGCATTGTCTTACCATGCGCCCCGACTTCCTGATCAAGTTTCGGCAATGAAGAAGGAGGGGTCGCTGGTTTCGCTGCTGTGGTGGGTGTAGATTTGACCACCGGTATAGTTTCAGGCTGATTTGATTCGGTTGCTGCTTCTGTTCGTGCGGGTTGCGCAGGTTGTGGCTCGGATGGCTGAGGTTTGGAGACCTTTTCTTCAGCACTTGATACCACTTCCATAGTCAGGATTTCTGAATCCTTAGAGACTTTAGTACCTGGTTGAAGCATAATTTCTCGGATTATTCCGGAGTAAGGCGAGGGCACCTCAACCGTGGCCTTGTCCGATTCCAATACGATTAAAGGATCTTCAGCCTGTACGCTATCGCCAGGCTTGACCACGATTTCGATAACCGGGACATCTTCAAAACTCCCGATATCCGGGACCAGAATTTTCTTGACTTCAGCCACATGTGCTCCTTGATTCGCTGCAACAAATATCGTCAGGGTGAGACAAAATTATTCTACCAATTGTGAACGGGCTTAAACCTTGACCGGTTCGGGTTTTTCCGGATCGATCGCAAAGGCCCGGATTGCCTTGGTTACCTCTGATACCGAAATTTTTTCTTCATCCGCCAATGCCTTGAGCGCCGCAACTACGACGTAATGACGATCCACTTCAAAGAAGTGTCTTAGTTTCTCGCGTGTATCCGAGCGACCGAATCCATCCGTACCTAGTACGCGGTAACGATTCGGAATGAATTCCCGGATCTGATCGGCAACTATTTTCATGTAATCGGTCGAGGCAATAACAGGCCCTTCACGATCTTTCAGACAGGTTTCTACATACGATAGTCTGGCTGGCTCGTCTGGATGAAGCAGATTCCAGCGTGAAACGCTAAGTGCTTCCCGCCGTAACTGGTTAAAGCTGGTGACACTCCAGATATCCGCTGAGATTTTGTAATCTTTTTCCAGAATATCTGCCGCAGCGATTACTTCTCGTAAAATCGTTCCGGAGCCTAGTAATTGCACATGCAATTTGCTGTTATGTTTATTCCCGTTACGGAACAGGTACATACCCTTCAGAATGCCTTGCTCGGCACCCTTGGGCATTTCCGGGTGCGAGTAATTTTCGTTCATCACGGTGATGTAGTAATAGACGTCTTCCTGCTCCTGGTACATGCGGCGTAGGCCATCCTGAATGATAACCGTAAGTTCGTAAGAAAAAGTAGGGTCGTAGGATACACAGTTTGGAATGGTGGAGGCGGCCAGGTGACTGTGGCCATCCGCATGCTGCAATCCTTCACCATTCAGCGTGGTACGACCGGCAGTCCCCCCCAGCAGGAAGCCGCGACAGCGCATGTCGCCCGCCGCCCAGGCAAGATCACCCACACGCTGGAAACCGAACATCGAGTAGAAAATATAGCACGGGATCATTTGCACACCATGTGTACTATAGGCAGTCGCCGCAGCCATCCATGATGCCATTGCCCCTGCTTCATTGATTCCTTCCTGCAGGATTTGCCCGCTTCTGTCTTCTTTGTAGTACATCAGTTGATCGGCATCTTCCGGAGTATAAAGCTGACCTACTGATGACCAAATGCCCAGCTGCCGAAACATGCCTTCCATACCGAATGTACGCGATTCGTCCGCTACGATCGGCACCACGTGCTTACCGATGTTTTTATCTTTTACCAGGATGTTGAGTATGCGCACAAATACCATTGTGGTGGAGGATTCACGCCCCTCACCACTTGCTTTGAGTAATGTCTCGAATGCGGATAACGGTGGTACTTGTAGAGCTTCGGCCTTGCGGCGTCGACGATGAATGAACCCCCCCATTGCTTGCTGCCGCTCACGCATATAGTTGTATTCAGGCGAACCTTCTTCAAACTTGAGATAGGGTATCTCGTCAATTTTGTCATCCGGTACTGGCAGTCCAAAACGATCTCGAAACGCCTTCAGCGAGGTCGTACCCATTTTTTTCTGTTGGTGAGTGATATTTTGCGCCTCGCCGGCCTCGCCCATACCGTAACCCTTGATCGTTTTGGTCAGTATCACGGTTGGTTGGCCGGTGTGTTTCATTGCTTCACTGTAGGCAGCGTACACCTTGTGAGGATCATGGCCCCCCCGATTTAATCGCCAGATATCGTCGTCAGACATGCTGGCGACCATCTCCAGCAGTTCCGGATATTTTCCGAAGAAGTGCTGGCGCACGTAAGCACCGTCACGTGATTTGAAAGTCTGGTATTCACCATCGACGCATTCCATCATGCGTTGTTGCAGTAATCCCTTGGTGTCTTTTGCCAGCAGAGGATCCCAGTAGGAACCCCATATAACCTTGATTACGTGCCAGCCAGCGCCACGAAAGGTACTTTCCAGCTCCTGGATAATCTTGCCATTTCCTCGCACCGGCCCATCAAGACGCTGCAGATTACAGTTGATAATAAAAATTAGATTGTCAAGCTTTTCACGAGCCCCCAAGGAAACTGCCCCCAGAGATTCCGGTTCATCCATTTCGCCGTCACCCATGAGCGCCCAGACCTTACGGTCATCGGTTTTAACCAGGTTGCGCGCCCCAAGGTATTTCATGAAGCGTGCCTGATAGATCGCCATAAGTGGCCCTAGGCCCATCGAGACAGTGGGAAATTGCCAGAAATCCGGCATGAGCCATGGATGAGGATAAGAAGAAAGACTGTTGCTGTCGTCTACTTCCTGGCGAAAATTATCCATTTGCTCGAGAGTTAGTTCATCTAACAGAAAAGCGCGAGCATAAATACCAGGGGAAGAGTGGCCCTGTACGTAAACCAGATCTCCTTCTTTCTGTTCACTGGCAGCGCGCCAGAAATGGTTGTAGCCGACATCATAGAGCGTAGCTGCTGAGGCAAAGCTCGCAATATGGCCGCCAACGTTGGTATGGCGGTTGGCGCGTAATACCATTGCTGCTGCATTCCAGCGAATGTAGGAGCGGATACGATGCTCTAGCGCGTGGTTACCGGGTGAACGTTCTTCTCTACCAGTTGGAATAGTGTTGATGTAAGCGGTGTTAGCGCTATAGGGCAGGTAGGCGCCGGTGCGGCGCGTTTTTTCCACCAATTTTTCCAGTAGAAAATGAGCGCGCTCAGCCCCTTCGTTAATTAGCACCGTTTCCAGGGCATCCAGCCATTCCTGTGTTTCCTGGGGGTCGATATCCAGTGGATCCATATTGGGGTCTGCTCCCTGTTTACAAGTCTACAAGTTCAAGATTACTGCATAGAACCGCACCGAGCTTCAATCTGAGCTTTTGCTTTCGCGTGTTCCGCAGCTTCGATAGTATTATTCATCAGCATTGTGATAGTCATCGGTCCCACTCCACCTGGAACCGGTGTGATATATCCTGCTTTTTCTTTTACGCCTGAGAATTCGACATCACCACAAAGCTGTCCATCTGCCAGACGATTAATACCGACATCGATTACAGTTGCACCTGTCCTGATCATATCACTTGTCAGTAAATTTGCTTTGCCTGTGGCCATTACGATAATGTCGGCGCTGCGGGTGTGGCTGGCTAGTTCCCGAGTTTGTGAGGTGCAAATTGTGACAGTTGCGCCCTGTTCCAGCAGCATGAGCGTCATCGGTTTTCCGACAATATTGCTGCGCCCGACAACAACTGCGTGTTGCCCCTGAAGCGGGATGCCATATTCCGCCAGCATTTTCATGACGCCAAAGGGAGTGCACGGACGAAACAAGGCGTGTCCTGTTGCCAATGCGCCTACATTACAGGGGTGAAATCCGTCTACATCCTTTTCAATTGCTATGGCGGCAATGACTTCATTCATCTGGATATGGCTGGGTAAAGGCAATTGCACCAGAATACCGTGAATTTCGGGGTTAGCGTTCAAATCCTGTATCTGCCGTAATATAATTTTCTGGGGAGTATCAGCAGAGAAATTAAAAACCTTGGAGTGGATACCCAATTCTCCACAGGTTCTTGCCTTGTTGCGAACATATACGGAAGATGCCGGATTGTCTCCTGCCAGAATAACTGCCAGGCCGGGTTGCATCCATGTTTCCGAGAGGATTCGGACACGTTGTTTCAGTTCTTCGCGTAGTTTGCTTGCGATAAAATTACCGCTGATAATCGTTGCACTCATAAAATTCAGGAGATATCGAATAGAGCAGGTAAATAGCCTGCTTAAATCAGTAAGGCTGATTTAGGAAATTTTCGCCAAAATGTTTTTCTCCTGGCAAATTTTTTTTTAACGTTTCTGGTCTTCTCCAAGGGCTACTCAGTTAAAGAGGCGGAGTTTTGGAGCGTTTGCCTCTTTTTGTTTTGTAGCGATAAATCAAGAGGCCAATCAGGAACACGGGCGTTATGAACAGAAATGCCGTCAGTAACCCGATCGCCAGAATGGTGACGCCATCGCTTTCCGGAAGATAGATTGTTACGAACCATACACCAGCCATGGCAAAGAGCAAACCACCCAGCAATAAAATGATTTTTCCTTGATCATAGGAGTGCCAGAGTCCTTTTGATACTCTGGCTTCACCGACATAATGATCAAAGACCTCAGCCAGGCTATGATCACCGGGTTTTGATTCATAGCCCAATGCGAGTGCCAGCGCTTCATCACCATCCTCCAGTACAGACATTTTTCTGACGAATACAGCCTGCTTTTTGGCGCGGTTGGATTTGACACCATCCTTGACCATCATATGGTACAGCGCTTGAAATGCCTTTTCTTGTGCATCTGCTGTGGTTGCTTCGTATTGATCATAAAACTGCTGCATGACACCAACGAGATAAAGCTGAATAGTCAAATCCTTGAATTGCGGTGCAAAATCATATTTTTTATCTTTAACAAGCGGCAGTTGCTCTGCTAAAATTTCTTTTGTGTGCTTGATGCAGGCATCAAGTATCTCTTCCTCGAATTTTTCTTCTGTATTTTCCATTGTGAGCCGATCAGGATTTTCGTCCTTTGCGATAACAGTTTTAATTTCTCATTATATACTGGCTGGATAACACATGAAATCCACAAATCCTGAAAAGTAAAAGTAAGTCCAAGGAAGGTTCGAGCAAATGGAGAGCCTTTGCCAAGGCTCTCCGGGCAGGTTTCCGGATTCAATCTGTTCATCAAAACACGCGAACAAGTTTGCAGGCAAGCCGTTATAATGCGGACTTACCGAAATACTTTCCTGTCATGGCTACAACAATTCCCTTCGATTTTAGATCTCATTGTGTACAGCTGCTTGCTCAAGCAGTGAAACAAGTTCTTCCAGAAGAAACAGAGATACACATCGAGTTGCAGCGCCCCAAACAGATGGATCATGGCGATTATTCCACTAATCTGGCCATGAAACTGGCTAAACGTTTACGCCGGAATCCACTTGAGCTGGCAAAGGTGCTGATTGGAGCCTTGCCAGATTCTCCTTATGTGGGAAAAACAGTTGTTGCTGGTGGCGGGTTTGTTAACTTTTTTCTGAAGAAAACAGCGAAACAGCAATTTTTACTTACAGTGTTGCAGGCGGCTGATTCATTCGGACATAGTAAACTGGGGGCAGGAAAAACCATCCAGATTGAGTTTGTATCCGCTAATCCGACCGGGCCGTTGCATGTTGGCCATGGTCGTGGGGCAGCGTTTGGTGCCAGCCTGGCCAATATTATGGCTGCGGCAGGATATGCTGTTACACGCGAGTTTTATGTTAACGATGCCGGTCGCCAAATGGATATTCTGGCTTTGTCAACATGGCTGCGTTACCTTGATTTATGTGGTATCGCTCTTCCGTTTCCCAGCAATGCTTATCAAGGGCGATATGTTGTTGATATGGCGCTGGAAATACATAGGATACACGGCGATCGCTATGCTCATTACTCTGATTCTCCGACGCAACAGCTGGCTGAAATCAATGCTAAAGCGGCTGCTGACGGAGAAGACGAATACCTGGACAATCTTATCACCGCGGCAAAGTCTATTCTTGGTGAGGATTATGCCTATCTCCACAATTTTGTTCTGACAGAGCAGTTGAATGATTGCCGAAATGACCTGATGGAATTTGGTGTCGAGTTTGAAAACTGGTTTTCAGAACAATCATTGTTCGATAGCGGGATGGTAGCGCGTGCTGTACAGTTGCTGGATGATAAAAAGCTGCTGTATCGGCAAGACGGTGCGCTTTGGTTCCAATCTACCGGATTTGGTGATGAGAAAGATCGGGTTGTGCAGCGGGAGAATGGTCAGTATACATACTTTGCATCTGATATTGCCTACCACCTCAGCAAATATGAACGTGGTTTTGATTACATGCTGAATATTTGGGGTGCAGATCATCATGGCTATATTTCCCGGGTAAAAGGCGCTATTGAAGCACTGTCTCTTGATTCAGATAAACTTGAAATAGCGCTGGTTCAGTTTGCTGTCCTGTATCGGGATGGCAATAAAATTTCCATGTCCACCCGGTCGGGGGAATTTGTTACATTAAGACAATTACGCCAGGAAGTGGGTAACGACGCAGCCCGTTTTTTTTATGTGCTGCGTAAAAGTGACCAGCATCTGGATTTTGATCTTGATCTGGCCAAATCACAAAGTAACGATAATCCTGTCTACTATGTGCAATATGCGCATGCTCGTATCTGCAGCGTACTTGAGCAGTGGGGAGGGGCAGTGGATATACTTGGCAGGGCAGAAACGGAATTGCTAACTAATCCAGCCGAGTTGGTGCTTCTACAGAAAATAATTGATTTTCCGGATACTATCGAAGCAGCAGCAAAGGAACGCGCTCCTCATCTTATTGCATTTTTTTTGCGAGAATTGGCAAGCGAATTTCATAGTTACTACAATTCGACGCGTTTCCTCATTCCGGATGAAGCGCTTAAAATAGCAAGATTGGCGCTGATTTCAGCCGTTTGCCAAGTGTTATCAAAAGGGTTGTCGTTGCTGGGGGTAACTTCGCCCCGCAAGATGTAGCTGAATGGAATACGGAAAGATTGATGAGTCGGGATTATAAATCCAGAAATTCGGTAAAAACACGAAAGAACGGTAGTTCTTTATGGCTTGGTTTATTTGTTGGCTATACCTTGGGCCTGGTAAGCGCTATCGGGGTGTGGCTATACATTAGCCAGGCTCCCAGCCCATTCCTTACCCAGGGGAAAGAGACTCAGAGCCAGTCATCCGGGAAGTCCGCACGGCAATCGTCGCCGCCGTTATCAGCAGAAAAAAAGATCCCGCCCCAGACAAATCAGGCGGAAACGAGTGGATCACGCTTTGATTTCTATAAAATCTTGCCGGGGATTGAGGAGCCTCCAGCCGAGGATACATTCGATCTTGCGCCACTGCCGCCAACTGCTGCGGTAACCAAGAAAACTCCGGAGAAATTGCCCGAAAGAATACCTGAAAAAGCTGCTGTGACCAAGGACCAGTATTACTTGCAAGCGGGTTCCTTCAAAAACGCTGGGGATGCTGAGAGAATGAAGGCTGAACTCGCTATGCTGGGCATTATTGCTTCGGTTCAGCTCGGAAGATCTGATAGTAATGTGCTTGTACACCGCGTACGGGTTGGCCCATTTACTAAAATGGAAGAGCTGGACAGGGTTCGTGCCTCACTACAATCAAACGGGATAACGACAAGTCTTGTTCGCGCAGCGGGCAACAACTAGGCACTGAATAACAAAGGTCTCCAGCTGATGTCGTTGTGTTGTTTGAAATAAGCTGGCTTTCTAGTATAAATTCCGTGAATATTCTTTCTGTCACTTTGAAAACGAGGAAAATTGGATGAACGTAAGAAAAATTATCTGCTTTCTCTTGGGTTTTGTCGCTATAAACCTGGCAGGAATTCTAACTGTTCATGCGGAAATCATTGAAGGTAAGGATTACAAGGTGCTTTCAACGCCTCAGCTAACGGAAACCGAATCACAACAAATTGAAGTTATCGAATTCTTCTGGTATGGCTGTCCTCATTGCAGTGATCTGAATCCCTATCTCGGCCGCTGGCTGGAAAGCAAGCCGGCTGATGTTGAATTTCGGTATGTTCCAGCAATTTTCCGTAATAACTGGGCACCTGCAGCCAGGCTTTTTTACGCAATAGAAAGTCTGGGTCTTGGTGAGATACTTCATGACAAGATCTATCATGCCGTCCATCATGAAAAAACAGATTTGTCAAAAGAGGAGACTCTGTTTAACTGGATTGAACAGCAGGGGGTTGAGCGCGATAAATTCATAGGTGCTTACAATTCATTTACTGTACAGAATCAGGCAAACAGAGCTGCTCAAATAACACGGCAATACCAGCTTACTGGTGTGCCGGCTCTGGTGATTGATGGCAAATATCTGACCAGCGGGAAAGCAGGTGGTCTTCCACAGGATACAATTTCGGTTCTCAATCAGTTGATTGAAAAGGTTCGTGAAGAAAGGAAAACTCGGCAGTAATACCGGCTTTTATTCCCAGGATGGAGGTGAGATTCCGTAAAGAATCGCAAATTGGATTGCTTTTTCTTCAAAAGCTTTTCTGTTGTCTTGGAGGCGTTCATAGGCAAACAACACGTCCCATATCGCACGTGTGTTGGTGCTTGCCTCTGCTTTATTTTGCAGACTGGCGATAAAGTGATTTATCTGTTTCAGCTCAAGTTTGATACTTTCCCGGGTCATGGAGGAAAAAAGTTTTGCAAGCTTTCTGAGCCCGTCGTTATCAATTTCCTGTACGTTGGAAAAATCAAGCAATATGTCGCCAGGAGAGCTGCGGCTACACTGGATAATCATATTAGCAGGTAATGTTTCTGCAGTAATTTTTTTCGGTATCTCAAATACAATTGGATTACTGGCTGCTTCTTCATTAAACCATCGAGTGTATTTCTGTTTCAAACCAGCAGATAGAGATACACCTGCTATATTTTTATATAATCTTTCTATTTTAGCCAAGTCATTTACCCGGTCAGTTGCCAGATAAAACATCGCCAGTAATTTCCACCCTGCTACATCTTCTACTTGTTCATTCTCCAGTAGTGATTCAAGTGCTTGCATCTTTATTTGTGTTTCATTAACTATTCGCTGAATCTCCTCGACAGGATCGGGGGGGATTGCCCCGGGTGAGGTGAAATCAAGCAACAGGTTATCAGCACTCATTTTTATAGAGTAATTAATTTATTGGTTTCTGATGCGCCCCATTTTGACTATTTCACCGATATGCTTCAGTCTGCGGAAAATTTGTGCAAGATGTTGACGATCCCTGGCCTGCAGGATAAAGCGCATCGTGGTGTAATCTTTGTCATTTTCCAACGTTATATCGTCAATATTTGAGTCAGCTTTAGCAATCTCTGCGGTTACTCTGGCCAATACCCCGCTTTTATTTACTACCGTCATGAATATATTGACCGGAAAGGTTCTGTCAATATTCGTTCCCCAGATAACGTCCAGTTGATTGTCTATGTTTTTATGATCCTTGATTCTGATTACTGCAGAGCAATCTTGTGTATGAATCACCAGCCCCTGATCTTTTTTAATCAATCCAACGATGCCGTCACCGGGTATAGGGTAGCAGCATCGTGCGAATTTGACTGCCATTCCCTCGGTTCCGAGTATGGTGATAGAGTTGTTGCCTTCAATATTTGATATAGATTCACCTGACGGGGTAGCGAGACGTTTAGCTATAACTGCAGCAAGCTGTTTTCCCAGAGCAATATCTGCCAAAAGTGCTTCCTTGGATTTAGCCCCGCTCTCTCTTGCCAGTTTTTCCCATTGTGAAGGCTCGATAGCTTCCGCGCTCGTACCAAAGGAATGCAATGCCTGATTCAACAGGCGTTCTCCAAGCCTGATCGATTCATCGTATTGAATGGTTCTCAGAAAATAGCGAATACTGGAACGTGCTCTGCCAGTTGCAACATAGGATAGCCAAACAGGATTTGGTTTGGCTGCAGGTGCAGTAATAATTTCCACGCGATCTCCACTTCTCAGGCGGGTGCGAAGCGGTGTGATTTCACCGTTGATTCTGGCTGCTACGCAGCAATTCCCGATATCAGTATGCACAGCATAAGCAAAATCTACTATGGTTGCGCCTCGTGGTAACGTTAATATCTTGCCTTGCGGAGTAAAAACATATATTTCTCCTGGGAATAGATCAACTTTGAGATGCTCCAGAAATTCCAGCGAATCGGATGAGTCATTCAAGGTCTCCAGCAAACCTTTCATCCACTGATTGGCTTTCATGTACAAATCATCCATTGCAGTGTCACTGCCCTTGTTCTTGTAAAGCCAGTGTGAAGCAACTCCGGCCTCAGCAATATGGTGCATTTCTTGGGTGCGGATCTGGATTTCTATCGGCAATCCATAAGGCCCAAGTAATGTGCTGTGTAATGATTGATAGCCGTTTGGTTTGGGGATGGCAATGTAATCTTTGAACTTTCCAGGGATGGGTTTGTATAGGCTGTGGAGGGCTCCAAGCGCCACGTAGCAAGATGAAACATCTTTAACAACCACTCGAAAACCATAAATATCCAGTACATCCGAGAAACGAAGATGTTTCCCTGCCATTTTCTTGTAGATACTGTACAAATGTTTCTCGCGGCCGGTTACCATGGCATCCAGCCCGGCTTCCTGTAAGCGCTGTTTGGTTGCTTCCAGGATTTTTCCAACTACCTCCCGGCGATTGCCTCTTGCTGCCTTGATTGCCTTGAGCAGAACCTTATAGCGGGTTGGATAAGAAAAACAAAACCCCAGCTCCTGCAGTTCCTGATAGATATTCTCCAGGCCAAGGCGATGTGCAATCGGCGCGTAGATCTCAAGCGTTTCTCGTGCAATACGGAGCTGTTTCTCTTGTGGCATTACCTCAAGTGTGCGCATGTTGTGCAGACGATCGGCCAGCTTGATCAATATGACTCGTATATCTTGTGCCATGGCCAGCAACATCTTGCGGAAATTTTCCACTTGCATATCTGCTTGAGTTTGGAACTTGATCCGATCGAGCTTGGAAACGCCATCTACAAGCTCAGCTACGGAAGAACCAAATCGTTTGCTGATTGCTTCCTTCAGGATACCGGTATCCTCCACCACATCGTGCAGCAGAGCGGCAGCGAGCGTTGTTGTATCCAGATGGAGTTCACCCAGTATTCTGGCGACTGCAACAGGATGAGAAATATAAGGTTCGCCGGATTTTCTGAATTGGCCGGAGTGTGCTTCCTGACTGAAGAAATAAGCATTTTTAAGTAAAACCATATCTTCAGACTTGAGATATTGAGATACCTCGTCAAAAAGCAGCCCCGCTTTTGATGTAATAACAGCGGAGTCATTTAAGTCATACAAAATAGCTTCTGACATGAAATTTTAAAATTTTTATGTATGAAATGATTTTTGTCGGCCGTGAACCGCTGTGCTGTGAGGACTATTTCTAATCCAAAGGATTAATTTCAAGCCCGCAGGTCACCTCTCTGTCTATGTGCGGCTATATCAGCCATGCATTAAGCTAACTAACTACATTGAGTGCGAAGAATCTTTACATAGGTTGATCTCATCGCCCAGCCATAATCTTAATTTTTAACATGCCCTTTATAAAAACGCTATTAATTTAACTACTTGGGGAAATTTTAGGGCCTGTTCCTGTTTGATCCCAAGCTATTAATTTAAAGAAGCAAGTTCGTATCGTTATAGCTCTCACCAGCAACACGAGCTTGCAATGCTCCGATTATTGCTCAATGCTGAGCTCTGGTCGAAGCTACTGGCCATTTTGCTTCACAACCACCTCTACAACAAGCAAGATTTGCTGTATAACTGTCGAAGGCATACTGTACCGCAGGTACCGGTTCATTCGGGAGCTGGAACAAGGTTTATAAACAATTCACCGCCTGGCCTGCCAGTGGAAAATGGCTCAAGGTATTTCAGGCTCAGGTGGTTGAGCCGGACATGGAGCAGACTCTCATCAATGCTAGCTATATCAAGGCTCACCAGAGCAGCAAGGATAAGGCAGTCGGGAAAAGCCGGGGCGGTGCAAAATTCACATGGCGGTAGATACCCACGGACTTCCCCCATCGCATTCGATATTACCGGTGGTCAGATCAATGATTGCACACACGCATCGGCTTTGATCCGGGCTGGGCGCAGCTCAATCCATTGTTGCAGACAAAGACTATGACAATCAGGCCATACGTGATCAAATCGAACAAAAAGGTGCCAAGGCAGTCATTCCAGGGAAGGGGTAACTCCAAAACAGATAATTCAGATCTGGATCGAGGACTATACCGATACCGACACCTGGTAGAAAATATTTTCGTATGGTTGAAACAATCCTGAGCGGTGGCCCTGCGCTTTGATAAACTCAAACAAAACTACGAAAGCCTCGTGGCTACGGCCTGTGCCTTTCTGTGGTTACTAATGTGAAATGGGCGCAGATCTTGCTATTTTTCTCGTGTTTATTGCAAATAGAGCTTTTTTGATTAGATCTAAAATAAATAGATTCCCATGGCTCGCCAGAATACAGGTTGTTGAAGAAGGCGTGATCAGGATATGCTCTAGATGAGCTGGTTTAAGTTTTTTTGCTCTTGATTTTTTTTGTTATGACAGAGAATCTGGTATTGGTTGCTGTGCAAGGTAATTTCAGTGATAATTACCCTCTTGCCACAAACTAAAGCCGGGATGGCGGAATTGGTAGACGCACGGGACTCAAAATCCCGCGAGGGCGACTTCATGGGGGTTCGATTCCCCCTCCCGGCACCAAAGAATCAAAGACTTATCGGGCTGGTTAATCTTTAATCATTTCCGAAATTCCTACTTTGTTGGCTTCACTTTCTCACCTTTCCTGGTGCAAATATAGTGCTCTGTCATAGTGACGCTTGCATGTCCAAGTGACTCTTGAGCTTGTCTGATACCCCCACTTGATTCCGTTTTATCTGTTCCTGCTTGTGCTCTTAGATGTTTAGTCCCACGGTGTGCTGGTGTAAAATATAACCAACTACGGAGGGATGATTTATGGGGCAGATATTACATGGAAGCGCCCGCACGCCTTCGGTAAATGGTTCTCCGATATAGCCGCTGTCGCACAGCAGACTTTGGACCTGCCCCAAGCTCGGCCTGCAGTGCTCCAAGGCTTGCAACACACCTTTGTGGTCAGTCACTTCCGCCGCCGTCACCGCAATGGCATACGGCAAGCCCTGAGTATCGACCGCGATGTGACGCTTGATATCCAGAGACCTTCTTGCCTGCGTCATAGCCCTTCTGGCCCGCCGTGTCCGTGTTTTTAACACTCTCCGCGTCCATGATCAAGAACGTGCTGCAAGCGTTGCGCCCCTGTCTGGTACGAACCTCGCCAACGGATTGTTTTTAACGCCCGCTCCAGCAGGCTCACTCCCTGCGCATCTGGCTCGCTCCATTTGCACCAGTTTTATTGGGACTGGATAATCTTCACTGAGTCTGCTGCGCGAATTACCGCTGGATACCCTGAAAATAGATAAATATTTTATTCAAAGCATAGAACAGGATCATACGAGAGATGGTCTGATTTTGCGATTTCCCGAGCCATTATCGCGCTGGGGATAATCTTGGATTGAGTGTGATCGCGGAAGGCATGAAAACAGAGAGGTACGTGGAGTTTTTACGCAAACATCATTACTATTTACTAAAGGGTTATTATTTCAGTTGTCCATTATCAGCAACGAGGCTTATGCATTTTATAGAAGATATAGAAGAATTTGGCTCGGATCAAGCTTGGGGCAAATCAGTCGAGGGATATGACTTGAAAATACTGAAGACATACTTATATTAATGTCTGTATGTTTCATAGAGTAGAAGAAATCATCCAGGCTGGTGTTTTAGAATGATTGGAGGTATCCAGATGGATGTTTGGGTCGGGATGTCATGCGGATTAAATGACAACCTGTTTTGGTAAATGTTTTTGACTTGGTATGGAGGTTATTATGGCAATTACGCGTTATGAACCGTGGGGATTACTATCTCAATTGCAACGAGAACTGGGGCGGGTGCGTGATGATATGGCGACCGAGGAGGGTGCTTTTGCTGTTGCGGAATGGGCGCCTGCTGTTGATATCAAGGAGGAGGAAGATAAGTTTGTTTTGCATGCGGATTTACCTGGCGTAAAGCCTGAAGCAATAGAGATAACTACAGATAACGGCATGCTTACCATCAAAGGCGAGAAACAGACTGAAGCCAAGGTAGAGAAGGAAGGATATAAACGGGTGGAGCGGACGCATGGTTCTTTCTTCCGGCGCTTCAGCCTTCCAGATACGGCTGATCTGGGCGCCATTACAGCGGTAGCTAAAGATGGTGTGCTGGTTGTTACCATTCCCAAACGGGAAGCTGTTCGACCCAAGAAAATCGCTGTGTCTGCAGAATAAGTCGGATGACAAACGGGGCCCACGGGTCCCGTTTGTCTAATCAGCTGGTTCCAGTTTTTCCCTCAACCCTATGTGCCAAGATATTGAATGGATTTCTGTTTGGTTGCTGAAACTAGCTTCTATGTTACTGCAATTAATATGGTTTTTCCGGGGACTGCATTGTGGATATTTTCCGGGAAAAGAGGGTGAAACTGTTTTAAGCCACGAGAACTCAGGTAAAATGATTTGACTTGTGGTTATTAGCTGCGAGTGTTTGGCGGTCGCAGGCGTTAACGATTGAATGTCTGATTCGGGATATTGGATAGTTGGCAGCTAGTTTAACAAGCGAAAACGGTGACGTGTGCGCCAGGTTTTAACGGATTTTTATAGAGGAAACCTTTAAATGAAATTTACATACTACATCATCTGTACTCTTGGCCTTGGTGTCGCTTTAGTTGGCTGTGGTAACGCTGCTCCTGAAGTATCTCCTGAAAATTGTGCAGGAAGAGGGATGGAAAGAGCGTTGGATTATTACAAAAACAATGAAGCCGAGCGGCAGAAGTTTATTGATGGATGCGATGCGCTGAAAAAATAAGTATTAGTAAAACAGAGTTTATGCATGAAATTCAGGCTCGATCTGGAGCAGCTATCGGACCTGAATTTTTTGTTTTGAGCGGTATGCTGAATTCATCCAGGGTTTTATTCTATCAAGTGTTTTTTAAGCAGTGTATTGACCTGGACGGGATTGGCCTTGCCTCTTGACATTTTCATTACCTGGCCGACCAGGGAATTAAACGCTTTTTCTTTTCCAGCGCGATAATCGGCTACTTGTTGTTGATTTGCTGCAAGCACCTCATTAACCCATTTCTCAATTTCGCTGTTATCTGAAATCTGCCTGAGGTTTTTTGCATCGATAATTGTATCGGCACTGTTATCGTTGCTTTGCCACATACTATCAAATACATCCTTGGCTATTTTTCCTGATACGGTGCCATCCGTGATCCGTAGCAGCAATCCTGCCAGTTGTTCAGGACTGACGGGACACTGGTCAATTTCGAGTCCTTCCTTGTTCAGTCTTCCACTGACTTCTCCTATAATCCAGTTAGCACAAAGTTTAATTTGTTCCGGGAGAAATTTGACGGTTTGCTCAAAATAGTCAGCCAGTTCACGTGCCGCGGTTAGTATATTGGCATCGTAGGCGGATAGACTGAAGTCCCGAATATAGCGATTGTGTCTATCTTCCGGTAATTCCGGCAATTTCTCTCTGATCTGTTTTATCCATTCCTGGGGGATAACAACTGGCAACAGGTCGGGATCCGGGAAATAACGGTAGTCATGTGCATCTTCCTTGCTGCGCATGGTGCGGGTTTCATCCCGGTCTGCATCATATAGTCGTGTTTGCTGGACTATGCTGCCGCCACTTTCCAGAATATCAATTTGTCTTGCCACTTCATAATCGATTGCTCTTTCAAGAAAACGGAATGAATTGAGGTTTTTGATTTCACAGCGTGTCCCCAGTACGTCCGAGCCAGCAGGTCGTACTGAAACATTGGCATCGCAACGGAAGGATCCTTCCTGCATGTTGCCGTCACAAATACCGATCCAGCGCACTAGTGAATGAAGTACTCTTGCGTAGGCCACAGCCTCGGCACTGCTGCGCATCTCTGGTTCCGAGACAATTTCTAGTAAGCCGGTTCCGGCACGATTCAGGTCGATTCCTGTCTTGTCGTGAAAACCTTCGTGTGTTGATTTACCTGCATCTTCTTCCAGATGGGCGCGTGTCAGGTGTATGGTTTTTTCTTTATCCCCTGTCCGGATGGTAACATGCCCACCTTCAACGATTGGATGTGCCAGCTGACTGATTTGGTAGCCTTTGGGTAAATCAGGATAAAAATAGTTTTTTCGGGCAAAGATTGAGGGTGAGTTAATGGTTGCATTAATTGCCAGACCAAAGCGGATAGCATATTCAACCACTTGCTGGTTTAATACTGGCAATACCCCGGGTAGGGCAATATCCACTGCGCAGGCTTGTGAATTCGGCCGGGCGCCATACGCAACGGATGCACCAGAAAAAATTTTGGATCGGGTCAATAGCTGCACATGTATCTCAAGGCCGATGACAGTTTCCCATTGCATGATCAGGTAATCCTTTTTCTTTTAGTTGCTTGATATTAACCAGAGAGCAGAGGCCTGAAGATTTTTAGCGATTCATTTCCGGTGGAGTAAGCTCATGCCAGTTTGTCGCCAGCTGGTAGCGGTGAGCCGCATTCAGCATTTGTGCTTCCCTGAAGTAGTTCCCAATAATATGTAAGCCTACCGGCCTATTTTTACTGCCAAATCCAACAGGTATCGACATACCCGGCAATCCTGCAAGGCTGGCTGCGCTGGTGTAGATATCGGAGAGATACATCTGGATAGGATCGTTGCATCTCTCGCCAATATTAAAGGCTACGGTAGGTGAAGTCGGCCCCATGATCAGGTCGCATTGTTCAAAAGCTTTTTTGAAATCCTCGGCAATCAGACGGCGTAATTTTTGAGCCTGAAGATAGTAGGCATCGTAATAGCCATGGGATAACACGTACGTGCCAATAAGAATACGGCGCTTTACTTCATCGCCAAATCCTTCTGCGCGTGTTTTTGCGTATAAATCTTCCAGATTGGCATATTGCGCGGCACGATGGCCATATCGTACTCCATCAAAACGCGATAAGTTACTAGATGCTTCGGCGGGTGCGAGCACGTAATAGACTGGAACGGCAAGCTTGCTGTTTGGCAGGGATACCTCGACAAATGTGGCGCCCAGTTTGCGGTACTCTGCCAGAGCCGCTTCTACCGCACTGGAAACGTCACTGCTCATACCTTCTGCAAAAAATTCCTTGGGTAAGCCAATGCGCAGCCCGCTCACCGGTTTCTCCAGGTCTTGCGTATAGTCTTCTTTTTCCCGCTGTAGACTGGTTGAATCACGTTCATCAAATCCGACCATGACATTCAGCAGCAGTGCAAGATCTTCGGCAGATCTGGCCATTGGTCCAGCCTGATCGAGGCTGGAAGCAAATGCGATCATACCGTACCGAGAAACCAGTCCGTAAGTAGGTTTGATTCCACTAATTCCACATAATGCAGCTGGTTGACGAATGGAGCCACCTGTATCGGTGCCCGTTGCTGCTGGAGCCAGTCTGGCTGCTACCGCACAGGCCGAGCCACCTGAGCTGCCGCCAGGAACGGCGAGCCTGTCCCAGGGATTTTTCACTGGCCCGTAATAGGAAGTTTCGTTACTGGAGCCCATGGCGAATTCATCCATGTTGGTTTTGCCCAGATTGACCATCCCCACCTGATCAAACTGTTTCACCACGGTGGCATCATAGGGTGAAATAAAATTTGAAAGCATTTTCGATCCGCAAGTTGTCAGCCATCCGTTGGCACAGAAAATATCTTTTTGGGCGATGGGTATTCCTGTGAGCAGTGTGGATTGTCCCGTGGCAATCATCTCGTCAGCGATTCTGGCCTGATCCAGACTTTTTTCTTCATCCATTGTAATAAAGGCATTCAAGTCAGGATTGAGGGCCTTGATCCGGGCTAGAAATTCCCCGGTGAGTTCTGTGCTGGATATTTTTTTTTCTGAGAGCAGCGAAGAGAGCTGCCTGAGGCTGGCATTTAGCATGATCTGTCAGTGCGGTGGAATATTTGGAAAATTGATAAGCAGAGATACGGTTTTATTGCCGGTGTTATTCGATTACCTTGGGAACCAGATAGTATCCATCTTCAACCTGGGGTGCGATGGATTGGAATTGTATGTGCTGATCAGATTCCGTGACAATATCCTCGCGCAGTCTTTGTGTCATGTCCTGGGAATGGCTCATTGGCTTGATCCCTTGTGTATCAACAGCTTGCATTTGTTCGATGAGGCTGAATATTCCGGATAACTGGATTAGGCTTTGTTGGGCGTCTGTCTCGCTAATTTCGATACAGGCCAACTTTGCAACGCGCTTGATATCGCTCAGTGATAGTGTCATTTTTGTAGCTTTCTGTTTAAACCAAAACAGGTAATAGAGTATCATGCACACCTGTCAAACACATGTTTTTATACATTTGCGGCGTTTGCTCCAAGAGCGAAATAATGAAATACCTGCAGTGCGTGTAACATACCGGATCTGTCATACTGGAATATCGTCATTATGTTTAATTTCCTGAGCAATAACTTTCTGGGCAGCTATTTTTCGACGGATATGGCTGTTGATTTAGGCACTGCCAATACATTGATCTATGTGCGTGGCCAGGGCATTGTGCTGAATGAGCCTTCGGTGGTTGCCATACGCCACGAAGGGGGGCCGGGCGGCAAGCGCATGATTCAGCAGGTTGGACAGGCTGCAAAACAAATGCTGGGCCGTACCCCGGGCAACATTACGGCAATCCGGCCAATGAAGGACGGTGTTATTGCAGACTTCACAGTCACCGAGCAGATGCTTAAACAATTCATCCGAAAAGCCCATCCTCCCCGTTTATTTTCAGCAAATCCCCGTATTGTTATTTCGGTGCCTTGTGGTTCCACCCAGGTGGAACGGCGTGCAATCCGGGAGGCGGCTTACGGCGCAGGGGCGCGTAAGGTCGAGCTGATTGAAGAACCTATGGCGGCAGCGCTGGGCGCGGATTTGCCGGTTGAAACTCCAATTGGCTGCATGGTAGTTGATATTGGCGGAGGGACGACAGAAGTCGCAGTGATTTCGCTGGGAGGAGTTGTTTATTCCAATTCGGTACGAGTTGGTGGTGACAGGTTTGATGAGGCAATTATCAATTACATCCGTCGTAATTACGGAATTATGATTGGTGAAGTAACGGCTGAGATTATCAAATCAGAAATTGGATCGGCTTATCCGGGCTCGGAAGTCCGGGAAATAGAAGTCAAAGGACGGAATCTGGCTGAAGGTATTCCTCGCAGCTTTACAATCTCCAGTAATGAGATTCTGGAAGCTTTGGCAGAGCCGCTTAATAGTATTGTTAGTGCAGTTAAAACCGCATTGGAGCAAACGCCTCCTGAACTCGGTTCCGATATTGCAGAAATGGGGATGGTGATGACAGGGGGGGGGGCGCTGTTGCGAGATATAGACCGTCTGATTATGGAAGAGACAGGGTTGTCGGTTATTATTGCGGATGATCCGCTTACCTGTGTTGTGCGAGGTGCGGGAATGGCCCTGGATAGCATTGATCATTCGGTTGGAATTTTTGTTAGAGATTATTAATTTATTTGTCTTTCCCGCCTTCTTCCATGGTGCAAGTTGCCATATAACGTAAGGGCGCGTCGGATTTCTGGGGTCTGTTTATGTGCTGCCAATTAACCTGCTTATATCGAATACGTAATAACCACGCCACAAATCTTGACGATTAATTTGCTAAAATGGCAAGTCTGGATAGATCGGATTGGCTTTCGTCGAATTCTTACCCTTCTCAAGCGGTCTTCAGGTACAGAATCTGTGCCTCAAGCGCGTTGGTATAGTGCTTTATTGCATATCATTTATTCAAGTTTTCGGGCTGTTATTAGTATTTTTAGCAAGTGGCATGTTCCAATCTATGGGTTTGGGATACGGAAATACTGAGAGGCGCTATGCAAACTTCTCCACAATTCTTCAAGCCAGGCTCAAATCCTCTGACGCGGATGTTTTTCTTTGTGTTGCTATCTGTCTTTATGATGATTGCAGATGCTCGTTCTGATGCAATTTCTGAAGTACGGCGTGTAATTGCGATTGTCATTTTCCCGTTACAAAAATTGGCATATTTGCCTTTTTCCTTGCAAGAAAGAGTGGAACAATATATTTCAGACTTTAAACTCATTGAAGAAATTGATCACCTCAGGCATGAATATCTGAGCAGCCGCTATGATTTTTTCCGGTTACAGGCATTAACTAGCGAGAATGAGCGCCTGCGTGCTTTACTTGGGGCTGCTAAACAAACCGAGATTCAAACTATTCTGGCGGAGATACTTTATGTACCACGTGATCCTTTCAGCCGCAAGATAACAGTAGGTAAGGGGAGCTCAAGTGGTGTCAAGGCTGGGCAAATTGTGATTGATGATCTTGGTGTGATCGGGCAGGTGACACAGATTTATCCGTGGACGGCAGAAATCACGTTGATTACGGATAAGAATCATCTGGTGCCTGTACAAATTGAGCGCAATAGCTTGCGAACAGTAATTTCAGGTACAGGTAGAAATGGCGAACTGGAGTTGCGGTTTTTATCCATTAGCACGGATATCCAGGAAGGCGACCTGCTGATCACTTCGGGGATCGGAGGGGTTTATCCACCAGGATTACCTGTAGGACGGGTGACTCATATCGAGTACGATCGTTCACATAAATTTGCACGTATTATATGTATTCCCGTGGCGGGCGTAGATCGGCACAGGCAAGTTCTCATCCTGACCAGTTCGCCACCGCCTGTTATGGAAATACCAGATAACCCTGAATCCCATGCATCCCAGACAAAACGGAAAATCTAGAATCAGGCGTTATGATTACGAAATCCAGGAATTTTTATTTCCTGCAAGAAAATCACTGATTTATATCAGTTTGATAACGGCAGTTTTAATTAATCTGATGCCGTTTGATAAAGTGATACTGGTTTTGCGCCCGGATTTTGTTGCGCTGACATTACTCTACTGGAATATCTATCAACCACAGCAAGCGGGCATGAGTATCGCTTTCATAAGTGGTCTGTTCATGGATGTCATCGATGTCAGTATCATGGGACAGCATGCCATTGCATATTGCCTGATCACGTTTTTTGCCTTGATCCTGTATCGACGTTTGCGTTTGTTCAATGCCTTTCAGCAAATTCCCGCAGTTTTATGGATACTGTTATCAGGGCAAGGAGTGGTATTTTTGACCGGGATTCTGGCAGGATCATATATTCCTGAGTGGTATATTTTCCTGGCGAGTGTAACCGGGGCGTTATGTTGGCCCTTATTGGCTTTTCTGCTGGGAATATTTCGTAAGCAGCGAATTGATCGCGATGAAGTATGAGTGATATTGTAGAGTTACGTAATCATATACGTGAAACTCGGCATTTTCGCATCAGGTTGGTGATCAGTGCGATTGGTGTTGTGGTTTTGTTCAGTTTGCTCTTTGGTCGTTTTTTTTATCTGCAGGTATTGCAAGAAGAGCACTACACGACTCTCGCGGAGGCGAATCGCATTGCTATCCAGCCACTGACCCCTAACCGGGGGCTCATATTTGATCGTAATGGAGATGTTCTGGCTCAAAATTACACGGCCTACACTTTGGAGATAATCCCCGATCAAGTTAAAAATCTTGATGCAGCTATCAATGAACTGGCAACGATCATTGAGATTACTCCCGAGGATCGGAGACGCTTTAACAAGCTGAAACTTGAAAATACAAGATTTAAGAGCCTGCCCATACGTTCCCGTCTGACAGATTTTGAAGTAGCTCGTTTTGCGGAAAATCAGTATCGCTTTTCCGGGATGGATATCAAGGCGCACCCCCTCAGGCATTACCCGAAAGGAGAGCTGGTTTCTCATGTGATAGGCTACATTGGACGTATCAGCGACAAGGATCTGGAACAGCTCGAAGCGGATAAGCGGCTAAAGAATTACTACGGCTCCACGCATATCGGGCGGATTGGTATCGAAAAAAGCTACGAAAGTGTGCTACATGGGCAGACTGGCTTTGAGCAGGTTGAGACTGATGCTGTTGGCCGTCCTGTACGTACTTTGTCCCGTGTTGCGCCAACTGCCGGGAACGATCTTACGCTTTCTCTCGATATTGGGTTGCAGCAGGCAGCTGTACAGGCTTTTGGGGATTATCGAGGTGCTTTGGTTGCGTTGGATCCATCTAATGGAGAAATTTTGGCTTTTGTCAGTAAACCGGGTTTTGATCCCAATTTGTTTGTAGACGGCATTGACCACCTTAATTGGCGTCTGCTTAATGAATCCATAGACAGACCCTTGAACAATCGTGCTTTACGAGGTGTATACCCCCCTGGTTCCACCTTTAAGCCATTTATGGCGCTGGCCGGGTTGGAGCTGGGTAAACGCTCTCTTCGTTATGCATTTAATGATCCAGGTTTTTTCAGTTTACCTGGAAGCTCACACCGTTTTCGTGACTGGAAGCCGGGAGGGCATGGCTGGGTCGATTTGCGCAAATCTCTGGTAATTTCGTGTGACACTTACTATTACATGCTCGCACATGATTTGGGTATTACCAACATTCATGATTTCATCGGGCAGTTTGGTTTTGGTAAAGAAACTGGAATAGATATTCCAGGAGAAGCTGCTGGATTATTGCCTTCTCCAGAGTGGAAAAAGAGGCGATTTAATCAAAACTGGCTGCCAGGGGATACCATTTCGGTTGGTATCGGGCAGGGGTTTAATTTATCCACGCCACTTCAGCTGACGTTTGCAATGATGTTACTGGCTAACGATGGTAGGGCCTACAGGCCGCATTTTGTTAGACAGCAGGTGGATCATTATAAGAATTTTGTGAAAGATAATTTTGTAGAGGAAATTTACAGACTGAATCTGAGGCAGGAATATCTGGATTCTGTCAGGCAGGCATTAGCAGATGTTACCCGCCCTGGTGGTACAGCATCCCGTGCCGGTGCTAATACTGCTTATACCTTTGCCGGGAAAACCGGTACTTCTCAGGTAATCAATATCAAGCAGGGTGAACGCTACAATGCCAGTAAAATTGACGAGCGGCATCGCGACCATGCGCTGTTTACAGCTTTTGCGCCTGTAGAAAATCCCAGGATAGTGCTGACAGTACTGATCGAGAACGGTGGCTCGGGCGGATCAACCGCTGCCCCTATCGCTCGCAAAGTACTGGATTATTTTTTCCTGGGAACAATGCCAGAACCGGCTGAGAAAGCAGGGTAGCGGATGAATTCCTGATCGCGAGATGATTACTCCGGATATCAAGCAAGCATGGCATTATTTTACGCGCTATATTGATAATTTTCTGCTTGCCGGGATTTTTCTGCTAATGCTGACCGGGTTGATCGTGCTATACAGCGCTACCGGTGGGAGCTCTGCCCGGGTAATCAGTCAGTTAATTAACATGGTTGTTGCATATGTAGTGATGTGGGTAGTTGCGAACATTCCTCCGCAAAGGATTATGCGCATGGCCTTTCCGCTGTATGTACTGGGTATTGTCTTGCTGATTGCTGTGGCATTATTTGGTGAAGTGCAGAATGGTGCCCGCCGCTGGTTAAATCTGGGAATTGTTCATATCCAGCCTTCAGAACTGCTGAAAATTGCTGTTCCTCTTATGATGGCGTGGTATTTTGACAAAGCTCACATTACTCTGCGTTGGCGGGATTATGTTATTGCTGCGCTTATTCTGCTGCTGCCGGTTGCGCTTATCGTGCGGCAACCTGATCTTGGGACTGCCTTGCTGATCCTGATTAGCGGATTTTATGTTATTTTTTTGGCAGGTCTGTCATGGCGTCTCATGACTGGCTTGGCTGTGGCAGTGACAGTGAGTCTACCTTTACTCTGGTCTTTTGGTATGCATGATTACCAGCGCAAGCGAATTATGACTATGCTTGATCCTTCACAAGACGCACTAGGCGCCGGGTATCATACGATACAATCCAGTATTGCTATTGGATCTGGCGGAATTGCAGGAAAGGGGTGGTTGAAAGGTACCCAGTCTCAACTTGATTTCTTGCCTGAACCGAGTACGGATTTTATTTTTTCAGTATTCTCAGAAGAATTTGGGCTGATTGGTAACAGTTTGTTATTGTCGCTGTATCTGATCGTAATCGGGCGCTGCATGGTTATTACGGCCAGTGCGCCGACACGGTTTGCACGGCTGGTTGCGGGATCAATCACCTTAACTTTTTTTACTTATGTGTTCGTCAATATGGGTATGGTAAGTGGTATCTTGCCCGTTGTCGGCATACCTCTTCCACTCATCAGCTATGGAGGCACTTCTATGGTCACCATACTGCTGGGATTTGGAATTTTAATGAGCATACATACTCATCCAAAACTTGTTAAGACCTGAAAATATGAAACCAAATTCTTATTTCCATTCTGATATTCCAAGCAGAAGTGCACTATTTGTTTTTTCTGCTGTTGTCATATTATTTATGCTCTCAGCTTGCAGTAATACTCCCAGAGTAGGGCAATCATCCGTACAAGCACACACGAAGAGCTCATCTATTGCGGGAAGTGGAGGAGGGGGCTACTATCTCGATGATGGGCCGGAAGAAAATCCCCCTGCTAATCTTGATGCTGTTCCTGATGCAGTTCCCCGGGTTGAGCCTTTAAAAACAGCAACGATGCGCCCTTATGTTGCTCTTGGTAAAACCTACACACCGATGACCACACTCAAGCCTTACAAGGAACGCGGACAGGCTTCCTGGTACGGCAAGCGCTATCACGGTCAACGTACAGCCTCAGGTGATGTTTACGATATGTATTCCATGACGGCCGCCCACCCAACCTTGCCCATACCCAGCTATGTTCGTGTTACAAACTTGCAGAATGGAAGCTCAGTAATTGTTCGTATTAATGATAGAGGACCTTTCCTGGAAAGTCGCCTGATTGATCTGTCTTATGTTGCGGCTCATAAGCTGGGTGTCCTGGCAAATGGCAGTGCCCGGGTAGAGGTGGAAAGTATTATTCCGGATCGTTTCAGCGGTCCTTATTCTGTGACAACACAACCCCAACCAGATATGGCTCCAAAGAGGGTGTCCAGTAACGATACTGGTAAATTTTATTTACAGCTTGCCGCGTTTGGCTCTGCCCATAATGCTCAATCTTATCTAATACAATTAAGATCCAATTTCCCCTCAATCACTCAACAGGCCTATATCAATCAAACAAGTGGTTTGCACAAAATATTTGTAGGGCCGTTCCCTGATTTGGAGGCTGCTACCCGAACAGCGAATACCATAAGCGCTTCGGGTTCTCCGAAGCCGATATTGGTTCCTCATACCTATATGGCCGGCTCGGAATAAGTATCCCGGATACTGTAGAAAGGCTGTCAGGAAAGAAATAGTGTTTGAGTCTATCACTGAGTGGTAGTAATGGTAAAAGGAGAGAGTTAGGGTGTAAAGAAGTTACATCTCACGATGTGATGTCTGCCGGGTTTCCTGATAGGTTATGCGCCATGTAATCCATGACAGCCATACTATAGCGATTACGGCAGCCAGCCCAATCAACCAGTTGCCAAGCTGTATCTGGTCATCAAGCAGATAGGCATTGCACAGGCGCAGCGGCGATTCAGTATACAACCACCCAACCACTCCCATCATGGGCAGCATATTGCCCAGAAAGAAAAATTGCAGAATCAAACCAGCTGGACGCCATGACAGACGTAGCGCCATGCCTGCCAGAACCAATGCGGTTAATTTAGCCAACTCCATTTTTGGGTGCAGTAATGCTTGATCAAGCACACGTGGTATCATCAGCACAGCGAGCGTAACACCTGTTATGAGTAATCCGCTGATTCCATACATATTCCAGCGAGCAATAACCTTACATATTCGTGCCGGCATTCCTCCGGCAAGCAAGGCAGCTGCTCCCATCCAGAGTGGAAACTGCACCAACATGTGACACCACATGCTTTTTTCCATTGCATGACGTACGCCAGGTGTGGCTATAAACAGCAGTAAGCCTATGCCTAAAACAGCTTGCCAACACTTGTTCACAACGAAGTTTCCTGTATCTGCTTGCGTGCCAGATGGCGCGCATAATCAAGTGCCAGCTGGTGCTCCTCAATATCGAATACACGCACCATGCGTCCAGCACCATCAAATACCAACAGAGCGGCGTTGTGCTCGTAATCGCCACGGCCATCAGGTATCACCACTACTCCAAGCTGTTGCAGCAAAGCTTGTTCCTGTTTTGCCTGTAGTACTCGAACAAAACGCCAGAGTTCTGGCCTGGCACTCAAGTTATCGGCATAAGCTCGAAGTGCGGGTGGATCGTCATGTTTGCGATCAAAGCTGATGGAAAGCAAGCGAACATTTCTCGGACGCTCGTTACCCGCATCGTTGAGCAAGGCGGTTTGTATCTGCTGAAAAATACTACCCAATGAGGGGCATACGGCCTGGCAACGGGTGTAGATAAAGTCTGCGATCGTTACAACATTCTCTTGACGTAACAGGGTCGTAAGATCCGTTTCAGCAAGATCCGGCCCTTCGATTCGTACAGGGGAGATTTCGACAGGATGCAAAGCGACTTCCAGACGGCGCGCGTCTTCATCAGTCCAGATCTGGAAATCATAAGTTAGCCAGGATGCGGCACTCCGGCCGAGCAGAATGATTAATATACTTGTAATTACAGTGCGTATCATCTCTGGTTATTAGTGCAGGTGCGCCCTTGGCAGCTTACTACTAGTGATTCTTTTCACTTAGTGCCTTCAGTGCCGCCCCACCTTCAAATGGTGTAGTGCGTCCAGCACTGGATTGCCGTTCTGTCTCGAACAGATCGGCTGAAACTGCATCTGCTTTATTACTCCAGGCGCTGCGGATGTAAGTTGCCACCCTAGCCAGCTCCGCGTCACTTAATTGCGAGAAGGCTGGCATTAAACCCTGGTATTTTTGTCCAGCGATTTCTATTTCACCACTAACACCATGTAACAGGATATTGGCTAGAATACGTGGTTCACCCTGTACCCATTCTGAGTTGTCCAGTGGCGGGAAAACGCCTGGTACACCCAGTCCTGTGACTTGATGGCAAGCTGCACATTGTGCAGCGTACAAGGTCTTGCCATCGATAACCGTATTATCACTATCGGCTGTTTGCAGTGGTCTGGAAAGATCGGCCAATGTGCGCTGATCACCATAGCGAGACGTCGTCAGTGGTTCTGACATAAATAAATATACCACACCGAAAATAACCATTCCCAACGTGACTAATGTTGTCGTCATCGGAATTGGGCGAATGATTTCTTTGGGGTCAATGTTTTCACGGACTTGGGCGCGATGGTCATCATTATCGGCCATGGAGTGTACCTCTTTGGTTGAAAAGATCATGCCTGTATGTGGCAGAGCAATTTATTGATGTCATTTAGCGATCCTTTTTACCTGCGTTTTGTGGATCCGGCGGTAATATCGGGTAACTTCGGTCGAGGGATCGTAAATATTTCACCAGATCTACCGCTTCCGGGCGAGCAACTACTACTTTCCCTGATGGTACAAATTTTGGTGGCAGCTTGACGATTATCTCGTCATCTTCGGCTTGATCTTTAACTTCAAACATATAAGGATAAGAAGGCATGGTAGAATCTGGCACATACGCACGCGGCTGATACAAATGACCTAGATGCCAGTCCATGCTTGGCTGGCGCACACCGATATTCATTAGATCTGGGCCGGTACGCATGCTGCCTAGCAAGTGTGGTTTGTCGTAATAATAGTCACCAGGCGTGGTGACCCGTCCCCAGCCGCGATCAAAATCCGGAGCGAAGCTGCGATCGCGTGGCTGTTGGGTATGGCAATACAGACAACCGTTGGCGACGTAAATTTCTCGCCCACGTAATTCTGCGCTGGTGTAAGGTTTGAGTCCTTCAGGCGGCTGAATATCACGCACCTGGATATATGGAAGCACCACCAGTGCTGCGACGGCAATTCCAAAAGTCGTTATTGCGCCAGCAGTCAGCTTAGCTTCATTTTCCATGCATCATCTCCAGTTTCATTTTCTCCGGTGCAAACAGTGCTTCCCCGGTACGATTGGGGCCGAATCGCAGTATCATGACCAGTAAATGTCCGACAAAAATCACATGGCTAAGCCACATCAGCCCACCTCCTACACTGCGCCATTCCAGGTACGGAATAGTTAGTCGTACTGAATCCATAAATTCACGTGTGGTATCGAGCATTGCAAGGCCCTGTAGCCAGCCGCCCCAAGACAGGAAAACGAAATAGATTAGGATACCGATGCTGGCTAGCCAAAAATGCAGCGAAATTAGTTTTGGGTAGGGCCATTCCCAATGTAGTACACGCGGCATCATAAAGTAGATCGCACCGAAGAGTACCATTGAGACGAAACCGTAGGCGCCAAGGTGAGCATGAGCTACTGTGAAGTGTGTAAAGTGCGCAACTTGTTGAATGCTGCGTAAGGCCTCAAATGACCCTTGCACCGATGACAGCAGATACATAAAGCCGCCAAACATCATGAATCGTAGCGTTGGCGAATAAAGTGCCAGACGCATTCTCCCCCACATGGTTCCTGCCATATTGACTGAGAATGCAACTACGGGGATGATCATCATCATACTCTGCACGATGGATAGCGTAATCAGCCATCCAGGTACCGGCCCGCCAACTAGATGGTGCCCGCCCACCTGTGCGTAGAAAAACGCCAGTGTCCAGAAACCCAACAATGAAAGATTATAGGAACGCACTCGCCGCCCGATTGTTTTGGGTAGAAAATAGTAGATGGCGCCCAAGGCGATCGGAGTAAACCAGAGGCCTAGAACGTTGTGCCCATACCACCAGTTGGTCATCGCCTGTTGTACGCCAAAATGAACACCCGGAAGTTTTCCGACGGTAAACAGCAGCGAAATCCATAATAAGGCAGCGATGTGATACCACACGCTTACATAGAGTTCATGTGCTTTGCGGTGGAACAATGTATAAAATACCGAACCAATGATACAAACCATACCTGCCTGAATGAACAAGCCGATCTGCCATGGGATTTCCAGGTATTCCATACCATCGCTCCAGCCGGAACCGATTGCGCCAATGGAGCTGGCAATTCCGATGTTGATAAATGTCCCCCCCAGCATGACCCACATTGG
The DNA here is from genome assembly GCF_055387135.1 of Nitrosomonas sp. TNE100. Classification (NCBI taxonomy): domain Bacteria; kingdom Pseudomonadati; phylum Pseudomonadota; class Betaproteobacteria; order Nitrosomonadales; family Nitrosomonadaceae; genus Nitrosomonas; species Nitrosomonas sp. TNE100. Next base: position 1,522,228 of record NZ_AP040997.1, on the reverse strand, counting down.
TCCTTTCAGTGGTGTGCGCAACAAGCGTGGCAGCAGCCAGATGATAATGCCCAGCCCAACGTTGGTGATCCAGCCATAAAGTACTGCGATCAGGTGTACTGTTCGCATGCGCCCAAAGGTCATCCAAGCCTCGGATACCAGAAAGTCTGGCCAGTGTAATTTCAGTGATGAAATGAGACCAGCTGTCGCGCCCAGTATCAGCCACATACAGCCAAAGGAAATGAACATAAAGACCGGGAAGGCAGATGAACGGTCAGCAGCGATGCGATCCTTGATCTCATCCGGGTCTTCGGCTTGCGGCTCACTGCCGTGGGAAGCGGTTATCGCCTCTTGAAGGCGTTTTGCAGCCTGATCATCCAGAGCTGGATCATCTGCTTTGCCAATTTCTCCAGGTGCAAAAATTGTGGCGGCCGCTCGTGGGTTTTCAAACAGCAATCCTTTACGCAGCGACCAGATGAATACAAGCAAACCAATGAGTGATAATAAAAAGGCTGCCAGCAAGCTCAGTAATGCACTATCCATATTGCACTCTCTCTTGATTGTGTTGCAGTTTAACTAGCAACACTGTATTAACTTGCTTGTCCTCGACACGATAGCTGCTTGCTGAGGGATTTGCAGCCTAGAAGAATATTTGGATTCTAAGCTGACTCAACTATTTTCTTTACAAATATTAGAAGCTGTCAAGTTGTTTATCGCTTATCAGGATATCCAAAGCATTGAGACTCCTGCTCAACTTATTTTTTGATCGCATAAACATTCAAGCCGTTGTTTATTTATGACTCGCATATGGAAAAAGGGTAGCTGTGCAGGGGCCTCGTGTTTGTTTGAATGCTATTTTCTGGCTTCTTGGTGATATTTCATTTTTTAGATGGAGCAGATAAGTCACATCGATTCTGATTCGGGCCTGTAGTGGTTAAATGATTCTGTAAAGGATGTTAAGTTATACTATTGATTTGAATGAACAGAAGACAATCTTCACCAGAATTTAAAATTGAAGCTCCTGTGAAAGTTGAGGCAGTTTAGCCTGGAGAGGGAGAGGGGTGATAGGCTGCAGAGGCTGTGCCTTTGTTATAAACAGACTCACTGATTAGTGATGTGAATAAAAAGTGCCCCACATCCCCGATTTGAATATCTTTCCAGGAATTTGTGGGGCACTTTGGGGATTAGCCCGTTTTTAGATTACTTTACAATTGCTTTTAGTTCGCCGCTCAGGTAACGGTTTGCCATAGTTTCCAGCGAGATTGGCTTGATCTTGCCAGCTTGACCCGCGGAGCCAAATGCTTCGAAACGTGCTTTGCAGATATCTTTAGCAGCAACAGTGGCATCTTTCAGGAATTTACGCGGATCAAACTCGCTTTTGTTTCTGGCCAGATGACGACGAATTGCACCAGTCATGGCCAAACGGATATCCGTATCGATATTGACTTTACGCACACCATACTTGATACCCTGCTGAATTTCTTCTACAGGTACACCATAGGTTTCTTTCATTTCACCACCATATTCACGGATGATTTCTAGCCATTCCTGAGGAACGGAACTGGATCCGTGCATAACCAGATGGGTATTGGGAATTCTCTGGTGAATTTCTTTGATCCGCTCAATGGCGAGGATATCACCTGTGGGTTTTCGGGTAAATTTATACGCACCGTGAGAAGTACCGATGGCAATTGCTAGCGCATCCACACCGGTTCTTCTGACGAACTCGGCAGCTTCTTCAGGATCAGTCAGCAACTGATCATGTGAAAGTTGTCCTTCAGCACCGTGGCCATCCTCAGCTTCGCCCTGACCAGATTCCAGAGATCCCAGGCAACCTAGCTCGCCCTCCACGGAAACGCCTACAGCATGTGCCATAGCGACTACTCTGGCAGTGACATCCACGTTATATTCAAATGATGAAGGCGTTTTTCCGTCCTCTTCAAGCGATCCATCCATCATCACGCTGGAGAAACCGCTGCGAATGGCATTAATACACACAGAAGGTGAGGCGCCATGATCCTGGTGCATTACAACCGGAATATGGGGATAGGCTTCAACTGCTGCGGCAATCAGATGGCGCAGGAATGCTTCACCAGCATACTTGCGGGCGCCAGCCGATCCTTGCATGATTACCGGGCTATCACATTCATCAGCCGCCTGCATAATTGCATGAATTTGTTCAAGGTTGTTTACATTAAAAGCCGGAAGCCCATATCCGTTTTCAGCTGCATGATCCAGTAACTGGCGTAAAGATACAAGTGCCATTCAAGTCTCCTTTATATAAAATTAATATGTTTATTTTCTGATGAAACCAAACTTCATGTTCTTACTGGTGTATAAGCCGATACGCTAATACTGTTTGTAGGGTTAATTTTATAAATTAAGTGGATCAGAAAAGGTCTGCTGAGTCACTTCTTTCGTTATCTGTGTCGTTCCCCTGGAACCACCTACTCTGACAAGTTTCATAGTATTTGTTCCGCCAGCCTTGCCAACCGGTTCGCCAATTGTCATGATGATTAAATCTTCGTTTCGTACCGCGCCGCGTCTGAGCAACTCATCTTCCGCCATGCTGAGGATAATCTCAGGATCACACAATCCCTGTCCAAATTTTATAGGATAAACACCACGAAAAAGAGTGACCTTGCTCAGAGTATCTTCTTGTGGACTTAAAGCGAAGATTGGAACTTTCGAGCTTCTACGAGACATGAACAATGCTGTTACGCCGCTTTGTGTCAATGCAGCGATTGCTCGAATCTTGAGCGAACCGGCGGTGTACATGGTAGCTCGCGCAATAGCGTCTTCGATACTGACTGGTTGTGTATCCGGAGAACGGCGAAAACTCAGATTAACCGTATACTCCTTTTCAGCCTCCAGACAAACTCTTGCCATGGCTGCTACGGCTTCTACCGGGTATTGTCCTGCAGCTGATTCAGCAGACAGCATGACAGCATCCGTACCATCCAGCACTGCATTTGCAACGTCTGATACCTCTGCACGTGTTGGGATGGGATTGGATATCATCGATTCCATCATTTGCGTGGCTGTAATCACCAATTTATTGGCTTCACGTGCTGATCGTATCATGCGTTTTTGCAAGGCAGGAACTGCTGCATCACCTACTTCAACTGCCAGATCGCCCCGCGCGACCATAATTGCATCGGAAGCACTTAGAATATCATCCAACGCCAGAATAGCTTCCGAGCGCTCAATTTTTGCCATGAGCAAACTATGCCCCTGAGCCTCCTGCATTAATGCACGCGCTCGCCTGATATCTTCTCCCGAGCGAGGAAATGACACCGCAAGATAATCTGCCCGTAAAATTGTGGCAGTTTTGATATCCTGCAGATCCTTTGCTGTCAGAGCGGGGGCACTCAGACCTCCACCTTTCCGGTTTATGCCTTTATTATTGGAAAGTATCCCGCCTTGTAAAACTTCGCAATAGATTTCACTTTCCCTGACTTTGGTCACAGTCAGAACGATTCGGCCGTCATCCAGCAAGAGGACAGTACCTGCTTCAACATCGTTGGGCAGCTCCCGGTAATCCAGCCCGACCCGTTCCTGGTTACCCAGCTCGCACTCTGCATCAAGAATAAATTCATCCCCGGCTTTGAGCGTGATCTTTCCCTGAGCAAACTTGCCGATACGAATTTTTGGTCCTTGCAGATCGGCCAGCACACCTACCGTACGGCCAAGTGAATGGGCAAGTGAGCGTACTTGCTCCGCGGAAGCAATATGCTCGTCCTTTGTTCCATGTGAAAAATTGATACGGACGACATCGACACCGGCCTCAATCATTTGTCTCAGGATATCAGGGTTGCTGGAAGCTGGTCCCAGCGTTGCTACAATTTTTGTTCTTCGCATCATTTCCGAAATTCCTGGAAGAAAATCTTCTCAGGCCTCACTGTGCACGTAATTCCAGGATCTCGACAGCGGGTAGTTTTTTTCCTTCTAAGAATTCCAGGAATGCACCTCCGGCAGTGGATATGTATGAAACCTTATCGTAAATATCATACTTCTGAATGGCGGCAATCGTGTCACCACCGCCTGCCAGGGTGAAAGCATCAGTTTCAGCAATTGCCTTGGCGATTGCGTGTGTCCCTTCTCCAAACTGATCAAATTCAAACACGCCAACGGGGCCATTCCAGACAACTGTGCCGGCCTTCATGATGATGTTAACCAGTTCTTGAGTGCTCTTGGGGCCGATATCAAAAATCATGTCATCATCGGAAACAGCATTTGCTTCTTTTAGAACAGCAGGTTCATCTGCAGCAAATTTTTTTCCGACAACGACATCAATCGCGATGGGAATCGTTGCATTACGCTGATTCATTTTATCCATCAGGGATTTCGCTATAGGTACCAGTTCATCCTCACACAGAGACTTTCCAACATTGTTCCCAGCAGCCTTGAGGAAAGTATTAGCAATTCCTCCACCAACCACAAGTTGATCAACTTTCTCAGTAAGTGATTCCAGAACAGTCAATTTGGTGGAAACTTTGGATCCTCCTACAATTGCTACCAGTGGGCGTGCTGGCTGGTGCAAGGCTTTGGTTAAAGCATCCAATTCCTCGGTAAGTAAAATGCCAGCACAAGCAACTGGTGCATATTTGGCTACACCGTGTGTTGAGGCTTCTGCACGATGCGCTGTACCAAAAGCATCCATAACAAAGACATCACACAAATTGGCATATTTTTTTGCTGTTTCTTCAAGATTTTTTTTCTCACCTTTATTAATTCGGCAATTTTCCAAAATTACCAGCTCTCCGGGCGCAACTTCGAATCCACCATCAACCCAATCCTTGATCAATCGGACAGTTGTTCCCAGTCTCCGGCTAATATCATTGGCAACTGGCTGAAGAGAATTTTCCATGGCCCACACGCCTTCTTCCGGACGCCCCAGATGGGAAGTTACCATTACTCTTGCTCCCTGCTTCAGGCAATGATTTATAGTTGCCATGGATGCAGTAATGCGTGCATCTGAAGTCACCTTACCTTCTTTCACAGGAACATTCAGATCAGAGCGGATAAAAACACGTTTATTCTTCAGATCTAGATCGACAAGTTTAATAACTGACACATTGGCTCCATATTTTAGATAACTTGCTGATTTTATAAGATAATCAGATGGAAATTAATTAGTTGTTGAATTGAGAAGGACGATAAAAATATAGATGCATCTGTTCATAGAAGCGGCAATATCAAGATTAATTTCTTCTATAGATCATCAACTGATTTATCTGCAATTTCTTGCCCGGATTGGGATGAAAAATAGCTTTTTTGTTTATTGAAGCAACAAAGCTGTAACCAGTAGGGAACTGGTTACAGCACAATTTCCAGGGTAAGAAATAAACAACCAACCCCAGTGGTTTATTCCATGAAAAATATATCTTTAGCTTTAATTATTACGGCCAGCGATAACTCGTACCATTTCCAGTACCTTGCAGGAATAACCCCATTCGTTGTCATACCAGGCAACAACTTTCACAAAATTCTTATCCAGCTGAATGCCGGCTTCTGCATCAAACACTGATGTATGGGTTTCTCCACGAAAATCAGTGGAAACCACTTTTTGATCAGTGTAGCCTAATACACCTTTCATGGAGCCTTCAGAAGCTGTTTTCATTGCCTTACGAATTTCGTCGTAAGATGCATCTTTTTCCAGTTCCACTGTTAAATCTACAACCGAGACGTCAGAAGTGGGTACGCGAAAGGCCATGCCGGTTAACTTCTTATTTAATTCAGGAATAACCACACCAACTGCTTTGGCTGCGCCCGTAGAGGAAGGAATAATATTTTCGAGAATTCCGCGTCCACCACGCCAATCTTTATTGGAAGGGCCATCAACTGTTTTTTGTGTTGCCGTGGCAGCATGAACAGTCGTCATCAAACCACGCTTGATACCCCAAGTATCATTCAATACTTTTGCGATCGGGGCCAGGCAGTTGGTAGTACATGATGCATTGGAAATGATTGCTTCACCCTGATATGTTTTATCGTTGACACCATAAACATACATTGGCGTATCATCCTTGGATGGCGCAGTCATGACGACTTTAGGAGCGCCTGCCTTGATATGTTTTTCACAGAGTTCTTTGGTCAGGAACAATCCGGTGGATTCCACCACGACATCAACCTTGACTTCACCCCAGTTCAGTTCTTCTGGATCCTTGGTGGCAGTTAAGCGAATTTTCTTGCCATTAACTATCAAATTATTACCGTCAACAGATACATCTCCTTTGAAACGACCATGAACGGAATCATGTAATAACATATAGGCGAGATAATCCGGTTCCAGTAAATCGTTGATTGCGACAACTTCTATGTCATCAAACTCTTCTATAGAAGCACGAAAAACCATCCGTCCGATACGACCAAAACCATTAATGCCAACTCTAATTGCCATCCCTTTATCTCCGTATTTTTTACTAAAAACCTGTTTTGCAGACAAGAAAAGAACTTTCCGCGTTTATATAATTCTTTTTACCGCGTTTACGACATTTTCAACAGTAAAGCCAAAATATTCGAATAATTCTTCTGCAGGAGCTGATTCACCGAATTTATCGATTCCAACCACTTCTCCTTCAAGTCCGACGTATTTACGCCAGAAATCGGTTACACCGGCCTCTACAGCCACGCGTCTAATTCCCTTTGGCAAGACACTATCCCGGTACGCCAGATCCTGTTTATCAAAAATATTGGTACAGGGCATTGATACAACACGTACTGCAACACCGTTTTCAGCTAGAACCTTCTGTGCGCCCATTGCAAGTCCAACTTCTGAGCCAGTTGCTATGATAATTACTCGCGGGTTTCCATTTGCTGCTTCAGAAAGAATGTATCCTCCTTTCTTAATCAGGCTGATCGTTGCTGCATCTCGTTTCTGGAAAGGCAGATTCTGGCGGCTGAATATGAGAGACGTGGGGCCTTCTCTGCGTTCTATAGCAGCCACCCATGAAACGATAGATTCAACTGTATCACATGGGCGCCATACATCCATATTGGGGGCCATGCGTAATGTGGCGGTTTGTTCAACCGGTTGATGAGTTGGTCCATCCTCACCCAGCCCGATTGAATCATGGGTAAATACAAAAATATTGCGAATTTTCATTAATGCTGCCATACGTAAGGCATTTCTGGCATATTCTGAAAACATCAGGAAGGTTCCACCGTAGGGGATAATTCCGCCATGCAGTGACAGGCCGTTCATGATTGCACTCATACCGAATTCCCGTACACCGTAGTGAATATAATTTCCAGTAGTATTGCCGCTGGTTACTTTGGATCCTGACCACATGGTGAGATTGGAGCCAGTGAGATCGGCTGATCCACCGATCAGCTCGGGCAGTACCGGCGCTAGCGCCTCAATTGAATTTTGTGATGCTTTTCTGGTAGCGATACTTTCTTCTCTGGCGTTAATCTGACTGATAATTCCCTCAACATGATCAACCCATTTGATAGGTAACTCACCGGCCATTCTGCGAGTAAATTCGACAGCTTCGGCAGGGTATTTTTTGCTGTATTCCGCGAACATGGTGTTCCAGGCGGACTCCAACGCCTGGCCTTTGGTACGGGCATCCCATGCATCATAAACTTCTTGTGGAATTTCAAACGGCAGATAATTCCAGCCAATATGAGGACGGGCAGCAGCAATTTCATCTTTTCCGAGTGCCGCTCCGTGAATGGAGCTGGTGTTGGCCTTATTGGGTGAACCCATCCCGATTACTGTTTTACAGCAGATCAGTGTGGGCTTGTCCTGTACTTTCTTGGCTGTTTCAATGGCTGCTTGTATTGCCACGGGGTCGTGCCCATTAACATTTGGAACAACATGCCAGCCATAAGATTCGAAACGTTTCGGAGTGTTGTCTGTAAACCATCCTTCGACATGCCCGTCAATTGAGATGCCGTTATCATCATAAAAGCAAATTAGCTTGCCTAATTGCAGTGTTCCTGCCAGCGAACAAGCCTCATGTGAAATGCCTTCCATCAGGCAACCGTCCCCCAGAAATACATAGGTGTGATGATCCATGATCGGGAAATAAGGCCGGTTGAATTCTTCCGCCAGAATTTTTTCGGCCAGTGCCATACCGACAGCATTGGTAAGGCCTTGCCCCAGCGGCCCTGTTGTAGTTTCAACGCCTGGGGTATAACCATACTCAGGATGTCCGGGAGTTTTTGAATGAAGCTGCCGGAAATTTTTTATATCTTCAATGGACAGATCATAACCGGTGAGGTGGAGCAGCGCATATATCAGCATGGAGCCATGCCCGTTTGATAATACAAAACGATCACGGTCTGCCCACTCGGGGTTTGCCGGATTGTGGCGCATGTGGTGAATCCATAACACTTCTGCAATTTCTGCCATACCCATTGGCATGCCCGGGTGACCGGAATTGGCTTTCTGGACTGCATCCATGGCCAATGCGCGAATTGCACTGGTCAAATTATTGAATACTGGTGCACCAAAGTCGTTGAATGCTTCCTTCATTTGCTCTCGTCCTCGATTATTCAAAAACTGAAACTGCCGCCCGCAATGTGATGCACCACATGATGACCAACAAAAACCGGCAAAAGAGGCCATTATCTCTTAAGACTGGTCAGTTCACAATACAGGATGCAATTTCTCTTGGGCTTCCTGGTTGTCAGCCGGATTTTAAGATGAAGGTCGTGGTAAAATAATTAATTGGAGGGTATTATCCCGCTTCTTAATTTCTGCAGTCTGTCATCCAGGGAAGAGTGGCCGAGTGGTTGAAGGCACTGGTCTTGAAAACCAGCAACAGGAAACTGTTCGTGGGTTCGAATCCCACCTCTTCCGCCATTCATGGTTTTATGAGGATATGCTTGGGGTTGCGTTTTTTGAATGGATAAAGATGGTGTCAACGTATCCTGATCCGGCAACTCTTGGATTTTTCTTGGCGTCAGCTTGATGGAGATAATATTCTTCTATCCGGAAAGACTGGATGGTTGCACAAGATTCTTAACGGGCAAAAAATCAAGACATTGGCTGGTATAAAAAATGGAGAAAATTTAATAATGAGTGTTCCTCTTTTGCAGCAATACCGGGTAGGCAGTTATATACTGAAACAAAAACTCCGGGGTAATAAGCGGTATCCGCTGGTGCTGATGCTTGAGCCGTTATTTCAGTGCAATCTGGCTTGTGCGGGTTGTGGCAAGATTGATTACCCGGAAGAAACGTTACGTCGTCGTCTAAGTGTGGATGAATGTTTGCATGCCGTAGATGAATGTGGAGCGCCAGTTGTTTCCATTGCAGGGGGCGAGCCGCTTATCCACAAGGAAATGCCGCAAATTGTGCAAGGCATCATTCAACGTAAAAAATTCGTATATCTTTGCACCAATGCACTGCTATTAGACGCTCGTATGGACGACTATCAGCCTTCTCCTTATCTGACATTCTCCATTCATCTTGATGGAAACCGGGAGCGGCATGATGCGTCGGTATGTAGAGAGGGAGTGTATGACAAGGTTATTCCGGTGATTGAGCAGGCGCTTCAGCGAGGTTTTAGGGTGACTGTCAACTGCACCTTGTTTCAGAGCGAAACAGCTGAGGAAGTGGCCGCATTTTTTGATACCGCAACAGAACTTGGTGTTGAAGGAATTAATGTATCCCCTGGGTTCAGCTATGAGCACGCACCACGGCAGGATGTGTTTCTACAAAGGTCGGTAAGCAAACGGCTGTTCCGTTCGATTTTCCAGATTGGAAAAAAGCGCAAGACCCCCTGGAGATTCAATCATTCCAGCCTGTACTTGGATTTTCTCGCCGGCAATCAAAACTACCAATGTACTCCGTGGGGAAATCCCACACGCAACTTATTTGGTTGGCAAAGGCCTTGTTACCTGCTGGTGGATGAAGGCTATGCAGCAAACTTCCGGGAATTGATGGAAGAGACCGATTGGGATCGGTATGGTGTTGGGAATAACCCTAAATGTGCAAATTGCATGGCGCATTGCGGGTTTGAGCCTACTGCCATTAACGATACTTTTGCTCATCCTTTTAAGGCATTACGAGTCAGCATGCGCGGCCCGCGTGTAGAGGGACCCATGGCGCTGGATCCGTTGCAAACAAACAATGGATCGCAGCATGATACAAATAAACGGAAACCCTTTCCCGTGTCAGTAACTGTTGAACATAAGACCATTGCGCCGGCACCAGATCATTCGTCCGGTCCGGATAATTAATATTTTTTCCTGGCCTGAGAAAAGTCGTATTCCCGCTTATCGGAAGTCATGATTACATTGATAATGTATATGACTTTGGCAGGCGTATTTTGCTGGTGGGCTATCCTGCTGGCTCCGTGGCGGGCCTGGAGTGTTCGGGAACAGCTCGAACCTTCAATTGGTGTAGAAGTAAATCGGTTCTTCAGCGATGTCACAGTTCTGATTCCTGCACGTAACGAAGCACAGTTTATCGATCAGACTCTGAGCAAGCTTCAAGCTCAAGGTGAGGATTTGCGGATTATTGTAATTGATGATCAATCGGAAGATCGTACTGCAACCCTGGCGAAGAGACCAGGGGTAGAGATTATCTCTGGTACAACCCCGCCTAAAAACTGGAGTGGAAAGTTATGGGCGTTGGATCAGGGGCTGCAGCAGGTGCGTACGCAGTATACTTTGTTGCTGGATGCAGATATCAGCTTGTCACCTGGTATTTTGGAGGCTTTGTTAAATAAGGCGCATCAGGAAAATTTATCGCTAGTGTCGTTAATGGCTGAGCTGCCAGTCAAGCGTTTCTCCGAACGCCTGCTGGTGCCAGCTTTTATATTTTTCTTCAAGCTGTTATATCCATTTAGGTTATCTAATAAACCAGAGTCCCGTATGGCTGCTGCTGCGGGTGGGTGCATTCTGGTCAAAACCAGTGTGCTGAAATCTATTAATGCTTTTACCAGTATTCACAATGCGCTAATTGATGACTGTACGCTGGCCACTCTGGTTAAACAGGCCGGTTTTAAAACCTGGATCGGACTTAGTCATGCTGTTCAAAGTCATCGGGGCTACGACAGTCTCGCTGCCATCTGGAACACCGTTGCCCGTACTGCATTTACGCAACTGCATTATTCATTGTTGCTGCTGTTTCTGTGTACGTTGATCATGACCAGTATGTTCTGGTGCGCGCCATTGTCTGCGATTATTTATGCGGATAAGATTTTTGTGGCCAGCAGTGTGCTTACCTGGCTGGCCATGCTGATTGTTTATACACCCGTACTCAGATTTTATCGAAGCTCGCCACTCTGGGGTGCCGCATTGCCTGTAACTGGCACGCTATACCTGCTGATGACCTGGACATCTGCGTTCAGATACTGGCGAGGAATACGGGCTCACTGGAAAAATCGACGCTATGAAGCTTCTGAACACAACTAACAGAGTATTTAAGCTATTGGTGGTTGCCATGCTGGTGATGACTGCTGCTGGATTGCAGGCAGAGTCATCTAAAAGTGATGGTGCCGAGGTGGTGATTACTCTGCAGAATGGTTTGATCCAGGCTATGCAACAGGGCCAGAAAATTGGCTATAGTGGTCGCCTGAAACTTCTTACTCCCATCATTCAACAGACACATGATCTTGCAGCAATTATCCGTTCTGTGCTGGGCGCGCACTGGGCAAAACTCAACTCTGATCAGCAGCAGGCTATTAGCCAGGCATTTCAGGAAAACAGCATTGCGACCTACGCAGACCGGTTTAGCCAGTATGATGGCGAGCAGTTCAAAATTGTTGAACGGACACAGCTTCCGCGAGGACGGATGCTGGTTCGCAGCCAACTCATTCGTACCGATGGTAATCCTGTTAATTTTGATTATGTGATGAACAAGACCAGTGAAGGCTGGCGCATTATCAATATTGTAGTTGATGGAGTTAGCGATCTGGCCTTGAAACGGGCTGAATACAACGCCGTGTTGCAAAAAAATGGTATCGCCGCCCTGATTGATATGCTGGAACAAAAAACTGCTTATATTGAGCAGAGCCATCAGTAATTCTTGCGCAGCAGTTGCTTTGCCCGTATGGGTATAACCCGAATATTTCACCACTAAAGTAGTTTATACATGGAACAATTCGCAAAGGAAACATTGCCCGTCAGTCTTGAGGATGAGATGAAGCGCTCTTACCTCGATTATGCGATGAGCGTTATCGTAGGACGAGCCTTGCCTGATGTGCGTGATGGGTTGAAACCAGTACACCGGCGTGTGCTTTACGCCATGCATGAACTATCCAATGATTGGAACCGGCCATATAAAAAATCTGCACGTATCGTTGGTGATGTGATTGGTAAGTATCACCCGCATGGTGATACAGCTGTCTATGACACGATCGTGCGTATGGCACAACCTTTTTCTCTGCGTTACATGCTGATAGACGGGCAGGGTAATTTTGGCTCGATTGATGGCGATAATGCAGCAGCTATGCGCTACACCGAAATCAGAATGTCGCGCATTGCCCATGAGTTGCTGGCCGACCTGGATAAAAGTACTGTTGATTTTGGCCCCAACTATGATGGTTCCGAACAGGAGCCATTGATTCTGCCGGCAAAAATACCCAACTTGCTGATTAATGGTTCATCCGGTATTGCGGTGGGTATGGCAACCAACATCCCGCCTCATAATATCAGCGAAGTGATTGATGCTTGCTTGCTGTTGCTAAGTGATCCAGATATCGATATCGCTGGGTTGATGGCTTGTATTCCGGCCCCCGATTTTCCAACTGCCGGCATCATTTACGGTATATCTGGTATCAAGGATGGATACCAGACTGGAAGAGGGCGCGTCATTATGCGTGCCCGAACGCATTTTGAAGAGCTCGATAAAGGAAATCGCCACAGCATCATTATCGATGAATTACCTTATCAGGTGAACAAGGCCAATCTATTGGTACGTATCGGAGAGCTGGTAAGAGATAAAAGGATAGAGGGTATTTCAGATTTGCGCGATGAATCGGATAAATCCGGTATGCGCGTGGTCATTGAACTCAAGCGTGGAGAGGTGCCTGAGGTTGTCCTGAACAATCTGTACAAAGAGACGCAGATGCAGGATACATTTGGCATAAATATGGTGGCGCTGGTCGATGGACAGCCGCGTTTGCTCAATCTGAAGCAGATGCTGGATTATTTCCTACGTCATCGTCGCGAAGTTATAACACGGCGCACCGTATTTGAACTCAGGAAAGCGCGGGAACGTGGCCATTTACTGGAAGGATTGGCAGTCGCGTTATCTAACGTCGATGAGATTATTGCCTTGATCAAGGCAGCCCCGACTCCGGCTGAAGCTAAAAGAGGATTGATGGCCAGAACATGGCGGTCATCCCTGGTTGAAGAAATGCTCCGCCGTGCAATGATTGATGCAGCCGCATTTCGTCCTGAAACACTGGCAACCGGGTTCGGGATGTCAAACCAGGAATATCGCTTATCCGATGCGCAAGCCCAGGCGATTCTTGATCTCAGGTTACAACGTCTTACCGGACTGGAGCAGGAAAAAATTGTCTCCGAGTATAAAGAGATACTGGATAAAATTCGGGATCTCCTCAATATGTTGGCAAATTCAGAACGTATCACCGCTATTATTATTGAAGAATTGACGGCTATCAAAGGGCAGTTCGGCGATCCCAGGCGCAGCGAGGTAGTGATCGATGCACAAGATTTAAGTACGGAAGATCTGATTACACCCACTGATATGGTAGTGACTCTGTCACACGCAGGCTACATTAAATCTCAGTTGCTTGACGATTACCAGGCACAAAAACGTGGAGGACGTGGTAAGCAAGCGATTACTACTCGCGAGGATGATTTCATTGATAATCTGTTTATTGCCAATACCCATGATTTTATCCTGTGTTTCTCCAGCCTCGGGCGGGTTTACTGGATAAAGGTGTACAACGTGCCGCAAGGCAGCCGTACTTCCCGCGGCAGGCCCATTAATAACCTTGTCCCATTGGAGCAGCATGAAAAGATCAATGCTGTTCTGCCGGTCAAGTCATTTGATGATACCCGCTACGTATTTATGGCAACTGCTGGTGGTACAGTCAAAAAAACACCGTTATCAGAGTTTTCCCGGCCACGGACCAATGGGATCATTGCGGTCGCTCTGGATGAAGGGGATTATCTGATTGGTGTTGCGCTTACCGAAGGCAAGCATGACGTCATGCTTTTTTCTGATGCAGGCAAGGCAATGCGTTTCGATGAAAATGATGTGCGCCCGACCGGACGTAATGCGCGCGGGGTCAGGGGCATGAAGCTTGGGGCAGAACAAAAAGTTATCTCTCTGCTGGTTGCAGATAGTGAAAATATGACAGTATTGACCGCAACTGAGAATGGTTATGGAAAACGCACCTCCATTACTGAATATACCCGGCATAACCGAGGTACTCAGGGTATGATCGCGATCAATACCAATAAACGTAATGGTAAAGTTGTCGCTGCGCAACTCGTTGAACCCAATGATGAAATCATGTTAATTACCACTGGAGGTGTCATGATTCGTACTCGTGTCAGTGAAATTCGTGAAATGGGCCGGGCAACTCAGGGGGTTACACTGATTAATCTGGATGCCGGCGAGAAACTTGCTGGACTGGAAAGAATCGTTGAAACGGATGAGAATTAATTCAACCCGGTGACACAATGAGGAAAATATACAATTTCAGTGCAGGACCGGCTGTTTTGCCGGAGGAAGTATTGGAACAGGCTCGCGAGGAAATGCTGGACTGGCATGGTAGTGGCATGTCGGTCATGGAGATGAGTCATCGCGGGAAAGAATTCATGTCCATAGTGGATAAAGCCGAATCCGATTTGCGTGAGTTGGCGAATATTCCCGCTAACTACAAAGTACTCTTTCTTCAGGGAGGGGCGTCCAGTCAGTTTGCCGTGGTACCGATGAATCTGCTTGAAGGAAATACTCAAGCAGATTATGTTCATACCGGCCAATGGTCAAAAAAAGCCGCCTCTGAGGCGGGTCAATACTGCTCTGTTCATATCACTGCATCATCGGAACAAGATGGCTTCAACTCCGTTCCCCCGCTGGAACAATGGCATATTTCATCTGATACAGCTTATGTGCACTATACGCCCAACGAAACGATCGGTGGAGTTGAATTCCATTGGACGCCTGATTTATCTGCGGCCCTTGGTGGCAATGGTAATATTCCCTTGGTCGCTGATATGTCGTCCAATTTCCTGTCGCGGCCATTTGATGTCAGTAAATTCGGGTTGATTTACGCAGGAGCACAGAAAAATGTGGGCCCGGCCGGGCTGGTGATCGTGATTATCCGAGAAGATTTGCTGGCTATTCCGCCACTTCCCCGGACTCCCACCATGTACCGCTACAAAACGCATGCGGATCAGGCTTCAATGTATAATACACCTCCCACTTATGCCATTTACATCATGGGGCTGGTCATGGAATGGTTAAAAAAACAGGGTGGATTAGCTGCGGTCGAACAGCGTAATATCGCCAAGGCTAAACTGATCTATGATCTGATTGATGCCAGTAGTTTCTACCATTGTCCGGTCAGCCGATCAGATCGATCGAGGATGAATATTCCATTCACACTAAGTGATTCCGGTCTTGATGAGGTATTCCTGAAACAGGCGCAGGCACATGGATTGCTTCAGTTGAAAGGGCACCGATCAGTCGGTGGCATGCGTGCTTCAATCTATAATGCCATGCCATTGGAAGGGGTGCAGACACTGGCGACATTCATGCGGGAATTTGAGAAAAACCATGTCTGAAGATATTCAGAAAATCTGCAAAGTTCTTACGCTAAACTCGATTGCTTCGGTCGGACTCAAGCGTTTACCTGCCAATATTTTTCAGATCAGTAGTGATATTTCCGATCCTGATGTGATACTGGTGCGTTCCCATAACATGCACGATATGGACATACCCGTAAGTGTGATTGCAATCGGTCGTGCCGGTGCTGGAACAAACAATATTCCCGTCAACCAGATGAGTGCACGCGGTATTCCGGTTTTTAATACACCTGGGGCTAATGCTAATGCAGTCAAGGAACTCGTGCTGGCAGGGATGTTAATGGCATCGCGTAATCTGATACCGGCTTTGCGTTTTGTTGAAGCGCTGGAAGGAGATGATCAATCCTTTCATTTGCAGGTTGAAGCAGGTAAAAAACAGTTTTCCGGACTGGAGCTGCCAGGGCGGACATTGGGTGTTATTGGCCTTGGCAAGATCGGGCGACCTGTGGCGGATGCTGCAATCAAACTCGGGATGAAGGTGTTGGGCTATGACCCGAAAATCACGATCGATTCAGCATGGAGCTTGTCTGCAGAAGTACAAAGAGCTAATCAGATTGAAGATTTGGTGCGCCGCAGCAATTTTATTTCATTACATGTGCCGCTTAATGAATCTACTCGGCATCTGATCAACGGCCCACTGATATCTCATATGCAGAAAAATACAATTCTGCTTAATTTTTCGCGTAATGCCATCGTTGATGAAGATGCTGTACTGGCTGGTATCAAGAGTGGAATTATCAAAAATTATGTTTGTGATTTTCCTGATCAGAAATTGAAGCAGCAACCGGCAGTTATCACCTTACCTCACCTGGGCGCCTCTACGCATGAAGCGGAGGAAAATTGCGCCATGATGATTGCTGACCAGATCATGGATTATATAGCTCACGGTAATATCAGTTATACCGTCAATTTTCCGGATGTTGTCATGGAGCGTGGAACTCCGTTCCGGGTTGCCGTGGCTAATGCCAATGTCCCTAATCTGCTGGGGCAAATATCAACCCGCATGGCGGATATCGGCCTAAATATTCATAATATGATCAATAAATCCCGTGGGGAAATGGCTTATACACTGGTCGATACTGACAGGGCTGTTCCGCCGGAAATCATTAGTGCAATTGCCCAGATTACGGGTGTGTTAATGGTTCGTTATCTGCCTGTTTCAGTACCTTCCGAGCCTGAACGAGTGTAAAGCAGAAAATCCAGCCGCAATCTTATTAAATCCCTATTGATGACGGAACAGCTTACACAACTGCGCAATGAAATCGATGCAATCGATGATGAATTGCTCCGATTGATTAATACCCGTGCACGGCTTGCGCAACAGATTGGTCGACAGAAATCCGGCACGGCTTATCGCCCTGAGCGTGAGTCACAAATCTTTTCTCGTTTGCAGCAAGCAAATTCGGGGCCATTACGAGATGAGCATATCGTGCATTTGTTTACCGAAGTCATATCAATCTGCCGTGCACTGGAAGAGCCTTTAGTTGTTGCTTATCTTGGGCCACAGGGTACATTCTCGGAAGAAGCAGTGACCAAACGTTTTGGTAGCGCGGTTACCTCAATACCCTGCAGTTCAATTGACGATATTTTTCGCAAGGTTGAATCTGGTGCAGCTAATTATGGTGTTGTACCAGTCGAAAATTCGACTGAGGGGGCAGTCGGCAGAACAATGGACTTGTTGTTACTGACGCCCTTGAAGATATGTGGCGAACTTCAGCTGCCCATCCATCAGTGTCTGATGGCACAGCACGCCGATCTGGCTTCTATTCGAAGAGTTTATTCACATCCGCAATCATTTGCACAATGTCAGGCATGGCTCAATGAAAATCTGACTGCCGCTGATCGTATCAATGCTGCCAGCAATGCAGATGCTGCCCGTCAGGTTGCAGCAGATAGCAGCGCCGCTGCGATCGCCGGGAAGAAAGCTGCTGAAGTATTCGGATTGAAGATCTGTGCCACCAATATCGAGGATAACCCGAATAACACGACACGATTTCTGGTGGTAGGTATGCAGGAAGTGGCGCCCTCCGGAAAAGATAAAACCTCACTGGCCATGGCCACGCATAATCGACCTGGTTCAGTCCATGAGCTTCTGGCGCCCTTTGCACAACATTGTGTCAGTATGACGCGCCTGGAATCGCGCCCTTCACGCGCAAGTCTGTGGGAATATGTTTTCTTTACGGATATTGAAGGGCATCAGGAAGATGAAAACGTAGCCAGGGCACTTCAGATGCTGCGCGACAATGCAACCTTTCTGAAGGTTTTCGGCTCTTACCCTGCAGCGTAAATTAATTAATTCCTGAATGTTATGAACCTTTTTGAACTGGCACCGGAATATATCCGGGCAATCCAACCCTATCAGCCGGGTAAACCGATATCGGAACTGGTCAGAGACCTCGGTCTGGATAAAAATGAAGTCATTAAACTGGCTTCCAACGAGAATCCATTGGGAACCAGCCCGTTGGCAAGAGAAGCGATGATTCAGGCGCTTAGTGAGTCTGCACGGTATCCAGATGGGAGTGGTTTTGAACTAAAAGTGGCTTTATCTGATCGTCTGGGTGTATCTGCCGAGCAAATCGTGCTGGGCAACGGCTCCAATGATGTACTTGAGCTTGCTTCCCGCATCTTTCTGCGGCCCGGTACAAGTGCAATTTATTCCCAGTATGCTTTTGCCATATATCCGCTCTTGGTTCAGGCAGCAGGTGCCAGAGGCATTACTGTTCCTGCCAGAAATTATGGGCACGACCTGGAAGCCATGCTGGATGCTATTACACCAGAAACACGCATCATATTTATTGCGAACCCTAATAATCCGACTGGCACCTTGTGCGATGCCAGAGATCTATTGCGTTTTATAGAACGTGTTTCGCCGGATGTACTTGTTATTCTGGATCAAGCTTATGATGAATATCTGCCAGAAGCGAACAAGACCAACAGTGTCGCATGGTTGAAAAATTTCCAGAATCTGGTTATCACGCATACTTTCTCCAAGGCTTATGGTCTGGCCAGCGTACGTGTCGGTTTTGCACTGGCGCATGCTGATATTGCCAATCTGATGAACCGTATCCGCCAGCCTTTCAATGTCAACAGCATTGGTTTGGCGGCTGCTCAGGCAGCGCTCGATGATGTTGAATTTGTCAAACTTTCCTACATGACAAACCGGACCGGTATGCAGCGGATGATCGCTGGTTTGGATCAACTGGGTGTCGGCTTTATCCCTTCTTTTGGTAATTTTGTCAGCATCCAGATTGACGGCCATCAGGCCGATACCCTGAAAATTTACAAAAGTCTGTTGCAGCAAGGGGTCATTGTGCGTCCATTGGGTAATTACGGCATGCCCAATCATTTGCGAGTGACTATCGGGATTGAGGAAGAAAACAAGAGATTCCTGTATGCACTGGAACAAGCGTTGAAAGAATCCGACTAATCACCCACCAACCCATACACACCGATCATGGCTTCATCCAGCATTTCAAAACTGGTTATTATCGGTGTGGGATTAATTGGTGGTTCATTTGCGCAAGCGTTGCGTCGGGCTGGCCTGGTTAAACATATCACCGGAATCGGGCGCAGCCCTGAAAACATGCAGTGCGCCCTTGAGCTGGGCATCATTGACGAACAAATCGGCGATTTTGCTGCCGCACTGTCTGGTGCAGATTTTGTATTACTCGCAGTTCCTGTAAAACAGGCTGCTCGTATTTTGCAGCAGATAGCGCCTTATTTAGAAGCTCGCACTATCGTCTCCGATGTTGGCAGTACCAAGCAGAGTGTGGTTGATGCTGCTCGCGCGTACTTGGGTAAACATATCAGCTATTTTATTCCTGCCCACCCGATTGCCGGAACCGAACTCAGTGGTGCGGAAGCTGCTTCCCCTGATCTTTTTCAGAATAAACCCGTGATTCTGACGCCATTACAGGAGAACGATCAACAGGCTATTGATTATGTTACCGCCCTCTGGCGGTACTGTGGGGCCCGGGTTTCATCTATGCAACCAGAACAGCATGACCAGATACTTGCTGCTATCAGCCATCTTCCGCACATGCTGGCATTTTCGTTGATGCAGCATATCCAGACTCAGAGTCTTACCTTGAGTGAGGGAAATCCACTAGAACTTTTACGTCTCGCAGGCAGCAGCCTGAACGGTATGACTCGCATTGCTGCCAGCTCCCCGGAAATGTGGCGGGATATCTGTCTCGATAACCGCATAGCATTACTTGCACAAATTGAAGCCTATCAATTGGAGCTATCTAAACTGCAGCAAATACTGATCGATCATGACAGTGAAGCGCTAGAAAAACTGTTTTCAGAAGCACGTGTCACCCGAAGAAACTGGTCAGCTCTCGGGAATAACTCCTGATTCTTCTGTATCCGGTTCTCCCATATCCTCAAGTATCCCGCAAGATCTAATCTGTTTTTGATTTTTTTCTGGCGCGCGGATGTGCCTGGTCGTAGATTTTTGCTAAATGCTGAAAATCCAGGTGAGTGTAGACCTGCGTACTGCGGATACTGCTGTGCCCGAGCATTTCCTGAACTGCACGCAGATCGCCGCTGGATTGCAACAAATGAGAAGCAAATGAATGGCGCAGTGTGTGCGGATGTACCCGGCTATCAAGGTTTTGCAATTGGGCACGCTGATGCAGACGGTAGGCAATTGTGCGCGGGTGGATGCGACGCCCGCGCTGTGATAAAAATAGTGCCGTCTCACCCGGTATCAGCCACGCACTGCGCAGCGGTAGCCAGGCCTGCAGTGCGCGTAGCGCCAGCTCGCCAACTGGCACGATACGGGTTTTATTGCCTTTACCCGTAACGCGCACTGTGCCCCCAGTGAAATCAATATCAGTTGGTTGGAGCTGTGTTAGCTCAGTCAGACGTAACCCAGATGAATAGAACAGCTCGAATATGGCGAGATCGCGTGTTGCCAGCACATCATTAGAAGAAGGGTTGAATGTCAGCAGTTGTGCGGTTTCATCTGGCGAAAGCGCATGCGGCAGTTTATGTGGAGATTTTGGCACACGCACATCCAGGCAGGGGTTCCCGGTATGGTGATGATGACGGATCAGATAACGATAAAATCCGCGCCAAGCGGACAGCATACGTGCCAGGCTTCTGCCGGAAAGGCCGCTACTATGTAAGCGTGCGATGAAATGGCGGATATCATGCGAATGCAACCGGGTCAGCGAAATATCAGAAATCTTGTTGTTTCCGTTTTCGTGTTGAGCGACAGTACAGCGTACCAATGCTATCAGGTCGCGCCGGTAATGATGCTGTGTTTGAACAGAAAGGCTACGCGTGCTGGACAGATAAGTCAGATATTCGCCAAGCAGCGATGGTAAGGCAGGAAGATCCTGCTCGTCATGAAGTGGATTCACACGTGGTGGCTCCAGGAGCCTGCTGTATCAGTCGCGTAATGGAACTGCTGACCATATCTCCCAGGCGTTCCAGATAAAGTGTGCCCATGTCGGGAAAAAAACGTTCTACTTCCGGGCTGGCCATCACCAGCAAGCCGAAACCGGATTGCTTCTTTAATGGGATAAGAGCAAAGGATTGTAGATATTCTGCATCCATCTCAAACCATTGCCGGATTTCATCATCTATCTCTGGCCCGCAATAAGGGTGTGGCATACCTTGTGCGAGAATATGGATGTTGCTGCTGGTTTGATTGAATTCAGGAGAAGGAAGGTCTGCCTGAGTGCCCAGTTCATCGATTTGCCATAAGCGTAACGCAACGTGCGGAATAGAGAAATCTTCGCACAAATGGTACTGTAGTCCGTGCAGCATTTCGGGTAATGAATCGAAACTCAGCAACGCAACTGTCAGGCGATGCATTTTCTCGCCGATAACATCGTTTTTCTCACCGACATCTACCAGTTCTTGCAGTCTGCTCTGCAAAAGCCTGTTTTTCTCACGCAACATTGCCACCTGCCGCTCATTAATTGAAATGGCGCGACCTTCGTATGGATGCGGGAAATGGAGAGATTCCATCAAATCAGGATTCTCCTCAAAAAACTGTGGATGATCCTGCAAATATTGGACAACTTCCTCGGATGTGGTCATGGGCGCGTATATTTCATTGTTACAGGTCAAGTATCTTACCACGGCGAGGCATCAATATGTCATGCGGAGACGGCTGTCACTCGGGTGCAAGAGCACACCCGGAGAGGATTACACAAAAAGTGCTCCCTCATGTTTATTGCAAAATACCATACGTCCATCCGGGATATGGCAGTTTTCCCTGGCAAGTATTCTGGTGCATTTCCTTCTGCAGTGTCTCCTGTCATAGCGAAGCTCCTATCAATTCAGCCTGCGGCAATATGTCACATTCTCAATCTTTATTTTTAAGGGCATAATCAACTTCATTATCCGTAACACCTAGTACTCAGGTTTATATTTATGCGATATGAATATAGATTTGAAGGAAAAATATGAATTTTTTCTTTCAGATTTTTCCCTGAATAAGCTGTGTGTTCTACTGGTACAAGTTGCTTCCTCCTCTACTTTGGCCTGCCTTTTACATTGTTTTCTGTAAAATGGCAGGCTTTCTTTTTTACATCACTCATTTTTCATATTGCTTGCAGGAAAGGTGAGTATAACTGTCAGGCCGCCACCGGCCGGTTCGGAGAAATTGATGGTTGCGGTATGCAGTTGTGCAATTTCCTGGACGATAGATAAGCCCAGTCCACAACCACCACTGGCCGATCCGGGAATACGATAAAAGCGTTCAAATACTTTGTCGCGCTCTGTAACTGAAATACCGGGGCCGTTATCCTCCACCGCCAGGTAGGACCGACCGAAACGAATGCCGCTGCGGACGGTGATCGTGCTACCGGAGGGACAGTAGCGCAGCGCGTTATCAATTAAATTTCCCAGGGCCTCTCGCAACATCCAGGCGATACCCTCGGTAACTGCCGGCTCAATTTCAAAACCGAGATCAATATCCTTGAGAAGGGCACGATCAATAAAGATTGATGCTGAGCTTTCAGCCAGTTCATGCAGCGCCACTGGTTGAAAGACCTGATTGGCAGAAGCTGCCGACTCGGTTTGCGCGTAAATCAACAGCTGGGTAACCAGATGCGCGATACGTTCGACTGATTCCTCAATACGCGCCAGTCGCTCTTCGTTGCGGAGATATTTTCCTTCGGCAGCCACTAGTTCGATCTGGGTTTGCAAACCAGCTAACGGCGTGCGCAACTGATGTGCTGCATCAGCCAAAAAACGTTGCTGGGCTGCGGCAGCCAGGCGCAGTGATTCAAACAGCTCATTGAGCCGGGTAAGCATTGGGCGGATTTCGCGCGGAGCATGCTCAATATCGAGTGCACGTAAATCGCGTGGTGAGCGGCTGGCAATCTGGTTTTCAATGTGTACAAGTGGTGCCAGACCACGCCGGACACCAAAGTAGATTACCAGTAATGTTGCGACAATAATCATCAGGTTGGGGAAAGCAATTGCGGCGAGTATACGGTGGCTGGCGTGGTTCCGTTCCCGCATGGTTTCAGCTACCGTAATGGTGATTTCATCACCATTGATGACAATTCGATGCGTGGTGGCACGAATTTCTTCATCCTGGTAGATATCATCGACAAATGTCGGTCGTTCGTGCAACGATCCGGGGTAGATCGGCAGGTCGGCGTCACCGGCCAGCAGTTGTTGATCGGAGCCATGGATAGCGAAAAAAATTTTATCCATTGCATCGGAACGCAGCATGGCTTCTGCTTCGGGAGTCAGACGCAATTCGGGATTTAGGCCGGTAGTCTGGACATAGGCGGTAATATCCAGTGCTGCATCGTTTAGGGAGTGATCGTAGGCAGTATTGGCTGTTTCCTGAGCCAAGCGATAATCAAACAGGATACTGCCAGTAAATACTACAATCAAAGGGAGCAATATCCAGAGCAGCAATCGTTGCCGCAACCCCGGTGGATGAGAATGACCGGATTTCATGAGAGGCTCTGATCAATACGGTAACCGATGCCGCGAACTGTGCGAATCCCAATGCCGCCAAGCGCAATCTTGGCGCGTAGCCGCGATACATGAACTTCAATGGCATTGGGCGTGATGTTCTTGTCCCAACCGGCCAGGCTTTGCAGCAGCTTGTCTTTGCTAACTACTTTGGGTGAAGCCATCAACAGAATTTCCAGGATAGTCCATTCACGCATGGTCAAGAATAGTGGCTGGCCGTGCAGCGTGGCGGTGTGGCTACCGGTATTGAGAATCAGCTGATCATGCCGTAACTCGGTACTGGCAACCGAGTGAGCGCGGCGAATCAGTGCACGGATACGCGCCGCCAGCTCTGGTAAACGGAATGGCTTGACCATATAATCATCTGCCCCCACATCCAGACCGGCAATCGTATCCTCCATGCTACCGCGCGCAGTTAGTACTAATACAGGCAGGCGCATCTGCCGGTTGCGTAGTCGTTGTACCAGCATTAATCCATCCATATCTGGCAGGCCGATATCCACTACCACCAGATCAAAATTCTCATCCCGCAGATGGATCTCCGCACTCCCGGCTGTGTTCGCCACATCGACAGTGTAGCCCGCATTGGTCAAACCCTGTTTGATACCGCTTGCCACCAGGGAATCATCCTCGACAACCAGAATACGCATTATGTCCTCCAACCCATCTCATGATACATAAACCGGATTTATTCAGGATTTCATGTGTTTTGGCCGTGCCAGCCGGTTGAACATTAGTGGCAGCAGTACCAGTGTGAAGAAGGTAGCAGAAATAATACCGCCGACAATGACCACTGCAAATGGGCGTTGGATCTCTGAACCGATACTATGGGACAGCGCCGCTGGTAGCAAACCAAGGCCTGCCATCAGAGCTGTCATTAATATTGGCCGCAGGCGCAGCACAGCACCTTCCCGCACCGCCTCAGCAAACGATCGATCTTTGTGAACCAAGCCCACGATTTCCTCAATCATGATTACCCCGTTTTGCACTGCAATACCGGAGACCGCAATAAACCCGACCGCAGCTGAAATGGATAAATGCAAGCCGGAGAGTGCCAGTCCGGTAAGGCCACCAATCAGGGTGAGTGGGGCAATTAGCAAAATGATAAGCGCTGCACGCACGGATTTAAACGCCCAGAACAGTAATACAAAGATACCAAGCAGACTGACAGGCACAATAATCATCAATCGTTTTATTGCTCGTTGCTGGTTCTCGAACTGTCCTCCCCAAGTAATTCGGTAGCCAGGGGGCAGGTGAACGTGCTCAGTTACTTTTTTCTGGGCCTCATTAATAAAGCTGCCCAGATCACGTCCCATTAAGTTTGACTTGACCGAAACGGCACGACCTCCTGCCTCGCGTGCAATGCGTGAAGCACCCTGGCGTACTTCAATGCGAGCTAATTCGCCCAGTGTCAGAAAAGCACCGGTACTGCCCGGAATTGCTATCTGCAGGTTGGCAATGTCGGTGACGGTGCGGCGATAGTCTGGAGCCAGCCGGACGTTGACGTTGAAGAGTCGCTCACCTTCATAAAAACCGGTCACTGCCGTACCACCGAACGCCATCTGGAAAAGATTGTTGATGTCCGCGATGTTGATGCCATACCGCGCCAATTTCTGCCGATCCGGGGTAACGGTCACCTCGGTCTGACCGCCGACCTTGATGGCAGCCACATCCACGGCGCCTCGAATATGGTTAAGCAGGGTGGCAATCTGCTCTGCCTTATCTTCCAGAATATCCAGATCTGGGCCAAACACCTTAACGGCAATTTCACCCTTGACGCCGGACAAGGATTCCTCGACGTTATCCTGGATTACCTGTGAGAAATTGGTAGGTAGACCCGGAATGGTCTTCAAAGCTTGTGACATGTCGGCCACCAGTTTTTCCTTCGAGCTGAATCGCCAACTGTTGCGAGGGTTGAGATCAGCCAGAATTTCCAGATTATTGGCTCCCTTTGGATCGGTACCATCATCCGGCCGGCCAACCTGGGAGACAATTGTTTTGACTTCTGGATAGGCTGCCAGCTTCACCCGTACTGCACGTTCTACTTCCTTTGATTGTTCCAAATGAATGGAAGGGGGAAGAGCGATAGTCAGCCAGATGTTTCCTTCGTCGAGCTTGGGCAGAAATTCCGTTCCGATTGCCGGTAGCAGTGCAAGTGCTGCTGCCAGTGAGATCGTTGTGATTCCGGTTATAATGCGGGGACGGGCGTCTGTCCAGTCAAGTAATCGCCGGTAGCCATTCTGCAAGCGCTCCATCCAGGCCAGGTGAGGCTCCTGAACGGGACCGCGCTGCAATAGATAGGAGAGCAGGGCAGGGACCAGTGTCAGTGTCAGGATAATGGCACCGATCAATGCGAAGGAAAGAGTGAAGGCAACCGGGGAAAAAATTTTTCCTTCCACGCGCTGAAACGTAAATATCGGTACAAAGGCCAAGATAATAATCGCCTTTGAAAACAGGATGGGTTTGCTCAAGCTGATAGCAGTTTGCCGTAAGACGCTGATACGCCATTTGGCAGCATCAGGCCCGGATCCCAGACCTTTTTGCAGCATCATCCGCACCATTAGCGCTTCTACCAGCACGACGGCACTATCGATAATAATACCGAAATCAACTGCACCCAGCGAAATCAGGTTGGCGGATACCCCGCGTGCATTCATCATAATGAAGGCAAACAGCAGTGTCAGTGGAATGATGCAGGCAACGATCAGTGAGGTTCGCCAGTCACGTAGAAATACGACCAAGACCGTAACTACCAGCAGCGCACCGAGGAGCAGATTCTCCTCCACAGTTGCCACCGTGTGTTCAACTAGTTGGGTACGCTCGTAGATTGGGTGTATCTGCACACCTGGCGGAAGCTTGGCTTGGCTGTTGAGTTCATCGATCCGAGCCCTGAGTGTCTGAATAATCTTGCTCGGATCGCTGCCCTTGATCATCACCACGATGCCTTCGACAATTGAGTCGCGATTCGAAACTTTGCCGTCTTTATCACGTTGGGCAAGGGAGACGATGCCAGATGGTGTATGTTCACCGACATGAACAGCTGCAACATCACCAATAGTAATGGTCTTGCCGTCATGCGCCGTGATCACAGTGGTGGTTACGTCCTCAATCGTGTGAAACAGGCCAATAGCCCTTAGTATTAATCCTTCACCGCCTCGCCGGATAATGCCACCGCCGGTATTGGCATTATTTTCACTCAATGCACGGCTCACCTGATCCAGTGTCAATCGGTACTTGCGCAATGCGTTGGGATCAACGTTGACCTGAATTTCCTTGATGGTGCCACCAAAGCCGATTACATCTGCCACACCGGGTACCCGCCGCAATTCCGGACGGATCACCCAATCCTGAATGGCCCGGACTTCATACAGTGGCAGGTTCGGCGGAGCATCGACCACGTAGCGGTAAATTTCACCAACAGCAGTGGTCAGTGGAGCTAGCTCAGGGGTGATTCCTTCCGGCAAACTTACCGTTTGTAGTTTTTCCAGTACTTGCGCACGTGCCAGACGATCTTCGGCACCGTCGGCGAATGTCATGGTGACGACTGACAGCCCGGTAATGGAAACCGAGCGCAGCTGGGTCAGTTGCGGCACGCCGCTCATTTCCCGTTCAATCGGGATAGTGACACTGCGCTCGACTTCTTCCGGTGCCTGGCCGATGACTTGCGTGATGACTTGTACCTGTACATCCTGCACATCGGGAAATGCTTCGATAGGCAGTTCGATAAAAGCATGTATGCCGGCCACCAGCAGTGCTCCCGTCATCACGAGAATAAAAAGCCGCTGTTTGATCGAAAATGAGATAAGACGACTGAGCATTTTAGTTTCCAGCAGCAAGTTCTGAAGTCAGCAGCATGGTGCCGTCGATCACGACCTCTTCTCCGACTGCTACCCCTCCATTTTCCGGTTCGAGCCAGACAGATTCAGCATCCTGGAAGGCAATGCGGATACGGCGCTGAATAAATTCACCTGCATTAGTCTCAACGAATACGGTGGGATGAACCCCACCGGTAATGACTGATTCTGCCGGTAATTGAACTACGCTATCCGCTCGTGGATCGATCAACTGGGCACGGGCAAACATTTCTGGCCGTAGCGTGCCGTCCGGATTGTCTATTTCAGCGCGCACCTGTACTCGGCGAACATTCGGATCAAGTACGGGGGCGATACGGGTAATGGTGGCAAGGAAGGATTTTTCCGGAAATGCATCGAAGTTGAGCAGCAGTGGATTGCCGCTTTGTACCCGGCTGATTAATCGTTCAGGAACATCCACCAACACCCATAAATGCGATAGATTGGAAATGACAAATAAGGGTGCGGCCATATCCGGGCGAACTTCCAGGCCGGGGTTAGCCTGGCGATAAGCCACCGTACCGTCAATTGGTGCATATAACACCAATTTTTCATCCTGCATCTTGCCATCCGGTACCAGATTTCTTACCCGCAATTGTGCACGCTTAGCTTCTGCGGCTGCAATTTGCCAGTCCGCACGGGCGCTTTCCACATCACGCCGGGCGATGGCTTCACCGGCCCAAAGCTCGCGCGCTCGTTTATAAGTGAGTTGTTTGTAGGTGGCATCTGCTTCTGCCTTATGAAGATCGGCGATGGCTGCCCCAAAATCAGGCGAATCTAATGTTACCAGTGGCGTACCAGCCTTAACCTGATCGCCAATCTCGACATGCAGCTGCAAGATACGGCCTGCCACAGCCGGGCTGATACGAGCAGTAAGGTTTTCTGCCAGTGCCAGCTTTGCAGCCAGTGGCTCACTGGCCGGCAGCATTGCCGAGACGGCAGGGCTGGTTTTAATGTAGGCAAGCTGAGGGGCTCCCGGCGGGAATAGCAGTTGATTCCGGGTGCGGTTTGATCCAGTATTTTCTGTCGGAGGCTGGATAACAGCCTGGCTGAAATACAAATAACCAGCAACACCTGTAATCACTATTGCCAGGGTAGCGGCAACCACTTTGATCTTGCATAATCGGAGTTTCATCATGAAGCGGGTTCCTGTTCCTTGGAGATGGTAGTTTCCAGTGCTGCATCCAGAGCGGCGCTTGCTTGTGCCAGATCACTGCGGGCTTGCAGTGTATCCAGCTCGGCAGTCCGCAGAATGCGCTGCGCATCCAGAAACTCCAGCGCGCTGATCGCTCCCTTGCTGAAAGCAAGCTCTGCTGCGCTGGCAGTACGGCGGGCAGCCGGTAGTGCTTGTTCCTGCAAGGCATGCCAGCGGTCGCTGGCATGTTGTAATTCATCGACAAGCTGGTTAATTTCAGCCTGGATGCGGGCGCGAATTGCTTCCAGCTGATCTTCGGCCAGAGCGAGCTCGGCATGAGCGTGGCGGATATCGCCCTCAAAGTAGTTGCCAAGAAACAATGGAACGGAAACTTCAAGACCAAGAGAATTGCGTGGTTGTGTCACATCGGCTGGTTGACGTTCATATTGGAGGCTGACAGTAACGTCGCGAGTGCGCTTTGCCTGTGCCAGCCCAACGTTATGTCGAGCGGCTTCCATTCGTGCGGCAGCGGCAAGTGTATCCGGACGCTGGGAAATAGCGGTGGTGATAGTGGCTGCGTCAGGCAATCTGGCTCTTTCTGCCGGCCAGTCGCCCCGAGTGACAAGCTGTAACGCATGGTTTTCGTCAGCTAACAAAATACCCAATGCAGTGCGGGCGCGTGTAAGCGTGCTTTCTGCTGTGCGCACACCCGCTCGGGCTCGGGCAGCATCGGTTTCGAAGCGCCCCAGATCAGCACCGGATAGATCGCCTGCTTGATAGCGGCGTCGAGCCAATTCCAATATATGCTCGGACTGGCTGGCAATAATGCCGCTCAGTTCAACGTGATGCTCAGCCAGTTTAAGTTCAAACCAAGCGCTGCGTGCATTGAACCGAGTTTGCCGTAGCGTATCGTCAAAATCGAACCGAGTAGCGGTGAGTTTACTGTCTGCTTGTGCCATACGGAGCGCTCTCTTACCACCTCGTTCAAAAGTCTGATCGATACGAATTTCGCTTTCGGTTGGCGTTCTGGAGCTGAATGCAGTAGTTGGGTCAGATTTAAGGTTTAAATGACTGGCATTAACCGCAAGTGTGGGGTTGGGAAAAGCAGCTGCATTGAGTGTTTCCGCTGCCGCAGCTTCAATATTTCGTCGGGCAAAGCGGAGATCGCGGTTACGAGTCAGCGCCAACTGCTCGGCTTCTTTCAGACTGACGGTAATATCGTAGGCTTGGCTGTTACCTGGGAGTACGGCCCACAAAGCAAGGATAAATAGCGCTGAACAGCGCATGACAGTCGATTTCCACATGAAGTAAATATAGACTGCTTCAACTTGCGTTTGCCTGACGAATTTCGGCAGGAAATAGAAACGAACAATGAAGCGGTATGGGGTGTCAGTGGTACGGTGTTGAAGCTCCAGGTATTATGCCGGGCGTAGTACAGGATCGTAAGGAAGCCGGTGTATGAATGATGGGATAGCTGATCAGAGAGTCTGTATCACAATATCGTATAACGGATTTTAATTATTTCCAGTTCTTCCAGGCCACCTGGTGTTTGCAAAGATACCACATCCCCCTCTCGTGCTTTCAGTAGTGCTCTGGCCAGCGGTGAAATCCAGCTGATACGGCCACAGCTGGGCTCCGCTTCATCCATACCGACAATACTGTATGTCTGCTCTTTGCCTTGTGCGTCGTATACCGTTACTGTCGCACCAAAAAATACCTGATCGCACTCGCCGCGTTGTGCCGGGTCGATGATTTCGGCATGGTCCATGCGCCTGGATAAAAACCGCAAACGGCGATCAATTTCACGCAAGCGCCGCTTGCCATAAATATAATCACCATTTTCTGAGCGATCACCGTTTGATGCTGCCCAGGATACAATCTTGACCAGTTCCGGGCGCTCCACTTTCCATAACTGATCAAATTCATCCTTCAATCGCTGATAGCCTCCCGGGGTAATATAATTCTTTACGCCCTGCGGCAGTTGCGGGGTGTCATCCAGCTCTTCCTCGTGGTCACTCTCTTTAGTAAAAGCCTTATTCACTATTCAATTCCCCCATCATTTTGTATAAACAAATACTGCTTTTGCAGACACTTTCAAATTAATCTGCCTGTTATACTCAAAGCCATGCAAGTCATCATTATCAGTGGATTGTCCGGTTCGGGAAAGTCAATTGCACTTAAGGCCTTGGAAGATTCAGGCTATTACTGCGTTGATAACCTTCCCGCATCGCTACTCGTTATCCTCATCAATCACCTGCAAACGCAGCATCATTCACATGTTGCCGTGGCAATTGATATGCGCAGCGGCGATAGTATTACTGTTCTACCCTGGCAGTTCAAAATGATCGATAAAAGCATTCGGACGGAATTTATTTTTCTGGATACACGTACAGATACGCTGATACAGCGCTTCTCTGAAACACGCCGCAGACATCCTTTGAGTGACAAAAATATCACATTAGAGGAAGCCATCCAGCACGAGCGTGAGGTGTTGGCGACCGTATCCGATCTTGGCCACCATATTGATACCAGCTCGTTAAGACCTAATGCGCTGCGGGCTTTTATCAGGGATTTCATCTCGGATAGCCGCGATCCATCTCAGCTAACGCTAATGTTCCAGTCATTTGGCTATAAACATGGTATTCCGCTAGATGCCGATCTGGTGTTTGATATACGCTGCCTGCCCAACCCCTTTTACGATCCGCATCTTAAAGAGTTGACTGGCCATGATCTGGAAGTCATCCGGTTTATGGAAGCCCAGCCCAATGCTGCAAAAATGCTCGGGGATATTGGCAGTTTCCTAGATACCTGGCTGCCTGTCTACATGCAGGATAATCGGGCCTACCTCACAGTCGCTATTGGCTGTACCGGGGGGCAGCACCGTTCAGTTTATTTTGCAGAAAAGCTCGCGTTACACTTCCGTGATGCTGCACGCGTCCTGGTACGTCATCGCGGCCTGGCAGAATATAACCAGTACTACGCGCGTAGATAATCTTCTCTATTTCCCAGCCAACGCTGCACGTGATGCTGTGCCTCATTTGGATAATCACGTAGTATCTCTTCCGCAACATTGCGCGCCATTTCCAGCAAATCGATATCTTCTTCCAGATCAGCAAATCGTAGCAGGGGTACGCCACTCTGACGGGTACCGAGAAATTCACCTGGCCCGCGCAACAGCAGATCCTGCCGCGCAATTTCAAATCCATCGTTATGCTCGAAAATAATCTGCAATCGTTTACGCGCCACTACGGATAATGGCCGCTGATACATCAGGATACAAATACCAGTAGCTGATCCACGACCGATCCGCCCGCGTAACTGATGCAATTGAGACAATCCCATGCGTTCAGCATGTTCAATCACCATTAGCGAGGCGTTGGGCACATCCACACCCACTTCAATCACGGTGGTGGCAACCAGTAACTGTACTGCTCCCTGGCTAAATTTCGCCATAATCGCAGATTTTTCGTCGCTACCCAGCCGGCCATGAATGAGGGCTATGCTTAGTTCAGGGAAAATCTGGCTCAATGTTTCATAGGTTTCCACTGCTGTTTTTAACTGTAATACCTCGGATTCTTCGATCAATGGGCAAACCCAGTAAGCCTGGCGGCCAGCCAGGCAGGCTTCACGGATGCGTGCAATAATTTCCTCGCGCCGATTGTTGTCAATCAACCTGGTCGCAATGGGCAATCTGCCGGGAGGCAATTGATTGATAACAGAAACATCCAGATCAGCGAAGTAGCTCATTGAAAGTGTACGGGGAATTGGGGTGGCGCTCATCATCAACTGGTGCGGTAGTGAGCCTTCATCTTCCCTTTTCATGCGCAAGGCAAGCCGTTGCCCCACCCCGAAACGATGCTGTTCATCAATAATGACCAACCCGAGCTGCTTGAATTGAACCGCCTCCTGAAATAATGCATGGGTTCCAATAATCAGCATGGTTGCACCACTTGCCGTTTTTGCCAGCTCTTGGCTGCGCAGGCTTTTTTTCTGACTGCCGGATAACCAGCCTACTTCTATCCCGAGCGGCACCAGCCAGCTGGACAACTTCCTGAAATGCTGCTCAGCCAGAATCTCTGTCGGTGCCATGACAGCAACCTGATAGCCATTTCCAATCGCCTGCAATGCAGCCAGTGCCGCCACCACTGTTTTGCCGCTGCCTACATCCCCCTGTAACAACCGCTGCATAGGGTAAGGCTGCGCAAGATCCGTGCTGATTTCAGCCACTACTTTATGTTGCGCCTCAGTCAGGCTGAATGGCAGTACTCCCAGCAATGCCTGCTGCAAACTAACCTGTTGCGACAGAGTAGGCGCCTGCTGATTGCGCCGCTGGTGATAATGACAACGTAGAGAAATTTGCTGCGCCAGTAATTCGTCAAACTTGATCCGCTGCCAGGCTGGATGGGAACGTTGCTGTAATGATTCCATGGAAATATCAGATGGCGGGCAATGCAGCAAAGATAAGCTTTCCTCAAACGCAGGGAGTGGACAGGCAGACAGGATCGTTTCCGGCAAAATTTCACGCAGAAACTGCTTTCTTCGCAACCGCTCAAAAGCTTGTGTGATCAGCCGTATAAGTGTGCGTTGTGGCAATCCGGCTGTTACCGGATAAACCGGTGTCAAGGCAGTTGCCAGTGCCATGTTGTCACGCACCACCCGGCATTTCGGGTGCACCATCTCCATTCCATGAAAACCGGTGCGCACTTCACCCAGTACACGCAGCCGGGTACCTGGTGACCAGGCGGTTATCTGGCTAGCATAAAAATTTAGGAAACGCAGATAAAGCACACCGCTATCGTCACTTACCCTGCAAACGAGCTGCCGTCGCGGACTAATCAGCACCTCCTGTTCGGTAATCACCCCTTCTATTTGTATTGTATTTCCGGGAGCCGCTTCACTGATGGATGACAACTGTGTCTCATCCTCATAGCGCAGCGGCAAGTGCAGAATCAGATCGAAATCACTGAATAGGCCAAGTTTTTCAAGTTTTTTGCGTAATGCCTTATCCAGTGAGCTGAAAGATTGGGCAGCCAATGGAGAAAATGATGTGAGTAGTACGTAGGGTTACTTATCCAGTACCGCCACGGCATCCATTTCCACCAGTGCCCCGCGCGGCAATGCTGCCACGCCGATAGCGGCGCGTGCGGGATAAGGTTGGTTGAAATGCTTGCCCATGACTTCATTAACTCTGGAAAAATTGCCCAGATCAGTCAGATAAACATTCAGTTTGACAACATCACTCAGGCTGCCGCCACTGGCAACAATGACCGCCTTGAGATTAGTAATAACTTGTTCAATCTGTGCATCAATGCCGTGTACCATTTCCATGCTGGCTGGATCAAGCCCGATCTGACCGGAAAGATAGACAGTTTCCCCACCTGTTATGCAGACAGCCTGGGAATAGGTGCCGATTGCTTGTGGGGCATCATTGGTCTGGACAACAAATTTGCTCATTCTGACTCCTCAGTTAGTACGATAAAATGCAAAGGATTACGCCCATGTGGGTGCAACAATATTTTAATTCTTGTTAAGAGTAGATTCATGCAGAAACTTGTCATTCACGGGGGGTCGAAGCTCCATGGTGAAATCAGTATTTCCGGTGCCAAAAACGCAGCTTTGCCCGTATTATGCGCATCGCTACTGACTGCTGAACCATTTGTCATACAGAATATCCCGCATCTCAGGGATGTCACTACTATGCTGGCATTGCTTGAACAGATTGGTGTGCGCATTCTAACAAATGAACCAGGCACTACAGAACTGTCTGCGGCCAATATTACCAATCCAACCGCTTCCTACGACATGGTGAAAACCATGCGTGCCGCCATCCTCGTATTGGGTCCATTACTGGCGCGAACCGGACAGGCACATATTTCCTTGCCGGGTGGTTGCGCAATCGGCATGCGGCCGGTCGATCAGCATATCAAGGGACTGCAAGCCATGGGGGCGGAAATCAATATTGAGCAAGGTTATATCCTTGCTCAGGTGGGCCGCCTTTCAGGTGCACGTATCGCCATGGACGTTGTCACCGTTACCGGAACTGAAAACCTGATGATGGCCGCCACACTTGCTTCCGGCACGACCATTCTGGAAAATGCCGCCCGTGAACCTGAAGTGATTGATCTGGCAAATTGTCTCATCGGTATGGGAGCAAAAATAGAAGGAGCAGGCAGTGACATTATCATTATCGAAGGGGTAGATCGTTTGCATGGTGGTTCACACGTCGTCATGCCTGATCGCATTGAAACCGGGACATTCTTGACCGCAGTCGCTGCCTGTGGTGGTGACGTCACCCTGATCGGAACACGCGCAGATACACTTGACGTTGTACTGGGCAAGCTGGCAGAAGCTGGAGCAGACATTGATATAGGCGGGGATTGGATCCGATTGTGCATGCAGCAGCGGCCGCAACCGGTCAGTCTGCGCACTGCGCCCTATCCGGCCTTTCCTACCGACATGCAAGCACAATTCATGGCGTTAAACAGCATTGCCGGCGGCACCTCCATCATGACAGAAACAATTTTTGAAAATCGCTTCATGCATGTACAGGAGCTCACACGCCTGAACGCAGATATTCAGGTTGAGGGTAATACTGCGATCGTGCATGGTATTCCCCAACTTGATGGTGCCAGTGTGATGGCAACCGATCTGCGCGCCTCCGCCTGCCTCATCATCGCCGGATTGATTGCGCAAGGCGAAACCATCGTTGACCGGATCTATCATCTGGATCGTGGCTATGAACAAATCGAACAAAAACTGGCGCAAGTGGGTGCACACATCAAACGCATAAATTAGAGCATCACAGAAAGATTGCCATGCAAACTGATCCCTGTATTGGACATTGCTCGCAACTTCATCCAATCAGTTCTACCGTGGGTGAGGTGGCAGTTACACGGACAAAGCTGTCAGAAGAGGGGGGTGACAGCCTGGATTATGCTCGGCAACTGCGCGGAGGGATAGACAATAGATCAGGTTTGCAGGGCGCTGCGCAGGGATTTTGCACAATCCACCATTTTTTGCAGAGCTGTCCGGGTTTCCGGCCAGTTGCGCGTTTTCAGGCCGCAATCCGGGTTGACCCAGAGTAGCTTTGGATCAATATGGTGTGATGCCTTTTTCAGCAGCTCCAGCATTTCCGATGTATCAGGGATACGGGGAGAGTGAATGTCATATACTCCAGGGCCGATTTCATTCGGGTAGGAAAATTTTACGAATGCATCCAGCAATTCCATACGCGAACGTGAAGTCTCAATTGTGATGACATCTGCATCTAGTTCGGCGATGGCGGGCAGGATGTCATGAAATTCGGAATAACACATGTGGGTGTGGATCTGAGTTTCATCCTTTACCCCCGAGCTGGCAACGCGAAACGCCTTGACTGCCCAGTCAAGGTAATGCTGCCAGTCCTGTCTTCTGAGCGGGAGTCCTTCGCGAAAGGCCGGCTCATCAATCTGAATCATGCCGATACCGGCTTTTTCCAGATCAGTGACTTCATCACGAATTGCCAGTGCCAGTTGTAAAGCGGTATCTGCCCGTGGCTGATCATCTCGCACGAATGACCAGAACAGCATAGTGACTGGCCCGGTCAACATGCCTTTAACTGGTCTGCTGGTCTGGCTTTGGGCATAGCTGATCCAATCGACTGTCATGGCCTCAGGGCGATAGACATCACCATATAAAATGGGTGGTTTGACGCAACGGGAGCCGTAGCTTTGCACCCAGCCGTTTTCAGTGAAAGCATATCCCCACAGCTGTTCGCCGAAATATTCCACCATATCATTACGTTCGGGTTCGCCATGAACCAGCACATCCAGTCCGATTTCTTCCTGTTTGCGGATAGTCTCGCAAATTTCTTGACGCATGGCAGACAGGTATTCAAGATGACTTAGTTCATTTTTTTTGAATGCGGCGCGTACCTGGCGAATGGCGGAAGTTTGCGGGAAAGAACCAATGGTGGTGGTGGGCAACAGAGGCAGATTGAAGCGCTGCTGTTGCTGTTGTTTACGAATTGCAAAAGGATGCGTGCGCTGGCTGTCTCGTTCAGTCAGATGGTTGATTCTGTGATGAACCACCGGGTTATGGATGCGACAAGATGTCTTTCTTGATTGGTTGGCTTGATTAGAAGCAGTCAGTATCTCTTGGATTGATTCCTTACCCTGATTCAGTCCGAGCCCGAGTGTGGCGATTTCTTCCAGTTTCTGAGTAGAAAAGGCTAGCCAGTTTCTAATTTCTGGATCCAGTTTAGTTTCTAATGATAAATCTACCGGGCAATGTAGCAAGGAACAACTCGGGGCAATCCACAGATTGCCCTTAAATCGAGATACAGTTTGTGCTAAGTTTTCCAGTTTTTGTGATAGATCAGTGCGCCAGATATTGCGTCCGTCGATACAACCCAGTGACAGGATTTTGCTGGAGAAATTTCTGGTGAGGAATGATTCGAGTTGTTCCGGAGCACTGCTGAGGTCAATATGCAGGCCATCTACCGGCAAGTTCTCAAGTAATGCGAGGTGGTGATCAACCGCCCCAAAGTAAGAGGTGAGCAGCAAGCGACTGCCCGTATCATTTAGTGCACGATAGGCCTCTGTAAAACCATCTAGCCAGGGCTGCTCGAGATCAAGAGCGAGGATAGGTTCGTCAATCTGCACCCATTCCACACCCAGTGCAACAATTTGCTGCAGAATTTCGCGATAAACCGGCAGCAGGCTGGGAAGCAGATCCAATCGCTGAAAATCCGGCGTAATTTCTTTACCAAGATACAGGTAGGTCAGCGGGCCGATCAAAACAACTTTTGTATTTATCCCCAGCGCTTTGGCTTCTTTAATTTCCTGGAACAGCCAGTCGGATGCCAGATGAAATCGGGTGTTGTGATCGAATTCAGGAACGATGTAGTGATAATTGGTATTGAACCACTTGGTCATTTCCATAGCTGGTTGATTAACAGTGCCACGTGCCATGGCAAAGTACAGATCAAGCGGAACCTGATCGCCGGTGTGCTCGAAGCGATGGGGAATTGCTCCCAGTAATGCGGTCATGTCGAGTATGTGATCATACAGTGAGAAATCTCCCACCGGGATCAAATCAATGCCAGATTTTTGCTGTGATAGCCAGTTGCTGGCGCGAATTTCGCGCGCAGTAGCCAATAATTGCGCAGCCTCACTTTGTCCTTTCCAGTGAGCTTCAAGTGCTTTTTTTAATTCACGTTGTGCACCGATTCTCGGGAAGCCGAGATTATGTGTCAGTATTTTCATTATATTTTCTCTGCATGATCGGAAAACCATCATTGTGTGGAATACTCTATAATGAATCAAATGAATTGTTTTACAGATAACTATGAATAATTTTCATATATGCTTGAATTACGACATCTTCGCACATTGAATGCCTTGGATGAGACTGGCAGTATTTCACTGGCAGCGCAGCGTGTGCATTTGACTCAATCTGCGGTATCGCACCAGATCAAGGCGCTGCAAGAGCACTACCAGTTGCCGATTATTCAGCGCAGTGGCCATGCAGTACAGTTGACCGATGCAGGTAAGCGTCTGGTGCAACTGGCGGGGAAGATACTTGGCGAGGTTCAGTCAGCAGAGCGGGATCTGGCAAAAATATCGCAGCAGGCGGCAGGGAGTTTGCGGATTGTGCTGGAGTGTCATACCTGTTTCGACTGGCTGATGCCGATCATGGATGATTTCCGTCAACACTGGCCGGAAGTGGAGCTTGATCTGGTTTCTGGTTTTCATAGTGATCCGGTGTCGTTGCTTCGGCAGCAGGTTGCTGACGTGGTGATCGGTTCAGAGAACAAGCCACAGCAGGGGATCATTCATTTTCCATTATTCCGTTTTGAAATCCTGGCTGTGCTGGCCCCGGGGCATGTACTCGGGAGCAAACGAGTACTTGAAGCTGCTGATTTTGCGCAGGACGTACTGATTACTTATCCGGTTCCGGAAGAGCGGATAGATTTGATCCGGCAAGTGCTGATGCCTGCGGGTGTCAGCTGGCAGCGCCGAACAACCGAATTAACCGTGGCCATTTTGCAGCTGGTGGCAAGCCGGCGGGGGATTGCTGCACTGCCGGGATGGGGAATCAAAAATTATCTGGATTACGAGTATGTGATTGCCCGGCGTATCGGTACGAGTGGACTGTGGAGTGATTTGTATCTTTCAGTGCGGGAGCAAGATGCTTCGCTGCGTTATTTACGGGATTTTCTGGAAACGATTGACCAGGTTTGTTTTGCCAGACTGGATAGAATTAAGCCATTGAGCAAAAAAGGAACGAGGAAAAACTGAGAGCAAAGCGGGAAAAATAAGGGACTCAAGAAATCGGGCAATCCCCCTTAAACTGGGGATGATTGCCCGGCGTAAACTGTTGTAATCAGGCCAATATGGGATTAATGCAACGTAACTACTGCTTTTTCCTCGCAGATGAGATTGGCACAGTAATTTTCGTGAATACCATCCAGGAATTTCCACAGAGCATCACAAGCGCGGCGTGTGGCGGCCAGTACTTCGGCCTGTTTTTCCGGAGTATCAGCAAATCTTTCAATGATTGCCCATTCTGCTTGTGAATGGAAAATATCAGCTGTCTGGTGTACCGAGAAGAACTCATAATCCTCCGGATTTTTCATGCCATAGAATTTGGCCAGGCCGTCGATCTTGACAGCGGCAATATCAGGTACCTGGGATTCAAATGCATGTAATGCGGCCAATCCTGCATAAAAAGATTCGT
Organism: Nitrosomonas sp. TNE100; assembly: GCF_055387135.1. Lineage (NCBI taxonomy): Bacteria > Pseudomonadati > Pseudomonadota > Betaproteobacteria > Nitrosomonadales > Nitrosomonadaceae > Nitrosomonas > Nitrosomonas sp. TNE100. The sequence continues at coordinate 1,482,847 of NZ_AP040997.1, read as the reverse complement.
TTATGCAGATGTCACGAAAGGTTGAAACCAGATTTTCTGTTTCCGGCAATGCATCGGCTTTTGCCAGGCTGACATCATTCGCGCCTAATGCAAAGGCAAATGCTTTCCACAGGGCAGGGTGATTTTTTTCTCCGTGTTCTTCATCGATCAGGTTTTTGAGGACCTCTTGACGCACGCTGATATCACCACAGTTTTCTTCGTTGTGAAAATGTGGGGTGTTGAAGTGAACTGCGCTGAGGTAGGTGGGTTCAGCCAATACATTATAAAAATATTGCTCAGCGTAGTGGCGCAGCTGCTCGCGGGTCAGCTTGCCTTCGGTCCAGGCGATGTAGAACGGATGTTGCAACAGATGCTTGCTTTGAATAATGGAATCAACTTGTTGTTTGAATATGTTTATAGCCATGAAAAGCTCCTGTTCAGAGTGGAATGAAATGTGATGCGCCGCTAATCATCGCCAATTCAGTAAATGAAGTCAATTTTATGCCAGAGAATTTTGTCGTTTTTGTACGCGTGGCGTAGTAATAGAATTACGAAGTTTGCGCCGCGACGCGATGATAGAATAATCATTTTCCAATAAAAATCAGAGAGTAAATACTATGTTTTCAAAGAGTATGACGATTGAGCAGGTTGATCCGGATTTATGGCGAGCGATCCAGGGGGAGGTACAGCGGCAGGAAGATCATATCGAGCTGATTGCCTCGGAAAATTATGCCAGCCCGGCTGTTTTGCAGGCACAGGGCACTGTGCTGACCAACAAGTATGCCGAAGGATATCCGGGCAAGCGGTATTACGGAGGATGCAAGCATGTAGATATCGTCGAACAGCTTGCTATTGATCGCCTGCGGGCGCTGTTTAATGCCGAATACGTTAACGTGCAGCCGCATTCCGGTTCCCAGGCAAATGCTGCGGTTTATTTGTCCGCGCTGAAGCCGGGCGATACGCTTCTGGGGATGTCACTGGCGCATGGTGGCCATTTGACGCATGGCGCACCAGTCAATATGAGTGGCAAGATATTCAATTCAATTGCTTACGGTCTGGATCCTGAAACTGAAGAGATTGATTACACAGAGCTGGAGCGGCTTGCGCATGAGCATAAACCTCGCATGATCGTTGCTGGCGCATCTTCCTATGCACGAGTAATTGACTGGCAAGCTTTCCGCAAAATTGCTGACAACGTAGGTGCCTATCTGTTTGTGGACATGGCTCATTATGCAGGGCTGATTGCTGCCGGTTATTATCCCAATCCAGTGGGAATCGCCGATTTTGTTACCAGTACCACGCACAAAACACTACGTGGCCCGCGTGGTGGCGTGATCATGGCTAAGCCTGAGCATGAAAAAGCACTCAACTCAGCAGTTTTCCCGCAGACACAGGGTGGCCCACTGATGCATGTGATCGCGGCCAAGGCTGTGGCTTTCAAGGAGGCAGCCAGCCCGGCATTCAAGGATTATCAAAAGCAGGTAATCGAGAACGCGCGTGTCATGGCAAGAGTATTACAACAGCGTGGCTTGCGGATTGTATCCGGCCATACTGATTGTCATATGTTTCTGGTGGATTTACGCGCCAAAAATCTGACCGGAAGGGAGGCGGAGACTGCATTGGAAACCGCGCACATCACCGTCAATAAAAATGCAATTCCGAATGATCCGCAAAAACCGTTTGTAACCAGCGGTGTCCGAATTGGTACGCCGGCGATTACCACACGCGGATTTAAGGAACTTGAATCCGAGCAGCTTGCAAATCTGGTGGCAGATGTGTTGGAAGCTCCGACTAATGAAGCGGTGCTGGACCAGGTTGCCAGAGATGCACAAGCTTTGTGTGCAAAATTTCCGGTGTATGGAAATTGATTATTTTGTCTTGTGCACCAGGTTTCTGTGTCGGCTATCCGGCCCCAGTTACCTGTAATTTTGGAGGTACAGAGCAATGCGATGCCCGTTCTGCGGTGCTGAAGATACCAGCGTAGTCGATTCACGTGTCAGCGAAGAAGGTTCCAGGATCAGACGCAGGCGACAATGTACGGCCTGCGGAAAGCGCTTCACAACGTATGAAACAGTTGAGGTGCGTTTTCCGCAAATTATCAAGCAGGGCGGTAATCGCGTTGAGTTCAACCGGGAAAAGCTCTACACCAGTTTTGCCCGGGCGTTACACAAGCGCCCGGTTCCGGTTGGGCAGGTAGATGCCGCAATAGAACGTATTCTGCAGAAACTATTGGGAGGCGGGGCACAAGAAATTTCATCGCGCACAATTGGTGAATGGGTCATGCAAGAGCTGTACAAGCTGGATAAGGTAGCCTACATCCGCTTTGCTTCTGTGTATAGAAGTTTTGAAGATGTAGGAGATTTTCAGGAGGTAATCCGGGAGGTTCAAGCCTCTCCATCAAGCCTGGACGATGAGCCACCAGGCTAACAAATGACCAAGAGAGATTATTATGATCAATCATCAAATGAATTACATCTCTGGAAGCCGTTTGCGCAAAAGTTTGCATCTGATGATGGGCGTGCCGGAGTATAGCGTCTATGTTGAACACATAAGCAGCGTGCATCCCGAACAGACGATCATCGTAAGAGAAACTTTTTGAGAATGTCTGGACGCACGTTATAGCAGCAGGGGCAGATTCTATCGTTACTACTGATCTCAATTGTTTATTTTGAACAAATGGCGTGAATGCTGTTTTACCTTGATGGTGTCGAAACGATTCAGTAAACTGCCAAACTGTGCAATTTTCTGTTCGATTTTTTCAACCTGGATTTCAGGAAAACGGTGATCGTGGTAAGACAGCCGGTTTGGTCCGGGACGACGCATATTCAATTGAGTCAGTGTGGCTTTGAGGTTTGCGAGTGCCCATCCTGTCAGATACGTTGGAGCAGAGCTGGCCGGTGGTTGAGACTGGCCGTAACCGCTTTCTTCTAGTACATCGATGATACGTTCGCATGCGAGACGGTCGCTTTGTGCTGCCAAATAGTAATCAATGAGCGCCTTGCGTTCTTTACCTCCAGCAGTGCCCAGATCACCGTTCAAGATTCGAGACAGGGTACCCTGGAGTTCGTTGAAATTGAATGACTGGTAACTCAGCCGGGTAGGCAGGCCCTGGAAATCGTAGTCGTAATATTCATTGAAAGTCGCAAGATAGGAAATGGCTGGAACTCCCAGAGCATAGGCTTCCAGACCAGTGGTACAGCCATTGTGCACCATTGTTTTCGAAGCCAGAAGCCAGGGGATGACATTGCCTTCGTTCGTGACCTTGACACGCTGGCATTGAGCAGCAATATCGTGATAAACCCGAAAATTTTCACTCGGGTGGGGCCGTACCACGATCGTTACATCCGGGAATGTCCGTTCCAGTGCCGGGATGAGTTGCTTGAAATCTTCCAGTATGGCTTTCTTGTGATGCCACAGGCCTTCGGCGAATTCTTCACTCATGCCGATCCCGGCCTGTCCGCGCCGGGATTTTTTATCTCCACCCTTTGTCGGAACGAACAGGCCGATACCGGGAATGAAAGGATTGACATCAGTGAAATTGGTGTTGATGAGAATGAAATCACCATACAAATTACGTAGACGCTCTACCTCTGCTGCGAAATAGGCGCGTATCTCGGGCCGCAGGATATCTCCGCGCGGATTTCCAGTCAGGTGAATAGGCAGATTCTCCGGAAATTGTGGATATTGTTGAAGCAGATCGATATTTTCCTGGCCCCAGGCAAAAACATGCGAAACATTTCTGATCGTAGTGGGAGATAACCGTAGCGTGTAATAAGTGTCGGCCGGCGGGTGGACCAGTGCTTCTTCTTCCCAGGCAACGATTTCATGTCCGAGCATGCGAATTATCCTGAACATGGAATTACTCAGACTGCGCATGCTTTTTGCCAGATAGATGCCGCGCGGTAGTGACGCGATTTCAAAATGAATAAAGGCCCGCGAGCCGATGATCACCGGAAACCCGCGCTCAGCTGCTACACATGCCAGCAGGAGTTTTGCATCCAGTTCACGCACCTGGTTTTCGACAGGAATGATAAGAGTTGAAGCAGAAAGGGAAGCCATGGTTCGGTCAGATCGGAATAGGTTGGCAGTAGGGGCTTATGGAACCAGCAGGTGATTTACCTGGGGGAATTGATCATATATCAAATATTCGGAAGCCGAGGGGAATGATTATTACCAGCTTTGAATCGGTTCTTAATCTACCTAGAAACCGGTTTTTTCCAGAAACGCCAATGCTGACCAGAACCCTTCTCCTTTATTTTTATGGCCCTGCCAGATTTCAGGTATGAACTGTATTCCGGGAGCATGTTGGTTCAACTGATCGTGCAGCAAGGCGAAATCCACATCACCATGGCCGATCTGCACTCCTTCACCATCTACTCCCTTGGCATCGACTATGTGCAGATGGATAGTATGAGGCAGAACTTTCTTGAGGAATGCGCTGAAATCCCACTGATAATAGTTGCAGGCCATCATGGAGTGTGAAACGTCGAGGCAGATATGATGGCCAGTTTTCTCGCAAAATACCGCGATCTCATCCGGATCGACAAAGAGATTATGGTGACTCTGCCCCCCAAAGTGCCAGGGAAAAGGGGGCATGGTCTGAATGGCCAGTCGAATGGAATTCAGGTCGATTTTGCCCAGCGCTTTGGCCACCCTGTCGTAAAGTTTCGTGCGTGCTTCAACTGGCAGGAAATTCTGCGGTGACCAGCCTCCGGCATTGAGTACCAGTACCGGTCTGGGTGTCGACGGAAAATACTGACGCAACTCGCTCGCTACTGCTGTTGTACGTTTCAGTTCGGTAATGGAATGTGCCCGGTAATCTTCATCGTCGTTTGCCAGATCGAGAATATGATCACCAGCGAACAATTCCGGACTGTGCACGGCATAACCGATTGGCAATGGATCAGAGAAATAGTCAGAGAGCTTCACATCCAGATCGTGGTAACTCAGATGAAACTCGATGAAATCGATTTTCATTCCTTCGGTCAGTGCCTGGTAATCGTGATAACGTGCTGGGATTCCGTAGGGACGTGAAAAGGTATAGTGTTGTTTTTTAGCTGATTGTGGCGTGATATCTGTTTCAAAGAAGAAATCCCCGGCCTTAAAATCGTGCTGTGCCACTTTGCCTGCCAGCTCATCAATGCGATTGGGTTGCAGACCCTGCCCGGGGCTTTTCACCACGATCATACTGCGTTTGATGAGTTGTCCTTGCGAAAGATCGCAATTGATTACCAGGCTTTTAGCCAGATTTTCACGATTGATCATTTCCCCCTGGGTCAGTGCCCGTTCACCACCTTGTCCCATGGCCTCTTCAATATTGCGAATCTGTTGCACCATTTCCGTAAATTCTGCTGGTAATAAACTGACTTTATGGTCATTGCCTTCCATACCACGGTTGACAGTAAAATGTTTTTCCACGATGCGCGCTCCAAGGGCAACGGCAGCCAGAGGCACCGCAAACCCGCGTTCATGGCCCGAATAGCCGACCACCGTACCTGCCAGCTGCTTTAAATGCGGCAGGTAGTTGAGGTTTACATCCTTGAAGGGGGCAGGATAGGTCGAATTGCAGTGCAGCAAGGCAAAGGGGGCACCCAACCGGCGCAGCAGACTCACCGAGCCCTTGATCTCTGCTTCTGAACTCATGCCCGTGGAGCAGATCAGCGGTTTACCTGTTTTAGCCAGCGCTTCCAGCATTTCATAGTTGGTAAAATCGGCTGAAGCCACTTTGAAGGCTTCCAGTCCGTATTCTTCCAATACACGGACACTCACCATATCCCAAGGCGTGCACAAGGGCAGAATATCCTGCTGCCTGCAATAATCGAATATCTGACAAAGTGCATCATGGCTCAACTGGAATTTATTGAGCAGATCCAGCGTGTATTGTGATCCCAGGTCATAACCCACCTCTGCATTCCTGCCCTGATTCGAATACAACGAGGAAAGATCACGCATCTGGAATTTGACACAATCGGCCCCGGCTTCCACCGCTAGGTTTACCAGTTCTTTCGCAAGGCCGATATCCCCATTATGATTGTTACCGACTTCGGCGATGATAAATGTGGGGTTTTGGTCGGCAATCAGGAAATCCCCGATCTGGAGCCCTGTAGCTGATTTTCGTGCCAGGGCGACAAAACGCCCTTGTTCGTCGATCAGCGGGATGATGTCGCGTTTGTGATCAAAATAGTCTGCAATCTGATTCTGGGATTCGGCAACGGGCCGGGCGATGAAATTACGATTCATCACATGATCGATCGGCAGATTCAGATCAAATTCGGTCGCCTGGGTCATCCAGCGTCGCACGTCACCGTCGCTGACTGCCCCGATTAATACGCCGTTATCCTGCACAACGAAAACGATCCGGGACTGGTTATCATTGATGTGTTTCAGGGCATCGAGAATACTATCCCCGGAAAAAACCAGATAGTCCTTGATCCTTTTTTCAATACGCATGCTGCAAATCCTGTTCGGTGAAGATTATGATTGCCGGGTCTGTATGACAGGGGATATAAAGAATTATACCGATGGAGTATGTCAATACTACTTGAGGCTTATGTGGTGATTTTCTTTTGAATGTAGATCTTGAATTGTAACCATTTTATGGTTCATGTGCAGCAGGCGTACTTCAACAGTAGAATTACCAGTCATTTTTACATTTGTCAGTTGGAAGGCTGGTAGCCGGTTTGTAAAATACCAACTTGTGAATCATCAGAATTTGACTTCACCCATTTATTTGTTTATTTGATACCTGATTTGATAAATTTCAGCCAATGTTAATTTATTCCCTCATCCCCGCGCGAGGCGGGTCAAAAGCTGTTCCGCATAAAAATATCCGGTTTTTATGTGGCAAGCCGCTGATTGCCCATTCAATTGAAGTTTCGCTCAGATCACCTTCTATTCAGAGAACTTTTGTCAGCACCGATTCGGAGAAGATTGCAGAAATTGCAAGAAATGCCGGAGCGGAGGTTCCTTTTTTGAGACCGGTTGATCTGGCACAGGATGATACGCGGGATCTGCCGGTATTCCTGCATTTTTTGAGCTGGCTGGAGCAGCACCATGTGCCTCTTCCTGATGCCATTTTCCAGTTTCGGCCCACTTCTCCTGCGCGCAGGGTTGAAAAAATAGAGGAAGCGGTCGGACTGCTGAAAAAACATCCAGATGCTGATTCCGTCCGTGGAGTGACCGAATCGGCGCAGAATCCTTACAAGATGTGGACCATCGGTAATGATGGTTTTATGCAGGCTCTGCTGAGTATTCCTGGTGTCCCGGAGCCTTTTAACGAACCAAGGCAGCGCTTGCCCGAGGTTTACTGGCAGGTCGGTTATCTGGATCTGATACGTACCCGGACGATTCTGGAGAAGCAATCACTCACAGGTGCCCACATACTGCCATTGAAGATCGAAAGCGGGGATTCGATCGATATCGATGATGAATTCTCGTTCCAGCTCGCTGAATTTCTAATGGAAAAACGGGGGATCATCCGTTGAAGGCTCTGGTAGTCGGACTGGGCTCCATCGGAGTCAGGCATCTCAATAATCTGCATGCACTCGGGGTTCGGGAATTGGGCGCAGTGCGTACTCGCAATCTGCCACCTCCCGCACAGATCATTCCGGAAGATGTACAATTGTTTCAGAGCCTCGATCAGGCACTCAAACAAAACTTTGATCTGGTCGTGGTGGCCAATCCGACTTCATTACACCTGAAAACGCTTATCGAAGCGCTCAAGGCAGGGTGTCATGTCTATGTAGAAAAGCCTGTCGCGCACGAAAAACGGTATCTGTCCGGATTGACACGTTATGTTGATCCACGCGGATCTCGCGTACTGGTCGGCTGCCAGCTCAGGATGCATCCCGGATTACGGAAGATTGAGGCGTGGATGCGGGAAGGCAGATTGGGAAAAATCTATTCCGTACAGGTCGATCTAGGGGAATATCTGCCTGACTGGCATCCTTGGGAGGATTATCGGCAGAGTTATGCCGCACGGGCTGATCAGGGTGGAGGCGTCATACTTACACTGATCCATGAACTGGATTATTTATACTGGCTTTTCGGTAAGCCAAAACATGTCTTTGCTATTGGCGGACATCGAACCTCTTTGGAAGTGACGGCAGAAGATACCGCACTCATCTCGTTTGAAACGGAACAGGGGATCTGTGTTCAGCTTCGCATGGATTACTGGCGTAAACCACCGGTCCGGCATATGAATATCGTGGCTGAAAAAGGGATCGTTGACTGGGATTATCCTTCGCGTCTCACTACGCTGAAGCAGAATGGGCAGGTTGTGGAAGCAGTGGCTCTGGTGCCTTCCTGGGACCGGAATGAGCTTTTTCTGTCAATGATGCAAAAATTTATCGAAGGTATTCCCGGCGGATCGATTCCGCGAGTCACTTTACAGGAGGGTATGGATGTGCTGAATATAGCGCTTGCAGCCAGAAAATCTCTTCAGACCGGACGGCAGGTCAGATTATGAATCAACCTTACAAAGGTACCCCTTTCGATTTGACCGGCCGCGCGGTACTTATCAGCGGTGCAACCGGGCTTCTTGGCACGGAATTCGCGCTTGCAGCAGCTTCAGCTGGTGCGGACCTGGTACTGGGTGATCTGGATGGTGACAAGCTGAAATCATTGGAAAATGAAATAACTGCTTCATACCCGGATACACGAATCCTGGTGCGGACTCTGGATGTCACTTGTACGGATTCATGCCAGTCCATCGCGCAGTCATGTGAAAACTGGTTTGGCCGGCTCGATGCAGTGATCCACAGCGCTGCAATCGACCCAAAATTTGAGAAAGATTCTGATACTTCCCGTTTTTCAAAGTTTACTGAATTTCCTTTGGCACTTTGGCAGACGTCACTGGATGTTAATTTGACCGGTGCGTTTCAGCTGGCTCAGGCTACATGCCGCATCATGGAGAAATCCGGCAAGGGATCCATCGTTTTTCTTGGATCCAATTACGGTCTCGTTGGGCCGGATCAGCGTATCTACAAAAAGGCAGGGCAGGAGATACAGACGTATAAACCGGCAGTCTATTCGGTGTGTAAGGCAGGATTGCTGGGACTCACAAAATTTCTTGCCGCCTATTACATGTATACGTCGATTCGTATCAATCTGCTTACGCCCAGTGGTGTTTGGAACAAACATGACCCCGAGTTTATCGGTAGCTATTCGTCGCGAACCATTCTGGGACGTATGTCAGAAAAAGATGAGTATCGAGGAGCAATTATTTTTTTGCTTTCGGATGCATCCAGTTATATGACGGGTGCAAATCTGGTCATTGATGGAGGGTGGACAGCATTGTAGGTATTTCTCTGTATATCCATTTCAGTTATTTCTAGATTATCCTCCACACTACCCCGGTTTTCTTTTATTGATCCGAACCACATATATGCACAGCTAAATCTGCGATAGTTGGCATTTTGTACTTATTAATGAATTATTTGAGATGGCAGTAGAGAAATTAGTAGCACCGTTACGACCGAGTCTACATATTAATATTTTTTGGGGTGGATAAACAATGTTGTCATATAAGCTATATAGCTGGAATTGATTTTACAGAGAAGCAGATTTTATATGCCATCTTGATCGGGCAAAAGTATTATTTTTGCGAATTTCCTCTTCCCGACCTGGGCAATAACTGTCGTATTGACGGGAACAGTTTGGGTTTTGTCACTGACCTTGTTGCCATCGAACTTTACGCCACCCTGTTCAATCATACGCAGAGCTTCACTGGTACTGGCGGTTAATCCAGTCAGCTTGAGCAGTTGAGGTGCAGCCAGTTCTGTGCCTTGAACATACAGTTTTTTTTCTGGAATATCATCAGGAATGGCACCTTTTCTGAAACGAGCATCAAAATCTTCTGTAGCTTGAATGGCAGCTGTTCGGCTATGAAAGCGCGCCACAATTTCCTGTGCAAACTGCACCTTGATGTCACGCGGATTTCGGCCTGCTTCCACTTCAAGCTGCCACTGGTGTATGGTGTCCAGTGATTCAAAAGACAGTAATTCGATGTAACGCCACATCAGGGTGTCGCTGATTGACATCAGCTTGCCGAACATTTCGGTAGGCGATTCATTAATACCGACATAGTTGTTGAGCGATTTCGACATTTTCTGGATACCATCCAGCCCTTCCAAAAGTGGCATGGTCAGTATGCACTGCGGAGATTGGCCGTAGTGCTTCTGTAATTCACGCCCTACCAGCAAATTGAATTTTTGATCAGTGCCGCCTAGTTCGAGATCGGTTTTCAGCGCTACTGAATCGTAACCCTGCACAAGCGGATAAAGAAATTCATGGATGGCGATCGGCCGATTCTCGTGATAGCGCTTGCTGAAATCATCCCGTTCAAGCATGCGTGCGACGGTATAAGTGGAGGCCAGTCTGACCAGGTCAGCTGCACTGAATTTATCCATCCAGGTTGAATTGAAAACCACCTCTGTTTGCTCAGGTTTAAGTATCTTGAATACCTGAGATGTGTAGGTTTCTGCATTTTGTGCAATCTGCTCACATGTCAGCGGTGGGCGCGTGGCGTTTTTACCGCTGGGGTCGCCGATCATTCCAGTAAAGTCGCCAATCAGGAACAGAATATGGTGGCCAAGCTCCTGAAGCTGGCGCAGCTTGTTCAGCAGAACGGTATGCCCCAAGTGTAGATCCGGTGCGGTAGGATCAAAGCCGGCTTTGATCCTTAGGGGTTGATTTTTGATGAGTTTTTGTGTGAGTTCTTCCTCAATCAGCAGCTCCTGACAGCCCCGTTTGATTACTTGAAGTTGATGAATAATTGACTTAGACACGGCCAGCCAGTAAAAAATCAGTCGTCATTATATTTATGCTTTTCCGTGTTAGACTTGAAAAATTTCCAACAGACGAATAGGAGTGATGGCATTTGATTTACTACCAGTCACCTCGTAAAAGAAAAAGTATTCTAGCGCAAAAACTCACTGTTTTCGCACAAAAAAAGGTACGTTGGATCACCATCTTGTCCAGTTTTCCGTTATTCGGGATGGTTACCGCTTTTGGAATTGTCCCCGATTCCTCCTTTCAGGAAATACCCAATAAAAAAATAGTTCGTGCCTTGCCATTGCCGGAAGAGTTTGCATCTTCTGATCCTGAAATGACTTTCTGGCATCAGGAAAGTATACGTCGGGGAGATACCATTTCGGCGATTCTTGCTCGTCTTGAAATCAGTCAAAAAGACAAGAATCGCTTTCTAGATACTGTCCGGGGGAGTCGGGCGATGAGCCAGCTTAAACCGGGAGAAATCATTCATGCGGAAACCCGGCCGAACGGAGAATTGTTAGCACTGCGCTACTTTTACGGAAATGGTGAGCAGTTTCAGGTCGAAAAAATCGATGGGACATTTGAGCTGAACGAGCAGTCAGCTGAAGGTGATACGCGTGTCCTGGTGGGTTCGGGAGTGATCAGTTCATCATTGTTTGCAGCCGTTGACAAGGCTGACTTACCGAGCACAATCGCCTCCCAGATGATTGATATATTTTCCAGTAGTATTGATTTTCACCGTGATGTCCGAAAGGGCGATCGTTTTACGGTTGTTTATGAATCCGCACAGGATGAAAGCGGGAAAACACAAGTCGGGCGTGTGCTTGCGGTAGAGTTTTTCAACAAGGAGAAATCCAGGCGCGCTGTCTATTTTCGGCCACCGGGTGAGGAGGGCGGTTATTATACGCCAGAGGGAGAAAGTCTGAGCAAACCATTTCTGATGGCACCTTTAAAGTTTTCCCGGATCAGTTCCGGGTTTACTCATGCGCGCTACCATCCCATCTTGAAACGCTGGCGAGCCCACAGAGGGATTGACTATGCTGCTCCGACCGGAACACCCGTGATGGCGACAGCAAATGGTACTGTTGAGTTTAAAGGCAAGCAGAGTGGCTATGGTAATCTGATTATACTCAAGCATGATGCTCAATACAGCTCTGCATATGGCCATTTATCGGGTTTTAATAGAAAATTGCAGAAAGGAATGCGCGTCAAACAAGGCGACATTATTGGTTTTGTTGGATCGACCGGGATGGCGACCGGCCCCCACCTTCATTATGAGTTGCGGGTAAACGGGGTTCAGCGCGACCCTTCTAAAATCGTAATGCCAGCAGCACAGCCCGTCAGTAAAAAATATTATTCGGCTTTTCACAGACAAACCAGGGAACTAGCTTCCCGGCTTGATTTGCTGCGCAATACCAGCTTTGCTGCATTGAACTGATTCAGCCTGGATAGTCGTCTATAAAGTCAGGTGAAATGTATTACATCGGCATTATGTCAGGTACCAGTCTGGATGGTGTCGATGCAGTACTGGTAAATTTCTCCGGATCGTCATTTTCACTCATTGATACCTGTTATGTTCCTTACGATCCGTTTCTTCAGGCGGAATTATTAGGCCTGAATCAGAGCGGCGAAAATGAATTACATCGTGCGGCTTTATCAGGTAATCGATTATCAAGGTTATATGCAGAAACGGTGGTGTGCTTGCTTGAAAAAGCCAAGGTTGATTCCGGAGGGATTGTGGCGATCGGGTGTCATGGACAAACCATCAGACATTGTCCACAATTGGAGTATATGTATAGTATCCAGCTGGTGAACGGCGCTCTGCTGGCGGAGTTGACAGATATTACTGTTGTAACGGATTTCAGGAATCGTGATATTGCTGCCAACGGGCAGGGGGCGCCACTGGTTCCTGCATTTCATCAGCAGATGTTTTCTCACTCGGATGTTCATCGCCTAATCATTAATATTGGCGGAATTGCCAATATTACCAGCCTGCCTGTTGAAAATAGTGTAAGTGGTTTTGACTGCGGCCCCGGAAATATGTTAATGGATGCTTGGTGCCTGCAGCATACGGGCGAGCGCTATGATCAAAACGGATTATGGGCAAAGTCAGGCAAAGTGATTGACCACCTGCTGAATGATCTGTTGAGTTTTCCGTATTTCTCAATGCCGCCCCCTAAAAGTACAGGCAGGGAGACATTCGATCTTAATTGGTTGCTGTCTTATTTGACAGGCAAGGAAGCTGCACAGGATGTTCAATCCACGTTACTGCAACTGACTGTACAGACAATTGCCGACTCGATACGATCTTGCTATCCAACAGCCCGTGAACTCTATTTGTGTGGGGGAGGGGCGCATAATGAGACCCTTGTTGCTCGGCTACAGCAGGAATTACCAGATCGCGAGATCAGGAAAACCGATGTGTTAGGTATCGATGCTGATTGGGTGGAGGCGTGTGCATTTGCATGGCTAGCGCGACAATCAATTGAACGCACTCCTGGAAATCTTCCCGCCGTGACCGGCGCAACCGGTAGGCGGGTACTGGGCGCGATTTATCCTGCCTGAAAATTCTTTCAGACCGAGAATGAGGAGCCACATCCACAAGTACTGGCTGCAGCTGGATTCTTGATGACAAATTGTGCGCCCTGGGCATTTTCCTGATAATCGATTTCCGCTCCCAGCAGATATTGAACGCTCATTGAATCCACCAGGAGCCTAACTCCTTGCTTTTCTATTACAAAGTCATCTTCATTGATAATTTCATCAAATGTAAAACCGTATTGAAATCCGGAGCATCCCCCTCCGCTGACGAAAACTCTCAGTTTGAGTGCCTGGTTTGCTTCTTCTTCAATCAGTTCTTTTACCTTGCTGGCAGCGCTATCGGTAAAAAATAACGGGGGTTGAACTGTATTTGCTTCTTCATGGGTTATCGTGTTCATTTTATTCACTTATTTATGTAACTGATTATTCTGATATTAGGCGATTACTGCTGCTTTGGTGGTTCTGAAATTTATCTGTACCCTCTTTGGCAGACAGCAAACTGAGGATTATGTTCAGCATAGACTGTAAGTATCGTTTTGAATGGCTGAGCACTATGCTACAGCCAAGCTCCCCATGGCAACATCAGTTACACTGTTTTCTTTTGAATGAATTCAATCTTGTAACCATCCGGATCTTCTATGAAAGCAATCACGGTAGTTCCATGTTTCATCGGTCCAGCCTCCCGCGTGACGCGGCCTCCCAGGTTTCTGACCTTTTCACAGGCTTCGTAGGCATTGTCTACTTCGATTGCAATGTGTCCAAAACCTGTTCCGAGATCATAATGGTCGATTTCCCAATTATGCGTCAGCTCCAGAACGGTACCTTCCGCTTCACTTTGATAACCGACGAATGCCAATGTGAATTGTCCTTCTGGGTAATCCTTACGGCGCAGAATTTGCATTCCGAGGACATCGGTGTAAAACTGGATCGAACGCTCCAGATTACCTACTCTCAACATGGTATGAAGAATGCGCATTATATTTTCACCATTTCAAAATCTTCTTTTCGTGCACCACATTCCGGACAAGTCCAGTTCATGGGAATATCTTCCCAGCGGGTTCCGGCAGGAATACCATCTTGTGGCCATCCTTCTGCTTCATCGTATATAAAGCCACAAATCATGCACATATAACGGTGATAATCCTGGTTACTTTCTGTAGTCATAATAGATAAGTAGATTTGCTTAAGTTAAAATAACATTTTACGGTATTAATGCATGTCACTACCACCTCCAATTGTACTATCCTTCGCTGCCAGTGACCCAAGCGGGGGCGCCGGTATTCAGGCGGATATACTGACTCTTGCCGGAATGGGCTGTCATCCACTCACTGTACTCACAGCCGTAACTGTCCAGGATACAACCGGTGTCGAGGACATATTTGTGATGGATGCTGAATGGGTCATTGATCAGGCAAGAACCGTGTTGCAAGATATGCCGGTACAAGCATTCAAGATTGGGATGCTGGGCAGTGTTGAAATTGTCGCAGCTATTGCTGAAGTTATATCGGATTATCCGGATATTCCACTGGTGCTTGATCCAGTACTGGCTTCCAGTCGTGGCGACATGTTTGCCAATGAAGAAGTAATTTCTGCCATGCGTGAGATGTTATTTTCCCAGGCGACAATTATTACCCCTAACAGTTTTGAGGCCAGGCGTATTGCGCTTGATCACGAAGATGATCCGGAAATTCTGGGTTTGAAGCAAAGTGCAGATCAATTGTTGCAATGGGGTTGCAGTTACGTGCTTATCAAGGGGGCTCATGAAAATACACCGCAAGTGGTTAACGTACTTTACGATGTCAATGGTATCGTCCGGTCCGATGCATGGCAGCGCTTGCCTGGATCGTTTCATGGCTCAGGGTGCACCTTGTCATCCGCAATAGCGGCTTCACTTGCTCATGGTATGTCAATTACGGACAGCGTCTACGAGGCACAGGAATTTACTTGGCATACGCTCAAGGCAGGCTTCCGCCCCGGAATGGGACAATATATACCAGACAGATTTTTTTGGATGGAAAGTGATAATTTGGAAGAGGAAGCCGGCGGCTCCGATGATTGATCCTCCTATGGATCGGATTAAGGTGAGCGGCCTTTATGCAATCACGCCTGATATTGAAAATATCGATCGGCTGTGTGAGATGGCTTATCACGTATTGGCTGGCGGCGTAAGCTGGCTTCAGTACAGGAATAAAAAGGCCAACAGTCGGCTGCGATTGATGCAGGCCCTGGAAATTCATCTTCTCTGCAAGCAGTTTCAAGTTCCCCTGATTATTAATGATCATATGGATTTAGTCATGGAGATCGATGCCGAAGGTTTGCACGTGGGTGGAGAAGATACTTCTGTGGCGGCAGCTAGACACTATCTCGGTCGGAATAAAATCATTGGCGTCTCCTGCTACAATCAGCTCAGTCATGCAATTGAAGCTGAAAAGGCGGGAGCAGATTATGTTGCATTTGGTGCTTTTTATCCGTCAATGACTAAAGTTGATACATATCAGGCGCCGATTCATCTGCTTGATGCTGCAAAAAAAACGTTGAATATTCCCATTGTGGCAATCGGCGGCATCAATCTGGACAATGCCGAGGCGCTGATTGCCCGTGGATGTGATGCCGTTGCTGTCAGTCAGGCGCTGTTCAGCGCACAAGATATCCAATCTGCTGCCCGGCATTTTTCAAAGCTATTCTGTTGAACCATCAATTTCGATAACTTTTAAGCAAATATTCCAATGACGATCACTAATCAACAATTGTTCGAGCGCTCCAGGCAATACATTCCGGGAGGCGTTAATTCACCAGTACGTGCTTTTAAATCCGTAGGAGGTACGCCTATTTTTTTTCAGCGCGGGCAGGGTGCTTGTTTCTGGGATGTGGAAGGAAAATCCTATATTGATTACGTTGGATCATGGGGGCCGCTTATTCTCGGGCATGCGCACCCCGATGTTGTCAGGGCCGTTCAGGATGCGGCAAGCCGTGGTACCTCTTTTGGTGCTCCAACGGCAGCAGAGCTGGAAATAGCCGAATTGTTATGTCGGTTGTTGCCTTCCCTGGAACTGGTACGGTTGGTAAGTTCCGGCACAGAGGCTGGAATGAGTGCCATTCGGCTCGCGCGTGGTTATACCGGCAGAAACCGGATTATCAAGTTTGAAGGTTGCTATCACGGGCACGATGATGCCTTGCTGGTTAAAGCAGGTTCAGGCGCATTGACTTTCGGCCATCCCAGTTCAGCAGGGGTTCCCGCTGAAACAGCAGGAAATACTCTGGTATTGAACTATAACGATGTTGCCGGAGTGGAAGCAACCTTCAGCAAACTGGGTTCTGAAATTGCCGCTGTGATCGTCGAACCAGTGGCGGGCAATATGAATTTGATTAAGGCAACCCCCCAGTTTCTGGAAACATTACGCACACTATGTACAAAGCATAGCAGTTTGCTGATTCTGGATGAGGTGATGACAGGTTTCCGCGTTGGACTGGAATGTGCCCAAGGGCTATATGGCATCAGGCCAGATCTAACCATTCTAGGGAAAGTAATCGGTGGGGGGTTACCCATGGCAGCGTTTGGTGGACGACGTGATGTGATGGAATGCCTTGCGCCATTGGGACCCGTGTATCAAGCAGGTACACTTTCCGGCAATCCAGTTGCAGTTGCTGCCGGGTTGGAAACTTTGCGTCAAGTACAGACGCCTGGTTTTTTTGACAAGTTGTCAATGATGACACGTAAGTTAACAGACGGCCTGACTTCTGTCGCCATAAAAAATGGCGTGGTGTTTAGTGCACAGGCAGTGGGTGGAATGTTTGGAATTTATTTCAGGAAAACACCGCCAGTAAGTTTTACAGAAATAATGGAGAGTGACCGTGATGCGTTTAACCGTTTTTTTCATACCATGCTGAAAGAGGGTATTTATTTTGCACCCTCAGCTTTCGAAGCAGGCTTCGTTTCTGCTGCGCACGGGGATGTGGAAATTGACAAAACACTGGAAGCAGCTGATCGGGTTTTCAGTCAAAAAGCGTAAGAGATACCAAAGAGTGCAATTCACGACATATAAATAAAAGATTCAATTCGTGAGGTTGGGTGCCGTTTATATTTTTCCAATCGGCTTGTTGCGATTCTTGTATTCGTGACAAAATGTCAAATTCATAATAAAGAATAATTAACGAATTATGGTTGTTTGCTCTCTTTATTTCCGAAAATTTTTCGTGATTCTGTCATTAGGCAGCGCACTGTCAGGTTGTGCTACCACGGATAACCGGCACGATCCTTTGGAATCCATGAACCGCGCAATATTTTCATTTAATGAAAAGCTTGATGAAATTGTGGTGGAGCCTGTTGCCAGGGGGTATCAGCGATTTCTACCATCTCCACTCAGAATGATTGTTGGAAACTTCTTTTCCAATCTTGATGATGTTGTCATTGTTGCGAACTCCCTGCTGCAGCTGAAATTTATGGACGCAATGGCGAGTACAACACGTGTAGTGATTAACACAACCTTTGGGATGTTGGGAGCTATTGATCTGGCCAGTGATATCACTCAGGTGAGCGATATTGACATCAATAAGCGCAATGAAGATTTTGGCCAAACATTGGGTTTTTATGGTGTTGGTAGCGGACCCTATCTTGTATTGCCGATACTAGGGCCCAGTACTGTAAGGGATGCAGTTGGGCTTGGTGTGGATAGCACGTTCATTCATCCTGCGCGAGCTATTTATACCGGCTTTGATCTGCTGACTGTGCGTATGCCTGTTGCTACTATGGAATTTATCGATAGGCGTGAGCAGTTGCTGGATCTGGATAAGACGCTGGAGGAAGCTTCGCTGGATAAGTACGAGTTTGTACGCGATGCTTATTTACAGAGGCGTGATAGCCTGATTCAAAACAACGGTACTTCATCTGCGGAAGAGTCAGTGGATTTTGATGACGAGGAAATAATCATTGATGATTGATTCAATAAGATGGTTATTTACATTTTTGCCGGGGCTGGTGTAAGGATTCACCAGCCCCGGCTGCTCTATCATCAGGCAGATTGTAATGCCTGGATGCGCTCTTCCAGAGGGGGGTGTGACATAAACAGACGCCCAATCTGGCTCTTTTGTCCAGAGATTCCAAAAGCAGCGATCTTATCTGGCAAATGAGATGGCTCATATTCCTGTTGCAATCGCCGCAGTGCGGCAACCATTTTATTTCTTCCGGAAAGCTGTGCACTCCCGGCATCTGCGCGGAATTCACGCTGACGACTGAACCACATCACAATTATCGTGGCGAGTATGCCCAGTACCAGTTGTGCGACAAGGCTGGTAACGAAATAGGCGGGGCCATGTCCTTCTTCCGTTCTGAAGACAGCGCGATCAATTACATGGCCGATGATACGGGAGAGGAAAATCACAAATGTATTCACCACGCCCTGAATCAATGCCAGCGTTACCATGTCGCCATTGGCAATATGACTGACTTCATGAGCCAGTACCGCTTCAGCCTCATCACGACTCATTTTTTGCAGCAATCCTGAGCTGACTGCTACCAACGCATTGTTTCTATTCATTCCTGTTGCGAATGCATTAATATCGGGTGAATCGTAAATGGCCACTTCAGGCATACCCACGCCAGCTGCTTTGGCCTGCCGGCGGACAGTTTCTACCAGCCAACCTTCGGTGGAATTTGAAGGAATTTCAATGACCGTGGCACCAGTCATGTGCTTGGCACTCCATTTGGACATGGCAAGCGAAATGAGCGAACCGCCAAATCCTATTACAGCCGATAAAACCAGTAGAGCATTAAAATTTAATCCACTGCCTTCAGCATCCAGTATGCGGTCAACACCGAGCAAACGCAGGGTTATACTCAGCATTACCAGTATGGCCAAGTTCGTTACAATAAAAAGAAAAATCCGTTTCATTATCCTCTTCCTTCAGGTTTATTAGTACACGTGTCTGATTTTGAATGTAATAAAAAACAATCGTTCAAAGCAAACCGATATATGGTGACATATTTCACAACATCAAGTGTCGGGATAAGGTATTTCTATGTAATGTAATCCTATATGTCGCTGGAATTTTTGGGGTTAAGGTACAATAAAAAGCCAAGGTACGTGCGGGTTGTCGCGTGGTTGCGAAATCCTGAAGGGTGGGAATGCTTGTGTGAATTCGGTTGTTCGCTGGTTTGGGCGAAAAGAAAGGAGATAAATTGATTGTGATCAAACAGGGTATATCAATATGAGTCAATTGCCTGTCGTAGTTATAGGAAGCGGGTTGGCGGGTTATACGGTTGTACGCGAGCTGCGGAGACTGGATTCTGCCGTGCCAATCACTCTCTTATCTGCCGATCATGGCGGTTTTTATTCAAAGCCTATGTTATCCAATGCTTTGGCAACAGGTAAAACACCTGATTCCATTCTGAGTGCGAGCTCAGAACAGATGTCCGGACAACTGGGTATCACAGTGCAGCCTTATACGCGCGTCGATACACTTGATGTGGCTGCGAATAATGTTTATTTCGAAAATGGTACGCAGCTGACTTATGGTCGGCTCGTATTGGCGCTGGGAGCTGATCCGATGCGCCTGCCGATACCTGGAAGCGGTGCGGATGATATGCTATCCATTAATGATCTGGATGATTACCGGAGATTTCGTGAGAACCTGGAAAATAAGCGTCATGTCGCTATACTGGGCGCCGGCTTGATTGGTTGCGAGTTTGCCAACGATCTTGTAGTAAAAGGCTATCAGGTAAGCGTCTTTGACTTGAGTCCGCAACCATTAGGTCGGTTGCTTCCTTCCGAAGCCGGACACTTTTTCCGTGAGAAATTGTCAACGGCAGGTGTTAAATTTCTGCTCGGTACAACTGTTGAGAAGATAAGCAAGGAGAATGGATATTATCATTTATATTACAAAGGAGGTGGAGTTGTTCAGGCCGATATGGTGCTGTCTGCCATTGGTTTGAAGCCACGTACTGGTTTAGCTGAGGCAGCAGGAATTCAGATCAATCGTGGAATTACGGTTGATCGTTATTTACAGTCCAGTATTCAGAATATCTATGCCTTGGGTGATTGTGCAGAAGTGGCCGGGAAAGTATTACCTTTTATTCTGCCAATTTCGCATGCTGGTCGAGCTCTGGCTGCAACAATTGCCGGTAACCAGACATTACTGCGCTACCCGGCGATGCCGGTAATGGTCAAAACACCTGCCTGCCCGGCGGTTATCTCGCCTCCCGATCCTGGGGCAGAAGGTGAGTGGAAAATTCAAACTGTTGAGAATGGCATGAAAGCTTTGTATCAGGATGAAGCTGGTAATTTACATGGTTTTGCCTTGCTGGGAACAGCAACAAATGAACGTAATGCTCTGGTTGCCCTTCTGCCGCCCGTATTGGCTTAGGAAATTATTGGTACTAATCTGTGGTAATAAAGCTTGTGTATCCAAATGATATTCAGGCCTGCCACAAAGAACCAGAACTGTATGAGATTTGTACTGACTAAGAGAAAATAACATGCTCTATTTAATATACGGTGAAGATGTTCCGGATAGCCTGGCGCAACGGGTAGTTAACCGGCCTGCACATTTGGCGCGAATCCAGGAATTACAGGAGCAGGGGAGACTGTTATTGGCAGGCCCGTGTCCGGCGATTGATAGCGTGGACCCCGGGCCGGCGGGTTTTACCGGAAGCTTGATAGTGGCAGAGTTTGCGTCACTGAATGCGGCTCAGGAATGGGCAGATGCTGATCCATACCTGGCAGCCGGTATTTATGCAAAAGTGGCCGTAAAGCCGTTCAGGAAGGTTCTGCCTGAATAAATTGGTGGTGGCCAGAGATTTTTCCAGTTTATTCAGGCCTGAATATTTTCAAAAGGAATCTGTAAAAGCTTTTCTGTTTTCAAAAAGAACTTATCCGTGTTTTGTTAAAATGTATGCTTTTTAGATTATTCAGATAAAATTTGTCAACTACTTTACTATTTAAAGGAAATTTTATGCGCTTAACCAAGTTTCTCTGTGTGCCACTTGCTGTGCTGGGATTTGTATGTACTGCGCCCTTAAGTGCCCAGGGCGGTGGTACAGTCGCCAAAGTTAACGGTATAGCGATACCACAATCACGCCTTGACCTGGTGATCAAGGCAGCAACAGCGCAAGGTCAACCCGATTCAGCTGAAATGAGAAATGCTTTGCGCGAAAATCTCATCACGGAAGAAGTACTGACACAAGAAGCAATAAAAAAGGGGCTTGACCGTAATCCGGATGTTGTCACACAGATTGATCTTGCGCGCCAGGGAATATTGATCAGGGCGTATCAGGCTGATTTTATGCGAAATAACCCGGTTAGCGATGATGAACTACGCAAGGAATATGAATCAGTAAAATCACAGATGGGTGATAAGGAATACAAAGCACGCCATATTCTTGTGGAAACAGAACAAGAAGCCAAGGATTTGGTTGCCTCTCTGAAAAAAGGCGGCGTGTTTGAGAAACTGGCTGGTGAGCGCTCCATTGATACCGGCAGCAAGAGTAATGGTGGGGAGCTGGGTTGGAGCTCGGCGGCAGTTTATGTTAAGCCCTTTTCCGATGCATTGACCAAACTGAAAAAAGGCGAAACAACCAGTCAGCCAGTACAAACTCCCTTTGGTTGGCATGTAATTCGTCTGGATGATGTGCGTACTGCTGTTCCACCCTCTTTTGACGAAGTAAAGCAAAATATGCAGCAGCGGGTATTACAGCGCAAGTTTGCAGCGGTGGTTGAGTCGTTGCGTAAAAATGCCAAAGTTGAATAATCAGGTGTTAACAAAGAATCTGTAATCTAATCATTAGCTTATACTGATGCTCGGTACTCTGGGAGAGAGTGCTGTCAGTAGCTCATAACTGATAGTTTGTGCCGATTTTGCAACTTCTTCTACCGGTAGTCCTTCTCCCCAGAGGGTTACCGGGCTTCCCACCCCGGCTTCGCTAATCCCGTTCAGATCAACAGTTAGCATATCCATTGAAATACGTCCGACTAGCCGCGTGCGCTGGCCATTAACCAGTACCGGGGTTCCGGTAGGGGCATGACGTGGATACCCATCTGCGTAACCGGCTGCAACAACTCCGATACGCATTGGCTGGTTTGCGATAAACTGCCCGCCGTAGCCTACTCTGTCTGATGGATCAAGCTGTTGTACGGCGATGATCTGGCTGGTCAGTGTCATGACAGGCCGTAACCCCAGTTCAATACCTGTTTTGTCTGGCAGGGGCGATGCTCCGTAGAGGACTATACCAGGACGTACCCAGTCCGCGTGTGTTCCGGGGTAACGTAAAATTG
Organism: Nitrosomonas sp. TNE100; assembly: GCF_055387135.1. Classification (NCBI taxonomy): domain Bacteria; kingdom Pseudomonadati; phylum Pseudomonadota; class Betaproteobacteria; order Nitrosomonadales; family Nitrosomonadaceae; genus Nitrosomonas; species Nitrosomonas sp. TNE100. The sequence goes on along the minus strand of NZ_AP040997.1, from coordinate 1,460,288 downwards.
CTGCAGAATTAGCTAGCGTTTGGGGTGGATTATTTTCTTTTACATCGCGAAGTGCTGCAAACTGATCCAGTTGCTGATTAACTTGATCTGCTTCCAGAGCGTCATCCGCACAGGAAAAATGTGTCATCAGTGTAATGCTGGCATCTGAACGCCATTGCCTGATTCTGTTGAATACGGAACTTTCTTCTTCAGGCCTGAAACCGAGGCGATTCATGCCAGTATTGATCTTGAGGTAGATATCCGGTTTTCCTGTCTTTCTGTGCGCCAGCAGTAGCGATAGCTGCTCATGGCTGTGAATAACCGTACTGAGCTGATAATGATCGATTGCCTCAAGCTCCTCTGCCGAGAAAAATCCTTCCAGAAGTAAAACAGGTTGATTAAATCCGGCTTCTCTTAGCTGGATCGCTGCTTCCAGCTCAAGTACAGCAAATCCATCCGCTGTATTTAATGCTTGTGTGGTACGGAGCAAGCCATGGCCGTAGGCATCGGCTTTGACAACAGCCATGATGCGGGCCTGGCGAGCGTGGCTGCGGACAACAGAAAGGTTGTGTTGTAAAGCAGTACAGTCAATGAGAGCACGAATCGGGCGATACATTTGTACAATTGAGGTTAGGGAATCAAAAAAGAATCAACAGTTTACAGATGGTGCCGCCCTGGAAATAGTAATGAGCAACTGCTAGCACAGCTACCTTTCCTTTGTCTTTCGAGAAGATAGGCAAGGTTAGTGTTTTAGTTCAATGTTGTTGTTCCGGGAGGAAGAGGTTTCTGATAAAGGTTGCGGATCCAGTACGGCCACAGTCAGCGAATCATCTATCAGATATTTCTCAGCGACATTCCTGACCTGCTCTGCCGTAACTGCCTGTAGTCGTTCCAGAATAATATCTGCATCCCGGTGGGACAGTCCGATGCTTTCCAGTCTGCCAATCTGCATCGCCTGCGCAAAAGTGGAGTCAAGTTGATAAATACGACTTGCCACTACTTGTGCCTTGACGCGAGCAAGTTCTTCCTGGGTGATTCCGGACTGTATAATTTTGTCAATTTCAGTACGAATCGACTGTTCCAGTTCATCTGCTGTTCTGCCTTCACTGGGAGTCCCATCAATATAAAAAGTACCAGGGCCACGCTCAATAGCGCTATAGCCGGCATCAGCCGAGATGGCAACGCGTGTTTCACGTACCAGGGCTTTGTTAAGTCTTGCTGCGGCGTTGCCATCCAGTACTTCAGCCAGAATGGTCAGTGCGTAGGGCTCCCAGTCATTTTTGGGATCTTTGAGTACAGGAACTTTGTATCCCATGATCAGATGCGGGAGTTTTGCAGGTGCCTTTACTACCAGTCGCTTGATTCCTATTTGAGGCGGTTCAATTTGTGGCTTGCGTTCGGACAGAGATGGAATTTTACCGGCGCTGAATCTTCCGTAATATTTTTTTGCCAGTGCGAGTACGCTTTCCGGATCAACGTCACCTACCACTACCAGTACCGCATTATTGGGCGCATACCAGCGCTTATACCAATCCTGGGCATCACTTACCTGCATATGCTCCAGATCATTCATCCAGCCAATAATCGGGCGACGATAGGGATGTGCCTGAAAGGCTGTCGCCATTAGTTTTTCGTACAGTAACGCGTGTGCCTGATCATCCGTGCGCAGCCTTCTTTCTTCCATTACAACCTGTATTTCCTTGGCAAATTCTTCTTGTGTCAGCCGCAGATTGTGCATGCGGTCGGATTCAAGTTCCATTGCCATTGGCAAGTGGCGCTGGTGCAGCTGCTGATAATAAGCAGTGTAGTCACTACTGGTAAAAGCATTTTCCTTACCGCCAACGGCTGCAATTCTTCTGGAAAATTCTCCGGTAGGCACACTGTCAGTTCCCTTGAACATCATGTGTTCCAGTGCATGTGCCACGCCGGTTGTCCCGTTGACTTCATCCATACTGCCGGCCTTGTACCAGACCTGCTGAATGACCACTGGCGAACGATGATCTTCCTTGATAACCAGTTTAAGGCCATTATCAAGCAGATATTCGTGTGGATTGGCTGAAGCTGGTAGTGGCGATACCAATAATGTAACGCAAAGAAAAATAATGAGACGACTGGGGCAAAAACTGATTTTCATATTGTGCTGAAAGTTGAACTGGCCTGGGGCGGATGACTGACATTACCTCGGCAATTGGTTGATGGTATGATGTTTGTTTCCCCGAAACAGAAACAGCCTACCAGAATGTTTAGCATTTTTAAATCCAAAAAGAACTCTGACGAAAAAAATCCTGCTCGGATTGAAGTCGAGTCAGTCAGTTTCGCCGATAAGATCAGGCAGGGCCTGACACGCACACGACAGCAGTTTGGCAAGCAGTTGTCCGGGTTGTTTGGGGGCAGGAAAATCGATGAAGATCTGTATGAGGAACTTGAGACCGCTTTATTGACAGCAGATACTGGAATCCAGGCGACAAACCGGTTGCTGGAATCACTGCGTACCCGCGTTAAGCGTGATGCACTGGACGATTCAAAACAACTTAAAACAGCCTTACAGGATGCACTGACTGAACTACTGCAGCCGTTGGAGCGACCACTGGTTACAACTGGGCATAAACCCTTCGTGATCATGATTGCTGGCGTAAACGGTGTTGGTAAAACTACCACCATCGGTAAGCTTGCTCATTATTTCCAGTCACAGGGACATTCGGTGTTGCTGGCGGCTGGCGATACTTTTCGCGCGGCAGCACAGGAGCAACTTAAAATATGGGGCGAGCGCAACCAGATCACAGTTATTTCCCAGGAAAGTGATCCGGGCAAAAAAGGTGATCCGGCCGCTGTGATTTTCGATGCAGTCAATGCAGCTATTGCAAGAAAAATAGATATCGTTCTGGCCGATACCGCTGGGCGCCTAACTACCCAGCTCCATTTGATGGAAGAAATCAAGAAAATCAAGCGCGTCGTTGCCAAAGCCATACCTGATGCACCGCACGAGGTACTGCTGGTGCTGGATGCGAATACTGGTCAAAACGCTGTCAGTCAGTTAAAGGCCTTCAATGATGCTCTGGGTGTTACTGGATTGGTCATGACTAAGCTGGATGGAACTGCCAAGGGCGGAGTAATTGCTGCCATTGCTGCACAATTTGTCGATAATCCGCTCGCCCTACGTTTTATAGGGATGGGGGAAGGGCTGGATGATTTAAGGCCTTTCAATGCCCGGGAATTTGCAGAAGCACTGTTCGATTAATCCTCTGTTTTGTTTGAGTGTCTGGTATGGCTGCAATGATCAACTTCAACAATGTCAGCAAGTTTTATCCAGGAGGGTATGAGGCACTCAAAAGTATTACCCTGTCGATTAGCCAGGGAGAGCTGATTTTCTTTTCCGGGCACTCTGGTGCTGGTAAAAGTACACTTCTGAAGTTGATGGCCGCGATAGAACGTCCAACTTCCGGGAGTATTGTGGTAGGGCAGCAAAATATTGATTCACTCAGACGAAGTGCCATTCCTTACTTGCGCCGGAATATAGGAATGATCTTTCAGGAACAAAAAATCCTGTATGATCGTAATGTTTTTGCTAACGTCATGTTGCCGTTGCAGGTGACGGCCTTTGATACGAGAGCTAGTGCTTCGCGTGTGCGTGCGGCGCTAGATAAAGTTGGTCTGCTGAATAAGGAGAAGGCAGATCCAGTTACTTTGTCGGGAGGAGAAAAACAACGGCTGTGTATTGCGCGCGCTGTTGTTCATCGCCCGACCATTCTGATCGCGGATGAACCTACTGCCAATCTTGATAGCGGTTACGCACGAGACATCATGGCTGTTTTCGAATCATTCAATCAGGTGGGCGTTACCGTTCTTATCTCGACACACGACAGAATGTTGCTTGATATGACACAACATCGTGTACTTGAGCTGCGCCACGGAAAGCTGGTCACATGAGCAGCTGGCTGTCTCAACATGGGTATGCGCTGTTGCGTGCACTCAGACAACTTGCGGCTGCTCCCGTTGCCAGTCTGCTGAGTATCATCGTTTTCAGTATTGTTCTGAGCTTGCCCACGGGTATTTTTATACTGCTGGAAAACTTGCGCGAGGTATCAGGGCAGGCAACAGACATGCAACAAATGACCATTATGTTGGATACGGCAGCTAGCCAGGCCGACGTTGAGCTGATCAATGCTCGGCTGGAAAAGATGCCCACAATTGAAGGTTTTCAGTTTATTTCAAAGGAAATTGCGTTACAGGAACTGAAACAGGAAAGTGGGATGGTGGAGGTGATGCATAATCTCGAACAAAATCCATTGCCTGATGCGTTTGTAATCAACCTTGGCCATATGTCTGCCAATGAAATAGAAGAAATACAAGCCATGGTACAGACCTGGCCCAGGGTAGCGCATGTATTGGTAGATACTGACTGGGCCAGAAAACTGGATGCCATGCTTGATGTAGGAAGACTGGTCGTCATTATGCTGGCATCACTGTTCGGCGCGGCGCTTGTGATCGTTATATTCAATACCATCCGTCTGCAGATATTGACGCGGCGTGACGAGATTGAGCTATCCAAACTGATTGGTGCCACAGATAGCTATATCCGTCGACCATTTCTCTATTTTGGTGCGCTACAGGGGGTGGCGGGCGCTGTACTGGCCTGGTTGCTGCTTTATTTTGCAATCCTCAAACTGAATGAAGCTCTGTCCGAACTGGCCCGGCTATATGCCACCACATTTACGCTCAATTATCTTTCCTGGCGGGATAGTCTGATTTTACTGCTATTCTCCGGTGCACTAGGGTGGATTGGGGCGCGCTGGTCAGTTGCCCGGCATCTGTCACAAATCGATCATGAAAACTCCATCTCCTGATATCTCAGGATTCAATTTTTTATTTCTCTGAGATGAGGATTAAACCTAAAAGTGTTAAATTTCCCGCGCGTCATAAATGTATTGTATAAGCTGTTGAATAACAAATTCATGTTGTGAGATGATATCTTTTACCAAGTCACCTATCGAAAGAATTCCGACAATATTTCCATCATCCAAGACGGGAAGATGGCGAACGCATATTTCAGTCATCAGTGCCATACAATCTTCATTCGTGTAATCCAGTCCAACATAAGCTACCTGACGGGTCATAATTTCCTCTACTCGCATATCTTTTACCGATCTATTCAGTAAGCAGTATTTTCTGGAAAAATCCCGCTCAGTTAGAATACCGATTAGTTTTTTGTCTTTAACAACCAGCAGCGCACCGATGTTGTTGGTTGTCATCTTTTGCATTGCGTCGGATACGGAATCACTCGGTCCAATAACGACAACATCGTGTCCTTTTTCCTGTAACAAAGATCTGACAGTTTTCATAATAACCCTCCCGTTGATAAAATAACCGTATTTGATAATAAACAGGCCCATTTTACAGGATTCTTGCATGGTTAAATTTATTGCGCTGATTACAGCTGCCGGTTCCGGTTCGCGTATGGGAGAAGACATCCCCAAACAGTACCGGCCACTAGCAGGTAAACCTATGATTTACCACGCACTGCGTACCTTGTGTGGCATTGCCCGTATTTCCACAGTCTGCATTGTGCTGGCACCTGAAGATACTGAATGGATTCGGCATAACTGGCGTGAATTTGCCGGCAAGATCCAGATATTTAACTGCGGTGGGGCAACTCGTGCGGAAAGCGTTACCAATGGACTAAAGGCATTGCGTGCTGCAAATCATGTACAGGATCAGGATTGGATACTAGTACACGATGCAGCGCGCCCGGGATTAAGTACAACCCTGGTTGAGCGGTTGCTTGACCAGCTTGCGGATGACGAAGTCGGTGGTTTGCTGGCGGTGCCGCTGGCGGATACTTTAAAACGTGCGGATGATGCTGGTCGGGTAATTTGTACGGAACCGAGAGAGCGGCTGTGGCAGGCGCAGACTCCACAAATGTTTCGCATGAAGCTGCTGCTTGAAGCGCTGGAAAAGGCCCCAGCGGGTATCACGGATGATGCCAGTGCAGTAGAGGCATTGGGACTCTCTCCTAAGCTAGTAGTAGGAAATGCCTATAACTTCAAAGTGACTTACCCGCAGGATTTGAAGCTGGCTGAGCTGATCCTGCGAGAACGTGCCATAACCTAAAACCGATTCTGATCTGCGTTTGACATACTGGTAAAACGGTGTGTCAACGGGTCTGATTACCCCTCTTCTTAGAACCTGTTTATGCTCTTCTGGGTAATAGTATTAAAAGTGCCAGGTGGACAAATTGCAGGCTGGTATTGAGTTTTCGCTCGCCGTTCTTTCATAATCGCCGGTATTTTTCCAGCCATGAAAAAGTTTATTCCACAATCCAGCGCCTGGAAATGACCACAAAAGTGTGCATTTCACTTTTCCTGGTGATCTGCACCGTGATCACCTCACCCAAACATAACCTGACTGCTTCGGTAAATGATTGAGCTGTGTAGCCAGAATCCGTAAGCATGCTCAATACGTAGAACAGTCGGAATGCTTGGCGTTAATGCAGCAATAGTTCCCTTGCAGCCGGTAACCTCTGCGGTTGTCGCAGCAATGGCGTGAGGCAATCCCAAGGTGTCAACAACGATATGTCGTTTGATTTCGGACATTTTCTTGTCTGCATCGTAGCCCTTTTCCTCGGCGGTATCCGTATTTTTTACATTTTTTACACTCTGGGCATCAACAATCACCCGCTTGGGTATGCGTTTGCAGCCAGCCTGAATACGAGCCTCCGATATCTGATTTTTTAATGCACACCCCATCGATGCCATCGACGGCAGGTTTTTTTCATTTGGAGAAATACGTGTAAATTGTCTCCCATTTCGGGTGGTCACCGGGAAGCGCCCGCCATTGACAGTCCGTTTTAAGTATGTACACCACTGTGCAAAATACGGCGAATAGGTCAATAATGCGTGGCTTGGTGACTTTGCGAACTCTTTCCAGAATCAGTTGAATAACAGCAAGTTGTTTTTGCGATAGAGCGCTCAGATAACTTGCCCTCATGTCCCAACATGAACATCAGCTTTACGAGATCATAAACAGATTCTTATAAAATATTGACTTCCTGTTTTAGTCAACTACTCTGTAAACAACCCTTGGAATTTCTTGCGATCAGTCTCATGAGAAAAGTTATTGCGCGAAGTTGGTCAAGGTGTTTATGTGAATTTCCGGGGGTCTTATGCAAATAATATTTTTATTGCTGTTATTAATGGCAAGTTCTTATGGCTACGCGCAAAACTATACACAGAGTTTTGAGCCGTTACCCGTTTCGATTATTGATGAAACAAAAAATGTTGCTTTGATTGCGTTGGGCAAGAAGCTGTATCTTGACCCGCGACTTTCAATTGATGACACTATTTCCTGCAACTCCTGCCACCAACTGGATAATTTTGGTGTTGATAACCAGCCAACCTCACCGGGGCATGATGGTAGACGTGGTGGTAGAAATGCTCCGACCACGTTCAATGCTGCGTTGCAAATTGCTCAGTTCTGGGATGGACGTGCCAGGAATGTTGAAGAGCAAGCTCTTAGCCAGATTTTGAATCCAATTGAAATGGGGATGGCTAATGAGGAAGCTGTAATCAGCAAACTAAAAAAAATCGATGAATATCAAACCATGTTTGCCGAGGCTTTCAAGGATGAAAAAGATCCGATTCAGTATAAAAATATCGGCAAGGCAATTGGCGCTTTTGAACGCACGCTTATCACGCCTTCGCGTTTTGACGATTTTCTCAGGGGTGACGAGAATGCTTTAAATGCTGCCGAGAAACGAGGGTTGAAAAAATTTGTTTATATGAGGTGTTCCAATTGTCATCACGGTATTGCCATAGGTGGCAACTCGTATAAAAAGATTGGCTTGTTTGAACCATATGAAACCAGTGATCTTGGCAGGTACGAAGTTACTGGTCTGGAAGCGGACAAAGGAGTATTCAAGGTACCTGGCCTGAGAAATGTTGCTAAAACCGCTCCTTATTTCCATGATGGTTCTGTTGCCACACTGGATGAAGCTATTAAAAAAATGGCCAGATATCAGCTGGGTCGTGATGTTGACCCAAGTTTTATCAAAGATGTAAAAGCTTTTCTGGGTTCACTTACCAGCAAACAATAATATGGTCTGTACCTGACGGATATTGGGTGTGAATGAGTCAGACTTTGCAGAAAAAAGTTGTCTGTCTTGTAACAGCGGCGGCAGACAACGATTATTAAATGCTGTCTGCCGCCAGTTCTGTAGAAATTTCTGATTACCAGGCGTGTGCCGTGCGGAGATTAATGCCAGTTGTTATTTCCAGATTTTTCCGACTTTGGTGTGATAAAGCCTTCTTTCAACCTGAATCAAGAAATTGAAGGCGGCATCATGTTTTCAGTAATCAGGGAAGGATAGTACATTCAAACCTGACCCCCCGATAAGTCCAGGGGGGCTTGAGTTTACCTGATTAAGGAGCAGTTATGACATCGTCCAATATGGCTCTGTCTTGCTTATTCCACTCCACGTCAAGCAAGTTGGAAAAGCGAGCTATGATCTGTACTGCAAGCCCACCCTGGAACAGGGCAGCCCAAGCCAGAATCACGAAGCCCCAGTGCAGCGGTGCGCTGAAAAGTTCTTCCATGAACCAGAAGGCGTGTCCCCACTCGTTCAGGCCAACGTTAGGCAGACTCATCAACGGTCCTGCTACGGTCATGATCAGAGGGAATGACCACCCTTTGTTGTACAGCGGCAACCGGGTGTTGGCGTAAATAATCATTGATACTCCCATGATGATGTATACCGGGAATGAACCATAAAACAGAGGAATATGGCTAGGAGTAAAACTTGTATCCCTGATAATCACCTGGTGCCATGAAGCGTCCTGCTCGGTAAAGAAGCTTGATCCCCAGTAAACTGCAAATATATAGACCCCAAGCCACATGAGGAAATAGAAATACCGCTTTATTTCCTGCTTTGGAGTCAGATTGGCGAGCTGTTCCGCAGTATTGCGGGTTTTATATAACCATCCCCAAGTAAAAAGTGCTATGAGAGGCAGAACAGCCATTTGAACACGCCACAAGCCCATCCAGATCCGGTCAAATTCCGGTTCCATTGAATCCATGCCGTGAGAATAGGCGTATGTGCGCTGGAAATAAACCCACATCACAGCTACAGCTAAGATAGGTAGCAGCCCGAATTTATAGTATTTAGCATCAAACCACTCGGATTTATCATAAGTTGGTTTATCAGCAACCTGCTGTGCAGCTTTGTCTTTTAATATATTTGTAGCCATAATTACTACTCCTTTTCGCGAAAATTGGAGTTTCCGTGGAAGCTCCTGATAAAAGTCAGTTACCAGTCTGGTTTCAGAATGAAATCTGATTTAGGACAATTCCGGGTTGTCAAAAAAACTTCGGTCAATTTAATCAACCTCATACAACACCCGGATTTCAAAGCTTTCATGGCAAGCACCTCCTCTGTTTTAGTATAAAAACTACCTGTTTTCAGGTACTTATAAGAGCATATTTATAGGATAAAGTTCAATAACAAAACGCATGACATAGATCATATAAATTTTTTGTTTATTTTCAATATGTTTACATACGTCACTGTAAGTATAGCCGGTTACGGGATGAGAGGGAAGGGAGGAGAAATTGAAGCCTTGCCTTGCTTTGCTTTGCTTGGCCGCAGTAGCAGTATCGCGGCTCTAAAGTTTTTTGTGGCGGATGGAGCAGGCAGGCATGATAGAGGTTGTTACTCTGAGCGAATATATATGCTGGTTTTCAATGCTATCTTTTTTTCAGGTAGAACAGATATTCACCAGTAATTTCGGATGAAGACAGTAATTCGTTTCCTGTCTGATCGGCAAACACCTGAAAATCAATCATTGCGCCCGGGTCGGTGGCCATGATTTTGAGCACTTGCCCATGTGCCATTTCAGACAGAAATTTTTTTGTGCGGAGAATGGGTAGTGGACAAACGAGCCCACGCACATCCAACTCCTTGTCAAAGGATTCATTATCCAGATTCATATTGTTAATTATCTTGATCGGTAAATAAGTCAATTTTACCGGTTTGTAATGCTTGAGAATACCCAATCATGTGTTGTTGTTACATCGTTAATGGCTGTACATAACCAGTCAGCTCCATGTAACCTCGCCCGGCCGGTTTGCCATCACGTGTAAGCGTGATAGCACCTTCCCAGTAGACAGCGCGTGTAGAATCGCGCGAATCCAATTCCTGATCATCCATTAAAGGGGTAATCTGCCATTCGATCTTGCCTGTTCTGATACGGGTAGCAACCGGGTAGACAGCCTGCGTACGGGCAGAGCGCCAGGTACGAACCGGGTGAAAACTGACTTGCTCAGGCGTGAAAGATTGCACGCGACCAGAGGCATCACGCAATACAGCATGTGCCCAGATTTTACTGCCATCTTTCCCGCGTATCTGAAAAGCCATCAATGCAGAACCATTATCGAGGTTCGTGCTGACCCAATCCCAGCCTGCTGCATCCGGATCGAGATACTCACTCGACCATTCGCGATCAAGCCAGGCTGTTCCGGTGACAGACATATCCTTTCCCTGGCGATTGATTGTTCCGGTTGCCTGTAAATGCGGCTCGCTGTAGTAATAGCTGGCTTGTGCTGCTTTCGGCCCTTTGCGCGAGAAACCGTTTTCACCCTGCAACATTAAGGGTTGTGAAGGTGTAAATGATAATTTCATGGTGAAATCATCTGCCCTGATATCGGCTTGGTAGTGGCCATCCATTGTGCGCAGAAAGGTCCAGTCATCTAGCTTTACATCGGTATTGCCGGTTCGAGCGTATGCCAGATCGAATCCTGAACGGGCAATTTTTTGGTCGTGCTGTAGTTTGCCGATTGCAGGATCGGATAGCGCTGCATGCGCGATGATCAGTTGGTGGGGAGCAAAATGGCTGGGGTTATCTTTGTCAGTTTGGGTCGTTAAACGGAAGAAGGTAATCTGGAAGCCTAATGGATCACCTGTCGATGTTTCCAGCCAGCCGGTCACATACCACCATTCAATCCGAAAATTGGGGTGAGCGCCATGATCATCCGGGAACTTAAATATTTTACCGGGCACGACGGGAGCCAATACAGGTGGAGCCGAAAGCAGAGAGCTCTGAAAAATCAGCCCGCCTAATAATATCCATAAGTAACGCATTACCAATCCTCCCTAACTGCCCGGATGACATTGCCAGACGCTGCACGGCGGCTGGCCACCAGCGCTGTCAATGTGGCGGCCACCAGTACTGCCAATGCCATCAGTACCAGCCATGCCCAAGGCACGTACAGTTGCATGGTCCAGTGAAAAGATTGCGGGTTGACAATAAAGATAAGAATCAGGCTGATACCTGTGCCTAGCAAAAATCCGGTGATAATACCAAATCCAGCCAATAATCCGCCTTCCAGCGTCAACATGCGCTGAATCTGTCGTCTGCTGAGCCCGATATGGCGCAACATGCCAAATTCTCTGATCCGGGTCAGTGTTTGTGCTGAGAAACTGGCTGCTACGCCCATTAACCCTACACCAATTGCAACCAGCTCCAGCAGGTAGGTTACTGCAAAACTGCGGTCAAACTGCTTCAAGGCAACTGCACGCACCCGGCCGGTTTCCATGATTTCCAGCGTATCTCCAAACGGCAGCGCCTTTAGTGCTGACACCGCTGCGTGAATAGTTGCTCCAGGTTTTATCCATAGCGCTGCATCGCTGACATGATCATCTCCGGTCAGCTTGCGGTAATCGGATAATTCCATCTGGATCGCACCGAAGATACGTCCGTAATCCCGCCACACCCCGGCAACGATGAATAATTGCGAAGGGTCGGCAAAAGGCAGTGTGACCTGCTTGCCGGTTTTAAATCCATACAGATCAACCATTGCTTCCGATACCCAGATCGGTACCGTATCAGGGGGAATCTCCCCGGGTGATAGCGCGTTTTCTGTCAATGGGACTATCAATCCGGGGTCGTTGCGATCAATCGGGCGTGCCAGCAGCGTGATGTTAGGCCTGGTCGGATCCAGAGTAACCGGTATCGAACGGATAAAATCAATGCGTGCAATATCTGGCAGAGAAGTAATAGTCTGCTGTTCATCAGTTGTCAGGCCGCGCATATCCTGGTGAATGATGGGGTGCAGATAAAGATCAGCGGGCAATACTTGTGCAAGCCAGTTATCTACCGATACGCGGAAACTGGTTACCATAATTGCCATAGCCACCATCAAACTGAAGCTGACCAGTACACCACCCAGTGCAATGGCTGCTAGACCGGAAGCATTTGAAAGCCGGGTGACTGCCAGCATATACAAAATGTTTGATTTACTCGGATGGAGTGCGCGTAACAGGGTGGAGAAAAGTAATCCGCATAAATATGGCAATGCAGCCATACTGCCAATCAGCAACAGGACGATGGCCAGGTAGCCAAATACAGGCAGATCATACACTGGTGGCAATCCGGCAAAAATAATACCCGTCAGCAGGCAGACAGCAGCCAGCCGGGGTGCACGTAGTGCTGCCAGTACAGTGTATTCACTGCCAGACTTGAGTGCGGGCGCCGGATGTGTGTGAGCTGCTTCCCATGCAGGCAACAGGCTGCCCAGTACAGTAACGCCGGTTCCCAGTAAAAAATAGAGTAATGCCGCTAGGGGATCGGAATGCAACTGTGGTTCCAGTCCTGGAAAGAAACCGGCACCCAGATCTGCATCAAGATGATGGAGCGCCATCGCCGCCAGCAAATATCCCAGTGCCAGTCCCAGCAGCGATCCCATTACACCAAGTAATCCGCTCTCCAGCAGAAGCTGGCGCAAAAGTTGACGACGGGTCATGCCCAGCACACGCAATAGAGCAAGCTGTGATCGCCGCCGGATAGTGGAGAGAGCCTGGCCGGAGAAAATTAGAAACGCACCAGTAAACAGGGCCACCAGCGCCAGAATGTCCAGGTTGACGCGGTAAGCGCGTGACATATTGTGCGCGCGTGCATCGTCGTCCTGACTTTCAGTCAATAAATAGGAAGCTCCCAGCTCCTTACCCAGCGTTTCCCGAAATGCAGTGTGATTAACACCCTGCTGCAGTTTCAGCTCAATACGTGAAAGCTGGCCGATTTGGTCAAAGCGCCACTGTGCTGCACCGATATCCATGACGGCAATGCGCTGCCCAGCATGTGCTCGTGCCAGTCCACCGGCCACGCGCAACGTAATCTGCCTTGTTCCCATGCTTACTGTGATCGAATCTCCCTGTGTGACTGCAAGCCATTCCATTGCTGCGGGGGACAGAAAAACAGCATCATCGGCCAACATATCCATAGGTTTATCCTCTGCTGGTACGCCCAGCAGATCAGGTGTGATACCGATCGCACGAAACATATCCAGCCCCAGAATCTTGAGAGCCGGGTTATGCACAGTTTTTGCCTTGGCAGGGATGCCGACAGCGATCTCCAGCACCGGGCTGGCCCGCGCTACGCCCTCATGCTGACTGAGCATGGGGTAAAGTGTTTCATCGAACGTGGATCGGAGGGTGCGCACCGTCAGATCGGAGGTTCCGGAAAGACTGCGGGTGGCGGCGGAGAATTCACTGACAGCTGCTGTATTGATCAGATGAATGGTGAATCCCAGCGCCACCCCGAACATAATCGCCAGCACAGCCACGATGGATTGCAGACGGTGTGAGCGCCATTCACTCTGTAACAGCCAGCGAGTGAGTAGTGGCTGGCTCATTCTCGGTTTTCCAGAGAAATCGGAGCCAGACCATGCCTGTCCAGTATCAGGATTCTGTCTGCTGTTTCAGCCGCCAGGCGCGAATGCGTAACAATAATGGCAGAAGCCTGGTTCGCCTTGATCTCGGAACGAATCAATTGCAGGATTTCCCGGGAAGTATCCTGATCGAGATTACCGGTGGGTTCATCCGCCAGAATCAGACGCGGGCGGTGTACCAGTGCGCGGGCAATTGCTACCCGTTGCAGTTCCCCTCCCGATAGCTGATGAGGAAAATCCTGCTCCCTTCCCTGCAAGCCTACTGCTGCCAGCATAGTCAGTGCATGATCAAGCGGCAGATGATTGAGTAGCAGCGGCAGCGAGACATTTTGCTGCAGTGTCAGATGAGGCAACACATGAAATGCCTGGAAGATGAATCCCAGATACTTACGCCGCAGGATTGTTGCCGCTTCATCATCCACCGGCAAGTTCTTGCCATCAATTTTGATTTCACCGCCATCGGGGCTATCCAGTCCGGCAATCAGGTTCAATAAAGTCGATTTTCCCACCCCAGAGTCACCCATGATGGCGACATATTCTCCAGCGGCAAGGCTGTAGGATAAACCGGACAATACCTGCCGATCCAAGTAGGATTTGCTGATATCACTTAATTCCAGAACGGGTGTATGGCTCATAGTGGATATTGTATAGTTAATAGCATGATTAAAGCATACGAGGATTTTACCGAGATGGACATCCAAATTAAAAGAGCTTATGAATCGGCTGACCCTGCGGACGGTTACCGTATTCTGGTGGATCGACTCTGGCCACGTGGACTAACCAAAGAGCAGGTGGCGTGTGACTTGTGGTTGAAAGAGATTGCACCTACCACAAATTTACGCAAGTGGTTCAATCATGACCACGCAAAATGGGCGGAATTTGAGCAGCGCTATCGTGACGAATTGTCTGTTAATCCCGGCGTAAAAACGTTGCTGGATAAGGCTGTTGAAGGAAAATTGACACTACTTTACGGGGCACACGACACAGAGTGTAACCAGGCAGTGGTATTAAGGAATTATCTGCTGACACAACAGTGACAATTGCTTATTTAGTGTTCAGTCCCAGATAATTATATAGATAAAACTCGTTATCCACTGTTCATGGCTGGCTTGCTGTATAAGCAACTTGCCGGGATGTTGAGTCACTTTTTAGTAACACTCTTCATCCTGAATGCCTGAATGGAAAGATTAAGTTTCAGTACTGCGATAAGCTGTCACCTGAATCTCTATTTTCATGCGTGGATCTGATAAAGCTGCGGTTAGCATCATGGCGGATGGCCTGACATCTCCCAAATATTTACGCATCACTGGCCAGCATTTCTCAAAATCTTCTGTTTTAGGAAATACATAAGTAACCCGTACCACGTCTTTCATGCTCGATTCTGCTTGATTGAGTGCGCTTTCAATATTTTTGAAACACTGCTCTGCCTGTTCCAGTAAATCATCGGAAATAATCATTTTGCTGTAATCGAAACCTGTTGTACCGGATACCAGTACCCAATTATCTACGACAACCGCACGCGAATAACCAATTTCCTTTTCAAATGTCGAACCTGAGCTAATAAGTTTACGTATCATGACCATGCTATCCTTTTATTAGTTGAAGAGCTTATACACAGTACTATACTGTTATTACTGATTATTAATCGCAGCAGATGTTATTCCTGGTTGGAAAAAGTTGACGGAGAGAGTTAGCGTTTGCTCGGCCAGCATAAACCGGATGTATTACCCGATTTTTAACGCATCACCAATTATTTGTAAGTGATGGTTCCAGTACGTAATTTGCTCCATGTATTTTTCCGTCAATCTTGAGGCTGTTAGCCTTCTGGATTCCGGATTGATATGAATTAGGTGACTGTATTATTGATTAATAGAATTATATTTCTTGTGCCAGAGTAACCCTGCAATAATTCCGAATGCCGCAAATATGAGTAATGACCAATCCGGCAGCGTCAATGATAGAAACTGCCAGGCACCATCATTGCAGTCACCATTGGCTTCAAACATATTCGGCCACCATTGTGCGAGAGGCAATCCATTCAAAAAAGCTTCTTCTGGGCTGATACCGCATTCGAATGCTTCAGGAAAACGTATTAACCAGGCTTGTCGGCCGGCAACAATAGCACCTGCCAGTGAAAATGAAATGATTAATCCACAGTAGATATGTCGTCCCAGTGATTGTGGGTTATGTATGAATGTAAATAAAGCAGTGATCCCGATCAGCCAGTAAGCAATGCGCTGGAAGATGCATAACGGGCAGGGTAGCAATCCATCCATCAGTTGCAGATAAAGCGCATAACCAATTAATCCGGCACAGGCCAAGAAAATCAGTAGAAAGATTATTCTCATAACTTTATCTTAAAGTTTATGACTGTTTTTTGCTTGATTCATTTGATGGTTTCTCTCTGCGCATGCTGCCGGCAACCAGTCTGTATTCGAGCAAACGACATTCCAGTGCGCCATTAAAAAGTGGAGTTCGGCGTGAAGGTGTAAGTCGAATAGATTTTGCCAGCAGGGGATCAGCAGTTAGCAGAAAAGCCTGCCAGCCGCTGAATCGTTGTTTCAGTACATTTCCCAATTGGGGATAAAATTCGGCCAATGTCTGGTGATCTCCAACGCGTACGCCGTACGGTGGATTACTGATCAACATGCCGGTTTCAGCTGGAGGAGAAATTTCCAAAACGTTCGCCTGCTTCAGCGCGACGCACTCGGCTAATCCTGCTGTTGCCAGATTGTTACGTGCATTAACCAGTGCATTGCCATACAGATCACTGCCATAAATGGATTGGAATATACGTTCACGTTGGCGGTTTGCAGCTGTTTGTTTAAGTTTTTTCCAGGAGTTGGCATCAAACAGTTTGAGATTCTCGAATGCAAATTGTCGCCTGGCGCCGGGTGCAATCTGGCAGGCAATTTGTGCTGCTTCCAGTAACAGAGTCCCGCTACCGCACATTGGGTCAAGCAGTGGAATGCCAGGATGCCAGCCAGCCAATGCCAGGATGCCGGCAGCCAGGTTTTCACGCAAAGGAGCATCCCCCTGGGTTTGGCGCAGACCGCGTTTGAATAGTGCTTCGCCTGAAGTATCCAGGTAAAGGGTAAATTGCCGTGCATCAAGGAATCCATGAATACGTATATCGGGTGTGGTGGTGTCGATGTCTGGACGCTTGCCACGGATAGTGCGGAATTTGTCGCAGATTGCATCCTTGATTCGGAGTGTAAGGAAATCAAGACTGCGCAGCGGGCATTTAATTGCGGCCAGATTGACCTTTATTGTCAATCGCGGCTCAAACCAGTCGGGCCAGGACAAGCGATGTGTGATGTCGTAAATGTCGGCTTCACTGCGGTACTGATTTCTGGCCACTTGCCACAAAATGCGGCTGGCGATGCGACTTTCAAGATTGGCACGGTAACAGGTTAGCCAACTTCCACGAAAAGCTACTCCTCCGGGTGAAATCTCAATAGAGGTCGCTTCAAGACATTCAAGTTCTGCCGCTAGAACCGCTTCCAGCCCGCGTGGACAGGGCGCGAAGAAATGTTCTGTCATTTTATTTTCTGCTATTTTGCAATCTTGTAGTGGTTGGTAGTAGAAATCCGGAATGTGATTTCACCCCCGTTTGTTTCTCCAGACAGCATAGGCAAACAGAAGCCAGGCACTCATGTAAGACATTCCACCCAGTGGAGCGGCCATGCTCAATCCTTTCCACCCGGTGAGGCTGATAACATACAATGTGCCGGAGAACAACAGAATCCCCACCATCATTAAAATGCCGGAAAATTTTAATGCGCGCGCTTGCGGGAATCGATCTAGCGCCAGTCCAACCAGTATCAGCCCGATTGCATGGTAGAAGTGATATTGTACGCCGATCTGAAAATTGGTAAGCATGTCGGGTGTCAGTATAGATTTGAGGCCATGTGCTCCCATGGCCCCCAGTGCCACACACAGAAATGCATTCAATGCCCCCAACGCAAGAAAGATTCTGGACATTATTGGTTAAACTCCTGGTTAAAGTGAAGCGTGATAAGAATGAGGATAAGAAAGTTGATCTGAGTCATTTGTTTGTTTCAGTGATATTTGCCTTGGCCGATCCCTTGGCAAAGACTATCTGTACGTTATCGCCAGTGTGAATCTGCTGACTGTCTTGCAGAATTTCCCCCCCGGCAGTATAGGTGATACTGTAACCACGTTCCAGCACTGCTTTCGGGTCGAGATGAGCGAGATGCTGTTGCTGTCGGATAAGTTGAACCTGCAAGCTTTCCAGTCGGTACACCATCGCTCGTTGCAGCCGCGCAGCCAGTTCTTGCTGATATCTTTTCCCCGTATTGATATCGGGTTTGGTGAATTGTATACGTCGCCTGAATGCTTCGATTCGCCATTTGCAAACTTCCAGTTGTCTGCTCCATGCATGTAGTAAACGGTTGTGTAATTGCGACAAATGGATTAACTGGTAGCGGATTCTCTCTCCAGGGTGAATCAGACGGTGAGTAAGCAAATCGGTCGTTTGCATGCGACGTTCAATATTTCGTTCTATTGCCTGCTGCAATCGATGCTGCCAGTACTGCAGGCGATGCAGAATATCTTGTCTGTCCGGGGCTGCTAACTGAGCGGCACCGGTAGGTGTCGGTGCGCGCATATCTGCTACAAAATCAGCAATGGTGAAATCGGTTTCATGGCCGATACCGGTTACAATTGGAATTGGGCAGGCAGCAATCGCTCGCGCAACGATTTCTTCATTGAACGCCCATAAATCTTCTATTGAACCTCCTCCACGACACAGGATCAGCACATCGCATTCACTTCGCTGTGTGGCGATTTGTAGCGCAGTCACAATTGCTGAGGCAGCTTCTTTACCTTGTACCGGTGCGGGATAAATAACGACAGGTAGCGAGGGTAAACGCCGTTGCAGTGTCGTGAGTACATCTCTCAGCGCAGCAGTATTGGTTGAAGTGATGATTCCGATTTGTTGAGGGTAAGGAGGAATCAGTTGCTTGTATTCGGGATTGAACAGCCCCTCTTGCTGAAGTCTGGTTTTGAGCCGCTCAAACGTTTCAAACAAAACACCTAATCCAGCGCGGCGAAGCTGCTCAATTGTCAGTTGAAACTCTCCACGTGCTTCATAGAGCGTAATCAGTGCCTGAGCTTCCACTTGAGCACCATCCTGCGGCATCCAATCCAGGTACATATTTTTATGGCGGAACATGACACATCGTACCTGAGCATTGTCATCCTTGAGCGAAAAGTACCAGTGTCCCGACGGATAACGTTTCAGATTGGAAATTTCTCCACTTACCCATAACAATGGAAAAGTCTGTTCGAGTATTACACGCACATGCCGGTTTAATTCACTGACCCGCCACACTATTTTCTTTGGCTCAGGAAAAAGGTTGTTATCAATCATGCTGGTTTATAATCATCCACAATGACATTTGGTTATTACATTATGAATAGAAAAGTTTGTACGATAACAATGGTTTAAAATAAACATTTGTTTTTAAAAATTTTATTTGGCCTAAAAATTAGGCAGTTCAAAAAATTCCATGTCTGCAATGGTACTTATCCAACTTGTCCATGATTTATTCACACAGTTATCCACAGGAATTGTGTATAACCTTTCAGTAAAAATTGCTGGTTGAGCAAAGCATACTGGTGTTGCAAAATATAATGCGGTGATTTCACTATAAATAAGGGGATTAATTCGTGTTTTCAATTATTCAGGCAGCAGGATGGCCGATATGGCCGATAATACTGGCTTCTGTCATAGCGGTGGGTATTATCGGTGAACGTTTGTGGAGTCTGCGTCTGTCAAAAGTTTCCCCGAGAGATTTATTGCCGAGAGTGTTGCAGGAATATCGTCACTCTGGTGTGCATGCTGATACGCTCACTCGTTTACAGTCACATTCTCCACTCGGACAGGTGCTGGTAGCAGGATTGAAAAACATCGATAGTCCGCGAGAAATCATGAAGGATTCGATCGAAGAGGCCGGGCGAGTAGCGGCCCATGAGCTGGAGCGCTACCTTACGACACTAGGAACAATTGCTTCCCTAAGTCCGTTAATGGGGCTGTTCGGTACATTGATCGGTATGATCGAGATTTTTGGATCAGGCACACCATCTGGTAGTAATCCAGTACAACTGGCCCATGGAATTTCAGTCGCTCTGTATAATTCCGCGTTTGGCATTTTAGTTGCGATTCCGAGCATTATTTTTTATCGTCATTTTCGAGCCAAAGTGGATGAGCTGGTCCTGGAAATGGAATTGCAGGCCTTGAAACTGGTTGAAATAGTGCTTGGCGAAAGACGCGTCTAGAAGTCTGCAGGCTGTGCGCCACGGAATTATAAATAACTGTCCCTGGTTTTTTCACCTGGTTCACTCGGTTACTCAAATCTGACGAGCTCCTGGTTACTGTCTCATTCCGAATAATGATATAGATAAAACCAGTTATCCTCTTTTCAGGAAAGCATCTTGAATTCTTACGAGAAAAATAACAGCCCTATAATTAGGGACAGAAAGAGCTTTATAGCTGAAATTAAGCCGAGTTACTTGCGATATATTTTTCTGTACGTTGTGTTTTTCTGCGTAAGTTGCAGCTCGGTGCCAAGAGAAGAAAATCAGGCGGGTGTGTATGATCCGTATGAGTCACTGAACCGTAAATCCTACCGCTTTACCGATGAGCTTGATCGCAGATTGATTGAGCCAGCTGCCAATGTATATATCGAATATGTACCGGAAGCAATACAGCACCCTGTCAGTAATTTTTACCGGAATCTTTCCTACCCAAGTGTAGTTTTGAACAGTTTTTTACAAGGGAAAATACGTCAGGGGGTTTCAGATACGATGCGTTTTGTCATCAATTCCACTATCGGTGTTGGAGGACTTTCCGATATGGCCGGACACATGGGATTTGAGGAGCATAATGAAGATTTTGGGCAGACATTGGCAGTGTGGGGAATGGGTAGTGGACCCTATCTCTTCATTCCCGCTTATGGCCCAAGTAATTCCCGGGATATGGTCGATCTGCCGGTTAGTGTGTTTACGGACGGGCTGTTTTATCTAGCTTATGCGCTGGGCGGTCCGGTGGCTATACCTTTGGCCATTTTGCGTATCGTTGACAAGAGAGCCAGTCTCTCAGGACCTATGAAAATACGCGACGAATCGGCTCTGGATCCTTATTTGTTTGTTCGTGAAGGTTATATGCAGCAACGTGAATATCAGATATACGATGGGAATCCCCCCGCCAGTCATTATGATGATCTGTTAATTGACGACCCTGATCTGATGATTGAATCCACAAAAACAAATCCCCCGCCTTGATTAGGGGTGTCATAATTCTGTCATATCATTTTCTCAAGAAATACAATTCTATAATAAGTGATTGGACTATCTCCTGGAAGATCGCTGTACAATCATTTCATGCAGATTTACCAAATGAGGGCTTTGCATTTTATGTCTATTTCACAGGCGTTTTTCAGAACCTTGATACAAAAATCTTCTCTGTCGGATAGCTCGCTGGTTTCAGAAAACTTTCCGGCGGATGATGTGGCTGGGAATGAGGCAAACGAGATTTCTGCGGTTACACTGGATGAAGCTATCACCCGCGCATACACAGCTTTACTGGCACAGCAGCGAGAAGATGGCCACTGGTGCTTTCCACTGGAAGCAGATTGCACAATTCCGGCTGAATATATCCTGATGATGCATTTCATGGATGAAGTGGACACTGTACTGGAGCGCAAAATTGCAAATTTCTTGCGTACCCGGCAGGTAACCGATGGGCATGGTGGCTGGCCACTATACTATGGTGGTGATTTTGATATGAGTTGCAGTGTCAAGACCTATTACGCTTTGAAGCTGGCTGGAGACTCGCTGGAAGCAGCGCATATGGTTCATGCCCGTAACGCCATACTGGAACGGGGGGGGGCGGCGCGCTCGAATGTATTTACCCGTTTGTTGCTTGCTATGTATCGGCAGATTCCATGGCGTGGAGTACCATTTGTTCCAGCTGAGATCATGCTGTTGCCGCGCTGGTTTCCTTTTCACCTGAGCAAAGTGGCGTACTGGTCGCGTACGGTGATGGTGCCGCTTTCTATTCTATGTACGCTGAAAGCCAAGGCAATCAATCCTCGCAATGTGCATGTACAAGAACTGTTTGTTGTTGATCCGGAGAAGGAAAAAAACTACTTCCCGGTACGTACTTCTCTTAATCGCCTGTTGCTGTATGTGGAGCGGTTGGCTTCAAAGCTGGAACCATTTATTCCTTCATTCATCCGTCGCCGGGCTGTGAAAAAGGCTGAACAATGGGTAATCGAACGTCTTAATGGTAACGATGGTCTGGGGGCAATTTTTCCGGCGATGGTTAATGCCTATGAGGCATTAACATTGCTGGGTCACGACCGTGATCACCCGCTACTTCAGCAATGTCGCCAATCTTTACGTGAGCTGCTGGTGGATGAGGGAGAAGAGATTACCTGGTGTCAGCCTTGTGTATCTCCCGTGTGGGATACTGTGCTGGCCACCTTGGCGCTGCAGGAGGATAAACAGGCTGATAGCGAGCCGATTCGTCGTGCACTTGACTGGATTGTGCCTCTACAGATACTCGATGAACCCGGTGACTGGCGCGATAGCCGGCCTAATCTGTTAGGAGGAGGCTGGGCGTTCCAGTACGCTAATCCGCATTATCCGGATCTGGATGATACAGCTGCTGTAGCGTGGGCATTAATTCAGACTGGAGCGGAAGATTACCGTGTCAGTATTAACCGGGCAGCAGACTGGCTAGCGGGTATGCAATCGAGTAATGGGGGCTTTGCTGCATTTGATATAGACAATGCGTATTACTACCTGAATGAAATTCCATTCGCAGATCATGGCGCATTATTGGACCCGCCCACAAGCGATGTATCAGCACGTTGTGTAGGCCTGCTTGCCTTGAATGGCGAGGCGAGACATCAGGAAGCCGTGAAGCGCGGTCTGGATTTTTTGTTCAATGAACAGGAATCATTCGGGGCATGGTTTGGACGCTGGGGCAGTAACTACATTTATGGCACCTGGTCCGTACTGGAAGCATTTAGGCTGGCGCGTGTGGATAAAGGCCATCAGGCAGTGCAGCGTGCTATTCAATGGCTGGAATCGGTGCAGCGCGCCGACGGCGGATGGGGAGAAACCAATGATTCATATCTTGATCCACAATTGGCTGGACAACTGGAAGCCAGTACTTCCTTCCAGACCGCATGGGCTGTGCTCGGACTGATGGCTGCTGGAGAGGTGGAAAATACAGCAGTGAGAAAAGGAATTGATTATTTGCTGCGTACCCAGATTGCTACCGGGTTATGGGAAGAACCATGGTTCACCGCACCCGGTTTCCCAAGGGTTTTCTACCTGAAATATCACGGTTACTCCAAATATTTTCCATTGTGGGCACTGAATCGATATCGTACACTAAGTAGCAAATCTGCCGTATGAATAGTCGTGTTGGCATCATTGTTGCCTTGCGAGCAGAAGCCAGATGTATCACACAGCGCCGTTTGACTTTTGATCGAGCAGTAGCACTGGATGAAAATCTGACGATCAGAATATGTGGTATGGGTGGCGCAGCTGCTCGCCGCGCAGCAGCCGATTTATGTAATCAGGCGGGAGTTGCCGGACTGATCAGTTTTGGTGTGGCAGGTGCACTGGATGATGGCCTGCAACCTGGCCATCTGGTTTTACCGGAATCGGTGCTGGCGGACAAGAATTATCCAACAGATGGCATGTGGCGTACTAGCGTCCAGCATTGCCTGCCGGATCACATTAATGTGACCTGTGATCCATTGGCAACCAGCGATGAAGTGCTGACCACGGAAGCTGCCAAACGTATGTTTGCATTGCAAAGCGGCGGGTGTGCAGTTGATATGGAAAGTGGTGCTATCGCTGCAGTTGCAGCGGAAAAAGGGATTTCATTTTTGGTGATACGGGCTATTTCAGATCCGGTACAGTTTTCTCCGCCTGCTGCACTGATGGATGCGCTGCAGCCGGACGGCAGCGTCAAGCCAATTCCTTTGCTGACCTTATTGCTAAAGCGCTCACTCAACCTGAATGAATTGTTGCATCTTGTACCCGGTATGCAGGCAGCCTGCAGGACCTTGAAACAGGTTGCCCAGTCTGCCCGGCATGAACTGGGTCGGCAAGGGCAAGCTACCAGCAATAAGCAGCGCTTCAACTAAAGCAGATGCCGTAAATCTCCCCGCATGAAGCCGCAAGAGGTCGTATCAATGTTGATAGCCTTATTTAGAATCATGACTTTGAACAATTCTCCCATTTCAGCCGGGCTGATCAGGCATTGTGCCTGGCTGACTAGCGGCAGGTAAATCCCTGGTTGGTCTGCTGGTGTGTGCGCCAGTAAATCAGTAATTCCACAGTTAATCAGGAAATGTGCCTGCGTGGTATAGCCAGCTAACTGTAATCCGGAATCCAGTGCGATCCGGGAAATGGCGCTGAAATCGACATGGCTGGTAATATCCTGTAACCCCGGCAGAAAAAGCGGGTCATCATGAGCATGATGCCGATAATGGCACATTAGCGTGCCCTGATGACGTTGCGGGTGGTAGTACTCACTTTGACCAAATCCATAATCAACCAACAAAATAGCCCCTTGCTGCAATATGCTTGCAAGGGAGTGGATAAAATGCCGGTTGGCAAGGCTGATTTCACTGATATAAGGATGGGGGAAGGAAGGCTGATCAGATGGAGGAAGTTGTCGGGCAACATTGAGTAGTTCGCCTTCTGTCAGAGGTTGATCTTGCCATGCCAACTCGTAATCCTTCCAGATCACGCCCCGTTCTGCAATGTTGCCATTTTTCCAGACAACTAGGTGGACAGGCATGGCATCAAGCACTTCGTTAGCGAATATCAACCCCTTGAACTGATCGGGCAGAGCGGTAAGCCACTGTACCCGCGCAGCCAGATGTGGAATTCTCTGCTTGATGATTGCTTGCTGTCGTTGCTGCAAGTCTGCACTGAGATCAAGGATGTTGTAGTATTCCGGTAGACTTTCCAGTGCCTCAAGCGCAAGCAGAAGATCTACAGCCAATTTCCCTGAGCCTGCACCAAATTCCAGGATTGAACCATGATTTACTGATCTTAGTACTTGTGCGACTTGTCGCGCTAGTGTTTGTCCAAATAACGGAGAAATTTCAGGCGATGTGACAAAATCACCTGCTGCTCCAAATTTAGCTGCACCGCCACTGTAATATCCCGCTTCAGGCGTATACAAAACAATATCCATGTAATCCGCAAATGAAATCCAGCCACCGGAAAGGGAGATCCGATCACGAAGTATGGTTTTCAGAATGTCGCTGTATTTTTGTTCGGAAGAATTCGGCAGGGGTAGAGTCACGGTGTTTTCAGCAGTAAAAAAGTTTATAGTAGATTGTAGTGCTGAAGTGTAGCGTAAACAGAAGGAGTGTTCGTGAAAGATAAAATAATTCTGGTGACGGGAGGGGCGCGGCGGGTGGGGGCTGCTATCTGTAGACGATTACATCGCGAGGGTGCCAAGCTTGTAGTTCATTATCGCAATTCATCAGCTGACGCACAACGGTTGAAACAGGAGCTTGAACAGGAGCGCCCGGATTCGGTTGCATTACTGCAGGGTGATTTACTGGATATCGACGGAATTCCAACATTGATTGATCGGACTGTTTCACAATTTGGCGGGTTGGATACTCTGGTTAACAATGCCTCCAGCTTCTTTCCAACTCCTGTTGGGGAATGTACTGAACAGGACTGGGATGATTTGATTGGCAGTAATCTGAAAGCTCCACTTTTTTTATCCCAGGCAGCGGCTCCCCATTTAAAAAAAAATCAGGGGAATATCGTCAATATTGTTGATATTCATGCTGACCAACCCCTCAAACGTTATGTTATTTACAATACTGCCAAAGGTGGGCTGGCAGCATTAACTCGTTCACTGGCCATGGAGCTTGCACCGCAAATCCGTGTCAACGGTATTTCACCCGGGCCAATTCTATGGCCGGAAGCGGGTGAATGGCAGGATGAGGTAACACGCGCACATATTATTAATAGAACGCTACTTAAACGCATGGGGGAGCCGGATGATATCGCACGAACTGTCAGTTTTCTGATTGAAAATGCTCCTTTTATTACCGGGCAAATTATTGCCGTCGATGGCGGACGCAGCATTAACCTTTGATATCGTGCTAATTTATATATTAGCCTCTCATTCGTGCTCGCCGGGATGCTGGATAGTTTGTGAAATGATCCGGTCGCAATATGCTATTGCGAGCGCGGAGAGCAGAAATGCAAGGTGGATAGCAGTCTGCGCAATCAATGTTTTTTCATCATAAGCAGTAGCGTTGATAAATGTCTTTAGCAGGTGAATCGATGAAATGCCGATAATAGCAGTTGCCAGTTTGACCTTTAATACTGAAGCGTTGACGTGTGACAACCATTCCGGCTGATCCGGATGACCTTCAAGATTCATGCGTGAAACAAAGGTTTCATATCCGCCGATAATCACCATGATGAGTAAATTCGAAATCATTACCACATCAATCAAGCCGAGTACTACCAGCATAATGGCTGTTTCGGTCAGATCCTTCTCGGTTCTTTCTACTCCTTTGACTGCCACCATATCAAGGACATGCTGTAAAGCATTCTGGTTAGAAAATACAGCGCCAATCAGATCTGATAGCTCAATCCAAAAGTGATATACATAGACACACTGTGCCAGTACCAGCCCCAAATATAAAGGTAGCTGTAACCAGCGGGACAGAAATAGGAAGTAAGCGATAGAGGATATTCGTTTTGAAGGAGGGGGGGTATCATGATCCTGTTGCATGGTGATCTATTTCCTGAAAAGCGCAAAAGATTACCATGACAACAGGAAAATGCGAAGATTGTTATTTTAAAGTTATCAAAGTAAAAAAACTGCGACGTTAAGTATATTCATCACCGTAGTTCTGGAATTGCTGTTGCCTACCAGAGGGCACAGTAGCTCGGGCTTATTACTTTCGCTTGTCGCGCTCTATCAGTGCGTATGCAGAGTGATTATGTATGGATTCAAAGTTTTCTGATTCAACAACATAGGCATCTATCCGGTCATCATGATTAAGTATTTCGGCGACATCACGGACGATATCTTCGACAAATTTCGGATTGTTATAGGCCTTTTCTGTGACATATTTTTCATCCGGCCGTTTCAGCAGACCGAACAGTTCGCATGAGGCCTGTTCTTCCGCAATTCTGATAACGTCCTCAATCCAGACGAAGCTGTTAGTGTGTACAGAAATGGTGACGTGTGAACGCTGGTTATGCGCACCGTAATCGGATATTTTCTTGGAGCAGGGGCACAGGCTGGTAACAGGAACGATCACCTTCATGGTAAACCCATATTGATCGCCATGTTTAATTTCGCCGATAAAGGTTACCTCATAATCCAGCAAGCTTTTTACACCTGAGATAGGGGCTGATTTATTGACGAAGTAGGGAAAAGTCATTTCAATATGGCCGGAATCTGATTCCAGCCTGCTGACCATGGAGCGCAAAATTTCTTCAAATGATTCAACCGAAATTTCACGTTCGTGGCTATTTAGTATCTCCACAAAACGGGACATATGCGTCCCTTTGAAATTATGTGGCAGATTGACGTACATATTAAATTGCGCC
This sequence comes from Nitrosomonas sp. TNE100, assembly GCF_055387135.1. Taxonomy (NCBI): domain Bacteria; kingdom Pseudomonadati; phylum Pseudomonadota; class Betaproteobacteria; order Nitrosomonadales; family Nitrosomonadaceae; genus Nitrosomonas; species Nitrosomonas sp. TNE100. The sequence goes on along the minus strand of NZ_AP040997.1, from coordinate 1,432,943 downwards.
ACGGTATGCTGGGAACCACCATCCTTATCGGCGACCAGAACCGGGTGACGAATCGCTTTGATTCCGACTCTGTCAATTGCGATATGTCTGGTATCCGGTGAGCCCTGCACATCAGCGATAGGTTGATCAGTATGTTTTTTCATAAAAAATTCCTTCCTGTCCAGATTATCTGGCTGTGAAGCTGTATAAAAATATTGGAGCAACCGGTAAGGAATAGAGCTCGCCAACTTTGCTGCTGATTTGTTACATATGCGAACGCTATAGAGAAAGTCTTTCTTTTACTGATTTAATAATCCCGGTTTTATCCAATCCGCAGTCAGATAACATTTGAGCAGGATCACCCTGATCAAGGAAGTTGTCTGACAAACCTAATTGCAGTAATCTGATATTCACGCCCTGACTGGCTAGGCATTCCAGTACAGCACTGCCTGCCCCTCCCATAATTGTATTTTCTTCAACAGTCACCAGTAATTCGTGTTCGGCCGCAAGTGTCATAACCAGTTCCTGATCCAGTGGCTTTACAAAACGCATATTGACGACCGTGGCATCCAATTCATCTCCAGCTTCAAGACAGGGGGACAGCATACTACCAAACGCAAGTAATGCAATGCGTGTGCCCTGGCGGCGAATCTCACCCTTACCCAGTGGAACAATCTGCATTTCCTGCTTTATTTGCACGCCGGGTCCTGTACCACGCGGATACCGGACGGCAGTAGGGGTATCGAGCTGGAAAGCAGTATAGAGCATTTGACGACACTCATTCTCATCAGCAGGCATCATCACTGTGATATTGGGAATACAACGCAGATAACTCAAATCAAAACTTCCGGCATGTGTCGGACCGTCTGCACCGACAAGCCCGGCTCGGTCAATAGCGAAAACAACGGGTAAATTCTGAATAGCCACATCATGAATCAGCTGATCATAGGCACGCTGCAGAAAAGTTGAGTAAATCGCCACAACTGGTTTCAATCCTTCACAGGCTGCACCGGCAGCGAATGTCACGGCATGTTGTTCAGCAATTCCTACATCAAAATAGCGATCCGGGTATTCTTTTGAAAAACGGATAAGTCCAGAGCCTTCTCTCATAGCGGGCGTTATGCCGATTAGCCGCGAATCTTTGGCCGCCATATCACATAACCAGTCACCAAATATTTGGGTATAAGCTGGCCTGGTAGATGGTTTCGGTATAACTCCCTTCCCCGGTTCGAATTTTCCAACCCCGTGATACAAAACAGGATCTTCTTCTGCCGGTTTGTAGCCTTTGCCCTTGCGCGTCACAATGTGCAGGAATTGCGGCCCATCAAGCTGCTTGATGTTATTTAGCGTAGTAAGCAGGATATCCAGATCGTGGCCATCAATTGGGCCAATATAGTTGAAACCGAATTCCTCAAATAACGTGCCCGGAGTTACCATACCTTTAACATGTTCCTCGGCACGTTTCGCCAGCTCCAATACCGGAGGAACTACGCCCAGCATTCTTTCTCCTGCACGTCTTGCAGTGGCATAAAAACGGCCTGACATCAGTTTGGCCAGATAGTGATTGAGTGCTCCCACAGGGGGGGAAATAGACATGTCATTGTCATTCAGGATAACCAGCAAGTCCGCATCCATTACACCGGCATTGTTCAGCGCCTCAAAAGCCATTCCCGCACTCATTGCGCCATCACCAATAATTGCAATTGCGTGCTGTTTTATTTTATTGATTCGTGCTGCGACAGCCATACCTAGTGCGGCACTAATAGATGTACTGGAATGTGCTGTGCCGAAAGCGTCATATTCACTCTCATCTCTTCTGGGGAATCCTGCAATACCTCCCTGCATGCGCAGATGAGCCATTCCCGTTCGTCGACCTGTAAGTATTTTATGTGCATAGGTTTGATGTCCGACATCCCATACCAGTCGATCAAAGGGTGTATCAAATATATAGTGCAGCGCAATGGTCAGTTCGATCGTCCCGAGATTGGAAGACAAATGTCCACCGGTCTTCGCTACCGATTCGATCAGAAAGCTTCGCAGTTCATCTGCTAATTGTGGCAATTGGCTGCGTTTCAGGTTACGTAATTGTGCGGGTATCTCAATGCGATCGAGTAATGGATACATGCGAATTGTAGCTAAGAGTGGGTAACGTAAAGATTGGTAAAGATTGGATTGGTAGCGTAAAACTAAAACTCACGCTGTACAATGAAATCAGTGATTTGCTGCAAACGCAGGGCTTCAGGACCAAATTTGTCCAGCACCCCGCTGGCTTCCCGCTGAAGCTCGTGCGCCAGTTCTCGGGCTTGTTTGATACCCAGTATACTAACATAGGTAGGTTTGTTGTTTTCTGCATCCTTCCCTGCGGTTTTGCCTAGCGCAGCAGTGGAGGCTTCTGCATCGAGAATATCATCTACTACCTGAAATGCCAGACCGATACACTTGGCAAAATGGTCCAACTGTTTAAATTGGTCTTCATTCAGTCTGCTACCGCAACGGGCTCCAAGTATTACTGCAGCCCGGATCAGTGCACCAGTTTTGTGAATGTGCATGAATTCGAGTTCCGGAAGGCTGAGTGTTTTGCCAACACTATCCAAGTCAATTGCCTGTCCTCCAGCCATACCTCGGGATCCGGCAGCGAATGCAAGATGCCGAATCATTTCCAGCTGTGTACGTGGATCTTCAGTTAAAGCAGATTCAGCTAATAACTGAAAAGCCAGACTTTGCAGGCTATCTCCCACCAGCAAGGCGGTAGGTTCGCCATATCTGATATGGCAGGTTGGTTTGCCGCGCCGGAGTATGTCATTATCCATACAGGGAAGATCATCATGCACCAGGGAGTAGGCATGGATCAATTCCACTGCCGCGCTGGCAGCAATGACTTGTGTTTTATCAGCTCCACTAAGTTCCCCGGCGGCAAAGGATAGTAGTGGCCGTACTCGCTTACCCCCATTTAGTACCGCGTAACGCATTGCTTCATGCAAGCGTGCAGGGGCACAATTCGTGGCAGGAAGATTCTGCTCCAAGAAAGATTCAATTAAAGCAAGGCGCTCAGTTGTCCACAGCTGGAAATCAGGGTGCATCGTGCTCGGTAGTAGAAAAATTTTTCAATATGTCTGCTTCAAGTATTTTTATCTGTTGCTGCGAGTCTTTCAGCATATTCTGGCAGTATTGTAACAATTCCACTCCGCGTTTGTACGCAGAAAGCGCATCTTCCAAAGACATTTGCCCGGCTTCCATATTTGCCACAATCTGTTCCAGTTCAGTAGTAGCTGTTTCGAAATTTTCCGGGGGGGAAAGTAATGCTGATTCCTCTTTGCTTAGTGATTTTTTTTTCATTCGGATAGAAGGTTTTTCTGGGGTACAAACATTGACTCTCGACATATAAAAAGGTCAATTCAATGAAATAACCGGATTTAGCACCGTTTTTTAACAAATCTTTTTAATCCGGCAAATGGTATTATTAATCCCATAACTGACTACGAGAAAAGTTGACCAGAACGACATAAAAGTCTAACATACCGCGCTTGTAGTGATTGCTTCATATTCCCCGATAGCTCAGTCGGTAGAGCGACGGACTGTTAATCCGCAGGTCCCTGGTTCGAGCCCAGGTCGGGGAGCCATTTTAATCAAATGGTTGTATGTGTTCTTCTTTTTGTGGTATTTTCACAAACTGCTATTTTGTCGGGGCAGTTTCATCACCCTTCCTGTCTCCAATCATATATCTTTGTCATGATAACGCTTGCATGGCCGAGCTGCTTTATGTCCTGCCTTTATCACCTGATGATTCTGCCTCGTAGTGCCAGTGCTAGCTAGCTGATTCAAAATTTTTTCATTCATTTAGGGTGTTAGTTCAGATTATTTTAATTGCCATTATATTTACCCAGAGCTTCTAGGCGTGTGCTTCAGTAAGTGCAAGTTAGTCAAGCAAGCCTGCGACAAATACCTCGTCATTTTCTTTTCTTCAGGCAAGTCAAGGGTGTATTAAATACAGCAACTAATAATCAGAAGTGGTGAAATTACAGGTATTTATCTGTTTGTGGCCTGAATTTTTCCTGGCTATCTGTCAGTCTCTAGTTGATCACGTCTTCCGGGCGTATTGGCAAACATTTAGATTCGGGGTGTGTACTCGAAGAAATTTTTGAGAAACAGCATGAGAGTTATTGGGAGTAAGCAGAATAATCTTGCAAATATCATCAAACAGGCATAACTTATAAATAATAAGTGGCTAGATCGGAAGAAATTACAAGTCTGATGTAAATCTGAGTTTGATAAAAAACAGCAGAAAAGATATTAAATGTTTGGTGAGCCAAGGCTCCTTGATCGTAAACTACCGGCGAGTCGTCCTGTAAGGATACACAAACGTTATCGACTCTATAAGTCGTATCGATGTATTTGAGGTTTTGAGAGGAATAAAGTGGTTGCGGGGGCAGGATTTGAACCTACGACCTTCGGGTTATGAGCCCGACGAGCTGCCAGACTGCTCCACCCCGCGACTGAGCCCACAACTTTAAAGTATAAATTGATTTTAGTCAAATAATAATTTCTTGAGACTAAACAATTAATCAATGTTAATCTTGGCGTTTGTCGATTATTCCCATGTGAGGCTCAGGTTGTCCGTGCTGTCGTTCCTTCAGATAACGTTTTAGTGGATCATGAATTACACGAAAAGCGATATCGTCCCAAGGAATTTCCTGTTCTCCAAAAAGCCTGACTTCCAGACTCTCAATTCCCGGGGAAAAATCAAGATCCAGTAATTTTGCCTGGAATAAAAGATAAACCTGACTGATATGCGGCAGACTGTAAATTGCATAGAGTTCGCGAATTTCTACTCGGGCATTGGCTTCTTCGAAAGTCTCCCGCGTTGCACCCTGAGCCAGAGTTTCATTATTTTCCATGAATCCTGCGGGCAATGTCCACTTGCCTCGATGAGGTGCAATTGCTCGTTTACATAACAGAATCTTATTTTCCCATTCTGGAATACACCCAACAATTACTTTTGGGTTCTGATAATGGATGGCGTGACAGTTTGAACAGATGTAGCGTGGCAATGTGTCACCTTCCGGAATACGTAAAACTACTTTACTGCCACACTCGCTACAGAATTTCATGTCTGGAAAGATGTGATTAACGTGTTACTCTGAATTTAAATTCGGCAAGCCATTTGCCTGATTGATCCGTGGCTGTAACACGCCACGAACCCAATCTGTTCTGATTAAGTACCTTGCTGGAATAAGTGCGCCAGTCATTATTGCTAACCGGAAGCATAACCTTGGCGACACGTTTATCACGATAGTACCAATTGATAAATATTTTTCCACCTTTGAATTTATTAAAATGTAAAAAGAGGAAGATTGGTCGGCTTGACTTTCCCGCGAGTGAAATCCGGTTGATGTCATCAACCGGAGCTCTTTGTCGGATATTTGAAGTCAGTTGTGCTTTAACCAGACCAACAGGATAATTGATTTTTTGTGCACCACTTTCTGAGGATTGAAAAGCAGTGGCACCAGGCTTGGTTCCTGGTTTGATTGGTGGATCCGATGTGGCTGCAGAAATTGAATCAAATATCGGACTGGGTATATCTTCGATATGCTCAGGTTCGGTATGTATACCAGCGAGTTCATCGGCTCCTGGATTGCTCCCGGATGACTGGCTGGACGAAAGCTCGGTTATGGCTGAAACGGATTGTGCTGCCGGAACAGGGGGAATATCGGGATTGGCTGGAAGTACTGCTGATGAGGATATTTTGGCTGGATTTATCCCGGATTCTTTATCGCCAGATATCCAGTCTGAAGCCAGCCAGAAAAGCACTGCCAATACAAGCAACAGTACCAGCGATGCACCAATAATTCTGGGCCAGTTATATACATACACAAGGGGAGGGGCTGGTAATACAGGTTCTTTCGCCAGTTTCAGCAAGTCTTGCTCAGCTGCAGAGTGATCAATTGGCTGATCTAGCCGGATACGAATTTTTAACTGGGTATTGGACATAACGATCGGGTATTGTATGAAATTAACCAGCTGTTCAATAAGGACTTGGTAGTTCTATGAGACTGCTTTTAATACAATTACGAGCGATTACAAATTAGTTTTAGCAAGCAGAGCATCCCTTTCTTCTAACAGCTCCACCACTAGCGCAGCACCTGCTAGGTTAATATCCAGATCATGCTGCAGGCGATTAATAATTAACACACGTCTCAAACAAATTCCACTGAAAAACCAGTGTTCCGGTTTAGCTCCAACAGGTTCGAGAATGCCTTCATGCACCAGTGCTGTTACCCATTCAGTATCGACTTTACAAATCTGACAGAGCTCAAGCAGTGAAATCCCTTCACTTTCTTCAATAATAATGCCATTTAATATGCCGTGTTCCATATATGTCATAATCAAATATTGAATCTGGCTCGCGGGTTGAATGCGAGTTTCTGCTCCATCTCGCGATAAAGTGTTCGAGCTTGTTCACTATCAGCAGGAGGCAAAACAATCTGCAAAACTACATATAGATCACCCGGTAATGTGCTCGGGATTCCGCGTCCTTTCAAGCGCAATTTTTGGCCTGAACGGGAATTGGCTGGAATTTTTAGATCAACCTTACTGGTAGGGGTTGGAATCGGGATGGTGGTGCCCAGCGCAGCTTCCCAGGGCGCGACAGGCAACTCCATGAAAATATCTTTACCTTCCACGCTAAAGTGTGGATGAGACTTAAATACAATTTCGAGATATAGATCACCCGCCTTGCCTCGGCCTGCCCCGGGGCTTCCTTGGCCGGCCAGCCGAATATGCTGCCCCTGCTGTATTCCTTTGGGTATACGAACATTTAATGTGCGCTCCCGAATGTGTGGCCTTCCGTCCAGGCCGGGTTCCGTGTGTTGCAGAGTCAGGCTGCGAACACCCCCATTAAAGGAATCTTCCAGGTCTATCGAAATTTTTGCATGGGAATCTTCTCCTTGCAGGTTGAATCCCTGATTACTATGCCGCTGACCACCCTGGTTTCTCCCGAATAGCGCTTCGAAAAAACTGCTGAATTGTGAAGCTGCCGATTGTGTAAATTCACCTCCATGAAATTCAAATCCCTGATCCCATTCAGGTGGGGGTTGAAATTCCTGTCCGCTTTTCCAGCGTGTCCCCAGACGATCGTAGGCGGCCCGTTTTTCAGGATCCTTAAGTACTTCGTATGCCTCACCAATCTCTTTGAAACGTGTTTCAGCTTCCGATTCTTTGCTGACATCAGGGTGGTATTTGCGCGCCAGTTTACGATACGTCCGCTTGATATCGTCCTGTGTCGCATCGCGCGGAATGCCCATAATTTGATAATAATCCTTATATTCCATTTCTATTGTGTCCGGATGGAGTAAGTTATGTTGAAGCCGGCTAGAGTGTTATGCATCAGCACAGTGTACCCGGTCACGCCCGGATTCTTTGGCTTCATACAGCGCCGCATCTGCGCGAGCAATCAGATCATTCGGCGTTATATCATCGTAGTAACTTTGGGTAATACCGATACTCAGAGTAATGTGGGCTGGATGCTCCTTGAATGCAAGGCAGGCAGAGTTGACTTCGGCCCGGATCCGTTCTGCTGTTTTGATTGCTGCACTGGAGTTAGTTTCAGTCAGAATAACCACGAATTCATCCCCCCCATAACGTGCGGCATAGTCTATTGTTCTGATCGATTTCAGCAGGACGGAAGCTACCGTGACCAAAATCCTGTCGCCCACAATATGGCCAAGTTTATCATTTATGGTTTTGAAATAATCAATGTCTATCATCAGCAGGCAGAAGGGGCGGTCGTGGCGTTTGAATCTGGCTAGCTGTTCTGACAGGATGGTATCGAGTTTTGTGCGGTTATACAGGCCCGTCAGACCATCCGTGATTGAGAGTTTTTGCAGTAGTTGGTTTTGTTGCTGCATAGCCTGATTGGCAGTCATGATTTCTATATGCTTGTTGCGTAATGCCCTCGTCATTTGATTGAATATATCAGTAAGCTGCCCAACTTCATCTCTTCGCTTGGCTGGCAGATAAATATCCAAATTTCCTTCTACGATCCCTTTTACTGCGTTGATCAGCTGTTTCAGCGGTGTAACAATAGAATGTCCCATATACAAGGCTACGGCGGTTACAATAATGATAAGTATGCTGACAAACTCAAGAAAACGATTACGTAACTTTATCCATGCAGCTTGTATGGCACTGTGATCCTGCTCTACCAGGATCGTTACGGGAATATTTTCTGATGTATGGGCCAAGCCGATTGCTTTTGGATAAGATAATCCATCATAGGATATTGGTTCATCGAACATCTGAATTAATTCCCATTGATGCGGGCTTAATACTGCCTGGTGATCAACGCCGGGGGCGCTACCCAGCAATACCTTGCCATGCTGATCCAGTAGGACAATTTCACCTGACGAAAATTTCTTGATTTCAGCCAATCTGCTTTCGAAGGTTCCCAAATCCAGAGTGGCAGCGATAGCGCCTATTAACTGGCTGTCATACGACAGCACTGGATAAATAATACTAATAGTTGCTGTAGCAAAACGATCGTTCCAGGCGGGAGGGATGGCAATGGTTCCCGAAGTAAGGGAGGTATGCGTCCATTGTTCAGGGGGTTCGCGTACCTCAGGCGTACTAGTACTACTGCTTGCCACAATTTTTCGGGTGGCATCAAAAACAGTTAATTCAAGTACTTCATCTAGCTTTATCTGTACCGAGCGCAAATAACTGGCCATGACAGATTGCGTCTGCTTTACGGCACTAGCACTCTTGCTATCTGAAAACTGTTTTAAAGTAGTCAATCCCTCAATAACGGGGCTAGATGTTGATAATGCGCGGATGGCAAGCATATTTTCTTCTGCCCATTGATCCAGCTGGCGATTGGTGTTGTCAGCAAGTATGCGCAGTTCACGGGTAACGCTGTCGCTAATCAGCGCTTCATTCTGCTTGAATGACAATAGACTGAGGCTGATTGTAGGCAACAAAGTGGCAATCACAGCAAAAATTACAATCTTGCTTTTTATACTGTACAGAACCAGTCTCAAAATGAGTTAAACCATCATAAAGTGATAAAAATAGTATTGCTTGATATTTATTACAGCCAGCATTTCATGCCAATTACAGCAGTATCGTCATTTACTCGGAGAAAAGGAGGTCAAGCAACAGAAAAAAATAATTATTCTAATCGTACTCTTGGATCTGCAAAGGTGTAGGAAATATCTGTCAGTACCAATCCTGTGATATACAACAATGATCCCAGAAATACCATTGCGCGTACTACTGCAAAATCCTGTGATTGAATAGCGTCAATGGTGTAGCTGCCCAGTCCAGGAATACCAAAAAATGATTCAGTAATCAGTCCTCCAAGAAATAACAGCGGAATGACGACAACTGCCCCGGTTAATATGGGGATCATTGCATTCTTGAGCACATGCCTGAACAATACTATATTTTCCGATAATCCCTTGGCTCGGGCAGTACGTACATATTCCTTATTGATTTCTTCCAGGAAAAGGGTGCGATACCAGCGCGTATTGGCGCCGGCACTGCTGATGATACCCACAATAATGGGCAACAAAAGGAAGCGGGTGGCATCCAGCCCGCTGGCGTATCCGGATATGGGCACCAGGTGCCATAGCTTGCCGATCAAAAATTGGCCGGCAATGATATAAAACAGGCTAGAGATGGACATGAGCATGACACACAGGACGATGCCCCAAAAATCAATGTAGGTGGCCCGAAAGAAAACCATTATCAATGCGAAAGTAATGTAGGCCAGTAACCCGAGCAGAAATACAGGCAACGCAATAGCCAGGCTGGGCCACATGCGTGATTGAATCTCATGAGCGATATCACGCCCGTCATCGGCACGGCCAAAATCGAAAGCAAACATCGAAACGGATTTTTCAAAAAAAATAGTGTCGGTGAATTTCTCGATTCCGTAAGCAACGTTGTTGTAGAGCAGGGGTTTGTTGTAGCCATGTTCTTGTTTCCACTTCCAGATAGCTTCTTCTGTAACGTGTTTCGTCCCCAGATGCATGCGAGCCATATCGTCAGGAGTGTTCACTACAAAGAAAAGTGCAAATGTGATGAGATTGACGCCGACAAGTATCGGAATCGCATAAAACAGCCGACGAATAATGTAATTTAGCATTGAATCAAGCTATCTGTTTTTCAATATTCTGTGCTGTTCTTTACGGCGATAAGCTGCTCGCGCCGGGAATAGAATAATTATCAATAATACTATTCCTATGCCAATTGGCCATACTACCGGCGTATTCCATTCATGGCGCTTCTGATCACGTAATTCAGGGTTGATCCGGTAATATTTGATTGTGTTGTACGCCATTCTGTTAGGTTTCACATTCTGATACCAGGCATGGTACAAAGCGAAGATTTTTGGATGATAACCCCATAGCCAGGGAGCGTCTTCTCGTAAAATAGCAACCATCCGATCAATAATCTGTATACGCTCTGGGCCATGTTCCATATTTTTCATCTGCTCGAACAGCCGATTGTATTCAGCATTATCGTAATTGGCCGCATTTTCACCACTGTTATCCACTTTGCGCTGCGGCCCGTACAATAAAAACAGAAAGTTTTCCGGATCCGGATAATCTGCATTCCAGCCCCATTCAAAAATCTGTGCGTTCCCCTTGCGAATCTTGTCTTGGAAACGATTGTAATCGGTGCTGCGTACTACCAGCTGGATATTGAGTTTCTGAAACTGCATTCGCATCCAGTCCATGATTGATCTGTCATCTGCGCTACGTGCTGTGACGTCATAATACAGTACAAGCGGTTTACCGGTTCTACGACTGATCCCCCCGGGATAACCGGCTTCTGCAAGCAATGCTTGTGCTTGTTTGATTGATTTGCGCCGAACTTCCCCGTTATGCCATTCATAGGAAATCGGATTTATGCCTGCTTCACCTTCATGATAGCCTTCAATGCCCGGTGGAATGGGACCTTGCGCAGCAATACCACGGCCATTGGCAAAGATGGTCAAAAATTCTTCATAATTGACGGCTATAGAAATGGCCTGACGCAGTTTGCGCGCTGCCGCTTTTTCCTCAGGAGTACGGCCACCTACCACCGGATCAAGCATATTAAATCCCATGTAATAGGTGGATGGGGCTACTTCTGTTCCAAGACGAATACCTTGCGCCTCCATTTCTTCAGTGATGGCCGCTTCACCTTGTCCGGTTATCTGTACCGCTTGATCAAAGCTGTCCGAGCCAATACTGGAGGCATCGTAATATCCCTGTAAAAATTTATTCCAGTAGGGAATACTTTCCTTTTCACGGCTGAATATGATTTTATCTATGAATGGCAATGCTTTGCCGGCATCACGCAGCAAGCCATTTTCCATATCTTCCGGCATACCCTCATCCGGATAGTACTCGCCCTTGAAGTTCGGGTTGCGCTCCAGCACCATAATCTGGTTCGGGTTGTTTTCAGTTAGCATGTACGGACCGGTTCCAACCGGGTACCAGTCGAGTGTAAAATTCTTCTCGGCCATACCCGGTTGTGAGAAGAAGTGATCGGCTTCCCATGGAACTGGTGCAAAAAATGCCATGGTTAGCCAGTAGATAAATTGCGGATATTTACCCTTGATACGAATACGGTAAGTGTAATCATCTATCCGCTCGACTCCGGCCAAAGGAAATTTGCGTAAATCCAGGAAGCTGTTTTGGGGTTGGGTTTTATCTTGATCTCTTAAAGTTTCAGCATATTCGCGCAGCCCTATGATGTAATCTGCCATCAAGCCAAAGATAGGGGAGTGCAGTCGAGGATGGGCCAGTCGCTTGATCTGGTAGATAAAGTCATCGGCAATCAGTTCTCGTGTTCCTGTATGCTCAAAATCACTGATTTTTTGGACTGTCTGTATATCCTGCCGAGTCAATGCATGATAAAGCAGGTGTTGATGCTTATCCTGCGCGAATGCCGGGTGAGGTTGATAAAAAATACCGGATCTGATGGTGATTTCATAAACAGAGTAGGCGACATGAGCACCAGCCGAATTGGGAGGCAGTTGCACGCCATTGTCGTCCTGATAGCTTACAACGGGCATTTTGCTGGCTGTTTGAGGAATCAGAGTCAGCGGTCGTTTCAAGAAATGGTATTGCAAGGGGGGTTGATAAATCTGGGCGGTAAACAGGATTTCATTCGAACTGTACGACTGTACGGGATCCAGGTGTTTGGGACGCTCAGCAAAAGCATTGTAAAGAATGTTTTTACCAGAGTCCGAATCCGGGTATGGATTGTTCCAGACATCTGAACAACCGGATAGTATCAGGCACGGCATTAACAAGCTGATCTGGCATATTATTTTATTAAGTTTCATTTTCAGGTAGAAGCCGGCCAGTACAGAAAGGTAATTCGCGTCAATTACCCGTATCCAGTTTCTTTTCATGAACAATTGAGAGAGGTTAAATAACATCGGGGCTATATACAAAGACTCGAAGCTATATTGCAAATATGAGAAAATGGTCGTTTCAGGCTGTCGGATCATTATTCAAACTATCTGATATGCGCGAACTTTAATCCAACAAATATATTAAACACAACGTCATGATACCTCGTCCTATCCCGGAACCTAGTCCCGATCTGTATACCGAAGAAGAAGTTTCAAAACTGGTGCACGAATTTTATGCCAAGGCGAGAAAAGATGCTGCATTGGGCCCCATCTTTGAGGAGCATGTGATTGATTGGGATGCACATTTTGTGCAGATGATCAATTTCTGGTCAGCACAGTTACGTGGCACCAGCCGTTTTCGTGGTGCGCCCATGCCCAAGCATGTTGCTTTACCTGAGCTCAGCGCAGCATTATTTAGACGCTGGCTGCAGCTTTTCCGGGAAACGACCCATGAACTGGGGAATCCGGATCTGAAACAGCACGCAGATACCGTCGCTGAATTTATCGCCGGACGCCTCTGGATGGGCTATCAGATGAGTCATTTCCCGCATCGTGAGCCGGTTGGTCTTGATGCTGTAGAAGTATGAAAAATAATAAATCTACGCTACTGAGATCGTCATGGAACAGTCATCAGGCTGTCACGAGGTAGCTATCCAACCAGAGTATATTTCCGGTCGATCAGTCATCGAATTATTGGCATGCGTATAACCAGGCGGGCTGCAGCCAGCAAGGAGGAGCCAGTTGCGCTGACTATAGGGAATTTCGATGGTGTTCATCTTGGCCACCAGGCGATGATTGCGCGATTGAAGCGAGCAGCGCGTCGTTTGGGGGCTGCATCCTGCGTTATGACATTTGAGCCGCATCCTAGGGAGCTTCTTATGCCTGATCGTGCCCCTGCTCGATTGACAAATCTGCGTGAAAAGCTCGAGCTGCTGGCGAGTCTGGGTGTGGATCGAGTTCAGATTTATCGTTTCAATCATGCATTTGCGAAAATCAGCGCAGAATTGTTTGTTACACGCATTTTGTTGCAGGAAATGAACGTTTGCTGGTTGCTGGTAGGAGAGGATTTTTGCTTTGGTGCCCGGCGATCGGGAGATGTTGCCTTGTTGCAGAAATTATTTTCGGAATCAGGCGGGAGGGAGCTAGAGGTAATGTCCCCGGTTGTATTGGATGAATTGAGAGTTTCAAGTACGGCAGTTCGTCATGCGTTAGCGTCTGATGATCTTGATTTGGCAGCAGAACTCCTTGGGCGTCCTTTCACCATGGGCGGACGAGTTGTGGATGGTTTGAAGCTGGGGAAGAAACTGGGATTTCCAACCGCTAATATTCAACTAAAAGATCATCATCCGTTGTTAAATGGTATTTTTGTGGTGGAAGCAAGTTGGCGTAATGGCTCCGGTTTTACACAACGGGTGAGGGGAGTGGCCAGTCTGGGAGTTCGGCCAACTGTTCTCGAATATGCCCAGCCCGTACTTGAAGTACATCTGTTTGATTTTGATGAAGATATTTATGGGCAACGGTTGCGAATCGAGTTTTTGCAAAAACTCAGAGATGAGGAAAAATTCCCTGATATGGAAACGCTTGTGAAACAAATGGAACAGGACGTTGTCCACGCCAAAGCCTATTTTTCCCAAATGGATTCTTCCATGCATGCAACAGCTTGCCTGGATTGCTGATATGACGAACGATTATAAAAAAACACTAAACCTGCCTGATACGCCTTTTCCTATGCGTGGAGATCTGGCTCGGCGTGAACCCGTCATGCTCAAGGCCTGGCAGGAAAAAAATCTTTACCAGAAAATCAGGGCTGCCAGTCAGGGACGGCCGAAATTTATTCTGCATGATGGTCCACCCTATGCAAATGGTGATATTCATATCGGCCACGCTGTCAATAAAATCCTCAAGGACATCGTTGTCAAGAGTAAAACCTTGTCTGGCTTTGATGCACCTTATATTCCAGGATGGGATTGTCATGGTCTGCCCATCGAACACCAGATTGAGAAGAAGCATGGCAAACATTTGCCGGCGGATCAGGTGCGCAAGCTGTGCCGAGCTTTCGCGCAGCAACAGGTAGATCGACAAAAAGCTGATTTCATGCGACTAGGGGTACTGGGTGACTGGGAGTATCCTTACCTTACGATGAATTATGCAACTGAGGCTGGCATTATCCGTGCGCTTGGGAAAATTTATCGCAATGGTCATCTTTATCAGGGGCAAAAACCGGTCAACTGGTGTATCGACTGTGGCTCAGCCTTGGCAGAAGCTGAGGTGGAGTATGAAAACAAGCGTTCGCCAGCGATTGATGTTGGCTTTGAAGTGGCAAACGAGCAGGATGCTTATCACCAGCTTGCCGCGGCAATGCATATACAGATTCCAGATGGTACCCGTATTCTTGCCGTGATCTGGACGACGACGCCGTGGACGCTTCCTGCTAATCAGGCGGTATGTATACATCCCGAGTTCGAGTACAGTCTGATCAGTACCGCCCAGGGGTGGCTGTTGCTGGCTTCCGAGTTGGTAGATACTTGTCTTGCCCGTTACCAGCTTGAAGGGCAGGTAATGGCAACTTGCAAGGGGCAGGCACTGGAGGGGTTGCCCTTACACCATCCTTTTGCAGATCGCACCGTTAAAATAATCTGCGGACAACATGTAACGCTGGAAGCCGGTACAGGTCTTGTTCATACCGCACCTGCGCACGGCCTGGACGACTATTTTGTTGGCCAGCAGTATGGGTTGCCCAGTGATAGCCCGGTCAAGGGGGACGGTAAATTCCGGGAGGAAATTCCACTGGTTGGCGGGTTGTTTGTCTGGAAAGCCAATGCTGTTGTAATTGATGCACTGCAAGCGGATGACCATCTGTTGCATGTGGAAGAAATTGAGCACAGTTACCCACACTGCTGGCGCCATAAAACACCAATTATTTTCCGTGCGACACCGCAGTGGTTTATTGGTATGCAGCAATCCGCTGATTCGCACTCTCCCGAAAAATTATTACGTGACCTTGCTATTCATTCAGTGGAACTCACCCGTTTCTATCCAGCATGGGGCAGGGCGCGGTTGGAAGCAATGATTGGGAACCGCCCTGACTGGTGTATTTCTCGCCAGCGCAACTGGGGAGTGCCGATGACCTTTTTTATCCACAAGGAAACGCATGCATTGCATCCCCAGACGCAGGAGTTGCTGGAGAAAGTGGCCGATCTGGTTGAGCAACAGGGGATTGAAGCATGGTTTAGCCTTGATGCGGCTGAGTTGCTGGGAGAAGAAGCACAACATTACCAAAAGCTGACAGACACACTGGATGTCTGGTTTGATTCTGGCACCACGCATGAAACTGTACTAAAAACGAATCCACAGTTAAAGCACCCGGCTGATCTTTACCTGGAGGGCTCTGATCAGCATCGTGGCTGGTTTCAGTCGTCGCTGCTGACAGGGTGTGCGATTGACGGCTATGCGCCCTACTCTGCCCTGCTTACGCATGGTTTTGTAGTGGATGGGCAAGGTTACAAAATGAGTAAATCGAAAGGTAACGTCATTGCCCCGCAAAAAATTGCTGATACGCTCGGTGCTGATATTTTGCGGCTGTGGGTAGCTTCTACCGATTACTCCGGAGAATTGTCCATCTCCGATGAAATCCTTAAGCGCACGGTTGAAACCTATCGACGCATCCGCAATACCCTGCGTTTTCTACTGGCCAATCTGGCTGATTTCGACCCGGTTACAGATGCATTGCCACCGCAGGAATGGATAGAAATTGACCGTTACATGCTCGTCTATACTGAAGCATTGCAGAATGAGCTTATCCGGCTTTATGAACGTTATGAATTCCATCAGGTGGTTGCCCGGTTACATCATTTTTGCTCCGAAGATCTGGGAGGGTTCTATCTGGATATCCTCAAAGATCGTCTCTATACCACGATGATGGATGGGATTCCACGACGCTCTGCCCAGAGTGCGCTCTATCACATAGTGCACAGTCTCGCACGTCTGCTTGCACCAGCGCTGAGCTTTACTGCAGAAGAAGTCTGGCAGCAACTGAGTGGATCGACGGATGACAGTATTTTTTTGCATACCTGGCATCGCTTCCCGGAGCAGCCGGGAGATGCGCAAATTCTGATCCAGCGCTGGCAGCAGTTGCGTGAGTTGCGCGCTCGGGTGTTGAAACAACTGGAAGATGCGCGTATTCAGGGAAAAATTGGTTCATCACTTGCTGCTACAGTAGAAATTCGCACAATCGGGGAAAACTATATATTGCTCGATTCGCTGGAAGACGATCTCAGATTCGTACTGATCACGTCTGAAGTCCATTTGCAGCATGTAGATAAGGCTACTAAAGAAACAATTATTGTAACTGCCAGCCCTCATCAGAAATGTGAGCGTTGCTGGCATTATCGGCAGGATGTGGGGTCGATTGCTGAACATCCATCACTGTGTAGTCGTTGTGTGAGCAATCTTTCGAGGCCTGGTGAACACCGGCGCTATGCCTGATTCCTGTGAAGAATCACTGGGAAAATATATAGGGGTGCGTGATGAAACTGTATTTCAGTCTGAGTTTGGCCACAATCATCCTGATGCTGGATTTACTCAGCAAACGCTGGGTTGAGCTTAATTTATCGTATGGTCAGCAGATTGTCATCACTGAATTCTTCAATCTTGTACTTGCCTACAATGCAGGAGCAGCCTTCAGTTTTTTGAGTAATGCTTCTGGCTGGCAGCGCTGGTTTTTGAGCGCAATTGCTCTTCTTGTATCAGCTCTGATTATTTATCTGTTGTACAAGAACACAACAAACCGGCTGTTTTGTATTGCGTTGAGCTTTATTCTAGGGGGGGCATTGGGCAATCTCTGGGATCGGATTATGCTGGGGTATGTTGTCGATTTTCTGGATTTTCACGTGAGTGGTTATCATTGGCCAGCATTTAATCTTGCTGATTCAGCCATAGTCTGCGGAGCGTGCTTGTTGATTCTGGACGGGATTCTGAATAGACAGAACGATTCTATTCAGGAAGGGTGAGACAGAATCTTCGGGGATTTGTCTGTGATCAGTGCGAACTGATTTACCTTACCGTATTAGGATCAATGGTCTATCCTGCCTACTACCAGGATACCATCATGGCAGCAAGATTCTAACCACGTCATACAAGTATATTCAACGATAAAGGAAACAAAACCGGATCATGTCGAACGACTCTGTCAAAATTGATGGAGCAATAGTACGCAAAACACCTTATGGCATGCTGCGTGAACCGACCTTCTCGGGCATACTTTCTTTTATGCGTTGCAGTTTCCGGAAAGACTTGACAGGTGCCGAGCTGGTGATCAGCGGTATCCACTGTATTTGGCGGTATCTTACCGTTCTGGCGCCCGGTTCGGGCCACCGGGAATTCGCCAGGCTTCCGCTGAAGTGGCTTCGCTCAAACCTTATCCATGGGGATTTGATCCATTCGAAAATCTTGCTGCGATCGATTTTGGAGACTGCTTTTTTGATGTACATAATCCAATGTCGATTCATGAGGCGATTATCGATCATGCCCGACATATTCTGGCATCTGGTGCGCGCATGTTGACGTTCGGTGGTGATCACTCTATTTTTCTTTCCGTTGTTGAAAGCACATGTAGAGAAAACTGGCACCCCACACTGTCTTTAATCCATTTTGATGCGCATTGTGATACCTGGCCAGATAATTCTCCAGCTTCACTGAATCATGGTTCCATGTTTTACAAAGCAGTGCAGGATGGTTTGATTGATATCGAGCATTCGGTACAGATTGGTATTCGTACCTGGGATGATGATTTCATGGGGATTAATATTCTGGATGCTGATCGAGTACATCGGGAGGGGACAGATGCAGTGGTTGCAGAAATTGAACGTATCGTCGGTAATCAGCCAGCCTATTTTACGTTTGATATCGATTGCCTTGATCCAGCTTATGCACCGGGTACAGGCACGCCGGTTTGTGTGGGGCTATCAACTGCACAGGCATTATCAATCATTCGCAGGCTTACTGCAATCAACCTGATTGGAATGGATATCGTAGGAGTATCTCCGCCCTATGATCACAGTCAGATAACCGCACTGGCTGCAGCACATATTGCTTGCGACCTGATTTGTCTGCTGGCAAAACGCAAAGCTGACGGGCTGTTGTAAATCCTGTTTGAACATGTGGACAGATTCATGTGTTCCGTACCAAACAGCAAGATCAGAATTTATATCCGCGATGCAGTGCTACAACGCCCGCTGTCAGATTGAAATATTCAACCCGTTCAAATCCAACCTGCTGCATGAGTTGTTTCAGATCTTCCTGGGAGGGATGCATCCGAATAGATTCTGCGAGATAGCGGTAACTGGCATCGTCACGGGTAACAATTTTCCCCATAAACGGGAGAGCCTTAAATGAGTAAGTGTCATACAAAGGCTGCAGTGGTTTCCACACCTTGGAAAATTCCAGCACGATGAGCGAACCACCCGGGGATAACACACGCCACATTTCCCGGAGAGCAATATCTTTATGTGTCATGTTCCTCAAACCAAAAGCGACACAAACCCGATCAAAATAATTATCCGGGAAGGGTAGTTTTTCAGCATCACATTGAGCAACCGGTACGCTTTTACCATCATTCAGCATACGATCACGACCAATTGACAGCATGGAATTGTTGATGTCGGTCAGCCAGACTTCCCCTGTGTCACCTACTTTCTCCCGGAATAAAGCAGTTAAATCAGCGGTTCCACCGGCAATATCCAATACCTTGTCGCCTCTTTTCGCACCGCTGACATCGATTGCAAATTTTTTCCACAGACGATGCAATCCCATGGACATCAGGTCATTCATCAGGTTATAACGTGCTGCTACCGAATGGAAGACTTCTGCAACCTTACGAGCTTTTTCTGTTTCTGAAACAGTTGTAAAACCAAAGTGTGTGGCATTCATTATTCTGAGGATATATTCCGAATGAGTAATTAATGTTTAGCGGAAAGTATTGCTATTTTACTTCGCGGCTACTGCCGGAAGCTCCCAGTCGTTGCAGGTAATTTTGCCACATGATTTCTTGGTTCAAGCCATAATCATAAAGTAAGTCCCATGAATACAATCCAGTATTGTGGCCATCAGAAAAATCCAGCCTCACAGCATACCGGCCAACTGGTTCAATATGCGTGATAGTTACATCCTTTTTACCGGTTTGTAAAACTTCCTGGCCGGGCTCGTGGCCACGTACCTCAGCAGAAGGTGAATAAACTCGCAGGAATTCACAGGGAAATCTGAAGGATTTCCCATCGTTGAAGGTTACACTTAACACTCCTGATTTACGATACAACTTTAACTCTGTAGGAATGGGTGTTTGTGGATTGAGTCCAGCCATAAAATCAAAAATTTTTTATTCAAGATACCAAAAACAACATCATGGCACAGCTTCTTCCTGAGGTTTACGTTCAATTTTGACCAGATCTTCTCGCTTGGCTCCCAGTAATAGAAGTATCGGGCTGGCAATCATGATGGAGGAATAAATACCGAACAAAATGCCAATTGTGAGTGCTAACGCAAAATTATGTAATGCCTCTCCACCAAATAAAAGCATAGAGATCACAACCAGTTGTGTGCTTCCGTGAGTAATTACGGTACGCGACATAGTTTCGGTAATAGCGTTATTAATTACTCTCGTTACATCTGCTTTACGTAATTTGCGGAAATTTTCTCGAATCCGATCAGAGATGACTACAGACTCATTTACCGAATAGCCCAGGATAGCCAGTACAGCAGCCAGAACAGTCAGGTCGAATTCCCACTGAAAAAAGGAGAAACAACCCAGAATAATTAATACGTCATGCAGGTTGGCAATAATACAAGAAACACCAAATTTCCATTCAAATCGGAAAGCCAGATAGGCAACTATGCCCATGGAAACAAACAGCATTGCCAGCAAGCCATTTTCCAATAACTCATCTCCAACCTGCGGACCTACGAATTCCACTCGCCTCATTTCAACTGCGGGATCATCCTTTTTGAGCGCTGTCATAACAGTCTCGGACAAATTGCCCCCGGTGTGTTCTGCCTTGACAGGAAGTCTGATGATGACATCCCGGGATGTCCCGAAATTCTGCACAATTGCATCAGGCATTCCGATGCTGGCAAGGACTTTGCGGGTTTTATCGAGATCAGCAGGCTGTTGGTAGCTGATTTCCATCACGGTGCCGCCAGTAAAATCTACTGCAAGATTCAATCCCTTTGTGACGAGAGAATAAATCGCCAGGATGGAGATGATCAGGGAAAAAGTCATTGATAATTTTCCCCAGCGAGTAAAAGGAATATCGCGTTCGAATCTGAAAAAATCCATGGTTATCCAGTTTCAGTGAGTATTTTAATGTTTGTTGCTACTTTTCTTCGATATTTTGATGGTTCCGATCGGGACACGCGCAAGTTTGCGGTTTCCGTACAATAGATTAACCATTGCGCGCGAAACGGTGACTGCACTGAAGAGTGTGGTCAGAATTCCCAGACATAGTACGACAGCGAAACCTTTTATCGGCCCGCTACCGAATATCATCAAGCCAAGGCCGGCCAGTAACGTGGTTAGGTTGGTATCGATAATCGCATCCCATGCACGCTCATACCCGGCATGGATGGCTGCCTGTGGTGAAGCACCATGGCGGATTTCATCGCGGATACGTTCATTGATCAGTACGTTTGCGTCAATTGCCATCCCGACAGTCAGCGCCATTCCGGCCATTCCGGGGAGTGTTAATGTCGCTTGCAAGATTGAGAGCAATCCAATGAGAAACAGCAGGTTGATGGCGAGTGCCACAACAGAGATGACACCAATGGCCGAGTAATAAGCCATGATGAATGTGGCTACCGCCAGGAAACCAAACAGAGTCGAATTGAAGCCTTTGGAGATATTTTCAGCTCCCAGGCTTGGTCCTATCGTACGCTCCTCGACGATTTCCATGGGGGCAGCCAGCGCACCCGCACGCAACAGCAGAGCAACATCACGTGCTTCAATACTGCTCATTTTTCCGCTGATCTGTACGCGCCCGCCACCGATTTCTTCGCGAATAACCGGCGCAGTAACCACCTCGGTCAGATTTTTTTCCACCAGCAGAATGGCCATGCGCTTACCTACGTTATTACGTGTTAGCTGCTTGAAAATTCGTGAACCATTGTTGTCTAGTGTCAAATGGACAGCAGGTTGGTGATCCTGATCAAATCCGGGTTGGGCGTCCGTGATACGGTCACCGGTAAGCAGGATCTGTTTTTTGACCAAGAGTGGGCCACCCCCGCGCTCGGTGAACAATTCGGTGCCAGGAGGAACTGATCCGCGCAAGGCGGCATCAATATCACCCTCTTCATCGACCATGCGTACTTCCAGCGTGGCGGTTCTGCCCAGAATATCCTTCGCCTTGGCAGTATCCTGTACACCCGGTAACTGCACGATTACCCGATCGGCCCCTGCCTGCTGAATAATCGGTTCTGCCACACCCAGCTCGTTGACTCGGTTGCGCAGCGTGGTGATATTGCGCTGGACGGCAGTATTTTGCATACGCACTAGTGCTTCCGGCTTGATGGAGATTGTCAGACGTGCTTCTCCGCCAACTTCTTCTGATTGAAAAGCGAGATCTTCAAATGCTTTTCCAAGTTCCGTAATTGCTTTTTCCCGTGCTTGCTCATCGCGGAATCTGATTATAATTTTTGACCGATCCCGCTCAATACCGGCAGAAGGGATCCTTTGCTCACGCAATGTACTGCGCAGATCAGCGCTGAAACGATCGAGGGATTTTGTGAGCGCACCTGCCATATCCACCTGCAACATAAAATGAACTCCGCCGCGTAGATCCAGACCCAGATACATGGGCAAAGCACCAATGTGACGCATCCATTGCGGGGAGTTGGGCAGCAGGTTTAGTGCAACAACATAATCGCTACCAACTTCGGAACTTAGAATATCTTTCGCCTTGATCTGAGTATCTGTATCGGCAAACCGGATTTTGATCCCGGTTGCTTCCAGTATTGTTCCGTTATACGGAAGATTTTGCTGGTTAAGGACTTGTTCCAAACGTTGCAAAAGTGCTGTATCGGTCCGTACGTCAGCTCGTAGTGGTGAAATCTGAACAGCGGGGGATTCACCAAAAAAATTAGGCAGGGTGTACAGCAGTCCAAGCAGGATTGAAACAGCGATGACGATATATTTCCAGAGGGGGTAGCGGTTCATAATGGCCAGTATTTCAGAAGAAAGGGGGTGCCGGAAGTTACGCCACAATTTCAGATAATCGAAAAAGAGCGGAGCATACCGGTAAATTAATTCTTTTCGTTATCCTGTTTTGTTGAATCAGCTTCACTGATTTCAGTTTCTTTATTTTCCGGTTCGGCCTGGCGGGGTTCATTAGATTTCTGCTTGCCGCTTTTGAGTGCCCGGCTGCTTTTGCCGGTTTCTATGCTTCTGAGCGTTCCCTTGGGCAATAATGTTTGAACGGAAGATTTGAGTACGGTAATTTCAACGCCTACTGCAATTTCCATGGTGAGGTAGCTGTCTCCGGTGCTCACAACTCGGCCCAGTTCTCCTCCACTGATGATAATCTCGTCACCTTTCTGTAATTCGTTCTGCATTTGTTTTTGCTCTTTGGCCCGCTTGGTTTGCGGACGGATCAGCAAAAAATAAAAAATGACCACGATACCAATCATGGGTAGAAAGCTCATCAGAGTGGGGTCGGAAGTCTGAGCCGTACTATTGGCGGCCTGGGCGAAAGCTTCTTTTATGAGCATAAGGTCTTCTCCTTCAATTGGGTATGAATGGAAACTGAATCGTTATGTATTTTAGCATGAAGTTCTAGCCGGAAAATCTGCATGCAAACTGTTCAAACTGACCAGCTTCAATCGCCTTACGGATATCAGACATGAGCCGTTGGTAGTAGTGTAAGTTATGCAGCGAGTTGAGCCGGGCGCCGAGCATTTCTCCGGTGCGCTGCAGATGATGCAGATAGGCACGGGTAAAATGGCGACAGGTATAGCAATCGCAATTTTCATCCGGCGGGGAGGTATCCAGCCGGTAACGGCTGTTGCGCAGCTTGAGAACACCTTGGCTGGTATAGAGCCAGCCATTGCGTGCATTGCGGGTAGGCAGCACGCAATCGAACATATCAATACCCTGTTCAACAGCACGAACAATATCCTCAGGCGTGCCTACCCCCATCAGATAACGTGGCTTGTCTACCGGCAGCTGTGGCGCGGTATGGCTGAGGATCCGCTGCATTTCCAGCTTGGGTTCGCCTACGGATAATCCGCCAATAGCGTATCCATCAAAACCAATATTATACAAACCGGCTATTGAGCGATCGCGCAGCGATTCGTACATGCCACCTTGCACGATACCGAACAGTGCGTTTGGATTACCGGCATGCGCTGCTTTCGAGCGCTCAGCCCAGCGCAGACTCAATTGCATGGAATCTTCGGCAATTTGCATATCGACCGGATAGGGGGTGCATTCATCGAAAATCATGACAATATCCGAATTCAGCACACGCTGGATGCGCATGGACTCCTCCGGTGTCAGAAAGCAGGTATCGCCATTGACTGGCGAGCGGAAACGTACCCCTTCTTCGCTGATTTTGCGTAACGCGCCCAGGCTGAATACCTGGAATCCGCCTGAATCGGTCAAGATAGGCCCGTCCCAGTGCATAAACCGGTGCAATCCGCCATGCGCTTCAATCACTTCTAGCCCGGGGCGCAACCATAAATGAAAAGTATTGCCCAGAATGATTTCGGCCCCCAGGGTTTGTAGCTCGTCTGGAGATAATCCTTTGACTGCACCATAAGTGCCAACCGGCATGAAGGCCGGTGTTTCTATCATGCCATGGGCAAGCGTCAACGTTCCTCGTCTGGCGTGATGGTCGTGGCAATGCAGCTGAAATTTCATGATCGGCTATCGCCCTCAATCAGCATGGCATCCCCGTAACTGAAAAAACGATAATGATTATTAACGGCGTGCTGATAGGCATGACGAATAGTCTCTATGCCAGCAAAAGCGGATACCAGCATCAATAAGGTGGAGCGAGGCAGATGAAAATTGGTCAGCAGTCGGTCTACAACGCGGAACTGAAATCCGGGAGTAATAAACAGATTGGTTTCGTTCGATCCAGCAACCAGCTCGCCATCGCCAATCAACGCGCTGGCTTCCAGTGCACGCAAGCTGGTGGTGCCAACTGCGAGCACACTTCCACCACCGGCCTTGCATCTCCGTATAATTTCTATCGTTTCTGTCGGGATATGGTATTGCTCGGTATGCATAATGTGCTGATTGATATTTTCCACGCGCACTGGCTGGAAAGTTCCAGCGCCGACGTGCAAGGTGACCCAAGCAATTTTTATCCCCAGAGTCTGTAATGTTGTCAGCATGGTTTCATCAAAATGCAAGCCTGCAGTGGGGGCTGCAACCGCTCCAGTTTCTTGGGCGAAAACAGTCTGATAACGACTTTCATCAGAAGCTGTGGCTATGCGTCCAATATAGGGAGGTAGCGGAGTGTGTCCATATTGATCAAGCAATTCGATGAGTGGCTGTGAGTGTATGAAGCGCAGTGTGTAAATATCCTGTTCACGTGCTTCTACCTGCACGGTAATCGCATTTTCCAGCAATAACGTGGAACCAATCGCCGGCGCATGACTGGCGCGGATCAATGCTCGTGCCTGATGTGTGCCCAGAATACGCTCAATCATGACTTCGACCTTGCCGCCGGTGGATTTGAAGCCTGCCAACCGGGCTTTGACAACACGAGTATTGTTGAACACGATCACATCACCTTGTTTAAGGTAAGCAGGCAGATCCTTGAAAGCCGCATCACGTAAATCAGATTGACGGCTGTTTATATACAGCATTCGGCTATCTGCCCGGTTTGCGAGTGGAAGCTGTGCAATTAGCTCATTAGGAAGGGAAAAATCAAAATCATCAGTTTTCATGCTGCGGATTATACCGGTGACCAGTAAAGGGCCTGTATTTTTTAGGAAAGAGTGTCGCAATGAGAGGTTTTTGCAAGGAGCTTTCTGCCAGTCAGAATGGTTGACTGTATAATTAATTTTTTAATTTTCATCCGTCAGAAAACTCCATCTATCCATGCAAGAAAAATATCATCCACAGGAAATAGAACAACAGGCCCGGCAAAGCTGGCAGGAAACGGGCATTTTCAATACAACCGAAATACCTGATAAGCCGAAATATTATTGCCTGTCCATGTTTCCTTATCCTTCTGGCAAGTTGCATATGGGGCATGTGCGCAACTATACGATCGGGGATGTATTGTCGCGTTATCGTCGTATGCAGGGGTATAACGTCATGCAGCCGATGGGCTGGGATGCATTTGGATTACCGGCTGAAAATGCTGCCATCCAGAAGGGTGTGCCGCCTGCAAAATGGACGTATGACAATATCGCCTACATGCGTAGCCAGTTGCAGAGTCTGGGGTTGGCTATCGATTGGAAGCGGGAGCTGGCCACGTGTGATCCAGAATATTATCGCTGGAATCAATGGTTGTTTTTGCGCATGCTGGAAAAGGGTATTGCGTATCAGAAAACACAGGTAGTCAACTGGGATCCGGTTGACCAGACCGTACTGGCCAATGAGCAGGTCATTGATGGGTGTGGTTGGCGTACCGGAGCGGTGGTCGAGAAACGGGAAATCCCCGGTTATTACTTGGCTATTACCCGTTATGCGGATGAACTACTGGCTGGTCTGGAGAATTTGCCTGGTTGGCCGGAGCGTGTAAAAGCTATGCAGGCTAACTGGATTGGTAAAAGCTACGGCGTGGATATTATTTTTTCACCAGATATTGCATCCGGAATGCCGCAAGCGCTGAAAGTCTTTACCACCCGGGCGGATACGCTGATGGGAGCGACTTATGTGGCAGTGGCTGCAGAACATCCGGTTGCTTTATACGCAGCACAAAATCAGCCCAAGCTGGCCGCTTTTATTGAATCCTGCCGGCAAGGCGCAACTATGGAAGCCGAGCTGGCGCTCCAGGAAAAAAAAGGCATGGCTACCGGGCTGTATGTCCTGCATCCATTGACGGGCGAACGCTTGCCGGTGTGGGTCGCCAACTATGTGCTGATGAGCTATGGCGAAGGGGCTGTTATGGCAGTGCCGGCGCATGATGAACGCGATTTTGATTTTGCCCGCCAGTATGCTTTGCCAATCAGACCTGTTATCAAGCCGGAAGATGGTGAATTACCTGCACCACTTGCGCAGGCTTTTACTGGTTATGGTGTGACATTTGATTCCGGCGAATTTTCCAGTCTGAAATCAATGGATGCGGTTGATGCTATCGCTACGAAGCTGAAACTGGAGGAACAGGGGGAGAAGCGTGTACGGTATCGTCTGCGTGACTGGGGCATTTCACGGCAGCGTTACTGGGGTTGCCCGATTCCGCTGGTTCATTGTGATCAATGTGGTGTGGTACCGGTACCGGATGATCAGCTACCCGTTACTTTGCCGGAAGACCTGGTGCCGGATGGCTCCGGTAATCCACTGACAAAAACACCGTCGTTCTATGAGTGTACCTGCCCGCGCTGCGGGCAGCAGGCGCATCGTGAAACCGACACCATGGATACATTTGTTGATTCTTCCTGGTATTTCATCCGTTACGCTTGTCAGGATCAGCAGGCTGCTATGACTGATCAGCGAGCCAATTACTGGTTGCCGGTTGATCAATATATCGGTGGCATTGAGCACGCCATCCTGCATCTGCTGTATTCACGTTTCTGGAGTAAAGTCATGCGTGATCTCGGGCTGGTGTCATTCGATGAGCCTTTTGCCAATCTGCTGACGCAAGGTATGGTGCTGAATGAAATATTTTTCCGTAAAACCGGCAACGGCCGGATTCAGTACTTCAATCCGGTAGAAGTCGATGTGCAGTATGATGCAGAAGGGAAAAAAATCGGTGCCGTGCTGCAGGCAGATGGTCAGCCGGTTGAATCCGGTGGTATTGGCACCATGTCGAAATCAAAAAATAATGGCATCGACCCGCAGGAAATTATCGAACAATATGGTGCCGATACTGCCCGTTTGTTTATGATGTTTGCCAGCCCGCCCACGCAGACACTGGAATGGTCAGATGCCGGTGTCGAAGGTGCTTTCCGTTTTCTCAAACGGCTATGGCGACAGGTTTATCTGCACAGGCAGCAGGGAAGTGACATGTCTGCAACTGACGCAATACCGCATTTGGAATATCCAGCCGATCTGCGGGATTTACGTTGTCAATTGCATCAGACGATAGTCAAGGTAACTGATGATCTTGAACGGCGCCACACGTTTAATACCGCAATTGCTGCGGTGATGGAGCTGATGAACAAGCTGGCCGGCGTACAAGATATCAGCCCAGCTGCACGCCAGCTCATGCAGGAAGCGCTGGAAAACAGCGTACTGCTGCTTTCACCCATTGTTCCGCATATCTGTCATATCTTGTGGCGTGAACTCAGGCCTGGTACTGAGCTGCTTGATCAGCCTTGGCCACAGGCAGATGAGCAGGCGCTGATCCAGGATGAAATCGAAATCGTGGTTCAAATCAATGGCAAGTTGCGCGGGCAAATACGTATTGCCAGGGAAGCAGATCAGGCCACTATTGAGCGGATAGCTCTGGAGCATGAGCATGTTCAGAGGAATATTGCCGGGCAGCCAATCAGGAAGGTAGTTATCGTGCCGGGAAGACTGGTCAATATTGTTGTTTAACAAAACAGGTATTTTGCGGATGATAACGTTGCGAGCTTTACTGTCCATCTTGCTGGTATTGAATCTGGCTGCCTGTGGCTTCAAGTTGCGCGGGCAGGTTTCCGAACTTCCTTTTGAGCGGATCTATATTAGAGCGCCTGCAGGGATGACTATTGGCTCTGATCTTGAGCGAGTAATTACTACCCATACGCAAGCACGAGTAGTAAAGAAGATCGAAAAATCCGACGCAGTTGTTCAGATTGTGCATGCGATCCGGGAAAAAAGAATTCTTTCTCTCTCGGAGGGAGGAAGGGTACGTGAGTTTGAGCTAATTTACCGGGTAGCTGCTCGGCTGCTGGATTCACATAATACCGAGCTGGCACCCTTGCAGGAAATCAGGTTGACACGCATTCTTCCGTACCTGGATGCACAGGAGCTGGCCAAGGCAGCAGAGGAAGAAATGCTGTACAAGGATATGCAGAAAGATGCCGTACAACAGATTCTTCGCCAGATTACGGCTGTTACCCTCGGGTGAGATGTGTATAACGCATGCGACTAGATCCGAAGCCTGTGACCAGTCAACCTGGTGAAGGTGTTGCCTCTCTGTATGTTGTGCTGGGGGATGAGTTACTGTTGGTCACGGAAGCAACCGACCGGATTCGTGCCCATGCCAAAGATCAGGGTTACATTGCGCGTGAAATCTTTACGATTGATCAGCGATTTGAATGGATAAACCTGTTTCATTGGGGACGTCAATCCTCCCTGTTCAGCGAACGTCGCATACTTGATTTACGTATTCCATCCGGTAAACCGGGCAGGGAAGGCAGTATGATTATCGAAAAATTTTGTCAGCATCTGCCGCGCGATACCGTGACCATTGTGACGTTACCGGAAATTGATAAACAGGGACGTGCCAGCAAGTGGTTCAAGGCATTCGAACGTACCGGCCGGATCACCGAAATAAAACCGGTCAGGCGTGATCAGTTGCCCCACTGGATCAAACAGCGTCTTGGGCAGCAGAAGCAAACAACGGATCGGGATACATTGCAATTCTTTGCGGATAAGGTTGAAGGTAATCTGCTGGCAGCTCATCAGGAAATAAAAAAGCTGGGATTACTCTATCCTGTCGGTAAATTAACTTTTGAGCAGATCAGGAATGCCATTCTGGATGTTACACGCTTTGATGTGCTGCAGCTGCCGGAAGCTATGCTGACAGCCGATATGGTACGTTATAACCGTATTCTGGAGGGGTTGCAGGGGGAGGGGGTAGCTCCGCCACTGATACTGGCTATTTTGTCAGAGCAGATTCGTTTGCTGATAAAAATCCACCTGACCAAGAACTCCAGTCGGGGTATGACGCTGGAACAAGCCATGGCAGCATTGCGCGTGTGGCCTTCAAGGCAAAAACTGATTGCAGGTATCTTTCACCGTACTCACTATCAATTGCTGGTGCGGGCTTTGCTGCAGGCGGCTGCCATTGATCGAATGATCAAGGGAGTCACGAAAGGAGATATCTGGGAAGCGCTTTTAAAGCTCGGGATGTATTTTGCTGTTGATGACAATCGTTGTAAGGCAATCGAAAGGAATAGTTTTCTATTTACGATCAACTTATCTCTAAAATAAATGAAAGTAAAAATTGCATGGCAGGAAGGAGTCAGTTTTCTCGGACAGGTTGGGAGCGGGCATTCTGTACTCATGGATGGCGCACCGGAAGCAGGCGGGAAAAATCAAGGCCCACGTCCAATGGAAATGATATTGCTTGGCCTGGGAGGGTGTACCTCCTTTGATGTCGTACATATTTTGCGTAAAGGTCGTCAGGAAATTACCGGATGCCAGGTTGAAGTGGATGCGCAACGTGCAACTGAAGATCCGAAAGTGTTCACCCATATTCATTTGCATTTCATCATTGCCGGGAGGAACCTGGATTTGCGGCAAGTGGAACGGTCAATCAGTTTATCTGCCGAAAAATACTGCTCTGCTTCCATGATGCTGAAGGCGACAGTTAACATCACGCACGATTATGAAGTTATTGCTGGTTAAATAGGCACTTTAAAAATACAGATTAAAACAGGATGGGGATATTGATTTTTCCAAACTTTCAATGAGTTCCAAAACGATCTCAAAGTCAGTCTACACGCCGCTTATAAATTTCTGGACAATAAATTTTTATTCTGATAATAATAGCGAGCGCTGGTTTTTCGGGAACGAAGGCCAGGCAGAAAAAGTGTAGAGAAAGACACTATATTATTTTTAAATAGCTATAGGGAGATAGGGAAAATGAAACTCTTACATATACTGATTGCCGCAATGATTACAGCTGTTACTTTGACTGGATGTCTTGATACGGATAAACCCGCCAACTATCCACCCAGCATGTCAATGGAACGTGATTCCATGCCTGACAATGTAGATAAGTCTGAACCTAAGACAGAACAAAACAAAAATTGAGAAGAGATATGGTTCAAATTTTCTAACCGCCCCTCGGGGCGGTTTTTTTATCCGCATAATTCTTTAATCATTAGCCGTTAGTATCAGGGAAGAGTTTTTCTGCCAAGGTTGGCATGCCGATGTAATAGCCCTGTGCAAAATCGACCTCCAGTTTGTCAAGGATGCTCAGTATTTCCTTGTTTTCAACAAATTCTGCAGTGATTTTTTTACCAAATCCCTTTGCTACGCTGCACAGTGCACTGACAAGTATCTGATCATCGGGATTGCTCGCCAGGTTACGGATAAACGAGCCATCGATCTTGACCGCATCAACCGGCAATTCACGAAGATAATAGAAAGAAGAGAACCCCACCCCAAAATCATCCAATACAAAACCACAGCCGAGTTGCTTGAGATCATACAAAAGGCCACGTGTCCCGGGTAAATTATCCAAGGCAGCTGTTTCTGTTATTTCAAACATTAACAGGCCAGGATCAATCTGGTTAACTGAAAGCGCCTGGCTGATGGTCGGTAATAGTTCCGGATCGTTAAAGGCGTGTGCTGACAGGTTAATGGAGAAGCCAATGCGCCTATTTTCTGCTCGATTGATTCTTGCGGCCAATGCAATTGCCTTGTGCAGCACCAGATGATCGATTTTGTGGATAAGGCCGGTATGTTCTGCTGCACGGATGAATGCTCCAGGAGGATGAATGGTTCCGTCTTCATCCTGCATACGCAGCAAGACTTCGTAATGATGGGTCATTCCGTCGCGCAAGGTTTGAATGGGCTGCAGATAGAGCAGATAACGATCATGCGCATTGGCGTATTCAATTTTTTCTTTCCAGTAAACCAGTGTACGCACGCGTTCACGTGATTGATCATCGCTGGAAAACAGATGCCAGGTTCCACGCCCCGTTTCCTTGGCCTGATACATTGCAAGATCAGCAGCGGCCAGCAAGTCGTGAACATTATTTCCATGTTCGGGAAAGATCGCAATGCCGATACTGGCTGAAATATTGTGTGTTCTGCCATTAAGTGAAAGTTGTGTTTCACCCAGCCGGGCCAGAATTTTTTTGGCAACTTCAATGGCAGCTCCGGGCATGATTTCAGGCAGGATAACAGCGAATTCATCCCCACCCAACCGGGCAGCAATATCAGCCGTACGAACGGTACGGGATAACATGTCAGCGACCATTTTCAACATCGCGTCACCCGCTTGGTGACCACTGGTATCATTTACAAACTTGAATCGATCAAGGTCGAAAAACAGCAATGCCCCGGGATGCTGATATCTTTCCGCCCAACTGAGAATCTGTTCCAGTTCTTCACTGAAACGGCGGCGGTTGTACAGATTTGTCAGTGGATCATGATCAGCAAGCCACGCCAGATGACCCTCCACCCGCTTGTACTCGGTAATGTCGAGTCCAACGGAAAGAATCACGGAAGGATCATCCTTGGATTGCCACGTCAGGCGAGAATGGAGCCAGGCAACATTCCGTTTTGAATCATCTTTACATAGTACGATTGCTTCATGCCGTAACTGATCACGATTTCCCTTACGGATTTCCAGTAAATATACATCCAGATTATATTGCTCACCATCCGGCGCCAACAGCTCCATAAAGTGCTTGCCCTGCAGCTCCTCTTCGCTGTACCGGGTCAGTATTTCACCGTATGTATTAGTCATGATTATTTTTCCGCTGGCATCCTGTGTCAGGACGACGACTTGTGCCGTATCCAGCAGATTCTCAATAAAATCTTTCTCCTTGCTGAGTTCGTCACGTTGTTGAACCAGCATGCGGGTGCGGTAGGCAACTTTTTCCTCCAATTTTTCAAGCTTATGTGAAAGCGTGAGTGATGCATCGTGCAGAAGATCAATTTCATCATTCAACCGACGCCTTCGCCAGTGCGAGGAAAGAGCGCTGCGGAAACTGCCGAATCCTCTCCCGGCCAGTAATGGCAGGAGCGATACGATATATTTGAGGCGGGATAGCGGTCTTGAAATCATGCTGAACAAGATGATCTCTGAAAATATCATCCCGATCAGCCCGATGACGACAATACGCCAAATGGAATTCTGGATTGCCTGGACGGTATCAGTTACTTCGGTAATGATAACCAGCTGCCCTTGGTCAGGTATACGGATACCATGCAGCGGGAGCAGCTTGATCTGATAATGTCTGTTATTCCATTCATGTTGGATACCTTGTTCAATTTCTGCAAGATTTGGGTGACTTTTGGCTACTTTGCTCAGGATGGTGAGATTTTTACCGCTGTTTGTCAGAGCCGTAATGGAGACATTCCATTCAGGTATCCCCATGAAAGCATTGTTATCTGACAGTATGTTGTTGTGTGTGTTATTCACAGTACGTCCGACAAACAGGCCAATATCAGAATCGGAAGCACGTTTGAAATTCAAAAAAACATCAACCAGAGAAGAGCCAATAACAATGGCACCCGTTCGTACCCCATCAATCAGCAATGGCTCAATGATATATTGAGTACAGCTTTCAACACAGATCATCAACGTAGCAGGATGTTCACGCGTATTGACTTCACGAACATGCTCAAGAATAAGGTTGTCCCGGTATGCATTGGCATCAAAGTTGCCCCACCGTGCAAGCAATGATCCGGAAGAACTGTAGAAACGAATATCTTCGATATCGCTCTGAATCTGGAACAATGTCCAGTACCGTTCAAAGGTTGTGAGTATTTTCTGTGAGTTAGCTGCTTGCAGGCTGGCCTTCATCCCTTTTAAGTAGGGAATAACTCTGACGAGTCCGTGTAAACTTTCAGAATTGCGCCCGATTAGGCTTTCTATTTCTCTAGCGTAACGCTGGTATTGTGTTTCTCTTTGTTGATCAATGCTATCGATCAGGCTGTTGTAGTTGATCATGCTGAACGTGGTTACCACAAGCAGTAAAATCAGGCTACTCAGCAGGGAAATTTTCCAGCTTAGCCCGATAAATATCCGAAAAAATTTATGGCCAGTATTTTTTAAATCAACTGGCCTCTCGGAGATGGCAGGTTTCACTTGATCTTGCATCAGAACCGATAGGAAATTTGTGCGGCAAACAGATTCCAGTTTTTCTTAGTACTGGTGATATCCGGATTATCCAGTGGAGAAAGCCAGGCAGTTCCATTGATCCGATGATATTCAGTGCTCAGCATGATGGATGGAGTAATATTCCAGCGTAATCCTACCGTCAAATCTCTGGCGTACTGACTGTATGCCGGATGGCCGCTTACGGCTGCAAATTTCTTGCCGTTGCGATCTTTTCTGTTGGCGAAAAGCAGATCGTAGCGCAATACAGCTTCCCAGCCTGGAAGGAACCGGTAGATACCTTGCAGATAGAAGCTATCCCCGGTAGAACTCTGATCAAGTCTGGGGTTGCCAAAACCATGACGGCGAGAATAACGTAACGCATATTCTGA
The DNA here is from genome assembly GCF_055387135.1 of Nitrosomonas sp. TNE100. Taxonomy (NCBI): domain Bacteria; kingdom Pseudomonadati; phylum Pseudomonadota; class Betaproteobacteria; order Nitrosomonadales; family Nitrosomonadaceae; genus Nitrosomonas; species Nitrosomonas sp. TNE100. Next base: position 1,399,017 of record NZ_AP040997.1, on the reverse strand, counting down.
AGTTATGCTCCAGCGTTCTGCATTGTATTGCGCTGACAGAATCAGGGGAGAGAATCTGAATGAACCCGATTCAAAAATATCATTTTGGCTGGGATCATAGCCAACATTGAGCTGAGCGCTGCTGACAGCCAGGCGTAGCCGCCCGTCAGGCAGTTCGTAGAGGATACGGCCGATATATGAAAGCCTGCTTTTCAGATATCCTCGGATCGGGGTTGTATGACCAAAAATAGATGTTTCGGTATCTTTGTCATCTACCTGCGGAAAAGCAGCACCAAGCTGAATGGTAATATTTCCCCAATCTGTGCGTGATTCTCCGTACAGCTGAGCGCCATCCGAAGCCAGTGCCAGGTTGCGGGTCCGATCAAAATAGATTGATTGAGGTAACAGTATACTTGGCCGGGTAAAGGGCACATCACGGGTATCGTTATAGAACCCAAACGGATTCTTCATTCTGCCCAGGCGCAAGCCAAGTTCTACCCCGGGCGTATTAATAAAATTGTAATCAAGGAAGCCAAAATCAATACGGATGCCACCGTCACTGCCTTCTCCCGCCCTGCGGTGAAGTAACTGTCCGGAGAATTGCAATCTGGGTAGCGGGCGCAGAGAGGCTGTCAGGCCCATTTCCCTGAAATCAAAGCTGCCCGAGTTGTTGCTGTGACCGAAAACATTGTTTCCGGTTGTCTTGATATATCCCTGGCTAAGGAAACCATGTACCTGCAGCTGCTTCAGAATTTGTACTCCCTGATGCCCATCAGCAAATCCGGATGGTGCGAAAAGAGTCAGAAGTAACCCTGCGATGCTCAAAAAGGGATTGGTGAAAAATTTTTTGCTATTCATTGATATGAACGACCTGGACACTTCCATCAATCTTGATTTCACTTAAATAACCGATTGATCCCGGTGTCGTCGCAATTTTTGTACGCATCTCTTCTTCGGAGTACACGACGAGTGGTGCTTGCCCGGTTCCTGAATAGACCAGGCGATCCCATGCGAGGCGTAATTGATAGGGGAAGACCATACTAAAGACAGAGCGTAATAAATTCTTGGAAAGATAATTGACATTGGTGCCGGGATGGACTACTACTTCAACCGCGTTATCAGAGGATAAAACATTATCCGTGAAAAAAAGCATAATTAGCAGTGCGGGGAGAAGAGTGCCCCGAAGGCAGTAAGTAAAAATTCCCGTCACAATGGTGAATGTTATTGGTTTCCCGATATGCGAGCGCTACCGTAGTCAGCGAGTTGTCGCCTGTTTTGTTGGCGCAGAAGAGTCAGATCGGCCGGCCAGATATTTCCGTGGTCAGTAACAAGCTCCCAAATTGTCCGCTGATCGCGGTAAATTCTGTCCAGAACATCTAACAGGCAGACATGATAAGGGCTGCGAAGTCCGTGGTAATCAGTTGATGGGCCAATGGAATTCAATTGCAAGCCGTAAAATCCCAACAATTTGTTCAAGGCTGGTTCCATGGATGAAAGTAAGTAATAAATTTCATACTGAGCACATGTTTGTATAATTCCAACGACAAGCCCTAGCATCGGATGAGGAAAGCGACGTCGTTCGTGAGGTTTGCCAGCAGGTCGGGTTGGTATATCAACAGGTCCAGCCAGCGTATAGTGTTCATTCTTACGTTTAAAAAAATCGCTCAGTATGGCGAAGCGGGATATTTCAGCGGTATGTTTACGAGATGATGGATCTACCTGAAATTCAGGATAAAATTGGGTATGCAGTTCAGTTGGCAGTTTATTTTCTGGATGTTGCAAATCAGGCAGAATCAGGCGAGTGGTTCCGATGAATGTATCGGTCGGCCGATGGCGCAGCAAGAGATGCGCAGAGCGACTATCGTATTCGTCATTTTCCAGTTTATCTGGATAATTTACTGAATTGAAACCAGAGATATCGTTATATACGCACAAAATACGAAAACGTAAGCCGAAAGCCTCTTTAAGCAGCTCCGGCGTATTAGCATGCACAATTTCAAAATATTGGTGAAAAGCTTTTTCAAGATCATTCATATTTCCCCTTGACTATAAGTTTTGTCTAAAACAAAAAACAGAGCCAAAAATGCTGGCTAATCAGGATGAATTTTACTGTTCAGGCCAATTTTCAATTCGGGGAATATATAAACGATATGACTTTATATTTTATTTGCATTTTGCTGCTTGCATCATGACAATCAATCGTATTTCCGAGAATGTTAATCAACAAAATATAAACTGGATAATAGTGTCGTCTGGACAAGACACATTAAACTATACTTACGTCGCTAAAATATGACAAGCTGATGATATTTTTTGTGTTGTTTTTTGTGATGATTGGATGAATCTTGAATTTTTACTGGGTATGCTGTTTGAACCAGTACTCCAACATCATTAACAGCCACACCATGGTACCATGGTAGCTGGCGTGTTCGTGAAGGTGCTGATCAAGTAGCTTATCGATGAAATCGTTCCGTATGATGTTACGAGCTTTGAGGTCGCTCAGGCTATCTGCGGAAATTTCCCGTAGCAGTTTGTGCGATTGCAGCCAGACACCAAACGGTAAGCCAAACCCCTGTTTTTGCTTGGCAATGATCTCATTCGGCAAAAATCCCCGTAATGCCTGTTTAAAGAAATAGCGCAGCTGTGTCCCCTTCAGCTTCAGATCCGGATCCAAAGCGAGAGAGAAAGCGAGCATTTCATCATTGGCAAACGGAAAAGATACTTCCATACCCCCCAGACGACAAGCCTGAACTACTTTGGGAAAATCGTTATCTGCTAGCGTAAATTTCCAGTCGAAGGCGAGCATACGGTTGATCAGGCTACGCGCGTGAGAAGCATCGTGGTAAGTTTGTTCGATCAACTGCGCAGGTTGCCCGGTATTAACCTGTGCCAGTAATTCTGGAGAAAATACAGCCTCAAAGCCATAATGCGTTAATAGATTATAAGTTTCCATCCGATGAGGCATGGGGACAGTTGCCTGTGCGACATAGCTACGTGCTTTACGGAGTAATTTGGGACCGGTATCGGGCGGAATAGAGAGGATAAGCGGTGAGAGCAGGTGATTTCTCAAGGGCGCCGGAATTTTGTTATACAGTGAAAAAATATACTGTTTTGCATAACGTACATTGCCGCCGAACAGTTCATCACCACCGTCGCCCCCAAGTAACAAATCCAGGCCATCTTTCCTGGCCATGCGTGCACAGTAATAGGCTGGCAGTGCCGATGCATTACCAAAAGGTTGATCAAAGACCGACGCAATCAACGGGATGGTTTCGACTACATCATCCGGTGTGACATAGTATTCGTGATGATCTGTCGAGAAATGTCGGGCAGCAATTCGTGCATAGTACATCTCGTCATAACCGGTTGCCTCAAAACCAATTGAATAGGTTTTAGCTGGTTCCCCGGTAACTTCCGTCAGTATCCCTGCCAGGGTGGAGCTATCTGTGCCTCCACTTAGAAATGCTCCGGCTTTCTGATCTTGTATTACTTCACTGACACTTTTTCTAAGCAGCGAGAGAAATTCCTGTTGAAGCTCTGGAAACGGACGCTTTATATCCTCATTAAACTGAGCCTGCGTGTAGTGATTGATTTCTGCACGGCCATCATGAAAATATAGGTATTCACCAGGAAGCAGGCGCTGTTGAGCCTGGTAAATGGTGCCAGGTCCCGGGATCATGTGAAAATAAAGGTAGTTGAGCAGCCCTTGTGGATTGATTTCCTGGCTAGCCTGCGGATGTGTGAGCAGGACATCAGCCGAGGAGCCAAACAGGATTCCATTATCCAGCTGTTGGTAGTAGAGCGTATGTGTCCCCAGTGGATCAATGGCCAGTGCGACTTTGCGGGCATGGCTATCCACGATGCAGCACACGAATTCACCGCCAAGATCAGAGAATAGTTTTTCACCTTTCTGCAACCATAGATCTGCAAGCGCTGCAGCCATTCCTTTGGCATTAATATCCGCCTGCAGCTGTTCATTCCTGGATTTTATCCTCCCCCAGATACCAACCAATAAACTATCTTTTTCATAGAGATGAGCATGGCTTACTTTGGCAACAACGGACAGGACAGCGTTGCCCTGTGTTGCTATTTGAACAGGATTGCTGTCAAAACGAGTCAGCAAACGGGCCATACGATCAATAACCTGTTGATTCTCTATTGCCGAATGATTAACACTCAGCCAGCCACATATACCACTCATATCATCTCCTCATCTTTCCGGATTACCCCTTGGATGCGATTGTCATAATAGCATTCGGGCATGGTTTTAATTTGTTTACTTCCTTGTACTGGTTACCAATGGTTATTTGATTTGCATGTCATATCATTACAGAGAAAGGCACCAGCTCGACAGCAGATTCTCAGACCAGTATTTCCAGCGGAGCAGGGTGACTAAGAAAAGAGGTGGGGCTGGCTGTTAATCCATAGGCGCCAGACTGGAAAATAACGATCAGATCCTCAGGCTCAGCTTTAGATAGTTCCATCTGGTTGGCAAGTAAGTCTAGTGGCGTGCAAAGTGGTCCGACCACTGAGGTAATTTCGGTTTCACTAATGTACATTTTATTTCCGACCGCAACAGGGTAATTTTTGCGGATAACCTGGCCAAAATTTCCTGAAGCGGCAAGATGATGATGCAAGCCACCATTGGTAATAAGAAAAATCTGCCCTCTTGATAGTTTCTTTTCCAGTACACGGCATACATAAACACCTGCTTCTGCCACAATATAACGCCCCAGCTCAACCACGAACCGGATATTCGGGGAAGAAGCAGGAATTTCTGCCAGCAATTGTTTCAGATTAGTGCCAACGGCACTCAAATCGAGCGGATTTTCACCGGGGAAATAAGGAACGCCAAATCCACCGCCGATGTTGATTGTGCGTATTGGAACGGGTGAGGTTGACGCAAGCTGTAAACCGAGCTGCAGTGTCTTTTCGTGTGCTTCCTGAATGGCTTCCACTCTGAGATTTTGTGAGCCGCTGAAGATATGCAATCCCTCAAAATCTAGTTTTAATTGCGCAATACGTTGCAACACGGCCGGGATGCGCTCGGCATCGATACCGAATTGTTTGGAGCCTCCTCCCATCCTCATTCCGGAAGATTTCAGCTCAAAATCAGGGTTGACCCGTACTGCGACTTTAGGATGGAAACCGGTTTCGTCTGCCAGTTGAGCAATTGTTTCCAGCTCCTGTTCGGATTCCATATTAATAATAATGCCGGCGGCAATGGCACAGGCCAGTTCCTGACGGTTTTTGCCGGGGCCCGCGAAACTGATATTCTCTGGAGTCACGCCTGCATCCAGTGCCACTTTCATTTCACCAACTGAGGCAACATCAATTCCATCTACCAGGCCTGCCAGGTGCTGTACCACCGCCGGCATTGGATTGGCCTTCATCGCATAGTGCAGAAGTATGTCTGGTGGCAGATGTTGTCTCAGAGACTGTACACGTGTGGAAATCAACTGGCGATCGTAGGCATAGAAAGGGGTGCTTCCAATCCGTTGAGCCAATCGTGTGAGTGGAATGCCGCCGATGACAAGACAATGATCCTGTACCGGAAACTGTATCATCGGCGCATGTTTAGGTTGATTCGTCGTCATATTTCTTCTGTTTGGAAAACTTGCTGAAATTCACTGGCTAGACTCTTTCGATCGATCTTTCCATTTGGATTACGCGGTAGACTGGTCTGTCGTAACTCGATCAAACCGGGTTGCATAAAAGCAGGTAAATGATTTTTGCAGGCAGCCATCAGGGTATCCTGTTTCAGTTCGATTCCTGTTTTGGGGACGGCAATAACAACAATTGCCTGGCCAAGCGTTGGGTGTGGTGCTCCAAATGCAGCAGTTTCTGCAACTGTTTCTGTTGCATAGATAACTTCCTCGATTTCTGTCGGACTGACACGGTAACCGGAGGTTTTGATCATGTCGTCACGCCGGCCAATAAAATACAGATAGCCTTCTTCATCCATCCGCACAGTATCACCTGACCAGACAGCCAGCTCGGGAATGGTCAATCCGGACTGACGGGGAGCAAGGGGGCGAAAGCGAGCTGACGTTTTGTCCGGATCGTTCCAGTAACCCAGCGAGACCAGTGGCCCACGGTGCACCAGTTCGCCTGGTTCACCTGGTGCGCAATGGGAGCCATCTTCCCGCAATACCATAACTTCAGCATTGGGAATTGCTTTGCCCATGGAATCCGGGCGTTTATCCGCTTCTTCCGGCGGCAGATAGGTTGAACGAAAAGCCTCCGTCAGACCATACATTAAAAAGATCTCTGTACTGGGCAGTGCTTCGCGCAAACGTGCCAGGGTGGTTCGCGGCATGGCTCCCCCGGAATTGGTGATGTAACGCAGTGTCTGTACACCTTGCCAGTCCAGTTGTGCCAGTTGTGTCCACAGTGGTGGAACAGCCGCCAGCCCAGTGATCTGCTCACGTTTGATGATGGAGAGAATGTCGCGTGGTAGTAGATAATTCATCAAAATAGCAGTAGCGCCTACATAAAACGCAGTGTTCAGCTGGCTCAATCCATAATCAAAGCTAAGTGGCAGTACCGCAAGGATTCGATCATTCGATTGATTATGCAGATATTGTGAAACACTTTTTGCGCCGATTACCAGGTTACGGTGGGAGAGTACCACTCCTTTGGGTTTGCCGGTGCTGCCGGAAGTATACAAAATTGCCGCCATATCGCTGTCGATGCAACGTGGCAAGTGTACAGCTTCAGAAGAGGATATTTGTGCTTGTCCCCATGAAGTGACATTGAGTCCGGGTATTGACGATGATTCTTGTGCTTCATCAACTGTGATTACAGTATGCAAATCATGGCATTGTGATAATGCCGTGTTGAGCAGGCTGAATCGATCAACGGAAGTGACCAGTACTCTAACGTTGCAATCGTTAAGAATATAGGCAACCTGTTCAGCTTTGAGCAACGGGTTGACCGGTACAAATGCCCCTCCCGCGGCAGATGTGCCAAACAGGGCAATAACCGTTTCAAGCCGTTTTTCAAGGTAAACGGCGACACGCTCTCCCCGGCTTAGCCCTAATGTATGCAAGGTACCAGCGAATGATTGCACTGCTTCGGCCAGCGCCGGATAAGATAAATGACGTTTCCGATCGATCAGAGCTACAGAATCTATATTCCGATCGGCAGACTGATAAACCAGTTCGTGAAAAAGAGAAGTCATGAGTGGGTTGGGTAATAACGAGGTTGGTAGGTTTTATAGGCTATTTAAGTCCGTGGCGATTCATCAGGTCGTAAAGTGTTGGCCGGGTGACGCCGAGCAGTTCTGCAGCTTTAACGATATTACCATCCATCCGGGCTAAAGCCTTGGCGACTACTTCGCGTTCTGCCTGTTCCCGGACTTCGCGCAGGGTGGCGGGTTGCTCAGGATTGTCTGCTGATTGTAGTCCCAGATCCTGGGCCGTAATTTGGGAGCCCTCCGCCATGATGACAGCACGCTTGATGCAGTTTTCAATTTCGCGGACATTACCCGGCCAGCGGTGGTTGCTGATTGCATTCAGTGCATCCTGGCTGAAGTTGAGTGTCTGGCGCTTTTCCTTGATACGGTATTGATTCTTGAAGTGATGCGCAAGCAATACAGCGTCGCCAATGCGTTCACGCACTGGCGGTATATGAATGCTGATCTCGCACAGCCGATAGAATAAATCTTCGCGGAAAGTACCGGCATCGATCATTTTCTTCAGATCCTGATGGGTTGCACAGATAATACGCACATCCACCGGAATCTCTTCTCTGCCACCAATGCGTTCAATGACGCGTTCTTGTAAAAACCTTAGCAGCTTGGCCTGCAGTGAGAGAGGCAGATCACCAACTTCATCCAGAAAAAATGTGCCCCCTTGCGCGGTTTCTATTTTACCGAGAGTCTGTTTTGCAGCATTGGTAAAAGCCCCTTTTTCGTAACCAAACAATTCAGCTTCCAATAATGATTCCGGGATCGCTGCGCAATTTACTGCAACCATGCGTTTACTGTTTCTGCCACTGAGCAGGTGAAGTGCTTTAGCCAGTACTTCCTTTCCAGTACCGCTCTCGCCCAGTAATGCGACGGCAACATCGGAAGATGCAATACGTTCAATCTGTTGACAAATTCTGGCTATTTCCGGATCTCCGGTAATAAATCCAGGAACTGATGAAATCAGGCCAGCTTGCTGCAGCTTATAATTTTCCCTTTGTAACCGGTGCAGATAAAAGGCCCGATTTACGATCAGATTAAGTACACCCGCATCAAGGGGTTTTTGATGAAAATCATAAGCACCCATGTCAATTGCTTTCAGCGCATTCTCATGATTCTGATTGCCGGTCAGCACAATAACCTTGGTGTCGGGAGCCAATGCAAGAATCTGCTGCAAGGTTGCCAGGCCTTCCGTTGCCCCATCCGGATCAGGAGGCAAACCAAGATCCATGGTTACGACTGCGGGTTCATGTCGGCGGATTTGTGCCAGCGCACTTTCACGATCGGAAGCAACAGCCACGTTGCAATCATCAAAACTCCAGCGCAATTGTTTTTGGAGCCCGGGATCATCTTCCACAACAAGCAATTTTTTTTGTATTTCATTTGCTTTCATAGCGTGACTGTCATTGTGAATTTAATATGAATATATGGAATAATTTTGCTGTTTTATGCGTAATTTACTGACATTAAAACTAGCAGCCTTTCTACTGAAAATAGAACCTCAGTCAAATTTAACTGATTTCAGCATGCTGCTATCTTTAAAGAATGCGGCTATTAAGCTGTCATTAAATTGTGTAAGTTTTATCGACATCACTGTAAAAATATTAAGCTAAATCGAATTGATCAGGAAAAAACAGTAACTTGCTGATTACTCAAATGCCACTAGAGTAACGCAATGTATCCAGCCAGGGTGATGGAGGATACTTTTGCTGCTGTTTCAGCCAGGTTATTTTATTGATATGGCTTAACTTCGGTGGCGTGCAGATATAAAGTTTGTTGTGGTGGTCCCGGTAGAAACGGGCTGGCATTCCCCGCCACCCAATCAGAATGGCCGCTGCCGTAATAAGGAGAGAGCGGATGGCCGCTTTGTCCTCCCGGCATCTGAAAATAGCCATTCTCTTCCTCTCCAGGCGCAACAACAAAGCGCAGGGATGCACCAAAATTTGGTGTCTGAACACGAGGCATATGGTGATCTCCAGGCAACTGATCTGCAGGCATATCCAGCCATGCAGCAATCCATGTAGGCAGGGCGCGGCTGAGCGGATGCCGGATAGCGGCAGTATTTTCTTCACCCCAATTGCGCGCGGCAATGCCGCCTGGTTGCGCTTGCAGCCATGCTGTCACACGTTGTGCGCAAGCGGCGAGCATATCCTCCCAGCTATCCTCACCGGGAGGCAATAAATGTGGTGGACGATACTTGATCAGCTTCCAGACGGCATGTTCAACCTGGCTTAGGCGGGGCCGCACAAAATCAGGGTGATTGAGCTTCACTATTGCCGCAAAGGCATTGAGAATATGTTCCATAACAGCGTAACGAAAACTGTGTACGACGCGATAAGCTACCGACTGAGGCGAAGCGTGGCCATCCCAGTCACGCAAGGCTTGCTGCATTTCCCGGCTCCACGCAGCTGACGGGATTTTTTGCAATGTTTCTTCCAACAACTGCTTCCAGCGAGCAAGCAGCAGTGCGCGATCATCCAGCTGTATGGCCAGTAGATCTTCTGGTGAAAAGTGATTGAGCGCATGTAATTGATCGCGGATCTGCTGACTGCGCGCGCCGAGATCATATCCACCATCCCCCAGTTTTTTCAGCAAGGCGCCATCGACCATTCTGGAATTGCCATTCCAGAGTCGCGTCTCTGGCGGATTGATCACCAGCGGATAATCAGCAGGCGCAAGCCAGCCCCTCCAGCCAATTGTCTGTTGGCCCCAATCTGCGGGCAGATTTGCATCGTAGCCGCCCGTGCGTAAAGGAATACGGCCGGCAATTGTCCAGGCGATATCGCCATTTCTACTGCCTGCAATGAAATTTTGTGCTGGAATGCCCATGTTTTGCGCAATCCTAACTGCTTCTTCCAAGCTATCTGCCTGCTCCAATTCAATAATATCAAGGTTGACAGCATCTGGCTGGAAAGCTGTCCAGACCAGCGCCAGAGGGGTACCGTCATAATCTCTAGCAAGAATAGGGCCCCACTCAGTTTCATGGATTTCGAGCTGTTCATCGGGTGCATCACGCACATGTAGCGTTTCCTGCCATACTTTGATTGCTTTCCACTCACCATGATCAGCATAACGGGCAGGGTTATCCAGATCGAGCTTGACTCTGACCCAGTCGGCAAAATCTCCATAAGAATTAGTAAACCCCCAGGCAATATGACGATTGGAACCGGCAACGATAACCGGGTTACCGGGGAGGCTGACGCCGATTACATCAATCTTCCGCTGGGCGTGCAAAGGATCCGGATAAACTAGACGAGTACGGAACCACAAGCCGGGAACCCGCAAAGACAGATGCATGTCATTGGCTACCAGTGCACTGCCATTGGTTAGAGCGCCCCCAACTGCAAAAGCATTACTGCCAATGATGGGTAATTCCTGAAAGCTGTTGCCTGACAAAGTTTGTCGATTGATTGAGCGCAAATCAATATCAGTAGCAGGAGGGTAGGGTGGCCATTCAAGTTGGCTGTCATCCAGGGCGGCATCCCACTCTCCACCGCTGGCAGTCAGAAAACGGTAGGCAGATTCCGGCAAGGAGGCATGCATCATTGATAGCCCCAGTTCACGATCAATGCTGTTTTCCTGCAGTGTTATGTGCATGGCAAGCACGATCAACAGGCTGTCTTCGCTACGCCAGGGTCGGGGTAGCGTTTGTGTAAGCAGATAACCAAATTGTTTGGTTTTGAGACTGTTTAGCCCTGTATTGACTCCGTCGCGATAGGCTTCAAGCAGACGAAGCTGGTCTTGCGGCAGCCTTTGCAGCATTGACTGTGCGCGGGCACGCATCCGATAGCCACGCGCCTTGCGATCAGCCGGTAATGCAACCCCACCAAATAACTCCGCCAGCTCTCCGGCGGCCTTGCGGCGCATCAAGTCCATTTCAAAGAAGCGTTCCTGTGCATGAATGAAACCCAGGCCACGCGCCAGATCTAACCTATTTTCAGCACTTAGTGTCACCGTGCCGAGCGCATCCCGTTCAACCGTTACAGTATCAGCTAACCCGGGAAGCAGCAGATCTCCTTCATAAACGGGCAGACTGCCTCTAAGAAATAACCACGCAGTAGCCAAGATAATCATTGTGAGAACGAGCAGAAAAAGCAGGAATTTACGCAGCATATCAACAATAAACCCAACAAAATTGAGATCAATGAGATTGTAACAATCGCGATGCGTGTTTTTAGAAAGTTTATCCAGGCGATCTATTAAATATTTATGCTTCGATTACGTACAAACTTGTCCACAATTCCTGTGGATAAGTTTGTGTATAACTTGAGGATGATTGCCTTAAGGGTGTCTTTTCAAACAGGATTTTGAAATATGCTGAAATTTTGCACACTTATTTTTTTCATTAGAAACAATATGTTATGTTTACAGCCAGTATTGACGCGGGTTTGAGGAGTTGTCAACAACTCAGGTAAAAAATGTGGATATTTTTATGCCTGTCAAGAGAAATGTTCATGACAGATAGAAAAAAATTGGAATTTCTGTCTTTCTCAAAGCCATAATCAGGCATAAGCTTTTGTGTTATTTCTGATTTTAATAGTGAGTAGCAAATCATTTTGCGGCAGATCAAGCCAATATGGATGATTTCATATCATTGATTCATCAGGTGCGCTGGTGTCTTTATGTACTGAACCTTTACCGCTGAGACCAAAACCAGTATTTCAATTGCATGCATCAGCCCGTATTCTGATTGCCAGCCAGGCACCCGGCAGGCGGGTTCATGAAACCAGGGTGCCGTTCGATGACCCCAGTGGCAATCGGCTGGGCGAATGGATAATTCCTTCCCGCAAGGTAGGATGTATCATGCTTAGTGATTCTGGTCCCGTAGGTATAATCTCTCGTCTCTTTCGTTTCTGATCATGCCATAGAACTAATCGTCTTGCGGAAGCGGGTAAGTGCCAGCATGAAAAAAATAATACCAATTGCAAGTAGAGCAAGAAATTCTGGCCAGATAATACTGAAACCTGCACCACGGTAGAGAATAGCCTGGGCAAGGGAGACAAAGTGGGTGGTTGGTGCTGTGAGCATGAGGTACTGCACTGCCTCAGGCATACTTTCACGTGGTGTCATGCCACCAGATAGCATTTGCAGTGGCAGTAGAATAATGATCATCAACAACCCCATTTGCGGCATCGAACGCGCTACCGTGCCGAGAAAAATACCCATTGAGGTTGTGGCAAACAGATGTAATGTCATACCAATGACGAATAGCCCGATTGAGCCCTCGATGGGTACGCTGAGCAAATCCTGTACGACAAAGACAATCGAAGCCGTAGCCACGATGGCGACTACTAGACCCATCGACCAGATTTTGGCCATCATGATCTCGAAGGATGTCAGCGGCATTACCAGCAGATGTTCGATAGTGCCATGCTCACGTTCGCGGATTAGCGCCGCACCAGTGAGAATAATAGACAGCATGGTAATACTGTTGATAACTTCCATCACTGAGCCAAACCATACCGAGTTCAGATTCGGGTTAAAGCGTGCACGTATTTCGAGTTCGGCCGGCCAGGCAGGAAGAATTTGATGGCTTTGAGAGAATGTCGTGACCTCATTAGTAATGATATTTTGAATATAACCGCTGCCGATAAAGGCTTGTGACATACGTGTTGCATCGACATTGAGCTGAATGGCGGGTTGACGCCCAGCCAGTACATCGCGTTGAAAATCAGGAGGGATATTGAGTACAAAAGTATACAGGCCGGTATCCATACCGGGATCGGCGGCATACTGATCGATAATAAGCGGCGACAAAAAATGAGGGGGATAAAAAGCATTGATAATACGTAATGACAGAGGTGATCGATCTTCATCGATAATGGCAATGGGAGCTTTGTGAAGTGATTCAGGCAGACCGGTAGCAGTCAGGTATACCTGGCCGGTGAATGCAAATAGAATCAGAAATAGCATTAGTTTGTCGCGTCCCAGGCTGCGCAATTCCTTGATTCCAAGGTGAAAAATGTTGAGAAAGGTGAGCACTGCTAATGTTCCTGTTTCTTCAATAACACAACTGCCATCATAGTGATGATAGGGATGGCAAGTGCAAGTGGCAGTAACAATGAACCAAGCTCAGCAAAACCTAATGCTTTAGAGAAAGTGCCTCGGCTAATCGTCAGAAAGTAAGTGGCGGGAAAAATTTCTCCGATCAGTCGTGCTCCACCTTCTAACGAAGAAACCGGATCGATCATGCCGGAAAAACGCGAAGAAGGGATGATGGTAGCAAGCGATGTAGCGAAGATGGCGGCGATCTGGCTGCGTGTAAAGGCTGAAATTAGTAAGCCGAGGCCTGTAGCAGCAGTCACATAAAATAGTGCTGCTATTGTCAGTAACAGAAAATCCCCTTTGTGTGGCACACCGAAAACGAATACCGCCAGTATGCATAACAGAAAAAAGTTGATCATACCCAGAGCAATATAAGGAAGCTGCTTACCAAGGAGAAATTCTAGCCTGGTCACTGGCGTGACATACAGATTAAGAATAGAGCCCAGTTCTTTTTCTCGTACGACACTAAGTGCACTGAGCATGGCCGGAATCAGCATCAGCAGCATGGGTATCACTGCGGGGACGATAGCCGGTAAGCTTTTGACATCAGGGTTATAGCGGAAACGTGTCTCGATTGTCATTAGTCCGGCAGGTAAATGGCCCGTGGCATGATGGCGTGCCTGCGTAAGTAACCAACCCTGATGCATCGCCTGTACATAGCCAAGTATATTCTCGGCGCGCGTGGGCATTGCTCCATCGATCCAGGCACCGATTTTGACGTTATCGCCGCGTGCTAGATCACGTGCAAAATTCGGAGGGATTTCCAGCGCGAGGCTCAGCTCACCACTGCGCATACGTTGATCCAGTTCACCATAATCAGTGATCAATGGTCGTTCGACGAAATAACGTGAGCCACTGAGATCGAGTATATAGTTCTGGCTGAGTGTGGTCTGATCGCGATCGAGAACGGCAAAGCGTAGATTCTCGACATCCATGCTGATACCGTAACCCATGATGAACATCAGTAATACCGTTCCGAATAACGCGATGGAGCCGCGAATCGGGTCACGGCGCAGCTCCAGTGTTTCGCGCAAGGTATAACTGAACAAGCGTAATGGGCTGAAGCGAGTATTAAGTGTAATGACAGAGTGAGTATCTTCTGAGGTGGCTGCAGATTTGGTAGTAATAGAGGTGATGGGAGGTTCCAGCGGTTTATCACTGGTACCTATTGCCTGCTCCAGATAATCAATGAACGTAGCTTCCAGTGTGGAGTGACCGCTGCGCTCGATCAGCGCAGCAGGGGTATCGCTAGCGAGAATCTTGCCGGCATGCATCAGCGAGATACGATCACAGCGTTCAGCTTCGTTCATGAAATGAGTAGAAATGAAAATGGTTACCTGATCACGGCGAGCCAGACCAATGATCAACTCCCAGAACATGTCGCGTGCTATTGGATCGACGCCAGAGGTAGGTTCGTCGAGAATCAGAAGATCCGGCTTATGAATAACGGCTACTGCCAGCGATAACCGCTGGCGCATGCCAAGTGGCAGAGCATCAGGGAAGCTATCCATGACTGCCTCGAGCAGAAAACGCTCTGCCATTTCAGCGACACGGCCAGGAATATCGGCATTAGGCAGGTGGAACAATTTTGCATGCAACTCTAGATTCTGCTGCACGGTTAATTCAGAGTAGAGCGAAAACGCCTGAGACATGTAGCCGACCCGTCTACGGGTGGCCAGATTACTGACATCGATGGCCTGACCAAATAACCGTGCTTCTCCTTCACTGGGCGGTAGCAGGCCAGTAAGCATTTTCATGGTAGTAGATTTACCACAACCATTGGAGCCCAGAAAACCGAAAATCTCACCGCGCGAGATATGCAGATTGACCCGATCAACCGCGACAAAGTTGCCAAAACGCATGGTCAGATCGCGTGCCTCAATGGCAATTTCCTGGTTGTCCTGGATATTGCGTGGCGGAATAATGATTTCCCGGTAGTCTTTGCGCTTTTCTACCGGCAACAACCGGATGAAAGCTGCTTCCAGTGAGTCGGTATCGGTACACGCACGCAGCTCGGCTGCGGTACCGGTAGCGAGAATTTTGCCGGCATCCATTGCTGCCAGCCAGTCGAAGCGTTCTGCCTCATCCATATAGGCGGTAGAAACCAGTACACTCATATTGGCGTGTTGTCCACGCAAGCGACTGATCAGCTCCCAGAATTGGGCGCGTGATAGTGGATCAACACCGGTAGTCGGTTCATCCAGGACCAGCAAATCGGGGTCGTGAATCAGTGCGCAGCACAAGCCGAGTTTCTGTTTCATTCCGCCTGATAATTTACCGGCAGGGCGATCCCAGAAAGGTGCAAGGCCGGTACTTTCAAGCAGTTCATCAATACGCTGGTGGCGTTCGACTTGTCCGTGGCCAAACAACCGACCAAAAAAATCGATATTTTCGAATACTGATAGCGTATGGTACAGATTTCTACCCAGCCCTTGCGGCATATAAGCAATACGTGGGCAGATAACACGACGATGTGTCGGATCCGCAATATCGCCTCCTAATACTTCGATCTGACCCTGCTGCATTACCCGCGCACCAGTCAGTAATGACATCAGGCTGGATTTGCCAACCCCGTCTGGGCCGATCAATCCGGCTATACAATTAGCAGGAATTTCTATGTTAAGATCATCGAGTGCAAGGTTATCACCGTAACGTAAACTGACGTTCCGTACATGAATGATTGGTTTCGTAGAAATATCCACATTCATTGGGATAACCTGATCTCTAATTCAGCGGGCCATGCTACCGCAGGATCAAGTTTGACATAAGCCATCCCAGGCAATCCAGTCTTAACTTGCTCAAGATGTTGTTTCAACAATTCAGGATCGATTCTCGCCCGGACACGAAACATCAACTTTAGACGTTCCTTTTCGGTTTCTACTGTTTTAGGAGTGAATTGAGCAACACTGGCGACAAAACTGGCTTTGGCCGGAATCACATAACCCGGCGCAGCATCAAGTACGAGATGGATATCGCTACCGAGTGCTACTTTACCAGCTGCCTCAGTCGGCAGGAAGAAAGTCATATAAACATCAGAAAGATCAACCATATTGAGGACACGGCCACCCACACCCAGTACCTCACCAGGTTCCGCCACACGATATTGCACACGGCCATCACGTGGCGCCCGTAATTCACTGTCATCGATGTCTGCCTGCAAGCGTGCAACTGTGGCCCGGGCAGCAACAATAACCGATTGTGACTCTATCACCTGAGATTCTGCTGCTTCGATACTGGCATTGGCTGCGGCAACCTGAGCCTGTGCCGCACTGACAGCAGCTTGTGCACTCAATACGCGTGCCTGATCATCATCCAGCTCCTGCTGAGCCAAGGCACCTTCACCGGCCAGTATTTGTGTGCGTTTCAAACGTTTACGGGCAGCATCCAGTTCTGCCTGACGCTGGGCAACAACTGCTCGTGCAGCTGTTTGCTCACTCTGACGCTGTATCACAATGGACTTTGCTGTTTGGTAAGCATGTTCAGCACGATGAACCTGCGCTTCAGCCTCATTCTGCTGAGCACGCAGCACCTGCGTGTCCATTCGCGCCAGTACCATATTGGCTTGCACAAAATCACCTTCTCTTGCCAGAATCTCAATAATACGGCCGGGCGCCTTGGTAGCGATATCAATTTCGGTTGCTTCGATACGACCATTTCCTGCCACAATGCCATCAGGTAGACCCTCCGGACGAAGTATCCACCATGCCACGATGATAGTGATGATAACGAGGGCTGAAAAGATGTAAGTCAGTACCGATTTCACTCGTTTATTCATTGTCTCTCCGAGATGGTTTCCACGGGTGGCACAGTCGCGTCTGCACCTCCTCCCAGTGCTTTATAAACCGCAATCAAATTAGTCGAGGCTTTTGCTTCGGAGCGAGCAAGGTCGATCTCGGCGCTGTAAAGTGTGCGTTGAGCATCCAGCACATCCAGAAACGATACGCTTCCTACCTGAAAACGCAATTGCGATAATCGGACAGCTTCGCGCAGATCAGTCACGGAGCGAGCCAGTGCCTGTCGCCGTATTTCTTCCTTGAGATAGCGTGTTAGGGCAGTTTCAATTTCCTGTAACGCTTCCAGTATGGTTTTTTCGAATATCAAATAGGCTTCCTGTTGCCGCGCATTGGCCAGATCAATCCCAGCCCGGATACGACCAAAATTGAGCAGTGGCTGCAAGAGACCGGCAGCGGTGTTATAGGAAAATGCAGCCGATTTAAACAGTGCATCGAGTTCAGTATTACGCAGACCCAAAAAAGCCGATAGTGACAGCCGTGGGAATAATTCTGCGATTGCGGCACCTTGTAGCGCTGTTGCAGCAGCGAGTCGACGCTCAGCAGTACGAAGATCTGGGCGGTGGCGAATGGCTGCAGCGGGTGAGTCCAGGATGACATGTCTGGGTGCCATAGGCATGGCGTTCGATCCACTCAGGATAGCAGTAAGTGTACCCGGCTGCTGCCCTGTCAACCTCTCCAACTGCCGTAACGCAGCAACTAGGCTTCCCTCTAAATCAGGAATCTGAGCCTTGGTAGTTTCGGTCTGTGCGCGTGCTCGCACCGCATCATAACGAGTACCGACACCTGCCTTGAAGAGTTTCTCGGTTAATTCCTGTGTGGTCTGCTGAGCGGCCAGGTTTGCGCGAGTAATGCGCAGCTGATTCTGAAAACTACGGTATTCGATATAGCTACGTGCCAGATCGGCTGTCAAAGTTACCAGCGCCTGACCGTACTGAATATTGACGGCATCCAGATCGGCGGAAGCAGCTTCCAGCTGGCGGCGCAGACGACCGAACAGATCGATTTCCCACAAAGCATCGAATCCCAGCTCGAACAAATTGAATTTGATATCGGGTGCGAAACCAGGAAAGGGATTATGACTGCGCTGGACATTTGCTGCTGCATTGACACTCGGAAATAACCCGGCGCGAATGGCGCTACGCTCAGCACGGGCCTGGTCAATACGGGACAGTGCGATTTTGAGATCGAAATTACCCGATAATGCCCGATCTATCAGACTATCCAGTCGGGGATCATTGAAATTTTTCCACCAGTGTTTCAATACTTGTTGATCAATCGGCTGCACAGACATACTTTGCCATTCGACAGTCTCTTCTTTTTCAGCTTGCCAGGAATCGGGAACTCCAGGGAGGGGAGGGTGATAATCCGGGCCGACAGCACACCCGCCCAGCGTGGCTGTGATAAGCAACCACCCGATCTTGTATATCATGGTATCCCTTGAAAAAGGTTGAGTCTTTATCAAACCCGACTTTGGAAGTAACATGGCTTGCAAAACGTTTTTACATCAGTCGGTCAGCGATTTACGAAGTACTGAAGTGCACCCGGTTGCAGGAGTTTACGCCTTGTGACTGTATTAACCAGCGATTTAAATTACCGTAGTACGGGTCTTTAAACGTTTGGCCAAAGTTGACAAGTTGTCCAGGAACGCCTGAAGGGCCTTATCAGAGCTTAGGTTATTGGCAATGGCGTGTGCGACTTCATCGAGAATAGCTTTCTGTTGGTGATGCAGTTTCTGGGTTTAAGTCGCCTTGTCAGCGTAATTCCCGGTAAATTTTTTCAGCCAGCGCCCGACTGACACCTTCTGTCTGCTGTAATTCTTCGATGCTGGCATTCTTGACACCTTTAAGTCCACCAAAGCGGGTGAGTAGGTTCTGACGGCGTTTGCTGCCAATGCCGGCAATCTGTTCAAGAGAGGAGGTTTTACGGGTCTTGGCACGTTTTGCCCGATGTCCCTGGATGGCAAAACGGTGTGCTTCATCACGAATCTGTTGGGTAAGGTGTAGAGCCGGATGGTCATTCGGCAGATGCAAGGTTTCTTCCTGCCAGGGGAGGATCAGCTGTTCCAGTCCTGGCTTGCGTGCTTCGCCTTTTGCCACACCTACCAATGGAATATCATTGAGCCCCAGTTCTATCATTACTTCGCTGGCAACGCTTATTTGTCCTTTGCCACCATCAATCAGGATCAGATCGGGTAGCTTGCCTTCTTCCATGGCTATCTTTGCGTAGCGTCGTTGTAGTACATCACGCATCGCTGCATAGTCATCTCCCGGCGTGATGCCGGTAATGTTATAACGCCGATATTCGCCGTTACGCATGGCATAATGGTCATACACCACGCAGGAGGCAATCGTTGCTTCTCCCATGGTATGGCTGATGTCAAAACATTCGATACGTGCTAGACCTGGCAGATTCAAAACCTCCTGCAGTGCCTGCAACCGATCTTCCTGGCTGGCTTGCTGGATCTGTTTTTGCTGTAGCGCCAGTTGCGCATTTTCGGTTGCCATGTCCAGCCACTTGCGTCGTTCTCCAATTGGATTGATCGTCAGGGTGACTTTATGACCAGCCTGTTCAGATAGCAATTTTTGCAGGAGTGTCACCCGGATTTTTTTACCCAGGATGATCAGTGGTGGAACGCTGCGATTCAGGTAATGTTGGCTGACAAAAGCTTCCAGCACCGTGCTGATACTGTCTTCATGTGTGTTCTGCGGGAAAAAGGTTTTGTCACCCAGATGTCGTCCGCTGCGAATCATGACCAGGTTGACCGCAACAGTATGTTTGTCTGTCCCGGTTGTGCAGGCGATAACATCAGCATCCAGTGCTCTGCCGCTGTCGACAAACTGTTTTTCCTGAATCATGCGTAAAGCCTGCATTTGGTCACGGAACAGTACTGCCTGTTCATACGCTTGTCGATCCGATGCCTCAAACATTTTCTGTTCTATGGTTTTTAATACTTCGTCCTGTTTGCCTTGCAGAAACAGGGCTGCACTGTTGACATCTTCCTGGTACGCTTCCGGGGTGATCAGATTAACGCATGGTGCGCTGCAGCGCTTGATCTGGTGAAGTAGGCATGGCCGTGTACGATTATTAAACACCGAATTTTCACAGGTGCGCAGGCGAAAAACTTTCTGCAGCAGCTGAATGCTGGATTTGACCACGCCTGCATTGGGAAATGGGCCAAAATACTGATGACGGTTATCCAGTGCACCGCGATAAAACGCCAGCCTGGGAAAAGCATGATTCGTCAGTAGCAGGTAAGGGTAGGATTTGTCATCCCGGAACAGGATGTTGTAGCGGGGCGCAAGGCTTTTGATCAGGTTGTTTTCAAGCAGCAGCGCTTCCGCTTCGGAGCGGGTGACTGTCGTCTCAATCCCTGTAATCTGCGATACCATGAGCTGAATACGCGGTGACAGATTCGATTTTTGAAAATAGGATGACACCCTTTTCCGCAGATCAATGGCTTTGCCTACATAAATCACATCGCCGGCCGCATTCAGCATGCGATATACGCCCGGTTGAGAAGGGAGCGTCAGAACAAACGCTTTACCGTCGAAAGAGGAATCCGGCAAGACAGGTACCTTGTTACTTATCGCTGCCCAGCAGCCGGCCGCCGATTGCCCAGCTTTCATGCGGCATTTCATCAAAGGCAATATAAACGTAAGATTTAGGCTTGTGTGCGATACGTTCCAGCGTGTCGGTAATTTCAGTGGTGATCTGCTGTTTTTGTTCGTTGGTCAGCGTACCGGCCAGCCGGATATTTACATAAGGCATCTTTACTCTCCTGTTATTTATCAAGTTGCAGCCATATCCTGACAAATTCTGTCGAAAATCTGTTCAAACATGGGTTCTGTCAGGCGTTTGGTCTGGGTATTGTAGCGACTGCAATGATAGCTGTCATAAAGCCTCAATCTTCCTGCAACAGGGTGAACAGCGCCATGACTAAAGGGATAATCTGTTTTTCGGAGTTGCAATGCTGTTAATGTAGCCTGATGGGCAACCGTTCCCAGCGCCAGTAATGCCTGCCCGCCATTGCTTACAAAATCATGCAATTCAGATGCCAGAAAAATATTGCACTGTCGTATTTCTGCCGGTAGTGGTTTATTGGCAGGTGGTAAACATTTGACTGCATTGGTTATCCGGCAGTTAATCAGGCGAAGTGCATCGTCAACCGCAACAGATTTGCTGCGGTTGGCGAAACCAAATTTATGTAATGTTTGATACAGTAGGATACCAGCGTAATCACCGGTAAACGGACGGCCGGTCCGGTTGGCGCCATGCAATCCGGGTGCGAGCCCGATGATCAGCAACTTTGCTGAAGTATCTCCGAAGGGAGCAACTGGCCGAGCATGATAATCTGGGTGATCCGTTTTAACCTGATCCAGATGCTGTGCCAGACGTGGGCAGTCACGACAATCCTGCTGGAATAGTCTTGATACAGACATGTTGTCCTCTTATTGTAAAATGGGTGCCACTTATCGCAGCCTGCTATCCATGAATTTCCCTTTCGCCACAAAAATTTATACCAGTGTCTCAAGCAAACAGGATATGTATTCGTGGTATATGCTCAAATATTGTTTCGCCTGTATGAATAGGCTGGACAAGTTTTTTTATCAGGCAGAATGTAATTGGCGTGCTGGGTTGTTGTTACTCTGTTTGTTGTATTTGTCCTGCTGCGGCACCGCTTTGGCAGCTTCCGCCATTAGCAAGGATACGGAAAAGGAAAAGAAATCGGATCCTGTTGAAGTGACGATTATTGCACCATCAACTGCCAAAAAGCTGCTGGAAAAATATATTACTCCTCCGGCCAAGCCATTCAAGGATGAAATCAGTCAGGCAGCTTATGCACGTAAAATAAAACAGGAATCCACTGAGCTGCTGGCAACAGAAGGGTACTTTACCCCTGAAATCGAATTTAATGAACGGGAAAATAATAAGGCGTATGAATTGCGCGTTACACCTGGTCCCCGCACACGTGTCGCTGCTGTGTCCATCGAATTTCAGGGAAATCTGGCGGCAGATGAGCCCGAACAGCATATACGGGTAGAGCAGTTGCGTGCCGGGTGGACGCTGAAGCCAGGTAAGGTTTTTCGCAGTGCACGCTGGGAAGATGCCAAATCTGCTTTACTCTCCAACGTAGCGGACAGAGATTATGCCACTGCTCGTATCGTTGAGAGTTATGCAAGAGTGGATCCCGATACCGCCCAGGCAACCTTGTCGATCATCATTGATTCCGGCCCGGCATTTCGTTATGGAGAGCTGCAGATTACTGGTCTGGAACGCTATCAACCGGATGTAATTCAAAACAGTATGCCTTTCCGCCCGGGTGATCCCTATCGCCGGGATCAATTGTTGGCTTTTCAGGTGGCGCTGCAGAATAGTCAGCTATTTAATTCGGCGGCTGTTACGATCAAACCAGATCCCGCTTTGCACGAGGCTGTGCCGGTAATAGTCATATTGACTGAGGCAAAATCCAAACACGTTGGTGCAGGCATTGGCTACAGCTCCAACAATGGCGCACGTGGTGAAATCAATTATCAAGATTACAATTTTTTGGGGCGTGCCTGGAATCTGGGCAGCCTGTTGCGCCTGGAACAAAAACGCCAGACATTTTCTGCAAGAGTAGATACTTTGCCGGATGCCAATCGTTATCGGTATTCATCCGGTGTACGCGTCGAGAAGACCGATATCAAAAACCTGAAAACCTTTAATCAGCGTGTGGATTTTTCCAGGATACGAACCACGGCTCATTCCATTTTGAAAGTGGGCGTCAATTGGCAACGCGAGGAACGGGAACCTTCTGGCGCACCCAATACCGTGAATGAAACCCTGGCGCTGGATTCATGGTATCGCTACCACGATATTGACGATCCGGTAAATGTTCACAGTGGTTTTGTTTCAGAGGTGCGACTGGGTGGCGGTTCCAGCTACGTGCTGTCTGATCGGAACTTTGTCCGCAGCTACCTCCGGCATCAGCAGTGGTTTCCTGTCGGCCGGCGGGATACATTGTATTTCCGTGCAGAAGCTGGCTATACCCTGGCTTCATCGCGTCAGGGGATCCCGCAGGAATACCTGTTCCGCGCCGGGGGCATTCAATCTATCCGGGGTTACGATTTTCTGAGTCTGGGCGTGCGTGAAGGAAATGCTATTGTTGGTGGACGTGTTGTGGCAACTGGAACAGCTGAATATGTTCACTGGTTCTCGAACGACTGGGGTGGGGCGGCATTTGTTGATGCGGGTGATGCGGCAGACAGGTGGGAAGATTTTAAACTAGCGCTAGGTTACGGGGTGGGTGCACGCTGGCGCAGCCCGGCCGGCCCGTTTGCACTGGATCTGGCTAGGCGGCATGATACCGGCACATTACGGGTGCATTTCTCCATTGCAGTGGCGTTCTGATATGGATCATCAGATAAATAACAAAAATCCGGTATCGCAATCTTCTGTGAAATCTCCACGGCGTTTCAGAAAATGGTTTTCGGGAATGCTGGCAGCGTTGATGCTGGCCATGACAAGTGGTTTGTATTGGCTGGTTTTTACTTCTTCTGGCCTACACTGGTTGTTTGCAACTGCTTCCCGAGCCACGAATGGCGCGCTGACATTTTCGGGTATATCCGGCAGTTTGCAGCATGCTTTTCATGCACAAACAATCACTTTCAAAAATGATGAGCTGGATGCTCGGGTAGAAAATCTGGATTTTCGCTGGCAACCACAACGTTTGCTGATGGGTAATCTTTTGATTGAAGCGCTGACCATTCAATCAGTTGAAGTACATAACGCACCATCTGAAGAAGAGGAAGAGCCAGTTACACAACCCGAAAGCCTGTCGCTGCCAATTGGCATGGTAATCGAAAAATTGGGTATCCGCTCACTCAAGACCTATACATTGGGTAATGATCAGCCCGATCTGGAGATATCCGATCTTGTCCTTCGGCTGGACAGTGATGGCAAACGCCATCGTCTGCAAACACTGGCACTTGAACTGGAGCAGGGAAAGATTGCAGGTAACCTGGAGATTGCCCCCGATCCACCATTTGATCTGATGTCACAACTGGTGTTTTACAGTTGGGCGAATGCTGTCAATGCTGATAATAAACCAAGTCATGCGGTTCTTAAACTGAGTGGTAACTTACAACAGATAAGGGCAAAGCTGGCTGTAAAGGATGGTGAATTGAATGGGGCTGGCATTTTTACCATTCATCCTTTTGATAAATTACCTTTACTTGATGCCCGTCTAGTATTCAATGGGCTGAATCCTCATGTTTTTTCTCCAGATCTGCCCAAAGCTGATCTGAGTATTCGCAGTTATCTTGAGCAAACCCAGGCTGAGCGCCTGGAAGGGCGTATTACTGTTAGTAATACTATAGCACGCCCACTGGGTCAGGAAGGTATCCCATTGAAAGATATGCGTTTACAGTTTTTATTTACTGGTGATGACATTCATCTGGATGATATCGCGCTACGTTTGTCTGAACAGGAAGCTGTGCCTGGTAGCCTGACAGGAAAAGCCAACTGGCAAATCAGCACTAAAACAGGGCAGGCAGACATTCAAGTCCGGCAATTGAATCCAGCCTCTTTAAAAAGTGGTTTACATCCAGCAAATTTGTCTGGAAATCTGCATTTTGCAGGCGATCAGGATGCTCAGCATGGAACGATCAAGTTGCGTGATGAAGCGTTGCAAATGGACATAGATATGGCATTGGCGCGTGCTGCTTCAGTCATCACCGTCGAAAAACTTGATCTCGCCCGAGGGGATTCCAGTCTGTCAGGTCACGGTGTATTACAACTGGATGAATCGCAGCCTTTTACGTTTGAGGGATTACTCAAGCAGTTTGACATTTCTGCATTTGCTGATGTGCCATCCTCCAATCTCAATGCCAAATTTAATCTGGGGGGGCAGCTGGCACCACAACCGATTGCTAATATTAATTTCTCGATTGATCAAAGTCACTTCTCTAACCAGCCAGTAACTGGCCAAGGAACTTTGGCTTTGCTGCAATCCAGGCGGGTTAAAAGTGATGCCCGCTTGCATCTGGGGGATAATCAGCTTGAGATAAAGGGGGCATTAGGAAACGCAGAAGATCATCTGTCAGTGGTACTGGCCGCACCCAAATTGACTCAGATCGGATTCGGGCTGCAAGGCGATATGCATTCCCGGATTGAGCTAAGCGGTAAGATTGATCGTCCGGATGTGGCATTTGAGCTTAATTCAAATCATTTCAATTTTCATGAAGAACATCAACTTGCCCAACTCAAAGCCAAAGGCAGTTTGCGTGGAACCGTTATTCAACTTGATCTCCAGACAGGAGCCTATCAAAAAGGCACAGAAATATTCTTGCAGCAATTATCAGTTGGACTGGATGGGACTCAATCAAATCACCAGCTATTGATCAACAGCCAGATTGACCAAACGACTGAAGCACAATTTCAGGCAAAAGGAGGATTGATCACCCGTCCCGGAGATACGCAGCATTTCCAATGGGATGGGATCATTAATAAACTTGCTCTGACTGGCTCGGTACCCCTCGATCTGGTAACTCAGCCAAGCGTCCGGATCAGTCCGGAGGCGGTTGTATTGGGGCATACTCATATAAAGGTTATTGCGGGCGATATTAATATTCTTGATGCACACTGGACCCCCAAACAATGGTCTACCCGGGGTAATTTCTCCGGTATTGCATTGCAATCGGGCGGGCTGTCCCCAAAAAATTATGAACCTCTGAAACTGGGCGGAGACTGGCAGTTTGCGGCTGATCAGCAATTAACCGGGCGTTTGCATGTACAGCGAGAAAAAGGGGACTTTATCCTGCCGACAGAAACTCCGTTTGCATTGGGTTTACAAACGCTTGCATTCAATCTGCTAGCTGAAAATAATAATCTAAACGGACAGTTGGTTATTCGCGGGGCGCACGTCGGCGAAGCCACGGCGAGGGTTAGTGTCCCGTTGCAACCAGCCGGTTCTATCTGGGAAATTCAGAAAAATGCCCCGCTGAATGGAGATCTGCACCTGAATCTGCCTGATCTCACCTGGGTCGGCTCGGTTATAGGCGACAATCTGCGTAGCGAAGGTCAGCTTGCTGCACACGCTCGGCTGGCAGGAACGCTTGAACAACCAGAGCTGCAGGGCAGTGTAACAGGAGATGCATTGGTGATTGCGCTGCTGGATCAGGGGTTGCAATTAAAAGAAGGCAAGCTTGCTGTGGATTTTAACCAGGATAGAGTTTTGCTTGAAACGCTCAATTTTACTGCGCCACTTGAGAAACCCACGAAGGATAAATTGCTTAAAGGACTGAAGTTGACGCAGAAGTCTGGCCGGCTAAGTGCGCATGGTAGTGTGAATATCCATAACCAGCAAAGTAATCTTGCCATTGAAATTGATCATTTGCCTGTTGCACAACAAGAAGATCGCTGGATCGTCGTTTCTGGAACCAGTTTGGTTGGTTTCAGTGATAACGTGCTTGATGTTACCGGAAAAATCATGACGGATGTTGGCTTTATCAAGCAGCCGGAGGCCGGAACGCCTAACTTGGCAGAGGATATCATCATTACGGGCAAGACTGATTCCGAGCCAGAATCACAGGTTTTTAAAATAAATCTGGATGCAACACTGGATTTAGGAGAGCGGTTCTTTCTGCGTGCTTCAGGATTGGAGGGGCGGCTGGTTGGACAGTTACGTCTGCACAGTGAACCGGGACGATTACTCAATGCAGTGGGAACTATTGCAACTCGTGACACCCATTTTGGGGCATACAGCCAGAACTTGCTCGTCCGGCGTGGAATTGTGAATTTTGATGGGCCGCTTGATAATCCAGGACTCAATATCTTGGCGGTGCGTAGCGGTTTGCAGGTAGAAGCGGGCATAGAAATAACAGGGACAGTGAGACAACCCAAAATCAAGCTGGTATCACAACCCGAGGTTCCCGATTCAGAGAAGCTGTCCTGGATCGTACTGGGGCGACCTACCGATAAAAGCGGCCTGGACAGCGGATTATTGTTGAGTGCAGCCGGTAGCATTCTGGGAGGATCTGATGAGGGTGTTCTGGACAGTATTACCCAAGGGTTGGGTATTGATGATTTTTCAATCCGGCAGCAGGAGGGCGGTTCTTTAACCGACCAGGTGGGTATGATCGGTAAACGGCTTTCATCACGCGCCTACCTGAGTTTCGAGCATGGGTTGACTTCCGCATCGGCCGGGGTCGCCAAGCTGACCTACAGTTTATTTCCTCATGTTTCAGTGGTAACCCGGGCAGGAGATGATAGCGCAGTTGATCTATTTTATGACTTTCAGTTTGATTGATCCGTTAGGTTATCGAACATTCCCATGACTTGCAGTTGCTTTTTTAATTGACGTTTGGGAACCATCAGATCAGCCAGAGTATAGCTATCAAGCACGGTCATGAACGCCGCGAGCGCTTCCGCGATGATTGAGCGCAACACACAACTGTCGCAGATAATACATGCATTCTGATCGCTGAAGCATTCAACGAGATCCATAGAAGTTTCCGTATGACGCATGACTTCACCGATATTGATCATTTCAGGTGCTCGTGCCAGACGGATACCCCCGTGTTTTCCACGTAGCGTTTCCAGGTAACCGAGCTGACCCAGATGATGCACGATCTTGACGACATGATTACGTGAAATGCGATAACAATCGGATATTTCAGTAATAGTAGATAATTTCTCTCTTTTCAAACCGAGATAAATCAGGATACGCAAAGCGTAATCACTGTAATTCGTCAGTTTCATGAGGCATACCCCCTTTAATAATAGGCGCGGATGACAACATACCCCCACATTTTATTTTAGCCCGGAAAGCATAGATACCGGGAGCACCGGGCTGATTATTTCGTTTTCCCCCCGATAAAAGTTATTGACAATTAGATTGATATAAGTAAAATCCGCACAAAGATACATTTTAAATATATCTTTATCGCTGTAAGGAGGGATCTATCAAGTGCTGATGAGGTATTAACACAGTATGTATCTAAAAGTAAGAGAGTTTTGTGCATCAAAGGCGTATTAAATATACACTAAAAGGACCGATTTATGAGAAATTCAAATTCGATATTTTCGCATTACCGATTCATCATCAGCATCGTTATTGGACTGTATGCACTGGTGATGATTCCTGCAACAAGCTGGGCCGAAAAACGTGAATTCGATATGTCAATCGAAGACACCCGGATCGTTCTAGTCGGCAAGAGAGATTTTCACACATTTGCCTTCAATGGCCAGGTTCCAGCGCCGCTTATTCACGTCAAGGAAGGCGATGACGTTGTAGTAAATGTAACCAACATGACCACGCTGCCGCATACCATCCACTGGCACGGCATGCTTCAGCGCGGTACCTGGCAGAACGATGGTGTGCCTCACGCCACTCAGCATGCGATAGAGCCCGGTGATACGTTTACTTACAAATTCAAGGCTGAACCTTCCGGCACCATGTGGTACCACTGTCACGTCAATGTGAACGAACACGTCACCATGCGCGGCATGTGGGGGCCACTCATTGTGGAGCCGAAGAATCCTCTTCCAATCGAGAAAACAGTAACCAAAGAATACATCATGATGCTTTCTGATTGGGTATCAGCTTGGGCGAACAAACCGGGTGAGGGCGGTATTCCGGGAGATGTATTCGATTATTACACGATTAACGCCAAATCTTTTCCTGAAACGCAACCTATACGAGTCAAAAAAGGAGATGTCATAAGGCTGCGCATCTTTGGTGCAGGTGATCAAGTTCATTCCATTCATACTCATGGCCACATCTCTAACATCGTATTCAAGGATGGTTTTCCTTTGGAAAGTCCAATTAAGGCCGACACTGTTCTTATTGGGCCGGGCGAGCGTTATGACGTTATCATCAATATGGATAACCCTGGTTTATGGATGATACATGATCACGTTGATACGCATACTACCAATGGAGATAAGCCTGACGGTGGAATTATGACAACCATCGAGTATGAGGAAGTCGGACTTGACCACGATTTCTATGTATGGAAAGACAAAAAATTTGTACCTGATTTCTACTATGAAGAATCTCTGAAAAAAGACTTCGGAATGCATAATTCGAAAGTCTTCAAAGGAGAACTCATCGAAGAATGATGTGTATGTGTAACACAACAACCAAAGGAGAAGAAATATGATGAAAGCCTATTTGCTTGCGGCGATGGTTGGTGCGGGTTTTCTTGCATCATCGCTAACAGCTTCTGCTGCGGACGGTTCCGCAATACTGCAGTCACAATGTGCTTCCTGCCATGCGCTGACTCAGCCGGAAAATACTTCCCTAGATCGTTTGTGGGAACGTAAAGGGCCGGATCTTTATTACGCCGGAGTTAAATTTAATAAGCCATGGCTAGTGAAATGGCTGCAGGATCCGGTCAGAATTCGCCCGGCTGGTGAATTCTATCGCAAACATATCAAGAAGGGCGATAAGGGGGATGTTGTGGATGAGTCTACGCTCACGGTACATCCAAAACTGGCACAGGCCGATGCTGAAGCAGCTGCTGATGCCTTGATGGCCCTGAAAGGACCAGAAGGATTGATTGAGACAGGAAAATACGATGCGGACAAGAAACCATCCCCAATGGCAAAAATGCTCTTCACCAAACTGCGTGGCTGTTATGCCTGCCATTCAATCGGTGGTGGAAAGGGTGGATTGTCTGGCTCGAGTCTAGAAACAGCCGGTGACCGTTTACAGCCTGATTTCATTTACAGCTATATCAAAGATCCGCAGAAAATTGATAAGGGTATCTGGATGCCAAAACTCAAAATTTCCGAGCAGGATCTGCAGAATCTTACCGGCTATATTGCTCAACTGAAAGGAAAGGAGGGTAAATAATGAATATCAGTCGTTCTGTTTTACTGCTTGCAGGAATGAGTTTGATCTTTTTAGGATCACTAGCTACGCCAGCTTCTGCAGCGGATGACCAGTTTAAACATGCCGAAAAACTCTACGATACGTATTGTGCACAATGCCATGGTGCCGACCGTGATGGCAATGGTCTTAACAGTACTTTTATATCTGTTCAGCCGCGCGATCACAGTGATCCAAAGGGTATGGGTGATATTCCCAACGACGAGATTATTGAAGTAATCAAGAAAGGAGGTCTTGCCGCCAATAAATCAGTGTTGATGCCAGCCTGGGGAGAAATTTTCAGTGATGAAGAGGTTGATCAGCTGGCCGCCTACCTGCGTCATATCTGTAAGTGTGGTTCAAATTAATTAAAAGTTGATCTGTAAATAAAGTAGAGGAAGAAAAAACAATATGAAATATAAAAAATTATTTAATGCAAGCTTTGCTGCGCTGGCAGCCAGTGTTGCCCTGCCAGGATTTCATGCAGAAGCTGTAGCTAAAACAGTACCGGTCACGATCCATGCAGTGGAAAAAGATGTGGCCTACGATAATAAGGGCAGCACCTATCATGCGTGGACCTTTGGCGGTGTTGTACCGGGTCCGGTTGTGCGTGTTACTGAAGGTGACACAGTCGAATTTACTCTGGTGAATGAAGAAAGCAATAAAAACTCACATAGCATGGATTTTCATGCCGCCAGAGTGGATGTAATGACGGATTTTGATTCTGTCAAACCAGGCGAAACAAAAAAATTCACCTTTACTGCTGATAATCCCGGTGTATTCTTTTATCACTGTGGTTCGGATCCAATGATTCAGCATATTGCGCGTGGTATGTATGGCGTTATTATTGTCGATCCGAAGGATGAGAATGCTTTGCCTAAGGCTGATCGTGAATATGTGCTGATTCAGGCCGAGCACTACGAAAATCCGGATGACAAAACAGCCATGATGAAGAATCAGTGGTCTAATGCCGTTTTTAATGGCGGCGTCTTCAAATACGATCCGGTACATGACCCGGAAGCGACACGCTGGTTGCAAGCCAAGCCGGGTGAGCGGGTTCGTATCTACTTTGTCAACGCTGGACCCAATGAGTTTTCCTCACTGCATCCTATCGCTGGGATCTGGGAAAATGTCTACCCCAGTGGAAATCCCAAGAATGTCCAGTATGCATTGCAGTCCTATACAATTGGGCCAGGCGATGCGGCAACGCTTGATCTGATTTCTCCAGTTGCAGGTGCTAATGCAATCGTTGACCATGCCATGAATCATGCATTGACTGGTGCAATCGCTGTAATTATGTTCAGTGATGATGCTGATCCGGAAGCTGGCAAGGGTGACAATATCCTGGTCAGATAAGCTACTCTGTAATAACATTACGTAACTGCAGCATCATGGGGCTGCGTGTTTCAGGGCTCCATGAAATATCCTCTTCAGGATAGCAGCATAATAAAACCGCCTGAATTCCGAGTATTGCTTCACAGGCGGTTTTTCTTTTGTCATTGTCAGGCAACGGCAATACGAGCATCAGCGGCAATACGAGAGTGGATGTATCCAAGCGCCTGCTCCACCTGATCGATCAGAATAAGGCAAAGCTCCCCGGCTTCCAGATTGGTCAATGCGGTATCAATCGCCTTGAACTCACCACGAATTTCACTGACTTTGCGTACGCGTTTTGCATTTTCCAGGCCTTCTCGCAATAACCCAAGCACTTCGCCATCAGCACGTCCACGCTGGCATTTATCCTGAAACAAAACAACTTCGTCAAATACATCACCCAGAATCTGCGTTTGTAGCCGAATATCTTCATTTCGGCGATCTCCTGCTGCGCTGATGACGACTGTACGTTTCTTGGCCGGGATATGATCAATGGCACATATCAGTGCTTCCATCGCATCCGGGTTATGTCCGTAATCCGCAATTAGCGTGGCTTCACGATAATTAAACAGATTAAATCTGCCTGGGACAGTCTGCGCATCACTAACAAAATCAGCCAAGCCTGCGCAAATAATTGACCAATCCAGCCCGGATGCTAATCCTGCACCGATAGCCGCCATGACATTCTCAATCTGGAAGCTGATCATTCCATTCTTCGTCAACTGGATGTTGCTGAGTGATATTCGTCGTTCAGTTCCGGCTTCCGTTACAACAATATGTTGTTCTTCCAAGTAGATTACACGTTTTCCCTGGATGCGCTGTTCCAGAATCACCGGATGACGGCTATTGCAGGAGAAGAATGTGACAGAACCCGGGCAGTGGCTTGCCATACCGAGAACCAGGGGATCGTCAGCATTTAACACGGCAACGCCTTTCTCCGGATTGACGTTTTCCACGATAGTGCGTTTGACAGCAGCCAATTCCTCGGCTGTATTAATGTTAGCCAGACCAAGATGATCCCCCCGGCCAATATTTGTGACAACCGCCACATCACAATAATCAAAACCCAAACCTTCACGCAGAATACCGCCACGTGCGGTTTCCAGTACTGCAGCATCAACATCGGGGTGAAACAGAATATTCCTGGCACTCTTGGGGCCGCTACAATCGCCCGTATCTACACACTGATTATTAACAAATACACCATCCGTGCAGGCAATACCAACCCGCATCCGGTTGTGTTCCAGTATGTTGGCAATCAAGCGTGCCGTAGTGGTTTTTCCATTGGTGCCGGTTACGGCGATCACTGGAATACGGGCATCTTCATCCTGTGTAAACAGATGATTGATGATGGCTTCTCCTACTGCGCGTGGCTTGCCGTATGAAGGTTGTAGATGCATGCGCAAACCCGGTGCAGCGTTGATTTCGATGATTGCGCCACCCTGTTCTTCCAGTGGTCGCGAGATGTTGCTGCATATTACGTCGATACCACAGATATCAATGCCAACCATTCGAGCAGCCATCACTGCGCAATCAGCAATATCCGGATGAACTTCATCCGTTACATCCCTTGCTGTCCCCCCGGTAGAGAGATTGGCGTTGTTACGCAATACTATTTTCCCCTCTTTTTCAGGGACAGAGGTAGCGCTCAATCCTTGCGACGCAAGGTGTGCAAGAGAAATTTCATCCAGATGAATTTTGGTCAACAGATTTGCATGGCCTTCGCTGCGCAACGGGTTGCTATTGATCTGATCCACCAGCCAGGCAATATTATGAATACCATCACCGACAACCTGAGGTGGATCACGTCTTGCTGCCGCAACCAACTTGTTGCCTACGACCAGCAATCGGTAATCGTATCCGCTTACGTAACGCTCAACCAATATACTGCTGCTTTCCTCTGCCGCAACATGATAGGCAGTTTTTATCTGATCTCGGTCAGTGAGATTGGCTGTAACTCCTCTACCATGGTTCCCATCCTGCGGTTTGACAACGATGGGCGCACCAATTTCGCAGGCTGCTACCCAGGCATCATCAGCACTGGTCACCGGTCTCCCGGTCGGAACGGGAATGCCAGCTGCGCGTAAAAGTATCTTGGTCAAATCCTTGTCTTGCACAACGGATTCTGCCACCACGCTGGTTTGATCGCTTTCAGAAGCCAGAATACGCCGCTGCCGGCTTCCCCAGCCAAATTGAACCAGACTTCCGTCAGTCAGACGACGGTATGGAATATTGTGTCGGACAGCGGCCTGCACGATCGAGTTTGTGCTGGGCCCCAGACGGACGTCTTCGTACAGTTCATGTAAACGGATTATTGTTTCAGCAACATCAAATGCGGCAGATTCTGCTGCTGCCTGATATAACGCAAAAGCCTGTTCAAATGCCAGTCTTCCAACGGCTTCCTCAGTATATTCCACGACGACACGACAAATATTCGGTTCAGCCATTCTGACCGCACAACTGAAGCTTACGGGGCAGCCGACCTGTTTTTGTAATTTCAGTGCAATAAATACCAGAATATTAGCTGGTGTTGTCTCTTGCCAGTTAATTGGCTGCAGCTGCACAATATCCGGAAAATAGTTACATAAACGCTCTTCCAGGGAGGAAATAGTGTTAGGCGTATGTTTATTCTGTTCCAGATCTAGCGTAGCTTCGATGGCGGTATGTTTACCCCAGACGTTAGGTCCCCGCAATGCACGAACTTGTAATACCTTCATGGATACTTTCCTTAAATTATCTAACCTTCGAGAGTTTGATATATCGGTGGATGGCCTTCCTGATCCTGCAAGAAGGCCGTTAAACCAGTTTTAATGAGATCGGACGACATGCCCAAGGCCCAGCCAGCGCCAACGCCCGCCAGAAGATGTATCGTTTCTACGATATGATTACCGGTTTCTACTCGCAGCTCATCCAGCCGGGCAAGGGGTGTTTCAGTAGAACCATCAATTAGCAGAATCTCCTGGTTACGTACAGTAACAACCCGTTTCCCACGAGTTGGCCCTGTTCCCTCTCGCCGGTGAGTATTTATCGTGGGCAATTCGGGATCACGACTGATGTAAATGACCTCACCGTGGCATAAATCTGCCATCCGGATTAGCACAGGATCTTCCGCATCAAGAATAGCTGTACCGATTGTCGGCATAGCCTCTGGCAAGATGTCATCTTTTTTACCTCCGGTAGGAGAAACCACATCAACCTGGGTTCTCAGCACCTTGAAAATCTGCTCAGGTGTTTCAATTCCCCGATAACCAATATGTTGTGCGGGCTCAATTCGGGTAACAATACCTACCTGACAACTGTCATACGCTAATCCTTCCTCAAGCATGCTATTGAAACCATTTTCAAAAACGGCTGCTTCAACAGTACGGTTCATCAGAATACGGCGAGCCGATTTGTGATTGGCACAGTCGTTGTAATCAATTTTTTTGTGGTCGAGATAAAGTCCACTACTGCATGCTAAACCGGTACGTTTACTTGCAAGCATGAACAGACGGGCAACAAGACGGGCGATAGTGGTTTTGCCATGACTGCCGGTAATGCCGACAATGGGAATACGGCTCTGATTCTGATCCGGAAACAAATGATTGATAATCGCTTCACCAACCGGTTGTGGTTTGCCGATAGCGGGCTTGATATGCATTAGCAAACCGGGACCGGCATTGACTTCAACAATGGCTCCTCCCTGCTCGGCAAGCGGCTGTGAAATATCTTCCACCACCAGATCAATCCCGGCAATATCCAGACCAACGACTCGTGCAGCTAGCGCAGCCAGATCAGCAGTGGCCGGGTGTATGCTATCGGTGACATCAATTGCGTGATTGCCATTACGCTGTACCCGTATTTTTGAATCAGCAGGCAGGATAGAATCATAGGTGCAGCCCTGATGCGTGAGTTCCATTTTGACCGCATCATCCAGCTTGATAAGATTGAGCGGGTGATTTTCAGTAGTGCCCCGGCGCGGGTCGGCATTGACCTGATTTTCAATCAATTCTGCAATTGTGGAAACGCCATCACCAGTAACAAGCGCGGAATCTCCCCGTGCTGCGGCGATAACTCGTCCGCCAACGATAAGCAAGCGATGTTCGATTCCCGAAATATAGCGCTCAACTAACACATCACTGCCTTCCTGCTGTGCAATAGAGAAAGCAGATTCAATTTCTTCGCGCGTACTCAACTCAATAAACACCCCACGTCCGTGATTGCCATCGCTGGGCTTGACAACAACTGGCAACCCAATATCTGCAGCGGCCAGCCAGGCATCTGCCGGATCAGTCACGATACGCCCTTCCGGAACCGGTATGCCACAAGCACGCAACAGTGATTTGGTCAGTTCTTTGTCACGCGAAATACTTTCAGCAATGGCGGTGGTCCGATCGGTTTCTGCGGTCCAGATATATCGACTGCATGCCCCTTGCCCTAACTGAATAAGATTGCCTTTATCCAGCAAACGAATGAACGGAATATTGCGTGCTGTGGCGGCATCGACAATACAAGCGGTAGAAGGGCCGATCCAGAGTGAATCAATCATGTCACGCAACTGCCCAATAGCGTTTTCTACGTCATAAACTGGCTGTTCCTGGTCAAACCCCATCGCGGCCAGTACCAGTTCCCGCGCCAAATACAAAGCTTTGAGTGTTATTTCCTCATGCCACGCACTGACAACTACCTTATAAACTCCCCGCTCCGTGGTTTCGCGCGCCCGGCCAAATCCTCCCTGCATCCCGGCAAGATTTTGCAATTCAAGCGTCACATGCTCAAGAATATGACAGGGCCAGGTTCCTTCCTTGACCCGTCGTAAAAATCCACCTCTCTCACCATAGCTACAGCGATGTTCAATCAGGGATGGCAACCAGGCTAACAAGCGCTCATAAAAACCAGGGATCGTATCTGATGGATAATCCTCCAGCTCACCGATATCAACAATTGCCTCCAGAACAGGGTTGTACGTCCACATGTTGGGACCATTCAGATAACGAATGTCAAGAAACCTAAAATCTTTTTTACTGCAAGCGGGAAAATCGGATTGAATCAACATGAGTGAGTAATCGAATGTACACCCTCTAATTAACGCGAGACATATTCAATTGGTTTACAGGAAATCTGGAATTTTTGGATATCTCTCATTTCTTGCTGAGAGTGAGCGCACAGGAAGGGGATTCACAGCAGCTTATACTGCTACTGCTGTTGGTTGTAGAGGTTTTATATTCACATGTATCCGGCGTGTACAGCCGATTGACATCGAATACTTGAAAGCATTGGAAGAAACGCTTGCCAAGTGGGCAAGCGCAACTGATGAGAAAACTTATTGTGAGTTATGAATGCTTTACGGTGCTGAAAGTATCTTTCCCGTTTACTGATCACACAGTTGTGCAGCTTTAAGCTGCTCACGCTTGATTGTCAGCTGGTACGTGGTGAACTTGGACGACTCGCAGTCAACGCCATTATTCAGGCCACACGATCTCTGTATTATCTTTTTGGAATATTGCAGCAGTGTGGTAAAGAAAATCTTGATGTGTTGATATTCGGGAATCTTGTTTTTGTCTTGTTTCACAAAAAACGATCCAGCAATCTGTTGCTGTGATGATCCAGTATCAACCGGTCTCGAATCAGGAAGTGAATGCCGTGGCTGTCGGTGATCAGTAATGTAGCGAGCGACAGCCGACGGATATCTTCTTCTCCCTTGAGGATGAGGCTGGTTTCCCCTCGATTTGTTTGTATTTGCCAGGTGCTGGGGGTTGCGAAGCTGGAAACCTTGTCAATGCGCTTTATCTCAGGCATGAATTCACGGCTGGCAAGTTCTTCTTCGATCAAAGTTCGCTCTGATTCCTGTAATTCAACAAGATTATCAATCCAGGCCACTTCATGGCCATGGCCATCGACCAGAGCTACTCCCTCATCCGCGGCAGTAATTGGAAATGCACGTACGGGTATGACACTTTCGTAGATCTGATCTTTGCCTATAGCTACCACCCGACCGAAAGCATTCCTCTCCAGTTTGTATTCAGATAGTTTCATACACGATTTCCCCTGATATCAGATAGGTTACCGGGTTCAACAGAGGACTCTTCATTATCTGGGCTACGTGACTGTGACTGATAAAGGTGGTAGTAATGTCCCTGGCAGGCCATGAGTTCCGCATGATTGCCTGTTTCCACGATCTTGCCGTGGTCGAGTACGATCAGCCTGTTTGCTTCCTGCAGGGTTGACAGGCGATGAGCAATGGCAAGGGTTGTCCGACCGGAAACAAGATTATCGAGTGCCCCTTGAATTTCCTGTTCCGTCTGGGTATCCACAGATGAAGTGGCTTCATCCAGTATCAGGATGTGTGGGTCGATTAGCAGTGCCCGGGCGATGGAAATACGCTGCCTTTCGCCACCCGAGAGTGCCTGGCCGCGTTCGCCCACCAGAGAATCATAACCGTAAGGCAGGCGCAAAATAAATTCATGGGCATGGGCAGCGCGTGCCGCTGTAATAATTTCCTTGCGAGAAGCATCGGGTTTTCCATAGGCAATATTCTCGGCAATCGTGCCGAAAAAAAGAAAAGGTTCCTGCAGTACCAGCCCGATATGTTTTCGATAATCCGCGATAGGCAATGAGCGGATATCGATACCATCAATCAGGATGGCACCCTCGGTCACATCATAAAAGCGGCAGATCAGGTTGATGAGTGTGCTTTTGCCTGAGCCACTGTGCCCGACCAGCCCGATCATCTCGCCTGGTTCAATTGCAAAATTGAAATTTTGTATCACCCGGCGCGTTCCGTAACGGAAACCGACATTACGCAACTCGATATGGCCTTTTATAGCTGGCAGATGAACGGGCTTGACCGGTTCCGGCACGCTGGAAACGTGATCGAGAATATCGAATATCCGTTTGGTTCCAGCCGCCGCCTTTTGTGTGGCAGAAACGATCCGGCTCATTGAATCTAGCCGCAGATAGAAGCGACCGATATAAGCCAGAAAAGCGGTGAGTACCCCGACGGTGATGTGATCTTGTGATACCTGCCAGATACCGAAAATCCACACAACCAGCAGACCGCATTCTGTCAGCAGGGTTACCGTGGGGGTAAACAATGCCCAGACTTTGTTGACACGATCATTGATTTCCACATTACGCTGATTGACTGCACGGAAGCGTTCGATCTCCCGTACTTCTTGCGCGAATGCCTTGACCACTCGGATGCCAGGCAGGGTATCTGCCAGAACATTATTGACTTCGGCCCAGACACGATTGGTTTTTTCAAAGCCGACACGCAAACGATCACGCACCAGATGAATCAGCCAGGCAATGATCGGCAATGGGAGCAGGGTAATAAGCGCGAGCCATGGGTCGATTGAAACCAGGATAATGACGGTCAGGACGATCATGAGCACATCCGTGGCGAAATCAAGCAGATTGAGCGAAAGAAACAGGTTAATCCGGTCGGTTTCCGCACCGATACGCGCCATCAGATCCCCTGTACGTTTCCCACCGAAATAGGCTTGAGAAAGTTTGAGCAGGTGTTCGTAAGTTGTTGTTCGCAAATCAGCGCCGATGCGCTCTGATATCCTGGCCAGTACATAGGTGCGCGCCCAGCCAAGAATCCAGGCTACTATTGCCGCTCCCAGCAAGCCGGACAGATAAAATATCACCAGATCAACATTAATCGGATGGCCGTTCTGATAAGGGATCAATACATTATCCATCAGTGGCATGGTCAGATAGGGCGGTACCAATGCAGCAGCCGTACTGCCCAGCATTAGCATGAAACCGGTAAATAATTGCCACTTGTACGGTCTGGCAAAGCGCCACAGGCGAAACAATGTCCAGGTAGAGGGTGGAGTGGAGGTTGCTTCCTGATCGTGATGAGCGTATGCCGCTTCACTACTGTCATCGTTGCCAGCGGTATTCTGGTTACTGCTGGCTTGTTCTGCCATCCCTTTTGCTGGCAGGGCTGCCTGGGTATCAAGCGCATCAATCAGCCGGATAAAGTGGATAATCAGTTGATCCGCTGCCTGTTGTTTGCTCAATGTGCAATACCAGCGCGCCAGACGGGCGCTGGTGTCAGACAGTTCGATGCTGCAAATCCCGGCGTGATCCTGATAAGCTAGCTTCATATTTGGTTGATAATGCCATGCCTGCCAGTGCTCATCGCCCGCTATTCTAGCCAGAATCCGCCGGGTGGTAATCACAATCAGCCCTGGTGAAAAATGTAACTGATGATCGAGGTCAGTTTCCAGCCAGGCAATTACCTGTTCATGATTGATCAGTGTAGGCTCAATTTGCCTGTTCCAGGCTGATGGGAAATCAGCAGGAACAAGGTGGAGTAAATCGCTGGTGTTGGAGTGCATTAGCTGGGGTAGGGTGCTTAAGCAGAAATAAATTTTATCTTCCGGGATGAAACCGAAGCAGCCGGATCAAATCCGGATTATATCTTGGTTGGGCTATGGGGCAGATATCTCGCTATCGGTTTCTGTATCCTGCGTATCCCTGTCTTCGGAATCTGTATCCGGGGATTCTGCATCATGAGCGTCTCCCACTTCCTCAGAATCTTGAACATCACTGGTTTCATCAGGGACGACATCTGTTTCTGAATTCCTGTCATCCTTGCTATCGGAAGGTTCATCCATCCAGTCAGGATCCTGAGTTTCACCGGGGTAAACGGAATCGGTAGCCACACCAGAATTTGCTTCTTCATTGACATCGGTTGCTGAAACATCAGTCGTATTTTCCGAATTATTGTTATTTTCGGCTTCGTGAGGAGGCGTTTCATCAGAAGTTCCATCGTCAGCATCCTCCTCTTCTTCGAAATTGGCAGTATCCTCGGTACTGAATAATTCGGCGGGTGCATCATTAGTGAATATGGCGTGCGATGCTGTTGATTTATCTTCAATCCTGTAATTTACCTGCCAGTAGTTATGAATTATTAGGAGCAGCAGAAAACTGGCTGATAATAATAATTTGCCGGCATGATTGGCAAGCCAGTGATACCCGTTCCGGGCTGATATTCCCGCGCCTGCATGCAGCATTTTTTCTGCTGGTTGATAATTTTCCAAAGCGGCTCTGCGTGCAGCTCGCAGTTGGTACAGAGTACCTGGGGTAATGTCACGCAAGCTGTGATCCAGCAATCTTGCGATCGTTCTCCCCGTTTTTTCCTCTTTATTCATCGCTTGACTCCTTTACCCTCTAATATAGCGGCAAGTGTGTGTGTCGCACGGGAGCAATGTGTCTTTACGCTTCCTTCCGAGCAATCCATGATTTTTGCTGTTTCGGATACATCCATCTCTTCCCAGTAACGCAACAGGAAGGCCTCTCGTTGACGTGGCGGTAAAGTTTCTAGCGCCTTGCTGATCAGTTCGATCAGTTGAGATTGCTCCGCTGCGGTACCGGGATTGTTTTTCTGGTCGAAATCCTGCGCCAGTGACAGAGATTCGGGAATATCGGAATATTCATCAGTATCTTTTTCGCTTGAAGCAGGCATAAATGCTGAGAACAACGTCACCCAGAGTGAACGGGATTTCTGTCGCCGATAATAATCACGAATCTTATTTTGCAGAATGCGCTGAAACAGGGGAGGGAGCTCGGCAGGCGGTTTATGCGCATACTTCTCGGTCAGCTTCATCATTGAGTCCTGCACGATATCCAGTGCAGTGTGTTCATCCTGCACCGCGAATAACGCTTGCTTGTATGCACGCAGCTCGACTTCGCTCAGAAAATCAGAAAGTTCTTGCCGAGTAGCCAGAATAACCTGCCTTGGAGTTTATGATTCATTTTCGGTAATGCAACGGCCATCGCCATTATCAGATACATAGAAGGTATACAGAACGACAGCAAGAGACAGCAATATTATAACTTCCTGTCGTGCAGCAGGCGCATAGAATCAGGTAGTGAGCCAAGGTAAAACCAGAGTCGATTGGATTTATTCTGATCCGGCTGACCTGTCTTTCAGGGAAGTGGAAGACGGATTTATAACACGACCGGGTAATCGGAAAGCTCGCTTTTTCTTTTGCCAGCGCTGTTG
The DNA here is from genome assembly GCF_055387135.1 of Nitrosomonas sp. TNE100. NCBI lineage: Bacteria > Pseudomonadati > Pseudomonadota > Betaproteobacteria > Nitrosomonadales > Nitrosomonadaceae > Nitrosomonas > Nitrosomonas sp. TNE100. The sequence goes on along the minus strand of NZ_AP040997.1, from coordinate 1,357,783 downwards.
GCTGGAAAGTATTGCTGTAGCACTCTGGTAATTACATCAATTCCGGAGAGAATACCCTGTTCAAATTGTCCCTGGCTGAAAGCAGTTTCCATCGTATGGCAAGCAGCGTCCCATTCCGCCTGTTCCATGCGAGTGTAAATGCCCCGATCTGCTATGATCTCCACGCTGTGATCTGCCATTAATAAATAAATCATCACACCATTGTTCTGTTCGGTATCCCAGACTCGCAACAGGGAAAATACATCAATGGCCCGTTCACGACTGAAATGATTTTTCAACAGCAGGGATATATCCAACGCCGCTTCTACTGCAAAAACAATTTCGCCACTATGTGTGGTTTCAGACCGTGCAATTGCCTGCTTGATTGTATTCAGCGTATTCGGTGGAAATGCACGTTTTACGGCTGATTGACCAGTGACGAGATGGCGGATGATGCGCATCAAATTCATTAATTTCTCCTGATTACCATCTTCCCGAGGCGCCGCCACCACCAAAGCCGCCACCCCCGCCACGGAATCCACCGCTAGAAAAACCACCCCCTCCAGGCCAGTTTCTGCGCCCACTCCTGAACCCACCTTGGTGAATGATTCTCCCTGTCTGCTCAAACAGGCTGATAACAAATGCCACGATGGCAATTAGGACAGCGATCAGCAGTGAAGAGGAAATCAGCCAGATCAGTAATCCTGCAATACTGCTGGTTATGGTTGCACCGGTCATTCTCCCAAACGTGGCTTGCAGCATCCTGCCCAGCATCAGCATGACAAATAAAACGGGAATAATGTTTTCCAGCACAAGGTTCATACTGGCTGATTCTCTCGCCTGCCGTGCAGGAACAGGCAAAGGTTCGCCTTCAATCACACTGATAATCTGCCTGATACCTGTCTGTAATCCACCAAAAAAATTACCATGCTTGAATTCAGGAGTAATTCCCTCGTCTATGATGCGCCGAGCGATGGCATCCGGTAATGCACCTTCAAGTCCGTAGCCGGTTTCAATCCGCAAGGTTCTGTCATTCTTGGCAACCAGCAGCAATACGCCATCATCGATTCCTTTGCGGCCGAGTTTCCATGCCTCAACCACACGAATTGAATACTGCTCAATCGTTTCAGGCTGTGTGGAGGGAACAATTAGCACGGCGATCTGACTGCCTTTTTTTGCTTCAAAATTAGCTAGTTGTTGCTCCAGTTGAGTGATTTCTGTTTTGGTGAGCGTTCCAGTCAGATCGGTAATATGTGATTTAAGCGGAGGAATAGCAACATCGGCCAGCACCCCGGTGGCAGCAACACATAACAGTGCTATAAACGACAAACTGATATGCCGCTTGATTCCTGTAAATAAAATCAACATGCTTGCTTATTTAATCAATTTATTGAGCAGTTACCGGAGCACCAAATTCCACCGTGGGCGGAACAGCAATCGCTTGTTCATTCTCCACCGTGAAGTTGGGTTTGACCTGGAACCCGAACAGCATCGCAGTCAGGTTGCTCGGAAAGGAGCGAACCGTTACGTTATATTCCTGCACTGCCTGGATGTAACGGTTACGGGCGACCGCAATACGATTTTCAGTACCTTCCAGCTGTGCCTGCAGATCACGGAAATTGGCACTGGATTTGAGCTGCGGGTAATTCTCTGCCACCGCCAGCAAACGGGTAAGCGCACCGGTCAGCTCACTCTGAGCGTTCTGAAAACGGGCAAAGGCTTCCGCATCGTTGATCAGTTCCGGTGTCGCCTGAATGCTGCCTGCTCTGGAACGGGCGGCAGTCACTCCCAGCAACACTTCTTTTTCCTGTGTGGCAAAGCCTTTTACCGTATTGACCAGATTCGGAATCAGATCTGCCCGGCGCTGATACTGGTTGATTACTTCCGCCCAACTTGATTTGATCTGTTCATCAGTCGATTGCAGGGTGTTGTAGCCGCAGCCGCTGAGCAGCAGAACGCAGGCAAGTGTCAGAAAATTTAACAGTTTTTGCATAAGAACCTCTCTGAAAGTTGATGGGCCACTTTCGCGGCGTGAGGTTATCACTCCCGGTTTCATTCGGCAGCCGATCCACCAAGGCAGGGTGGGGATGTGCGCGCTGCATCATGACGTTCCTGCCATTCCGCAGGAGTGAATGTGTGTAACGCCAGTGCGTGAATGGAGCGAATAATCTCATCCGTCAGCGTGGCGTTGACCAGCCGGTGACGCGCCACCAGCGGTTTGTCATCAAATGCAGCAGATACAACCGTTACCTTGAAATGAGATTCGGATCCTGCCGGGACATTATGACGATGGCTTTCATTAAATACTTCCAGGAACTGCGGCTGTAACGATTGTAGCCTGCTTTCAATCCTGTTCTTCATGTCTGTCATGTTTATTGCAACCTTCTGTTGTTATTTCCTGGCTCAGATTGATGTACTTCCGTTGAGACTTCTTTATGAAAAATGGGTTCAGTCGATTGTAAAAATTGACAATTTTCTTATGAGTTGTAGATATTAATCAATATATGGAGGGTGTTCTTTTTTTGGAGACGCAGGCCGAATTGAGGGTGCCTGCAAAATATACCGAATAGGTTGGAAGGGCGAGTACCATGCAACGCAGTGCTTCGCCTGAAAAATGACTTTAGAAAGCCGGAGATAGATTCTCCGGCTTGATGGTAGATTAGCAGCAGCGCAGCTTTCTGGTGAACCCTAATGCCAGTAAACCGGCAGTTAGAAGTACCAATGGCATGGGTTCGGGTATTTCATTTGGATTCTCTGCTGGATCTTGTGGATCCTCCGGTTTGGCTGTCCAGGAAATAAGGTTTTGAGAATCTTGGGTCATTTTTCCATTTTTACATTGTCCCTTTTTATTTCCACTTGTGTATTTTTCAGTACAAGTAGAGCTTGATGTCAGGAAAAATAAATCATATTTCTCACTTTTTGTGCCATCTTGAGTGTTGTCATAAATATCTTTTATCCATCCATTTGCCAGATCGTCGGCATCACCAAATCCTCCTACCTTGAAGTTGCCCTTTGAAAGTGGGTTTCCGTTTTGATTGCCCTGGTTTTTGCCGTTTTCAAACAGAATTTCCCACAGGGTGAGCTGGAATGCCGTTAATTCTTTTCCATTTGCCGAATTGTCAAGGTAGTCGCCATAATTATCGAACAGGTAACCAATCCGGGCGATTTCCCAGGAACCAATACCAGCTACGCTTCCCGTTGTCAGGGCATCCATTTGGTATGTGGTTCCAGATTTTAGCGTATGGAAAATATCAGCACAGAATGCGTAGAAATCTAATCCTTCAGATGTTTTAAATTTGAATTCTCCCGCATATACATTTCCTTGAACAGGTTTTCCCTGATTCCATGGGTTTCCTGACCAAGACGAATTATTGGGAAGGGTTCCTACTTGTTCATTTCCAAATGTATCTGTATAGGTCAATGTAACTGGATCAGCATGCGCTGTTCCAATTGCTGCAAATAAGGCTGCTGCAATAAGTGTTTTCTTCATAGGTAAATCTCCTTCGGATTAAAAATTTTGTTTTTAATTGGTTACCACTATCGACTATCAGGGCTAATGAGGCATCGATCCTGAACAACCTTGATTTACAATAAGCACATTACATGCCAATACTTTATTTGCGATATAAGTGCATGACACTAATAGATATATGTTCTATTTGCAGGGGTGGCTAAGTAGAACAATTCTTTGCTTGTAAATTTTTCTGACAAGCCTTGATACTTGCTGGAATTTTTATAGTGATTTGTTTGTTATAAGGAGATAACCTGAATGCTTGTTTTCTCCATTGATATTTTGTATGGAGAGCCAGGGGGCTGGTTTATACGAGGAAATATAGGAAAAGTTGTGAGGCTGGAGAGGATTTTGGCTTTGGCATTGTGCCAAATCAATGACACGGAATGGTTTCGAGTAGTGGCGTGCAAAAGCACAGCCACTCAAGCAGAATCAGTTGCTGGTCAACGCGGTACTGGATTGCCTCGGCGTTGCTTCAACACAGCACCTTGTAAGGATTGAGGAAAAAGTGGCAATGATACAAATGCCACTTTTGCGGGCAGGCACAGTCGCCGAAGCAATTCAGGAGTTTACTGTTCGCGTTAGATTTTCTCTGTCCACAGGTCGTGAATGTCAGTATCGGTAACGCGCACATCTGCCCAGTCACCCGGTTTAAGGGTTGAGGCATCATTAATGTAAACAACGCCGTCAATTTCCGGTGCATCGGCATAACTTCTGGCGATGGCGCCTTCTTCATCAACTGTGTCCACCAGCACCCTGAGCTGCTGGCCTTTTTTCACAGCCAGGCGTTGTTTGCTAATGATTTCCTGCTGTTGCATCAGTCTTTCCAGTCGTTCTTGCTGGATTTCGGGAGGAACATGATCAGGCAATACATTGGCAGCCGCGCCTTTGACCGGCGAATAGGTAAATGCCCCCACCCGATCCAGTTGTGCTTCTTCCAGAAAAGCGAGCAGTTCCTCGAATTCTGCTTCGGTTTCTCCCGGAAAACCAACAATAAAAGTGCTGCGCAGAGCAATGTCCGGGCAGGTTTTGCGCCACTGCTGAATGCGCACCAGTACGTTTTCACTATTGGCTGGGCGTTTCATCAGCTTGAGTATGCGTTTGTTGGCGTGCTGAAAAGGAATGTCCAGATAAGGCAGGAGCTTGCCTTCTGCCATTAATGGGATCAGTTCATCCACATGTGGATAGGGATAGACATAGTGCAGCCGTACCCAGATACCGAATTCCCCCAGTGCGTTCGCCAGTTCGGTGATGCGAGTGCGAACGGGTCTGCCTTGCCAGAAGCCGGTGCGATATTTGATATCCACCCCGTAAGCACTGGTATCCTGGGAAATAATCAGCAATTCCTTGACACCAGCTTCGACCAGACTTTGCGCCTCCTGCAGTACACCACCCACCGGTCGACTGACCAGATCACCGCGCATGCTGGGAATAATGCAGAACGTGCAATGATGATTGCAGCCTTCGGAAATTTTGAGATAGGCGTAATGCTTCGGCGTGAGCTTGATTCCCTGTGGCGGTACCAGATCAAGATAAGGATCGTGCGGTTTGGGTAAATGATGGTGAATGGCGGCCATCACTTCCTCGGTTGCCTGCGGGCCGGTTACTGCCAGCACGCTGGGGTGCGCCTGCCGGATGACATCCTCTTTTGCACCCAGGCAGCCGGTTACAATCACCTTGCCATTTTCAGTCAGTGCTTCGCCAATGGTTTCCAGCGATTCCGCCACGGCACTATCAATAAAACCGCAGGTGTTGACGACCACCAGATCAGCATCGGCGTAGTTGGGTGAGATCAGGTAGCCCTCTGCTCGCAGGCAGGTGAGGATACGTTCGGAATCAACCGTTGCCTTGGGGCAGCCAAGTGATACAAAACCAACGCGTGGAATTGCAGGGGGGTGTAGGGATGAGGCAGCTGTCATTCAGATTTCCGTATATACAATGGTTTATATCCATCACCGCTTTCCTGGCTCCGGATGAAAGGCGGTATGGTGCCACCGGGGAATATATTGCACAAGATTTCCGTCAGTTCAATCAATTCTTAGAACCTATTCAAGATCTCGATCAAGGGATGCAGTTCAATTTCAACGCCGTAATGTGCCCTTCAGTGAGATATTGAACAGGTTCTTATGAAAAAATCAGAATTCAGTAGAAGGATTGCAACGAGAGAGCGAGAATAATGGTCTGATTTTTTGGTTGCCAACTCTGCTGGATTGTTTCATGTTTGCGACATTCACCATAACGGAGTTATGTGCAGATGGCTCAAAGACAGAGCCTTACCATAACAGGCAGGATGTTATTGCGCGAATGCCTGCAGCGGGAAAAAATCCAGCAGCAGTTTTATCGGGGGGTGTTAGTCAAGGTTATTTGTTCGGGATGACTGCATTTTTTGCCGGATCGATTTTTACTTTGATTTTTTTACCATTGGCGTCGATGATTTTTACCTCGACGATCAGCTTTCCCTGTTCTCTTTCAACTTCAGCCTCGTGGATATTTCCGGGGTTTGCTGCAACGGCTGCCTGAATGGCTGAAATTACCTGATCTGCTGGTAATCCTTCATTACCAGCAAATGCACTATTGAACGAGAAAAACATGGTTGCGGTGAAGATGGCTGCTCCGGTAATTTTTTTCATCGTGATCTCCTTCCGGTTTATCTAGATATACCAACTCTCTTATAAAGCTGGTTGTTCAAAATATTAGTCCTGCGCTTGCTCATGTGCAAATCTTTTGCGTAAAAGATTCTTCTGAAAACTATTTTTCAGGCGAATCGAGGCATTAAGTACCCTGAAAAAATATTGCCTGTATTTTCTTGTCCAATATAAATTGGTCGGCAGAAAAACCCAATAAAAAGTTGTTAATTGGCTCTTTTTTCTGATGAAGATTGCTGTTTATAAAGTCGCTGGGCTTTGCAAACAGCCATCAAAAATAATGAAGATAATTTCTGTCATATAAGATGATGATTATTAATCGTTTATTTTAATAAAAATAATGCAAAAAAATACTTGATTCTGAAAAAATCAAGCCTATAATGCGTGCCTTTAGAAATTCCAGCAGCCCATAAGGAGGTCATCATGAGAAGCAAGATAAACCTGTTTGTTCCAACTGATTGGGTTCAAATTCATATTCCCGAAACGTAGCGATTCCAGGAGAAACCCTCATGAAAAAACTATCCGCAGCCGTACAGCAACAAACAGAAAATGCCATTTTCGATACTCACCCTGAAATCAGTATCGATCCCTCCTTGGTGGAAGCCAAGTTAAAACAAGGTTATCTGAAGCCTTTTCTGATGGTGGATACCGCCATCATTCGCAATAAAGCCCGACGATTCAAGGCAGCCATGCCACGCGTACATCCGCATTATGCAGCCAAAGCCAATCCTGATCCGCGCGTGCTGAAAACGTTGATTGAAGAAGGCGTTGGGTTTGAAATCGCGTCGATTGCCGAGCTTGACCTCCTGATGGGTTTTGGCGTGCCGGCTGCCGAAATTTTTTACAGCAATCCGATGAAATCACGCGCCTACCTCCAGTATGCTGCTGCGAAAGGCGTGGAGTGGTACGTGCTGGATAGCGTTGAGGAGCTGCGCAAGATCGTCAGCATCAAAGCGGATGCCAAGCTTTATTTGCGGATCGACACTCCCAATATCGGCAGCGACTGGCCGTTGGCAGGAAAATTTGGAACACATCTGGGAGACGTGCGCGAAATTATTGATGAAGCTGTGAAGCTGAATGCGGATCTGGCAGGTGTTACTTTTCATGTGGGCTCCCAATGCCGCAATCCACAGAACTGGCGGGTTGGGATCGAACGTGCCAAAACCGTGTTTGCCAGCATGCGCGAAGCCGGTCTTAATCCCCGGTTGTTGAATCTGGGTGGCGGTTATCCGGTGCGTTACGTCAAGCCGATCCCATCCATTGAAATCATTGCCGAGGTTATTAACGAGGCCATTGCTGATTTGCCGCAAAATATTCGCATCATGGCAGAACCTGGACGTTATCTGGTATCCGACTCAGCGTGTTTTGTGTGCCGCGTGGTCGGTACTGCGACCCGTAATGGCAAGCGCTGGATGTATTGGGATGCAGGGATCTTCGGTGGCATCATTGAGGTAAGCGAAGGGTTGCGTTATGAAATCTTGACTCAACGCAATGGTTCTTTGGTTCCCTGGTCAGTTGCTGGTCCGACATGCGATTCTGTGGATGTGCTGATGCACGACGAGATGCTGCCTGAAGATGTGCGGGAAGATGATTTCATTTTTATCCCCAACGCAGGCGCTTACACAACGTCGTATGCAAGCAATTTCAACGGCTTCCCATTGCCAGATGTCATTGTAGTTTGATGGAGCCATGAACTGCCATGCCAGTAGAGGAGATGGCGGCATTTTTATCAAACTTGCCGCTTATCCGTATTAAGGATGGTGGATGGCATCGTCATTGTGAAATCCGTAGGCCTCAGCTGCGAGTGTAGTGTGGCGGCGGATAAAGCAAAGCAATTAGCAGGCCATCCTTATCCCGGTTGTAACCGCTCTGGATTGCTTCGCACGAACATGCTCGAAAAGGCGAGAGGGAGAGGTTGTCGCTGTCGCACAATGACGATGAGATATAGCAAGAAAATCCAGATTGAATCAACCTGCTGAATCAGCCGGATCCAACGTCAGGAAAGTGTGGTGATGTCGCAAATGATCTTCAATAAAAGTGCTGATAAAAAAGTAGCTGTGATCATAGCCAGCATGGCGACGCAAAATAATGGGCTGTTCAGCTTGCTGACAGGCGGCTTCAAAATAGCTGGGATGTAATTGCTCAGCAAGAAAAGGATCGTCTAGTCCCTGATCAATTAACGGGGTTGGTAGTCGGTGACCAGATTCGATCAGAGCGGTTGCATCGTGTTTATGCCAGCTTTCTGGCGATTTCCCCAGGTAACGACTGAATGCCTTTTGTCCCCAAGGGCAGTGAATGGGGGCTGCTATCGGCGCAAAGGCAGAAACTGACTGGTACAGCTCAGGGTGGCGTAACGCCAGGGTTAACGCACCATGTCCTCCCATTGAATGTCCTGAAATTCCCACACTTTTCGGATCAACTGGAAATTGACCCAGTATGATGTTGTACAGCTCTTGTGTCACATAGCTTTCCATGTGAAAGTATTTGGACCAGGGGGATTCTATGGCATCAAGATAGAACCCGGCGCCTGATCCAAATTCCCAATCATCCGCTTCACCAGGAATGCCGGTATTGCGTGGGCTGGTATCCATACTGACCAGCATCAGCCCGAGCTCGGCAGCATAACGTTGTGCACCGGCCTTAATCATGAAAGTTTCTTCTGTACAGGTCAGCCCGGCTAGAAAAAACAGTACGGGTAAACGCTGCTCACCGGCTTCGGGCGGCACATACACTGAGAAGCGCATCGGTAAGCCGATAATTTCTGAATGATGCTGATAATAACTTTGAAGACCACCAAAACAGCGGTGCTGGCTGCGAATTTCCAGTTTGATTGTCATTTTTTTAAGTCATCAGTAAATTACAACAGAACGAATAGATTTTCCGGCTTCCATCAATTTGAAACCTTCGTTGATGTCTTCCAGTTTCAGGGTGTGTGTAATCAGCGGATCAATACTGATTTTTCCCTCCATATACCAGTCAACAATACGTGGTACATCCGAGCGGCCACGTGCGCCACCAAAAGCAGTACCCTCCCATTTTCTACCAGTCACCAGCTGAAATGGGCGGGTACTGATCTCGGCGCCAGCTTCTGCTACACCAATAATGATACTGCGCCCCCAGCCTCTGTGTGTGCATTCCAGCGCTTGGCGCATAACAGTGGTATTGCCGATACATTCAAAGCTGTAATCTGCACCTCCATCCGTCAGCTGTATTACTGCATCCACCACGTTTTCTACTTCCTTCGGGTTGATGAAATGGGTCATGCCGAATTGTCGGCCTAATGCTTCCCGCTCCGGATTGATATCAACTCCGATAATCTTGTCCGCACCGACCATGCGCGCACCCTGAATAACATTCAGGCCGATGCCGCCTAGCCCGAATACAGCGACGTTTGCACCCGTTTCTACTTTGGCGGTGAACAATACCGCACCAATACCGGTGGTCACCCCGCAGCCGATGTAGCAGGCTTTGTCAAAAGGGGCATCTTCACGAATCTTAGCCAGAGCAATCTCAGGGACAACGATGTAATTAGAAAAAGTTGAAGTGCCCATATAGTGCATAATGGGTTTGCCGTTGAGCGAGAAGCGCGAAGTGCCGTCCGGCATCAGGCCGCGCCCTTGTGTCGCACGGATCGCCTGACATAAGTTGGTTTTACGCGAAAGACAAGATTTGCATTCCCGACATTCCGGTGTGTACAAGGGAATCACATGATCACCCGGGCGCAGTGATTTGACATCTGTACCCGTTTCAACCACAACTCCGGCACCTTCGTGGCCAAGAATTGCAGGGAACAGGCCTTCCGGATCAGCGCCGGAAAGTGTGTAGTAATCAGTATGGCAGATACCCGTGGCTTTAACTTCAATCAGCACCTCTCCCGCGCGCGGAGCGGCAAGATCAACCTCTTCAATGGTAAGGGGCTGGCCAGCCTGCCAGGCAACTGCTGCATGTGTTTTCATGACGGAGATCATCCTTTTAGGAGAAGTTTGATGAAAGCAGTCATTGTATGTGACTGACACGGCCGTGCAATCTAGTTCTTTGCGAAAGGCCGGATGAAAGGTAAGTGTACCATTTCTCGGTTTTAGATCGACAAAATTGGGTATGATTTAGCAACTTGCGAACCCGATTTCTGAAAAAATAAAATCAGACAAACAAAGAAAGGAGGATTCATGAAAAACCAGTCGCCGGTGGATAAGAAGACACAGATTAACTTCTGGTATGTGTTGATCGCGGTAACCAGCATTCTCTTCATCCAAAATCTTTACACACAATATACAAAAATTGAGCCAATTCCCTACAGTCGCTTTCAGACATTACTGGAGGAGGACAAGGTAGCGGAAGTAGCTATTACTGATCAACAGATCTTTGGCAAACTCAAGGATACTTCTGGTGAGAAATTTACCGAATTTGTCACCACGCGGGTTGAATCGGATCTGGCGGAGATGCTAGACAAACATAGTGTTACCTATACTGGCGTGGTGCAAAGCACCTGGTTGCGCGATATTCTTTCCTGGATAGTGCCGATGGCAATTTTTATTGGTATCTGGCTGTTTATTATCCGGCGGATGAATAAAGGAATGATGGGAAGCGGGTTGATGTCGATTGGCAAAAGCCGTGCCAAGGTTTATGTTGAGCAAGAAACAAAAGTCACTTTTGCCAATGTTGCCGGAGTGGATGAGGCTAAGGAAGAATTGATGGAAATCGTCAATTTCCTTAGAAATCCCTCTGAATACAGTCGATTAGGAGGAAGAGCGCCCAAAGGTATTTTACTGGTTGGCCCACCCGGCACGGGTAAAACCTTATTGGCGCGTGCGGTGGCAGGGGAGGCAGGCGTACCGTTCTTCTCGATTTCCGGTTCAGAATTTGTCGAAATGTTCGTTGGGGTGGGTGCCGCCAGAGTGCGTGATCTGTTCGAGCAAGCACGCCAGATGGCACCCGCCATCATCTTCATCGATGAATTGGATGCGCTGGGGCGTGCACGCGGAGCAGGCGGATTTGGTGGCCATGATGAAAAAGAACAGACACTGAATCAATTGTTAGCCGAGTTGGATGGGTTTGATCCCTCCAGTGGCATTGTTTTGCTCGCAGCCACTAATCGTCCCGAAATCCTGGATGCTGCCTTGCTGCGTGCCGGACGTTTTGATCGACAGGTACTGGTAGATCGGCCTGATAAAAAGGGTCGTCAACAGATTCTGGCTGTGCACATTGGTAAAATTACGTTGGCATCAGATGTTAATACCGAGCAGATAGCGGCGCTGACGCCTGGTTTTACCGGTGCAGATTTAGCTAATCTGATTAATGAAGCTGCGCTGTTGGCGACCCGACGTGATGCAACAGCCGTGACCATGGAAGATTTTAACAATGCAATCGAGCGTATCGTGGCTGGCCTGGAAAAACGTAACCGACTGATTAATCCTGATGAAAGGCGTACAGTTGCCTACCACGAGCTGGGGCATACCCTGGTAGCGCTTGCTCTGCCTGGATCGGATGAAGTCCATAAGGTTTCGATTATTCCACGCGGAATCGGGGCGCTGGGTTACACCATTCAACGCCCCACCGAGGATCGCTATCTTATGACGCGCAGAGAATTGGAAAACAAGATGGCGGTATTGCTGGGTGGGCGTGCGGCGGAGCAACTGGTATTCAGTGAGATTTCCACTGGCGCTTCCGATGATCTGGCACGTGCCACTGATATCGCTCGTGCGATGGTGTTGCGCTATGGTATGAGCGAGGCAATCGGAAATGTGGTTTATGATCGGGAGCAAATGACGTATCTGCAAACCAATTACCCGATGCCACAAAGCCGTGACTATAGTGAGGAAACCGCTCACAAGATCGATCTGACAGTACGTGCGCTACTTGATCAAGCGCTTGAGCGTGCGATTAAAATTCTGGATATGAATCGGCCGTTGCTTGATCAAACGGCGGAGCAATTACTGGAAACTGAAACATTGAATGAGCCGGAAATAGAAGAGCTGAAGCGTAGCATCCTTGTTGAGGAAACTGTCTCTTCAGCGCAGTAAAACTAATCGGGAGATTGCGTCAGTATTCATCCAGATGATTGCATTCTGTCCAAACGCATGTCCGATTGTTCTGGCTGTGGCAAGATCGATCTCCAATGCGAGAAAACCTGCTTCGACAGGCCATTCTCCGGCGGGATCGATACTCTCTCCCGGGTATATGTGCTCTGAATAGCCGGCAAGTTGCTCGTATAACTGGATCGTGGCAGACTGATTTTCTTCAGGCGTTACCATTTGGCTGGCGGGGTTACAGGCGGTGATATACGCTGCATACTGGTTCCCGGTTGCCTGTAGTAGTGTTGCAACAGACTTGGATTGGCTGCCAATACGCAGCATGATCAAGCGGGTTGTATCAATCCTTATCTGGTACCAGGCAGCAAGGTAATTACTAACCAGTTCTTTTGAAAGTATAGTTGGCTTTGTGTTTCTATCCTGCAAAATGGCCTGATTCCAATCTGGACTTTCAGATAAAAATGCAGGAGTATTTCGTTTATTTTGATAACTTTTCACCAGTTGAGTGTAAATGAAATTTATTGTTTTTATTCTATTATGGGCGATCGTTGGCTTGGCCAATGCGCTAGAGCCGGGGGCATCTGAAATTCCTGATACGCTGGAGCAGCGTGTCAAGCCTTGTATTATTTGCCATGGTGATGAGGACAGAGCAGGACGGGATGCATATTATCCGCATATCGCGGGTAAACCTGCTGGTTATCTATTCAATCAGTTGCGCAATTTCCGTGATGGGCGACGTTATTACCAAGCAATGGCGATTTTGCTGGAAAATATGTCTGATGACTATCTGCTTGAAATTGCCCATTATTTCTCCTCCCTGAAATATTCCTATCCACAACCGACAGTAAACACACTTTCACCCGATGAAACAGAGGCAGTGGAAACACTGATTCATTCGGGCGACCCTGACCGGGATATTCCCGCCTGTAGTGCCTGTCACGGTAAGGCATTAACAGGGACGAAACCCTTTATTCCCAGTTTGCTGGGTTTGCCGCATGCCTATCTGGCTGCTCAATTTGGCGGCTGGCGCAACGGTGGAATCATGCGTGGACAAACACCAGATTGTATGTCTGAAATAGCCAAAAAAATGACACAGGAGGAAGTAAATGCGTTGGCCATATGGCTGCCTACCCAGCCAGTAACGGGTGAGCCCGCAGAAATGGAAGAGCTGACTCCGGAACTTATGCAGCGTTGTCATACGATTTTATCTGGAGAGGGCTTTATCCAATGAAATTATCAAATAAATTCAAATTTACCGGGAGATGGCAAACTATTATTTTTGCAGCGAGCCTACTGTTGCCATTGTCAGTTGTTGCTGCAAACCAGTTTCCAGCCCCAGATGCTGAGCAAGTTAAGCGTGGCGAATATCTGTCGCGTGCTGCGAATTGCATGGGCTGCCACACGACCCGAGGCGGAGAGCCTTACGCTGGCGGACGTACACTGAAAACACCATTTGGTGAATTTGTAACACCAAACATCACGCCGGATAATGAAACTGGCATTGGTCGCTGGAGTGGTGAAGATTTCTGGCAGGCACTTCATTTCGGGAAAGGGCGCGATGGCAGCTATCTGTACCCTGTCTTTCCCTATACCGAATATACAAAGGTCACGCGCGAGGATGCAGATGCCATATTCGCTTATCTGCGTTCATTGAAGCCGGTTGCGCAGACCAATCCGCCACACAAGATCAACCCGCCCTACGATAACCAGTTTCTGCTGTTCCTGTGGCGGACATGGTACTTTAAGGAGGGGGTGCATGAGCCGGATAATTCCAAAAGCGAAGAATGGAATCGCGGTAACTACCTGGTACAAGGGCTTGGGCATTGTAATGCCTGCCATACCCCGCGCAATGTATGGGGTGCCACTCAGGATAGCAAGCTGGCAGGGGGTGAAATCATGGGGACCTACTGGTATGCCCCTTCGCTGATTTCTCCATTGGAAGCGGGGGTAGGGGAATGGTCAATAGATGAAATCGTCAAACTTTTGTCCACCGGTATAAACGAGCATGCGGTAACTTCCGGCCCCATGGCCACTGTTGTTCGGCAAAGCCTGCAATATCTGTCTCCTGAAGATATACGTGCCATGGCGGTTTACTTGCAATCTATTGGTGAGAAGCGTAGCAGGAATGAGGCACTGAAAAAAATCCCACCCATGCCGGAACGAGTCAGCAAATATCTGGCACTGGGGAAACCGGTATATGAAAAACATTGTCAAGGTTGTCACGGTGAATCAGGAGAAGGCGTGCCGGGCATTTATCCACCGCTGGCAGGTAATCGTAATGTTACTATGACTTCACCACACAACACCATTCGCAGCGTGCTGTATGGCGGGTTTCCTCCCGTCACGGCGGGTAATCCGCGCCCTTACGGCATGCCGCCTTTCCAGCACATCATTCGCGACAATGAAATTGCCTGGGTGGTTTCCTACATCAGAAATACCTGGGGAAATCTTGGCAGTTTGGTAAGCCCGGAAGAAGTTGATAGCAGCCGGGGAAATGAGTTCTGAAGCCGGGCTGGGTTGACGTTGGCTGACAGTTTTATTTTTTACAACTGTCAGCCAGACTAAACAACCACTGATTTTAACCAATAGTTATTTATTTCAACCCCAGACTTTCCAGTGCTTTTTCATGGTTCCATTTGCCATGAAAAAGATGGCCTTTTTTATCAGGTGTGCGATCGCTGGTCCAGGTGATGTACTGGCCATCCGGTGTAAATACCGGTAGACCATCAAATCCTTCTTCCTCTGTTACTCGTACGGGCTCTTTCTTGCTGTCAACATCAACGACGTAGAGCTCAAAATTCCGGTGCCCCTCAACGTTGGCTGCGAAAATAATGTACTGATTGGATGGGTGGTAAAAAGGTGCCCAGGACATTTTATTGAGCCGGGTAAGTTGCTTTTGATCCGATCCATCAATATTCATGGTGAATATTTCTGCTTCTTGCCCATTTTCCGAGAAACGACGCCAGACGATCCTTTTTCCATCCGGACTGAAGAACGGGCCACCGTCATAGCGGTTGGTATGCGTCAGTCTTTTTACATTGGAACCATCTGCATCCATGATGTAAATATCGATTAGGGAAGAAGGGTTATTGTTGAACAGTGCAGTTTCTTCTTCGGTAAGCGGCTCGCTGTAAGCCCGGCGGTTGGAGGCAAATGCAATCAGCTTGCCATCTGGCGACCAGGAAGCCTCTGCATCATATCCTTTGGTATTGGTGAGATTTTTGATATTTTTACCTTCAAAATCGGCTTCATAGATATCATAGAATTCGTCATAATCCCAGGCATACGCCCTGCGTTGGCCAGATTTTCTTTGCTCAATCTCAGCAACCATCTTGGCTTTTGCTTCGGGATCGTCATGGGTTGAAGAAAACAACACCTTCTCCTGGGAAGGATGTACCCACGAACAAGTGGTTTTGCCAATACCAGGTGAAATCTGCTGCACATTCTCGTTGGCAAGATTTTTCAGATAAATCTGGTAAAAAGGATTCTCACCAGCAACTTCTGCCTGATAAACCAGCCAGTTACCATCAGCACGGTAATACCCTTCACCTGACCTGACTTCCTGCCCCGAAACTTGTTTGGCATCGGTAATGAAACCGGCTGCTCCTGCCTGAGCCATAACAAGAAAACAGGCGGTTGCCAGTAAATTACGAGCAAATGGCAGGCCACCGGAAAGGTTGATTGGCTGTGTAAAATTTTTCATTTGGTTCATAATCCTCGTCAGTAAATAAAAATCATTTAAGCATAGTTCCCGTAAAAAGATAAGCAAAGGTAAGCGAACCCACCCGTTACAAGGGCATCATAATAAAGAATCATCAAACCAGCCCGAACGATCTGGTTCGCTATTCAATTCAGTTTCCGATAATTTTTAATCAGTTATGACACTCCCAATCCGTTTTTTTATCCTGTGCTGCTTCATCTTTATCAACCTGCTTTGTAGTGTGCTTGTGCTGGCTAATGACCAGACATTTCACCACCGGATGGAAATCATACTCTCGCCGGACACCTCGAAAATTCAGGTCAAGGATCAGATTCATGTCCCAAAACATGTGCTCAATCCAACAGCAGCTACTCGTCTGGAATTCAGCTTGCATGCGGGTTTATCGGTTACAGTAAATAAAGGAGTAGATATTGTCGCCCGAACAGCTGATGTGGTTGCGGGCTATGCCGGCCCGGTACCGCTGAAGCGTTACACTATAACGTTACCGGCAGGGCAGGAATCTTTCTCACTGGCTTTTAACGGACAGATTCACCATGCAGTGCGTGATCCCAGTCTGGAATACGCACGCAGCTTTAGCTATTCGCCTGGATTGATTTCGGAAGAAGGCGTGTTTCTGGCCAACTCAACTGCCTGGTATCCCCGGTTTGATGAAGATATGGTGTCATTTCACCTGAATATTCAGCTGCCAGCCGGTTGGGATGTTGTCAGCCAGGGAAAACTGTTGCAGGAGCAGACCACAGCAACCACCCGGCATGTTATCTGGGAAGAAAACCATCCGCAGGATGATATTTATCTGGTTGCCGGGCGCTATCAGCGTTACCAGCAAACAGCCGGGCCGGTCGAGGCCTATGTTTATCTACGCAGCGCGGATGAGGCATTGGCACAAAAATATCTGGATGCCACCGGGCAATACATCGCCATGTACAGCAAGCTGATCGGGCCTTACCCCTATGCAAAGTTTGCACTGGTCGAAAACTTCTGGGAAACCGGTTACGGCATGCCTTCGTTTACCTTGCTGGGACCGCGAGTCGTGCGTTTTCCTTTCATTCTGCATACCTCCTATCCGCATGAAATTTTGCATAACTACTGGGGTAACGGCGTATTTGTTGATTACCGCAAAGGTAATTGGTCAGAAGGATTGACTGCTTATCTGGCCGATCATCTCGTCAGCGAACAGAGTGGCAAGGGAGAAGAATACCGTCGCGATGTGTTGCAAAAATATGCTGATTTTGTCAACAAGGAAAAGGATTTTCCAATTGTCCAGTTTACTTCGCGCCATAGTCCCAGTACGGAAGCCATTGGTTATGGCAAAACCATGATGCTGTTTCACATGTTGCGGCAGGAGCTGGGGGATCAAGACTTTACCCGGGTGCTGCGCACCTTCTACCAGCAATACCAGTTCAAACAAGCCACGTTTGAAGATCTGCTGACAACTTTTAATACCCAAACCGGCAGGGATTTTTCTTCGTTCTTTCAGCAATGGGTGTATCAGAGTGGTGCGCCTGATCTGCTGCTGGAAAGCGCCCAGGCTGAACCTGTAGGCAATGGGTTCAGGCTTAAAGCCGTTGTTAAGCAAACCCAACCAGGTGTTCCTTATCAATTGAGTGTGCCGGTGGCAATTCATCTGGAAGGGGAAACGGCTGCTCGACAGAGTCAAATTAAAATCGATCAGCCAGGTAATGTTATTGAAATGGATTTCCCGGCACGTCCGGTACGTATTGATATTGATCCCCAGTTTGATGTATTCCGGCGTTTGGATAATCGCGAGATTCCTTCCGCCTTATCGCAAGGTTTTGGTGCAGAAACCCCCTTGCTGATCTTGCCTTCCAACGTCAGTGAAGAACTGATGCAAGCTTATCAATCGCTGGCCACTAATTGGCAGAAAACGCAAGCCGGTTCGCTGGAAATTGTCCGGGATGATCAACTGCAAGCATTGCCTGCTGATCGCACAATCTGGGTTCTGGGCTGGCAAAACAAGTTCAGCAACCAATTGATTGATTCCCTGGCAGAGCAAGGCGTAGCCAGAAAAGAAGGCACACTGCAGCTAAGCGGTAAAATCTGGCAACAGAGCAGGCACGCTGTGGTACTGACCACACGCCAACCGACCAATCCGGATTTAACCCTGCTATGGGTGGCAGCCGATCAGCCCGCAGCGATTGCAGAACTGGCCAGAAAATTGCCGCATTACCGCAAATACAGCTATCTGGTATTTGAAGGAGATGAGCTGAATAACATCAGCAAGGGGCAATGGCCAATCACCCATTCACCGCTGACGCAGCTGATCACCCAAAAAGATAACGCGACGTTTACCTCGAATCACGTCGGTACACTGGCACCGCGTCATGCATTGGCAGAATTGCCGCCGTTGTTTTCAGAAAGTCGCATGTTGAAGGATATTACATTTCTGGCCAGCGAAGCATTCAAGGGGCGCGAGCTGGGCAGCCCAGAGCTGGATAAGGTAGCGGAGTATATTGCACAACAATTCCAGCAGGCAGGGTTGCAACCCGGAGGAGAAGGTAAAAGCTATTTTCAGACTTGGCAGCAGGATGTTGGCGTGCCCAAAGGCAAAATCGCACTGCGTAACGTCATCGGCATTCTGCCAGGCACTAATCCGCAACTGGACGGGCAAAGTCTGGTGATTGGCGCGCATTATGATCACCTTGGTATGGGCTGGCCAGATGTACGCGCCGCCAATCGTGGCAAGATTCATTATGGTGCGGATGATAATGCCAGCGGTATTGCCGTCATGCTCGAACTGGCACGGCAGGTTGCAACCAAATGGCAACCGCAACGTACTATCATTTTTATTGCTTTTACCGGTGAAGAAGCCGGTCTGCTGGGCTCAACCCATTATCTTGACAATCCATTATCCGGTTATCCATCGGAAAAAATCATTGCCATGCTCAATCTGGATACCGTTGGCCGACTGGGAAATAACCCCGTCACGCTGTTTGGCACGGGTACGGCACGTGAGCTAGTGCATGTTTTCCGGGGTGCCGGTTTTGTTACCGGTATTCCTGTCAACCCTGTGGCGAGCGATTTTGGTTCCAGCGATCAGGCAGCTTTCATCAAGGCGGGAATACCAGCAGTCCAGTTCTTTGGTGGCGCGCACGAGGATTACCACGCGCCGGGCGATACTGTCGATAAAATCGATACCGCCGGGTTGATCAAAGTGGCAGCCATTCTCAAAGAAGGTGCTGAATATCTAGCCAATCGCATCGAGCCGCTGACCGCCATGCTTGATACACAGCCATCCCGTTTAACACAGACGCCTGCGCAGACAAATGCCAAACGTAAAATCATCCTTGGCACCGTGCCGGATTTTTCCTGGCAGGGGGAGGGTGTACGAGTGGAAGATATTATTGCCGATTCCCCGGCACAACAAGCGCAGCTACAGCCGGGTGATATTTTGATTGAGCTGGCAGGACAACCCATCACCAACCTGAAGTCGTATGCAGCTATTCTCACAACCATGAAAGCAGGAGAAAAAGTAGTGCTGCAATTTCAGCGGGGAAAAGAGCTTAAGACAATCAAAATCACACCAGTTGAACGCTAATATCAGAAATCAGGAGTGAAATACTATGATCAGCACATCAGGAAAAATAGTGGGAATCGGAATAGTACTATCAGGACTGTCTGCCTGTGCAAGCTATCAGCCTGTGCTGTATCCCAATACTTACTATCAGTCTGTCGGAAGAACTATTGCAGACCGGGATATCAGAGAATGCAGACAACTAGCTGAATCAGCCGGAGCAAGGGAAGGAAGCGGAAGCACTGGCAATACAGCAAGAAGAACAGCTGTTGGTGCAGGCGCCGGCGCAGCCAGTGGAGCAGTTGGCGGAGCCATTGCTGGTGCTCCCGGACGTGGCGCTATGGTTGGTGCTGCCAGCGGCGCTACCTGGGGATTATTGTCAGGTATGTTTGGTTCTGGTACGTCGCAGCCAGCTTCAGCCTATATGAATTTTGTAAACCGCTGTTTACGTGAAAAAGGTTACGAAGTGACTGGCTGGCAATAAGCTGATGTCGCTTCGTGGCGCGGCTTAATTCAGGCATTAGGTTTCATGAGAAAGCAGTACCACCTTCGAAATAGCAGGCAAGGGATTTTGGCCTGGGACGTTAACAATCTCATTCGTCTGACAGCGGATCTGATAGTGACGTAGTTTCATTACATGTTTTAAATAGATGCTTACTATCTAAAATTAGGCCAAGTGTTCAAACAGTCGCGCGACCGCCTCAGCACCTGGATCAGCGTGACCGACCAAATGCTTGGCATTGACATAGGAAGCGCGACCAACATTCGCCACACTCATGTGGGCAGTGCGATCGGCACCTGCACGCGCGGCTTTCGCCGCTTCGGACAGGCTCTCTTCCAGGGCATCAAGAGCCGGCGCAAGGGCATCGACCATGGTGCGGTCACCCGGACGTGCCCCGCCGATCTCCTGCATTCTCCGCAGTCCGGCCTGCAACGCTTCGTACATTGGCAAGCCGCTTGACGCGGCGTCGCCCGTTGCGGCGAAGAAGATCGCGAGGAGCACACCGAACGAGCCTCCCATGGTTTTGGAAAGCTCCAAGCCAATAGCGCGATAGAGTTGGGTATGGTCGGCAAGCGGCAATCGGTCCATGGCGCTGATCAGGGCGCGTGCCGCGCCGGCTAGCGTGCTTCCGGTGTCGCCATCGCCTGACTTCGCGTCGAGCGCGTTGAGGTCGTTCTCAGCGGCGATCAGAACCTCGCAGCATCTGGTCAGGAACTCCCTGGTCGGCTTGTGCTGCGAGGGCATCGGAACGACAGGCGTCAGGCCGTCCGGAAGCGCCTGAATAGCGACCTGGCCCAGCCGGGAGACCCGCGGCCATGCTGCCAGCGGCGTGTGCTGCTTGAGCAGGGCGATCTCGGTATCGTCGGCAGGATAGACCGAAATCGAAAAGCCGTGCATGTCGAGAGATGTCATCATGGCCGCCGGCCCGATGACGTGGGTTATCCGCTCGCCAATCGCTGACCGCTGGATTTCGTTGAGGATGATCGACATCTCGATGATCGACGTGCCGCCGAGATTGTTGACCATAGCGACATGCGGCTTTTCTTCCATTGCAACTGACAGGTGCTCGACCATGGCAGCGACAGCTTCGCTCGCGCCCTTGAACTCGACCTGCTCAACTCCGGCTTCACCGTGAATGCCAAGCCCAAGCTCGGCCATGCCGGGCGGGATGCGATCTTCCTTTGGTGAACCTGGGATGGTGCAGGTGCTGAGCGACATGCCAATACTTTTTGTCTTTGACACAACCTTGCGTGCGGCCGCGGCGACGTGCGCCAAGTCGGCACCATTTTCGGCCAACGCGCCGGCTATCTTGTGGACAAAAAGCGTGCCAGCAACGCCGCGGGCTTGGGGCAAGCCTGGCAACGCCACATCATCGTCGACGATAACTATCTCGACATTTAAGCCAAACTGGCGAGCGCGCTCAGCCGCCAGCCCGAAATTCAATCGGTCACCGGTATAATTCTTGACGATGAGCAGGCAACCGGACGATCCTGTCACGGCAAGGATGCCTGCCAGTACTGCATCGACTGTCGGCGAGGCGAAGATGTCGCCGCACACCGCAGCCGTCAGCATCCCTTCCCCGACGAAACCCGCATGTGCCGGTTCGTGGCCTGATCCACCTCCCGAAATCAACGCGACCTTGGACTTGTCCCAGTCATTGCGTACAACCACCCGTATATGCGGATAGCCGTCGAGCCGCGCCAGCTTACCGCCAGACGCCGCGATCAGGCCATCGACGGCTTCGGTGACGATGCTTTCTTTGCTGTTGATGAACTGGGCCATGTTTTCAGATCTGTTGCAAAAAATAATTTGTGATAAAAATGAATTTAAAAGTTATTAAAAGATATTTAGTTAAGGGTCTTAGGATGTTTAGTCCCACGGTGTGCTGGTGTAACATATAACCAACTACGGAGGGATGATTTATGGGACGATTCCTCACAAAGTAAAAACCTTGAATGAATTTTAGGCCGCGGACTTCTAGTCACGAACTGCTGCTGCTTCAATTGCAGCGATGTCAATTTTCTTTTGCTTCATCATGGCTGCCATCGCTTTGGCAGAAACATTCTTGTCTGCATTCATCGTCAATTCCGTTAGTCTTCTCGGGAAAATCTGCCACGAAACCCCGTAGCGATCTTTCAGCCAGCCGCAGACGCTTTCCTCGCCACCATCTGCGGTCAGCGCGGTCCACAGTCGATCAGTCTCGGCCTGATCGGCCGTTTCGACCGAAATCGATACTGCCTCAGTTAAGGTGAAATGCGGCCCAGCGTCGAGAATCTGGTAAGGCACCCCGCCGAGCGAGAAATCAATTACCGAGAAAGGGCCATTTCCGGCATCGCCAGAAAAGGTCCTCTCGACTCGGCTTCCCGGGATCAGAGAGCAGTAGAATTCTGCGGCTTCGCGGCCTCGCCCGTCTCGGAACCAGAGACAAGTACGGATAGAGCTGGACATAGTGTTACTCCTGGTGTGAGTAGGTCAATTACTGCGGCCTAACGGTTGAACTAAGCCGCAACGGGCAGCGCAGCGGTCGTACGAGGCAAGGAAACACTTTAGCGTGAACGAAGCAAGACCCGCAAGCCCGTTGTCGGCTTGAGTGATTGGTTATGCAGCAGATTGAGGTTCATTCATACCCAATCTGCGGACGAGAGCCAGGAAAGTCGCCCAATGGTCTCGACGGACAATGAGCTTCTCCTCAACAATCATAGCATTTTCCAAAATATTGGCTACGCGGTACCCATAGATCGACTTGAATGTCTTTAGGTCAATCAGCTTCTCGCTAAGCATGACTTCGCAGTGCTCGAAGAGGCCCATGTATGCTTCTACATCAGCCCATTCTTCCGCCGTGCTTGGGCCAGTGCCAGCATGAATCGTCCCGGGTTTTGAGGAGGCTGTTTGGTTAAAGTCAAGCCACCGGAATGGCTTCCCTGGCGAATTGCCTATAGTAGTTTACCTCAGCTTCTGCGGGAGGGATGTAACCGATTGGTTCCAGCAGCCGCTGGTTGTTGAACCAGGCTACCCATTCCAGCGTTGCCAGCTCCACGGCCTCCCTGGTTTTCCAGGGGGCGCGCTTGTGAATCAATTCTGTTTTGTACAGCCCATTGATGGTTTCTGCCAGCGCGTTGTCGTAGCTGTCGCCCTTGCTGCCGACCGAGGGTTCTATTCCGGCTTCGGCGAGTCGCTCGGTATAGCGAATGGAGACATATTGCGAGCCTCTGTCGCTATGGTGTACCAAGGCATCCATCCGCCCCGGTTGCCGGGCATACAGCGCTTGTTCCAGGGCATCCAGCACAAAGTCCGTGCGCATGGAGCTGCTCACCTGCCAGCCCACAATGCGCCGGGCAAATACATCGATGACGAAAGCCACATACAGCCAGCCTTGCCAGGTCGAGACATAGGTGAAGTCTGACACCCACAACTGGTTCGGACGATCTGCCTTGAATTGCCGGTTAACCCGATCCAGTGGACACGGCAGCGCCTTGTCCGGAACTGTGGTGCGCACAACCTTGCCACGCCTGGCGCCTTTCAGCCCTAACCGTTTCATGAGCCGTTCGACCGTACAGCGTGCCACCTGGACATCTTCACGCTTAAGCTGACGCCAGACCTTGTCGGCACCATAGACCTGCATGTTGGTCTGCCAGACCCGCTGTATTTGCGGCAGCAGTTCATCATCACGCAGGACGCGAGCACTGCGCAAAGCCGGATTACGCTGCTGCGCGAAATATCGCCGATACCCTGATGGGGCGACCTGCAAAACCTTGCAGATCGGCTCGACCCCATGGGCGTCGCGGTGCTGGTCGATGAACGATCTCAGGATTTGAGTTTGCGGTCGAGCTCCGCCTGAGCGAAAAAAGCGCTGGCCAGCTTCAGAATCTCATTCGCCTTGCGCAATTCCTTTACTTCGCGTTCCAGGGCTTTGATGCGGTCGCGCTCTTCGCTGGTCACACCGTCTCGCAAGCCGGTATCGGTCTCGTGTTTGCGCACCCATTCAAGCAATGTGTGGGCTGAACAGCCGATCTTCGGCGCGATGGATTCAATCGTCGACCACAACGAGGGATACTCACTGCGGTGTTCCTGCACCAGACGGACTGCGCGCGCTCTTACTTCGGGGGAATATTTATTTGATTTGTTCATGGCTCCATCTTCTCAGATAGTGGAGCCTCCTCAAAACCCGGGGCGGTTCATTCTGCTAAACCTTGCCCAGATGCTCCTGTAAGAACTTAATGAAGTGCTGTGTTTTTGCAGGCAGTAATCGGGTTGCCGTAATAGCACAGGCAGATACCGGAGCCCCGCGCCATTGAGGTAGTACGCGACGCAATCGCCCACTGGCAATATCATCAGCAACAATTTTCTCCATCATCATGATGATGCCCATATCAAGTGTTGCTAAGCGACAAATCATTCCGACACTGTTAAGCGTAAATCGGCTGCCAATAGAGATTTTGGTAGTGTTTGTCCCATTGTGCAGTGTCCATGTGTCAGCCTTCATGATGCCCAGACATTCATGGTTTGCCAGATCAGCGGGTTTGGCAGGTTCTCCCGAGCGATCAAGATATCGAGGTGAAGCATAAAGATATGTAGGGAGCACGGCCAATGGACGTGCGATCAATTGGGAATTTTCTGGTTTTCCTATACGGATTGCCACATCGAAAGGTTCATTCACCAGATCGACCCACCGTGACGTGAGATCGAAATCAAAGACGATGCCCGGATAAAGTTTTGCAAATTCGGCGATCAAGGGTGCCATGTAGGTCACGGTAAAATCCACGGGCAGTGAAGCACGTAGCACGCCACTGGGCTGTGTGAGCATTTCGCTGAGTTGCTCTTGTGCGAGTTTGGCTTCATCGACGATACGCTTACAACGCTCGTAATAAATCTGACCAGCCTCGGTTAACGTTATCTTACGCGTTGTGCGATGTAAAAGGCGCAATCCAAGCGTCTTTTCCAGCGCACTAATCCGTCGCGATAGCGTTGAGTTTGGCATTCCGATAGCATCGGCAGCACCGCGAAAGCTCTTGGCCTTGACAACCTCTACGAACAGAGCCATGTCATTCAAAAATTTCATATCTAATGCTCCATTAATGAAGCAATGTTATCCAAAAAATAGTCTTTGTTCTATATAAGAAACAATGGACAATCCCACTCTCTTGTGGAAATCATCATGAAGAAAACAAGGGGGGTATTAAAAAGGAAGCGCGAAGTCACGCTGTTGAGATCTTCGATCTGGTATTTACCTTGCTTGCACCAGCAAACCTGCATCAGATTAGACAGGTGTTGACCATCACATGAGCGCACAAGATATCACTAGAAAACCTGATAATTGGTAAGGAAAAGACTGCTGATTCAGGGTGGATTTTCTAAAATTATGAAGATCCAAATGATTACTTATCAAGACTTCCTTCATTACCACGCCATTTATGATGGGTATTTTATTATATGTAGGAGATAAATATGATTGGGGCTATTCTGAAATTTAAAGGAAGTTTGATCAAGCGTATTATTTATGTAGTTACTATTACTCTATCAGTTATGTTGATAGCTGCGTGTAATCGTCCTGGGGTACAGGTTACAGAAAGAGAAAAGGAAAATTATGAAAAAATTGTTGCTGGTGAAATAATAGAGTGTCCATACGGGCTAGATGCTAATGGATCATGCCTTGATGAAGGTGATGACGGTATCTGGTAATTATGGCGGTTACTTTTTTGTAACAAAAAACCAGAGTAAGTTTTTTATCTGATTACACTCTTCCAAGATTCTTGGAATGTACTACTAAAGTAACCTTCTATAAGATCGATTCCATCTCATTACAATATAGGAGACAGGAATCGATCAAAAGTTCTGTTATTTATTCATACTGTAATGACCCAGTAATTTCCTGCTCAGATATTATTCTCCAATATATATGATCGAGTAGCCCAAGGGAATCTCACCTTCAGGCTCTCCCGCAACGGTACGTGAATCTCTCGATTCATACCGCTCCTATCGTTCAATCATTCCGGCCTAGGTGATATGCCAATGGGCAAAGCAGTCTGGCTGTCATTTATACAAATAGCTGCAACAGTATAGAAATAATTTCACTAACTTAATGATTTGTACAATACTCTGAAATTCTTAGCTGTAATAACCTGCATTTATAACTGGATCAACCTGCATTCAATGCGATTTTGAGCCAGTAATAACTGCATCTATCCACCCCCGCAAACCAGAGATAACTGCAAATGAACCTGCATTCAATCTAGCTGACCTGCATTTATCGGTGCAAACCAGGAATAAATGCGACGGACAAAAGATCGTCAATCCTGACGGTGTTTTCAAAAAATGATTTTTTGCACTTGATTACAAGCAGATATTCACGATCCATCTCCTTTGTCATTTTCAGAAGACGACTGCACCAATCAATGAGGCATAAAGCCTGTTGTGCATACGGCGTCGTAAATTCCCTAATTTATGCGACAATCAGCGCAAGCAAAATGGATATACCCGCGTGTATCCATATCCTCGAACTCAGAATTCTCTCGAATCAGACATCCTGCGGGTTGCCCATTTGACGATCAAAAGATTGGCGAATCATGCCCATGACGTAGGGAAGCTCATCCAGGCTGGACAAGCCGACTTCAACATCGCCATTGAATCGTCCCGGGTTTCGTGGAGGCTGTTTGGTTAAAGTCAAGCCACCGGAATGGCTTCCCTGGCGAATTGCCTATAGTAGTTTACCTCAGCTTCTGCGGGAGGGATGTAACCGATTGGTTCCAGCAGCCGCTGGTTGTTGAACCAGGCTACCCATTCCAGCGTTGCCAGCTCCACGGCCTCCCTGGTTTTCCAGGGGGCGCGCTTGTGAATCAATTCTGTTTTGTACAGCCCATTGATGGTTTCTGCCAGCGCGTTGTCGTAGCTGTCGCCCTTGCTGCCGACCGAGGGTTCTATTCCGGCTTCGGCGAGTCGCTCGGTATAGCGAATGGAGACATATTGCGAGCCTCTGTCGCTATGGTGTACCAAGGCATCCATCCGCCCCGGTTGCCGGGCATACAGCGCTTGTTCCAGGGCATCCAGCACAAAGTCCGTGCGCATGGAGCTGCTCACCTGCCAGCCCACAATGCGCCGGGCAAATACATCGATGACGAAAGCCACATACAGCCAGCCTTGCCAGGTCGAGACATAGGTGAAGTCTGACACCCACAACTGGTTCGGACGATCTGCCTTGAATTGCCGGTTAACCCGATCCAGTGGACACGGCAGCGCCTTGTCCGGAACTGTGGTGCGCACAACCTTGCCACGCCTGGCGCCTTTCAGCCCTAACCGTTTCATGAGCCGTTCGACCGTACAGCGTGCCACCTGGACATCTTCACGCTTAAGCTGACGCCAGACCTTGTCGGCACCATAGACCTGCATGTTGGTCTGCCAGACCCGCTGTATTTGCGGCAGCAGTTCATCATCACGCAGGACGCGAGCACTGCGCAAAGCCGGATTACGCTGCTGCGCGAAATATCGCCGATACCCTGATGGGGCGACCTGCAAAACCTTGCAGATCGGCTCGACCCCATGGGCGTCGCGGTGCTGGTCGATGAACGATCTCAGGATTTGAGTTTGCGGTCGAGCTCCGCCTGAGCGAAAAAAGCGCTGGCCAGCTTCAGAATCTCATTCGCCTTGCGCAATTCCTTTACTTCGCGTTCCAGGGCTTTGATGCGGTCGCGCTCTTCGCTGGTCACACCGTCTCGCAAGCCGGTATCGGTCTCGTGTTTGCGCACCCATTCAAGCAATGTGTGGGCTGAACAGCCGATCTTCGGCGCGATGGATTCAATCGTCGACCACAACGAGGGATACTCACTGCGGTGTTCCTGCACCAGACGGACTGCGCGCGCTCTTACTTCGGGGGAATATTTATTTGATTTGTTCATGGCTCCATCTTCTCAGATAGTGGAGCCTCCTCAAAACCCGGGGCGGTTCAAACGGGGCGAAAATGGGCGAAGCCCGCCCCGCTGGCGGAGCGTCCCTCTCGACCGCAATGTTAGGAGTGGCCTTAATTTGCACCGCAGATAGCTTCATATTTTTTGCCGAGCGAGCCACATAAAAACTGTGCGTCATACACGAGCCCTTGGATATCAGGCTTTCCTTTGAAGCACATAATTGTGTTGGTTGTGCTCGGCTTTGAAATTAAGAAGGTTTGCCCGCCGTATGTTGTGGTGTTGGCTGTACCGTAGGCAGAATTGCCGTATGCAGTGGCGTTTGCTGTTGTATATGACTGCGTTGGCGCCGTGTATGCGCTGTGCTTCTCGCGTGATTGGCTGTCAATAATTGCGAAATGGGTAAACCCATTTTTAAGCGTAAGTTCTGCGCTGCGTAGCAGCGCCAATTCTTCTGCTCTTTCTGCGCGAGTGTAGCCGTTTCCTCGGAATGACACTCTAAAAACGTTCGTATCCAGCTGTGTTTCGCTGAACCCGCCTCCAAACCCTTTGGGCTTATATGCGGATGCGCATCCAGCGAGTGCCAAAACCAATGTGATTAACGCGATGTTTCGCATCGTTGATACTCCTAACGCCTAAGCTCTGCCGCGGCGGCGCGTTAACGCCGACGTCGGCAGGAGCGCATTGTTAGGCGAATTATTCACTCGGCTTTACCTTGCTATTGCGCTTTTCTATTGCCTCACGCTTATTTTCGGGAAGTTTTCCGTAAAGTTCTTCGACTTTCTTGGGATGGCTAATCATCTGATCGGCAATAGAGTTGATGAGGATGAGTAATTGGCTGGCGGTGTCTCTGTCATCGTTTAGATCGATTACGCCAGGATGCACCGCCTCGTTTCCGATTACACGAACTATATCCAATGACTTTTGAACAAGTGGATTCAATCCTTTTGAAACCAGACTTGCGATGTCATCATCAATGTTCTTGCCTTTCTCCCCAAGATGCATGCAGAGTTTTTGCACACAAAGGCGAAGCAACGCTGCTGCACCTCTTGGCGAATCACCAAGAATGCCCCGAGCTTCCTCATAATCCCGAATTATGTGATCAGGAAGGTCGGGATTTGGGAGCACGCCAAGTTTTTCATTTGGGTGGATCAGATTCCCATGAACCCATACAGCGACTTTGTCGCAGTTATAGCACTGACTTAGGTTTAGGTTGTTAACATTTCTATATACGTATTTGCCGTCATTCTTTTCCAGATAGATTAAACCGCTATCCATCTTGTCACACCATTCGAGGAAATTGCGTTTTGCCTCATCTGGAATGTCCTTAGTCTCGGTTATCCGTTTTCGTGTGTTTCCGTCCGGAATATGCGGGGTGGCGTTTTTGTCTCGCGCATTTGCGTATACCTCAAACCAATACTGAGTCGTGTATGCCCCGCAATGCGGACAATCGAAGGCGGTCTCAGTTATCGACGGCGGGGAAGGTTCTCTCGGCATAGCTATTTCCTTACATTCGTCCTATTCGCCTAACGCTGGAATTAACCGGCGGCGAAACCGCGTAGCGGTTTTGGCGTCCGGTTGAATGACTGGTTAGATTTTAAGCCCTATTGCAAGTTTATTGAGATCTGTTGTACAAAGGACAGCCAAGAAGAGTAGCACCGGATGGATGCTTTACTTGGCCGCGGTGCTCCCGGTGTTCTCTTGAGTTTTTCGACAACTAGCCACATCGTCTGACTGATCTTGGACGTGATTGGATATGCTGAATGGTTCGGAATCATGTTTTGATCAATGAACCCTCTTTGTATAACTTTTGGACCCCTCTCATTATTGGCTTTCCAGAATGTAAGCTCCCGTTCGTTATGTGCACTGACCTTGCCGGATTCAAAAGAGAACGACCAATTTGTAAATTCCTCGCGTAGTTGGTCGAACAGCCTCTCTGAGACTATGAATAAGTCTAGATCCGAAGCGTCGCCGTAGGGCTGCCCGAGCTTTTGTGGCGACAGCGAGGAACCTAAACGTGCGCTACCCGTAAGGCCGACCTCCTTGGGGTCCACGCCGAGCATTACACCAAGCCAGGACCGCATGGATTCGTACACGGCAGGGCATTCCTTGAACGCCCACGGGATGCCCTCGGACAGCCACAGCCGCGCAAGCGCGTACCTTGCTTGCGCGCCCCCGTGCTTCCCGGCCGCGGCAACATCGGCTGCCGCAGGATATGCTTGCAGCATGCTTTTTAGATGGCTAGCTACTTTGAACTGATCCACATTGCGTCCTGCGGCACGCTAGGATGGTTTACTTGATCGGAAAAGGCGAGCGACAGCAAGTGTGTTGTTCTCTTTTTGATCTGTGTTTTGCGTCGCGCGCCGGTGACACGCGGCTCTGGGTACTTCAGCCGTGCTACAAGGCCTGCGGCATCCGCGGACCTCATACTCAGCGGATCAAGCCGGAGTCGGCTGCACGCTTGTGAAAAGCTATTCATACGCCATCCATAATATGCCAACGATATGTAATACGCGGGAAGTCGCTCTCTACCGTAAATGGAAGTAACCAGTATGGCGAGCACGACCTCTCGAACCTTTCGCGGGAAGGACCGTTCGTAGCTCCCTGTAAGCGTGCGGACGAGTTGCATAGCTATGGTGGAGCCACCTTGCCGCGAGCCGTGAAGGCTTCGCCAAAACGCACGGCAGAGCGCGAAGATATCCACTCCGCAGTGGTGCCAGAAGCGGTGGTCCTCGCCAACAATAAGCAATTGCTCCATAGATTTCGGTGGTACCGGATATTTGCCGGATGCGAGGCCGCGCTCCACTGCGCTTATGCCAACCTTTATCGCAGCCCACTCGATTTTAATTTGCTTTCGCATCAGTGTATCCGTGAAATCTAACGCTAGCCGTAACCGGCGCATTTATAGTGAGCAACGCGAGCGGAAAATGCGTCCGAGTTGACGGCATTGTTAGCTATTTTTTTGTGCGATTAGCGATCGTGGCATTGTGCCTCTCTTGTATTCGCCGCGTTGTCTCAGAGAGGGGCTCAAGACCTAATTCCTTGCGTAAAATATCCACTCTCTGAGGATCTTGAACTGGTAGAGGATATGCGACTCCATCCTCATCAATATCATGCTGCGTGCCATAAATCTGCGGTTTCCCGGATTTTGCGAGTACTCGGTCTTGGAGATAAGCGACGCACCACCCTTCCGCTTCGCCCTGAACTGTTGCCGCTTTCAAAAGAGGCAGGCATTCATCCATAAACCCAATATCCAAAACTGCATGTTGAACGATCAACCATGCAGCCTCAGAACCTTCCTTACCGACAAGACTGATACTCGGCCATCCATATTGGCCAATGATCTCTTTGACGCGCATGTTGTTCTTTTCGTGAAGCGCCCTCATCCTCGGATGATATTCAGTGGTGCCTAACTCACCGCTATCGATCAATTCTTGCAAAACTCGTTGGTCTTCTTCTGCCATTGAGAGCAGTTCATCCTTCAATGCTTGGTTCACGCTCATGACCTTTTTGATGGCTAACGCCTGAATTAAGCCGCGCCGCGAAGCGGCGTCGGCTTGAATGAATTGTTAGACATCACTGGCATGGCACTAAGCAATTTAGTGGCTTCATGTTTCACGAAGTGAACGAACGCCGCCAACTGATCCGCGCGTGAGGCCAAGCAATCTTCTCCTTGTCCAAGATAAGCCTGCCGGGCTTCAAGCAGTACGGGCTTATGTTGATCTGGCAGACGCTCCATTGCCCAGTTGGCAACGATATCCTTCGGTGCGATCTTGCCGGTTGCTGCGCTGTACCAAATGCGAGACAAGGTAAGCACTACATTCCGCTCATCGCCTTCCCAATCCGGCTGCGAATTCCATAGTTTCAGAGTGTCGCTCAATGCCTTGAATAGATCGCCTTCCGGAACTGGGTTAAAGAAATCCTCTGCGGCCGAACCTGCCAATGCAAGGCTATGCTGCCTTACTTTAGTTAGCAGAATAGCCAGATCAACATCGGTTGTGGCGGGCTCGAAGATGCCCGCAAGAATGTCCTTACGCTGCCACTCCCCGAATTGCAGTTCCCGTCTGGCCGGATAACGCCAAGGGACAACATCACCATGCACGACGATGGTAACTTCCAAGGCGCGGAGAGCCTCACTTTGGCCAGGGGAGGCAGAAATTTCCAAGAGATCTACGACCAGGGCTTGTCGGACAGTCTCATCGAGCCGTGCAGCCACAGTAACCAGCAAATCAATATCACTGTATGGCTTCAGGCCACCGTCCAGTGCAGAGCCGTACAAATGCACGGCCAGCAACGTTGATTCCAGATGACGCTCGATGGCGTTGAGAGCCAGTGATAGCTGTACCGAAATCTCGGCGGGTACTGCGTTACTCATGATGTCTAACGCCTGAATTAAGCCGCGCCGCGAAGCGGCGTCGGCTTGAATGAATTGTTAGACATCACTGGCATGGCACTAAGCAATTTAGTGGCTTCATGTTTCACGAAGTGAACGAACGCCGCCAACTGATCCGCGCGTGAGGCCAAGCAATCTTCTCCTTGTCCAAGATAAGCCTGCCGGGCTTCAAGCAGTACGGGCTTATGTTGATCTGGCAGACGCTCCATTGCCCAGTTGGCAACGATATCCTTCGGTGCGATCTTGCCGGTTGCTGCGCTGTACCAAATGCGAGACAAGGTAAGCACTACATTCCGCTCATCGCCTTCCCAATCCGGCTGCGAATTCCATAGTTTCAGAGTGTCGCTCAATGCCTTGAATAGATCGCCTTCCGGAACTGGGTTAAAGAAATCCTCTGCGGCCGAACCTGCCAATGCAAGGCTATGCTGCCTTACTTTAGTTAGCAGAATAGCCAGATCAACATCGGTTGTGGCGGGCTCGAAGATGCCCGCAAGAATGTCCTTACGCTGCCACTCCCCGAATTGCAGTTCCCGTCTGGCCGGATAACGCCAAGGGACAACATCACCATGCACGACGATGGTAACTTCCAAGGCGCGGAGAGCCTCACTTTGGCCAGGGGAGGCAGAAATTTCCAAGAGATCTACGACCAGGGCTTGTCGGACAGTCTCATCGAGCCGTGCAGCCACAGTAACCAGCAAATCAATATCACTGTATGGCTTCAGGCCACCGTCCAGTGCAGAGCCGTACAAATGCACGGCCAGCAACGTTGATTCCAGATGACGCTCGATGGCGTTGAGAGCCAGTGATAGCTGTACCGAAATCTCGGCGGGTACTGCGTTACTCATGATGTCTAACGTTCAGTATACACCGCAAGCGGTGTATACTTCTTCACAAGAAGGTGTATAACAAATTTATTATTTGATAACACAATGAATTTAAAAAAAGTATGAATAAAATGCCACCATCTCATGCGCCGACTTCACCCAAGTTACTTGATCAGCTTCGTGACAAGCTGCGTTTAAAGCATTACAGCATAAGGACTGAGGTGCAATATGTCCAGTGGGTACGGCGCTTCATTTTATTTCATGATAAACGGCATCCACAGGAGATGGGGGCCGGGGAGGTGGAGGCTTTTTTGACACATCTTGCTGTATCGGGCAGGGTGGCGGCATCAACGCAGAATCAGGCACTTTCAGCTTTGCTGTTTTTATATCGGGAAGTGCTGGAAATCGATTTGCCCTGGCTTGACAACGTGGTGCGAGCAAAGCGGCCGGCACGTTTGCCGGTGGTGCTGACGCATAATGAGATACAGGCGGTGTTGGGTCGGATGACAGGAGCACATGGCTTAATGGCGCGCTTGCTGTATGGCACCGGTATGCGGTTAATGGAATGTGTACGTTTGCGGGTTAAAGATGTGGATTTTGAGCGAGCTGAAATACTGGTGCGCGATGGCAAGGGGGCAAAAGATCGGGTAACAATGTTGCCGCAAAGTTTGATCCCGGTTTTGAATGAGCATATACGACACCGGCGATTGCTCTACGAGGATGATCTGGCCAAAGATATGGCCGCAGTGTATTTACCGGATGCACTGGAGCGAAAATATCCAAAGGCGGCGACTGACTGGATTTGGCAGTATATTTTTGTTGCCAAGAGCTATTCAGTTGATCCGCGCAGTGGTGTAGAGCGACGTCATCATATGGATGAAAAATTGCTGCAGCGTGCGATGAAGAAGGCAGTGCTGGCAGCGGGAGTGACCAAGCCAGCTACACCACATACCCTGCGCCATTCCTTTGCCACGCATCTTTTACAAGCTGGCTATGATATTCGTACAGTGCAAGAGCTATTGGGGCATAGTGATGTTGCCACCACAATGATTTATACCCATGTACTGAACAAAGGTGGCAAAGGTGTGATCAGCCCGCTGGATCATCTGTAAAACTGATTAATCAGAATGTTTCCAGTTGCCTAACGCTTATAGGCAGTTCAAGGACAAAGTTAGCAAAAGAATGGAAGCTTTTGAGCAAACTTTAAACGCAGAAATGGCAGCACAGGTAGTTTTTTTACAGGCTCCTTAATGGAAATGTGAGAGTGGCTGCTTCAGAAACGCTTGTTCTTCCGGCGTGGAAATTCGTCCCAAAATTTTATTTCTGTGCGGGTAGCGGCCAAAATGGTCAATGATGGCTTTGTGTCGCTGTTCGTAGTAATAGCTTTTTGCCGAGGCAAAATCCTTATGGAGTGCTGCTGCCACGACATGTATCTGCCGCGATTCACTGTGCATATAAGGCAGCAACAGGAAACCGCGTTGCTTCTGATTCAATGACTGCAGTGCGCCGGAAGCGACAGCTTCCTGGGCAAGCGCCAATGCCATGGGATCCTGGGCAAATGCCTGTGGGGTATCACGATAGACATTACGCGAAAATTGATCCAGTACGATGATTTCAGCAAGACGGCCTGTCGCAGTCGTCCGCCATGAAAACAATTCGGCAGCGGCGGCCTGCTGAATCAAACCGGAGAAACGCTGACGAATCAGTTCATCAAAGTTTGCATCAGCAGAAAACCAGAGTTTTTCCTTGATTTCCTGGAACCAGAATGACAGAACCTCTGTGTATATTTTCATTACCATGCTATCGAGTTTCGAAAAGTTAACGTGCAAACCTGATATCTCGAATCACTAAATTATTACACCTGGTTTTAACGCCTCTCAGATGTGTGATCTGGTTCACGGTGCCCTCAAAAACCGGGAAAACCAGATTGTGATTCCAGTGGGGTGCCATGCTTAAAACGATAGAAATTACACTAATTGAACGATGGTTGGGTAGTGGGTTTTCCTATTCAGCTTGGGTTCAGGCTGGGTGTCCTAACATTGGTAGCATCAGGAATCAACCTGAAAAGAATAATACCAAGGAGAAATATCATGAACGTCAAAACCAAAAAACTGATTGGTCTGGCACTAACCACATTATTGACTGCCAGTCTGGCAACACCCTCCTTGGCGCACGCTGATAGAGGACATCATGGCCATTCCCATCATAAGCATAAGCGCCATAAGCATAAGCACCACCACCATCACCATCATGATCATGATCATCATCGGCACTCTAACGGGCATATGCACATCTATAGTCAGCCGCCTGTCTATTATCAGCAACACTACCCGCAATCACAATATAATTACAATTACAACTATTACCCCCCGGCTCCGGTATATGTTGTACCACCCCGAATGAATATGGGGATCAGTGCCGGGAATGTGGATTTTATGTTACGTTTCTGATGCGAAAGGCGAGAGGCAGATCTAAATTAAAAACTTATTCTGCTTCCGCCTGATTTTAATTATCGGCGTGCAAGGATAAGGGTTTATGAATGGATGGCAGCAAGCGTTATTGGTTGTGCTAATCATGATCGCTGCAATATCCGACACCACCGCCAGCCGACCTAATACAGCCAGTGAGCGCAGCAAAGCAGGCAGTTCAGCAAACGGCATTTCGGAACAGCGAGCAATCGCCATCGCACAACAACATTTCAGGGGACGTGTGCTGGCAATCAACCGAACTGATAATCTCTATCGCATTAAAATACTGAGTGACCAGGGCATAGTGCATACCATTCTGATCAATGCACAGAATGGCGCGGTTGTATCCACGCATTAATCTTCAAAGTAAATTTCATGATTCAATTCAACGCATTTTATTGTCACCCTGTGAGACAAGAGGCTTGAATGCGCATTCTGGTTATCGAAGATGAATTCCTTTTGCAAAACCAGATTCGTCAGCAACTGGAAGCAGCAGGTTACATGGTTGATACTTGCAACAATGGCGAAGAAGGGTTGTTTCTCGCTACGGAATACCGTTTGAATGCCGCCATTATCGATATTGGCCTGTCCGGTAAATCCGGTCTGGATGTAATCAAGGCACTGCGACAGCGGGGCAGTCTCCTGCCAATTTTGATTCTGACCGCGCGCAGCAGTTGGCAAGACAAGGTGCGCGGCCTGGAAATGGGTGCGGATGATTACCTGACCAAGCCATTTCAAATGGAAGAACTGCAAGCCCGGGTCAAAGCATTATTGCGCCGTGCCAACGGCATCCCGCAGACCTTGCTGGAATGCGGCCCTATCGCGGTGGATATGACAGCACAACAGGTTTCCATCAATGGTGTAAATATCGAATTAACCTCATTTGAATACCGCTTGCTGGAAGAACTGGTGCGTCATCGTGGTGAAGTGCTTTCTAAACAAATACTTGCAGACGCCCTTTATCCACATGACGAAGATCGAGACAGCAATGTGCTTGAGGTCATGATTGGCAGGTTGCGGCGCAAACTTGATCCCGCTGGTACATTAAAGCCAATTGAAACCATGCGTGGGCGTGGCTACCGTTTCATACTGGAATGTAATAAATCGGCATGATGTCGCTCAATCAGCGTGTCCTGCTCAGTGCAACGCTGGTATTACTGGTTTTTATTGGCGGCATTACGTTTACATTGGATCGCGCTTTCTACGACAGTGCACGCATAGGGGTGAAGGATCGCCTATTTGCAAAACTGTTAATGCTGATGGGTGATGCCGAAGTGGAAGACGGCGAACTGGATGTGCCTGTCAATCAGCTGGATGTGGAATTTGAACACGTCAACTCGCATACTTATGCCTTCATCATCGGCCCTGCCAACACGATCATTTGGCGTTCCATCTCGTCATTGAATAAATCTATTCCGGCTATTGCCCCACTGGGACAGGGAGAAAAAATATTTGAGCAGATCCTGCTCAATGACGAACCACACTTTATCTATCGCTACGGCATCGCTTGGGAAACCTCCTCTGGCGGTTACCCGCTGACTTTCAACGTCATAACCGATACCACGCTGCTTGATGCCCAGATAGAACGTTATCGTGAAGATCTATGGGGTTGGTTGGGTGTCATGGCGGTAGTTCTGCTCGCTGCACAAATGCTGGTATTACGCTGGGGGCTGCTGCCATTACGCAAAGTTTCCGTGGAGCTTGCCGCAATTGAATCCGGTCGACAGGAAAGCCTCAAGGGTATCTATCCCAGAGAGCTTAAACTACTGACTGACAGCATTAATTCCCTGATTACCCATGAACACAAGCAGCAGAAGCGCTATCGCAACGGTCTTGCTGATCTGGCGCACAGTCTGAAAACACCACTTGCTATACTGCAAGGCGCGATTCATGGTGAGGACGAGGAGGTCATCCGGCACAAAACAATTCAAGAGCAAATCGACCGCATGGATAACACCATCCAGTATCAATTACGCCGTGCCGCGACTGCCGGCAGCTCACCAGGCATGGGGTTGATCTTGTTACGCCCGATGATCGACAGAATCATCAACACGGTGACCAAAGCCTATCGCCACAAGCATCCGGATATTACAGTGAACATTGATAACAGCATCCGTCTGCGCATTGACGAAGGCGATCTGATGGAACTGCTTGGGAACTTGATCGACAATGCATTCAAGTGGTGCCGTTACAGCATTCATTTATCTGCCGGTTATCAGGGAAATCAAGTGGAAATTCAAATCAGGGATGACGGCCCCGGTATCCCACCGCATGAAATCGCCCGCATTCTGGAACGTGGTGCGCGTGCCGACCAATCCACCTCTGGCCACGGTATTGGCTTGGCCATAGTACGCGACATCATGCAGGTATATGGCGGTGAATTATTGATTGAAAACCATCCTGTTGGGGGACTCAGCGTCATACTGCACTTCGAAAGAAGCAAATAACAGCCTGCACTCCCAAGATTGGGTGGCATGATCGCATGGTGTGATAACATCATGATGCGTATACATCAGTCAAAGGAGTTTATTGTGCGTACCACGATAGATATTGAGAACGATGTTCTTGCCGCCGCAAAGGAAATTGCCCGTACGGAAAATGTAAGCGTTGGCAAAGTTATATCACGTCTTGTGCGCCAGGCTCTGGCTGGCCATGTTGCCGAAGTATCTTCTCCTGACGATGCCTCTTCTGTAACCGGTTTTCGGCCATTTCCATCGCGTGGCGTAATTGTCAGCAACGAACTTATTAATCGCCTGCGTGATGAAGAAGGTATTTGATGCGCGCTTTGCTTGACGTCAACGTGTTGATTGCCCTGCTTGATGCGGGCCATGTCCATCATGTTCGTGCCAGTCAATGGCTGGAGCAGGAGATCATCCACGGTTGGGCTTCTTGTCCGCTCACCCAAAACGGGTGTCTGCGCATCATGACTCAGCCGGCCTATCCGGAAGCATTGTCGCTGGCTGCTGTGGCCAGCCGATTAGCACAGGCTATAGCGCATCCAACCCATGCATTTGTAGCAGATGATTACAGTCTGCTGGATGCAGAACAAGTAAACTGGCAACAAATGCTTGGTCATTGGCAAATTATTGACAGTTATTTGCTGGGGCTCGCTGTACGCCATCATTGCCGTTTTGTCAGCTTCGATTCGCGCCTGAACCCGGACATTGTTTCAGGTGCAAGCCAACAACATATTGTAATTTTATAACTTCCCTTTAAAAACAGAGATCATGACAGCTCAAACGTATGTGCAGAATCTGCTGGATTTTATCGACAAAAGTCCAAGCCCATGGCATGCCGTTGCTTCGATCGAAGCAGAGATCGAAAAATTTCAATTCATCCGGCTTGATGAAACAGCCAGATGGCAGTTACATCCGGGCAGGCGCTACTATGTGGTGCGAGATGATTCCTCAATTATATTATTCGTACCGGGACAGACACCACCGGCAGAATCCGGATTCAGAATTATCGGCGCACATACCGATTCTCCCGGATT
This sequence comes from Nitrosomonas sp. TNE100, assembly GCF_055387135.1. Lineage (NCBI taxonomy): Bacteria > Pseudomonadati > Pseudomonadota > Betaproteobacteria > Nitrosomonadales > Nitrosomonadaceae > Nitrosomonas > Nitrosomonas sp. TNE100. The sequence continues at coordinate 1,318,791 of NZ_AP040997.1, read as the reverse complement.
GCGAATCAGACCCAATGCCGCAACTGCCAGTGATGGTATTGTCCGGTTGGGGGTTGAAGTTTATGGCGGCCCCATTCTCGCCACTTTTGCTGATCGTGATCTAAGCCTGGCCGGGCGCGTCAGTTATTCCTACGGGCAGGGACATCTTGCACATAAATTAGTGCGTATTGATCATCCTTTGCTGCGCATACCGAACCTGGCAATTCACATGAACCGGGGCGTCAATGAAGAAGGATTGAAGCTGCACAAACAGAATGAATTGTTGCCATTCCTTGCGCAATTGACCAACGATCAACTGCCGCAATCCTGTTTTTTGGCGCTGCTGGAACAGATGACAGGAATTGGTGCTTCACAAATCCTGTCCTGGGATTTGGCTGTTTACGATACACAGAAAGGGGCATTCTGGGGGGCAAACCAGGAGTTTTATACCAATAGCCAGATTGATAATCTGGCGTCCTGTCATGCCGGATTACAGGCAATGCTGGATGATACTGCGCTTAACCATGCCGCAAATACGCTTGTTTGCGCATTTTTTGATCATGAAGAAATTGGCAGTGAAAGCCATATTGGTGCGGGCGGCAGTTTCTTGACAGATTTGTTACAGCGGATCAGCCTGGCCACTTCTCCAGATCACGAAGATGCTGCGCGTGCACTAGCGCAGAGTTTTCTCATTAGTGCAGATATGGCACATGCCTATCACCCCAACTTTCCCTCGGCTTATGATGCAGATCACAAGGTATCCGTGAACCAGGGGCCGGTAATCAAATTCAATGCCAATCACCGCTATAGCTCAGAAAGTATTTCTGCCGCTCATTTCATTCACTGGTGTGAAGCAGCGGATGTACCTTATCAGCGCTATTCACATCGCTCAGATTTACCTTGTGGCAGCACAATCGGGCCGATGACTTCAGCCAAACTGGGTATACGCAGTATTGATATCGGTTGCCCGATGTGGGCCATGCACAGCATCCGGGAGAGCGCGGGCGTGCAGGATCACGAATATATGATCAAAGTGTTGAAACAGTTTTTATTGAGTTAGCGTACCAGCCGCTCCTGATCAGGATGATCCGGCAAACAATCCGCCGGAGCGCTGGACCGTTCTGGAAACGGCTTGATCAATAATATTGCTGTTTCCGGTACAAATGATGGATAACCAGCGTTTTCCCCGGGTGATGCCGGTATAGATCAACTCTCGTGTCAGAACGGGATTCAGTTCGGGTGGTAGCAGTAGGGCACAATGCTCAAATTCCGAGCCTTGTGATTTGTGAACAGTCAGTGCAAAAACAGTTTCGATTGACAAGAGACGACTGGGCAGCACCCAGTGAATACCACCGCTGCCATTTCCTCTGGCAAAGGCAACCCGTATACCCCATTCCAGTTTTCCGGTTGTCCTGTTAGGCGTGGGATAGCTGAGCGCTATCCCGATGTCCCCGTTCATCAAACCAAGCGCATAATCATTGCGGGTGACCAGTACCGGGCGCCCTTCATACCAGATGCTGCCAGGTTTAATCAACTGGTGTCTGGCCAGCAGTGCTTCAATATGCTGATTCATGCCGCTGACCCCAAATGGGCCATTTCTGAGCGCACACAGCAACTGAAAACGGCCGTGCGATTGCAACACCTGATGCGCCCAGGCATCAAATGCAACTTTTTCTGCATCCAGTGGTGGCCGCTCTGCTTTAATGATGCCCAGATAACCCGCAATTCCTTGCGGTGTATCTTTTTCTCCAGATTGGCCGAGCAGGATGGTTGCCAGGCGGCTATCTTCGAGATCAGGTAAATTATGACGGAACAAGTCATCATAGCCTTGCGTCCAGATTGTGCGAATGGTTTCCGAATCAGCAGTATTGACTGCACGGGCCAGTTGCCCGATGCCGCTGGCAGCATCAAATCGCCAGTTTGTCCGCAACATCACAATATGCTGGTCAAGTGGCAAGCCGTTTGTATCCAGCAGAACGGGATCAATCTTTTCTCCGGCGGCCGTTTCAACCCATTGGGCAGTTTCAGGCTGGAAATGCCCTTGCTGAGCCCGGTGGCACAAGGCACCCAGCACAGAACCTGCTTCAACAGAAGCCAGTTGATCCTTGTCTCCCAGGATAACCAGGCGAGCGTGAGGGGGCAAGGCAAGGAGTACGGCTGCCATCATTTCCAGATCAATCATGGAGCCCTCATCAATCACCAGTACATCCAGTGGCAACGGGTGGCGTGCATCATGCCGGAACAGCCGGGAATCCGGACGCGAGCCCAGCAAACGGTGCAGGGTTGTCACGTTGCTTGGGATGCTCGTTTTCAGCGTGGTATCGTCCTGAATAAAAGCGGGCAGCTTGTCGATGGCGCCGGTAATGGATTCCTTGAGGCGTGCTGCTGCCTTGCCAGTAGGGGCGGCCAGGCAGATTTTAAGGGGGCATTCCGGATGCTGGATGAGCGCAATCGATTGCAGCAGTGCCAGCAGATGAACTACAGTGGTCGTTTTTCCGGTTCCTGGCCCGCCGGTGATGATACTGAATGCACTGCGGGCAGCAAGTGCACAAGCGATTTTTTGCCAGTCTGTTTGTGTATACGTGGTACCGCTGGGTGGAAAAAGTGTATTCAGTTTGTCTTTGAACTCAATTTCAGGCAACTGGCTGACAATCTGCTGACTACTGGTCAGCCGCTGGTAGATAGCAGCTTCCACCTGACGTTCATAACGCCAGTAGCGGCGCAGATACAGACGAGGGCCAGCAAGCACCAGCGGCGTATTCCTCTCACCCTTACTGATCAGTTCCGTTTGTGGTTGCATAAACCAGCCGGATGTTTTCCAGTCCGCCAGAAGAACGCTGATATGCTGAATTTCTTTTCTGGCAGAGGGTTCATTCTGGCCAGAGGGCAACGACAACGCCGTACAAGGATCGCTTAAGATATTGTCCAGATCCAGACAAACATGACCTCGTCCCAGTTGGTGACTGACCAGAGCGGTTGCCAGCATCAATACCGGATCCATAGCAGGAACTTCAGTTTTTAAAAAACGTACCAAGGCAAGATCCAGCTCGCGCAGCCAGCCACGGGTAACCCAGCTTTCCAGCAGAGCCAGTATTTCCTGCGGGTTTGTTGCTGGAGTGCTCATGCGCTACCTTCTGTCTTCCCGGCAAATAGCTCATCCAGCGTGTCCATTAACGTTCCCGGGGGGCGTTCAAAATGGACACCGGCTGTGGGTGCATCAATCCCGCGCACGAAGAGGCAAGCGGCACCGCCCACATGTTGTTCGTAATTGTAATCGGGCAGACGGGATTTAAGGAGCCGATGCAAGGCAAACAGATAAATGACGTATTGCAGATCGTAACGGTTGGCACGAATCACCTCGTCCATGGCAGCCACAGTGTAATCCTGATCTGTGGCACCGAGCCAGTTTGACTTGTAATCCGCAACGTAATAGCGCCCATCATATTGAAAAACCAGATCGATAAAACCCTTGAGCATTCCGTTTAACTCACTCTGCGTCAGATGCGGACGCGGGCGACTTGCCAGTGTCTGTTCGATCACGGCGGCATCCAGCAGAGTCAGATCGACGTTGCTGGCTCCAGCCCAGAATTCCATTTCGGCTTTAACAACAGTCAGCGTATTGAGGCAAATTCCAATTGAGCCAAACGGCAGGGATGTGGACAGCATGCGCTTGACCCAGTCAACAAGTGGTGCAACCCAGGTTTCCCAGTGGCGCATCTTGCAACGACGCTCAATGGTGTCACGCAAGTCGGTTTCATCACTCGATACAATAGTAAAGCCGGTGTTGGCGACCCATTCCATCAGTTCATGCAGAAAGATGCCCGCTTCAGCTCCTTTGAAAAAATGATGAATGGTCACGCTTGCCGGTTGTTCTGAAACAGGCTGTAGTGAGATGAATGAGCGTTCGAGTTGCTCTTCCAGGAGATTTTCTGCCTGCGGTGTATCTTCCTGAGCTATTCGCGTGGATGGAACATTACCATCAACCCGAAGCGCCGAATAACTGCTGATGCGCCAGTTTTCTCTCACCACCCGCAGCGGGCGGCAAGCCTCACCCGGCGGGGCAGATCGGGTTTCTGCAACATATTGCCCAAGATTGTTGTCCGGTTTGTCCGTCATGCAGAAATCAGGGTGTTCCTGTACAAAAGACTGGAGAGCGTCAAGATATTGTTCAGCCGGGGTAGCTTTCAATCTGAACAAATGACCAACCGCGCTTGACTTGTTCTTGATGGGTGCCAAACCCATCCAGGTCAGATAGCAGGCACGCGTCAATGCCACATAAAGCTTGCGTACGTCTTCACGGAGGCGTTCCAGATCGGCACGTGCCATGATTTCGGGGTGAGCAGCAAGGGAAATTTTTAATGTGCCCTGATCGTCGTGCCATTTGAGCGGGATATCACTATTTTTGATAGGCCGGGTTGTGCAGATGAACGGTAAGAAAACCAGCGGATATTCAAGCCCCTTTGATTTATGAATGGTGACAACTTTCACCAGATCGCTATCGCTTTCCAGACGAAGTTTTTTGCTATCTGTTTCCCCCTCGGGGGCAGCAATTTGCTCGGCCAGAAAACGGATCAACGCATGTTCACCCTCCAGCGTAAAGCTTGCCTGCTGTAATATTTCTGCCAGATGAAGCAGGTCAGTCAGGATGCGTTCTCCGCTCTGGCCGTTGAGATTCTCCTTGAGCGCAAGCAGGCGATCGCCGCATTTAAAATCAATCAGGATGCGGCGCAGCATCGGGAGCACTCCCTGCTTTTGCCATAACTCGCGATAGCCCTTGAATTGAATCACCCGGGCTTCCCACGCCGCTTCATCCGTATTGAGAGCATCAAGCTCTGCTAGTGTGAGGCCCAGCGATGTGGTGGACAGCGCCGCGCGTAGCAGGCGATCGTTGTCAGGTTCAGCACAGGCGGCTAGCCAGCGATGGATTTCGGTTGCCTGACAGGTGGCATAAACCGTGTCCTTATCGGACAAATACACTGAACGGACGCCCCGTTGCAGCAAAGCCTGGCGGATGTTGGTGGCTTCATTTCCGTTATTGACCAGAATGGCTATATCCCCTGGCCTGACTGCCCGGAAAGGCATGTCCTGGCCGGCAAACCCGGCCTTTGCAGATTTCCCGTCGTTCAACCAGTCAACGATCCGGGTTGCACAGAGGGCAGACATCTGCTCAATGTAATCGGTGTTTGAGAGTTCCATCTGTTGGGCTGAAACAGCCAGCAGCATGGCGGGCAATGTCTTTCCCTCAATCTGGAATGTATCCCTGCGGCCATTGGCTTGAACTTCCAGGAAAGGCACGGGGTTACCATCTCCGGTTCTGAACAGGAATGCGCCGCGAGAATCCGCCTGGTTTTCAACAGATGCAAAGCAATGATTGACAGCATCAACCATCGCTTGGGTTGAGCGGAAATTTGTATTCAGCGTGTAGAGTCGTCCCTCAACTGCTCTCCGGGCCTTGAGATAGGTATGAATATCTGCTCCCCGGAAAGCGTAGATTGCCTGCTTGGGATCACCGATCAGGATGAGCGCACAATCATTTCGATTGCCGGAAATCTCATAAATATGTTCAAAAATCCGGTACTGAACAGGATCGGTATCCTGAAATTCATCAATGAGCGCAACCGGAAATTGCTGGCGAATGACTTGAGCCAGCCGCTCGCCATAAAGGCCGGTGAGGGCGGTTTCAAGGCCGGTCAGCAGATCATTGAAACCGATCTGGGCGCGGTGTTTCCGAATGGTGTCAAATTTTTCGGCAATCCAGCGGGCGGCATGGCTTAGCAGTTCAATCCTGGGATCGGGCAGGTTATCAAGTGCTTCCTTTAGCACAGGAATTGCATCGAATGCGGGATGATGGGGGGAGGTACCTTTTTTCCATGCTTTCGTGATCCCTTCCGGCGTCAAACGCTCCCAACCCTTACCAATGTCTACGCTATCCATGGCGGGATCATTGGCCCAATCTCTCAGCTTATTCAACCAATTGGTGTACCAGTCAGCACGCAGTTTGCGCCCATCAATCTGGCCGGCTGCCTCAGCAGCATCAAACAGCACCTGTAATTCATCTGCCCAGAGTGCCCAAGGTTGTTTGAGCTTGGTCAGTAGATTCTGTTTGTTTTCCTGGCTGACACTGATAATGGCCGATGGATCCGTAGCAGATAAATCAGGCAATTGATTCACATAATCGAGCAGGGGGGTGACAGCCTTTTCCAGTTCGGTAGGGCTTTTCCAATAACCATTAATCCGGACAATCTCTTCCAGGGTAAGCGGGTAGCAAAAAATCCGCCAATAGTCCCGTACCACTTCTGCCCGTAATTCTGTTTGATCAGTTTCTAGCTCCTGGGTAAAGAGACTTTGGCTATCAAAGGCATGTTCCCGCAGCATCCGGTTGCACCAGCCATGAATGGTCGAGATGGCTGCCTCATCCATCCATTCAGCTGCCAGTTCCAGTTTGCGGGCGCAGGCAGCCCATTCGGCAGGTGAGTATTCGAAGAGCAACTGCTGCAGCGGATCAGTATCGTTCAGTGATTGCGCATTTATCGGGTCAGCTCGAAAGAGGCGGGCGGCTTCTATCAGACGTGCGCGAATCCGATCGCGTAGTTCCTTGGTGGCGGCCTCCGTAAAAGTTACCACCAGAATTTCTGGGGGTGTCAATGCGCCACCGGAAAAGGCAAATTCCCCCTGATGTCCCAGGATCAGGCGAACATAGAGCATGGCGATAGTGAAAGTTTTGCCAGTACCGGCGCTGGCTTCGATCAGATGGCTCCCGGTCAAAGGGAGGGTAAAGAGATCAAGTGGTGTGATGTTCTGGCTCATGGTGTGTACTGGCCCTTATTCCGGATTTTTGGCATTTACCTCAAGTGTGCCGGCATGGTGCATCAACGGCGCGTACAGATCATCACAAAGCTGCGTAAAGCGGCCGTTTGACCACAGTTGTGCAAAGGCTGGATAAAATCGCTGCAGATAGGTGCTCTGACTGGCTTCACCAGTACGCTGGTAGCCATCTTCATATTGGCTGCGGGCAGTGCCAACAGCCTTTTGCTTACATGCCGCAAGAGAGCCGTTAAAAGGTGTTCCTTCTTTTTCCAGCCAGGCAAAACCGGTTTTGGGCGCCAGTGGCAGTGGCGTACACAAGCCGTTAACGTAGGCTTCAATAATCATGTTGAAGTACTGCCTGGCGAGATCCGGCGTCAGTGGATTAATTTGTACCGGATCATTTTTGCCAATGATCCGTGTTGTGATCGGCTGGCCATCGAGATGTGCGGCCAGGTGGAATATCCAGGCAGCAAGCAGTTTGTCATGACGGCATTTGTTATTTTTCAGCAAATCGCTGGAACTCAGTTCGATCCGGCAGTATTTATCACCATTACTTGTATTGCTCGTGTTGCTTGCATCATGCATACAGTAGCGCTGTGTGATGCACCCCTGCACAGTGATTGCCAGACCATTAGTGGTGACGTATGGATACTCAAATGCCTGGTCTTCCAGCGGAAATGGCCAACTGGCAATCGCTTCGCGATAACACTTAAACATTTTGTCCAAAGGATCGGCCAGGGTTGCTTTCAGCAAATCCGCCATTCCGCCAAGCGGCAGCTCACCTCGTCGCCGGGCGCGATCCAGTTGTTGTTCCACTGCGGCTGTTTCGTCATTTTCATGATTGACAGCATCTAGTCGAGCCTGAATCAATTGATCCTGGAGTGACCACTGTTCCAGTCCATCCAGAATGAAAGGCTCGTGATCTTCGCTGGTCAGGTCATCCATTTCGTAATAAATACCCAGCCGTTCACGGCAGAAGGTTTTGACGGGATCTTTCAAAAAGGCGATCAGCTGTCCGAGCGAGACAGGGCTATTGAAAACAGGCAATGACAAAGGAGGCTCCGTAGCAGCTGGAGTCGCTGGACTGATAAGTTTGCGCTCCCATTCGCGCGCATAGGTGAACAACGCTGAGGTGGCCGGATCCTTGCCAAAATAATCCTGGCTGAAAGCTTGCAACTTGTGTTCAACCGTCAGGGCAGCCAGCAGATCGTTGTCCGGGGAATCCGCCAATTGCCAGCAGGCTGCGATGTGATCCCGCAACTGGCTGACCAGTACGGATGGCGGTAGATCGGAATTATCCAGTATGCTTTTGCCCACCCAGCTGATATGCAGTTTCTCCCGAGCGGAGAGCAGCGCTTCCAGAAACAGATAACGATCATCTTCCCGGCGGGAACGATCGCCCGGGCGTATATCCCGTGCCATCAGATCAAAATCGACGGGTGGGTGGGTACGGGGAAATTCACCATCATTCATGCCGAGCAGGCAGACCATCCGGAACGGAATAGCACGCATTGGCATCAAGGTTGCAAAGGTCAGTTCGCCGGCCATGAAGCGTTGCGCCAGGTTAGGCTGATCAATCTGGGCCAGCCAGTGTTCACGGATAACAGCCAGCGGGATCATTTCGGTAAAACTGGCGGCTGTACAAGCTTCAAGCCAGGCATGCAAGCTGGTTTGCAACTGCAAAAGCAGGGCTGTGTCTTCTGCTGTCTCGCTCTTGAAAAAGCCCTGAAGCAGGAATTGCAACCGCTGGCCCCAAATGGCAGGTGTGGCAGGCTCCGCAAAGGTTTCGGTAAGTGTTTCAAGTTGGATCAGCAACCGGGACAAGGAGCCAGTCAGCGCGGCTTCCAGCCCTGAAACCTCACCATAGGGTTCAATGTCACGCCAACTGTAATCTTCGCGTCCGGTGGGATCACAGCCGACGGCATAGCCCAATAACATACGCTTGAGCCCTTGCGCCCATGTATTTTGCTCAAGACTTTCCTGAATAAATTTCGCGCGATGGCGGGCACTCAACCCCCAGCGGATGTTGGTTTGTCTGATCCATTGATGCAGGCGTGGCAAATCATTAATGCCGATCCCGAAACACTGTCTGACAGCTGGAACGTTAAGCAGATCGAGCAGGTCACTGACAGTCAAGCGTGATTCTGGCACATCCAGCAAAAATTCCAGGGCAAATATAAGTGGCGCTTGCTGGCGTTGCGTGAGATCAGCCATTGAAAATGGAATATAACGCGCATCAGAATGCTCAACTTGTCCAAAAACTGCTTCAATATAGGGTGCATAGGCATTTACATCAGGCACCATCACGATAACATCACGCGGCCGCAGTGTTGCATCTGCATTGAATGCTGCCAGCAGTTGATCATGCAGAATTTCAACCTCGCGCTGTACGCTGTGCGCGCGATGAAAGCGAATTGAGCGATCGCTGGCAGGATCGATTGCCGGCCAGGTATCGCGTGATTCATCCACCGTTCGCAGCAGGCGGATATCGTCCTGCAACTGGTTCAGCAGCGTTGATTCTCCATGGCTCTGAAACAGATCAATCCGCTCGCCGACTTGTTCAAATCGGGCGCGGTAGGCATCAGGTTCATCCAGCTCATCCAGCAGGGCAATGTAATCACGGCCCTGCTTTCCCCACGCAGCTAGTAATGGATGGGCATACAGATGCAAAGCATCTTCCGTGATAGTTGCAGGTGTATTGTTTTTATGAGCATGCCGGTTTGAGGTTCGCCGGGCGTGGTCTTTTTCAGAGAGAAGATTGGCCCAATAATGCTCGCAGGGATTGTGGACGCACAAAAGAATCTGCGTGACAGGCGAGATGGCCAGTAATACTTCCAGCGACTGACGCGGCAGTGAAGACAGACCAAATACAGAAACACGGCGAGGCAGCCCGTCAGGCCGGTTTTTCAGTTTCTTGGCGGCATCCAGAAAACGCTGATGCACAACTGCCCGGCTGCTCTGGCTGGCGACTCCCACGTCTTCAAGCAAAGCGCGCCACAGCATAGCCTGCCAGCAGTGAGTCGCATCGAGCGGGCGAGCAATATGGTGAGTGTTGTACAGTACATGTTCCCCTCTGGCCCAGGCGGCGAGCCAATCGGCACGATAGACCTGGTACTGATCGAAAAGGTCGGCAATTTTTTCAGCCAGCTGGTAGCGCTTGCGAAGATCACTGTCCTGTTCCAGAAAACGTGCCAAGGGTTCATAACCCGGAAGGGGGATAACGTCTGGCAGGAGACGCATCAAGCGCCAGATGAGCAGCGGTTTATCAAATGGGGAGATGTCCGGCACAGCATCAGGCCCCAGCACGGCCCGATAAACCCGCCAGATAAAGCGGGCGGGCAGCAGCATATCGAGTGCTGCCGCAATACCACAACCACTGCCGGGAGTATCTGTTGTATTTGCTGCCAGCGCGAGCTTGAGCCATTGAGCAATCCCGTTGCTTTGCACAAGAATGATTTCATCTTCCAGTGGATCTAGCGAATGTGCCTTGAACCAGTGCACCAGCAACTGCCGCAAAAGCTCGGGCTGATTGCCATGGATAACCATGAAACCGTTTGTAAACTGACCCTGGCCTTCAGGCAAAGCAAAGCTCCCTTTTTATTGTGCTGGAAGTATTGGGTGTATTCCATCCAACTTTGCGATGACGATGATGGCGGTCTACTACAACCTGAAGCGATTGGTCTACTTCAGAGAGACAGAAATCAAGGCCTTTTGATACCCGAAATGGGCCAAATCGCCAATGCCCGGGGCGATTCAGGGTAAAAACGGCGCAACATCGCCAGGAAAAGCGGCGATTTGTCATGGAAATTGAATCGAATTCAATCGCGCTCATCATTTCGCGACCGGATTTACTGAAAACCTCGGGTTATTCAAGGTGCCCAATCGTGGGTTTCGCATTATCGTCGTTGGTGTTGTTTGTGGTGGAAATTGAAAAATTACTGGTACACAGAAAATGGATTGATGTGGATGCTTAAGATTTTCTACCCGTTTAAATTGCCTGAAACGTTAGGGTGGTGGAATAAATCAAGATTTGAACTCAAGTGCTCATTCGCTCGTTAATTTCTAGATTTTTATAGACTCCGGCACACCTGGCTTAGCCATTTTGTTGAGTGCAGATGCACTCATCCATGCTTTTGTTTTTCGCGGCAGGTATTACCTACCGTGAGCTGCCGTTTTCACGGGGTGCCACTCAGCGATTGCTGCCTCCGCAAATCAAATCGGGATATCACCCCATCGCCGTAATCCGTTGTTATACTTGTATCAGTTTGTCACTTGATAACGAGATTTTTTGATCTTAAGACGACGGACTTCGTTGTACTGATAGGGGATTGTTTTTTACAGGTGAAATTTCTCAGCATCGTGCCTCACAGGCTATATTCTCGACGCTAAGCCCAGTTTATTCAACCATGTCTCGCTTAAAGTGACGGCATGCCAGCCCACCCTAAAGATACATTTTTGCGCTTAATGCGACAAAATCCAGAATTGTCCGTCAATCACAATTCTGACCAATGGAGACTATTATGAAACTATATTATGCACCGGGCAGCTGTTCTTTGGCCCCTCACATCGCGTTGCGTGAAGCAGGTCTTAACTTTGAACTGGAGAAAGTAGATCTCGCCAGCAAGCAGACTGAACACGGTGAAGACTTCACCAAGATCAATCCCAATGGTTATGTACCCACCCTTAAACTCGACAACGGCGAGATTCTGAGCGAAGTCGCTGTACTGTTGCAATACATTGCTGATGAAAAGCCGGATGCTAAATTAGCGCCGAAGTTTGGCAGCATGGAGCGTTATCGGTTGATGGAATGGCTAAATTTCATCGCAACGGAGATCCACAAAACACTGGGTGCACTTTTTCATCCCAACATTACGCCAGAATGGAAGGCTGCTCAACTTGCCACCTTCAGCAAGCACTGTAATTTTTTAGCCGATCAGCTTGATGGTAAGCAATATTTGCTGGGTGACCTGTTCACCATTGCGGATGCGTACCTGTTTACGACACTAAGTTGGACCAAGTTTCATCAGGTCGATATGAGCAAGTGGCCAGCACTCACGGATTATATGACCCGCATCGCTGCGCGCCCAGCAGTTATCGAAACCATGCAGAAGGAAGGGTTGATACGCTAGTTATTCGCGCGCAGGCTAAAAGTTAAATTTTTTCCCGAGTTTTGACCTCATTCCTCTCGACAGAAACCAGCCATAGGGCTACCCATTAGGGTTTGGTCGCAAAGCTATCGGGTTCCTTAATCAGGGTTTTCGAGCATTCACTTGATTCTAAAATGGTTTCTTAATGCTAGATAGTGTAGTCATGAGACAAGAAATATGAGATCCTTTTAAGAAATTAAAGGAGATTTGCATGACACCATCCCATCGCAGGCATGATATTTCAGATAAGGTATGGTCGCTACTTGAGGGGCATTTACCAGGTAGAGAAGGGGCATGGGGAGGGATAGCCACAGATAATCGTCGGTTTATCAATGCTGTTTTATGGATTATGCGAACAGGAGCCCCGTGGCGGGATTTGCCGCCGGACTATGGGGGGTGGAGTAATACCCACCGTCGCTTTATTCGCTGGCGTGACAAGGGTATCTGGGAAAAATTGCTGGAAATCCTGATGGATGATCCGGATTATGAATGGCTGATGATAGATACCAGTCACGGCAAGGTTCACCCACATGCCAGCGGGGCCAGAGGGGATAATCAGGAGATGAATCGGGCGAAAGGGGGCTCAACACCAAGATACATCTGGCCGTGGATGCGCATGGTATGCCGCTCAGAATCCTTGTTACACAAGGTACCACTGCTGATTGCCCGCAAGTTGGCCGCCTGATCGAAGGGATGGATGCAGATCATCTGCTAGCAGATCGTGGCATGACCGTAATGCCATTATTGAACAGGCGGAAAAACGGGGAGTGGAGGTTGTTATTCCTCCAAAGAAGAACCGGAGGACGCAAAGGCATTATGATCAAGTGCTGTATAAACTGAGGTATTTCGCCGAAAATACTTTCCTTCATCTCAAAAGGTAGCGTTGCTAACAGACACACCCAAAATACCTCTTCTTTCCTTGCCGCCGTACAAATTAGATGTCTCGCCCTCTGGGTGGATATCTTGTGACTACATTATCTGCTAAAAGCAGTGGTTATGACATAATGTGCAACAATTTTTATTTGAATTTTTAGGTGGTCAATATATGCGTTTGGTATTTAAACTTATTCGAATTATTTTAACCCCTTTTATGCTAATCGCCGAAAAGCTAACCACACCTAAAGGCATAAATCGTGATAGTGAAGCGCAAGCCCAAGTTGATGCAGACTGCAGTCAGTTAGCTTTGTATGAGTTTAAGGCTTGTCCATTTTGTATTAGGGTACGTAAAGAAATGGCCCGGTTAAGCCTGAATGTTGTTAAGTACGACGCCCTGGATAATTCAACCCATCGCCAAGCTCTCAAAGCGGGTGGAGGTCGGATTAAAGTCCCTTGCTTACGTATTAGCCATGATAACGGAGAGGTGCAATGGTTGTATGAATCTAACGATATTATTGCCTACTTGCAGCAACGCTTTGCGGCAGAATAACCTAAGTAGGTAAAAAAATAGTGCTAGCATTTTCTCAAGCTTGTGAAAATAACAAAGCGCCTATTCTGCAGGTGTTGACGCAGGTATTTCAGCATAGCAAGCGGGTGTTAGAAATAGGCAGTGGCACCGGCCAACATGCCGTCCACTTTGCTAAGCACTTACCACACTTAAACTGGCAAAGTAGCGATCAACCGGCTTATTTATCCGACCTTAGCGCCCGGATCCAACAAGCTAACTTAGCAAATTTACCTGCCCCGCTAGCTTTAGATATTACTAGCTCGGTGTTTAGTGCTGAAAAAGTGGATGCGCTGTTTACTGCTAATACCTTGCATATCATGCCGTGGCAGATAGTTGAACAACTGTTTCAACGCTTAAATGAGTTTTGCTTACCTGAAGCACAGCTGTGTATTTACGGCCCTTTTAACTACAATGGCCAATTTACCAGTGCCAGTAATGCTAGTTTTAATCAGCATTTACAACAACGCGATCCGTTAATGGGCATTCGTAATATTGAAGATGTGATTGCCCTTGCCGCTAAGGCTGGCTTCAACTTGCAGCAAGATTACGACATGCCCGCTAATAACCGATTATTGCACTTTAAACGCTAAGCTAAGCTGTAACAGGTAACTGTTGCTGCGCCTGCGAGCCTGTTCACCCTATTCACAGAAATGGGTAGGTAGGCAGTGTTTTCAGTGTGGAATCTTTGGCTAGATATTCCATTGTTTTGAAAAATTCTATTACGTCACCTCAATACCCTGATTCACAATCATGCGGAATGTTAAATTAACGCGGGGGGTATGGATGGTTTTGGTTGGGGGCAATCGGTGAAGCCAATGGGTTTGGGTGGTTCCTTTCATCACTAACAGGCTACCATGTTCCAGCAGGATGTAAACGGTTTCCTTGCTGCGCTTATGCTTAAATGCAAACTTCCGTTCTGCACCCAAGCTTAAGGAGCCGATCGCCCCGTCTCTTTTCAGATCTTTTTCTGCATCGCTGTGCCACGCCATGCCTTCGGAGCCATCATGATAAAGATTCAGCAGGCATGAATTGAATGTCTCCCCACTTACCTGCTCAGTAATCGTTTTTAACTCCAATAAATCCTGCGTCCATGGCAGAGCCTGTTTGGTGATTTTCGAATACGTGTATTGAAAGGGTGAATTCGCGTACCAGGCGACATGACGTTTGGTCAAAATATGTTTGCTCATAATAATCGCTTCATCCGGTTGCCACGCGATATCTTTCAGAAGTATCGCTAAATAACGATCAGATTCTTCCAGCGATAAAATTGGCCCGTAATAATTGACTTCCCCCGCTTGGGGTAACAGATTTTCAGGGGCATCTAAAGTATGCGTGATCCGGTCCATTTCTTATACGCTTCCTTCATACAATTGCCGCAAGGGCGATAACCTGCCTCGATGGCTGCTTGAGCACTGGCAAAAAATACCCGATTTTTGCGCCGCATTCTTTTGCCAGATTGACATCCCAAAGTGCCATAGATTTGCAGTTGACTGTTGCCGCCAAATTGAATGTGCAGGGCTTTTATCCCTCGCCTTACATCCTGATCACTAATTTCACTATGCCGAATCATTTTCTGGGTCTATCCACTTAACAGAGTTAGGGGTAAATTTAGGGAGTGTGACATTTTCCATTAGGTGTTCAAAATATGGGGGTACAAACCCATTTTCGTAAAATGTGATTGATTTTAGTAAATCATCTACCCCAAGTACCATCAGCCAGGATTCGTCACTCTCCCTGCCTGAGTTTATTTGATCTTTAACTTACTGCATCGTGAAAGATAATACCCATCGTATAGCGTTGCCCGCTATGCACTTCACTGACACCATGTTTCATATTCGCGCGGTAATAACCTCTGCTTCCCTTCACAGGGCGAAAGTGAGTCGTCATCATCAACATGTCGCCTTTCCTGGGTTTTAACACGATTGCCTTGGACTGTGCTCGCGATGTTTGCTGCGTTAAGACAAATTCGCCCCCGGTAAAATCTTCATCAGGTTCCGTTAAAAAAAATACGGTTTGAATTGGGAAATAAATATCCCCGTACAAATCCTGATGCAAGGTGTTAAACCCGCCTTTGCCGTATTTCAAAATCAAGGGGGTTGGCTGACATTGATGATGGTCGCGGCACTGCTTATGCAAGTCTGCCAGTTTTTCTGGAAACTGCGTTTCGATATTCAAAGCGTTCATCCATCGATTAGCAACAGGAACGAGTTTGGCATAGAGCTTTTCCCGTAAGGCCTGAATAATATCCGGCAACGGGTAGGCAAAATATTTATACTCCCCCAGGCCAAACCTATAACGCGCCATGGTTACCGTTTTGCGATAGCTGTCAGGGCAGTCGTAAAGCTCAATGAAATGACGGCACTGCACAGCCGACAAAATACCGGGCACGATCGCATAGCCTTTTTCGTGCATGTCATCAGCCACATGTTGCCAATTCGCCGCAGCTATCTTTTTCAGAGTGTCTTGCATGTTCATGCTCCCGTTCTCGCGGCTTCCCAACTAATCATCGCGGATTTTCGGGTGGCCCCCCACATATAACCGCCGATCTGCCCACTGGATTGGATGACTCTGTGGCATGGGATGAGAAATGCGACGGGATTACGGCTGATTGCCGTACCGACAGCTCTGGAGGCTTTAGGGTTGCCGATTGTTTTTGCAATATGGCCGTAGGTGGTTAGATCGCCCATCGGAATTTTGAGCAAGCATTCCCAAACTTTGAGTTGGAACGGCGTGCCGTTTAAATGTAGCTTGATTTCATCCAGCCGTGACCAATCTTTTTGAAAAATAAACAGGGCAGCCTGGTGAGATTGATTAACCCTTTGTGTATAGGAAGCATTGGGAAAGCTCTTGTTAAGATTGCTGAAAGCCAAGACTTCATCCTCTTCAAAAGCGATCCGGCAAACTCCCTTGGAGGTAGATGCGATCATCACTTTCCCAAACGGACTGTCAGCAAAACAGTAATCGATACGCAAGGCTTTGCCACCATTTTTAAATTCACCCGGCGTCATGCATTCTATATTCACAAAGAGATCGTGCAATCGGCTGGCTCCCGATAGCCCTGTCTCATACGCTGCTTCCATCAAGCTGGAATTCCTGTTTTTTAACAAACTTTTAGCGTATTCCAAACTAAGATACTGGACAAATTTCTTGGGACTCACTCCCGCCCATTCAGAAAACAGTCGTTGAAAATAAAACGGACTTAAATGTACTGCCGCCGCAATATCCTCTAAAGCAGGCTGCTGTTTAAAATTTTCTTGAATATATTCGATTGCTTTGACAATACGGTCGTAATGAGTTTGCGCTTGATCGATCATCATTTTTATCCTTCGCGTTATATTCTATCCTTCCTATCCCCATAGAATAAAAGCGAATTTTCATAAATACGACCCGAAACTTGCTGACTATCAAATTTGTAGCGCAGATTAAGCAAGGGCTGATTGTGTTTGCGATGAGCGATAGTCAAATTGAATGTATGGAGGATCAAGTAGCCATCTGCTTTTGATCTCTACTTTGTTTAATCGCGTCACAAATTTAACGCCGAAAACGACATCTGCTAACAATTTTCAGCCGCTTAATCAAAACCATTTTTTCTGAGCTGTTTTCATAAGTTTGAATGTCATTATCAGCGTTGTGGTTCTATTTCCGCCGTTTACATTGACGTTTTGCATGTCCGGAGAGATATTCCGGTCAGTCTGCAAGATGATTAAGGATGGGTATTTTCTGACTCTGCAGGAATTTCTGTGATGAGTATCATCATCCAGATGATAGGTTTCATGATTTGTATGGGGAGCGTCTATAATGTCAGTGGAATTTGCGTGTTTTACACGTATGTTTCGTTTTCCGCTCAAAAACAAAGTAAATCATGTTTGCTGGTGATTTGCCCGCAGAATGATTTTTAAAAGGAGAGAAAAAATGAAATCAAGTTTAGGTTTGTCTGCACTGATCGGTTTAACGTTGTCATTCCCTGCCTTTGGGGGAGGAAACCCGGAGTTTGTTAAGTTTCCGGAAAATTATACTGAGATATTTTCGCAATATGGCACCGCTAACCGTGCTAATCAAACACAGTTAGCAAAATTCTATGCAAATAAGATTGCCGTGGATAGCTACAAAAAAGGTGAGGAGGCTGCTCCCGGTTCAGTTGTGGTCATGGAAATATATATACCCAAGAAAGATGCCGAGGGCAAAATCCAATCGGGTGAGGATGGCTTGTTTGTCATCGACAAACTGGCTGCTGTAGGTGTTATGGAAAAAAGAAGTGACTGGGATGGCACTTTTAAAGCAGAAGATCGCTCCGGTAACTGGGGGTTTGCCTTGTATGAACCAAATGGCAAAGTAAAGGATAACGATCTGAATTGTGCACAATGTCATAACCCGTTACAGAAACAGGACAATCTATTTTCCTTCCAGAAGTTAGTGGATTACGTAAAAAATCACTGAAGCCAGGCTTTACTCAGCGCGTAGGGCATCCACCGGATTAAGACGGGCTGCGCGTATGGCGGGAACAATGCCCGCTGCCAGCCCGATTACCCCTGACAGGAGCAATGCCGCGATGACATAGCGCCACGGGATGCTGATGGGCAAATCGCTGACCAGTATTCCCAGTAGTCCGGCAATCCCTGATCCTGTGATTAATCCGACAATCCCCCCCAGCGTCGAAAGCGCGGTGGATTCCAGCAGGAACAAGATACGGATACGCATGGGGGTTGCACCCAATGCATTCAGCAAGCCGATCTCGGCCATCCGTTCTGTTACAGTGATGTGCATCAGTGTGATCATCCCCACCGCTCCGACCAGCAATGAAATTCCTCCCAATACCGCGACGGCAAAAGTCAGTACATTCAGTACGGTAGAGAGTGTACTGAGCATCTGCTGCTGTGGTGTTATCGTAAAATCTTCACGCCCGTGCCGTTTAAGCATGATACGTTTGATATCTTGCGTGACTTCATCCAGTGGTGTGGCTGGCGGATAGACTACCTGAATTTCCATCACACCTTCCCGGTTGAAAACTTCCAATGCCCGTGCTGTGGGAATGTAAACCGTATCATCCAGATCAAAACCCAGTACCTGGCCCTTGGAGGCCATGACACCAATGATACGAAAACGTGAACCACCGACCTGCAGTACCGAGCCAAGCGGATTGGTACTGCCGTACAGCTCCTTGTGTACTTTTGCACCGAGCACAGCAAAGGCGCGTGGATTACGCGGATCGTCCGCTGGTAGGAATTGCCCGATCGCAGTGTGCATATTAAATGCCCGATCGAAATCCGGCCCCTGGCCATATACAGTAACTCGTCGGCTGTGGCCGTTACCGCGTACTTCCGCGTTCCCGGTGACGGTTGCATTGGTATAGACCGCATGGCGAGAGGATTTCAGCGCGAGCGAATCCTCAATTGTCAACAGGCGCACACTGCTAATTGATCCGGTCGAAGCACCTCGCGTACGAGTCTTGCCGGGTGTGATATTCACAATGTTGGTTCCAAACTGGGTGAATTCGGATAACACAAAACGCTGGATACCTGCACCGATTGATGTTAACAGGATCACGGCGGCAATGCCGATGGCAATACCGGATGCAGACAGAAATGTGCGCGTTCGGTGGGCGGTTAATGCGCGGAGTGCAAATCTCAGGGATTCAACAAGATTCATCGACTTTATCGCTTGCCAAGTGCATCAACCGGATCCAGTTTCGCCGCACGGATTGCCGGTAATAATCCCGCCAGAACGCCAGCCAATACTGCGACTCCTACCCCGGCAAAATTGGCCCAGAGTGGTGGCCAGGCGGGCAACAGCGGATATGCCAGACGTAGTGCCCAGCTGCCTGCCTGTCCCAGTATGAATCCGGCCAGGGCTCCCGCCAGGGATAGCCAGACGGCTTCAGCCAGAAAAATATAGCGAATGACAGCAGCCGGCGTGCCAATTGCCTTGAGTAGCCCAATTTCTGCCGTGCGCTGACTGACCGATACCAGCATAACATTCATCACCAAAATGCCGGCAACAGCAAGGCTGATGACGGCGATACCGGCAACCCCCAGTGTCAATGCACGCAGGATACGTTCAAATGTAGCCAGTACAGCATCATGGGCGATTACGGTGACATCATCTTCCCCGTCATGACGTCGAATGAGCGTTTGACGAATTGCTTCCCTGGCATTATCGATTTCGCCATGATGGCGGATTTCAATCAGCAACCGGAACAGCGAATTAGTGTTGAGTAATGTCTGGGCATGCTGGATAGGAATAATGACCAGTTCATCCGAGTTGTATCCCATGGATTCGCCTTGTTCCGCCATCACGCCGGTGACCAGAAAACGCCGATCACTCAGGCGAACGCGCTGCCCCAGTACATTTCCATCCGGGAAAAATTCCTGTGCAATCTTGGCACCCAATACAATCTGGGCACTGCTTTCATCCGCGCTTGAAAGAAATTTTCCCTGTGAAAGCTTCATGTGACGGATTGGGAAAATATCCGCGGTGGTGCCCATCAGCGTGACTTCCCGCAGCTTGCCTGCAGCAGAAAGTTCAGCCACACCGACATTCAGGGGAGCGTAACGCCTGACTTGTGGCAGCCTTCCTACCCAATGAGCATCATCCAGCGTCAGATCTCTTGACGTCTGGCCCATGACTGCGCCTGGAAAACTCCCTGCTGTTTCGGAACGACCAGGCAGGACAATAATCAGGTTGGTGCCGATCGAAGAAAATTCATTGACGACATACTGGCGCGCCCCATCGCCCAATGCAGTCAGAATGATCACTGCAGCCACACCCAATGCCATGGCCAGTATGATCAAAAACGAGCGAGCAGGGTAGCTGGTAATAGTTTTAAGGGAAAAACGCAGGAGATCCTGTAGTCTCATTGTTCGTCGGTTTCGATCCGACCATCGTGCATGGCAACCCGGCGCCGGGCGCGTAATGCCAGTTCGCGATCATGCGTTACGACGATAAGCGTGGTACCTGTTTGATTCAATGCTTCCAGCAACGTTGCTACTTCTGAGCCGATACGATGATCAAGATTGCCGGTGGGTTCATCCGCCAGCAATGCAGTAGGACGCAAGATCGTTGCGCGGGCAATGGCCACCCGCTGGCGCTGCCCGCCAGATAGTTCAGCCGGTCGGTGGTGTGCACGATCACTCAAGTTGAATGCCTGCAAGGTTTCTGCGATGCGCTCCTTACGCTCTATTGAAGGCATGCCAGTCAGTATCAGAGGAATTTCAATGTTTTCTGCAGCCGTCAAACGCGGGATCAGATGGAAAGATTGGAAAACAAAACCAATTTTTTCCCGGCGAACTTGTGCTTGCTCGGTTTCCGACAGTGCGGTGACGTCTCTGCCATCCAGTAGATAATGCCCGCTGTCCGGCCGGTCGAGTAAACCGATAACATTCAGCAGGGTTGATTTGCCCGATCCGGAAGGCCCCATGATGGAAACATATTCACCAGAGTCGATTGTCAGATCAATATGGTCAAGTGCATGGATAGCTTGATCCCCCATATGAAAAATCCGGGTGATACCCTGGAGCTGTATCATGGCTGAGGAGGTTTGGGGGTCACTTGTGTGCCCGTTTTGATTTCTCCATTATCGCCGGACAGCAGTACCTGATCCCCTTCAGACAACCCTTCAAGCACTTCGGTATAGGCCCAGTTTGCCAGGCCTGTTTTCAGCGTTTGCTCCTCAAGCCTGCTATCTTGATCCAGCACCCAAACCTTGTTGCCCTGACGGATCACCTGGGTGGGAACGCGTAGCACATTTTCACGATGATCAATAATTGCTTCGATATCTGCGCTATAACCCACCAGCAAAACAGCCTGATCAGGATTGGCAAATTCGGCTTCCACATCCACCGTGCGCGCCTGTTTCTCGACTTCAGTCACATAAGGGGCAATACGACGTACTTTCCCCTCAAAAATCTGGCCAGGGAGGGCATCCAGCGTGATGCGTGCAACTTGTCCCACCCGGATTTTGGGTGCATCGACTTCATCCATCGGCGCACTGACATACAGGCAGGAGTCATCAATCAGATCAACTGCTGGCGGGGTGGGAATTCCCGGCGGGGAAGGGGTGACATATTCGCCCAGTTCTCCTGTGATCTGAGCAATGACTCCAGCAAAAGGAGCAATAAGCTGTGTTCGATCCAGGTTGGCCTGGCTGACTGCAATCTGTGCACGCGCTCGCCTGACTTCTGCACCCGTGGCGGCACAGGCTGCCCGGTTGGCTTTGGCAGTAGCGCTTGCATCATCGGCACGCTGTACGCTAACAAATCCTTTCTCAACCAGTTGTTGGGTGCGGATATATTCACGTTGTGCGTTGTCAGCCAGGATGCAGGATTCCTGTCGCCGGCTTTCTGCTGTAGCCAATTGCTGCTTTGCCAGATCATGTTGTGCTTGCAGATCGGTATTCCATAATTCAAGTAGCACCTGATCTTTCTTGATCCGATCTCCTTCTCTGATTTCCATACGGATGATCTGGCCACCTGCTTGTGGAGATAATTTGGCTCGTCGGCATGCCTTGATCGTGCCAGCGCGCGTATTGACCACCGTGGCTTCAACGGCACCGCGACTAACGGTCGCCAGTTCCACTTCCAGAGGCTGGCTTCTGGTTAAATGCCAAGTGATGTACCCTGCTGCGGTAATCAGTAGCGCAATGCCTGCTATGCGAAGCAGTAAACGTGTTCCAGGCATGAAGATGAAAGGTTAGGGGTTATTGTTGGAGTGACGCTTACGCTTGGCTCGTTTATGCCATGTATGGATAACGTAGTAACGCCAGAACATGCGTACCGCGAAATAGCCGGTGACAGATAGCAGGGAGGCTAGTAAAAATAGCCCGACAATCAGTGGTTTCCCGAGGGTTGCCAGATAGTCCGTCAGTACGGGAGCCCATTCAGAAAGATGTTTGTCCAGCAAATGCAATTCTAGTGGAGGCAGGTCATCCATGCTACTTATCTTGCTGCCGGTCGCCCAGCTACCCAAAAAATACGCTGCTATATAAAGCGGTACGATAGTAAAAGGATTGGAGTAAAGCGTCGTAAATACAGCGATGGGCAGATTGACCTTGAAAATCACGGAAAACAGAGTGGCAAAAAAGAACTGCACCGGATTGCTGCCCGGAACCAGACCGGCGAACAGACCGGCAGCTACTCCTCCGGCAACAGAACGGCGGTGTAAATGCCAAAGGTTATGATGATACAGCAGCGTGCCAAAAAATTTCACAAAGCGGCTCTGCTGGATACTTTCGTGAGAAGGCAGATATTTTTTAAAAATTTTACGCAGCATGATTCTTGCCCGAAAAAATTAATTACTTAGTAATTAATAGTAAGGCGATGAGGGAGGTTTTATCACCATTAATCCCTGCATGAGGTAGTAAAATCGTCTAAAGTTGTACGAGCTAAGTTCAATTGCAATCCATCAATATATAAAAATATGAATGATACATCACAAGCTGTTACTGCTTCTGTCTGGCGCGAAAGTTTCATTTTGTCATCCGGCAAACATCAGACGCAGATACGGGATACAAAACCCACTGCAGATAATTACGGGGCACTGGATGCCAAGACTTTTGTTGCGGTGGAGGCTGATGCCCTGTTTGATGAAATCAACCATGCACAGACCCGGGTAGGGCAATCCGTATTGTACCGCTCAATTGCGCGCCCGGTGACCGATGCTGCATTATTACAAAGCAAGCAGGAAGCGTTGCGTGAACTTGAATCCAATCCTGAGCTGTTGGACGCCCTGGAAAAGTACATCAAACGAATGGCGTTCGATGAAACCTCACTATACCATCTGCTTTACGGCGAGTTTGCAGGCGGACTGACGACCGATGATCCCAAAGATAAAACCGGTAAGGAAAGACTGGAATTTGGTGGATACGGCTATCGTCAGTTTGTTGATGGCACTGGTTTTGCCGTAGATATGGTAGATCAGGCAGAAGCGCTTCCCACTCCCAATAGTGATTACCTGCGCACGCTGGTGCAAGCGTTGCGTGATTTTGCCCGGACACGTACTTATTCACTCATGCATGGACCCATCTATGTCTCGGAAAGAAAATTTCTGACAAGAGAAGAAAAATCTCGCTTACCTATTCCGCGATTTCGCCCCTCTGTGTTCAAGTGGCCGTTTATCGGTTTCTTTCTGGTTTTTATGGCCGGTCTGCTTTTTTTCTTTCAGAGTACACTGAGCGAGCTGGGTGCCAGCTACATTGGCTATGGGGTTTTGATCCTGCTTGTGCCGATCATTCCGATCATTTTACAAGCAGTCAGTGCATCCGACCGGGATTCGGTCATCTACCCGCTGCAGAAACTGTTTCGGAGTAGTCCGGAATTGGCTAGAGCAATTGAAGCACTGGGGATGATTGATGAATTGCTGGCATTGCGTCGGCATGCGCATTCCATACCAGGAGATTCCGTTCTGCCGGAAATCTATAGGAACGAACGTCACACACTGGTTGCTTCTGCCGCCAAAAACCCATTGCTGGTACGGACGCATCCGGATTATGTTCCCAACGATATTACGCTGGATAACAATAAACGCTTGCTGATCGTGACGGGGCCAAACAGCGGTGGAAAAACCGCCTACTGCAAAACGGTTGCTCAGATTCAGCTGCTGGCGCAAGCCGGAGCGTATATCCCAGCAACGCAAGCACGAATAGTGCCTGCAGAGCATATTTTTTATCAGATTCCTGCTCCCGGCCAACTGGAGGAAGGAATGGGGCGTTTTGCACATGAGCTGAAACAAACCCGCGAAATCTTCTTCAATTCGACACCACGTTCTCTGGTGATACTGGATGAACTGGCGGAAGGCACCACCTTTGAAGAAAAAATGACACTTTCGGAGTATGTGCTGAAAGGATTTCATCAGCTGGGTGCCACCACGCTGCTGGTGACCCATAATCACGAATTGTGCGAACGTTTGCAGCAGGAAGAAATCGGAGACTATCTGCAAGTTGAATTCGTTTCAGAGAAGCCGACACACCGGCTTGTTCCGGGTGTCTCGCGCATCAGCCATGCAGACCGTATTGCCAGTGCAATCGGTTTCAGCAAGGAAGATGTGGCCAGTCATCTGGCTTCGTTACAGGAATGATGGAGATTAGCGAGACATCGCAGTAAAATAGACCTACTTGTTAAGGCAGAGCTGAACCACATAATGTAACAGTGAACAGTGGATAGTACGTTTTTGTGGAGTAGCGAGGACAAATGGAGAGAAATAATCATCGAGGAATTATCAGTGGAACATAAAACTGACGATCGGCGCATTATCAGAGGAGATGAGCTGATCACGCCAGTGCAACTGCTTCGTGAGCACCCTCTGACCGAGCGTGCAACGGAAACAGTGGTCACTGCCAGGCAGGAGTGCCATGACATATTGCGGGGAGAGGATGATCGGTTGCTTGTCATTTGCGGCCCGTGTTCAATTCATGATGTAGATGCAGCCGTAGAATATGCTTCCCGGCTGAGTCGTCTGCGTCAGGAGCTGAAAGGTCAGTTACATATCATTATGCGGGTTTATTTCGAGAAACCCCGCACAACCGTTGGCTGGAAAGGCCTGATCAATGATCCGGATCTGGATAACAGTTTCAATATTGACAAAGGGTTACGACTGGCTCGCAATTTATTGCTGAAACTGGGCAATACAGATATGCCGGCTGCTACTGAATTTCTTGATCTGATCAGCCCGCAGTATGTGGCCGACCTGATTAGCTGGGCAGCTATCGGTGCCCGGACAACTGAAAGCCAGGGACATCGCGAACTGGCCTCCGGTGTTTCGTGTCCGGTAGGGTTCAAGAATGGCACCTACGGTAATCTGAATATTGCAATTGATGCAATTAGTGCAGCCTCCCACCCGCATAATTTCCTGTCAGTCACCAAAGAAGGACGGGTGGCCACTTTCACAACCAGGGGAAATGAGGATTGTCATATCATCCTGCGTGGCGGAAGATCACCGAATTATGATGTAGGAAATGTTGCTTCTGCAGTTGAGGCGTTAACAAAAGCTAAACTGCCTCCTTATCTGATGATCGACTGCAGCCATGCGAACAGCCACAAGGATTATCGGCGTCAGCCGGAAGTGGCTGCTGATGTTGCACGACAAATTACGGAAGGTAATCGCTCAATCAGTGGTGTCATGCTTGAAAGCCACCTGGTGGCAGGTCGGCAGAATGTGGAAGGCAAACAATTGAAAGAGCTGGTTTACGGACAGAGTATTACAGACGGCTGTATTGATTTCGAGACAACACAACAGGTACTTTCCGATCTGGCCGAAGCAGTGGAAAAGCGCAGAGGTAAACATCGCGCCGAACCGGTATTGATCCCAATCCATTCTGCTGCAAATTCCTGAGCCCCGACCTGTTAAGTATGTGGAGACAATATGAGTTCTGATCAAGCGATCTGGTTTAAAAACTACACTATTGATTATCTGGAAGGGTTGCGTAATGCCAATATGGGTGTGCATATTGGTATACGCTTCCTGGAAGTTGGCCCGAATTTCCTTAAGGCCAGCATGCCGGTAGATCATCGCACCACCCAGCCTTTTGGTATTTTGCACGGGGGTGCCAGCTGCGTGCTATCCGAAACCCTGGGCAGCGTATCCGCGTGGATGACGATCAACCCTGAAATTTACCGGGCTGTTGGCATTGAAATAAATGCCAACCATATCCGGGCAGTGGCTGAAGGAAATGTCATTGGTGTATGTACGCCGTTGCATGTCGGCAGACGCATCCAGGTCTGGCAAACGGACATTACCGAGGAGGCCACTGGCAAGCGTGTTGCTGTTTCCAAGCTAACCGTTGCCATTATTGAGCAGGGCACACTCAGCAACCAGAAAGAGACCATCATCGTCGGCAAGTAACATTTATTGGCACCTCCCTCCGAATCAATTACCCGCATCACCTATCCGGAAGAACTGCCGGTCGTCGCGCGACGTGAAGAAATCGCGCGCGCGATCGCGCAGCATCAAGCCGTTATTATCTGTGGTGAAACCGGTTCCGGCAAAACCACGCAGTTACCAAAAATATGCCTGGAACTGGAACATAGTATTGGAGAGCAGCGGGGTGCCAAAAAACTGATTGGTCATACCCAGCCCCGGCGTATTGCTGCCAGAACCGTTGCTGCACGTATTGCCACGGAACTGAACAGCCCGCTTGGACAACTGGTCGGCTATAAAGTCCGCTTCTCTGATCAGACGCATCCTGATACACGTATCAAGTTGATGACCGATGGGATCTTGCTGGCTGAAACACAGCAAGATCCCATGCTGCGCGCCTATCAAACCATCATCATCGATGAAGCGCATGAGCGCAGCCTGAATATCGATTTCCTGCTCGGCTATCTCAAGCAATTACTGCCGCGCCGTCCGGATCTGAAGCTGATTATTACATCCGCCACCATTGATGCCCAGCGCTTTGCTTCCCATTTTAATAATGCACCTGTCATTGAGGTATCTGGCAGATTATTCCCGGTAGAGATCCATTACCGGTCGTTCAACGATCAGGCAGATGGTGAGGAGCGTGATCTGTCCCGAGTCATTCTGAATGTGGTTGATGAAGCCATGCACATGGGGGAGGGAGATATGCTGGTATTCCTGCCCGGAGAACGGGAAATACGGGAAACCGCAGAAATCTTGCGTAAACACACCTTTTCCGGCCCCGGTAGCAGGGCTGGCACAGAGATCTTGCCCCTGTTTGCCCGATTGTCCCACACAGAACAGGCGCGTATTTTTATGCCTGGCCAACGGCGACGCATTGTGCTGGCCACCAACGTTGCCGAAACTTCACTCACGGTTCCCGGTATTCGCTATGTGATTGATACCGGGTTGGCACGCATTAATCGTTACAGCTATCGCAACAAGGTGGAGCAGCTGCTGATCGAGAAAATTTCCCAGGCTTCGGCCAATCAGCGTGCTGGACGATGCGGCAGGGTGATGAACGGCGTATGTTTTCGCCTGTATTCAGAAGAAGATTTTGCTGCCCGCCCGCAATATACCGATCCGGAGATTCTGCGTTCCTCGTTAGCGGCGGTTATTTTGCGCATGAAATCGCTGAAAATTGGAGATGTGGAACAGTTTCCGTTTATTCAGCCGCCTGCTGCGCGCATGATTGCCGATGGTTACCAGCTTTTATCGGAACTTGGTGCGCTGAATGAGCAAAAAGGGCTGACACAAACCGGGCATCAACTGGCAAGGTTTCCCATCGATCCTAAAATTGCCCGCATGATTATTGCCGCCAGGCAAGAAAACTGCCTGACCGAAGTGCTGATCATCGCTTCCGCCCTCAGTCTGCAGGATCCGCGTGATCGACCATTTGAACATCAACAGGCGGCTGATCAAGCGCACCAGCTATTCCGCGATGATCGCTCCGATTTCATTGGTTATCTCAAATTGTGGGATTTCTATAACGATCTGCTCAAACACAAAAAATCCAATAGAAAGCTGATTGAACAATGTCAGAAAAATTTTATTTCCCATCGCAGAATGCGGGAATGGCGCGAGATTCACGGCCAGTTGCATACGCAGATTCAGGAAATGGGGTTACGTCCTAACCAGGTTCCTGCCAGTTATGATGAAATTCACCGGGCGCTGCTGTCCGGCCTGCTAGGTAATATCGGCTTCAAATCGGATGAGAAGGGGATATACGAAGGTGCGCGTGCAATCAAGTTTTCAATTTTCCCTGGATCATCC
Organism: Nitrosomonas sp. TNE100; assembly: GCF_055387135.1. Taxonomy (NCBI): domain Bacteria; kingdom Pseudomonadati; phylum Pseudomonadota; class Betaproteobacteria; order Nitrosomonadales; family Nitrosomonadaceae; genus Nitrosomonas; species Nitrosomonas sp. TNE100. The sequence goes on along the minus strand of NZ_AP040997.1, from coordinate 1,290,756 downwards.
CTGAGAAAAAAACAGCCGAAATGGGTAGTTGCGGCCGAGCTGGCAGAAACCACCAAACTTTATGCACGTTGTGTAGCCGCCATCGATCCAATCTGGCTGGAAAAAATCGCTGGCAAACTGTGTAAAAAACACTACTTTGATCCGCACTGGGAAAAACAGCGCGCACAAGCTGTCGTGTTTGAGCGTGTCACCCTGTATGGCCTGACCATCGTACCCAAACGATGCGTGGCTTATGGCCCGATTGACCCAGCCCATGCACGCGAAATTTTTATCCGTGAAGCATTGGTCGCAAGAGCATATAAAAGCAATGCACCTTTCCTGCAGCACAATCAGCAGTTGATTGATGAAATCTGCGAACTGGAAAGCAAGGTGCGAAGGCAGGATATTCTGGTGGATGATCAGCAGATATTCGAGTTTTATGCTGCGCGTATTCCTGCAGATATTAGTAGTGGCAATACCTTTGAAAAATGGCGCAAGCAGGTAGAACAGATTGACCCCAGGCTGTTGTACCTGACGCGGGAAATGCTGATGCGGCAAGCTGCAGATGCAGCAACCATCGAGCAGTTTCCTGAAACACTGGTAGTAGCTGGCCATGATCTGCCCTTGAGCTACCACTTTGATCCCGGTCATCCTCTGGATGGGGTAACAGTTACCATCCCGCTGCCGTTACTCAATCAATTCATACCGTTTCATTTCGACCGGTTGGTACCGGGGTTAATCCGGGAAAAAGTGACCTGGTATGTGAAGATGTTACCCAAGCCGATCCGCCGCCACGCCATTCCGGTGCCGCAATTCGTTACCCGCTTTCTGGAATGGCTGGACACCTGCCCGGATCAGGCTGTGCTGCTTGCTGAATCCCTGTCCATATTCATCCGCAACGAAACTGGAATCAAGGTGCCGCTGGATAGCTGGGATGACAAATCGTTACCCGTGCATTTGCAAATGAATGTCAAAGTGATCGACGATGCCGGCACCACGCTGGGCATGGGGCATGATCTGGCTGAATTAAAAGCACAATTTGGCCAGACAGCACAGCAATTATTTACGCGTGGCGCGGGAGCAGAGCCCAATTCAATCGAGCGTGACGGCATCACCCAATGGGATTTTGGAGAATTACCACAGGAAACCCGTTTTAACCGGGGCAATCAGCAACTGACCGGCTATCCGGCACTGGTTGATCAGGAGCAAAGTGTTGCCATTCGTATATTTGATACGCAGCAAGGCGCGCAACACAGTATGCGGGGAGGGGTGCGGCGGTTGTTATGCCTTGCGCTTAAGGACAGAATCAGGCAACTGGAAAAAAATTTACCCGTTGATCAGAAAGCAATCCTACTCATGAGCAATTTAATCGAGATTGGCAGGCTCAGGGAAGATATCCGTTCGGCCATCATTGATCTGGCTCTGATCGGCGATGATCCGCTACCGCGTAACGAACATGAATTTACCGCACAATCTACACGTGCACGTACACGGCTGGGAGCTATTTCGCAGGAGATGGCCGAGCTGATCCAGACGATTGCCCAACCTTGTCAGGAATTGAAAAAGCGACTAGCCACTCTGGAAAAATCAGTGGCTTTCCTGAAAAAAGATCTGGAAACACAGCTGCACCACCTGATTTATCCGGGATTCCTGAGCACAACCCGCTGGCAGTACCTGCAACACCTCCCGCGTTATCTCAAAGGCATGATGCTGCGCCTCGACAAATACAACAAAAATCCGGAACGTGACCAGGAACAAACCGAAATCATCACCGCACTGTGTGAACAGTACGAACAACGCTTGCATAAACACCACCAGGCCAGCGTAACCGACCCGAATCTGGAAATATTCCGCTGGCAAATTGAAGAACTGCGTATTTCCCTGTTCAGCCAGGAACTGAAAACCCCCATGCCTGTATCAGTCAAACGCCTACAAAAACTGTGGGAAAGCGTGCATGAGTAGATGAACCCTATCTATCGAAATAGCATGTTGTGAGAATGCGATCAGTAAAGCCATAATTTCGTTTTTCTCTCCACTAATCAATTACATTCCCAAAGGCTATCTACGATAGCAGGCCAGTAAACATCTCTCTGTTTCCGAGTCTGGCCAAATTTCGGATATGGCAAGATGCCAGAAATCTTGTTGCAAAATATTCTTGGTGAATTTCTGCTTCCATGACTTCGATCAGCATTTCTCGCATGATGTATTCAACAGGAATTTCTCGACAATTTGTTTTAAGCGATGCCAGGGATAATTTGCATAGCTTCCACATCGCAATTGTAATTGTGAGTATAACGCGGTGGGTGCTAGAGGCTATTCGGGTAAACGGATATGAAAGGCAGCAAAAGGGTACAGCGGCACTAGGTTCCATATCAGCCTGCGATTCCTCCGTAATGACAGAATTTTGCAGAGGATCTCCAGATAGATTATTTAATATGACAAACAAAATTTAATATGTTGCGACGACGTCAATCTGGAAATTCAGACAATTTTCCCTGTATTCCATTTGCGAGCTGTCCTGCAAAAACATATCAACGTGATAACGGTTATGTTAATCCCGGTCGATCAGTGCCAGAGCACTGCCAAATTGTCGGTGAAGTAGCCAGGGCTCTGATTGCTCGTATTCCCTTGGCTTTACGGCCTATTTTTCCCGTTAATGCTCCCTTTGCCGCTGCCTGCCACGATATTGGTAAGGTCAGCCCAACTTTTGTGGAAAAGCTGCGACGGTATTTCACCAAGCCTGTGACCTGGCTGCCGGCCTTGCCAATCAATCCTGACTTAGAAAGGCAATGGGGTGGCCATGCCGGTATCAGCCAGGTCACAGCCAAGGCACTCCACGCGCCGCAATGGGTACCCGAGATTCTAGGCCAGCACCATGGTTTTTCTCCATCCATCGCCGGCAAACGCGCTGATGCCGAGCTTTTCGGTGGTCTTGCCTGGCTGCAGGAACGCAGTGCACTGGTGGATGAGCTGAAGCAGCGGCTTGGTATGGATTGGCCACAAATTTCTTCGCCAGAGCAAGCTCGCTTGGTGGCGGGCTTGACCAGCGTGGCCGACTGGATCGGTTCAGGTCAGCATTTTGAAGATCCGTCACAGCCTTGGCAGAATAATATCGAACGTGCCCTGGATGAAGCGGGTTTTATTCCTCCCGTTTATCAACAGAGTTTGAGCTTCGCCGAAGTGTTTGGTTTTGCACCACGTGCAGTACAAAATCAGCTAATTGAAGTTGTGAAAGAACCTGGTGTTTATGTATTGGAGGCGCCCATGGGTCTGGGTAAAACGGAGGCAGCGTTATACGCTGCCTATCAGGCGCTCCAATCTGGCCAAGCTTGCGGCATTTACTTTGCTCTGCCTACCCAGCTCACCTCCAACAAAATTTACCAACGCTTCAATTACTTTCTAGAGCGCATTCTTGCACCCAGCTGTTTGCATCGTCACGCCTTGCTGTTGCATGGTAAAGCCTGGTTGCAAACAATGGAAATGGGCGAGGAGGGGCGTCCCGGTGGTGCTTGGTTCGATCGGGCTAAACGCGGGTTACTCGCTCCCTTTGCTGTGGGCACCATCGATCAGGCACTGATGGCTGCCATGAACGTCAAACACGGTTTTGTGCGTGCCTTTGGCTTGGCGGGTAAGGTGGTGATTCTCGATGAAGTGCATAGCTACGACGTCTACACTGGTACTTTGCTCGATGCCTTGGTTGAACTACTGCGCAGCCTGCATTGTACGGTGATCATTTTGAGCGCCACGCTCAATCAGGAACGCCGTAGCCAGTTGCTCAAAACTCAGCTCACCAGCAACGCCTACCCGCTGATTACCGCTGCCAGCACAGGGCAGGCAGTACATGAGTTGGCCGTTGGGCCGCCTGCCGATACGCGAGTCAACATTATTTTGCTGCAAGACGAAGCCAAGGCGGTGCAAGCCGCGCTTGATCGTGCAGCGCAAGGGCAGCAGATACTGTGGATAGAAAACACAGTGAATGAAGCTCAACAACGCTATCTGGATCTGGCGGCTCGTGCCCGTGAGCTGGGTCTGGATTGTGGCTTGTTGCATTCGCGTTTTACCGCCATTGACCGCCAAACTATCGAAGATCACTGGGTGGATTTATTTGGCAAACCCGGTTGGCCAATCCGCAACCAGCAAGGACGTATCTTGGTTGGCACCCAAGTGTTGGAGCAGTCACTTGACATTGATGCTGACTTTCTTGTCAGCCGCTTTGCACCTACAGACATGCTATTGCAGCGCATGGGTCGTTTGTGGCGCCACGCTGATACGCCGCGCGCTGCAGGTGCAATTTGCGAAGCCTGGCTACTAGCTCCTGATTTGGCTAGCGCTACTGAATCGCCTATCAGCAGCTTCGGTGCCAGTGCTTTTGTCTATGCGCCCTACGTACTGTGTCGTAGCCTGGAGGTATGGCAGTCCATCCAGCAGCTTGTCTTGCCCGGTGATATTCGACGCCTGATTGAAGCGAGCTATGCCAGTCGTGATGAGCAGGGACAGATGGTGCGCTGGCTGTATGAGCTGGATCACGGCACCCAAGGCCGCAACGCGCGTAAAGGCCGGATTGCCTTGCAGCAATTGGCACGCATTGGTTTGGCGCAAGATGGCAAAACCTTGCCTGAATCCCAGGCGCAAACGCGCTATAGCGAAAATGACAGCCATGAAGTGCTGTTATTACGCTGTTTGTTTTATGACGAAATCAGCCAAACTACCCGCCTAACCTCGCTGGATAGGAAAATATTGGAATTACCTACTCAGCGCCACAAACTAACAAAACCGCAGTGGAAGGCCCTCACTGCCTATTTAATGCAGCAACTTGTGCCAGTACGTGCTCAGGATGCGCCCTTGGCACCTTCTCGTGAGCTGCTGGAGAAACTGGGCTTTCACCATTGCTTTTATCTGGGTGATCGCAACTGGGCAGATGACGAAAGCTTGCTGCGTCTGGCTCTGGTTGATGAGACAGGTCGGTTGCAAGGTCTCTACGGCGCGTCTACGCATGATCGCCATACCTTGGAATACCGAGATGAGCTGGGTTACCGGGTAGTGAAAAATTGAAATGGAGAATCTGATGACAAACATGTTGGAAAACCGGTTCAACCTGATCGACAAACCCTGGTTGCCTGTGGCCGATGTAGGACGGGTGAGCCTCAAGCAGATTTTCAGCAATTCGGAATATCGTGCCCTGGGCGGTAATCCAGTGCAGAAAATCGCCCTAATGAAGCTGCTACTGGCCATTGCCCAAGCTGCCTGCACACCTAAAGATGAACAGGAATGGAAAGCACTGGGTGCAAGGGGCCTGGCGCAGCGCTGCTTGGCCTATCTGGATAAATGGCACGATCGTTTCTGGCTGTATGGAGAAAAGCCATTTTTGCAGATGCTTGCGATTGCCAAGGCAAACCTGCAAAGTTATGGCGCGGTGCAACCGGAAATTTCCACCGGCAATACCACTGTACTGACCCAAACCCAGCAGGAACGCGCTCCCGATGATGCAGAAAGAGCTTTGTTACTGGTGAATTTGATGAGCTTTGCTTTGGGCGGAAAAAAAACGGACAACAGCGTGGTTTTGAGCACAGGCTATGCTGGTAAAAGTAATGACAAAGGCAAACCATCCACCGGTAAACCTGGGCCTGCAGTAGCCCACATGGGACTGCTACACAATTTTCTGTTGGGGCACGATCTGTGGCACAGTCTGTGGCTCAACCTGTTCACTCATCAGCAAATAGCGCAGATCAATCTTTTTCCTCAAGGTTGTGGTATTGCACCCTGGGAACAGATGCCGGAGGGTGAAGATTGCGCCATTGCCAAGCAGCTCAAACAATCGCTGATGGGACGTCTTATCCCGCTGTCTCGTTTTTGCCTGCTGGTCAAGGATGGCTTGCACTATTCCGAGGGGTTGCTACATTTAAGCTACAAAGACGGCCTTACAGATCCAACAACGGCTATTGATTACTCGGGTAAAGATCCCAAAGCATTGTGGGTTAATCCTGAAAAACGTCCTTGGCGAGAATTAACAGCTTTGATCAGTTTCATTTCACAGCAAAGAAACCAGGGGTTTCAATGCTGGCAAATTCAAGCCAGCCTTGATCGTGCCTGTGATGTCACTGAAAGCTTTGCACTTTGGTCCGGTGGCCTGTGTGTGAGCAGCAATGCTGGTGAGCAATACGTTTCTGGCAGTAATGATTTTGTTGAATCCCAGATCTGGCTGCACAGCAGTACGTTAGGTGCTCTCTGGTTTGCCCAGCTTCAAACTGAAATATCTGCGCTGGATACGATTGCAAAAACACTTTACGGCTGCGTCATGGCCTACTTCAAATCCCAGCTCGTTGATGGCAGCAAACTCGCCGCCCAGGCCACTAATCTTTTCTGGCAACTGTGCGAACGCGACTTTCAAACCCTGGTGGATAACTGCGATCAAGATGAAGCAAGCCAGATCCGGCGCAGAAAATTGCGCCTGTGCTTTGCTGATTATGTCCACCAGGCTTACAACCGCCTTTGCTCCAGCGAAACCGCTCGCCAGTTGGACGCCTGGGCCAAGTGTCGCCCCAATCTCAGTAAATATCTGAAACAGGAGGATTAATTCATGAGTACGGAAACGCCTGCTCGTCCCGTCAGCCGTGAAGAAAATTTTGTCAATTACCTGCTTGTCCGCATGCAACAGGATAAGGGTATGGCTGCCCGTTTGCGCCGTGCCGACAACCCCGCTACCGAATACCAAAGCTGGGAGTTTTTGGCGGGTTTTGGCATTGATTTGGAAAAAGAATACCAGCGCCTGCCTTTTGTCACCGTGGCCTCTGCACTGGCGAAAGCTAAAGCCGATCGCAACGGTAGTTTGAAGTTGGGTCAAGCCATTGCAGCCTGCTACGCCGATGGCAACCAGAGCGATCAAGCCAAGGCCAAACTGCGCCGCGTGCTGGCCTGCGATGAGCTGCCGGAATTGTGCCGTATTTTGCGTCCGATTCTAACGCTTATCGACAGCCGGGTAACGCAGCCGCTGGATTATGTGTGTTTGTTACAACAATTACGCCGTTTTGCCTTTGATGCACAAAAAAGCAAAGTGCAATGGGCGCAGGAATTTTATGATCGATCAGCGGACAGGCAGGCAGAAACGGGAGGCACCGCATGAACCTAACCGCCAGTATCCTTCATCTGGACCGTGCTGCCATCAAGGCGCTGCGCATCACCGACTCCTACTCTCTGCACCGCGTGGTGTACAGCCTCTATGAAGATAGCCGCAGTAGGGCAGAGAAGGCCGCTAGCCTATCCAGCGGCATTTTGTATGCTGATCAGGGTGGTGACTTTAATAGCCGCAAAATCTTACTGTTGGCCAATCGCATTCCCAGCGAACAGGCTGAAGGTGGCCACGGCCAGGTGGTTAGCAAACCGATTAACGATAATTTTCTGACGCACGAACGTTATCGTTTCAAGGTAATTGTTAACCCTACAAAGCGTGACCCGAAACGACGTGAATCTTTCTCTGAACAGAAAAGCCGCAGCGGCAAGCTTATTCCACTCAAGGGGCGTGAAGCTGTAGCCACCTGGTTTGCTGAGCGCGCGCCGGCTAGTTGGGGTTTTGCCGTGTCACTTGAACATTTGCAGGTTGATCGTATTGATGTGCTGCAATTCAACGATAAAGCGCAGAACCCTGTGACCCTGGCTCAGGCTCATATCAGCGGCCAACTACAAGTCACTGATCAAACACTGTTTCAGAAAAGTTTTGCTCAAGGTATCGGCCGAGGTCGTGCCTTTGGCTGCGGCCTGTTGCAAATCATTCCCCTTATTGATAACCCCTTTGCCTGATCAGGAGACAACTTATGAGCAATACCTGCACCAATACCCGCATCGAGTACCACATCCTGCAATCGTTTCCCGTTACCTGCCTCAATCGCGACGATGTGGGTGCACCCAAGACAGCTGTGGTCGGTGGCGTTACCCGTGCTCGCATCAGCTCACAATGCTGGAAGCGGCAGGTAAGGCTGGCGATGCGTAATTTTGGCATCAAGTTGGCGATGCGCACCAAGCAGGCTGCTACTGTCTTTGCTTACGCCTGTAAGGCTGCTGGCGCAGAAGAAGCCAAGGCAGAAGAGTGCGGTAAGAAATTGGCCGATTTGATTATTGACGATACCTTACTGTTTATCAGCGATACTGAAGCGGCAGCCTTTGCCGAGTACGCCAAGGAAAACGGCTTTGATGCCAGCACATTCAAAGATAAGGAGCTGGCCAAGATTGCTAAAAAGGCACTCAACCCGGCAGTGGACGCGTTGGATATTGCTCTTTTTGGCCGCATGGTCGCCAAAGCTGCAGAAATGAACGTGGAAGCCGCTGCTTCTTTTGCTCATGCTATTTCCACGCATAAAGTCAGCAACGAGGTAGAGTTTTTCACTGCTCTCGATGATTTGCAGATGGAGCCAGGATCAGCTCATATGGGTAGCCTGGAGTTCAACTCTGCCACCTACTACCGCTACGTTAGTCTGGATTTAGGTCAGTTGGCACAAACCCTGGGTGCAGAGGAACTGAAAAAAGCTATTGCTGCTTTCACCCAAGCGCTGTATTCGGCAATTCCAAATGCACGGCAGACGACAATGTCTGGCGCTGGTAACTGGGAATTTGCCCGTGTGCTGGTACGCAAGGGACAACGTTTGCAAGTGTCTTTTGAAAAGCCAGTAAAAGCCAAAGGTGAGGGTTATCTGTTGCCCAGCATCGATGAATTGAAAGCCTATCTCGACAAAAAAGAAAAACTCAGCGGCTCGCTGTTTGGCAAAGTGGCCGCCTACGATTGGGGTGAAAATGAGAACTTCAGTATCGACAACCTGGTCTCCGCCCTGCAGAGTCATGTAGATTTATGAACGATCCCTATCTTTTACTCTGGCTGGAATCCCCCTTGCAAGCTTGGGGGCATGATTCCAAATTCGGCCGCCGTGATAGCCTGGACTTTCCCACCAAGTCCGGCGTACTGGGGCTGATCTGCTGTGCTCGTGGCGCGGGGGATGAACAGGCCGAGTGGCTGGCAGCCTGGGCTAATCTGGATATGCGGGTAGTAGCTTATGTGCTGCAGGATGCTAAAGGCCAACCCCTGCTACGCCAGCCCTTGTTACGGGATTTTCATATGATCGGCAACGGCTATGACGATCAAGATCCCTGGCAAACTCTGCTAATCCCCAAAAAAAGCGACGGTGGCAAAGCCATGGGCGGCGGCACCAAAATGACCTACCGCTACTACCTGCAAGACATGGCGTATGCTGTCGCCCTGCAGGCACCGGCAGCATTGGTGCAGGAGGCTGCCGGTGCCTTGCAATCGCCAGTGTGGGATCTGTATCTGGGGCGCAAAAACTGCGTACCCAGCGAATTTATTTATCAAGGTATTTTCGACAGTGCTGAACAGGCTCTGGCTGCGGGGCAGAAGCTGGCAGATGAAAAAAAACGTACTTTTGCACTGCGCATATTGCAGGGCGAACATGACGGCGAGGTATTGACCCTGAATGATGTGCCATTGCAGTTTGGTGAACACAAGAAATACCGCGACCGGCGCGTCAGTGTGCAGCGATTGGAGTAGCAAGTATGGCAGAAGGACAACGACTATTCGTCAAAGTTACCCGTGAATCTTTACCTCAGATCAAGGATAAATATCCTTTCTTATACCTGGAACGAGGACGGTTGGAGATTGATGACAGTAGCATTAAATGGATTGATTCAAACAATAATGTAGTACCACTGCCTGTAGCCACACTCAATACATTATTGCTTGGTCCAGGCACGAGTATTACACATGATGCTGTCAAAACCGCTGCGGCAGCTAACTGTTCCGTTTGCTGGGTAGGCGAAGATTCTTTACTATTTTATGCTGCAGGTTTTTTGCCCACCGCTGATACACGTAACCTAAAAAAGCAAATTGAGCTTTCGGCAGATCCTAAAAAATCTATTGAAGTCGCGCGACGTATGTTTGCCCGCCGCTTTCCCGATGCTGACCTGGAAGGTAAGACGTTGCAGGAAATGATGGGCATGGAGGGCAGTCGTGTACGCAGCTTATACCAGCAAAAGGCCGAGCAATATCAGGTTGGCTGGAAAGGACGGAGTTTTACGCCAGGAAAATTTGAGACCAGTGACCTGACCAACCAGATCCTGACCTCCACCAATGCAGCTCTTTATGGAATTTTGTGCTCAGCGGTGCACAGCATGGGCTACTCGCCGCATATAGGCTTTATCCATTCCGGTAGTCCCTTGCCTTTTGTGTACGATCTGGCTGATTTGTATAAAGAGGCATTGTGTATTGACTTGGCTTTTTTCATGACTCGTGAACTGGCTGGGCGCTACGATAAGCATCAGGTAGCGGCAAAATTTCGCGAACGGGTAGTTGAAATAGATTTGTTGGCTAAGGTGGGGGACGATGTAACTGTAATATTAGGAGGTGACCGTGCTCGTCGTTCTCGCAAATGATCTGCCACCCGCTGTGCGTGGACGTATGAAACTATGGTTCATTGAACCTCGACCCAATGTTTTTGTATCAGGCATCAAGGATTCAGTAGCGTCCACCGTGGTGGATTATCTTTACAAGCATTGCCCACCAGAATCCGGTTTGCTAATGGTGCGCTCAGTACCACAGCCACCTGGATTTGAAATACGCTGCATCGGCCCACCACGTAAACCAATGATTAATGTTTCCGGATTACAGTTAATTGTTGAAACCCTGAAAATCGGAAAATAACTAAATGTAGTCTGAAAACAGCATTCTTTAACAATATATTGCTGTCTTCCCCACGCCCGTGGGGGTGTTTCTGAAAAATCAAAGCATTGAAAGAGCTGATCTCAGTCTTCCCCACGCCCGTGGGGGTGTTTCTAGTTGGCAGGGTTCTGAGATATGGCCACCTGGGTCTTCCCCACGCCCGTGGGGGTGTTTCCCACGATTACTCTGGTTGCCATGAGCGCGGATGGGTCTTCCCCACGCCCGTGGGGGTGTTTCCACTGGGAGGATATAATCTCGTCGCGTATGATGGTCTTCCCCACGCCCGTGGGGGTGTTTCTGCATGATTTATCAAATGTAGGTGTGTCAGCTCGTCTTCCCCACGCCCGTGGGGGTGTTTCCAGCAGATGGCGTTCCAGCAGCAAATGGCGCGCGTCTTCCCCACGCCCGTGGGGGTGTTTCTTAGGGATTGTAGACAAGAGTACTATTAAATTAAGTCTTCCCCACGCCCGTGGGGGTGTTTCTTGATACCGTCTCTCTCAAGATGAACGTAGGGGGTCTTCCCCACGCCCGTGGGGGTGTTTCCAGTTGTTGGCATGGCACTGGCACTTGGAGTGTGTCTTCCCCACGCCCGTGGGGGTGTTTCTGGCAAGAAGCGCTGCCAGCTCCAAAAATGGAAGTCTTCCCCACGCCCGTGGGGGTGTTTCTGGATGAGGTCACGGGGAATTAAAAAAATAACCGTCTTCCCCACGCCCGTGGGGGTGTTTCCAAGCCCTAATCAAAGCAGACGCAGCGGGCAATGTCTTCCCCACGCCCGTGGGGGTGTTTCCTCGCTTGACGATTCCTCCCTGGAGGAAATCAAGTCTTCCCCACGCCCGTGGGGGTGTTTCTCGCTCCATACTGGTATAACTAGACTGAAACGTGTCTTCCCCACGCCCGTGGGGGTGTTTCTACTTACTGTACCCCTATCACGATATACGGATCGTCTTCCCCACGCCCGTGGGGGTGTTTCTGACCCAGGAGTACGACAGCCATTCCTTTTCGAGTCTTCCCCACGCCCGTGGGGGTGTTTCTCTCCTACCTTGGGAATATTGCTACTTGTATACGTCTTCCCCACGCCCGTGGGGGTGTTTCTCCATAAGTAGCTGTAGTGGATCTACCAGCGGAGTCTTCCCCACGCCCGTGGGGGTGTTTCTGCCCTAAAGAGATATAGAAAAATGTACCCTAGGTCTTCCCCACGCCCGTGGGGGTGTTTCTATCGATTCTCTGTGATGAGCCTGAAGGATAACGTCTTCCCCACGCCCGTGGGGGTGTTTCTAAGTCTATGTCTTCGCGCGCCATACCAGTGGTGTCTTCCCCACGCCCGTGGGGGTGTTTCTCGAGCAAAAGATGAAGAAGGCAGAATCTTCTGGTCTTCCCCACGCCCGTGGGGGTGTTTCTGGTCGCGCGATTGATGATGTTCCAGCGGTTGTGTCTTCCCCACGCCCGTGGGGGTGTTTCTATGTCCTTGTATGGCGTGGATACCAATGGTACGTCTTCCCCACGCCCGTGGGGGTGTTTCTGATGGCTACATAACCACTTGACCTCTAAGGTAGTCTTCCCCACGCCCGTGGGGGTGTTTCCTATTACAAGCTGTACTGGGAATCTCTGCAAGCGTCTTCCCCACGCCCGTGGGGGTGTTTCTGTCGGGACGCTATTTAACTTTGATATTAAGCCGTCTTCCCCACGCCCGTGGGGGTGTTTCTGCTCTTTCATGTCCTGCTTCCACGATTGAGGCGTCTTCCCCACGCCCGTGGGGGTGTTTCTGCTGGTATGGAAAAAGCAAAACTGGTAGCTGCGTCTTCCCCACAGGCGTGGGGAAGTTTTTTTATCCAGAAGTTTTATGAGCTGGTTGCATTAGTACAGAAAATTGAAACTGCAAAAAACAAGCATAACGCCTTTCTGAAAGAACTGGGTTTGCCGTTGTTACCGTGATAGCGGAGTGATTTTTGCAGGTTTTCGTTATTTCCGGATAAGGGGTGATCAGATTTTCAGGCGTTCGACGATTTGCCCATTTTTCAAATGGGATTCGATAATTTCGTCAATATCTTCCTGGTCAACGTAGGTGTACCAGACTTCTTCCGGGTAGACGACGATAACCGGACCCTCGTTGCAGCGATCGAGACAACCCGCATTGTTGATGCGTATTTTCCCTTTGCCGCTTAATTTGAGTTCTTTGATGCGCGCCTTGGCGTAATCGCGCATTGCCTGGGCGTGATAATCATTACAGCAGCCTTCACAGTTGCCACGTTGGTTAACGCAAAAGAAAACGTGATGTTGATAATAGCTCATGCTTTCACCTCAGTTTGATTTCTGTCCAGATTCGGCTGAGCAGCCGGCGTTGTGTGTGATTGATATCATGCAGCATTTCCAGTCGGGACAGTTGTGCTGTATCCGGGAAAATAGCATGATTGGCGATAATTTCAGGATGGATATAGGGCCGAGCAGCCAGATTGGGGTTGCCGGAACCGGTCAGGTTGGTCAGTTCAGCGGAGTTTTTACCTTCCAGCATGAAATTGATGAAGCGGTGGGCCAGATCAGGACGATGGCCACTGTGATGGAGCACCATGCTGTCGAGTGACAGCACTGCGCCTTCACGGGGAATGACAAAATCCACGCTAAAGCGGCGTCCGGTTTTTTTTGCATCCAGTGCAGCCTGATACATATCGTTTGAATAGCCGTGAGCCACCCACAGGTTACCAATTGCCAGTTCGCGGATATAGCTAGTGTTGCTGAAAGCGGCCCAGTAAGGTTTTGCCCGGATAATCAGTGCCTTTGCCTGCTGCCAGTGATTTTCATCAGTATCACTAGCGGAATAGCCCAGATATTTGAGTGCGGCTGCCATCAGTTCGCGCTGGCTGTCGAGTACGGTGATACGTCCCTTGATTTTTTTCAAATACTCAGGCTCGAAGATGATCGCCCAGCTATCGGCAGGCAGGTTTAGTTCGGCCAGTTTTTCACGGTTAAATCCTATTAATGTCGTGGTGTAGGCATAGGGGACAGAGTAGCGGTTATCCGGATCGAACACAGTTCCCAGATAGCTTGGATCAATATTCTTCAGATTGGGAATTTGTGATTTGTCCAGCGCGTTTAGTGCCCCTTGGTGAATCAGGGTGTCCATGGCATCACCGGTTGGAACGAGCAAGTCATAGCCGGTTGCACCAGCTGCCAGTTTGGCGAGCAATTCCTCGTTATCTGAGTAATAGTCCTGTGTCACCCGGCATTGACAGGTCTGCTCAAAACGCTCGATTGTTTGCTGGCTGATGTAGTTATTCCAGTTGAACAGTCTCAGAATATTGCCATTTTTGCCGGACAAATCACCCGCAACCTGATCTTCGGATGTGCAGCCGGTCAGCGCGATGATCAGCAGGCAAAAGAGACCCATCAGGGTGTAGCCGAGTTTCACGATTTCTTTTCCCCCTGCAAGATGCCGGAATCCAGACGATTAGCGATGATGATCAATACCAGTGTCAACAACATGAATAATGTAGAAATGGCGTTAACTTCGGGCGTAACAGCAATTTTGATCATGGTGTAGATCTGAATCGGCAGAATCGGTTCACCAATGCCTTTGGTGAAGAAAGTAATAACAAAATCATCAATTGACAGCGTAAACGACATGAGCGCCCCGGCGATGACTGCGGGCATGATCAGCGGCAGAGTAATCAGCCTGAAGGTTTGCCAGGGTGTTGCGCCCAGATCGCGGGCTGCTTCAAAAATACTGTCATCCATACCTTGCAGCCGAGCACGCACAATAATGGCGACGAAACCAACACAAAATGTTGTGTGGGCAATGATGATCGAAACCAGACCTAACGTCAGATTCAGTACTTGTAGAAAGAACAGCAGCAGCGAAACTCCCAGCAGGATTTCCGGCATGGCAATTGGTGCAAATGCAAGAAACGGCAATACCTTGATCCGGTAGCGATGAATGGCTAATCCCGCCATGGTTCCCAGTATGGTTGCAAGCAGACTGGCGCTGACAGCGATAATCAATGAATTACGCGCGGCCAGCAGCATTTCCTGGTTATTAAACAGCTTGTAGTACCAGTCCAGCGTAAAGCCGACCCATTCCGCATTCAGGCGGGAATCATTGAACGAGTAAACGACGACAATAACCAGTGGAATATAAAGAAAAATATAAACCAGACTGGCAGCAAGCCACAGGGTGAGATTGGTGTGTTTCATATCAGAACAGGAGATTTATTTACCTGGGTACACGAGGGCGAGCCAGTAGAGTGAATAATCCAGTCACACACAGCACGGCCAGCATGAGCATGATGGACAATGTGGAGCCGAACGGCCAGTCGCGTGTTCCCAGGAACTGATCCTTGATCAGGTTGCCGATCAGAATGTCACCGGTGCCGCCCAGAATATCCGGTATAGCGAACATGCCCAGCACCGGGATGAATACCAGTGCGGAGCCGGAGAAGACGCCCGGCAGTGACTGTGGCCAGGTGACCAGCCAGAAGCGCTGCCAGCGGTTTGCGCCTAGATCCTGTGCAGCATCGAGCAGCACCGGATCATGTTTTTCCAGATTGGTGTAGAGCGGCAAAATCATGAAGGGTAGGTGCACGTAAACGGTTCCGACCAATACTGCGAACGGAGAAAACAACATCATGACCGGCTCAAAGCCAAAGGCCTGGAGTACACTATTGATGAAATGGCTGAATGCTGATTCCGGCCCGAGAATAATCATCCAGGCATAGATGCGGATCAAAAAATTGCTGGCAAATGGCAGGACGACCAGCAATATCATCAGGTTGCGGTATTTTTTAGCGCTTTGGGCAATCAGCATGGCAACCGGATAGGCCATAATCAGACAGATCAGGGTGGAAGTTGTCGCAACCACAAAGGATTTCAGGAAAATTTCTGCGTACAGGATATCGCTAAAAAAGAAGTGGTAGGCTTCGAGCGTCATACCATACAAACCAGAATCCCCTTCTGCGGCAGTTGTCTCCGGCGCAGTCAACGGTGCCAGCCCGCCATATTCTCCAGGGAAGCGGAACGAAGTCACAATCATGATCAGGCTGGGCACCGCAAAGAATATCAGCAGAAACAGTGTCGGTGGCAGGCTGATCAACCAGCGTGTCAGGCGGAATTTGTTCATGGCCGATCCACCAGAAACTGTGCAGCTTCCTGTGGCCAGCTGACAATAACTGGATCATCCACTTCAAAGAAGCGTGCGCGTCCGGGTGAAGAATTTGCCAGCAGCGCTTCGATTTGAATGCCGCTGTCCAACTCGATGACATAGGTGGTGACGTCGCCTACATAGAGAAAGTCGAGCACTTTGCCAGTATGGGCATGGGGTATTTCTGCCTGCTTCGCCAGTGCGTGTACTGCTACCTGTTCCGGGCGAATAGCGATCACGCCCTGATCTCCTGCCTGTATCTCTTTTTTGGGTGGGAGGACGGTTGTTCCCAGTCCGTTAATTTCCAGCGTCATGGCCGTGTTGGAAATTTGCGTTACCCGGGCTTCCATCAGGTTGATCTTGCCGATGAAATCAGCAATGAAGCGGTTTGCCGGGGTTCCGTAAATGGCTGAAGGTGTGCCAATCTGTTCGATGTTTCCCAGATTCATCACTGCAATCCGTTGTGACAGCGCCAGCGCCTCATCCTGGGAATGGGTAACAAAAATGAAGGTGATGCCGACTTCTTTTTGCAAATTGATTAACTCCCGCTGCATATCTTCCCGTAGCTTTGCGTCCAGCGCGCCAAGCGGCTCATCCATCAGCAGCAGGCGCGGCCGGTTGATCAAGCCGCGCGCAAAGGCTACACGTTGTTTTTGTCCACCGGAGAGTTCATGCGGAAAGCGGTGGGTGAACCGGGAGAGCTGTACCTCTTCCAGTGCTTTCTCCATCCGTTTTTTGATTTCTGCTGGCGCCACCTTGGACATTTTCAGCGGGAAAGCCACATTATCTGCCACCGTCATGTGTGGAAACAGGGCATAGCTCTGAAAGACGGTATGAATAGGGCGCTTTTCGGGCGGTGTATTAGCAATATCCTGGCCATCGAGCAAAATCTGCCCGGAATCAGGGACATCGAATCCGGCAATCATGCGCAGCAGTGTTGTTTTTCCGCAACCGGAAGGGCCCAGCAGTGTGAAGAATTCACCTGCTTGAATCGACAGGCTAACGTTATCCACTGCCGTGAAATCGCCAAAGCGCCGAATAACATTGCGCAATTCAAGTAACGCCATGACTTTATTCCAAAAAGGCGAATTTTAACAAATTTGGTTCTGTCGGGTTAAAAGAACGCTGAGAAGTAACGGTGCGCACTTTCTTTACCCTTTTGCTGTCAGCATAAGTTGCATAGCAGCGTGGTGGCGGTCCAGTATTTTATATCCATTGGTTTGTATCGTACCTACCATGTTCCACTTACGGATAAAGAGCACGACCTCGCAAAGATAATACTATTCTGGCAGGGTGAGTAAAAAATGTTGGCGAAGTCGTCAGAGCAAGGTAAAAACAAATGAGCATTGGGGCCAGCCCCCAACGCAGGTGGTTTTTCATCTATCGAGGTGTCTATTTAAATTAGACCACTACAGACTACAGACAGACGCCAAGGTTGAATGGATCTGATGGCAACAACGGCCCTCTCTGGTAGAATTTTTTGCTGAGAGAGGAGAGAGTCAATATGGAAAAATTGGGGGGGCCTTTTGTTCTACTGGTAGCTTTATGGGGTGCTGTCAATACCACGTTAAGTTTCTTTCAAGTTATCAACGCCAGGCGCGACATAATCTTTGAGCTGATTGACAAATGTGGTTACTGCCTGCAACAAACGTTAGGTCCGGTAGAAATCTACCTGACCAACCTGCTGCCGCTGAGCATCGGAAACATTATCTTTCTCAGCTTGATCAGTTATGTCATCTTGTCCATTCCGGATCACATGAAGCTTGAAAATGAAGAAGAGGCCAAACGCTTGAAAACAGCGTGTAACGTAATTGCGATACTGCCTGTTTTTGGTGCGCTTACATTTTTTGCTGGCGGTGTATTTGATCTGGTCATGCTTATTCGTGCGCTGGGATGAGAGATTTTTTTTCAAAACTTGCACAATTACTGATGATTTTTAACTTCAGCGGTTGTGTTGTTATGGATAAGAATATTCCCGGTTGGGCGCAGTACCGTGATCCGGATAAAACGCATGAATTTCAGCTGGCATCCCGAAGCATCGGCTCCGGCGATCCGGTATTGCTTATTCATGGTTTCGGTGCAAGCAGCTATAGCTGGCGGCATATTATTGAACCGCTGGCACAAAAATACCGGGTCATTACTATTGATTTGAAAGGTTTTGGTGATTCACCCAAGCCACACGATGATGCCTATTCCGTTTATGAGCAGGCCAGGCTGGTCAGAAATTTCATCCTCGAAAATGATCTGAAGCATCTGCATATTATTGGGCATTCCTACGGGGGCGGGGTCGCACTGGTTACATCAGTTTATTTATCTGCGTCCAGTCCCGGTCTGCAAAAAAGCCTGGTACTGATCGATAGCATTGCTTATCCACAGGAACTACCCAGCTTTATAAAAATACTCGCAACCCCGGTGCTTGGCCCACTGGTCACGTATGGCCTTCCCAATACCTTTCAGGTGAAGGATCTTCTGCAGAAAGTATATTTCGATGATGCGCTGATTCCACAGGCTGCTATTAACTACTATGCCACTGACCTTGGCAAGCCGGGCGCAAAATATGCTTTACTTACGACTGCGCGGCAAATATTGCCCCCTGACTTGCAACAATTCGCGAACAACTATGCTGGCCTGACTGTCTCTACCTTGATTGTCTGGGGCAAAGAAGATGAGATTGTGCCGTTGGCCATCGGCAAACGTCTGCATGAAAATCTGCCTAATTCAAAACTCGTTATCCTGAATAATGTTGGTCACGCCGTTCAGGAAGAGAAACCATCACTACTGTTACCTTATCTATTTCATTTTCTTGCGGCCGAATCACAGGACAGAAAATAGAGTTAAGTAAAGTTTTATCCTCGTGAACAATAGCCCTGATCGTCACCAGATGTGGCTGGTAATACTCTCTGCTTTACTCGGTCCTGCTGCTGTACACATAAAAAAGCGTTACGTAGCGTTCATTCTTGCATCTTCAATAATGATTTCACTGGCTTTCTCGCTGATCATGTAAATAGCAGATACGATAAAAAAGCCGGGTATTTTGGGGAAGATTGAGGCATCAACGATGCGTAAATTAGTGGTTCCATACACGCGGAATCGGCTGTCAACAACTGCCATTTTATCGCTCTGTGGCCCCATTTTGCAGGTGCAGGAAGCATGATGCCCCCAGGCCTGATCTTTGATAAATTGCCTGATTTCATCGCGACTGCTGACGTTTGCTCCTGGCAGGATCTCTTCCTCAATCAGATCTCCGCAATATTCGAGGATATTGCGAACAGCTTCCACACCCTCTACTACTGAATCCAAATCCTTCTCGCTATCACCGCTGTCCGAATCTTCAGGGAAATAGTTGAAATTAATATCCGGCACATCGCGTGGATCGCTAGACCGCAAGGTGACATGACCTGTATTGCTTGCGTGCGCCTTGAGTATGGCCCAGGTAAAGATATTTTCCTGGCAGATATTGGAGCGATCATCATTTTTATGACACCGTGCATTGGGGTAGCGGCTGTTATCCCTGGTAATGTCATGAGCATAGCCAGGGTAGTATCCGCTAAAATTTCCGAGTAATCCGAAAATTAACAGATCCGGATCATCATCCCATTGTTTGAAAGAAGAACGCTTGATGAGAGCGACCGTTGCACCGTTCGTGGTGTACGGTCCTTTCCCCTGAAGCCACAGAGTGTATTGCGGATCAGGCTCTTCTCCAGGTTCAGGCGGGCGCAGTTTCATTCCTTTGATCAGAGGGATATTTTCTTTAAGTCTTGTTACCATCCCGATTTCATAACGATCCTGCAAATTTTTCCCTACACCAGGCAGCGCTACTTTTACTTCAATTCCATATTTTTCCAGTTCTTCTCGTGGACCAATTCCGGATAGCATGAGCAGTTGGGGAGTATTGAAAGCACCGGCAGCTACAATGATTTCGTGCTCTGCGCATGCTATTCTTATTTCGGAGACAACTGTTTCTTCGTGCCGGGGATCAGCCCGATATTGATGGGCACCCACACAATATTCCACACCGTAGGCCCGATTATGTTCATTGAGCAGAATACGCTGGACCAGTGCGTGCGTTCTTATTACCAGTTTGTCAGGACATTGTTCACGGACTTGCAGGATGTACTCTCTGGTACCCGCCCGCTTGCCGCGGTGTGTCGTGATTGGAATTTTGCATAGCCCTTCGGGGATTCTGCGAATCAAGCGCCAGTCATTGGGATCGAAACGAATAATGAATTTCAGAATTCCCAGGAAAAAACGTTTGAGTGGATGCATCATGCTTCTGGATTCTTCCACCGCAGAGAGTGTCAGTTTTGTTAGTACTTCATCTTTCCACAGCATCCATGGGCTGGCCTGGTTGGTGGGCAGCCAGCCTTCAAACCCATGGCGACTCCAAATTTTCCATCTTGGCACATATTCGCAGCGTTCCAGGCGCTGGAAGTACTTGTGCATATTTTTACTATGCCAGCTTGGATCATTCATCAGTTCCGCAATGTCATCCCAGTCACTATTGTGGGGATACATCAGAACCATGGCATTATGGGCAGTACACCCGCCAAGCGTGCCTGAGCGAGGGTAAAGTACGCCATTCTTTTCTTTGCTGAACTTACAATCCTGCTCTTGCCGGGCTTTGTCACCATAATGATGCACAAAGTAGTCCCAGCGAAGCGCTTCATTTTCAGAAGCGCGCGCATGAAATGCAGGAACCCTGTAATCACATGGCTCGTCATCTCCCCCAGCTTCCAGCAACAGCACACGAAACCCTTCCAGAGCCAGTTTGCAGGCAAGCGGCCCGCCTCCTGCACCAGAACCGATGACGATATAGTCAAACTTTTCGTCATTGCCACTATTGATCTGATTATTTTCCGGGTGGGCAGGCTTAATCACAAATCATCTCCTGAAGCAAAACCGGATTGAGCATCATGGCCTGTAAACTGAGAAGCACGACAGGTATTTCGCTGCATCCTGAAATACCTGTCGTACAGAATTACATGGTTTTAAGAAACTCGATCAAAGCATGTTTGTCACTGTCATCAAGCGCTGTTCTGCCTTCTTCTGCCGGCAGGTAGTCCGTGCCGAAATAATGCCCCCGGTTAACAACAAAGTCTGGGCATTTATTCACTGCCAATAAAGGATCTACTATACCGCTCAACATTTTGCGCAACTCTTCATCGGTAATACTTTCGGGATTTTCCTGTGCTTTCCATAAATCAAAGATATTCCACCCGATGGCGCTTACAAGATCCCATGAAAGGGAAAGTCGTTGCCCCCAGTTCATTTCCATATTGGTATTGGAAATCAGATTGACCGGAATGCCTGCAGGAAACGGACCAAGCTCCAATCCATCTCCTATGGGAAAGATACTGACATACCAGGGCAGATAACCTTTTGGTATCTTCAGCTCACTCCTTTCAGTCGTTCGATCAATAATTCCTGGTATTTCCTTGCCGGACTGAGTGAGGTAGGTTTTCCCCTCACAACTGTTTGTTGTTTCCGAGTCATATGCATAGGAGTCTTTCTCTTTTTCACTATGCTCGTAGTAATACAAATCTTTTTGATCACAATAGCGTTTCTCGGGCCAGAGCAGCTGCTCTATGCTGATCTGGAAGGATTTCATACGATCTTCTACTGAACCTGATGGATAAAACTTCCCTACCGTGTTATTCAGTAAAAAGGGGGCGGTAGACCAGATGCTTGTGAGAGAAGGTGGCCGGATATAACCACGCCCTCCGTCTGGCATGGCATAGACCACAGGTTCGCGTGTAACCGGATGGTGGATCAATACTTCTCCTACCGAAGGTAGTTGTTTATAGGAGGTTGAGGAAAAATTGTCCCAGGTATCTCCCTTGATGGCGTTGGTCGCTATCGACGCGCAGATATTGGTTTCCAGTAATGTAACCGGGATGCGCAACTCTGTGGACAGGAAATTTTCCTTGAGAAAATCTTCTTCCATTACCAGCTTTGTCATTTGCTCTTTGAATTCGGATGAGTTAGTCCAGTGCCAATATTCATTCCAGCAGTTCAGATAGTTGGGGCCGACGCAGCCGTTATCCGGGAAAAATTCAGATGCTTGTTCCGGTAGTTTGCTCGAATGACAAGCGGCACAATTCTCGGCAAACACCTGTTTACCACGCTCCAGGGTTTTTTCGTCATCAATCAGGTAATGCCCACCTCCAGGAACATCCTTCAAATGATCCGGTGGAGTTGCAGCCAGGAAGAACAAGGCGCCATCGAGTGTCTGCTGCTCGGTTGCTCGCCAATAGCTGGAATTTTGCTCGGCAATTTTAATTGGAAAGGGCGTGAACGGCTTACCGCCTACCAAAGGATTAATATGCTGCAGCCATTCCTCGCTGAACAGGCCGATATTAACAAATACGCGGTTCAAAGCACCCAGTGCACCAACTGAATCTGCACCATCTTTGAGCACACGCGGCGTTAGTACCGTGTCAGGATCTTTGAAAAAAGCCCTAAGCGGACTATCAGCTGGAATCTCCTTAAAATGATTGAATTGCTTGTTATTCCGCTCGCCGCTGTTCAGTTTTTCCTCGCCCCAGCGCAAAGCATTCAGCATCCGTGCAGGAAGGCTATAAACAGCATTCATGGTGCGCGGATTGTTAATATAGTCAGTAGAGATGAGTGAGGTATCCAACGCACCCGGGCGGTTGGTATGGAGATGCTGGTAAGCGAAACTGGTTTTATCGGCCTCATACGCAAACACTCGGTCAAACCAGAAATATTGTGCTCCGGGATTGGAATTAAGATTGGCCCACTGCGGATTTTCCGGATCTTTAGGCGGATTGGTCGGGTTGGGCCCTACGTGACAGAAACCACAGGCCATTCCGACCCGGTACGGTTTAACCAGTTTTGGATCATTGTAGTAATCGGGATCAGAATAATATTTCTCGGCATTCCAATGTTTCTTTGCAGCTTCATCGAAGTCGGGATTGGGGAATAAACGCAGACCGACAATGCCGGTCGCGTAGCCGTAATAAGATCCTACCGGTACGGTTTTTCCGCGCGCACCAATCTTAACACCTGGATATTTTTCCTCATTTTCAAAAGGATCAGCAGGGCAGTTAGAATCTCGTACATCCAGATACAAGCCAAAACGATCTTCTCGCCCAATCAGCTTACCTTGTGCATCAGTGTTTTTCATGAAGCACGGTTCATTGACCAGACCAAACCAGTTCCAACGGTTATCGCGACTGTACCCGGGTTTTTTCACAAGCCCGGGATGGTTTGACAGCACCTTTAACAGATCGAAGCTACCAAAGCTCTTCGCGTTCATGTAATCCCAGAACTTATCGTTACCACCTGTCCAGACGATCCAGTTGTTGCGGCCTTTAACGATAGATTGGACAGCTTGATCTGGATTCCGGGAGATACCGGGCACGAAAGGCTCAAGTGCAGCGACTACCTTATCAGGAATCTGACTGATTCCATAATCCATATCCTTGAAATAATCTTCATCCGCTCCCGGAAAACTCTCTGCAGATCTGTTTACACACTGTGCTTCATCCAGAACCGTTCCAGACTGGGCATGATTGCCCTTGATACAGTCGGCGGCAATTTTCAGGGATAAGTCATCTGAGCATCCTGCAAGCAATAAAACCAAGCTGATCCCAGTGAAATAAAGGATATTTCTACATGTTTTCATGATGATCTCCCGTTAAATTATTGATCAGGACGAGCTAAAGTTCCAAGCCCTTACTTACAGTATGCTTATTAATAATATATTCCTTTTTTTATTGAAGGTATTGCAGTATTTGGAATTAATTTTAATGAAAATCAGATGACAGATAGTTATTTGACATTATTTTATTCTGAGAATATTAAACAGTTGAATATTGGATAAACCAGGAATAAGCTTATTCAAAGTAAGGTTTTTGAGTTCGATACAGGTAGGTTTCTTTCCACAAAGAGCTTTCCACCTGATTTATCTGATGTGGTGGGCACATGCACTTGTCTCGGATCGCGTGTTGCCAAATGTTCGATTTATTTATTTTCGGGATAACCACGAGGAGTAACTAAAATGAATAACACGGTCAAGATTTGGTTGGGTAAATCACGTGAAGAGCTGGATGAAATTTATCGCCATGCCACGCCGGGAAATATTCCGGCAGGTGATGCACGTGGTACAGCAATTCTGGCAGGGTCCATCTTTTCAAAAACAGTAGCAGCCTTTGCACGTCTTCTTGCGTGGCAAGGCAAGGTGTTTGATTTATTTTGCCCGGGTGGTCAGGCAGGTGTTCTTGTCAACAAGATTACCCCCTTTGGTTTGACATTTATTGTTGCCAAGGTCTATCGCGACAAAAGCTGGCTCGACGGCAAAGACACCATCGTTATCGATTATTCCAAAACTTCATTTGTTGCCAAAGTGATTCGCGATGAAATTCGCGAGGTTGAGCCCGGTATTTATCTTGGAAAAGTATGGTGGGGTAAAACACGTGTCCTGGATTTTGCCCTGACACGAAGCGATACTCAGTAACCAGCCAGCCAACTGTTTATTCGGGACAGAAAAAACCATGACACCTCAATCTACCTTCATGATTACCGCAACGGTGCGCGTTGGTGAGTTGCAGAATCTGCGCGCCTTGCTGGCTTCGATGAATAAAATTCCGGGACACGCTGATCCCGATAACAACCTGGTTCCATTCGGGAAATTTGATCGTTTGCATTTTGCGCGGTTTGTGATCATAGAAGCAAAAACGCTTCAAGAAATTAAGGAGTTTGGTGTAAAACCACGGCCGTGGCGGCCCACTCTTGCTTTTCTTGGTGATATTGATGGGGATATGCATACTTTCCTGGCGGAGCTGGTGGAACACGCAGGATTGGGGCTGACAAAAATTTTCTCCCACTGTGACGATTTTTCCGAGGAAGATCAGAACCTGTTGGGATGGATGGAAACGTATAACATTCACCCCAGGGCTAATTATGTTAATTGGGTGGGTCGGACTGTCAGGCAAATACATGAAGATGCAGCGCTACATCACAGCCTTTCTGCTTGTTTACAGAAAATTGTTGCGGAGGTTGGACAGGAAAATATTCGTGCGCTACGGCAGAAACTTTTGTCGCATATTGAAATGGAAAAATATAAAGGCAGGCTTGTACTCTCTTCGCCAGAACTGACACCAAGTGAATGGAAAACTCGCAATCTGCTGCATAAAATCGGAGTGCCGCTGATCTTGATACTCTTTTCCCCGCTGTTATTGGTTATCGCTCCTTTCTTTGCGCTATGGTTAAGAAAGCGGGAACGCTCTGACCCTGAACTCTTTATCCGGCCAACTTATGACCATATCAAAGCACTTTCAGAGCAGGAAGATTGGGATGTCAGCAATCAATACAGTGTATTTGGTGATGTAAAGCCGGGGTTGTTCCGCCTGTTAACCTTCAAATTCATACTCCTGCTGACCGACTGGTTTGCCAGGCACATTTACAACCGTGGTTTTCTCGCACGCATCAAAACGATCCATTTCGCCCGCTGGGTATTCATGGACAATAATCATCGGGTTTTTTTTGCCAGTAATTACGATGGCAGCCACGAAAGCTATATGGATGATTTTATCAACAAAGTTGGCTGGGGATTAAATCTTACCTTTAGTAATGCGGTTGGCTACCCGACGACAAAATGGATGATTAAGGAAGGTGCACAGCGTGAGCACGCATTCAAATATACGCAACGGCGGCATCAAATACCGACGGAGGTCTGGTACAAGGCTTATCCGGGACTGACAGCCGTTGATCTGGCACGCAACAGCCGTATTCGGCAAGGTGTGGAAATTCGTCAATCCAATGATGCGGAAATCCGTGAATGGCTCAGTCTGATCTGAGGGAGGATGGGGATGAAAAAATCAAGTGATTTTGAATTTGATGATCTGCAGGGATTGCTGCGTTTTGGGTACGGGAAACTGACCGATACCTGTTTTATGCTGCTGAAAATCGCAGATGCGAACGCAGCCAAACAATGGCTGAGCATAGCACCGGTCAGCAGTGCCATTGCAAACCATCCATCGCCTGATACGGCATTGCAGATTGCTTTTTCTGTGCAAGGTTTACGTGCATTGGGAGTAAGTGAATCAATCATTGATGATTTCTCCGATGAGTTTATTTATGGCATGACCCGAAATGAAAATTGTTCGCGCCGGCTGGGTGATATCGGACGCAATGCACCAAGGTATTGGAAATGGGGGAGTAATGTGGCAGAGGTGCCGCACGTCCTGTTGCTGCTTTATGCCAGAGAGGGGGAGCTTGATGCCTGGAGAGCAACAGTGGAAGGCGAGTATTTTTCACAGGCATTTCAATTATTGAAACATTTACCCACCTCGGACATGGGGCGGATTGAGCCTTTTGGGTTTGAGGATGGTATCAGTCAGCCCGAAATTGACTGGGCAGATCGGCACAGCACGGATTCGCATGCAAATGATCGTTATACCAATTTACTGGCTGCCGGGGAGATGGCACTTGGCTATCCCAATGAATATGGACAATACACCGCACGACCACTGATCGATCCTCAGAATGATAAATTGGCAGCCAATTTGCCGGATGCAGAAGATAATCCTGCACTGAAGGATTTTGGCCGCAATGGAACGTATCTGGTGCTTCGGCAGCTGGGGCAGGATGTTCCCGGTTTCTGGCGATTCCTCAACAAAGTATCAGATTCTACGCCGGAAAAACGTGAGCAGCTTGCCGCATCAATGGTGGGTAGGGAACGAAATGGTACACCTTTGATTGCAGAGCACATTCCGGGGATTTCGCGCAAGGATCACGGCAACCATTTTACCTATGACCTGGATCCGAAAGGAAACCATTGTCCGGTTAGTGCCCATGTACGCAGGGCCAATCCCCGTACAGGCGATCTGCCGCCGGGTGCAACGGGTTTCAGCGTAATCGCTTTTATAGGTCGGTTGGTTAGAATCCTGGGGTTTGGGCAAAAACCGGAGGAAGATCTTGTTGCCTCTTCTCGTTTTCACCGCTTGTTGCGGCGAGGTCGCAGTTATGGCCCTGTTCTTGCACCGGAAGACGCTGTCAAACCGGATGCACCTGCTGCTGAACGCGGTCTGCAGTTTATTTGTTTGGTCGCCAACATAGGCCGGCAATTCGAATTTGTCCAAAATGCCTGGATCGTGAATAGTAAATTTGATGGTTTGCAAGAGGAGCCGGATCCTTTGTTGGGAAATCGTGAACCCCTAATGAATGGTGATAGTACCGATCATTTTAATCGTCCCACTCCATCCGGACCAGTGCAAAGAACTTGTCATTTGCCACAATTTACAACTGTACTGGGAGGTGGATATTTTTTTATGCCCGGACTGCGTGCACTCAAGTACATTTCAGCTTTACCTCCTAATGGAAATGGTGGCTCATCATGATAATGACGATCAAGAACCGGGTACTCAAGGCGATTCACAATTTTTTGATTCAGCTGTTACGCATTGAGCGTCGATTGGAACCTTGGTTTCGACCGCAGTGGGACTATCTTTTTCGCGAACCAGGTTCGAGAATTATTCAGTTCTTTGTTAACCGGCGACGGCACAAGAATGAAAATTTAAAGCTGGCGGAGGAAAGTTTTGATCCTGACGAAGAAAAAAGCCTAAATAAAATTATCGATCTGATGATGGATCAAATGCGCGGGCGCTTTAAACCGGGCGGCTATGAACGGGGAGGAAATACCAAAACACACGGTATTGTACGTGCCACCGTAACCATCCGGGATGATCTGCCGGAACATTGCCGTAAGGGTATTTTTGCTCATCCGCGCAGTTATCCGGCCTATATTCGCTATTCCGGACCTGGCCCGAATGTACCTGCTGATATTGATGATGTCGGGTTTATGAGCATGGCGGTGAAAATTATGGGGGTCCCGGGCGAGAAGCTGATGAGTGAAGAAAAACTGACGCAAGACTTCATTGCAACCAGCGGAGGGGCGACGTTTGTTACACCTAATACGCGAGAAAACGCCAAGCTGCAATACTGGAGCTTGGTGGATATGACGCTTTATTATTTTCTCAATCCGAAAGATTCTCACTTACTCGATTTTTTCATGCAGAGCCTGTGGACTGCCACTCAGTATAATCCGCTGGGACAACGCTACTGGAGCTGCACGCCTTATCTGCTGGGTGAGGGCCAGGCGATGATGTATTCGTTCGTGCCAAAAACAAAAAATGTTGAAAGACATATTCCCGGCTTGCCTTTTGGTACACCGCCGTTCAATTATTTGCGGGAGAACATGATCAAGACGCTCGATGAAAAAGAAGTTGAGTTTGATCTGATGATCCAGGTACAGACGGATCCTCATTTAATGCCCATTGAGGACAGTTCGGTTCGCTGGCCGGAAAAACTTTCTTCATTCATTCCTGCCGCCACCATCCATATTCCTAAACAGAAATTTGATTCGGATGCACAGTTCGAGTTTGCCAAACGGCTAAAAATGAATCCCTGGCATTGCCTTCCTGAACACAAGCCCCTGGGCAATATAAACCGGGCACGCTTTAGAATGTATTACGAATTATCCAGATTCCGCCAGGAAATGAATGAAACCACTCACCTTGAACCGACAGGAGATGAAGTATTTGATTGATTCTATATTCCATCACCAAACTGTTTAGGCGGAACAAATAATGACTGATATGTAAACCAGTTCTGGTTTATGTTGGCCAGATCCGGCTTGCTTCAAAAAGATTTTTCCAAAGAGACAGCTTTAGTGGAATTTCACCATAAAGGGGAAAGAAAATGATAGAAGCAACGGAATGTAATCAACGCTTGGGGCTTGCTTTATCGGGAGGGGGATTCAGGGCATCGTTCTATCATATAGGTGTGCTCGCACGCATGGCGGAACTGGGAATGCTAAAGCATGTGGAATCCATTTCAACTGTATCGGGTGGTTCAATAGTGGGCGCAGCCTATTACCTGTTACTGAAGATTTTGCTGGAATCCAAAGCCGATTGTGATATTACCGATTCGGATTATGTTGAGCTGGTACAAAAACTGGAAGAGCATTTTCTAAACGCAGTACAGAAAAATTTACGACTGCGAACTTTTGCCAATCCCTTCAAAAATATGCGCATGGCGCTTCCCAATTATTCCCGATCAGATTCGATCGGTGAATTATACGAGCGTTATATTTACCGGCCGTTGATAAATGTTGGTGATCGCCCCATACGAATGAGTGATCTGCTGATTCAGCCACAGGGAGTAGAACAACCTTTCCATCCATGTACTGTAAGCGGCAATCCTGGACGCAAGCATAAAGTACCCATACTCATGATTAATGCTGTCAGTCTGAATTCTGCGCATAGCTGGTATTTTACCGCCATGAGTATGGGTGAAGTACCTCCGAGAAATCCAATTTTTCGCGATATCGACAAAAGAGATCGTTATCGCCGTATGCGTTATGAGGAGATTACCTCCAGAGAACCTTATTTTCTGTTAGGAAACGCTGTGGCCGCATCAGCAGCGGTGCCTGGCATATTCCCTCCCATGGCTATTTCCAACTTATATAAGGATCGTCGCGTGCAACTCATTGACGGCGGTGCCTATGATAATCAGGGTATTGCGAGCTTGCTGGATCCTGATTATATGTGTACTGATTTCGTTGTAAGCGATGCTTCCGGCCAGGTTGCCGCAATGAATAACCCCCGAACTGATTTATTATCGGTTCTTGCCTCAAGCAGCTCAATTTTGATGAGGCGGGTACGGGAAGAGGTAGTGAACAATCTAATACAAATCCAGGATAAGCATGTTGCCTATTTTCATTTAACACACGGGCTATCCGCCAGCAAGATCAGTTGGCTACCTGGTGAGAAAATAGAGATTGAGATCGATTCTTCATCTTCTCAATTTGAAGTATCGGAGGAAGCGCAATATGCGTTATCACGCATTCGTACCGATCTGGATTCTTTTACTGAGGTAGAAGCAGATTGCTTGCAGGCAGATGGTTATCAAATGTCCCAATCAGCGCTTTTAAAGTTGAAGCCTTATGTATCATCTTCACACTTGCATGGAAACTGGCGATTCAGCCAGTATCAACCCGGACTGAAAGCAGGTGACTCCAGAATATTGAAGCGGCTGGAGCAAGGTCATCACAAATTTTTCAAGCCGATCATCTACGTACTGCAAGGGATTGCAGGCACCAAACAATCACTTGGCCTGTTGATGGTAAGCGTGCCGGTTATCCTGAGCCTCGCTATCATCTTTTTCCTGATTTATTTTTGTATAGAGTGGGGGTTTGGCGTCAGTACCTGGAAAATCGTCAGTGACCAGGAAAGTTTTCAAAAATTCGCATTGGATTTGGTTCCTCGAATTTATTGGTTCCTGGTGATATTTACCCTGTCGTTTGTTCTATCGAAAATGGCTGATGCACTGTTCAAAGGCAGTGGTAAATGGGTCAACCGGCTGTACACTGTATCGAAGGGGCCTATGTGGCTGATTACCAATGCGATCACCCGTCTTATCTTGCCTGTGATATTTACGATACCGATCAATATCTATCTCTATACGATTGACCGATACTTTATTAAAGTAATGGGAAAATAGAAAAAGATCACCCATGTGGTAGTGTCTTTAACTGATTATTATACTCGCATTCGTTTTGCCAGATTATGTACCAATTCGACTTACAGTATAATCAATGGTTTTGGATGAGATACTGCCATGGAAGCTGAACATATTAATACTTTGACCGAACAACTGGATGATTTAAAGCACAGGGGTGAAATTTTACGGAGGTATCTTTGACTTTGATGCCAAACAAGTACGGCTGACAGAGCTTGAGCGTCAATCTGAGGATCCTGCCATCTGGAATGACCCGGCGCGTGCTCAGGAATTAGGGCGCGAAAAAAAATCTCTGGAAAATATCGTGTTCACCCTGCGATCGATTGATCGCCAATTGCAGGACGCGCAAGAATTGCTGCAGATCGCTCAGGAAGAAAGCGATGATGAAACTTTGCACAGTATTTCCGAGGATGTAGCGGGACTTGCCAAAACGGTGGAAGAAATGGAGTTTCACCGAATGTTTTCGGACCCGATGGATCCCAATAACTGTTTCATTGATATCCAATCTGGCTCTGGTGGAACGGAAGCACAAGACTGGGCTTCGATGTTGGAAAGAATGTATTTGCATTATTGTGAACGACGTGGCCTGGCAGTGGAATTACTGGAAGAATCTCCCGGCGATGTGGCTGGTATCAAGAGTGCAACAATCAAAGTAAGCGGTGAATATGCCTATGGTTACTTGCGCACGGAAACCGGTGTCCACCGGCTGGTGCGTAAATCTCCCTTTGATTCAGGAAATCGCCGGCATACTTCCTTTGCCAGCGTATTTGTCTATCCGGAAGTAGATGACAGTATAGAAATCGATATCAACCCGGCGGATCTGCGAGTGGATACTTATCGCGCTTCCGGAGCGGGTGGGCAGCACATTAACAAAACTGATTCAGCTGTCAGAATCACGCATATTCCAACCGGGATTGTTGTTCAATGCCAAAGCGGACGTTCCCAGCATCGGAATCGTGCCGATGCTATGACAGTGCTGAAATCTCGCCTATATGAAGCGGAATTGAGAAAGCGCAATGAAACCAAACAAGCGATCGAAGATTCCAAGACGGACATTGCCTGGGGGCACCAGATTCGCTCCTATGTTCTGGATCAATCCCGCATCAAGGATTTGCGCACCAATATCGAGGTTGGCAATACTCAGGCCGTACTGGATGGAGACTTAGATGTGTTCATCGAAGCCAGTTTAAAGCAAGGTGTATAGCGCCCATGACACGGATTGGTGTAAAAATAACTCAAAGTAATATTCCTGGATAAAGTGATGACACCGACTGCTGTGGAATTAATTGGTACGATATTGTTTGTTCTGGCTATTTTGCACACGTTTACTACCGGTTTTTTTAAGCGATTGGCCTCTATCCAGCCGACTCACGCCGGGCTGTGGCATTTGCTGGGCGAAGTGGAGGTGGTGTTTGGCTTCTGGGCGATGGTACTGGTTGTCATGCTGTTTATTGCCGATAGTGAAAAAGCAGCAGTACATTACATCGATTCACGTAATTTCACCGAGCCGATGTTCGTTTTTGCCATCATGGTGGTTGCAGGAACTCGCCCTATCCTGCGAACAGCAACGATTGCTGTGGATTTTTTCGCCCGTATCATACCCTTGCCGGGTAGCATGGGATTTTACTTTACCGTGTTAACACTGGTTCCCTTGTTTGGTTCATTTATCACGGAACCGGCAGCCATGACACTAGCCGCGCTGATCCTGGCCGAACGTATCTTCATGAAAGGAATCTCCACACACATGAAATATGCTACGCTGGCTGTACTATTCGTGAATATTTCTATTGGTGGCACACTCACACACTTTGCCGCTCCTCCAATTCTGATGGTGGCCGGAAAATGGGGCTGGGATACTATGTTTATGCTGTCAACATTCGGCTGGAAAGCAGTTCTTGCCGTTGTTGTAAACGCCTTATGCATAACACTGCTATTCCGCGAAGAATTGCGGTTGTTGCCAGAAACAGAGGAAAGTAACCGTAGTGATACTGTTCCGTTTGCCCTGACATGTATACATCTGGCTTTTCTCGTAGGTATCGTAATTTTTTCTCACCATCCTGCCATATTTATGGGGCTGTTCCTCTTTTTTCTAGGGATTGCTCATGCTTATCAACATTATCAGGATCGTTTGATCTTGCGTGAAGGACTGCTGGTGGCTTTTTTTCTGGCCGGGCTGGTGGTATTGGGTGGCCAGCAGCAATGGTGGCTGCAGCCAGTATTGATGAGTATGACCAGTGATCAGATGTTTCTGGGTGCAACCATTCTGACCGCTTTTACTGATAACGCTGCGCTGACCTATCTGGGTTCGCTGGTTGAAGGATTATCCGATAGCCATAAATATGCCCTGGCTAGCGGAGCAGTGACAGGAGGTGGTTTAACTGTTATTGCCAATGCCCCGAACCCGGCAGGAGTAACCATTCTGCGCAACCACTTCGATGATGAAGCAGTGCATCCATTCAGATTGCTGCTGTTTGCACTGCTGCCTACCTTCATTGCTGCACTGTCTTTCCGATTGTTGTAATTTGGAAATTTTTTGGTAGCATAATTTCTAATCAAGTTGCAGGCCGGCGGCATTCGGAGCCTTGCAACATATTGGCTCCCATACAACTCATAGGTGGATATTGGAAGATTATCCATTGTCCTTACTGACTGCATTAATCAGCACCTCTCCATCTATAAACTGCCTTACGTTATCCAGTGTTGTAAGGGCAATCTGACTGAGTGCTTCCTGGGTAAAAAACCCCTGGTGCGCAGTAATCAGGACATTGGGAAAGGTCATGAGCCGGGCAATAGTGTCATCATGGAGGATCTGTTCAGAGAGGTTTTGGAAAAACAGATCGGCTTCCTGTTCGTAGACATCAATACCCAGATAACTGATTTTTCCTGTTTTTAACCCGGTGATTACGGCCTTGGTGTCGATTAATCCGCCACGGCTGGTGTTGATCAGCATGATGCCCGCTTTCATTTGTGCAATCGTTTCGTTGTTGATGAGGTAGCGTGTTTCTTCATTGAGTGGGCAGTGCAGCGAAAGAATATCGCATTGGGGGAAGAGCTCGCTCATGGGGACATACGGAATGCCCATTGCTTCCACAGTTGGTTTTTTTATCGGATCACAGGCCAAAATGTTGCAGCCCAGGCCATGCAGGATGCGGCAGAATACTTCCCCGATATGGCCGGTACCAATGACGCCCACTGTTTTCTTGTAGAGATCGAAACCAAGCAAGCCGTTCAGCGAAAAATTCTGTTCGCGGACACGGTTATATGCCTTATGCGTTTTGCGGTTGAGTGTCA
Source organism: Nitrosomonas sp. TNE100 (assembly GCF_055387135.1). Taxonomy (NCBI): domain Bacteria; kingdom Pseudomonadati; phylum Pseudomonadota; class Betaproteobacteria; order Nitrosomonadales; family Nitrosomonadaceae; genus Nitrosomonas; species Nitrosomonas sp. TNE100. Next base: position 1,257,100 of record NZ_AP040997.1, on the reverse strand, counting down.
TGATCATCGCCAGCGTATGTTCTGCCACGGCGTGAGGGGAGTAGGCTGGTACCCGTACTACTTTGATATTACACGCCTGAGCTGCTTTGAGATCCACGTTATTAAAGCCGGCGCAGCGTAGGGCGATGAGCTGAATATTCAATTGAGACAGCTGGCGGATAATATTTTCATTAAGTGTATCGTTGACGAAAACACAAACTATCTCACTTCCTCTGGCAAGGGATACAGTGTACTCAGTCAGTTTTTCTTCCATAAAAATAAGTTCAAGGCGCGAATCGGCTTGATGTTTGAGGAATGATTCACGGTCATACGGTTGAGTGCTGAAAAAGGTGATTTTCATTGGCATATTTCCGGCAGGAACAGCAAGATAAATAGAGGGCAAGGGGTGATTCTTTCGATGAAAATAACGTATCGGGAAATGCCCGGAATGTCAAACAGGGTAATGCTGCGGCTTATCTGATTAAAGAAAAAAATGATGCGCTGGGATATTTTCTGTCATGTCGTTGATAATTATGGAGATGTTGGTGTTTGCTGGCGTCTGGCACGTCAGCTGGCTACAGAATTTGGCATGACGGTGCGTTTGCTGGTGGATGATTTAGGGTCATTACAGCGAATTTGTCCGGAAGTTGATAGTAATCTGACAGCTCAGTATATCCGGAACATACAAATTCTACATTGGATTGAGCCGTTTCCAAATCTTGTGCCGGCAGATGTGGTGATTGAGGCGTTCGGCTGTGAATTACCAGCCAATTATGTAATGGCAATGGCAATGGCTGTGGCTTCATCCCAGGCGGTAGATTCTGTGGATATGAAAGAGAAGGAAGGGTGCATGTGGATCAATCTGGAGTATTTATCTACTGAATCATGGGTGGAAGGTTACCATAGGCTAGCTTCACCGCATCCACGCCTGCCATTAACCAAATATTTCTTTTTTCCTGGTTTTACTGCGGCAACTGGGGGAGTGATACAGGAGGCGGGGTTGTTTGCACAACGCGATTCCCTGCAATCTGATCCGGCAAAACTGTGGCACGAACTGAGTATTCCTGTTCCTGCTTCTGACGAAACTATCGTTTCCCTGTTTTGCTATGACCATGCGCCAGTTGGTCATCTGTTGGAAGCATGGGTCATTTCAACTTCACCCGTGCGATGTTTGTTGCCGGAAGGTGTGGCCTCGCGACAAGCAGCTGCATGGGCAGGACAATCACGCCTGGTGGCAGGGGATAGCGTGCAGCGCGGTAATTTGGTGTTGCAGGTGCTTCCCTTTGTGCCACAAGAAAATTATGACCGTTTATTGTGGGTGTGCGATTGTAATTTTGTGCGGGGCGAAGATTCCTTCGTGCGTGCGCAGTGGGCAGCGCGGCCAGTAATCTGGCAAATTTATCCACAGCAGGAAGATGCGCATCTTCCCAAACTTGAGGCCTTTCTGAATCTTTATTGCCAGGGATTGGTCCAAGAAGCAGCTGATGTGCTGCGAGCACTGCATCAAGGCTGGAATAATAATAAACAGCTGGACTGGGATAATTTCCGGCGATACCACAAGGCGTTGCAACAACATGCCATAGCATGGGCTGAACAGCTTGCTCAGGCTCCTGATTTGGCTTCCAATCTGGTGAATTTTTGCAGAAACCAGTAGTTATTTCTTCATTACATTGGGGAAGTCAAAGTATAATATCCTTTTTTTTCCTTGACTTATATTGATTAGAATAGATGAAAACAGCTCAAGAACTTCGTGTAGGTAATGTGTTTATGCTCGGCAGAGACCCTATGGTTGTGCTGAAGACCGAATTCACCAAATCCGGGCGTAATTCCTCGGTTGTAAAAATGAAATACAAGAATCTGCTGACAGAATCACCTGGCGAGGCAGTGTATAAGGCAGATGATAAATTCGATATAGTCGTGCTGGAGAAAAAAGAGGTGAGCTACTCGTATTATGCCAGCCCCATGTATGTATTTATGGATGCCGAGTTCAATCAATATGAAGTTGAAGAAGAAACCATGAGTGATGTACTCAGTTTTCTGGAAGATGGCATGCCGTGCGAAGTTGTGTTTTATAATGACAAACCTATTTCAGTTGAAATGCCGAATTCTGTCGTGCGCGAAATTATTTACACTGAACCTGCAGTCAAAGGCGATACATCAGGCAAGGTAATGAAATCAGCCAAAATTGTTACTGGCTTCGAGTTGCCGGTACCGTTGTTTTGTGAAATCGGTGACAAGATCGAAATTGATACTCGCACACGCGAATATCGCAGCCGTGTCAAATAAACCCAGAATAATCAAATGTTTTTCAAGCTGCTCCGAATAATCCTGTTCTGTTCAGAGCAGCTAAAAATCAAGAAAACAACAATCAATTTGGATTTAAGGAGTCTCTGCACGAATCCTTTCATAAAGAGTGATTTTTTACTCAGATTGAGCGTTTGCCTCCTTGATCAGAGTTTATTGTCCTGATCGAACCGTACTACCCGACAAATGGATGCCATGGCGAGCAACCACTACCACTGAAAAATATGTTGCGCGTGCATATTGCCTACAGCTGCTCTGATCCGGGCATGGAAGATACCCTTGATGAGATTGCGCCAGATCTGCCATTTTGAACTGAATCGCATGCTTGACGAAAGCGCTATACTGCGTTTTCGTCACCTGCTGGAACAACATAACCTGGCTCAGCAAGGTTTTGCCACTGTCAATCGCCAACTAGCAGCCTAAAATCTGTTTCTCAAACAAGGTATGATCGTCGATGCCAGCCTGATTGCCGCACCACCTTCTACCAGGAATACTGAGGGTAAACGCAAGCCTGAAATGCACTCAAGCAAGAAAGGCAACTCATGGCACTTTGGTGCCAACCTGCTGTGTAGCGAAGAAACGCTTGTCCTGGGTGATGCCGGTGTTACCAGGGCTTGCTTGGCCATGCGATAATCGCAGATTCTATCCGTACAGGAGTGTGCAGGTGGGGCAATCAGATGATTTCTGCTGTTTCCTCAGAACTTGAGTAGCTTGCTCACTTCAGAACATATTACCCAGTTATCATGAAAAAAATCAGAATCGGACAAGGGTTTGATATTCACCAGTTAGCTGCCGGGCGTGAGCTTGTCATTGGTGGCGTGACTATTCCGTATGAGAAGGGTCTGCTGGGCCACTCGGATGCGGATGTGCTGCTGCATGCCTTGTGTGATGCGCTGCTGGGTGCTGCCGCCTTGGGGGATATTGGCAAGCATTTTTCCGATACCGATGCACGTTATAAAGATATTGATAGTCGCAAGCTGGTGTGTAAAGTTCACCGGTTGCTGGCTGAAACGGGTTATCGTGTTGTGAATATCGATGCGACGATCATTGCCCAAGCACCTAAAATGGCCCCCCATATTCCCGGAATGATAGCCAACATTGCACAGGATCTCGCCATGCCTGCTGGAAATATTAATATCAAGGCAAAAACTGCCGAGAAACTCGGTGCTGTCGGGCGTGGTGAAGGTATCGTAGCGGAAGTGGTCTGCCTGATCGCTAACAGGGGCGAAGCACAGCCATAATGCCCGGCGCTGCTCATCCTGTCAGGCTGTTCCTTGCATTGTGGCCACAGGACATCGCAAGAGATCAATTGGCCAAACTGGCGCGGCAGCTGGCGGATGATTGTTCAGGTCGTTGCATTCAACCGAAAAATCTACATCTGACATTGGCATTCATGGGCGAAATCGATCAAGGTAATATTCCACGATTGTGTCAGGCAGCCCCGGCTATCCGGCAATCTCCATTCAATTTGACTCTGGATAAGGTTTGCTTCTGGAAAAAAGCCGGAGTCGTGGTGGCCGGGACAAGCCAATGTCCAGCAGAATTAACTACTCTTGTGCAGGATCTGCAGCACTTGCTTTCTGCCTTGAGAATCCGGTATGACGACACATATCCATTTACACCACACGTCACGCTGGTAAGAAATGTAAGGCACTGCAGCTTGCCTGATTCAATCCAAGCGATTGATTGGCCAGTGACTCAATGGTCGTTGGCACAATCTCGGCAGACACCATACGAATCAGTCTATCAATCTCTTGCAGACTGGGCACTGTGAACCACAGGATTCCGATGAACATCATTGCGTTTGATACTTCTACCGAATACTGCTCCCTGGCTCTGTGGCTGAATGGAGACATTATTAGCAGGGAAGAGTTGGCGGGCCAGCGCCATTCCGAATTGTTATTGCCAATGCTGCAAACCATGCTGACTGAAGCCGGTGTTGCCTTGAGTCAGATTGAGGGCATCGCTTTCGGAGCTGGCCCGGGTTCCTTTACCGGGTTGCGCATTGCCTGCGGCATTGCCCAGGGATTGGCTTTTGCACGGGATATTCCGGTGGTTGGGGTGAGTACACTGGAAGCCCTGGCACAACAGGTAGATGCGTCTCAGGTGCTGGCGGCGCTGGATGCGCGTATGGGTGAACTTTATTTTGCAGCTTATGAAAAAAGAGAAATCGGCTGGTTTCCTGTTCATGCTCCGCTACTATGTCGGCCGGAAACAGCTCCAGGGGTAATCGGAGACGGATGGACAGGATGTGGTAGTGGTTTTGATCTGTATCAATCTGTTTTGTCAAACGTTTACAGCGAAAATTTGCAGCAGATTATTCCCGATTGTTATCCGCATGCGCGTGAAATTGTGCAACTGGCAGCGATTAAATTTGCTAATGGTGAGGGTAGGGCGGCAGAAGAGGCGCTGCCAGTGTATATCCGCAACAAGGTGGCACTGAAGGAAAGCGAACGGTAACGATGGCACAGATCAGGGCACGCCCTTTTCAGATCAAAATTCGTGAAATGCGTTTGAGTGACCTCGAACAGGTTATTTGTATTGAGCACGGAATTTTTCTTTTTCCATGGTCAATCGGCAATTTTAGTGATTCAATCAAGGCGGGTCATCATTGCCAGGTGATGGTGCAACAGCAGGGTGCCGAGCCGGATACTGATTTGGTGATGGGTTACAGTATTCTCATGATCGGGCCAGGTGAAGCGCATGTGCTGACACTGGGTGTGGGTTACGCCTGGCAAAATCAGGGTCTGGGTGGAGAGATGTTGCGCTATCTGATTGAACTTTCCAGGAAACACAGAGCAGAATTTATATTACTGGATGTGCGTGAGTCCAATACCGGTGCGGCAAATTTGTATCGGCGACTGGGATTCCAGCAAATTGCCGTGCGCAAGGATTACTATCCGGCGATGTGCGGACGCGAGGATGCGCTGATCATGAGGCGGGAGCTATGATGCCGAGAACCCCGGATACCCTGATTTCTCATCCTGTTTGATCAGGAAAGATTCAACCATGGATCCCAATCGTCTCAAAGAATTAGGCTTATTACCCGTGTGGCGTGTCAGGTCGAATGCTATTCTCGGACAGCCATCTGTTCAATCGTCTGATTCAAAAGAGAATCCGGCTGCGCACACAGAAACCGCTGTGGAATCTTCTATAGTTGATGACCGATCGGCTTTAATTGCGCGTGCAAACTGGGAGCAGCTGCGGCAGATGGTTAGCAGCTGTACCGCTTGTCCACTTTGCCAGACGCGTAAGCAAACGGTATTTGGTGTGGGTGATGAACAGGCAGACTGGCTGTTTATTGGAGAAGGCCCGGGGGCCCGGGAAGACCTGCTGGGTGAACCGTTTGTCGGCCAGGCCGGGAAGCTGCTCGACAGTATGCTGCAGGCGATTGATCTCGGGCGCGAACAGGGTGTTTACATTGCCAATATCGTTAAATGCCGCCCACCGGATAATCGCAACCCGCTGGAAATGGAAGCACAGCAGTGCCGTCCCTATCTACTGCGCCAGATTGCATTGATTCAGCCTAGGTTGATCATAACCTTGGGTAAGGTGGCTGCCCAGAATCTGCTGGCGACAGGCGACAGCATTGCCAGCCTGCGTGGTAGATTGCATGAATTTGCAGGCATTCCCCTGATTGCGACCTACCATCCGGCCTATCTGTTGCGTTCGCTGACGGACAAGGCCAAGGCATGGGAAGACTTGTGCTTTGCCCGCAGAACCATGCAGGCTTTGCGTGATAAGTAATGTCATTCATCAGGGTAAGATTGATTTGCATTGGATCCAATCTTTAATAGATTATCTGAGCTTAATCCACTCATGAATATTGAATGAGTAGTGTGAATTATGAAGGTTGCTGTCTGGCAGACAAGATGTTTGATGCAAATTGGTTGATTTCTTTTAGGTGTGGTGGCTGTCTCTCGTATTTTTACCCCGGATAGTGGTAGCCAGAGGTTTGTCAGGGGATGGGTTTATACATTGTTATTTCCTGCAAGGATCGCCGGTATTTCCTGCATGCCCAGTTCTGCTAGTTCCTCTTCTTCCAGAGAGCCGAAGATACTCAGCAGGGCGGCCATTACGCCTGTCCAGCCGGTTTGGTGGCTGGCACCCAGCCCGGAGCCATCTTCGCCGTGGAAGTATTCATAAAACAGCAGGCAATCCCGCCAGTGGGGATCGGTCTGGAATTTTTCAGTGCCGCCAAACACCGGCCGTCGGCCATATTCATCCGGCAGAAAGATATGGAGTAGCCTTACGGCAATCATTCTTGCAACCTGGAACAGGTTGCACTGCCTACCAGATCCGGTGGGGCATTCAATCCGGAAATTTTCTCCATAGTAGGCATACAGCGCCAGCAATGCGTGAATAATCAGGATGTTGATCGGTGCCCAGACAGGACCGCGCCAGTTGGAATTCCCTCCGAACACGGCTGAATCGGATTCACCTGGCTGGTAATTTGCAGAGAAAGTCTGCCCGTTCCAGTAAAATTCGTAGGGATGTTCCTGGTGATATTTCGATAATGATCGAATACCGTGAGGGCTCAGGAACTCCTGTTCATCGAGCATTTTTGTCAATATTTGCCGCAATTTCTTTTCATCCATAATTGCCAGCAGACGGCGATTTTCCACGCCAGGTTTAATTGGACAAAAGATATGGGCGGTTAGATGACTCCTGCGTTTGACCAGGTTTTCAAAATATTTTGCAACCTGCGGTAGCTTGTTTAGCGTGGATTCCTCTACTACAATCACGGCACATAACGGTAGCAGCCCGACCAGTGAACGTACCTTGATGCGAGTGGAGTGGCCGTCCGGAAAACGCAGGACATTATAGAAAAAGCCATCCTCTTCATCCCACATGTCGCGGTGTTCATCGCTGATATCCTGCATGGCAGCGGCAGTGGCCATGAATTTATTCAGGTAGGAGAGCACTCTTTGCTCGTAATCCGGATCGTGCAGGCTGAGCTCCAATGCGATCTGCAACATACTTTGCGAGAACAATGTCATCCAGGCGGTGGCATCCGATTGCTCCAGATGGCCGCCGGTTGGCAGTGCGGCACTGCGATCAAATACCCCGATATTATCCAACCCTAGAAACCCGCCTTCATACACGTTTTTATCCGGCTCGCGGTGGGATTCCCACCAGGAGAAATTGTGTTCCAGGCTGGCAAAGGCGGATTTCAGGAATGTCAGATCGTTCTGGCTATGGTAATCCTGGCAGATTTGATAAACCACATAGACGGACCAGGCGTGAACGGGCGGGTTGACAGCATTGAAGTTCCATTCATAAGCTGGAATCTGTCCATTTGGGTGCTGGTAGCGGTTTTCCAGAAATAGGTTGAGCTGCTGTTTGGCAAAGGTGGGATCTATCATGGCCAGGGGTAGAACATGAAAGGCTGAATCCCATGCGGCAAACCACGGATATTCCCATTTATCCGGCATGGAAATGATGTCCCGGCATTGCATGTGTTGCCAGTCAGCATTGCGTGTGCTGTGCCGGGGGTGCTCATTCAGCCAGCGTGCTACATCAAACTCATAATATTGCTTGGTCCATATCATGCCAGCCAATGCCTGCCGCAGGACACGTTGCTGTTCCTTATTCAACCGGTCACCGGACAGTGATTCATAGAAATGATCGGCTTCCTGCTTTCTCTGGTCGATGAGTTCGTCGAAACCGGTAAAAAATATATCTGCCTTGACAGAATCAGCCTTGCACAGCCGCAACCTGATTATGTGAGTTTCTCCGGAAGGGATACTCAGAGCATAGTCTGCCGCTGCTTTGGTACCGCTGTTGGCAGGGTTAATGGCGTCTGTTCTGTCATGAATGATATAGTCGTTAATTCCATCCTTGGTGTAGAGGCCTTTATTGTTGTTGCGAAACAGCCGCCAGGCGTTGGTTTCGTTTTCGCAAAAGAGCAGGGTTGGTTTATCTGCACAATACAGTTGGTAATCTCCCAGTTCGTTATGCTTGGCGCGAATGATCCGGCATTCGTTCTGATTACCCTCCTGGGATAGCTGCGGTTTAGCTGAACCGGGTTCCCATGACCAGGTATTGCGGAACCAGAGTGTCGGCAGTAGTCGTAAGTCTGCTGTTTCAGGGCCACGATTGATAACGCTGATGCGGATCAGGATATCTTCCGGCACAGTTTGAGCGTATTCCACAAAAATATCAAAATACCGGTTCTCATCAAAGATACCTGTGTCCAGCAGTTCATATTCCGATTCCTGCCGGGAGCGTCGCCCGTTAGTGGTGACCAGATCTTCATAAGGATAGGCTGTTTGCGGATATTTGTAGAGATATCTCAGATAACTGTGAGTGGGCGTGGCGTCCAGGTAGAAATAATATTCCTTGACGTCTTCGCCATGGTTGCCTTGTGGATTGGTCAGACCAAACAGGCGTTCTTTTAGTACCGGATCGCGTCCGTTCCACAGCGCCAATGCAAAACAAAGCAACTGCCGGTCATCGCTAATACCGGCCAGGCCATCTTCTCCCCAGCGGTAAGCGCGAGCGCCAGACTGGTAATGCGGAAAGTAATTCCAGGCATCGCCGTTATCGCTGTAATCCTCGCGCACCGTGCCCCATTGCCGCTCACTTAGATACGGACCCCATTTTTTCCAGGGAATCTGCTCTTCATCACATAGTTTGAGACGACCGGATTCTTCTATCATGGTAGCTCCATTATTCTTTATCTGGGCCGGATCAAACAGTAGTGTTCATTTCATCAAAACGAAGGGTAATATGTTGCTGCTGGTCATCCGTTATCTTCCAGGTAAGTATTAGTTTGACTGCCTGCATGATTTTTTCAAATCCGCCTTCCGATTGAGAAACGGTGAAGTGCGGGCAGGCATAAAATTTTGTTACAGGTGAAATATCAAGTGACAGACTGCCGCCCAGCGTGTCGTCTTCCAGTGTAATGGCTGTCAGATTATCCAGTTCGATGGGTTGTCCGAAGCCGGACAGCACAGTGTGATTCCGGATGTAACGTCCGCCCGGTCCGTCGCAACTGGGCATGGCCAGATTGATTTCTGTCTGCATGTATCCACTGGCTTCCCCGCTGCATACATAGATGACAAGTAGCTGGTTGCTGATAATCCGAAAGCATTTACTGATTGACCCGAAATCTGTTATCGCCTGAAAAATAACTTCATCTGCCTTATCTGAGGGGTGCAGTTGATAATCCAGCAGCTCACCGTTTAAACGATCAATAAACAGGTGTTGTGCATACAGATCCGGTTCCATATCTGCCTGGCTAATAGCATGTTTGAAATTGACTCGATCATGTGCTGAAGCTATTCCTGATTGCTGATGAGATGAAGCTCCCTGTAGACCCGGTTGGATCTTTCGGTAGTAATGCTCAGTCTGGCGGGCGAGGGTATCGGCAAAGTTGTGTTTCAGTGGATAGCTGTCCAGTTCGCAGATGCTGGCGCTGCTGTTGAGTTTCAAAACTGCCTGCACAGTCCCGTTTTGCAGATAGATTTCCTCCGTGCCATCCAGATCAGTATCCTCATGATAGTAGATATTGCGCGATTCACACTGATCGAGTTGCGCTTCCAGTTCAATCAGATTGTTGTAGACGGTGCGCCGCAAATGCGGCAGATACAGACCGCCAAATAGACCATGCCAGTAGGCATCATTGGCCTGGGAAGCGTACAGGCATCGTTGCATGGCAGAGGTCCGCTGCCTGGCCGGCAGGCTGGCGTAACGTGCGGACAGGCCGAGCATGCGCTTGTGCATCCAGTTGGATTCAGGGTAGCGTGAAAAAAAGTTTTTCCACATTCCTCCGCGCAGGAAAGATCTGGTTTGTTCGTACTGACCTGTGGATTTGGCTTGCTGCACCAGATCATCATAAATATGAGCAGGTTCAGCGGGCAGCGTCCATTCATTCATCTCGATGTAGGAGGTGGTGGGGAGGTAAACGATGCCACGGGTTTTTTCGCTGGCATGATAATCCCGGTAGTGCTGCAGCTGGATATGAGGAGAAGCCAGTACACCCTGGATAAATTTCTCCAGCCAGCCGTGTTCGTAAACCCACTGATAAGTTTCTGGCCAGATGCCGAATTTCTCAATGTCGTCAAAATAGACTGCTGCAGGTTGATGCTCGGTTGTGGACTGATCAATCAGGGATTCAATATAGGCAATGGCTTCCAGCGCAGGAGAAAAGGGGAGCCGGTAACGCAATGCTTCGGAGATGGGAAAAAGATCAAGCTTGTGATGATCTTCTTCAGTACTGAAGTAACCATCAAGTTCTATTTTATTTTTTCCGGTACAAATGAAGTGGTAATCGTCCACTATTACATAATGGATACCGCAATTAACCAAAGCAGGCACGATAGTGGATTCCCATACACGCTCAGTTAGCCAGGCGCCTTGTGGCGACTGCCCCAGCTTTTTCTTGAGTTTAGCCGAAAAGGTCTTGAGCTGGCCGATGCGATCCCGCTCGGGAATGGCCGCCAGTACCGGCTCGGTATCGCCTGCACCAAATATTTCGATCTGCCCGCGTGTGACCATCTCACGTAATAACGCCATATCTTTCGGGTAGTGCTCAAATAGAAAATCCAGCAACCAGCCGGAAAAGTGGATGGCAAAACGAAATTCCGGATAGCGGTATAAAGTTTGCAGGAAGGGCTTGTAACAGCGTTCATGCGCATCAATAACGACCTCGGGGAAATTGCCAATCGGTTGGTGGGCGTGGACACCAAACAGCAATGATACGGATGAGGTCATCTGGGATATCCTTAAATATTTATCGGTTGTTTCATATTGCCAGTATTACATTTTTTGTGAGCCCTCTAAGAGGCATGCCGCATCGCGCCACCTTTGCCTGTGGATGCACTGCCATAACTGATGGGTTCGAGAATGGTCACCGGAACGGGTATGTTCAGCAGGCGGTAAAGGTTGGCAAGATTTTTGCGGAAAGCCAGATCAAAGCTTTCTACTGAGTGTGGCGAGTTGTAATCACCAAACCACCAGAACCAGTCGGAACTCTCACAGGAAGCGAGCTGCTGTCCGGCAGCCAATTTTTCTTCATCCGTCAAGCGTGATCCTTGCATGACAAGATCGTAACTTTGTTTGGCGGCACACAATAAATCCCATGCCAGATTTTTGTCATGATCTCCAATCCAGGTGGAGAAACTGCCATATACCCAACTGCCGGCCGTCAGCGACGGCAATCGGGTAATTTCAATGTTGTTTTCGGATAACCCGGCGATGTATTCATGGAAGGTTGTCGTACGGATATCAGCATTTTTTTCAAGTATTTCATACAAATCATCCAGAAAATAGTAGCCGTTGTAGGGATAAGTTTCCCAGGCATTTTCTCCATCAAGAATAATACTGACGACTGGAGCGGGATTGCCGTTTGTTTCACTACGGATATGTTCAAGCCGCTGGACAAGATTTTCTGCAGCATCACGCCCAAACCATCTTGAATATTCAAATCCGATCAGATCGGATAGCTGATCATCCCGGTAGAAACACAGAATACTGTTATTACCGGATTCAAACCGATAAGGGCGATAAAGATATTCGCTGCGGGCAGGCAAGGGCTGGTCAGGATAAGATTTGTGCAGGCTGTTGGCCAACACGCCTTCACCGCTGGCACACCACTGACGACCGTGTCCGGCCAGGATATCCAGTAGCGGTTCTGATACTGCGCCCTCGGCTGGCCATACACCGGAAGGTTCGCTGCCAAAACGCTGCCGGTGGCTGTCAATAGCTGATTGCAGATGAAACGCTACCCGGTTGCGCCCACCAGGGTAGACCGGATTGGCTGGCAGTTGCGTTTCAGGAAGGCTGTCCCGGGCAGAAGTGAAATCAATCAGCAAGGGAGCTAGCGGGTGATAGTGCGGTGTGGTGGAAAGCTCGATCTGGCCGGATTCTGCCAGTTTACGATAACGCGGAATAATACCTTGGATGAGTTCGCCAATAAGGTTAAACAGCAGGATACGATCACCATGGCTGAACAGTTTTTCCTGAGACATGAGGTGTACAATGCATTCATTTTCCCGGCGCACGCTTTCGCCCATCCAGGCGAGGTGGTACCACACCAGCAGGTCGGCCAGGTATTGGCCGGAGACATACATCAGTTCCTTGTCATTCGTCTTTTGCAGATGATCATACAGATCACGTAGATGCTGATAAGCCGGATAAGGTTTGAGCATGGTTTCGTGATTATTCAGGAAGCAGCTGTTCAGAATCAGCAAGCGCTCATTGGGAGAAATATGATCAAGATCTGGCGCGGAGAGCAAGCGCAGTAATGGATCACGAATCGTGCCGCCAGCAAATTGATCAGCGTAATCTTCCAGCTGATCCAGCAGGACAGGAACAAAGTTCACCACCAGCCGGATACCCGGGTGATTTTCAAGGTGGTGCGCCATATCGGTATAGTCCTTGATAGTATGCAAATATACCCACGGCAACATGAATTCACCGGTTTTATAATCCCGGTAGTCTGGCTGGTGCATGTGCCAGAGCAACACAAGATCGAGTTTAGAAGAATGGCTGGTCATGGCATATCAAATCGTGTAAAGAAAGTTGATAGAGATCAATCGGCCGGAAAGCTGGATTGGAAATTTCAGCGAGTATAGTGAATTTGCTGTCTCAACATTTCCGGTGTAATCAAAGTAATCCCATTGTCCGTGACATAAAAATGTTTTTTATCTGCAACAGGATCAAAACCAATTTCAAGGCCTTCCGGGATCTGGCATTCCTTTTCCACCACCACTTGTCTGAGATGAACATATCGGCCGATACTGACGTCAGGCAGAATGACCGAGTCTTCAATGGTACTGAAGCAGCGTACTTGAACATTAGAAAACAACAGAGAACGGCGTACTGTTGCCCCGCTGATAATACATCCGCCTGATACCATTGAATCCAGTGCCTGGCCACGGCGATCATTGTCATCAAACACAAATTTGGCAGGAGGCAGTTGTTCCTGATATGTCCATATTGGCCAGTCTTCATCGTACAGATTCAAATCCGGCGTGATAGTGGTGAGATCAATATTTGCCTCCCAGTATGCATCTACTGTACCGACATCACGCCAGTAAGGTACACCTGAATCCATGTTGACGCAGCTATTCTGAAAGCGATGTGCATAAACCTGAATATTGCTCGCTACCAGGCGGGGTATCACGTCTTTACCGAAATCGTGTGATGATTGATTCATGTCGTGATCCAGAATCAGTTGTTCATACAGAAATTTCGCGTTAAAAACATAAATACCCATACTGATGAGAGCGTGCCCGGGTTTGCCTGGGATCGGGGCGGGGTGAGCGGGTTTCTCGGTAAAGTTGGTGATACGCGAGTCGTTATCAACCGCCATAACGCCGAATGCGCTGGCATCTTCGATCGGAACTTCCAGGCAGGCGATTGTCAAATCGGCCTGTTTTTCGACGTGTTCAGCCAGTATTTGCCCATAATCCATTTTGTAGATGTGATCACCACCTAGGACCAGTACATAGCTGGGGTTATGCGTGCGGATAATGTCGAGATTCTGAAAAACAGCATCAGCGGTACCTTGGTACCAAGTTCCCTCTTCGGTACGTTGCTGTGCAGGTAACAGCTCGATAAATTCATGGAACCGGCCATCCAAAAAACTCCAGCCACGTTGAATATGGCGGATCAAACTTTGCGCCTTATATTGTGTGACGACGCCGATACGACGTACACCCGAGTTGACGCAATTGGACAGCGTGAAATCGATAATGCGGAATTTGCCACCGAAGGGAACCGCCGGTTTAGCGCGCCAGTCTGTCAGGTTCTTAAGGCGCGTCCCGCGTCCGCCTGCCAGGATCAGCGCCAGTGTGTTGCGAGTAAGTGTGCTGACAAAGCGCGGGTTGTTATTCATCTGGACAGCCTGTTTGAACGTTCATGGTTACCTCACTGATTTGCAGTGTTTAAAAAAACCGCATACCCTGTGTTTCCATGTTTATCTTACTTGATCCGAATAACCATTACCAGCCGACACTGCAGGTAATAGCGAGCCCATACCGATGAAATCTTTGCCTTTCCCATCCCCATCCCGAGATTTAGCAGGTGATTCTGCGCAATCATTGTTATTGGCCGCAAGGCTGCATGCCCCCGGCTCTTATCTGGGGATACATTCTGTTCCGGGCGGTGAGCTGGTTCGAGTGTTTCAACCGTATATGTCACGGGTATGGCTGCAGACTTCATCCGGTTTCCAGGTGATGGAGTGCACGCACGATGCAGGTATTTTCGAGTGGAAGGGGGAGGCTGTTACGCGTCCTTATTTACTGCGTCTGGAACATGCAGAAACCGGGGTAATTGAGGAGCGCTATGATCCTTATGCTTTTCCAGTACAGATTTCAGGACATGATCTGTATCTGTTCAATGAAGGGCGCCTGCTCCAGGCATACCACATGCTGGGTACCCATCAGGTCAAAAATCAAGGCGTTACGGGCACACGTTTTGCCGTATGGGCACCCAATGCCGAACGGGTAAGTGTCGTTGGGGATTTCAATCACTGGGATGGCAGGGTGTGCCCTATGATGGCGCGTGATCACAGCGGGGTATGGGAATTGTTTATTCCGGATCTGCCCGGAGGTACGTTATATAAATATGAGATCAGAAATCATTCAACTGGAGAAATCCTGCTCAAGACCGATCCTTATGCAACCAGGTATGAATTGCGTCCCAATAATGCCGCATTGACGCCAGTTGAAAGCCGGTATGAATGGCAGGATAACGACTGGATGGTGCAACGCGCAGGATGGGACTGGCTACATGCGCCAGTCAATATTTATGAGCTGCATGTAGGTTCGTGGAAACGCCATCCGGATGGCAGCTTCTATTCATATCAGGAATTAGCCGATCACCTGATTCCTTATCTACAAGAGATGGGTTATTCCCATGTTGAGCTGTTGCCAATTTCCGAGCACCCGCTGGATGAATCCTGGGGATATCAGGTAACAGGTTATTTTGCAGCAACCAGCCGCTATGGTAATCCAGAAGCATTCATGTATTTTGTGGATAAATGTCATCAGGCTGGAATTGGTGTGATTCTCGACTGGGTGCCGGCACATTTTCCACAAGACAGTTTTTCATTGGCACGGTTTGACGGTACAGCGCTCTATGAACATGAAGATCCGCGCCTGGGTTATCACCAGGATTGGGGGACGTATATTTTCAATTACGGGCGCAGTGAGGTGAAATCCTTTCTGCTTTCCAGCGCCCATTACTGGTTGTCTGTTTTCCATATTGACGGGCTGCGTGTGGATGCGGTGGCCTCGATGCTCTATCTGGATTATTCGCGCAAAGAAGGAGAATGGCTGCCCAATCGTTTTGGTGGGCGTGAAAATCTTGATGCAATTGATTTCTTGCGTGAATTGAACACGATGGTGCATGGTGAATTTTCCGGTGCGCTTACTTTTGCCGAGGAATCCACCTCCTGGCCAGCAGTATCTCGTCCGACCTATCTGGGCGGGCTGGGTTTTTCCATGAAATGGAACATGGGATGGATGAACGATACGCTGAATTACATGCAACTGGATCCAATTCACCGGCATTACCATCACAATGAACTAACGTTCAATCAGCTTTACGCCTATACCGAAAACTTCATTTTGCCGCTTTCGCATGATGAAGTGGTACATGGCAAAAAATCCCTGCTGGACAAGATGTCGGGAGATGTCTGGCAAATGTTTGCCAACCTGCGTTTGCTGTTTACCTACCAGATGACCTGCCCAGGCAAAAAAATCAACTTTATGGGCAATGAATTTGCTCAAGGACGTGAATGGCGGGTTAATCATGAACTTGACTGGTATCTGCTGGAGCGTGATCCGCATCGTGGTATACAAATGTTATTGCGGAATCTGAATCACCTCTACCTGGATACACCAGCGTTGCATGAGCTGGATTTTTTTACTGAAGGATTTTCCTGGATTGATTGTCATGATTCGGAACAGTCAGTTATCAGTTACCAGCGCCGTGCCAGAGATGGATCATTCATGCTGGTGATCCTGAATTTCACACCAGTGCCACGTACCGGCTACCGAGTAGGCGTACCGGAATCCCGAACATACCAAGAAGTATTCAACAGCGATTCAACTTACTATGGTGGCAGCAATATCGGTAACCCTGGGGATATTGTTCCGACCGGGCAGCAGTGGTCAGGTCAAGTTGATTCCATCATCATTACCTTACCGCCGCTGGCGGGTATCATTCTGATTTGACAGCAGATTGTGCTTGTAAAAGCAGGAATTTATTCAGATTAAGGTTTGTCTTCATATAAGAGTGGCAAAAGAGCCAGTCTGTATATCGAAAATTGATTTGGGGAAGCAAAATATGAGCGCATCAAATGGTAATAAAGTTCAAACTGGCGCTGCAACGATCAGTCTGCCTATCGAGGGTATGACGTGTGCAAGTTGTGTTGGCCGGGTGGAGGCAGCTCTGGCCAAGGTTGAGGGGGTGAGTGACGTATCGGTTAATCTGGCTACCGAGCGCGCAGATATCCATCTTGCGAATTCGGTTGATCGTATGGCATTGATTCAAGCAGTTGAGAAAGTAGGATTTGATGTTCCTGCAACTACCATTGAACTGGTAGTGGAAGGTATGACATGCGCTTCATGTGTGGGGCGCATCGAACGGGCGCTCAAAGCTGTGCCCGGAGTGCAGGAAGCAACCGTGAATCTGGCGACGGAACATGCCACAGTGCATGGGGTGGCCGATGCTGACACGCTAATCAATGCCATTGTGAACACGGGTTTTACCGCCAAAGTCATGGATACCACGGCACAGGCCAGCGATGAAGCGGCAGAAAAGAAGGACGTAGAACGCGCGCTACTCAAGCAGGATTTGATCTTGGCGAGTGCATTAACATTGCCTGTATTTGTAATTGAGATGGGATCACACTTGATTCCCGTTGTGCATGAGTGGGTGATGGCTACTATTGGTATACAGCAGAGTTGGTATCTGCAGTTTGCATTGACCGTGCTGGTGATGATCTTCCCTGGGCGCCGTTTCTATGAAAAAGGTTTTCCAGCACTGCTGCGGCTGGCACCGGATATGAATTCACTGGTAGCAGTGGGGACGGTTGCTGCATTCGGTTATTCCGTGATTGCTACCTTTGCTCCTGATCTTTTGCCCGCTGGCGCTGTAAACGTTTATTACGAAGCAGCAGTCGTCATCGTTACATTGATTTTGCTGGGTCGTTTTCTTGAAGCACGCGCCAAGGGACGTACTTCTGAAGCGATCAGGCGACTGGTTGGTTTGCAGGTGAAGGTGGCGCATGTATTGCGCGATGGCAATATTGTTGATATCCCGATCGGTGAAGTTACTCTGGACGATAGTGTTGAAGTCCGTCCCGGCGAGCGCATACCGGTAGATGGCGAAGTAGTGGAAGGTCGCAGTTTTGTGGATGAATCAATGATTACCGGTGAACCTGTTCCTGTCGAAAAAACGGTTGGTAGCGAAGTGGTAGGCGGGACCGTCAATCAACGGGGCGCTTTTATATTACGTGCAACTGCCGTGGGCGGACAAACCATGCTGGCGCAGATCATCCGCCTGGTTGAGCAGGCGCAAGGCTCCAAGCTGCCCATTCAGGCAATGGTGGACAAGGTGACACTGTGGTTTGTACCAGCCGTTATGCTGGCTGCGGTAATTACCTTTCTGATCTGGCTGATTTTTGGTCCTGCACCGGCACTGACGTTTGCACTGGTCAATGCAGTGGCAGTACTTATTATTGCCTGCCCTTGTGCGATGGGTTTGGCCACGCCGACTTCCATCATGGTTGGCATTGGTCGCGGTGCCGAGATGGGTATTCTGTTTCGTAAGGGTGAAGCGCTGCAATTGCTCAAGGATGCCCGGGTCGTGGCGGTGGACAAGACTGGTACTCTGACCGAAGGCCGGCCTGCATTGACTGATCTGGAAGTTGCGCCCGGCTTTGATCGCAATCAGGTATTGACACAGGTTGCGGCGGTGGAGTCGCGCTCGGAACATCCAATTGCTCGCGCCATCGTCGAAGCAGCGGCACAGGAGGGCATCACGCTACCGGCAGTGACTGAATTTGAATCCGTCACTGGCAAAGGTGTGTGCGCCACGGTGGAGGGTATCAGTGTAAAAGTTGGTTCTGATCGTTATATGCGTGAACTGGGAATAGATGTGACGGGTTTTGCCAAAACAGCTGAACGTCTGGGAAATGAAGGTAAGACACCGCTTTATACCGCTGTCGATGGTCAACTGGCCAGCATTGTGGCGGTTGCAGATCCAATCAAATCCAGCACACCTGCAGCGATTTCGGCACTGCATCAATTAGGCCTCAAGGTAGCGATGATCACCGGTGACAATGCACGCACTGCGCAGGCAATTGCCAGACAACTGGGTATTGATGACGTGGTGGCCGAGGTGCTGCCCGAAGGAAAGGTTGAGGTGGTGCGTCGTCTGAAAGCCACCTACGGGCGAGTAGCGTTCATCGGTGACGGGATTAATGATGCGCCGGCGCTGGCCGAGGCTGATGTTGGTCTGGCGATCGGTACCGGTACCGATATCGCGATGGAATCGGCTGATGTGGTGCTGATGTCCGGTAATCTGCAAGCTGTACCCAATGCGATTGCGCTGTCGAAAGCAACCATTACCAATATCCGCCAGAATCTGTTCTGGGCATTTGCCTATAACACTGCTCTGATTCCCCTGGCGGCTGGTGCGCTGTATCCCACTCTGGGTTTATTGTTGTCCCCGATCTTTGCGGCAGGCGCCATGGCAATGTCAAGTGTGTTTGTGTTGGGCAACGCGCTGCGCTTGCGCCGGTTCCAGCCGCCTTCGCTGATAGCTTCGTAAGATTTTCGGTTGGAAAAATAACCTGTGACTGTTCCACAACCTCACCCGCACCCTGAGCATGGCAAGAATGGTCATGATGACCGGGACCGCAACCATGATCATAACCATAAGCAGGTCATCACAGCCGGTAACGAGCGCCGCATTCGGTTTGTCTTCTTTTTTACTGCTGGTTATGCGCTGATACAGGCAATCGGTGGGTGGCTGTCCGGATCGCTGGCGCTGATCGCTGATTCAGGTCACATGATCTCGGATGCGGCTGCACTGTTATTGGCGCTGGTGGCTTATCGCATTGCCAGGAAACCGGCTGATAGTACGAGAACTTATGGTTTTCACCGCGTGCGTGTACTGGCAGCTTTGGCCAATGGCGTGACTTTGTTGCTTCTGGTAGTCTGGATCATCCTGGAAGCGATCGGGCGGATGCACACACCAACGGAGATTCTGGCTGGGCCCATGTTGATCGTGGCTATGATTGGCCTGGTTATAAATCTGGTAGGGGCATGGGTTTTGTGGTCAGGTAACAAGGAAGATGGCAATCTGCACGGCGCCCTATTGCACATAATCGGCGATTTGCTCGGGTCAGTGGGTGCGGTTGCAGCGGCTGTTGGCATCATGTTTACTGGCTGGACGATTCTTGACCCGATTCTGTCGGTGCTTGTTGCCTTGCTGATCATCCGTTCTGCCTGGGTGCTGGTCAAGGATTCGGTACATGTGCTGCTGCAGGTTGTTCCTCGTGGCATGGATACACGA
The DNA here is from genome assembly GCF_055387135.1 of Nitrosomonas sp. TNE100. Classification (NCBI taxonomy): domain Bacteria; kingdom Pseudomonadati; phylum Pseudomonadota; class Betaproteobacteria; order Nitrosomonadales; family Nitrosomonadaceae; genus Nitrosomonas; species Nitrosomonas sp. TNE100. The sequence goes on along the minus strand of NZ_AP040997.1, from coordinate 1,237,279 downwards.
GTGGTAGAGAATGGCCTGACACAACTACCGGAAATTGAAGAAGCTGGGCATTTCCATGCCTGGATTCTGGCGGATGAGACCACTATTGCAACTGTTCATGTCAGTCCTGCTCGTGGTGTTGATCCACTTTCTCTACCTCCTTTGGTATCGTCTTGGTTGCGGGAACGTTATGCCATTGATCATGTTACTGTACAGATTGATCCGCCCGGACAGCTTGAACATGAGCATCGATAAAATTCCGCTCGATCAGGGCTTTCATGCCATGTTATTGGTAATAAAGAAGCCCAATTTATTTTTCTGGGAAATCGTTTTCTGATTTTTCAGGAATAATTGTGTAATACATACAGCTCCAGCGAACTTCTACCGTAATATTCCACTCTCATATTTGGATGTGAGCAAGAATCGTGATGTAACGGTATTCCTTCAAGCTGTCTTACTCCACAAGATTAATTTTAGATTGATGATTTTATCCTTGTGGAATAAGTATTTTGTCCGAAACCATGCTTAAAAGGATAAAAAAGACGGGTAAAAATATTCTTAATGAATGCATGGATGGGCTTAAGTCAGACCTTTTTATGACGATAACAAAAATATGATATTGCACTAAATCACTACTTATATTTTTGATATCCAGAAAGAAAATAAAATGAAACTTTTTAAGAGCATACCCAACCCGAAAGAAATACGTCAGAAATTGGGATTGAATCAGCAGGAATTCTGGAGCAAGGTAGGCGTGACCCAGAGTGGTGGTTCGCGTTATGAAAGTGGCCGGGAAATGCCGAAAGCAGTGAGGGAGTTATTGAGGCTGGTCCACATTGAACATGTTGATCTGACCAGAATAAAAAGAGATGACCTCCTTATCGCAGCAATGCTGAAGACCCAACACCCTGATCTATATAAAAACCTTAAAAAATCAGCTAAACAACTAAAGTAAGTTTGGTTTTCTTCGAACTGTTTCTGTTCTCAAGCAGTTGTTTTTACCTGTATACCAAGCGCCCTGATTTTGTCAGCGAAGGCTTCTATCCAATCCGGATCTGCTTTTGAGAGGATTGTCGCTTCCGGCTGCAAGGCAGGGCGCGCCAGGGTATAAAGCAATACCCCCTGGATTCGGGTTCCTTCCAATAACAACGTACGAACAAAGCAGATATAAGCATCGGTTTCTGCTTTGTTAGGATGTGCGCCATTCAGTTTGAATACACAGGTTTGGAGCCAGATCGGGCAGAGCGAGGCTGCAGTTCGCAGATTGTCGCGCATACGCTGTAAACTTGCTCGGGTGTTATTGATGTGCAAGTGCCCGGCTTGCGTAACACTGTCCAGCTTGAACCAGACTTCGCCATTGAGCTCTGCCATCCGGCGCAGGCCCTTTTGTACTGCAACCCGGTTAATCAAACTGCCGTTAGTGATGAGTACCAGCTTAAGTTTTTCCGGCAGGGGGAAATCAGCTTTTGTCCTGCCAATGATCTCAATGATCTGTTCAAATTCCCGCGCACTGGTCGGCTCGCCATTACCAGATAAAGCGATATCTTTGATTACTCTGGCTTCCAGCGGAACGCTCTCCAGCATAAAGTTTCCAAATAACAGTTCATACAGAAAAGCACGCAATTCCTGCTCCAGCTTGATCAAATCAATGGCAGGGGCTACGCCACGCTTGAGATCGGGTACCTGGCAGTAAATGCAGCGCCAGTTGCAAGCATTGTTAGGGTTGAGATTGATACCGATGGATATTCCGCCAGCACGACGAGAAATGACCGGGTAGACATAGGTCAAACCGGCGCTGTCACGGCTGTGATTATCTTGGCTTAATCGTCCAGCAGTAGGTGGCAATGTTATAATTCCCGGGATGTTGATTACACGAAAATTCGAGTTTGATGCGGGACACCGCATCTCCACCCACCGGAGCCAATGCCGCAATCTGCACGGGCACCGCTATGTGCTGGAAGTTACGATTTCGGGGGGTATTATCACTGATGCCGGAGCGCCAGAGCAAGGCATGGTTATGGATTTTTCAGATGTCAAACGCATTATTCGGGAAACCCTGGTGGATCAGTGGGATCATGCCTTTCTGGTATATGCCGGTGATACCCGCGTGCTGGAATTTCTGCAATCAATAGATGGTCACAAAACGGTTGTGCTGGAAGTACAGCCCACCGCAGAAAATCTTGCCTTAATCGCTTTTGACAGCTTGCATCGCACATTACGGAACAAATATGCGGGCAGATTGGAGCTGGAACATATCCGTTTGTTTGAAACTCCTAACTGTTGGGCTGATGTGAACAAAGTGGATTTCAAATTTGATTTGGTGGGAGAGGCTCCTGGATCCTGAGCGGAAGTTATTTAGGCTTTTCCAATCTGGTTACTTAAATATAAAAATCAAACTGATGCGTAAACCTTATGTTTGTTGATTCTCATTGTCACCTTGATTTTCCTGATCTGGCCAGTAACCTGAATGAGTTGCTGACGAATATGCAAATCAGTCAGGTCACACATGCTTTATGCGTTGCAGTTAATCTGGAAAATTTTCCGCGCGTGCGCGCACTGGCTGAATCACATCCGAATCTGTTTGCCTCGGTGGGGGTGCATCCCGACTACGAAGACACGGCAGAACCTGAAGTTGAACAGTTGCTGGAGCTGGCAAATCACGACAAGGTGGTTGCGCTGGGAGAAACCGGACTGGATTATTTTCGGCTGAAAGGTGATCTTGAATGGCAGCGCGAAAGGTTCCGGCGGCATATTCGCGCTGCCAGGCAATGCGACAAACCGCTGATCATCCATACTCGCGCAGCGGCTGAAGATACATTGCGTATTATGAAAGAAGAGGGGGCAGATCAGGTCGGTGGTGTGATGCATTGCTTTACTGAATCCTGGGAAATCGCCCAGCGTGCGCTCGATTTAAATTTTTATATCTCGTTCTCCGGGATTGTGACATTCAAGAATGCGGCAATCATTAAAGAGGTGGCAAAGAAAGTGCCAGCTGGCAGGATGCTGATCGAGACGGATTCTCCTTACCTTGCGCCCGTCCCTCATCGAGGCGAAACTAATCAACCCGCATTTGTCCGGCATGTTGCCGAGGAAATCGCCCGGTTGCGTGAAACGGATGTTGCTGAAATTGCTGCGGTAACAACCAATAACTTCTTCAACTTGTTCAAGGTGGCCTGAAATGAACAAATCTTTGTGGAATCAATGGAGTATTGCATCAGTCATCACCCTGTTGTGTGCCTTCTGCCTATACTTGCCTGCTTACGCCGGTGTAGATGAGGATTTGATCTCGGCGGTAGAGAACAATAAAACCCATCGCATTAAAAACTTGCTGGAGGAAGGTGCGAGCCCGGATGTACGCGATCTGCATGGTGAAACAGCGCTGATGCTGGCTGCCCGCAACAAAAATTCGGAGATGGGCAGGTTGCTGCTGGAGGCAGGCGCGAATCCTAATCTGCAAAACAAATATGGTGAAACAGCCACTATGCTGGCGAGCTATTACGGGCAGCTGGATCTGATCAAGCGACTTTATGCAAAGGGTGCCAAAATTGATCATGATGGCTGGAACCCGCTGATTTATGCAGCCAGTAAAGGCTATAAGCAGATCGTCGAATTTTTGCTAGATTATGGCGCAAGAATTAACGCCACCACGGATAACGGCACAACAGCTCTGATGATGGCCGCACGTGGTAATCATTACGATACCGTTGACCTGCTACTGAAACATGGCGCAGATGTTTCAGTCAGAAACGAAGCCAATGGTACAGCATTGGCTTGGGCCCAGAAACGCGGACATACTGATATCGTGCAGTTACTGACGCATAAACAACGGCAAGACTGATTAAATTGCTGTTGTCTTCTGCTTAATGGGAGTGCTGATCAGGCATTAAATAAGGAAGCGACTGGATAGTCAACTGCGGACCATCCGGTGTTTTGCAGTGAATGGGATTGGCTTTTATGCTGCTAACCTGAATCACTGCCAATACATCAACGCCTTTAGCAGGAGCAGGGGCAGCATTAACGATCATTCCACATGCCTGACCACCAGTATCTGCACTGAACAGGTTGTCACCTGCCGCAATCTCCAGGGGTGAATCTGAATCCAGATGAGCCCGGTACATGCGGCGCTTCACCTTGCCAAGATATTGCGTACGGGCAACGATTTCCTGACCGGGATAACACCCTTTTTTGAAATTGACCCCGCCAATTGCATCCAGGTTGATCATTTGCGGGATGAACTGCTCCTGGGTGGCTTTGAAAATTGCCGGGACTCCTTCCTGAATTTCCAGCCAGTCCCAGGCGGCGGCACCCGCGCAACGTGCCTGACTGCTTAGTCGCTCCCATAATGAAAGTGCGTGGGCCGGGGAAATCAGAATTTCAAACCGGTTTTCACTGTGACAAATTACCTGCCCGTCTGGAATGGCTATTATAGCCAAGGGCTTGGTGGGGAGAACCGTTCCTGCCAACGTATTTTGCAGCAATGTGTGAGCATTCTTGCCGGCAACACCAATACGAATACAATCCTCGGTATGATCCTGAATGATCACCTTCGCTCGCAGTACAAACATTTTCAGTCGTTTGGCAATGGTTTCCGTCAGTTCTGCCGGGAGCTGCATCAGGTAGCTGTAGTCGGAAATGTTCTGCCATAGCAAAAAGCTGCTCAACAGACGACCTTTAGGCGTACAGTAGCCGCCATAAGTGGCTTTGCCGGAATCGGTGGTGTGAACATCACAGCTTAACTGCCCCTGCAAAAATTTTTGTGTCTCTTCGCCAGAAAAGCGGATCAGACCGAGGTGGGAGAGATCAATCAGCACTGGTGCTGATTCTACTTGTGCCAATTCAACGTCGGGTTGACCAAAATGCAACACCCGATTTTGTTCGATATGGGCATTGCGGCTTGTCAAAAATGTAAACCAGTCAGGGTTCATGGAAAGAAAGGAAAATTACGTTGGGTGATATCAATAATCAATCGGAGAGTGCGCTGTCAATTCAGCTGCAACCTTCCAGACAGTTGGCAGTGTTGCTGAGCCTTGCGCATTGTACGGCAGCCGGTGTGTTCTGGCCATTGGCATTGCCCGTGGTGGTGAAGATTATGATCACCTTGCTGTTGGCAGGTAGTCTCTATTACTACCTGCGGCGCTACGCCTGGCTTGCCTTTCCACAATCCATCATGACACTGCATCTGACTGGAAGAAATCGCTGCAAAATAGAGACTTGCGTAGGAAAATCCATTAATACCGTCATCGACGCTAGTACCTTTGTCGCCCCCTATATGACTGTACTCTGCCTGAAGATGGAACAAACATACCGGTATCGCACAGTGGTCATCTTGCCGGACAACATCGATGCAGACAGCTTCAGGCGACTGCGTGTCTGGCTAAAATGGAGATGGCAGGATAAATTTTCAAACAGAGAAAAGCGACACTAATTTTCCCAGTCGGGGAATTTCTATTTTTCACGTTATGTGTGCGTAAATGACAGGGAAACTTGATTCGTTCCGAAAAACAGCAATCAGCAGCAAGAATTTTTCAAGGGTGATTACCTGCAAGATCCGGTTATCAAAGACTGCTCTAGTGGATTTTAGAATAAAATATCGTTATTGCTGATGTTTCAGTCTCATCAATATTTTTGAGTCTTGTCCAAGTTTTATCATTCCAAGCATAGTAGATTACTACAATCTGTAATGATAATGACACGCATTTGCGGTCGTTCGTGTTATATTGCTTACTTTCCCAATATTTTCTTACAGATCAATCGACCAAGTGTGAGGCTTCATGATCTCAATCAATCGACATCCTTCAGCCTGTTTCTTCGTTTTCTTCTTGTTGCTGGCTTTAACTTTTGGTATCCGGGCAGATAACGTTATTTCACTGGTGCCTCAGACTTGGCAGATGCTCGACTATCTGGGGACCGACTACGCCGGAGCCGTGGATAAGGGAACAGTCATAAATGATCCTGAGTTTGCCGAAATGCGAGAATTTTCAGCAGCAGTACGCACGCAAATTGCTGCACTTCCGGAGCATACTGACAAAGCTTCTTTGCTGACACAGGCCGATAGTCTGACAACCCTGGTAGAGAATAAGGCCGATGCTGTTGAAGTTGCATTGCAGGCTCACCAACTGGCGGATGCCTTGCTGACAGCTTATCCTATTCCAACTTCACCTGCTACAGCACCCGATCTTGCCCGGGGTGCTACGCTTTATCAAAGCCACTGCGCAAGCTGTCATGGTGTAAAGGGGGACGGAGATGGCCCGGCTGCAGTCGGATTGGATCCGCCTGTTATTGCCTTTACTGATGTGGAACGTGCCGATCAGCGCAGCCCTCTGTCGCTCTTCCAGACCATTTCTCAGGGAGTGGGAGGTACTTCCATGATCAGCTATAGCGAGCAATTGAGCGAGGTTGATCGCTGGGCACTGGCTTATTACGCGGGCACGCTTGCTTATACAGATGATATTAAAAGAGGGCAGGCTCTCTGGCAGCGGGATATTGGTGCACGTGCGCACATCAGCAATCTGGATGAGCTGTCACGTACTCGTGCCGATCAGATCAGTGCTGTGCTGGGTAAGGATCAGGCCCATGCTTTGATAGGCTATCTGCGTGCGCAACCTGATGCACTAGAACAGGCACTGACCGGTATCGCGCTTGCTCGCGGGCGGATGGCTGCCAGTGTGGATGCTTATCGGGCGGGTAACAGCAAAGAGGCCATCCAGCTTGCACGATCTGCCTATCTGGACGGTATCGAGCCTGTGGAGCTACAGCTCAGTGCTACTGATAGTGCGCTGCGTGCTCGTATAGAACTGGGTATGGGTACTTTCCGTTCTGGCCTTTCCAAAGATATTGGTATTGACAGTATTGCAAAGCAGGCGGCAGAGCTTGATGAGCTTCTGGTAAACGCTCAGAAACTTACCAGCAGCGCAGGTAATGCCACAACCACTTTCTTTGGGGCTTTTACCATTCTGGTTCGCGAAGGCTTGGAAGCGTTGTTGATTATTGTTGCCTTGCTGGCTTTTCTGGATAAGGCTGGTAAACGTGAAACTCTTCGCTATGTTCATGCTGGCTGGATAGCTGCACTGGTGGCAGGGGGAGGAACCTGGGCAGTGGCACACTATCTGATTGATATCAGTGGTGCCAGTCGTGAACTTACCGAAGGATTGTCGGCATTATTTGCTGCACTGATTTTGCTGGCAGTGGGATTGTGGATGCACCAGAAAAGTACCGGAGATCGCTGGCAGGCTTATCTCAAGGAAAAAATGAGCAATGCGCTGAATAAAAAATCTGCCTGGTTTTTGTTTGCTCTTACCTTTATATCGGTCTACCGTGAGGTATTCGAGACCATCCTGTTTTATGCGACTTTGTGGCAGGAAGATCAGAAAATCTGGTTGCTGGGGGGTATTGGCGCAGCGGTACTGGTGCTGGCACTGATTGCCTGGGGGTTGTTGCGAACCAGTCGTCGTTTGCCTATCTCCACATTTTTTGCAGCCAGCTCAGTGCTGATTGCTGTTCTCGCCGTTGCGCTTACCGGGAAAGGGGTGTCTGCCTTGCAAAAGGCTGGTTGGATTGAGGTATCGCTGGCACCGGTACCACATATTGATCTGCTGGGTGTTTTTCCAACCTGGCAGACTTCCCTGTCGCAATTGGCGGTCATTGCGTTGCTGGTAATTGGCTATTTTTACAATAAACGCAAAGCTACGTTAGCTTGAAGTATTCGTTGCGACAATCGCTTGGATTGATTTCAGGCGTGCACAATGACGGCCTCTTTACTGCAAGGATCCTTATCAAAATGGCGATAGAGGCGATTATTTAGATTATTTAAAGTGTCTGAACCCGGCCTGGATAACAGGCTTCTTCCGCCTGATTGGGAGTGACTTGAATCCGGGTGCTGATCCACCTGCAACGCGGTAACATGAGATGATTCCAATCAGCATGCCTTCCTGCTGCAAGTTAGCGAGGGTTTTCAGCGCGGCATCAAGTGCTTCTTCATCCAACGTGTCAGACTGACGATGAAGCTGCGGATCAGCGGGATAGCTTTCTACTGTTTTTTCCGTTCAAATTCAAATTGTTCAAGTGCAGATCAGTTTTTTGCGCGCCCGGCGCTGGCTCAAATGACAGCGGAAGTGCCCGGACTGGGTGGCAAAGAGTACTTCAGTAAAACATTCACCCGTCTGTCGCGACATGATTTCATTTTTGCGCTTGGTAACTTTATTGAAGCGAGGAGTGCGGCCGTACAGTGCCAGGCAGATAACATCAAGCACAGTTGTTTTACCAGCACCGGCTGGGCCGGTAATCGTAATCTACATAGGTTATTTTTACTCCCGAATTTCAGAGCTTGGTGAGCACGGTATGTCTTTTTTCATTAAAGGCATTAAAAATCATTTATTTATAACATAAAGATTATTTTATAATTTTATTAAGTGAGACAATTAAAAAATATTGACAATAAATAAAATATTTGTTATTAAATAACTGTCTCCTGAGAAGGGAGGCAATAAGTCAAACCAGCTAGAAGAGTTATATTGTCAATATATTTTTCTTATAGGAGACTAAAAAATGAAACTCATACTTACTGTCGCCACCCTGTTAGTAGCTTCAACTGTCTTGACCGGGTGTCTTGATACGGATAAACCCGGCAACTATCCGCCGAGCCTGATGATGGAACGTGATTCAATGCCAGACCAAATGGATCAAAAAACAGATCAAAGAGCCGATCAGAAAACAGAGCAGGCAATCACGAAATAAAAAAGGAAAAATATGATAGAACAAATATAACCGCCCCTCCCGGGCGGTTTTTCATTGGGCATCGTTTGTTTTTATGCCTGAAACTGAGAGAGTGGTTTTATAAATATCTGTATACGGATTTATCTACGTCTGCAATCTTTTCCACAGTTTTGTTTACGTCCAGTAATCAATTTATCTACTGGCTCCACAGTGCGGCTGGTTTTCTGAGTTTTTCCCGAATCGGTTTCGGTGAGCTTATGCCGAAGATTCTATAATTATCCGCTGGGTTTTGTGCGTGCCTGATACAGACAGACTCCTGTGGCGCCGGAAATGCCTGTGGACTGTACTTTAAATAAAGTATCCCAATATCTGCTTTGATAAGACGGAGCTAGTGCCTGTACAGCACCAGATAAATAGCATCAAACACAGTTATTTATCAGCTCCGATCAAGTCGGTAATCGAAAAAGTTTCATCTGGTACAAAGACGGCATGAGAGCGAAATCAATTTCCTATTCACTGACTAAGGAGCCCAAATTTTTGAAGCGTGCCTGCTCTGCTCACATGAGCCATTTTCATTCTTCAAGCCCACGATTTTGTAAGTAATCGTTCAGGATGCGACAAGCGCTGGAAGTTGCCCGTTGGTCGGATGGGTTTCACTGTCCACGCTGTAACGGTACTGCTTACTATGTCATACGTGATGGTATACGCAAGGTTTTTCAATGCAGCGCCTGCCGACATCAGACCTCATTGATTGCCGGGACAGTTTTTCAGGGCACTAAACTACCATTGACTGTCTGGTTTTTGGCAATTTATCCGGTTAGTCAGGCCAAGACAGGTTTGTCGTCCCTGGCGCTCAAACGCCAGCTGGGAGTGAGCTATCCTACGGCAGGGTTGATACACCACAAACTGATGCAGGCGATGGCTAATCGTGAGGAGCGCTATGTCCTGGATGGCAGAATCCAGGCCGATGATGCTTATCTTGGTGGAGAGCGTGCGGGAGGAAAAGCGGGCGGAGGTTCAGAGAATAAGGTGCCCATTGTTGCCGCTGTGTCTCTGGCTGAGGATGATCACCCTTTGCGCGTGAGGCTTACCCCAGTCTCGGGATTTACGCTAAAGGCAATTTCAGCCTGGACAAAGGATTGTCTGGTACCCGGCAGCACGGTATTCTCGGATGCCTCGGCCTGCTTTGGTGCCGTCACCAAAATTGCCTGTAGTCACCATTTTACAGTTATCGCCGGACGCAAACCAAAGGAGACTCCCGAGTTTCGGTGGATCAACACTATCCTCGGCAATCTCAAGACCAGCTTGTCAGGTTGTTACCATGCTTTCAACTTCCGCAAGTATGCCGCTCGCTATCTTGCCGCCTTCAGTTACCGATTCAACCGGCGTTTTGATCTTTGCTCACTGCACGAAAAATTGCTGATCGCCGCTGCTTCGACCACTCCGCAGCCTTTGCACTCTATTCGAATGGCTGACGTTCGTTGCTAATCAGGAATAAAAATTCTGTGATGGCGCTATTAAAAATTTACTCAAGTATTTTCCTGCCAGACCGTTTACTGAAAACAAGATTCTGACTCGGCAAATAAAACAGAAAAGTGCATGTTTAATCTGTGAGAGTCAAGTTATCTACTCCAACAAGGTAAAATAATTCTTCGATTTTTTTACAGCAAACAACTACAAATACCTGAGCATAAGACCAAGTTACTTAAGGAGATAACGTAATGACAGATAAAAATCTCAGATTTCTGGTAGTGGATGATTTCTCGACAATGCGCAGGATTATTCGCAACCTGCTCAAGGATCTCGGTTTTAATAACGTCGAAGAAGCTGAAGACGGAGCCATGGCTCTGAAAAAACTACGTGATGGTAGCTTCGATTTCATTGTTTCGGACTGGAATATGCCCAATATGGATGGATTAACCATGCTGCAAAATATCCGTGCGGATAACGCATTGAAAGATATTCCTGTGCTGATGGTCACCGCCGAAGCAAAAAAAGAAAATATTATTGCCGCAGCCCAGGCTGGAGCAAACGGGTATATCGTCAAACCCTTTACAGCCGCCACACTGGATGAGAAATTAAACAAGATTCTCCAGAATATGGTTGTACACGCCTGAACTGCTTTTTCTTGCCTATCTATCGACAAACAGATATTAATCCAAAAGATGAATAGCAGCCTGGATACTAATAAAAATGTCATCGATCACCTCGAACAGCTTACCCAGATGTTGCACAATTGTCTGTCTGAGCTCGGTCATAGCCAGCGCTTACAGCAAGCAAGTATCGGGGTATCCAGCAGCAAGGATGGGCTGGCCTATGTTGTCAATAAAACAACGCAGGCCGCCGAATGCTCACTGTTGGCGATAGAAAACGCCAAGCCCATCCTGGAAAATCTGGCAGTAAATGCTACTAATTTGCACAAGTTATGGCATCAGATGCCAGAAATAACAGTCACCACTATTGCAGGTCATCCTGTTCTAAACAATACACTCAAGCAAACCCTTGATTTCCTGAGCGACATTCCTGAGCAGACAAGCTCCACACAAGCCTATCTTACGGAAATCATGGTGGCTCAGAATTTTCATGACCTGACCAGCCAGGTCATTCAGAAAATTACTCGCATGATCGAAACAATCGAACAGGAAATACAGCAATTGCTGACAGAAGAAGACTCGACGAAAAAAGAAATTTCAATTGAAAAAAAGAACAGCTTAATGAATGGGCCTGTCATTAATTCGCTAAAGCAAGACGACGTATACGTCGATCAAGAACAGGTTGACAACCTGTTGACCAAGCTGGGTTTCTGAAAGAGCACTAAACTGCATGCGCTACCTAGTCATAGAATTTTCTCAAATCTGATGGCTGAGGGAATCTTTGCGAAACTCTGTCAATCTGAAACTTCCTTGCATATGGCCTTGTAATGGCCAGATTGCGCAGAGGTTTTTAAGATGATTTTGATTTAAACAGCTGCACTGCTGTATTATTTTCTCCATTTTGTTCTGGCGTGAACCTGCTTCATAAAACATGGAAACCAGCGTCTTAATTCGCTCCCTGCTAGCGATAGCGCTGGGAGCATCATTGGGAGCCATCCTGCGCTGGATCCTCGGTATGACTTTCAACGCACTGTTCCCGACGATCCCACCGGGAACGTGGCTGGCTAATATGTTCGGTGGTTATCTAATGGGGGTAGCACTTGCCTACTTCAGTCAGCACGCATATTTAGCTCCCGAATGGCGGTTATTCATCATCACCGGGTTTTTGGGTGGGCTGACAACTTTCTCGACATTTTCAGCAGAGGTCACCACGCTGATTCAACAGGAACGCATATTGTGGGCTGGTATGGCGATATCAGCGCATGTGATTGGCTCATTATTGATGACGCTTTTGGGGTTGGCCACCTATAATATTTGCAAGCACCTTTGATATAGGGGAGGCACCATGCAAGGCTATCAATTGACATTTTTCACCCAGCAAGACCGCAAGCACGGACATCAGCCCTTGGGCAACTGGTTGATTGAAGAAGCGCGTAAACTCGGAGTAGGTGGCGCAACTTTAATCGCAGCAACCGAAGGTTTCGGGCGCGATCGCAAGTTACACGCTGCATGTTTCTTTGAACTGGCTGATCAGCCCATCGAGATAACGATGGCACTCAGCGAAGCGGATAATAAACGCCTGTTCCAGCGGCTACGCGATGAAAAGATCAGTGTGTTCTATATCAAGATACCGATTGAATTTGGGGTGACCGACGATCCACAGGGAGATTGAAGATGACTTCAAACGACTGGTTTTATTGGGCATTGTTATCCGCTATTTTTGCGGCATTAACCGCTATCTTTGTTAAGGTAGGTGTTCAGGATGTGGATGCTGATTTGGCCACCTTAATCCGGACAGCTATCATCATCGTCGTTCTATCTGTGTTTGTGATCTCCACTGGTAAATGGGCCAACCCCTTCGAGCTATTACCCAAGACATGGCTATTTCTTGGTCTATCTGGTTTGGCCACAGGGGCTTCCTGGGTGTGCTACTTCCGAGCCCTTAAAATCGGTGATGTTTCCAAGGTTGCCCCCGTGGATAAATTCAATCTTGTCTTGGCGGCTGTATTTGCTTTCACTTTTCTGGAAGAGCGTCCATCATCTCAGGAATGGTTTGGAATCACGATGATTGCAGGCGGTGTGCTTCTCCTTGCACTCAAACGGTAATACATACAGACAAAAATCGTCGAATACCCAGAAATCACCAATGGGCGCCTCGAAAAAGCTTGACTCGCCCCTCCTGGTAGACTTGGTAAAATTATGCGATCCTGAAACCCGTTCCTCTCCTGTCGATGAAACCACATAGCGCCTTCAAGCCCCGACCTGTTCGCCGACGAACACCATCGCAAGAGTGCCCGACCACGCCACCGTATGGACCTTCTAGAGCCGGATCGGTGAAGCAGGGGCGAAGGGGCGCTGTTCGACGGTGTCTCCGCGCAGTTACTCCAGCAGAGATTCATCGCTCGCCAGAGTTCGTTCGATACTGGAAGCATGAATACCTTGCGACCGGCCGGCGTAGTCTTGCACAGGAAGAGCTGGGAACAAGGGCGTCACGTAGCTCGATAGCTTGCGCTTGGGGTTGCGTCGCATCAACTGCGGACTTGGTGAGCTTGATCTTAGCCATGATGACTTCTCGGAAAGATCCGATTTCCAGGAGCCTTGTGGGAGCCAGTAGAAGGGAAGTCTGGTCAAGTTTCAGAAAGCACCGACATATCTAAGATTTTGATAAATATACTATATAGAGCTATGGCGTAGCCCAGCGAAGTGCGATGCCGGAGCCATCCTGAAATAAAAATGCCACCTGCTGTATTACTACAAACAGGTAGCTATTGGTTGATTCTATTTAAATCTGTTCTGCTGCCGGTTGTTCGGCATGTTCCGATTGCTGTTTCGGTTCCTGATGGCCGGATGGATCGGTGAACTGATCATTCAGCATCTGGATGTAATCATTAGCATCTTCCTTGACTTCAGCCAGGATGCGCTGATTTGTTGTATTCCAGCCAGCCGGGCTTTTCAGGAACATGGGGCGGTAACCAGCAGTACTTTTACTGAAAGCGCGAATGATTTGCTTGGAGGCAGTGTGATCGTGGCTGTATTCAGTCGCAAGCTGTTTCAGAATACTGTGGGAGACACTTTTGCGAACAGTAAGATGGACGTAGCCAAGTGCGCCCACTAAAAAAGCACCCAAAAGAATCGGCAATACGCCCCCGGCAGAAATGCCGGCGATACAACGCTCAACTAGGTGCCAGCTTTCGGTGGCAGTCAGCGCCGCACCCGTCAATACCACCAGCAAACCGAGCAAGATGCTATCCAGCGTAAATACCCGGCTTCTCCATTGATCCAGCGCGGCTTCAAGTTTGCTGATAACCTGTGTTTCAATGGTGTTGGCCGTTTGTTCGAGCATGGCGGCAATCCGGTAGGAGCGTTCGATTTCGATCTGCTGCATGCGTGCACTGATGTCTGCCAAATCTTCTTCACGCTTTTGTTCAAAACGTTCCCGAACTTGTGGATCGTGAATGGGGACAGCGGCATCCTTGTCATAAATCCGATAGAAACGCCCGGCCAGTAATCCGGCCTGTGCCAGTGAACGCTGCCAGGCGGAAATAACTTCCTCGGGATTATCTTCCTTTGCTGTCACATCAATCTGGTTGAGGATGTACAGAAACTTATTGGCATCCGGGCGGTTAATAGTAGCGGCAACCAGATATTCAAGGGTATCTTTCATGGCGCCGGGTTCCGGGTGGCGCGCGTCGAAAAAAACCAGTACCAGATCGGACAGATCAATGATGTGCTGGGTAAGGCGCAGGGTGGAGGTACGCTGGCTGTCTGCATCAAATCCGGGAGAGTCAATCAGGATCTTGCCACGGATTTTTTCTGATGGACAGGTTTTAAGTTGAACATAGGCATCAATGCGTTGCGGTCCGGTTTCTGCAATTTCCTCGATGTTATGGCTGATCTGGTAGAACGGGAAACGCGGATCAGCATCAAGCGCCACGCCTGGCAGCGTCTTGACTTCATCGTGACGGCTGTAACAGATGACTGTGAATTTGTCATCGACCGCCTGATTGCCGGTGCGCTGCAGGGGTAGATTCAGGTAGGAATTGATGAACGTTGACTTGCCTGATGAAAAAGTGCCCAGCACCGCAATCATTGGCCACCAAGTGACATAGGTGGCATATGACTCGTTCCGCTCCAGCAACCCGAGTGCCTGGGCGACGCTGTCCAGTTTTCTGAAACTGTGTACGGCTTTGGTCAGAACTGGGTTATCCGGGTGTTCTTCTGCGAGATGTTTTTCCAGATTGGCGAGGTGCTTGAGGATATTGGTCGTACTCATATTTGATGATCCTTGTTTAATTAGTGAATGTTGGCGTTGAAAAATATAGGTTTGTAGAGGGCTTTATTTATTATCCGGGTCAATTTTATTGTGGTAGCAGTCGCTTTACAAATGGATACACGGGCACATCTGTATCTGTTCATGTTAATCAAATTCGGACAGTAGTTTTTTCATAATCGTTTCCGCCTGATTCCAGTATTGTGATCCGAATAAATTGAGATGATTAAGGATGTGGTAAAGATTATAGAGCTGCTTGCGGGTGGCATACCCGGTATCCACCGGCCAGATATCGCGGTAGGCAGCATAAAAGTCTGGTGGAAACCTGCCAAACAGTTCCGTCATGGCCAGATCAGCTTCCCTGTCGCCGTAATAGACAGCTGGATCGAAGATAACGGGTTGTCCATCTGTATCGAAAGCGTAGTTTCCTCCCCACAGATCGCCATGCAACAGCGATGGCTGCGGTGTGTAGCCCATAAAAAAATATTGAAAACCGGATAGCAGGCGTTCACCGAGCGATTGCAGCGAACCGGTGTAACCGTTTTCCCTGGCGAGATTCAGTTGATAACCCAATCGCTGCTGGCGCCAGAATGCAATCCAGTCACTATCGGCTGTATTTCTTTGTGGCGTTGAGCCAATCGTGTTGTCACGTATCCAACCAAATTTTTCAGCAGTATGCCGATGCATATTAGCCAGCCCGATACCCAGTGCGGCTGCATTACCCTGATTCTGCAAGTCAATGTATTCCAGCACCAGCCAGGCATAGCCATGCCCGCTACCACTGCAAAGCGGCCGTGGAGCACGCAGGCTGGCGGAATCTAGGATTTCCTCCAACCCGGCTGTTTCAGCTTCAAACATGGCCAGATACTCGGCCTTATTCAGTTTGATAAAGAATTGCTGATCCTGATTGCGAATGCAGAAGGTCTGATTGATGCAGCCTCCTCCAATCGAGGTGAGGTTTTCCGGGCTGAACGCCTGCCGGGTAAGCTGTGAGATTTGCGCAGCAATGGCTGTCCATGGAAGGGAAGTAGCTTGTTGTATATTCCGTTTCATTGCTGCTTCATTGCTGCTTCATTTCCACTTCAGTCCGGCAATTGAGAACGTGCCCGGCAGATAGCCGCGCGTACCTGCTCCGGTGCGGTGCCGCCGGGGTGATTTCGGCTTTGCAGCGAACCTTCCAGTGTCAGCACCTCAAATACGTCCTGTTCGATAATTGCGGAGAATTGCTGCAGATCCGCAAGCGAGAGCTCACCCAGGTCACATCTCTTGTTTTCTGCGAAACGGACTGCCTGGGCAACTGTTTCGTGCGCATCACGAAAGGGAGTTCCTTTTTTGACCAGATAATCAGCCAGATCAGTCGCCGTGGCGTAGCCGCGCAATGCCGCCTGGCGCATGGCTTGTGGATTAACTTGCAGCCCGGCCAGCATGTCGGCGTAGATAGTCAGCGTATCTTTCAAGGTATCCACAGTATCAAACAAGGGCTCTTTGTCTTCCTGGTTGTCCTTGTTATAGGCCAGAGGTTGTGATTTCATCAGTGTTAACAGTGCAACCAGATGGCCGTTGATGCGGCCGGTTTTTCCACGCACCAGCTCAGGCACATCAGGATTTTTCTTTTGTGGCATGATGGATGAACCTGTGCAGAACCGGTCTGCAATGCGGATGAAGCCAAATGCTGGACTCATCCATAGGATCAGCTCTTCTGACAGGCGGGAGAGGTGCATCATGATAAGCGCGGCACTGGCACAGAATTCAATCGCAAAATCACGATCAGATACAGCATCCAACGAGTTATGACAGATATCATCAAACCCCAGTTCGCGTGCCACCTGTTCGCGATCGATCGGATAACTGGTGCCCGCCAGCGCGGCAGCTCCCAGCGGTAGCTGATTGACACGTTTTCTGCAATCCTGCAAACGTTGTCCATCGCGCAGCAGCATTTCATAGTAGGCGAGCAGATGATGCCCGAATGAAACTGGTTGCGCCACCTGCAAATGGGTAAAGCCAGGCATAATGGTGGCAGCGTGCTGTTCCGCCAGATCCAGTAATACATATTGCAGGCCATAAATGAGGTCGATAATCTCATCTATGGCAGCGCGCAGGTAGAGCCGAATATCGGTGGCCACCTGGTCATTGCGTGAGCGGGCGGTATGCAGTCTTTTTCCGGCATCCCCTGTCAGCGCCGTCAAACGCCGTTCAATGTTCAGATGTACATCTTCCTGCTCAAGCTGCCACTCAAACTGGCCATTTTTGATTTCTTCCCAGATCTGCGCCAGCCCTTTTTCAATGGCTTCCAGATCAGTTTGCGGGATGATATTTGTGGCTGCCAGCATACGTGCATGCGCAAGCGATCCCTGAATATCGTACTCGGCCAGTCGATAATCGAATCCGACTGATGCGGTATAGCGTTGTACCAGTAGTGCAACCGGTTCGCTGAAACGACCTGACCAGGTCTTTTTATCTTTTTCCACGGGAATATCTACTTACTGTTTGTTGGTTGAAAGCCTGCATTTTACCCGTAACCCGGAAAGAATCTGTACAAGACTGGCAGATTTTGCAACACATATGCATAATATGCGCAAGTTGTTGGCAGCGCTGCTTTCCCTGAGAAAGGGAATGGTGGATAATTAGCACCTTTCATTTGAGTCACTTATTAACGAAGGAGCAATTCATGTCGGATCAAAACACGCAGAACGGGGGCGATCAGTCCAAAGATAAGGTTGAATGGACCAAACCCGCTTCATTATTCAATATTTTGTGCAAAAAATTTGCGCCGATTTCCGATCTCCAGCATAAACAGCTGCCTTCGTGGTCAATACTGGTTTTTCTGGGTGTACTGCTGCTGGTATTCGTCTGGAAGCAGATTGCTGTCAACCAAGCGGAATCACGACTGGAAAAAGGTCAGGCTGAATTGGCCCTGAAGCTCGAACAGGAAAGTACAGCACTGGTCAAAAAGGCACGCGAATATGCGGACAGCCAATATAACAAGGAAGAAGAACGCTTCGGCCAGGTACTGGCATGGGCAGTGCGTGGTGAATTAATCCGTAATAACCTTGACCAGATTGACCAGTATCTGTCTGAACTCGTCAGAACAAAAGATACGGAACGTGTCGTGCTGATCAGTGACGAAGGAAAATTGCTGGTATCCACTGATAAAAGGCTGATCACTGAAGATGCATCGAATCTTTATCCGAAAGAAGTTCTTGATTTGCAAACCATTACCGTCAAATCAGATGTGGCTGGTAAAAAACTGCTGGTTGTACCCGTCATGGGGTTGAACAAACGCATGGCCACCATCATCATCAGCTACAACCCTCCCCCCTTGTTGAACTGATACACACAGACTGCTGCCTGCAACCCCCCGTTATACGGGGGTTTTTTTATGCAAGATCACCCGCCCCGGTTGGCCGCAAGGTGTTCATGCTCCAGTACCGCACGACTGTCGCATCCTGGTCCCGCAAATGGAGAACGGCACAAACTGAGTTCTGTATTACCTTCGGTACCACGGAGAACGAGCACTTCATCAGCAGGATTGCCCGTATATGTTGCCGACGATATGCACATCCAGCGTTTTCAGTAATTTCCCCGGCACACTCAGGAAGGAAGGTGAATCGTGATTTCCGGCTATGATAATAATGTGCCGACAAGTGGAAACCGCAATATTCTATCTTGTGCGTGTTTGAAGGATTGTCTGTTCTATATTGATCTACGCGCAATGCCAGATTTGATCTGGTGCGCTATTCAGACAGTTTATTTTTACATAAATGCCAGGGGCGATTGACGCTTGCCCGGTTAATCGGTATAGTGACCGACTTTTCCGGGGTGTAGCGTAGCCTGGTAGCGCGCCTGGTTTGGGACCAGGATGTCGGGAGTTCAAATCTCTCCACCCCGACCAATTTTCGTGTCGTTGATACGGGCCAGAGCCCGGCTTGAGTAAAGGTGCCCGTAGCTCAACCGGATAGAGCACCAGCCTTCTAAGCTGGGGGTTACAGGTTCGATTCCTGTCGGGCACGCCAAGTTAGATCTGATCTTGTCTTGATCAGATAAATTGGTTTTCAGATCCATGGTGGCTGTAGCTCAGTTGGTAGAGTCCCGGATTGTGATTCCGGTTGTCGTGGGTTCGAGTCCCATCAGCCACCCCAAAAAAACCTGCTTTTGTTGCCCGCAATTTCAATGTTTTCTTACGTTCCGAAAACATCTTCCCACAGTTGAAAGACTGCCCGTCTGGCACTGCTTAAGTAATCGCTCGTTACACGAGCAAATTTCTGGGATACATCTTTTGGTAAAGCAGTACCGGTGGCTTCAGGTATGCCGCTCAGCCGGAGTTGATGTTGTGTACGCCGAAGTTCACGATAGGCGATAAACGCTGCATTTGCTTTCTCAGCGGATGTCAGCCCAAGTTCTCCGGCAAGCTTGAGTAAAGCAATGTTACCAATGTTGCCGGTTAATTGTGGATAGCGGTGGGCGTAACCCAGAACCAGATATTGCACAATAAATTCCACGTCAATAATGCCACCGTGATCATGCTTGACATCGAATAACGGTGTGGAATTTGGGTGCGCTTCCAGCATTTTTGTACGCATCATCAGAATTTCCCGTTTGAGATTTTCCATATCACGCGGTTGGCAAAGGATGTTTTTACGTATCTGTTCAAATTTTTCGCCCACTTCACTATCACCAATGACAAAGCGCGCACGTGTCAATGCCTGATGTTCCCACACCCAGGCCTGCTCATGCTGATACAGGGAAAAAGCCTCAATGGAATTGACCAGCAATCCGCTGGTGCCATTAGGGCGTAATCTTAGATCTGTCTCGTAAAGTACGCCGGCGGAGGTATGGCTGGTTAGCCATAGATTAATATTCTGGGCAAGTTTAGTATAAATCTCCATGGCATCAGGGTGATTGTCCTGGTAGAGATAGACGATATCGAGATCGGATACGTAACCCAATTCTTTTCCCCCCAGTTTGCCGTAGCCTATAATGGCAAAAGCAGGAGATTTCCGGTGTTTCTTTTTTAATCCCTGCCAGGCGAGTTGTAAAACATTGTCAAGAATAAGATCAGCAAGTGCGGTTAAATGGTCGCTGAGTGTTTCCAGCAACAAATTTCCTTCAAGATCAACAGCAAGCAAACGAAACACCTGTGCATGCTGAAAATGTCGTAGTACATCCATTTGCCATTCTATTATCTGTGCCTTGGGTATATTGCCGTGATGCAGCTGATGGATAAGCTCTGTTTTAAGCGTTGGCCAGTCTGGCAGGGTGTGCAGGCCGGATGGGGCAAGTAATTCATCCAGCAGAATCGGGTGGCTGCCAAGATAATCACTGGCCCATTGGCTGATACTGACCAATTTGGCTACTCGTGGCAGGGTTTGTGGATACTCCTGTAATAAAGCAAGGTAGGCTGAATATTGTCCGATTTTTTCGAGTAGTCGCAGCATACGTTCCAGCGTAATTTCCACAGGAGGAAATCGAGTTACCACTTCCATTAATGTGGGCATTAATTCCAGGATACGTTCCTGATTAGGGTGGCTTAGCTGCCGAAACGTAGTGCCATCGTAAAATTGCTGAACGCGTGCAGTAATTTTGTCAGGGTCAATATATCCTAGTGTTTTTAGTTGATTACTGAAGACCTTAACTATTTCGTTGTCGTTGGTTTGTTCTGGCCTGATCCGGGCGAATGTACCAAGCTTTATGGCTTTGCGGCGTACTGCAAAAATTTGCTCAAAATGACGGGTAACATTCTGGCGATGTAGATCAAGGTGTTTGAGAAAACCGGTATAGTCGGTAAATCCCATACTTTTTGCTATCAATATCTGATCATCTGAATGTTGTGGCAGATTCTGAGTTTGTTGATCATCCAGATATTGCAGGCGGTGTTCAAGTTTGCGCAGAAAGTAATAGGCTTCAATCAGCTCTTCTACTGTCTGTTCAGGGAGAGGCTGTTTCTGCTTTAATCGCTGCAAGACGCCAAGAGTAGGGCGAATACACAGATCGGCATCCCGTCCTCCTCGGATTAGCTGAAACACCTGGGTGATAAATTCAATCTCACGGATACCACCGGGGCCCAGCTTGATATTATCGTGCAACTCGCGCCGATCTACTTCTTTGCGCAGTTGAGTGTGCAGACTACGCATCGCCTCATAGGCCTCAAAATCCAGATATTTGCGAAATACAAAGGGACGTACGATCAGTTCCATCAACGCTGCTTCAGCGATTGATGAGCCGGTGATTACGCGACTTTTGATCCAGGCGTGGCGCTCCCATTCGCGGCCTTGTGTAACAAAATAGTCTTCAAGCATGGGCAGGCTGATGGCGAGCGGGCTGTTTTCGCCGTACGGGCGCAATCGCATATCGACACGAAATACATAACCGTCCACGGTATAATCATTGAGGCTGGCAATCAACTTTCGCCCGAGTCTGAGAAAAAATTCATGATTGGTAATGGATTTACTGCCATCTGTTTCGCCATCTTCGGGATAGATAAAAACTAAATCTACATCAGAGGATACATTGAGTTCGCCCCCGCCCAGTTTTCCCATAGCTACAATCAGCAATTGTTGCTCTGTACCAGTTTTTTCTCCTTTTGGTTTACCAAAGTGCCCGGGTTGCACCATTGCTGTATGGAGAAATTCGAGTGAAAACTGGATCGTTACATCGGCTAGAGCTGTCATGGTTGCCATGACTTCGTTCAGATCAGCCAGCCCGGCCAGATCGCGTGCAGCCAGCCGGAGAATGACGCGCTTGCGTAGTTGACGCAATAAACGGTGTAAATCTGCCTCATCTATCAGGTGCGCCGTGGAGTCCTGGAGAAAACCAAGCATTTCTTCCCGCGTAAAGGGATTGTGCAATTGCTCCAGAAGTTCTTGTTGAAGCTCGGATTCATTTTCCAGTACCCGTTTCAAGTACCGACTGTAAGGCAGAATACTGCTGACAATGGAAGCTGCACGGGATGTGCTGATCGGTGTCGTCATATAAGATAGTAGTTACGCGACAAGTTATTGCTGCTGATTTTATTGCTTCGATGTATTACGGATTTGGCGATAGCTTCGCATAAAATGCTTTGTTTTTACTGTAGTGCATGATTTTATGGAAATGATATCCCGTTGAAGGATGTAAAGACTGTTATTTCTTAAATGGAAACTAAATTTCAGGTAACGGATGAGATATTCCGGGAGCCAGCTTTGTATTGAGTCGGTTTATGTCGCGTTACTTCTTGCGCTATTGTGTGGTTTGCTTGAGCTGGGCGGGCAGATGTCTTCTGGTTAGCGTACTATTTCTTTGCCTGGCGCTGCTTGCATTACGTTACTGGATTTTGCCAGATATCGGCAATTACCGTTCTGATATTGCCGCAGCAATCACCCGTGTCGCCGGGCAGCCAGTGCGGATTGATGTCATCCAGGCTAATTGGGATGGGCTGCGCCCGCATTTATCGATGCAAGGCGTCAGTGTGCACGATCAGCAGGGTCATCTGGTATTAATTTTTCCAGGAATTGAAGGTACAGTTTCATGGCGATCAATGCTGCGTGGCGAGCTTAATTTTCACGAAATTGTAATTGATCGACCTGCTTTAGTAACACGCCGGGATACAGAGGGCTTATTACATATTGCAGGCATCACCTTGGGAGGAGATCGGCAGGAAAGTGGGTTCTTTGACTGGCTGCTGCGTCAGCGGCGCTTGGTGGTTAAGCAGGCGATCATCTACTGGCAGGATGATTTGCGATTGGGCACTGTACATTATTTTGAATCTGTCAATCTGCTTCTGCAGAACAGGCAAGGGGGAAAGCGTCATCAATTCGGGTTACGGGCACAATCATCTGGCCCACTGTTTTCCAAGGTGGATATTCGTGGAGATCTGATTGGTGATTCTGTACAGATGCTATCAGCGTGGCAAGGGCGTCTGTTCGTCCAGTTACAGGATTTTGATCTGGAAAACTGGCAAGAATGGATGACATTGCCGGCTGATCTGACGCTTAAGCGTGGGCAAGGCAGTGTGCGTGCCTGGATGGATGTTGGTGCTGGCAATCTCTCACGTTGGGTGGCTGATATCAATCTGCGAAAAGCAGCTATTCATTTTGCGCAGCATTTATCCCTGTTGGAAATCGATCACTTGTATGGTCGTAGCGGGTGGAGTAAGACAGAAGATGCACAGGATACAGATGAGCAGTGGTTTGTACGTGATTTAAGTGTTGAATTGAAGGATTTGCCCCTTGCTGAGCCAGTTGCAGCGTTATGGTATGTGCGCAATCACAGGGATGGTGGTCCGCCTGAATACAGACTGCAGGTGGAAAAGTTTGACTTGAATGTACTGACCAGACTTGCCGCCAACCTGCCACCAGAAAATAGGTTATATAAATTCTTGTCTGAAGTGTCTCCTCGCGGCACAGTAAAACATGTAAATCTCGAATGGCAGGGCAATTGGTCTGAAAAATCATCCTTAAAAGCAAATGCCGCCTTCAGTGATCTTGCCGTGCAGTCACTTGATAAGTACCCTGCATTCAGCGGCGCTAGTGGGATCGTCAACATGACAGAAACAGATGGCTCCCTGTTTCTGTCCTCAAGTAATATGGAACTCCGTAAGACGCAGCAGCCCGAAGAAAAATTACGATTGGATACTTTGATCGGGCGAGTGGATTGGAAAATTGCGCATGGTCATGAAACGGCCCAGCTGAAATTCAATAATATTGTTTTCACAAGCGATGCAGGGAATGGAGCACTTCAGGGGAGTTATGCTTTTAATGGTAATTTACCCGGACAGATAGATTTGGCCGGGTATTTGTCACAGGCCGATATACCTCTTTTGGGTCAATATATCGCCTGGGTGACCGATGAAACTGTGGTGAACGAGATCAACAAAGCTATCATCTCAGGGCAGCTGCATGATACAAGGTTTCATGTTAAGGGTACATTGAATAGCCAATCAGCTGATAAAAAGAACAGGTTATCTATTCGTGCAGAAACAGATATTGGCAATGCTACTATCAAAACTCCGGGTGACTGGCCGGAAATTTCTGGCATGGCAGGATATGTCTCGCTACAGGATAGCGTTCTGGATATATCACTTTCTTCTGCCAATATTTCTGGTATCAAGTTGCAAAAATTCACGCTGCAATCCGGTGATCTGCATGCAGAACAACCAAAGATCAGGATAAAAGGTCTGGCGGAGGGTGAAAGTGGTGAAATAGCCGCTTTGTTGCGTAAGGCAGATATAAATCAGCATATTGGTGAGTTATTAAATCAGGCTGAATTTTCTGGAAAAGGACGATTACAGGCAGATGTTTCTTTGTCAGTTACCCAGAAAGAATTTTCCATTGCCAGAATGCAAGGGCGTTACCAGTTTATGGATAATCAGATCAACTTTGACCGCTATATTCCTGATTTTTATCAGGTTAATGGATCACTGGTTTTTACTGAAGCTAGCATGACGTTGGAGGGGGTTCGTGCCAAAGTACTAGGTGGGCCAGTTGAGATATCCTCTGTCTCTGCTCCTGAAGGAGGTATGCATATTACTGCAAGCGGACGAGCTGATTTTGATCGCTTTCAGTCGGACAGAATCACAACTGAACCCGTGAATTTATCACATTTGTGGACACAATTTATGCGAGGGAGTACCGATTGGCGGTTTGGAATGGATATCGAGCACAATAAAGCCAGTATCGTGATCGAATCCTCCCTGAAGGGCGTGGGACTCACGTTGCCGGCTCCTTTGTCTAAAACAGCGGCGGAGGTTGTTCCGTTGCGTCTGGAAAAATATTTTACCTGGCCACATGACGATCATACCCGTTTGCGCTACGGAAATATTATTACTGCGGAATTTCAGCGTGTTCATGAGGCTGTGCATCATTACCACCCGGTACGCGGCATCATCCGCTTTGGTGGAAGAGGTGTGCTGCCTCAGAATCAGATTACCCGGATTGAAGGTGCTGTTGCCAGATTGGAATGGGATCAATGGCGAGAGTTGTTCCGAAGACATGCAGAAGTGGATGTTTCGATTGATCATACAGCACGTGGACTGGATAATATTCTAACTGGGCCGGTACAGTTTGATGTGCGAATTGGGCAGCTTGAATTTCTGTCCAGCTATTTCAATAATGCCCACCTTGTCATCGACAAGCGGGATGATGTTTGGCAAATGCAGGTTTCCAGTCGTGAGGTCGCCGGTAAAATAGACTGGCATGCAACATCCCCACAGAAAGTGGCAGCGCGTCTGAGCAGATTAATTATGCCGAAGGATGCACCTGAACCCGCATTGTTACAGCACAGTCTTGATATCCCTGGAAATTGGCCGAATGTGGATATTGAGGCTGATGAACTGATCGTGGATGGTGTGTTGCTAGGTCAGATGAAATTGAGTGCTGTACAAAAGCAGAATGGCTGGCAGGTGGAGAATCTGGATATCAGACATCCAGATAGTACATTGCAGGCCAGTGGATTGTGGGAAAATCACAGGCCGCCTTACCGGGTGTCTAGCCATATTCAGTTGCAATCAGGTAATATCGGTAAATTTCTGAAGCGCCATGGCTATCCAGGCCGTATCGCTCGTGGGGAAGGGGCGATGACAGGCGATCTGGAATGGGCAGGCAAGCCGTTCTCTATCAATTTTCCAACACTATCCGGTAAACTGCAATTTGATGCCCAGCACGGGCAATTCACAGAATTGAAGCCTGGTATCGGCAGATTATTGGGGGTTTTTGACCTGAAATCTTTACCTCGCCGATTGACGTTGGACTTTTATGATGTATTTGGTAAAGGATTTGGCTTTGATAAACTTGGCGGCCATGTTGCTATCCAGAACGGTATCGCTTCGACTGATGGTTTATATATTATGGGGAGTTCAGCCGAACTTGTTCTGAGCGGAGAATGGGATCTGGTAAATGAGACTCAGGCCTTGAATTTGAAAGTATTTCCCTCATTTGGATTAGTAACCCCTATTGCTGGAATTGCTGCCATGATCGCTTCGGGAACGCTACAAGATCCTTTTAGCCGGGTGCTGCTGAATGAATATGCCATAACCGGAAGCTGGAATGACCCGGTTGTAATCAGGCTGGATGAGGAAGAGAATCAGGTTAGGCAGCGTAATCATAAGCCATAATGTTATTTTCAATCTGAAACAAAGTACGATTATTCGGATTTAAGCGGGTCAGGTACAATAACAATTACGAAGAGACCTGATATTTATGCTCTTGTCATTAAATTGAAAATATAAATCCGGGGCAAAATAAACTTGAAGGGAAAGGAAAGCTGAGTATAGGCAGCTTGACAATATTGATTGAATACAAGAGAGGGAAGAAATATGTCGACTAGTATAAATGTTGAATTGACTACTTCTCCCAGTTCAGGTGTTGATTCCAAAGTACGGGTGGCAGCCGTACAGATGGCCTCTGGTCCCAGTGTAACAGCCAATCTTGAGGAAGCTTTTCGTCTGATTGAAGAGGCTGCTACAAAGGGTGCGCAACTGGTGGCATTACCGGAATATTTCTGTATCATGGGAATGAAGGATACCGACAAGCTGGCGGTACGTGAGAATCCTGGAGAAGGGGAAGTCCAGAATTTTCTGAGTGAAACTGCCAAGCGGTTTGGTATCTGGTTGGCAGGGGGGTCAGTACCTTTAGTTTCACCTCTTTCCAATAAAGTATACAACAGCTGTCTGGTATACGATGAACAAGGTCGGCAGGTGGCACGATACGATAAGATCCACTTGTTTGGACTGTCACTGGGTAACGAGAATTTCGCTGAGGAAAGAACGATCGACGCAGGTAATCGGGTGGTTGCAATTGATTCTCCCTTTGGCCGTATGGGGTTGTCCATTTGCTACGATCTGCGTTTTCCCGAGCTATACCGCATGATGGGTAAAGTGGATATCATTTTGGCACCTGCTGCGTTTACCGCCATTACCGGAAAAGCTCACTGGGAGACGCTTATTCGAGCTCGTGCGATTGAGAACCAGGCTTATCTGATTGCGCCAGCGCAGGGAGGATTCCATGTGAACGGACGTGAAACCAATGGTGACAGTATGATTGTTGATCCATGGGGAGTAATCATTGATCGTCTTCCGCGCGGGGCCGGAGTAGTGCTCGCAGAAATCGATCGCGTATATCAGTCAAGTGTACGAGCGAGCCTGCCTGCACTGGAACATCGGTGCTTGCTTGCCTGCTGAGAAAATATAGATTTGATCTGACTTATACGTTACCCTAATTTTTCTACAGGCTGCCTTCATTGCATGCCTCATAGCCACAGTTTATTTATTTGCCCACTTTACTAAAGAGAATTTATTTCTGGAATGATGGATTCATTTGCGATAGCTGATCAGTACCTGCTGGCCCCGTATGAGTTGAATCCAACCAGGTTGCAGGATGTATTTGGTCAGATTCTTTCCCATCGAATTGATTATGCTGACATTTATTTTCAGTATAGCCGGTCGGAGGGCTGGGTGCTGGAAGAGGGCATCGTCAAATCAGGCAGCTTTAGCATCGACCAAGGAGTAGGGGTGCGAGCAATTAGTGGCGAGAAGACTGCTTTCGCCTATTCGGACGATATCAGCGGTCAGGCTCTGATTTCTGCAGCTCGTGCAACACGCGCAATTGCTGCTCAAGGCAGTGAAAAACAGACACGTATAATGGGTTTGTCAGGAAATATTACTCGACAGGCGTTGTATTATCCGTCTCTGGATCCCATCGCACTTTGTCAGGATGCTGACAAAATCAGGTTACTCGAACGCTTGGAAGAATTTGCGCGCGCATTGGATAAACGGGTTATTCAGGTCATGGCATCGCTGGCAGGAGAGTACGAAGTAATCATGGTTGCACGCAGCGATGGTTTGCTCGCTGCTGATGTACGGCCTCTGGTGAGGGTATCCTTACAGGTTATAGTCGAAGAAAGCGGTCAGCGGGAGCAGGGTGTTGCTGGAGGTGGTGGACGTTTTGACTATGGTTATTTTACCGATACAGTGTTACAGGATTATGCGCACAAGGCTGTTCATCAGGCGATAACAAATCTGGTTTCAAAACCGGCGCCGGCAGGAAGTATGACGGTGGTGCTAGGTAATGGGTGGCCGGGTATTTTGCTGCATGAAGCAATTGGCCATGGTCTTGAGGCAGATTTTAACCGCAAAGGAAGTTCGGCTTTCTCCGGGCGTATCGGGGAACGAGTTGCTGCGCCGGGAGTGACGGTGGTCGATGATGGCACGATACGTGATCGTCGCGGGTCGCTGAATATTGATGATGAAGGCAATCCGACACAATGCACTGTCTTAATCGAAGATGGTATTCTCAAAGGCTACCTTCAGGATAATTTAAATGCCAGGTTGATGAATCAGGCCGTTACCGGCAACGGCCGGCGTGAATCATTTGCTCATATCCCTATGCCACGCATGACTAACACCTGCATGTTGAATGGAGACAAAGAGCCGGAAGAGATCATTGCTTCTGTCAAACATGGTTTGTACGCCGCTAATTTTGGAGGTGGGCAGGTTGATATCACCAGTGGCAAGTTTGTATTTTCCGCTGCGGAAGCCTACATGATTGAAAATGGTAAAATCACCTATCCGGTGAAAGGAGCTACTCTGATTGGCAACGGCCCTGATGTACTAACTCGCGTTTCCATGATTGGCAATGATATGGCTCTGGACCCTGGAGTCGGCACGTGTGGCAAGGAAGGGCAAAGTGTTCCGGTCGGTGTTGGGCAACCAACTTTGAGGGTAGATGGCTTAACAGTTGGGGGAACAAACGGATAGTTATACGTGCTGGTATTATCTGCATGTTTTACTGGAGATATTTACGAGAAGTAAATATATAATCCAAGTAATATAGCTCGGATATTGTTTATCTCACGTCTTGCGTATTTTGCAGCCGACAAGGGAAATCTGGAAAGTTTGTTATCTCTGATCGATAAGGGCAACGGTGCTTTTTCCTGCATTACTGTTTAATTTCGAGCCTTGAGCGCGGATTATTCAATAATGCTT
Source organism: Nitrosomonas sp. TNE100 (assembly GCF_055387135.1). Classification (NCBI taxonomy): domain Bacteria; kingdom Pseudomonadati; phylum Pseudomonadota; class Betaproteobacteria; order Nitrosomonadales; family Nitrosomonadaceae; genus Nitrosomonas; species Nitrosomonas sp. TNE100. Next base: position 1,208,271 of record NZ_AP040997.1, on the reverse strand, counting down.
TATTGCTATGTAAGCAGCAAACGATATAAAGAAAGAATTGGCATTGATTTTAATTACAAGATGAAAAAAATTATTTTAAATCTGGGAATTTCCTGGTATGAGTACTGAATTGACAGGTGCTGAGATCACAATACGCTGTCTGCAGGAGGAAGGGGTAAGTCATATTTTTGGTTATCCTGGTGGTGCCGTGTTGTTCCTGTACGATGAATTGTTCAAACAAGATAAAATCAAGCATATTCTGGTTCGCCATGAGCAGGCTGCGCTCCACGCAGCGGATGGCTATGCACGTTCCAGCAATAAAGTAGGCGTGGCTTTGGTTACATCTGGCCCGGGTGTTACGAATGCTGTAACGGGCATTGCTACCGCCTTCATGGATTCGATTCCAATGGTGATTATCAGCGGACAGGTGCCAACGGCTGCCATTGGTCAGGATGCGTTCCAGGAAGTGGACACAGTAGGGATTACGCGTCCTTGCGTTAAACATAACTTTCTGGTGAAAGACGTGGCAGAGCTGGCCACAACGATCAAAAAAGCTTTTTATATTGCATCAACAGGACGTCCTGGGCCCGTTTTAGTGGATATACCCAAGGATGTTACGCAGCAAAAGGCCGAATTTAATTATCCTGCCAGTATTTCACTGCGCTCCTACACTCCAGTAGTTACCGGAGATGTTCAGCAGATTAAAAGAGCCATCCAGATGATTTTGGAAGCAAAACGCCCCATGGTCTATTTTGGGGGTGGTGTGATTTTGGATAATGCTGCAGCAGAATTAACGGAATTCGTACGGATGCTGAATTTTCCGTGTACCGGTACACTCATGGGGCTGGGTGGTTATCCATCAACTGATCAGCAGTTTGTCGGAATGCTGGGTATGCATGGTACCTACGAGGCGAACATGGCTATGCAATATTGCGATGTGCTGATCGCGGTAGGCGCCCGCTTTGATGATCGGGTTATCGGAAATCCCAAACATTTCTGTAATGAAGAAAGGAAAATTATCCATATTGATATCGACCCGTCATCAATTTCCAAACGTGTCAAAGTAGATGTTCCTATTGTAGGCGGCGTATCGGCAGTATTAAAAGAGCTGAACATGTTGCTCAAGGCTGGCAGGGAAACAACGGATATTAATGCGCTACTTAAATGGTGGGAACAGATTGAGCTGTGGCGTGCACGTGACTGTCTGAAATATGATAGGACGGCTAATATTATTAAACCTCAAATGGTGGTCGAAAAGTTATATGAAATAACCAGTGGGGATGCCTTTATTACATCTGATGTTGGGCAACATCAAATGTGGGCAGCACAGTTTTATAAATTTGATAAGCCACGCCGCTGGATCAATTCAGGAGGTCTGGGTACGATGGGATTCGGCTTGCCTGCTGCAATGGGTGTGCAAATGGCCAACCCGGGAAGCAAGGTGGCCTGTATTACCGGGGAAGCAAGTATTCAGATGTGTATACAAGAATTATCCACTTGTAAACAATATCATCTGCCCATCAAAATCATCAACCTTAACAATCGCTACATGGGAATGGTGCGGCAGTGGCAAGAGTTTTTCCACGGCAACCGCTATGCTGAATCCTATGTGGATGCATTACCTGATTTTGTTAAGCTTGCTGAAAGTTATGGGCATGTCGGCATGCGAATTGATAAACCAGAAGATATTGAAGGTGCGCTCAAAGAAGCCTTCAAGCTGGATGAGCAGCTTGTATTCATAGACTTTATTACAGACCAGACCGAGAACGTTTTTCCTATGGTGCCTGGTGGAAAAGGTCTATCCGAAATGATTTTGGTATAACAGTATGCGACATATTATTTCTTTGTTAATGGAAAATGAGGCTGGCGCACTATCGCGAGTAGCCGGTTTGTTTTCTGCTCGTGGTTACAATATTGAATCCCTATCTGTTGCTCCTACTGAGGATCCGACGTTGTCTCGTATGACTCTGGTCACGAATGGCCCTGAAGAAATTGTCGAACAGATTACTAAGCAGCTCAATAAGTTGATTGAAGTTGTCAAGCTGATTGATTTGAGCGATGAAGGTTATGTTGAGCGAGAACTCATGTTGATAAAGGTAAGGGCGGTGGATAAGGATCGTGAGGAGATGAAGCGACTCGTTGATATATTTCGGGGTAATATCATTGATGTTACAAATAAAATCTACACCATAGAACTTACGGGTACCAGAGCAAAACTGGATGGTTTCTTGCAGGCAATAGATCGCAATCTGATTCTGGAGATAGCCAGAACAGGTGTGTCCGGTCTCGGCCGTGGAGAACGGATTTTAGAACTATAAATTTTTTACCGGGATCTGTCGGTAGATTCTGATTTCATCGATAGCTCATCTGTCGATGTGGCTGCATAAACACTCAGGAAGGAAAATAATGAAAGTCTATTACGATAAAGATGCGGATCTGTCCCTCATCAAGAAAAAGAAAATTGCTATCATCGGTTATGGCTCACAAGGACATGCGCACGCTAACAATCTAAATGATTCGGGAGTCGAAGTTATCATTGGTCTGCGTAAAGATGGAGCGTCATGGGATAAAGCAAAGAAAGCTGGTTTGACTGTAAAGGAAGTAAGTGAAGCGGTCAAGGATGCCGATATTGTCATGCTGTTGTTACCGGATGAGCAGATGGCATCGATCTATCAGACTGAAGTTGAGCCGGCACTGAAGAAAAATGCCACACTGGCTTTTGCACATGGTTTCAACATTCATTATGGACAGATCATCCCCCGTGAAGATTTGGATATCATCATGATTGCGCCCAAGGGGCCTGGCCATCTGGTACGTTCTACTTATATCCAGGGGGGAGGGGTTCCATCTCTCATCGCTGTTCATCAGGATAAGTCTGGCAAGGCGCGTGATTTAGCACTTTCTTATGCTGCCGCAAATGGCGGTACCCGTGGTGGCGTGATTGAAACCACTTTCAAGGAAGAGACAGAAACGGACCTATTTGGTGAACAGGTGGTGCTGTGCGGTGGATTAACGTCACTGATTCAGGCGGGGTTTGAAACCCTGGTGGAAGCCGGTTACGCACCAGAAATGGCCTATTTTGAATGCCTGCATGAAGTCAAGCTGATAGTGGATTTGATCTATGAAGGCGGTATCGCCAACATGCGTTATTCCGTATCAAACAATGCAGAATATGGTGATGTATCCAGAGGCCCCCGTATTATCACTGAAGCAACCCGCAATGAAATGCGCAAGATTCTGCGCGAAATTCAGACGGGTGAATATGCTCGTGAATTTATTCTGGAACACCGTGCTGGTGCACCTGTACTTAAATCGAGTCGTCGCCTTGCTTCCGAACACCTGATTGAAACAGTCGGTTCCAGATTGCGTGACATGATGCCATGGATCAAGAAAAACAAACTGGTTGACCAGGCGAAGAACTGAATATATGTCGACTTCTTACTATCCACACCCGATTATTGCACGCGAAGGCTGGCCTTTTATCGCTGGAGCATTTGTTGTTGCATTAGTAGTACAATTTTTTGCTGGTTGGGTATGGGCGCTACCATTGTGGCTGGTTGCTCTGCTCGTTTTACAATTCTTCCGTGATCCTCCACGGGTTATACCTACTCTTGCCGGAGCAGTACTCGCCCCGGCAGATGGGAGAATTGTTGCGGTGGACAAGGTTCAAGATCCTTATCTTTCGCGCGAAGCGCTAAAAATCAGTGTTTTCATGAATGTTTTCAATGTGCATTCGAATCGTAGTCCGGTAGATGGTGAAATACGTGATCAATGGTATTTTCCCGGAAGTTTTCTGAATGCAAGTCTACCTAAGGCCTCTTTGGAAAATGAGCGTAATGCCTTGTGGATTAGAACCAAAGAAGGGCGAGATGTAACTTGCGTACAGATAGCCGGCCTGATCGCAAAACGAATTGTCTGTCATGTACATCCCGGAGAGCATCTTGCTCGTGGACAACGTTTTGGCTTTATTCGCTTTGGCTCGCGTGTTGATGTCTATCTTCCACCAGGAATGAAAGTCAATGTTGGAATTGGCGATAAGGTTCAAGCTACCCAAACAGTGCTGGCTGAATTTCGCTGATTATTTCCGACTGATATCCATATCTATTTATGCAGGAATCTGATTCGGAAAAATTGCCTGTTGCAAGCGTCCGGTGGCGAAGGAGGGGTATTTACCTGTTACCTAACCTCTTCACAACGGCAGCGTTGTTTTCCGGTTTTTATGCGATTGTGCAAGCAATGAATGGCCATTATGAGCATTCTGCTGTGGCTATATTCGTGGCCATGGTGTTTGATGGACTGGATGGCCGGGTGGCACGCCTGACGCATACACAAAGTGAATTTGGTGCAGAGTACGATAGCCTATCTGATATGGTTTCGTTTGGTGCTGCTCCCGCATTGATTGTGTATGAATGGGCCCTGAAAGACATGGGAAAGCTGGGCTGGATTGCTGCCTTTATCTATTGTGCCTGTGCAGCGTTGCGTCTCGCCCGATTTAATGTGTCAATCGAAATTGTAGATAAGAAATTCTTTCAGGGATTACCAAGCCCGGCCGCTGCTGCATTGATTGCTGGCATGATGTGGGTAGCACTGGGCTTTCAGATCGCTGCAGATGATATCAAATGGTTAGCCTGGGCCATGACTCTATTTGCAGGGTTAACCATGGTAACTAATATTCCTTACTACAGTGGTAAAGAAATTAATCTGCACAGAAAAGTTTCATTTTTCGTAGTATTGCTGCTGCTCCTGTTCTTCTTCGTCTTGATTCCAAGTCATCCGCCGCTTGTATTATTTGGATTGTTCCTGGCTTATGCATTATCCGGATATGGCATGAAGCTTTGGCGATTATACAAAAACAGGAGACGCAGCGAGTTACGTAAGGATACCTAAGTGATTCAGCCCTGTTTCATATCTGACCGACATTCTGCACAATCTACCATCCAGATCAGTCCTTGCTGTGTGCGAATGAAGCATATTTAGAGCTACTTGTTTACATATCCACATGAAGCGAAGTAGTTGGCACACTCCTCCGGAGTGAACAGATCCAACACTTTGCCGATCTGTGCCCATAAGGCATCCATGGCTCGTTTGGCGGCTTTGCGTAATAGGGCTTTGAGTTTGGAGAACATTTTCTCGACTCCGGAGTGAACAGATCCAACACTTTGCCGATCTGTGCCCATAAGGCATCCATGGCTCGTTTGGCGGCTTTGCGTAATAGGGCTTTGAGTTTGGAGAACATTTTCTCGATTGGATTCAGATCAGGCGAATACGGCGGTAAGTAGAGCAGCGTGGCACCTGCCGCTTCAATGGCTGCGCGGACGCCTGGAACCTTGTGACAAGACAGGTTGTCGGCCACCACAATGTCACCTGGCTGCAGCGTTGGGCACAGACAGGTTTGAATATAGGCGAGAAATGCGGCCCCGTTCATTGGGCCGTCGAGCACTAACGGAGCGGTGATCGCATCGTGATGCAGTCCCGCAATGAAGGTGGTGCTCTTCCAGTGGCCGTGGGGCACCGAAGCCACACAGCGCTGGCCGCGCGGCGCGCGACCCTGCTGTCGCGTCATGTTGGTGGTCGTTGCCGTCTCATCCAGGAAGACCAGGTGACGGCAATCCCAACGCTGCTGCTCGCGGGCCCACTCAGTTCGTGCCTGACGTACGTCTGTGCGCGATTGCTCGCTGGCGCGCAGGGTTTTTTTTAAAACTCAACCCCCATTTGTTCAGTTGATGCCATAGCGCCGGCACCTTGATCTGAATGCCTTCTGCAGCCAACCGTTCACTAAGCTCGACAAGCGTTAGATCCGGCGTGGCTTCTATCCATTGCCGAATCTGCGCTTCCTTGTGCGCAATGCGGGATCGCCGATAACCTCCCATCGGCAAACTATGGCGCTGGCCTTCTTCTTTCCATCGCTTGCGTACCTGATACACCCACATGCGACTCACCTCAAAGCGCCGGGCAATTGCCGTTGGACCTTCGCCACGATCCAACGCACCCAGAATGCGATCCCGAAGATCTTGTGAATAGGCATGCATAACCTTCCTCATCAGTTGTGATAGAGAATAGTCTATTGCATGCATATATTTAAATCAAAAATGCTCTAGTGTTTTTAGTATGAGCTATTCTTCTTTTGGACGTCTCGAAAAACCTCGACTCGTCCACACCTTAAGCGCAATCGCTGAAGAAAGAGATATTACGCGAACATTCGCTAGAAATCGTGCTATGCTACGAGAGTAGTTGTGCGGATGGCGAATGACTATTTTAATTGTGCATCCGCATACGAGAGTAGCAACACTTTTATCCGCGGCACTTGAGCTCCGGGTTCTTTGTATGCAGCTACATGAACTACGGCACGGGTAACGTTTCCAGATCTCACTAGCGGGACTCGCAGATCGAATTAGTAGCGAAGGCTCCAGTTTTCGGGTAAATTGTCTTGCTATTTCCTGGTCCGTGGCCAGCAACAGCCCTTCAAATCGGATCAGATGGTGCTAAACATATTTTTATATTCGCAATAGCCGCCAAGCTTGTCACGCAATAGGCAGAGTATTCTAACAATCAGGAGGTGTTTTATGGTAGATAAAGATAAAGCGATAGAAAAACAAAAATATCCCACAAGTTTCGGTCTTTTTTATCCTATCGGCTATGTGGTGGTTGCATTTTCAAATAAGGAAGATGCCCTACGTGTACAACAGGATCTGATAGCGGGCGGATATGAGCGCGACGATTGCGCATTTTTCTCAAGTAAGGAAGTAAAGATGGCTGCTCAGGAGAATCTCGATCAGAACCAGGGATTTCTTGCGCGGTACGGCTGGGCTGATGAAGCTATCCAGATTCACCTGGACTCGGCACAAGAGGGTAGCTCCTTCCTCGTAATCTATGCGCCAGACAAACTTTCATCTGATCGCGCAATGAACGTTGTTAGGCGTGTTCCATTTGAATTTGCACACGGATACCATCGATTAGCCATCGAGATACTGAAGTAAATTATTTGTGCTCTCACTTCAAATAGTTCAAAGTTAAAAATTAATCCATCTTGAAATTCCTTTTCGTCTGTTTGGCTGCTCACGATCAAGAATTTCTTGATGGGCTCTATAAAACTCAATTACCTCGCCCTGTGCATAGCTATTTGCAGACCATTACACATCGTAACAAGAGTGTGTATCTATTTTTACCGGATTATCTACAACAGTAGTCGGCTTTGTGAGCGGAGCAATCACACGAAGCTCTGATAGATGCATAAAATCAGATCAGATATTATCATGGCAATTTCCCGCTATGCCCATGTTATCCCCTCTCACGACAAGCTGAGTCGCCTGTTCGGTACGATCTACCCGGTGTGCGCGGATGCTCTGCCCTGGGGGATTACCCTGACACCGTAGGTGACACCCTAGATGGCAAGATCAGTTACTGTTCCCGCAATAGCCCAGTTAAAAACCGCTTTGCACGTAAAACCAGGGAGTAGTACCATTCCAATATATAGGGGACGGCCTTCAGCATTGAGCAAAATGGCCGCCACAAAAGGCACTTTGTTCTCGGATACCTGGTTTGCCTTGCTGCCAGCCAATTCCCCCAATTCCCCCAATTCCCCCAATTCCCCCAATTCCCCCAATTCCCCACCAAGGTAAGCATCATCCGCCTGGACATTGCCACATAGCATTGTATTTGGTATCCCGTTCGACCATCGCCTGTATCAGCTTCTGCTGAATCAGCCAGGCCGTGGGGTTCACGTCCGGCTGCCGTTTGAGGTCGAGCGCCGACAGGCCGATTTTGGCTTGGCTGATCAGATAAATTGCCAAGAACCAGATGCTTAGCGACAAGTGGATGCTTTAGAACAAGGTGCCTGCAATCAGAGATGTCTGTAGCTGGTAGCACTTACATTGGAAGTTCTTGTATTTTCCTGCCTGAAGTAAGTAGTAATTTGCGTTGCCGCAGCCCGGGCAGCTGAATCCTTGCGGCCAACGTGACGTTTCCAATGCATCCGCACATTACTCATCCCAAGAAATGCAGGTAAAGACAAGCCTTCTTGAAATTGGATACGGTTCATGGCCATGACAGTTCCTCTCTAATGGGTTTGTCTGGACCAGTATGGCCTTATCATAGAAAAAATCGGGCCTAGCTGAACAATCTTTCTAATCAGGAAAGATTTTATGATAAAGCGCTGTATGAATTGAGGCAGCTTGTCGAAAATGCTTTCCTTTATCTCAGAAGATGGCATGGAATTACCACAGACATGCTAAAAACGCCTCTTCTTTTCTCGCAGCCGCGCAAATTAGATGCATTGCCCTGGGCAAATATTAGATTTCTGCTCTTTTCTCATTTATTAATATAATATAATATAAAAACGAGAATGCTTATCAATAATATATACATGAGGGATTTTTGAATGAAGTTTATAGCCGGGACGGGTGGCGTATACATTGCGGTTACTATTCTTGCAATCTCAAGCGGGATGCAAACAGTATGGGCACAATCATCAACAGGCCAGTCAGCCAGCGATAATTCGGCGGTGCTGCCCGCCATCAACGTTTCCACGGACTCGATCAAACCGACTGATGGATATGTGACCAAAGAAAGTTTCAGCGCAACCAGAACCGATACGCCTTTGCGTGATGTACCTCAGTCTATTACAGTTATCACCCAGGATATGATTCGTGATCAATCCATACAAAGCATTACCGAGGCTGTACGGTATGTTCCGGGGATTGTCCCGTCTCAAGGAGAAGGCCACCGGGATGCCGTAATCATACGTGGCAGCAGTACTACCGGAGATTTCTTTGTTGATGGATTGCGTGATGATGTTCAATATTATCGTGATCTTTATAATATTGACCGTGTTGAAGTCTTGAAAGGCTCCAATGGAATGATATTTGGCCGTGGCGGGGCAGGGGGGGTCATCAATCGCGTCACTAAGGAAGCTGACTGGCAACCGGTCAGGGCAGCTACCGCAGAATTTGGTTCTTACAACCACAAGCGTTTTACTGCGGATATAGGTCAACCGATCAATGAAATTGCTGCAGCCCGGCTCAATGGCGTATTTGAGCATTCAGACAGCTTTCGTGATAACGTTGATCTGAAGCGCTGGGGAATAAATCCAACGGTTACATTGTTACCAACCGATAAGACCAAAATCGTCCTGAGCGGAGAGTATTTTTATGATCGCCGGGTTGTTGATCGCGGCATTCCCTCATTCGGAACCATGGCCAATGTTGTCAATTCCGGCCGACCGGCAGATATCGACCGTTCCACTTTTTTTGGAAATCCGGATGATAGCCATGCAAGAGTCGATGCCTGGTCATTCAACTCACTGATTGAACATTCCTTTAATAACAATATCAAGTTACGCAATCGCACTCGTTATGCCGATTACGATAAATTTTATCAGAACGTATATGCTGGTGGTCAGGCAACGGCTGAAGACGCAACTGGAACGGTAAATTTATCTGCCTATAACAATGCAACTCGGCGCAAAAATCTGTTTACCCAGACAGACTTGCTATTCAAGCTGAATACTTGGGGGGTGGATCATGAGTTCATGACAGGTGTGGAATATGGCCATCAAGTAACAGATAATTTCCGTAATACCGGACTCTTCAATAACGTTTCTAAAAATACCACTGTATCTTTTCTCAATCCAATGTCATTTGTGCCTGTCACTTTCAGGCAAAGTGCTACTGATGCAGATAACCACGGTGTGGTCGAAGCGGTAGGTGTATATGCGCAAGATCAGATTACTATTATTCCTCAGCTAAAAGCAGTACTAGGAATACGCTACGATAATTTTGATACAACTGTTCGCAATAATCGCAATGGTGATAAGGCTCATTCTAATGATGGCTTGATCTCGCCGCGAGTAGGGCTGATCTTCAAACCGATAGAACCTCTTTCCATTTATGGTAACTACAGCCTGGCGTATGTGCCGCGAGCCGGTGATCAGTTAAGTTCACTTTCGGTAACCAATGAAGCGTTAAAACCTGAAAAGTTTATGAATCTGGAACTTGGCGCCAAGTGGGATATTCGCCCAGATCTAGCGCTAACCGCAGCACTGTATCAGCTTGATCGCAGTAACGTTATTGCAGCAGACCCAAATGACCTCTCTAGAACGATACTGGTCGATGGTCAACGTACGCGCGGAGCGGAAATTGGGTTGATGGGGAGAATCACTCCGCATTGGAGTGTGATGGGGGGGTATGGTTATACTGATGCCGAAATTACCAAGAATATTGCAGGCGCAGATAAAGGGGCAGCTGTGGCACAAGTTCCAAAACATACGGTAGCCGTGTGGAACCGGTATGATTTTACGTCTTACCTTGGTTTGGGACTGGGAGTGATTCACCGTGGCAGCATCTACGCTGCGGTTGATAATACGGTATTACTGCCAAGCTATACACGTCTTGATGCGGCAGTATTTGTACAACCGCATAAAAATATTCGCATTCAGGCGAATGTCGAAAATTTGGCTAATATCGAATACGCTACCTCCGCACATAACAATAACAACATTATGCCGGGCGCTCCGCGTATTTTCCGTTTGACGGCAATGGTTAATTTCTAGGTTCCCGATGGCCAGAACTCTAACTTGCATGTGATCAGAATCAGTTGCTGACAGATATACACTCGCAACGCGCGGGTGTATATCTGTCAAGCGGAGCAGAAACTAAAGCTGCACTGGTTTTTTTGAGAGTTTACGCTGCAAGGTTCTGCGATGCATGTTTAGTGCCTTGGCGGTGGCAGAAATATTATCATCGTTCTCTGCAAGAATACGATGAATATATTCCCATTCCAAGCGCTCTACTGATAGAGGGTGAGGGCTAATCGGTATATCAGTATTTCCTGCCGTGCGCTCAAACGCTGCCATGATATCATCCGCGTCTACCGGTTTTGCCAGATAATGGGTTGCTCCCAATTTGATGGCTTCGACTGCAGTCGCAATACTGGCGTAGCCGGTTAGGACGATAATGCGGGTTCCAGGATCCAGTTCCCTGATTTTTTCAACAAGTGATAAACCGGATTCATTATTCAATTTGAGGTCAATGATGGCATATTCCGGTATGAGTGATTCCGCCTGTTCGATCGCAGTTTTAATGTTATGTGTACAAGTGGTGTCAAACCCGCGCTTTGTCATCGCCCTTGCCAGTACATCACAAAAAACTTCATCATCATCTACAATTAACAGGCTTGGGCGATCCATGGAATCATTCACAGGGCATTCTCCTTTCATAGTGAAGTACTGGTTGTTCTGTGCGAAACCGGAATGGTGACATGAGTACATGCCCCTCCTTCGGGTCGATTAAATAAACGCACATTCCCGCCAAAGCGTTCAATATTAGTGTTGGCGAGAAATAATCCGATACCAAAACCTTGTCCTGGCCCCTTACTGGTAAAAAAAGGCTCCCCTGCATGTTCGACAGCTTCTGTGTTTAACCCTGTCCCATCATCGAGTATTTCGAGGTGCAACTGTTTTTCATCCCAGCGACTGGTGATGGTTACCAGTCTGGTTGAGGCATCCGCTGCGTTGTTCAACAAGTTCAGGATAGATTGGCTCAGCAGGCGAGTATTCATGATAATCGGTGCTGGCTTTGTGCCTTCACATTGATGGGTGAATTTGACAGATGGACGGATCAGCTGCCATTTATCAATTACCTGTTGTAAAAAAAGATCGACAGGTTGTCCATTGCCTTCTTCTACTCTGGTTTGTCCGGCATCTGCCAGCAGATGAGTCAGCGTTTGTTTGCAATGAGAAATCTGGTCGCGCAGGATGCGAATATTATGCTGAAATTCAGTATTTTCGAGAGATTCCTGCTGTAATTCACCCGTAATAATAGCCATGGTTGATAAAGGGGTGCTCAGCTCATGTGCTGCTCCGGCGGCAAGGGTGCCCAGGGCAATAATCTGCTCATTTTGTAGTGCTCGTTCACGCGATCTGGACAACTCCTTGTCTCGGTCACGAATAGAAGCATTCATTCTGACAACAAACGAGGTAATGAGTAAGGTGCTCAATACAAATGTCAGCCACATTCCTGAGACGTGCAAATTGAATTCAAACATATGCCGGCTGTGATCATCGAGATGATCATGCGGGAAGGGGATGTATTTAAATAACAGGAGAGTATAGCAGGAAATTGTGATCACTGCCATGCCCCAAGTATAGTGCCATGGCAGCACAGTCGCAGCGATTGTAAGCGGAAGCAGATAGAGTGAGATAAAAGGATTGGTTGATCCACCGCTAAAATATAGTAATGCAGTCAATCCGGCAACATCAATCAGCAACTGAGTGAAAAATTCGGGGTAAGTTACTGGCCAAGGATAACGCAGACGAACCCAGGTGAAGAAATTTAGAACCGCAAGCATGAAAACAGTCAGAATAATTGCTGTCCATGGCAGTTCAAGTTCGATAAGACTGTGGACAGCCCCAAAAACAATGATTTGGAAAACGATGGCAATAATCCTGAGCTGGAATAAACGCTGTAGATTTTTGCCAGAAGGTGACTGGTTCAGAATACTGAAAATACCCATGACCCGTTGGTTTGCTCTGTTAAGTCTACTGGTTTGCTATGGCAGGTATCAGGATTAGTCTGTTAAATAACAGATTGTCGATTTTTGCCGGGTAGATTAAAGCATATTTTTGTAGTGTTAAACTTGATTGATACTGCCCAACCGTCCTCATTTAACATAAAGTGGCTGAGCAGTTCATGAAAATCCGGATAGAATCAGAATTTTCTTTTCAACATCACTCAAATGGCTGAGGATGTGGAGTATCGTTGTTGGAAGGTGGTAGAACTGGTATTTTGAAGTCTGGCTGATTACCAGTCAATGTTTTCAGAAAAGCGACAATCTTGGAGATTTCATCCTTGTTAAATTCGTGATTCAACTGAATTCTTCCCATGGTTTCTACAGCCTGTTCAAGTGTTGCTGCCTCTCCATCGTGGAAGTAGGGGTAGGTCAGTTCAATATTTCGCAAGACCGGTACTTTAAATACGTTGCGATCCTCTTCCTTGCCTGTTACCCCCATCCGTCCTGTAGCAGGGTTTTTGGTCTCGTAGGGTTTGAAAACTCCCATTTTCTGGTAGGAAGTTCCTCCTACTGCCGGCCCATTGTGACACTGAACACACCCATTGCTCTTGAACAGGTTGTAACCTTCCAACTCATTCTGGCTCAGGGCGTTTTTATCACCTTCCAGCCATTGATCAAATTTTGAGCCCGGTGTTACCAGTGTTTCTTCAAACTGGGCAATTGCCGTTGTGATGCGATCAATCGTCACTTCATCGGATCCAAAGGCTTTTTTGAAATATTCGCGGTATTGTGGTATCGAAGCAATAACCTTTTCTGCCATTTCGTGAGTAAAGGCCATTTCCTTCGGGTTGGCAATCGGGCCTGCGGCCTGCTCTTTCAAATCTTTAGCTCTGCCATCCCAGAATTGTGCCAGATTCATACCGGAATTCAGTACAGTTGGCGCATTAATTGGACCTTGCTGCCATTTGTGGCCAATCGAGGTTTTAATATTATCAGTGCCGCCCATGCTCAGGTTGTGGCAGGAATTGCAGGAAATAAATCCTGATTTGGAAAGCCTGGGATCAAAAAAAAGCATTTTCCCCAGCTCGGCTACTTCGGCATTTTCGGGGGTGACTGCCTTAATCGGTTGGATTGGTTCGTTGGCGGCCATTGCGCTAACAGATCCAAATATCGCTCCCAGACTTAACGATAACAGCGAAACAGTCAATGTACGCTTGATCATTGCATTCTCCTTAAGGTTTGAAAATAGTAACGGCTAACGTGGCGCAGCCGCTTACGCCTTGAATTTTTTGTTGCCGGACCGGAGTCAGGACTCCAAGATACTGAATCAACCCTGTCTGACATCAGAAGATTTCTCCTCAAGTTCTTTAACTGGTTCCAGTGGCTCCCTGTAGGCTTGATCATTACCCAGGCAGGTCTCATGATCCAGTAATCGTGAAAGTTCTGTCAGCGCCAAGCGATAGACCTGTCGCTTGAATTCAACCACAGATTCCAGTTCAACCCAATACTGGTTCCAGCGCCAGGCATCAAATTCGGGATGCGCACAAGTTTTGAGTGATACATCACAATCTCTTCCCAGCATACGCAACAGAAACCAGATTTGTTTCTGGCCACGATAGTTCTTGCGCCAGTCGCGGCGAGTCCAGCAGGCGGGTACATCGTAACGTAACCATTCTCGTGTCCGGCCCAAAATTTCCACATGAACAGGCTGCAAGCCTGTTTCTTCAGCCAGTTCCCGGTACATTGCTTGCGTTGGTGTTTCGCCTGATTTAATTCCGCCTTGCGGAAATTGCCATGAATTCTGTCGGGCACGTTTTCCCCAGAACACCTGGCTTTTTGAGTTCAGAAGGATAATACCGACATTTGCTCTATATCCATTACGGTCGATCATACAATTTATCTGTCAATTTAGCTTGATTTACAGTGAATTTCCGATAATTTTTCCATATTTTGAGTGTGATTTACAGCTGCTACTCTCAGTAGGAGCATCATCAACATCTTTACAGCATGCTAAATTTGACTTGCAATGCTGTAGTCAATTCCCGCTAAAGCGTACCGGATCAAAACAGTTTCAAGGTAAAATTATCTTATTACCTACTATGATAAATGGAACCTCATCATGCGTGTTTCCCAATTCTTCCTTTCGACGCTCAAAGAAGCTCCTGCTGAAGCCGAGCTGGCCAGTCACCGGTTGATGTTGCGGGCCGGGCTGATTAAGCGTCTGGGCAGCGGATTGTATACCTGGATGCCGCTTGGTCTGAGAATTCTACACAAGATTGAACATATCATCCGTGAGGAAATGAACAGCAGTGGTGCGCTAGAGCTTCTGATGCCCGCTGTTCATCCAGCTGAACTTTGGCAGGAATCAGGTCGCTGGGATGTATTTGGTCCGCAAATGCTGAAAATTCAAGATAGGCATCAGCATGATTTCTGCTTTGGGCCGACACATGAAGAAGTTATTGTTGATATTGCTCGTCGTGAAATTAAAAGCTATCGGCAACTGCCTATTAATTTCTATCAGATTCAGACCAAGTTTCGTGATGAAATCCGCCCACGTTTTGGTGTGATGCGCGCCAGGGAATTTATCATGAAGGATGCCTACTCCTTTCATGCTGATCTGGGCAGTCTGGAACAAACCTACCAGCTTATGCATGAAACATACAGCAGAATTTTTACCCGGATCGGATTGAAATTTCGCGCAGTGGCTGCTGATACTGGGGCGATAGGAGGTAGCGGATCACATGAGTTTCACGTGCTGGCTGATTCAGGTGAGGATGCTATCGCATTTTGCCCTGATTCCGATTATGCCGCCAATATTGAACTTGCTGAAGCAATATCACATGGAATTCTGCGTAAGGATCCGGCGGGTGTGATGAAAAAAATTGCTACCCCTGATCGTAAATCCTGTTCGGATGTTGCTGAATTTCTGAGCGTTCCAATAGAACAGACTCTTAAAACACTGGCAGTGATAGCCGATGGCCGATTTTATCTACTGCTGCTGCGAGGCGATCATCAGCTCAATGAAACAAAAACCAGAAAAATCCCGTTTCTGAGTAACTTCGAGTTTGCTGATGAAAGCAGAATTATTGCCAAAACTGGTTGCCTTCCAGGATATCTTGGTCCGATCGGTGTGAAAACTGAAATTATCGCTGATCGGGCAGTTCTGGAAATGAGCAATTTCGTCTGCGGGGCAAATGAAGAAGGCTATCACCTGACTCAAGTTAATTTTGAACGTGATCTGCCATTGCCAATCCAGGTATTCGATATCCGCAATGTGGTTACAGGTGATCCTTCGCCTGATGGAAAAGGAATGCTCGAAATTTGCCGTGGTATTGAGGTTGGTCATATTTTCCAGTTGCGCACCAAATATTCTGAAAAAATGAAAGCAACCTATCTGGATGAATCTGGCCAGACTCAAATTCTGGAAATGGGTTGTTATGGTATCGGTGTTTCACGCATCGTTGCTGCGGCTATTGAGCAAAACTGTGATGAGCGCGGCATCATATTTCCAGTAGCAATTGCTCCGTTTCAGTTGTCGATTATCCCGATTGGTTATCATAAAAACCTTCAGATCCAGGCTGAAGTGGAAAAACTGTATCGAGCATGTCGTGCAGCAGGCATCGAAGTATTGCTGGATGACCGGGAGGAGCGACCAGGTGTTATGTTTGCAGATCAGGAGCTGATTGGGATCCCGCACCGTATTGTTATTGGTGAGCGAAATTTGCGGGATGGGATGGTGGAATACCAGGGGCGGCTAGATAAAACATCCCGTTTGCTCTCTCTACAGGAGGTTATCCCTGTTATCAGGGAAATATGTGGCGGCTGATAAACTTTCTATCATTTTTCATTGCAAGTACGGCCATGGCAGGGTCTCAGGCTTATGAGTCCTTGTCGGTCAGCACCCGGACAGTACTACAGCGTACCGTTAGTGACGGGGTTGTACCCATGTTTGTTACACTTTCCGATCCCGAGACAAGAAACTGGCTGGACAGCATGATGGAGCGCCTGGAGAAACGGATCTCGGAAATTGAAGAGCGCAAAGCATTTCTGATGACCGTTCATTATGAAGCTACTCGCGCTGGTCTTGATCCTGAGTTAGTACTTAGCATTATCCAGGTTGAGAGTAATTTCAGAAAATATGCTGTATCTTCTGCCGGAGCGCGCGGGTATATGCAGGTCATGCCGTTCTGGGTAGATCTGATAGGCAGCCAGGAACACAACTTGTTTCATCTGCGTGTCAACCTACGTTACGGCTGCACAATCCTGCGCCACTACCTCGATCTGGAGAAAGGTGATTATTTCAGGGCGCTGGGAAGATATAACGGCAGTCTGGGCAAGGCTGATTACCCTAATCTTGTGTTTAATGCCTGGCATCGTCATTGGACTTACTCCACAGTTTCACAATAACTAGAATTTATATTGCCTTCTTAGCGGGCATCAATGAAGGTTTCAATTTCGGCACGAGTAATCAGTCCGATTTTACGCGCCGCAGGCTTTCCATCAGGATCAAACAGATATGTGCTCGGCAACATCGAGATGTCATCCCCGATCTGAGCTGCCGCTGCCCTGTCACCCAGTACAATCGGGTAGGAAATCGCCATTTTCTTTACGAATTGCATAACGTCTTTAGTATTGTCGTATTCCATAGCGATTCCGATGATTACGATATCGTTTCTTTCCTGTGATAGCCTTGAAAGATCCGGAATTTCTTTTAGGCAAGGTGGACACCATGTTGCCCAAAAATTAACCAGCACCCACTTCCCTTTGTAATCCGATAAAGTATGAGTTTTACCTGCACTATCCTCGAAGTGAAAGTCATATGCTTCAACTCCTTTGACAGACAGGCATAAAATCAAGGTGAGTAAAGCTATAATTCCCCATTGTTGTTTCATCACGTATTCCGTAGGCTGACCAAGACAATGCGTTTCACAAGCTCTATTGAGCTTTTTGTAAGATTCCGGTACAGCAATTGTATCTGTACCGGAATTGGAATTTCCCCCTGGTTATTTTTATAAAATCAACTTTATGCTAGACAATTTTTAATTATTTTCGGATCTAAACCTGTGGGTGTGTGCGCTCCAGGCTGGAGTGCAGTTTATTACAGGCATTCAGATAGGCTTTGGCAGAAGCTGCAATGATGTCTGTATCTGCTCCATGGCCATTGACGATTCGTCCGACTTTTTGCAATCGAACAGTTACTTCACCCAGAGCGTCTGTTCCGCTGGTGATGTTATTTACAGAAAACAATTGCAATTCTGCCTTACTGTTCAATATTTTTTCAATAGCACGAAACGTCGCATCTACCGGCCCACTTCCTTCTGATTCGGCCTGTTGCTCGTTATTTCCTGTAGCAATAACGACCTGTGCAAAAGGTATTTCTCCGGTCTCGCTGTGTGCAACTAGTGAAAGTAAGCGGTAATGCTCTTCGGGTATCTGTGCCTCATCCGAAACAAGCGCGTGCAGATCTTCATCAAAGATCTCGTGTTTTTTGTCCGCAAGATCCTTGAAACGGATAAATATGGTATTCAGTTTCTCTTCCGATTCCAATTCGATTCCCAGTTCTTTCAAGCGACTGCGAAACGCATTACGACCGGAATGCTTGCCCAACAACAATTTGTTCGCTCCCCAGCCGACATCTTCTGCGCGCATGATTTCATAGGTCTCACGATGTTTGAGTACACCATCCTGATGAATACCTGATTCATGGGCAAAAGCATTAGCACCGACAATAGCTTTGTTGGGTTGCACCGGAAATCCGGTAATTCCAGAAACCAGCTTGCTAGTAGATACAATCTGGGTTGTATCAATGCGTGTATCGCATGGAAAGTAATCTTGCCGTGTACGCACGGCCATCACTACTTCTTCAAGAGCAGCATTGCCAGCGCGTTCACCCAAGCCATTGATGGTGCATTCAACCTGGCGCGCGCCATTCATGACTGCAGATAGCGAGTTGGCTACCGCCAGGCCGAGATCATTATGACAATGAACGGAGAAAACAGCTTTGTCAGAATTCGGAATTCGTTCACGTAACGTGCGGATTAGACCGCCAAACTGATCCGGCATGGTGTATCCCACTGTATCCGGAATATTCAACGTTCGGGCACCTGCATCAATTACAGCTTCCAGAATCCGGCAAAGAAAATCTATTTCGGATCGTCCGGCATCTTCAGGAGAAAATTCAACGTTATCCGTATATTGGCGAGCCCACTTTACTGCCTTGATCGCTTGTTCGATGACCCGATCAGGTGACATGCGCAGTTTGTTCTTCATGTGGATTGGTGAGGTGGCGATGAAGGTGTGGATGCGCATATTCTGATTTGCCTGCAGAGCTTCACCGGCACGATTGATATCAGCTTCTATCGCACGGGAAAGACCGCATACCGTGCTGTTGCTCACGGCCTCCGCAACTGCCTTGACAGCCTCAAAGTCACCTTTTGATGCTGCTGGAAAACCTGCTTCGATTACATCCACACCCATGCGCTCCAACTGTCTAGCGATACGCACTTTCTCTTCCATGGTCATGGATGCACCGGGACTTTGTTCACCATCACGCAACGTTGTATCAAAAATAACCAAACGCTCTTTCATTGTTCTACTCCATATTATTCTGGCTCAAACCGGACGGTTGGCTGGTATGCCAGCCTTTACACTTCAAACAGATGGGAAAATGATTGGAATAATTAGCGCCCAAGGCGCAGCAGTCGTCCGAGCAGACATAACAGCAGAGTCGTCGGGTAAGAAGGATGATAGAAGAAGTTGATTCTGACGGGCTGTATCATGTTGGCAAATATAAAGAGTTTACTTACGTTTCGCAACAACAGATATTTACCTCCGACTATAGTTGACTAATATAGTCAGGTATTATATAGTTTCATTTTTGGGAAAATCAGTGGTAAGTGATTCTAATCGCTTTAAAATTACATGCTAAGAGGTTGAAATGAGATTAACAACAAAGGGGCGGTTTGCGGTAACAGCACTTCTGGATATCGCGATACGGCATGGGGGTGGACCAGTTGCATTGGCAGATATCAGTGAACGACAAAGGATTTCGCTGTCTTATCTGGAACAGCTGTTTTCCAAGTTGCGTCAGCGGAAGTTAGTTGACAGCGTGCGCGGGCCCGGCGGAGGGTATTGTCTGGCCAAAGGATTGGATGAGGTATCGGTGGCCGACATTATTTTGGCTGTGGATGAGCCCATCGATAGCACGCAATGTGGTGGTAAGGAAAACTGTCTGGGTGACAGTAAATGCATGACCCATGATTTATGGACAAAGCTGAATGAGATCATATTTGATTATCTTGGCAATGTTACCCTGGAACGACTGGTGGAGGAGCAAAGTCAGCGCGAACTACAGCGTGAACAGGCAGTAGTTAAATTATATGACATGCGGGAAGCTGCATTCTGATTATTTGTTTGCAATAGAGTGAATTATGGCGATTACATTAACTGAGCGTGCGGCCAGACAGATTCAGCATCAACTGGGCAAGCGAGGTAGAGGGGTGGCGTTACGACTTGGAATCAGGAAATCAGGTTGTTCGGGATTCGCGTACAGTTTTGATTATGCTGACGATGTGCTGGAAGATGATCAATTGTTTGAATCAAATGATGCCAAGGTTATCGTTAAACGCGATCAAGTGTCTTTTATTGATGGTTCTGAGATTGATTTTGTCCAGGACGGTCTAAACAGCTCTTTTAAATTTAGCAATCCAAATATAGACAATACTTGTGGCTGTGGAGAGAGCTTCAGCCTTAAAACTTAGAAATTCAGGAATTATAAAAATGAGTGCTGCATTACAAAATTTGGTGAATCAACCATATAAGCACGGCTTCGTTACGAATATAGAATCCGATATTGCGCCTAAAGGGCTCAATGAGGATATTATCCGGCTGATTTCTTCCAAGAAAAATGAACCTGAATGGCTGCTTACGTTCAGATTGGAGGCTTATCGGAGGTGGCTCAATATGATTGAGCCCACTTGGCAAAATGTTAAATATCCCAAAATTAATTTTCAGAATATCAGCTATTATTCGGCGCCCAAGCCAAAGAAAAAGCTTGCCAGCATGGATGAAGTTGATCCTGAGCTGTTGCGTACATTTGAAAAGCTGGGTATCCCCATGCATGAGCGGGCGGCACTGGCAGGAGTTGCTGTTGACGTTATTTTTGACAGCGTATCGGTTGCAACAACTTATAAAGAAAAACTGGCTGAGGTTGGTATTATTTTCTGTTCGATTTCGGAGGCCGTTCAGCGGTATCCCGAGTTAATCAGACAGTACCTGGGTACAGTTGTGCCGCCAGGGGACAACTACTATGCAGCACTGAATTCCGCTGTATTTACGGATGGTTCTTTCTGTTTTATTCCGAAAGGGGTTAAATGCCCTATGGATTTATCCACCTACTTCCGTATCAACACGGAAGAATCCGGGCAATTTGAACGTACGCTGATTATTGCAGAGGAGGGCGCGTCCGTTTCCTATCTGGAAGGATGTACTGCTCCCCGTTTTGATACGAATCAACTTCATGCGGCCGTAGTCGAATTGATTGCTCTGGATGATGCGGATATCAAGTATTCAACTGTACAGAACTGGTATGCCGGGGATGAGAATGGCGTCGGGGGCATTTATAATTTTGTTACCAAGCGTGGACTGGCCAAAGGCAGGAATTCACGTATTTCCTGGACACAGGTGGAAACTGGTTCGGCTATTACCTGGAAATATCCTTCATGTATCTTGCGTGGAGAAAACTCTGTTGGAGAATTCTATTCCGTTGCTGTCACTAATCACCATCAACAGGCTGACACCGGTACCAAAATGATTCATATCGGTCCGAATACGCGCAGCACCATCGTGAGTAAAGGAATTTCGGCAGGCCAATCTAACAGCAGCTATCGCGGTTTGGTGAGAATTACCCCAACAGCACGGAATGCCCGCAACTATTCGCAATGTGATTCGATGTTGATTGGCAGCCAATGCGGGGCTCATACTTTCCCTTATATTCAAGTACAAAATAATAGTGCACAAGTTGAACATGAAGCTTCAACTTCCAAAATTGGAGAAGATCAGCTGTTTTATTTCGCACAACGTGGCATCGATGCGGAAGAAGCGGTCTCAATGATTATTAATGGTTTTTGTAAAGAGGTTTTTCAGCAATTACCTTTGGAATTTGCAGTAGAGGCCACTAAATTACTCAGCTTCAAACTGGAAGGGAGTGTCGGATGATAAATGCAAACAGCAAGATTCTGCTTGAAGTCCATGATTTACATGCAACAGTTAGCGGAGCCGAGATTCTCAAAGGAGTGGATATCACGGTAAGGAGTGGCGAGATCCATGCCATTATGGGATTAAATGGCTCGGGAAAGAGTACCTTTGCTAAGGTGCTGGCTGGTCATCCGAGCTATGAAGTTACCCGGGGAACGCTGTTGTTTGATGGTCAGGATCTGTCAGCATTGGCACCAGAAGAGCGTGCGCGTGCAGGGATATTTCTCGCTTTTCAATATCCGGTAGAAATACCGGGCGTTGCTAATAACCAATTTCTACGGTTGGCTTATAACACTGTCCAGGGGCAACGCGGTGAGGAAGAGCTAGATCCTCTTGAGTTCGATGATTTCGTGCGCGAGAAAATGAAACTGCTCAAGATGAATCCGGATTTTCTTGATCGCAGCGTTAATGAAGGATTCTCAGGAGGCGAAAAGAAACGCAACGAAATATTGCAGATGGCTTTACTTGAACCCCGTCTTGCTTTGCTGGATGAAACGGATTCAGGATTGGATATTGATGCGCTCAGAATAGTTGCCAATGGGGTTAACCAGTTATCCAATAAAGATAATGCCCTGATTTTGGTAACACATTATCAGCGTTTGCTGGATTATATTGTTCCTGATTATGTGCATGTAATGGAGGCAGGACGTATCATCAGAACAAGTGGCAAAGAACTCGCGCAGGCTCTGGAAACGCACGGTTATGACTGGATTCATACAAATGAACAAATTACCGGGGTGCTGCCATGAGCACGGTTATCTGGGATGATTATCTTGAGAAATTGATTGAATCCTGGAGGAAAGAAGGCGAGCCTTCTCGTACTGTATCTTATCTAAATCGGCTTCGGGCAAATGCGTTAAGTCGTATCGAGTCACTCAGGCTACCTACGATCCGTGATGAGGAATGGCGCTTTACTGATATTTCCTCACTCAGGAATACACTGTTTCCGAGAGCTTCAGCGGCTTCATTACCAGGCTTGGATAGCCAGAAAAGTACTTTTCTGGATGAGCCTACTTGTAGACTGGTATTTGTTGATGGCCAGTATATGCCGGGGCTATCCGGCTTGACAGATGATGGTTCTATCATTGTTTGTAGTTTATCCGAATTGACTGGTATATGTGCTTCCAAAACAGAACAGTATCTCGGCCAGCTTGCTGATTTTCAGGATGATGTATTTGTGGCACTGAATACTGCGCTCATGCATGACGGTATTTGTATTGTTATACCGGCCAATGTTTCCATAACAGTGCCGGTTCATGTTTTATATATTACTTCCGGAAAGGAAGTGGCTGCCTATCCGCGCTGCTTGCTTGTTGCTGAATCCGGAGCTGAAGTAACAATTGTCGAAGAATATGTGGCGTGGCAGGAAGGCGTATCCCTGACAAATGCAGTAACAGAAATATACGTCGGGGAATCAGCCCGTGTGAATCATATCCGAGTACAACGCGAAGCTTCGCAAGCTTTTCATATTGCTAATAACTCTACGTTTGTTGCAAAGACAGCACATTATGATTCGGTCAGTCTTGCGCTTGGCGCGCGTATTTCACGTTTTGACCAGAAAATTACGCTGGCGGGTGAGGGTGCTGAGTGTCAAATAGATGGATTAGCGCTGATAGCTGATCGTCAGCTCGCAGATACACATACATTCATCGATCATGCCAGTCCGCATGGCAGGAGCAGACAACTTCACAAATGCATTGTGGACGAGAGCGCACATGGTGTTTTCAGTGGAGAAATTATGGTTCGTCCACATTCGCAACAGACTGATGCCAGGCAGTTGAACCATAATTTGTTGCTGTCAGAAAAAGCACGTATGGATACCAAACCTCAGCTTGAGATATTTGCCGATGATGTTAAATGCGCGCATGGCGCCACGGTAGGCCAGCTTGATAAGGAATCCCTTTTTTATCTACAAAGCAGGGGATTCGCAGAAGAAGTAGCCCGCAATCTGCTGACATACGCATTCGGAGGCGAAATTATTAACCGCGTTATAGTGGCTTCACTCAGGCAACGGCTTGAAGAATATATTCTTGTAAGAACACGCATTAGCTAAATCATGAAAATTGTTGACACATTAGTGACTTCATCTGCACAGCAAACAACTACTGTACCTGGAATAGGGCAATTTCGTGCAGATTTTCCGATTCTTGATATCAAGGTAGATGACAAACCGCTGATTTATCTTGACAACGCTGCTTCTAGCCAAATGCCGCAGGCAGTCATTGATTGTCTGGTTCGTTACCAGAAAACTCAGCATGCAAATATTCATCGTGCGGTACATTATTTATCCAACCTGGCTACACAGGAATATGAAGCAGCACGGTGTAAACTGCAAAATTTTATCGGTGCGCGTGAAGATAGAGAGGTGATATTTACTAGTGGTACAACTGACAGTATCAATCTGGTGATGCATGGGTATGGACGTAAATTCATTCAGCGTGGCGATGAAATTATTTTGTCCGAGCTCGAACATCATTCCAATATTGTGCCTTGGCAGATGTTGGCCGAGGAAAGAGGTGCGCATATCCGGGTAGCCCCAATTAATGATGCAGGTGAGCTTCTGGTGGAGGAATATGAAAAACTTTTTAATTCCAAGACCCGATTTGTAGCTTTGTCGCATGTTTCCAATGCACTTGGTAGCATCAATCCGATCAAACGCATGATTGCCATAGCACATCAGCATGATGTTCCTGTTTTGATTGATGGCGCCCAGGCAGCGCCTCATTTGAAAATAGATGTGCAGGATCTCGATTGCGATTTTTATGCTTTCTCGGCGCACAAAATGTGCGGGCCCACCGGGATTGGTATTTTGTACGGAAAGGCGCATTTGCTTGAATCTATGCAACCATTCAAAGGAGGAGGGGACATGATTGCTTCGGTTTCCTTTGAAAAAACAACATATAACGAGATACCATATAAATTTGAGGCAGGTACTCCTCCTATTGCGGCGGCCATAGGTTTTGGTGCGGCAATTGATTATCTGGAACAGATCGGCCTTGATGCTATTGCTGATTATGAACATGAGCTGCTGCTTTATGCTTCTGAGCAAATCAGAATGATCCCAGGCGTGAAAATCATAGGCGATTGCCCGGATAAGGTTGCAGTGATATCGTTTGTTATTGATGGTATTCATCCGCATGATGTTGGTACTTTACTGAACCAGGAAGGTATAGCTGTGCGCACAGGGCATCATTGTGCACAACCGATTATGCAGCGTTTTAATGTGGCGGCAACGTCGCGTGCCTCATTTTCTTTTTATAATACTAAAAAAGAGATCGATGCTCTGGTGGCAGGTATTCGGTCTGTACAAAAGGTTTTCGCACAATGAGTTTGAAATCAATTTATCAAGAAGTTATTCTTGATCATAATCGCAAGCCGCGTAACTATGGTTCTCTTAGCCATCCTACCCACCATGCGACAGGACATAATCCGCTGTGCGGCGATCGGATTGACCTGGATGTCAATATGCTGAATGAACGTATTGAAGAAATTGTATTTCGAGGTGAATCCTGTGCAATTTGTAAGGCTTCCTCTTCAATGATGACCAATGCCGTTAAGGGAAGATCTCGTCAGGAAGCAGAAGCTTTGATTCAGGAATTTCGGGATATGCTGGTAAGTAGAGAAAACAAGGATTTTGATCACCTTGGTCGGCTCAAGGTGCTTGCAGGGGTGCGTGATTTACCGACCAGAGTCAAGTGTGCGATTCTGCCGTGGCATACCCTGCATGCGGCCATGAATTCAACAGGAGATGCCACAACTGAAGCAGATAGTCACCTAAACAACAAGCCCGTAGCAAATAATTACTGATATATAGCCATGCCGAAGATTGCAGAAATTGAGGGAACTCCAAACCCTAATGCATTGAAGTTTATCCTGAAGGAGCCACTGACTTGGGGGGTTACCAAATCTTACAATAACGCCGAACAGGCGGCTGATGATCCGCTTGCTGCCGCGTTGTTTGATATTGATCATGTTATCAATGTCTTTTATGTGGATCGCTGGATCACGATTACACAGGATGGAGGTGCGGATTGGCAGGATCTGGCGCGAGAGGTGGCAGATCCAATTCGGGCTGCGCCGGCTGCAACGGATCAATCAGCCACCGTGGTTGCTGCTGCTAGTGAGGCGCTGGCAAATCTTGGCGAGGAGGATCAGCAACGATTGGAGCGAATCAATATTTTACTGGAAGAAGAGGTGAGACCTTATTTGCAGCATGATGGTGGTGATCTTCATGTACTGGCTCTGGAAGGCAGTGTTCTGCGTATTCATTATCAGGGGGCATGTGGAACTTGCCCAAGTTCTATATCTGGAACATTGCGTGGAATTGAGCAGCTTCTGAGAACGATTGAGCCAGATATTCGGGTGGTATCTAGTTAAAGGATTTATCCTGTAACGTATTCCTTGAAATATAAGTGTCAATTGTTTTTCAGCCGGCGCATTGAAATGGTTCTTTATAAAAGAACTTTCAACCCTGCTGCAGCAAGCACAATTGCTAAAGCGAACCGGATCCATTGTCCTGTAATCCTGCTGGCAAGCTTGCTTCCTGCAATGACCGCCGGTATTGAACCTGCTAACAGGCTAATGAGCATCTCTCCGTCCACCATACCTGCGAACAAATAACCCAAGCCAGCAATAATCGCTAGTGGTATAGCGTGCACAATTTCTGTAGCAACTAGGCGATGTGGGGTTATACGTAGTGGATACAGGTACAAAAGCATTACGCTTCCCAAGACTCCGGCACCTACTGATGTCAGTGCAACGCATACTCCAAGAATTGCGCCGGCGAAGATTGTAAGCACTGCTTGCATTGTCTTAAATCGTTCCGGCTGTCCAATCTGCTCTCTTTTAGCAAAAGCGATCAGTCTGGGAGCTACCAGTAACCCGATAGCTGTAACCAGCACTACTATACCAATACCTTTTGTAAGCCAGTCTACCTTTACGATATGTGTCCCCATACTTATCAGTAGTACGATCAGTGAAGCCATCGGAAGACTGCCTGCCCACAAACGCTTGACTACCTGCCAATCCACATTGCCGTTGGTATGATGTATTCGTGCACCGGCTATTTTAGTGATGGCGGCAAACCATAAATCAGTAGCGACAGCGGTTGTTGGCGATATCCCGAAAAACAGTAGCAAGATGGGCGTCATCAGAGCACCACCACCAACACCAGTCAATCCGATAATAAAGCCAGTGAAGGTACCGGCCGCCGCATAGGACCAGTCAATCATGCAAAAATATCCTTACCCTGTTGTGCCACTGTATGTGGCGTTCCGAGGATTTGGCTTGTTATGCCGGGATTGGTGCTTAATTGGGTATGGAGCAGAGCTGATATTTTTTTTGTAATCAGATCTGCCAAGGCAAGACATTCAGGTTGTTTCATATTTGTTTAGTTTTCGTCCGGAATTGATAATATTTATCCGGAGAGTTGCTGATAATAAATCTCGCACGCACAAAAGGATGGCAGTTTATCGTGATTTTATTTCTCATGATGAAATTTTCTTTCCAGATTACTGGTTGATACAACAAATCAGATACGGAAGACATCTGATTGTTTTCGAGTGGAGTGAGGGGCGTGTTCTTCAAATACGGAGCTGACCGGTGGCCTTGCTTGTCGCCTACAAATATAGAATATGCAGATGTTAAACTTGATTATAACGGAGACTGCCAACCTTCAGGAATATCACATTAGTTATCTTGTAATGAGGAAAAACGATGAATATTATTCAGATAGTTGTAGGTGGCTGCAAAATTCAAGATAATAAATCTGAGGCAGCCAATCAAACGGCAGACTCTAACCGTAATCAGGTTTGTTTCAGAGATTATTGAGCTCTGCATTAAGTGCCTTGATGTTACGTTCGTGTGAAGCTGCCTGGTTACGCAGTTGGAGAATATCAAAATAATTTGACGTGAAGTAAGGGTGATTTGGTAAATAATTTTCCGTTTTCCGGAGAGTCAGATCAATTGTTTTCAGGGTGTCTTCCAGTAACCTGGTTTCATTAGCGAGTTCCTGAGAAAGAATTCTCCGACGTTTGGTATCTCGCTGATCCTGCTGCAGTTTGCTGACTCTGGGATGATTTCCGGCAACGCCATTTATTTGGCGGGAGGAAATCGTTGATCTGGATTTTTCGGGTTGAATTCTTATGGAATCTTTGGCTGCATTATTGGTAAAGATGATGCGCCCATGCTCATCCACTAACTTGTGAATACCGGAAGCTGCACTAACAGTGGAAAATACGAGTGATATGACTCCAGACAGTATGATCGTGCAGTAAGTTTTTTTCATGGATACCCCCCGATTTCTAAAATAGATGAGTTTGAACCGGAACCCCATATTTAACGAATTAGCGAAATACGAAGTTCTGCCCGGGAAATATCAGATTTTAAGTCGGGTGGTGTTGTTGGTGATCTGTGAATAAGCGTTGATTAATACCGTCTTTTTATAGGCTGTAGTACAAGGCAAACTCAACAGGATGTGTAGTGGTACGTAACAATGTTGCCTCTTCCGATTTAAGCTTGATAAAGGCGTCAATCATATCGTTGGAAAATACGTTACCGCGTGTCAAAAATTCACGATCCTGATCCAGGCTTTCCAGAGCTTCTTCCAGTGATGTGCAGGTATTGGGTACCATCGAGGCTTCTTCCGGGGGCAGATCATACAGATTTTTATCCATCGGATCGCCTGGATGGATTTTGTTTTGTATACCATCTAGCCCTGCCATCAGTAGGGCGGTAAAGGTCAGATAAGGGTTGGCACTGGGATCGGGAAAGCGTATTTCAATACGGCGCTGTTTTGGGCTGCTAGCATAGGGGATACGCACAGCGGCTGACCGGTTGCTGGAAGAATAAGCAATATTGACAGGGGCTTCAAAACCGGCAACCAGCCTTTTATACGAATTGGTGCCTGGATTGGCAAAAGCATTCAGTGCTTTGGCATGTCGGATAATGCCCCCGATGTAATACAGCGCGATTTCAGACATACCGGCATAACCGTTCCCTGCAAACAGGTTTTTACCGTCCTTCCAGATTGACTGATGGACGTGCATACCCGAACCATTGTCACCAACAATTGGCTTGGGCATGAATGTTGCTGTTTTGCCGTAGGAAACAGCAATATTATGAATGACGTACTTCATCAGTTGATTCCAATCGGCGCGTTTCACCAGGCTGTTGAAGCGGGTACCAATTTCACATTGTCCGGCATTGGCAACTTCGTGGTGATGAACTTCTACAGGGATTCCCAGTTCATCAAGCACCATACACATGGCTGAGCGAATATCGTGCAGAGAATCTACTGGTGGCACCGGCATATATCCGCCTTTGATTGCGGGACGATAACCATTATTACTGCCTTCATAGCGTTTTTTGGAGCTCCAGGAAGCTTCTTCTGATTCAATCTTGACAAAACACCCAGACATGTCGGTGTGCCAGCGTACCGAGTCAAAAATAAAAAATTCCAGTTCCGGGCCAAAGTAGGCAACGTCACCAATGCCGGTGGATTTCAGATAAGTTTCTCCCCGTCTGGCCAGTGATCGCGGGTCGCGGTTGTATCCCTGCCCATCAGCAGGATCAATCACATCGCAAGTTAGCAGCAATGTGGTTTCTTCCATAAAAGGATCCAGCGAAGCAGTTTCTGGATCAGGTATAAGCAACATATCGGATGCGTGAATGTTTTTCCAGCCGGCAATTGAGGATCCATCGAACGGATGACCATCCTCGAATTTATCGGCATCCAAGACATGTGCGGGAACTGTGACATGATGTTCCTTGCCGTTGGTATCGGTGAAGCGCAGATCAATGAACTTGACTTCATGGTCCTGAATCATCTTTAAAACATCAGCTGCCACAGTTTTTTCTCCAGAAAAATAACATTTACTTGTGAAACGGTTTGTAAGGTACACGAGCTTGGCAGAGAAAATGCAAGGAAGGTACGTTGGCCGGTATTGTACCGTTGGGCAGACACCGAATAAATAGGTCAGTCATTTTATTTCAGGTAGAAAACTATAGCTTATCTGTGTTTTGGATAGAAACCCGGAAATAATTACACCGATTACATCCAGAAATACGGATTCATGAAAATGCCAGGATGGGTCGTGGGGTCTTCCGCATTATCTGTAAGAGTCTGCTCATATCATCCGGCAGCGAAGATTCCCAGTGCATAATCTGTCCACTGTTAGGATGCGTCAGTTCGAGCTGCCGGGCGTGCAATGCTTGTCTTGGCAGGTGTACGATCGCATCAGCTGTTGGTGGATCAGATGAAATTTTGCCATACACTGGATCTCCCGCCAACGGATGACCAATAGACATCAGATGAACACGAATCTGGTGCGTACGTCCAGTTTCCAGACTACATTGCAGCAATGTGCAGGCAACAAATTTTTCCAGAATCCGATAATATGTGCGGGCAGGTTTGCCATTTTTCACCACGGCCATGCGGGTGCGATGCACAGGGTGTCGGCCAATGGGTGCGTCTACCAGGCCATCTTTCTCGATCCTACCCAGCGCGAGCGCGAAATAGTGACGTTTGACAGTACGCTGCTGTAATTGCCTGACCAGATCAAGTTGTGCCTCGATTGTCTTAGCAACAACCAGTAGGCCGGTAGTATCTTTATCCAGTCGGTGAACGATACCGGCACGTGGCACCTGGCTGAGTTGTGGAGCATGGTTAAGCAAAGCATTTAATAATGTTCCATGCCAGTTACCGTTTCCTGGATGAACGACCAGACCAGCGGGTTTATCGATGACAATCAAATGATCATCTTCGTAGATAATACTGAGTGGAATCGCCTCAGCCTGATGGCTTTGATCACTTTCAACCAGACCAGCTGTAACATGGATTATTTCTCCTCCCCATATTTTTTGCCTGGTTGATCCTGCCGAGCCATCCACACTGACACGGTCTTCTCCAATCCATCGCTGTAACCGGCTGCGCGACCATTGAGGAAGCAACTGAGCCAGCACTTGATCCAGCCGCAATCCTGCAAGATTACCTGGCGCGATCAATTCGATAATATCTTCATTTTTCTGGCCGCTGGCTATGGATGAATCAGGCTTTGCGCTATAATTGCGTCCATCTTGCCTGTTATTGAGATTATTCATTATGTTGCGACAATTTTTGGCAGGGTGGTTGATGGTATTGTTGGCCGCATGTGGCATTCTGTCCGAAAAAACGGTTGATAACAGCCAGTGGTCTGCGAGTAAATTTTATATCGAAGCCAAAAATGAGCTTAACGAGGGTAATTATTCAGCTGCAGTCAAATTGTTCGAAGCACTGGAAGCCCGTTATCCCTATGGACGGTTTGCTCAACAGGCACAGCTTGAAATAGCTTACGCCTACTATAAGGATCAGGAACAGGCCTCAGCCATTGCAGCGGCAGACCGGTTTATCCAGCTCTACCCACATCATCATAATATTGATTATGCTTATTATATCAAGGGACTCGCCAGCTTTAACGATGATCAAGGTCTATTGGGGTATATAACCACCAAAATCATTAAGCAGGATTTGAGCGAACGTGATGCAAAGGCTTCAAGAGAATCATTTGAAGATTTCAAGCTGCTGGTAACCCGTTATCCGGATAGTAAATATACGCTTGATGCACTGCAGCGCATGGCTTATCTGGTCAATGCGCTGGCAAGAGGTGAAATTCATGTCGCTCGGTATTATATGAAACGGAAAGCTTACATAGCAGCTCTCAGGCGTGCGCAGTTTGTACTGGAAGAATACCCGCAAACGCCTGCGACAGAAGAAGCGCTGTACATCATGGCAAGCGCCTACAATGAGTTGGGCCTGATCGATTTGCGCGAAGATACAGAAAAAGTCATCAAAAAAAATTTCCCGGAAAGCGCTTACCTTACAGATTCCGGTTCGCTGGTAGAAAAACCCTGGTGGAAAATCTGGTAATAAATTGAATTTTTCTACATCAGGAGCGCATACCAATTTCGTTCATCCGGAATTTTGGCGTAAAATGCAGCCCCCGCCCTGGTAGCTCAGGGGATAGAGCAACCCCCTCCTAAGGGGTAGGTCGGACGTTCGATTCGTCTCCAGGGCGCCAACTTGCCAACCTGTTAACAGATCCTATCCGGATTACTGGAATCCTCAGATTTGTTGTAGTTAATCGCGCATTTCTATCTCAATACAAATTCATGTGGTTTAAAAATTTACAGATTTACCGTCTTGCCAATGCAGTGATTACTTTTGACGAGCTGGAAGAGCGGTTAGCGAAGCAAACATTGCAGGGCTGCCTAGGGCTGGAAGCACAGAGCAAGGGCTGGGTTTCCCCGGGAGCCGAGGAAGCTGGCCTAGTCTACAGCTATGGGCAGCAGATGCTGATCTCGCTGGGGATAGAAAAAAAGCTGTTACCTGTGTCAGTTGTCAATCAGCTTGCCAAAGTTCGTGCACAGGAAATGGAATCACACCAGGGATACCCACCTGGTCGCAAACAGATGAAAGATATCAAGGAAGCAGCTTATCGTGAGCTGCTGGCACGTGCGTTTTCTGTCCGGCAACGGAGTCATGTGTGGATCGACCCAGTGGATGGCTGGTTTGTTGTTGAAGGTGCGAGCGCTTCCAGAGCAGATACCCTGATTGAGGCATTCATTAAATCGACTGGTATTGGGCTAAAGCGCGTCAGAACTAATATTGCACCAACATCCACCATGACGGCCTGGCTATCGGGCGATGAACCACCTGCAATTTTCTCTGTTGACAGCGACAGTATTTTCCGCAGCCGCGAGGATAAAAAGATTTCAGTGAGCTATGTGCAGCAATTGCCTGATCTACAGGAAATTACCCGACATGTCCGGACTGGCAAGGAAGTCATCAAACTGGCAATAACCTGGCGAGACAGGATCTCATTTATTCTCGATGAAAATCTGCAGTTAAAGCGAATAACCTTGCTTGATATCGACCGGGAATCGACAGAAACAGCTGAAGAACAGTTTGATAGCGATTTTTTCCTAATGACGGCTGAATTGCGGCAGCTACTGCCCGAATTGATGGATGCATTAGGGGGAATGGTCGATGAATAACCGCCTACAACGGCTGATAAAGGTGCGTCGTTGCGGATAAAGTATGTGTTGCGGGGTTGTTGCTGCTGAGTCCTGCATTTTTCCTGTTGTGATATTCTACTGTTTTTCCAGATATTTTTTGCGCCGCTGTTCTTGCCGGTGCTGTTTTAGCTCCTGTAATTTGGTGTATTGCTCAGAGCCTTTTCAATATCTCACTGAAGGGCGCGTTGCGGCGTTGAAATTGAACTCAAAATGCTCACATACTTCAAGTATGCTCCGCTTTCTCGTTCAATTTTGCCTTGCACTGCATCCCTTAATCGTGATCTTGAACAGGCTCTCAGGTGTCAGGGTCACTTTCAATTGGGAATGAGTTTCTTCATAGACCGCCTTAGCTTGTCAGTTCACAAATATTTCGCAAAGATTGTGAAAAATGTAGAAGTATGTATCTCGATTTCGGGTTTTTGGTCATGGCATTTCTTGTACACTACCTCGCATTGAATTCAGAAATGTTGCAACTACCTGTTTTTATTGAAGGAGGAAGCTCATGATCTTCTGGCGTATAAAATCGCTGGACTCTATGCTGGCCACGGCTGCCAAGAAAAGTCTTCATCGTTCCCTGGGCGTGTGGCAGCTGACCTTGCTGGGAATCGGCGCAATTATAGGAACCGGTATTTTTGTACTAACTGCCGAAGCCGCCCAGAAAGCCGGCCCCGGAATGATGATCGCTTTCGTCATTGCCGGTTTTGTCTGTGCAGTGGCTGCGCTTTGCTATTCTGAGCTCTCTTCGATGGTACCGATATCCGGATCTGCCTATACCTATTCCTACGCAGTACTGGGTGAATTAATCGCCTGGATGGTGGGTTGGGCATTGATCCTGGAATATTCTGTTGCTGCTGGTGCGGTGGCCGTAGGTTGGTCAGGCTATTTCGTCGGATTATTGAATTCCTCGCTGGGGATTAAAATTCCCTTTGCTCTGGTAAATGGCCCCTTTGCCGGGGGAATCATCAATCTGCCTGCAGTAATCATTTGCATCCTGGTTGTCAGTTTGTTAATCATCGGCACACGGGAAAGCGCTACATTCAATGCTACTCTTGTTGCGGTCAAAATTGTCGCTCTGACAGCATTTATAGCACTTGCTTTGCCGGTTGCTGATATGAATCACTTTGATCCTTTTCTGCCATTAGGAACATCAGGTGTTGCCGCTGCAGCGGCATCCATTTTTTTTGCGTATGTCGGTTTCGATGCGGTATCGACTGCGGCGGAAGAAACCAAAGATCCACAACGAAATCTTCCGATTGCCCTGATCAGCTCATTGTTGATTTGTACATTATTTTATTTACTGATTTCCGCTGGTGTGGTCGGTGCGGTAGGTGCGCAGCCATTAATTGATGCCACAGGGGAAGGTCTTATGCCCGGTTCCAGGGAAATGGCAGCGCAATGCAAATTGCTCGCAGCAGTGGGACAACAACCGGTTGTCTGTTCGCATGAAGCGCTGGCACATGTGCTACGCCAGATCGGATGGGAGAAAGTTGGCAACCTGATCGGTCTGGCAGCTTTCCTGGCGCTTCCTTCAGTCATCCTCATGATGCTGTTTGGGCAGACGCGTATTTTCTTCGTCATGTCGCGTGATGGCCTGCTCCCGGAAGTATTAAGCCATATTCATCCGCGTTTCAAAACCCCGTATATCGTGACACTGGTTACCGGGCTCGTCGTTACGGCATCAGCCGCTTTCCTGCCAGTAGGCAAGCTAGCGAATATCTCCAATTCCGGAACGCTGTTTGCTTTTCTAGTGGTAGCGCTATCCGTCATGATTCTTCGGATCAAGGATAAGAATCGTGCAAGACCTTTTAAAGCACCTGTAATCTGGCTGGTAGGACCACTTGCTATCGGCGGCTGCATAACACTTTTTTTGTTTCTGCCAACAGATGCCCAACTGGTATTTCCAATCTGGACAGGAGTTGGGCTGATTTTTTATTTTCTGTATGGCTATCGCAGAAGTCATGTTCTGCTGGGTATTAGTACTCCCCCTGGTGGCGAAAATTTGATTGAACCAATCCGATCTCTCGTGAATCACGAAGAAGGAGAACGAGACAAGGAAAAGTAACCTCCTGCCATAATTCTGATGCTCAATCGGAACATAAGGCATGAGAAACTTATGCCGTGCGGTCCGGGATGATCGATTCAATCACCTGCTGAAAATAGCCCTGAGGGGAAACGTTCCTGGTTGTGACAGCAGCTTAAGCAAGATGTGCCGCTGGATCACCTTATTCTCATTGAACGATCCACGTCTCCTGTGGCGATCATCTGGTCTGCATCGGATTGCCCTTATTGCCGCCTGCTGGAAAAGATTTCCTGATTAGATTATTCAGCCAAGCCCAATTTTTTCTATGATAAGCGCACACTGGCCCAAACAAACCCATCAAAGAGGAACTGTCATAGCCATGAACCGTATCTAATTGTCTTTATCTGCAAAAAGCTTATTTAATTTCGTATAATTTGCAAGCAATAAAATCAATGGCTTGCACAATTACAAAATTTCCGGGAGAAAAATTCAGAGGAAAAATAGCGTGTGAAAAATTTGCATTCATGATTTAAAGAATAGTTGATGGTTGAAAAGATATCCGTAAAAAGAGGTGGAAAGATTTTCACGCAAACCCCGAGACCCCGTTTTGTAAGGGGGTGGATGGGGGGCGAGCGGTAGCAATCCCGAAAGCGTTACGGCGTAACCCGCGACGAAAAATCTACGCTGCTTCGGTCTCTTCCTCGCAAGCTCGGATGTCGCCGAAGGTCTCGATATTTTCTGCTGGCCACAGAAAGGGCTTAAAACGCGATTTAAGCGATTTCCATCATTCCAACACCTTTCTGGGCACTGCTCGATCGCTCTATCGCTGCGCTCATCGCTCCTCGCAGCATCCAGCGGCACAAATCGTTCATGGTGCGTCCTCATGGATGACCGTGACCGGAACTGAAGAGATCTCCCCGCAGATCCGGTCAACCATGGACGCAAGGAAATTGAGGTGAACAGGCGTAAACGCCATACTGAATCGTCCCGGGTTTTGAGGAGGCTGTTTGGTTAAAGTCAAGCCACCGGAATGGCTTCCCTGGCGAATTGCCTATAGTAGTTTACCTCAGCTTCTGCGGGAGGGATGTAACCGATTGGTTCCAGCAGCCGCTGGTTGTTGAACCAGGCTGCCCATTCCAGCGTTGCCAGCTCCACGGCCTCCCTGGTTTTCCAGGGGGCGCGCTTGTGAATCAATTCTGTTTTGTACAGCCCATTGATGGTTTCTGCCAGCGCGTTGTCGTAGCTGTCGCCCTTGCTGCCGACCGAGGGTTTTATTCCGGCTTCGGCGAGTCGCTCGGTATAGCGAATGGAGACATATTGCGAGCCTCTGTCGCTATGGTGTACCAAGGCATCCATCCGCCCCGGTTGCCGGGCATACAGCGCTTGTTCCAGGGCATCCAGCACAAAGTCCGTGCGTATGGAGCTGCTCACCTGCCAGCCCACAATGCGCCGGGCAAATACATCGATGACGAAAGCCACATACAGCCAGCCTTGCCAGGTCGAGACATAGGTGAAGTCTGACACCCACAACTGGTTCGGACGATCTGCCTTGAATTGCCGGTTAACCCGATCCAGTGGACACGGCAGCGCCTTGTCCGGAACTGTGGTGCGCACAACCTTGCCACGCCTGGCGCCTTTCAGCCCTAACCGTTTCATGAGCCGTTCGACCGTACAGCGTGCCACCTGGACATCTTCACGCTTAAGCTGACGCCAGATCTTGTCGGCACCATAGACCTGCATGTTGGTCTGCCAGACCCGCTGTATTTGCGGCAGCAGTTCATCATCACGCAGGACGCGGGCACTGCGCAAAGCCGGATTACGCTGTTGCGCGAAATATCGCCGATACCCCCTGATGGGGCGACCTGCAAAACCTTGCAGATCGGCTCGACCCCATAGGCGTCGCGGTACTGGTCGATGAACGATCTCAGGATTTGAGTTTGCGGTCGAGCTCCACCTGAGCGAAAAAAGCACTGGCCAGCTTCAGAATCTCATTCGCCTTGCGCAATTCCTTTACTTCGCGTTCCAGGGCTTTGATGCGGTCGCGCTCTTCACTGGTCACACCGTCTCGCAAGCCGGTATCAGTCTCGTGTTTGCGCACCCATTCAAGCAATGTGTGGGCTGAACAGCCGATCTTCGGCGCAATGGATTCAATCGTCGACCACAGCGAGGGATACTCACTGCGGTGTTCCTGCACCAGACGGACTGCGCGCGCTCTTACTTCGGGGGAATATTTATTTGATTTGTTCATGGCTCCATCTTCTCAGATAGTGGAGCCTCCTCAAAACCCGGGGCGGTTCATACCATCGGGAGAGAGCAAACGGCCGTCATGACACGTCCAGCCGCGCCACGCATTACCGGGTAACGCAAACGGTACCAGCGCAGTTGATCCAGAACTGACACGACGACGGTATTCCTTGTCCCACATGCGAGCCTTGTCGATCATCCAGTTGAGAGGGTAGAGATCACCGGGAGTAAAGGTTTTGCCTTCAGGAGAAATCAGTTTGTTACGCAGTAACATCCAGCCTTTCCAGTCACCGGGCAACTCATAGCCCGTCATGATGCGAAGAAGCCGGAACGCGGCATAAGGCATGTGAACCAGGCCGCGTTCCCAGTACTGAACAGAACGCAGTGAAACCCGAAGCATATCGGCAACCTGTTGCCGGGTAAGACCCGCCAGCAGCCTTGTTTCCCGAATGGTGTCGTAATTCACGGGCTTGTAAGGCTTGCGTTTGTAGCGACGTTTACGCATTTTCATCTCCCTTGCGAAATTTGAGACGGAAACGATGAAAACCCGATTCAGGGGCGGCCGAATGTCAGGGGGGGATAGAATCTGCCAGATATTGCGAGAATCCTTGAATCCCTTGATCCGACCTTCAGACAGCAAACGGCGGACACGCTGAGTAGTGATTCCATGGAAATCAGCTACTTCCTGAACGCTAAAATATGTCATCGGAATTCCTCCCGAAAGGCCTCAAACCCATTGAAACCGTGCGCAATAGCAAATAGAACATACGCATAACGCTGAAACTCAATACAGAAATGCATTTCAGAGTGTTTTTTGGAATGACCAAAAGTCCCAAAAATGGGACTAACTTTACGTGTTACTGGGACGTAAAGTATTTTCTCGACCCGAGAGCTACCGCTCTTCACTCGGTCGCTACGCTCATCGTTCAGGCGGTCGCTCTCGGTCTCGTGGTAATGATGAAGAACGGTTAACGAAGTTCTCCAGAGAACCATACTCAAGTTTGATTTCAAACATGGCCAGTCGACACGGCAACCACAGGAAGAAATTGACCCAAAAACTGCTGAAACCAAGTCGTTCCATAGCCTTGACGAGCCAGCTTGAAAAGGAACTGTTGATAAGCACACAGAACAGACCGCCGTAGCGGGTTTTTTGATTTGACATAACGCGTTTCCTTGTGTGTTTTCATGCTGCGAGCATGAGCATCTTATTTCGTATAATTTGCATTATGTTAAATTAAAGAAATAAATCTGGAAAAAGGGAATAATAATACGTTTCTTGCTCCCGCAACTTTCTTCATGGCAGCCCTCTCGTGAACATTCGTCCTTTGGATTCTGTACGTTGTTATGCGGTACTTCAGGCGCGCGACACTAATTCTGATGGTTTGTTTTTTGTAGGTGTATCCACTACACGGATTTATTGCCGTCCCGTTTGTCGAGCACGTTTGCCACAAGTAGATTGGTGTACATTTTATTCTAGCGCAGCACGTGCGGAGCAGGATGGTTACCGTCCTTGTTTGCGTTGTCGGCCTGAACTTGCACCGGGCAATCTCAGAACAAGTGGAATCGGATACGAGGTTCAGTCGACAGCAGAACGAATCCGGATGGGATTATTGATGCACAATAATATCGAAACATTGATGGATGAGCTTGGGCTGCAGTCATATCAATTCCACCAGATCGTTGAACGTGAATATGGCGTAAACGCGACTGAGCTGGAAACAACCCAGCGTCTGTTGCTGGCTAAACAATTACTCACGGATACAACTCTGGAAATAAATGATATAGCGCACACCTGTGGTTTTCCAAGTGTTCCCCATTTTAGCGATACCTTTACATCCAGATACCGGTTAAATCCATTATCCCTACGCAAGAAATATCCGGTCAACGAGGAAACTACTATTTTGTTACGGCTGAGTTATCGCCCACCGCTGGCATGGAATGCCTTAATCCGTTTTCTCTGTAGTCGCAGTAATCTACGCTTGAGTCAGATACAGAATGGCAACTATCTGCAAACAGTAAATCTTGATGGATGTCAGGGCTGGGTTACTGCAAAACATGACACAAAGCGCCATCAGATATATGTGCAAGCCTCACGGTCTTTATTACCTTGTCTTATCCGGTTGCAAATGTATCTACGCCGTCTATTTGATTTGGACGCTAATCCGGCAATAATCGAAGCTCATCTGGGAAATGACGACATATTAAAGCCGCTGATTGCCAATCATCCCGGTCTGCGTATCCCCGGAACATTGGATATTTTTGAACTGGGTCTACGCGCAATACTGGGGCAACAGATAACCGTCAAGGCAGCCACTACATTGTTTGGCCGCTTTGTTGCAACCTTTGGTAAGCCAGTGGACACCCCTTTCCCGGGGCTGGATCGTACTAGTCCGCCTGCAGAGCTCATCGCCGACACTTCTCTGCAAGCCCTCATCGATATTGGTCTGACTGGGCGGCGAGCTCTGACTATTCAGCGATTTGCACAAACTATCGTGAATGGCGCACTGAAACCTGAGTCAATCGATCGAAACAAAATAATCGAACAACTACTGGAACTGCCGGGGATTGGCCCCTGGACTGCTCAATACATTGCAATACGGGCACTGGGGGACTCCAATGCATTTCCAGCTTCAGATCTCGGTCTGTTACGCGGATTGCGGATGGAAAAACCGGCCGAACTGTTGCGTCGTACTGAAAAATGGCAACCTTGGCGTGCATATGGTGCGATTCACTTATGGCATCAGTGTGCAGGAGAATGAGAAAATAGCGCTATTAAGTATAGTCTGATTACATGATAATCCTACAAGGAGAGCAAGCAATGAATTATTACATCATTATGGAAAGTCCCATTGATCCGTTGTTGCTCACGAGTGATGGTGAATTTCTTACTGGGTTATATATGGAAAAGGAAGCTCAGAAACTGTTATCCGGCATGAAAGATGGCTGGCTACAGAATACAGATGCTATCCCTTTCAAAGAAGCTATTGCCCAGTTAAATGCTTATTTTTCCGGGGAACTGCATGAATTTGATTTGCCACTCAAAGCAACTGGCACCCCTTTTCAGGAAATGGTCTGGCAGGCATTAACCTCTATTCCTTATGGCAAGACAGTTAGTTACAAAGATATTGCCGAGCACGTTCATCTGCCCAGAGCTGCACGTGCGGTAGGAATGGCAAACGGTCGTAACCCTATTTCCATTATTATTCCCTGTCATCGCGTCATTGGCGCCAACGGCAAACTAACGGGGTACGGAGGCGGTATCCACCGCAAGGAGTGGCTGCTTGAACATGAACATAAAGATAAGCAAACTACTCTTATCTGATTTTATGGATGTGGCGGGTAATTGCTGAATATTGCTCAAGCGATAAATTTTCTGCCCGCAGCCCCGGATCAATCCTCAGCTGGTCAAAATCCTTGATAGTCAGATAATGACGCAGTGTATTACGCAGTGTTTTACGCCGTTGAGAAAATGCAGCCAAGACCATCTCACCAAACAGTTTTTCCAGCCCAAATGGAATAACTGGTACCACTCTTGGGCGCATACATACAATGGCAGACTGGACTCGCGGAGGTGGATTAAACGCTTCTGCGGGGACGATTAGCATTTGTTCCATTTCGAACCTGTTTTGCAGCATCAGCGACAAACGCCCGTAATCCGGCGTGGAAGGCTGTGCCACCATGCGCTCCACCACTTCAAGCTGCAACATGAAGTGCATATCGATAATCAGATTGCTGAATCGGGACAGATGAAACAATAGTGGCGTGGAAATATTGTAAGGCAGATTCCCAACAATTCGCAGCCCCTCTCCCAGCGCAGAAAAATCAAATTTCAGAGCATCGACATTATGAATGACCAGCTTCTCAGCATAATTTCGGGACAGATAATCAACGATATCCCGGTCGAGCTCAATGGCTTGCAGCGTGTCCAGATTATTCAGCAAAGGCTGGGTTAATGCACCCAATCCGGGCCCGATTTCAATCATTCGGTCGCCTGGTAGTGGACAAATGATGTGAATGATCTCGGCGATGATGTGATGATCAACCAGAAAATGCTGGCCAAAACGCCTGCGGGGAATATGCCGCATGTTAATTCTCAGATTGTTGGTTTGCCTGCAGAGAGTTGTTTCTGGTGTTCCTGACG
This sequence comes from Nitrosomonas sp. TNE100, assembly GCF_055387135.1. NCBI lineage: Bacteria > Pseudomonadati > Pseudomonadota > Betaproteobacteria > Nitrosomonadales > Nitrosomonadaceae > Nitrosomonas > Nitrosomonas sp. TNE100. The sequence continues at coordinate 1,167,076 of NZ_AP040997.1, read as the reverse complement.
AGCGTCAACGCCATTTCAATGGCAGCATGTATGCTGCCAGGATCGGCCTGTCCAGTTCCGGCCAGCTCCAACGCCGTACCATGATCCACTGATGTGCGAATAATGGGCATTCCAAGGCTGATATTCACACCATGGCCAAAACTGGCATGTTTGAGTGTCGGCAATCCCTGATCGTGATACATGGCAAAGATGCAGTCATATTTCTTGAGTTTGGGAGGATTAAACAGAGTATCCGCCGGTAGCGGACCCAACAGATTCATCCCTTCATTACGCAGTTTTGTCAGCACTGGAATAATAATGTCGATTTCCTCACGGCCAAGATGCCCGGATTCTCCAGCGTGAGGATTCAGTCCTGCCACGGCAATGCACGGATTTTTAATTACAAACCGTGTGACCAGATCATGATGAATAATACGCAACTTTTGTTCCAGTCGCTCAGGCGTAATCGCAGCAGGAACATCTTTAAGCGGCAAATGGGTTGTGGCAAGAGTAACGCGCATACCGGCACCGGCCAGCATCATAACGGCATGGCTGTTTGTCAACTCTGACAGATATTCAGTATGCCCGGAGAATGGAATGCCTGATTCACTGATAATGCCTTTATGTACCGGCGCCGTGACTATGGCATCGGCCTTGCGGGTGCTGCAGGCTGCTACCGCCAACTGTAATGTTGTCAGTACATAAGCTGCATTGCCAACATCCAGCTGACTTGTTACCACCGGGTTTTTGACGGGCACATGCAGTACATGTACAAACCCCGCTTTATGTGGCGGCAGGCAAGGCAAATCGTCTATCGAATCAACTTCCAATACCTGCAAAGGTAATCTCAGTTTTTCTGCACGCTGTTCCAATACGTTGCGATCAGCGATAACTGTCAGTTGATAAGGCAGATCCTGTTGTGCGACTTGCACGCTTAAATCCGGGCCGATACCAGCGGGTTCACCGGCAGTTACCACCAATCTTGGGATGGAAGCAATTGTCATATTGAAGATCCAGCCAGTAAATCAAGCCTATCTGTAAAAAAGATCACTTCATCATTGTTGTACATTCGCTCAGATGCCTTCAACTTTATATTCCACATAGGCCTGATCTCTGAGCTGCTGCAACCATTCCTGCGTAACGGCATCTGCTTTGCGTGCATGGATAGTCTTGCGCGCTGTTTCACGCTGTTTCTGCTCGCTTACATCTTGTGAGCGCCGCTCAATGACCTTGATCAGATGCCAGCCAAAAGATGTGCGCACGGGTTGGCTGATTTGCCCTGGCAGCAATGCATTCATCGCTTGTTCAAACTCAGGCACGGTATCTCCTGGAGAAACCCAACCCAGATCTCCCCCGGCAGATGCACTGGCATCTTCCGAATGCGCCTTGGCCATCTCCATAAAATCCGCCCCGTTATGAATGCGTTCCATGATTTGATCAATTAGCTGGTGCGCGTCTTCTTCAGAAATTATTTCACTGACCTTGATTAAAATATGCTGTGCATGCGTCTGTTCAATGATTGTTACCGACTTTTCCTGTTGTCGGCGTTCGAGCAACTTAAGAATATGAAACCCAATCGGGCTGCGTACCACAGGAGTAATCTCTCCCGGTTGCATTTGCAACAGCAATTCAGCAAAGGGTGAACCTATCTGGCCAAGTGGGCGCCAGCCCAGCTCACCTCCCTGCATCGCATCCGTTGCATCGGAATATTCAGCAGATACCTGTGCAAAACTGATGCCTTGCCTAAGATCTTCATAGGCTGCCTCGGCACGTTTGTGGCGTGTATTGATCTGTGCCTCATCCATCTGTTCTGAAGTCTGCACCAGGATATGCGCGATGCGATACTCTTCGTTAGCCGCCGGTGAGTTAGCCTGATTTTCCAGAAAGTTATCGATTTCACTCTCGGTTACATTGACACGGCTGTTTATTTCCTGTTCTTTCAGTCGGGACATCAAAATTTCATCGCGAATTTCATCCCGGAATAGGCTTAAATTAGTTCCTTCCTGCAAAAGCACCTGCCGGAACTCATCCATGGTAAGGTGGTTATCTTGAACAATCCGGCGCAAGGTTTGATCAAGATCGTTGTCACTAACAGATAACCCGACTTCCTTGGCGCGTTGCAGTTGTATTCGTTTGATGATCAGGCGTTCCAATAACTGTTTCTCCAGAACCTCCATGCTAGGCAACTGTATATTCTGTTTCTGCAATTGCTGGATTGTATTTTGCAGCAGCTCATTAGTTTCCTGCTGGGTGATCACTTCCTCATTAACCACAGCCACAATACGATCAATTGGCTTGATGTCGTTCCCGGGATGGAAATTTTGTGCAGAAATATTTACCACCCACATAGTGGTAAAAGCTCCGATCAATGCGAACTTTCCAAACTTTGACTGTATAAACTGGCTTAATCGGATCATTGCAAGTCTGTCCTTACGTAACCTGGAATACTCTGTTGCAGCACACGTATCGGATTGGTACCGATTCTCATTAAATCGTTCAATTCCAGTTGAACGAAAATATTGGTTGAGGTTTTTTGTGTTGCCGTCGTAAAGCGGCTGGCTACCAGGCGCAGTGACCAGCAGCAGGCGTTATATTCAAGACCTAGCAGGCCGGCAAGCAGCTTGTCATTTTTCAAAGAATAATTGATAGCGGCAAAGCCCTGCCATCTTTTCAGGAAAGGCCACTGAGTAGACAAGTCAACCTGTTCCAGAACATCCCTGGTAAAACGATAGCCAGCGTTTATAACCTGACCTGGGGCCGGGTTATAGCTGATGCCGGTACGAATTTTTTCTATCAGCAGGTTATTCTGGTTAAGCTGTATCCCTGCGTCAGTCTTGACATGCTGTGCAAGACTACCGGAAAGTTCTGCAATAAAATCGGATCCTGCCCTTGTGACCTGGGGTGAGGTTAGCAAGACCCGGCGATCGCTGAAACGAATTCTTTGCCCTACAGAAAAGCGCAGGCGTTCATTACCGGTCGCTGAATGAATCAGGCGTGAACTCATTGCCAGCGTAATTTCATTGGCATCATTGATTCGATCTTCACCACTAAACCTTTTTTCCATGAACAGCTGGGCAAAACTAAAGTCCATTTCTGCCGAATCAAAGTTGGGTAACAGCCGCTGTTCTCTGTATGGAATATAGGTATAAAAAACGCGTGGCTCCAGGGTTTGAATAAAATTCCCACCCCCTAATGTCATATCACGCTCCAGTACCACGCCGCTATCCAGGCTGAATATCGGCACAGATCGGTCAGGATGCTTATCATTTGTGCCTGGAAAGGCTGGTGTATTCAAATCATATTTTGTGTAGTGCAGCCCCACCCGTGGCCGAATGAAACCAAAGGAGTTTTCTAGTGGCAAAGCAACACTGGGGAATGCTGTAAAACGTAAACCATGCGGTAATGTCGGGTGAGAAAAGTGCGTAAAACTGCTGGCAAGGTCGAAATCCAGACCATAGACATTACTTTTCACCGCGTTCAGTGTGAATCGTGGCAGGATTTTGAAGGGTGAAATAATAGGCGCCCTGGGGTCCTGAACTGTCTGAAATTGTTGCATAAGTGTACTGAATGTGAGCATGCCATTGCGGCCCAGTTCACTGAAATAACTTGCCGTTGCCTGTTGCAGCAGGTTGACTTGAGAAGTAAACAGAATATTGTTACCCAGATCCCGGAAATAATTGTGATCAGATACCCGGTTGTAGTTCAACGCCCCAAACCACCCAGATCCAAGAAATTGGGAGTGATTAAACTGTAAGCCATAGCGCGTTGTATCGGTTACCAGATCATTCGGCAAATAATCAAACTGTAAACGGCCACCGAGTCCCTGTCCGATGTAGCGAAACTCGTTATCCAGCATGACACCACGCCTGCTCATGAGGCGCGGCGTAATCGTGGCATCATAATTGGGTGCAATATTCCAGTAAAAAGGAACTGATACTTCGACTCCGCTTCTACTTGTGTTACCCATAATAGGCGACAGAAAGCCGGTTTTTCGTTCCTTGCTGAAGGAAAAGTTCATCCACGGTAGGTAAAGAATCGGCACATCCTTGAACCGGATTGAAGCATGGCGTGCAGTTCCTACTTTTTTTTCATTATCTATTTCCAGATCATCCGCCAAAATGTACCAGTCATGATTATCTTCCGGACAAGTGGTATAACGCGCTTTCTTGATTCTGTACTGATTTTCTCCTTCTAGTAGCAGCAGGCTCCCGCTGCCCCGCCCATTTCCACCCTTGAGAGCGTAGCGAGGATCACGCAACTCGCCAATATCGGTCTGTAGATTCATCTGCAGGAAGGTACCCCATAGCGTATCGTCAGGGCGCTCAAGCAGCGCATTACCTTTCACCTCCACATCTTCTGTATCCTGATAATATTTAACGTGATCGGCTGATAATGTCTGATCACCACGACGCATCCGCACATTGCCGGTTGCCTCAATTTCCTGCTGATAATGCCCATCGATCCGATCAGCTTCAATATGAACCGGTTGAGATTCGCCTGATCCGGATAATTGCTCCGCATTCACGAATCGAAGCGGCAGCAGCAACAAGCAGATGTACAGTATTAAATGTAATTTTGACAGAAGACTCATTCAGGACCAGGACTTAAATGGATTTTTTCTGGATGTCTTTTAATAAAGGCACCATTATCCGGTAATTATCCCGGGTGGATAATCGGAACAAAGGTCTGGTTGCTGGTGATTTTGGATATATCCAGGTAAAAACACAGTTACACTTTAAAGCAGGAAATACGTCAAAGAAGGACATTTCCACATATTTTGATTAATTCTTTGTATAACTCGATTGTTTCAATGTCCGATTTGATGCCTGAATTGAGCACCATTTTTTCATCTAATGGCTTGCTCGCCCGCAATATACCAGACTATCGCTCACGCACCCAGCAGCTGGAGATGGCACAAGCTATCGCACACGCAATAGAGAACCAGGAAATTCTGGTTGCCGAAGCGGGTACAGGCACAGGAAAAACCTTTGCCTACCTGGTGCCGGCGTTATTGTCGGGAGGAAAAGTTATTTTATCCACCGGTACCAAGACATTACAGGATCAGCTTTTCCAGCGTGATATCCCAACTATACGTGCTGCGCTGAAAGTCCCGGTAACGGTTGCACTATTAAAGGGACGTGCCAATTATATCTGCCATTATCATCTTGAACGCACATTGAATTCGGATCACGCTCACTTTGCTAACCGTACTGAAGTAAAATATCTCAATCTGATTAAACGGTACGCCAATACCAGCAGCCACGGTGATAAAAGCGGGCTGGACAAGGTACCAGAACAGGCGGCTATCTGGCAGCATGTTACTTCCACGCGGGAAAATTGTCTGGGATCAGATTGTCCGCATTACCGACAATGCTTTGTTATGGAAGCGCGCAAACATGCATTGTTGGCAGATATGATTGTCGTTAATCATCACCTGTTCTTTGCGGATGTCATGCTGCGTGATGAAGGATTGTCCGAGTTACTGCCCGCTTGTAATACCGTGATATTTGATGAGGCGCATCAGTTACCGGAAGTGGCCAGCCTGTTTTTTGGTGAATCAATCAGCACTGGCCAGATAGTGACTCTGGTGCGTGATATCCATACCGAGGCTCTACTCGTTGCGCGGGAATTTACACCATTGTTTGATGTGCTGGCTGCGGCAGAAAAAGCTGCACTGGATATCCTGCCGACAATCACTGAAAAGCATGCGCGCCTCTCCTTCGCAACCGCCGCACAGCGGCCTGGATTCAGTGAGGCGCGGCAAGTACTACAGGAAAAACTGGTACAACTGGCTGATTTGCTTGAAACCCAGGCTGTTCGTTCTCAAGAATTACAAAACTGCTGGCTGCGAGCGCAAGCTATTCTGAACAAAATCAGACAATGGCACGAGCAATCCGAATCCGGCAAAATTATCAGCTGGATTGAGACCTACAGCCAAAGCCTGCAATTCAATACCACGCCTTTGTCTATCGCAGAAACATTCAGCAGGCAGCTCAATACCACAGCACGTGCATGGATCTTTACCTCTGCTACGCTATCAGTCAAAAAGGATTTTTCCCATTACAATCGAATGATGGGGCTGGCTGAAGCCAAAACCGCCAGCTGGGATAGCCCGTTTGATTTCCCTAATCAGGCACTGCTTTATGTGCCGACTCAGTTGCCTGATCCAAATACACCGAATTACACCGAGAGCATCATCCAGGCAGTGTTGCCGGTGATTAAGGCCAGCCGTGGGCGAGCATTCATTTTATGCACCAGTTTGCGCAACATGCAGCAGATCCATGAGTTACTGCAGGATGCGTTCGAGCAGGAGCAACTCGAATATCCGTTATTACTGCAAGGAGAAGAAACCCGCTCTGCCCTCCTGAATCAATTTCGTAAACTGGGCAATGCCGTCCTGGTGGGCAGCCAATCTTTCTGGGAAGGTGTGGATGTACGCGGCCGCGCACTTTCACTGGTAATCATTGACCGGCTACCTTTTGCCTCACCAGATGATCCGGTATTATCTGCCCGCATCGAAAAATATACGCAGGAAGGTCGTAATGCGTTTATGGAATACCAGCTGCCACATACTATTATCAATTTAAAACAGGGTGCTGGTCGGTTGATACGGGATGAGTATGATCGGGGAGTATTGATGATTTGTGATCCGCGTCTGATATCCAAACCCTATGGCAAACGAATCTGGCAAAGTCTGCCACCAATGAAACGCACTCGTGATCTGGATGAAGTAACACATTTTCTGGCTGCTGTTTAATGTCATTCCATTCCAATTGTTTATCTTTGTCGGACAGCACTATTTTTGGAGATATACGATGACAACATTTAGGCGTGTTTTTACCTTTGCAATTTTGCTGTGGATCGGATCAGCGATCGCTGATGGTGATCATCACCCTGCCAATAACATTGATCAGGAAAAACTCGGAAAGGTACATTTCCCGGTATCCTGCACACCTACTGCACAAAATCAGTTTGATAAAGCTTTAGCGATGCTGCACTCATTTTGGTATGACGAAGCCGAAAAAGCTTTTCAGAGAGTCATCTCTATTGACCCAAACTGCACCATGGGGTACTGGGGTATCGCAATGAGTCTTTATCAGCAATTATGGGCGACCACCCCCACAACAGAAGAAGTACAACGGGCACGTAACGCCCTTGCACAAGCACAGTCATTACCAATCAAAACGGATCGGGAAAAAGCCTATCTGGATGCGATTGCTACCATCTATCCAGCAAAGGATGATGATCGTGATTACAGCTCGCGCAAACTGGCGTATGAGCAGGCCATGAAGCGTATTACTGAACAATTTCCAGACGATAATGAAGCTACATTATTTTACGCATTAGCACTGATTTCAAATGTCTCGCCAGACGATAAAACTTTCGTCAGGCAAAAACAGGCGTTACAGTTACTGCAACGTGTCTTGAAGGATGAACCGCAACACCCTGGTGTCGCTCACTACATCATCCACAGTAGCGATTACCCTGAGCTGGCAGAATTCGGACTCGATGCTGCGCGGGCATATATGGATATTGCACCCACCGTACCGCATGCTCTACACATGTCATCCCATATCTTTGTTCGCCTGGGTCTATGGTCGGATGTGGTGCAATCCAATCTGGCAGCGCACCAGGCTTCACAGGAACACACGTCTGGCAATTACGGGGACGACATTCACGCTAAGGATTTTCTGTTGTACGCTTATTTACAATTGGGTGAAACAGAAAAAGCACGTGCAATTATGCAGGAGATATTGGCAACTGATCAGGCGCATCCGCATAACACCACAATCGCCTATGCCTTTGCCGCTATTCCAGCACGTTTTGTTGCTGAACGCGGTGATTGGCATGCAGCGACCAAACTAAGTGTTCATCCAACGGATTTTCCGTGGCAGCAATTCGGCTGGTGTGAAGCACTTACCCACTTTACTAAAGGAATGGGTGCCGCCAGAATTGGCAATATAATTGAGGCAGAAAAAAGCCTGAAACGATTGGAGACATTGCGTGATCACGATCATGCAGCACATCAGGATTACACTGCTGGTCAAATTGAAATTCAGCGACTGGCTGTTGCTGCCTGGATTGCAGCTGCAAAAAATCGATCTGAAGAAGCATTGCAACTGATGCGTGCGTCAGCTGATCTGGAAGATTCAACTGAAAAAGATAATGTCACACCCGGCTCTATTATTCCAGCTCGTGAGTTACTCGGAGAGTTATTGCTGACAATGAATCAACCGGAAGCAGCACTAAAGGAACTGGAAACCTCATTGCAACGCACACCCAATCGTCGTAATGGGATCTCACTTGCAGCGCAAGCAGCCAGGAAAGCAGGCGATCTATCCAAAGCCGACCAGTACGAACAGCAATTTCAGGCACTGTAGCAGAGGCTCTTTCTGATATTTTCTGGATTCTGATGGATAAAGCTGCGTACGATACTTGCTGCATGCAGGCTTCCGGGGAGCGTTTTATTCTGCAGTAGACACAACAATCAACATGCGAATGAATTCCATGATCTCGGGGCGAAACACATCGTTATGGCCCGCAATCAGTTGCTTATCGACTTTTACATTCAGGTAGGGATTGTGAATTACTGTGCGCCTCAGACTTGTCAATTCTGTTCTGCCAAATTGTATTGATCCTTCTGGTAGCTGACTCTCCCAGATCGTTTTGGCTTGATTGATCATAAGCCGGCTCCATGCTTGCGCTGATGGGATGTAATTCATGGCTTTGCAGAGGCTCGAAATGGCCAACTGTCTGGCGATCTGCAGCGCCTTCGCTATAATAGGAGAGTGGCAGGTTGCAATCATTACGATTGATTGTGCTGTGAGTTTCAAAGAGGGTTGAGAAAATCCGGCCAGCGGGAAAAGCATATTTGGTCGCATAATCAGCTTCAGAAGTCAAAACAACCAACCGTGGCGGTTGATTCTGGAAATAGCTGCAGCGTGCCTGTGCCAGATCATAAAGAGGTGCATATTTGAGCGCTTCAAAGGCTGGATTGAGCAAGACCACAAGATCTCCAAACCCTTCCGCATTACCGACATAGTTCTTGTTGCCAGCGCTGTTGACAAAGCGATCGGCGAGAATCTGGGCGGTGGCACTATAAACTGCTGCTCCACCAAGGCTATGGCCTATGACCACAAGACGACTTTTTACCGGTGGCTCCTGAGTATTCTTGACATTACGGATCTCTTCCAATCGCAATAACAGTTCAGTCATGCCAAGATATCCCACTTCATGGGCCGTATTCTTGCGATCCCAGAAAGTAGCATCTTTTGCTAACGGCACATCAATTGATTCCCCGCGCCAGCCGACATAAACACCCACGACTTTGCGCGGCGTTCTGCCAGAATGCTGCAGTTGATTCTCAACCTTACTTAGCTCGGCCAGACTGTGTTTGAAACTTTCTACATTGGTATCACCTGGACTGGCATTATGATGCCAGCCATGAACAAAAACATTGATTAACAGGCTTTCTTTTGAAGCTAGTGCGTACAACGCATTCAGCAGTGCCTGCATTTGTGCACGGTTACGAAGTTGCCCCTGATCATCAATTTCGACAAAACCGAGCAAATATTCCTGATTTGTTTCCTTGTTGTGCTGCTGAATAGAATAAGATTCACATGATTTTTGAGCTGTCACCACACAACTGCTGAAGTTGTTGTGGTAGATTTCATTAGAGGAACAAGCAGATAGCAGCAACGCAAACGATGCGGCCAGCAACAATTTTTTTGTTGTATCATTCATTTCTTAATCCCCTATGCCCAATATCCCGGCGCATCTGACAGCCATCGAAATGAATGCTCTTTGCAATGGCATAAGCGCGCGACCGTGCCTGCTGGATGTCTTCACCTAAAGCAGTCACTCCCAACACCCGTCCACCGGCGGTCAGGATTTTCTCTGGATTTTCGCTATTTGCAGTAGTTCCGGCATGAAAAATATGAAATTTATCATCCGCATCCTGATTCGCCATCATTACATCCAAGCCGTGAATAACATCATTTTTCCGTGGGCTATCAGGATAGCCTTGTGCCGCCATCACGACACATAATGCAACTCTAGGATCCCACTCAACATTGACTTTATCCAGTGTGCCATTGATCGCATGATCCAGCAAAGAAAATAAATCAGTTTTCAGTCGCAGCATGATGGCCTGGGTTTCCGGATCGCCTAAGCGACAGTTAAATTCTAGCACCCTGATATCACCCCGGGATGAAATCATCAATCCCGCATAAAGAAATCCGGTATAAGGTTGTGATTGTTGTGCCATCCCTTCGATCACGGGCATGATGACTTCCCGCATTATTTTTTCATGCAGGCCAGGAGTAATAACCGATGCCGGAGAATAGGCACCCATGCCACCCGTGTTTGGCCCTTTATCATTATCCAACAAACGTTTGTGGTCCTGACTGGTAGCCAGAGGCACAACATTCTGTCCATCCGACAAGACAATAAAGCTGGCTTCCTCCCCTTCCAGATATTCTTCGATCAAGATATGTGCCCCTGCAGCCCCTAATTTATTATCTACCAGCATGGAATCGACAGCTGCATGTGCTTCATCCCATGTCTGCGCGACAATCACACCCTTGCCGGCTGCCAACCCGTCAGCCTTGATGACAACAGGCAAAATATGCTGATCGAGATAGTGATGGGCAGCAGCAGCATCGCTAAATGTTTCACCGGCAGCGGTTGGAATACCATGGCCAAGCATGAATGCTTTGGCAAAGCTTTTGGAGCCTTCTAGCTTTGCGGTATTTTGGGTTGGGCCGAATATTTTCAGCCCCGCAGCCTGAAAGATATCAACGATACCATCCGTCAATGGCGCTTCCGGACCTACTACAGTCAAATCAATTTTTTCCTGCCGGGCAAATGCCAGCAAATCAGAAATAGAAGTTACCGGAACATTTTCCAATCTGGCTTCCAGTGCTGTTCCGGCATTGCCAGGTGCGACAAAAACCTTCTTGACCAATGGAGATTGAGCCAGTTTCCATGCCAGAGCATGCTCTCTGCCGCCACTGCCGACCACAAGTAATTTCATCTGACTATCTGAATAGAATTTAAGGGTACAAGTTGACGGGAAGCAAAAAAGAAACGTAATCTGCTAATGTCTGAAATGTCTGATACCAGTAAAGATCATGGCTATCCCTTGTTCGTTGGCGGCAGCAATGACCTCTTCATCGCGAATACTGCCACCTGGTTGGATGACAGCCTTGGCACCTGCCTGGGCGAGCACATCCAGGCCATCCCGAAATGGAAAAAATGCATCCGATGCAACGACAGATCCATGCAAATCAAGATGAACCTGTTCTGCCTTAATTGAAGCAATACGGGCACTGTCCACTCGACTCATCTGTCCGGCACCAATGCCAAGTGTTTGGCCATTGCTACAAAATACAATGGTGTTGGATTTGACAAACTTTGCCACTCGCCATGCAAATAGGCAATCCTCAATTTGTGCATCCGTTGGCTTTACTTGTGTCACCACTCGTAACTGATTAGCCGTGAGATTAAGATCGTCCGGTGTTTGAACCAGTAAACCACCATCCACACGCTTCAGATCATACAGATTGCCATGCGCGCCCAATGGAACGGTCAGTACCCGAATATTGGATTTTCCTGCCAGAAGTTGTCTGGCTTCCATGCTGAATTCCGGTGCAATAATCACTTCCACAAATTGTTGCAACATTGCTTTAGCCAGATCAGCTTCGACTGCACGATTAATCGCGATAATGCCGCCAAAGGCTGATACCGGGTCGGTAGTAAATGCTTTCTTGTAAGCAGCAAGCGGATTATCAGCAATGGCGACGCCACAAGGATTGGCATGCTTAATGATAACGCAGGCGGGTTTATCGAAAGTTCTGACACATGCTAATGCCGCATCGGTATCAGCAATATTGTTATAGGACAGTGCCTTCCCCTGGAGCTGGTTATAGTCTGCCAGGCTGCCTGTTATATCTGCTGCATCACGATAAAACGCTGCCTGCTGATGAGGATTTTCTCCATAACGCAAAGACTGAGTTAATGTGAAACTGAGATTGAATTGATCCGGAAATGGTTTGCACTGGCCGGTTGAGGGTTCCAGTGCCGTCAGATAATTGCTGATTGCCCCATCGTAGCGTGCAGTATGCGAAAAAGCCTTTTGCGCTAACTTGAAACGATAATCATGATCAACTGATCCATTGTTTGATCGTATTTGTTCCAGCAGTGGTTCATAATCCTGCGGGTCGGTTACAACGGTAACACGCTGAAAATTCTTGGCAGCTGCCCGGATCATAGTAGGCCCACCGATATCAATGTTCTCGATTGCCTCTTCAACTGTACAGTCTTGCCGGGCGATTGTACTGGTAAACGGATACAGATTAACCACTACCAGATCAATCGCTGGAATTTGTGCCTGTGCCATTGCCTGCTGATGTGCAGGCAAATCCATCCTGGCAAGGATCCCTGCGTGTACCTTGGGATGCAGCGTCTTAACCCGTCCATCCAGCATTTCGGGGAAGCCAGTATAGTCGCTCACTTCTACGACGGGAATACTCGCTTCCTGCAGCAATTTTGCAGTCCCGCCGGTTGAAAGAATCATAATATCGAGTTGATGCAGAGCCGAGGCCAGCTCAACCACGCCTGTTTTGTCTGAAACACTGATGAGTGCTTGTTTAATACTCATTTGAAAAAATTATCCGATCTGATGTTTGGTTAGCCGGTTACGCAAAGTATTACGATTGATGCCAAGTAGTTCAGCCGCCTTACTTTGATTGCCTTGTGCATGATGCATGGCAACTTCTATTAATGGTTTTTCCACACTACGTATCACTATTTCATAAATAGGGCATGGTTTTTCACCCTCCAGATCGCGAAAGTAAGCCTCTACTGCTTTACGAACACAGAGTGCAATTTCATTTTCATTAATAACAGTCATGCCTCAAGGATCTCTTCGTCAATATAGGTAAGTGTTTGGCTCCGATCAGCCTGCTCATGGAAAAACTGATGGGTGGCTGCCAATTGTTCCTCAACCGATGCAAGCCGGTTCATGGCATGGCGAAAAACAGCAGAACCTGCCAACCCACGGGTATACCAGGAGATATGTTTGCGGGCGATTCGCACGCCTGAATATTCACCGTAGAACTGATAAAGCTCTTGCAGATGGTCAATCAAAACACGATGAATTTCAGCTACTTCAGGTAAAGGTAAAAAATTGCCTGTTGCCAGATAATGATTGATTTCCCGAAAAATCCAAGGTCTACCCTGGGCAGCACGACCTATCATGACAGCATCCACTCCCGTGTATTCAAGTACTTCTCTAGCTTTCTCCGGTGTATTGATATCGCCATTGGCAATCACAGGAATATTGATGGCTGCTTTGACGGTCGCGATGGTGTCATACTCAGCCTGCCCCCGATAGGCACAAGCACGTGTACGCCCGTGTATAGTCAGTGCCTGGATACCTGCACTTTCAGCAATTCGGGCAACTGCAACTGCATTTTTATGCTGCGTATCCCAGCCGGTTCTGATTTTCAGGGTGACCGGAATATCCACAGCCTGCACGACTGCCCCAAGAATTTTGCTGACCAGATCTTCATCTTTCAGCAAAGCTGATCCTGCCATGACATTGCATATTTTTTTGGCTGGACACCCCATGTTGATATCAATGATTTCGGCACCATGATCCGCGTTGTGGCGCGCAGCTTGTGCCATCATGGCTGGATCAGCGCCTGCAATCTGTACCGAAACAGGTTTCATCTCTCCCTCATGACAAGCACGGCGCAGGGTTTTTTCAGAGCCATATAACAGGGAGTTACTGGAAATCATTTCAGACACCGCCATCGCAGCGCCCATCCGCTTGCACAATTGTCGGAAAGGTCGATCTGTCACTCCTGCCATGGGGGCAACAATCAATTTATTTTTAAGCGTATAGGAGCCAATTTGCATAAACAGGTAAAATCAGGTTAAAAACGTCAGAAGAAAAATTCCATAGCTGCTAGCTGGTTTTGGCTGTTAATGAAAATTATTGAAAAATCAGATCCAAATTTTAATCCGGAACTGGATTATCAGATTTTTATAGCACACCAGCGTGTTTCGCTTATTCTAGTAATCAGTTTTTTGTACCGAATATCATTTGCCGTGCAACCAGGCGTTTTGCGGGCGGCAGACAATCCAGAACAGTCAATCCTATTCCGTTGCAAGTTTGTATCAGTGGCAAATCGGCTGTAAACAGTTTTATCAGGGAATCCGTAAACACTCTGCCCATATGCTTGTCACGCTGGCGCCGTTTGCTATAGACAGACAGCATTCTGCTTGATCCTGGCTCACCAGGCGCACCAGAAGGGATGTGACTAATTTCACTGGCCAGCTCCCATGCGTCTCTCAATCCAAGATTAAAACCCTGCCCGGCAACCGGATGGAGTGTTTGTGCAGCATTGCCTATTATTACTGACCGATGGCCGATAATTGTTGACGCATGTTTGAGTATCAGTGGGAAACTTGATCGCTTACCTGCGTGAATAAAATTACCCAGACGATCTCCAAATTGTTCGTGTAAATGCAGCAGAAACAGTCTGTCATCAAGCCTCAGTATTTTTTTTGCTTCGGCAGTCGGCATTGTCCATACCAACGCATATTTATCGCCAGATGGCAGCAGAGCCAATGGCCCGTTCAGGGTAAAACGTTCAAAAGCTGTTCCTGGTCGGGACGATTCGGTTTTGACGTTAGCCACAATCGCCGTATGCCGGTAATCATGAACACGATAACGGATGCCATCAATCTGCTCCGCAAGTTTTCCACCATCCGCCAGCACCAGTAATTTGGCTTGAATCTGTTTTTCTGTCTCATTTTGCCGGTATGTTATCCGGGCTTGTTGTTGACCTGTCTGTATGGTCGTAACCAGCGCATTTGTTCGGTATACGACACCATAATCTCGCACGGATCGACCCATGGTATGGTAAAGGTTATGATAATTGACCACATAGCCCAGTGCTGGAACTCCTGCATCATCAGGCGTAAGCACGGTATGGCCAAAATGACCGAAATTCGAAATATGAATTGTGGTAATTGGCGTAGGTTGTGTCAGATTTTTCCAAATACCCAGGTGTTGCAGAATTAAACGGCTACCATATGAAAGAGCTAGCGGTCGCGGATCGTCCACTTCTTCTGGTAACTCACGTGCTTCAAGCAGCAAAATCGAGAGCTTATGTTCACGCAATGCTAATGCCAGGGCCATTCCAACCGGACCGCCTCCAACAATGACAATATCGAATTGCTGATCAATCATGACCGTTCATATAAGCAATAGAATCATGCAGACAGATTGATCACAGACATTTGGACTTGTGATCTATCGATAACGGAACTCAGCAGATCTGGCGTGTGCCTCAAGCCCCTCCCCCTTTGCCAGAATAGATGCAATCTTGCCTAACCTGGATGCTCCCTCGGCTGAAACTTGAATCAGGCTGGTACGCTTCTGGAAATCATAAACACCCAGTGGAGAGGAAAAACGAGCCGTACCGGAAGTGGGAAGTACATGGTTGGGGCCAGCACAATAATCTCCCAGTGCCTCACAGGTATATCGCCCAAGGAAAATTGCGCCAGCGTGCCGAATACTGTCTACCCATTGTTCTGGCTGATCAACGGATAACTCCAAATGTTCAGGTGCAATCCGGTTTGCAATCAGACAGGCTTCCTCCAGATCACGCACTTTGATCAATGCACCACGATTTTCCAATGAGGTACGAATAACCTCCCGGCGTGGCAGTGTATTGATTAATCTGGCCATACTTTTTGCTACTGTATCCAAAAAAGTTTCATCTGGGCAAAGCAGAATTGATTGTGCCTGCTCGTCATGTTCTGCCTGCGAAAACAGATCCATCGCAATCCAGTCAGGGTCGGTCTTTCCGTCGCAAATAACCAGAATTTCCGATGGCCCTGCCAGCATATCAATTCCAACCTCCCCGAATACATGCCGCTTTGCCGTTGCCACATAGGCATTGCCCGGACCAACAATTTTATCTACTTTCGGAATGGTTGCCGTGCCATAAGCCAAGGCAGCAATTGCCTGTGCCCCCCCAATAGTGAAAACACGATCTACTTCGCAGATTGCAGCTGCCGCCAGTACCAGCGGATTTTTTTCTCCTCCTGGTGTTGGGGTTACCATAATCAGTTCATTGACACCGGCTACCCGGGCAGGAATTGCGTTCATCAGCACTGATGATGGGTAGGCTGCCTTACCACCGGGCACATAGAGCCCGACACGATCCAGCGCAGTAATTTTCTGTCCCAGTCGTGTGCCGTCTGGCTCAACATAATCCCATGACTGGGCTAGCTGTTTTTCATGGTAGAGATGTATATGGGAAGCAGCCTGTTCCAGGGCCTCGCGTTGATCACGACTCAAGGCTTCCAGAGCAGATTGCCATTGATTCCGAGGTAATTCAACCTGATCAATCCGAGTTATATCTAGATTATCAAACCGGCGTGTCAGCTCAAGTAACGCTTCATCTCCGTATTTCCTGATCTGATTCAGGATATGAATCACTGTCCGATCAATCTCGTCATCAAGAGATATCTCAAAACTCAATAGTGATCTAAGTTCTTCTTGGAAATCAATATCTGAGGACGACAGCCGCCTGATTTGAATCATAGTAATTAAGAGTTGAGAGGACTACACATTTGCGGGGATTGCTGCATTAAACGCTTCTAACAAAGGTTGTATTGTGGGATTTTTCAGCTTCAGCGCCGCCTGATTTACAATCAGGCGAGCTGAGATTGGCATAATTTCCTCGACGGCTTGCAAACGATTTGCTTTGAGTGTTCCGCCAGTCGAAACCAGATCAACAATTGCATCCGCCAAGTCAACAAGCGGGGCAAGCTCCATTGAACCATATAATTTGATCAGATCGACATGCATCCCTTTTGCAGCAAAATGGCTGCGCGCGGTTTTTACATATTTGGTAGCCACACGCAAGCGCGCGCCCTGAAAAACTGCCGAAGCATAATCATAGCCGTCTCGCACTGCAACCATCATATGACAGCGGGCGATTTTTAGATCCAGGGGCTGATACAACCCGACTCCATCATGCTCCAGCAGCACATCTTTCCCGGCCACGCCCAAATCAGCAGCGCCATACTGTACATAGGTTGGCACATCTGTAGCCCGCACCATAACGAGTCTGACATCGGGACGGTTGGTCTCAATGATCAGTTTACGGGAAGTATCCGGATCATCCTGCGGGATAATGCCGGCAGCTTCCAGAAACGGAATAGTATCCTCAAAGATTCGCCCCTTGGAAAGAGCTATGGTGATATCCGGCATCAATAGTCGTTATGCGAGATTCGCCGCAGCAAATTCCCAATTAATCAATTTATCAATTACTGTATTGACATAATCAGGTCGACGATTCTGGAAATCCAAATAGTAAGCATGCTCCCATACATCAATCGTCAACAGAGGGCGAATGCTACGCGTCAAAGGCGAGTCAGCGTTACTTGTCTTAATAATAGTTAACTTTGTTCCCTCTTGCGCGAGCCAGGCCCAGCCACTACCAAATTGTGTAATTGCGGCCGTGGCAAATTCCTGTTTAAAGGCTTCCACACTGCCAAACGCTTCTTCAATTTTTTGTTTTAATGCCGCCGGTGGTTCACCGCCTCCATTAGGGCTGAGGCTGTTCCAGTAAAACATGTGGTTCCAGACCTGAGCTGCATTATTGAAAATCCCGATTTTATCAGCATGGCCAGCTGTGGCCATAATAATCTGTTCCAGTGATTGTCCGGCAAATGGAGTGCCCATAACGAGTTTATTCAGATTATCTACATAGCCTTTATGGTGCTTGCCGTAATGAAAACTTAATGTATGTGCAGAAATAACTGGTTCAAGCGCATTATCTGCATAAGGAAGAGGGGGCAACACATATGTATCACCCGATTGTGCTGCTTTTGAAAAATTATCCAGACTGGTACTCATTTTCTCTCCTTTATTTCTGAATAAAAATTTGAATAATGAAATCATACGATTGATATTGTTAATAAAAATATTATTGGCCGGCACCTGTAACCTCTGTAGCGAAAGTCACCTGGTTGTATCCAGCTGTTCTTGCAGCCTCCATAATCGTGATAACTGACTGATGGGTAGCTTTTGCATCCGCACTGATTACGATGATCGGGTTGTCCTGGTTATGGGCAGCTGATCGCAAAGCATCTCGCAAACTTTCAATGCTGGTAAATTTTATTGGACTATGGTTAATCGTATAGTCTCCCGCAACACTGACCGATATATCTATCATCCTTGGAGCATCCGATACGTGATCTTCTTCAACAACAGCCGCTTGTGGCAACGTTATTTCCAGCTCCGAAAATTTTGAATAGGTAGTAGTAATTACCAGAAAAATGAGGATTACCACTAGCACATCAATCATAGGAACGAGATTGATCTCAGGTTCTTCTCTTTTCTGTCCTCGCTGAAAATTCATTAGACTTTGAGTATTAAGCCAGTAAAACTGCTGAATCTGCCCTGCTGGGCTTATACAGCAAACGGGATTTGCTCTTAAAACTTGCAGGCTGACAAGCTATTCTAGTTTATTATTGCCACTTTCACCATGCCTAGGTGTATTTCGAGTTATTCCGGATTTTTGTAAAGGTCTTTCAAGTGGATCGTCCAGTAATCAGTGTTGTAATGGGCAGCAGCAGCGATTGGCATATCATGCAGCATGCTGCAAATATTTTGAAGAAATTCTCTATCCCGCACGAAACTATAATTGTCTCAGCGCACCGCACACCCGACAGGATGTTTGATTATGCCGAGACGGCTCGTGACCGTGGAATCAAATGTATTATCGCCGGTGCAGGTGGTGCAGCTCACCTGCCAGGGATGATTGCTGCCAAAACCACACTGCCCGTTCTTGGTGTTCCAGTCACTTCAAAACACTTACAGGGTATTGATTCACTCCTATCCATTGTACAAATGCCCAAAGGGATACCGGTTGCCACTTTCGCTATCGGCGAAGCCGGGGCGGTGAATGCTGCGCTGTTTGCTGTTGCCATGCTGGCCGGGAAAGATACCGTGTTGGCCGAGAAACTTGATCAGTTTCGCAAGGATCAGGCGGATTCCGTTGCTGCAATGACTCTCCCTGAATCATGTATATAAGACCAGGCACCATGCTGGGCATGCTGGGTGGCGGTCAACTGGGAAGAATGTTTACCATGGCAGCACAACAAATGGGTTACCGGGTAACTGTACTTGATCCGGCCGCAGAAAGTCCTGCCGCGAACATTGCCGAACGCCATCTGCAAGCAGATTATCTGGATTATCGGGCGCTGGATGAATTAGGATCGACTTGTGCCGCGGTCACCATCGAATTTGAAAATGTCCCCGCTCAGGCACTACGCTATCTGGCGCAACGCTGCATAGTCAGCCCTAATGCCGAAAGTGTCTCAATCGCACAAAACCGTATCCTTGAGAAACAATTTCTTATGGAAAACGGTTTTCCAGTTGTGCCTTTCGTCGCTATTCGTAGCGAAAAAGATATATCCCGGAAAATTGATGCATCCTTATTCCCCTGTATACTTAAAATCAGTCAATTTGGTTATGATGGTAAGGGACAAATTCAAATTGAAAACACGGATATTTTGCCGGAACGATTTGCTGATTTGGGAAGCAGGCCCTGCGTACTGGAAAAACGATTACCGCTTGCCCATGAAATTTCCGTTATCCTTGCTCGCGATAATCACAATCGCATTACTTTCTTTCCTGTCCCGGAAAACAGGCATGTGAAAGGTATCCTTGATACAAGCATTGTACCAGCCGGGTTATCTGACAAGATTATTGAAGAAGCTTGTGAAATTGCCAGACAAGTGGCTATAAGGCTGAATTATATTGGCGTTCTGTGTGTAGAATTCTTTGTTCTGAATAATGATCAGGTTCTGGTTAATGAAATTGCACCACGTCCGCACAACAGCGGACATTATTCGCTTGATGCCTGTATCACCTCACAATTTGAGCAACAAGTTCGCGTATTGTGTGGGCTTCCACACGGCAGCACAAAACAGGTACAGGCTGCTGTAATGATTAATATACTCGGGGACCTATGGCAAAATGATGAACCTGCCTGGGACCAGATATTACGTCACTCACAAGCCAAGCTGCATTTGTACGGTAAACGTGAAGCAAAACCAGGCAGGAAAATGGGGCATTTCACTGTACTAGCAGACTCAACTGAAGAAGCTTTTCTGCAAGCTCAGCATATCAGGCATGATCTTCAATCCTAATACAACACACCAGAAATAAGCTCCCCATCAATCAACTATGACAACTGCGACGCTGTTTGAAACCAATATAACAAGCCTCCCCCTGCTACACCGGGGAAAGGTACGGGATATTTATGTGGTAGATGAAAATAACCTACTGATTATACAGACAGATCGCATTTCTGCTTTTGATGTAATATTACCAACCCCGATCCCGGAAAAAGGTAAGATTCTGACAAAAATTTCCCGTTTCTGGTTCGAGAAACTAGCTCACATTATCCCCAACCACCTTACCGACATACCACCTGAATCCGTTATTCTGCCTGGAGAGCGAGATCAGGTTACAGACCGCGCTTTTGTTGTTAAAAAATTGAAGCCACTCCCTGTCGAGGCAATTGTACGCGGTTATATTTCTGGTTCTGGCTGGAGAGATTATCAGCACAGCGGCACCATTTGTGGCGTTACCCTGCCTGAGGGGTTACGAGAGGCTGACAAAATTCCTGATGGTGCAATTTTTACACCATCAACTAAGGCAGAAGCAGGATCACATGATGAGAATATTTCATATGCTTCTTGTGAACAAATATTGGGAGCACCGCTTGCTTCAGTTGTCAGCAAATATGCAATTGCGCTTTACAGTGCTGCAGCTGACTATGCATTGACACGAAATATCATTATCGCTGATACCAAGTTTGAATTTGGCCTGGATGATAACGATCAGCTTTACCTGATCGATGAAGCACTAACCCCGGACTCCTCTCGTTTCTGGCCTGCTGAAGGCTATCAACCTGGTAAAACCCCACCCAGTTATGACAAACAGTTTATTCGCGACTGGCTGGAACAAACTGGCTGGAACAAAACTCCACCTGCTCCTGCTATCCCGGCTGAAATTCTCATACAAACAGTAGAAAAATATCAGGAAGCATATCAAGTGTTGGCACAGTAATTAATATACTTACAACTCATGGTAAGTTGATAGCGGAGCGACTGATGGTTTCAATCGGATGCGGCTGCCCGACAGCAAATCCTTGAGCATAATCGATCCCAATTTCTGCGAGTTTTTCCAGAGTAGCTTGTGTTTCTACCAGCTCTCCTATTGTCCCGATCTTCAAAGCACGCGCAAATTTGTTGATATTTTCAATTTTTTTCAGATCTTCCGCATCACGTAAAATATTGCAAACTATGCTGCCATCTATCTTCAAAAAATCTGCCCTGATGTACTTCAGCAAATCAAATGATGTACGGTCATGATTGAAGCTGCATAATGAAACCAGGCACCCTAATTGCTGTATTTTCTTTACGAATAGTACTGTATTTTGCAAATTAGCTATAACATCAAATGCTTCTATTTCAAAACATAATTTATCAGGCAGTACTTTGGCGTTCTTCAGGAGATCTTGAACGTGATCAGCAAACGCCGGATCCTTAAGTGTGCTGTTAGATAAATTTATACAAAATGAAATTTCAGTACTAACATTCTTTTTTGAAAGGTATTGGATAATTTTCTTCACGACCCATCCGTCCAGACGCGGCATCAGGTTGTGTTTTTCGACAAGCGGGAGAAACGCGCCCGGGGGAATAAGATTAGACTCTTCCTCTGCCATACGAATAAGGATTTCGTAGTAGGTTGTAGCATTCTGACCAGGTTTAACCGGCAGTATTCTCTGACAAAAAAGACGGAACTCCTCTTGCTCAATAGCCAGGATAATACGGCTGGATGAGTCTATAGATACTCGTGCCGGTTGATGTGTTGCATCTCCACCTGAGTGTTGGGTAAGCTTTCTTTTCCACGATTGCTCATTCTCAGATACAGATTTTTCTTTAAAACTCTCCAGAGACAGCCCATCTTTCTTCATAAACCGAGGCGTATAAAGAGTATAAAACCCGATTACCTTTCCGCCAGAATCGAAATGCGGTATTAAATGGGCGGTAACCAAACAGGCAGATTGATTTATAAGTTTCTGAATTTGTTGACCTTGCACCGTTTCGCCAGATAATACGCGTCCGACTTCATGCTTGATATGGGTATAAAATGATCCACTGAGAAACTCATGCAAAAATCGATTTTCTATTTGTTCAGACCTTAATCCGAACCATTGACGAAAAGCCCGATTGTGATAGCGGCATTGCTGCTCCGGATTAAAATAAGCTAGCATGACCGGAAAATTCTCATCTACAATTTGTAGCTTAGCTTTATTCTCCGAAGAAGTTTTTTCGGCCCAGATTCGATATTTTATTTCATTGGCAAGACGTTCTTTTTGAGCAGCCAACTGTGCAAATTGTATTGAAAATATTTTTTCAGCATGCACAATCTGCATAATTGTAATCAGGATTGCTGTTACCAGAATTACCCATAGCCCTACAATGATATGTGGCTCGATAGAGAGCATGGAATAATCCAGCGCGATCAATAAACCGGCAACAACCATTGTTACAGCCGTCGGCAAAAAAGGTTTAATCGTATTGATTTTTGAGTGGATATACATAGCTATGAGGAAAGTCTCGTTAAAAAAATTTAATTCCCCCAAACTGACCACAACTAACTATAAGATCCAAACGGACGTACTGAAGCCCAAAATTTCCAAAAGCTACCAGGTGTCAACGTGAAACTTCTGGTTGAATGTTCACTGATAGCTGTAAGCTTTAACTGTGTTATTTGCTTTTTTTTCAGTGCCTGAAGTAATGGAGCGAACCAGCTCTGCTCAATTTTCATCAATTCATTTCTCCAATTGAATGCATCCCTGTAATTGGCGTATTTATGGAGATTATCCAGAAATACCAATTGTTCACCTGAATCATCAGAGTATCGCAGTAACTCGCCGGTATCTTCCGGCAAATTATGACACGCAATTTTTCCCATTTCTGCCAGAGCAGAAACAAGGATGTGATTGCTCCAAATTCTGGTATAGGGTGTATGCACTTTTTGGGGCATAACGCCTCCTCCCCATGCCCATACACTATTGACCACCAGATCTCCCTGGGCTTCTCTTATCTGATTTAACGGATGCTCATATAAAAGCATTTGTATTTCATTGATTCTGCTGTTCCAGATCGAACTATCATTCCCGTGAGGTAGAAGATTATTTATATTTTGACCAACCACCTCACTCAAGAGAAATGTTCGCAGCTCAGGTATTTCACTACACTGCAGATACCAGCGGTCAGAATGAAGGGGCAGCAGGGTCAAACCATCATCTGAAATTAGCTTATTAATACTATCGGTAAATGAAATTGCCTCCTTTAGGGAAATATTCAAAATGTGGTTATCGCCCAAAAGTATATGGTTGTTTTTAATCCGGAGATGAACTGGGTCAACGCGTAACCAATAATTATCTCTAAATTCAGCACATCCTCTATCCAACTGCAGCACTATGGGAGCAACGGGCCAGTCATGCTGTTTTTGTACATTAAAAACCTCACATAGCCAAGATTCTACGGAGTGTCCTGGATCTTCAGTACAGAAGCTTTTTGCAAGCATTGTTTCCAATGCCGGCAATTCCAGGTGACGGTAAATATCTACTTGCGAAGTATCTGGCCAGAATAAGGCGGGAATACATAAATGTAGATTCATACAAAATTAGAAATAAATATAAAAGCATCATTGAAGCTATGCTCACTGAGCAAAAGCAATTTATCGATGAAAAATCATAAAAATCACATCGCCCTATGTTATTTGCTGCTCGCACACTCCTGACAGTAAAGTTTTACTACCCCCGTTACAGAGTAGCCAACATTTTTACACAAATATATAAAAGATCCCTGCATACCCCTGAAATTCTACAGAAGAGCGGGGAAAGAGATTTGGCTGAAGTGGTTTTTGCCGATTGATTCTGGGAAAAAGAGAAGTCTTCCTCATTTTTCAGGGGATCCCCCCTTTATGCTGTAACAGGACAGGTTTTTCCTGCTGATGGATCATTAATAAAAATTTTGTTGGCTACTTTTTTCAGATTCATACCAATACATTTCATGATGATATGGGCGTTGATTTTTATCGTGCTGAAGTAGCTGGCATGCTTCATTCCGGATAAGCGTTTGGCAATGCTAAAACACCGCTCAACGATATTTGGCGTTTTTTGCTGATGCGTTTGTCGGGCTGAAAGTGATTTGTTTTTGTAAGCCTGGGCAACCAGTGGTTATGGAAACGTCACGAGAATCTGTTTATGCTCTTCTGGGGCAATAGTGCTAAAAGTGCCAGGTGGATAAATTGCAAGCTGGTATTGAGTTTGCGCTCGCAGTTCTTCCATAATCGCCGGTATTTTTCCAGCCATGAAAAAGTTTATTCCACAATCCAGCGCCTGAGAATGACCGCAAAAGTGTGCGGTTCACTTCTCCTGGCAATCTGCACCGTGATCACCTCACCTAAACACAACCTGACTACCTCGATAGGTGGTTGAGCTGTGTAGCCAGAATCCGCAAAGATGCTCAATACGCTGGACAGTCAGTGTGTGCCTGGCGTCAATGTAGCAATAGCGCCCTTGCGGTCGGTAATGTCCGCGGTTGTCACAGATGCCATCGACGTCAGGTTTTTTCCATTTGGAGAATACGCGTAAACCGTTTCCTATTTCGGGTAGTCACCGGGAAACACTCACCATTGGTAGCCCATTTTAAACATGTACACCACAGTCCACAGTCGAAAAGGTCAACAGTGTGCGCCTGGATAACTTTTTCTCATGCCCAACATTTAAGCATCATCAGGGTATCAAATGATTCTTGCCCGCTACTGGCGGTGATTGATCCCATTTACATTTATATAAACCACCTAAACCCGACCATAGCTGTTTTCAGTCAACCAACCTATCAATCTTCATCAATGCTCTATCTTGCTTCAAACGACGTGCCAACTCGATCAACTCAAAACTCATCCACATCTTGCAAATTTGATCAGATATTTATATCTCTCCATTTTAAGGGTTCTTTGACCAATAGGAACAGTTATGCAGGGAGATTAAAAATTACCAGTTGCAAAATTTTCAAAGATGAATATAATTTTAAGAATTATTCTCATTACTGATTAGGGTTGTTGCAACTGTAATCAATTGAGTATACCCCGTGTTTTCTGAAAATTATTCGACAAAAGTTATCTTTCATGTATATTTGCGTATGTAAGGGAATAACTGAACGCGACATTCACGAGGCCGTAAAACAAGGTGCCGTAAGGATGCGTGATCTAAGGAGCTGCTTGGGCGTTACCGGTCAATGTGGTATTTGTGCTTGCCACGCCAAGGTAACCTTGGATAAGGTATTGAACCAGGAGCTTTCTCAACAAACTACTGCAAGACCCTCCTGAAGTCCTTTTGACTTACTAAAGCTTGCAGGCTAATCATCCGGAGAGAGAAAATCATGAAAGGTAATGCCGATATAATTCGCTGGTTAAATCGTCAGCTACAGCTCGAATTGACTGCTATCAATCAATATTTTCTTCATGCTCGCATGTATAAAAACTGGGGATTTAACAAGCTCGGTGAGTATGAATACCAAGAATCTATTGAAGAAATGAAGCATGCGGATCAATTAATTGAACGCATTCTTTTTCTTGAGGGCTTGCCTAATTTACAAGAACTTGGGAAATTAATGATCGGTGAAAATGCACAAGAATGTATCACTTGTGATCTTGAGCTGGAGCGTGCAGGTCGGGAAACTCTCATAAGTGCGATAGCCGCTTGTGAAACAGCACAGGATTATGTCTCACGTGAAATTTTTAAAGAAATTCTGGAAGATACAGAAGAGCATATCGACTGGCTGGAAACACAGCAAGACGTAATTCAAAATATTGGCCTTCAGAACTGGCTGCAGAGCCAGATTTAATAGCTTGTCATCTGGCCTGCCGTCAAATATGCGTCTGCAGGGTTGTTTTATAACTGAGAACAACAAGGCATCGAGAGTCGGAAGCAACACACCTCCTGTATCAGGGTAAGAATATGTGGCTGGATCCAATCTAACCAGTTAGATTCAGCCAGTGCTGCTTCTGTATGCAATCGTCTGCATATTGTCTATTACTGATCAAAATTAGAAATGTGCTGATAGAATACAAGTCTAACTTGCTATTTTATTAATATCTGTATTTCTAACTTAGTACTTAGTATTATGACTATTAATTGTACTCAGTGTGGTAGTAACCGGACGCATAAATCCCGTTTCAGGCCAGGTGAGCGTACTCCTTCAAACTTATTACTTTCTCCCTATCGCTGTCGTGACTGCAAGGCACGCTTCTGGGGTCGAAATAATGATACTTGTTTTGTGGCTGCAATAAGTGTCGGTAGTATATTTTTGCTGGGAACATTAATCTGGATTGGGTTTTCTACTGACGAATCCATAAGAAATGACCTGCAATCTCAACCACAAGCGTCTTCTGCAGAATTACTTCGAAGTTCTCCTCAATCTCCATCAGTTATTGCATCAACGAAACCAACGCTATCTGAGGCAATTGCGCGCGGAGAGAAAATTAATCTTGAATCGATCAGAAGTGAAGAATCTCATTCTGTACCAAACCTCAGTGACAATCGATTCTATACGATTAGCCTTTTCCTTGAAAAAGCCAGAAAAGGCAGCGCTGACGCCCAATATCAACTAGGTTTACTATATCTGACTGGTAAAGGAACACTTCAAGACTTCTCTGAAGCTTCAAAATGGTTCATATTGGCTGCCGAACAAAATCATCCTCTTGCGCAGTATGAACTCGGCCTGCTTTATCAAATTGGCCAAGGCGTAGAAATGGATAGTGAAAAAAGTTATGTATGGTTCAATCTGGCTGCTGCAGCTGGTATAGAGCAGGCAGCATTGGCACGCGATAAAGCCATGCGTTCACTCAGTAGAGTACAACTTACATCAGCACAAAAAACAGCCCGAGAGTGGCTGGATTCCAGAAATAAATCTGAGAAACAGCTATCGGGCTATTAGAGTAATAACACTACGACTTAATTAAAGTGCTTTAACCATATCTTCCACGACTTTCTTGGCATCACCAAATACCATCATGGTCTTATCCATATAAAAGAGATCATTGTCCAAGCCCGCATAGCCAGCAGCCATACTGCGTTTGACAACCATTACTGTACGTGCCTTATATGCCTCCAGGATTGGCATTCCGTAAATAGGACTTCCTGGAACATTTGCTGCCGGATTGACTACGTCATTTGCGCCTAATACCAGTACGACATCGGTATTCGGAAAATCACTGTTGATCTCTTCCATTTCCTGAACCATCTCATAGGGAATCTCAGCCTCTGCAAGCAGTACATTCATATGGCCAGGCATACGACCTGCGACAGGATGAATGGCAAAACGAATATTGATTCCTTTTTTATGCAGTGCCAATGCTAATTCTTTAACGGCATGCTGAGCACGTGCCACGGCCAGTCCATATCCGGGAATGATAATAACACTGTCCGAATTCCCCAACAAAAATGCAGCATCATCTGCACTACCGCTACGGTAGGTTTTCTGTGCCCCATCGCTAGTACTCTGGCTTCCTCCATCACTGCCAAAACCACCAAGAATCACAGAAAGAAATGGTCGGTTCATGGCCTTACACATAATGTAAGAGAGAATTGCGCCAGAGCTACCTACCAGAGATCCGGCGATAATCAACATCGGATTCCCAAGCGAAAAACCAATTCCTGCTGCAGCCCATCCCGAATATGAGTTCAACATGGAAATCACAACCGGCATGTCTGCACCACCGATTGGAATAATAATGAGAAAACCCAACAGGAAGGCAACCGCTGTCATTGTAGAAAATGCAGTCCAGTTCGTTGTTTCGCTAAAGAAAAACCATAAGCCAAAACTGATCATGACAATTGCCAGCAACAAATTAACCATATGCTGGCCACTAAAGATAATCGGTGCGCCACTCATGCGCCCGGATAACTTAAGGAAAGCAATAACGGATCCAGACCATGTCATGGCACCGATGAAAGTCCCCAGAAAAAGCTCAAGTTTATTACCAGCAGGTAATATTTCCGGCAAACCGAATGAAACCGGATTATTGACAGCGGCAATTGCAATAAATACCGCAGCAAGTCCAACAAGCGAATGCATGAACGCAATGAGTTCAGGCATTGCAGTCATCTGAATACGCTGCGCCACAATTGAACCGATGATTGCACCCACAGCAATACAGCTTAAAATCAGCACCCAGTTTCCAGTAATGGTCAGGGTTGTACTTACAGCAATACCCATCCCCAACATACCAAGTAGATTGCCACGACGTGCAGCAGTGGGCGAACTTAATCCCTTGAGTGAAAGAATAAAAAATACAGCCGCTACCAGATAGGCCAGCGCGATGAAGTTAACAGACATTTAGGCTTGTCCTTTTTTATCTTTTTTCTTAAACATTTCCAGCATACGCTGGGTAACGAGAAATCCACCGAATACATTGATGGATGCCAAGACCACGGCTGCAGCCCCTAACCACGCCCCCCAGTCCGCTTCAGCTGAGCCCGCTGCCAACATTGCTCCGACCAGAATGATACTGGAAATTGCATTTGTTACTGACATCAAGGGGGTATGAAGAGCAGGTGTCACATTCCACACCACATGGTAGCCAACAAAAACTGCCAGGACAAATACTGTCAGGTTAATGATCGTTGGATCAATTTCTCCAATCATGTGTTTTCCTCATAGAGATTCATAAATTTTATGTGTAAACAATACAACCGACTTTTATGATTTACCTATAATTTCTCCAGCCGTACAGACCAGGCTTCCTTTGACAATCTCGTCTTCGCGATCTATTTTAAGCTCGCCAGTCTGTGTATCCAGTATTAGATTCAGGAAATTTAACAGATTACGTGCATATAACGCACTGGCGTCTGTCGCCACCAATCCCGGGAGATTTGCTATGCCAACCAAATGCACGCCGTGTTTAACTACAGTTTTGCCAAGCTCTGATAACGGACAATTTCCACCTGCTTCAACGGCCATATCCACTATTACCGAGCCGGGCTTCATCGCCTTGACTGTTTCTTCACTAATCAGGATGGGAGCCGGGCGACCCGGAATCAAAGCAGTTGTAATGATAATATCTGCAGCAGCGGCACGTTCATGAATCAGATTGCTCTGTCGACGCTTGTAATCCTCCGACATTTCAGCCGCGTATCCGCCAGCAGTCTCTGCTTTAGCTTTTTCCTCATCCGTCAATGGAACTTCCACAAACTTGGCTCCCAAGCTTTCTACCTGCTCTTTGACTGCTGGCCTCACATCAAATGCTTCAATCACTGCACCCAGGCGTTTGGCTGTTGCAATCGCCTGCAACCCAGCCACACCAGCTCCTAGAATCAACATACGTGCGGCTTTAACCGTACCGGCTGCCGTCATCAGCATGGGAAAAAATCTCTGGTATACATTAGCAGCCAGAATAACTGCTTTGTAACCACCAATATTGGCCTGAGAAGACAGCACATCCATACTTTGGGCTCGTGATATACGGGGTAGTTTTTCCATCGCGAATGCAGTGACACCATGCCGGGCTACTATCTCAATTTCCTCTGCAAGATGAGGTGCAAGCAAACCAATCAGTATCGCATCTTTTTTCATATGAACCAGTTCGCTGGCTTCAGGGCCCCGAACCTTCAGTATGATCTGGGATTGCTCATATAACTGCGAAGCACCGGAGACGATTACTGCACCTGCTTCCTGGTATGCGGAATCAGGGATGCTGGCGTTTATGCCCGCTCCTGCCTGCACCAGAACAGTATGCAGTCCCTTGGCAACCAATTTCTTGACGGTTTCTGGCGTAGCCGCCACGCGTGTTTCTCCTGCACGCGTTTCGGCAGGTATGCCTATGTGCATGGATGTTCTCCCTTGTTATTTTATTAATTCATTAATCAAAAATTGTCGTACTGACAACCACAGAAAAATCCATCACACTCATTCAATTTAATATCAAATTCTAAATCAATTTAAAACAGATTGATTTTGGCAGCATTCATGATATCTGACTAAGATGCATGATTATTACTGTGTTGCAGACAATGTCCAATCCAGCGACTTGTCAGTTTTTCCTGCACACTATTCAGACGCAAACGTGAAGCTAATCCACTGAAATCGACCAGATCCAATGGCTGATCTTGATTAAAGCAGGAAAAAACGTATGAAATCTCGCCTGTCTCGGGATTCTTTTGAGGTTGCAGGCATTGCGCGCAGATTTCCTTCATCATGCACTGCATCGGGGAATTAATCGATCCCACTGCAAAGTGTCCGGCTTTAAGATAAGGTGCCAGTTGCTGATGCCGTGCAGCAGCAACTGCTGCCATCATGCGATCGGAGCCGATTGCTATAATACGGTCGGCAGCCTGCATGGAAATCGGTGTATGACCCAGCTCACCATTGGCATAAGCAACCATTGCCTGCACAATATTACCCACATAACTCAAATCGCCTGGACGAGAAGGTTGGAATCCTGGTGATTCGTCACTGCACCAAACAATGGTATCGGCTGCCGCTTCTATTTCTGCCACTTTGTAGCGGTCAGCCAATTTTTTGTAGCCCGCAAAATACAATACTTTACAACCAGCAACCCGGGCAGCAGCACCAATCGAGAACAATACTGCATTACCTAGCCCGCCACCAACCAATATAACAGTTTCATTGGATTCAATTTCCGTTGGTGTTCCGGTTGGCCCCATCAAAATAACCGGCTCACCAGGTTGAAGTAACGAGCACAAATTTGCAGATCCACCCATTTCCAGTGCGATCAATGATACCAAACCTTTCGAGGTATCAACTGAAGCGCCTGTAAGGGCAATTCCTTCCATAGCCAAACGAGTGTGCTCAGAACTTCTTGCAAATGAAGCATAATTTTGAAAACGATAAAATTGCCCAGGGCGAAAATGACGAGCAGCCAAAGGTGCATGAACGACAACTTCTATGATGTTTGGTGTCAGGCGTTCCACCTTATGCACGGTAGCGCGCAACTCATCTCCAATTTCAATGAAAAATTGAGAAGCGGTTTGTACTGATACGGGATCAATCTGAGCAAGCACTCGGCTGACCACTGGATAACCTTGTTTGGCACTGGACATTGCTTTAACCACATTACCTGAATAAGATGGATGCAGGTCACCAAAGAAACTGATGAAACGTCCATCACTAGAGTGGCTCAATAATACCGCGGGCGTCTCAGGCTTGGGATTACCTTTAATGACATCTACAGGCTGACCTTGTTCATCATAAGAAGCAAAATAGTGTCCATTCAGTTTGAAATACTGTGAGTCTTCACGTGCCAGAACAGTATTCGGCTGGGTTCCAGCTGCCACCAATATTGTTCGAGCAGGTTGAACTACCTCCCTCACTTTATACCAATTACCCTCCTCATCCACTGCCTGAACAACAAAACAGATAGATTGAACATGCTCCCATTGATCAATATCAATCCTCAATGGAGTCAGGCCTTCGGCAAAATAGATACCCTCCTCCAACGCTTTCTCTACTTCTTCATGATTCAGCGTATAGGAAGGACTGTCGATCAATCGTTTTCGATAAGCAACTATAGCGCCACCCCAGGATTGCAGCAATGCCGCAACACGAGGTTCGCGATTTTCCTGTCCCGCCTGAGCTTTCTCATTACGGATAGCTCGTGCGTGACTCATAAATTCTTCAGCAATTTCACACTCTTCAATGTCCCAACTAGCGCGTATTACAGCCTCTCCTTGTACTGCTGCCAATATTTCATAGCGCTTCAGGAATTTTTCTACCTGAATGGGGTAATAAGCCAGCGCTTCTGTTGCAGCATCGATTGCTGTCAATCCACCCCCTATCACGACCACCGGTAAACGCAACTGCATGTTGGCGATAGAATTGCTCTGGGCAGCTCCCGTTAGCTGAAGCGCCATCAGGAAGTCAGATGCAGCTCGCACGCCTCGAGCTAATCCGTTGGGTATATTCAAAATAGTTGGACGTCCAGCGCCTGCTGCTAGTGCAATATGATCAAATCCTAGCTGCCATGCATCATCGACAGTCAGCGTGCCTCCAAAGCGCACACCACCGAAAAGAGCAAATTCCGAACGACGTTCCAGTAATAAACGGATCAGTTTAAGGAAATTCTTATCCCAACGTACTGTAATACCATATTCAGCTACACCACCAAACCCGGCAGGCAATCGTTCATCTAGATCTTCGCTTAACTGCTTGACATCGTAAATCGGCATAAAAGAATTACGCTCGCCTTTTATATCTATTCCAGAGATATTGGCTGGTAAAGGCTCTATTTTTAATCCATCCACACCCACTACGGTATGGCCATCATTCATAAGATGATGTGACAATGTGTAGCCTGCCGGCCCCATACCAACCACCAGCACTTTCTTGCCTGTTGCCGCTTTGGGATAGGGTCTGTGCAAATTAAGCGGATTCCAGCGCGTTAGCAAGCTGTAAATCTCAAATCCCCAAGGTAATTCGAGTACATCCTTAAGTGTGCGTGTTTCAGCCTGGGGAATATTGACGGGATCCTGTTTCTGATAAATGCATGATTTCATGCAATCGTTACAGATACGGTGCCCGGTTCCTGCACACATCGGATTGTCCAGCACGATCATGGCCAAACTGCCAATCGCAACCCCCTGGGTTTTAAGCTTGTGAAATTCTGAAATACGCTCTTCCAGCGGACAGCCGGCAAGTAACACCCCCAGATCATTTCTTTTAAAGGTTTTTACTTCTGGAATTTCTTTTGATTTTTGCAAGAATCCTTTTGAACAGGAATCCTTGCCTTGTTCGTGACACCAGATACAATAGTTCGCCTCATCCAGAGCGCCTGTCAAATCGGTTCCATGATCTGTCAGTGAAAAACCTTCACGATACCGAACATGATCAAGACGGTGCATCATATATCCATTGCAATCATCACTCTCCAATGACAGCAGATGTTTCGGATCCAGTTTACGTGGAGATTTGAATAAAATACCCTGATGAGTATGCACTTGCCCTGCAGATGTACGCAACGCCCAAGCGGCATAATGCAACGCAAGCTCAAGCTGTACCGAATAATTTGCTTCATCCGTCATCCAGTGAGCAACATGAGATGCAAAAATAAGCTCCGAAAAAGGCTGGCCAAATTCTTCCACCAACTTTCGTTCCAGCTCCAGGCCATTCAGTGTTTGCAATATCTCATCACTCACCTTGGTTTTGGCACGCCGCTGTACAAACTGACGTTTACAGAAATAAAGGGGGGCCAGTTCATGATGTCGCGCAGCTAAGGTGTTAACCTCACTTTTAATGCCAAACAATATCGCAACAAAGTCTTCCAGCCAGGGAGCCACTTCAATCAGCAAAGCGGATTCATCCTTGGGTGACAGTTGCCCTGGATGCTTTCGTGCCTGAATCAGCCGATCACATAATCTGGGATCACCTTCTCCAAGAAAACTCAGGAATATCTGATCCAGTTTAACCAGGCCAACTCGTTCATACAGTTCCGGAAAGGACATGCCAAATTCAAGGACAAGCCTGGGGTCAGATATTATTGAGGAATAATTGTGCATTGATTGAGAATCAATCATATATTTTAGTCAAATATCCAGGATATTTTTCTAATACAAAAATAGGAATAAACAGATGGCAGGTATTTATTGACTGGAATAATTTTCGGTTTGGAAAATGTAATCAGCTTTCTCGGATACAAATCATGCCGGCTGCCACAGTATTATTGCTGACTTCATCAATCAGAATAAAACAACCGGTTCCCCGATTTTTGGCATATGCATCAATGACGAGTGGTTGCTGTACCTTCATTCCAATTCTAGCAATATCATTCATTGTCAAAATGTTAACTGGCTCTTGATGCATTGTATTTATATCAACTCGATAGTCAATTCGGGTGATTAATCCTTTAACGATACGAGTGGTATGCTTGATAATATATTTACGATCGGGGTCAAATGCTTGTTCGGATAACCAGCAGAGCATGGCATCAAACTCCCTGGTAACTTGAGGCGGCTCTCCACCATTGATTAGCATATCTCCACGCGAGATATCCAGATGATCTTCAATGGTCAAGATGACGGATTGTGGCGCAAAAGCGGTTTCAAAGCTGTCGTTATATAAAAGAATTTCTTTGATGCGGGATGTTAATCCGGATGGTAATACTGTTACTGCATCCCCCACGCGTATTGTTCCGGATTCGATTCGACCCGTATACCCACGGAAATCATGCATTTCTTCCGTTTGCGGACGACATACCCACTGTACCGGAAAGCGAAAATCCAGTACGTTGATATCGTGTTCTATATTAATGGATTCCAGATAATCCAATAATGGCTTGCCCGAATACCAGTCAAGGTTGTCACCACGTTCCACGACCATATCTCCAAGTAGCGCAGATATTGGTATATATTCAATGGAACGAAACCCCAGCCCTTGTAAAAACACAGCAAATTCAGCACAAATCTGCTTGAAGATTTCCTGGGAATAGCCAACCAGATCCATTTTATTAATTGCCACAACCAGATGAGGAATGCCAACCAGACTGGCAAGGTAGGCGTGCCGCCGGGATTGTGTCAAAACTCCCTTGCGCGCATCGATAAGAACAATTGCAAGATTGGCAGTAGAAGCACCCGTTACCATATTACGCGTATATTGCTCATGGCCTGGTGTGTCCGCAATAATAAACTTGCGCCTGGGTGTATTGAAATAACGATACGCCACATCAATAGTGATTCCCTGCTCCCGCTCTGCTTGCAATCCGTCAGTAAAAAGCGAGAGATCAATTTTTTCCATCCCGCGTTTGTTAGAGGTTTTGGTAACAGCACTCAACTGATCTTCGAAGATGGATTTTGAATCATGCAGCAAACGACCTATCAGCGTGCTTTTACCATCATCTACACTGCCTGCACTAATAAATCGCAGCAGCTCGGCATGATCGGGTTCAATATTTTCAACAGCAGCCATGTCCTAGAAAAACCTATGAAGATAAAAAATTAAAACCGGGTGTTATTTCAGAACACTGTCCTAGAAATAACCTTCCCGTTTACGCAACTCCATTGATGCCTCAGAAGTGCGATCATCCATACGTGTTGCCCCGCGCTCAGTAATTCGTGTTAATGCTGTTTCCACGATGATTTCCTCGACACCCCTGGCCTGAGAAGCGACCGGACAGGTACAGCTCATATCACCAACCGTACGGAATCGCACCATCATATGTTGTACACTTTCCCCCGCCTCGGGCTGAACCAGGTACGACACCGGCAGCAGACTACTATTCCGCACAATTACATCTCTCTCATGAGCATAGTAGATAGATGGAATTTCCAGCTGTTCCCGGCCGATATATTGCCATATATCCAATTCTGTCCAGTTACTGATAGGAAAAACCCTGATGTTTTCTCCAGGGTGAGTTCGCGCATTATAGAGACTCCATAATTCTGGGCGCTGATTCTTTGGATCCCATTGACCGAACTCATCCCGAAACGAAAAAATACGTTCTTTCGCACGTGCTTTTTCCTCGTCTCTGCGAGCACCGCCAATGCAGGCATCAAACCCGAATTCTGAAATGGCGTCCAGTAAAGTAACTGCCTGAAAAGGATTGCGGCTTTGGTTCTTGGATCGCAATATGACCCTGCCACGCTGAATAGAATCCTCCATGCTGCGTACAATCAGGCGTTCTCCCAATTGTTTGGCCCGATAATCCCGAAATTCAATTACTTCCGGAAAATTATGGCCCGTATCGATATGCATCAACGGAAAAGGAAAATGGCTCGGGCGAAAGGCTTTTTCAGCCAGTCTCAGCAAAACAACCGAATCCTTGCCCCCTGAAAACAACAGTACCGGATTGGCACACTCTGCCGCAACTTCTCGCATGATATGGATAGCCTCGCTTTCCAAGGCATCCAAATGTGTAAAATATGACTGTTGATTCATTTTATTTTGATTTAAGAACATTAACTTATGTTTCTGCTTTTGTAGTATGTAAACCACATTCTTTAGAGTCTGGGTTTTCCCACCACCAACGCCCGGATCGAATATCTTCCCCGGGAGTTATTGCCCGAGTACATGGAGCACAGCCGATGCTGGGATAAAATTGGTCATGCAACGCATTGTAGGGAATATTGTGCTGCTTTATATAGTTCCATACATCCTTCTCAGTCCAGTCGCACAAGGGATTAAATTTATGTATACCGTGAATGTTATCAAATACTGATAACTTCAGCTCCTCCCGAGTGGTTGATTGCTCGCGACGCATTCCTGTAATCCAGGCACGCTTTCCAGCCAAAGCACGCTTTAGCGGTTCAACTTTTCGTATATAGCAACAACGTTTTCGCAGATCGATACTTTCATAAAACCCATTTGGGCCATATTGCGTCACATAGTTCTCAACAGACGATGAATCAGGAAAATAAGCATGGATGGAAACACCATAACGCTCCTTCGTCTTTTGTATCAGATCATAAGTTTCCTGTGGAAGACGTCCGGTATCAAGCGTAAATATGCCAATTTCCGGATGATGGCGAGCGATTACATCAGTCAATACCATATCTTCAGCACCAAAACTGTTGGCAAATACAGCGGGAGAATAATCCCGCTGGATATTACCTAACAAACTGTGTAACTGCTCAACCTTCTGTTGCAATGTTTGCTCATCCATATTAATAAAGCGTTATTTTACCTGACAAATACATATCCATAAAAAATCTATATAAGCACGCCAACCCGATGTGAATCCTTACGCTACGCTACACTTGTCATAGCTTCGAATGATA
Organism: Nitrosomonas sp. TNE100; assembly: GCF_055387135.1. Lineage (NCBI taxonomy): Bacteria > Pseudomonadati > Pseudomonadota > Betaproteobacteria > Nitrosomonadales > Nitrosomonadaceae > Nitrosomonas > Nitrosomonas sp. TNE100. The sequence continues at coordinate 1,130,189 of NZ_AP040997.1, read as the reverse complement.
CACAACACAAATGACCTCATTTTTACATTGCACTTTAAACATATATGCAAGCATAACAATAATATTTATAATATAAAAGAATATTAAATTAATTATATATTATAGTTTGTTATATAAATGAAACTCCAGCAATTGAGATACCTTCGTGAAATTGCAAAACAAAAGCTGAATTTATCCAAGGCTGCGAATGCTCTGCATACTTCACAACCTGGGGTCAGTCGACAAATCCAGCTATTGGAACAAGAGTTGGGGGTCGAGATTTTTACACGCCACGGTAAACGTCTTACCAGTATCACTCAGCCAGGGCTTGCGATCCTGGAAACTGCCCAACGAATGCTGCAGGACGCAGATAACCTGAAAAAAATTGGAAATGAATTTAATGATAAGGAGAGCGGTACATTTGTTATTGCAACTACTCACACACAAGCACGGTATGTGCTCCCTCCTGTAATCAAGCGCTTTATCGAACGCCACCCAAAAATCAGATTATCCTTGCGACAGGGAAGCCCTATAGAAATATCCACCTGGGTTTCATCTGGTGAAGCCGATTTGGCTATCGCAACCGAAGCCATCGAATTATTCGACGAACTCGTTATGTTGCCTTGTTATGAATGGAATCGTTGTGTCGTCGTTCCGCCTCGGCATCCACTACTCCAACTTAAGGAGTTAACGCTTGAATCCATCGCTCAATACACAATCATTACCTACGATTTTGCTTTTACCGGTCGATCCAAAATCAATCAGGCATTTGAATCCAGAGGATTAAAGCCCAACGTGGTACTGACAGCACTTGACGCGGATGTAATCAAAACTTATGTAGAAATCGGTTTGGGCGTAGGCATTCTGGCAAAGATGGCCTTTGATCCGGCTCGCGATAAAAAGTTGCGGGCCATTGATGCTGCACATCTGTTTGAACCCAGTACTACTCGCATCGGTATCTGTCGCAACAGCTACATTCGCCACTACATTTACGATTTTATTGAGATGTTTGCGACACATCTTGATACAGAAACGATCAATAGACTGCTCAGAAATCCTGAAAACTAACTGCTATTGGTAGTAACAATTGGCATAGATAAAAAGGCTCCCACCCTGTCCGGATTGATGACTAGAACGCTTTCTGGTAGACTCCGCCCCTTAAAATTTCAGTATATTCTTCGGAAATTAGAGGCGGCACCACAACATAAATATCGCTGAAATACACGTTCCGCCTGACAGCCTGCACACCCGCAACAATAAAGCTGAATAAGCGAGCACTAGCACCATAAAGAATAAATTTCTGACCGGGAGCCAAGATAGCTCACGCTCCCTATTATTTTATATTTAATTAGTATTATTAATTTCTTTGGCCATCCAGATATACTTCATATAACAAAATACGATATATAATTAATTTAATATTCTTTTGAATTATAAAAATAGTTGCTATGCTTGCACTCTTTATTTAAAGAGTGCTGTAACAGCAAAGCTGAAACAGGCGTAAACGGGTTTTTAATTGATTTGCCATATCTACAAAATTTTAACCACCAGCTGGATATCTCATTTCTACGTATTTCTACGTGTGAAAAACTTCCAAAATATAAAATAAAATGACGGTATCACAATTCTCAGGAGCCGCTCTGACTGCAGAACAGTGGCGTCTTGTCGAAGCACTAAGCTCTTCTCTTACACCTGAACATGCGTATTGGATCAGCGGTTACTTTGCTGGCATTGGGTCAGCCTTGTTACACAAGGGTACTACTGCGGCCCAATCTCCAGATACACGCATTTCCGCAGCAGTAGTACAAGCAGAACCAGTTGCAGCTCGTTCACTTACAATCCTTCATATCAGTGAAACCGGTAACAGCACCGAACTGGCAATCCGTTTGGCAGCACTGGCTATTGAACAAGGACTCAACCCGACATTGGTTGACATAGCTGATTACAAAGTTCGCAAACTCAAAGAAGAGCAGGATCTTCTGATCATCACCTCCACCCATGGAGAAGGAGATCCACCTCAGTCTGGAATGGAGTTTTTTGAATTAATCGAAAGCCGCAAGGCACCAGCACTACCTGAACTACGTTACGCCATACTTGCGCTGGGCGACATGAGCTATGAACATTTTTGTGGTGCCGGCAAACGTCTTGATGAGCGTTTCGAGGAACTGGGCGCAAAACGGCTGCAGCCACGCATTGACTGTGATGTGGATTATGAAGAACCGGCTGCTGCATGGAGTAGCAATATACTGGCGCTACTCACCGCCGAGAAAAGAGCGGCAACACCATCCGCCGCATCACAACTAGAGACAACAGGAAGTACTCAGCAAGCTGATAATTCAGCTTACGGTAAACGAAACCCCTTCCCTGCAACTGTCATTGACAACATTGTTCTCTCGGGTCGCGGCTCTACCCGGGAAACACACCACATCGAAATATCACTTGCTGATTCCGCTTTAACCTACGAGCCGGGCGATGCATTGGGCATCGTGGCGAACAACGATCCTGTGATGGTTGAGGCACTACTGACCACGCTCGACATGAATCCAGGCACATCGCTGACCGTAAAGGGTCAGGTAACAACACTCTTTGAAGCGCTTAGCAAATTATTCGAAATTACCACAGCAACACTGCGTTTTCTTGATCACTGGGGGGAATTGACCGGCACAACCGATATTTTTACTGCAATGGATAATGTCGAACGTGCGGCATTCCTTCATGAGCATCATATTATTGATATTATTCGCGCTTTTCCGCTCAAAGGTCTTGATCCACAGCGTTTTATCGACGGGTTGCGCCCTCTGCAACCGCGCCTCTACTCTATTTCCTCCAGCCTGGCGATTTGCCCTGATGAGGCACATATCACTGTCGCGCCAGTACGTTATAAGCTGCATGGAGAAATTCGTTCAGGTGTTGCATCCAGTCACCTTGCTGATCGTGCAAACGCTGATTCCATATTACCAGTCTACATTCAGAGCAATCCATATTTTCGCCTGCCACCCAACGGCGAACCCATCATCATGATCGGCGCTGGTACCGGTGTGGCACCTTACCGTGCCTTTATGCAAGAACGCGAAGCAAATGGCGGTGGCCGTTCATGGTTATTTTTCGGAGAACGCAATTTCCGTGTGGATTTTCTTTATCAGACTGAGTGGCAGAACTGGTTAAAAAATAGCATTCTGACAAAAATGGATGTCGCTTTCTCACGAGATAATGCAGAGAAAACTTATGTTCAGCACCGCATTCATGAACATGCACACGATGTCTATGCCTGGTTGGAAGAAGGTGCACATATTTATATATGTGGAGATGCGTTACGCCTGGCGCCTGATGTCCACAATACATTGGTCACCGTAATCGAAGAACAAGCAAGCGTTCAGCGCGAAGAAGCAGAAGAGTATCTTCGCAACCTGCAACGCGATGGGCGCTATCAGCGCGACGTTTATTGAGAATAGAAATGGCAGACACACTCCCTCCCACTGATCGCAGCTGCGATATTTCCCAACCACTTGAGCGCCTAAGCCCGGATGAGGCACTGAAGGCTGGAAGTGAATACCTGCGTGGCACAATCGCACTTGGACTGCTTGACCGTATTACATCTGCTGTACCAGGCGACGATATCAAGCTGATGAAATTTCACGGTATTTATCAACAAGATGACCGGGATGTTCGTGATGAACGCCGTCGCCAAAAACTGGAACCCGCTTTTCAGTTCATGATCCGTGTGCGTTTACCGGGAGGTATCTGCACAACCGAACGCTGGCTGAAGATTTCAGAACTTGCCTGTGCGCACGGTAATGAAACGTTACGCATGACCACCAGACAGACTTTCCAGTTTCATTGGGTGCTCAAGCACAATATTGTTCCGGTTATTCGTGGTCTTCATGAAGTATTGCTCGATACAGTTGCTGCGTGCGGAGATGATTCACGCGGTGTAATGGCTACGGTTAATCCCCAATTTCCAGCTCTGCAGGCAGAACTGGCAGCACTGGCAAAAACAGTAAGTGATCATGTCATTCCCAAAACCAGGGGCTATCATGAAATCTGGTATGGTGAAGAACGTATTGCTTCATCTGAACCGGAAGAACCATTCTACGGGCGAACCTATATGCCCCGTAAGTTCAAGATTGGATTTGTGATCCCGCCCAATAATGATATTGATATTTATGCTCAGGATCTGGGTTATATCGCAATCGTGGGTAAAGATGGAAAAATAGCGGGATTCAATATAGCAATCGGTGGTGGAATGGGGCGTACCGACAAGGTACCGCATACCTATCCGCGTACCGCATCAGTTATTGGCTTCATTACGCCAGACAGACTTATTTCTGTTACCGAAGCTGTCATGGGAGTTCAGCGCGACTATGGCAATCGCGCTGACCGGTCACGTGCACGCTTTAAATACACAATCGATGATAAAGGACTGGACTGGATCAAACTGGCAATTGAAGATCGTGCCGGATTGCTCGAACCCGCCCGCCCTTACCACTTCACATCCAATGCAGATATCTATGGTTGGGTAGAATCGGATGATGGCTATCATCATTTCACGTTGTTTGTTGAGAACGGCCGGCTCAACCGCGATACGCTCGACAAAATTGCACGGATTGCACATGTTCACAAAGGGCACTTTCGCCTGACTCCCAATCAAAATCTCATGATTGCCAACGTTGCCACAGCCGACAAACCGAAGATAGAAGCATTACTGGTGGGATCGGGACTGATTGCTTTTAATGAACACAGCGTGCTACGTCTGAATTCAATGGCGTGTGTCGCTTTTCCAACCTGTGGCTTGGCAATGGCAGACAGTGAACGTTATCTGCCTACTTTGATTACGAAAATTGAAGGAATTCTCACTCGGTACAATCTGCAAGATGAGCCAATTACGCTCAGAATGACAGGATGTCCTAACGGGTGCAGCCGCCCTTTCATTGCGGAAATTGGACTTACCGGCCGCGCACCGGGTAAATACAATCTTTATCTGGGTGGCGGTTTTCACGGCCAGCGCCTCAATCGCCTTTATCGTGAAAATATTGGTGAGGCTGCAATTCTTGAAGCGCTTGATGAAGTACTTCGTCACTATGCGACAGAACGATTGCCTGACGAGCATTTTGGTGATTTTACGATTCGCGCAGGAATTATTCGTGAAGTAACAGAAGGACGTTTTTCAAATGACTAACTGATGCTATGCGGCGATACTCTCTATATTGCGTAAAAATCTCACAAAAGTGAGGTTATGCGTACAGCAGTGACTCAGAAGAAGCTACTCTTGCTGTATAAACAGCTGCCAGCCATGTTCTTTTTCCAGGTTCAGTAGCACAGCCATTGCTGTGCCGATGCCTGATAAACGCCCTCCTTGCAGGGTAATTATCAGGCTATAACCGAGTTACAGTTTGGCGCCGGTACCCACCAGCGTTGCCGAAGTAATCTTGTAGGAAAAGGATTCCGGCTCCAGGCTATCTTGTTGTCTCCCGTCAATTTCAGCATGTGGATAGAGGAAGAATGGCAGCTTGCCGGCTGCACATGCCTTACCCAGATCCACATTTTCACCATCGTTGAACGCCACCCAGTTCATTTCCCAGGATCCAAACAATTTTTCTCTTAGCTGACTGATCGAGTCATGGTTGTTCGGCAGAGATTCCAGTGCCATGACTTTCGCCACATCAGACGGATCCACCGGAACCCAACCAAACCCGGAAAGATAAAACTCTGCCTGACAATGCTGGGAAGTACTGATATCACCGGATTTCCCAAGATTTTTGTTAAGAGAGGATTCACCGATACGGATCCCGTACTGGATTCTCGCTGGAATGCCGGAAGCGCGTGCAAGCCCGACAAAAAGTGAATGGATGTCCGCGCATTTTCCACTAAGATTTGCTCCGGATAGCATGCTCCGTATATCCCCTCTGCCCTGCCCGCGCACACTGTTGTCATAGGTAACATTATTAATTATCCAATCATAAATGGCGCGCGCCTGTTGCAATGGAGTACGGGCATTAGCCTGGCTAGTCACGGAATGTGCCATTTTTTTCACAGCGTTATCCAATGGAATCTGGCTGGTAGGCTGCAGATAGCGTTTGATATTCTGGGGAATTGAAACTTTGGCAGGAGCCTGGTAAAAGCTCAGATCAGCAGTGCGATAGGCTGTTTTGACAATACTGCTCACCTTGACCGTCCGTTCTTCACCCTTTTGCCAGGTTGCAAAAAATACCGGGGAAGAGGTACCGGGTAACATATAAAATGCAGAAGCAGTCGCTTTTCCGCTCCAATTACTTCCTTGTGTAAACTGATAAATCGTATCATTTGTATCCGGCAACGGCAGCCACAGCTTTGCAACCTTGCCTGCGGCGGGCAGAGTAATCTGGTACGTTAATTGATAGCCGCGCCATTTCGCCTGATTCAACGGTAACGCGGAAGCTCGCGAAACAGACGGAGCCAAAACAGCTGCTGCAGCGCCTGTACCAACCAACTTGAAAAAATCTCTGCGTTTCATACGCCTCCTCATCAATGATAATATTGAACCCGATAAATTTATCGCTACCAGCCAACCACGTCAATTTCACGTACCACTATGTCTGACAGCCCGCTTCAGCTTTCCGCAATCGATATTGCAACCGGATCGAATCCTTTATATACCGTCTTGTGGATGCACGGGTTGGGGGCCGATGGCAATGACTTTGTCCCTGTTGTACAAACACTTGATTTACCGGCGACCCCAATTCGTTTTTTATTCCCGCATGCTCCTCTACAACCCGTCACCATCAATGGTGGCCATACAATGAGAGCGTGGTATGACATCCAACACACTGATTTTATTAAGCAGGAAGATAAAGCCGGGTTGTACAGATCACAACGCGCAATCGTAGCATTGATCGAACACGAAAACCAGAGAGGTATTCCGTCCAGTCACATTATCCTTGCCGGGTTCTCGCAGGGCGCTGCCATGGCGTTGCACGTAGGCTTGCGCCACCCTGACAAGCTGGCTGGCATTATGGTTCTGTCAGGATATCTTCCTCTTGTTCACGAGATCAGACAGGAGGCACATGTAGCCAATCAATTAACTCCCATATTCATGGCTCATGGCAGTTATGATCCTGTTGTCCCTGTTAAATTAGCCCAATCTTCGCTACAGTTGCTGCGCGATTACCATTACTCTGTTGACTGGCATGAATATCCGATGGCGCACGCTATATGTGACCAGGAACTGATTGATATCTCCCGCTGGCTAAAAAACATTCTGAAGGAAGCTTAAATTTCAGATCATCAAAACAGATAGTTATGACATATGACAACACTCACTACTCGCATCGAACCGGCTGGCTACGGGCGGCAGTACTGGGCGCCAACGATGGTATCGTTTCCACGGCTAGCCTGATTATTGGTGTGGCATCTGCGCATGCAGGTACTGAGGATATTCTGCTGGCAGGCGTAGCAGGTCTCGTTGCCGGCGCCATGTCCATGGCTGCAGGAGAATACGTTTCTGTAAGCTCCCAGGCAGACACAGAAAAAGCAGATATTGCACTTGAACAGTATCATCTTATCCGGGATATCAATTATGAGATCCAGGAGCTGACAGATATTTACATCGGGAGAGGTGTTAAGCCCGAGCTGGCCAAGGAGGTGGCCAGACAGCTGATGGCACATGATGCGCTGGGCGCTCACCTCAGAGATGAATTGGGCCTGCATGAGCACATCAATGCAAATCCTATTCTCGCCGCTCTCACCTCGGCAGGCATGTTTACTCTCGGGGCATCCATGCCGCTCCTGGCAACCATCATTGCTCCTGCATCACAGATTATCCCTGTTGTGACAGCCACCTCCCTTCTTTCCTTGACTGCCCTGGGCACACTGGCTGCTTATCTTGGAAGAGCAAGTATATTGAAAGGTGCTACACGCGTGGTTTTCTGGGGGGCACTTGCCATGGGATTTACCGCACTCACTGGCACACTTTTTGAAAAAATCACCTGAATGCGATTAAATAACGGCAATACCGTCGGCTTTACATCATTTCAATCAACACAATACCCGAGCTGGTTTATTCAAAAGGAGTGTAACCTTGGATCTGATTTTATGGCGCCATGCTGAAGCAGAAGATCGTATTCCTGATGCAGCACGTGAATTAACTGAAAAAGGTTTGAAACAGGCACAAAAAATGGCTGGATGGCTGAAATCTAAATTGCCACCAGATACACACATCATAGTCAGCCCGGCCAAACGCACCCAGCAAACCGCCTCGGCACTGACTACCCGTTTTGAAACTAGCGATCAAGTAGGAACTGGTGCCACTCCGTACAAAGTGCTTAATGCAATTGCCTGGCCTGAGGCAGAAGGCACTGTACTGGTAGTGGGGCATCAACCAACGCTGGGAGAAATAGCCTCTCTCCTGTTAAAAGGGGATGAAACGGGTTTTAGTGTACGAAAGGGCTCTGTCTGGTGGTTCAGTTGCAAGCAAAAAGATGAGCGAGAAAGTATTATCCTGCGAGCCGTAATGACCCCCGAGATACTGTAAATCCCTTAAATAGCATGGAAAATGACTGCTGACACTGACCTCATACAGCAGAATTGCCTGTATCCTTGCTTATTCCGAGATCCCTTATCAAAGAGGTTGGACCAAAATACAAATACGTTTCCCATGAAAATACTGCCCTCACTGTTTTCACCTGCCGGCAAAAACGCAAAGTTATCTATTGTTATTCATCATCGTGTTTTACCCGAACCTGATCTTCTGCTTGGCAGCGGCGGGATAAAGACGTTTGAAACAGGCTTGAACTACCTGGTTAATAACTTCAATGTTCTGCCCTTATCCGAGGCAGTAAACAGGTTGCGCAGCGGCACCCTGCCCAGTTGTGCCGCCTGTATCACATTTGACGACGGCTACGCAGATAATGCTGAAATAGCACTCCCTCTTCTCCAGCAATATGGAGTATCCGCCACTTTTTTCGTTGCTTCTGGTTTTCTTGATGGCGGAAGAATGTGGAACGATACTGTCATCGAATCAGTACGCCTTGCCAAAGGGGATAAACTTGACCTAAGTTCAATCAATCTGGGTATTCATGTAATTACCACGCTTGAACAAAAGAGGAAAGCTTTAACTTTTCTGATAGGCAAGCTGAAATATCTGTCTCATGAAACAAGGGCTTCTCAGGTAGAAAAACTTAGCACCATTATTTCAGCCGAATTACCAGATAATCTCATGATGACTTCGGCACAAGTCAAACGGTTACACGATGCAGGAATGGAAATAGGCGGCCACACCGTCACCCATCCGATACTTGCGAGCATTGATGATACGACTGCTCGTATGGAAATAACGGAAGGCAAGGTAAGGCTTGAAGCAATCATTGGCGCGCCAGTACGCCTGTTTGCCTACCCAAATGGCAAGCCGGGAAAAGACTATCTACCTGCACACATAAAAATGATTAAAGAAGCCGGGTTTGAAGCTGCCGTTTCAACAGCATGGGGAGCTGCCCGGCAGAATAGCGACCTCTTTCAGCTGCCACGCTTCACCCCCTGGGATAAAAGTGAATTGTTCTATGTACTACGCATGACTCGCAACATGAAGCAGGAAATTCAGGTTGTGTGACGCAAAGCTAGACCCGCAGGAATACCATGGTAAATGTCCCTCACTGTGAATAGCAGCGCAATCAGTGGCTGTGTCCGGTAGGGTACAGCATGAAAAAGGCCTGTACGGAAACTCCGTACAGGCTCGAAGGGCGGCCGGATGAGATTGGCCATTAGAGTTTACGGTTAAGAAAAATCCGCGTACAAAATTACTGTATATGTCGCTGAATCTGCAAAATCGTTCGGTAACAGCGAAATTGTGTTAGATCTTGAATTCCCAACATCCAATCAAGCCTGCTACTGAGAATGACCATAAACCCATGCTACAACGAATACCGTTCCAGCATTTTCCAGAAGACGCATGAATAAACCGGCTATATTGCAGTCATACCAGCCACTTAATAACCAATTCGCTTGAAAAGACTTATCTTGTTATCATTACAAATCACTGCGCTAAATCTCAACCCCGATAGCAATACTCCCAGCACATGGCAAAAGGCCCATCGCAATGCATCGAAGTAGTTAACAGCAAGACGACTAACAGGAGATCGCAAATGAAGATTTCAGCCATCTTGAAAACACATGATAAAACTGATTTGGCAATACTGCTGCTGCGTGTAACAACAGGCGGAACGTTTATGGCACACGGTGTGCAGAAATTGTTTGGCTGGTTTGGTGGTTACGGTCTGGAAGCCACGGGCCAATGGATGGATTCAATCGGCCTCAGCCCGGGTTATTTGATGGCATTGCTGGCAGGTTCGGGCGAGTTTTTTGGAGGCTTGGCACTGTTGCTGGGTATGCTGACTCGCCCGGCAGCGTTGGGAACCGCACTGATCATGCTGGTTGCGATGGTTGTTGTACATTGGACAAACGGTTTCTTCATCACAAACAGTGGCTACGAATACTCCCTTATCTTAATGGTAATAAGCATTTGTATCCTGCTGCACGGTGCAGGCAAGTATTCACTTGATCACACTCTGCAAGCAATGTTTCCTAACAAACCGGAGAAATAATTAGTGGGACTTTTAATTGATGGCACATGGCATGACCAGTGGTACACCTCTGAAAATGGAGAATTTGTGCGCGAGCATGCTCAATATCGCAACTGGGTCACGGCAGATGGACAACCCGGCCTATCCGGAGACGGTGGTTTTGCTGCTGAATCAGGACGCTATCATTTATTCGTATCGTTGGCCTGCCCGTGGGCGCACCGCACCCTGATTTTTCGTCTCCTGAAAGATCTGGAAAAACATATCGGCGTTACCGTTGTTGACCCCAAGATGCTGAAACATGGGTGGACATTCAGTGAAGTCTCCCAGGACAATCCCATAGCAAATATTCAATATCTGTACCAGCTCTATATTCACGTCAAACCGGATTACACCGGCCGGGTTACTGTACCGGTATTATGGGACAAGCAACGCAACATGATCGTCAGCAATGAATCGTCTGAAATCATCCGCATGTTCAATAGCGCATTTGATGCAATAACTGGCAATGATCTGGATTTTTATCCTGAGGTGTTACGCAATGAAATTGATGCAATTAATGAAGTGGTGTACCGGGATTTCAACAATGGTGTTTACAGAGCCGGTTTTGCCACCGAGCAGTCAGCTTATGAAAAGGCTTACAACCAGGTTTTCGCCAGACTGGATAAAATTGATAACATACTAAGTAAATGTCGCTACCTCGCGGGTGATCAGCTGACCGAAGCCGACTGGCGGCTATTTACTACCCTTATCCGCTTTGACAGCGTGTATTACAGCCATTTTAAACTCAACAAACAGCGAATCGAGGATTATCCGAATTTATCCAACTACCTGCGTGCGTTATACCAAATGCCAGGTATCGCCAGTACCACAAATTTCGGGCATATCAAAACTCACTACTATTACAGTCACTCGATGATCAATCCAACCCGGATCGTCCCGAAAGGGCCGGAGATCGATTATACCCGGCCGCACAACCGGGGATAAGACGAGATATAGGCTTCCCCCGGGCGATCAGGTGTTGTCAGGCTTTGTGATATCCCAGCACCACCTCAACTTCGTTCTTTGATCCCAGAATCACGGGCACGCGCTGGTGCAAATTCTCTGGCGAGATATCCAGAATGCGTTCGTAGCCGGTTGTAGACAAACCACCTGCCTGCTCAACGATAAAACTCATCGGGCTGGCTTCATACATCAGGCGTAATCGGCCAGGCTTGCTTGGATCCTTGGTGTCGCGCGGATACATAAAAATGCCACCACGGGTAAGAATACGATGCACTTCCGCCACCATCGAAGCCACCCAACGCATATTAAAATCACGATTGCGCGGGCCAGTACTGCCTGCCAGGCATTCTGATACGTACCGCTGCACCGGTTCCTCCCAGAAGCGCTGATTAGATGCGTTAATAGCAAATTCCCTGGTGTCAGCAGGAATCTTCATGCCTGGATGGGTCAGCACAAATTCACCGATATCGCGATCCAGTGTAAAGCCGTTGACACCATGACCCGTAGTCAGCACCAGCATGGTGGAAGAACCATACAAGGCATAGCCGGCACAGACTTGCTTGGTGCCAGGCTGTAAAAAATCTTCCATACTGGCAGCCTGTCCGGGTACCGGTGCGCGCAGAATCGAGAAAATGGTCCCAACCGAAATATTGATATCAACGTTGCTAGAGCCATCCAACGGATCGAATACCAGCAGATACTTGCCAAGTGGATACCGGTTCGGGATCAAATAAACATCGTCCATTTCTTCCGAAGCCATACCTGCCAGATGACCGGCCCATTCATTATGGCGAATCATAATTTCGTTGGTGATCACATCCAGCTTCTTTTGTGTTTCACCCTGGACATTTTCCGTATCCAGCGCCCCCATGACACCAATCAGTGCACCTTTGTTTACCGCGTTGGAAATGGTCTTGATGGCGGTCACGATATCGTTCAGTAGCGCGGTGAAATCACCGCTTGCACCCGCAATGTGGCGCTGATCTTCAATGATAAATTGGGTAAGGGTAGTACCGGTATGCATCGGAATTCCTCTTGAGAAATTAAAAAAGCATTAATTATACTGGTTTGGCAACATGGACGAGTGTGTGAAAAAATGGTTACCAATCCTCGTTCTTTAAAATTACTGTTTACCAGTAAAGATCTGGGATCTGAAATCCTAAATTACCAGCAATATTCAGCCCTACTCTTCGATTTTTTCCGATCCGCCTTTTTACCTGTTAGATCTCATGTGCCATACTTGTCTGAGTTGTTTTACATCCACACTTTTAAAAGGAGGCTTGTGATGTCTTCAGATACAACAGAAAACATGGGATTCGATCTGACCCAAGGGATTACCTTGGCTGATTTTGGTGATCAACAGCTATTGCGCGGTCAGGTCGGAGATGAATCCATAATACTGGTACGTACTGGTAATGAAATCATGGCAATTGGCGCCCATTGCACGCATTACGGTGGCCCTTTGGAAGAAGGTCTGGTTGTCGGTGCAACAATACGTTGCCCTTGGCATCACGCTTGTTTTTCACTGCGTAGCGGCGAGGCACTCGGTGCACCTGCTTTTGATCCACTGCCTTGCTGGAAAGTCGAGCGCGATGGGGAGCGTATTTTTGTTCGTAATATAATCTCTCCTGCACCACAACCCGAACCGATAATTGCAGCAGCTGATCAACCTAAAAACATTGTCATTGTGGGAGGTGGTGCAGCAGGATTTGCCTGTGCTGAAATGTTGCGACGACGCGGCTATCAGGGGCACCTCACTATACTAAGTGAGGATACCGACGCACCTTGTGACCGTCCTAATTTGTCCAAAGATTATCTGGCCGGTACGGCGCCTGAAGAATGGATGCCTTTGCGACCCGATGACTTCTATAAAGACAATCACATTGATCTGCAACTCGGTACCGTAGTGCAACATATCGATACCGCCAACCATCAGATAACTACAAAAGATGATCGCAGTATTTCATTCGATCGTCTTGTCCTGGCCACCGGAGCGGAGCCCATCCGGCTACCCATTCCCGGTCAGGACGGCGCACATGTATTTACCCTGCGTTCTTTTTCCGATAGCCGTCGCATCATTGAATATGCAAAAAACGCCAGGACAGTCGTAGTACTTGGCTCAGGATTCATTGGTCTGGAAGTGGCCGCCGCTTTGCGCGCACGCGGGCTCGCCGTGCATGTCGTGTCACTCGATCAGAGTCCGCTGCAAAATGTACTGGGTTCCGAGCTGGGTAATTTCATCCGCAGCCTGCATGAAGCACACGGTGTGACATTTCACACGGAAACATCTCTGACGACCATTGAACCTGAATCAGTGACATTAAGTAATGGAGACAAGCTGACTGCCGAACTCGTTATTCTTGGTGTGGGTGTGCGACCACGTACCACACTAGCTGAATCAGCCGGCCTCAACGTTGACAAAGGTATCCTGGTGGACGAGTATCTGCAAACCAACGTGCCGGAAATTTATGCTGCAGGTGATGTGGCCCGCTGGCGCGATAAAGCAAGCGGTCAGGCGTTACGTATCGAACATTGGGTGGTAGCAGAACGACAAGGGCAAGTGGTAGCTGAAAATCTACTGGGTGCCAACAAAAAATTTCAGGACGTGCCATTTTTCTGGAGCGTACATTACGACCTGACTATCAATTACGCTGGCCATGCCCAATCATGGGATGCGATTGAAATCGACGGTGATATAGCCGCTCGTGACTGTCTGGTGCGTTATCAGAAAAATGGAATAACCATTGCAGTTGCCGGGATCGGGCGTGATAAACAGATTCTGGAATTTGCAGCAGCAAACGCATAGCCAGATACTTCGGCCACTGCACCATTCCATGTTAGTCAGAGTTAAATTATTTCTGTCTTTTCTGCTCACTACTCAGCTGGTAGTCATGGGGATGCATTTTCCCCCACTGGTCACTGGAGCAAGGGTTCACTGAATTTATTGAAAATAAGTATAAGGAATACTACGCTGATCATCATGGCTGGAATGAGTTGTTAGATCACCGACCCGTTGCCAACAGTCAGAACGGCAACGAGCCAGAGGCCGAGAACGGCAATGAAGTTGACCGTAAATACGATGCCTCTGAGCCGAATATTGCGGGTGAAGATTTGGACAGCACTGTGTAACACTCTGCCACCAACAAAGATCCATGCAAGTACAACAGCAATAAGGTCCGGCTGTATTTGAAAAAATATCAAGCAAGCAACATGAAAGAAAACAGGCCACTCAAACTGGCTGGACAAATTGGCGCTGATACGAGGCTCCAAGGCTGCCCAAGGGTTGCTGCCATCAGCACCACGGCCGATTCCCCATACGACCGGAGCCCGCGCAATAGTAAGAAGAAAGTAGAGGGTAGCTGCGAGTGCGACGTGTGCTGCCATGGGGGCTATCAGGGTTTGAAGCATTTATGGTTCCCAGTTTCGGCGTGTTGTAAGAAGTGGCCTAACGCTCGTTGGTAAGGGGCTGGAGCGCAATGTAATTGGCTTACTATTGATTATCTTGTATGTACGTTTCGGTGAGCTAGTATAAACAAATAAAAAACTTTCTTTTAGCTAAACACCTTGAATAACATCAGATACGAACAGCTTGCCTGACTGTACCAGTCAGTTTTGCCAGGATGTGTGAGGCCATATCCTGCAAGGGCACCACTTCATCAGTCGCACCAACAGCAATTGCTTCCCGGGGCATACCGAACACCACGCAACTGGCTTCATCCTGTGCCAGGTTATAGGCACCTGCATGATGCATTGCTAGCATTCCTACTGCACCATCCTTGCCCATGCCTGTCAGAATCACACCAACCGCATTCTTCCCAGCGCACTGTGCAGCAGACTGAAACAGTACATCCACGGATGGGCGATGGCGGTTGACCGGATCTGCCTGACTCAGCTCGGTAATATAATTGGCTCCACTCTTTTTCAGCAGGAGATGAGAATGGCCCGGCGCAATATAGGCATGGCCCGGTAAAACACGCTCCCCTCCTTCGGATTCCGTTACCCGGATTCTGCAGAGCCGATCCAGCCGTTCAGCGAAAGAACGGGTAAATCCTTCCGGCATGTGCTGGGCAATCAGAATACCTGGACAATCCGGCGGAAAATGAATCAGCACATCCTTGATGGCTTCGGTACCGCCCGTAGATGCACCGATAATAATCAGCTTTTCGGTTGAGATACTATGATGGCGCGGAATCTGTAAAGCTCTACCACTCGCAGCAGCGCCAGGCTCCAGGCGACGGATACGTGCTGTGCTGGCAATGCGAATTTTGCTGGCAATCTCGCTACCATAAGCTTCGAGGCCATGGCGAATATCCATTTTGGGCTTGGCAACAAAATCGATTGCGCCTAGTTCAAGTGCGCGGAAAGTCGTTTCCGAGCCACATTCGGTCAACGTAGAAACCATCACTACCGGCATGGGCCGCAACCGCATCAGTTTTTCCAGAAATTCCAGCCCGTCCATTTTGGGCATTTCCACATCCAATGTCAGCACATCCGGATTCAATGTCCGGATCATTTCACGCGCTACCAGTGGATCCGGTGCTGCCCCGATTACTTCCATATCCGATTGGCTATTGATGATCTCGGCCAGTAATTTACGAATCAAGGCAGAATCATCGATAACAAGCACACTGATTTTTTTCATGGGTACCCCTCAATATTCAGGAGAATTCGTCTATATTCCCGGTTTTACTGTGGATAGCAGTAACCGGCTGTAATGTTTCTCACGCTTGGCAATGGTATCGTTATGCGATACGTGCAGTTTCTTTAGTAATACCCGGCCACTTTTGGGAAAAAAATGCAGTTTGCGTGGATAAAACCCCTCCAGATCTCCCGCCAGAATGGGAATCTCGTACTCGGCCAGATATTTTTTTACAAATCTGGCGTTTTGTGAGCCAATCGCCGAAGTAACCATGACCGGTTGAACATTGCCACCACCAAATACCTTGGCAACCAGATTTTGTTTGCGCGCACCATTTTTAAGCAATTCCCGAATCAGGATACCCATTGCATAACCGCCAAAACGTGCACATTCAATTGGGAATCCGCTGCTATTTTCACTGCTTGGCAGCATAAAATGATTCATGCCACCTATCCTGCTCTGCTGGTCATAGATACAAGCAGAAACACAGGAACCCAGTACTGTACTCAACACCATCTCTCGGGTGGTTACAAAGTACTCCCCGGGTAACAGCTTGACCGCATCAATATTTAAACGCTGATCAAAATAGAAATTTGAAGCAAACTGAGGATCAACCATGGCAGGATAGGGTTGCGTGGCAATTCATCGGATCTGTTTTTGCTGCAAAGATATGCATACCCCTAGCTCCGCTCTGTTGTTATTTGATAACCGGCTTGTAGACAGTTCTATCAATGAGTTTGATCAGATCAGAAGCGTGTTGAAATACCTCCGAATGGCCCATGAACAGCAATCCATCACGATTCAGTAAAGGCACAAATTTCTGCAAAATCTGGTATTGCGTCGGCTTGTCGAAATAAATCATGACATTACGACAGAAAATTGCATTGAATGGCCCGTGCATAGGCCACCTGGCATCCAGCAGATTGAGCTGTCTGAAAGTAATCATGTCGCGCAATTCCTGCCTGACCCGGGCATATCCGGAAGTATGGTTCTTGCCCTTGAGAAAGAACCGCCTGATTCTTTCAGGTGACATGGATTCCAGCCTGTCCAGAGAATAAACACCTTCACGTGCGGCAGCCAGCACCTCGGTATCAATATCGGTGGCGAGGATACGCACGGGGGGCTTCAGGGAACCAAAGGTTTCCACCATCGTCATGGCCATCGAATAAGCCTCCTCCCCAGTGGAAGCTGCACTGCACCAGAGCTTTACGGTCTGTCCGGGTTGCCGCGTTTTGACATGCTCAGCCAATATTGGAAAATGATGTGTTTCCCGAAAAAAAGCAGTCAGATTGGTTGTCAGCGCATTAACGAAGGATTCCCATTCCACGTCCTCGCTGTCTCTTTCCAGTTGTTCCAGGTAATCACTGAAGTTTTTCAGGCCGGTTGCACGCAAACGTCGCGACAAACGGGTATAGACCATCTCCTGACGATTCTCGGCCAGCGCAATGCCAGCACGCGCATAAATCATTTTCTTTATACATTCGAAATCGCGTGCAGAGAATGCATATTCGCGTGAATTATGTTCACTGGGCTGCGGCGCTCGCAAAGACGGTGCTTTGTGTTCATGCATCATTTCTTTCTTCCCTTATCATTGCGAAGTGATTTTGTCATCGCGACTGCGAATACAATGCGGCCAGTAGTGTTCCAGTGCCCTTATCCCCTTGCTACTAGATTGTTTCAGCCATTCGCCTCGCAAAGACAGCGGGAGGGAGATTGCTTCCTCACCTTCATATTCGCCAAGACGGGCGTTGTGTTCTATTTCAGAACTCTTCCCATTCCCCGCCCGTGCCGGTGGGTATCGATGCAATATGGCCCTGGGCAGCCACTTTTTTCTGGTTTCCGGCCTGAGGTTTTTTGATCCGAGATAGCCGCTCAACGTTGGTTGCACGGTTAGGGCCACGTCGTTCAACGAATGGCTGATTACTTGCCTGACTGGATAAAGAGCTCTGTTCTAGTTTGAATACAGCCACAGCGCGCGATAACTGTTCCGCCTGCTCACGCATCGATTCGGAAGCTGCCGCCGCCTGTTCCACCAGCGCCGCATTCTGTTGCGTGATTTCATCCATCTGTGAAATTGCCTGATTCACTTGTTCGATACCCTGACTCTGCTCCTGAGAAGCGGCTGAAATCTCGCCCATGATGTCAGTCACGTGTTTGACCGATTGCACGATTTCTTCCATCGTCTTGCCAGCCTGATCCACCTGCTGAGTACCATCTTCTACCTTAAGTACCGAGTTATTGATCAGCTCCTTGATTTCCTTGGCTGCAGCCGCTGAACGTTGCGCCAGCGTGCGCACTTCAGTCGCAACTACCGCAAACCCCCGTCCCTGCTCGCCAGCACGAGCGGCTTCCACCGCTGCATTCAGCGCCAGAATATTGGTCTGGAAAGCGATACCATCGATCACACTGATGATGTCAACAATCTTCTTCGAACTGTCGTTGATCTCGCTCATGGTCTGCACCACTTCACTGACAACCTGTCCTCCCTTCACCGCCACACTGGAAGCAGAGGCAGCAAGCTGGTTGGCCTGGTGTGCATTGCTCGCATTCTGCTTCACGGTTGAAGTCAATTCATCCATGCTGGCGGCTGTCTTCTCCAGATTGGCGGCTTGTTGCTCGGTTCGCTGCGAAAGATCCGTGTTGCCATCGGCAATTTCTTTCGATGCGGTGCCAATCAGACCGACCGCCTCCTTGATCTGGGCGACAATGCCGGTCAGTTGAGTGACGGTTGAATTCGAATCATCCTTCAATCTGCCCAGCATTCCCTGATAATCACGGGTAATTTTCTGGGTCAAATCGCCTTCCGCCATGGCTTCCAATATAGATGCCAATTCATCCAATCCCTGGGAGGTACTTTCCATCAGCCGGTTGATACCTTCGGCCAGTTGCCTGAAGAATCCCTCCTTGCCGATCAAGGTCAGGCGTTTGCTGAAATCCCCTGCCACACCTGCCTGAACGATATCCATAATCTCCCTTTCAATCGTTAACTCCTGAGTACGATCACGCCACTCAACTACTGAACCCACTCGTTCTCCGGATTCACTGGTAACTGGCATCAATACCAGTGAATACGTCCGCTCTCCGATCCTGACGTTATCAATCTGCTGCTGACTGGCCAGAGCTTTCAATCGGCTTTGCAGGGATTTGCGCACTTCCGCTTCATCCTCCTCTTTGGCAAGGATTTCCCGCACCATCCGGTTCATGAAAATGATCATCCCACTGTTATTGGCAATCATGATTGCAGAAGTAGCAATATCCAGCGCATTACGTACGCGCAAATTTTCAACATTCATCCGCTTGGTTTCGGTGAAATCGATTCCTGCACGAATTTGCATGGATTTAAGCGCTTCAGTCAGCTTCCCGATTTCATCATCCCGCTCAATCGTGATTTGGGTGGTGTAATCCCCCTGCGCCATCTTTTCCAGATGATGAATCATGGTATCCAGCGGCTGGCGAATGCAGTGATACAACCACATCCCCATCCCGACCGCCAGGCAGGCGCTCAGCCCCATTCCGGCAAAAGCCAGACTGAATTGATCTTGCATCATCAACCAGGCCGATCCTGCCATCACTAGCAGTGGCACGATACCGGCTCCGATAATCCGGGTCTTCAGGCTGAGATGGCGAAATTTTTCACGTAGCCATCCCAGGGGAGTATCGGCAATGACTTTTCCAGCAACAATCCGTACTTTTGCTGTGCCTTCACGCATTTGACGATACAGTGTCTCGGCGGCCTGAATCTGATCACGTGAGGGCTTACTGCGTACCGACATATGGCCGGTCACCTTGCCATGCTCTTTGACAGGCGTGGCGTTGGCAAAGACCCAGTAATAACCGCCATCTTGATTTCGGTTCTTGACCATACCACTCCATGGCCTGCCCTGTTTGAGCATGTCCCAGAAATCGACAAACGCCTCCGGCGGCATATCCGGATGGCGAATAATATTGTGCGCCTGCCCAATCAGCTCCTGCTCAGTAAAGCCGCTCATCCTGACGAACGGTTCATTGATATAGGTAATCACTCCCTTGGGCGTGGTCCTGGAAACAAGGAATTCGCCATCCCGCATTTCGTGTTCAACGTTGGTAACCGGCAGATTGACTCTCATGATCGTGCTTCCTCAAAAGGTTGTTTTATTCATGCAGCATTACAGATTCATCACTGTCATCACGACTGCGAATACAATGCGGCAGGAAGAGGTCGCTTCTCACCTTTGTGTTTATAAAGACAGACGTTTTGTTCCCCATTTCAAAATTCTTCCCAATCACCATCCGTGCCAGTTGAGGCTGGGGCGGCAGGACTTGCAGTAGCCGTTTTTCGCTGATTTTTGGCTTGTGGTAACCGCTCAACGTTAGTTGCCCGGTTCGGGCTGCGTCGCTCAGTCAATGGGGCATTACCTGCATGACTGGATGAAAATCCCTGCTCCAGTTTGAATACAGCCACAGCACGTGATAATTGCTCTGCCTGCTCACGCATGGATTCAGAAGCTGCTGCTGCCTGTTCCACCAGTGCGGCATTTTGCTGGGTGATTTCATCCATCTGTGTAATCGCCTGATTCACTTGTTCGATCCCCTGGCTCTGTTCCTGGGAAGCGGCCGAAATTTCACCCATGATGTCAGTTACACGCTTAACTGACAGCACCACTTCTTCCATTGTTTTACCAGCCTGATCCACCAGTTGGGTACCATCCTCAACCTTGTGCACCGAATTACTGATCAGATCCTTGATTTCCCTGGCAGCCGCTGCTGAGCGCTGTGCCAGTGTGCGCACTTCGGTCGCGACTACCGCAAATCCGCGTCCCTGTTCGCCGGCACGGGCGGCTTCCACCGCTGCATTCAGCGCCAGAATATTAGTCTGAAAAGCAATGCCGTCGATCACGCTAATAATGTCGACAATCTTCTTGGAACTATCGTTAATCGCACTCATGGTCTGCACCACTTCACCAACAACTTTGCCTCCCTTCATTGCCACATCCGATGCAGAAGCAGCGAGCTGGTTAGCCTGGCGAGCATTGTCCGCATTCTGCCTGACGGTTGAGGTCAACTCTTCCATGCTGGCGGCAGTTTCTTCCAGATTGGCGGCCTGCTCTTCAGTACGCTGCGAAAGATCCGTGTTACCGTCAGCAATCTCTTTCGAAGCGGTGGTGATCAGTCCGGCGGCTTCCTTGATCTGCCTGACAATGCTTGCCAACTGTCCCACGGTGACATTCGAATCATCCTTCATGCGAGCGAACATACCCTGGTACTCACGGGTAATTTTCTGGGTCAGATCGCCATCTGCCAGGGCATCCATAATCCGAATAACGTCCTCCAGGCTGGTTTCACAAGTCTGCATCAACCGGTTCAGATTGTTCACCATGCTCTGGAACTCATATTGATATTTATCTGCATGGCCACGACGGGAGAAATCACCTGCCACTGCACCTTCCACCAGATTCCTGATTTCGATATTAACCGCTTGCAGGCTGGCTTTAACCTTGTCTACCGCCTCAGTCACTTTTGCCTTTTCACCAGGTAATCGATCCATATCTACTGACAGATCACCCTGCGCGTAACGTGAAACAACTTCCACCACTCGCATCTTGACGGCAATATGTCCCGCCACCAGATCATTGACTGCACTGGCAATTTCACCGTAGCTACCCGGAAATTTACCGGCAGGAATCCGGTAGCTAATTGCACCGGCTTCATGCTGTTGTTGCATTTTTTGCTGAGCAGCTACAAAGCTATTCAGTACTCCCACCATCTTGCGCATCGATTTCAGCAACACGGAAATTTCATCATGGCCGGTCACTTCGATATGCTGATCCAGATGACCGTTGGCAATACCATCTGCTACTTGCACGGCCTGATCGATAGAACGGCTGATAGTACGAATCAGCACAAAACCGATTACGCCGGCTAACAGGATTCCCAGTGTCGCCAGCAGGAACATGGTCATAATCATTTTGGAAGAATTCGCCTGCAGCTGTTCATACTCCTGCGCGGTGACATTTTCCTGCAGCTCGATTAACTGCATCAGTGTGTCGTGCACTGATTCATATTTGGGGCCGGCGTCCTGAAGGGTATTCTCCATTGCCGCATCAAAATTACCATTAACAGCATGATTAAGCGTCTGATTGCGTGCAGCCTGATAAGCCCTCCATTGCTCGGTGAAGCGATTGGCCAGCGATTGTTCTTCCGGAATCAGATAGGTCTGGCTGAATTTTTGCCAGAGATCACTGATGCCGGAATCTTCTTCAATCACCTGTCCTGCTCGTTGCCTGGCAACAGCAGTATCACGCGAGTTGCCAGCCAGTAACGCATGCATACGTACTTGTTGCAGTTTGTCCAGGATTTCTGAAAAATGACCAAGCACCACCACCCGGTCCTGATAAATCGTTTCCAGCTGTGCTTTGGATTGATTTAAGCCATACAGCCCGACTGCCCCCACACTGATCAGCAACAGAGACAGCAGGCCAATCACAAAAATCAGCCGTGATTTAATCGTCATGTTCTGCAACATTTTTGCTCCCGATAAATAAAGTAACTTAACTTTTAAAATACTGTGCTCATCGCCATAGCCACTAATACACGCGACTATTCACAAAGCTATTTGCCTGCCGGTTCCAGCAGACCCATTTCCGAACTGCTCATTAATTTTTCGATATCCACCAGAATCAACATGCGCTCTTCCATAGTGCCAAGTCCGATGATGTATTCGGTATCGATTACTCCGCCGAATTCTGGGGTAGGGCGCAAATTCTCTGTATCCAGGTTGATCACATCGGATACGCCATCCACCACGATGCCGATAATTCGCCCGGACAAATTCAGGATAATCACCACAGTGAACTGGTCATAATGGGCTGCGCCCAGATTGAATTTGATGCGCATATCAACGATCGGCACGATCACGCCGCGCAGATTGATAACGCCCTTGATAAATTCGGGTGCGTTGGCGATACGGGTAATGGCGTCATACCCGCGAATTTCCTGGACTTTCAGAATCTCGATACCGTATTCCTCTTTTCCCAGCCGGAATATCAGAAATTCACTGCATGAAAGATCCCGGATCGAGTCAGGTGATTCGCCTGCAGCAGTGGTAGTAGCCGTGGCTTGTGTCAACAACATGGTTTGCTCCTCAGTAATGTGCAATAGGTATCGGCTCTAACGGCTTCTCCCACAGAGGTTTGATCAATTTATTACGCTGCATGGATCATTCTCTGCTTCGTGACATTGACCAGCCCCACAGCATCCAGTATCAGAGCAACACTACCATCACCCATGATGGTTGCGCCTGAAACGCCCTGTACGCGACGATAATTGCTTTCCAGACTTTTGATCACCACCTGGTGTTGCCCAACCAGCGTATCGACAAACATGGCGGCCTTGTTTCCTTCAGCATCAAGGATGACCAGAATGCCTTCATGGATCTCATGCACTTCCGGTTCCAGGCCGAAAATTTCATGCAGAGCAATCACCGGCAGGTACTCGCCGCGCACCTCCACCACCCGACCCTGGCCTCGTATGGTGCGGATATCTTCTGCAGCCGGTTTGAGTGATTCGGTGATATAGGTCAGCGGGATAATAAACAGCTGATCCCCTACCGATACCGATAATCCGTCCAGGATAGCGAGCGTCAGCGGCAAACGAATTGAAATCTTCGTTCTTTGCCCGGTTATTGAGTCAATTTCAACCCGGCCACCAAGACCCTCAATATTGCGTTTGACGACATCCATACCCACACCCCGACCGGAAACATCTGTCACAACTTCTGCCGTGGAAAAACCAGCTTCAAAAATCAGCATCCAGACATCCTGATCGGTCATGTTCTCGCTGATCGCCAACCCCCGGCTGCGAGCCTTATCCAGAATTTTTTCCCGGTTAAGCCCTGCGCCGTCATCTATCACCTCTATAACAACACTGCCGCCCTGGTGCGATGCACGCAGTGTGATCGTGCCGTGAGCAGGTTTACCCAGCGCTTTTCTTTTTTCTGGTGTTTCGATACCGTGATCCAGGCTGTTACGGATCAGATGGGTCAACGGATCAGTGATTTTTTCAATCAATCCTTTATCCAGCTCGGTACCTTCACCCAGGGTTTTGAGATCGACCTGCTTGCCAAGCTTGGAGGCTACATCTCTTACCACCCGGGGAAAACGACTGAATACAAAACTGATGGGCATCATACGAATCGACATGACGGCTTCCTGCAGATCACGAGTATTTCGTTCGAGCTGATTCAGGCCATTGAGCAGTTTTTCAAAAATAACCGGATCGATCTGGCTCGCAGTTTGCGCCAGCATGGCCTGGGTGATAACCAACTCTCCCACCAGATTGATCATTTGATCCACTTTCTCAACACCAACGCGGATGGAAGAAGATTCACCGCTAACGGATCCAGCGTGATCAGCGGATGGCTTATGTTGCGGTGGGGCTACTGCTTTTTTGGCAGGCAGTTGGGTTTTCTGAGTGGCTGAATTAGCAGCAGTTGGAGAGGATACAGCTTCACTAAGCTGCATATCTTGTTGTTCTGATACAGTCTCAACCGTCTGCTGCTCCTGTCGGCATTCCAGTGTTGCTCCGGGAACATCTGCAGCAGGTAATGCGCTTTTATCTATTTTGATAGATAAATTGGCGGGATCAACCAGAAACGCCAGTGCCTCCCAGACATCTTCCTCACTGTCAGTCGTGGCAAGCTGCAATATGCATATTGCTTCGTTATCCGGATCACTCAGGTTTTTCAGCTGCCCCTGCCGCGCCAGATCAATTAACAGCTTCTCCATTACTGACTTGCCAAGATCAGCACAACCAAATTCAATCCGGTAAGTGGTGACATTTCCTGCAACGGATGCTGATTCAGCAGACACTGGGGCCTGTTCAGCAGTGTTCACTGTATGGGGGGCTGATTCCTCTACCGATTCGGGTGCGGACGTTGCGCTATTGCTAACCGTATCTGCTACCAACTCTTTCAGTTTGCGGTTGACGGCATCCACTTCTGCCGGATCGGCGGAACCAGTGCCCCGGTGCCCATCCAGTTGATTTTTTAATACATCCCCAGCACGCAGAAAGGTATCCACCATTTCAGCGCGTAACTTGAGTTCATCCTTACGCAATTTGTCGAGTAGCGATTCAAGCACATGCGTAAGTCCTGTCATATCGGTAAACCCGAATGTTCCCGCTCCGCCCTTGATGGAATGCGCCACACGAAATATCGCGTTCAAATCTTCCGGATTGGGCGACAAAATATCCAGTTTAAGTAGACGTGTTTCCATCTCTGCCAGCAACTCACCCGCTTCTTCAAAAAATATCTGATAAAACTGTTCGAGATCAGTACTCATGAGGACTCCTGTCTGAAATTTGCAACAGCTTACCGCAGCAAAACAAGCCAGTAGTTTCGAACAAACGTATAAACTGCTTTCATTTCCACCTGTTCTGCAGATTGATAAGCAGCAATTGCATACAACAACAGCATTGAATCAGGCTTTATTCCCTTGTAATATCCTCATCTGTAAAGCATTGCTTATATTTCTGAAATTCACGCAACAAGATAATCAAAAGTAAAAATGACAGATTACCCCTACATAATCCGACAACAAGACAGAAAAGTAGCCACTACTTTTATTGACAGTCAGTTAAGTAAAGATTCTGAGTGGTTTGGCACAACAAAACCTCAGCACAGCGCAGCAAAACAGGAATACCTTGCAGCCAGGGCTGATCCGATCCATTTCAATACGTGGTGTCAGAAATGGTTGAATGAAGCCCAGTGGATGGAAATTAGGAAAGTGATCAGCATGCACAAAGATCACAAAGAAAAAAGACAGAGATATACAGAGCCGCATAAAACCATCAGTGTGACGCATCATGCATGGGAGATTCTTTCCGAACTTGCCCTGCAAGATCAGCTCTCCCTGTCCGAGGTCATCGTCAACCGGTTGGGTAATAATCATGCAACCGACTGCTCACCTACGGAATCACGCTATAATCTGGGTAATTGACGAATCGCCGGATGCGTTCCTGAGCATGCGGTGACATGCGAGCCCACCTTGCGCGGGCAGTTAGCATGTTGACAACCTGTTCCCGGTAATGATCACACAATCTTCGATACTGACCACCCCCCTGATTATCTGCCTGAATCGCCTGGCTGATAAATCGAACCAGGTACGGCAGCAATTACAATCTCATGTAAATGAAACTGTATGTTTCCGTATCGGATCCCTGATTTGTCTGTATGTTACGATTACACAGGATGGTCATTTCAGGATGGCAACCGAAGATGAGCACGCCAAAGTGATCCTCAACGTACCAGTCGAACTTACGCCCCGCCTTGCTTCCGGTGATATTGATGCGTTCCGTAAGATTACTGTCTGTGGCGATCCGGCGCTGGCAAATATTTTGCTGTACATGGGCAAGATTTTTCAGGCTGAAATTGAGGAAAATCTGAGCTCTGCCATTGGAGATGTGTTTGCCCGCCGCGTGACTTTGACCGGACAGGAACTGGTACGCTGGCAGCTGGGAAGCATTCGTAATCTATCGCGGGCGCTGGGAGAATTCATTACTGAGGAACGGCCGATAACGGCAAGCCACTCACGATTTTGCCAGACCGGCTCCGAGGTTGCATTACTGCAACAACGGGTTGCGCAACTTGAAGAACGAATTGATACGCTGATTTCACCGCTCTTACAGGCTGTAGAAAATTCGTCCCGGACCGACCAATGATCGGAAGCCGCTCACAACTCGCCTCTGCAATCCGTGCAGATACCACCGGCCCTGCTTGCTGGTAACTTTATTGAACCACCAATCACTTCATGCGCTTTTTCCGTCTATTTAAAATTATCCTGATTGCTTATCGCTTCGGGCTAGATGAAATCCTACTCGAGCAGATTCACCTGCGCGCACTCAAGGTATTTTCACAGCTATTGCCGTTTCGCACTCAACTCAAACAGCCACGCGCGGTCAGATTGCGCCTGGCACTGGAAGCACTGGGGCCCATTTCCATCAAGTTTGGGCAGATGCTATCCACCCGCAGGGATTTGCTTGCCCAGGATTTTGCCGATGAACTGGCTTTTCTCCAGGATCGGGTGCCGCCTTTTCCTTCAGAACAGGCGGTAAAAATACTGGAAACCGTCTATAGAAAGCCGGTAAATGAGGTCTTTCTCGAATTTGATATCAAGCCAGTTGCCAGCGCATCAGTTGCCCAGGTGCACTTTGCCGTACTGCAGGATGGCACACAAGCGGCTGTCAAGATCTTGCGACCAACCATCGCCCCCGTCATTGCACATGATGTGGCGTTGATGGAAACCGGTGCATGGCTGCTTGAATCCATCTGGCCGGATGGCAAGCGACTAAAATTGCGCGAGGTAGTGGCGGAGTTTGCCCGACATCTGGACGATGAACTTGACCTTATTCGGGAAGCCGCTAACTGTAGCCAGTTACGGCGTAATTTCCTCAATTCCCCCTTGCTACAGGTGCCAGAAGTGTATTGGGATTACTGCCATCCAGAAGTCATGGTGATGGAGCGGATGATTGGTACTCCCATCAGCCGTGTAGAGATATTACGTACACAGGGAATCGATGTTCCACAACTTGCCCGCATGGGAGTGGAGATCTTTTTTACCCAGGTGTTCAGGGATGGTTATTTCCATGCTGATATGCATCCCGGTAATATCTTTGTCGGGAGCGATGGCCGCTATATCGCCGTGGATTTTGGCATTATGGGTACGCTGAGTGAACAGGATAAAAATTATCTGGCGCAAAACTTCCTGGCTTTCTTTCGCCGGGACTATCGCCGCGTGGCAGAGACGCACATTGAGGCCGGCTGGGCGCCGAGAAATACGCGCGTAGATGATTTCGAAGCCGCTATCCGGGCCGTGTGTGAACCGATTTTTGATCGACCTTTGAAGGAAATCTACTTTGGACGTGTCCTGCTGCGCCTATTTCAGGCTTCCCGTCAGTTCAACGTGGAAATTCAGCCACAACTGGTTCTGCTTCAGAAAACACTGCTTAATATTGAAGGTCTGGGACGTGATCTGGATCCGGATCTTGATCTCTGGAAAACTGCCAAGCCATTCCTGGAAAACTGGATGGCCGAGCAAATCGGGCTGCGCGGACTTATTACTCACCTGCAGAAGGAAGCAACCAACTGGGCGGTGATGCTACCGCAGTTTCCCCGCCTGATGCACTACAACCTTGATCAGCAACGTGCCCGAAATCTGGAAGACAGACTGGCCGAACTGGTCGCGCAGCAAAAACGTCAAAGCCTGATACTGACACTGGTCGCAGTGCTGTTGGCCGGATTACTACTTGCCCGGGTATATCTCTAAGTGTTCAGTCCCAGATGATTTGAACACTCCAGGTACGATCTCTTTGTAGTTTGGGCCAAGATGCTCAATGGCCATATCAAGTGCTTTGCTAGTTGATAATTGGGCACCATCTTTGAGTACAGCACCTCCAATTCTTCCCGCATTTCTGATTTCGGAGATGCCCTGGATCAGTATTGCAGCTCATTCCCAATCAGAGAGGGAATCACCGGTTATCGGAGATCTGCCTGTTGCTGCAGTGTAGATGTCAGCATAGACTCCTGCAGGTGTCAACCCTATCCCGATCTCTGCGAGTGTACCGGCATTGTCTTTTCCCCAGGAGCCCAGTTTACCCATCAGCATTTGAGCTTCTGCAGCAATCAACCCACTTGGATCATTGAAGTTGATCGGATTATTACCAACGTATGCATACAGATTCAGATCATCTGTGGTACCGATCGGATCGGTCTGCAGGAATCTGCCTAAAGCAGGCGAGTAGAAGCGAGCCTTATAGTAGTACAGGTTGAGTGAACCGAGGAACTGCTGCCCGGTATAGCGGAAGCGGATACCGGTCGTGACATTGGGTTCACCAAATGGGCCATAGCTGTGGATAGCGGTACTGGTGCCGGCACTGTTGGCAGTACCGATAACACTGCCCAGCTGATCCTGGTACAGCCAGGTCTTGGCAGTAGTAGTCGTTCCTTCATACCACACCAGCGGTTCATCAATGCCGGGGCCATGCACATAGCGACGCAGGAGCATGCCCCAACTGTTGTATTCAGCTACCAGATCCACGCCATCATAAGTCAGGCGGGTGATAGTGCCAGCCAGGGTAGTTTGCCGCAGCCGCCCTGCGCCATCGTACGCCAGGCTGTTGGTCGAGCCGGTTTTATTGGCACTGACCAGCTAAGTGGCCAGGTTGACCGTGCCGGTTTCCTTGATCGCCGTTGGGCGATTCAATGCATCGAACGTGTGGCAGTGACATAGAACGTGCTCTCCGGCCAGGTAAGCTGGGTGCGGTTGCCTGCCGGATCATACTGGTAGGTGAGCAGTGCTGGTCAGCCGTCCGGCATTGTCATAGACATAGCCGATGATGGTATAGCCGGTTTTGTTGGCAGCCGTCGTGCGGCCCAGTAAGTCGTAGGTGTAGGTGATATTGTCCGCAGTGGTCGGATAGCTGCGACTGAGCAGCCGGTTGAGATTGTCATACGCCAGTGTGATGCTCTGACCATTACGCTTGCGCAGGCTGGTGATATTACCGTTGGCATCCATCAGCTGTTCGATCTTCTTATCGACCAGCACCTTGCAGGCATGTTTCCACTCACATGCTGGCGAGGCAAAAATCAAACCGCTGCCCTGGCCTTTGCGGAGTTGCCGCCAGCTCGCCATGTCGATAGATTTGGGTACGGGTATCCAAGAGCCAAGGAAGTCGGGGACGCTGATCCAAGATTCATCCTCACCTTGAATTTTTTCCAGCAGCGCTTGCAGGTTGGCGTGCAGATTTTCCTCGTAATCTGCTATCGCGTCTAGTGAGGTATGAGATGAGTAATATAGATCAACTTTAGCTTTGCGGTAAGCAAGACCAAGTTCTTCTAATGAAATCATAGCTATTTAAGTTCAAGGGTTTGAAGTTGCGCTAAGTTGATGCCTGAACCGGATGAGCAGTGGTTACTGGTTAACATCCTTCTTTAATCAGGCGTTCAATATGCTGCAACAACTCATCTTCCTGGTAGGGTTTACCCATAAACTCATTTACGCCAAGTTCCTCTGCTACTTTCCGGTGTTTCTCTGCTGTGCGGGAGGAGATGATGATGATCGGGATATTTTGTAACTCCGGGTTGTTACGGACAGCGCGGATCAGTTCAAAGCCATCCATGTGCGGCATTTCGATATCAACCAGCATGATGGCTGGTATGGTTTCGCGCAGCAGCTGAAGTGCCCCCACGCCATCTTTGGCAATCAGGATTTCATAGCCCTGCCGTTCCAGTAGTCGGCTGGTGACTTTACGTACCGTCAGCGAATCATCCACAATCATGACAACCGGTGCGGTGGCAGAAGGATGAATATCTGCAGCATCAACTGGCGTCATTGGTCCTGCAGATAGCAGCTCCCGTACCTGCTCGCGCTGCAGCAACTTGATCGGATTAATGATCAATACGATGCTGCCATCTCCTGTGATCGTTGCCCCTTCAATGCCGGGTGCATTAGACAGTTGCGGGCCGATATTCTTGATGACCACTTCACATTGCCCGATCAGTGCATCGGCATGAATGGCCAGCTGCTCATGTTCCGTTTGCAATAACACAATACGGTTACTACGTCTGATTTCAGGAAAGGTATGCGACACCCCCAGCAGGTGCGGCAGATAGCCCAGTGGAAAGCGATTGCCGTTCCATATCAGGTGATGCTCCTGATAAGCCGTCCCGAGTGTTTCTGCATTCATTTCCAATACATGTGCCACAATCGCTATCGGGATGGCATAAGTGCTATCTCCTGCCTTGACCATTAACGCTTGTGTTAAGGCCAATGTCACTGGAAAACGCAGGGTGAATGTGGTTCCCCGGTTTTTCTCGGATGTGACTGCGATGTTCCCGCCCAGTTCGCCCAACTCGTTCCTGACAATATCCAGTCCTACCCCGCGCCCGGCGATATCCGTCACGCCATCCAATGTGGAAAAGCCATGCGTAAAAATCAGCGGATACCACTGCTCATCGTCCTGCTCATTTTCCGGGCTGCCCAACCCAAGCTGCCGCGCTTTTTCACGAATGCGTTCTGCATCCAACCCAATCCCGTCATCTTGCAGCACCATGACAATTTCGTTGCCATCCCGGTGCAGATCGAGTGTGATCTGGCCCGCTTCCGCCTTGCCGATGCTCAGACGTTCTTCCGGAGTTTCTATGCCATGTACCAGCGCATTGCGTAGCAGATGCTCCAGGGAAGAGCTGATTTTATCCAGCACACCCCGATCAAACTCAATGCTATCTCCCTGAATAATCAGGTTAGCCTGCTTGCCGGTATCTTTGGTCACCTGCCTGACGGCGCGATAAAGGCGCTCGGAATAATGGCTGAAAGGAATGGTACGAATACGCAGCAGATCCTGCTGTAACTGTCGATTCAGATGTGCCTGCTGATCCACCGTCATCGTGGCGGCACGTTGTATTTCACGCAAACTTTTATGAATGGTGACTACATCATCCATGCTTTCCGCCATCAGCCGGGTCAACTCCTGAAAGCGAGTAAAGCGATCCAGTTCCAACGGATCAAAATCTGTCTGACCAGTTATGGAAGGTAGCGAGCTGGCTGGCATTTGGGTTTCAGCCAGCAATTCAACTTCACGCAACTGGCCACGCATGCGATCAACACTTTCACCCAGATCCTGCAAATACTGTTCCAGATCATATAGCTGCGCCTCAACCCGGGAACGAATGATACTCGACTCGCCTGATTCATTAATCAGGCGATCTATCAATTCTGCATCGACACGCAGTGTAGTTTTGCGGAAAGGTTGATCAGTATCCGCTGTGGATATAGGAAGGGCAGAAACAGTTTCCACTGCGGGAGGAAGCAATTCCGGATGTGCCTCGGCTTCTTCAGTTACCGGGGCAGGCTGCGATTCAGGTTGTAAAGAGAATCGCAACTGCTCAACCTTATCCGAAATGGTATCGAACTGTGTTTCCAGCTGATCAAGCAATGCTGCGGAGGCCGTCTGATCATATAGAGATTCAATATCACTTTCCATCTGATGCGCCAGATCACTCACTTGCTGCGCATCAGCAATCCGGGCACTGCCCTTCAAGGTATGCAAGGCGCGCAATACTGCCTTGCGTGCATTCATCTGATTAGGTTGTTTACGCCATATCCGCAGATTTGTGCCAATCTCGGATTGCAGTTCTTGTGCTTCTTCAAGAAATACTTCCAGCAATTCCTGATCCAGGTCGGCAAACGCATCTTTCACCTGCTGAAGTGATGAAACCGGCAACGAAATCTCAGTCTCCGACATTGAAGCAGATGAATCTTCCTCCAATGCTTTGTCCACTGCCGATTCGAGTGGCGCCATCTCCTCCATTTCCACCATTTCCACCATCTGCTCTGTTTCTGTTGCTTGTACAACAGGAGCTTCTTCCAGAAGGCGCATCAATTCATGTGTGATTTCTGCGCTGGCCTGCACAGTTTCTGCCGAAGGAAATTGATGTTCCCGAATTGTGGTCAACATATCATCCAGCAAGTTGACCGCAGTTGCCATGTAGGATAACGCTTGCTGTCCGGGCATGTTTGAAGTCGTCAGCAGCCGGTTAAACCAGCGCTCCAGCGCTTGTCCGATCTGTGCGATGAAACCCAATTCCAGTGCACGTGATGTACTGGCAAGCGTATGAGCTGCCAGCATGGATTCATGTGTAACCGATAAAATGGCATCATCCCCGGGCAGATCAAATGCCTGTTTAAATGCCTGTTTGAGAGTAGCAACATGAGTACTGGCTTCATTGATGAAAATTCTGAAGAGATCTGCCGGCACCTCGCTATCGCCAATTCTTATTGCCGTTTCTGCTCCGGTTTTTATGTCAGATAGTGCATCGGTGATTGTTGGTAGTGGTTCAATCTCCGGAGCCTGCTCGAACACCTCGGGTGCAAGTGATGTAGTCGCAATATCCGGCTGCTCGTCCGTGCCATACATCAGCGCTCTGATCTGATCAAGCAGGTGTTCGGCCTTGATCTCTACCGCGCCATCCTTTCTCAGGCTGGCGCACCAGTTGCTAAACTGCCTGTGACTTTCTGCCAGCAAATCCAGAAGTATGCTGGTTGCCGGTTTCTGCTCACTCAGCCAGCGGTTCATGAGCTGCTCAATACGCCATGCCACTTCACTCAGCGCTTCCAGCTTTACCATGCGACCACTACCTTTGAGCGTATGGAAATCGCGTCGGATAGTTGTCAGGGCGTCCTGATTCGCGTAATTGGCATAACACGACTCTAAATGATCAGCAATGCTTACCAGCACATCACTGGATTCATCAAGAAAGACTGCCAATAACTCGGGATCAATTAGCTGCTCCGGATTACTTTCAAATAAACGATCAGCAGCCGCAGCGAAATCAATAGGGATTTCCCGAATATCTGTTGATAAACCCGGCCCGGCAGGCTTCTGGCCAAGCCGTTGCATTATCGTTGCAAGAATTT
Source organism: Nitrosomonas sp. TNE100 (assembly GCF_055387135.1). NCBI lineage: Bacteria > Pseudomonadati > Pseudomonadota > Betaproteobacteria > Nitrosomonadales > Nitrosomonadaceae > Nitrosomonas > Nitrosomonas sp. TNE100. Next base: position 1,096,572 of record NZ_AP040997.1, on the reverse strand, counting down.
CCTTAGCATCCGACTGGGAATTCCTGAGTGCTTCAATGTAAAAACCAAGACTGCTCAGCGCATCGGCCAACAACATCTGCTCAGCTTGATCTATCAGGTGATCAGATGCTGTCAGTTTTTCCGTGAGAGCCCGACATGAATCCAGCACTGTACTGGCTTGATCAAGTTCAAGCACATTCAATACACCGCTGATTTGGTTGAACAATTCAGGCAAAAGCGGCAGATCGTTGCGTATTTCCGGTTCAAAAAAGAAACGATCCAGGATATCTTCAACTTGCGCCAGGTTGGCGAGCACTTCCTGCGCCACCTGTTTGAACAATTTTTTCTCCTGGGTGAGATGGCCTGCCTGATCCGGATTGGGCAAATCAGGTAAATCGATATCCTCTCCCTTGCCGGTCGTAACTGCACGTATACGGGTGGCAAGTGCATCGACCTGTGACGGAAATTCCGGCGACAAACGATGAAAATTATCGATGGCATTTTCTGTCAGTAGCAGGGATGAGGCAATATCCAGTGCAATTCCCTCATTCATGCTCTGTGGGCGGATTCGCAAATAGGACAAGACACCATGAATGACGCCTGCCAGTTTCTCCAGCGGAGGACAACTTACCCTGGAAATCAGGACTTTTAACTGTTCAGTTAACGCCAGCAAGGATGAAATATTTTCCTGATCTTCTGCATTGAACTTGCGCCACTGATCATTGATGTCTTCCAGCAGAACATGCATGCTCTGCAGATCCGAAGCAGTTGCCTCTTCATCCATGATGGATTCGTCAAGATGCTCCTGATTATCAATCGTGGACAAGGGAATCTGCCAGTCATAGACACGACTGATTTCCTGGAGGCGTTCACTCACTGGCTGGCTGCGTGCGATCCGGTAAAGCAACTCTCTTGTCAACCGGGCAGCGACAACGTGTGATTCCTTGTTCAGATGCCGGATTTCCTGCTCGATCTTCCCGCACAATCTGCGCACCGACTTGTCAACGACCTGCTCCTGATGAAGCAGGCTATCCAGGAATCCGGAAGAGATCCACCAAAATTTCCGCTGTTCAATAGCAGCCGGCAGTTTCTCGATTGATCGTACCGCTTCAATCATTTTCTGCAGACTCTGCTTGTCATCAGCATTTTTCAGCCAGCTTAGCAATCCCGACTGGAATTGCGCACGCGCCTGTTTGGCTGTCTCTTGCCGGGAAGTATCATCCAGATCCAGCTCTACAGGTTGTAGGGGTAACGATTCACGTATGTCCGGGAAAAACAAATCACTTTCAGAGATTTCTTCCAGCCCCTGCACTTGCATGATCTTGCGGTAGACCGGAAAAAGCTTGACCGGATTGTCCACCTCACCATCTATCAGCGCATCCAGGTAACGGTAAATGGAGCGGATAGCCTGCCGGACAACAACCAAAGTCTGCGCGTCCGGTTCAATCCTCCGTTCCTGTAAAGCTGCTAGCAGCTCTTCCACACTGATCCCGACAAACGCCACCCCACTCAGCTCCAGCATCTCAAGCATGCCATTCAGTTGATGCATGTAATACCGGCATTCTTCAATCTGCCTGGTGTCATCCGTATCCGTGGCATAAGAATCAAAGTGGCGGTGGATCAAGGTAAAAATCTGCTCAATGGCTTCTCTGATCCCCATAACAGATGAGATATTTATCCTAGTATCAGTATTCATGATGCGGCCCTATTAATCCCAAAATTGATAGTGGATGGCTTTGGTTTGCTGCAGATGGCAGCTTTGCACAGAGCTGTCATACCTTGAAATTGGCAACTGATGACTTCAAGTCTGTAACGTGCTCTGCGATCTGCCTGATAGAGTCAGCATTCTGTTGAGTGCCTCGGGTGGTTTGCTGGGTGATGGATAAGATATCTTCCATATTTTTGACCACCTTGTTGGAAACACGGGTTTGTTTGCGCGTAGCTTCGGTAATTCTGATGACCAGTTGCGCCAGGCGTTTAGAGATTGTTTCGATTTCTTCCAGGGCGCTTCCTGTAGTATTGGCACGCCTTGTACCCTCAACCACACTTGCTGTACTGCGCTCCATTGCAATGATAGTGTCTTGCGCATCTCCCCGGATGTTGCGGATGAGCGTACTGATCTGTCGAGTCGCTTCGGCGGAATGCTCGGCCAGACGCTGTATTTCCTGAGCGATAACAGAAAATCCCTTGCCAGCTTCACCTGCCGTTGTTGCCTGAATGGAAGCATTCAATGCCAGGATGTTGGTTTGCTCGGTGATATCCGAAATCAGAGTAACAATTTCACCAATTTCTTGTGAACTCTCTCCTAAACGCTTAATACGTTTGGAAGTTTCCTGGATGTAGACCCGGATTTCATTCATGCCGGCCATGGCGTCCTGTACGGCATTGGCACCATTTTCTGCCGCATGCAGGGTTTGTTTGGCAACATTGTCACATTCTTCCGCTGAATCGGATACTGCTTCCAGTGATTCAGCAACTCCCAGGACAGCAACCGTTGCATCTTCAATTTTATGTGCCTGTTCCTGTGTCGCGGCCAGTAAATCTGATGAAATTTGTTCTGCCTGATGAGAGGCATCAATCACCTGAGAGCTGGCGTGATTTACCTTTTTAACCAGCTCCTGCAACGCCTCAATCGTCAAGTTGATTGAATCGGCAATTGTGCCGGTAATATTTTCGGTGACGGACATGCGAGCAGTCAGATCCCCTCCTGCCGGTATCTCCATTTCATCGAGCAGGTGCAGTATCGCCCTCTGCGTGGTTTCAACATCTTGTTCACCCTGATGGATTCGCTTGCGCAAACTGGTAGAAAACATCTGGATGAATACCAGACCACTTAAAATGGTTAATATTACAGCCAGATAAAACAGCACCGTAATGGATGTACCTTCGCTACTATTGTGCTCGATGATTGCCTGTTCAATCTGACCTACCAGTGTCGATAATCTATCACTGGCTGAAAATGTCTCATGCATTGCATGCCAGGCTCCGGTCGCTTCCGGTGTCAATTTCTGGGCAACACGCAACAAATCTTCCAGTGCATTAAACTGGATACGAATCTCAGACAACGTTTCGGAGGGAAGTTGATTGCCCAGAACGGTTGAATACAACCAGTCCCGGCCTTTTATTAAAGTCTGGATCATCCCGGTGATCTGTTCGGAATCTCCCGGTAATTGATCTGTTGTGCCAGATACCTGAAATCCGCCCTGTATCACAGAGCTGACACTACTGGTAATAAACTGAACAAGAATTTTTACAGTTTCGACCGCGACTGCCTGGCTGGATGCATGCCCTGACTGCGCCAGCTCGGCTGAAAAATCCTGCAGCTTCTTTTGCAAGCTGTTATTGACCAGATCAACCCGTTTTAAAATTTCTGCCAGATTAATTAGTACTTCCCGACTTTCCAGAATTTGGCGAGCCTGATTTTCCTTTGTACGCAATGTGTTCTGAAAGGATTTAAATAAGTCTACAGAAAGCAGTTCTGCTACGGCGGGAATAGTTTCTCGCTGATACTCTCCCCCGTATTGCAACAGGGTTGAATAATGATTCAGCTGATCGAGGTTATTGCGCAGTTGAACAAATGCCTGCTCATTTCCACGCAACGCTTCCCGGGAAATAATGACCAGATGCTGGATGCTGGTATGAATACGCCCGATAACTTCAAGTGAAGCGGTATGGTTGCGCGCTTGCTGAGTATCAACACGCAGCATAATCAAAGCAATCAACAGAAACAGAACGGATAGAGCTCCTGGGAGCCACGATCGGCGAAATATCTGCAGATATCTGGTTATAGGAAGCAGTACAGTCATATCGTTGGGGTTGTTACAACCTGTCATATGCCGGTAATAGACCTTACTCTGGTAAAACTTCTGTCAAAATCGCCCTTATTGGTATTTCAGCACATTCTGAAAAGCCGATATTATGATGACATAATTCCAGTGTAATAGGATAGTCCTGTCTTCCAGGTACAAAAATCAGAAGAAATTTGTAAAAACCTTCTTTATCAGCGTTTTGAACCAGAATTTTTTAGCGATTAAAGTTGTGAGGTGCTTCAATGATTGCGGACAAGCACCAACACCCGATACGGGGCGGTATTAGTCCAATCACATTTAAAGATACTATTGCCATGAACAGGAAGCTCGTAAACGAGGAGGAGATGCAGGCAGAAAATCAGGCAAGGAAAAACTGATAGGCAGGATTATTGCTTTCATCATCAAATTCATAACCCAGATCATCCAGGAAGTGCATAAATTCATCTTTGTCCTGTGGGAGAACTTGTATTCCGATCAGGACACGGCCGAAATCAGCGCCATGATTACGATAATGAAACAAACTGATATTCCAGCGATCACTCATTTTGTTCAGAAAATTCATGAGCGCTCCCGGACGATCTGGAAATTCAAATCGATACAGAACTTCATGACTGACTTCCCTGGAATGCCCACCCACCATGTGGCGGATATGCAGCTTCGCCATCTCGTTGTCAGTCATATCTTCTGCACGCAAATTATTTGCATGCAGGATCTGGATCAGATTCAATGCTTCTTCGCGATTACGGACTGATATACCCACAAAGACATGTGCCTTTTGAGGATCCGCATAGCGATAGTTAAATTCCGTGATGTTGCGGGCGCCCACCAGATTACAAAACTGTTTAAAGCTGCCAGGCTTTTCAGGAATCGTCACTGCAAGGATTGCTTCACGCTGTTCACCCAGTTCAGCCCGTTCAGAAACGTGGCGCAGTCGGTCAAAATTCATGTTTGCTCCTGATGCGATTGCAATCAGGGTTTCGTGCAGCAAGTTATTTTGTTTCGTATACACCTTTAGCCCGGCAACCGAAAGCGCACCGGAAGGTTCTACAATGGAACGCGTGTCCTCAAATATATCCTTGATTGCAGCACAAATGGCGTCCGAATCTACTAGCAGGATGTCATCCACCAGCTCGCGACACAGCCGGAAAGTTTCCTTTCCCACCTGACGAACAGCCACACCATCCGCAAATAAACCCACTTGCGAGAGCTCAACACAATAACCTGCCTGCAGAGAACGATACATGGCATTTGAATCTGTTGGCTCAACTCCGATGATCCGGATATCCGGGCGAAGTCTTTTCACATACGCAGCAATGCCGGAAATCAACCCTCCCCCACCAATCGGGATAAAAATTGCATGGATTTTCCCGGGATGCTGACGCAAAATTTCCATGGCAATCGTACCCTGCCCGGCGATCACATCCGGATCATCGTAAGGATGAATGAATTCAACCCCCTTTTCCCTGGCAAGATTCAGCGCATATTCGTAGGCATCATTATAGGAATCCCCCTGCAGCAGTACTGCAGCACCCATCGCCATTACTGCATTGATCTTGATCTGCGGCGTGGTGGTTGGCATAACGATCGTGGCTGAGCAGCCCAGCTTTTGCGCTGCCAGTGCTACACCTTGCGCATGATTTCCCGCTGAGGCAGCGACCACGCCTTGCTGCAATACACCAGAATGCAATCTAGCCATCTTATTATAGGCACCACGCAGCTTGAAGGAAAAAACCTGCTGCATATCCTCTCTTTTGAGCAGCACACGGTTATGAATACGGGCAGATAATGATGGCGCCGGATCCAGCCGGGTTTCAACCGCAACGTCATAGACATGCGCGGTCAGTATCCTTTCAAGATAATCATTAATCATGATGGCAAGATTTTGGAGGTATCACAGTAGTAGTGAGTGAAAACCGGTAGCAAAATTTATTGCTAGTCGTATCCGGTTTCAAGAAGAATAGTGTGTGCCAGTTGTAATAAATTACGAGTCTACTGCAATCCTCGAGCGAGATCTGCCTTGATGTCTTCCGGTGACTCCAGGCCAACCGCAATACGTAACAGACCATCGCTGACGCCGGCAGCTGCGCGCGCCTCCTGGCTGATACGCCCATGAGTTGTAGTGGCAGGATGAGTCAGTGTACTTTTGGTATCGCCAAGATTGGCAGTAATCGACATGAGCTGAGCAGCATCTACAATACGCCAGGCAGCCTCTTTGCCGCCTTTTGCCTCGAATGACACAATGCTGCCACCGGTTTTCTGCTGGCGCATCGCAAGTGTATGCTGCGGATGAGACGGCAGACCCGGGTAAAACACACGTGCTACATTAGGATGTGCTTCCAGCCAGCGCGCGACTTCCAGTGCATGATCAGAGTGTGCTTTTACCCGTACACTTAATGTTTCAAGTCCTTTCAGAATAATCCAGGCATTGAATGCGCTTAGCGCCGGGCCGGCTGTTCGCAAGAAACCGAATATACCGCTATCCATCAGCAAATCACGTTTACCCAGTATTGCCCCTCCCAGGATTCTGCCCTGCCCGTCCAGATATTTTGTTGCTGAGTGAATGACCAGATCTGCACCCAGCTTCAGTGGTTGTTGCACAACCGGGGTACAAAAACTGTTGTCAACCGCTAGCCACACCCCAATCCGTTTGGCAATGTCTGCCAATGCAGCGATATCGGAGATTTCCGTGAGTGGATTGGAGGGAGTTTCCATAAAAAACAGTTTGGTGTTTGGTTTGGCTGCTGCCTGCCATTCACTCGGATCGGTTGCAGAAACAAAGGTAGTTTCGATATTGAAACGGCTGAGGATATTGTTGAACAAGCCAACAGTGGATCCAAACAGGCTGCGTGAGGCAACGATATGATCACCAGCTGAAAGTAGTCCCATGACGCAGGTCGTAATTGCTGCCATACCAGTAGCAGTTGCGATACAGGCTTCCGCCCCTTCCAGCACAGCTAGGCGTTCCTGCATGGCAGTTACTGTCGGGTTAGTAAAGCGCGAATAGATATTACCGGGTTCTTGCCCTGAGAACCGTGCAGCAGCCTGGGCTGCACTGTCAAACACAAAACTTGAAGTCAGATAGAGTGATTCTGAATGTTCGTTAAACTGACTGCGATGGACGCCGGTATGAATAGCCAGCGTTTGGAGATCTAATTCATTTGTCATGATCGTTTCTATATGGTTAATCCATTGGGAGCAGGGTTAAATCAAGTTGGGTAGTGCGCTCCCCTTGTGATAACCCGAGACTGTTACGCTGTGATTCAATTCTGTAAAGATACTCCTGAGTGACACTGCCTGTTATGTAATGCCCATCAAAACAGGAGGTTTCAAAATTCGTGATGCGCGGATTGACCTGGGCAACCGCTTGCTTAAGTGCATCCAGATTTTGATAGATCAGATAATCCGCACCAATTTCACGACATATTTCCTCATCGGTACGATCTGTTGCAATCAATTCCTGGCGAGTCGGCATATCTATACCGTATACGTTAGGGAAACGTACTGGTGGCGCTGCCGAAGCAAAGTATATTTTAAGTGCTCCCGCTTCTCGTGCCATCTGAACAATCTCTCGGCTGGTGGTGCCACGCACAATAGAATCATCAACCAGCAGTACGTTCTTGCCGCGAAATTCAATTTCGATGGCATTTAATTTCTGCCGAACCGATTTCCGGCGCTGCTGCTGCCCGGGCATAATAAACGTTCTGCCCACATAGCGATTTTTGACAAATCCTTCCCTGAAGCTGATCCCGAGGCGATTGGCAAGCTGCATGGCACTTGGACGACTGGATTCCGGAATCGGTATTACAACATCAATATCCAGGTGCCGCATGGAGGTGCTGATTTTATCTGCCAGGTTTACGCCCATATTGAGACGAGTCTCATAAACCGAGATGCTATCCAGCATTGAATCGGGACGGGCCAGATAAACATATTCAAAAATACAGGGATTCAGACTGGCGTGAGCAGCACACTGATGGCTGTAGAAATGCCCTTCCATATCAATAAAAACAGCTTCTCCAGGTGCAACATCCCGGATCAGACGAAAACCCAGTGTATCCAGCGCCACACTTTCAGAAGCAATCATGTATTCAGTACCAGCATTCGTTTCCACTGATCCGAATACCAGCGGCCTGATCCCGTATGGATCGCGAAAAGCCAGCAAACCATAACCGGCAATCATTGCAATCACTGCATAAGCACCCTGACAACGCTCGTGTACACCGGAAACTGCCGAGAAAATTTCAGCAAGATCAAGTTGGTAACCTGTCGCGCGCTCCTGCAATTCATGTGCCAGCACATTCAGCAACACTTCCGAATCAGAATGCGTGTTTACGTGGCGGCGATCTGCAAGAAACAGCTCTTGATTAAGTACATCCGCATTGGTCAGGTTGCCGTTATGCGCCAGCACAATACCAAATGGGGAATTTACATAAAAAGGCTGTGCTTCCGCAGGAGAATTTGATGACCCTGTCGTGGGATAGCGAACATGCCCGATTCCCATATACCCTGGCAGAGCACGCATATTCCGGGTGCGGAACACATCCCGTACCATACCCAACCTTTTGTGCATATGAAAACTATTACCTTGCGCGGTAACAATACCTGCAGCATCCTGGCCACGATGTTGCAGCATTAACAGGCCATCATAGAGCAACTGATTGGCGGGGGAACGGGCTACTACACCTAGAATTCCACACATAGCGAGCTCGCTGAAAAAGTGGATTAAAAAACTTGTAAAACTAGCAGTTCATATCTGTATTAATTACAAGATACGAAATTTCAATATAGTCAAGCCTGAACTTAAATTACTTGGCAAAACCAATAAGATTCCTGAAATCCTGGGGCAACCAGGGGATTACGTCAGCCGCCATTATTTCCAGGGGTTCACTCAATACCGCCTGCTGCCAGAAGGGTTGTTGTGGAAGTGGAGTAAAGCCGGCTGCTGTTATCAGAAACAATATGATCACCAATCCACGCACGATTCCGAACAGCGCGCCCAGCATTCTGTCTATCAGGCCCAGCCCTACTCCCCTCACCAGAACAGATAGCAGCCTGGATGCGAGCATTGTTACCAGAAGAACAACAAAAAACATCACACTGAAAGCTGTCAACATGCGAATGGATTCATTCACGATCCAGTCTGATAACAAGGGGGCGGCATTTATTGAATAACGACTGGCAACAAAGAAGGCAATTATCCAGGCAAGAAGGGATACGATTTCATGTACCAGTCCGCGCGTGACACTCAATAAAGCTGAGAAAGATATGATTCCGATAACAATGTAGTCGAAAATCGTCATCTGGTTGTCACTACACCACTCAATCCAATTTTTTTCAACCGTTCATGCTCTGCTTCAGCAGCTTCTCGCGTAGGAAAAGGTCCGATCCGTACACGAGTCATTTCATTACTGCCAACCTTGATTGTTTCGGTATATGCCCTTACCCCGTTTGAGACAAGATTTTGCTGTTGCTGTCTGGCTTTAGAAACATCAGAGAATGCACCCAGCTGAATGACAAATGAACCGTCTTGTATTTTTACATTATCACTTACAGGTACTTTTTCCTGAACAACGGAAGTTTTTCCTTGAATAGCTGGGGCTGATTTTGCCAACACCGGCTTCCTGGCAGGAATCGGTATTCCATCGAAACCACTATCACCCGATCCACTATTTTCAATTTTCTCGGAACGCTCAGGATCGCTGAAAGGTAATGGTTTATCTAGTTCCCGGGGAACTTCTGCCTCATCATCGGACGTTACATTTTCCGGTGTCATCCAAGGGTAAGCTTCAGCAGTCAGCTCTTCGGAAGGTATCTGAATATCAATTTCCTGCTGTTCTTGCTGAGGTTCATCATCAAGAATCATGGGCAAGAATACTACCGACACAATAACGAGCAAGATAGCACCGATCAGGCGCTTTCTGGCACGCTTCCTCAGGGAAATCTCTTCTTCATTGACGCTGCTGGTCATTTTTTATACCTGTCTACCTTTAAGAAACCGTCCCGCCATGATTCTTCAATATCAAGCTGACGGTATGAAACGATCCAAAAACGCATATTCTATCATCACTACTGGCATGTTCACGCGCGTAAACATAGGCACTCTGTACATTCTGAAATACACGTACGCGCTCCTGTTCTTCTATCCCGGCATCTCTAAGTGCCTTTAGTATTTCATTCCCTGTTGCGCCTCTCGCCACATCCAGACCTGCTATCAACCAGTGATCCACATTGTTCTTCAGCACCCGGATCGTGCCAGCCATATCCTTATCTTTCAGCATGCCCACGATTGCATAAGTACATCCTTTTACTGGCATAGCTTCCAGATTAGCCAGTAGTTTGCGAGCGGCTGCCGGATTATGCGCCACGTCCAGAATAATCGCAGGCCTTGCTGAAATTATCTGAAATCTGCCCGCCAGGGTTGCCTCAGCCAGGCCACGTCGTATGGCATTCATTGGAACAGGCAATGTTCCTTCCATAGCCTCCAGTGCTGCCAGAGCAGCACTTGCATTTTGCAGCTGGTATTCCCCTTTAAGCGCTGGCAATGACAAGTTATAGCGGCGCACTCCTTCATAGCACCATTGCAGATTATCCTGTGTATAGCCGAAGTTTTTGTTGATGCAACATAGTAAGGCTCCCGTCGCCTGCATTTTTGGAAGAAGACCGGCTGGTATATCCGGTTCAGTACAAATTGCCGGTTTATTTGGCCTGAAGATACCAATTTTTTCCTGGCCAATGGCTTCCCGAGTAGATCCAAGATAATCCATGTGATCCAGGTCGATACTGGTCAGGATGGCGCAATCCGTATCAAATACATTAACTGCATCAAGCCGGCCGCCTAATCCTACTTCCAGAATGGCCACATCCACTTGCGCCCGCACAAATATCAGCATAGCGGCCAAGGTACCAAATTCAAAATAAGTCAGCGTAACCTGGACTGATTCACGTACAGATTCTATTTCAGCAAATACACCACACAAAACCTCGTCAGTAATTGCTCGCTGATCAATCCGTATTCGCTCGCCATAATGCAGTAAATGTGGTGATGTATAACAGCCTATCCGGTAGGATGCACAACCAAGTATCGATTCGAGTATGGTACAAACTGAGCCTTTGCCATTTGTACCAGCAACCGTAATAACAGGAAATTTGGGCATCAATCCCAAAGCATCTCTTACTTTCTTCACCCGCTCCAGACCCATATCAATTGCCTTTGGATGAAGTTTTTCAAGATAGAGCAACCAGTCATCTAAAGTCATTGATCGGACATCCATCATCGATCCGGAAGAAATAAAGTAAAATAGACGCTCACCATGACAGCAAGTAGTAGATTCACATTATCCCTTTTAGTTAATACCGCCGTTATTCAAAAGGTAATAGCAAATTTCAGAAAAAACCAGGTTCAATCAGCTGATATAACAGGTGGTGAAACAGGAACCGGGATACGCATCAGCAATGTACACAGGTTGGCCAATCGATCACGCATTTCACGACGATCAATAATTAGATCAATGGCACCATGTTCCAGCAGAAATTCTGCTCGCTGAAAACCGGCAGGCAATGTTTGACGCACAGTCTGCTCAATAACACGTGGGCCGGCGAAACCAATCAATGCACCTGGTTCAGCAATCACAATATCGCCAATAAATGCGAAACTTGCTGACACCCCTCCCATTGTGGGGTCTGTCAGTATAGAAATGAATGGTAATTTCTCCCGACTTAACTGCTCCAGTACTGCAGTTGTCTTTGCCATCTGCATCAACGAAAACAAACCCTCCTGCATACGTGCCCCTCCACTCGCACTAAAGCAGATGAAAGGAAGATGATGTGTCACACAGGCTTTCACGGCACGTACAAAGCGCTCACCAACTACGGAACCCATCGATCCGCCCATAAAACCAAACTCAAAAACAGCAGCAACAACCGGGATCGACTTAATACTGCCTCGCATGACCACCAGTGAATCAGTTTCACTGGTAACTTCATACGCATCACTCAATCTGTCCGTATATCGCTTGCTGTCACGAAATTTCAGAGGATCTTGTGGAAGGATATCCATGCCAAGTTCGTGGCGATCTTGTGGATCCAGTAAAAACTCAAGACGTTTGCGCGCAGAAATACGATTATGGTAACCACATTTGGGGCAAACATTCAGGTTTTTGGCCAGATCCGTGCAGTAAAGAACAGCTTCGCAACTTGCACATTTGCTCCACAAGCCTTCCGGGACAGCTTTTTTTTCACCGTTTTCCTTACGCTTGATTTTAGGGGGAATGATACTTTCAAACCAGCTCATATATCACTACCCTATGTCAGAAGAGTGATTGGATCTTGCATCAATTGCATGCCGCAACGATTCTACCAGAGCACCTACATTTGACAGCAAATCAGCTGCCTGGGAGTGTTCAATTTCCTCCACAATACGGCTACCTATAACTACAGCATCCGCCCGTTCAGCTATGCTCCTGGCTGTCTGTTCGTCTCGTATGCCAAAACCCACTCCGATCGGAATCCTGATATGCGCACGAAGCTGAGACAATTTACTGCTGACATCCTGCAGATCAAGGTGTGAAGCGCCCGTTACACCTTTTAGAGAAACATAATAAACATATCCTTTTGCAAGTTCTGCAACATGCTTGATACGTGATTCCGGGGTTGTAGGTGATAGTAAAAAAATTGGATCGATGCCCTGATCTTTCAGGTGTCGCACCCATTCAGCGCTTTCCTCTGGTGGATAATCAACTACCAAGACGCCATCTACCCCGGAATGGCTTGCTTCTTCCACAAAACGTTTATACCCCATGGTCTCAATTGGATTGGCATAACCCATCAGGACAACCGGTGTGCTTTGGTTCATTTTTCTGAATTGTGCCACCATAGCAAGTACATCTTTCAGGCTGATACGGTGTTTGAGTGCGCGCTCCGAGGAACGCTGTATGGTAGGCCCATCGGCCATGGGATCAGAAAAAGGGACTCCAAGCTCAATCAAATCAACCCCGGATCGTGTCAGCTGGTGCATCAACGCCACTGTTGTGGCTGAGTCAGGGTCACCTGCCGTGATAAAAGGAATAAGTGCAGCTTTATCTTGTGACTTGAGCCGGGAAAAAACAGATTCAATACGATTCATTTAACAGATAATCCGAAAAATCAAAATATAATGAGATCTATCAGACATTCGGTTAAAGCGAAATACCTGATTGCTGTGCCACCGTTGCCATATCCTTGTCCCCGCGACCTGACAGGTTCACCAGGAGGAGCTGATCTTTTCTCAGTGTTGGCGCAAGTTTGGCTGCATAAGCCAGAGCGTGGCTGGATTCCAAAGCCGGCATAATCCCTTCGAAGCGACATAAAGCATGAAATGCAGCCAAAGCCTCACCATCTGTTATAGCGACATATTCGGCACGACCGCAGTCCTTAAGCCAGGCATGCTCCGGTCCTACTCCCGGGTAATCCAGGCCAGCCGAAATTGAATGTGTTTCGATGATCTGGCCATTTTCATCCTGAATCAGATAGGTACGATTACCATGTAAAACACCCGGCCTGCCCGTTACCAGGGTGGCAGCATGTTTCTGCGTATCGATTCCCTTGCCCGCAGCTTCTACACCAATCATTCGAACGTTTTCTTCCCCAATATAAGGATAAAACAGGCCAATGGCATTTGAACCGCCGCCTACACATGCAATCAGAGCATCTGGTTGTCTACCATATTCTTCCTGCATCTGTTGCTTGGCTTCATTCCCGATTACCGCCTGAAAATCCCTGACCATCATCGGATAAGGATGTGGCCCCGCAACAGTACCAATAATATAGTAGGTGTTACCAACATTGGTCACCCAGTCACGCATGGCTTCATTCAATGCATCTTTAAGTGTGCGCGAACCTGAATCAACTGGTATGACTGTAGCCCCAAGCAACTTCATACGATAAACATTGGTTGCCTGTCGCTTGACATCCTCAGAACCCATGTACACGACACATTCCATACCATAGCGGGCGGCCACAGTGGCACTGGCTACTCCATGCTGACCAGCACCCGTTTCAGCGATGATACGACTTTTCCCCATACGCCTTGCAAGCAACGCCTGGCCAACCGTATTGTTAATTTTATGTGCACCTGTATGGTTAAGATCTTCACGCTTCAGCAGAATCTGTGCACCACCCAGATGATCCGACCAACGTCTGGCATGATAAATGGGGCTGGGGCGGCCAACATAATGTTTAAGCTCACGAAAGAATTCCGTTTGAAATTCGGCATCACCACGATAATACTCATATTGCTTACAAAGCTCATCCAAGGCTGAAATCAGGGTTTCAGCCACGAACGTACCACCGTACGGACCAAAATGGCCACGTTTATCGGGAAGATCATACATTTTCACAAGATCTTACTCCTTTCATGAAAACAGAAATTTTGTCTGCATCTTTTATGCCATTAGCAATTTCAACTCCGCTTGAAACGTCAATTGCCAATGGACGAGTCTGTTCAATCGCATCGACAACATTGTCTGAATGAAGACCCCCTGAGAGTATCCAGGGTAACGACAACCCCGAGGGAATCAGCTTCCAGTCGAATATGTGACCTGTTCCACCGGGTTTTCCCTCAGCATAAGCATCCAGTAGCAGTCCTTTGGATCCTTCATAACACTGCGCGTATTGTAACAAATCCAATCCGTCCCGGACACGAACAGCCTTGATATACGGCAAATGAAACTGACTGCAGAAATCCGGCGATTCATCACCATGAAACTGCAAAAGATCAAGTCCAGCTGCTGCACTGGCCACTTCTACCCAGGATTTATCAGGGTTTACAAATACCCCTACAGCCTGCACAAATGGAGGCAGGTATCTCACAATCTGACCAGCTTCCTCTGGTGAAATATATCGTTCACTCTGAGGCCATAAAATAAAGCCGATAGCATCCACCCCATGGTGTACAGCTGTCACTGCATCTTCTAACCGGGTAATGCCGCATATTTTTACACGAATACGCACCAGACCTCCTTTTAACGCAAGCCAGCCCAATTCTGTGAATATTTAAAGTCTGCAATCATATTTATAACATTCTCTGGCCGGATTACGTTAAAAGTAGGCAAATTCCATCTGGCATCGTATCGAACGCCAGCCAGATACAATCCATCCGGTGCAAATGTTGGCGCAGCAAGTGTGCGGTCACGCTTCCCCAGAAGTACCTGCATCCATTCAGGAGGATGCTTTCCTTGGCCAATATAAATCAATGCCCCAAGAATATTTCGAACCATATGATGCAGGAACGCATTAGCACAAAATTCAAAAACAAAAAATTGTTCACTTTGACTAATATCCAGCCTGATAAGCTTTCGTATCGCATTTTTTGCCTGACATTCTGCTGAGCGAAATGCACTGAAATCATACTCGCCAATCAGAAATCTTGCTGCCGTCTGCATTTTTTCGAGATCAAGCGAATAGTGGGTCCACCCTGCTTTCTCCTGGAAAATTCCAGGACGAGCAGGCCGACTCAACAGATAATACAGATAAGTACGTTCGGTTGCGCTGAATCGGGCATGAAAATCATCATTAACTTCCGAAGCCCACAATACTGAAATATCATCCGGCAGTAGTGCATTAGCTCCTCTTACCCAAGCTGTTAAAGGGCGGATGACATGCGTTTCAAAATGTACGACCTGACACAATGCATGCACACCTGCATCTGTTCGTCCTGCCGCAACAACTTGTATCTGACTGCTTGCTATGCGCGATAAAGCGCTTTCCAGCCGGGATTGAACAGAAATGCGATCAGGTTGCTTTTGCCAGCCACAATAGCCACGGCCATCATATTCCAGAATCAGGACAATCTTCACAGATCTTCATAAAGGAATACTTTATCCTTCATGAACAATTTCCCAATAAATATGGGAATACAAGAAAATACTCAATCAGGATAGCTTCCGGTAGGCTATATCCGTCTGGCTTCAGCTGATTTTGTCTAGCATAAAACGGGCGGCAGATTGTTGTTCGTGATCACCCTCACGCAACACTTCTTCCAGAATATCTCTGGCACCTTCGTTATCATCCATTTCGAGATAGGCCCTGGCCAGATCAAGCTTGGTTGCGACTTCCCGCCATTGCATATCTGTACCAACTTCAGAGCTTTCATTGACGGCTTGCGGCTTCTCACCAGGCTCATCTCCAAGATCAAGATCAATGTTTGCCAGCGTGGAACTTAATTCCGGCAATTCATCCATCATCTGAGAATCTTTGGTGGATTCCTTTTCTTCAGATAATTTCAGATCAAAATCAATTTGATGTTCCGCATCATGAGATGATGCACGCACTTCACTATGATCTTGTGCCTGCGCAAGATCAGATTTTTCTTCCAGGGCATCGTCGTAAGATGTAAAAATCCATTGCTTACTTGTCTCGTCTTCTTTACGTTCAACATCCTCTTCGGCACCAATAAGAGCCCCCTTCTGGCATTCAGCCGGATCAGGTTCTATCGTGCTGGTTTTAATCTCATTATTCAGCTCATTCGATTCATCGAGCGTTGTTTCATTTTCCGCATAAGTCTGACTGACAGAATCCGCAGTGAAGAAAAGAGGCTTGGTTGCTTTTTCTTCCTGTTTACCACCGAAGAACAAATCAAGATCGACATCAGCCTGATTGCCAGCAGTATCAGTCAAATTGAAATCACCCGATTCTGATGTACTGACCGTGCGCTGAATCAATTCTTCGTCCGGTTTTTCTATATGCTCATCAACAGATGTGATCTTGGCCATCCCCGAAGACATCGATTTATCGTCCTTCTCGGCATAATCATATATGTCAGAGGAATCCGGGTCCCCGAATTGCTTTCTTTTACGGAAAATTAAAGATGCGCCCAACGCAATCACCAGCAATACTCCCAATCCTGCGGCAGCCCATTTGCTGTTTTTATCTACATGTTGCAACAATGTATCCATTAAATCTGATTCACCAGATTCAGGACTGACAGGTTGGAGTGGCTTAGATAATGAAGCCGGCTTGACTGATTGAGCCGGAATAGTAATCGGAGGAGTTGAATTTTCTGAAGCTCCTGCAACAGAACCAAGAGTTTCAGCTGAGTCCCCAACGACTGCGATATCAGCCTGTTTGGCAGGAGTTGAAATTGCCTGCAGGTCAGGTATATGCTGCGTATGCTCCAGTTCAATTCCGGCTTTGCTCTCAAGAGTCGAGCCTTTCAATTCAAGTAGACGCTGCAATTTCGCAACATTCTGCTCCAAAATAGCCACTCGCTCATTTGCTTCCTGCAAGGCGCGCTCTTTCGCAATTGCATCCTCTTCCATCATGTACAAATAATTCTGGGCAGTTCTGTCTTCTGCCTTTTTAGCAAGCAGATGGTTATCGCTAAGTAACTCTCCTTTTGAGAGAATCAAAACTTCCTCGGATTTATTGGATCCGATAACAGAAGATTCTCCGGAGACAGTTGTAATTTTCCCTGTTTGAGATTGTTTTAGATCAGATTTTTCTGAAAAATTATCAGCCAGGTCTGCAATTTTCTGTCGATAATCATTCCAGCTTTCTTTCTGTACAGCAATTTCACGAGAAGCTTCTTTTGTGGTAACAGACGAGATCTCGCTTTCATCAGGAATACGCAGAATGACACCCACTTTAAGCAAATTCATGTTTCTTTCGAGGAAAGCATCACGATTGGCACGGTACAACGCAACCAGCACTTGGTTAAGATTAACGCTGTCAGGCGATACTTGTCGCGCAATTCTACTCAGGGTATCTCCTCGAATAACCGGGCCATATATACCACCCGTCTGAGCAGGGGGGAGAGTGGTCTCAACGGATAATAGAGTCTTTCCGGGTACAGTTGTTGCGGCAACACTTCCTGTCTTATCTCTATCGGATTGCACAACCGGCTCAGCGGATGCTGCCTTTTGTGTTTCAGCGGGGTCAAGCAGAACATTATATTCACGTAACAGATGCCCCGATGAAGAGCTAAGCTCAATGAGCAAATTGAGGAACGGCTCGTTGATTGCCTGTGATGAGCTTATACGGATATAGGGGCGCCCATCGGCTCGCTTTTCAACAGATACAGACAACGTTGCATGATAGGGGGCCAGATTGACACCAGTTTTCTGAAAAATCTTGGGCGAAGCAAGTCGGGCTGATAGCGAATCGATCTCTTTATCTGTTACAGATTCCAGAGCTATTTCTGCATTGAGAGGTTGCCCAAAATATGAGCTTACGGTCAACTTACCCAAGCCGGCAGCCTGCACCATCCAGGCAGATGCAAGCATACCAATCAAAAACACTTTGGATAAAACGCCTGGAGAAATACCTTTTGCTCTGAAATCAATTATCTTCACACAAATATCCTTCATTGTTACCCGAACTCTCTGATACAAAATATGGATGGCAATTTATGTCAGAAAGCGAAGGTCATCTTATCTATAGCAAGACGGTTCGAGATTGAGAAAAATATGAAATTCTTAGTATTCTATGCAGCCTTGTCTTCTTCGATCAGAATACGCAACATCCGGCGCAGTGGTTCTGCGGCGCCCCATAATAACTGATCTCCTACAGTAAAAACAGAAAGATATTCATTCCCCATATTCAATTTGCGTATGCGTCCGACATGTATATCCAATTTTCCGGTTACCGCCACTGGGGTAAGTTCTTTGGTAGTAGCCTCCCTTTCATTTGGGATGACTCGCACCCATTCATTGGATCCAGCAATTACTTCCTTAATTCTTTCCAGAGGAATGTCTTTTTTCAGTTTGATCGTTAGCGCCTGACTATGGCAGCGCATGGCTCCAACGCGTACACAAATTCCATCGACTGGCACCGGGTGATCAGCATGCCCGAGAATTTTATTGGTTTCAGCCTGCCCTTTCCATTCTTCCCGACTTTGTCCGTATGCCACCTCGCGATCAATCCAGGGAATAAGACTGCCTGCCAACGGAACACCAAAATTCTGAGCGGGAAATTCTTCATTACGCATTTTTTCAACAACTTTACGATCAATATCCAAAATGCTGGAAGTAGGATCATCCAGTAAATCTTTTGCAACATTGTGGGTTTCTCCCATCTGCTGCAACAGCTCGCGCATATTTTGAGCACCGGCACCCGATGCTGCCTGATAGGTCATAATGCTCGCCCACTCAACCATGTCCTGATCAAACAAGCCACCCACAGCCATTAACATCAGGCTGACCGTACAATTACCACCAATATAGTTTTTAACACCTTTGTTTAGCGCTTCATCGATAACCGAACGATTGACAGGATCAAGAATAATAACGGCATCATCATCCATCCTGAGAGCAGAAGCAGCATCAATCCAGTAACCCCGCCAGCCTGAGTCACGAAGTTTCTTAAAGACATCGTTGGTATAATCCCCCCCTTGACAGGAAATTATAATGTCCATTTCCTGCAGCGCAGCAATATCATAAGCATCTTTGAGTGGTCCTGTATTCCCACCAATATCCGGACCTTCCCCACCTGCCTGGGAGGTTGAAAAAAATACAGGTTCAATTAATGAAAAATCATCTTCCTCGCGCATCCGTTGCATAAGCACGGAACCCACCATACCCCGCCACCCGACAAACCCGACCCGTTTCATGTAATTCACTTAGCCTTTTACAAAAAATAGTTTTAATATTGCGCTGTACTCGACAGCTTGCTATCCGGCGTATTATCCAAAAATCAGAAGAAAAAAGTAAAACAGGCAGATTCATAAACAGAAATGAAAGATCACTGGGATTGCAAATTTGCCAGGACCATATCCCCCATTTCCACGGTACCTGTTCTCCTTAAGCCTGTTTCATAAATGTCCTCGGTGCGATAACCTTGTTTCAGTGTTTTTTGAACAGCGCTTTCAATTCGTGATGCAGCTGTCTCCTCATTAAAAGAATAGCGCAGCATCATCGCTGCGGACAAAATAGTCGCCAGTGGATTGGCAATATTTTTACCGGCTATATCCGGCGCAGATCCATGAATAGGCTCATACAGACCCCTGTTTCGGTCATCCAGAGAGGCTGACGGAAGCATTCCAATTGAACCCGTTAGCATGGATGCTTCGTCTGATAAAATATCGCCAAACATATTGCCCGTAACGATTACATCAAATTGTTTAGGGTTACGTACCAGTTGCATTGCTGCATTATCTACCAGCATATGCGAGAGCGTAACATCCGGATAGGATTGTGCAGTTTCTGTTACCACATCACGCCATAATTGCGTACATTCCAGAACGTTCATTTTATCTACCGAGCATAATCTGCCACTTCGCCTGCGCGCTGCCTGAAATGCAACATGAGCAATACGCCTGATTTCTGATTCAGAATAAATCATTGTATTAAATCCCACTTTCTGCCCATCTCTGTATTCGATACCTCGCGGTTTTCCGAAGTAAATATCACCGGTTAATTCACGTACAATCAAAATATCTAACCCGGTCACAATCTCCGGTTTCAGAGTCGATGCATTTACCAGCTCGGGATAGAGTACTATCGGCCGCAGATTGGCGAACAGGCCAAGTGTCTTACGAATAGCCAGCAGCCCTTGCTCTGGCCGTTTTTCGCGAGGCAGATTGTCGTATTGAATTCCGCCCACTGCCCCAAGCAATATGGCATCGGCTTCAACAGACAGTTTACGTGTTGCCTCCGGAAAAGGCTTTCCTGTTGCATCTACTGCACAACCACCCAGTAAACCGGGCTCCAGCTCGATTTTTAATCCTTCTTGTTTAAAATAAAGCAGCACGCGCTCGGCTTGTGCCACAATTTCAGGGCCAATACCATCCCCTGCCAACAATGCAATTTTCATACACTCAACCTGCCTTCATTTCTTGTTACAAAAATAGCCAAGGCTGCTCATTTCTTCGATTTATCTCAAATTTTCTGATTCTGTCGGCATGCTGCAGAGTTAAACCAATCTCATCCAACCCGTTAAGTAAGCAATGTTTACGGAAATGATCAACCTCAAACCAGTAAGTCTCACCGGATAGAGCCATCACGGTTTGTGCTTCCAGATTAATTTCTAGTTGATAACCATCCACTGTCAGAGCATCCCTGATCAATCTGTCAACAATAGGTGACTCCAGTACAATTGGCAACAGACCAATCTTGAAACAGTTATTGTAAAAAATATCAGCAAAACTTGGCGCAATAATTACAGCGAAGCCGTAATCCTGCAAAGCCCAGGGAGCGTGTTCTCTGCTGGATCCGCAGCCAAAGTTATCGCGTGTAACAAGAATTTTAGCCCCTTGATAGCGTGATTGGTTAAGTATGAAATCCGGATTAAGTTGACGCGATGCAGCATCTTTTCCCGGTTCACCATAATCAAGATAACGCCATTCATCGAACAGGTTCTGGCCAAAACCTGAACGCTTGATTGATTTCAGAAATTGCTTGGGAATGATCGCGTCTGTATCAATATTTGCACGATCCAGCGGTGCAACTATCCCCCGAAGCTGTTCAAATTTTTTCATTCCATTTATTTAGCAGTTCTTTCAATGGCTTCGCCACCACGCTGAACATCCTTACCAAGTCCTTGCATCGTATTACAGGCAGCCAGCTGCGCAGTAATTATCAGCAGCAAAGATAATGCGAACAGTATTTTCATCACCAATCTCCTATATAAATAAAAAACTCTGTTTAATGGGTAAAAGAGCGTACATCAACGAAATGACCAGATATGGCAGCTGCAGCAGCCATAGATGGGCTAACCAGGTGCGTTCGGCCGCCAGGGCCTTGCCGCCCCTCAAAATTTCGATTGGAAGTCGAAGCACAGCGCTCTCCAGGCAATAATTTGTCATCATTCATCGCCAGGCACATTGAACATCCAGGTTCACGCCATTCAAATCCTGCCGCTTGAAAAATTCTATCCAGCCCCTCTGTTTCAGCCATCGACTTGACCAGACCAGAACCAGGAACCACCATAGCCAGCTTAATATTAGGGGCAATCCGTTTTCCTTTGACAATTTCTGCTGCTGCACGCAAATCTTCTATACGGGAATTGGTGCAAGAACCAATAAATATTTTATCCAGCGCTATGTCCTGTATGGGCGTTCCCGGCTTAAGTCCCATATATTCAAGCGCATGTTCAATATTATGACGCTTGATCGGATCACTGATATCCGCAGGGTCTGGCACATATCCATCAATTGTGGTTACCATTTCCGGTGAAGTTCCCCAGGTTACCTGAGGCTTGATGTTCTCTGCCTTTAATTCCACAATATGATCAAAAACAGCATCCTCATCACTTTTCAATGTACGCCAATACGTAACCGCCCGATCCCATAAATCTTTCCGGGGCGCAAAAGGTCTTCCCTTAATATAATTGATCGTAACGTCATCCACCCCAATCATCCCCGCACGTGCGCCTGCCTCGATCGCCATATTGCAAAGTGTCATCCGGCCCTCCATGGATAGGGATCGAATCGCATTACCAGCAAACTCGATAGCATGTCCTGTACCACCCGCTGTTCCTATTTCACCGATAATAGCCAATGCAATATCCTTAGCTGTTACACCCTGACCAAGATTTCCTTCAACTTTGACCAACATTGTTTTGGATTTTCGGGCAACCAGACATTGTGTCGCTAAAACATGCTCAACCTCAGATGTGCCAATGCCGAACGCTAAACACGCAAACGCCCCATGAGTACTGGTATGAGAATCCCCACAGACAACAGTCATGCCGGGTAGTGTTGCGCCCTGTTCCGGCCCGATCACATGTACAATTCCCTGACGTTCATCATCCATCTTGAACTCGGTAATTGCAAATTCCTCACAATTTTGACTTAATGTTTCGACCTGTAAACGAGATATCGGGTCACTGATACCACTACTCCGGTCAGTTGTAGGGACATTGTGATCCGCCACCGCCAGGATAGAATCAGTACGCCACGGCCTGCGTCCCGATAGCTTCAAATTTTCAAAAGCCTGAGGGCTGGTTACCTCGTGTACCAAGTGGCGATCAATGTAGAGTATCACCATGTCATTTGGATCATCCGATTCAGCATGAACTACATGACCATTCCAAAGCTTGTCGTATAACGTTTTCATTTTCAATATGATTACCTGTTTTTACGGGCGTAATTATCCCATAAAGCCTGTCTAATTAACAAATTACCGGGCAAATGAAAAATCTCCCGGCAGTAAACTTTTCCAATATATCTTTCAGAAAGATAAGGAAGTCTTTTAGAATCTATCAAGCGCAATCAGTTCGCTAAATACAGAATCAGGATAGGGGTGGCCGGGCTATTTGGCCATGCTCATACAGTTGCGCAAAGCAACGGCTGATGAAGTAAATCCAATACAACCTACTGTTTCATCAGCTTCATTAGAGCGTCGATAGATAATGCAGAATGGGACAGGAAAAAATTATGGTATCGCCGAATTTATCGGGCACCAACAGGAAATGAAGTTATTCCACATGTTGCGCAAAACACCTCCAACTACCGCTCTACTTGTATCGGGCGAGATTGCCGCTAGCGAGAATAATGCGATTTCCTGACACACAAGGTACAAGCACAAACTAGCGGATGAAGAAATACACCTCACCAGCCCGCTAGACATTAAACAGAAAATGCATCACATCACCATCCTGTACGATGTAATCTTTACCTTCTACACGCATTTTACCTTTTTCCTTCGCGCCAGCTTCGCCGCCACAAGCAATAAAATCGGCATAGGAAACAGTTTGCGCACGTATGAAGCCTTTTTCAAAGTCGGTATGGATGGCTCCTGCTGCCTGCGGAGCGGTATCTCCCCTGTGTATGGTCCAGGCACGCACCTCCTTCACGCCAGCGGTAAAATACGTTTGCAGGCCAAGCAGATCGTAACCAGTACGAATCAGGCGATTGAGGCCGGGCTCTTCCAGCCCCAAATCCGCTAAAAATTCCTTTTTATCTGCTTCGTCGAGATCGGCCAGCTCGGCTTCGATCTTGGCGCACAGCGCTACGACTGGTGCATTTTCTTTTGCTGCGTATTCACGTAATCGATCAAGATGTGGGTTGTTTTCGAAACCATCTTCCAGCACGTTGCCTACATACATGGCCGGCTTGATTGTCAGCAAACATAATGACTTGATGATTTCTCTTTCCTCGTCTGAAAGCGGAAAAGTGCGCGCTGGCTGACCCTGGTTAAGGTGTAGCACCAATTTTTCAAGCACTGCAACCAGTTTGCTCGCTTCCTTATCGCCGGATTTCATTTTTTTACTATCACGCACAATGGCTTTTTCCACGGTGGCGAGATCGGCCAACGCCAGTTCGGTCAGGATAATTTCAATATCGGCAAGCGGATCAACTTTCCCCGTAACATGCACGACGTTCGGATCATCAAAACAGCGCACAACATTAACAATAGCATCTGTTTCACGGATGTTGGCAAGAAACTGGTTGCCCAGTCCTTCTCCCCTGGAAGCGCCTGCAACCAGCCCGGCAATATCAACAAATTCCACGATAGCAGGCTGCACACGCTGCGGATTAACGATTTTACTCAGCTCGGCGAGGCGTGAGTCGGGAACCTCAACTATGCCAACGTTGGGTTCAATAGTGCAAAACGGGTAATTTTCCGCAGCAATGCCCGCTTTGGTCAGTGCATTAAACAAGGTAGATTTGCCGACATTGGGCAAACCGACGATTCCACATTTCAAGCTCATAATCCGGTTTCCATCAATTTCCTGAATGTTGCGTAGAGTACGCTGCTTGTTTTGTCAGTTTTCCTGCCGGGTATGCAATTGCTGCATGGCTGCTGCAAAATTTCCTCGGGCGATTAGTGGCCACACTTGTATGCTGTGGTCTATTGCCTCATCAATCAGCGCCGCTTCTTCTCTGCGCGGGAGGTGTAGCACATAATCCACTACCTGATTTCTGTCCCCCGGATGCCCCACGCCAATCCGCAAGCGCCAGAAAACCTGAGTGGAAAGATCAGCAACGATACTTTTAAGGCCATTGTGCCCCCCGGTCCCACCACCGGATTTCAGCTTGATAATACCGGGTTGCAAATCCAGCTCATCGTGGACGACCAGTATCTGCTCGGGTGTTATCTTGTAGTAACGACACATGGCCCCCACCGACATACCGCTGGCATTCATGTAGGTTTGCGGCTTGAGCAACCAGATATCTGTATCGGATTGAACAATGCGTGCACACAATCCCCTGAAACGGATATCCAGCGCAAAAGAAACTCGCTGCGCATCAGCCAAACGATCCAGCCAATCAAAACCGATATTATGGCGGGTTGAGGTATATTTATCGCCAGGATTGCCAAGGCCGACCACCAATCTTATAGGTAGTTCCATAACTCAGTACAGTCCCGACAACAGATGACTCAACAAAAAATGAAGTGAATTTCAGAATAGCAAGAATTACGCCAGAGAAATTCTCTGGCGTACATCAGACAAAATCAGGCAGATTCTTCGCCGGACTCATCTGCAACTTCCCCGCCACGCGGCATAATAAGAGTGGAAACCGGCTGATTGTCACCCCTCAACAGAGCTGGTATTTCAACATTTTCCGGCAACTTCAAATCGCTCGTGTGTAGTATGCTACCGGCTGTCATTTCTGATAGATCCACTGTAATAGACTCAGGTAAATCTTTTGGCAAGCAGGATATTTCAATTTCAGTCGCTACATGGCTGATCATCCCGCCTGACAATTTGACCCCGGGTGCAATGTCAGCATTGATGAAATGCAGCGGTACTTTTACATGTATTTTCTGATCTTGTCTGATCCGCTGAAAATCAATGTGCAGCACTTGCTGCTTGAACGGGTGCATTTGCACATCACGTAAAAGTACCTGTTCCTTTTTTCCATCCACGTTAATCGAAAGTATCGATGCATGAAAAGCATCTGTTTTTAGTTTGTAGTACAGATCTTTGTGATCAAGATCTATCGGTTGCGCGGTACCGCCTCCTCCATAGATGACACCCGGTAATCTGCCCTGGATACGCAGGCGGCGATTGGCACCGGTTCCATGTAAATTACGATTGTTAGCGCTTATCTCAATTGGCATTCTATTCTCCTGAAAACAGCCCATCACATCCGTGAACAGACCTTAAAATTATCTTATTCTATAAACAACGAACTCAGTGAACTTTCATTACTTACCCTAAGCATGGATTCACCCAGCAAACTAGCCACACTTAACTGCTGTATACGGTTACATTTGCTGGCATCTTCTCTTAAAGGGATTGTATCTGTTACCACCAGCTTATCCAGATCAGAATTCTGTACACGCTCTACCGCCTTGCCTGACAAAACTGCATGGGTTGAATAAGCAATCACGCTGGCCGCACCTTCCTGTTTAAGTGCCGAAGCTGCTTCACATAATGTATTTGCTGTATCCACCATATCGTCAATAATTACACAGGTACGCTCTTTGACGTCGCCGATAATGTTCATGACCTTGGATTCATTTGGTTTGGGGCGTCGCTTGTCGATAATAGCCAGATCACATTCCAAACGCCTGGCCATATGACGAGCTCTGACAACGCCACCCACATCAGGAGATACCACGATCAGGTTCTGATAATCATGCTTCCAGATGTCTCCCAACAGTGTAGGAGTGCCATAAATATTATCCACAGGAATATCAAAAAAACCCTGAATCTGATCAGAATGCAAATCCATAGTCAATACTCTATCAACACCAACGCTGGTCAACATATTTGCCACAACTTTAGCTGTAATAGGCACTCGTGCAGAACGAGCTCTCCTGTCCTGTCGCGCATAGCCAAAATAGGGAATCGCTGCAGTAACGCGGCTAGCTGATGCGCGTTTTAGTGCATCAACAATCACCAGAATTTCCATCAAACTGTCGTTGGTTGGTGCACAGGTGGATTGCAATACAAAAACATCGTTACCTCTGACGTTTTCAAGTATCTCCACCATAACTTCGCCATCACTGAAGCGCCCTACGGTCGCACGCCCTAAATTGATATTCAGGTATTTGACCACATCATGTGCCAGCTTAGGATTGGCCGTTCCGGTAAAAACCATCAGGCTGTCATAGGACATAGGTAACTTTTACTTCTGGTTTAAAAGATGACACAGACAGATTCGGCCATTTGCGCCACATTTGACATAATAATGGCAGATTCACTGAGATTTGGCTGGGGAGGTAGGGATCGAACCTACGAATGCCGGAATCAAAATCCGGTGCCTTACCACTTGGCGACTCCCCAAAAAATATTCTAAAAATCCGACAAAGGATGTCTTGCAAGCCCTGGTGCGATAAAACCACTCATACTATCAGGCAATTGTCTGAGTACCTCTCGCGCAGCAGATTCGGAAGGAAACTCTGCAAACACACATGATCCGGAACCACTCATTGCCACTTTTGTTGATCCATGCCGCCCTTTTAACCAATCCAGCCATTCGGCGATAACAGGCTGCAAACGCATCGCGACAAGCTCAAGATCATTATGTCCCTGCGCCATGGAAAAGGCCGCCATTTTGATGGGAATCGTGTTTCGTGTCAACTCCTTGCTGGCAAAAACTGCCGCTGTGGAAATCGGAGCAGGTGGCGTCAGAACGACATACCATGCGGGTGGCAAGTTAATCACCTCCAGTTTTTCACCAACTCCTTCAGCAAATGCGTTCCTGCCATAGATAAATATCGGAACATCAGCGCCCAGTTCCAGCCCCAGTGCCATCAAACGTTCTCGCCCCCAGTTAATTCCCCACAATCTGTTCAGAACGATTAATGTTGTAGCAGCGTCAGAGCTTCCCCCCCCCAATCCTCCTCCAAGTGGAATATTCTTGCTCAGATGAATTCCAACTCCGAGCATTTCTTTACCGGATCTCTTCTGCAGTAGTTTTGCCGCCCGAACACATAGATCATCCGTATCTGTCAGGCCGGGAACCAGATTCAGGTGTCTGATAACGCCATCATTGGTAACATCAAAGCCCAGTTGATCTGAATAGCCGATAAAACGGAAAACTGTCTGCAGCAAATGGTAACCGTCATCTCGCCGTCCGATTACATGCAAAAACAGGTTAAGTTTAGCCGGCGCTGGAAACGTGTTCATACCCTATATGAGAATTAAAAACTGTTACGGCAGCTTCCTGTCCACTCCAGTAACGCCCTTTGCCTCTTTTTCCCATTGATCAACAATCAGCTTCATCTTTACATCCATTCTACTGAATTCCAATAACCTGGGCAAAGCCGGAACAGTTGGTTGTTCCGGGTAGTAACTCTGGTAGGCAATATTCCATCCATCCTGCCGAATTGCTACAGTGCGATTATTCCTATTCAGATCCTTTTCAGCAATGGTGCCCGGATAATGTTCTCCGCGTACCCAAAATTGCAAACCAGCAAGAGGAAGCTCCCAGCCCAGTACCTGGTTGGTAAGATATTCCGCACTTTGCGCCTGATAAATTGCTGGCTCGGAAGTTGTCAGGCGAACCCCCGTCTGATCCTGGAGAATTTCTGCAACAACTTGTCCAAGAGGAGAAAATAAATAAATCTCATCGCGCTGCCTGGTATGTCGCCAGCGTATCCCGCCTGAAAATTTCTGCTGCTTGGCATTCACTACCAGCCTGCCGGTAAGTACAAAGGGCTTTCCTGAAGTATCAATCTGTTCATGCACAGGCTGAATAACAACCGTTATTACCTCAGCACGGTGAATTTCAGGCCCGGCACATCCGGCTAAAATCAGAATCACACCCAGAATCCACTTCCCACATCCAGCTCTACTGGCATTCAAACCGGGAAAGCAGAAAAGCACAACGCAAATCATCTCAAGAGATCTGGCAGCCAGCCCCCTGCAAAAAATTCCTGACGAATTTCAGTCATCTAAAGCGCATTCCGGATCATATCTTGTTGAGTATTCCGGGGATTTTGCGTATCCGGTAGAGTAATATTCAGCTCCAGCGTTTCCTGATTGTCATCCTGTTCAAATTTTACAGATATAGCATCCTGATCCACCTGTACATATTTCCGGATAACCTGCATCAGTTCTTCCTGCAACTGCGGCAGATAGGATGGCTTATTGCGATAATAACGCTCATGAGCAACGAGGATCTGCAACCTTTCCTTAGCAACTGAAGCCGTTTTAGATTTAGATGATTTAAAATAATCCAGTAAGCTCATTATTTACCTCCAAACAGCTTTCTGAAAAACCCTTTCTTGCTATCGATAAAACGAAGGGGCTTTTTTTCACCAAGATAACGCGCAACCACATCTGCATAAGCCTGGCCGGCATCGCTTTTTTCGTCTAAAATCACAGGGATTCCCGAGTTTGATGCATTCAATACTGACTTGGACTCTGGAATAACACCAAGCAAGTGCAATGACAAAATCTCCTGCACATCTTCCAGACTCAGCATTTCGCCCGATTCAACCCTGTCCGAATCATAACGTGACAGCAGCAGGTATTCCTTGATTGGCTCCATGTTCAACTCAGCCCGGCGCGATTTGCTCGCCAGTATTCCCAGCATGCGATCTGAGTCCCTTACGGATGAAACTTCTGGATTGGTCACGACAAACGCATCATCCGCGTAATACATAGCTAGATAGGCACCTTTTTCGATACCTGCAGGTGAATCACAAACAATATATTTAAAATCTTTGGAGAGCTCTTCCAGCACCCTGCCCACCCCTTCCAGATTCAGCGCATCTTTATCACGTGTCTGTGATGCAGGAAGAATATAAAGCTGATTGCAATTTTTGTCCCGGATTAATGCCTGATTAAGATTTGCCTCACCATTAATGACATTGACAAAGTCGTATACTACGCGGCGTTCGCACCCCATAATTAAATCCAGGTTACGCAGACCAACATCAAAATCAATGACAGCAGTTTTATGCCCTCTTTTTGCCAGCCCCATGGCAATAGCAGCACTGGTTGTGGTTTTGCCAACCCCTCCCTTCCCAGATGTTACAACAATAATTCTTGCCAATTGAATCTCCTTCTCAGAAATATTTTTAGCTTAATTCTTCGATGATCAATGCTTGGTCCCGTAAATAAACCTGTACCGGCTTCTTCCTGGAAATCTCCTTCAAATCTTCGATGGTCTTATAAATCCCCGCAATCGAGACCAGCTCCGCCTGCAGATCCAGGCAAAAAAGTCTTGCCTCAATATCTCCCTGCACACCAGCTAAAGCACGCCCTCTTAATGTGTTGTAAATATGGATATTGCCTTCGGCCATAATTTCCGCACCGGCGCTGACTTGTGCCAGAATCACCAGATCACTGGCAGCGTAGACACGCTGACCTGAACGTACCGGCTGAGTAATCATCATCGCTGGAGCATGAACTGCATCCCTGATTACAGCCTGAAATTCAGGAACGGCATCGTCCTTTTTTTGTACTTCAGGCAAAACAGGGTTACTACGGCTACGGCCAGAGTCAACCGGAACAGCCAACGCCAATGCCTGCTTTTCCTGCAGCGGATCTCCACCCCTGATCCCGACAGGAAACAGACTCAATTGGCGAAGGCGTGATATAAGCGCTGCGACATCAATTTCCATGTCATTTTCATTCAACTCGCTTAAATCAAACAACACAGGAGAATTTCTGAAAAAGCCGGGAGCGCTCGCAATTTTCTCCTGCAATCGCTTGCTGATCATTTCCATGTCATTGCTGTAGAGAACCAGGATTGGCACAAAAGAAGTGGCGCTCCTGAAATCTAAGATAGAAGACTGATTCATATTAGCAATTCCTCAGCCTCGTACAAAACCGGCTATGATGCAAAGACATGTGAAAAATGGAATTATGCAAGATAACCCGGGGCCGGATATAAAAAGCATTATTATACCTTTCAATCAAACGGAATAAACTGGTTTGATCAGATATCCGACAAATTACTTACAGTCTGAACAAAACAATGTAATGCGGAAAGATAGCCGCACGAATCTTGCTACAGAGGGTTTGTCTAAATCAAAGCTTATTACTCATCAGCCAAGAAAAATATGAAACCCTCAATCCCGTTTCGCCTCCTGCTTTGCAGCCTGCTCTTCCTAGGTGCATGCACCAGCATGCCGACGGATATCAGAAATTTTGCGGCTACAGACATCCCCTATCAACTGATCAATCAAAGCATTGATACCTATAAGAATGCTCCGATCCGCTGGGGAGGCACAGTTATTGAAGTGGAAAATGAAGCCGATTCCAGCCTGATGCAGGTACTTTTTTATCCACTTGATCGTAATGGATACCCACAAACCAACAAACTCGGAGAAGGGCGTTTTGCTGTCGAAACCAGTGAATTCCTGGACCCGGCAATTTTTGTCAAAGGAGCGGAAGTGACTATCACCGGATCAGTAAAGGGGGGTATTGAGCGCACAGTTGGAAACAAAACCATACATATCCCGCTCATTACAGCCAAGGCCATCCATCTCTGGTCGCAGGCTTATCGGGAAGATAATATGTACTGGAACAGCAGATACCGTTACGGACCTTATCCCGGCTATTACGGGTATCCCTCTTTCTACAACGGCTATTACAGACCCTACAGATTATGGTGGTAATACCACGCTATTCTTGCTCCATTCATCTCGGTGAGCATCAATATAAGCCATATCAGACTGGAAGTGACAAAGACCAATCGCCAGATGGTAGCCGGATTGTATTCGATCTGATATAAAACCACATTGATCTGTATGCGGAAATTACTCAATCTGACAGGGATCAGTTTGCTGGTTCTTATTACCATTCTCGCGGGAGCCACTTATCTGGCTGTCGATACCCGACCGAAGATAGCGAGAGAAATCTCTATCACACCAGAACAAATTGCACGTGCGAAAAGTATTCTTGATACCCATCGCTACCAGGTACTTCCCGGCACATCCGCTACAATTAGAATTCTGCCGGATGATATCGATAATGCACTGAACTATTTGGCTTACCATCTCGGACGAGGGTATGCACAAATCACGGTGCATGACAAAACTGCACAGGTTCAATTAAGCCTGCCAATCCCGTCGGAAATAATGGATGGTTATTTAAACCTACGGGCCACGTTGACTGAAATAAACGGCCTTCCTGAATTCAGCTCGATCAAGATTGGAAATCTGTATATCCCGGGCGTATTTGCCAACTTGCTGTTTGAAAAATTTCTGACATGGCTGCAAATCACCAACCCCGACATACGCGCCGGAGTAGATGCCTTCAGAAAACTGCAGTTATCCCGCAACGAGGTAATCATCACCTATTACTGGAAGGGATGGGGTATTAACAATACCAGCCATTCATTAATCAATCTCCCTTTTTTCGATCAACAAGCACTGAACAGATTACTGCGCTATCACCTTTTTCTCAATGAAAAGAACCGCCGACAGGTTTCACAACCGATCCCATTGTCTGAAATATTGGCACTTATCATGCGAGAAACTATCCGCCATGCACCACATGAAAACGTGCTGGAGGAATTTCGGGCTGCAATACTGGTAACAGCATTCCATGTTATACATGTTCCGTTCAAGTTGATTATTCCGGAAGCTGCTAATTGGCCGAATCCGGTCAAAATCAATATCACGCTGGACGGGCGCAGTGATCTTGCCATGCACTTCATGGCTTCTGCTGTCATTACCGCCTATTCGGACACGATACTGTCCAATGCAATTGGTTTATACAAGGAGCTGGAAGACGCACGTTCCAGTAGTGGATTCTCTTTTAACGACCTCATTGCAGATCGCTCTGGTACGCGCTTTGCTGAAAAAGCCATGGCCAGTCAGGATTCTGCACGCAGAATGCGCAATATAATCCTGTCTGGAATTCGTGATGATGATCTCATTCCCCAGTGGTCCGACTTGCCTGAACACATGTCTGAAAGTACTTTTAAAGCCCGCTTTGGAGCCATCAATGATCCCAGATATCACAAAATCATGGATGAAATCGAGCGGCGTGTTGCTTCCCTGAAATGGTTGCATTACTGAATTTCGGCAATCCCTTTTTCAATACAAACAAAAAAACTACACCAGTCAGATCATATATCTGCTGAAAAAGATAAGACACAGCGTCTCTATATTTATACCGTGCATAACCCCGGCTCTTCCCTTTCTTGGATTTGGGGTAGGGATGATATAACATGACGCAGTTTTTACTTACCAACCAACCATGCAATCTTCCGCTCCATGATCCACCATGAGCCGAAATACAGGCAGTATCAAATGTTATCGACTTGTGAAAGCAGGCATCTCTAGTGAAAATCGTTATTCTGGGAGCAGGTCGAGTCGGATCAACCGTAGCTGAAAGTCTGGTCAGCGAATCTAATGATATAACCGTCGTCGATCAGGCAAGAAGCAGTCTCACGCCGCTGCAGGAGCGACTAGATTTACGCACGGTCATCGGCAGCGCCTCTCACCCTAACGTCATGATCCAGGCAGGCATGGAAGACGCCGACATGATGTTGGCACTTACCGGCAGTGATGAAACCAACCTGGTTGCATGCAAGCTGGCCGCCAGCCTGTTTAATACACCCACCCGGATAGCCCGCATCCGGACCACCGATTATCTGGATCACCCGGATATATTCTCGAAGGAAAATTTTTGTGTCGATTTTGCAATTTGTCCGGAACGAATCCTGACCCAATACATAGAGAAGCTGATCGAATTCCCGGGCGCATTACAAGTACTGGATTTTGCCTCTGGCAAAGTCAGCCTGGTCGCGGTAAAGGCTGTTCGCGGAGGGCCGCTGATCGGGCGTCATCTGAAAGAACTACGCCAGCATGTCCCAAATCTGGAAACTCGCGTCGCAGCAATTTTTCGCCACAACCACTCGATTATCCCCGAGGGCAGCACCATCGTCGAAGAAGGAGATGAAGTATTTTTCATCGCCTCTTCTCGTGATATTCGGGCTGTCATGAATGAATTGCGCCGCATGGATAAACCTGTCAGACGAGTGATGATTGCTGGTGGTGGCAGAATCGGCCGACGTCTGGCTGAAGTATTGCAACAGTCCCATCAGGTACGGATTATCGAACGGGATATCAAAGTATGTGAATCACTGACTCAAAGCCTGCATAACGTACTGATTCTGCATGGCGATGTTACCGACGAAGAATTATTGGAAAGTGAAAATATCAGCGAAATGGATATTTTCTGCGCGCTGACCGATAGCGAGGAAAACAATATCATGGCTGCCCTGATGGCCAAACGAAAAGGAGCACGCAAGGTAATTGCACTGATCAACCGCAGTATTTATGTGGATTTGATGCAAGGTAGCGGAATCGATATTGCCATTTCACCCGCACAGGTCACGATCGGTTCACTGCTGGCTTACGTTCGCCAGGGGGATGTAGCGGTGGTGCATAGCCTGCGGCGCGGTGCAGCAGAAGCTCTGGAGCTGGTAGCTCACGGCGATGCTAGTTCTTCTCGGATAGTTGGCCGCAAAATCGAAGAGATCAAATTACCCAGAGGAACCACCATTGGTGCCATCGTACGCGGCCTACCACCTAGGGATGTTTATCACCAAAAATTATCTGAAATAGAAGAAAATAGCGTTTCTGATCAATGGAATCAGGCTACGGTGATCATCACACATCATGATACGGTGATCGAGCAGGACGATCACGTCATTCTATTTGTCGTCAATAAAAAAATGGTGCGACAGGTTGAAAAATTGTTTCAGGTCAATGTTGGTTTTTTGTAATCGCATACTATGAAATATTTCCTGTGAATCACTTCCTTGCGGTAGCCAATATCCTGAGCAGGGTAATACTAATGTTCGGGCTGGTTTTGCTGATTCCCTGTGGCGTTGCCTACTGGATGAAAGATGGATCATTGCCTGTCTTTCTCGAAACTTTATTCATCACACTGGGATGTGGCGTAACAATATGGCTGCTGACATACCAGTTTAAACGTGAGTTGCAGATTCGGGACGGATTTCTGCTGGTTGTACTGGTCTGGCTGTCACTACCTGTGTTCGGAATGCTTCCCTTGTTCTTTTACTTTCCAGAACTCGGCGTTGCCAAGTCATATTTTGAAGCTGCTTCCGGCCTGACTTCAACCGGCGCAACAGTATTGATGGGGCTTGATGAATTTCCATACGCTATTAACCTTTGGCGCTGTCTCATGGCTTGGATAGGCGGGATGGGACTAATCGTACTGGCAGTAGCGATTCTACCCATGCTCGGTGTCGGGGGAAGGAAGCTTTTTAGTGCAGAAATCCCCGGGCCAATCAAGGAATCCCGACTGACACCCAGAATCGCGGAAACAGCCAAGCGCTTATGGCTAATCTACGCTGCTTTGACTGTTGCCTGCACAATTGCCTACTGGCTGGCTGGAATGACCACTCTCGATGCCATTGCTCACGCTCTGAGCACACTAGGCCTAGGGGGATTTTCTACCCATGATGCCAGTTACGGATACTGGGATTCTCCATTGATCGAAGCCATTGCAATACTGTTCATGCTGATTGCCGGCATCAATTTCTCAGCACACTTTGTTGCCTGGCGTGCCAGAAATTTTTCCGCTTACCGCGCTGACCCGGAAGCAAAACTGTATATCTTGATCACGCTAAGCAGCTGCATCGGCATAACCGGTTTTCTCTGGACCAAAGGTATTTACACGGACCCCCTGGTTGCTCTACGTTATGCTGCTTTCAATGTGGTCTCCGTTGCCACAACCACTGGCTACAGCAACACTGATTATGCCCTCTGGCCAATTTTCGCTCCGCTCTGGATGCTATTTCTATCCGGCTTCTGCACATCCTCAGGCTCGACTGGCGGTGGTATCAAAATGATCCGTGCGCGCA
This sequence comes from Nitrosomonas sp. TNE100, assembly GCF_055387135.1. NCBI lineage: Bacteria > Pseudomonadati > Pseudomonadota > Betaproteobacteria > Nitrosomonadales > Nitrosomonadaceae > Nitrosomonas > Nitrosomonas sp. TNE100. The sequence goes on along the minus strand of NZ_AP040997.1, from coordinate 1,061,121 downwards.
TCCTGTTTCAGCAGTTCTTTCGTGAAATGATTATCATTATGCATCCACGCGCAGTTTCTCTGGTTAAAATTGGTAAAAACATTGTCGCCAATGAAATTATTTTTGCCATCCTGGCATTTTTATTCGTCTATCTGACCAGCATCGTGCTGATGACACTGGCACTTACACTGAGCGGCCTAGACGAAATTACTGCTTTCTCGGCCGCTGTTGCCTGTCTGAATAATCTAGGAGCAGGGTTAGGGAAAATTGGGCCATCTATGAACTATGCTTCATTGAATGATTTTCAAATCTGGCTGTGCAGTTTTGCCATGTTTCTGGGCAGATTGGAATTTTATACGCTGATGATTGTTTTCACCCCCGCCTTCTGGCGGAAATAAGGCTGACAGAATATTCAGACCGAATTGAAGCAACCGATAATGCGTTATTATAATAAGGAAAAATAAGCCTGTAGTTAAAAGGAAAGTTGGACAAGAACGAGCTCTGGCATACAAAATGAAAACCTTGCGAGAGACCTTGAAAACAGGGAGAAATTGTGACTGAAATGGAAAATGATCTAGCAGGTATCAAAGTGATGGTGGTTGATGACAGCAACACCATTCGTCGGAGCGCTGAAATTTTTCTTGCGCATTCAGGTTGCGAAGTAATCCTGGCTACAGATGGATTTGATGCAATGGCCAAGGTTATTGATTATCAACCAGATATCATCTTTCTGGATATTGTTATGCCACGACTGGATGGTTACCAGGCCTGCATGCTGATCAAGAAAAACCCCAGATATCAATCCGTGCCGGTTATCATGCTATCCAGCAAAAGTGGATTATTCGACAGAGCGCGCGGCAGAATGGTCGGCTCTGACGAATACCTTACCAAGCCGTTTACTAAAGAAGCACTACTCGACACAGTCCGAAAACATACATCAAAAAATAGAGTACCGGCCTAATCCTGGATTCTAATTTTTATAGACTTATGTTACAACTGGCTTCCCCGTTTTCCATACTCTTGTCGTAATGAAGGCCAACCCGCCTCTGGCGTGGCATCCTGTCCCTGTTTCTGCTCCTGTTAATCTCCGCTGGTGGCTGATGCACCAGGAATCCCTCACTCGCCTGCTTCAGGCACACTGTGAGCATTTCCGTGTTGAACCTGTTTTTCAGACACTGGCAACGGCATGCATTGACGAACTGGAAGTCATGAATCTACGCAGACAAAATCAGGTATTGGTACGGGAAGTTTACCTGCGTTGTAATGAAACACCGGTTGTATTTGCCCATTCGATCGTTAAAAAAGAACATTTACGAGGGGCATGGCGCGGGTTAAGCCGTTTGGGTAATCGATCATTGGGCACTATGTTGTTTACCAACCCGCTAATACAGCGCACTCCTCTTGCCTTCAAGAAACTGAAACCGCACCACCCATTATTCGAGCGTGCCTGCAAACAACTGCAGATGCGCCCAATCAATCTCTGGGCAAGGCGCTCGTTATTTATCCTATTGCGGCAGCCGATACTCGTTACAGAAGTATTTCTGCCTGCAATCCACCAACTATAAATCGATAAAATACTCTATCCCGGCCGGCCCAAACAGGCTGGAATACTTTACTGACCTGGTTTTTATGGCTTTTATAATATGACTTTCAGTGAACGATTTTCTGCATACGCCAGGCTGACCCGGCTAGATAAACCAATTGGCATCCTGCTACTGTTGTGGCCAACATTGTGGGGGCTGTGGCTAGCAGCCGATGGTATGCCGGATCCAATGATTCTGGTAATCTTTGTGCTCGGCACGATCCTGATGCGCTCTGCTGGTTGTGCTATCAATGATTTTGCCGATCGAAAGATCGATCCTCATGTTTCTCGAACCCGTAACCGCCCACTGGCAACTGGCATCATCAGCTCTCGTGAAGCGCTGCTAGTTGCTGCTGGGCTAAGTTTGTGCGCCTTTTTGCTAATTCTACCGCTCAATCTCCTGACAATCCTGCTATCCGTACCCGCCCTGCTCCTTGCCATCTCCTATCCGTTTACCAAACGCTTTTTTGCCATGCCTCAAGCGTACCTCGGCATAGCATTCAGTTTTGGCATTCCCATGGCATTTGCGGCACAAACGGGAACTGTTCCACCGCTTGCGTGGCTACTGGTATTGGCCAATCTGTTCTGGGTTATTGCTTACGACACCGAATATGCACTGGTAGATCTGGCAGACGATCTAAAAATTGGCATCAAAACTTCTGCCATTACGTTTGGACGGTTTGATGTAGTGGGTATCCTGCTGTGCCACATTACCTTCCTGAGTATTCTGACTTATGCGGGAATATTGCTGCAGCGCGGTATCTGGTTTTATGGCGCCTTACTGGTGGCATTGGGCCTGGTTATCGTTCAATACACCATGATCCGCAACCGTGAACCTGCCCGTTGTTTCCAGGCATTTTTGCATAACAACCGGGTTGGAGCAGTCATATTCACGGGCATATTGCTGGATACACTGATTTGAGTTGATCAACCAATCTCACCACGAATCTGGCTCAATGCTGCGCTGCACCAACGTACTCTGTTTAATTCATTCACAAAAACTGGATCTGTTTTATGAAATATAACGATCTACGCGATTTTCTCGCACAGCTTGAGCTTCGTGGAGAATTGAAACGTATTGACATTGAAGTTTCTCCCCATCTGGAAATGACGGAAATCTGTGATCGCCTGCTTAAACAGGCCGGTCCGGCAGTGCTGTTTGAACGACCGGCTGGGCATACAATTCCAGTATTGGGTAACCTGTTTGGCACCCCGGAACGAGTGGCGCTGGGCATGGGACAGACATCCGTTTCTGCCTTGCGTGAAGTGGGAAAACTACTGGCTTACCTCAAGGAACCCGAACCTCCAAAAGGGCTACGCGATGCATGGGACAAATTGCCGATATTAAAGCAGGTGCTCAACATGCCTCCCCGTGAATTGGCCAGCGCTCCCTGCCAGGAAATAGTGTGGGATGGCGCTGATGTCGATCTGAGCAAACTACCCATTCAAACCTGCTGGCCGGGCGATGTGGCACCACTGATCACCTGGGGACTTACAGTCACACGCGGCCCGCATAAATCCAGACAAAATCTGGGAATTTATCGACAACAGGTCATTGCTCCCAACAAGGTAATTATGCGCTGGCTGGCACATCGCGGTGGCGCGCTGGATTACCGTGATTTTTGTCAGACCAATCCCGGGGAACCCTACCCTGTTGCGGTTGCGCTGGGTGCTGATCCGGCAACTATTCTCGGTGCAGTGACCCCCGTTCCCGATAGTTTAAGCGAATACCAGTTTGCCGGCTTGTTGCGTGGCGCAAAAACTGAAATAGTCAAATGTCTGACACATGATCTGCAAGTCCCCGCCAGCGCGGAAATTGTGCTGGAAGGCTATATTTACCCGAATGAAACGGCATTGGAGGGGCCCTACGGCGACCACACCGGCTATTACAACGAGCAGGAAACCTTTCCAGTGTTTACTATTGAACGGATCACCATGCGCCGCGATCCGATTTACCACTCCACCTACACTGGCAAACCACCGGATGAACCAGCCATTCTTGGCGTCGCCCTCAATGAAGTATTCGTACCATTGTTGCAAAAACAGTTTACCGAGATTACCGATTTTTACCTGCCACCAGAAGGCTGTTCTTACCGACTGGCTGTAGTCAGTATGAAAAAACAGTATCCTGGCCACGCCAAGCGTGTCATGTTCGGTATCTGGAGTTTTCTGCGCCAGTTCATGTACACCAAGTTCATCATCGTGACCGATGACGATATCAACATCCGCGACTGGAAAGAAGTCATCTGGGCGATAACCACTCGAGTTGATCCGGTACGCGACACTCTGATTGTGGAGAACACACCGATTGATTATCTCGATTTTGCCAGCCCTGTATCCGGGCTCGGCAGCAAAATGGGACTGGATGCCACTAACAAATGGCCAGGTGAAACATCCCGTGAATGGGGTCGCATCATCGAAATGGATGCGGCCGTCAAAGCCAGAGTCGATCACCTCTGGCAGCAATTGCTATTTTGACCATTCAGCCGTAGAGATGGATACCACAGCTCCCTTCACTCCCCGAAAAAAGTAGTCGGACTTCATAATCAGGTCTGCGCAAACTGTAATCTACCGAGTATGTGAATGTGCCCCATGTTTTCCATGAACATCTTGTGCACCCTGCTCGCCGGATTGCTGGACAGTACCAATTTGATAGATAGCATGACATGCGGTGCACCGTCCCAACGCCTTGCTCAATTGCTGCAACGTATGCTTGGTATCCTTCCCGGATTCTGCATCCTGTGCAATTCTGTCAAAATCCTGATGCATGGTCATACCCATCAGCATAAACTGCTCGGGCAGGATTTTATCCATATGTCCTTCCATTTTATGCGGCATTTCCACCCCAAGCGAACGAGCATGACGCGCGACAGCCGCACTGTCATCCTGCGCAAGCGCCTCTAGAATGGCACCTGTACCGGTTAGTAGCATACGCATTTCACCCAGCAGATGATTGCGCTGCATTTCATTCAAAGGTAAAATCTGGCGCTGGTCAACGCCATCGGCCATGGCAGTCGTCATAATAAAACCCAAAGCAAATATAAAAATCTTCATCAAATTGACCTCCTTATTTTTTACAGTGCTGGCTGAAAACACATCATTTTCGCCATATCACAAACATTAGTAAACACTCCAAAGAAATAAAACACACTGCTTATTGCTCCCTGTATCAATCTGGTTTATCCTTTACGGCCCGCCAAGCAAGAAAATCAAAAGGAGAAGTGACCGAGTGGCTGAAGGTGCACGCCTGGAAAGCGTGTGTACGGTAATACCGTACCGCGGGTTCGAATCCCGCCTTCTCCGCCAAAGATATAGCAATTAATACCCACCGTCAACAAACAAACCCGCACAAACACTTAATCTAGCAGCATATCTAGTCATTCATTGGCAACCTTGGTAAAACCGGGTAACATTTCAAAAAACGGGTAGAAAACCGGATATATTTTTTACCCATTTCATTTCTACCCGGTTTTACCAATGAAACTAACTGATTCAGCCATTCGAGCTGCAAAACCCAAAGAGAAGCAATACAAGCTGACAGACGGCAACGGATTGACCCTGCTGATATATCCTGACGGTTCAAAGCACTGGCGGTACCGGTATTTATTCAATGAGAAAGAATCCATGCTTTCCCTTGGGAAATACCCGGAAACAACCCTGGCGCAAGCCCGATCAATTCATGATGGGTACAAGGCGATACTAAAACAGGGCATCAATCCATCGACTCATCGCAAGGAAGAAAAACGGAAAGCGATCGTGTCTGTTGAAAACAGTTTCGAGGCGGTGGCGCGGGCATGGTGGATGCATTGGAAGCATGCCAAGACAGAGCGCCATGTAGCCTATACCTTGAGAAGAATGGAAGCCGATATATTCCCGTTCATTGGTGCAAAACCAGTCAATACACTCACAGCCATGCACTTTATTGAGCTTGTGTACAAGGTGCAAAGCCGTGGCGCGCTGGATATTGCAAAACGTGTTTTAACCATGTGCGGGCAGGTTATGTGCTATGCGGTGCAGCACGGGTTATCAGAACGAAACCCGGCAGCAGACATAAAACCAGCTGACATTCTAAAGAAACGGAAAAAAGTTAATCACAAGCGGATACCTGAATCAGAGCTGCCGGATTTACTCCAGAAGATTAATCAGTACGACGGGCAACCACTTACACGACTGGCTTTGCAGTTAATGACGCTAACATTCATTCGGACAAGTGAACTGATCGGCGGACGGTGGGAAGAGATTAGCTTTGATAATGCCGAATGGCGTATCCCGCCAGAGCGCATGAAAATGCGTAGTCAGCATATCGTCCCCTTGAGCGACCAGGCAATAACTGTCTTGCGCGAAATCAAGGCATTGAACAGTGACCCGGTTCTGTTGTTCCCCAACGAGCGACGTAATGGCAAGACCATGAGCAACAACACCATTATTTATGCGCTATACCGCATAGGTTACAAGGGCCGTATGACAGGGCACGGCTTCCGTGGACTGGCATCAACTGTCTTACATGAGAAAAATTTCGACCACAAATGGATAGAACTACAACTGGCACATGCAGAGCGTGATGAAGTTTCAGCGGCTTACAATCACGCCCTGTACCTTGAACAGCGCAGGAAAATGATGCAATGGTGGGGAGAATATATTGAGATGAAAGGAATATGACAAAAAGATTCCAGCCAATAGAGGATCTGGGTAGTATTTGTACAAAGCACAACATATGGTACTATTGACCACCCTTGACCACTAGATACAAGGGATTGCCCGGTAGTGACGCCAATCACCAACCGGGCAGGCTGAATGAAGCAATCAGCGAGTTATACACTTGGTTGCTTTGATCTGCCCAACGGCAGAAACAATACACTAACAATACTTTAGCAAACTATGGGTAATCATAGCACATAAAGTATATAAAAGTTAAGGGAATATTGCTTCTGCTCTCTAGTGATTCTTTAATCATTGCGGAGCATTTCTAATGACAAGCAACAAAACAACCAATCTTCCTGAAACCATCCCATTGACCGGCAAATCCCGCTGGTCACAGCTCAAACCATTCATTCCAGTTTCCAAGGAGAAGTTTCGCCAGCTATCCGTCGCAGGGCTTGCGCCGAAGCGGTGCAAGCTTGGTGAGCGTATAACGATGTACGACAATGCAGAAGTGCATCGCTGGTTAGCGGATCCGGCAGGTTATCGAGCTGAGCAAAGCAGCTAAATCCTTTTCAAAAAACAGGCAAAAAAAAAGCCCGGTTAGCGGCCGGGCGTTTACTTCTTTTCTTGAAAGGATAGGGCTGAATGAATTATACCGGACTAGATTCAATACATGAAATTTTAAGATTCATTCCCAGCGGCGATAATGCTCTCCGGCATCGTGTTGCTGCTGCATTGAAAAACGAGCTAGGGGAAGCTGGTCATTCCTTGTGGAATGAATGGCGGGATGGCCGCGGTGACGATGAAGCTAAAGACGTATGGCGATCCATAAAGCCGTACCGTACTGGCGGAATCACCATCAAAACGTTGTTCTATCTGGCACAACAAAATGGCTGGAGACCTTCAAACACTCACAAGGAAATAGATTTATCCTCCTTGAGATCACAGGTTAGGCTGGAAGCAGAAGCTGAACGCGACCGATTGCAGGTTGAGCGGTGGCAACAACAAAAAGCCAGGTTAATTGACTTGTGGGAAAAAACAGAACCAATCACAAGCAACAACCCTGCTGGGGTATACCTGTTAAATCGCGGTTTAAACGTGCCAAATAACGCAATGGCACTGCGATATACGCCTGATCTAAGTTACGTTGATAGCAAAGGCGATTGTTGGGGTTTATTTCACGCCATGCTCGCTGCTGTTACCAGCCCAAGCGGTGACATCGTCGCTTTGCACAGAACCTATTTAACACATGACGGCGAAAAGGCACCCCTCCCTAATCCCAAAAAGCTGACATCGACTGCCGGATCATTACAAGGCGCTGCAATCAGACTGACACCCCCTTCCTTGAGAAAAGGGAGGTTATCGCTTGGGGTGGCAGAAGGCATTGAAACTGCACTGGCGGCTTCAATCTTAAGCGAGGTGCCAGTATGGTCATGTATTTCTGCAAACGGCCTGAAATCATTTGTTTTACCTGCTGGCGTGCAAAACCTTTATATCTTTGGAGATCGCGACCAAAACGAGACCGGGCAGAAGGCAGCTTCAATCCTTTCAGAGCGCGTGGCCGGGGAGGTTACAGTAAGAGTTTTAATCCCGGAGACGGTAGGCGACTGGAATGATGATCTTCTCTCAAGGAGGGCACGATGAGCGATCCCGTGTTGTGCGTTGATAATTTTCCTCCGGTTGATAACTGGCCTGATCCGCAACCATTAACCGCAAAGATCGAACCCGAAGCATACCCACTGGACGCATTGCCGGATACGATCCGTGAAGCAGTGAAAGAGGTAGCGGGTTTTGTTAAAGCCCCTGTGCCGCTGGTGGCATCATCAGCACTGGCTGCGCTGTCGTTGGCCTGCCAGGCACACATTGACGTTAAACGAGCAGAGAAGTTGCATGGCCCTGTTGGTTTATTCCTACTGACTATCGCTGATTCCGGGGAGCGAAAATCAACCTGTGATAGCTTCTTTACCAAAGTCATTCGCGACTATGAGGCAGAACAGGCAGAGGCCAGCAAACCGGTGATTGAGAAATATAATGCGGACATTTCGGCATGGGAAGCGAAACGCGAGGGGATTCTATCGGCGATAAAAAGCGCCGGGGCGAAAGGCAGTCCGACTGACGAGTTGCAAAATGATCTGACGCAATTGCAACAGGACAAGCCAGAGCCGCCAAGAGTTCCACGGCTAATATACGCGGACGCAACGCCCGAAGCCCTCACGTATGGATTGGCGAAGCGTTGGCCTTCCAGCGGCGTGGTATCGGCTGAAGCGGGCATTGTGTTTGGTTCGCATGGCATGGGCAAGGATAGTGTTATGCGCAATCTAGCGATGCTTAACCAGTTATGGGACGGCGCTAGCCTGGCCATAGACCGGCGCACCAGTGAATCATTCACGGTACAAGGTGCACGGCTGACTGTAGTTTTGCAGGTACAGGAACCCACCCTGCGGGAGTTTTTCAATAAATCGGGAGCGCTGGCGCGTGGTACGGGCTTTCTTGCCCGGTTCCTTGTGGCTTGGCCGGAATCAACCCAAGGCTTGCGAGCATTTACCGAAGCACCTACCAACTGGCCGCACCTTGGCGCATTCCATAGGCGTATTGCTGCAATCCTGAACAAACCCGCCCCCATTGATGAAGATGGCGCACTTACTTCGACCATGCTGGACATGTCACCGGACGCAAAAGCGGCATGGGTGGAATATCACAATGCTATTGAAAGCGAGTTAGCAAGAGGCGGAGAGCTTCACGACGTACGCGACGTCGCGAGCAAATCTGCCGACAACGCGGTACGACTGGCAGCGCTGTTTCAGATGCTCGAACATGGTATGAACAGCCCTATCAGTCAGGATAATTTTGGACGGGCAGGCAATATAGCAGTATGGCACCTTAGCGAGGCTAAGAGATTCTTTGGGGAACTTGCGCTACCTGTTGAACTGGCGGACGCGGTACGGTTGGATAACTGGCTGATTGAGCATTGCGAGAATAAGTGCACGCACACAGTAGGAAAATCCGTAGCACTGCAATATGGGCCGCTTCGGAAAAAGGAAAGTATTGATGCTGCGATCCGTGAACTTGAGGAGCTTGACCGTGTTCAAGTGCGAAGGGATGGGAAGCGCATAACACTGCTTATCAATCCTGCGCTTTTGGACTTTGCTAATGCTAAAGCTGCTAATCCTGCTAAAGATGGAGTGATTTAACCTTGAATATTAGCAAAATTAGCAAGATTAGCGTTAGCAAAAGTCTAAAACAGAAAATTACAAGGGGAAGCAAATTGACTAAATTGGAACTGACAGGCGACAGAAATCAGTGCCCTACCTGCAATGAATATTTCAACAGCACAGCAGCATTCGACAAACATCGAACCGGAAAGCACGGGTTAACCGTCGCTGTCTGACTGTTCAAGAAATGAATAACAAGGGAATGAGCAAGAACGATGCGGGATTCTGGATAACATCTCCCATGCCAGCTAAAGCCTATGCTGCACGCAAAATAGCGATTAAAAACGCTACGGACATACAAAACCATTACCCGGAGAAAATAATCGGTGTTTTGTGATTGCACAATGCTTAGGGCGGGCAGATTGACATCATGACCCTATCCGCTTTAATTAAGAAACATGGTGACTGGGCCAAGGAAGAGAAAACCGAAGCCAGTGACTGGGAAAAGCTCATTAATTGGTGGCTGGATCATATAGGGGAAAATGACCCGCTACTGCGCAATACGACCCTTGACCAATGTCGGAGGGACGCTGAAGCCAGAAAGTATTTTATGGAGCACGCCATCCTTGAGAGAAGGAAAGATTAAACACAACCAGTGGTTTAATTATTGAAGGAGACATGAAATGTCAAAGAATGCCGAATGATTGAAAAAATACCGTGCCAAGATGGATGATGCTGGATTTAGGCGGCTGAGCTTTTATGTATGCCCTGAATTGGGGCAACTACTGGATAGGGAGCATCGCCCTTCAGAGTGCAGAGGGCGTACCCTGGAGCGCTTGCTATTGGGTAAGGCTGCAAAGCGTCCTGATTATTGGACGGAAGAAGAACGAGCGCGCAGGACGGCAAAGTGCCAGGCAATCATGAAAAAATTCAAGCTATCTTAACGTAACGATAGGGGAATTTTCAACCACCGACATACACACGCGCGATAATGGAAATCACCACTACCGAGGAAGCCTGAAATTTTAAGGTGTCCGCGTGGTGGTGGTTAGTGACATTTCAAAAAACGGGTAGAAAACTGGGTGTTTTAGAGATCCATAAATCCAATACTCCCTTATATACGTCATTTCCAATGATTATTCGAATCCCGCCTTCAAAAAAGCCTCATCCTGTATATGGATGGGGCTTTTTTGCACCAATCTGCTGTCCTGCAACAACCCGGTAATGACCCAGTCACGCCTAACCTTGAACAATACACCATTAAATTCTCATTGAAGAAAACACAGAAGCCATGAAATAGCTGACTACTTTTCAAGCTTGCCCTTTGAGAGCAATCGCTATGGTCTGTGCCTTCCTGTGGTTACCAATGTGAAACGGGAACAGGCCCTAAATCCAGACAAATTTCATATATTTCCTCAGCTGTTTATCAAGCCTGCTTTATAAATGCCGTTGTTTTAGCTCATAACAACATAAAAACTTTTATTATTGCGAGCTCGGTATCCATAAGCTATGAATCGATGCATTATTGACTACAAAACAATAAAATCCACGCAACCGGAGATTATCTCCAGGATTATCGAAATTGATGAAGAATCCTCGAACTGTTTCAGGGAGATGGATTGTTTGTTGCGCTCTGATCAGGTGGTTGCATCGTTCATTCTCAGAGTGGCCAATTCACCTATTTATAACCGCAGTCAACCGATTAGAACGCTGCCTATCGCAATCAGCCTGCTAGGAATCAACATCATTCGTTCCCTAGTCATACTGGCCTTTTCACGCTCGGTATTCTCTAAAAACAAAAATACATTAGTACGTACACATATCTGGCAGCACTCACTATTAGTTGCAATTGCAAGTTACAACATCTGTTCTGAATTAGGTAAATCAGCGGATTGTGAAGAAGCTTTTGTTGCCGGTCTGGTGCATGATATTGGCAAAATTCTGCTTTTTACCCATGCACGCAAGGATTATATGGATGCCCTCACCCATGCACTTGAGAGCGATTGTTCAAGCAGGGAGGCGGAGCAGAAATTCCTGGGAACGGATCATTATCAGATTGGTGAGCAAGCGGTCAGGGCATGGAAACTTCCATCGCAGTTTCAACTATATGTCGGCACTGATCTCGATCAGCTGATACCCGGGCAAACTGAAAACAAAATCCAGCTTTGGCTGGCCATTGCCAATAATCTGATCAAAGGTGCCGGTATTGGTGCCAACCCCTGTGATCTGGATGTTCGCAAGGAGAAATTGATAGCTTACGGGCTAAGTGAAGAATATGCCGATCACCTACTCGACGAGGCGTTCTTTCAAAAATTGATCAATGATGAAATCTATCAATTCTGTGCAAATGATCACAGCTAAAACACCTTTTGCAGCAAATTCAAGTGAAGCCAGGCCGATCGCTATTCGATCCAGTTACCCGATCATCATTACTTCGCTTGAGCAAAATATCTGGCAAGAGCTTGAACGAAAAATTGCACACTCACTGGAACGTTTGTGTTGCCAGCGCCTACTGGATTCAACCGTACTGCTATTACACAAGCTGATTACGAATCTGGTTAAAACCATGCATCGTCATGCTTTCCAGCAGGCAATTGAAGGTGATCTCGGTCTTAATGTCGCCAGCAGGAATAGCGTATTTAATGAACTCCTGCAAAACGAACTGGTCATGCATGGCGATCGGAATATCGAGCAATTCTGTAAAGAGAACAATTTTCAGATCATGCTGACTTTCCCTGAAGAAAAAGATACTTTGATACAGATTGAATACCCGATCAGCTGTGACGATAGCGCCTATCTGGATAACAAGCTTGCCAGAGCAATCGGATTCGTATTGTCAAAACAGACTCATGATAAGTATTCGCCAGGATATTCTGCTGCCAGAATAGTAAGGAATATTGCAGAACATCACCTCTATCAGTCGCAGACAGGACACTCTCAATTGCTGACCTGTGCGGAGGAGTCAGATAAGGCCCAGGTTATTTTCAGCAAGCTGGGCTACAGCATTATCGTTTTCTCCAGCGCCGGGGATATTCTGGCTATATCACCCACAATTCTCAACAACCTGAAACTGGAAGTATCGCCTGTTTCAGCACATACCCTTGCAGGTATTATCCCCAGCCATTTTTATAATGATGTGTTGTGGGGGCTTGCGTTGGAATTACAGAATGGTTTGTTCGAGAACTACAGAACCCGCATCAGGCTGCCCCATGATGACAGCCTGTCGATACTTTTCAATATTAGTGGTTACCGTCACCATGACATGACAATCCACACGATGTGGCAAATCGTATCGCTGGATCACAAGGCCACTGACACACTGGCAGAAGGCTCTATCCTCAACGAAGCTCGTGTGCATAACATTACCCGTAATTATGTGCCTCAGCTAGTCGAGCAGAAAGCCAGAGAAATCGTCCGGCTGGGTGGCAATGCACTCCCTAATGAAGAATGTCAGCTTGCCGTTCTGTTTTGCGATATTGCCGGCTTTACCACTTACGTGGAAAACAATGAAAAAGAAGAATCCGTTATCCACACGCTCAATCTGATACTTGGCAGAATCACAAAAGCAGTCAAACAGCATGAAGGCGTCATCGACAAGTTCATGGGAGATTGCGTCATGGCGCTCTTCAAGGAACCATATAAAGCCGTACTGGCCGCACTCGACATTCACAAACATTCCCATGATTTCAATAGTCTGCGGATGCGTGCCAGCAAAGATCTGCTGCTATTGCGTATCGGCATCCATTGGGGAAAGGTTGTAATTGGCAATGTCGGTGCTTCAGGCAGGCTAGACTGGACAACAATTGGTGATGTTGTGAATACCGCTGCCCGGCTTGAGAAAAGTTGTTGTCCGGGCGCGATACTGATTAGTGAAGAATTACATGAAGCCATTGCACAGATTGATCACACCGAGATCAGCTTCAGCAAGCGCTTTTATCTCAAACTGAAAGGAAAACGCAACAAACAGGCTGTCCGCTACGTCCAGATAACCAGCCAACCTCTTTTGCATGATATTTTTATCACCCGTTCGAGAGCCTAAATTCAAGGAGATCATTGGGCACTGCCATATAACCCTGTGTGATCTCGGCTGGATCAAAATACAGAGCCAGGAGGGGAGAATTCTTGCTTCCCGATATCGACATACCAGCTGCTTTACCCTGTGAGCATTGCCCCGCTACTATCGCCCGGATAACTCCATAAGCCGATCCACCTCGCGATAATTCATCGTAACGCACTTCCCTCCATCGCTACTCCTCAAAACCAGAAAAGGGGACTACTGCCCCAAGTTAACATTTCCACATGAAAACTTGCTATTCCTTATTATTTCTGGTATTGATGACAGATTTCTTTTCCTCAACTCTACAATTATAAAGCGTATTATCAGAAGGAGCATGTCACGAATGGGTAAACAATTGGAATCAAACACCATTCCCCCTTATGAACCCAAAGCAGGTGAGGAATATATGAGCCCGGAGCAATTGGCACATTTCCGGAAAATACTGGAAGTCCAGCGGGCTGAACTTGGTAAGGAAATTGATCGTACTGTACACGTCATGCAGGAAGAATCCACAATTTTTGCTGACCCGGCTGACCGGGCCACCCAAGAATCTGACATGGCGCTGGAACTGCGCAGCCGTGACCGCGAACGCAAGCTGATCAAAAAAATTGGTGAAATCATCACCAAAATTGACGAGGGTGATTATGGTTATTGCGAAAAATGTGGTATCGAAATTGGCCTAAAGCGGCTGGAAGCTCGGCCAACAGCAACACTTTGTATCGACTGCAAGACCCTGGACGAAATCCGGGAAAGACAAGTCGCCAAATAACAGTTTAGGGCCTGTTCCCGTTTAATCTCAAGCTATTGATTTAAAGAAGCAAGCTCGTACGCTGTATTTCAACAGCAATACGAGCTTGCAATGTCACGATTACTGCTCAATGATGAGCCTGGTCGAAGCTGCTGACCATTTTTGTTTACTACACGCCAGTTCTGCAGGCATGCTGGGCACCACGGCCACTGGAAGAGCACCACCTTCATTGCGGGACTGCGTCACGATGCGATCACCGCTCCGTTAGTGCTCAACGGCCCAATGAACGGGGCCGCGTTTCTCGCCTATATTCATCAAACCTGCCTGTGCCCCACGCTGCAGCCAGGTGACATTGTGGTGGCCGACAACCTGTCTTGTCACAAGGTTCCAGGCGTCCGCGCAGCCATTGAAGCGGCAGGTGCCACGCTGCTCTACTTACCGCCGTATTCGCCTGATCTGAATCCAATCGAGAAAATGTTCTCCAAACTCAAAGCCCTATTACGCAAAGCCGCCAAACGAACCATGGATGCCTTATGGGCACAGATCGGCAAAGTGTTGGATCTGTTCACTCCGGAGGAGTGTGCCAACTACTTCGCTTCATGTGGATATGTAAACAAGTAAACCAAAAATACTCTAGTAAAATGTCTTTACATACAACGGACAGCCAATTACATAAGCCAATACCAAAGCATGGCGGAAGGCATTGATGCGTGCCGGTATCGAAAATTTCCGCTGGCATGAGCGACACACCTGGGCAAGTTGGTTAGCTCGAAGAGGTGCGCCTTTGAATGTGATCCAGGAGATGGGAGCTTGGGAATCAACCGAGATGGCGAAGTGTTATGCTCATCTCGCTCCCGAGTAATTCAGAAAACATGCAGAAGTGGTAGATGTTCTGCTGCTTCCTGACACAAATTTGACCGGAAAAATCAGCAGATTAGAAAACTCACCTACCCTATTGATTTAATGGTGCCGACAGCAAGAATCGAACTCGCGACCTTCTGATTACAAATCAGCTGCTCTACCAACTGAGCTATGCCGGCAAATAAAAAAATAAAACTATTTTACAATTTTTAAAAACGCTTTATCTCGTTGTTTACCTTCAACGGATAAAGCTTGGTCTTTCTGTAAAATAGAATCATCTATGTAACTCCCCTCGGTCCATCCCGTATTAATCTCCGGAATAAAGGTAAGTCCTTGCCCTGATTCTCGCGCAAATATTGCAGATACAGCTGCAATCATAATCCTGATTTTTTTTGGTACTCCATTGAACCGAGTTATAAATTGAATTATTTCATTATCAATCTGTAAGTCATTCACTGACTG
Source organism: Nitrosomonas sp. TNE100 (assembly GCF_055387135.1). NCBI lineage: Bacteria > Pseudomonadati > Pseudomonadota > Betaproteobacteria > Nitrosomonadales > Nitrosomonadaceae > Nitrosomonas > Nitrosomonas sp. TNE100. Next base: position 1,045,639 of record NZ_AP040997.1, on the reverse strand, counting down.
GCTGCTTATATTAAGTATAATTTCTTTATTCTTAAATAACTCAGCCGGAATACCAGAACATCCATCTTCTAATGCTGAGATATAAGGGCAATATCCATTATTAATACACCACTCATGGACAGCACGTATTAAATAAGGTTTGATTGAAGAGACATTATTCATTTACGCATCAATTTTTCAGCTGGAGTCAATGCATCAATAAATAGCGGTCTGCTAAAAAGCCTTTCAGCATACTTTAGCAACGCAGCAGCCTGCTTTGGTAGCTTGATCCCATAGTGATCAAGCCTCCACAATAACGGAGCAATTGCCACATCCAGCATGGTATATTCATCTCCCAGCATATATCTCTGTTTGTCGAAGATAGGGGCAATCATTGCCAATCCATTCGCAATTTCTATGCGAATTTTGTCTGCTGCTTTTGGATTGCCCTGCTCCAGAGACTCAACATGGCTGAAAAGCTCCTTCTCAAATCGGTGTAATAGTAATCTCGCGCGAGCACGCATCACTGGTTCCGCAGGCATTAATTGCGGATGAGGAAAACGATCATCGATATATTCATTGATGATGTTTGCTTCATACAATATAAGATCTCTTTCAACCAGGATTGGCACTTTTCCGTGTGAACTAATTACAGCGATATCCTCAGGTATATTATTAGGATCAACATCGATAACCTGAAAATCCATATCCTTTTCATGCAATACAATTCGACAACGATGGCTGAAAGGACAAGTTGCTGTTGAATATAATGTCATCATAGCTTCTGTATAACAAGTAATTAATTTACAGAAGATAATTCTGAAGAATCTTCAATGTATATCTCTCCAGTATTCTTTCTTAAGCAGATAGGTTAGCCCAAGCATACCAAACAGAAACAGTAATACGATGACTCCAAGTTCTTTACGATAAGATGCATGTGGCTCACCTAAATAAACCATATAATTTACTAAATCAGCTACAAATTTATCGTATTCCCCTTTTGTCATCGTCCCGGATTTTGTTAAAACCAAATTTTTGGTTCCCGGTTCCAATGTCTGCCATCCTTGTAAATGATGCAGAACGTGAGGCATTGCAACTTTGTCAAAAGTCAAGTTATTCCAACCACTATAAGTGGACGTATCCTGATAAAAAGTACGTAAATAGGTATACAACCAATCTGCTCCACGGGATCGAGCGATAACAGATAAATCTGGAGGAGCCACACCGAACCATTGCTCAGCCTCTTTCTTTCTCATAGCTGCTTCCATAAGATCGCCAGTCTTTTGTCCGGTATGAATAAGTTCCGTACGAATATCATCCTCACTCATTCCGATATCACGATGTCGGTTATAGCGCATAAAATCAGCGCCATGACATGTGAGACAGTATTCAACGAAACTATTGGCACCACGTTTCAGCGATTCCTTATCAGTCCTATCTATAGGAGCTTTGTCTAACTCAACTTCCTGCCCGGAAGAATGTGCGACAAAAGGAGTTAGTAATACAGCCAGTAATAAAATTTTTATCATTCTCATTTTGTTACGTTCTCTGGTTCAGGTTTAACTTTATCTATTTTGCTATACCACGGCATCAGCAGAAAGAAAGCAAAATAAATCGTAGTAAAGATTTGTGCCAGTAAAGTATACAAAGGTGTTACCGATTTAGTCCCCAACCACCCGAGAACAAAAAAGCTGATCACAAAAAGAGTCAACGCAATTTTAAAATAGGGTCCTTTATAGCGGATTGATTTAACTGGACTGCGGTCCAGCCAAGGCAGGAAACAAAAGATAACTACAGCCGCCGCCATTAAAATCACACCCCATAATTTGGCATCCACACCCAAAAAGTTCACTGTCACTGCACGCAACATGGAGTAATATGGAGTGAAATACCATACTGGAGCAATATGATCCGGGGTATGTAAAGGATTGGCTGGTATAAAATTATTATCTTCCAGAAAATATCCACCCATCTCTGGTGCAAAGAAAATAATCCCACAGAACACAATCAAAAATCCCACTGCTCCAAAGATATCCTTGACCGTGTAATAAGGATGAAACGGTATGCCATCGACCGGGATCCCGGTTTGTGGATCTTTGTTAGCCTTGATTTCTATACCATCAGGATTATTGGATCCCGTTTCGTGCAAAGCAATGATATGTACAAACACCAGCACTACAATCAAAATAGGAAGTGTTACCACGTGATAAGCAAAAAACCGGTTTAAAGCTGCATCCGACAGCATGAAGTCACCGAGAATCCAGTTTGACAAGGTATCGCCTATAAGTGGTATTGCTCCGAACATACTGACGATAACCTGAGCTCCCCAATAGGACATTTGCCCCCATGGCAAAATATATCCTGTAAAGGCCAGGCTCATCAGAACAAAAAATATGGCCATACCTATCAACCACAGCAATTCACGCGGCTTTCGGTAAGATCCGTACATCATTCCGCGAAACATGTGCAGATAAACCACCACAAAAAACATGGAAGCACCAGTTGAATGCATATATCTGATCAACCAGCCAAAATCCACATCTCGCATGATATATTCAACCGACGCGAAGGCCATTCCGGCATCTGGTTTATAACTCATGGTCAGAAAAATACCTGTCAGCAGCTGATTAACCAGCACCAATAACGCTAACGATCCAAAGTAATACCAAAAATTGAAATTCTTGGGAGCATAATATTCAGATAGATGCGCTTTCCAAGTAGAAGTCAATGGAAAACGCTCGTCTATCCATTTTATCATTGAATTTTGCTGTTTATTCATTTTAGGCGGACTCTTTACTGTCAGAACCAACCAAAAGTTGGTTATCACTTAAATAGGTATAAGGAGGTACTACCAGATTGGTAGGAGCCGGTACGTTTTTGTAGACACGTCCAGCCAAGTCAAACTTGGATCCATGACAAGGGCAAAAGAACCCCCCTAGCCAGTCTTCACCTAGATCAGCAGGCGCTATATCCTTCCGATATACTGGGGAACATCCAAGATGCGTACAAACTCCCAGCACAACCAGTATCTGGGGTTTGATTGATCTTGTCGGGTTTTGCGCGTAAGGAGGCTGTTGATCTCGCTCAGAGTTCGGGTCAGCCAGCTGGTCATTTAATTTCTTCAGATCATCCAACATTTCAGAAGTACGCTTCAGTACCCAAACAGGCTTTCCTCGCCATTCAGCTGTCAGCAGCATACCTGGTTCCAGCTTACTGATATCCACTTCAACCGGTGCCCCTGCAGCTTTAGCTCGTTCGCTAGGCATCATACTACGCAAAAAAGGTGTCGCCACACCCGCGCCAGCAACCACCCCAGCAACCGAAGTGGCCACCAGTAAAAAGCGGCGTCGCCCGCTCATCTTTCCGTTATCACCACTGTCTGTCATTTTCTAACAATTCCATTTCATTAATTACCAGCTAATCAATAACACACTTAATTCCGGCACCTTGAAGCACATGAATTTCTAAAATGGCACCCTGGCACCCTCCTAAAAAGCGCGATTATTTTAGCATAGACTATACTCGCCAAGATAGATTGATTACTATCGACTAATTGATATGGGCCTTAATCTAATTTACCATGACATTGCTTATATTTCCTGCCTGATCCACAAGGACATGGATCATTCCGTCCAATCTTGTCACTTTTACGTACAAATGGTTGTTGCTTGGCTTCATGACCCTCCGTGACTGATTGATGCTCCTCTTCCGCCTCACTATAAGCAGCGTGATGATATTGCAAATTTTTCGGGGTTGAGGTTTCTGCTACTGATTCAACCTGCTGCTCACTACGGATTTGTACGGTCATAAGAATTTTTGTTACATCAGCTTTAATCGCGTCGAGCATCCCCGCAAACAGCTCAAAAGCTTCCCTTTTATATTCCTGCTTAGGATTTTGTTGAGCATAGCCGCGCAAATGAATCCCTTGTCTCAAATGATCCAGCGCAGCCAAATGCTCACGCCAATGTGAATCTATACTGTGCAACATCACCATACGCTCATATTGATTCATGATTGATGCACCCACTTGTTCGACTTTACCCTGATAGCTGGTGTTCACAGATTCCATGATACGGCTACGCAGATTTTCTTCATGCAGTTCACTATCAGCTTCCAACCATTCCTGCACGGGAATTCGCAAGAGAAATTCACTGGCCAAAGCTTTCTCTAACCCAGGAACATCCCATTGTTCTTCTATACTTTGTGCAGGAATATAAAGACCAATTAGTTGGTTTATCACACTCTCACGAATAGCACTAACGGTTTCTGAAATACCTTGCTCGGCATCCAGCAACTCGTTGCGCTGCTGATAAATAACCTTGCGCTGATCATTGGCCACATCATCGTATTCCAGTAATTGCTTGCGAATATCAAAATTTCTGGCTTCGACTTTTCTCTGAGCATTTTCTATTGCACGCGTCACCCATGGATGTTCGATTGCCTCTCCCTCTGGCATTTTAAGGCGCGTCATAATATTCGCTACCCGGTCGGAAGAAAAAATACGTAACAGTGGATCTTCTAGGGAAAGATAAAAACGGCTGGAGCCCGGATCACCCTGCCGGCCGGAACGTCCACGCAGCTGATTATCAATCCGGCGTGATTCATGCCGTTCAGTGCCAATGATATGCAATCCTCCCAGCTTGATTACCTCATCATGCCTGACTTGCCACGCTTGGCGGGTTTCCTTTATTTTTTCTGTTTTGGTCATATCATCAAGAGCATCATCTACCCGAATACGATTGATTACCTGCTCCAGATTTCCGCCTAGCACAATATCCGTTCCTCGACCAGCCATATTAGTCGCTATGGTCACCATCTTCGACTGCCCTGCCTGAGCGATGATATCGGCCTCCCGTTCATGCTGCTTGGCGTTGAGAACCTGATGAGGTAGCTTCTCTTTTGTCAGCATGGTTGATAGCAATTCATTATTTTCGATTGAGCCAGTTCCAACCAGAACTGGCTGTCCACGCTCGTAACAGCTTTTGATATCCGCAATAATCGCCTGATATTTTTCTCGTGCCGTACGAAAAACCTGATCCATACGATCTTCCCGTGCGATCGGACGGTGAGTTGGAATGACAACCGTCTCCAATCCATAGATTTGCTGAAACTCAAATGCCTCCGTATCAGCAGTACCGGTCATACCGGCAAGTTTTTCATACATCCTGAAATAGTTCTGAAAGGTGATAGATGCCAAAGTTTGATTTTCTTTCTGAATTGAAACATTTTCTTTGGCTTCAACAGCCTGGTGCAATCCCTCCGACCAGCGCCTTCCCGGCATTAAACGACCAGTAAATTCATCTACAATAACCACCTCATCGTTCTGCACAACATAATGCTGATCGCGGTTGTATAACGCATGCGCACGCAATCCCGCATTAAGGTGGTGAATCAAAGTAATATTAGCTGGATCATACAAACTGGATTCCGCTGGCAGCAAGCCAACCTCACCCAGTAATTTTTCAGCATGTATAAATCCTTCCTCGCTCAGTAATACCTGTTGCGTTTTTTCATCCACACTATAATCACCCGGACTATTTTCATCCTTCTGCCGAGTAAGCCGGGGAATCAATACGTCAACGCGTTTATAGACTTCGGTATCCCCTTCAGCCATGCCAGAAATGATCAAAGGCGTTCGGGCTTCATCAATAAGGATCGAATCAACCTCGTCCACAATTGCAAAGTTAAGCACGCGTTGTACCCGCTCTGCGCTATGCCCCACCATATTGTCACGCAGGTAATCAAAGCCATATTCGTTGTTCGTACCGTAAGTTATATCTGCACCATAAGCAGCTTGTTTATCTTCATGAGGCATCTGTGACAAAACCACCCCGACACTCAATCCGAGGAATTGATAAATTTGCCCCATCCATTCAGCATCGCGCTTCGCCAGATAATCATTGACTGTAACAATATGCACTCCCTTTCCGGAAAGCGCATTAAGATAGATTGGTAAGGTGGCCATCAATGTCTTTCCCTCACCGGTACGCATCTCGGCGATTTTCCCTTCATGCAGCACCATTCCGCCGATTAGCTGTACATCGAAATGACGCATGCCAAGAACACGTTTACTCGCCTCCCTGACTACGGCAAACGCTTCTGGCAGCAATTGATCCAGTTTTTCGCCATTTGAGATACGTTGCTTGAACTCGCTCGTCTTGTCACGCAGCTCCTCATCCGACAGTGGTGAAATGACAGCTTCCAGCTCATTGATGGTGCGGACGATCCTTGAATATTGCTTTACCAATCGATCGTTACGACTACCAAAAATACCTTTTAGTAAATTACTCAGCATGGGAAATTGTTGTTTATCTATTGATGTAAAAATGCACTGTAATACAGATCAACTATCAAACATGATCTATTTCACAGCAGGGGGAAGCAGAGGGGTACTGAAATTGCTTGCTGGCTGATTCATGATCAAACCAGAATAATGTTATAGAAAATGCATGCAAGCGCATAATAGTTGCAGATACGTAACGAGGATAAATGATACACATTATATTTGGATTCAGTGCGTTAAGTAGTGCTTGCTGTGACCCGCACTTTTCTTATTTACGCAATCATTTATCTGGCTGAGCATCAACTGATCTAATTCATCGTATGTCAGGATAAATTCCGCAGCGACACATCAAATCGTTGCGATAATAAAGTCCGACCATACTACCATAATCGAAATGATAAGCAGAAAAGACAATAACTGTTTTGGTACCGAGCATATTGTCTCAAACCCTGATTATCCAGCATAATCTTCAATATTTATAATATGTATACAAAGCAAAATGGCATGTCCATCCTTAATCTAAGCAACTATCTGACAGTTCTGAGTAATACGCCCGATTATGGTCAATTATTTATCAAGGCACGACATCTGGCAGAGGTACAGAAACACCTACTGGATATTATTCCATCTCAATTCAAAAATCGATGTACGGCAGGGCAGCATACCGCTGACGGCCTCTTGGTTATTTATGTGGATAACGGTGCTTCTGCCACTCGGCTACGCAACTTTGCCCCATCAATTCAACAAAAAATGAATAAAACCGGAATCAAGGTTGAAGATATCAGGTTTCGCATCCAGCCTCAGTTGCATTCCCAAGAATCTGAAGACACTCATGAAATTAAACGTTTACTGAGCCAGACTGCTGTTGAGCATCTGGACAGACTATCCTGTTCATTACCAGCTGAATCCCCCTTGCAATCTTCCCTCAAAGCCTTGCTGGCAAACAGCCATCATGAATAAAAATCGCTGTTTAACCCTTCTCCATATTGCTGATAAAAGTATTGGCTTCATTTATAGATTTTTCCATCGCGGCAACCAGAATTGAGACATTCGATTGCAGTGTTTTCAATTCTCCTTTCAATGAAGCAATCGCCCGGGCATTTAGGTTATGTTTAAGATACATGACTTGATCATTAAAAACAGTCAACACAGGTTGTATTCTGGATTCAGCATTTTTCATGGCAGCAACAAGCTGTCTGTAATATGACTTCGTTGTATCGAGCTTTTCCTGGCTGCTTCGTTTTAAAGTCGAGTTTGAGTATTGTGTAATCTCCTGTTCCCACTCCCTGAACAATGCGGCCGAAACACTTTCGATATCCTCTATCCGGCTTCTGACTTCATTTGCCTTATCCACGCTTGCTTCGTATTCACGGTTCAGCTTTTTATAGACTCCTTCAAGATCGCCACCTTTAAAATTCGTGGCAACAGAAAATTGCTCCAAAGCTGATTTGAATTGCTCTCTAGTTTCTTCTTGCGTGTCCCTCGCCTTTTCCACGCGATAAACCAATATATCCCGTTTCGGGATGCCAACTTTCTCCAGCCCACTGTAATACATAGTAGAACAAGCAGTTAGAAGAACTGCAAAACCCATAACAAAAATTTGATTTGAATATTTCATTGTCGCGCCCCAATAAATCTCGTAAACCCTCGGTGAGGACTCAGAATATAGATATTAATCTCACCGCAGTACGCCACGCCGCAGTAATTGCCACATCACCTTATAGCCCCAGAGTATTGGATGGCGCCTTAACATCGGCGTAATCTCCACCTTGATGCCTGTATGCCGCTCAATTTTCCACGCAGCATAATCCAGACAATCCCGGAAAGTTATCGTCGCCTTGCTCAGGCGTAGTATTGATAAAACTCTTCCCTGCCAGCGCCGCAATCGCCATTGGATACGTGTACTTAATTTCTTTAGCGAGGTTACCGCTCCAATATGATACTGCTCATCAGTTTGCAAACTCAGCAATGGACTCAAGGCAGGTACGGCCGCTACGGTTAATTGGTTGTAGAACTCGGGATCAAGCTGTACTAAATGTTGAGCGCGTCCCTTGCGCTCAGCACGCAGCTCAGCTGCATAAGTCAGCATTAGCCCGGAAGTCCAGATTGTCTCCAGATTACTGGAGCCTGACTCAAGTACAGGCAACGTTGAACTGATAAATTTAAGTATGGCATGCGCCTGCGCACGGTAGATACGCTTCTGAATCTGGTCGTCACGTGTATAAAGCAATCTGGCCGGTTGCGAAAAACGCGCCCAGATATAGGGATGAAACCAGTGACGGGCGCCACGTTCAAAATCTGCTGTAGATATAACTGCATACTTTGCACGCATGACACCGGTTGAAGCGGGAATCTCCAGATAAAAGACATTTGGTGGCAACCAGGCATTCAGATAGGCCAGCAGATGATCGGAATAAGCTAGCTGATAATCACTGATCAGCACATAAAAATCGACAATACCTTCAGTCAGATCAGAAGTATGCAGGCATGAGCCGTATAGAACGATTGCATCCAGAGCCTCCCCGAAACGCTGTCTCAACGCATCAGTAAAGCCTTGAAATAACGGGTGTACAGGCTGAGCATCCTGGATCGCTATTTTCTGTATCAGGAGGTCAGGGATACTTTGCAAATCAACGGAATCGCCCATTCAGATCCCTCTTTTAGAAAACACGGAACAGAATCGGGCCATCAGCCGTGATTTTTACTGGTCCGTACTGACTGGAAGCATGATAAAGCTCGCCATCCACGATATATTCATCATCCAGCCACAATTCAACTGAAGCTGCGTTATAACTGATATAGCCTTCCTCTCTTTTCAAGTGGTGGCCGCGCCCTGCGATCAGCGGCCAGATATTTCGCCAGAAGTGCTTACTGTGTTGCTCGACAAATGTTGTACGTAACGGCGCAGGTTCCTGCCCCCAATAAGGGCGAATGCCGAGCAATAATCTTTCCAGCGTGCTGACGAGCGCAAACAGATATACTTTTTCGCTCAAAGTACCCGTGTTATCTTCTTGAGTAATATGCACCGGGGCCCACTCAGTTTGTGGGCGTCCCAGAAAGGAGCCCACCAACGAACGTAGTACGATCAACACTGTAAAGATATTGCCAGTAATCCCCATGTGCTTAATCTGACTGTGCGAGAATTTCACGCCACGAGCAATCAAACCAAGGCCAAATATCATTCCGTATACATTTCTTGTACCGGCCTGTTCAATCCGCAATACTGGCCTCTTTATCCGCTTCACCTCACCAGGTTGGTGCACATATTGCCTGATTCTGGTCAAAATCTGCTCTGCCCGCCCATTCGTCCCTAGATCCAATGCAGTCATGTTGGTTGTTCCAGCCGGTACAATAGTGATTTCCGGCCATCTATCCAGCGACAAGCGTTCAAACAAGCAACTGATCACACCTTGCAGAGTACCGTCTCCCCCCACAACAACCAGCCATTCAATCTTTGCTTCGATTATAGCGATAACAGCCTGCTCAAACTCAACTGGGCTGGTTGCCTGAATTTGTCTGATTTCCGGCAATGTTGCCAGAAGGCTCTGCATCTGTGCGGCATGTTTACGAAACCAGCCTCCCAGCGGATTGTAGATCAAACCTACCCTGGCAGATACAAAATCCCCCACAGAGTTACTGGTCATCTCATGTTGGCCTGACATATCGCTGGGAAAGAGACGGCCGGGTAAATACTCTGACTGCAAATTGCCGTCTGTCACGAACGGGATCAATGCCCTCCATCCATGAGTAAAGTACGCCGTCCCGGGATCGGCTTTGCCAGGCGATAAACAGCCTGCAAATAAGGAAGAAGGTAGACAGACAATGCCACAGTACGACCAGAATGAGTCCAATATCCGGCCTATCAACTATCCAGCCAGCAGTTAACAAGATCAAGTTCGGATTACGCCGTGCGGTAATTAGGCGGTGAAATGAATCGACCTTACGCCAGATGAAAATATCGAAAGAGGCCAGCCAGAACTGAAAGGCGCCTTCGCAAAGACGACCACCTATATAGCCAATAAACATTAACCAGGTGAATAATTCGAGATTGGTCAGCGGTGTGGTGGTAGTCATAAGACCAACACCCCAAGCCAGATACCATAAGGGCGGATGGATAATATCCAAACCATGATCTAATATATCGCCCACCTTGCTTGATGTCAGCGTAACGCGTGCCAGTTTGCCATCGACCGTATCCAGAAAAGTCATCAGCCATGCCATGATCAGGCCGATACCAAACGCACCATACCAGAATGCCACGCCCGCCAGTACAGCCAGAACCAGGCTAAGTAATGTTACATGATTAGGCTTCAGTCCCAGCTGCACACACAGACGTGTAGTCATAAACGCTGGCCAAGGCCATAGCCATTTAGTGACCAGATCAGTCACACCTTTATAGGAGGCGGCAAAAAGCTCGGATTCAAGCGCGGCCTGGTTGCAACGCAGAATCGGCAGTACATAAGGTGGATCTTTCTTTTTCAGATTTTGCTGTACCTGAATCGGGAGGTCTTTTAAGGTGCAGCGTGGAAGATCATCGGGTACCGGCCGTTTCTCGCTCAATACTTCACACATCACACCAGCGTCGTTTCCGTCTGCCCGGATCGCCACTGGAATTTCATCCACAGGTGTAACAAGTACCGTGTGTTTATCCAATACCATCAGGGCATTGATCACTCTGGCATCGAACAGATAATCAGCCCGCAGCAACAACACGAAATCCGCTCCAGCCAATTGTGAAAGATCTTCTACCACAGCAGCTGTCCCGATTGAGCTCAGCATCCGTTCAAGACGAGTGCGCCCACTCACCCCCCACAAATTAGTTTTACTATTGCCGACAATATGAACAAAGAAAGTTGCAGACATGTTTATCTCAGAAAGTTCGTCGTAACAGCCAATATGCTGCAATAACAATCAGAATTGATCCAGGTGCAATTGAAACAACGATAGGATTCAACTGAAATACCAGCCCGATATTAGCGATAATCTGATCGAGCAGATAAATACTGATCCCCATCAATGAAGCCAGAACCAGTTTTCCTCCCAATCCTTCACGCACCGAGCCAAAAATGAAGGGAATTGCTATCAAAATCATTGCAATAGTCATCACTACACTACCGACCTTGCGCCATAAAGCCATAACATAGGCATCCGCTTTCTGACCGGTCATCTTTAAGAATTCGGCATGGTGCAACAACTCCAATGGGGTCAGGCTTTCAGGCGGTTTTGTCAGTGTCGCGATATCTTCAGGGCCGAGAAACGAGTGCCACTGAAGTGCGTGTACTTTCCTGGAAAAGATACGATCTGGGGCAAACATACGTACAGTAACATCATGCAATTTCCACATACTTTTGTCGAAAATATCTGCATATTGCGCATGTATATGGGCAGTCATCAATCCCTGTTTATCAAAATGCATGACTTCGATATCTATTGCCCGCCCTTTATGCAGCATTTCACCAATACGCAATATATTCTGCTCATTACGTGTCCAGATTCCGAGCCCCTTCCCCAATTCCGCACTTTGCTCCAACGCCACCGCACGCAATACAATCGCCTGCTGTTGAAATTGTGGCGCCACCAAATACTCAAGTGCTATGGTTGAGGTGATAAGCCCCCCCCCGATTCCAATCGGGGCAAGGCTGATCATCAAAGGAGAAAATCCTGCCACGCGCATCGCCACCAATTCAAGGCTGACCGCTAACCCGCCTAGCGCACCTACTGTCCCCAGCAGCGCAATGAAAGGCGCAATCTGGATAAATCTGCGAGGCATCAGCATTGCCGTATACAGGAAAGCATCCCGGGTGGTATATGTTCCTTTCCCCACATCATCCAGCTGATCAAGCAGATCAAAAAAACTGAACAAGGGCAACAGCACCACAGTAGCAATAATCATCCCTGTCAAAACCTGCAAGGCGATGTAGCGATAACAGATCTTCACTATTTTCTTGCAGATAAGAATAACCTGAGCTCAGGCAGGCGCAATACAACAACCATGAGAAGCAATCCATATACCCACCAGATCCCCGGCACGGCAGCAACAACGCCCTGCTCCACCCAGGTTTTCGCTAATCCACTGAGGTTGTAATAAACAGCGAATACTAGCGCTGCAACAATAAATGTTCTATCAGCTTTATCTTTACGTGGCGCTGTCCGGGTAAAAGAAACCGCGATCAAAGCCAGCAAAATGGTTGCGGCTGGCCGGGAAAGCCGCCATTGTAATTCCGCTATCTCCTGCGGTTGCTCGGAATTCCATAATGATTGCGTTGATGCAGCCTTGCGTCGATAGTTTTGAGCTTGATCGTTTTCATTAAAGTAAATCATCTTTTCAAACTGAACAGTACTATCCCTGGCTGCATCATATCCAAGACGATAGATTTTCCCGTCCAGCAATTCAATATACGGCCATTGCTCCTGTGTCATGGGCTGCTGGTAACCTTCTCGGGATACGATAATTTCTCTGTTTTCAGCTGTTCTGATGTAGTGAAAAATGCCTTCCATGCGTTTTTCAAGATCATCTTTTCCCCGGATAAAGATTACACGGCCACTTTTCTCACTACCGTAGAATCTTCCTGGCTGAAATCGATCAGTATTTAACTCAGCTTCAGCCTGTGCATTCATCACATAGCTTTCTGCATACGCCCACGGGCGAGCATAAATGGAAAGGACTCCACTGAGGACGGCAATGGGTAGGGCAATTATGAAAACAGTACGAATAATCTGGTTGTCACCATAACCGACAGAACGTAACACATTAATTTCCTGATCACGGTTCATCCGGCTTAAACCATGGATTACCGCAACATAAAAAGCAATCGGCACCAGCACTTCCAGCGCAATAATAGTTTTCAGCCCCACCAGTTTGAACATGGCTATGGCACCCAAGGTCTCAGCCACCGCCCCGGTTAAAAAACGCGCAACGCTGAAACTTACGAAAAGCCCGATCAGGATGATAGTTACTACGAAGAAAGGAAGTAATAGTTCCCGTGAGATATATCTTTCAATAATTCCCATGAAAGTCAGCTGTCCGTTCTACACCGGTGGATGTGTCGATATTGCTTTGGCCAGAACAGATTTTACCAGCTGGAAATCTTCCACTTTATCAACATCAATGCCTGCTTCAGGAAATGGCAAAATTACCGGACGCACCTGAACACCTGTTTTTTCTGAAACTTCCTGTAGCGCCTGATCAAGCGTTAAACGTCCGGTCAGATATGACCAGACAGCTCGCCAACCCAGCACCCGGTTGATCAGTTTCCAGGGACGTTTGCGCAATGCCTCCGCCTGCTGCCAGAAATCCACCAGTGTGCGCCCCCGAGAATTGAATGTGAACAAGTTACAGCCACAGAAATTTCCATCACGTAAACGAATTACCGTGCGCCTGGCATTACCATATCTGTCTTGCAAAGTTTCATACCGGATGATCCCGACAGTCGCATCACATTCCAGATTGCGGGAGGCTTGCAAGAAATATTCCACAATTTCCGGCGTCAACAGGGCGTGATCGGCTGTCGTCAGCAAAATTCTTTGATGCATATCGATTTGCGAGAGCCCATGAACAGCACTACGGGCGGGTGAGTCCAGATTTTTCACCCAATCTACCTGCTTATTTTCTATACGTTGCTTGAGTTCTCCGCATGCAGATAACAGCGATTCGGGCGGGCCGCACAGAAGAATGGATTTTATTTTGTTACAACCGCTCAAGGCATCGAGTACCCGGATAACCATTGGTTTTCCACAAACAGGAGCATAAGCCTTGCATACCGCTCCCGTATACCTTGCCACAGGATCCTGATCACCCCGGTCGGCAGCCAATACCAGGGCAGTAAATTGATCGTTATCGCGCATCGCGAGCAAAGCAGAATTTTGTCTTGCTGAATTGATTTGATCGCATCCTGATCATGCCAGCGTTTTCTCATAAATACGATAACGCTTGTACTCTTTTCCTCCTATTCTTTCGAGAATTGCACGCATGGGCAGATTATCCTCAAGGACCCAGGATAATTCAACATGCTGAATACCCCTGGTTCTGGCTATTTTTCTTGGTGCATCAATAACCTTGAAGGCCAATGCCATCCCGGAGAGCGTATGATGAAATTGTTTGCGAACACCCATTAGGGGAACTCTTCCGGTGGTAATTGAATTGGATTTCAGTTTATTAACCAGGTGGAGCCAGCCAAAGGGAAAAAGATTTCCATTCAGATCTGGCAATACTTCATTCAGATTTGGTAGCGCTGCCATGAAAGCGACAGGCTCCCCATCCATTTCTGCTATCTGGACGAATTCATCCGGAACCAGCCAGCGTAAAGAACCGCCCAGTTCGGCAAATTCTTCCTGCGTAAAGGGAACGAATCCCCAATTCCCCGACCATGCGTCATTAAATATATTTCGCATGATCTCGATTTCCTCGCTAAACCGATTGCGTTGCAGCGTCCTGATCTTTATCCGATGCTGATATTTACGATCAATAGCCTGCATGGCGGGAGGCGATTCAAAATCTGTTTCAAGCCAGTAAGCCAGCAAATCCTTGCTGGGATGATAACCATTTTGTTCCAGCAGATTGACATACCACCGAGGTGAATACGGCATCATGAAAACAGGGGGGGTATCAAACCCCTGAACCAACAGGCCACACTCCTGGTTAATAGAAAAATTGAATGGCCCGCTGATCTGACGCGCTCCCCGTTTAACCAGCCAATCTTCAGCCGCCTGTATCAGCCCACTAAAAACGGTTTCATCATTAATTGATTCCAGCATACCAAAATGTCCGGTATCTGGTCCGTACCGCTGCCGATGCAGTTTATCTATCTGTGCACTAATTCTGCCAACAGGCTGATTATTACGGTAGGCGATCCATCCTTGCCACTGGGCATGCTTGAAATAGGGATTGAATCTGGAGAAATGCAGTCGTCGTTCCAGCCGAAGAGGAGGCACCCACAGCGGATCATCTGCATATACTTGCCAAGGTACATCAATAAACTTCCCTACTCCGCGAAAACCAGAAATCGGGAGAATTTCGATTTTTCCTTCTGATGGATGATCCGGGAATATGCTCATGTCCTCATTAATAAACAGGCTCGCTCAAGCTCAAGCAACGACTTGTCCGACAAATCGAACACTTCCTTCCGGATATAATTGCAACCTGATTATTTTTTGAACTGATCAGTATAAGCCAGCAAATCTGCAACCATTTGCTGAAAAGTCTGCTGCTGTTGATGCTGATCGGGTTGTTCTGCAGTAAAGTCCTGTGCATTTCCTCCAGGTAAACCTTCCTGCTCATTTCCACCTAAACGTGCAAACTGGTAGAACTTGTTCCATGCAACGTTATATTCACGCAACTGATTTTGTGGAATGAAATTTCTCAGGACTTCAAAGGCATCCCGCAACACAGGCAGGCGAGGCTGCATATAGGCCACCAGATCATCCGGCCAGCGAGTGGTCACCGGATACAAACCAATTAGTTCCTCGTGAAAAACAGAGTCGTAATATTCCACCGCTCCTGCTCGGCGCCGATGATTAATAATATCCACCCCCACCCCCACAACCAAAACCAAACCCAGCAGGGTAAATGGCCAAATCGGGGCATCATGAATATAGAGTGATACCTGCTCAATAAATTTTTCCAAAATATCCTCGTCTTTCCTCTAAAAGAGATAACGTGTTCAAGATAACTGATATTTGCCACTGCAACCAATTGATATTGCCACAGGTCACCAGCGGTCGCAATGCTTTACAATTCGATAGTTTCGCGCACAGCCTCTACAGGAAGCAAATTCATAGAAACGGTAAAGAACATGATAAATCGCTCGTTGCCATACGGCCTGTATTACAAAAACCCGGTAGAAAAGTAATCCTGGTAACAGAAATGGCCTGAATTTTATATCGAAACAACCAAGGAGGGAGTAGTGGAGGACAAAGAAAAAAATACGTCTGAATTATTACAACTGATTGTTATACAAAATAACAATGAGATGATCACTGTCGATCAGATCAAACATTCTCTGGATGAACGAGGATTTGCTGTATTGCTGGCTATTGCCACCTTGCCAATTTGTCTTCCTATTCCCGCCCCACCTGGTTTTACGACTGTTTTTGCTATTCCGCTTTTTATTTTTTCAGTACAAATGATATGCGGCATGAGGGCACCCTGGATTCCCCAGTGGCTGGCAAGGAAAGCAATAAGAAAAAAAACACTGGATAAACTGATCAACAAGATCACACCATGGTTGCGAAAAATAGAAAGACACCTGCACCCGCGGCTAACCTACATCAGCGTGCATGCCTGGGAGCGCATCATTGGCCTCTTCTCTTTTATTTTTTCAATTTCTATTGCGCTGCCCATTCCCTTGATCAATTTTTTGCCAGGCTGGGGTATTCTTATTATGTCGCTCGGATTACTCAGCAAAGATGGCCTGACCATTTTCGCCGGCATGATCGTCGGCACCATCGGCGTTGGAATAGCTCTGATAATCGTTGCATTGTTATGGATGGGAGTTCCGATACCATAGCTGCATCCGGCTGATTAATTCAACCTGCAGCCACTTTGCTGATCACATAGCGAAATTTACCTGATTTCTCGGCTGAAATTTCGGATACCTGCTCTATTTTGATTATTACACCCCGGCCCAACCGAGCCTGGAATGACGCAATAATCTGGCCTGTATCCACTTGATTCAAGCCGCCCTCAGTAACGATTAGTACGCGGGTAAGATCTATACTTTCCTGTATGATTTTAAATGTTTTTATCTGCGGCATATCTCGCAGGATGTAAATCAGTGCCAGGCCATGCATGACTGTACCATCCCGGGCGACGATGAAATCAGTGCTGCGACCCTGTATTTCCCTGATCAGCGGCAAGCCACGTCCGCAGTCACATATCTTGTCATCAAGCGTGCCAATATCACCGGTTCGATAACGAATAAAAGGAAAATCCCTGCTGGCCAGATGAGTCACGACAATCTCACCTGACTCCCCATGCGGGAGAGGATGGCCGTGAGAGTCGACAATTTCAACAATAATATCCTCAGCGGTAATATGCATTCCGCCTGCAGGGCATTCATGCGCAATAAAACCTGCATCCCGGCTGCCATAGCCATTTGCTACCCGGCAGCCAAACGTATCGCTGATCTGCTTACGCTGATCGCCATACAGCCGTTCAGACGTCACAAATGCCACCTTAATACCCAGATTGCGCATGATGATGCCGGTTTTATCAGCATGTTTCGCGATATGGGATAAAGCTGAGGGATAGCCAAACAACATTTTGGGTCGAAATTCACAGATAGTACTGAGGAAACCCTCTACTTTTTGATCAGACATTTCAAATGCCGGTAGCAATTTGCTGCGAAACAGACGGTCGCGCACGGCACGTAATGCATCCTGCGCCCCCAGCTCGATTGGAGAGCCCCACACCACAATCTCCGGATCTCCTATATCCACTCCCCACCAACGTGTAGCACGCCACTTGGCAGCGATATCGTGACTGACACGCTCTTTCCCGATAAAAAACACCAGCGGCTCGCCACTTGATCCACCCGTATTGAAGCGAGCCAGACGACGCGCCTGATTAGATTTAAGTGCTTCCAGATTGGCACGAATCGCTGGTTTGTCCAGAAAAGGTAGATGCTGCAAATCAGCCAACACATTTATCTTTTCCGGCTGAAAATTTAACCTGGCAAATAGTTTTTGGTAATAAGGAACATGAGTATTCGCGTAGATGAGTAATTGACGCAATCTTTCAATCTGTAACTGTGTAATCTCTTCAGGAGAAAACCACTGGGTGTTCTCCATAGACTTACGCACATTAACACTGCTGTGTTTTTTAATCTGTTCATGAAGTGGAAAAAGAAACCTGGATACCAAATGAGTACTAATATTAGGCATAAACTTACTGTCTATCTTAATGATCCATATCGTTTCGCCTGCTCTGATTGAGCAGCAATTTTCGTAAATTCTTCTACAAGCACAGCAACTCTCTGATCCCAAGAATTTTTATATGCATAATCAATAATTTTTTGCTGATTCCAATTGCTCTTTAAAGCATTATCAATCGCCGACCTAAGTGCCTGTTGATCATTAAAGGGTACTAATTTACCTAACTCTGTATTACAGACAACTTCAGCATTCCCTCCCACATTAGTAGTGACAACTGGCAAGCCACAAGCCATCGCTTCAAGAAATACATTGGCCCAGCCTTCGTTTCTTGTAGCAAGCACAAATAGATCAGCGGCTGAAAGCAGGATTTTTAAACGATCCGGCGAAACAATACCCAGAAATCGGACATGCTCCTCCAGCCCGGATTCAGAAACTTGTTGCTTCAATCTCCCAGTCCAGTCACCCTCGGCACTTGCCCCACCTGCTATCAGAAACCGAATATCAGGATAAATTTTTCTTAAATCAGGCAAGCACTCGATAACACGGTGAAACCCCTTACGTTCACAAAGACCACCCACTGACACCAATATTGGTATATCTTCCGGTACCCCCAAGCTCCTGCGTGCTTCAAGCCGATCAACACGACAAAACTTATCAAGATCTACACCATTTCCTACTACGAGTATTTTGCCTTCCTGAATTCCGACTGTCACCGCTACTCGCTTTAAAGAATCCGATACTGAAAAAATTTTTACGGCACGTATCATGGCTTTACGCATGAGGAACCGGTATAAAAATCTACAGGAAAGCCGCGCTTCCGTCCCTCGCAAGGTAATAGTGACGGGAACTCGAAACCATTTTCCCAAAAGGCTTGCAGCGTACCCATCCGGATAAGCAAAATGTGCATCAATAATCTGAAAATCGAAACGTTGCTTAAGCTGCCACAAAGTTAGCAAACTACCTAGTGCCATGAAAAAACCATCCAGAAATTTCAGAAATCCAGGTACAGAAAAAAAACGTGGATGGTAAATTTCAAAATCTTGCTGATACTCCTGATAAGGTGCATCTGGCCTGAAATGAGGGCGCCAGCGGCGCAGAATCCCCTGCAATGGGAACCAAGGAACAGGAGCAATTACCACAAGCGGCAGATGTTTACCCACTCGAAACATACGCTCGCGAATGAACAATCCCGCATTAGGCTGACCGGGATGTGGAAAAAGTGAAGTAAATACAACAACCCCAAGATCACTATTATTGCCTTTATCCCTATTCTTCACTTCCCATGGAGTGTGTCTCATACTACTAAAACCATAATTATTTGATCAAAAAAGATAATAACAAATCATTTATGCCAATAGCATTCAACAAAATATCTTAAAAGAAGAAGATTGGAATCATAAAATCATGCATTAACTTTACTAAGTACGCCCCAGAAACTAAGCCACGACAAATCTTCATCAGAAATATCTTGAAATGATTCAGCAAGATATGACCTGATCGATTTAATATTCTGCTCTTCAACAAGCAAGGTAAAAGTAAGACACATTAAAATTGTGGCAAAACCTGTGGTAGTCAAAGCTCCGGTAGTAGTTAACGTGCCACTACTAATTAGGAACTCCTTTATAGGTTACATCCATAATCCATGTAGTCTGTAACTCTTTAAATCTACCTCATGTAGTACTACCAAACTACCTTCACACAATACCTCGAGCTATAGTCAAATACTGCTTGCTGTATGGAGGATCAGGCGGCCACCAGTTTTGGAGTTCCACT
Organism: Nitrosomonas sp. TNE100; assembly: GCF_055387135.1. Classification (NCBI taxonomy): domain Bacteria; kingdom Pseudomonadati; phylum Pseudomonadota; class Betaproteobacteria; order Nitrosomonadales; family Nitrosomonadaceae; genus Nitrosomonas; species Nitrosomonas sp. TNE100. The sequence goes on along the minus strand of NZ_AP040997.1, from coordinate 1,025,733 downwards.
TCCCTGGAATGACTGCCTTGGCACCTTGCTGTTCGATTTGATCACGTATGATCTGACTGTCTAGCCTTTGCCTGCAATAATAAATTGAGCCACACCCAGCCTGAATAGCAAAGCCGATGCGTGTGTGCAATCATTGATCTGACCACCGGTAATATCGAATACGATGGAAAGTCTGTGGGCATCACCGCCATGCGAATCTTGCAGGTATACCACCCAGCTTTTTCCGATTGCCTTATCCTTTCCGCTCGCACCGTGCTGGTGAACCTTGATATAGAGCTACCATAGATGAAAACCCGCTCCATGTCCGGCTCAACCACCAGAGCCTGAAATACCTTGAGCCATTTTCCGCTGGCAGACCAGGCGGTGAATCGTTTATAAATCTTGCTCCAGTTCCCGAATACCCTTAACCTCTCCAGGAAGAACCAGTACGCATGCGGTACAGCATGCCTTCGATAATCATACGCAAATCTTGCTTGTTGTAGAGGTTATTGTGAAGCAAAATGGTCAGTGGCTTTGACCAGAGCTCAGCATTGAGCAGTAATCGGGGCATTGCAAGCTCGTATTGCTGTTGTGTGAGAACTACAACGGCAATACGAGTCTGTTCTTATGAAGCAAGAAGACAGCCTGAAACGGCAACAGACCCTAATCAGGTAAAATTTTACACGCAAGCGACATCTGCACTGGTTCACGGCCTGCCGATAGAAAAATACTCAAATCCTTCGGTTCGGATACTATCTGGATCGTATATATTGCGTCCGTCAAAAATTACTGCATTCCTGAGCTTGCGCCGGATTTCACTGAAATCCGGAGAACGGAACATCTTCCACTCTGTTACAACAATGAGTGCATCAGCACCTTCCAAAGCTGACATAGATGAATTTGCCAGTTTTAGGCCGGGTTCACTCGCGAAAAGTCTTTTTGTCTCATCCATCGCCACCGGATCATAAGCAGAAACAGCAGCACCCTGCGCCAACAAACCGGTAATCAGCATTCTACTGGGAGCTTCCCGCATATCATCTGTATTGGGTTTAAAAGCAAGTCCCCACAGCGCAAATGTTTTACCTGAAAGATCAGAGCCAAATCTTGCCCGAATTTTGTCAAGCAAGACCTCTTTCTGACGAGCATTCACAGCTTCTACCGCTTCCAGAATTTTTAATCCAGTTCCATTTTCTCTTGCAGTGCGTTGCAATGCCTTAACATCCTTGGGAAAACAAGATCCCCCATAACCGCAACCCGCATACAGAAAATGATAACCAATACGTGGATCAGAACCGATCCCCCGACGAACATGCTCGATATCGGCTCCCAATTTCTCAGCTAGTAATGCCAGCTCATTCATAAATGAAATGCGTGTTGCCAGCATAGCATTGGCAGCATATTTGGTCAGCTCGGCTGATCTGGCATCCATTACGACCAGCCGGTCATGATTTCGGTTAAAAGGCGTATATAATGTCCGTAAAAGTTCTATGGCCTTATCATCATCTGCGCCGATAACAATCCGATCCGGGCGCATAAAATCGTCTACAGCAGCACCCTCTTTCAAAAACTCCGGATTGGATGCAACACTGAAATCAATCTCAACACCACGTTTTGCCAATTCTTCATAAATAACTCCGCGTACTCTATCTACAGTCCCCACAGGAACGGTGGATTTATCCACAATCAGCTTATAATCCTGCATATTCTGGCCAATTGCCCGTGCTGCCGTCGTAACGTATTGCATATCGGCAGAACCATCCTCATCTGGCGGGGTCCCGACTGCGATAAATTGTACCAACCCGTGATCCGTACATTCTGCCTGATCCAAAGTAAAGCGCAAACGGCCTACGGATACATTGCGCCTGACCATGTCTTCTAGATCAGGTTCATAAATCGGAATCTCACCTTGTTTCAACAAATTGATCTTATTGACGTCCACATCCAGGCATAACACATCGTTGCCCACTTCAGCCAGACAAGCACCTGTTACCAATCCGACATAGCCAGTTCCAATTACACTTATTTTCATAGTTTTCTACCCATTTTCATCTTATCTCAAAGTAAACGTCCAAGCCACGGCACAAATTTAACTCACATATTTTCCGCTTTGAATATCTACCCAGAAATAATCATCTTTTGTTTTTTTGTCTGTTAAGTAAATCACAATAAACAAACTGGTATCTGTCCACACTTTTCCGCCAGTTGCGTTCGGTCTCTACAAATTTCCGTCCTGCTCTGCGCAATTCTTCCCATTGCTGAGGGGTGTTCAGAAGTGTTCCGACCTTCTCTGCCAATGAATGGGGATCACCAGATTTAAACAAGATACCATTATGATTGTCGCGGATCAGCTCCCGGTGGCCACCGACATCCGAGGCAGCCAACACCCTGCCCTGCGCCATAGCTTCCAGCGGCTTTAAAGGAGTGACGAGATCGGTAAGGCGCATGGAAAGGCGGGGATAAACCAGCACATCAATCAAATCATAATAAAATTGAACCTGATCATGCGGCACACGGCCGGTGAAGATAACCTTATCCTCTATACCAAGCTGGCTGGCCAGTTGCCGCAACTGTTTATCCTGTGGCCCGCCTCCAACCAGTAGTACGCGCAAACCAGGATGGTACGGCGACATGAGCGGCAAGGCTTGTAGCAGGATATCCAGGCCTTCATAGGCATAGAACGAACCAATAAAACCAATAACCTGCTTGTGCCTGAGCCCCAATCGTTCTCTCAGCGATTCATCAGCAGGATATGTTGACACAAACTGCTCAATATCGACAGCATTAGGGATAATGGTGATTTTTTCCGGCGCAATCCCCCGCCCGATCATGTCGTTGCGCAACCCTTCGCAAATCGTGGTGATTGCATCCACATGCCGTAATGCATGATTTTCCAGGCTGCGCGTTAGACGATAGCGCATGCCCCATTCCCGGCTGGTACCGTGATCCACGGCCGCATCTTCCCAGAATGCTCTGACTTCATAAACGACAGGAATCCCTGATTTACGAGCAACACGCAAGGCAGGAATAGCATTGAGCGCCGGAGAATGCGCGTGCAGAATATCGGGCTTGACGGACTGAACAATCTCAATAAGGCGATCAGTCAAGCTACTCATAACAGCAACCTGATTCAGAACGGGCAACTTGTTGACAGGATGCGCACGCCTGGGTGTCCGGAAGAAATGCCAGTCATCAACATCTTCTTCTAACATGGTTAAGCCAGCATGTTTGGCACTCGTCACATGGAATGTCTCCCAGCCAAGAGCACGCTGTTCTTTCAAAATTGCCAGGGTACGAAATGTATAACCGCTGTGTAACGGAATGGAGTGATCCAGAATGTGCAGAATACGCATAATTTAGTTTTCAGCCGGATAAAATTCAGATAACGGTACCACCGATGTTTTTCCAACGACAAAACCCCTTCTTTCTTTATTACCACGCAATTTCTGTATCCTTTCTTATTTGATAAATCTTGCTACCAGACGGATATCTATTCCGATTTTCCGAATATCAGTTATCTGTAAATTATATTTCTCTGATAAATCTGTAATTTCGGGTAGTACCAGCATTGCTTGCGCCGAATTACCCAACAGGTTAGGGGCAAAATAAAAAATAATCTCATCTATCAATTCGGCTGCTACCAACGCCCCGTTCAACACTGGACCTGCTTCAACCAGCAGCTCATTGATACCCAATTCGGCCAATTTCGTTATCATTGCTTTAAGATCAACTTTACCTGCCAAATCAGGCAGAACAACGACATGAGCACCCACGTCCTCCAGAAGATGTATTTTTCCCCTGTCAGCCTGCACCGTAAAAATCCAGGTTGTATCTGCATTTTTCAGCAGTTTTGCCTGTAGAGGAATTTCCAGATTCGAATCCAGAACGATACGTATGGGTTGCCTCGAAGTCTCGATATATCGCACTGTCAACAGTGGATCATCCACCTTTACTGAATTGACTCCCGTTAATATCGCACATGAACGGGCACGCCACCTGTGGCCATCCTGTCGAGCTGGCTCGCCTGTAATCCACTGGCTTTTCCCATTTTTCAATGCAATCCTGCCATCCAGGCTGGTCGCTATCTTAGTTCGTATCCACGGTCGGCTATGGTGCATTCGGGTAATAAATCCAATATTCAGTTGCTGTGCTTCATCCTCCAACAAGCCTGTTTGCACTTCAACTCCGGCTCTCTGCAGCTTCTCCTTTCCTTGACCGTTTACATGAGGATTAGGGTCATCCATTGCCATAATCACTCTGCATACCTCAGCGCAAATCAAAGCTTCAACGCATGGCGGTGTACGACCATGATGACTGCAAGGTTCCAGTGTTACGTAAACTGTAGCACCTCTGGCCAAATCCCCCGCTTCCCGCAACGCATTGATTTCTGCGTGCGATTCCCCCACCCGCTCATGCCATCCAGTTCCGACTACCTTGCCATCATTTACAATCACACACCCTACACGCGGATTCAGGCTTGTGGTAAACAACCCTCTTTCTGCCAACTGTAAGGCATGCGACATGTGCATATAATCTGAAGCAGTAAACACTTGTTTATCATCCCTTTAAGAAAGATAAATCGATAATGCACGATCACCTTAATTTATCAGTACGATCTATCCCTCCTTTCAACAACTCAAAAAATCAATCGCCAGATCTAATTAGGTAACTATTATCATTGCATAATTTATATCGGCTCTTTTACCCGTCCCGGTATTCATGCTACGATTTTCGTACATTATTTTACAGTTGGAGGTAAAAATGTTTTTTGCGAGGACAATTATCACCCTTCTCGTCTTATTGTCGACAAGCTTGGCGTTCGCTAAAGATCAGGTACCGTACGCTACGCAGGTTAATGATCTGATGCGCTATTATCGTGTCACTCCCCAAATTGCCACTTCTGGAGCTCTTACTCATGACAGCATTCAAGAGCTGGTCAAGCACAGCTTCAACACTGTAATTGATTTACGTATTGAATCGGAAGGTACACCAAATGAAAGGAAAGCTGTCGAAGCAGCTGGAATGACCTATATCAATATTCCCGTTACCAATGACGGCGTAAATGAATCACAATTGACAGCCTTTAAGCGGGTTCTGGAACAAGCATCTCCTCCTTTTCTGGTACATTGCGCAACTGGCAACCGGGCAGGCGCCATGTGGACGGCTTATCGACTGAAGGAAGGTATTTCTCCAGAAATCGCCTTCAAGGAAGGACGTGCTGCTGGTATGAGTGCCGGCATGGAAGAAAAAATCAAGAAATACTGGTGTGCCAAGATTGAGGGTGGATGTTAAGCAGATCTATCCATCATTTCGCAACAGAGAATACCCGCCCCTCTGTTTTTGTACCTAAAATACCATGGGCATTCTAAAACTGAGTCTGACATCCTGTGCATCATTGGTTGTGCCTATAGCAACAGAGAAATTCAAGGTGGTCTGCTGCGAATATTTGAATGCATAGCCAAGCAGTAACTGTCCTATATCCAGCTGACTACCTTTCAATGTACGGTTATTTATTTTGGTGTTAAAAATGTGACGATGGCCATACCCAATATTGAAAGACGAGCGCTCGTTGATCCCGAACCCCATACCAAAAGTCATACCCACCGCATAACCTGGATCGACCTTAAATTTGTCACCTGATCCATCAAGTGCCTTTTCCTTAGTGCCCATATTATAGTTATAGGCCAGATTTGCGAAGAATACGGCCGGGTCAGTCGCGTAAAGTGCAGTTACACTTGGCTCAAAGCTGAAGAAACCAGATCCTGTAGGAACCTCGGTAGGAAATATAGCTCCAGGAACTCCTTGTGCTCGTGCATATTTAATATCAAAAGGGCCTTTGCCCGTAGGCGCTGTAGCTCGCATATTTCCCACCAAAATAGGCCACCCCCCCGCTCCTGAGTTAAGCTGATAGCGAGCAGCAAATTCAATGTCTCCCAAACCATTTCCAGATGCGTTGAACGTTTCATCAATCCCCGCACCAATGCTGACCGGCCTGGAGCGTTGCTCATCAAAACGTGCACGATAAGGGACTCTTGCTTCGATCTCAAGACGATCTGTCACGCCATAACGAGCTCCAATGCTTGCCATCATGCTATGTTGATCTACCTGGCGGATATCTATCAAGCCGATAGCAATTGCCGGGATAAATGTAAATGCATCCAGAAAAACCCGATTACTGTCTGTAAAAGCATATTCCAGCGCAGGCTCAATCACAATTTTTCCGTGGCGTGTCAGCACCCCCCCTACTGCGTCACTCAATCTGGGCATTTCAGGTGGTCTTGGTTTTTCATCCTGTTTGGGTGGTGCCCGCCCTACCGGTTTTGATGGAAGATTACTGGATTCTGCACGCACCTGAACATGATCAGTATTTTTATTAATCGGTTTAGCAGCCGTCGTCTTTGGTGGAGAAGATTGTGATGGGTGGGATGCTCCATTTTTAGCAGCAGTATTTCCAGAGGAATTGCGATCAGCTGATTGCGAGGTAATCAAAGAATCCAGGCGGGCTTTCAGATTCTCAATTTCCTTTCCCTGCTCAATGATAGTCTGTCGCTGCTTCTCAAATTCCTTTTGTTGCTGTGCAAAAAGAGATTTATATTGCTCAAGCACTTCATCTGCTGACCTTCCTGCTTGAGCGTAAATGACGAGAAATACCGTGAGACAACCTGCGAATAATTTGTACATCATACTACCCGTCAACTGACCAACTTCTTTAGATACATCTCTTTTCATATCCAGCAACGCAAATAATTAAACTATCGCAATAATGCCGGAGCCAGAAATTCAGTAAAAATCCGATGATTACTGCCATTCGCCATCACTTCCTTCAAGTTGCTCACCTCTATGTTGATTTTTGTCAGTGCATCAATATGCTGACTATCCAGCGTGTTCTGAATAAAAGAACTGAGTTGCGGCATTGCAACAGAATCAGGTATCGAATTTTGCATACCCGTCTGTAAAACCACACTTTCTCCAGGAACTTGCATGGAAGATGAATGCACCAGCATATCATTCAAATGAATAAATTTTTCCAGATTCATATCAATGTGTATGCCGTTTGGAAGAACAAACCCTCCTCTTAATGTTGAAAGCTCTTCATCTGTTACTCGCTCCCATTCCTGGTGAAAATGATCTTGTGCCGACGTTCTAGTATTCAAATCCTCTGCATATGCTGCAACCATGGAACAAGACAGTACCAACATAGCAAGACATGATTGAATATTTTTAACCATCAGACGAAAACTCTTGATTCTCATTTTTTCCCCGCGCTGTACGAATTATCAAAAATCCCAAGGGCCTGGGTGCAATACATTAAAAACTCCCAAACTTGATCGATCAACAGCCTCACCCAGCGGAGCCACTCTGCCCACCCATTCCTGATATATTTTTTGATAGCTTACTTCAGGATCGCGATTATCATGGATCAGAAATAAAATACGATTCCCCCACATTTCTTCAAATTCGGAACGATCCATGGATTTAACACCCTGAGCCGGATCACCTAATAAAATTTTGAATTCATCCACTCCCTTAATGATGACAAAGTGCATGTAACCATTATGGTTGATAATGGTAATAGCTGGATTTCCAGTAGAACGCAATTTGTTCAGATCAATCTTGAAGCCATCCGAGCGATATCCTCTGCGTTCAAGATACCGTTTCATATCCAGCATGGAAAAGCCTTCCCGTTTTATTTTTTCCTGATTTCCATGCTGAAACATGTCGATAAATACAGATTGCTCGTCTACCGTATCGTCATAATGAAAAGTAAGTAGGCTCGCCAGAGCAGCAGAACCGCAGCTGAAATCATACTGCTGCCGATAAACAGTATTGAAACGCCGTTCTGCAAAAGTTTTTACTTGTATATTAAAGTTAGCACCACCTACCATATCGATCATATCCATCCCTGATACTTCACTACAAGGAATTATCAGGATCCCTAATAAAGCAAACGTGATCAGAGACAGTCTCATATGCGATTTTGTCCTGGAGTAACTAAAATTGCTTACCACCTCATGCAAACTATGTAATAAATCTCAAGCAGCTAACAAAACAATAAACTGTGTGCGCTTTATGTGTTATCGGCTGTTCTCTCAAAATATTCAATCTAAATCAGGGTAATATCGTTACATTAATAATTGTCGAATCCTGAATAAGAACATTGTTACCTGAATTCTGAATCACTGAAAACATACCCCCTGATCCGGCAAAAGAACCGCTGTCAATCATATTAAAGCCACTAGCATTGTTCGTTGCTGTATTGCCAGAAAGAAGTGCACGAACATTCATATTGTTCAGGGTAGTTACGTCAATACCCTCTCGGCCCGTCGCCCCATCAAGCTCCTCCAAGGAAGCTCTTTCTGCATGAGGAAGGTATGCATCCTCAACCGCCATCAATTCTGTACCGGATGCCGCGTAAATCATGCTAACAGGCATGAATAATGCAAACGCAATCAAGCCTTTTCTGATATCGGCTTTCATACTGACCTCCACATATTGCTTATATTTATATCTTCTGTTTTAGCAAAAAAAACTGGCAAGCAATATCATTACTGCTTGCCAGTTAGAAGAGTTACATTATTAACTCAAGTTGTAATTATCCAAACTTACAATTATTGGTTAACGTTTACATTACCCTGGAAGGAAACTTGCTGTTGAACCAGTGAGCTGGATCCAAGGTTCTGAGCAACTTGATTCAGGCCTGCGCCATTGAACGAATCAGAAATATTGTTGCTTAAACTTCCACCTGCAAGTGCAACAGCTTCTTCAACTGACAAACCACCAGCTGACTGACCTGTTACAGATCCTTCCAATGCTGAATTGTTAACAGAATAGGTAGCTGTCGCATCGCCACCATTGGATGCTGCACTGCCATTGCTTGCAGTAGTTTGGCTGTTATCACTGTTGTTGGTGTTGTCTACAGTTGCAGTACCGCCATTGTTGGCAGCTGCGGATTGGCCTTCAGCAGATGCGGAGCTGTTATCGCTATGATCGCTGTTGTCAACCGTGGCTGTACTACCATTGTTAGCTGCAGCACTGCCTTGACCACTCGCATCAGCCAAGCTGTTGTCACTGTTATCGCTGTTGTCGCTGTTGTCGCTGTTGTCAGCAGTAGCGGTACTTCCATTATTGGCAGCAGTACCATAGCCGTCAGCATACGCAGAGCTGTTGTCGTTATTGCTATCAGCGGTGTTGGTGCTGTTATCGCTGCTGTCGTTATTGCTGTCAGCAGTGTTGGTGCTGTTATCGCTGCTGTCGTTATTGCTGTCAGCAGTGTTGGTACTGTTATCGCTGCTGTCGTTATTGCTGTCAGCAGTGTTGGTGCTGTTGTCGTTGCCGTTGTTGTCAGCAGTGCTCGAGTTGGTGCTGTTGTCGTTACCATTGTTGTCAGCAGTGCTCGAGTTGGTGCTGTTGTCGTTGCCGTTGTTGTCAGCAGTACTCGAGTTGGTGCTGTTGTCGTTACCATTGTTGTCAGCAGTACTCGAGTTGGTGCTGTTGTCGTTACCATTGTTGTCAGCAGTGCTCGAGTTGGTGCTGTTGTCGTTACCGTTGTTGTCAGCAGTGCTCGAGTTGGTGCTGTTGTCGTTACCGTTGTTGTCAGCAGTGCTCGAGTTGGTGCTGTTGTCGTTACCGTTGTTGTCAGCAGTACTTGTGTTGCCATCAGCGGAGGTTGTATTGCCGTTTGCTGTGCTTGCAGTACTTCCGTCACCTTTGACTCCAGCAGAATCAGCTACAGCTATATTTGGCAGCGGTGCCGCGCCGTCAACTGCCCAAGCATTGCCTGCAAAACCAAACGCCAGAACGATACTGGCAGCCAGAATTTTTTTAGAAAATTGATCCATGGTATTTTCCTTTAATATCAACTATTTAATTAAATATAGAATTGCATAACATCTATTGCATTACTCAACAAGGCGAATATCGCTAATCAACCACAACCCTTGTCGAGTCGAGATACTAGTGAAATTACTGTCACAGTGGCAATACTGCAATTGCATACAAGCTATAATTCCAATACAAAAAAATATATTTGCTCCATAAAGCTCACCTGATATTTATGTCGTAAAATTTAACAGTTGCCGATAAAATACTTTATAAAATTAAATATTTACATTAAAAATCAACATATTACATAATTTGGCATAACTTTTGCTTGTTAATCTATATATACTTACGAAGACCGAGGCATTCAGGGAAAATACTGCTTTGTAGCGAATTAAGCCTTAAAAATAGCGTTTATAACCGCTCACAAATGACAGCAATAAAAATAAGCCTCGATAAAATTGGAGTGAAGTTTTATGGACTATGAAAAATATAAGCGCCTACCCCGATCGCACTACACCTTGCTTGAGGCCAGCCGTGAAAAGAAAACAACCAATACAAAGATCCTCGCACAGCACCTCAATCGATCTCCGGCAACCATTCGAACCCAGTTCCAGAGAATCCTGGCGTTTCTTCAGGTTCACTGCAGATATGAAGCACTGCGTAAAGCAGAGGAGAAAGGTTTGATCAGGCAGAATAGACGTCTTCCCTCTGCCTGCAAAGAAGAGAGTAGCTCACCGCAAGCCTAGGAGATGAATCTGAAAAGTCCTCATCAACTACAGTAAGCTACGCTTACCAGAGATGACCCAAAGAAGATAAGATTTTTTAGTGGAGACTGTAAAATTTATCGACAGCCAGTTGCTGGTATGATCTTAAAAAAAAAGCACGTAATATTTCACCAAAATCAGGTTGGTGACGCCCTCCAGAAATTGGCAAAAATCAGTACCAACATACCCTGACAGGCTCAGCCAACGGCAGTATGAAATTCAGAAAACAGAAAATGTAAGGCAAGAAATAGCAGAGAGTGTCGAATTTTTTTACAGCAATCCGCACTGGTTACTACGCATCACTCTCCGCTCATCTTGCAATGGCCTGATCAAAACAGGTATCACTCAAAATAGGGGTCAAGAAGCGGATCAGCTCAGCAAACTGGCGATACGCTTGACAGCCTCCCTGAGATTTTCCATGGAAGTCGCAAACGATAACCGCATATAGCCCTCACAGCCAAAGGCTGACCCTGGCACAACAGCCACTTCAGCCTGTTCCAGCAAATAACTGCAAAAAGCAACGTCACTGCTGTCCTGCAACACTTGTTGGGATTGCAACTGCTTAATTGCCTGCCTTGCATCCGCAAAAGCATAAAATGCCCCTTCGGATAATAAACAGTGAATACCCGTTATGGAATTCAGCGCATCTGTCAGAAACTGATTGCGTTCCTTAAAAGCCTCCACCATTGGAATCATGCAGGATTGATCACCATTTAATGCAGCTTCTGCTGCCATTTGAGCAATAGAGTTCGGGTTGGATGTACTTTGTGATTGAATATTTTCCATTGCGGTTATGATTGCTGCCGGCCCGCCGCAATAGCCAATTCGCCAGCCGGTCATGGCATAAGCTTTGGAAACGCCATTGAGGACAACGGTGCGTGCTTTCAGATCAGGGCAAGCGTTCAGGATATTGACGAACTTATCACTGGTCAGGAGGATATGTTCATACATATCATCGGTAGCGATCAGAATTTCTGGATGTTTACGTAATACTGCCCCTAATGCCTGTAATTCTTCCTGACCGTATACACTGCCGGAAGGGTTGCCTGGGCTGTTGAGAATAAACATGCGGGTTCTGGGTGTTATCGCTTTCTCAAGCTGATCGGCTGATATTTTGAATTTTTCTTCGATCCCGGTATTAATAAAAACAGGTTTTCCTTGTGCAATCAAGACCATATCCGGATAGGAAACCCAGTATGGCGCCGGGATGATAACCTCGTCACCCGGGTCAATTGTAGCCAGTATCAAGTTGAAAAAACTTTGTTTTCCTCCGCTGGAGACCAAGATCTCTCCGGCAGTAAAATCCAGGGAATTTTCCCGTTTGAACTTCGAGATAATCGCCTGCTTTAAAGATGCAGTACCACCCACAGCCGTATACTTTGTAAAACCATTCCGGATTGCCGTAATCGCTGCATCCTTGATATGCAACGGCGTATCGAAATCCGGCTCACCTGCACCCAGACCAATAATATTTTTTCCTTCCGCCTTGAGCCTGGCTGCTTTGGCAGTCACTGCCAGGGTGGGCGAAGGTTTGATAGCCTGAACGCGTTGCGAGAGTTTCACGAGACAGCTCCTGATGTATGTGATTTGCGCATGTTAGAATCAAAAAATAATTAAATTTCGAGTACAGCGATCAAACTTGTGATTATTACCTTTCCGGACAGTCCTTACAAGCTCAATCAGGCATTTCAGCCTGCGGGTGATCAACCGGATGCCATCCGCAAGTTGGTGGATGGAATAGAATCAGGCTTGTCATTCCAGACGTTGTTAGGCGTAACCGGATCCGGAAAAACGTTCACCATCGCCAATATGATTGCGCAACTCGGGCGCCCGGCCATCATCATGGCCCCGAACAAGACGCTGGCCGCGCAGCTCTATGCTGAAATGCGTGAATTCTTTCCAGAAAATGCAGTTGAGTATTTTGTCTCCTACTATGATTATTACCAGCCTGAAGCCTATGTTCCCTCCCGCGATCTGTTCATCGAAAAGGATTCCAGTATTAACGAACATATCGAACAGATGCGCCTCTCTGCTACAAAATCCCTACTGGAACGGGAAGACACCATCATTGTAGCAAGCGTATCCTGCATTTACGGCATTGGTGATCCCGTTGATTATCACGGTATGATTCTACATGTGCGTGAGCATGAAAAAATCACGCAACGCGACATCATCCAGCGGTTGGCAGACATGCAATACCAGCGTAACGAATTCGAGTTTGCGCGTGGCACCTTTCGTGTACGTGGCGACGTGCTGGATATCTTCCCGGCAGAGAACTCTGAAACCGCACTACGCATTTCCCTGTTTGATGATGAGGTGGAAAGCATAGCGCTGTTTGATCCGCTCACCGGACATACCCGGCAGAAAGTTTCGCGCTATACGGTTTACCCTTCCAGTCATTACGTCACTCCGCGCAGCACCACCCTGCGCGCAATCGAAACCATCAAAACCGAACTTGCCGAACGACTCAATCATCTTCACGAAAATCATAAGCTGGTGGAAGCTCAGCGCCTGGAACAACGTACCCGTTTCGATCTGGAAATGTTAAATGAATTGGGTTTCTGCAAAGGAATTGAGAACTACTCGCGCCATTTGTCAGGTCGCTTACCCGGGGATCCACCGCCAACACTCATTGATTACCTGCCGGGTAACGCATTGATGATTATTGATGAGAGCCATGTTACCGTGCCTCAAGTTGGCGGAATGTACAAAGGTGATCGTTCAAGAAAGGAAAACCTGGTGGCTTACGGATTTCGCCTGCCTTCCGCATTGGACAACCGGCCGCTCAGGTTTGAGGAATTTGAAAAACTGATGCCTCAAACTATTTTCGTTTCCGCCACACCGGCAGATTATGAAATACAGCACAGCGGCCAGATTGTTGAACAGGTTGTACGACCAACCGGGCTGGTGGATCCGGTAATCATCATCCGTCCGGTAGCCACCCAGGTGGACGACCTGATGTCTGAAGTCTCAATGCGTACCAAACAAGGCGAGCGAACATTGATCACCACCCTGACCAAGCGCATGGCGGAAGATCTGACCGATTATTTTTCTGATCACGGCATCCGGGTACGTTATCTACATTCCGATATTGATACCGTTGAGCGAGTTGAAATTATTCGTGATCTGCGCCTGGGAAAATTTGACGTCCTGGTCGGAATCAATCTGTTACGGGAGGGACTGGATATTCCAGAAGCTTCACTGGTTGGCATACTGGATGCCGATAAAGAAGGTTTCCTGCGTTCAGAACGCTCATTGATCCAGACCATGGGACGCGCCGCCCGACATATCAATGGAACCGTCATTCTTTATGCTGACAGGATTACCAATTCGATGCGGCGCGCCATTGATGAAACTGAACGGCGACGTAACAAACAGAAGCTGTTCAATCAGCAGAACGATATTACGCCACGCGGTGTCAGCAAGCGGATCAAGGATTTGATTGATGGTGTTTACGACAGCAAAGATGCGGCAGAACATCAGAAAGTCGCACAAATCCAGGCACACTACGCTGCCATGGATGAAACACAACTTGCAAAAGAAATTCAACGGTTGGAAAAAGCCATGCTGACGGCCGCAAAAAGCATGGAATTTGAACAGGCAGCCCAGTATCGTGATGAAATAAAAAATCTTAAAAACAAGCTGTTTATCGGTATGATTGATCCCACTGAAATTGGGGACATACTGCAGCCAGCGATTAAAAAATCCGGAAAAAAATCCGGGAAGCGTCTCCAAATCTGATTGATTCCCTCTCCTGTAGGTTTTGCATAGATCGTTCATCCATGTCAAAATAAAAAGGAACGCTCGGCTGGAAACAGGGTTTTCCGGCAATCTCATTTCCTTGCTTACAACCAGCACACACTTCTTCGGACAAAAAATTTGTCCGCATTATTTCCGGGAGTGACCAGCCATCACTGACAGGAGTTTCGATAGAATATGCCTGCCGATCATTGTGATATATCTATAAAGAACGTAATTCTGTTTGGCGAAGTATTGGCAGATATCTTTCCTGATGGCCCGGTAATGGGAGGAGCTCCCTTCAATGTGGGATATCACCTACAAGCTTTCGGCTTGCACCCGGTCTTGGTAACGCGTACAGGAAACGATCCTCTTCGCCAGAAATTGATCAAGCTGATGAATAATGCCGGGATGTCTACAATCGGTGTCCAGTGTGATTCACACTATCCCACTGGACAAGTTCAGGTTAAACCTGGTGAAAACGGTCATGAGTTTAAAATCCTTGCAGATCAGGCCTACGATTTCATTGATCCACATGTTGCCGGTGATACTGCCTCGACTGCCAAACCCGAGCTGGTGTATTTTGGAACATTAGCACAACGCAACCCGGTATCCGGCGTAGCGCTGGAAGAAGTATTACGACGCACTCCACAAGCCTCTCGTCTGCTTGATATCAATTTAAGAGAACCCTGGTATCGCCCGGAAACCATCCAATATTCACTGACCCAGGCGGATCATGTGAAAGTCAATGAAGACGAACTAGCTGAATTATCCGGCTTATTAGCTTTCCAAGCCAGTGATGCTCGCGACACCGCGTTACGCCTGATAGAAAACTTCCAGCTAAAAACCCTGCTGGTGACACGTGGAGCCAATGGCGCATGGCTGCTTGATCAGGCTAACAATTATACTGAAATACTCGGTATCGCCAATGTGCCGATCGTTGATACCGTTGGTGCGGGAGATGGTTTTTGCGCAGTCTTCATCCTCGGATTACTGTTTGACTGGCCAAATGTACTAACACTGGAACGTGCAAACCGGTTTGCTGCCGCCCTATGCGGGATACGTGGCGCCACACCGGAATCAGCCGGATTTTATGATGTTTTTCTCAAGAATTGGAACCTGCTATGATAATAAAACGATGTTAGATCAAAAACTTTACATTCTGATGATCAGTGTACATGGCCTGATACGCGGTCATGATATGGAGCTGGGGCACGATGCGGATACCGGCGGACAGATCACCTATGTTGTCGAACTGGCGCGCGCATTGGGACGCAACAGTAATATTGCCCAGGTTGATCTGCTAACGCGCCAGATTGAAGATTCAAAAATCTCCCCTGATTATGCAACCCATATCGAAAAACTCGGGCCAAACGCGCAGATCGTTCGATTACCCTGCGGCCCCCGTAAATATCTGCGTAAAGAGTTGTTGTGGCCACACCTGGACCAGATGGTGGATCGCTGTCTGCACTATCTGCGCCAACAAGGACGTTTGCCCGATTTAATCCATACGCATTATGCAGATGCCGGCTATGTCGGCCTGCATTTATCCAATCTGCTGGGCATTCCACAAATACATACAGGCCATTCGCTTGGTCGCCCCAAACGGGAACGTCTGCTTGCCGCCGGCCGTAAAGAGCAGACAATCGAACGACAATTCAATCTATCGCAACGCATCGCGGCTGAAGAAGAAACACTGGTCCACGCTTCATTGATCGTCACCAGCACCTCGCAGGAAATAGAAGATCAATATGGCATGTATAAAAATACTGATCCGCGCCACTGCCGAGTTATTCCGCCAGGAACTGATACCTCGCGTTTCTCACCACCTGGGCGCAAGCTTATTGACCCCAACACACAAACAGGCGTAGATCGATTTCTAAGCAACCCCAAGAAACCGATGATTCTGGCTATTTCCCGTCCGGACACACGCAAGAATCTCGATGGACTGATAGAGGCATACGGCTCAGATCAATCCCTGCAGGATATCGCCAACCTGGTAATCGTTGCCGGCTCCCGTGAAGATATTCGTATGATGGAAACATCGCAGCGCGAAGTCATGAATGATTTATTGCTTGATATTGATCGTTATGATTTGTGGGGCAAGGTTGCGATCCCCAAGCACTTCACAGCAGAAGACATACCGGAACTTTACCGCTTGGCTGTTCGCAGACGTGGTATCTTTATCAACCCCGCCCTGACTGAACCCTTCGGGCTTACCCTGATTGAAGCTGCAGCCAGTGGCCTGCCCATTATTGCGCCGGAAGATGGTGGTCCGCGTGACATCATCGCCAATTGCCGCAATGGATTACTCGTCAACACACTGAACCATACAGAAATTGCTAACGCGTTGAAAGAAGCGTTATCCGACAGGAAACGCTGGCGCGACTGGTCCAGAAATGGCATAACCAATGTCAGGCGCCACTACACCTGGGATGCCCATGTCACAAAATATGTAAGGGAAGTCAATAAATTATTGCGTAAGGCGCGTAAACGTCTACGCCGCCAGTCCGCAGCTACGCTGTATCCTGATTGGGCACCTATTCCATTGGCGAGAAAAATAATCATCAGCGATATCGACAACACCCTGCTTGGTGATGAGCAGGGGCTAGCAGAATTGCTGCAATGGCTACGAGCACATGCCGATACCGTCTCATTCGGGGTGGCTACCGGAAGATCGCTCGAAAGCGCGGTAAAAATTCTCAAAAAATGGCATGTACCAATGCCCGACGTCCTGATCACCTCGGTCGGCAGCGAAATCAATTACTGGCCATCCTTGCGGCCAGATCAGGGCTGGAGTAATCACATCCGCCACCAATGGCGACGAGAAGCGCTGGCTGAAGCACTGCAGGCCATCCCGGGATTAACGCTTCAACCCCCGGAAAATCAGCGTGAATTCAAACTGAGTTATTTGGTTGCTCCCGAACAAATGCCTCCACTCGAACAGCTATACCAATATCTCCATCAGCAAAATCTACATGCCAAATTGATCTATTCACACGAAACATTTCTGGATGTGCTACCGACGCGGGCTTCTAAAGGTCTGGCTGTGCGTTATCTAGCCTATAAATGGGGATTATCATTGCAAAATTTTCTGATAGCCGGGGACTCCGGCAACGATGAAGAAATGTTGGTAGGCGATACACTGGGTGTAGTGGTGGGGAACCACAGCCCGGAGTTGGAGCCATTACGCGGACTAGAGCAGATGTACTTTGCGAGCAATACCTATGCCCGTGGAATCTTGGAAGGGCTGGAGCATTACAATTTTGCACAATAAGGATTTCGCCATGACCACGATCGACACATTTACCACTTGCACCCTACAGAATAGGGATGCTGTTTATACGTTATTACGGCGCTATTTCTCAACGAATCGCCCCTTGCTCCTGCAATCCGATCTGCGAGATGAATTGCTACAGCTGGAAAAAGATTGCGAGCGGTCCGATATGCTTCATGAATTTGTATTCCATCTACAGGAAGGCGTCTTCTCTTCACCTTGGGCATATTTTGTACTTCGACCCGGAATTGCCGAATTGGAATTCGTACGTATGCATCAGGAACACCTGATGCCGGAAAAGATAACCATCAATGAATTTCTCGGGTTCAAGGAAACAGTCACCAAAGGTGAAGCGATTGAATCTATTCTAGAGGTCGATTTCGGACCATTCAACCGGGCATTTCCCAAATTGAGGGAATCTCGCTCAATTGGGCAAGGAGTTATCTTCCTCAACCGCCAGTTATCCAGTGAAATGTTCACCCGTATCGAGGCAGGCAGTACCCGATTGCTGCACTTTTTAGGCGTCCATACTATCGACGGACAACAACTGATGTTCACCAGCAATTCACACAATATCAATATGGTGCGCAGCCAGTTGCGGCAGGCGCTGGAAATGCTGGAAGCAGTGGATGGTACGACGCCCTGGGCCGAACTGTCCTCAGACATGAGCAAAATCGGATTCGCACCAGGCTGGGGACATAACGCCGCCCGGGTGGCTGAAACCATGAATATGCTGATGGATATTTTGGAAGCACCCTCCCCTTCTGCACTCGAAGCATTTCTGGCACGTATTCCCATGATCTCTCGTCTATTGATTCTTTCCCCGCATGGTTATTTCGGCCAGGATAATGTGCTCGGACTGCCTGATACCGGTGGTCAGGTTGTCTATATTCTCGATCAGGTACGCGCACTCGAACAGGAAATGCGCGACCGACTGCAACTACAAGGCGTGCAGGTCGAACCCAAAATACTGATTGTCACCCGTCTGATTCCTGATGCGGGTGACACCACTTGCAATCAAAGGTTGGAAAAGGTCAGTGGCTGTACTAATACCTGGATTTTGCGCGTTCCATTTCGTAAAAAAAATGGGGAAATTATTCCTCAATGGATCTCACGCTTTGAGATATGGCCTCATCTCGAGACATTTGCCCTCGATGTTGAACGAGAGGCGCTAGCGGAACTGGGTAGACGTCCCGATCTCATCATTGGAAATTACTCGGATGGCAATCTGGTCGCCACCCTGCTCAGCAGAAGACTGGGCGTCACACAGTGCAACATCGCACACGCTCTGGAAAAAACCAAATATCTGCATTCGGATATTTACTGGCAGGAAAACGAGGACAAATACCATTTTTCCTGCCAATATACGGCAGATCTTCTGGCCATGAACGCCGCTGACTTCATCGTGACAAGCACCTATCAGGAAATCGCCGGGACACGGGAAGCAGAAGGCCAGTACGAAAGTTACCGGGCTTTCTCCATGCCTGGACTTTATCGGGTCATTAACGGAATTGATCTATTCGACCCAAAATTTAATATCGTTTCCCCAGGCGCCGATGCAGAAGTTTATTTCCCCTATACCGATCAGTCCAGGCGTCTGCACAGCCTGATCCCCGAAATTGAGTCCATGCTCTTCGACAATACTGCGAACTTTCCAGCCCGAGGTATTTTACAAGACTCGGATAAGCCTTTGATCTTCACCATGGCGCGCCTGGATCGTATCAAAAACATCACCGGCCTGGTTGAATCATACGGCGCCTCACAGCGCTTACGCTCACTTGCCAATCTTGTCATAGTGGGAGGAAAAATAGATCCGCAGCACTCATCTGACCATGAAGAACAAGAGCAAATACACCAGATGCATCATTTGATGGACGAATACAAGCTCGATCCGCAGGTTCGTTGGCTAGGTATGCGCCTTGACAAAAATCTGGCAGGTGAGCTTTATCGCTATATTGCCGACAAGCGCGGCATATTCGTGCAACCCGCCTTGTTCGAGGCCTTCGGCCTGACTATCATTGAAGCCATGGCATCCGGTCTGCCGACTTTCGCCACCCGCTATGGCGGGCCGCTGGAAATCATCCAGCACAATCGTTCTGGTTTTCATATCGATCCCAATCAAGGTACAGCTACTGCTGATCTGATCGCAGATTTTCTCGAAAAGAGCCATGAAAAACCGCTGGAATGGGAACGTCTCTCGCAAGGCGCACTTGCACGCGTTGCTAGCCGCTACACCTGGAAACTATATGCAGAGCGCATGATGACGCTATCGCGTATATACAGCTTCTGGAAATTCGTCAGTGGGCTTGAGCGAGAAGAAACCGATCTCTACCTCAATATGTTCTACCACCTGCAATTCCGGCCATTGGCGAATAGGCTGGCCGGTGATGCTTGATTAAGGATCAGTCTGTACAACTTCCGCACCATCATTGTGACTACGAATGTAATGAAGTAGGAAACACCCTATAAAGTCTATTTTATCAAATACTTATATGGATCGCACGTTGCTACGTTCCTTACGATAACGAGATTTTGCAGGGGTTCCTCAAGACATCCTCAAAAATACTCATTTAGTTGCCGTTTCTCAATCATCTGTTTATCAAGAACAAGAGAAAATGATGAAACGCACATTTCAATCCACGCAGACTGATTCTCAAGTTTCTCCACAAACTTATCTCACCATACATTCGCTAAGACGTAGCCAAGGCACTCCGGTCTTAACGGTCCTGACAGGCACTTTGAATGACACCCGGGGAATATGGTGCCGTTGGATACAACAAGAAAGTAGAAATACAGTCATCTGGTCGCCCGGAATGGCTAAATCACTTTCGATCAGCTGGATAGAGACGCTACTTGCAAGCGCCGACCTGCAGCACCAATTGCTACTGTATCTAGCGCAGGTTAATCGGTGTACCACGGAAGAAATCTTCCTTGCGCTGAAAAATAAATCGAGTGATGAATTGGAGATTTTCCAACAGCAGTTACCCATTCAGCTCTCTACACAAGAATCGTTACTCCTAAGCTGGTTTTTGACACAAATCGCCTTGTCCTGTGAATTGACACCTGATTTAGCGTCAAATCTGGCACAGGCCATGAAATTGGAAGATGGCGAAAATCTAGCGCAAGGTATCATGGCTTTTACCAAATTATTGCCAGTGGAAATTTTACCCGGCTTACTGATGGAAGTGACTGATGATGAATTATTACGATCTCCATTCATTCGCATGCTGGCGCAGATTGCAGAGCGCCTACCGGAAATGCCAATTGCATTAGCAGCCATACCTGCACACTTCGAAAACTACTGTACAAAAGCACCTGAATCAAGAATAAAGGCTATGTTACGGCTAGGTATTATCAAAGCACAGTCCTATTCAGATTCTCACTACACCTTACCCGACAAGACAGACCAGATTCTTCGGCAATGTAATGCACCGACGCAATTGTATGAGGAAGCGCAATCATTGCTCCGCTTGATCGTTGAGAAGAAAGATGATTCTTCTGTTGCTCGCAGTCAGGCCGAGCAATTTTTATTTCACATACTAGAATGGGTACCGGAAACACGTGGCGTATTCAAGTTAAATGTCAAAATGCCGTTTAAATTTGGGAAGCGACTAATGGAGATTGATCTGTTTTCCATTTCTGACCAAATAGCCTTGGAAATAGATGGCTATTATCATTTTCAGGATCCGGAATCCTGGCGCCGGGATCGGCGCAAGGATCTTGTATTACAAATGCATGACATACTTGTTTTACGCTTCCTGGCAGAAGATATCGTTTCCCAACTGGATGAAATTCTTGATAACGTTTACCAAGCATTACAGCACCGACGAAATAAAAAATTAAACCAGAAAATCAATGATGAGTGCAACTGGATATCTGACACTTCAAGAGCTGATTCCAATTCGATTCCTGGCTTGTTCAGCTAACGGATTGACAATCAGTGAGGTAAAAAAATCATTAACCCCTGTTTTCCATCAAGCGCCCTCAAGTAATGAATGGCTACAAACATTGCAGCAACTAACCGAACATGGGCTATTAAAAAAAACAGGTAAGTCACGATTTCAAATCACGGTTGCAGGGCGGGAACAAGCACTGCAAAAATTGGACCTGCTATCCTTACCCTCGACATTACGTTGGCTGACATTGAGAAACTGCTATCTCATTGCTGCTCTGTTGGGATTACCTGCTCCGATCAATGAACGTGATCGCCTAGCTATTACAAGTGCTGATGGCCTTCGGGCAGCTATTTTGGCCAATGCCTTTAAACTTACTACCAGCGCCTACTCTTCTCTGATCAAAGTTAGAGATAACTTGCTCTGGCAACAATTAGCCCAACCTGCTGACAGTGCAAATCTACAATGTAAATTAGCAGCATCCAATATCACACATGCAAAGCCTTTTACGGCAGGCTCGGTTGCGGCCCTGCTTCTAAGTGGCATATTAGGAACCGAGCGTGAATTATCCTGGGATAGTGCATTGAAACAACTGGCTGCAAAAGCTGCAGGTGCACGACGTATCAGTCCAGAAGAACTGCGACTAGCAATTCTCAGAACGGCTACACAACCTTTACAGCAACCTGAGATATTAGAAAAACAACCTTCACAGAAATCTGGACCATTAAATTTGGAACATTTTGCTAACCAGGTAAATCAATCTGCCAGACGCTGCCAAACAGGTAAATTTGGTGATAACAAGCTATTTATCTCACATGTTTGGCACCAAATGGAACGTGATGGCAATACATTCGGACTGGATCAGAATGAGTTCAAATACTACCTGATACTGGCCAATAACAAGGGATTAGTCAGCCTAAGCCGTGCAGATCTTCCTTATATCATGGATCAAGATGCCGTCTCGATGTCAGAAACCCTCTATCTAAACTCGATTTTTCACTTTATACGCTTGAAACCATAAGATGTCTGGAACCCCACAAAAAGAATATCTACAGATTTTTCGTTCCCGCGCAAAGGAAGAGATTTTCCACTCCATTACGCATCACAATCAGATTTGGCAACCTGATCCTTATGATATCGAAAGTATCCACCAGGAAAGCCGTGAGTGCTTTGAACGGTTATTGAATCGTGTAAGTAACAATGAGCAAACAGACTCAGGGCGCATCATGCTGTTGCTGGGAGAGTCTGGAGCTGGAAAAACCCATCTCATGCGAGCTTTCCGTAATTACACGCATGAAAAGTCGCTGGGGTATTTTGCCTACATGCAAATGACTTCTTCTATTTCAAATTATGCGAGCTATGCACTTCATTACACGATAGATTCTCTCGACAAACCGTATTGTGCAATTAATGGCAGCACGACGGGATTGATGCACTTATCCAATGCATTAATCGAAAAACGACAGATTGTTTCACAGCATGCCATCGATCAACTGCGCAATGGTGAATTGAACCATGATGAGCTGAGTGAGCTGATTTCCAAAATCACCGATGCCATTCTGAATAAAGAAGGAGAGCAATTACGGCACGTTGATCTCGATTTAATTCGTGCACTCCTCTATCTGCAACATGATGAACCCGCCATTCATGCCAGAGTTCGAAAGTACCTTCGCTGTGAAAACATGTCGGAATACGATTGCAAAATACTTGGCAATCTCACACCGCGTGTCCAGGAAGATGCCCCGGATCATTTGTTACAAGCGCTGGCATATTTGATGAGGGCAATCAATAAAGGAGCTTTTATTATTTGCCTGGATCAGTTGGAAGATATTCACCCTGCAGAAGAAGCTGAAATAAAATTCCGGCAGGCAATGGAGAAAATGACAAAACTAGCTGAAATTCCCAATGTGGTCGTTGTAATAGCGGGCCTGGAAGAGATATACCGTTCTCAACTTAGAAACAGCCTGCCAAGCTCACTAATAGACAGGATCGAACGTGATCCCGATACAATTACACTCTGCGGGGAACGCAGTCAAACAGAAATACGCGAAATAATTAGCGTAAGGTTAGAAGCTCTCTATGATAGCCATGGAATCGATTCCAGTTCAGGGGAATCTATTTTTCCCTTCCAGGATGAGACACCTACGCTGTTGGCCGGGATGAAAACACGCCAAATCATTGACTGGTGCCGCCAGGAACGTGAGTATTCAATCCGTACGGGTGATCTTCCACGATTACCTGATAAAAATGGAGATACACCACCACAAACAAGAGAAGATAATAAAAAAACCATTCGACCATTGGAACAATTATGGAATGATCATCTTGCCCACCCGCATAATGTACCCGAAAATGAGGATGAAATGTTGCAGTTGCTCAGACGTGGGATTGGACATTGCGCCGTTGAATTCAATCATTCACTCAAATGCAATATTGTGCAACGAGATGATTTTCTGGATATAGATATTCAAAATTCTGCAGAGAATACTGCCTATTGGTCAACCATAGGTTTATGCCAGAAATCTTCACAAGGAGGTGTGCTGGCAAGGCAAATCAATAAACTACAAATAGCGGCAGGTAGACGCACAGCAATCGCTATCCGCTCTATCGAGTTTCCCGCTAACCCAAGAACCCAGATCGCTATCCAGCTGGGTAAATTCGTAGCAAATGGTGGCAAAAAAGTGCTGATCCCGGATGCTGACTGGCGCACGATGGTAGCCATGGAATCATTCCGTAAACAATACGCAGAACGATCTGACTTCAAGAGTTGGCTGCAAAAGGCACAGCCATTGCTCAGCTTGCCTTCAATTCAGCAAATTCTGGATCTTGAAATGACTCTGAAAAGATCCGAAACCTCCTCCGTTCCAGAAAATGCACAGCCACCAGTTCCTCCCGTCCCTGTGAATGTGCAACTATTGGCCCCAGATACTTCACAGCTAAAAATAGGTCTGACTCAAGGCTATCAACCCTCCTTTTACAAAGTCGATATTTCTCAATTCGTGCGTCACGCTGCTTTTTTGGGTGGTTCCGGGAGTGGCAAAACAACCCTGGCCTTGAATATCATCGAGCAATTACTGCTGCAAGGCATTCCGGCAATTCTTCTGGATAGAAAGGGTGATCTTTGCAGCTATGCAAAAGACGAAGCATGGCGTAGCCCCGTCGCGGACCCAATGCACGCTCAAATGCGCAAGGATTTACGCAATAAAATTGAAGTGGTCGTTTACACACCTGGCGTTATTGAAGGACAAGGCCGTCCTTTAAGCATACCTATCGTACCTAAAGGATTGGAGAATTTATCATCTGGGGAATGTGATCAGCTGGCCAACCATGCAGCCTTCTCTCTAGGAAGAATTATGGGCTATAAAGATCACGGCCAGGATAAAGCTCGAATCATTATTCTCGGGAAGGCAATTTCCATCCTGGGCCAATTGAACAAGGGCCGTGTATTGACAATTGATCATCTGCTGGATTTTATTGACAAAGATGATCCGCTATTACTCAATGCAATTGGAAGACTCGACTCCAAATTGTCTAAAAAACTAGTGCAGGATTTACAAACTCTGGCATTGGGACATGGAAGCCTGTTTTCCCGATCAGGAGAATTACTGAATACCGGAAATTTATTCGGCCATTCGAACGGGAAAACCCAGCTAAGTATCATCAACACCAGCAATCTAGGCAACAATGACAACGTATTGTTCTGGGTATCGCAGCTATTACTGGATATTGGCCGTTTCGCAGCAAAATCGCCGAGTGATAAACTGCAAGGCGTCATTTTGCTCGACGAAGCAGATCTTTATTTACCCGCCCAATCCAAGCCAGCTACCAAAGAGCCATTGGAAAATCTGCTCAGACGCGCCCGCTCGGCTGGAATTGGATTGATGCTTGCAACCCAAAGCCCGGGCGATCTGGATTATCGATCACGTGATCAGATCTCTACATGGTTTATCGGGTGCATCAAAGAAAAAACTGCATTAGATAAATTGAAACCCATGTTAAGTGAAGCGAAAACGGATATTTCCAGCAAACTAGCCCATCAATCAACTGGGGAATTTTACGCCATTCATAATGGAGAAGTAAGCAGTATCAAGGCAGACCTTTCTCTCGTGCAGGCCGAACAAGTATCAGCACATGAAATTTTAAAGCTAGCCGGTAAGAAAAAAGATAACCGTATTTCAGCCTTTTTTCAAAATGTGTTTACAAGTTCCTGATTCTGTTCTAGCGCGCATTTAAAAGTTTTTTCTGAACAATACCTGTCTCGTGTCTGCTGATCCAGACGCAGAAATTTTTGAAAGCACCATCGAAAGCACTTACCAACACGACAAATTCAGTTAAAACCAGCACACCGTGGGACTAAACATCTAAGAATATTCTTGAGATAGTCGGTGCTGCTATTGCACTGGTAGCGCTGGCTTACACTGCTTACAGCGTGGGCATAAGTCGAAAGATCTCGCGGGCAGAATTCTGGCTCGAATTGCGAGATCATTTCTCAAGGTGTTCTGGTCAAGTAAACCTGGACACATTATTAAGTACTTTTTTCAAACTCCTGCGGAGTCATATTTCCCAAAGTGGTATGCAATCTGCGTGAGTTGTAATACACCATATAGGCTTGCACATCCTGAATGGCATCTTCTCTTGTTTGATAGAGGACACCAGTCAACCATTCTCGCTTCAAGCTGCTGAAGAAGCGCTCTGTAGGTGCGTTTACCTATCACTTTACACTGGTGGTTAATGACTACACCAACATGTGTATCTAAATGGGTATCAACGCCAAGAATAACTTCATTCTGAATCAATGTGCCGTCCATATTTTATACTCCTCAGTCAAGATTGGCGCATTACCAACCCCACTTACCGGACAGGACACTCACGGTGCAATTCAAGGCTCCTATTAGGCCACATGTATTGGGCCCGGCAACGCTCAGGGAATGCCTGGGCCAGATCGACAGGTCAACGCAAAGGCACTACTTCGCCAATCCCAACACGGGTCAGATCAAGCCGGGCATTCCATACCATATTAAACTGAGTATCCCAACAGTTTCCTTTGCGGCTCATCGAACATTGCATGTTGTGTGCTGAGTCAGTAGCGTTTGGTAGTCGTGTGAAGCATACTGGCTACCTCTGTCGGAGTGATGCAACAGATTTTTTGGTGGTTGTCTCAGGTTGATTGCCATCATCAGTGCACGATTTACCAGAGCAGTCGTCATGTAATACTCCATATGCCAACCCACAATGCGCCGTGAGTAGAGATCCAGTACAACCGCCAAATATATCCATCCTTGTGCTGTCCGGATGTAAGTGATGCCGGTTGTCCACACCAGGTTAGGCTGTTTGGGAGAGAAATCTCTGTTCAACTTGTTGTCAGCCACTGGCTGATTATGTTTGCTGGTTGTTACTACATAACGCTGCCTGTTTCTGACTGTTAATCCCAGCTTTTTCATAAGCTTGCTAACTTTATAACATCCAACCATGAGGCCTTCTTTGCGCAGTTGTGCAACCATTTGCCGATTTCCCAAACTTGCCCGTGATTGTATGAACAGTGTTTTCATACGCTGACACAGTTGCCAGGTTTTACTGTCAATTAATCTGACAGGCCGTTTGCAACAGTCATAATAAGCACTGGTGCTCACCCGCATTACCCGACATAAAGCAGTAACAGGGTAATGTGGTTGCTGGAACCGGATGAAGGTATATTTCACTTCATCTCTTTCGCAAAGAAGGCGCTCGCCTTCATCCAGGCGAGTACCATTTGCCACTTGTTCCTGCTCTCGTTTCCAGCGCCGTACCTGCGTTGGATTGATATTAACCACCTCAGCTGCCTGGGATACGGTGTAACCTTGCTGCGTAACCAGTGCCACCGTTTCCTGCTTGAACTCAGATGAATATTTGCGTCGCGTTTCTTTAATAGCTGTCATAAACTACCTCCCTTTGCTGTTTTACAGGCTTAACAAAGTGTCCGGAAGTATTAGACCAGAATACCTGTGGCACCTAACGCCTGAATTAAGCCGCGCTGCGAAGCGGAGTCGGCTTGAATGAATTGTTAGGCATCAGCAGGTTTCCGTCCAATTACACCTAAATGTGTGGAATAACCGCTCTTGACTCGTGAGGATTAATTATGGGCGAAGCAGTACTTTACCCTTGCGCGATGATTGTAGGCTTGCTGTTGCCGCATTTTTTACATCATTCATCGGGTAAATCACATCCACTGGCAACTTCAGTTTTCCTGTTTCTACCAAGCAGATCAGTTTCTCCATCATTGACTTCCTTTTTTCCACGGCCATGGACTGATTAATCTTCTTCTGCCAAAAGCCTTTGACCGTAATCTGCTTGAAAGCAATGTCTGCAGCGGGAATATGCATCGGCTCCCCTGACATAGACCCAAAGGAAACCAGCAGGCCATTTTCTCCTAATAATGCAGTCAGCGCTGCAGTTGCAGCGCCTCCAACAGAATCAATGGCATAACTGATTGAAGCTCCAGCTGTCAGCTCATTAACACTTTGTTGCCAGTCTTGGTTGGCGGTCGAAACGACATGTTCAATACCCTGAGCCGTCAACTCTTTTTCAGTTTCACTGTTACGAACGAGACTGATGGTGTTCACACCCTGCTCTCTTGCAAGGATCGATACTGTTTTGCCAATCGCTCCACCTGCCGCATTTTGAATGATCCATTGCCCTGCTTCCGCATTCAAAAATTCAAGTAATAACAGCGCACTAAATGGCATAGAAGCAAGCTGCGCACCCACCTCATCACTGATGGTATCGGGAACAATCGTTAGTATCTCTGCTGGGGCCAAGAAATATTCAGCCCATACCCCCATAATGGGTGACCCCACAACACGCTGGCCCAGTGTGAGCTCTTTGACCCCATCACCGACTGCATCGATGATCCCCAAGGCCTCGCTACCACCAATGGCTGGCAAGTTTGGCTTGTGGCCATAGGTACCACGGACTGTCCATAGGTCGTGGTTATGGATAGGCGATAAAATTGTTTTGACTCTGACCTGATTCACGCCTGGCGATGGAAGCACTACTTCTTCTTCATTCAGCACCTTGGAAGGTTCACCAAATTGATGATAAATCGATGCTCGCATAGAACCTCTCCTTAAATACCTGTTATAGCTGTTCTGGTCCAAACGTGATCTTTCGAGTCACGTCCGCACATACCAATGCCATTGCCTGATTTATGCACGACCCACAACGCGCGTTGAATCCAGGGTTTGCACGCCGCCGCCGTTGACGAACAGCACCTGACCGCTCACCCACCGCGAGACCGGAGCGGCAAAATAAAGCACGGCTCCGGCGATGTCTTCGGGTTCGCCCAATCGCTTGAGTGGCGTGTGCGCCAGCATTCGCTCCTCGATTTCGGGCGTGAGAACTGAAGCCAAAGCCCCAGTCCTGACCGCGCCCGGCCCAACGGCATTGACGCGAATTTCATCCGCGCCGTAGTCGAAGGCAAGGTTGGCCGTCATGTGATTGATGGCGGCTTTGGATGAAGCGTAGGCGCTAATCGCCGGACTTTTGTTGATCGAACTCATGGACGACATGGTGATAATCGAGCCGTAACCGGCCTGCTTCATGTGCGGCGCGCACAGTTGCGCCAGTCGCCACGCGCTGAAAAGGTTCAGTTGAAACACTTTGGCGAACTGCTCGACGCTGATTTGGTCGGGGCTTTCTCGCCCCGCGCCGCCGCCTCCGGCGTTGTTGACCAAGATGTGAATACCGCCGCACTCGGAAACCGTTCGCTCCACTAAACGCACCAAATCTTCGTCGCGCAGCACGTTGCATTCGATAGCCAACGCCTGGCCGCCATTGGAAGTAATTTCATCGGCGGCTTTTTGGGCGTCTTCGGTTTTCAAGTCGGCGATGACGACGGCGGCTCCGTAATCGGCCAGCATCCGCGCGCAGGCTTTGCCGATGCCGTTGCCGCCGCCGGTCACGATGGCGACTTTGCCGCTCAAATCGAACAGTGGTGTCGGTTGCATAAGGTTATTTTCCTTTCATCAAATGGCGCGCGACGGCTTCGTAGGCGGGCAGCGAAGTCGCGTCGTTGGCGCTGTTGGCGGCGATGGGATGCGAAGCGAAACGCACAATCACCATTTCGGCTTTGGGGTCGATGTAAATGGTTTGACCATGCACGCCGCGCGCTGCGAAAGCGCCATTAGCGTTTCCGGTGTGCCACCACATATCCCGATACGACCAGCCTTTGAGTTCGGGATGGTCGCCGCGCGCGATTTCTTCCATCGCTTGAGCGGGCAGAATCTGTTGCCCTTTCCAGCGACCTTTGTTGCGAACCAACTCGCCAAAGCGCGCCATGTCGCGCAGACCGGCGTTGAAGCCGCCGCCGGCAAACGGAACGCCCAGCGCGTCTACCGAATAGTAGGCGTCCTGCTCCATGCCGATTTTGCTCCATACGCGCTCGGCCAGCAGTTCATCCACCGATTGGCCGCTCGCCCGCGCGACGAGCCAGCCCAGAGCGTCGGCGTTGGGCGTTTTGTAGCCGAAGGCTTCGCCGTGCGCGCCCGCTTTTTGAATCGTTTGCAGCGCGGCGTAATAACCGACCGGGCCTTGGTAATCTTTGGGCTTGGGAAGGACATTGCCCGCGCCGGAGTACTTCCAGATTTCGGCTTTGGGGTTGGCGTACTCTTCGCTGAATTGCAGCGCAGTCGTCATGTCCAGCACCTGTCGCACCGTCGCATCTCCAAAGGCAGAATCTTTCAGTTCGGGAATGTAAGCGGCCACCGTCTTGTTTTCGTCCAGCTTGCCTTCGGCGACCAAGACCGCGCCCAGCGTGCCGGTGAGCGATTTCGTCACCGACATCGCGGCGTGCTGCTTGTCGGGCGCAAGCGCGCCAAAGTACTTTTCATAGACGATGCGACCGCGATGCAACACCAAAATGCCGTCGGTGTAGTTGTGCCACAGCGATTCTTCCCACGTCATTTCCGGCGCGCCATTCAGGGGGCGAAAACGAATCGAATCAATGTGAGAATCGAGGCGACGCGGCAACGGCGCGAGTACTCGCAGTCCGCGCGAAACGTTGACGGTCGGCATGAACTCGCGCATATGCACCACGCTCCAGCGCAGCGCGGGGAATTGGAAGAACGAGCCGTCGGCGAAGTTCAACCGCTTGTCGGGCGGAGGCGGAAAGCCCTGCATCCAGCCCATTTTGATGGGGTCGCTGTCGCGCGCCGAAAGAAACTGCTGCGGTTGTGGTGAAGTGGAAGTCATGCGAAACACCAGAGTTTGCTCGCCGCGCAGCGTGAGCTGCTGCCGGTCGGCGGAAAGTTCAAAGCTGCGTACGCTTCCCAACGCTTTGCCGTAACGGTCTTCCGCATTCATCAACGATTCAGGACCGGCCATGCGCGTTGAACCCAACGGTTGAAGGCTGATGGTGTTGCCTTTGAGCGCGTAACCGCCGAAGATAGAGTTCAGCCCGACTGAGGCGTTTAACCGCGTGTCGGTGAACTTCAAGACTGGGCGCTTTTCCAAACTGATGTAAGCGGGCGCAGTCAATTCCCATTCAGTTCCGGCCAGTGCGTTGTCAGCGGCGATTTGCCGAGTACTTGCGGGTGCAGTTTCGGCAGCGCGTGCAGCCAGAGGCGCGTTCAGCAGCACCAGTGAAAATGCAGCGTAGCACCAAATCGTTTGATATGTTCTCATTTAAATTGATATTGTTCTGGTCTAATACTTCCGGACACTTTGTTAAGCCTGTAAAACAGCAAAGGGAGGTAGTTTATGACAGCTATTAAAGAAACGCGACGCAAATATTCATCTGAGTTCAAGCAGGAAACGGTGGCACTGGTTACGCAGCAAGGTTACACCGTATCCCAGGCAGCTGAGGTGGTTAATATCAATCCAACGCAGGTACGGCGCTGGAAACGAGAGCAGGAACAAGTGGCAAATGGTACTCGCCTGGATGAAGGCGAGCGCCTTCTTTGCGAAAGAGATGAAGTGAAATATACCTTCATCCGGTTCCAGCAACCACATTACCCTGTTACTGCTTTATGTCGGGTAATGCGGGTGAGCACCAGTGCTTATTATGACTGTTGCAAACGGCCTGTCAGATTAATTGACAGTAAAACCTGGCAACTGTGTCAGCGTATGAAAACACTGTTCATACAATCACGGGCAAGTTTGGGAAATCGGCAAATGGTTGCACAACTGCGCAAAGAAGGCCTCATGGTTGGATGTTATAAAGTTAGCAAGCTTATGAAAAAGCTGGGATTAACAGTCAGAAACAGGCAGCGTTATGTAGTAACAACCAGCAAACATAATCAGCCAGTGGCTGACAACAAGTTGAACAGAGATTTCTCTCCCAAACAGCCTAACCTGGTGTGGACAACCGGCATCACTTACATCCGGACAGCACAAGGATGGATATATTTGGCGGTTGTACTGGATCTCTACTCACGGCGCATTGTGGGTTGGCATATGGAGTATTACATGACGACTGCTCTGGTAAATCGTGCACTGATGATGGCAATCAACCTGAGACAACCACCAAAAAATCTGTTGCATCACTCCGACAGAGGTAGCCAGTATGCTTCACACGACTACCAAACGCTACTGACTCAGCACACAACATGCAATGTTCGATGAGCCGCAAAGGAAACTGTTGGGATACTCAGTTTAATATGGTATGGAATGCCCGGCTTGATCTGACCCGTGTTGGGATTGGCGAAGTAGTGCCTTTGCGTTGACCTGTCGATCTGGCCCAGGCATTCCCTGAGCGTTGCCGGGCCCAATACATGTGGCCTAATAGGAGCCTTGAATTGCACCGTGAGTGTCCTGTCCGGTAAGTGGGGTTGGTAATGCGCCAATCTTGACTGAGGAGTATAAAATATGGACGGCACATTGATTCAGAATGAAGTTATTCTTGGCGTTGATACCCATTTAGATACACATGTTGGTGTAGTCATTAACCACCAGTGTAAAGTGATAGGTAAACGCACCTACAGAGCGCTTCTTCAGCAGCTTGAAGCGAGAATGGTTGACTGGTGTCCTCTATCAAACAAGAGAAGATGCCATTCAGGATGTGCAAGCCTATATGGTGTATTACAACTCACGCAGATTGCATACCACTTTGGGAAATATGACTCCGCAGGAGTTTGAAAAAAGTACTTAATAATGTGTCCAGGTTTACTTGACCAGAACAAGGAGACATTTCATGACTCATATGTCACTGAGAAACCAGATTATCGGCCTCGTCGGGTGGCTTGTTATTAGCTTTATCGCAGCAGGCATAGGTGCTGCTGCTTCAATACATGCCAGTTCGTTCTACACGGATCTTGTCCGTCCTGGTTGGGCTCCGCCGTCGGCTGTTTTTGGCCCGGTGTGGACAGTTCTGTACGCGCTTATGGGCTTCGCCGCGTGGCTTGTCTGGCGTGCCAAAGGGTTCCGTGCCGCCCGTGCGCCACTGATCCTCTTTTTGGTGCAACTAGCGGTAAATGCCTTGTGGAGCTGGCTTTTCTTCGGTTGGCATATGGGAGCCTTGGCATTCGCAGACATCCTGCTGTTGTGGTTGCTCATTGTTACAACACTTGTTTTGTTCTGGCGTATTCGAGTGTTGGCTGGTGTTTTGCTAATTCCTTACCTACTATGGGTCAGTTTTGCCTCAGCGCTTTGCTATTCTGTGTGGCAGCTCAACCCGCAATTCCTGGGCTAACGGTCGTGCGGCTTTGGTCACTACACCCCAAATACCTAGATGCAAAAGGTCTTGTTGCGCTTTGGCGTGAAGCTCTACTGGCCAAAGCCGTATTGTGCGGCGAGACGCGTGGTTACATCCATCACCCGCAGCTGGAGCGGTTTCGCGAGCATCCGCTTCCACATCTAGCCATCAACGCTTATCTTGCCGCAGTGCAAGATGAGGCAACGGCTCGGGGTTACAGCTTCAATCGACTCAAGATCGGCTCGGTTCGGGCAGTCCGGAATATTTCGGTCACGGCGGGGCAGCTTGCATATGAGTGGCGCCACCTACAAAGCAAGCTGGCTGTTCGCAGCCCAGCGGTTCATGCGCAATGGAGTGAGGTAGATACACCAGCATGCCATCCGTTGTTCCGTTGCAAGCCTGGTGGCATTGCATCGTGGGAGCGCGTTGCAGAGAGCTTTTAGGGCCAGAGTGGTGGCCGGATGACGAACCAACCTTTTTTTCCAATGCGACATTGCTAAACGGTCGAGGGAACCTGGTCGTGATGCTTCGTTCTCTCGTGCCAGAAACGAGCTATTTAAATCCGATCATGCGGAAAGCCGAACATGGTCAGCATGCTCCTGGCAGACCATTCGTTATTGCCTTAAACGTTAGTGAACTTCCTCGCGCTCACGAACGACTTCAAACTGAGATCGAGCGAAACTTTCCTCTTTGGGATCATGTTTCAGGTGTGCTGATATTTATTCTATGGTTTTATGTCAGTTCCAAAACGAAGGCGTACAAATTTCGCATGTTCTCAAATCCCTATGTGAGTGCCCCTTTACCTGAGCAACTAGTTGTTTAGTCCCACGGTGTGCTGGAATGGGTCAAAGATAAAACGATCTGGCTCATTTTTCCAGATTTTGCAGATGTATTCATAGGGTGTTAGGCCTTTGAGAGCTTTTAGTCTTTTGGCGAAGTTATAAGCCATCACAAAGCGATGGAGATGGGCCTTCAACTGATCGTGTGAGTCGTAATAATACCGTTTTACAGTCGCATCCTTGATGGTTCGATTCATGCGTTCAACCTGACCATTGGTCCAGGGATGGTTGGGTTTGGTGAGACGGTGCTCGATGCCGTTGATCTGACAACACCTATCGAACATATGCGTTACATACTGAGCCGTTGGCCCATTCCGATAACGCGCCGGGAACGTAAACTGGATACCGTTATCAGTCAGGATTGTATGGATCTTGTAGGGAACAGTCTCGATCACGGCCTTCAAGAAGGCGGTTGCCGTGTTGCGGTTGGCTTTGTTCTGGAGTTGAACAAAAACGAACTTTGATGTCCGGTCAATGGCTACAAAAAGATAGAGTTTACCTTCCTTCGTACGAACTTCGGCAATATCAATATGGAAGTAGCCAATTGGATAGGCATTAAACTTTTTCTTTGGCTTGTCACCATCAACCTCCGGCAACCGACTGATGCCATGCCGTTGAAAGCAGCGATGCAGGCTTGAGCGGGTTAAATGCGGAATGCTTGGTTGCAAGGCATATAGACAATCATCCAGCGGTAGAAGCGTATGTTTGCGAAACGCCACAACAGCGGCTTCTTCTTCCAGACTTAAAACAGTCGAGTGCGACTCTTTGGGGCCCATCGGTGCATCGTGGGTGAATTCCCGCTTCCGCCACTTCGCTACCGTTTTTGGATTAATCCCATGCCGCTTGGCCAGAACATTCAGACTCTCTTGACTATTTTGTATCGCTCGACGTACCGCCGCTGTCGTGCGGGCGCTTCCGTGTAATATCTGTCCCATAAATCATCCCTCCGTAGCTGGTTATATGTTACACCAGCACACCGTGGGACTAAACAACTAGTCAATCTTTCGGAGCAGAAGCTGCATGAGTTGGAATTTGAAATTTGTGAACGGTAGGCTGTCGCCCAACAAGTCGCTGCAACTGACATTTGACCCGCCGCCCATTTTTGCTGCCGCAAAAATGGTCACCGCCTCAAACGCAGCTGAGCTCAGGCGTTATGCCAATAATGACTGTTAACCATAGTTAAGAGAATGCCGGAATTCATTGAGGCTCTTCGAACACTTACATTCGCCGATTTTCTAAGATTGCTTGCCATTCTTACACCGTTTATCGTGGCTATCTGGGGGGCGTTTCGTTGGGCATACGGTGTTCGTCTAAAGACATTGGAAACTAGTCTCACTGAACTCAGAACAGATTTTCAGAGAAATCTAAACAGGGAAGTTGAAAAAGAAAAATTGGATTTCAATGAGAAGAACATAACATTGCAGCAAAAAATTGAGGCGTTGCGGACTGACATAGACAACAGAAATATCAAGTACAGCGAAATGCTTTCTGATTTCACTGAATTTCACCTTAAGGCTAAGCCAGTATGTCTAGAATCACAGGAATTGAAATTATTATGGGAAGAGTTGGATGAAAAGTATTGTAAGCATGAGCGTATGACTAAACGTAGACGAAAGGTTGTTGAAAGGGGTGGCGTTTGGATTGATCCAAATTCAGTACCACCAGCCGAAGATGATTGATTTAGCGTAACAAGACAAATGCACACGAACAGCAAAAAACGCTGCTCGTTCCTCGTTCTGCTTTTAGCTGTCGGTGATTTGCAGCATTATCATCATTGAATCACGAGCCATGAACCCACAGGACGTTGGAGACAGTTACGACCTGATTGCTCATCGCTGGCAAAGCGATTGTTTCCCGAGAGACGACGGCATCGCCCAGCATGAGAAAGCAGTTGCTTTCACGACACTACGAGGTGCAGCTCTGGACATCGGCTGCGGCGGCAGCGGGCGCGTTATCGAATTTTTGCTCAACCACGGGTTTTCTACGGAGGGCTTGGACATCTCGAGAAAGATGCTCGAACTCGCTCTATCTCGGCACCCGCACCTGACGTTTCACCATGCAGATATATGCAGGTGGCAATTTCCCTATCTCTACAACTTCATCTCCGCTTGGGATAGTGTCTGGCATGTGCCATTGAGGGCTCAGAAGCAGGTCCTCCTCAAGATCCTGGCCGGGCTTAGCCTTGGTGGTGTCGCCATATTCACCATCGGCGGCACGGAAGAGCCGTCCGAGATCAGTAACACGTACATGGGACCTCCCATGTACCACAGCACGCTTGGAATTCCCCGGACATTGGAGGTGATTGCGCAGGCTGGAGCGGTCTGTCGACACCTTGAGTACGATCAGTATCCTCAACCACACGTCTACATCATC
Source organism: Nitrosomonas sp. TNE100 (assembly GCF_055387135.1). NCBI lineage: Bacteria > Pseudomonadati > Pseudomonadota > Betaproteobacteria > Nitrosomonadales > Nitrosomonadaceae > Nitrosomonas > Nitrosomonas sp. TNE100. The sequence goes on along the minus strand of NZ_AP040997.1, from coordinate 989,386 downwards.
TGCCAGCGTACGCGCATGGAGGACAAATGAAACAACGCATAACATTTCATTCCAGCGGACGCATTGCGCACACTGTTGAATTGAGCGTTAGACGTCACAAACGCATGAATAGCCCACTCTGCACAAGAAGAGAATTTTTGATCGCCGTCGTAAGCGCTCTGGCGGCAATGCCTGTCTTGTCTGCCGCAAGCACTGAAGGCGAGCCTGCTTCTATCGCCGATATTGAGGCGAAAGTTGGTGGGAGGGTCGGCGTTTTTGCCGTGGATACAGGAAGCGGCAAGGTATTGGCACACAGGCCGGATGAACGCTTTGCGATGTGCTCGACATTCAAGTGGGTGCTCGCAGCAACCATTCTTGCGCAGGTAGAGCAAAATTTGTTGTCACTCAGCAGTCATGTTTTGTATGGACAGGCTGATCTTCTGGCCTATGCACCTGTCACAAGCATGCATGCTAAAGAAGGTTTCATGACCGTGAGCGAATTGACCCGTGCTGCGATTGTTGTCAGTGATAATACGGCCGCCAATCTGCTGCTCTCCAAATTGGGCGGCCCGTCCGTTGTCACCGAGTTTGTCCGGTCGTGCGGTGATGCTGTAACGCGTCTCGACAGAAACGAGCCTACGCTCAATGACAACGACGCAGGCGATCTCCGCGACACAACCTCACCTCGAGCGATGGCTACTTTGATGGGTAACGTTCTGTGCGGGAATCGCCTTTCATCTACATCCCGCGATCTTCTGTTGCAATGGTTGCGTGACTGCGAAACGGGCTATGATCGTTTGCGAGCGAAGCTGCCCAAGGATTGGCTGGTTGGCGACAAAACCGGCACAGGCGAGCATGGCGCAGTTAACGATGTGGCGATCGCCATTCCTCCCGGTCGTTCTCCCATCCTTATCGCGGCGTTTCTAAGTGAGGGAAGAGCAGATCGCCCGGCTTTGGTCGCCGCGCATGCCAGTATCAGTCATCTGGTAGCACATCATTTCGCATGACCAATGTCCTGGTTGGGCAGCGGTCATCATCTTGTCAGTGAGGAGAACTCTATGAGCCATCAGCAAAGTCCGAATCCAGCCGAAACATACGAGCAATATTTTGGCCGCACCATCTCTGCCCCTTGGACACAGGTGCTGCTTGAGTACGCGGCTCCACAGTTTGGTGAACGAGTGCTGGATGTGGCGTGCGGCACGGGCAGTGTAGCACGGCAAGTCGCACCCCTCGTTGGAGCGGCAGGGAAGGTGGTCGCGCTCGATATCAATCCAGCCATGCTGGCCGTTGCCCGTGCGCTCCCCGCCCCCTCAGGCGCGCCGATTGCCTGGCTGGAAGGGAATGCGATCAACCTCGACCTGCCGGATAATGCGTTCGAGCTCGTGCTGTGCCAGCAAGGCTTACAGTTTTTTCCCGATCGCGCCGCGGCCCTGCGAGAGATGCGGCAAGTGCTGATCGATGGCGGGCGTGTCGTGATCAGTGTGTGGCAGGCGCTCCACCGCCATCCAGTGTATGAGGCGCTGTTTCAAGCGACCGCACGCCACCTCGGTACGACCATTGGCACCGTGGATGTACCCTTTGCATTATGGAATGCCGAAGAACTGCGGACGCTCCTAAGTGATGCAGGCTTTCAACGTATAGCGATTACGCCACGGTCGCTCACTATTCACCTGCCTGCGCCAGAGCGCTTTGTGCAACTCACGGTGCTGGGAGCAGCGACGTCACTCCCAGCGGTAGTGCACTTGGATGCTGCGGCGCGCTCCGCACTCGTGGAGGCGGTCACCAGCGAGACGCAGGCGGTGGCGCAACGGTACCGAGATGGAGACACGATAACATTTCCGATGTCAACGCACATCGCAGTGGCATTCAAGTAAAGGCTGGCAGGGGGAGTCACCACCCAACAAGGCGTTGCACCCGACCGCCTACAGCCCTACGCTTGTGCTTCGCTTCGGGCTTCCGGCGGCGGGTGAGCTTGTCGTTAGCACTCTTGCAGGAATACGAACTGGAAATATGAATAAAACTACTATTGGAATTACATTTTTACTTTGCTTAGCCGCTGTCCTATCAGTTCTATACCTGGCAAACAGCAACAACTTACAGATAGCGGAAATGGCTGTCTGACAACGTCAGCCGCAAGCAGGGCTGACAGTACATTTGGATCGTGGATCGCAATATGCCAGCAAACAGTATCACCAACTTTTAAAAATGCATGGCTTTATCGGCAGTATGAGTCGTGTGGGAAATTGTTGGAAAAACAAGCGTAGTGTAGTTTCGCGAGCTGACAAGCGAGAGGACAATGTCCGGCATAATTCAGTGGCCGAGAGCTTTTTCGGTAGCCTTAAACAGAAGCAAATCCACTGGCAACATTACCTGACTCGCTATGCAGCCCAGCAAGAGGTACTGCAGTATATTTCCATGTTTTATAACAGCCAGCGACGTGAAGATTTAAGATCGAAGCGGATGCTTTAAGCTGGTGGGATGGAAAGTCAAACAGGCACTCCCTCAATTATGCTGTATGCTGATTTGGTCGAAACGATTCTGGTCAACTGGAAGCCAGACCGATTGAACAACTCACGATATCCAGCTTCAGTACGCTCATGAGCGTGGAGCAGCACCAGCATTTCCAGATCCATTAGCTTGCCAAACGATGGTGCGTTCCTTTCCGGAATAACCATTTCGACGACAAGAAGCCTGCCATCTGTCGGTATTTCCCGGCACAGCACTGGAGGATGGTCGACGCGCGTTCATCGTTCCATTCATGGAGGATATGCTTCATGATATAGGCGTCTCCCCCCGCCGGAACCGATGCAAAGAAGTCACCGCCAACTGCCTCGCAGCGCTTCGAAAGCCCACGCTCTTCAATAGCCTCCTTTGCTCCAGCAATGACGGAAGGGGCATCGATGAGGATTCCGCTCATTTGTGGAAATTTTTCCAGGATTGAGCAAAGAAGCATGCCGTGACCGCCACCTACATCGACGAGCTTGCTGATTCCCGTAAAGTCGTAGCCGTCGACGATTGCCGCGCTGGCGGTAGCACTCATACTGGTCATGGCATCGTTGAAAATCTGGGCGGGACCAGAATTTTCGCCTAGATACTCGAAGAAGGCTTTACCATGGATTCTTTCGAACGCTGGCAGGCCAGACTGAGCACTGCCGAAAAGATCGCCCCATGCACGCCAATGCCAATCCGCTCCGATAAAAATAGAAAGATCGCGCACACTACCAGGCGTATCGCTTCGTAGCAGTTCGGCCAAGGGGGTCAGTTTAAAGCGCGCCGCGTCATCTTCAGCAAAGATACCAACACTGGCAAGCTCGCGCAAGATACGATAGAGAGCGCTTGCCTGGGTGCCGGTTGCCTGAGCAAGTTCCTCTATACTTTTCGGTCCATCTTTGAGCAAATCAGCCAAACTCAGTCTCGCCGCTACAGAGATGGCCTGCGTAGTAACAAATCCAAAAATCATCTGCATCAGTTGCGTTGCTGGGGGAGCTTCCGTTGAAACGGGCTTGGATTCGTCTTGGGACATTTATTCTCCTTTCAAAAGGCGACAATAATAACGCTAACCTGATCATGCCATAATGACGATAAAGTAGAGCATTGTGTTACAAAGAAAGTGCCGCATCATTGTCAACATAAGCGATTGATCGATCTAATCAAGGAAAGCAAGAGCTACAGCTATAGCAAAAGCTGATGTCAAGAAAGTAGAATTAAGTGTTGCCCGCCCCGATTTGGCTAATTATCACATCCCGGATGATTGTATGGTTTTTTATGAAAGAGATGGAGATGAGTTCTATACCATTCTTTCATGGCCTACATTGGAGTTTTACTCTTGAAGGCAGACTGTGCGGTAGTTGCTGATTATACAGACTCGCATAACACTCCATGTTTGTTAAGCAATCGAAATCCTGATGATGCCTTATGGACCCTAAGAGCCCGTTCAAAGTCTTTTGAGTAGAACGGCCAGGAAGGCCAGGTGAATAAACTGCAAGCTGGTGTTGGGTAAGTGCTCACAATTCTTCCACAGCCGTCGATTCTTCTCCAACCAGGCAAAGCTGCGTTCCACCACCCAACGCTTGGGGATAACGGCGAAGGTATGCAACTCACTGCGCTTGGCGATCTGAACCGCGACAGTCTCGCTCAGCACATCGCGTACACCTTGAGCAAACGGCTCCCCCACATAACCGCTGTCCGCCAACACCCGGCCAAGGCCTGAACAACAACGCCGAAAAACCTGCAACGCACCTTTGCGATCGGTCACTTCCGCTGTCGTCACCGCAATGGTATGCGGCAAACCCTGGGTATCGACCGCGATATGACGTTTGATGCCCGATACCTTCTTGCCTGCGTCATAGCCCTTCTGGCTCGCCGTGTCCGTGTTCTTCACGCTCTATGCGTCCACGATCAAGAATGACGTGCAGGCGTTGCGTCCCTGTCTGGTGCGAACCTCGCCAACCTGATTTTTTTAATGCCTGCTCCAGCAGGCTGCCTCCTTCGCGCGGCTCACTCCAGATGGCCCAGTATAAGTGGACAGTGCGCCATTTGGGAAAGTCATTAGGCAGGGCTCGCCACTGGCAGCCGCTCTTGAGCAAATACAGCACCGCACAAAAAACCTCGTACAGATCTATTCGTCGAGGGCTGGTCTTCCTGCGCGCGCTCTCCAGCAAAGGCTTGATAAGCTCGAATTGTTCACGACTGATGTCGCTCAGGTAACTTTTTCTCATCTCCCGAGTCTCTCATACTCCCAGAGATTTTGAACAGGTTCTTATCAATCTGCAAGGATTCAAAAAAAGCTGGGCAGCAAAATCAATAAGCGTCAGCAGATGTTAATTATCCCTCGATAAAAAACCTGTTTTACTTCTCTACTTTAACTTGTGTGGATGTAACAAAAATCAGTTCATTAAAAGTCCGGTTCAGGGTTTTGCTGGTGAAGTTGTGCATTTTCATATTCTCTACGAAGCGAATATGTTCCCCTTTCTCAACTTTGGTTGTCGGCGCCGCAATCCAGAATTTCTTGTCACCGTTTGCCAGCTCCATATAGGTATATCCCGCTGTATCGATAGATGAGACAACAATGCCTTCATCAGCAGGAAACGTTTCACCTCTGGCAGGTGCTTCTGCGTAAGCAGTAGAGATATTAAGGCTGATAAGTGAAGCCGACAAAATTACAGCAAATAGCGTTTTGAACATGTTTTTTCCTTTCCAAAGTTGAAAAATACGATTCTGGCCTATCAATCAGAACCGGAAGTTATATTGTGCATAGAACAAATCAGGTGAAACACCGGGACGCTGATTTTTAACAAATGTACCGGTAAAAAATTTTGAATAGCCCAACAAAATATCATGGTGACGACTGACATGGAAATTAACCACAAAATCTATTTCATCTCCGACATGGCTGCCTGATTGACCATTAATATCCCGTATAAATCCCATCCCTGCTGCGTTGTACAGATAGTCACGCTTGTTTGCCAGATAAAAACGGTGATACTGCCCGGTGAGTGATACCCATGGCTGCGGATTCATCGAAAACTGGGCATTGAAGTCATGGATATTCTGCCGCCCCACTTGATCCATATACCCGAAATAATAATGGCCAAACGGGAAAAGCTGGTTAAACGTATTGCTATGTCCATCACCTGGGTTTTTATCTCCCGAGGCAAAGTCATAGCGTAGCCAGAATTGAGGATTCATCGGCAAAGGCAAATGATAACCTACCCCGGAAGCAATAGAAAAAGCGGAAATATCAAGATGGGAACGTCTCCCGAACTGATACATACCCTCCAGTTCGTAGAGGATGCGTTCATAATCACCCGCCCAGCGCGCGCCAATGGTATGCAGCACCGAATCACCTTGTAACACATTACCCTGGGTAATACTGGCAGGAGAAACAGCTCTGTTATCAATCAAATTCAAGTAATACAGATCAAGCACCTGGCCTGGAATTGCTTTATAAGTTCCCCACAAACCAACAAAGTTACGATCCTTATCCCAGTTATCGAACTGATTGGGCTCGGTCACCATTGGTCGCACCCAGAATGCATCCAAGTTGAATGTCGGATTTTGCCAGAATGTTTTTATCCCCTGGAATGTGCGACGGGTATTTGCCCAGTCTAGTGTTGATATCAACCGCTGCGATCCGTATAGCAGTTCCTGGCGCCCTACTCGCAGATAGACCGGATCATCCATGAATTGCCCCAGTTTGACATCTGCAAACAGATTGAGCATATCAGTATGATTCTTGTCGATAGCAAGCGGCGGCAAATCCAGCCCCAGTGCGCGCGCATCCAGCATCTCGGCAAACAACCGGAAGCGATCCTGATACCAAAGATCAGCATGAAGCCGTGTTCGTAACAAATGATAATTATTGTTGGCTTTTGCTGGATTCAGGCGGCTGTCAGTTTCATGCATGTAGCGATACCAGAAGCTGCCACCGAAAGACAGTAGCCAGTCATCACCCAGATGAATACGTTTAACTGGATCAAAAAAATCCTTTTCATGATCTGGTTGTTCAAGATAGCGGAAATCAAAATCAAATGCCGGAGTTGTTGTCAGCGCTGCAGGTGGGTGAGGGTCAAACTGTGGTTTATCCTGTCTGTTGCCATCAAACCAGTCCAGTAATGAAAAATAGCCGGGGCCTGCTGGAGGCTTGCCAAAAATTCCAGAGCGAGGTGGTGGTGTTACCGGAGGGGCTTTAGACCAATCAATCTGATGATTTTCAGTAACGGAACGCTCGCTGGCAAACACCGGGCTGCTCCCGTTTATACAAATGAGGCAGGTGATGGTTACCTGCAGACCAGCTCTGATTGTATCTGATAGTTTATCTATAAATGATTCAGTCAATTTCTTAATCAAACTGTTCTGGCTAAGGCTGAGGTCAGTAGCATCAGTTATATACATTCTGGAATAATTACTATGAGAAGGAGTGATTAAAAGTTTCAGGTTGATTATTCTTCGTATCGAGCTCTGAAACATCCGAAAAACTAATTTCCTGACAAATTTTACACATATTCATTTTGACACCGGGATAAAAAATTTCTCTTAGCCATATTTTTCTCAAACACACCCTCACACAACTATTAATGTGCCACATCGCTGAAGAAAAGGTAATCAGGCACTTGCACCGACTGCTACACTTGGTTTCCCAGAACGCCGGGGTTATCTCGAATTAGGTAGAATCTGCTTAAAACTGTCAATTATTTAATAAGGTTAATTTTATGACCAATACCAACCTTAATCGTCGCCGGTTCTTGCAATATGCCGCATCTGGAACACTTGCCGCAGCTATACCCGGGTTTGCGTTTACAGAAAGCAATAAACTCAATAAAACACCCAATAGCGCATTCAAGGCCGACGTTGAAATTGCCCTGACAGCACAAATGACCGAGGTCTCAATCCTGCCGGGAGCAAATACCCGTGTTCTTAAATATACCGGAAAATTACTGAAAGGACCTTCTGGTACGCTTAAAGAACTGCCCAGCTATCTGGGGCCTGTGCTCAATTTTGAACAAGGCCAGAAAGTCCGAATATTTTTTTACAATCAGATACCAGAGCCCTGCGTAACGCATTGGCACGGCATGCATGTACCGCAAATTATGGATGGACATCCGATGTATGCAATCAACCAGGGTGAGCAATATGTATATGAGTTTGAAGTGAAAAACCCGGCTGGTACTAACTGGTATCATTCTCATACACATGAAGTAACTGCTAGACAAGTGTATCAGGGTCTCGCCGGACTCATTACTATCACAGACGAGATTGAACGCAAACTGGATCTGCCAAGTGATGAATACGATATTCCGCTTATCATCCAGGATCGAACTTTTACATCCGGGAATCAATTGTATTACGCACTGAACATGCATCAGCGTATGCAGGGGTTTCTTGGCGATACCATCTTGGCAAATGGCCGGCGCAACCATGTTATTCCCGTAAAAACACGTGCCTACCGTCTTCGTATCCTGAATGGATCAAACTCCAGAATCTACAAACTGGGCTGGAGTGACGGCTCTCCGCTTACCATCATCGGTACAGATGGCGGATTACTGGAAAAACCGCAAACCTTCCCCTATATCATGCTCGCCCCAGCAGAACGGGTAGAACTATGGGTTGATTTTAGCGGTCGCAAGCCTGGCTCTGAGCTGGCTCTGCAGACTTTATCCTACCAGGGATTTTCCATGCGCATGGGAGGTGGAATGGGCATGGGAAGTAATACGATGGACCAGGGAAACAAAGGTACCATCGTCAAATTTGCAATCACCAAACAAGTAAGTGATTCACCCAGATTGCCTGATACCCTGGTTCCCATACACCGTTTCACTGCGAAGGATACTTCTAATCCGGATATCGTGGTGCCAATTGCCATTGGCATGCGTCGTATGACCTTCAATCTCAATGGCCGAACCTTTGACATGCTGGATTATACGAACCAAGAGAAAATACCAGTAAATACCGTGCAAAGAATCCGGATATCCAATATCAATCCGGGTATCGGAGGGGATGGGGGCATGGGTGGCGGGATGCGCGGTGGTCGGGGAGGAGGAATGATGGGGATGATAATGGCGCAGCCGCACCCGATCCATCTTCATGGCCAGCAATTCCAGATTCTGTCACGCAAACCTGGCCATGCTGGCAGTGCTTACGCTGCAATTAAGGATGGATTTATCAACAGTGGCTGGAAAGATACAGTGCTGGTGATGCCAGGAGAGGAAGTTGAAATCATCAAGCCATTTACGGACTATACCGGGCTATTTCTTTATCACTGTCATAACCTGGAACATGAAGATATGGGTATGATGCGCAATTTCTTTGTCAGCTGAATCCGGGTTGGTGTTGAGTACAGGCATACAATTTACCTGTGCCGTGCTATACGAATACCATCCAACTACCGGCAGTCTTCAGATTCAGGAAAATCAGCGGGCAGAGCCAGTATCTGGCAAACGCGCCCTGATCCAGTCACGCCACTGAATGAACAAATCATGATCAAGCGCACCGATAACTGAACGACGCCAGGGATAGCTTGCCCAGTAATCATCCTCCTCCAGCGTACACCGATGGCCACCCGCCTCCTCCAGTATCAGGCAGCCAGCGGCATAATCCCAAGGTTTCTGGCCACCATGTAAATACAGATCAAAATACCCCGCTGCGGTATAACACCATTCCAGCGTGCAAGTGCCATAGTTTCTTTGTGAGGAATAAGGAGGTTTGGCAACAATTTCTACTGCCAGCTTGCGATTCAGCCGCTTGAAATCGACATTGGCAATCGCTTTGTTTAACGGAATTTTACGTCTGGAAAGAGGTAAGGCTTTGCCATTAAGAAAAGCACCCTTCCCCTGCTCAGCATAAAACATTTCATCTGTCGCCGGATTGTAGACAACGCCCAGCACACTTCTGCCCCCTCGCATCAGCGCCACAGAAACAGCAAAATAAGGCAAGCCATTCATGAAATTGGAAGTTCCATCAATTGGATCAATACTCCATATCCCCTCCTGGCCGGCTTCCCACTGCTCCAGTTGTTGCGATTCCGGCATTTCCTCGCCAATCATCGCCACAGGAGAAATTTCGTATAATCTCTCCAGTAAACTTCCTTGCGCAGCCAGATCCGCCTCGGTACAAAAACTGCCATCTGCTTTATAGATACGTTCAACTTGCAGATAACGCGGAATAATCTCCTTGTGTGCAACCTCCCTTACTGCCGTGATGACACGATCCAGCATGCTCAATCTGCTCGCCACTTGATTGAACAACCAATACTGGAAATCTGTTCTTCAGGCCCACTTCCGGTTTTCGCCACCTGAACCATTGCCTCGAACAAATCACGGCGTGCATCAGCAGGTGCTGCTTCCTTGCGGGAGGCATCCAGCCGACCACGATACTGCAGCTCCAGTTTATTGTTGAAGCCAAAAAAATCAGGCGTACAGACTGCTCCGTATGCTTTAGCAGTTTCCTGGGTTTCATCCATTACATAGGGGAACGGATAGGCATATTCCCGGGCAATTTTACCCATGCTCTCAAATGAATCCTCCGGATAATCTGCCGGATCGTTAGACATGATGGCAATTGTACCGATGCCATGCCCAGCAAGCTCTTTGACGTCTCGAATGATCCGGTCACGAACAGCTTTTACATAAGGGCAATGGTTGCATATAAACATGACCAATAACCCATTCTCACCCAGCACAGATGCCAGGTTGTAACGCTTACCGTCCACCCCGGGAAGATCAAAATCTATCGCCTTCCAGCCAAAATCACAAACCGGTGTTTCAAGACTTGCCATCTAGCCACTCCTTTTTCATTAATCAATTTCATTCTTACCTATACTATCATAAAAATATTTTGTTACTTTTTCTCTCAAGATATCAATTCTTTTTTATATGACAGCACGCTTTTTTCATACTCTCCCTATTCATCCCGATGCCAAACAGGTTACGCTAAACAGCGATACCAGTCATCACGCAGTTCAGGTACTCCGATTAAAACAGGGAGATCCGGTGATCCTGTTCGATGGTACAGGAGGTGAATTTTCCGGTTGCCTTGTCCAAGTCAGAAAATCTGCTTGTGTCGTTAAAATCGAACAGCACCTGCCAGTTGAGCGTGAATCCCCCTTAATGCTTACGTTGGCACAAGCTGTCTGTACCAATGAAAAAATGGACTGGATCATTCAGAAAGCTGTTGAACAAGGCGTCATTTGTATACAACCTTTGATTACTAGCCGTACACTCATCCGACTCACAGGGGAACGTGCCGATAAACGCTGGCATCACTGGCAAAAAATCATTATTTCTGCCTGTGAACAATGTGGACGGAACAGAATTCCCCAGCTGTTGCCACTTATGTCCCTATCTCATTGGTTAGAACAGAAACTGGTGCAAAAACAGGAAAATAGTAATCTATCCGGGCACGATATAATACTCTCCCCTGTCGCTCGTCTACGTTTGGCCAAGTTGTCTCCTCCAGAATCCGGGGAGTGCATTACATTACTGACAGGCCCGGAGGGAGGATTTACTGAAGAAGAAACCGACGCCATGCTTCACGCCGGATTTATACCTATCTGCCTGGGCACTCGTATTCTGCGCACCGAAACCGCTGCATTGGCAGCCATTGCCGCCGCCCAGGTGCTTTGGGGTGATTATTAATAGTGCTTCTACCTTGATCAGCCATGCAATCGGACATCGAATTTGTTACCTGGTTTCGCTCCGTTACCCCGCATATCCACACCAGTCGTGGGAAAATCTTCGTTATTGCTTTTGGTGGTGAAGTCGTTGCAAATGGAAAATTTGTCGAGCTGGTGCAGGATTTTAACCTGCTTGCCAGTCTCGGCATCCAGCTCGTATTGGTGCATGGCGCGCGACCGCAAATTGAATCCAGATTACAGGCTGATCAGCAGGAAATAAGTTACGTACAAGGTATGCGTGTTACCGATGTCACTACACTGCAATATGTGAAAGAAGCGGTCGGTAAAGTCCGGGTTGAAATCGAGGCTCTGCTGTCGATGGGGCTGCCTAATTCGCCTATGGCCAATGCCGCTATACGGGTAGCCAGCGGAAATTTCGTAACTGCTCGCCCGATCGGTGTTTTGGAAGGGGTGGACCTGCAATACACTGGAGAAGTACGCCGTATCAATGCCGCAGCCATCCTCGATCAACTTAAACAAGGGGTTGTCGTGCTGCTCTCACCTCTGGGCTATTCACCAACGGGAGAAATTTTTAATCTGACAGTAGAAAATACTGCCGCTGAAGTCGCCATTGCCCTGAGAGCCGACAAGCTGATTTTTCTGGTAGATACGCCCGGCATCCAGCAACAAACAGAATCAGGTAATACGTTATTGCAAGAACTTACTGTCAGGCAGGGTAAAGCGCTACTTGCGGCAATGGATACTGCAGCAGATCAACCAAATGAAGATATCCGCCTCTATCTGCCATGGGCATTGCATGCCTGCGAACAGGGAGTGGAACGTGTTCATCTTATCAGTCGTCATGCTGATGGCGCTCTGTTACTTGAGTTGTTCACGCACGGTGGCATTGGCAGCATGATCACACGTGACCCACTACAAATTATCCGTCAGGCTGATATCAAGGACATTGGTGCCATACTGCAGTTAATCGAACCACTGGAAAATACGGGTATTCTGGTGAGGCGTGGCCGGGAATTACTGGAAATGGAAATTGAACGTTTTACAGTGATTGAACATGACAACGTGATCATTGCCTGTGCAGCACTTTACCCTTTCCCGGATGACAAAGCATGCGAACTGGCCTGCGTCGCAGTACATCCTGCATATCGCAAAGCAGGAATGGGTCGGATACTGATTGATCACCTGGAAGAACAAGCCAGAAAACAAAGCTACCGCCATATATTTGTCCTCACTACCCGTACCGCTCACTGGTTTGTAGAGCGTGGTTTCTCGGAAACCACCCCTGACCAGCTTCCACAGTCAAAGCAGCATCTCTACAACTATCAGCGCCGCTCAAAGGTTTTCGTCAAATCAATCTGAAACCTGATCGCCTACTTGTTTAGTCCCACGGTGTGCTGGAATGGGTCAAAGATAAAACGATCTGGCTCATTTTTCCAGATTTTGCAGATGTATTCATAGGGTGTTAGGCCTTTGAGAGCTTTTAGTCTTTTGGCGAAGTTATAAGCCATCACAAAGCGATGGAGATGGGCCTTCAACTGATCGTGTGAGTCGTAATAATACCGTTTTACAGTCGCATCCTTGATGGTTCGATTCATGCGTTCAACCTGACCATTGGTCCAGGGATGGTTGGGTTTGGTGAGACGGTGCTCGATGCCGTTGATCTGACAACACCTATCGAACATATGCGTTACATACTGAGCCGTTGGCCCATTCCGATAACGCGCCGGGAACGTAAACTGGATACCGTTATCAGTCAGGATTGTATGGATCTTGTAGGGAACAGTCTCGATCACGGCCTTCAAGAAGGCGGTTGCCGTGTTGCGGTTGGCTTTGTTCTGGAGTTGAACAAAAACGAACTTTGATGTCCGGTCAATGGCTACAAAAAGATAGAGTTTACCTTCCTTCGTACGAACTTCGGCAATATCAATATGGAAGTAGCCAATTGGATAGGCATTAAACTTTTTCTTTGGCTTGTCACCATCAACCTCCGGCAACCGACTGATGCCATGCCGTTGAAAGCAGCGATGCAGGCTTGAGCGGGTTAAATGCGGAATGCTTGGTTGCAAGGCATATAGACAATCATCCAGCGGTAGAAGCGTATGTTTGCGAAACGCCACAACAGCGGCTTCTTCTTCCAGACTTAAAACAGTCGAGTGCGACTCTTTGGGGCCCATCGGTGCATCGTGGGTGAATTCCCGCTTCCGCCACTTCGCTACCGTTTTTGGATTAATCCCATGCCGCTTGGCCAGAACATTCAGACTCTCTTGACTATTTTGTATCGCTCGACGTACCGCCGCTGTCGTGCGGGCGCTTCCGTGTAATATCTGTCCCATAAATCATCCCTCCGTAGCTGGTTATATGTTACACCAGCACACCGTGGGACTAAACACCTACTCTGCCTATTGTTCTTTATCGCTGAGGAACACAAATCTGGAATCATGCAAAATCAGCTTTGAGGATTATCTTCTTGAGGCTCATCTTCATCCGGTATTCGGTAGGAATCTGTAGCCCACAATCCTAAATCAAGTAATTTACATCGCTCAGAACAGAACGGACGATACTTGCTTGATTTTTCCCAGACAACGACTTCACCACATTGGGGACAGTTTACGGTTGGAGATTTACCTGGTCGCCTTTCCATTTAATCACACCACTACTCATAAACTGCAGAAAGTCAATTCAAAAGGAACATCTTCTTCACACACTTCTGTCTTGTGATCCGAGTGCCAGGGAATAAATCGTATATTGAGCGCATATTTATTGGCACTGATCTCCGGGATGCAGGAAATTTCATCACTGATATGCAGGCACAAAAGATGTGCCTGATGCTCTGAACCAGCCTGCTGGAATACTCCTTTAGCAGCAATGTAACAAAATTTTGTTCCGCTGTTTCTCAATATATTCAGTATGATATTGATCCCGCTACGGATAGCAGTAAGAGGTGTAATCCAGTTCTGGAGATCTGCCCTGCGGGCATCTGGAGCCATATTCAGCCAGTAATGATAGGCTGGCAAATCAAACTCGCACGCCCCTCCTGGAATGCTCATACGCTGCTTGACACTCATCAGCCATTCATCATCCCGCAAATGTCCGCCGATCCTGCCTGGTATATCAAGCAATCCACGGAAAGCAGCTCGAATATCCTGCAATATATGAATGAGTGCTTTTTCTGATACGCCCGGGTTATCTTGCAAACCTTCCAGCATGGTTCGTTGTTTATCCAATTCCTGCAGCAGATCCGACTTAAGATCAGATCTGCTGGTAACATCAAGAATTTCAAACAATGCAACCAGAGCAGCATGATGTTCGAAAGAGGTATCCCTAGCCGAAAAAAAATCAATTTTGTCGAACAAATCCTCCAGTCTCAGTAACATGCGGATTCGTTCGTTCAGGGGTAATTCGTAACAGATCACAGTAAGTAAGATGACGTGGGAATGTTAAAGCATAGCAGAAAACTGCAGTTACATGCATCTTACCAGAATCGTTCAGAAGCTGTGTTTGTCAACAAGCGCAAGATATTTCTGATGTAGCATTCGTACCTGTTGCCGCAGGTGCTGATTGTCGGAGTCGTTGATAATCACATCATCAGCCAGAGCAAGGCGTTCATCACGTGAGCACTGTGCGGCCATCACTTTACGTACTTCCTGTTCCTTCAGCTTGCTACGCTGCATGGTACGGGAAATTTGCAGGGATTCTGGACAATCAACCACCAGCACACGATCAATCAGCTCAGGATAGTCTTCAGTCTCCAGTAACAAGGGCACAACCAGAATGCCGTAACTGGATTGAATCAGCGGGAGACGTCGCCTGCTTTCCTGATAGATCAGCGGGTGAAGTATAGCTTCGAGCTTACGCCGCGCCACTTCATCAGAGAATACGAGCTCGCGCATAGCCACTCGATTCAGTGAACCATCCTCCAGTACAAAATGGTCACCAAATACGACACGAATTCCCTGAATCGCACTACCACCTGGTCGAATTAGTTCATGCGCCAAGTGATCAGTATCAATAATTTCAATACCCAGCTCCTGGAACAGATCAGCCACACTGGTCTTGCCACTGCCGATTCCACCCGTTAGCCCGATAATGAATCCCATACGTCAAAACATGGCTAGGTATGCCTGATTGATCTCACTGCCCCAGAACAAAGCAATTAATCCTCCTCCTGCCAGATAAGGACCAAAGGGAAGTGTTGTACCTTTTGAACGATTAGCGGCCAGGATCAGGACAGTACCAATAACAGCCCCCATCACAGAAGAAAGCAAGATTACCAGTGGCAGTAATTGCCAACCCAACCAGGCACCGACTGCAGCCAGCAACTTGAAATCACCATACCCCATGCCTTCCTTACCGGTAATCAGTTTGAACAGCCAGTACACACTCCAGAGTGTCAGGTAACCTGCAACCGCACCGATAACAGCTGAATGGATATCTACAAAACCATTATGCAGATTCACGATCAGGCCTGCCCATAACAGCGGCTGTGTAATACTATCTGGTAAAAGCTGGGTATTCAGATCAATAAATGTCAAAATAATCATTGCCCAAATAAAAATCAGCGCAGCAAGTAAAATCCCACTAAAACCAAAATGCCACGCAGCAAAACCGCTTAGAATAGCTGTCAGAGCCTCAACCAGTGGATAATCAAATGGAATACGAGCCTGGCAACTTGAACAGTGTCCGCGCAAAAGAAGGTAGCTGATAATCGGAATATTCTCGAGGGCAGAAATTTTATGACCACACTGTGAACAACCGGAGCCTGGTATAGCCAGGTTATACGCCGGCAGTACTTTTACCTGCTCCCCACGCAACTCAGCACATTGTTGCATCCATTCACGTTTTAACATCACGGGCAACCTGTAAATCACTACATTCAGGAAACTTCCCAGAATCAGGCCAATAAGCGAGATAAATGAAATAAAAAAAGCTGGTGAAGCTTGTAGGGTATTAAAAATATTCATGCACTACCTGTCCTGATTCAGTCGTGAAAATGGCACTATCTGGTTATCCGATCACCTGCCCCATTTTAAAAATAGGCAGATACATGGCGACCACCATTCCGCCAATGAGCGTCCCTAGCACCACCATGATGAGCGGCTCCATCAGACTGGAAAGTGCCTCCACCGCATCATCCACTTCTGCCTCAAAGAAATCTGCAATTTTGCTGAGCATTGCATCAAGCGAACCCGATTCCTCGCCTATGGAAACCATCTGCAGCACCATTGAAGGAAAAACATTGGTTGCCATCATCGCATCCACCAGACTGCTGCCGGTACTGACTTCGTTCTGGATATTTTTTGTTGCCTCATAATACACTTGATTTCCGGCTGCGCCGGCAACAGAATTAAGTGCCTCAACCAAAGGAACACCGGCAGCAAACATAGTTGAAAGTGTCCGCGACCAACGGGCGATTGTAGCTTTACGGATCACCTCTCCAAAAATTGGCAACTTCAGAGCCAATCGATCCATGACATGCTGCATTGCGGCAGAACGCTTCCAGGCATAAGAAAATACATAAAGCCCCCCACCGACTCCTCCAAAAATTGCCCACCAGTATGCTACAAAAAAGTCAGAAATAGTCATGACCATCAGGGTTGGAGCGGGTAGATCAGCACCAAATCCCTGGAAAAGTTCCTTGAAAGCCGGGATTACAAATATCATGATTACTGCGGTAATGATGAAAGCAACCACAATGATTGAAACAGGATAAAACAATGCCGATTTTATTTTCCCCTTGATCGCCTGAATCTTTTCCTTATAGGTAGCCAACCTGTCAAGCAGGTTATCCAGGATACCGGCAGCTTCTCCCGCTGTCACCAGGTTACAAAACAGGGAGTCAAAATAAAGTGGATGTTTTTTGAATGCATTAGCCAGACTGCTACCTGTTTCCACTTCTGATTTGATATCCATCAGTAGTTTCCCGACTGCACGATTACTGTGTCCCTTGCCTACAATATCAAAGGCTTGCAGCAAAGGTACTCCCGATTTCATCATCGTTGCAAGCTGGCGTGTAAACAACGTAATATCCTTATCGGTAATTTTTCCACCCGCCCTGGCCTTGGTAATTTTTGTTACTCTGATACCCTGTTTACGTAGTGTAGAAGTCACTACAACAGTGCCAGCCGCACGCATTTCGCCTTTAATCGCCCTTCCGGTTTTATCTTTTCCTTCCCATAGAAAATTGAATTCTTTGACTTTCTTTTCTGATGTCGCAATCGTTACCATGCCAATTTCCTTTTATCTTGCTGATCTGGATCATAGTTACTACGGCAGAAAATTCAGGATTATTTAACTGGTGTTTTTTCTATCTCTGCCAGGAAAGCTCCCACAGTCGGGTAGCGTAACCGGACTTGCAATTCGCGTTTGATACGATCATTGGTTAAACGCCTTGATTCCAGCATGAAAGATAATAGGCTTGGAGAGAGTGTCTCTTTAGCTTCCTGACGGGTAATTTTTCTTGTGCCGGGCAAATTAAAATGATTCGCTACCAGATCAAAATATTCTCCCATTTTCAAACAGGAATCATCACTCGCATGATAAATCCTGCCCGATTTACCAAAACGCAGGGCAGCCACAATAATGCGTGCCAGATCATCAGCATGAATATGATTCGTATAACTATCCTCGGCTGGCAACAAAGCGGGGGTACCCTGGCGCAAACGCTCCAGCGGAAGTCGATTGTGCGCATAAATTCCTGGTACGCGCAAAATAGATACTCGCACCCCATTACGTATCCCCCAGTTTCTGATTTGTTGTTCAGCATCTAGCCGCCGATAGGCACGATCATTTCTCGGATTTGCCGGGTAACTTTCATTAACCCGGTTGCCACTGCAATCCCCATAAACCCCGCTGGTACTGATATAGATCAGCTGTTGTGGTAGTATTCTTTTTTTTGTGTTTGATTGCCGCCGGGAAAGTGCAGACAACAAGTGTAATGTACGCGTATCACGCTTGCCCTGACCTGGAGGCGGGGCAAGATGCAAGACTGAATGAGCAGCAACTCCCGCCATTCTTTCAAGACTTGCAGGCTGATCCAGATCACCCGCTATTGGCGTGATACCCAATATGCGTAAATGATCGAAATTTTCAACTCTGCGACATAAACCAAACAGTTGATAGCACTGTCCGAGTAGGTTGGCCACTCTTGAAGCGATATCACCGCATCCCACAATTAGCAACTTATTTTTCATAACCAATATTTGTTAGCTATATCTCCCCAATGGAGTCTTACCGTATCACTTTCAGGCCAAGTGGCCGTATCATCACGATCGAACCAACCGAGACGATCCTTGAAGCAGCTTTGCGCCATGGGCTATCTTTACCTTACGGCTGCCGTAACGGATCATGCGGCACCTGCAAGGGAAAAATTATACAAGGGATTGTTGATTATGGCGCTTATAGCGAAGAAGTGCTGACGGAACAGGAAAAAGAACAGCAGCTGGCACTTTTTTGTTGCGCCAGGCCCCTTTCTGATCTGGAAATTGAATGTCAGGAAATCGAAGCAGTCAAGGATATCAGGGTTCGTACCATGCCCTGCCGGGTACATAAGCTGGAACATGTGGCATCCGACGTCATGATTATTTATCTGAAATTGCCTGCAAATGAACGGTTACAATTTTTGCCGGGGCAGTACATCGACATCCTGATGAAGGATGGTCAGCGTCGCAGCTTCTCTCTGGCTAATGCTCCTGGGAATGATGAATTTCTACAGTTACACACACGCAATTATGCCGGTGGAGTATTTTCTGAATATGTCTTTTCTTACATGAAGGAAAAAGATATTCTTCGGTTTGAAGGGCCTTTGGGATCATTCTTTCTTCATGACACCCCTAAAAATGATACTCCCATTATCTTTCTGGTAGGAGGCACCGGCTTTGCTCCTGTTAAAAGCATGCTGGAATATCTCTTTTACACGGAGAATACCCGCTTCAAGCATAACAAAATAAAACTATACTGGGGAGCCCGCACTCGGGATGGTCTTTACCTGAATGATCTGGCTAAAAAATGGGAAGAAGAAAACAAGAACTTCAGTTATATCCCGGTATTATCTGAACCACTTTTAACTGATAACTGGCAAGGAAAAAACGGCCTGGTACATCAGGCCGTTATGGAAGACATGGACACATTGTCGGATTGTCAGGTTTATGCCTGTGGCGCTCCTGCCATGGTAAAGGCTGCCTTCGACAACTTTACCAGTCAGCGGAATTTACAAGAGGAGAATTTTTTCTCTGATGCCTTCATCCCCTCAAAACCGGCAGTAACTTGACACAAATCAAGCCGAGCTGATCTGCTTGAGTGCAAAGTCTAGTCCCTTGCGATAATGTTCGCTTGCTGCCTCTTGCTTACCCAATTTCTCAAATAACTGAGCCAATGCAAGATGTGCCGGATATCCTGGATCAATTGATAAACTTGCTTCAAGGTAGTTTTGCGCTTTACCCCATAACTCCCCGTAAGTACAAAGCCGTCCCAGCGCCAGCAATAAATCAGCATTGTTCGGATACTTCACGAGCCAGCTTTCTGCCCGTTGTATTTGCCAGCTAACTATACCGCTTTGACAATCTGCATATAATGCAACCAGCTCTGGATAGAGCCCGGCATCCAAACCATTTTCAATAATTTTTTGTGCAGCAGCATTATCTCCTTGAGCCATTAACGCGCGAGCTGCTGCTACTGCAATCCTGCCATCAG
Source organism: Nitrosomonas sp. TNE100 (assembly GCF_055387135.1). Taxonomy (NCBI): domain Bacteria; kingdom Pseudomonadati; phylum Pseudomonadota; class Betaproteobacteria; order Nitrosomonadales; family Nitrosomonadaceae; genus Nitrosomonas; species Nitrosomonas sp. TNE100. The sequence goes on along the minus strand of NZ_AP040997.1, from coordinate 969,588 downwards.
TTTTTTCCTGCCATGGCAAGGTTCCCCAGTATTTCTTCAGTAAAACAATATCTTTTGTGTTCTTTTTAATATTTTCCAAGTGTGCCTGGTGCCGTAATTCATCCACATGTGCTCTATCAACAGATGAGCGATTTGACAACACTTCAGTTAATTCCAGCACAGCATCCCAGTTTCCAGCCATCTGTTGGGCTTTTAGCTCCAGTAAAAGTACCGCAGTACTTTGCAGACCACCGAATGAATAAATTGATTGTAAAGCTGTCAACGCATCATGATAACGCCCTTCATCCAGAAACAATTCTGCTTCGGTAATCAACGTCAGTACTCTGCCCACAGGAGCCTGTTCCCTGGCTGCAGTCAGTAAATAATCACGTCGTAAATAATTCCTCTGCTGATGAGCCGATCGGGCTGCAACAACGGCATTCAAAACCTTAGTCGTTTGTGTATCAGCAAGCTTGAAGGCCTTTTCTGAAAACTCCATTGCCTGATCGTAACGCGCTTCAAAAAATGCCTTCACACCAGACCATGTCAGCTGCTCGGCTTTTTTAGCCCGTATCCGCCTGTTTATACCGGATAATCCGGATAGGATCCGCAGGAGCATATAAAACACGGTAAAAACTGACAGCACCATTATGATGAACGTGTTGAACGCAAGCTCAATCTTGTAAGGGGGCACGGTAAATAAAACCGAACCCGTGTTGTAGTACGCAGCCAATACGATAGCTGTCGCTGATGCGAATAATGCCAGTACCCATAACACCAGTTTCATTCACCCTCTCCTTTCAGCATGAGTTGATCGTGATACACAATTTCCAAGATTTCTCCCAAATTCGGTAACTGTGATCCGATGTTAATACTGGCCAATCTTTCCAGCTCCCCCAGAGCATCTCTAACTGACTGAGCCTCTGTATTAAAATACTGCTGCACCCAATCTATTGCCGTTTTCACAGCAGTGCGAAAATTGCCTTCATCTCGGATTAATAAGGCAAGGCGTGCCTGCATCAATTGCAGTCTGATATTTTCTTTTAGAAGATGAATCTGGGAAGGCGATAATAATGATGTTCCCGAGTCATTTATTTTTTCAATTTTGATCAACCGGCTGAGATCTTTTTCGATTTCAAGCAGATAACGATGCCATAAACGTGGTTCGGATGTATCTTGTTTCTCCGGCAAATCAATCTCTATCAAACTGGCGTCCATCATCAAAGGAAGATCATCAATCCGTGTGGCAAGCTCCGTAATATCCTGATTAATCCTCTGGACATCCAAAGTAGCCAGTACTTCAAGCTGCTCAATATCCCCTGCCAACGCCTCATTTAATTTTGATGACCCAGGGATTTCATCGGATTGCAGCAGTTCTTGCGCATATTTTAGTGAGTCAAGTGCAGAACGCACATCACCCGTCATCCGCAGATAACGATCAGCCGAAACAATAAGACGTTCGACCGCACCCAGCATCCAGGCACCCGTATGAGTACTGTCACCGTCAGACAGCTTGCCAATTTCAACAGGCGATTCACGGGTAACCAGCAATCTTTCTTCCAGATGATTTAAGCGCTGCTTGATTTCTGTTTTTTCAAGCTCAAGCTCAGTAAGCATTGTGCGTGAACGGCTGCTAAAAACATCGGCATCAGCCAGATATGTTGCCAGGGAATGCTCCATTGCAGAGATGTACCCTTGTTTTTCAGCCCATTTCCACAGCATGGCAGTTACTGCAATTAATAAGATCACCAGTATGAAAACAGCCAAGCGGCGAGCTGATCCGGAAGTCGAAATCTGCGTATATTTATTCATATGATCGGATGCTATCAGTGTGACTGTATTTTTTCGAAGTACTCCAGCAAACCTTGCACAGTCCCTTCATCTCCGAGAGGAGTGCGGTATATCTTCCTGATACCCAGCTCTCTTGCCTTGCACTCAATCCGGTCATGTGCCGTAAACACGGCGGTAGCTCTGAGCAATTGTTGGCCTGTTTTACCGATCATGTCAAATAAATTATCCAGACCTTCGCTGCTGCTGATGACTACTGCCTGGATCCCGCTATCATGCCAGTACTTCAGCAACGGCAAGGGATCAACCTCCGGCCGGTGGCGACGATAGCATTCAACATAGTCAACGTTGGCGCCACGATCACGTAGCGTATCTCCAAGCAATTTCCGCCCGCCATTACCGCGAAAAATTATGATGCGCTTACCCTGCATGATCTGCAGTTGTGGTACGCGCAACAAGGCTTCGCTATCAGAACCATCTTCTGGAACAATGACAGCGGGAATACCATGACGTTCGAGCGCCCGGGCACTCCCCTTTCCCACGGTTGCAACACGTACATGCTCAGGCCAGCGGCGCTCTGCGTGAACCAGCGGCATAACTCTTTCCACCGCATTCGGGCTGACAAAAACAGCCAGATCAAAATCATCAAGCCGCGCAATCATATCCAGTAACGGCTGCTTGTTTTCGCTATCAGAAATCTCCAGCACGGGGAACAACCATGGCTCTCCGCCCAACCCCTTGATTCGTGCAGCCAGATTACCCGCCTGATGCAAAGGGCGGGTAATCAGAATACTTTTACCGGCTAACCGATCAAGTGCCAATATCTGCCCCGATCACATCTCAGGCCAGGGCGGCAAGAATCTCTTCCGCACCGTGCGTTTTCAGGTTTTGCGCCAGTTGCTCGCCCACCCGTTCTCCTGATTCCGGCTTGCCACATAATTTATCTGCGATTATTTTTGATCCGTCAGGGGTGGCCACAAAACCACGCAGTGTCAATACCCCTTCAAAAATTTCAGCAAAGCCACCCAGCGGTACTTGGCAGCTGCCCCCCAACACACGGCTCATGGCACGCTCTGCCTCCACACAATAAGCAGTTGTGGCATGGTGTAGTGGCTTCATCCACTCCACCATATCAGGATCATTATCGCGACACTCGATACCCAACGCACCCTGTCCAACCGCCGGAAGACTCAGCTCGGGCGGCAACAGCATGCTGATGCGATATCCCAGCTCCAGCCGTTTCAGTCCGGCTGCAGCCAGAATGATTGCACTGTATTCCTCCTCGTCCAGCTTTCGCAGTCGCGTTTGCACGTTACCACGCAACGGACGCACTTGCAGATGCGGGAAGCGCGCCCGTAACTGGGATTCTCGCCGCAAACTGGAAGTCCCTACCACGCTTCCGGTGGGCAATTCTTCCAGGCTGGTAAAATCATTGGAAATAAATGCATCACGCGGATCTTCCCGTTCTGTGATGGCGGCCAGCCTGAATCCAGACGGAACAATCATCGGCACATCTTTCATAGAATGTACTGCGATGTCCGCACGGCCGTCTTCCAGAGCCAGTTCAAGCTCTTTGATAAAAAGCCCCTTGCCACCAATTTTTGACAAGGAAACATCCAGAATCTGATCTCCCTTAGTCGTCATGCCAAGTATGGTGATATCAGTTTGCGGGTATAATTCAAGCAGACGACTTCGAATGAAATTTGCCTGCCATAAAGCAAGCTGGCTCTCACGTGACGCAATAACAATTTTTTCAGGACTAGACATAATAAGAATCTGATTTTGAAGCAATGCCGCCATTCTAGCACGGGCGACCCCGGTCCGGATGATGGCAAATAACTGCATTTTATCCCGGTGACCCGAGCCCATGATTACAGGAGACACACAACAATGAGTTTGAATACCCTAGCGAATATTGTTCCCGAAAAAGACGCATCCCTCGAAAAAGACCATCCACTACGGGAAGACATTCGCTTGCTGGGGCGCATGCTGGGCGACACAATACGAGAGCTGGAAGGCGAGCCAATGTTTGATCTGGTAGAAACCATTCGTCAGACTGCTGTGCGCTTTCGCCGCGAACAGGATGAAGAGGCAGGAAAAGAGCTGGACACCATACTCAATCATCTCAGCCACAAGGAAACTACAGCTGTTGTCCGGGCATTCAGCTATTTTTCGCTACTTTCAAATATCGCCGAAGATCTACATCATAACCGCCGTCGCCGCGCTCATTTGCGTGCAGGCTCACCGCCCCAGGATGGCAGCGTTACGTTAGCTCTGGAACGTGTGGTGGCAAAAGGAATTAATACGCAACAACTGGAGAATTTCTTTGCCGAGGCACTCATCTCCCCAGTATTAACAGCTCACCCTACTGAAGTACAGCGGCGCAGCATTCTGGATTATCAACTGAAGATACAACGTCTGCTCAAGGAACGGGATCGCACCCAACTCACTCCCAATGAACTGCGCCACAATGAAGAAGATTTACGTTCCGCTATCCAAACACTGTGGCAAACCCGGGTGCTGCGCTCAGTCAGGCTGACAGTACAAGACGAAATTGAAAACGGCCTGATCTATTACCACTACACCTTTCTCAAGCAAATTCCTTATATCTACGCCAAGATTGAAGATATTCTGGAGCGTCACATGGACAAGGCGGCGCCATGTATTGCCTCATTTTTACGGATTGGCAGCTGGATTGGGGGAGATCGAGATGGAAATCCCTTTGTTACCCACCAAATTATGTTACATGCCGCCGAACGGCATTCCGCATTGATACTTGATTATTATATTGAGGAAGTAGAAAAAATCGGCCAGGCCATGAGTCTGACTGAACGCCTGATCAAAGTAACCAGCGAGCTGGAGGGGCTGGCTTCGACTGCGCCCGGCTTGCCAGCCAGCAGGATTGATGAACCGTACCGGCGCGTCTTTCTCGGCATGCACACGCGTTTGATTGCAACCAGCAGGTACTTAAGCCCTCACGTTGGCCGACAATATCAGGAAAATACGGCAGAACCGTATGCTGACAGCGCCGAGTTCGTACATGATCTTGATATCGTTATTCGTTCCCTGAAACAACACCAATCAAACAAGCTGGCTCAAGGTGCCATACGAGACCTGCGCCGTGCGGTAGATGTATTTGGATTTCACCTCGCATCACTGGATATGCGTCAGCACAGCAAAATCCACGAACAGGTTGTGTCTGAATTATATGAAAAAAACGCTCAGGACAACCAGAACTATCCTGATTTGACTCGAGCGGAACGTGTTGAATGGCTTCTAGCCGAACTCAAGCGTTCACATCCACTGGTCTCATCCTTGTCTGATTATTCTGATATCACACAGGGTGAGTTGCGAATCTTGAGAATGGCCGCCGAAATCCAGCGTCGCTTTGGCCATGTCGCGCTGCCTAACTATATTATTTCCATGGCAACCGGGGTCATCCACATACTAGAAGCAGCATTGTTGCTGAAAGAAGCCGGGCTACTACAATTTGGTGAAGCCGCACGATCGACTGTAAACATCATCCCGTTGTTTGAAACAATCGATGATCTGCGCGGTTGCGCCAATGTCATGGAAGAACTGTTTTCACTGCCCGAGTATCGTAAAATGTTGCGATCCAGGAGTAACTTGCAAGAAGTTATGCTGGGTTATTCAGACAGCAACAAGGATGGCGGATTTGTTACCTCCAACTGGGAAATACATAAAGCCGAAATCGAACTCACCAAGGTATTTAACCGTCACGGAGTACGGCTGCGCCTATTTCATGGGCGCGGTGGCACGGTGGGACGCGGCGGCGGTCCCAGCTATCAAGGAATACTTGCACAGCCTCCTGGCAGCGTCAACGGCCAGATCAGATTGACCGAGCAGGGAGAAGTCATTGCCAGCAAATATACAGATCCTGAAATCGGGCGGCGTAATCTTGAAACGCTAGTGGCTGCCACCATTGAATCCACCTTGCTTGATCGTGATGCTATCCACTGCCACACACCACAGTGCTATCAGATTATGGAAGAACTGTCTGCCAGCGCATATGCAGCCTATCGCAACCTGGTCTATAAAACACCTAATTTCACACAATTTTTCCAGGAATCCACACCCATCCGTGAAATTGCCGGCTTGCATATCGGCAGTCGCCCGACTTCACGTAAACCTTCCAATAAAATAGAGGATCTGCGTACCATCCCCTGGGTTTTCAGCTGGAGCCTGAACCGCACTATGATTCCTGGCTGGTATGGATTCGGTACCGCTGTCGAGAATTTTGTGCAACAGGCCGGAAATACGCAGGACGTATTGATACAGATGCAAAAAATGTACCGAACCTGGCCATTCTTTCAAACCTTGCTTTCCAATATGGATATGGTGTTGGCCAAGAGTGATCTGGGCATTGCCTCACGCTACGCAGAACTGGTTACTGATTCTGAATTACGCCAGTATGTTTTCACTGCCATCCGGACAGAATGGGAACTTTGTGTGAAATGGCTGTTTGCCATCACCGGGCATACCGAACTTCTACAGGACAATCCCACACTGGCGCGCAGCATCCGGATCCGCACGCCCTATATCGATCCGATGAATCATCTTCAGGTCGAACTCCTTCGCCGCTATCGCTCAGGGGATGATGATGATGCGATCCGGCGCGCAATTCATCTGACCATCAATGGCGTGGCCACCGGGTTAAGAAACAGCGGTTAGTATTTTCGAAATACCTTATTTCAATCAGCTATTGTGAATTAAAGTACTGTGCCTTACAGTAATAACAACTACGATCTGGGGAAAGATGCTGGTAAGTAGTCGTTTTCAGATCGTATACTCAGCACCTCATGTATATTTAACGGAAAAAATTGAAGACTACGATTAAAGGTTTATCTCTGATTTCGGTTTATCTCCGAATCTAACTTTTGATGCTGAAAAAATTATGAAAACAGAGAGCCCTCAACTGGAAAACACCATGTCTATCGCAGAAAGGGCTCGCTCTTTCATAAATCGCCTTGCTCGACTCAAGCCCACCAGGCTGCTAATCTTTACCGTAGTTTTTCTATCTTGCCTGTTACTTTCTCTCGGTGCCGTTTTTTTACAACCGGCGATTTACCAGAGTTACGCCACCTTGCTGACAGTCGCCAAAACAGCGATTGATCAAGCAAGCAGGGAAGCAGATATTCAGCATGTCACCATTCAAAAGCAGGTTCTCCTTGGCCCAGAGCTATTAACTGAAACAGCAAGCCGTCTGCGCGAAGGAAGTGACACTGAAGCAGGCATTGATCTGACACCTGCAACCATTCGCGACATGCTGGATGTTCGGCCAATAACCGATACTAATCTAGTCGAAATGGTTGCCGAAGGAAGCGATCCTGCGCTGCTCCCACGCCTGATCAATACCTGGATTGATGTCTATCTGGATGCACGGGCAGAAGAAGTTGCTCGATCCAAAGGCTCAACAATACAAATGATGCAGGAAGAACTGGCTGCGCTAACTGCAAAAATCGAACAAAAAAGACTTGAGCTTGAGCAGTTTAGAAAACATAACAAAATTATTACAACCGAACGGCAGGATAATGAAGCACTGGCGCGTCTCAAGGGCCTGACCGACTCGTTGAACAAAGCCAGTGAAGAAGAAGTCAAGGCAAAAGCACGACTCGACGCTATCAGAAAGTCGATTGAACTAGGACAGGTTGTCGTACCCACTGAAGATACCCGCACGCTGAGTGCACTCGAAAAACGCGCCCAGGAATTACGGGAACAACTGGAAGAGCTTGACCGGCAATATACCCGCGAGTATATGGCCTTAACCCCTTCCCTCAAGGTTATCCCGGACAAATTGCGGGCATTAGATGATGAAATTCAGCATATCCGCCATAAAGGGCAATCTGTAGTCATCAGTGAAGCCGAACAGAACTATGCTGCTGCTCTACAAGCTACTCGTTCAATACAAGAGCAACTGGACCAGCACAGACAAAAAGCAGCCGAGTTTACTGCTCGCTTCACCGAACATGATGCATTGAAATCTGATCTGGAAGAGCTAGAGCAGCTCTATCGGGACACACAATCAAGACTGGCTCAGATTGAAGCGCAACACACCGGGAGATATCCCTATGTTGATATTATCGAACGAGCTTTTTTACCCCATCACCCAATCAGGCCGGATTATTTATGGAATGCCATGATTGCGACACTGCTATCCTTGCTAATGGGCTTGGCTGCTATCTGGATTTTTGAATTTCTGATGCACAAAGAACAGGAAAAACTGGCCATTCACCTGTCCGATATTCATCTTCACAATCAGAGTAATTTACCTCGCAGCGCTCTTAGCATACCGCCATCAACGCCCGCCAATCTGCTTCGAGAACCTATACAGGCACTAGAGCACATCAAAATAGATGAATACACGCCCCGGCAAATTGACGAACTATTTCACGCGGCAAAAGCCAAGGAAAAACAGCTGCTTATCTTTCTGCTAAGCGGCCTGACACCTGATGAAATCGCAAACCTGCAAAATGATGACGTTGATCTTGAAAACAACTTGCTCACAATTAGAAATATATCCACCAGAACAATCCCTCTACACCCTGCCCTGGCTACACTCTACAGTAAACATGGCTATTGCCTGACTGATCCCACCGGGAATCGGTTGGGCCGGGAAGATTTGGAAGCGTTGCTGACCTGTCTGCAAATTGATGCCGATCTGCTGATAACCAGCCGGATTTCTGCTGAAACACTGCGGCAGACCTATATTCTCTATCTGATCAGACAGGGAATGCGGCTGGCCGACCTCGAACCTGTTGTTGGTTATATCTCGCCGACAGAACTGTCAGAATACGGCGCTTATGCTCCACCGGGAGCCAAGCAGCCGATCGAAGCAATAAACTTATTTTATCCTCTTGAACAAAAACAGGATTTATAACTTTGAGTTTAATAGCGCATCAACCAGATTTTTTTCAATCAAACGATACTGATCATCATGATTGTGAAGGCTTAATAATCCGCTCCAGGCAGGGTTTTGTCTGAGTATATTAATAATTCCATGCCATCCATCAGGTGGATCACCACGCTCCGGTTGTTGATCCACCTGATCAATATGGCGAGCAGCATGGCCCCGGTTCATCAGCTTGTCCAGCAGCTGATGCTGACGCAGATACAGTAACTGTAACGTGTTGTCATCTACACACAACCATCGAGTCCCCTGAAACTTTGCCTGAATCTCCTTACCATAGCGTCTGAATGTAGACCAGCCAGTGCCTGCAATTGCGCCCAATATACTGGCAGTACCAAGACTCAATCCCCCGGTCATCAAATCGATTCCAGCTCCGGCAGCCGCACCTTTTAGCGCGGCACTGCCAATATCCAGCCCATAAGCCTTTAGTATGCCGGGGGCAAACAGATCAAGCTGCCAATATCCGTTTTGTACCGGTATCTTTTGCAGAGCGACATCCTTGTCTGTGAAATTAAACATCTTCAACAAGTCGGTCAGGCAATTTTGCTCTGCCTGACGCACAAAATCCTGCAATCTTATCGCCGCCGAGGATGTATCCACTGAATTCCGATCATCATCGGTTGGCTCCCGATAACAGGCTGCGGTAATGATCAATCCGGCAATCCGTCTGGCGGCGGATATACAAAGCTGGTTCCATATTCGTGCACGGTGGTCAATCAGGCGTTGCAGACGGGTGTAGTGTATTTCCAACAGGCTTTGTATTTTCTGATACAAACGCTTTTCCGCCTCAAAAGCAAATGCAACAGTATCCAGCTCAAGTGAGGCATAGATGTTGAATGCCGCCAGCTTCTTTCTCCACAGATCAAGCTCGGCCCGATGCGCGGCAGTAAAGTTGAATATCGGAATGATGGGTTTTATTGCTTTACCAAGTATCTCAATTTCGATGAGATATTTTTCGAGTACTGGCTCACGCACATCAATTACATACAGCAGGACATCGCTGCGCAATATCTGCCGAATAACCTTGGCTTCCTGCTCCAGTGGATCATTGAGGGAGGTGGCTAATACAAACTTCTCCAGCTGCTCATTCGGGGTTAAACGTTTATTCCTGGAAGCGATTATTTGCAGCTCGTCCTGCAGTGCGTACACATCCTCAATTCCGGGTGTGTCGTGCAGATTCAGCACTGCTTCGCTGCCTGCAAAAATAGTCGCCCGTTCAACATGCCGAGTCGAGCCGGCAGCATCTTCAACCTTACCAAAGCTGGTACTGCGCAACAAGGTACGAATCAGTGAGGTTTTTCCTGTATTAGTATGGCCAACAACAGCAATCTCCAGAAGTGGTGCGTCTTGTTCTGCAGCCCCCCCGCTTGCTTTCATATCAAAATGGATCGTCATCAGGAAAGAACATGTTCGGCTGGAATTGCACTGGCTTGTGCCAACCGGAACCAGGCTTGTTTACGTGACTCCGTAATTGGAATAGCAGCATTATTTTGCAGTAAAACCAGCCAGATCTGGCCAGATGCCAATGCAGTCAGTTTTTTTATGATCCGTTGCACCCCGCGATCAGGCAGCCGATGCGCAGCCACACCAATGAGCAAGGAATATCTGGATTTCTTGATCATCTCTACCGCCCGCATAAGCGTTTCCTGATCTGCCACATTTTCCTGGCAAACCATTCCTTTCGGCCAGATGATGTGATTATCCAGCTCAATGCCGATCACCAATGCTTCCTCCGGCAAATGCCGATTGTGCCCCTTGCGGGCAACTTGCACCGGCTGCTCTTGTGCGACTCCCGGATCGCGATCGATCACACTCGCCATAAATTCATTTGCAATCAGGCTCTGCCGCAACGTGACATAGTAGGGCAGGTATAAATCCAGCTTGTAACGATACTCCGATAATTTCAACATTAAAAATGCGAACAAAGCCAGTATTATCCGAGGCAACACTCCATAAACAATCAGCGCTCCCACCAGAAATTTTGCCCAGGCGTTTCTGATCGAAGCATCTTGCATGCCTGCCCCAATCCGGCTGGCTGCGATCTGCTGACTGTCAGGAGAGGCCAGACCGATCAATTCCATGGGGGCAGCCAGAAGCCGGGTAAGTTCAGGCAGACTGTTTTCTGGTAACAACGTTGTCCCCCAAACAAAATCGTACTGTTTTGCCAGCATCAACAGGATTAGTGTTCCCATCCCTGCAAGCAGATAAATCATCCAAAACTGGTGAGTCAGCAGGCTGATTCGCCACTTACCCACCTTGCCGAACAGACAGGTTTCCCACCAGGCGTGCGCAGCAAGCGTGCCAATGGAATCCTTCTCCTTTTTCTTGAGCTGGAGGAAGGGCAACCAGCGCGCCAATTGTGCAGCAATACCCGAACTTAACCCTTGAATACCCAGCGTAATCCCCGCACTCCACAGCAGCATCGAGAAAAAATTGAATCCGAGTAACACAACCAGCAGCCAATAAATATTCAGCGTCGAAGAATCACCGGTTGCATTAATCGCTGCCAGTCCGCCAAGAATTGTTGCCAGAACCAGAATGACTCTGCCCGCGCGCACAAACAGCTTCTCTGGCTGTTGGAGAATATCGTCCAGGTGATTATCGTGAATCAGATGATGGGCACGATTCAGAAGTCTTTCCAGAAAAGCTGCGTAACTGAAACCAGCAACAGGATACGATTCCATATTGGCAACACCCGCATAGGAAAGCGTCTTCGCCTGACCGGTTTCAATATGCCGCAGCTGCTCCAATCGAACCAGATCATTAAAATCATGGTTTTTAAAAGCCATCACTATTGATATATCAAAGCAGAATAAATAAAAATCAGATTACCCCAGAATACCCGGGCGGCGACCTGAAAATCCTGTCATCAGGCAGTACAAACTACCAATATATGGCAACAGGAAGCGGCTATCACAGGCAGATCTAATACAAGCTTCCACCCGCAAAAACCCGGAAAACCGTACAATTCACACGCTACTGAACAAAACAGAATACCCGAAAGGGAACAGTGAAATCCGTTCATTTATTCCAGGAAGGATATTATTAATGAAACCCGTCGCAATTCTCAGGTTTTTCTCACTTGAAGGGCCCGGCTATTTTGCCACATTTCTTGATCAGCATCATATTCCCTGGCAGCTCATCTGCCTGGATAAAGGCATGCTTCCTCCGAATAATCCAAGGGGATACAGTGGTTTGGTATTAATGGGCGGGCCAATGAGCGTGCATGATGATCTTCCCTGGATCAACCTCGTATTATCACTCATCAGGCAGACAGTAGCCATTGATATCCCGGTGCTGGGCCATTGCCTGGGTGGGCAACTGTTATCAACCGCCCTCGGGGGTATCGTAACAAGTAACCCAGTTAAGGAAATTGGCTGGGGACAAGTGCATATTGAAGAAAGCACACCTATCGCACAGGATTGGTTTGGCAGCGATCTCTCAGAATTTGACGCCTTTCACTGGCACGGTGAAACCTTCAGCATACCGGCAAATGCTGTACGACTGCTATCCAGCCCTTATTGTCCTAATCAGGCTTTTGCACTGGGCATCCATCTGGGTATGCAGTGTCACATTGAAATGACAGCGGCGATGGTCAAAGCATGGTGCGAAGCGAATATTGATGAGCTGTTGCGTAACCATGGAAATCCCGCCGTCAGTAGTAGTGAGGAAATTCAGACGAACCTGGAGGAGCGCATTACTGCATTGCAATCAGTTGCAGATCGTCTGTACAAAAAATGGATAACTGCATTAAAAAATTGATGGCCGCAAGCAATACGGCCATCCATCAGGAGATTACATAAAGCAGTTGTTAAATAGCTATTTCAGCTCGCATTTTCTTCATGGCCTTGGCTTCAATCTGGCGCACCCGTTCGGCAGAAACACCCAATTCTTTAGCCAGTTCATGCAAGGTTGCGGCCTTATCTTCCCGCAGCCAGCGGGCCTCAATAATACGACGACTGCGCTCATCCAGGCTATCTAGAGAATCTTTCAGTTTCGCATGCGTCAACCGCTCCAGCTGTTCTTTTTCCAGCTCTCTGGACGGGTCTGATCCGTCTGTCAGATAGGCAATCGGGCTAAAATCCTCTTCATCACTATCCGTTAGCGGCTCAAGTGAAATATCCCGACCACTAAAGCGTGTTTCCATCTCGACAACCTCTTCCGCCTTAACGCCCAGTTGCTCTGCCATGGTCGCAACCTCTGCCTGATTCATCGTATCCAGCCCTTTTTTCATGCTACGCAGATTGAAAAAAAGCTTTCGCTGCGGTTTGGTGGTGGCAATCTTGACCAACCTCCAGTTGCGCATGATGAATTCATGGATTTCCGCCTTGATCCAGTGAATTGCAAAGGATATCAGGCGAACACCACGTTCCGGATCAAAACGTCTGACAGCCTTCATCAAGCCGATATTACCTTCTTGTATCAAATCAGCATGTGGCAACCCATAGCCCAGATAACCACGTGCAATCGTCACAACTGTACGCAAGTGAGAAAGTACCAGTTGATGCGCTGCATTGATATCCCCATTTTCCTGCATTTTTTTAGTCAGCGATATTTCCTCTTCCCGTGATAAAACAGGAAAACTGTTAGCTGCACGAATATAGCTCTCCAGATTCCCTCCACTTATTACCGGTAAAGTTAAAATCTCACTCATATATATTTTCCTCCTGATTTCCGAATGAATATTACGGAATATAAAATCAACAAGCATATTTTAGCACTCTCACCCCTCGAGTGCTAATTCAATATTAAGGTAAAACAACAAAAGATCCTGTCATCAAACAAAGAACAAATATGCTTTTATTTGAGGCTGTTCTCTCTGCGAAATATCCCGAAATATTTGATCACAAACCACAGCAACTATCCAAAAGATAAAAGATGACACCTGGCGATCCGATTGGCAAGCAGCAGAGGAAAAGCTGAATAAATTATAGTGGTCAAGATGGTTGAAATCCGGTTCCGTAGGAGTATGCTATTTTTTCAATTTTCATCACAACACCATACATCTTGATCAGTCCGCATTTTTAGATACCCACTGGAAATTGTAATAGTTGCCAAAGGAGACCCAATGAAAATGTATCATTTATTACTTCTACTATGGCTGGGCGCAGGAGCGCCATCGCTCAGCCACCCGCTGTAGAAAAGGCAGCTTTTAATCCTCCTGATGAATCCACCATTCCTGCCAGCCCGCAGGGAGATGCCATTCGTCTGGGTCAGAAGCTCCTGTTTCAGACATCTCTGCTTCTAAAAAATAATTCAGGGAGTGCATTGAACTGTACAAGCTGCCATCTCAATGGCGGCCGCCAACCCAATGCCGCACCCTGGGTCGGAATTTGGGGAGCATTCCCTAGGTACCGTGCCAGAAACGCCAGGATCAATTCTTTGCAAGATCGGATTAACGACTGTTTCGAGCGTTCTTTGAACGGAAAAACATTACCCTACGAGTAATGAAATGCTCGCCATTCTCGCCTATATGCACTGGCTATCAAAAGATGTCCCAACTGGCGTGGATGTAGAGGGTCGCGGTTTTATCAGAATTACCGCGCCTCAACCTCCAGATATGGAAAGAGGGAAAAAAGTTTATGCCGATAAATGTGCTATTTGTCATTAGCCGGACGGGCAAGGGCAATATGGGCCAAACGGTGAAGTAATTTTTCCTGCGCTATGGGGAGACAAATCCTTTAATATCGCTGCCGGCATGGCCAGACTAAATACAGCGGCTGCGTTTACCAAAGCCAATAGCCTCTTGGGCAAGGCAATACATTAACCGATCAAGAGGCCTTTGATGTAGCACTATACTTTACTCGACAACCTCGGCCGGATTTTGTAAAAAAACTCCAGGACTGGCCTAAGGGTAAGAAACCGAAAAACGCACACTATTAACTTATCAGCCAATTTCCGGTTCACATCCGAACCACGAACCCAATCGAGTAGCTGTTGAACAGCTCCCCGGACCACCTATCGACAACTTGTATTCTCCCTTCTGGGAAGAGATTTTCTGCTTCAGATAAAAACAAATGAAATATTTCAGCTGGATATGGCTTATCCAAGCCATTTTTTCTTCTACCAGGCCATAATTCACGCAGATAGTAGTTTGTTACCCGCCAAAGATCGCCAAATCGAACAAACGGACATCAACACCATTCAAATCGTGAATCGTCTACCTTTTATCGCCGTTCACGTAGTTATTATGTGAGTCACTCTACAACGTGATCATCCCGCATATGTCCGCAACCTTTCTCAAGCCGGAATTGATGCTTTCAAGAATCTTTACTGGCTGGATGCCGGGCTAGAGAACCGCACATATTATTAATTTCACAACAACGATATCCGACGCTCACAAATCACCAATGATTATCCCATTTTGCTCAGATCAAGGGTTTAGCGAGTTTGTAAAGAAACAACAATTGGTGACACCAGGAAAAGTTACTAACTCCCCTAATCTGTTTTATATCGAAGTATCAATCCACGCCTTCTAATAACATCTGATCACCCTTGAATAAACTGACGGGTGAATTACCAACAATTTATTCGAAAAAAATCTGCGGCCTACAATGCAGCACGAGCAGCAACAAAAAGCCCTTGATTACCCGGGTTGATCTTCACTCAACCGCGTTTCTCAGCTACTTATCAAACTCTCCTCACAGCTGAGTCATTTTCTTTATATTCAAAATAACAATAAAGAAATCATTATTTATTATTTTTAATAATAAGCGATCGTTGGTATCTTCTCCCCACTCATGCGGAAACACCGAGAATCATCAACTGACAACCACAACAAGAATAATTGTCATTATTGAAAATATTGCAACCATCCGGCCAGAAGAACTGGATAACTTCTTCCCGACACGGGGTATGAATGAAACGCCCAACATGGATATGGCTTTACCTGATTATATTTTTGTCACAGACAAATATGGCTTACGCAAAAGAAGATTTCACAACAACTGGAAGCAGCCAAACGATACAGACAACGTCATGGCCAAATTTATACCAGCGCGCTCGCAGCTACAGTACGCACCCGGAATCCGATCCACCTCGTTATGTTCGTAATCTGTCTCAAACCGGGATTGATGCCCTCAAAAATCTTTACTGGCTGGATGTCGGGCTGGATTACCGCATACGTTATGAACATCGCCACAATGATATCCGGCGCTCACGCATTACCACAGATAACCCTGTTCTACTCAGAACACGAGCCTATCTAGGTATCAGGGAAATTCTGGATCCCCTGCGCTTCGTCGTCGAATTTGAAGATGCTCGCCGCTATAACAGTAAATTCCCTAAAGATAATCGCGACTGGAATGAATTCGAACTGATCCAAACCTATGGTGAACTCTATTTTAAGGATGCGCTGGGGCGGGATGACCTGGGTAATCATCGCCCTGTCAGAATTCGAGGTGGCCGCATGGTATGGGAAGCACTGGATCGGCGCTTACTGGCCAGCAATCAATGGCGTAACACTACCAATAATTTTGAGGGTTTCCGCATGACATTAGGCCAGGAATCGAATAACTGGGAATTTGACGCATGGGGCGTGCAGCCGGTCATAAGACTGATAGACAAATTTGACCGGCGCGACAAAGGTCAGTGGTTTTATGGCGTAATCGGACATTTTCGCCAGTGGTCAAAAATAGTCACCATCCAACCCTATTACATGGGACTGATACAGGATGACGATGGTGGAACACGAGCCAAACGTGAAATCCACTCTCCCGCCATCCGGGCCTACGGCATTGTACCTAACACTGAAGTGGATTTCGATCTCGGCGCTGTTTATCAGTTTGGGCGCGACGGCGGACAGAAAAAATCAGCGCACGCCTATTTACTTGAATTTGGCTATACCTTTCAGCAGGCTGCCTGGAAGCCTCGCATGAGTGCCTTTTACGGTTATATAAGCGGTGATCGTGATCCCAATGACCATACAAATAACCGTTTTGAAAGATTTTTCGGTTTCGGACGTCCCTGGTCAGCTGATGACTATGTCATTATGGAAAATATCCAGGCACCAAAAATCAAAGTAGAGTTCCAGCCACACCCGGATTTACAAATCGATGGTGGCTATAACGGCTTCTGGCTCGCCAGTAAAGCCGATCGTTTCAATAACCTTCTCAGTAGCAATGGAAATAACCGTGATCGCAGTGGTAACAGCGGAAGCTTTCTCGGACATTCAGCCGATATTCGCGCCCGTTACAGGCTGACGCCCCATATCAGTACCACACTGGGCTATTCGCATTGGTTCAACGGTGGATTTGTAAAAAATCGGCAACTGGCGGAACTAGGAGAAACAACTGCCGGTACGGACTTTTTTTATGTAGAAATCGCTGTCAGCGCATTCAAATAACATCGACTTATTTACAAAAGGAAATCAAATGCAATTCAACACATGGTTGTCAGTCGGTCTATTAATATTGGTTATGGTAAATTCTAATCAGGCACTTGCTGATCGGGCCATTCTCAATGTTTCCTATGATCCGACACGCGAGCTGTATGAGGAATATAATCGTAAATTCACCCGCTACTGGCAGGAAAAAACCGGAGAGAAAATTACTGTCAGACAGTCTCATGGCGGCTCCGGCAAGCAGGCACGTGCGGTCATCGACGGTGTGCCTGCAGATATAGTGACACTTGCCCTTGCTCACGACATCGATGCAATCAGCGAACAATCCGGACTGATCCTGGCCGAGTGGCAGAAACGCTTATCCAACAACAGCTCACCCTATCTCTCAACAATCGTCCTGCTGGTACGCAAAGATAATCCCAAAGGAATCAAGGACTGGGATGATCTGATCAAACCGGATGTTGCCGTCGTAACCCCCAACCCGAAAACATCGGGTGGCGCACGCTGGAATTATCTGGCAGCGTGGGGTTTTGCACTAAAAAAACATGATGGTGATGAAGCAAAAGCACAAGAGTTCCTCACCAGACTTTATAAGAATGTCTCGATACTCGATTCAGGGGCGCGTGGATCAACCATCAACTTCATCCAGCGCGGTATAGGGGACGTTCTGATTTCCTGGGAAAATGAAGCTTTTCTGGCACTCAAGGAATATGGCCCGGAGAAATTCGAAATAATCATACCTTCGATCAGTATTCTTGCCGAACCCCCTGTCACCGTCGTTGACAAAAATGCTGACAGACATGGCGTACGTAATATCGCGCAGGCCTATCTCGATTATCTATACAGCAAAGAGGGACAGGAAATTGCTGCACGCAACTTCTATCGGCCGAGTGATCCGGAAATAGCCAGGCAATACGCTCACCAGTTCCCGGCAATCGATCTGTTTACGATAAATGAAGTATTTGGTGGCTGGCCGAAAGCGCAGAGCATCCACTTCAAGGATGGCGGCCTGTTCGACAAAATATATGTAAATCAATGATTGATTCTGTATCCAGCATATTGACTGCTCATAAATTCAAATTCAAGAAGACCCGGAAATGTCAAATTTTTCTGAGTGTGCACCCACGCCTATTGAGTAGTAACGAGCTACCGCACTATCAGATGGATGGCTATTCAGAAGACGGGAGCACTCGTGATACCAGGATCCCTCCTGCCTGTCAGAAAAATTGAAATACAAGAGCAACTAACAGCAGCAAAGCAGGCGGATATGTATTATCCGCCGGGCGGTTTTTAGGACAGGCAGCATAACTCGCAATATGATCTCGGCCGCCATCTAGAAAAGATTTTCACAATCGAATAACAGGAGCTTGAATTTTGAGCACTTTCAAACAATACAGTGTGTTACCCGGGTTCAATCTGGCATTTGGATTCACCCTGCTCTACCTGAGTCTGGTCGTGCTAATTCCCCTGTCGGCAGCATTCATCCACAGCGCGAAACTGACCTGGCCGGAATTCTGGAGTACCGTGACCGCACCCCGAGTTATCGCATCCTATCGACTGACATTTGGAGCCTCATTTGCAGCCGCAGTGGTCAATGCATTTTTCGGATTGCTGGTAGCCTGGGTGCTGGTACGTTACCCGTTTCCGGGCAAGCGTCTGGTCGATGCCCTGATCGATCTGCCTTTCGCACTGCCCACCTCCGTTGCCGGCATCACACTCACCGCAATTTACGCGGGGAACGGCTGGATCGGACAGTACCTGGAACCACTGGGAATCAAGGTTGCATTCACACCCATCGGCGTATTTGTTGCCCTGATATTCATCGGATTGCCGTTCGTTGTGCGTACCGTTCAGCCCGTACTGGAAGATATCGAAAAAGAACTGGAAGAAGCTGCAGCCATGTTAGGTGCAACTCGCTGGCAAATTTTCCGGCGCATTATTTTCCCCACAATTCTGCCCGCACTGACCACTGGCTTTGCATTGGCGTTTGCCCGCGCTATCGGGGAATATGGATCAGTAATTTTTATCGCCGGCAATATCCCGATGATTTCGGAAATCACGCCGTTACTGATTATCACCAAACTGGAACAATATGATTACACCGGTGCAACTGCTATTGCTGTCGTGATGTTGGTGATTTCATTCATTCTTTTGCTGATCATCAACCTGTTGCAATGGTGGGTTCACCATCGCGGCATAAAAGTATAAAGGAATCATGACTACCATCCCATTACTTCAAGCCTCTTCGGCACCGCACAAGATACTGGTTACACAGGAATCACCATGGGCACGCTGGATACTCACCCTGCTGGCGCTCTCCTTCCTATCCCTTTTTCTTTTACTGCCGCTGGTAGCAGTCTTTTTTGAAGCGCTGAAAAAAGGATGGGATGTTTACATCGCTGCTATCACCGAACCGGATGCTCTCGCTGCCATCCAGCTCACACTGACCGCTGCAGCCATTGCTATACCACTTAATCTGGCTTTCGGCATTGCGGCTGCCTGGGCAATTGCCAAATTCGAGTTTCGCGGCAAAAGTATTTTGATCTCCCTGATTGATCTGCCCTTCTCCGTCTCTCCCGTCGTTGCCGGATTAATTTACGTACTAATATTCGGTCTGCAGGGCTGGATGGGGCCGTGGTTGAGAGAGCACGATATTTCTATCATTTTTGCAGTGCCTGGCATTGTTCTGGCCACCATCTTTGTGACTGTGCCATTTATCGCACGCGAGCTGATTCCACTGATGCAAGCCCAAGGAACAGAGGAGGAAGAAGCGGCCATCATTCTCGGGGCGAATGGCTGGCAGACGCTCTGGTATATCACTCTTCCCAACATCAAGTGGGGATTGCTGTATGGCACCATCCTTTGCAATGCAAGGGCAATGGGCGAGTTCGGGGCGGTATCGGTTGTTTCTGGACATATTCGCGGCCTGACCAATACACTTTCCCTGCACGTCGAAATTCTTTACAACGAATACAACTCTGCTGCTGCTTTTGCAGTGGCCTCCCTGCTGGCGTTACTGGCACTGATTACGCTGGCACTAAAAACATTTGTTGAATCCAGAGTTGCGCAGAAAACATCCAGATAAGGAAATTACACATGAGTATCGAGATACGCAATCTTTCCAGGCAATTTGGCTCTTTTGTTGCCCTGCATAATATTAATTTACAAGTTAATCCAGGCGAACTGCTCGCCCTGCTTGGCCCTTCCGGTTCTGGTAAAACCACGTTGCTGCGCATTATTGCTGGCCTGGAAACTGCTGATTCCGGGCAGGTGTTATTCAACCAGGAAGATTCAACTACCAAACATGTCCGTGACCGCCATGTTGGTTTTGTTTTTCAGCACTATGCGCTGTTTCGTAATATGACCATTTTCGAGAATGTGGCATTTGGCCTGCGTGTGCGCCCCCGAAAAGAGCGTCCCAACACCCGAGAAATCAATCGTCGCGTGACCGAGCTACTGCAACTGGTGCAACTCGACTGGCTGGCAGACCGTTATCCACACCAACTTTCCGGAGGCCAGCGCCAGCGCATCGCACTGGCACGGGCACTGGCGGTCGAACCCAGCGTTTTATTACTGGACGAGCCTTTCGGCGCGCTGGATGCCAAGGTGCGTAAAGAATTGCGTGCCTGGCTGCGCAAACTGCACAACGACATGCACATTACCAGTGTCTTTGTTACACATGATCAGGAAGAAGCACTGGAAGTGGCAGACCGGATCGTCATCATGAACCGGGGGCGTATCGAACAAATCGGCACCCCTGATGAAGTTTATGAAAAACCAGCCAACCCATTCGTGTACGAATTCCTGGGCCACGTCAATCTTTTCCATGGCCGTGTACACCATGGTCAGGCATGGATCAGCGGCTTGAAAATCGATGTGCCCGAACATGCTGCAGCAGAAGATCTCAACGCCATTGCTTATGTTCGCCCCCATGATATTGAGGTGAGCCGGGCTATAAACGGTGAATCCGCACTGGCAGTACATGTTGTTCACATTCTCTCAATTGGCCCGGTAGTACGACTGGAACTGATACATGGAGATAATCCGACCCAGCACACCATTCACGCCGCAATCAGCAAGGAACATTTTCGTAAATTACAGCTGGTAAAAGGAGATCAGGTTTTTATCAAGCCCCGTCGTCTCGCCTTGTTCCCAAACCATGACCAGGAACAGCTGATTTATTAATAGGGTAACGGTATTCTTTAAATGCTCTTTATTGAAAATCAGCCTTGATTGCCCTGATTATCGCTCGAGTTATAACCGCTTGTATCAGCAGGCCAGGCAGAAAATGGAAATGGACGCCGCTCGCTATTGAAGGTCAGAAACAAACTGATCTGATAGTCATACATTGCCAGTTGACGGCCCAGCTTAAGCAGCTGAATATTGGTTTGTCCGGCCAACAGGGTTGAGACTGTCTGGAATACCGCTAGCAGCATAATCAGAAATTTTACTCCTCCCTGGACGAAAAAAAACAACAGCATAAAAAGTACCCGGGTCCAGGTTTCAGTATTTTGCAAACGTTGTTTCACTTCATCATTCATGGAGAAAATACCAGTGAAATAAGGTTGATAATCAGCGAGTTCTCCCTGTTCTTTTCTGCAAAATTTTGAGCATTTCCTGCAGAAAATGAATCGACCAGGTAACGCCGAACCCGGTAACATCCGTACTGATCGCGCCCAATCCATCCTGATGACGGGAAGCAGAAAGATCCATATGCAACCAGGGAATATCATTCACAAAATGTCGCAGGAAACAGGCGGCAAGAATATGGTCTGCCTCACTTTCTATGGAGCACTGCTTGATGTCGGCAATTTTGCTTTCGAGATCAGCTTCATAATCATTGTCCACCGGAAACACGCATACTCGTTCGCCACTTGTTCTGCCCACTGCCACCGCATTTTGCGCCAGATAATCACGGTTGGTAAAAACTCCGCTGTAGCGAGTGCCCAGTGCGGTAATCAGGCTGCCTGTCAGCGTAGCATAGTCGATAATCAGATCAGGTTTTTCTCTGGCAGCAAGTGTCAGCGTATCCGCCAGTACCATCCGCCCTTCCGCATCCGTATGAACGACTTCTACCGTCATACCATTCAGAGCAGTAATCACATCATTTTGCTTGAACGCATCGGGGCTCACGTGGTTCTGGGCAATAGCAAGCCAGCAATCTATGTTGATTGGCAGATCGGCCCGGGTTGCAGCCAGAAGTGCCCCAAGCGCTACCGCCGAACCATTCATATCCTCATGCATGCCATACATATAGCGCGCCGATTTAAGATTATGTCCGCCTGTATCAAAGCAGATACCCTTTCCCACCAGGGCGATTGTTCTGTTAGTTTCACTGTTTTTTGCCGTTCTACGTAAATAAACAATTGCCGCATCATCCGTCAAGCTGCCCTGCGCGACGGCTGTAAATGCACCTGCCCCCATCTCGCGCAACCGGGATAATTCATATTCCTGGTATTGCCAGTTTTCACTGGCAGCCAGCTTTTTTATTTGTTCACGGTAAGTCTTGGGAGTCAGCTCGTTGGGAGGCAGGATAGTCAATCCTCTGGCAAGAAAATTTCCCTCTGCCTGTGCGCACTGTATGGCAAATCCAGTGGAATCAGCCGCGCCATGCAAATAAATTCTCTCCAGTGGCTTGTCATCCGCCTTACGCTGTTTACGTATCGGTAGTATTGCCCCATTAATCCAGGCGATATAAACTGCGAGTTCGGCCAGATGTCGTCTTTGTGTCTCATCTCCATAAACAGCCAGATGAATTTCAACCGGGTTCTCATTCAGCAGCAGTTGCATTGCCTTGCGAATCCCGGTTTGTTGTTCAAATACCGATTTGCCTGTATCCACCATCGTCCAGGCATAAAGCGCACCATTCTGCAGGTTGACAGATAACGGTTTTTCCGCCAACCGGCCTGGCGATGCGCCTTGCCGCTGCAGTAAATCATTGAGCACCTGCTCAGCAGGCAATGGGTATTTCCCGGGTATTTTCTCTGTCTTGGGAAAGATGATCAGTAAGTGAGAAGCCTGAGTCGATTCGTCAAAAGTATCGTCGTTTTGAGTAAGAGTTGCGAGCATTATTTTTTTAAGTAAACTGGCTTTAAAAGCCACCTGTACTATTCAATTGATATAGCGCTCTATTATATCTGCTTGATTCATACTTTCAGGATTATTCATGCATCCATACCTTGATCTAATGCGACATGTGTTGCAATACGGTCATAAAAAAACTGATCGCACCGGTACCGGGACACTTTCCATCTTCGGTTATCAGATGCGTTTTGATCTGCAACAGGGGTTCCCGTTGGTAACAACCAAGCAATGCCATGTCAAATCGATCATCCACGAATTGCTGTGGTTTCTGCGCGGCGATACCAATATTGACTATCTGAAGAAAAATGGTATTTCCATCTGGAATGAATGGGCAGATAAAAGCGGGGAGCTGGGACCGGTTTATGGCCACCAGTGGCGTTCCTGGACTGTTTCCGGCGACAAATCCATCGATCAGATTGCGCAAGTAATCCAGCAAATCAAAGCAACACCGGATTCACGCCGGATGATTATTTCTGCTTGGAACGTAGGAGATCTCGACAAAATGGCACTCGCTCCCTGCCATGTCCTGTTTCAGTTTTATGTGGTGGATGGCAAGCTCTCCTGCCAACTTTATCAGCGCAGCGCGGATATTTTCCTGGGTGTTCCATTCAATATTGCTTCCTATTCGTTGCTGACACTAATGATCGCGCAGTGCTGCAATCTCAGGCCTGGTGAATTCATTCATACATTTGGAGATGCACACCTGTATCTGAATCACCTTGAACAAGCTCGCCTGCAACTGACTCGTGAACCAAAATCCCTTCCCATAATGGAGCTAAATCCGGCAATCAAAAATATTCTTGATTTCAGGTACGAGGATTTCACCTTACATAATTATGATCCTCATCCGCCCATCAAGGCGCCTGTTGCCGTATGACTATACTGCAACCTGCCACCTCCCGGCTTGCCATTCTAGCTGCCATATCAGCCAACCGAGTGATCGGATTGAATAATGCATTACCTTGGCACTTACCAGCAGATCTTAAGCATTTTAAACAGCTAACCACCGGTCATATCGTTGTGATGGGGCGTCGTACATTTGATTCCATTGGCAAACCTCTGCCTAACCGTACCAATGTTGTGCTCTCTCGTCAGCATGTTCTTGATGTACCGGGAATTATCACGGCACACTCAATTCAGGAAGTGCTGGATCACTTCGCCAATGATGACAGGCAGATTTTTGTCATTGGAGGTGCTGAGCTATACCGACAAACACTACCACTGTGTCAGCGCCTGTACCTGACCGAGATTCAGGAGGATTTTGAAGGCGATACTTTCTTCCCGGAGTACGATCACGATGACTGGCAGGAAATTTCTCGCGAAATCCACCATGAAACAGGAGGTAGTGGCCTGGAATACCACTTTGTGATGCTGGATCACAAGCTGCCAGATTCTGGTAGCTGAACAACATAACCTGGCCTACTTGCTGAAGAACTCTACTGCGCTTGCTCCTCACCCCCGGAAACGAGTGATTCAGCTTCTATTCGAGCACGCCACTTTTTCACCCAGCCACCCAGTTCTTCGGCTGGCATAGGCTGCGCAATAAAGTTGCCCTGCGCCAGATCACAGCCGGTCTGGCGCAGTAATTCCCAGTCTTCACGATTCTCCACCCCCTCGGCGACTACTTCCATATTTAACTGCTTCGCCAATGCCAGACTGGCATCATAAATTGCACGCAGCGTTACATCCTTGGAAGCGTGATGCACAAACCCTTGATCAATCTTAAGTTCATCAAACGGAATATCCCGCAACTGTGTCAGTGAAGAATGTCCCGTACCAAAATCATCAATAGACAAATGAAAACGTTTCAGGCGCAAGCGGGTTAGAATTTCCAACGGAACCCGTTCATCTCCCATCAACTGACTTTCAGTAATCTCCAGCACTATTCTATTGGGAGGAATCTCAGTCTCGGCAGCCAACCTAACTACTGTATCTTGAAAATCAAGGGATGTCAGGTTGTCCATTGACACATTGACGGCCACTTTTAGATCACAACCCAGCTTCTGCCATATTCCCGCCTGAGCAAAAGCCTGCTCGAGTACCGTTTGAGTGAGGTGATTAATCAGGCCATATTTTTCCGCCGCACCAATAAACTGATTGGGATAAATCACTCCGTCCACGGGATGATGCCAGCGCACCAGTGTTTCAACTCCAACTATTTCCCCGGTCTCTACTCGGACTTTTGGCTGGTAATAGTTGACCAGCTCTCCGGAATTAAGCGCATTTTTAATTGCTTCCACATCATAGGTTTTGGGGACGGCTCCCTTTTCACTCTGTCCGGATAACGACGAAGCCAGCTTCATCAATTGCATTCGTAGCGCTTCAGGCTGTACCGGTTTTTGCAAGTAACCCAGAATGGGAATCTTGTGTGCCTGTACCAGTTTTTCCGTCGTTTTGAGCATGCGCTCATCCTCACCACTGACAAGAATCAAGCTGCCAGTAAATTTTCGTTCAACCAGATAGCGCACAAATTCAATACCATCCATACCGGGCATGTTGAGATCCAACAAAATCAGATCAGGCCGGGTAGTGGCATCATCCAGCAACTTCAATGCATCCACACCGTTTTCGCAACAATCAACAGACGGAAATCCCAGATTGATCAACATACGCGCCAACAACTTCAGTATGAACGGATCATCATCCAGGATCAGGATTCTGGTTGTAGATATATCAGTCATCATCGCTTCATCAATCACCCGTGCACAAATCTCAGGAACCCAATAAAAAGCATAGCACGCCGAAATAATCCCGGACGGAGTTAAATAAAATTTCTCATCATAATAGGCAGGTAATTCTTCCTTTGTTTGCTAACTAAGAGCGACTTCAAGCACAGCAGAATACCAAAAACCTGATCTCTAAAAACCATTCTAGGAATCTGAAAGATATGAATACTGGAAAAAATACGACTTTTCTAGCTCATGTCCGTCATGATAAAGAAAATCTCTGGCATGAACACGCCCTGGATGAACACTTGCGTGAAGTCGGTCGCCGTGCAGGTGAAGCAGCCAATGCTTTTGGTAGCGCCGACTGGGCCAGGCTGGCGGGAATTTGGCACGATTTGGGGAAATACAGCAATGAATTTCAACGATACATCAAAAATGCAAGCGGCTACGAAGCTGCCGAAGCACATATTGAAGGTGCACCGAGCCGTGTGGATCACTCCACTGCCGGAGCTATTCACGCAATACGTCAGCTGGGTAAATCTGGTCGCATTCTGGCTTATCTGATTGCAGGTCATCACGCTGGCCTGCCGGACTGGTCCGCTTCGGAAACCGGCGGCAAGTCGCTTTCCGTACGTTTGAACTCGGAACATGACTATCTGCTCGATCGTATCCCGCCCCAAGCTGTTCCCGCAGATATTTTTGATCAAACCCTACCGACCACCAAACCTAAAGGGGGCACGAAAGGATTGCATCTTTGGTTGCGCATGCTGTTTTCGTGTTTAACCGATGCTGATTTTCTCGATACCGAGGCTTTCATGGATGGCAGCAAAGCCGCCGTCCGCAAAGGTTATCGCGATTTGGCCGACTTGCTGGAAACATTTGATAACTACATGATGAGTAAAGCCAAAACTGATACACCGGTTAATGTCATCCGTACCGCTATCCTGAACCAATGCCGGAAAAAAGCGCAGCTTGCACCGGGAATGTTTTCCCTGACGGTACCGACAGGAGGAGGAAAAACCCTGTCCGGAACAGCCTTCGCATTAGAGCATGCGATATGGCACCAGAAGCGGCGCATTATCTATGTCATTCCGTACACCAGCATCATCGAGCAGACTGCCACTATTTTTCGCGATGTTTTTGGTGACAACATCGTTGAACATCACGCCAATCTCGATCCCGACAAGGAAGATGCCTGCTCCAGGCTGGCAACGGAAAACTGGGATGCACCGATCATCGTCACCACCAATGTCCAGTTTTTGAATCCCTGTTTGCTGCCCGCACCAGCCGCTGCCGCAAGCTGCACAACATCGTTAATAGTGTCGTCGTGCTGGACGAAGCACAATTGCTGCCACCAGAATTCTTGCAGCCAATCGCTGACATCATGAATCTGCTGGCAGCTCATTACGGCGTGACATTCGTACTTTCCACTGCTACCCAACCGGCATTGGATTCTTTTCAATCTTTCGGTGAACAGCCTTTTCGCGGACTGGATAATGTGCACGAGATCATGGATGACCCGGACAGCCTGTACCGGAAACTGAAACGGGTTGAAGTCACAGTTCCCGATGATCTGACAACGCCTGACGACTGGCAAAGTATCGCCAATGCACTGCAAAAACACTCAACCGTACTTTGCATTGTCAATCGCCGCGACGATGCACGTGAACTGTACCGATTGATGCCGGAAGGAACCATACATTTATCGGCACTGATGTGCGGAAAACACCGCAGCCACGTCATCGCTGACATCAAGGCAAAATTGAAGAATAACCAGTCTGTTCACGTGATCAGCACGCAACTGGTAGAAGCCGGCGTGGATTTTGATTTTCCGGTAGTGTATCGCGCACTGGCCGGGCTGGATTCAATTGCGCAGGCTGCCGGGCGCTGCAACCGGGAGGGTAAACTTTACACACCGGGGAAAGTAGTGGTTTTCGTCCCCCCCAAACCTGCGCCTCCCGGCTTGTTGCGCCAGGCTGCACAGATCTCGGTCAGTCTGTTATCCGGCAATAAAAATGATGTGCTGGAACGCGGACTTGCCAAGCGGTTCTTCGAACATCTTTACGTACGTGCTCCTTCACTCGACAAATATGGCATCCATGATTTGCTTACACGCGATGCCGGCGATGGCGTAATTCAGTTCCGCACCGCAGCAGCCAGATTCCACCTGATAGATGACAGTGCTTACCAAACCATACTGGTGCGCTATGACAACAATGATGCGCTGCTCGGCCAACTGAAAAAGGAAGGGCCACAACGCTGGTTGATGCGCAAGCTGCAGCGTTACTCGGTCAATCTGCCCAGGCATGTATTCGCACAGCTTGAAGCAAAGGGCGACGTATATCAGATATGGCCCGGCATTTACGCGCAGACAAGTGCAGCGCTTTACAACGATAAGCTCGGCGTGGTGTTCGACAGCAACATCACGCCGGATAGCCTGGTGATTTGAAAAAGGATAGAAAACATGAAAACCTATTGTCTGGAAGTATCGGGTGATTTCGCCTGCTTCACTCGGCCGGAAATGAAAGTCGAACGTGTCAGCTATGACGTGATGACTCCTTCTGCCGCACGCGCTGTGTTTGAAGCCATTCTGTGGAAACCTGCCATTCAGTGGCATATCACCAAAATAGAAGTGCTAAATCCGATTAAATGGATCAATCTGCGGCGCAATGAAGTCGGGGCGGTTATATCAACGCGCAATGTACAGACTGCTATGAACAGTGGTAGCGGCGACCTTGGCCTGCACATTGAGAATGAACGCCAGCAACGTGCTGGGTTATTCCTGCGCGATGTTGCTTATCGTATTCATGCACACTTCGAAATGCGCGATGCCTCACGGCACAAGCATCACTATCCGCATCTGGTGAAACATTCCATCAATGATGCGGAAGAACGGCAAGCGGCTGACACAGTCAATACCGCGGCAAAATTTCTCGCCATGTTCGAACGTCGCGCTGCCAAAGGACAATGCGTAAACCAGCCTTATCTGGGTTGTCGCGAATTTTCTGCCAGCTTCAGGCTGATCGAGGATATTTCCGCCGAGCCCTCGCCAATTACCGAAACCCGTGATCTGGGCTGGATGCTGTACGACCTGGATTATTCCAACTCCGCCAGCCCCGATCCGCGCTTCTTCCGGGCTGAAATGAAAAATGGTGTGCTGGATTTGAACAACGTGGAGGTGCGAGGATGATTTTGCAAGCGCTATGTAAATACTACGAACGCAAGCCGGACTTACCTCGCCCTGGTTTTGAAATCAAACCCATTCCGTTCATCATCGAGATCAATGCTGATGGTAGATTCGTACAGATCGAAGACACGAGAACCATGACAGGCAAGAAAAAAATTGCCCGCAACTTTCTGGTACCCCAAGGGGTAAAGAAAACTTCCGGAATTGCAGCTAATCCATTGTGGGATACCACTGAATATGTGTTGGGCGTAACCAGTACAGGAAAACCGGAACGGGTACAGGAACAGCACGCAGCATTCCTGGCAAAACTGGAAGGATTAGCCAACGAGATTAATGATGTCGGATTGAATGCTATTTGCACATTCCTGCACTCTCCTGAAAAAGAGCGATTGGAGAATAACCCGCTCTGGTCAGAAATTCGTGACACCAACCCCATTCTTACCTTCCGGCTAAGTGGTGATAAGGAGCTGGTTTGCCAGCGCCCGGCAGTCTACACCCTGTTTGAAAATACAAGTACAGAAGCAGAAAAAATCATCTGTCTGATTACCGGCAAACCTGACCACTTCGAGCGCCTGCATACCGCCATCAAAGGTGTCTGGGGCGCCCAGACCAGCGGTGCGAATATAGTTTCCTTCAATAAGGAGGCATTCAACTCTTTTGCCAAAGAACAGGGTGCCAATGCACCCGTTGGCAAACATGCTGCTTTTGCCTACACCACTGCACTCAACCATTTATTAAGCAGAGAAAGTACCCAGCGCATTCAGGTGGGTGACGCTTCTACCGTGTTCTGGTCCGAGCAATCTTCTCCACTGGAGGATTCATTTGCCAGTATTTTTGATGAGCCGCCCAAGGATGATCCAGCAAGACAAACGCGCGCCATTGAAGCCTTATTCAAGTCACCAGAGACCGGCACATTTTCCAATGAGGGGGGTGATACTCCTTTTTATGTGCTGGGGCTGGCTCCCAATGCAGCGCGCATCAGTGTGCGTTTCTGGCTGACAGGCACGGCTGCCGGAATGTCGCAGCGGATACGTCGGCATTTCGAGGATCTGAAGATTGTTCACGCCAGCTTCGAGAAACCTTATCTCTCGCTTTTCCGTCTACTGGTTTCCACAGCCGCACAAGGCAAATCGGAAAACATTCCGCCCAATCTGGCCGGTGATTTCATGCGAGCCATTCTGGAAGGGTTACCTTATCCACAAACCCTGCTGGCTGCCGCTGTGCGCCGCATTCGTGCAGAACGGGAAATCACCTGCCCTCGTGCCTCACTCATCAAAGCCTGTTTGAACCGGCAGGCACATCGTTCATCCTCTCAAGAAAAGGAGATCACAGTGTCACTCGATAATTCCAATACCAATCCCGGTTACCGTACCGGCCGTCTGTTTGCCGCGCTGGAAAAGATACAGGAAGAATCCAGCCCGGGGCTAAACGCCACGATTCGGGATCGCTTCTATGGCGCAGCCTCCAGTACGCCGGTTACCGTATTTGCCAACCTGATGAAGCTGAAAAATCATCATCTTGCCAAGCTGGAAGAAGGACGCAAACGCTTTTTTGAAAAACTTATCGGCGAAATTATGGCCAGTATCAGCGACTTCCCGGCACATCTGAATCTGGCCGATCAAGGGCGTTTTGCTATCGGGTATTACCATCAACGACAAGCCTTCTTCACTAAATCCGAACCTGCTAATAAAGGAGAATAATCACCATGACACTGAAAAACCGCTATGACTTTGTATTGCTATTCGATGTAAAAGACGGCAACCCGAATGGCGATCCAGATGCAGGCAATCTGCCGCGTGTCGATGCGGAAACCGGGCTGGGATTGATGACGGATGTCGCCCTGAAACGCAAAGTGCGTAACTTTGTCAGTATGACCAGGGATCAGTCAGAAGTAACAGAATCCTTGAATGGAGACAAAAAACGCTTCGAGATTTACGTTAAAGAGAAAGCCATTCTCAATAACCAGAACAAGCGCGCCTATGTCGGCATCGGCAAACCCGAGCTGCTGGAAGGAGAGGATAAAAAGCGTAAAGGAGGCAATGCCGTTGAAGAAGCTCGTCAGTGGATGTGTAAAAATTTCTATGATGTACGCACGTTTGGGGCTGTCATGTCTACTGGCATCAACTGTGGCCAAGTACGCGGCCCGGTACAACTCACCTTTGCCCGCTCTATCAATCCTATCGTGGCGTTGGAGCATTCCATTACCCGCATGGCTGTCGCTACTGAAGCGGAAGCTGAAAAACAGTCTGGCGACAACCGTACCATGGGCCGCAAATTCACCGTACCGTACGGTCTCTACGTTGCCCACGGTTTTATCTCTGCCCATCTTGCCAACCAAACCGATTTTGGTGAAGACGACCTCGAATTGCTGTGGCAGGCACTCGAAAGCATGTTCGAGCATGATCGCTCTGCTGCACGAGGTGAAATGGCAACCCGGGGGCTGTATGTGTTCAAACATAACAGCGAACTGGGTAACGCTCCGGCTCACAGTTTATTCGCACGCATTCAGCCCAAACTGAAAAATGAAAATTCCATCGTACGTGACTTTAGTGATTACACCGTTATGGTAGATGAGGCGGACTTGCCGCAGGGTGTGACATTACAGCGTATTGTTGGCTGATAGCAGCATGAGTGGTGAATCCGACGACCCCATCATGCTTTCCGCCCTCCAACACTGGAGCTACTGCCCGCGCCAGTGCGCATTGATCCATCTGGAGCAGGCCTTTGATCAAAACGTTCACACCATGCGAGGTAACGCCGTCCATGAGCATGTGGACGACCCTGGTTTCGAAACCTTTGAAGGCGTACGCAGCGAACGTTCTTTACCGGTATGGTCCGATCGGCTGGGGCTGATCGGCAAGTGCGATATCGTTGAATTTTACCCCGACGGGCAGATTCATCCGGTGGAATACAAACATGGGAAAAAACGGGCCAAACTGCATGATGATCTGCAACTCGCCGCTCAAGCAATATGTCTGGAGGAAATGACCAGCAAACCCGTCACGCACGGTTCAATTTATCACCATTCCTCACGGCGCCGGCGGGAAGTCATCATCACCTCTGCTTTGCGAGCGCAGGTGGAAAAAACAGTTGCTGCCATTCGTGCATTGCTGGCGACCGACACTTTACCACCTCCTGCAAATGACGCACGTTGCAGGGAATGTTCGCTGAAAGACATTTGTCAGCCAGAAGTATTGGCGCAGAAGTCGAATTACCGAACAGCACAGGCAGCGTTATTTACTGTCAATGATTAACTGATCAAAACAGACTATGCGCCAGATTCTCAATACCCTTTATATCCTGACTCCCAACGCTTATGCACATCTGGAAAACGATACCCTGCGCATCGATGTGGAACGAGAAAAGAAATTACAGGTACCGTTACATCATCTGGGCTCAGTCGTATGCTTTGGTAACGTGCTGCTTTCCCCGGCCCTGATGCATCGTTGTGCTGATAATGGCATCAGCCTCGTACTGGTGGATGCTAATGGCCGCTTCAAGGCTCGCCTGGAAGGTTCGGTCAGCGGCAATGTTTTACTACGCCAGGCTCAGCATCGCAAAGCGAACGATAAAAATTTTGCGTTGGCAACTACACAGGCAATCATTGCCGGCAAATTGCGCAATGCACGGCAGGTACTGCTACGCGGTGCACGCGAAAGTAACGACGAGGCTGACCAGAGAATATTGAGCGGTGCCTCGGAATCTCTGGCCTTCTCAATCCGAAGCTTGCCACAATCAAGAAATCTTGATCATGTACGCGGGATTGAGGGAGATGCGGCTAAAACTTATTTTTCTGCTCTGCCCCATCTGGTCCGCAAAGATATACGTAAATTCTTTACAATGGACGGACGAACACGCCGCCCGCCACGTGATCGTTTCAATGCCATGCTTTCATTTATTTATTCCATGGTCATGAATGATTGCCGCTCGGCACTGGAAAGTGTCGGACTGGATCCGCAAATAGGTTTTTTGCATGCAATACGCCCAGGAAGAGCTGCACTAGCACTGGATCTGATGGAGGAATTCCGTGCATTCCTGGCCGACCGGCTGGTACTGACGCTGATCAACCGCGGGCAGATCACCGCACAGGATTTGCAGGTGCGGGAAGGCGGGGCAGTCCATCTGGAGGACAAAGCCAGGAAAGCTGTAGTCGTTGCTTATCAGGAACGCAAGCAGGAAGAAGTTACCCATCCGTTACTGGGAAGCAAAGTGCCTATCGGCCTGCTGCCGCAACTTCAGGCAAGATTCATGGCCCGTGTTATACGCGGCGAAATGGATGGTTATCTCCCTTTCCTGACCAGATAGTGATGCTGATTATTGTTACCTACGACGTTTCAACAGAAACCAAAGCTGGCCGCAAACGATTGCGACGAATCGCAAAAGTTTGCGAAAGCATCGGGCAGCGTGTGCAAAAATCCGTATTTGAATGCCGTATTGATTTGATGCAATATGAAGAACTGGAACGCCGCCTGCTGGCAGAAATAGACGAGCAGGAAGATAATCTGCGACTGTATCGGTTAACCGAACCAATTAAACTCCACGTAAAAGAATATGGAAATTTCAAGGCAGTTGATTTTGAAGGGCCACTCACCATCTGATACGCGCGAACCTGTAGCATCGGCCAAATACCGATCGGTTCGCGCCACATCTAACTACATGATACAGAATAGAAAAATAATTTACCCCTCCTTTTATCTGTTACATGCAGTCAAGGAAAATCTCATGTTCGCGCAAACTGCTCGAATTTTGATGATGTATCAAGAAGTTGTAACTGTACTGTAGCGCCCGGTCACCCGACTGGGCGAGGATTGAAACATCCGGTGTTGCATCCTTGGAAAGGTTGTATACCGTAGCGCCCGGTCACCCGACTGGGCGAGGATTGAAACTCTGGTAATTGCAGAATTAATAAAGCTGTAGAAAGTAGCGCCCGGTCACCCGACTGGGCGAGGATTGAAACGCCTCCATACTGATTGATGAGTGTGAAGGCATGAGTAGCGCCCGGTCACCCGACTGGGCGAGGATTGAAACCAGTTCTTGATATGCCTCCACAGAACCATGCAAAGTAGCGCCCGGTCACCCGACTGGGCGAGGATTGAAACGGATGCGAGATTCAAGCAAGTCAATGATGCGCTCAGGTAGCGCCCGGTCACCCGACTGGGCGAGGATTGAAACTTCAATGGGTCATCTGTTGCCTTAACCGGAGACAAGTAGCGCCCGGTCACCCGACTGGGCGAGGATTGAAACGTACCAGACATTAAGCCTTACAAATCGACCATCACGTAGCGCCCGGTCACCCGACTGGGCGAGGATTGAAACAACCCAACCAACACTGTTGGCGGCATAAATCGAGGTAGCGCCCGGTCACCCGACTGGGCGAGGATTGAAACACCAATCCAGACCAGGATTCATCTGTCGCTAACTGGTAGCGCCCGGTCACCCGACTGGGCGAGGATTGAAACCTCGTATTTTGCTGCGTATTTTTGCGCCTGCGCTGGTAGCGCCCGGTCACCCGACTGGGCGAGGATTGAAACCAGAAGGCCCAAGTAGACCGGTTGATCCCGCCCACGTAGCGCCCGGTCACCCGACTGGGCGAGGATTGAAACAGAAAGATCCGATCTGCTATCAAGCTTTACTAGCTGTAGCGCCCGGTCACCCGACTGGGCGAGGATTGAAACAGGCGGGGGACGAATATAAAATGCCATCCGATAAAGTAGCGCCCGGTCACCCGACTGGGCGAGGATTGAAACAGACAAATTAGGCGATGCCATAATCTTACCCTTTGTAGCGCCCGGTCACCCGACTGGGCGAGGATTGAAACTGGTCATCCTGCTTTGCAAGAATTTGGCATGCAGGTAGCGCCCGGTCACCCGACTGGGCGAGGATTGAAACTAATCCATGACGTGCCATTATACGCCATAGGCTCGTAGCGCCCGGTCACCCGACTGGGCGAGGATTGAAACGCCTCACTGTCCTTCAGTAGCGTGGAACGTATAGTAGCGCCCGGTCACCCGACTGGGCGAGGATTGAAACAAGCTGCTCGCGACGATAGGCTGTCTGCCAGAGAGGTAGCGCCCGGTCACCCGACTGGGCGAGGATTGAAACTTTAACTACCCCAGGGTCATCAATATCTCTTATCAAGTAGCGCCCGGTCACCCGACTGGGCGAGGATTGAAACTCCAGAAGAGTTGGCAGAAGAAGCATCCACCTACCGTAGCGCCCGGTCACCCGACTGGGCGAGGATTGAAACGCCGATTTCCGCAAAATACTGAGTTGTACTGCCGTGTAGCGCCCGGTCACCCGACTGGGCGAGGATTGAAACTCAAGCTGCTGGGTGCGTATGTACTCTTCCAGCTGTAGCGCCCGGTCACCCGACTGGGCGAGGATTGAAACAAAAATGCTCCTGTTTTTTGCTCAGGAGACCCATGTAGCGCCCGGTCACCCGACTGGGCGAGGATTGAAACCATTAGATTATCTTATAAGGGAGTATTTATAATGGTAGCGCCCGGTCACCCGACTGGGCGAGGATTGAAACTGTCCGTGTGATAATCTCACCTTGCACGGTCTCACGTAGCGCCCGGTCACCCGACTGGGCGAGGATTGAAACTGCACCATCACCCACAGTATCTACCGCTTGATGATGGTAGCGCCCGGTCACCCGACTGGGCGAGGATTGAAACTTTCTGCGTGCGGGCGCCAAAAAATGTAATCGGTGTAGCGCCCGGTCACCCGACTGGGCGAGGATTGAAACACTTATCTGGGAGGCGGTGTTGATGTTAGTCCACGTAGCGCCCGGTCACCCGACTGGGCGAGGATTGAAACTATATGGGGGAACGCCCCCAGATTATCAACATCCGGGTAGCGCCCGGTCACCCGACTGGGCGAGGATTGAAACTTCTACAGAACCAGCTGACAATGCGGCGGCTATATGTAGCGCCCGGTCACCCGACTGGGCGAGGATTGAAACGAAAGACCGGCATCAGGGTACATAAGAGATGTAGTGGTAGCGCCCGGTCACCCTGTCACCGGCAATGTAAAAATGCCCCTTAACGGCAATTAAAAATTGCCCCCCCTGAATTAAGCTGGTCATTTTTTCTATGAGGTGGCTGCTATTATTGTTAATACAGGAGATGGCAATGACCATTAGGGTATTAAAGAAGCAGGGAAAGAGGATTAAAGAAAACTGTATATCATGCGGGCACCTCGAATAACCCGAGGGTTTCAGTCAATCCTGCCGCGAAATGATGAGCGCGACCGAATTCGGTTTGATTTCCATGACAAATCGCCGCTTTCCTGGCGATGTCGCGCCGCTTTTACCCCGAATCTCCCTGGGCATTAGCGATTCGGTCCATTTTGAGTGTCAAGAGGCCTTGATCCCTGTCTCTCCAAAGTAGACCAGTCGCCTCAGGTTGTAGCAGGCCGCCATCACCGAGCTAAGAGTCTGTTCAAAGTCTTTTGAGTAGAACGGCCAGGAAGGCCAGGTGAATAAACTGCAAGCTGGTGTTGAGTAAGCGCTCACAGTTCTTCCACAGCCGTCGATTCTTCTCCAACCAGGCAAAGCTGCGTTCCACTACCCAACGCTTGGGGATAACAGCGAAGGTATGCAACTCACTGCGCCTGGCGATCTGAACCGCGACAGTCTCGCTCAGCACATTGCGTACACCTTGAGCAAACGGCTCCTCCACATAACCGCTGTCCGCCAACACCCGGCCCAGGCCTGAACGACAACGCCGGAAAGCCTGCAACGCACCTTTGCGATCGGTCACTTCCGCTGTTGTCACCGCAATGGCATGCGGCAAACCCTGGGTATCGACCGCGATATGACGCTTGATGCCCGATACCTTCTTGCCTGCGTCATAGCCCTTCTGGCTCGCCGTGTCCGTGTTCTTCACGCTCTGCGCGTCCACGATCAAGAATGACGTGCAGGCGTTGCGCCCCTGTCTGGTACGAACCTCGCCAACCTGATTTTTTTAATGCCTGCTCCAGCAGGCTGCCTCCTTCGCGCGGCTCACTCCAGATGGCCCAGTATGAGTGGACAGTGCGCCACTTGGGAAAGTCATTAGGCAGGGCTCGCCACTGGCAGCCGCTCTTGAGCAAATACAGCACCGCACAAAAAACATCGTACAGATCTATTCGTCGAGGGCTGGTCTTCCTGCGCGCGCTCTCCAGCAAAGGCTTGATAAGCTCGAATTGTTCACGACTGATGTCGCTCGGGTAACTTCTTCTCATCTTCCGAGTTTCTCATACTCCCAAAGACTTTGAACAGGTTCTAAGTGTTTAGTCCCACGGTGTGCTGGAATGGGTCAAAGATAAAACGATCTGGCTCATTTTTCCAGATTTTGCAGATGTATTCATAGGGTGTTAGGCCTTTGAGAGCTTTTAGTCTTTTGGCGAAGTTATAAGCCATCACAAAGCGATGGAGATGGGCCTTCAGCTGATCGTGTGAGTCGTAATAATACCGTTTTACAGTCGCATCCTTGATGGTTCGATTCATGCGTTCAACCTGACCATTGGTCCAGGGATGGTTGGGTTTGGTGAGACGGTGCTCGATGCCGTTGATCTGACAACACCTATCGAACATATGCGTTACATACTGAGCCGTTGGCCCATTCCGATAACGCGCCGGGAACGTAAACTGGATACCGTTATCAGTCAGGATTGTATGGATCTTGTAGGGAACAGTCTCGATCACGGCCTTCAAGAAGGCGGTTGCCGTGTTGCGGTTGGCTTTGTTCTGGAGTTGAACAAAAACGAACTTTGATGTCCGGTCAATGGCTACAAAAAGATAGAGTTTACCTTCCTTCGTACGAACTTCGGCAATATCAATATGGAAGTAGCCAATTGGATAGGCATTAAACTTTTTCTTTGGCTTGTCACCATCAACCTCCGGCAACCGACTGATGCCATGCCGTTGAAAGCAGCGATGCAGGCTTGAGCGGGTTAAATGCGGAATGCTTGGTTGCAAGGCATATAGACAATCATCCAGCGGTAGAAGCGTATGTTTGCGAAACGCCACAACAGCGGCTTCTTCTTCCAGACTTAAAACAGTCGAGTGCGACTCTTTGGGGCCCATCGGTGCATCGTGGGTGAATTCCCGCTTCCGCCACTTCGCTACCGTTTTTGGATTAATCCCATGCCGCTTGGCCAGAACATTCAGACTCTCTTGACTATTTTGTATCGCTCGACGTACCGCCGCTGTCGTGCGGGCGCTTCCGTGTAATATCTGTCCCATAAATCATCCCTCCGTAGCTGGTTATATGTTACACCAGCACACCGTGGGACTAAACATCTAAGGGGCAGACACAAGCGGCGCATACAATGCGAAGCATGCGTCGGTTGGAGCTTTCCAGTGGCGAAGCCACGACCTTGAGCGACTTGTTATACACTTTTTACCACCAACATTTCTGTAGCATTTCTCTGAAAGCTGTAAGGCACCGCAACGGTTTCTGCACTATAACCCGCCGATGTAACCGCTTCGATAACTGGGGCTAGGTATGGCGATGGCCTGCCGTCTAGTGTAACCAAAGGATAGATCCTGACCTCTTTTGTCACCCTGCACAGCTCTAGAACACCTGCAATATGCTGCTCTTCAGTTATATGTTCACTATACAAAAATAGAAAATGGGAGCACAGTGCTAACGTGAACTGATTTTCCTTGAACGTAAGCAATGGAAGGCTTGCTTCAACGTACCTGCCTTCTTTTTTACCTGATTCATAGTCTTTTAAAAAGTCTTTCATGGCGGCAAGCCTGGCGCTTACTACAGCCTCGACATTTTGGAATGTAGACCAGATGTAATTTGATGCGTTTTCTTTAAGCTGCTGTGCGATGTTGTGGCTTACTTCGTTGACCCTTGACTCTATTTGATTTGCACTGAAGCAATATATTGGGTCTACGGATATAACCTTGGCACCTGCCGCTGTTGCTTCTGCGTTAAAACTTGCTGGCCCGTCACCACAGCCAAGAATATTTACCTGAAGGTCAGCTTGCGACAGGGAAAATATTTCTTTGTATTCTTTGAAGCATCTTCCCCACGGTACAACCATACTCAGCTGCATGGTATTTCCTTGGTGTATAACATCGTCATCGCAAAGTTGGCTCGCGCCTGGCTTTGCAATGCCACACGGGCGTCATTTTTCAGAGAAACACCTGCTACTGCTGGCATGTCTTTGAGTGTCGGATAAATCATCCTACTTTTTAAGCTGTCAATACTCAGATAGGCGGCGGATAACCGGTTCGGTTCGTGCAAAACGCGGTTCAGCGCATCCAACTGCATAAAAGCCGGTGCACCCAATAGCATACAGCAACCCCGGTAAAATAACTCAATCCGTTAGAAGTGACTATACAACCTGGCGCGAGGTCAGCAGTAGCCCAGTTAAAAACCGCTTTGTGCGTAAAACCAGAGCTTTGATAGGCTTATTTGGGTCACTATGCGCCTTATCATAGAAAAATCGGGCTTGGCTGAACCATCTTTCTAATCAGGAAAAATTATGCCACACTCATTCTTCTCCAAATTAGTGGATTCTATCTTTCACCAGAGTTATTTTTCATGCTAAAGTAGTAATCAATTACTTACTTTAAAGGTGTAGGCAGTGAATGAGCGTCCTCAATACTTGTCCGCTGAAGAGCGACGAGCAGCCACAGTGCAAGCAGTGGTCGATTTGGCTGCCGAGCAGAACCCGGCCGAGATTACAACCACAGCCATTGCTGACCGGATGGGTTTGACGCAGGGCGCGTTGTTTCGTCATTTCCCCACCAAGGACGCCATCCTGGAAGCAACGGTGTCCTGGGTTGGCAAACGCTTGCTGACCAGTGTGGACAAGGCGGCAGCTGACGCTGTATCCCCTGCAGCAGCGCTCGAAGCCATGTTTATGACACATATCGACTTTGTCGCCAAACACCCTGGTGTGCCACGTATGCTGTTTGGAGAATTACAGCGCTCTGGTGAAACGCTCACCAAGCATATGGCGCAGACCTTGATCCGTCAGTACCGACAGCGGCTGCGTCACCTGGTGGAAGCTGGCAAAGCTCAGGGTGAGCTAGACGCAGAGCTGAACGTGGATGCCGCTACTACGTTGTTCATAGGCACTATCCAGGGATTGGTCATGCAGGCACTGTTGGCCGGCAAGGTCAATCAGATTCGATGCGATGCGCCAGCCGTGTTTGCCATCTATCGCCGTGGTATTGGAGCGACAAAATGAAAACTCTCTGTGTTAGTACATCCAGTCTACCAACATCGAACCAGAGCACCATAAAACTCCGGCTTCAGCACATGAAAAGCGTGCAATGAGTAAAATCATTTCCTCTCGCGCCACAAAGCTGACCATCGTCATCGTGGTGGTTATTATTCTAGGTCTCGGTGGTACATTCCTGTGGATGCAGCATGTTGATCAAGATGAGAATCTGCTCTATCTGTATGGCAATGTCGATATTCGGGAAGTACAACTGGCTTTCCGCCAACCCGGGCGAGTTGAGCAAGTTTTGTTTGATGAGGGAGATTTTGTCGCCGCCGGCACACGGGTGGCGACACTGGATGCTCAACCGTATCAGG
Source organism: Nitrosomonas sp. TNE100 (assembly GCF_055387135.1). Lineage (NCBI taxonomy): Bacteria > Pseudomonadati > Pseudomonadota > Betaproteobacteria > Nitrosomonadales > Nitrosomonadaceae > Nitrosomonas > Nitrosomonas sp. TNE100. Next base: position 929,069 of record NZ_AP040997.1, on the reverse strand, counting down.
AAGCATTTGCGGCAGCAGAAGCCTCCGTGCAGGTGGCGCAGGCAGAGCTGGCTAAGATGCATAGCGGCTTACGCCCACAAGAAGTCACCCAGGCACGAGAAGCGCTCAAACAGACGCAGGCAGCGGCGCACCGGGCCGAACGTGACTATCTGCGCCTGAGTAAATTGTTATCCTCAAAGGCAAGCAGTCAGCAAGATGTTGACAGTGCGCGCGCTACGCGGGATCAGGCTGTTGCTGGAGTCAAAGCAGCCACGGCGGCCTTATCTCAGGCAGAAGAAGGGTTTCGAAAGGAAGACATTGCCGCAGCCGAGGCCCGGCTGGCAACTGCGATGGCCGCGCGGGATCAGGCTGCTACTGCACTGGCAGATACCGAACTTTTTGCACCAAGTGATGGTACTGTCATTGCTCGGGTCCGTGAACCAGGCAGCATGGTTATCAGCCAGAGCACGGTCTACAATCTGAGCCTTGATTATCCAGTCTATGTGCGCGCCTATATTAATGAAACAGTATTAGGCCGCATTGCTCCCGGCACTCCCGTTCGGGTACGTAGCGATTCCTCGGAAAAAATCTATCATGGCCAGATCGGTTTTATTTCACCTCGCGCTGAATTTACCCCCAAGACAGTGGAAACCGTTGAGCTGCGTACCGATCTGGTTTATCGCTTACGGATTGTAGTGAATGATGCCGATACCGCACTACGGCAGGGTATGCCTGTAACGGTTGAAGTCGATGTCCAGCCAGCCACCAGTTTATCTGCCGAGGGCTCCTGATATGTATGTCGCTACTGACTTACCATCCACTCCAGCGGGACAGGGTGATGCCGCCATTATTATTAACCGTGTTGATAAATTTTTCGACAGTGTACATGCCCTACGGAGCTTGAGCGCACGCATCTACTACGGGCGGCTGACCGGCTTGGTTGGCCCAGACGGTGCTGGCAAGACAACGCTGATGCGCATCCTGACTGGCCTGTTGGTACCCAATGCCGGCTGCGTTACCTTGGCTGGCTACGACGTGGTGCGGGACAACGATGCGATCCATGTCGTCAGTGGCTACATGCCACAGCGCTTCGGCCTGTATGAAGACCTGTCGGTGATGGAGAACATGCGCTTATACGCGCAGTTACGCGGCATGGACGCCGACCACAACACTGATCTCTTTGCCGAATTGCTCGATTTCACGCGGCTCGCACCCTTCACCAAGCGCCTCGCCGGTAAGCTCTCCGGTGGCATGAAGCAGAAACTCGGACTAGCCTGCGCGCTCATGGCGCGGCCTAAGGTGCTACTACTGGACGAACCCGGAGTGGGTGTCGATCCAGTCAGCCGCCAGGATTTGTGGCGCATGGTGCAGGTGCTCACCGACGAGGGCATGGCCGTGGTTTGGTCCACCGCCTACCTCGACGAGGCCGAGCGCTGTGAAAGCGTGCTGTTGCTGAACCAAGGGAAACTCCTGTTCGATGGTCCTCCACAAGATCTGACTGCACAGCTTGAGGGCCGCAGTTTCCGACTCGAAAATGTCGGTACCCAGCGCCGATCAATCCTTACCGAAGCGCTCGATCTCAACAGTGTAAGTGATGGAGTGATCCAGGGTGCCGGTGTACGCGTAGTGTTGCGCATGGGCGCGAGTACAGAGCAAATCCAGGCACTGGCCGATCAGGCGCAAGTACACCTGGCGCCGGTACCCGCGCGCTTTGAAGATGCTTTCATCGATCTGCTCGGCGGCGGTCCTGGTGGCACTTCAACCCTGGCTGAACGTCTGCCGCCGATTGAGCTCGGATCAGACATTGCCGTGTCGTGCCACAACCTGACCAAGCGCTTCGGCGACTTTACCGCCACCGACAATGTCAGCTTCGAGGTGCGAAAGGGCGAAATCTTCGGCTTGCTCGGCCCTAACGGCGCCGGCAAATCCACCACCTTCAAGATGCTATGCGGCCTGCTTAAACCAACCGTCGGCGAAGCACACGTGGTAGGGCACGATCTGCGCCGGGCCACCGGCGCAGCCAAGAGCCGACTTGGCTACATGGCGCAGAAGTTCTCACTCTATGGTCTGCTTTCGGTGCGGCAGAACCTAGAATTCTCGGCTGGGGTGTATCAATTGGAAGGAAACACGCGGCGCGAGCGCATCGCCGAAATGATCGAAACTTTCGATCTTGGTAAATGGCTATCCGCCACCCCAGACTCCCTACCATTGGGGCACAAGCAGCGCCTAGCGCTGGCCTGCGCGCTGATGCATCGCCCTCCGGTACTGTTCCTGGATGAACCCACTTCGGGCGTGGATCCTATCACCCGCCGTGAATTCTGGACGCATATCAATGGTCTAGCGCGCAAAGGCGTCACCATCATGGTCACCACTCACTTCATGGACGAGGCCGAATACTGCGACCGCGTAGCCATACTCTCGCGTGCGCGGTTAATCGCACTGGATACACCCGATGCGCTCAAGCGCATCGCCGCCGACGTCGGGTGGGCGGATCCGACCATGGAAGATACCTTCATCCATCTGGTAGAGTCGTCTAATCAAGAAATGGAGGCTGCCACATGAATACCCCTCTGCAGCGTCCCGGTCCCGATCAGGCACAGGTAGCCAGCCTGCGTCGCTTCGATCTGCGGCGTCTACTCGCCCTGGTTCACAAGGAAAATCTGCAGGCTTTGCGTGATCCATCAACACTGTTGATCGCCTTTGTGTTACCGGTGGTACTGCTCTTGCTATTTGCCTATGCGGTGTCGCTCGACGCCAAGAAGGTGCGTATCGGTGTGGTACTAGAGTCGTCCAGTGCATCAGCCCAGGCCCTGGCTGCAGCCTTTGCCAGCACCGATTATCTCGACGCACACTTTGTCCATGACCGACGCCAAGTCGCTGACAAGCTGGTATCCGGCGAGCTGCGCGGGTATGTAGTTATTTCGCAGGATTTCGAACGACGTCTGACGCAACGCGGCAACGAAGCACTAGTACAGATCGTCACCGATGGCTCCTACCCCAATACCGCCAATTACGTCGAAAACTATGCCCGGGGTGTGGTACAGTCTTGGCGCGCAGGGCTTGATGTCGCAGTGCCACCCCAGGCCCTAGTGTTAGTGCCGCGCTACTGGTTCAACCCTGAGCTGGAGAGCCGCCGCGCATTAATCCCCGGTGCTATCGCCATCGTCATGACCATCATTGGCACCATGCTCACGGCGCTGGTGGTAGCACGTGAATGGGAACGCGGTACCATGGAAGCGGTGCTGTCCACGCCCGCCTCGGTGGCCGAGATCCTGATTGGTAAGCTGCTGCCGTACTTCGCACTAGGTATGCTGTCTACGCTGGGCGCGACCGCGCTGGCGGTGTTCGTGTTCGACGTGCCGCTACGCGGCTCACTCGCGGCCCTGCTACTGCTATCAGGCGTGTTCATGGTACCCGCGCTGGGCCAGGGGCTGCTAATCTCCTCGCTCGCACGCAACCAGTTTCTCGCGGCGCAGATTGCTTTGTTCTCCGGCTTCTTGCCGTCCTTCATGCTCTCGGGTTTCCTGTACGAGATCGACGCTATGCCGGCGCCGATCCGCGCCATTACCCTGCTGATTCCGGCACGCTACTTTGTCGAATCACTTAAGACAGTGTTCCTAGCCGGTGATATCTGGGCGGTCTTCATTCCTAATCTGTTGGCAATGATGGTAATCGGAACGCTGTTCTTCATGCTGGCCAAGCGCGCCACGTGCAAAAATTTGGAATAGTGTCGTGCTCGTATCCTCCTTCAGCTTCACCCGCTTGCGGGCCCAGTTCATCAAGGAAATACTTAGTGTCCTGCGCGACCCACGCAGCCGCATGGTGGTATTTGTGCCGCCGATCTTGCAACTTCTGATTTTCGCCTTTTCCGCAACACTCGAAGTGCGCAATGTCGATATTGCGGTGTACAACCAAGACGCGGGACGCTGGTCATACGAACTAGTACAGCGCCTAGACAGCGCACGCTTCATTAACCGTGTGCGGTACGTGGATAGCCAACGACACCTGCACGAGCTGGTCGATCGGGGTGAGGTAATTGCGGCACTCACCATTCCGGTAGATTTTTCACGCATGATTGCCGCAGGTGATAGCGGCCTTGCACAGATACTGGTTGACGGCCGACGCAGCAACTCCAGCCAGATCACCGTTGCCTACCTCTCCACCATCGCAGCCGATGTCGGTGCCGAGGTCGCACCTGACACGCAAGCGCCAGTACCCGTCGTGGTGCGCCATTGCTTCAACCCGAATCTGATCTATCGTTGGTTCATCGTGCCGGGCCTAACCGGTATCCTAGCGCTATTCAGCGCGCTCTTAATCACCTCGCTGTCAATCGCCCGCGAGCGCGAACTGAGCACCTTTGACCAGCTACTGGTATCGCCTACCTCGACGCCGGAAATCATCATTTCCAAATCGCTGCCCGCACTGGCGATCGGCATCTTGCTGGGTCTTTTCATGGTCGGCGCGGGCGTGTTCCTGTTCGGTATCCCCTTTACCGGCTCGTTCGGCCTGCTGTTCGCCAGTCTGGTGTTGTTCATCCTGTCGGTGGTCGGCATCGGCCTAATGATTTCCGCGGTCAGCATGACACAACAACAAGCCATCCTAGGGGCGTTTGCCATTGGCGTGCCAGCAGTGTTGATGTCCGGCTTTGCCACGCCAGTAGAGAACATGCCTGTCGCCTTGCAATGGCTAGCCCAGGCCATTCCTCTGACCCACTTCCTCATCATCGTCGAAGGCAGTTTTCTCAAGGCGATGCCGCCGGACGACATTCTTGCCAGCCTGTGGCCACTGGCAGTGATCGCCGTGGTGACACTCACGATGGCAACCGTATTTGTCCGAGGACGCCTACAATGAGACCTGGACTGTGTATGTCATCGCCATGGAGAACGATCATCTTCCCCGGTGCCAATAAACATGGGCGCCTGCCCGAGCGCCTGCCCATGCTGGTGCTGGATTTTGCGCTGCTAACAGGTTACGGTACCCGAGTATGGCCATACACTGCGCCGGCCAGATTTTTGGCGAACGAGCAATGAACCTCCTGGCGGATCTTGATGCGCACCAATCTGGAGGATGTTGGGCTAAGGCAAGAGCTTGCCAGAGCCCGTGGCCGGGTCGATCAAGCACACCACTACGAACAGGCACCCAACCCTCTGCATGTGCCTGGAACTGGCGTTCCGATTCCACTATTTCGCACTGTGCAAGATGCACTTTTTGCTGCACGCAAAGGAGTTGGTGGCTTTCCCTGGTGGCTATGGAACGCTCGATGAGCTGTTCGAGGTGCTGATCCTGATTCAGACCGGCAAGATGCAGCGGATTCCGCTGGTGCTGGTGGGTCGCGCGTTCTGGCGTTGCGTGATTGATTTCGATCCTCTGCTCGACGAATCTATGTCTGTCCATCCGATCTCGACTTGTTCACTTGCGCGGACGAAGCCGAGGAAATCCTCATTACCCTCGAACGCTTTTATATCAACGAGGCAGCAGGACATGAACACAAAGCAGCGGTCGATCGCTGAATCTGGGATCATGATGCATACGATTGACTCGCTGCTGATGTTGGTAATTCTTTGAAATTTGTCCGGCTGTGCGATACGCAGCGAGCTGCAGCCGGCGGTGCACATCAATGCGGTCAAGCTGCAACAACATGTGGCGCGCCAAGCGTGCCGACATTCTCAGCAGCAGGATCCTCAGCGCGTCGACTATGCAGACCCTCAGCATGAGCGGCCTAGACCCGCAGCCGTGCGCCACGCCATCCTCAAGTACCTGCCATTCCGGCGCTGGCTGCGGCACCCGGCTTGTCGAATGAAGACAGGTTCCGCATTGGCCGAACTCTGGCTGCAGCAGGCCTGCAACCCTGGCTGGAGACAGCGCGCCACGCCTGGGCATACCTCTTTTTCACCGAACACACGCCAGGCCAGCACCACCATGAGCAGGGACAATTGGCACGTGCGCGTTCGCCTGCAGGCACGCTTGTCTACCAGCGTGACCGCGCCGCAAAAATTGCTGCCGGCGGCACAGTTGGATTTCCAGAGCGTGCGCAGCATGCATCGCCGCGCCGGATTCGGCGCAGAGCTGGTGGCCGTGCTGCATCCGCAACGCCGCATCATCATGCAGCCATTCGCCAGTTGCTGATTCAGTCCCATGATCACTTTGATCCGGACGGCACTGTGCCCGCCTCGAAAAACATGGTGGTCATCGGCCATAGCATGGGGGGAATGATTGCTCGCCTGCTGGTCTCATCGGCTGACAATCAACTGCACGACTGGGCCATGGCCGATGCAAGAACCGACCCGAACCAGAACGACCCCGAGCGCACGCTGCTGGATCCCATGTTGCACTTCGAATCCCTTGCCGGTATTGAGCGTGCCATTTTTATCGCGACCCTGCACCGGGGCACTGCAATCACTGGCTACCAACCTGTGCGCTGGCTGTCCGGCTTGTTTCGGTTGCCATTGACGGCGCTGGAAGCCGTGACCGACGCCGTGGTCCCTTCAGTTCAGGCCACAGGGCAGGCTCAGGATGGCTATCTGCAAGGAACCCTGAACAGCATTGACCATCTCAATCAGGACGATCCCTTTGTTCAGGCTGCCACAAAACTGCCGATCTCACCCGAGGTACGTTACCATTCCATCATTGCCCGCACCAATGCCGACGGGCCGCTGGCCGATTCCGACGCCGGCCTGGTACCGTATCGCAGCGCGCACCTGCCGGACGCTGTATCTGAAAAAATCATCATCTCAGGCCACAAGCGTGCAGGAAAACGTCGCAGCGATCCTAGAAGTACGCCGCATCCTGCGGAGGATTTGGCCGCCTCCACACAAGTATCACCATACTAGGTTAAGGGTAAACGGGCAAGCGCGTCGCTCGGCAGGGCCAGCTGCCAGTCGTGAGCAGCCAGTGTGAGTCTGTCCGGCAGTGGCAAGCCCAGGTGGTATGCCTTACTACTGGCAACTGCAATGTAATTTTGCCCCCCTGAATTAAGTTGGTCATTTTTCTACGAAGTGGCTGCTATTCTATTGTTAACACGGGAGAGAGCAATGACCATTAGGGTATTAAAGAAACAGGGAAAGAGGATTAAAGCAAACTGGTATATCACGCAATACGGTTAAAAAATATCTCGACGATCAAGTGATGCCGCGTTACAGCAAACTCGACCCGTTTAAAGCCTATATTCAGCAGCGCATCCAGGCCGCACATCCTGACTGGATTTACAGCGGTAATGTTATCAGGAGATACTGGCACAGGGTTACCAGGGCAAGATACGGGTATTGAGCAGCTATATAGCTTGTTTGAAACCATGAGCAAAGCCATATCCAGTAGTGCGTTTTGAAGCAGAAAATGGCTGGAAAAAAAGCTGTGTTTTGCCTGAAATTGATAAAATTTTAGGAAACATTAAAGAAATCATAATTTTTGGATCAATGATGGTTATCGGTACAAAGACTCCTTAATCACTACATCCAAAAGTAAAATACATGTAAAAGTTATAAACTATAAAATGTACCACGCGTATCCATGGGGCAAAAGAATAGAAAATGAGTTGGTACAACTTCAAATATCAGTATCTGGTACGTTTTTGGTTACCTGTACCTGCAGTGATTGCAGCCGGTATTCTCTCTGCCTTTTACTTCGGCGTTACCGGCACTTTCTGGGCCGTAACAGGTGAATTCACCCGCTGGGGCGGTCATATCCTGCAATGGCTGGGCCTGGATGTTTCCCACTGGGGTTATTTTCAGGTCATCGGTCTGCAGGGCTCACCGCTGACACGTATTGATGGAGTGATGATCCTCGGTATGTTTGCAGGGTGTTTCTCGGCAGCATTATGGGCCAATAACGTCAAGTTGCGTTTACCACAGCACCGCATTCGTGTGTTCCAGGCCATTGTGGGGGGCATTATTGCCGGCTTTGGAGCGCGCCTGGCTATGGGATGTAATCTGGCGGCGTTTTTTACCGGTATTCCACAGTTTTCTTTGCATGCCTGGTTTTTTGCTATTGCTACCGCAATCGGCTCGCTGGCGGGCGCCAAGGTCAGCCTGTTACCGGTATTTCGCATCCCGGTACAGCTGCAAAAAGTGTCGGCAGCGCAACCGCTTAATCAGCATGCAACCCGGGAACGGCAACACTTTTGCATCGGCATGCTATTGTTTATCGCTTTTGTGCTGTGGGCGGCTTCCAAGGCGCTGGATGAACCCAAGCTGGGTTATGCTGCCTTGTTTGGCCTGGCTTTTGGCCTCATTATTGAACGTGCGCAGGTGTGTTTCACTTCAGCGTTTCGTGATCTGTGGATTACTGGTCGTACACAAATGGCTAAAGCGATTATCGCGGGTATGGCAGTAGGCACAATTGGTGTTTACAGCTACGTACAACTGGGAATGGATTCTAAAATATTCTGGGCCGGGCCAAATGCAGTCATTGGTGGATTGTTGTTCGGCTTTGGCATCGTGCTGGCAGGTGGTTGCGAAACAGGCTGGATGTATCGCGCTGTGGAAGGACAGGTGCATTTCTGGCTGGTGGGATTAGGTAACATCATCGGTTCCACACTGCTGGCACTGGTGTGGGATGATCTGGCACCCCTCCTTGTCGTAAATTTTGACAAGATCAATCTCCTTAAAACATTCGGACCGCAAGGCGGTCTACTGGCCACCTACATTATGCTGGGTGTATTTCTGGCACTGGTGCTGTACTGGGAAAAATATTTCTTTGCCCGGAAAGCCCGACAAGCTTCGCAAACAGCCTGAACATAAGCGCTTCCCATGAAATCAACTACCATCATCCCTGATTTTCGTCTCGATATGATAGGAGAACCCTGCCCCTATCCTGCTGTAGCAACGTTGGAAGCTATGCCCCAGTTGCGGCCGGGGCAGATTCTGGAGGTGATTTCCGATTGCCCGCAGTCAATTAACAACATCCCGATTGATGCCAGAAATCATGGCTACGAGGTTCTGGAGATTCAGCAGGATGGTCCCACTATTCGTTATTTGATCCGCCGTTAAGATAACGCCCGTCACCAAATCAGCTGAGGTTTGAGGCTAAGGGTGTTTCGAGTAGCCAGGTGTGTTTCCCAAAGATTCTGAAGTCGAATTGAACCAGGCAAGTCTCTGACGAAGCTTGACCACTTCTCCCACAATAATGAGTGTTGGCGGCTTCAATGGATTTTCCTGAATGATTGTCGGCAACGTTGCAAGTGTGCCGGTGAGAACACACTGATTGGGGGTTGTACCCTGCTGAATAATAGCAGCTGGTGTCGTTTTTGGCAGACCATGAGCAATCAACTGTCGGCATAACTCGGAGACGCCCAGCAATCCCATGTAGACGACAATCGTCTGGTTAGGACGCGCCAGCGCTGACCAGTCAAGCTGTACAGTGTTGTCTTTCAGATGTCCGGTTACAAAAACGCAGGAATGCGCGTAATCCCGGTGGGTCAAAGGGATACCTGCATAACTAGCTACACCGGATGCGGCTGTAATTCCGGGAACAACCTGGAATGGGATCTGATGTTGTGACAAAGTTTCGATTTCCTCGCCCCCTCGTCCAAAAATAAAAGGATCGCCACCTTTCAACCGCAGCACACGTTTACCTTCTTGCGCCAGCTTGATCAACAGGTTATTGATTGATGTCTGCGGCAAAGTATGTCGATTACGCTCCTTACCGGCATAGATACGGTCAGCATCCTGTCTGACCATATCCAAAATGGCCGGAGCAACCAGCCGATCATAAATCACCACGTCTGCCTGCTGCATCAGGCGCATAGCGCGGAAAGTCAACAGATCCGGGTCTCCCGGGCCTGCTCCCACCAGATAAACTTCCCCGATCGGAGGTTGATCCACACTATTATTCAAGGTTTCTAATAAATAATCCTGGGCAGCCTGATCCTTGCCGGCAAATACCATTTCTGCAAACGGCCCTTGAAGCATTTTTTCCCAAAAGAAGCGACGATTTTCCTGACGAGAAAAATGCTGCCTGACTTGCCCGCGAAACTGCGCAGCATAAGTCGCCAGTCGACCATAAGCAGCGGGGATTAATGCTTCCAGTCGTGCACGCAACAGCCTTGCCAGTACTGGAGAACTGCCACCGCTTGATACCGCAACGATAATCGGAGAGCGATCCAAAATGGAAGGCATGATAAAGGTGCATAAATCCGGATTATCGACAACGTTTACTGGAATACCTGCTTTCCGGGCTGCAACCGAGACAGCCTGGTTGGTTGCTCGATCATGCGTAGCGGCAATAACCAGCACCCTACCCTGCAAGTGATCCGGGCGGAAGGTTTCAGCGTTATGCGAGATTGAAGAGAATTGCTGCAACAAACCAGTAAATTCCGCATTAATTGTGGGGGAAACGACATGGATATGCGCCCCTGCTCGCAGTAGCAACTTCGCCTTACGGGCTGCAACACTTCCTCCGCCAACAATCAGACAATTTCGCTGTTTAATGTTGAGAAAAACTGGAAAGTAATCCATACAGACAAAATAGGGCTTAATAAACAAGGAGCCGTCTGGCCTGTTAAAGGTTAATCAGAACGATGTAATAACCTCTTATTCCGGAATTACATATCCGGTTCAGTATCTGTACTTCTGTTACTGCTGATATGTGTTATCTCTTGCCCACGATCAGAACTCAGGCCATGGATGTACCGGTTATTGAACTCTTTCCCGCTTATACAGTTCCTCAATGGTCATACTCATGCCAGCTTCCCCACCGAATACTGTGCCGAGTGTCTTGTTCTGGAGATGTTTGATATTGAAATCGTAGAATTCCTTTTTTAGCGGGAAATATCTTACTTCCTCAATCAATTGCTGTGCGTGTTGCATGTAAAAGATAACAAATTCCTTTATTTCCGGTTTGTTTGCTGATTTTGCATTTACATAAATAAAGAGAGGACGCGATAATGGCTGGTAACTTCCATTTTGTACGGTAAGCATGGAAGGTAGAACACCGCCAGCACCATGATCAATCGCCACAGCTTTCAGTTTCTTCTGATTTTCGATGTAGTAGGCAAAGCCAAAGAAACCTAATGCATTTAAATCGCTCGCCACACCCTGAACGAGTACATTATCATCTTCCGAGGCAGTAAAATCTCCACGACTGGATTTTGCCTTACCGACCACGGCTTCGGTGAAATAGTCGAATGTACCTGAATCAGCTCCTGCGCCGAAAAGTTTGATTCTGGCATCAGGCCAGGCCGGGTTGATTTGATTCCAGTTAAGTATCTTTTCTTGCGCTGCAGGCTCCCACATTTTTTTTAACTCGGCGATTGTTATGGATTTAATCCAATTGTTCCTGGGGTTGACCGCCACCGTCAATGCATCAAAAGCAATTGGCATCTCGATGTACTGCACACCATTCCGCCTACATTGCTCCATTTCAGAAGACAGGATCGGGCGAGATGCATTCACAATATCAATTTCCCCTCTGCAGAATTTTTTGAATCCCCCGCCCGTACCGGAGATACCAGCGGTAACCATAGTGGCCCCTTTTTTAGCAGTTTGAAAATCCTCAGAAACAGCTTCTGTAATCGGGAAAACAGTACTCGATCCATCTATCTTAATAAGCGACCTGGCTTGAATATACCCACTGATTCCACTCAAAAGGATAAAGGCTGTAATTAAAAATCTGGCTCTACTACTGGATTTTGATAAAAACTGTTGCATGATAGTCATCCTGATATTCAAGAATTAAAGAAAAGATATCTGACCTGTATACCCTACAACTCTAACTTCAAGTATTCACCAAAGATAAACGAGATATATTACAGCCTTGTGATGATAAGCTCAGTGCCCAACAGTTGAAGCAACAGCCTGTTGCTGAATTGTTCCAGCAATTTTCTCAGCCCAGTATTCAATCTGTTGAGGGTCTTTTCCTTCCACCATCACCCTGATTAACGGTTCAGTTCCAGAAGCACGCAGCAAAATACGCCCATCATTTCCCAATGCCTGTTCCGCCTCATTTTTGCATATCTCTACTGCTTGATCGTTCTGAAAATCAAAATCTCTAGAAATCTTTACATTGATTAACCGTTGGGGAAAGAAAGTAACATCATGCATCAAGTCGGCAAACATCAAACCCGTGTCACGTAATGCGTACAAAACCTGGAGGGCTGAAATAATTCCGTCACCTGTCGTATGTTTATCACGGCAAATAATATGGCCGGAATTCTCGGCACCCAAGTACCAGTCATTTTGTTGCAGCAATTCAGACACATAACGATCTCCGACATTTGCCCGGGCAAATGGAATCCCAATCCGCTCAAAAGCTTGCTCAACAGCCAGATTGGTCATGAGTGTCCCAACTACTCCACCTTGTAGTACACCACGCTGTTGTCGATGTTTAGCGATAATGTAGGCCAGACTGTCACCATCGTATACTACCCCTTCTCCACTCACCATCAGCACCCGGTCGCCATCGCCATCTACAGCAATACCAAAATCTGCACCGTGTTGCAAAACTGCACCTTGCAGCGTCATGATATGGGTTGCACCACATTCATGATTAATGTTGAATCCGTCCGGATTTGCATGAATAGTTACAACATCAGCGCCCAGTTCATGCATCACATGCCCGGCGACCTGGTAATCTGCACCATTGGCACAATCAACCACGATTTTCCAGCCTCGTAAATCAAGCTGATTAGGAAAAGTACTTTTACAAAATTCGATATATCGGCCTTCTTCATCCTTGAGACGTTGTACTCTACCTAATTTGATAGAAGGTGCTGTTTCTATAGGAAAATCCAGTTCAGCTTCGATTTGAAGTTCCATACTATCAGGTAGTTTTGAGCCTTCAGAAGAGAAAAATTTAATGCCGTTATCATAAAACGGATTATGTGAGGCAGAAATAACTGCTCCAGCCTGAATGCGCAGCGCTCGCACAAGGTAGGCCACAGCAGGGGTTGGTAATGGCCCGGATAGCAGAACATCTACCCCTGCCGCTGAAAAACCGGCCTCCAGCGCAGATTCCAGCATGTATCCGGATATGCGTGTATCTTTTCCAATCAAGATGGTTGGTCGTTTATCTGCAGCCAGTTTCCAATCGGACGCCAGCAATACTTTGCCAACAGCATACCCCAGACGCAGGAAGAATTCGGGCGTGATCGGAAATTCCCCTACCTTTCCACGAATGCCATCTGTACCAAAATATTTTTTCTTCATATCAGTGTCGCTTCCCTGTTGAATTCCAAATCAAAGCATTTAACCGGATTCACAATATCACAATCAGCATCCCACAGACGCGAGCGTCTGATAGATCAACAGCAACCAGCTACTCAATCGTCATATTTATATTATATGGGCCTTGTTACTGATTACCGTACAACCAACTATTGGCCGGGTGACGGGTATATCAGAAAACCCGGATGAATACGATCCATTGCCGCAAACACTGAAAATGCATCACGGGTCGCCTTGACATCATGCACCCGTACAATTCTGGCACCTTGTCCCACTGCCAGAAGAGCGGCTGCCACACTGGCATACACACGATTATCAACTGGACTGCCCGTAATCATTCCCAGCATTGATTTACGTGAAATGCCGGCCATAACAGGTAGATCCATAGCAATGAATTGATTCAGATGGTGTAACAAGGCGAGATTGTGCTCCAGTGTTTTACCAAAGCCAAAACCGGGATCAATAATGATTCGCTCACGCGCAATCCCGGCTGATACTGCCAATGCAACATGTTGTTTCAGAAAAGCCATGACCTCGGCAACCACATCCGAATACTGCGGATCAAGCTGCATTGTCTCCGGCCGTCCTTGCATATGCATGAGACAAGCCATCACAGAGCTGTCCGCAACAACTTCCAGTGCACCAGGAGCTTGCAGCGCATTGGTATCATTGATAAGAACAACCCCGGCATTAATAGCGGCTTGCATCACTTCCGGTTTGGAAGTATCAACCGAAACTGGAATATTCATATTCAGCGCAAATTCTATGACGGGCATGACTCGTGACAGTTCTTCATCCGATTCAACAGATCGACTCCCAGGACGGGTAGATTCACCCCCGATATCAAGGATATCTGCACCTTCCTGAGCCAGGCGATTCACTTGTTCAATCGCTTTCCCAGTTGTATCAAAACAGCCGCCATCAGAAAAAGAATCGGGCGTGACATTGATCACCCCCATGATCAGCGGACGGTTTTCTTGAAGAATCCTTTGCAGTTTATTCACTTGGATAAGAAAAAATGGCCTGTACGTTTTATTTCCCGTACAGGCCATTAATTAAGAATGCTACAGTTTTTCTAGGCTTCTACTTTTTGAGCAGGTGCTTCTTCTGTTGTTGCAGGCTCACTTTCGGGTTGTTTTACCTCGCCGCTTGTGCTGGTTGAACCTTTATCCTGCCGTGGAGAAGAAGAAGGTGATTGCGGCGGACGCGGTGGGCGACCTTCCATAATATCTTTAATCTGGTCGCTGTCTATCGTCTCCCATTCAAGCAATGCTTGTGTCATCGCCTCGATTTTATCCTTATTCTCCTCGATGATCTTGCGCGCAAGTGCATATTGCTCATCAACGATCCGACGAATCTCGGCATCGACCATTTTCATGGTTGCTTCACTCAGATTCCTGTGCGTAGTAACTGAACGCCCAAGGAACACCTCTCCCTCGTTTTCACCATACACCATAGGTCCCAGCGTATCGGACATACCCCATTGCGTCACCATCTTGCGGGCGGTATCTGTTGCCCGTTCAAAGTCATTAGATGCGCCGGTTGTCATCTGGTTCATGAACACTTCCTCTGCAATACGGCCGCCAAACATGACAGCAATCGTCTGCAAAATCTGATCGCGATCCATACTGTAACGATCTTCAGCAGGAAGCTGCATAGTTACACCTAGTGCACGTCCGCGCGGGATAATTGAAACCTTGTGAACCGGATCGGTTTTAGGCAGCAAATAAGCCACTACCGCATGCCCCGATTCATGATAAGCAGTATTGCGCCGCTCATTTTCGGGCATAACAACGGAACGACGTTCTGCACCCATCAGAATCTTGTCTTTTGCACGTTCAAAGTCATCCATATCAACCAGACGTTTGTTGGATCGTGCAGCAAACAAGGCGGCCTCATTGACCAGATTGGCCAAATCAGCTCCTGACATACCAGGTGTACCCCTTGCCAAGATACTGGCTTTCACATCAGGGGATATAGGAACTTTGCGCATATGTACCAGCAAAATCTGTTCCCGACCACGAATATCCGGCAGCGGGACAACAACCTGTCTATCGAATCGACCTGGACGCAGCAAAGCAGGATCCAATACATCCGGGCGGTTGGTGGCAGCAATAACAATTACACCCATATTGCCTTCAAAGCCATCCATTTCAACCAGCAATTGGTTCAACGTCTGTTCGCGCTCATCATTTCCACCTCCCAGACCTGCGCCACGCTGACGGCCGACCGCATCAATCTCGTCAATGAAGATAATGCAAGGTGCATGTTTTTTCGCCTGCTCAAACATATCTCTCACTCTGGAGGCACCGACACCGACAAACATTTCGACGAAATCCGAACCGGAAATACTGAAAAATGGTACTTTTGCTTCACCGGCAATGGCGCGGGCAAGCAGCGTTTTACCTGTTCCCGGATTACCACACATTAGTACACCGCGAGGAATACGACCACCTAGTTTCTGGAATCGGGAAGGATCCCTCAAAAACTCGACCAACTCGGCAACTTCTTCTTTGGCTTCTTCACAACCAGCCACATCCGCAAAAGTCACGTTGTTACTCTTATGATCAAGCATCCTGGCTTTACTTTTCCCGAATGAGAAAGCACCGCCGCTACGACCGCCCCCTTGCATCTGGCGCATGAAAAAGATCCAGACAGCAATTAACAGCAACATCGGGAACCATGACACAAGGATGCTCATCAGCATGGAAGGTTCTTCTTCCGGCTTAGCTTCCACAGCCACTCCAGCCTTTAGAAGATCACTTACCAGCCACGGATCGGAAGGTGAATGGACAATAAACGAGCGGCCATCTGTTTTTGCACCTCTCAAGGTACGACCGTCGATTACTACCTTGGCAATCCTGCCTTGGTGCATTTCACTGATAAATTGTGAATATTCCATGGGAGGCTGTGATGGCTGTCGGGTGGAGAACTGATTGAAGACTGTCATCAATACCAATGCAATCACCAGCCAGATAGCCATGTTCTTAATCAAATTATTCATATTAGCTCCTCAATTTTGCTTCTCGACGAAACCGAATTTTTGAAACGCTGCGGTTTATCTGTATCTGTTACAGGACTGTTACCGCAGTCTATCAGATTATTTTTTCCAGTCCCAGCAAATATAACTCTTTACTTCGATCTCGCGAAGCCTTTGGTTTCCTGATGACGACTTTTGCAAAATCAGCCTGCATTAATTGTCGGAATGCCTCAAAGTCACTCCCCTGAAATACTTTGACAAGAAAGTTTTCACCGGGGTTCAAATGTTCGCGACAGAACATCAAAGCAAGTTCTGCCAGATACATGCCGTGAGCCTGATCACTGACACGAATACCGGTAAGATTGGGTGACATATCGGAAATTACAAGATCTGCCCGTTTCCCATCCAGAACTTTCTCCAATGCGGCCAGAACACCATTTTCACGAAAATCGCCTTGAATGAATGTCGCACCAGGTAAGGATTGCATATCCAGCATATCCAGCGCAAAAACCTTTCCGGTCGGCCCGACAGATTCGAGTGCCACTTGTGACCAGCTGCCAGGCGACGCTCCCAGATCAACAACCGTCATTCCCGGTGAAAAAAGTGCATCGCGCTCGGCGATTTCCTGTAATTTGTAGGCCGCACGCGAACGATAACCTTCGTGGTTAGCCTTGCGGACAAAGTTATCGTTGATATGCGCTTTTATCCAGGCTCTGCTGGTTCTGGCAGATTTCATCAGGTAAAATCCAGTGTTTTTAGGAAGGTTGTAATGCTTGAACTTGATATGGCTCTGCGCCGGCAGCTTACGGCCAGTGCGCACCACCTGAATCCGGTAGTAACGATTGGCAAGGATGGCCTGGCAGAAAGTATTATTAGTGAGCTCGATCGGAGTCTTTTGAAGCATGAGCTTATCAAGATTAAAGTGCTTGAAGGCGACCGGGACCAGAGAACTTCTTTGCTGGAGAAAATTTGCCTTTCTCTAAATGCCGCACCTATCAAGCAGATCGGTAAGATTTTGATTATATACCGGATCAACCCGGATAAAAAAAACGTCGAGACCACGGCTTTGAGCATATCCAAGTCTGGCTTTAAACCAAAACGCAAACCCAAACCTGCGCAACGAATGAAGAAAGCCCTACCGAGAAAATAAACAGCCGAAGAAACTGATTGCTATTTCTCTCGGACAAGATTCCCTAATACTTAGTGATCTGGTATAACTCAGACCAGTTTACGCATATGGAGATGCTTATGAGTACAAAACTGGAACTGCCGATTCAGGAATTTACCACCCCCTATCCGGTCACCGCGCGCGAGGATAGCTCAATTGAGGAGTTACTGGATATCGTCAAGAATCTCAAGGTGCGCCACATTCCCATCATGTCGAATGGAAAAATCACGGGCATCGTCAGCGATCGGGATCTCAGAATCGTTTCGGCATTGAGTGCCCGTGAAAAGTTCCTGGTCCGAGCAGATGATCTAATGACGCCCGATCCCGTGACTTTTCAGGGCAACACCTCCATCGAGGATGTGATTCTGGAAATGTCAGAGAAAAAAATCGGCAGCGTTCTGGTGGCAGATGAAAAGGGAGATCTGCAGGGTATATTCACAGTAACTGATGCACTGGATGTTCTGATTGAGATATTACGAGGCAGAAAATGACACAAGTTCGTGATCTGATGACGCCTATGCCTCAAACCATAGGCTTCGATATTTCAGTGGAAAAAGCCCTGGAGATAATGAAAGAATGTGCCTGCCATCATCTCCCCGTACTGGATGGTGGAAAACTGGTTGGCGTATTGAGTGACAGAGATCTATCAATGGCCAGACATGACTCAAATGATGTTAAAGCCGAACATCTTGTCAAGGATCTCATGAGTGATGCACCCATCGTAATCGAACCTTCCGCCGAAATTAATACCGCTATCCGGACAATGCTGGATAACAAAATCAACAGTCTTATTGTCAGAGTAGAAGGGAACCAGCCGTGGGGTATCCTTACTTCAACTGATCTTTTGCGCCACATTGTAGAAAAAACCTAAAGCAAACCACGCCGACAAGCCTTGGAGGAAATAAAGAATATCTACTTTATTTTCTCCAGCAGCGCTATTAAGTATAAAAATCAAGCCAATAATTTCAGAAACACACTTCCAGCTTCCGGGTTATCACAAACCACATCAGCCCTTACTGACAAGGACTCGACTTACTCGCTTCTGCAGAAATTCAGCGAAATGGACGACTTAGAAAGCGCGACCCAGCCAACCCAAAACGCCAGGGTATTTCTTTTGCCCTGGAGATACCAATACGCGGCCCGGTAATAACTGTTACTGGAGTTGTGGCCGGCAGAAGCTGAAACGGAGGAATATCAACCGGCATGCCACTATGCGCCATAGTAATTCCGAGCGCCTGACAAAGCCGCCCGGGACCTGCGCAGAGCAAACGTACATTATCCAGCCCGCGTCGTTTCCGCATAACATCCAATCCTCCTGCCAGCGGCTCCAGTGCGCGGATCAGCACCCCGGCACCATGGCCTGGCGGACAGCACACAATATTGAAGCACCAATGTATGCCGTAAGAGCGATAGACATACGCATGGCACGGTGGCCCGAACATCACCTGATTGCGCGGCGTTATTCCACCAAAACAATGTGAGGCAGGATCCTCATGATCATAAGCCTCCACCTCCACAATCCGACCACCTACACCATTCAGCATAAGCGTCACGCCTATCAGGGAACGCGCCACTTCAGCAGAGGGAGCTGAAAAATCAATATCAAGAGATGAAACCAGATTCATACACGACAAACATTCAATAAAATTAGAGCAACTGTTCGATATCTCCAACCAGAGATTCCGGCTTATCAACTGGCGCATAACGTTTAACCACTTTCCCGGTTCTATCTACCAGAAACTTGGTGAAATTCCATTTGATACCCTTGGAACCCAGCACACCAGGTTTTTCATTCTTCAGATATTGGTAGAGCGGATGGGTATTGGTACCATTCACCTCAATCTTTGCAAATAAAGGAAAGCTGATGTTGTAACCGGATGAGCAAAATTCCTGAATTTCACGTTCATTACCCGGTTCCTGGCGGCCAAATTGGTTACAGGGAAAAGCAAGTACAACCAGCCCCTGATCCTTGTATCGTCGATATAACGCTTCCAAACTCTGATACTGAGGTGTAAAACCACATTTACTGGCCGTGTTCACTATCAGCAAGACTTTACCCTTATAATCGCTGAGCAGTTTATTCTGCCCATCAATCGTTTTTATACCATAGTCATAGATATCCATCGCTATTTATAATGCTACTCAGAAATTATCATGATTAGAAAAAACCCCACGGGTGATCAGCCGATCGTCCACGAAAGTGCTTTTGTTGATCCCACTGCCATTCTCTGTGGACGTGTTGTCGTACACGAAAATGCGTTTATCGGGCCATACGTTGTCATTCGGGCGGATGAGGTGGATGAAGCCGGAAATATGGAACCCATTACAATAGGTGTGCATTCCAATATTCAGGATGGCGTAGTCATTCACTCCAAATTGGGTGCAGCAGTTACTATCAGGGAGCGCACCTCAATCGCCCACCGGGCAATTGTACACGGGCCTTGTACTGTCGGCCCCGGAGTGTTCATTGGATTTAACAGTGTACTGTTCAACTGCACAATCGGTGAAGGATGTGTCGTTCGCCACAATTCAGTCGTTGATAGCTGCGATCTGCCACCAGGCTTTTATGTTCCTTCCACACAACGCATCAGGCCAAAAACCGACCTGGCTTCCATCAAAAAAGTAACCCCCCAAGCATCAAAATTTTCTGAGGATGTCGCCAGAACCAACAAAATACCCTTGTACAAGGGTATAAGCGTATTCAGAATGAACTTTAGGGAACTTCGGACAACCCGCAGCGTAAATTGATCATCACCCAGATGCTGCTCATACTCCCTCTTTTATTTTAATATCGCTCAAATCCAGCTTATGAAAAAATCCATATTGATTACCGGTTGCTCCAGCGGCATTGGCTATTGCGTTGCGCATGAATTGCAGACGCGCGGTTACCGTGTTTTTGCCACCGCCCGCAGGCAGGAAAGTGTGGACATGTTGCTTGCTGAGGGATTAGAAAGTTTCCAACTTGATCTGAACGATTCCAGCTCAATTCAACGCGCAGTTGAAGAAACCCTGAATCGCAGCAATGGCCAATTGTATGCATTATTTAACAATGGTGCATATGGCCTGCCTGGGGCGGTTGAAGATCTCAGTCGGGAAGCCATGCGCGCCCAATTTGAAACCAATTTTTTTGGTTGGGTGGAGCTGACCAATCTGATCTTGCCCGTCATGCGCAAGCAGGAACAGGGTCGTATCATACAAAACAGCTCCATACTTGGCTTTGCTGCCATGCCGTTCCGTGGCGCGTACAACGCCTCCAAATTTGCAGTCGAAGGCTGGAGCGATACCTTACGGCTGGAACTGAGAGGGAGCAATATTTTTGTCAGCCTGATCGAACCAGGGCCAATTGCCACGAAATTCCGTGCCAACGCAATGAAGGCGTTTGAACGCTACATCGATATCGAGCACAGTATTCACCGCGAGAAATACCTCATTGTTCAGGACCGGCTGAACAAGCAGGGACCCACTGTCCCTTTCACTCTGCCTCCAGAAGCCGTATTGAAAAAGGTGATCTGTATACTTGAATCACGTACCCCTGATGCCCGCTATTACGTTACCTTTCCGACCCACATGTTTGGCCTTCTCAAGCGCATCTTGCCCGTTTCTGTACTGGATAAATTATTGGCTAAGGCCGGGCACAAGCATCAGTAAAGAAATATAGTGCTCAAATATTTCCAGACACATAGTTAGATTCTTTTCAAGAATTATGCATAATGAATGCTTGGTAATTTATCGTTGCAGCCGAAGGGCAAACTATTGATCGGTATGCTACTGGCTCTCCCGAAAATTGATGAAAATTAGAAATATTCTATGACCGTCCCTTCCTATCCCCTGCTGTATCAGCTCAACGCCCGCATCAAACAGTACGAGCTTTCACGCGCTGCTATCTCACCTCCCCCACTGAATGATTGGCCTGATAGTGAATGGGATCGGTTAGCTGAACTGGGGTTTGACTGGGTATGGCTGCTTGGCGTATGGGAAACCGGAAAAGCTGGCCAGCGTGTTTCACGTACACAGCCTGGTTGGCAGAAAAGCTTTAAGGCCACCTGCTTACCGGATCTATCCGAGACAGATATTTGCGGTTCCTGCTTTGCCATTACCCGTTATCAGGTGGCCGACAGACTGGGAGGAAACAAGGCGCTACAGCACCTGCGCCACAAACTCAATGAACGCGGATTGCGCCTCATGCTCGATTTCGTTCCTAATCACACCGCACTGGATCATCCCTGGATGCAGACACACCCCGAGTTCTATATCAACGGGACACGGGAGGATTTACAGCGCAATCCACAAAACTATGTTGCACTTGTATCGAATTCATCTGGCAAAGATCAGCGAATTTTTGCCTATGGCCGTGACCCTTACTTTGATGGCTGGCCAGATACCCTACAACTGGATTACAGCAATCCTGCCGTACAACAGGCGATGCAAGTAGAACTGCTAAACATTGCCAAGCTGTGCGACGGCGTACGTTGTGATATGGCCATGCTGTTGTTACCGCAAATTTTTGAACGTACTTGGCAGCGCTCTATTACCTCCTTCTGGCCTGCCACCATTCAGGCAGTCCGCAAACAATTTCCGGGTTTCCTTTTTCTGGCTGAAGTGTACTGGGATCTGGAATGGATGCTGCAGCAGCAAGGATTTGATTACACTTACGACAAACGATTATATGATCGGCTACTTAGCCAAGTTCCCAAACCTGTGCACGACCATCTCACAGCAGATATCACTTATCAGCGCAAACTCGCCCGGTTCTTGGAGAATCACGATGAGCAGCGCGCGGCAACTGTTTTTCCACCGACTGTGCATGAAGCAGCAGCCATGATCAATTATCTGGCACCAGGGATGCGTTTTTTTCAGGCTGGACAACTGGAAGGCAAGCGGGTACATATCCCGATTCACTTATGCAGAAGTCCGGTTGAGCCGACAGACTCCAGACTCAGTCACTTTTATCAACAGCTACTGCAGATTCTGAAAAATCCGGTGTTACGACAGGGAAACTGGGTATTGCTGGAATGCTTGCCGGCCCAGAAAGAGAATGGGACTTGGAATAATTTCATCGCATACCGCTGGCAGGGAGAAAACAGTGACTCTCTGCTAATCATCGTCAACTACGCACCCCATCCGGGCCAATGTCTAGTGGAGTTTGCTGATTTACAACCAAAAGAAAGTACCGGGAGCTGGCATGATCTGATGAATCCGAGTGAATCGTTACCAGTTCGGATAGAAAATATTACTCAGCTTTTTGTTGACCTGCCTGCCTGGGGTTACCGCATTCTGGAAAAGCAACCTTAACCTCAACTCATTCAGTGGAGGCACGCCGGGAGAGATGCAATTTATCCACTGTCTGCATCACCAGGGAATAAACGGCCGGCACCACCACTAATGTAAGCAGTGTTGAGGAAACCATGCCCCCGATAACTGCAACAGCAAGCGGGCGATTGGTTTCAGCACCGGCCCCCAGCCCCATCGCTGCCGGCAGCAGTGCGAGGATGACAGTCAACGAGGTCATCAGCACTGGCCGCAGCCGGATCGGACAGGCCTCCTTAAGAGCTGCATCAATAGACTTGCCCTGTTCACGCAGTTGATTAGTTAGATCAATCAACAGGATGGAATTTTTTGCCACCAGGCCGATCAGCAACACCAGCCCGATCATAGAAAAGATGTTGAGTGAATTGCCCGTCAGCCACAAGGCAAAAATACCGCCAATAATGGCAAGTGGCTGTGCCACCATAATGATAAGCGGCTGCAGAAAGGAATTGAACTGACTGGCCAGCACCATGTAAAGCAAAATCAGTGCAAGCGTAAAAATAAATACGGTACTCTTCATCGTCTTGGCCAATTCTTCCGCCTGCCCGGTAAGTTTTACCGTATAACCCGGTGGCAATAATTCAGTAGCCTGCTGAAATACACCATCGGTTGCTTTATCCAGCGGCAGTATAGGGTTGATATAGAACATCGCCGCATATTGCAGATCAAAGCGCCCGATTAACGCGGCACCCAGGGTATCCCGAAATTCAGCAACCGCATCCAGTCTTACCAGCTCATTCCCGTTACTTCTCAGATAAATCTTTTTCAGATCGTCCAACTGGCTAAACCGATCTTCCTTACCTTTAATCCGGATCTCATAGCGTTGCCCATCCCCGGGATCATCGTTGAATCTGGCCACGTCAACACCACCGGTAAACATATTGATTGCCGTGGCAATATCGGTTGCAGATATACCGAGACTGGCAGCACGTGTCCGGTCTATATTCACGATCAGCTGCGGCAAATCAAGATCAAGATCAAGATCAACCTTGCCCATCCCTGGAATTCTTCCCAACCGTAGCTGCATTTCCTTAGCCAGACGCCCCACTTCCTGCAGATTGGAGCCAGTCAAATTAAATTGTAATTTTTCTGAGCGTTGGCCACGCACAATGGAAATCGGGGCAGGAAACGCCCGGACGCCAGGAATTTTATCGAAATGTTCTCTCAGTTCACGCATCAACACCTTCTGGCTCATATTACGGGCGTTTCGATCATACAAGCGTACATTGACAAACCCTTTATTCACCTGGCCATCCTGCCCGGCCCCAATCATTCCAAAATAACTGATAACCTCTGAGGGATACGTTGCCAACACACGCTCGATCAACCTGAGGCGGGAATCGGTATAGTCAATACTTGAACCGAGTGGCGTTCTGAACGTTATTGTAAATACACCTTCATCCGTTTCTGGAGAAAATTCCTTATCTACTTTCCCAAAGAAGAAAATACTGCTCAATACCATTATGATGGTAAGCACAATGACTTTCCAACGATGCTGTATGGAAAACGTCAGCAGCAAAACATAACGCTGATCCATACGATCAAACCAGTTATCCAGCCAATAATAGAGACGACCATGTTTCCGATCGACACGCAAATAACGTGAACACAGCATAGGTGTCAGCGTTAATGAAACAAGCAGGGAAATCAGCACACCAAAGGTAACAACCACAGCAAATGACTTGAAGAATTTGCCGATGATACCTTCCATAAAGATTACTGGTGCAAAGATACATACCAGCGCCAGCGTAGCTGCCATGACAGCGAATACCACTTCGTGACTGCCTCTAATCGAGGCAGCCACCACATCCACTTTACCGTGCCTTGCCTGATCGCGACTCATATGCCGGAAAATATTCTCCAACACCACGATGGCATCATCCACCACCACCCCGATCAGCAACAGCAAAGCCAGCAACGTCATGGTGTTAAAAGTAAAACCCGAGAAATACATGACAGCAATGGCACCCATCAGTGATACCGGAATTGCAGTCGCAATAATCAGCGTTGAACGCACTGAACGCAGAAACAACCAGACGATCAGCGCAGCTAGCAAGGTACCTTCGACTAGATGTTCCTGCAGTGCATATACCAGCTCCTTGATAAAAATCGCATCACTGGAAGAAATACTGATACGCATCCCGGGCGGCAAGCTCGGATTGATATCTTCTGCCAGCCGGCGCTCAACTTCATCGATGATAGCAACCGTGTTGGCATTTGAAACCTTGACAATTCCCAGTCCTAGCGAGGGTAGCCCATTGAATCGGGCCACTTGGCGGTAATCAGCCAGATCATCCGCAATCTCTGCAATTTCCTTCAATCTGATCGGAGCACCTTCACGGTAAGCTACGATCAGATTGCTCATATCTTTTAGATTATGAAACTCTAAATCCAGCTTGATCAATCTCTCCGTGTTTTTACCTGTCAGGAAGCCACCCGGTAGCTGAATATGCTCGCGCCGAAAAGCATTGATGACATCGCTGGCAGCCAGGTTATAGGTAGCCATACGCTCGGGCAAAACATTGATTCGTATCGTGCGATCTCGCCGCCCTCCCAGACGAACCTCACCGACACCATCAATGGTTTCCAGTTTTTTCTTGATGACATTGAATCCATACAGATTAAGTTGCTGTAAAGTCCGATCACCCTGCAGCGACAGCCACATCACAGGCTGTGCGTTAGTTTCGATTTTGCGTACGATTGGCGGGTCGGTATCATCTGGCAAACGTTTCAGAATCTGGCTGATATTTGCCTGCACCTCGTTATAGGCAACATCAATATTCTTATCCAGAACGAAGGTGATTGTTGTCGTTGAGACACTCGGAGAAGAGCTGGATTGCACATGTTCAATACCGGGAATGGTATTAATGGCGGTTTCAATAATGCCGGTAATACTGGCATCAACAATATCAGGGTTTGCTCCAGCCAGTGTCGTAGTTACCGAAATGACAGGAAATTCGATATATGGCCAGCGATCCATTCCAATTCGCTGATAACTGATAACACCCAGCAATACCAGTAATCCTGAAACCATCCACGCCAGCACATGGCGCTTGATCGACAGCTCTGGCAGCGTCATGAATTCGCTTGCTCCAGTATTTCCCTTTGTATAGTGACCTTGGTGCCGTCGGTAAGAAAAGCTGCACCATCCAGCACAATCTGCTCACCTGCCTGTACGCCATCAATGATTTCAACCATTCCATCCTGATTTAATCCGGTTCGCACGACACGCTGTTCAACCTGCTCGCCATTGATAGCATAAACCACCTGGCCTGCCGGCCTGAGCACTACACTCTGCTCCGGCACAACCACTACATTCTCACGC
The DNA here is from genome assembly GCF_055387135.1 of Nitrosomonas sp. TNE100. Taxonomy (NCBI): domain Bacteria; kingdom Pseudomonadati; phylum Pseudomonadota; class Betaproteobacteria; order Nitrosomonadales; family Nitrosomonadaceae; genus Nitrosomonas; species Nitrosomonas sp. TNE100. Next base: position 903,153 of record NZ_AP040997.1, on the reverse strand, counting down.
ACGCCAAGGATGACCACACCACTAACGCTTGCACCCGCGTGCCAACCAGGCTGGTTCTCAATATAGACAAGTGCATCAATCGCCCGATTGCTAACACCAATTGCAGGCTTCAATTCCCTGATACGGGAAATAATTTCAGTATCAGAGGTAGGTGTGCTCAGCCTAACTTCAAGATTCGGTCTGATATATGAAGCGATACTTTCCGGGAATGGCAGATGTGCGCGCAAATGCTGATTACTGATAATTTGTAGCAACGGATCGCCAACCTTGACATAGTCTCCCTCAACAACAGTCTGGGATTCAATTTTTCCATCCATTGGCGAAAACAAGCGTGTCTTAGATTTATTATGTTCAATTGTGGCCAGACGGGATTTCGCTCCTTCCAGCTGCCGGCGCAATGCTATTTCCTGAGTCTTGACATCATCCAACACGATCTGGGAAATAAAATTTCGTTCTACCAGCCGGGTATTACGTTCGACTGAACGCTGTTGGTTTTCCAGCAACGCCTCCAGTCTTGCCACCTCGCTGAGCGCTTCACGTCGTAGCAGCTGATGATCCGCCGGATCCAACAAAGCAATTTCCTGTCCTTTTTTCACATGTTGCCCCTGGCGCACCAATACTTTAAGGACACGCCCAGATACTTCCGCTGCGATCGTGGGATCCATTATGCCCTCCAGTGAACCAATGGATTCCTCTCGTACTTCTATAGACACATTCCTGGCCGTAGCTACACTGACTGCTGGCGGGTTAGCTGTTTTTATAACCTCTTCCTGCTTACCACAAGCAGCAAGCATCAGCACCAGAACGATACACAACAGTTTCTCTACCCTACTCAACACCACAGTCAACGCTCTCCTGTAATCCACAAATGGCAACCACGTGATCTACCACATCAAGATTATCCCAGCTGTAAATTTACCGGATCACTCGGTAGACAGCTGTCTCACACACAATCAGAATGTGTCCCCCGCAAGAGGTAAAGAATCGAGGAATATTATCAAATATATACCCTTTATCTTCTTAAAAATAAAAAGTCTTTTCCTTTTCGTGAGATTTGGAAACAAATGATAAAGCTAGAGTATAGGGCCTGAGAACCTGTTCAAAATCTCTGGGAGTATGAGAAACTCGGGAGATGAGAAAAAGTTACCTGAGCGACATCAGTCGTGAACAATTCGAGCTTATCAAGCCTTTGCTGGAGAGCGCGCGCAGGAAGACCAGCCCTCGACGAATAGATCTGTACGAGGTTTTTTGTGCGGTGCTGTATTTGCTCAAGAGCGGCTGCCAGTGGCGAGCCCTGCCTAATGACTTTCCCAAATGGCGCACTGTCCACTCATACTGGGCCATCTGGAGTGAGCCGCGCGAAGGAGGCAGCCTGCTGGAGCAGGCATTAAAAAAATCAGGTTGGCGAGGTTCGCACCAGACAGGGACGCAACGCCTGCACGTCATTCTTGATCGTGGACGCATAGAGCGTGAAGAACACGGACACGGCGAGCCAGAAGGGCTATGACGCAGGCAAGAAGGTATCGGGCATCAAACGTCATATCGCGGTCGATACCCAGGGTTTGCCGCATACCATTGCGGTGACGACAGCGGAAGTGACCGATCGCAAAGGTGCGTTGCAGGTTTTTCGGCGTTGTTGTTCAGGCCTTGGCCGGGTGTTGGCGGACAGCGGTTATGTGGGGGAGCCGTTTGCTCAAGGTGTACGCGATGTGCTGAGCGAGACTGTCGCGGTTCAGATCGCCAAGCGCAGTGAGTTGCATACCTTCGCCGTTATCCCCAAGCGTTGGGTGGTGGAACGCAGCTTTGCCTGGTTGGAGAAGAATAGACGGCTGTGGAAGAACTGTGAGCGCTTACCCAACACCAGCTTGCAGTTTATTCACCTGGCCTTCCTGGCCGTTCTACTCAAAAGACTTTGAACAGACTCTGAGCGATTCCAAGTTACTAAAAGCAACAGAACCAACTAATAATTGAAAGTGGGGTAGATTAAGATGGGGTTACTACAGAATAAGTCATTCTTATTTCGAGCTATCCCCACCGAAGAAAAACCAGTGAGGACAGCGTAAAAGCTTACAGCATAGTAGCAAATAGCAGCTGTGCTGCTTTCAGAAAGTTAGTTCACAACAGGCGTGAGATGCACAGCTAGTGCGACTAATCCAGCTAATAGTACCAATAAAAATACACTGGCAAATATCATGTTCTTGGTGGTGTCAGTATCGCTGCCTTTTTCCACTGTACTCATTTTTCGTAACCCCTTTATTGTATGAATTAGAAACGAAACAATGATGAACTAAATTTACATCCTCTTTGTTGATTCAAATCAACAAAGAGGATGTAATCAACCAAAAATATTGTAGTGGTCTAATTTGTCCGGACACATCGATAGGTGGAGAATCCACCACCCGATGAGTTTTAAATGAAAAGGAAATGCAAGCAATTTGATACCAGCTTCAAACTAGAAATCGTACATATGATTAAGAAACAGGGGCTGAGCATATTCCACGTCAGTGAAAGCATGAGCATCGGCCAGAGCACCATCCGTCGCAGGGTGACTCAATATGAATCAGAACAAAGTGAGAATTCTGGCATCGGCAATCCGCTCACTGCCGAACAACAACTTATCCGCTAGCTTGAGCAGTAAAACCGGCAATTGAAGATGGATGTCGATATCTTAAGAAAGGCGTCAGCCTTCTTTGCTGGGCAACTGAAATGTGAACCGCCCCGGGTTTTGAGGAGGCTCCACTATCTGAGAAGATGGAGCCATGAACAAATCAAATAAATATTCCCCCGAAGTAAGAGCGCGCGCAGTCCGTCTGGTGCAGGAACACCGCAGTGAGTATCCCTCGCTGTGGTCGACGATTGAATCCATTGCGCCGAAGATCGGCTGTTCAGCCCACACATTGCTTGAATGGGTGCGCAAACACGAGACTGATACCGGCTTGCGAGACGGTGTGACCAGTGAAGAGCGCGACCGCATCAAAGCCCTGGAACGCGAAGTAAAGGAATTGCGCAAGGCGAATGAGATTCTGAAGCTGGCCAGTGCTTTTTTCGCTCAGGTGGAGCTCGACCGCAAACTCAAATCCTGAGATCGTTCATCGACCAGTACCGCGACGCCCATGGGGTCGAGCCGATCTGCAAGGTTTTGCAGGTCGCCCCATCAGGGTATCGGCGATATTCCGCGCAACAGCGTAATCCGGCTTTGCGCAGTGCCCGCGTCCTGCGTGATGATAAACTGCTGCCGCAAATACAGCGGGTCTGGCAGACCAACATGCAGGTCTATGGTGCCGACAAGGTCTGGCGTCAGCTTAAGCGTGAAGATGTCCAGGTGGCACGCTGTACGGTCGAACGGCTCATGAAACGGTTAGGGCTGAAAGGTGCCAGGCGTGGCAAGGTTGTGCGCACCACAGTTCCGGACAAGGCGCTGCCGTGTCCACTGGATCGGGTTAACCGGCAATTCAAGGCAGATCGTCCGAACCAGTTGTGGGTGTCAGGCTTCACCTATGTCTCGACCTGGCAAGGCTGGCTGTATGTGGCTTTCGTCATCGATGTATTTGCCCGGCGCATTGTGGGCTGGCAGGTGAGCAGCTCCATGCGCACGGACTTTGTGCTGGATGCCCTGGAACAAGCGCTGTATGCCCGGCAACCGGGGCGGATGGATGCCTTGGTACACCATAGCGACAGAGGCTCGCAATATGTCTCCATTCGCTATACCGAGCGACTCGCCGAAGCCGGAATAAAACCCTCGGTCGGCAGCAAGGGCGACAGCTACGACAACGCGCTGGCAGAAACCATCAATGGGCTGTACAAAACAGAATTGATTCACAAGCGCGCCCCCTGGAAAACCAGGGAGGCCGTGGAGCTGGCAACGCTGGAATGGGCAGCCTGGTTCAACAACCAGCGGCTGCTGGAACCAATCGGTTACATCCCTCCCGCAGAAGCTGAGGTAAACTACTATAGGCAATTCGCCAAGGAAGCCATTCCGGTGGCTTGACTTTAACCAAACAGCCTCCTCAAAACCCGGGACGATTCAACAATGCTCAGAATAACGTTTCAAAGAAACAAGTCAGTGCTTTTTGATATGAACAACTACTCACTTCTTTTTGTCGTCAATCCTCGATCTTCAAGCCCTTTGAGAACAGATTCAATTTGTTCCACATTTAGGACTTCTGGTGCGTTCGTGCCTGTCTCGGTAATTTTACCCTTAGCAATCATCTGAGCAATGATTGAGGCAGTCCATGATGTCATATGAGTTCCTGGTTCAGCTATCTCATAGATAAGCGTCTTTTCTTTATTATCTTTCTTCCCTGTAACCGTCACTTTGAAATAGCCATTCTCATCTTTAGCAACTTCTGAGTTTTTTAACTTACGTTCCATGAGTGCAACTGTAACATCAGTTAAACTTACCATCTGTTCATCAATTGCAATAGGGTCAGTATCATTCAATCCGGCTTCAATAAATTTGAAGTAGAGCTCAGTAGCTTCGGAAGGGAGCAGTCCCCCCTTATTAATGACTTCCTTGACGCCATCTATATAGCGTGGAAGTGTTGCAGGTTCACCATGGCCGACATAATAAACGTATCCGTCGAATTTACCATCTGTTGAAGTTACCCGGGTTTTCTCCGTTCCCGAAGATACTTTCTTATACTCACCATCGAGATATTGAAGGCATTTTCCACTTAACATATGGTAAATGTGCTCAATAACGCCAGGGCCACCGCCAGCTAAAGCAGGCCACAGCCAATCAATAGAAATTTTGTCAGTTTGATCCAGTTTGGTTGAACCTAATTTACTCATCATGTTAGTCCAACCAGGAGATACTCCGCAGCCGGTAAAGACCGGAATCTTCGCTTCCTTAGCTTTATCGTTCAGATTGTTCAGGATCTCTAATGTAGGTTCATAATCATCATTAATATCAACATAAGGGATGCCTGCTTTTATAGCTGCTTCGGCAACTGGCGGACCAAACCTATAATAAGGGCCTACAAAGTTGCAAATAACATCACTATTTTGTTCTTTAAATATCTTGATTAGTTCGTCAGGCTTATTAGCGTCTGCTTTAATTGCAGAAACCTTAGTGTTACCTATCTTATTAAGTTCTTTGGCAAGTTTCTCAGCTTGAGCTACATTATAATCAGCCAATACGATTTCATTGACACCACTGTTAACGAGATCACGAGAAAAAACTGAGCCTTCCTCGCCAGCTCCCCCGAGTACTAAAAATTTCGACATAAGATCTCTCCTTATTAATTAACACTATTGTTAATTACTTAATACACACTCACACTAGATCTACTCTCGCTTGATGTCGAGTTATTGATTCAAAGAAGAAGAAAATTCTCATCTTTGCAGCATTCACACAACAGCAATACGAGCTTGCAATGGCTAAATTACTGCCCAACAATGAGCTCTGGCCGAAACTAGTGACCATTCTGCTCCACAATAACTTCTACAACAAGCAAGATTTGCTGTATGACTGTCGAAAACATGCTGTACCGGTTTGATGGTCAAGGGTACGACGGGTGCGGTGATTGATGCCACACTGATTGAGTCAGCGGCACGTCCTAAAAAGACCATCACACTGGAGATGGATGCAGAAGACGGCTACGTGCGCTGGGTGCACACCGCCCCTGCCAACCAGAGCGAAATGGTACATTTCGAAACAACCATCGTTGGCGCGCACATCGAGGCGAATCGAGTGTATGCGGATAAAAGTTCAGTAAGCCAACGCCAATCGGCAGTTTCTGAAAAAGCACAAAATCAAGAGCACGATCATGCACCGGGCATACAAGAACAAACCACTCTCGGCACGATAAAAGTCAATGTCCAAGCCGTGCTGAAAAGCATCTGCATGAATCTGAAAAAAGCTGCCAACAAAATTTCTGTGGATGAGCCATTCAAAAGGGGAGCAATCCGCCCCAATGCAGCATATGGGTGAAAAACTCCTTTGGAAAAGGAGTAAAACTTCATTTTTCTGTTAAAAACACATAAAAGTATCATTTGGAAATCCCTCCCCCACCGTTACAACAAAATTATCAGGGTTATGCAGAGGTAATGGCATGCATGCGGCAAGCCCTGGGTATCGACTGCGATATGGCGTTTGATGCCAGAGACCTCTTTGCCCGCGTCATAACCCTTCTGGCCCGCCGTGTCCGTATTTTTCACGCTCTGCGCGTCCACGATCAAAAATGACGTGCAGGCGTTGCGCCCCTGTCTGGTACGAACCTCGCCAACGGATTTTTTAACGCCCACTCCAGCAGGCTCATTCCAGCACACCGTGAGACTAAACATCTAAGTGAATTCTCCACTTTAGTGCTTGCGCCCAAAGATTATTCCAGGTGAAAAGACAGGCAAAAGCAGCCCATCCGATACGAATATGACGATGCACAATATCCACCGGTTTCTGCGCGTATCGGTTGGGCGTGCCTGTTCAAGCGGGTGTTTGATAGCGATATCGAACACTGTCCGCGTTGTGGAGAGGATATGAAAATCATTACCGCCATCTTGGAATCCAGCGCGATTACCAAAATTCTTGATCAGCTCGGCCTGCCTGGGCAGGCCGTCTAGAGTGCCTGCACAAATCCACGATCTTTTCAAGTCATCCTGATCTTGTACTCACTCTTTCAATCCTTTTTATCACTGGATAGATTTTTACCCTTGGGTGTCTTTCGCCTGAAGCGCCAAAATGCTGCAGAATCTTTGGCTTTTCATGTTAACTGAACCGGAATATACTCACATTTAATCAGTTAACACAATGGTTGGCAGCTGGGCCAACTTTCAACACATTTAGCAACCATGGAAAAAGTGGTTTATTTTTTCTGTACCCCACTTGGTGTTTTTGCGATTTACCGACGCGGTAGTATTGAGAAAACCTGATGAAACTCCAGCTCTCGAAATTCTTATGTTCCCGAACCCCTAGCAAGGAGACAAACCATGCTCAGCACCGATTTTCACGAGCGGCTTGAAAACCTTTCGATTGAAACGTGCGATATGCATCGCACCATTGTCTCGTTGATGGAAGAGCTTGAGGCAATCGGCTGGTACAACGGCGCTGTGATGCACATGACAGCACACAGGCAACGCGCTATCCGGATCCGGGTGATTGCTGTGATTGTGATCGGTTTCGGCCTGCTGCCCATCAGGGAAGGCAGCGTGGTTCTGTTTTATGACGGGGCGGCGCGTGATAATTCTTGGCGTCCTTGGCACCTCAACACACTAAGCGTACAGTGGCTCATGAGATGGTCCGCATTCCCGAATCCAAGCTGATGGACGGCCCCGCACAGGCAGAGATGCCCCAACTCCCTTGGCATCGAACAAAGATCATCTGCACCCTGGGTCCGGCGACCGATCAACCGGGCGTGTTGGCGCGACTGATCGGCGCGGGGATGATGGATGTCGCCCGCTTCAATCTGTCGCACGGCGACCACGCCAGCCATGCCCGCCGGATTCAGCAGGTGCGTCAATTGGCGCAACAAGCGGGACGGTTCATCGCCGTCCTGATGGACCTGCCAGGACCGAAGTTCCGGCTGGGGGAGTTGTCCAACGGTGCGCGCGAACTGCATCTGGGCGCGGATGTGATCCTGGCGCTCGAGGCCGATCCTCCAGATGGGCTACCGGTAAAGCACCCGGCGTTACTGCAGGCGCTGCGTGTGGGTGAGTCAGTATATCTCGCGGACGGCGCGATCAGGCTTGAGGTTAAAATCGCTGGCGCGGAGCGGGTTGTCTGCCAGGTGCTCGTCAGCGGGACGGTCACATCGGGTTCGGGCATCAACGTGCCAGAATCCAAACGCTCGGTGCTCATACCGACAGACGATGACCGCCGGCACTTGGTCTTTGCGCTGGAGCAACAGGCGGAGTGGATCGGCGTGTCGTTTGTCCAGTCCGCTGATGACCTGATCCGCGTCCGGACACTGCTGCCGCCCGGCCAGCAGCCTTTGCTGATGGCCAAGATCGAAAAACGCCAAGCTCTGGTCGACCTCGATGCGATCATGGCGACGTCCGATGGTGTGATGGTGGCTCGCGGGGATTTGGGGGTGGAGACCGATCTGGCTGAGATACCCCTGGTCCAGAAACGGATCATCGCCTTGGCCAATGCCCAGGCACGCCCGGTGATCACCGCCACCCAGATGCTCGAATCCATGGTTACTCAGGAACAACCAACACGTGCCGAGGTGACGGATGTCGCCAATGCTATGCTTGATGGGACGGACGGCGTGATGCTGTCCGCCGAGACCGCCATCGGACGCTTTCCAGTGGCTGCTGCCGAAATTCTGCAGCGGGTACTGACGGCCACTGAAACCGAGTATGCAGTACGCGTTGCACGTGACCGGCTACGGGCAAGTGAGTCGACCCCAGCGACAAACCCCATCAGCCTGGTTGCCTGCCAGCTTGCGGCCCGTCTCAACGCTAAAGCCATCATTGCCCCCGTCAGGGATATAGCGACCGCGCTGGGGATTGCCCGCTTCCGGCCCGCGGCGCCGCTAGTGGTTATGGCTGACTCTGAAGACTTGTGCCGCCGTCTGGCGGTGGTCTGGGGCGTATCACCGTTGTTAGCCGTGGCGGAGTTTGAACCGCAATCGTGCCTGTACTTGGCCAGCCACTGGCTGTGCGCGCAAGGGCTTGCTCAGCCAGGCGATCCCGTCGTCATGTTGTCCACCTCCGGGGCAGCACAGGGCGCGGCCGATACACTACAGGTAATGCGCGTGGACAACAGTTAACGATCCTGCTACCAAGTGATGCGCTGGCCGAGCCCGTGTTTGGCATTATCAAACAGATATTAGGCTTCCGCCAGTTCCTGATGCGGGGGATTCAAGTAACAGCTGGCGAATGGAAACTGGTTGGGTTGCTATGGCTTAGAACCTCAAACGGATACATGCAATGACAACAGGATAAGTAAAAATCCAAGGAACCCTTGTATTGACGAGAATTGAGCTTAAAAATAACGGTAAAGAGTATTCCGTTTTAGTTTTATTCAGAAGCGCCGAGAAAAACTTTGAACAGGTTCTGAGCACTTATAAATTCCTGTTGAAAGTGTAGTAGATATAATTCGCATGGTTTTTACTCCTTGAATTGACTAATAAGTGCTCAAGTTTAACACTCATCTCCTGCTCCTTTTACGGCAGGTTACCATCTTAATTTGCTGTCCGAAAATTGGGGCCACTATACTTCCGGATTTTATATAAATAGGTGGTAGCAAATAGCAGGTCAGCACAACCAGAAATTATTCTTTCAACCGGATATCAATTTTGCCGTCTGTAACCTGAATGTGTTCCACGCCTTCGGCGAAAGATTGCCAGAAACCAGGATCAACCCCGAATTCGCTAACCAGATCAATATTCTTCAATCCACCCAGCCAGGCATTAGGAATGGGGACCCCCATGATACTAACACCCTTGAGGACGATGACCGGCTTGTTATCCCGGTAAGCCATACCAAGACCAGCATTCAGACGCAGCGTTTTCCCGCCCAGCACCGGAAAATCCTCCTCCAGCGGTAACAGCAGCTTGGCACTGACAAGATCATTCGTAAAATCAATTGCTAGCTTCTGCGCCAGATCGGTATTTTTGGCTAGCAACGCATTTATTTCTCGCTCGGTAAAGCTAATTTCACGCTTTGCGCCCTGTTCAGAATATGCCTCCGGTTTCAGGAAACCCTCCTTGTATTTACTATTTTGGCTTGCTTTCGGTGATGAAAATGAAAAGTCATAACCGATTGACCGAAGCTTTTGCTGTAATGTCTTTTCTTCTCTTTGACTCAATTCAACTGGCTCAAAGGACGAAACGAAAATATACGTTCTGAGCACCCAGTAAGTACCCGCCACGGTCAGAACGATCGTGGCTAAAACAATCAGCAATACATGAGACCAATGTATAGCAGCTTTTTTGCCAATCTCCTCAGTTGAATTCATTTCTATCCGCACAAGTTATCCACCGGGAATTATAGCCTGCTGCTTTATAAACCTGTAACCACTATGGAAAACAGATAATCCAGCCAGCAAAATCACTACAATGAACCATTTGCGTTAATCGCAAAAAATGGGTTTGTCATATTTTGAATATGGTACGGATATCGGGGCTATCGGTTGTGACGCATACGATCGAGACAACAACTACCTATAAGCTACCACCAATCGACACCATTCAAATATTGAGCACTGAAATTTATCTGATACGGTTATGTAGTAAATAAAAATCACCAGTTCAAATTACCAGATTCGATTGCGGATCTTCGCAAGATGAATCTAATCTATCCCAATTTATCAAAAACAGGATCCTTATGACGCTGGACTTGGGCACCACTTTAACGTTACTGCTAGTTATCGGCTTTCTGGCCCAATGGCTGGGCTGGCGCACTCACCTGCCGGCAATATTACCACTTTTGCTAATCGGCATTCTGCTGGGTCCGGTAACCGGCTGGTTTGATCCGGATGCAACACTTGGTCCTCTTTTATTCCCTGGGATATCACTTGCCGTCGCTATTATCTTGTTTGAAGGTAGCCTGACGTTACGTTTTTCAGAATTGCATGGAATAGGTCGCGCTGTTCACGGCATGATCACTTACGGCGCAGCACTGGCTGTAATAATGCTAGCAGTAGCGGCACACTGGATTGCAGATCTTACCTGGGGGATCGCGTTTCTATTTGGTGCTCTAACGTGCGTAACCGGGCCAACAGTAATCCAACCGATGCTGCGCACCTTACGGCCCACAGCACACGTTGCTAATGCCTTGCGCTGGGAAGGGATTGTTCTGGATCCACTGGGAGCACTGTTCGCCGTACTGGTATTTCAAGCCGTTCTGACGCAGCTACAAGACCATTCACCGGGCACGTTTCTAGTCATGGTAGCAGTCGGTGTAGTGGCCGGACTCGGTGCCGCCGCAATTTTGGCTACTCTGATCTATCAGCAGTGGATTCCAGAATATCTGCAGAACTATGCCACACTGGCTACCGTGCTGGGTATATTCACACTGTCAAACACACTGATCCATGAATCCGGCTTGCTCGCAGTTACCGTCATGGGCATTGTACTAGGCAACTTAAGAATCATTCACATCGACCATATCATGACTTTCAAGGAAGATTTGTCTACCTTGCTGGTTTCTGTACTGTTCGTGATATTGTCTGCACGCCTCCAATGGCCACTGCCCGATGGTGTGCTGTGGGCCGGCATTCTGATATTTCTGGCAGCACAAGTAATCATCCGTCCGATATCGATATTCGTTGCTACCCTGGGCAGCCAACTCAGTTGGCGTGAACGAGCCTTACTGAGTTTTGTTTCGCCGCGTGGAGTGGTTGCCGCTGCTATTTCCTCACTTTTTGCACTACACCTGGATGATTTGGGCATAGAGGGTGCTGACGCCTTGGTGCCGCTGGTATTTATTTTAATTATTGCCACCGTGGTATTACAAAGTGCCACGGCACACCACTTGGCACGCTGGCTTGGGGTACTCGCACCAGAACCCAAAGGAGTGTTGATTTTCGGCTCAGACACAGCTGCCCGAACGATTGCTACGGCACTCAATCAACAAAAAATTGACGTTATTCTTGCGGATGACAACTGGAATATGATCAGCCAGGCACGCATGGAGGGATTAAAAACATTTTTTGGCAATCCGACCTCAAGAACCGCTGAATTACATCTGGATCTGACTCCCATTGGCCATTTTTTGGCAATTTCCGGCCGGCGAGAACTCAATTATTTGGCATGTCTGCACTACCGCGAGGAGCTGGGACGCGAAGCGGTTTATCGCATGCGTGTTCTGAAGCCGGACGATACTACGGATCGTCAAACATTTGCTGGCAAACTGCGCAGCAAGGTGTTATTTAATCCCGACATGACGCAACTCAAGTTCAACGAATTACTCTCGCAAGGATGGACGATCAAATCCAATGAGCTGACCAACGTATTTGGCTGGCCTGAATTTCTAGCACAACACGGTCAAGATGCTATTTTGCTCTTCGGCATTGATCCCACCGGACAATTAAAAATTGCCAATGACAAATATAAAACGGAACCACGAAATGGCTGGACCGTCATTGCGCTGGTACCACCTTCACACAACAAGGCAGATAACTCTGATGCACAGTGACGCAATTTATCTACGCTGTCCAGCTAATAAATCAGGTAGGGATCCAGAGATTATTACAGTTTTCGTTAACTGCTTTCCCTTTACTACTTATTCATAAAAATCATTACAATGAATGATTTACGCTTATCGCAAGAAGAAATGGGGTCTTCATATTTTGAGCATGATGCAAATATTGGAGTTATCGGAAATATGCACAAAGGATAATGCTGGAAATCAGATAGCGGGACTACCATTGTCTGCATGGTCCCGCACTTCAATAAATACATCCATCTGTTGCCCTACATAAACAGGCAATTGTTCTCGATCGAAGCTATAAAGCGCCTGTAATACCCGTGTATCGACCTGTTCGGTACTGTCGCCGGTAAGGGACTGTTTGGGGATAACGTAGGGCTCCACATAAGCTGGTGTTAGTTCAACGCTAAAGTTCCGGTTTCCCCGCAGATAAGCCATGGCCTTGCTATGTCGGTCGAATCGCCAGGCATCATTTTCGTCAATATCCACCCGCACATGCAACTGATCAAGATTACCCAACAGCATCAACGGCGTGGTCAGGAAACCCACCTGTGCAAATTCACCCGGGCGAATATTGACTTGCAGGATTTCGCCGCTCACTGGTGCCCGGACAACCAGCAGATCAAGCGTAGTCTGTGTGCTGGCCAGCAAGGCCTCCGCCTGCCGTACAGCGGTTTCCGCACTGCTCAGCCGAGCTTTGCTAATACGCAAGGTGTTGTGCCGCCTGAGCATTTCTTCGCTGCTGACGGCGCGCTGATCGGCAAGGGATTCAATCAGATCACTTAACGATTTGCTGTCCTCGAGCATGGCTCTGGCTTCCATAAGACCAGCTCTGGCCCTGGCAAGATCAGAATTTCTGATGGCGAGTTCCGCACGCGCTTCGCGATCATCCAGGTAAAAGAGCGGAGTGCCTACTTTAACTTTATCTCCCACTTCGACAGCAACTCGAGTAACCAGCCCAGACAGAGCGGTACCAACAGAAATATTCCGGCTTTTCGCCTCGATGATACCCGCTCCTGCAATAAATGATTCGTAAGGCGAGGCAGCTGGCTCTGCTGCAGCAAGGGCCACTGGGAGCGACTGGTTACTGCTGACGATCGTATAGGACGCGAACAGAAATCCACCAATTGCCAATATAGGCAAGGTATGTCCAATTTTCATGATGATTTTTTAGGGTACCTCTAAAAATTATTTTCCAGGTGAACCGCGGCATTACGCGATACTCACTACCTCGCCTATCCATTTGATATGTCTCGTTGTTGCGCTTCATCCCGCACAACCGGATTTTCAGAGGTACAATACTTATGACAAACCAACATATATTCAATAAGTTGCATAGCTTTACGTTATTTTCAGGATACGACCGTCATCCATCTTGGCAGTACGATCGGCAAAATCAAAAATCCGGGAATCGTGTGTAACAATAACCAATGCCCGGTTTGCTTGCAGAACGGTACTTTTGAGCAATTGCATGATCGTGTGCCCCGTTTCATGATCCAGCGCACTGGTCGGCTCATCACAGACAATCAGCCCAGGATCGTGAATCAGCGCTCGGGCGATTGCCACGCGCTGCTGCTGTCCACCGGAAAGCTGTGCAGGTAGGGAAGTGGTACGATCACCGAGGCCGACCTCTTCGAGAATGCTATTTGCTCTGCGTTCAGCCTCGACACGCTTGACACCATTGATGAGTAACGGTACGGACACGTTTTCAGTCGCCGTGAGCGACGGTAGCAGATTGAAAGCCTGAAAAACAAAACCGATATGATTCGCTCGGAATGCTAATTTTTTCCGATCCGACATCGCAGCCAAATCTTTACCGAATACTTCGCAGCTCCCCTCATCCTGATCAAGAATACCGGCAATGACCGAAATCAAGGTGGTCTTTCCACACCCAGATGGGCCAACCAGCATCATCAACTCACCTGTTGCAATATCAAGATCAATACCATCGAGAGCGGTCACTTTTTGGCCACCAGTCTCATAGACTTTAACGATATTCCGGCAACGCACTGCCAGCGTATGTACGCTCATCAACTTTTGAAGACAATAGCAGGTTCCAGACGGATCACCTTGAGTATGCTGATGACCGCAGCAAATATACAGATAAGGCCAATCCCCACACCACTAAAAATCAGCAGTTGCCAAGTAAATTTGAATGCAAGTATGGTATCGTGCATGAAATAGCCAAACAACGCGGTTGAACCTACACCGAGCCCATAACCGATGCTTCCCACCAGAATGGCCTGGAGCAAAATCATTTTTAGCAAAGTTCTGTTACTGGTCCCCATGGCTTTCAGCACACCAAACTGGCGCAAGTTATCCAACGTGAAATTATAAAAAGTTTGCCCGGCAATGGCTGCGCCTACCATAAATCCCAACAGCACCGAAATCCCGAAATTAATCGGAATGCCTGTATTCTTCATGAAATAGTCGTAGGTCAGATCCATAAATTCCTGACGAGTGTAGGCAGCCAAACCGGTGGATTCGCGTATGCGACGGGTCAGTACGGAAAGATCCTGTCCGGATTTTGCCTTGACCAGAATGAAGGAAAGCAGTTTCCGCTCTCGTGGCGCATAACTTTTTGCCCGCGAATATGTCGTATAAATAATAGGCTGCGCCTGGAAAGTGCGCGAGATTTTTGCAATACCGACGACGACCGCCCGGTGATCATTCACCTCCAAACTGTCACCGACTTTGATGGGTACTGATTTTCCGCCAGGTTCACGTGACGGCTTTGTAAGTTTATCCCGCACCCCATCAATATCAACGATGATGCCGTCACTGCGGCGCAAGTCCTCGATGTTGCCTTCCAGCATGATGGGTGGACCACCGATGAGCGTAGCATCATCCAACCCGACGACGAAACAGCTCTGAAATGTGCCATTAGCCAGACGAGCTCTCAATAGCCCCTTGTACATTGGTGTCGCCCATTCCACCCCGGAAACTCCCCGTACCCGGTAGAGCTCGGTATCCTGCAAAGGTTTGATGTCATCAACAAATTGTACTTTAGAGTCCATTACCCAGATATCGGGCAAGCTCACATCCGTTATGAAACTGTAGGTTCGGGTCATCAGTCCGAGAAAAATAGCAGGTTGCTGGGTCATGATCAGGGAAGCGAAAGTCAGCCCCATAATGATACCCAGATACTTTCCCCTGTCCCCCGTCAGCATTTTCAACGCGATGTGATACATGGATTGCCAGTGCTTGGCACGGCCCTATAAAAATAGTTAACTTCAAATCTTTCGAAGAGATCACCCGATGACATCACCTGAGCCGGTGATTGTCAAGCTGACCACAAAAATACCCGGGACACATAGTTTTTCAGCCCCGAAAACCATTGTGATCAGTTTACACAACTGACTTTTCACGGTACTGCAATCCCGGATAAACACTCTGAAAATTCTTGACAAAATCATCAAACGGCGCAAGATAAGAACACAGCACACAAGAGAGAAGTGAAGTTGTCAACTCTAGTAACGGGCTGAAACTGTCCGCTGCTAAACAAGTCTGCCGTATGAAAGGAGAATGCCATCATGAGTATTCGTAATATTCAGCCTGGTTTCCGTCAAGTCTCGTCACACTACACTATCTTTCAGGAACGCGTTGATGATGCCTACAAAATTAGAGGAAAACTGCCAGAACCAACAGTGTGTCCACAATGCAGCGCAGTATTCCAGAAAGGTCGCTGGCAATGGCTTGAAATGCCCGTAAAGGCACAGCAACATCTCTGTCCAGCTTGCCAGCGCATACTTGATCATTACCCGGCTGGTTATTTAACACTAGAAGGAGAATTTCTCCAGTCTCATCATGATGAAATTTTACGTCTTGTGCAGAATTTCGAGAAAATGAAAAAATCTCAACATCCACTACAACGTATTATCGCAACAGAAGAACAAAATAACAGCCTGCTGATTACGACCACAGACATCCATCTGGCACGTGGCATTGGTGAGGCGATTCATGATGCCTATCAGGGCGGCCTGGAACTTCAATATAACCAGGATGAAAACTTGTTGCGTGTGTACTGGTCCCGTTAAACCGTTAACCAATCAATCTGTTCTCAAAACACATACAGGAGGCTGTCATGACTGTCAGTGAAATTTGCAACCGGGAAGTCAGAACCATTCAACGCGACGGATCTGTACTAGAAGCGGCCAGGATGATGCGCCAATATCATGTTGGCGCACTTATTGTGATCGATAAAGTGAACGATCGTGTAATACCGGTCGGAGTCATCACTGATCGCGACCTTGTAGTGGAAGTTCTCGCCACCGGGCTAGATAAAGAAGCAATTACTGTCGACGATGTCATGACACAGGAACTGTTCGCCGTAAAAGAAAATACTGCCATACACGATGCCATTAATTTCATGCGCCGGAAAACTATCCGCCGTTTGCCGATTATTAACGATAATGGTGAGCTGGTCGGAATCCTCACAACAGACGATATTATGGAAATACTATCGGAAGAAATGCTTGATCTTGCTAAATTGATCCGGTACGAACATAAAAAAGAAATACGTCATCGCCCCTGACTAGTTTTACCAGAAGCTTGTCAATGGAACCGTCATAAACATGGCAGCTACAGGGCAAGCTTACTGCTTACTTCTCGCACGCTCTCTTGAAATTCCACTGAATCGCTCAATATTGAGACCAGTTAATAATTCCTGAGAGGAAACACCACATGGAACAATCTGCTGTAACCCCGTTTGAGCTGCCCGCCGATATCATCGCCCTGGTACCGATGCGGAACGTCGTACTGTTTCCGCATGTCGTTATGCCTGTCACGGTTGGTCGGGCGCGATCGATTGCATCCATTCAGTATGTCCTGCAATCAAAAACACCGGTTGGCATTGTGCTACAGAAAGATCCTGCGATTGAAAAACCTGGGCTGGATGTACTTTACCCGGTAGGCACCCTCGCTAATGTCGTGCGCCACATCACATCCGAAGATGGCACGCATCATGCAATTTGTCTGGGCGTTGAGCGCTTCCGGATCAAAGAACTGGTTGAAGGCTACCCCTTCATTGCCGCACGGATACAACGCATCCCGGAAACCATACCAGATACCACGCAAGTAGAAGCACTCACGTTGCAATTACGTGAGCGTGCCATGGAAATTTTGTCACTGTTACCTGGTGTACCGGCTGAACTGGCGCATGCACTGCAGGCAACCCGCTCACCGTCTGATCTGGCAGATATTACTGCCAGTCTGCTCGATACTGAAGTAGCTGAAAAGCAGGCGCTGCTGGAAACAATTGATATTGAAGAACGTTTGCATAAAGTGCTGCAAATTCTGGCGCGGCGTATTGAGGTGCTGCGGCTCTCACAAGAAATAGGCGAGCGTACCAAGGAGCAAATGGAAGATCGCGAACGCAAGTTTTTGTTACGCGAGCAACTGAAAGCAATCCAGAAAGAACTCGGCGAAGAGGGTGAAAATGAACAGGAAGTCGCCAAACTGGATGAAGCCATTACTGCTGCCGGCATGCCGGAAGATATCGAACAGCAAACCCGCAAAGAATTGCAGCGATTACAGCGGATGCCTGCTGCTTCCAGCGAATTTTCCATGCTGCATACCTACCTTGAATGGATAACAGAATTGCCCTGGAAGTTGCCGGAGGAAACACCGATAAACCTTGATGCTGCGCGCTCAATTCTTGAAGCTGACCATTTTGGATTGGAACGAATCAAACAGCGCATCATCGAATTTCTCGCTGTGCAAAAATTGAAACCACAAGGCCGCGCACCGATTCTCTGTTTCGTCGGTCCGCCTGGTGTCGGAAAAACTTCGCTCGGACAAAGC
Organism: Nitrosomonas sp. TNE100; assembly: GCF_055387135.1. Taxonomy (NCBI): domain Bacteria; kingdom Pseudomonadati; phylum Pseudomonadota; class Betaproteobacteria; order Nitrosomonadales; family Nitrosomonadaceae; genus Nitrosomonas; species Nitrosomonas sp. TNE100. The sequence goes on along the minus strand of NZ_AP040997.1, from coordinate 885,258 downwards.
ATTGCCCGCGCGTTACAACGTCCATTTGTCCGGGTATCGCTGGGTGGTATACATGATGAAGCGGAAATGCGTGGTCACCGCCGCACCTACGTTGGTGCCATGCCGGGCAATATTGTGCAGAATCTACGCAAGGCTGGTGCACGCAACTGCGTGATGATGCTGGATGAAATTGACAAAATGACCGCCAGCGCACATGGAGATCCCTCAGCAGCATTACTGGAAATCCTTGATCCGGAACAAAATGCAACATTCCGTGATAACTATCTGGGTGTCCCGTTCGATTTAAGCCGAGTGGTTTTCATCGCCACTGCCAATGTTATTGACCAAGTCTCACCGCCGGTCCGCGACCGTATGGAAATCATTGATCTACCTGGTTATACACCGGAAGAAAAACTGCAAATCGCACAACGTTATCTGGTGCAACGACAAAGCGAAGCCAACGGCTTGCAATTGGATCAATGCATATTGTTACCTGAAGCCTTGCAAAGCATTATTGCCAATTACACCCGTGAAGCGGGCGTACGCCAGTTCGAACGTGAAATCGGCCGGATCATGCGCCACGCTGCCCTGAAAATCGCGCAAGGTGAGCAGCAACAGGTACGAATTGATGCGAACAATCTGATGGATATCCTGGGCCCTGAAAAATATGAACATGAACTGGCACTTCGCACCAGTTTGTCGGGGGTGGCAACTGGCTTAGCCTGGACACCGGCCGGTGGAGATATCCTGTTTATAGAGGCTACGCGCGTTGGTGGCAGTGGCCGCCTGATCCTAACCGGGCAGCTTGGCGACGTGATGAAAGAAAGTGCACAGGCCGCTCTCACGCTGGTTAAGGCACGTGCGAGTGATTTGAATATTGCGGCTTCAATGTTTGACGGAATCGATGTGCATTTGCATGTGCCTGCCGGTGCCATTCCTAAAGATGGACCAAGTGCCGGGGTAGCAATGTTTACCGCACTAGCTTCGTTATTCACCAATCAACTGGTAAGGCACGATGTTGCAATGACGGGTGAAATCAGCCTGCGAGGCCTGGTCTTGCCGGTTGGCGGTATCAAGGAAAAAATACTGGCAGCACAACGCGCCGGTATTCAAACCGTGCTGCTGCCTGCCCGGAACCGGAAGGATCTGCATGATGTTCCCGAAGCAATACGCACAACCATGCAGTTTGTTTTTCTGGAAACGGCTGATGATGCTATTCGGGCAGCCTTGGATGTTTCTATTAACGCATCTGACAACAACGATCAGGAATCGTCCTGAAGACAAGAAGCCGCTGCCACCTACTTTTCTTGTAGCAGCGGCAATTTGTCGCATAGCCATTAAGTGTCATCCGAGTTATAGTTAAATTATCAGGCAGCTTTTTTTCATCTGCCATATTGCTGTCCGATCGCAGTCGCAATCCTGACACGTTCAACTCATACAAGGAGAAAACCTTATGGGAAACGAAGCACAGAACACGACAAGCACTTCCCCTTTCCACTACCAGAACAATTACTCATCCGTGTACGAAACAGGTCAGCTGCGGCGCGCAAAAATGCACGTTGCCCATTTGATCAGTCACTTTGGTAGCAAGGAAAATCTCCCACCAGCGTTACTTCAGTTACTCGAAACCAGCATCATCTTGAAGACAACTGATTCAAAAGTGCTCGCTCACTGGTTAAAACGAAAACAGGCTGCCATTCATGCCGATTTACAAAGAATACGCCATTTCCTCGCGGAAGAACCGGGATGATGACATTCCAAATTAGTTATCAGCACCCGTTCTGAAAGATCATGATTAGATCTGCAATGATCGACTATTGGATCGAGCATTGTTCTCAGCCTGATGGAACCCATGTACCATCTCATTCTTCTATTGATGCATTATCACGACTTATAATCCTTCAGTTTTACAAGAAAATGGAATAAAAAATGAAATTTCCTATCCTGATTTTATTATTGCTGGCTGCTCCTGTTTCATTTGCAGCCAGCGATCTATCCAATTTGCAGCGACAAACCAATACAGCTTATGAACAGATGAAACAGGCTGAAAGCAAAGCCAGTAAGGCAAAAAAGGAGATGCAGATCAAGCAGGACAATTTGCGTTACTACCAGGAAAAAGTAACTGAAACCAAGAAAGAATTCCAGGCTGCACAACAGGCTTCACAAAAAGCTGAAGAAAATCTGACAGCAGCCAAAAAAAGATGGAGTGACTATTCCGAAGAGCTTTACCAGAAATGGCATCAATAGGAATTAGGGAATAAGGCCATACGGGGAGATTGTCAGGCAGTGCCCACCAGCTCAGATTACGCTGCATTTATCCGAAAGGATGATGAAAAACGATTGTTTCTATTCGATCAGGACCGGTTGAAATCATCGATATGGGTGTCTGGCAGACTTCTTCTATACGTTTGAGGTAATTTTGTGCGGTCTTGGGAAGTTGATCAAAATCCTTGATTCCCGCCGTACATGCCTGCCATCCTGGTAATTCCTCATAAACTGGTTCAATATCAGCCAGATCATCCGCACCAAATGGCAAAGCATCATACAATCTGTCTGACTGTTTTGACTTATAACCCGTACAAATCTTTAATTTCTCCAAGCCATCAAGCACATCAAGCTTGGTAATACATAATCCTGAAACACCGTTGATCTGAATTGAACGTCTGGTAGCCACTGCATCAAACCAGCCACAACGGCGCGGGCGCCCGGTAGTGGAGCCAAATTCATTGCCTCGCTGTGCCAAGTATTCACCAGTCGTATCTGCCAACTCAGTAGGAAAAGGCCCCGAACCTACGCGAGTGGTGTAGGCTTTGGTAATACCCAGTACGTAACCCAGCAACTGTGGCCCGACACCGCTGCCTACTGAAGCTGCACCAGCAATACAATTACTGGAAGTAACAAAAGGATAGGTGCCATGGTCAATATCCAACAAAGCTCCCTGTGCACCCTCAAACAACAGATTGTTTCCAGCCTTGTTGGCTTCAAACAGCAGTTTAGGAACATCTGCGACCATTGGCTGAATTCTTTCAGCTTTTTTCAGACATTCATCCAGTATCTGGTCGTAGTCTACCGTTGCTGTATGGTAATAGTTCTTCAGCAAGAAATTATGGTAGTCGAGTACTTCTTTCAATTTGCTGGCAAATCGTTCTGGGTAAAACAGATCCTGCAGACGTATTGCGCGCCGCGCAATCTTGTCCTCGTAAGCCGGGCCAATCCCCCTGCCAGTTGTGCCAATCTTTTCCGGCCCTTTTGCCAGCTCACGAGCGCCATCTACTGCGATGTGATAGGGCAAAATTAACGGACAAGCCTCGCTGATACGTAGCCTGCCGGACACATCCACACCAGCCTGCTCCAGCATACTCATTTCGTCCAACAATGCACCAGGAGACAAAACCACACCGTTACCAATGTAACAAATAACATCCTTGCGCAATATTCCTGAAGGGATCAAATGCAGCACAGTTTTCTCACCATTTACTACCAGCGTATGCCCAGCATTGTGTCCTCCCTGGAAACGGATAACGCCTGCAGCCCGATCGGTCAGCCAGTCGACAATCTTGCCCTTACCCTCATCCCCCCACTGCGTTCCAATGACTACAACATTCCTGACCATACACTCATCGATCTCTCAGAAATTATTTCCAAAATAAAGCACCACGCTGTTTACAGCGTGGTGCTTTAGACATATTCTTCCAACAGCGCGGAGCCCTCTATCTTTAAAGAGAGATTCCCTACTACAGATGTCTGTTTACCCTGAAACAGGGCAAATTTCCCATTTGCCATTCCGTAAAACCAGATTTCTGTCACACCTGGCTACTTCTTTACTGTTCTCTCCAGGCAATTCTGTCACCACGATATGCCCTGCGATACGCAGCTGCTTGATCATTGCTGCAAGTTCATCATCCTGCGGCTTCCACGGTGCCAGTATTCCTCGGGGATAATCATTTATATCAGTCAGACGTGATAATTGTTTCAAATCAAGGCTGAATCCGGTTGCTGGTCTCGCTCTACCGAATGATTTACCGATTTCATCATAGCGCCCTCCCAATGCAATCGCGACAGGGCTTCCCTGTGTATATGCGGCAAACACCATCCCCGTGTGATAGTGATAACCTCGCAAGTCGGCCAGATCAAAAATTATCCTGTCAACATAAGGTTCAAGTGCCTTCGCAACATGCTCCAGTTGATCCAGAGCCTCCCTGATCTCCGGAAAATTCGGTAGGTATTTGCGTGCGCGTAAAAGAACAGTTTCATCTCCGTACAACTCCGGCAACAGCAGCAATGCTTCCCGAACCGTCTTATCCAAGTCATTCAGGCCAGTGTACACCAGCTCCCTAAGAGCACTCGTATCCTTGGCCCACAATGCAGCATAAAGCTCCATTTCAAACTCGGGCCTGATTCCTGAACCATAAATCAGACTGCGGAACACTCTGATATGTCCAAGATCAAGATGAATCGACTGGATACCGGAAACAGACAAGCATTCCAATAGCAAACGCTGGATTTCAAGATCACTCTCGATACCGGAATGCCCATATAATTCGGCCCCCACCTGAAATGGCTCTCGTGTGCGGGTAATTTCATCAGGTACCGTATGAACAACACTGCTGGCATAACAAAGCCGAGTCACACCATTGGTGTTCAGCAAATGTGCATCAATCCGGGCTGCCTGCGGTGTCATATCTGCCCGTAACCCCATCATCCTGCCGCTCAGTTGATCGACAACCTTGAACATACGCAGATTCATGCCACTGCCACTCCCGGCCAGCAGAGACTCCACATATTCCAACAGGGGTGGCATCACAAACTGATATCCATGAACAAACAGCTTGTCCATGACAAGACGACGAATCTTTTCTATACGATAAGCGTCACGCGGCAGTACATCTTCGATATATTCAGGAAGCAACCAGTTACGCATTTTTAATGTTGCCCAGAATGAATTAAACCTGGATCAATAACAGGAACAGTCAAAATTATCAGAGGAAAGATATCAATCAATCAACTAACCAGATAAAGAATAATGAGACCAGTCAGCATCGTGCTGAGACCCATAAATCTTATCTGGCCGTCATTCAGCTGCAGGAGTTTTTGAAAAACTTCTCGCCAGGCACCTGGAGACGAGAAAGGAAAGATACCTTCCAGAATCAGCATCAGTGCAATTGCCTTCAGAAAGGTATCCCACATATTAAATCCCAATCATTAATAAAATATTATTCTATATAAACAACTATTTATATCAGCCATCCTCCAATACCTGAAATGCTGATTTTTAGCATGATATTTCAACTCAAGGTATAGCTTTGCTTCCATTTTTATTTTTTATGGCCTGTCGGATCTTTCATATATTTAAAAAACTCCGAGTTTGGCTCCACAACAAGAATATCTTCCTTACTTCTAAAGGATTTTTCATACGCATCCAAGCTGCGGTAAAATCCATAGAATTTTGCATCCTTCTGGAAAGCTTCAGCATAAATTGCCGTAGCTTGAGCATCACCCTCCCCCATGATTTTTTGTGCGTCACGATAGGCCTCAGCCAAAATTACCTCGTGCTGACGATCAGCATCTGCCCGTATTTTCTCAGATTCCGCAAAACCTGTTGATCGCAGTTGGTTTGCCACTCGCTTACGCTCTGCCTCCATTCTGCGATAAACAGATTCACTGACTTCCTGAGGAAGATCCACGCGCTTAAGCCGTACATCCACAACCTCTACACCAATCTTTTCTGCATCTGTGTTTGCTTTCTGGCGCATGACCTCCATGATCTTGTCACGTTCGCCAGAAACCACATCATGCACCGTCCGATTACCAAATTCATCACGCATACTAGAATTTATTGTTTGTGCAAGACGTACTCGTGCTAACGTTTCATCCCCCTGCACACTAACGTAGTACTGCTTTACATCTACAATACGCCATTTGACGAATAGATCCACTAGAACGTTTTTCTTCTCTGAAGTGATATAACGTTCAGGTTCTTCTGAATCCATCGTCAAAATACGTGAATCAAAAAAACGAACATTCTGGACAAAAGGTATTTTTAAATATAAACCAGGAGATGTTTTTACCCCTACAACCTCCCCCAGCTGAAATAACAATGCCTGTTCACGTTGATCAACAATATAAACAGCAGAACTACCCACAACTGCCAAAACCAGCAAAAGTACAGCAAATATAGATGAAATCGCTTTCATTATCTCACCTCCCGTTCACGACTGCGAAAAGACTCACGCGAGCGCGAGCTTATATCTGAGGAAAAATCTTGATTTTCGTTTTGTTGTTTAATTGTCCCCGTAGATGATTTCGCCACCCCAGAATCAGCCTGAATCAATTTGTCCAATGGCAGATAAAGCAGATTCCCTCCTCCTTTTTCCTGATCAATCAGGATTTTGCTGGTACTAGATAATACGTGCTGAACCGTATCAATATACATACGCTCACGTGTTACTTCCGGCGCCTTGGCATATTCCACCAGCACCTGTTCAAAACGACTGGCATCACCCTCTGAGGCTGTGATTACCCTTTGTTTATATCCTTCGGCTTCCTCTAATAAACGGGCTGCAGCACCTCTGGCTCTCGGAATCACGTCATTTGCATAGGCCTGTCCCTCGTTTCTTTGCCGTTCTCTATCCTGATTGGCTTTGACCGCATCATCAAAAGCTGCCTGCACCTGCTCAGGTGGCTGTGCATTCTGCATAGTTACCCTGTTGATAGAAATACCAATCTGATAACGATCAAGAATTTTTTGCATTAATACAGTCGTTCTAGCAGCCACCTCTTCACGTCCTTCATAAAGGACAAAGTCCATTTTACTGGTACCAATCACTTCTCGAATAGCTGTTTCCGCTACCTGCAAAACGCTGTCTTCCGGCTCGCGATTAGTGAACAGAAAATCTTCGGGACTATTAAGTATATATTGCACAGCAAACTGAATATCAACGATATTCTCGTCATCTGTAAGAATTAATGATTCCTTTAGCACCTTGCTGCGTACATTATTACGATATCCAATTTCTACTGTACGCACCTGAGCTATATTGACATCCTCAACAGATTCAATTGGTGAAGGAACATGCCAGCGCAGCCCAGGCTGCGTTGTTTCTACATGTTTACCAAATCGCAGCACGACTCCTCGATGGCCTTCATCAACGATGTAGAATCCGCTTCCCGCCCACGCGACCAAGAGCAGGAACCCAATGATTCCAATACCTGTACTACTTGGTCCATCGGGATCCTTCCCATCAGAATCCCCGTTACTATCGCCTCTGCCCTTCCGACCAAAAAGCTCATTTATTTTTTGATTAAAGCTGCGCATAACTTCTTCAAGATCAGGAGGACCGGAATTACCTCTCCTTTTCCCCCATTGCGGATCATTCAAGCCCATGTTGATTTAGTCCTTTTCATTATTTATAGAAGTGGCACGGACATTGTCGTTCATGCTTACGGATGTTGCTGAATGCTGCTTAATTTATTCAAGTTTTGATCAAACGCTTCTACCAGCGCTTCATAGAGATAACCAAAACCTGCTCCCGTCCTTGCACTGAGATGAATTCTTGCGATTCTACCATACTCATCGCGCATGTAATTTTCTGACGAACCCTGCTCAATGAGGTCGATTTTATTCAAAATCAGGATTTGCGGTATAGTATCTGCCCCAATTTCCTGCAATAATTTATTAACCTCACTGATTTGCACATCCCGATTGGAACTGGATACATCAACCACATGCAAAAGCAGGTCGGCCTGTATGGTTTCTTCCAGTGTGGCACGGAACGCGGCGACAAGCGTATGCGGCAAATCCCGAATAAAACCAACTGTATCAGAAATTACGATCAAACCACGTTCTGGAAGAAAAAGTCTCCTGGTAGTCGTATCCAACGTAGCAAACAACTTGTCTGCAGCATATGCATCCGACCGAACAAGCCGGTTGAACAAAGTTGACTTACCAGCATTGGTATAACCCACAATGGAAACGGACATGATTTCAGAGCGTTTTCTCGCGCGCCGTTGCACATCTCGTTGCTGTTTAAGTTTAGCCAGCTTCTCCTTCAGGAATTTTACGCGCTTTGCTAGCAAGCGTCGGTCAGTTTCCAGCTGGGTCTCCCCGGGGCCACGCAGACCAATTCCACCTTTTTGGCGCTCCAGATGTGTCCATCCTCTCACCAGCCGTGTGGAAAGGTACTCCAGCTGAGCCAGCTCAACCTGTAGTTTACCTTCGTGGCTTTTGGCACGCTGCGCAAAGATATCCAGAATCAGACTGGTACGATCTATGACGCGACAGGCCAGTGCTGTGGAAAGATTTCTTTGCTGTATTGGAGACAGCTCGTGGTTGAATATCACCATTGCAGCTTGTGTTTGCACCACTATCTGGCTGATTTCCTCCACCTTGCCTTTTCCGATGAAAGTAGCAGGATCGGGCTGCTTTCGTGTTCCTTCGACCACCGCAACTATGGACAGTTGATCACTGTAAGCAAGCTCTTTCAGCTCATCCAGACTTTCCTTATCATTTTTGCCAAAATTGATATCTACTAATATTGCGGTATTATCCGCTGCCGTTCCGATGTCATGATTCATCTTACTCGGGCAGTGTTTCAGCTGGCACCGGAATTGAAACTGCCTTACCTGGTACTATAGTAGAAATAGCATGTTTATAAACCATCTGTGTAACAGAATTTCTCAATAAAACCACGTACTGATCAAAGGAATCAATATGTCCCTGCAACTTGATACCGTTGACCAGGTAGATGGAGACTGGAATATGTTCCTTACGCAAAACATTCAAAAATGGATCTTGCAATAACTGTCCTTTAACGCCCACTGTTTACCCTCCCTGGTTGAATTTCTAGTTATTTGGTTAAAGTAAGTACCCTCATGGGTAAACTGACTGGTTCTGGCAGTGTTTTTGCCAAGATCCTAAACCTGCCGCATCATCAGATCAACAAAAAAATTAGAATGCATAAAAATTCATCTTGTGGGTATTGACGCTGTCAAAATATGATGCGAAAAACCATAAGTCTAACACGGCTATAATGGTACTCGTGTAGCACTGTTTTTATGTTTTATCCAAAAAAGGAGTTTAAGGAGTGGAATAAAAACAACAGCGAGCTAATATCAGACGACATGGAACGTCGAACAAGTCCCTGACCAGAAAAGCTTACTCTACACACCCAGATATTACTCAGTCACATTTTCAGCAGGCAATACTCGGCTTTCAGGGAACCACATCCTAAAAATACTGCCTGCCCCAGGCTGACTGGTAATTTCCATACTCGCCTGATGGCGGTTCAGAACATGCTTGACGATAGCAAGTCCGAGACCGGTGCCACCGGTTTCGCGAGAACGACTGCGATCCACCCGATAAAAACGTTCTGTCAACCGGGGAATATGATTCGGCTCAATGCCTATCCCGCTGTCCTGAACGTAAAACAATCCTTTCCCATTTTCCACCGTCCAGTTCAGGGAAATCACCCCATTTTCAGGGGTGTACCGCACAGCATTACTGATGAGGTTTTCAAATGCGCTGCGCAGCTCATCTTCACTGCCAAGCAGCATGGCATGGCTGGCAAGATCAAGGGAAATAGTATGGCGGCCAGCGCTTAATGATTGGGCTTCCTGATAAAGTCCCTGTAACAGCTTAACGATATCTACCTTTTCTTCAGCCAGATTATTTCCGGCATTCTCCAGTCGGGATAGCGTCAGCAAATCCTCTACCAGACGGCGCATGCGGGTAGCCTGGTCAAACATCAGTCGCAGTGCATTTTTCTCCATGTCACCGGATACCTTGTTTTCTTCCAGCAGCGTTTCAAGAAACCCTCCAATTACTGTCAAGGGTGTACGCAATTCATGCGAGACATTCGCGACAAAATCACGCCGCATAATTTCAAGTTTTTCAAAACGTGTTACATCCCGGCTGATCAGTAATTTTTCCCTGTCACCATAAGGCACTATCTGAATAGAAAGCAGCGTATCGCGAAAACGTGTCTGATTGAGTAGAAAAGGCTTGCTGAAATCTCCCGCATCAAGATAAGCCACAAATCGTACCTGACGTACCATGCGAGTAATATGCTGGCCGGCATCCATCCCAAGATTGAGGCCCAGGTGCAACTCGGCAGACGAATTGCACCACTCGATCTGATCTTTGTCGCCCAGGATGACAATTCCTTCCGGTAAAGCAGATGTCGCGCGCTGCAGTCGCTCCAGCGAGAGATTCAGTCCCAGGCGTTCCTTATCGCTACGCCTGACGAAACGTGCCAATCTGGCAAAAACGACTCCCCACAAACCAGATCTATCGGGCACTGTCGAATAGGAATAATCCGAGTGGCGTAACCATTGATCCAGGCAATATAATGTATAAAGATGATAAATAACAATCCCGAGCAGGATGACGCTGTACAGACCCAGTACGATTGCTATATCAAATATCATCCCCGTCAATGCAGCAATAATAGTCAGCCATAAAATGGGAGCAAGACTGAGCCAAAAGGTATTCACGTAATTATGAGCAGTGACAGGATTGATTTTTCAGTACAGCTCCAGCAGTATCCGTTTTTCCAACTTCAGCCTTCACCTTGGAATATTATCCGGATCTTATACAAGCGAGAAGAAATTTACGATGCGCTGCGGCAGCCAATCCAGTTTCCCCGGAAAAGCACCATACATAAAGCCAACATGCCCTCCTTGCCGCGGAAACTCCAGTGAAACGAAAGATGATACTTCAGATTTCTGTGGTAGCACACTTTCAGGCAGAAAAGGATCATTGCGCGCATTGATCAGCAGTGTTGGCACACGAACAGATCCAAGCCACGGCTTGCTGCTGGATTGGCGCCAGTAATCATCCGTATCCCGAAAACCATGCAACGGTGCTGTAACCAGGTTATCAAACTCATACAATGAATTGCAGGCCGCAACTGCCCTGGCATCCAGCAACCCAGGAAACTGTTTATTTTTTCTCAACGCCTTGCGTTTAAGGGTGATAAGAAAATGACGGGTATAAACCCGGTTAAAACCGAAATCGAGCACCTTTCCAGCTACTGCCAAGTCAAGCGGAACGGAAACTGCAACGGCACCTGCAATCAATCTGGCTGCCTGGGTACCTTGCTCACCCAGCCATTTCAACAGCGCATTACCACCAAGCGATATGCCGACAACATAACAGGTAGTATTTTGTTTGTGCGAATCGTTCTGCTGCGTCACATAGCGCAACATACGATCAATATCTTGCGAATCACCCGCATGGTAAGCACGCGGCAAACGATTGGGGGATCCAGAACAACCACGAAAATGAATAACAACACCACGCCAGCGCAATGTTTTTAAGAATCGCATGATACTCAACGCATAATGGCTTTGTGAACTGCCCTCCAAACCATGAAACAGAACTACCAACGGTTTATCCGGCTCCCCCTCCAGCCAGTCAATATCAATAAAATCTCCATCATCCATCTCCCAGCGCTCACGCTGGTAACGAATTGTCGGATTCAGATTAACGAAATAAGGAAAAATGGTCTGCGCGTTTCCTCCGGGAAGCCATCCGGGGGCATGATAAGACTGAAGTAACCGGGATCCGGGCAAAGAGAAATGGGTAGTCATTATAAATAGTATTAAACCTTCTAAACAGGTAAATCCAGCAGATCAAGCCATTACAGAATAACCAGATTATCTCTGTGAACAAGTTCATATTCACCTACATAACCCAGTACAGCTTCGATCTGGCTGGAGGGGCGACGCATGATCTTGTGTGATTCACGTGCGCTGTAATTGGCCAGGCCACGGGCAATTTCGCGGCCACTGGTATTCAGGCAAGATATGGCCTCACCTCGTTCAAAATTTCCTCTCACCTCCACCACACCGATAGGCAGCAGGCTTTTGCCTCCAGACAGCAATGCTCTGCTGGCGCCATCATCTAATACTACGCTACCCCGCACCTGAAGATGATCGGCCAACCATAACTTACGCGCAACCTTCACCGGCATATCGGCCAGCAGACTGGTTCCAATTGCCTCTCCATTCGCCAGGCGAACCAGCACATTTTCCACCCTGCCTGATGCAATCACTGTATGAGCCCCACTGCGAGCAGCCCGTCTGGCCGCCATCACTTTACTCTGCATGCCACCACGACCGATACCACTGCTCGTTCCGCCAGCCATGGTCTCGATATGCGGATCACTGACACTGATCTCGGAAATCAGTGTTGCATCGGCATGCTTACGTGGATCCCCCGTAAACAGACCCTCCTGATCAGTCAGGATAACCAGCACCTCAGCTTCAATCAAATTGGCAACCAGTGCCGCCAGATTATCATTGTCACCGAACCGGATTTCATCAGAAACCACCGTATCGTTCTCGTTGATAATTGGAACAATATCCAGGTTCAACAATGTGAGAATCGTCGAACGGGCATTCAGATAGCGTTTACGACTCGATAAATCATCATGAGTCAGCAAAATCTGGGCAGTCAGCAATTTATATTCACTGAAACAATCTGCATAGGCCTGGGCAAGGTCCATCTGACCGACTGCCGCTGCCGCCTGCAGCTCGTAGAGCGCGGCGGGGCGCGTTTTCCAGCCCAGGCGCTGCATACCTTCAGCAACCGCTCCGGAGGAAACCAGCACGACTTCCTTGCCCATTTTTTTGAGTCGGGAAATTTGTCCAGCCCAGCCTCCAAGCACCTGACGATCAAGGCCGCTTCCTTCGTTTGTCACCAGACTGCTGCCAACCTTTACAACAATCCGGCGTGCAGATTGCAGAATTGATCGTGTCATAAAAATCAAGTTTCTTCGGTAACAGGCTGTAGTTGCTCCAGATATCCCATAATGGCATAGGTCAGCGCCTGGCACCCTCTCCCAGTTAGAGCAGAAATGGCAAACCAGCGATCTTCCCAGTCAAGCGCCTGCAGCAAATGCGTGCAAACAGCTTGCTGCTCATCCTCAGGCAGTAAATCTACCTTATTAAATATTAACCAGCGTGGTTTACGATAAAGCACTTCATCAAATTTGCGAAGCTCGTCTACTAGTGCCCTAGCTGATTGAACAGGATCAATATTCTCATCAAAAGGAGCCACATCAATAATATGCAGCAATAAATGAGTGCGGCTGAGGTGTTTAAGAAAACGGTGTCCGAGACCGGCCCCTTCCGCAGCACCTTCAATCAAGCCAGGAATATCCGCCATTATAAAACTGCGCCCGGCATCGACCCGCACCACCCCTAAATTGGGATAAAGCGTAGTAAACGGGTAATCAGCCACTTTCGGCCGCGCTGCAGAAACGGCACGGATCAAGGTTGATTTACCGGCATTCGGTAATCCAAGCAATCCTACATCAGCCAGCACCCTAAGCTCCAGCTTGAGTTCAAACTGTTCTCCTGCCTCACCATGAGTAAATTGCCGGGGGGCACGGTTAGTGCTGGATTTGAAATGGAGATTACCCAACCCTCCTTTACCGCCTTTGGCCAGCAGCACTTTCTGCTGATTTTGCTTGAGATCTGCCACAAGCTCGCCTGTCATATAGTCGGTTATGATTGTACCTACCGGCATACGCAATACAATATCTTCTGCTCCTTTGCCATAACAATCAGAGCCACGTCCGTTTTCTCCTCGTTTTGCGCGAAAAACTGGCGTAAAACGGTAATCGATCAATGTATTGAGGTTGTGATCCGCCAATGCATAGATACTGCCGCCACGGCCCCCATCTCCTCCATCCGGTCCACCTTTGGGAATAAACTTTTCACGGCGAAAGCTGGCAACACCGTTGCCGCCATCTCCTGCAAAGACCTGTATTTTTACTTCATCTATATATTTCATGAGTGCTCCGCAGCAACTATTTCGATTGCGATTGCAGACGGAAAAATTTATCCTGGTAAAAACTATACAAAATAAAAAGCCCCATTCAAGCAATGGGGCTTTTTTCCAGCTATCCGGTCCGATCAATCGGATCATCAGGAAGGAATAACTGCAACTGTTCTCCGATTCAGTCGACCTCTGATGGTAAAAACAATTTTACCATCCACTTTAGCAAACAGAGTGTGATCACGTCCGATTCCTACGTTATCACCCGGGTGGAACTGAGTACCACGCTGACGCACGATGATTCCACCCGCCCTGATCACTTCACCACCGTAGCGCTTCACACCCAGTCTCTTGGAATGAGAATCACGCCCGTTCCTGGAGCTTCCGCCCGCTTTTTTATGTGCCATGAATTAATCTCCTTATGCAGAAATACCTGTTATTTGGATCTCAGTGTAATTCTGACGATGTCCCTGTTGTTTCCGATAATGTTTGCGACGGCGCATTTTGAATATACGTATTTTGTCATGTCGCCCGTGGCTGATTACTGTTGCGCTAACTTTTGCCTGATCAAGTAACGGCGCACCCGTAGAAACAATTTCTCCATCTGCAACCATCAGCACCTGATCCAGCTGAATATCACTTCCTACTTCCACGGGCAGTGTTTCCACTTTCAATTTATTCCCGATCTGAACTCGGTACTGTTTACCACCTGTCTTGATTACTGCGTACATATTCCATCTCCCGTCCTAGAACCGCGCATTATAATAACATACGTGGATTTTGTGTAATAAATTCAATCGTGCCACGACATACAACATTTAAAATATGCACTCTTTCAAGTGTGCTTATTGCCTTTTTTATAGACAGAATCTGCCCATTCAGGTGCGGTGTTATAATCAGCCGGTTTATTTCCAAGTAATGGATCTCTCATGCCGGTACCCCATCTCACCAATACCCTGAATGCACCCACCTTTGATCTGGAAAAACGTATTCTGACAGCCAAGCCAACTATCGAACACTGGTTTCGCAAACAATGGCAACTCCATACCGTGCCTTTTTATTGTTCGGTAGATCTGCGCAACAGCGGTTTCAAACTGGCACCGGTTGATACCAACTTGTTTCCTGGTGGATTCAACAACCTTAATCCGACTTTCATCCCGCTATGCATTCAGGCGATGATGAATGCCGTCGAAAAAATCTGCCCGGACGCACATAATGTTTTGCTGATTCCAGAAAATCACACCCGCAATATTTTCTATCTGCAAAATATTGCCATGTTGCAGTCCATCATGCAGCAGGCTGGTATGAATATCCGCATCGGCTCACTATTGCCAGGAATTGATCATCCTGTATCCGTACCACTACCTGGCGGTGAGCCTTTGTTACTGGAGCCAGTACAGCGCAAGGGGAACAAACTGTTTGTTCAGGATTTTGACCCTTGTGCCATACTTCTGAATAACGATCTATCCAGCGGAGTACCTGAAATCCTGCAAAATCTGGATCAGACAATTATCCCACCTCTCCACGCAGGCTGGGCCACTCGCCGTAAATCCTGGCATTTCAGCGCCTACGACAACGTAGCACAGGATTTCGCAGAGCTGATTGATATTGATCCCTGGCTTATTAACCCGTATTTTACCGCTTGCGGAAAAGTTGATTTTCAAGAAAAAGAGGGACTGGATTGTGTCGCTGCAGCCGTAGATGAAATTCTGAACCAGATCAGGGAAAAATACACACAATATGGAATCAGTGAAGAGCCGTTTGTTATCGTCAAGGCTGATTCAGGCACTTACGGCATGGGAATCATGAGTATCAAAGATGGTACTGAAGTCTACAAACTTAACCGCAAACAGCGCAACAAAATGACGACAATCAAGGAGGGGCTGGTTGTGAAAAACGTACTGGTGCAAGAAGGAGTGCATACATTTGAGAACATTCACCAGGCCGTAGCGGAGCCCGTTATCTACATGATTGATCATCACGTAGTGGGAGGATTCTACCGGGTCCATACCAGTCGGGGTGTTAATGAAAACCTGAATGCACCAGGCATGCATTTTGTACCATTGGCATTTGATACCACCTGTATGCAGACCGATCCCTCCGCTCCTCCGGATGCAATCCCTAATCGTTTTTATACCTATGGTGTAATCGCCAGGCTGGCACTACTTGCCTCTGCCATCGAGCTGGAACGGTATATTCAAACCCCATTGTCCACACTGGCAATGGCCGAAACCCGATGAAACTGGCTTTTATTCTAGACCCGCTCGACAGTATCAAAATTGGCAAGGATTCAAGCTATGCCATGATGTGTGAAGCGGCGTCCCGTCACCATCAGCTGTATACCTTGCAACAAAGTGGCTTGGCCTGGAAAAATCACCAGGTAATTGGTTTCGCACGATCACTGACACTCATCGATCCTCCGGATAACCCCCATCGCTGGTATGAGGAAGGCGTTATAGAAGAAATTCCACTGACCGAATTTGATGCCGTGCTCATGCGCAAGGATCCTCCCTTCGACACCGAGTATATCTACAGCACCTATCTACTCGAACTGGCTGAACGTCAGGGTGCTTACGTTGTGAACAGCCCACGGGGCATTCGTGATCACAATGAGAAACTGGCAATCACAGAATTTCCACAATTTATACCCTCTTCACTGGTAACCAGCCAGGAACAGCTGATTCTCCAGTTTCTTGCCGAACATAAGGATATTATCCTGAAACCACTGGATGGCATGGGAGGTGCTGGTATTTTTCGCATGCAGAACACCGACCATAATATTGGCGTCATCATCGAAACGCTAACACGTTATGGCACTCGTACTATCATGGCACAACGCTTTCTACCGGAAATCCGCGAAGGAGACAAACGTATATTGCTAATTGCTGGAAAACCTGTCGATTATGCACTCGCACGCATCCCCAAACCGGGAGAAACGCGTGGCAATCTGGCGGTTGGTGGCACCGGTAAAGTACAACCGCTGTCAGCACGTGACAGGAAAATTTCTGAAGAACTCGGACAAATCCTTTATGCTCGCGGCTTGATGCTGATAGGCTTGGATGTCATCGGCAACCATCTAACGGAAATAAATGTCACCAGTCCAACCGGTATGCGGGAAATCTCTGATCAAACAGGAATAAATGTTGCAGGGCTAATGATTGATGCGCTGGAACAAAATATTCATTGAAATACTAAAGAAGTGGCTAAAAAAGGCCTGATTAACAGGCCTTTTTTATGTAAACAAAACGGATCAATAACCGCCTTTCCAGGCGTCACCCGATTTTTCTCTCGCTTGCTGAACAACCGCTACAGCATCGCCACATTTTACTCTGACGATTTTTCCATTTTCAACATCGGTATGGCTTTTCACGACATCAGTTGGTTTTTTATCTTTGCAAGCCAGATAATTCAACAGATCCTTAGCACTGATCGGTGCTAAGGAAGACTCCAAGTTACCACTTGCAAACGTTGCTGTGGAACCCAGTACAAAAATTGAAACGAAAGCTGCGACGATCACCTTGTTCATTTGCACTCCTCTTCAAATTTCCTAAAACAAATCTCTTACCTGATAACCTTTCAGGCCTCCCTGCGATCCGCCCCCTGATCAGTATTTCCCGGCCTGAAAAACCGGTTCAAATCATCGGCACAGATCACCAGCCGACACTTCATCCCTCTCATCGGCTATGGTTAATACAAACCGGCTACATTCTATCAAGTAATTCATTACTGTTGCATCTAAAAACGAACGGCTTGCTGTTTTTCCCTTACTCGCCATCCGCAACAAAAAAGAAAATGTGGTCGAGCAGTTTGTCGTCCATCATCCTTAAAGTACAACATAAAGCTACTTCTTTCGTTTTGCACATTTTTTTGCATCAGGTATGCTGCCATATACTGAAGACGCCGATTTAATTCGAATCCTGAATCTTCTCCATCCTGACAAACTGACTGAATCATCATGGATCACAACATTCATCGTCCACGCACATTAATTCTCCCGCCCGTACCCTACGCTGCAGCCATACTCGCCGGCTGGTGGATCGATCGTAACATTCAAGCACTCCACTGGGGCTGGAGTACGGCAACTCAACCACTCGGTTGGCTGGGCATAATCGCTGGATTGGCGCTGCTTACATGGACAGCCATCACACTCTGGCGCTATCGAACTACCGTCAACCCCTATAAAGCAGCCTCCAGCCTGTGCACTACCGGGCCATTCCGTTACAGCCGCAACCCGATTTATCTCGGCGACTGGTTAATTTTCATCGGCACCTCAATACTACTGTCAACCTGGTGGCCTCTATTCTTCGCACCGCTGATCTGGGCAATGTTACGCTACGGCGTCATCCGCCATGAAGAAGCGCACCTCGAAGCCAGATTCGGAGATGCCTATCGGGACTACAAAACCAGAGTACGACGCTGGCTCTAAGGTACCCTTAAAGCATATCTCCACCTCGACAAACTACACCCTTCCGGCTCACTTTTACACAAACACCTACTTCATCCTCACCCGCTGTACATAAAATCCCTGATATTGCGAACGTAAACGGCGCGAAGTAATCCAGAAACGATATTAACAGAATGTGTAAAGTCGCTTTCGTTCTTGCCGATATGGTGTCTCAGCGTCGCCACAGCTTAATTAACGATCTTGTGAACACAACAAGTGCACGGAGAAAAAAGCGCTGTCTTTACGAGATGACGCACTAAAGTAATCCAAAGGCAACAGGAAAATTGGCAATGGTAAAAATTGACGAAATAACACAGATCACACCAAGGGTATAGATTATGCTTTCATCACCAGGAATTGGTTCGGGGCTAGATATCAGTGGGATTATCAGCAAATTGATGCAGGTTGAACAGCGCCCGCTCACTCAGCTTAATACTAAGGAAGCCAAACAACAGGCACAGCTTTCTGCCTTTGGTAGTCTAAAAAGTGCCTTATCGTCGTTTCAAGAAAGTGTAAAGGCGCTGGCAAAACCCGCATTATTCACCGGCTTTAAGGCCACATTGACAGATACGACAGTGGCCACAGTAAGTACATCTGCCAAAGTAGCAGCAGGTGTGCACGAAATTGAAGTGCAATCACTGGCGCAGGCGCAAAAAATCAAATCAGAAGCTTTTGTCACGACAGATACGATAATCGGTAACGGTACGCTGACTATTGCATTCGGCACCTATAACGAAGACGATACGTTTACCGCCAATACAGAGAAGGCTGCTAAAACTATTACGATTGATCCAGCCAAATCCACACTAAGTGATATTCGCAACACGATCAATGAAGCAAATACCGGAGTAACGGCAAGCATCGTTAACGATGGCAACGGGAACCGACTGGTAATTGCTTCCAGAGATACCGGATTAACCAATGCACTGAAAATTACGGTAGACGATGCAGATGGCAATCACACCAATAACACCGGGTTATCAAAGCTGGCGTTTGATGCGTCATCTACTGGTGGCGTTACCAACATGGCCGAGGCGGTACCAGCAAAAAATGCGAAAATGAAGATTGATGGCATAGCGGTGGAAAAATCTTCCAACACTATTAATGATGCACTGGAAGGCGTAACGTTCAATCTGCTCAAGGCCAATCCAGGCACAAACATGACACTGACAGTGGAGCAGGATAAGGCCAGTGTAGAAACAGCGGTAAAGGCGTTTGTCACAGCATACAACGAACTGGAGAAAAGCATTGGTAATCTCTCTCGTTACGATACCGCCAACAAACAGGCCTCAGTATTAACCGGGGACTCCACTGTGAGAATGGTGCAAAACAGGGTACGAGCCATGCTGACCGGCAACCAATCAGCTGTCGGGGGAATCAATTCACTATCCGAACTAGGTATCAGCTTCCAAAAAGATGGCACATTAAAACTGGACAACGGCAAACTGAGCGCAGTATTGGTTGATCCGGACAAGAACGTGGCTGCATTTTTTTCCACACAGACAATGGAAGGAACAGAAGGTTTTGCTACCCAGCTGGATCAGCTGCTCGATGGCATGGCAAGAAGCGATGGCCTGATCAACAACCGCATGGACGG
Organism: Nitrosomonas sp. TNE100; assembly: GCF_055387135.1. Classification (NCBI taxonomy): domain Bacteria; kingdom Pseudomonadati; phylum Pseudomonadota; class Betaproteobacteria; order Nitrosomonadales; family Nitrosomonadaceae; genus Nitrosomonas; species Nitrosomonas sp. TNE100. Next base: position 865,455 of record NZ_AP040997.1, on the reverse strand, counting down.
CATTAACAGCACAATCAAAGGCATCGGCAGACAGCGCGAGGCACTGGAACATCGTCTGGGGGAAGTAGAAAAACGCCTGCGAGCGCAATTCACCGCGCTGGATTCGATGGTTGCCAGCATGACTCAGACCAACAATTACCTGCAGCAGCAATTGGCAAATTTGCCCAAGATTGGCGACAAATAATCGCGCCAGATAACGATCATTAACCAATATTCTCATTTCGAAAAGGAGAAAACGATCATGTTCATTGAATCACCTGGCCGAGCGATCAAGAACTATCAGAGTGTCGGAGTTGAATCCGGCGTGGCATCTGCCGATCCACACAAGCTGATCGTGATGTTGTTTGAAGGCGCACGGCAGGCGTTAGATTGCAGCCGACTATACATGCAGCAACATAGAATTGCTGCCAAAGGGGAGATGATCTCCAAGGCAATTATGATTATCGATCACGGCCTGAAAGCCAGTCTGGACAAAACAGCAGGCGGAGAACTGGCCATGCGGCTCGATCAGCTCTACGACTACATGACCACCCGGCTGCTTACCGCCAACATTCAGAATGATCCGACCATCATCGAAGAAGTCAGCCAGCTGCTGGGCGAATTGCAAGAAGCCTGGGCTTCCATTGAAAAGCAACCTGTAGGCAAAACAGATACAAAAGCAGCTGTCAACACGATGATTGAACAAACAGTTGAAACAGGTGCAACTATATGAATCTCAACAACTCATCCAAACCTCCACCGGATGACAGCAACGACGGTATGCAAATGATCACCGCGTATGAAGCAATCCTGACAATCACCAACCAGATGCTGCAAGCAGCAAAAAATAGCGACTGGGATAAACTGGTGGCACTGGAGCACGATTGTAAGTACCTGACCAATCGACTGATGGAACAGCACACCCGGCAACCATTAAGTGAAACTCAACAGAAAAAAAAAATTGACCTTATCCAGCAGATACTCGCTCGTGATGCTGAAATCCGCACCATCACCGAACCTCGAATGACACACCTGCAAAATATGCTGACCAGCCACGACCACAAACGAAAACTGGGACAGACTTACCAGACAGATACATAATGATATTCTGGATCACCACGTACATTTGGCTAAAAACAGATCCTTACGAAACAAGAACTTTATGGTCGAAAGCAGAAATAACAGGCAATAAGCGAAGACGGCAAGCGCTCCCCAAGAGCCTGTAAAGCTTTTTGTGTAAACACCTTTGCCGGTTAATTACAGATGACCATTCAGTCGACCACCAAATTCGATCATAAAGCGGTTTATGGCAGGCTTCCAATCCCGAATGGGCGCATGGGGCTGAAATGAATACGGCTGACTGAAGAATATCTGTTTTATCGGGATCCTTCAGCCAGCCATAAAGAGCTGTAGTCAGAACACAAAATTACTGCCAGCAGTATATCTTTACTACTGCCGACACCAGGTTGCTAGATCAGATCAATGATCATGCTCTGTCTTTACATCTTTCAATTTTTTGATCTGCTCAGGCGTCAATATGCTGCGAATAGCTTTTCGCTCTTCAATATGGTGGGCAACCATTTCATTGAAGCTATCAACAAGATCCTGCCCCAGTTTGCGTAAAGTTTCTTCATCAACGGCGGGTTGAGCAACCGCTTTACGGAAAGCTTTCATGCTTTCTTTCATTTTCTTTTTAAGATGATCATGCACTTTAGGATCTTCTTTCAGATGAATGCGTACGATTTTGCCAAGCTGTTCATCGGAAAGACCAAGTGCTTCCGCTTGCCTCACAACATTATGTGCATAGCTGTGATGATGGTGCTCATGATCGGCCTTGTCTCCTCGATCATATCCTTCCTTATCTTTACTCTTATCTTTTCCTTTGCACTTTCCCTTTTCTTGTTTCGCCTGATCTCCCTGATCATGGCCATCATGATCTGAATGGCCTGCATCACTCCCGCCTTTTCCTTTACCCTTTCCTTGTTCTCCCTGGGCCCTACCTTCTCCTTCCTTGCTCTGGTACTGATTTTGTTGAGCTTGTGCCAAGATAAGGGTAGCTGCTTCTCCTCGTTGGATTAATGTTTCAGCAACCGGAGAAACAGCTGTTGCCGTGGTAGCGGTTGCCGTAGTAGCGGGAATGGCAAATAAAGCGCCGATGAGGATTGATAATCCAGTCAATCTGATATTCATATTACTTCTCCTGTTGTAAATAAAATTACAAACACTTTAGACAATCTGTCTTGCGCAAAGTTTATGAAAAAACCCGGAAACTCTCTCCACGCAATCTATTTCTATTATCCTACAACCGGGATTTCCCCATTCTACTCCCCTCACATGGTAATTCTTGACATGGAATCCGAAAAAATGATTGAAGAACGCCTGAAAGCATTACGTTCAACCATTGCGTTGCATGACTTTCATTACTACGTACAGGATGCGCCAATTATTCCAGATGCAGATTACGACAAGCTTTTTCGCACCTTGCAACAACTGGAACAGCAATATCCGCATCTGATCACACCGGATTCACCTACCCAGCGGGTGGGTGCCCCCCCGCTAAAAGTATTTGCTCGGCTCACTCACCAGACACCCATGTTGTCACTGACCAATGCTTTTACAGAAGATGAGGCCATTGCCTTTGATAAGCGCATTCGTGAAGCGCTGAATGTGGATCAGGTTAACTATGCAGTTGAACCCAAATTTGATGGACTGGCTGTCAGCCTGGTTTATACAAATGGAATATTGACAAACGGAGCCACCCGGGGAGATGGTTATACCGGGGAAGATATCACACTGAATCTGCGCACAATTCCATCCATACCCTTGCGCCTGCAGACAGCCCCTGTCACTGATCAGTTCGAGGTACGTGGCGAAGTGGTTATGTTGAAAGCAGACTTTGAGCATCTCAATGAACAACAGCGAAACAAGGGAGAGAAGCTCTTTGCCAATCCGCGTAATGCTGCTGCCGGCTCGCTACGTCAGTTGGATTCCAATATCACCGCTGCACGCAAACTGACTTTCTTTGCTTATGATGCCGTGCTTTCTCATAAAGATCAGCTGTTTTTTTCCAAACATAGCGAAATACTAGATTATCTTAAATCACAACAGTTTCTAGTGGCGCAGCAAAATGGTACGACAACGGGCGTGGCTGGACTATTAACCTATTACCATGAAATGGGTGCCTTACGTTTGTCCCTTCCCTATGAAATTGATGGTGTGGTGTACAAAGTCGATAATCTGACGCAACAGGAAACACTTGGTTATGTTTCACGTGCACCCCGTTTTGCTATTGCACATAAATTCCCGGCGCAAGAAGCCAGTACCGAATTGCTGACAATCGAAATCCAGGTGGGAAGAACCGGTGCCCTGACGCCGGTTGCTCGCCTGGCCCCGGTATTTGTGGGGGGAGTAACAGTTACCAATGCCACTCTGCACAACGAAGATGAAGTTCAACGCAAACAGATCATGATCGGCGATACCGTCATCGTGCGCCGGGCGGGCGATGTCATCCCGGAAGTGGTGGCGGTAATACCGGAACAGCGCCCTGCGCACGCCCAACCGTTCATCATGCCGGATCATTGCCCGGTATGCGGATCAAAAGCGGCACGTCTACCAGGTGAAGCAGTGACCCGCTGTACCGGAGGTTTATATTGTCCAGCTCAGCGTAAACAGGCAATCTGGCATTTTGCTTCCCGCCGTGCCCTTGATATTGATGGATTGGGGGAAAAACTGATTGATCAATTAATTGACCGCGAACTGGTGCATACCCCTGCCGATCTGTATAAACTGAACATTGATACGCTCGCGAGCCTGGAACGCATGGCTGAAAAATCCGCACGCAACCTCGTTACCGCAATTGAACACAGCAAAAAAACTACGTTGCCGCGTTTTATTTATGCGCTGGGTATTCGTCATGTTGGTGAAGCGACTGCCAAGGCGCTTGCTAACCAGGCAAGCCATCTCGATCAGCTGATGACTCTGGATATTGAACAGTTACAACAAATCCCGGATGTCGGCCCGATAGTTGCGCAAAGTATTATAGATTTTTTTTCTGAAGCACATAACCGGGAAGTGATCAGACAACTGCTTGATAGCGGGTTGCAGTGGGAAATACCAAACCATGGCGTACAACAATCAGAACAAACCAATTCAGCTGTTTCCGGTAAAACCTTCGTTCTGACCGGAACTTTGCCAACCATGACGCGCGATCAGGCCAAAATCAAAATTGAACAACAAGGCGGCAAGGTAACCGGCAGCGTTTCATCTGCCACCAGTTATGTCGTTGCGGGATCAGATCCCGGCAGCAAGTACGCTAAAGCAATCGGGTTAGGCATTTCTGTACTGGATGAAGATCAGCTACTGTCACTGCTGCAAAATATCTCGACAGGTGCACAACAGTAAGGTAATTGATCAATAACAATCTTCTTGATTGCAGTTATCTTCTCTTGCACGCGTATTACGCGTACGTAGCCAGTTATAATATAAGTGTAAAAAAATAACTTATTACCATCAGGATCAATATGATTGCAATTATCGGCGGCAGACGTATGAACAAACTGGCCGGCCTAGAAGTTACCCATCGTCAGGTCATAAGGACCCCTTATGGAGAACCGTCCGGTTCATTGATTTTTGGCACGATCTGCGAGCACGAAGTTGTTTTTCTGTCCCGGCACGGCCATGGTATTACCATTCCGCCGCACATGGTCAACTATCGTGCCAACATCTGGGCACTGCATACCCAGCAAGTCAAAAAAATCATTGCTGTTACATCAGTTGGCGGTATCCGTAAAGATATGGAACCTGGAAAAATCGTCATTCCTGACCAGATTATTGATTACACCCATAGCCGGGAAGCTACTTTTCATGATCGATCTGACAAAGCCATCACCAATACAGATTTTACACAACCCTATTGCCCTATTGCACGCGACTGTCTCCTAAAGGCTGCACAGGATGCGGGTGAATCAGTTATTGATGGAGGTGTTTATGCTGCAACCGAGGGCCCCAGATTTGAAACAGCAGCAGAAATCAATCGTCTGGAACGTGATGGGGCAGATATAGTTGGGATGACGGGTATGCCGGAGGCAATTCTCACGCGGGAATTAGGTATTTCCTACGCGACCATTGCCGCCATTGCTAATCATGCAGCCGGACGCGGGGAAAGCAAACAAGCTATCCCGCTGCAAGCTGCGCACAAGGCACTGGAAGATGCGATGATGAATGTCAGAAATATATTGGAGCATCTGGTAAGGAATAATGATGATTAAACCCGTATTAAAAATGGGGGACCCACGCCTGTTGCAGCCTGCGCAGAGAATTGAGCAATTTGACACACCTGTACTCAAAGAATTATTGCAGGACATGCAAGATACGATGGCTGCACTCAATGGCGCCGGGCTCGCTGCCCCGCAAATCGGCATAAGCTTGCAAGTAGTCATCTTCGGGATAGAACACTCTCCGCGCTATCCGGATGTTGAAAGTGTGCCATTTACCGTGCTGATCAACCCCATACTCACCCCATTGACCGAAGAACAGGAAGAAGACTGGGAGGGTTGTCTGAGTATTCCGGGCATGCGCGGACTGGTTCCCCGCTACACTCACTTACGCTATCAGGGGGTGGATGAAACCGCTACTCCCATCGACAGAACAGTCGCCGGGTTTCATGCGCGCGTGGTACAGCATGAATGTGACCACCTGAATGGGATACTCTATCCTATGCGAATCAATGATCTGCGAAAATTCGGTTATACCGATACACTATTCCCAGGCCAGACAATCGCAGAAGACTGATTCATTCTTTGCACTACCTTGTTAATAAGGTTTGACCACAACCAAGATAACAATCGCAAACAGCGCCAGTACCGGCAATTCATTGAACCAGCGGTAGTAAACATGGCCATGCCGGTTACGATCATGCTTGAAATCGACCAGCAACTTCCCGCAGTAGAAATGGTAAGCGATCAGCAAAACCACCAGTACCAGCTTGGTGTGCAGCCACCCTCCAGAAAAACCGTAACCAAGCCATAACCACGAACCAAAAATGATCGTCAATAACCCACCTGGGGTCATAATGCCATAATAGAGCTTGCGCTCCATTACCTTGAACCGATCTATGCCCGCCTCATCCGTACACATGGCGTGATAAACAAACAACCTGGGCAAATAAAACAACCCGGCAAACCAGGTCACCATAGAAATGATATGTAACGATTTAATCCAGAGCATTGTGAAATATCAGGTTTAAAATCAGAAGAAGTCAGGGACCGGAAAAGTTTTAAGTAATCAGTACGATCGCTTGCCCTTGAATCCGGATAATTATTTTACACAAACAGAAACATTTCATATTTATCCAGAGATTTTTGATATGACCGTACACTCCAATAATTATAGAGAATTGTCTACCCGGCTACTGCAAAAGAACTGGATGTTTTAACGTTATAACCTGAATCTGAATCACTGAAATCTGCGGCAGATAACAGACACGAAATACCGGATAAAAACCCATGATAATCAGCCATAGCAGCAGACATTTATCCTTCAGCACAAAAGTACTGACTGTTCTCGTCCTACTTATCACTTATGGATCACTTTACCCAGGAAATTTCACACACGCCGCTCCTGGAGCACTTGAACAATTTTTTATAAATCCGGGATGGACAACGTCCATCGGTGACATATTAGGCAATATCGTACTATTTCTCCCGCTTGGCATTGCCGGAGAACGAGTAATCCACTCGCAAAACAAGATACCCGGTTTATTGTTATTAACCATAATCAGCTTTATATTCTCACTGATTCTACAAATCCTGCAAATATGGTTACCTACCCGATCCGCAGCATTAGTGGATGTATTCTGGAACATAACAGGCCTGTTCACAGGAATCGGAGTAAGTGTCCTGATAAAACAGATATCCTTATTATGGCCAGGCAGGCAGTCTTTCCCGGGTGGCAAGGCTGCCATCCCTTTAGCAATATTATTGCTCTGGTTATGCAGTGAATTATTACCTCTCGTTCCATCCCTGGACTGGCAAAAATTCAAGGATGCTGTCAAACCCCTGCAAACACTTGACTTCAGTTTCTCCTCTATCTGGATACATGCAGCAAGCATCATAACAGCCGGAAGCATACTTTCTTTACTGGCCCCAAAACCCCTAGTCTGGCTGACAGGAGCACTACTATTCATTCTGGCCGGAAAAATTACGATTGTAAATCAGCTCCTTGACACATCAACCATATCGGGGTTACTGGCGGGTTATCTGGCAAGCGTTTTGTTACTGAAAACCAGTCCACACACCAGGATAGTCGTCGCTTTCTGGTCGCTACTGACTGCTTGGACTATTCATGCCCTGACACCTTTCTCCTTCACGATAGGTGGCACTTTCAATTTTATCCCCTTCGCCACCATGCTTGAGGGCTCCATGCTTACCAATGCTATGGCATTGGTTCTGTCTCTTTACATCTATTCTGCCCTGTTATGGTTCGCTCCATATACCGGTGGAAATTTTCGTGGCATAGTCCTGGCACTGGTCTTCTGGTCGATAGTCATCGAACTGATTCAAATGGCGTTATTAGGGCGTAATGCAGATATTACCGAGCCACTACTGATCGGACTGATTGCATGGGGGTTGGGTGAATCCAGACAACTTGAGTGCCGTATTGAAATACCTCATCCCATAGCTAACCCTGTACCGGACAAGCCCATTCCATTCACACCCCACTCTCACCGGACTGATTCCCCTACAAATCTGTCTTTATTCAGTGCATGGATTCCCGTAATTCTTTTGTCAATGGGAGCTACAAGCCTGCTCTGGCTGATCTTGCACTTGCCCCAAATACCTTACAACCTCAAAGAGCTATTTCTGTTTGATGGCAATATATTATTTATATTCATTTTTATTCTGACACTACTATGGATCGGAGCAGGAGCCGCATGGATCAGCTCCAGAATACTTTCCAGTACCAGACCCTTTATAAGCTTGCCAGGATGGGTACTCACAGTCAGTCTTATCAGCCTGGGGTTACTTTCAATCAGCGTAACCCAGGAAAGTATTGCCGATATCACTGGATCGAATAATATTTACTGGTTCGTTATTAACAAAGACATCTGGGGGGAAGGCTGGCGACATATCTTTGAATGGCTTGGGCCAACATTGATTTCCACACTGGAAAGACCAGTTCGCTATACAGCGCTGTATGCACCCCTTGTCATCTTTCTGGCGCTGATTATCAGTTTCTTCAGCCTACGTAAACAGCGTGCACAAGTCACAAGAAAAATGCTTATTCTGGTTATCAGCGCACTACCCTGGCTCTGGCTGGCCAAAACCATCACCTTTAGCTGGTCCTCAACTGACAACCTGAATGAGTTAATCGCCCGCAATGGTGCCATAGGTATGGGAGGAGGTTTTTATCTTTACGCTCTACTCTTTGTTCTTTGCGTTAACGCCATCATACTTGTCAATCTATCCGGTAACGTTATGGAATGGATCTTAGGGATAGTACTATCCCTTATAATGCTGCCAATAGGATGGTGGCTACTCTCTCTTGGGCTGGAGTCCGAAGTGCATAAATATGGACATATTTTTTCTGGCCCCCAATTTCTGCTTGGCCCTGATCGTAAGCAAATTCTGCCCGAAGCAGAATTATTTACCCGCTGGTGCCTGGTACAAACCGGTTTCATTATCATTATCAGCTCAGGCATACGCAGTTTCAGCAGAATAACCCGGCAATATATGTGATCACTTTCTTCTAATCACGATAAAGTGTTCCCCAATGAGGAATGAATTGGTATAATTGCCGCCTTCGGGTCGTTAGCTCAGCCGGTAGAGCAGCGGACTTTTAATCCGTTGGTCGCGCGTTCGAATCGCGCACGGCCTACCAGACACAGGCACTTGGTCAGAAAATGGGCAAGTGCCTTTTTTATTGTTCAGATTTATTCATGCTTCGAGGTAATCTGGTGCGGTATTCTTGCACTGATTGTTACAAACCGTAACCTCATTCTCCACAACAAACCCATATCCCCCTGCCCATGTTTCTTATCGACTTCATTATCCATATTGATAGCCACCTGCGGGAGCTCGTCTTGGAATATGGAATATGGGTCAATGGCATTCTCTTTCTGATCATTTTTTGTGAAACCGGGCTGGTTGTATTTCCTTTTTTGCCTGGTGACTCCTTGCTGTTTGCTGCAGGATCACTCGCATCGATACAAGGATCACAGCTTAATCCCCATATCCTGTTTGCCGGGTTATGCCTGGCTGGTATTTTGGGTGACAGCCTTAATTACTGGATAGGTCAAGAATTCGGGCTAAAGGTTTTTACCCCGGAGAAGTTTCGCTTCCTTAAACAGGAGCATCTTGATAAGACGCATGCCTTTTACCTCAAATACGGTGGCAAAACGATTATCATCGCGCGCTTTATCCCTATCATCCGTACTTTTGCTCCATTTGTGGCCGGTATTGGCACTATGCCTTATCGCACCTTTCTTACTTACAACATCATTGGTGCTGCGCTGTGGGTCGGGATATTTGTTTACGCTGGATTTTATTTCGGGCAACTCCCATTTATACAAAGAAACTTCAAGCTGGTTATTGTTGCGATCATTATTTTATCGATCATCCCACCTGTAATTGAATACCTTAAACATCGCTACGGAAAGAACAAACCAGACCAAGGTTGACCTACCCTGTTCAAACATGCCGGATAATGAGGACTTCATGATGCCGTCCGTCGGCTGGAATTCCCCAGTAGAGAAGGCAGAATAACAAGCGTACAGATCAGGGTAAATGCCAGCCCGACGGTAAGCAACGTTCCCATGCTGGCCGTTCCTTTATGTGGTGAAAACATGAGGCTGGCAAAATCAACCAGCGCGGTCAACGCACTGTAAAAGATAGCTCGTACCGTACTGGTATGAATCAAAATTTCGCTGCCAACCTGGTTATCCATGCTGCGATGTACCATGTGCAAGCTGCTGTCAATCCCCAGACCCAACAAAAGTGGTAGAGCAATGATATTAGCGAAGTTGAATGGTGTATCCAGCAAGACAGTAAAAATGCCGATAAATATGCTGGATAACAACAGTGGAATCAATACCAGTACGGTATATTTTATGCTGCGCAGCATGAGCAGAAGCGCAATTACCACCCCCACAAAAGTCAGTGAGAATGCCTGAATAAATGCATCGATTACCGCATTGCCTGCTTCCAGACTGATTACAGGTATCCCGGTTACATGCGGTGCCACTTGCTGCACCGATCTGACAAAACGGCGCAATGACTCATTATCACCAATATCATCAGACGGATATACGGCAACAAGATATTCCCCTGTATGACTGTGCCAGCGACTGGCCAGTGGCACGGGCAGCTCCTGTTCACCGAAAGGAGTAGCTTCAATCAGATTGTATAAACGCTGAAGCGCAACAGACAGTGTGGACAGCAGGTTTTCTTCCAGCAACTGTAGTAATTTATCCTGCTCATCCGGATCTGCCTTGTTTAGCCGGTGAAGCAATGATCCCACTGAATTCCTGAGTGCCAATGCAGAAGCTAAAATGGAGGAATCTGGATAACCCACAGTAAAACGTTCTAACGTAGCATGCAGAGAGGCGAGCACCTGCTGTTGTTGTGATGCTGTTTGCTTAACCGCGGATGGCGTTGCCATTGACAGTTCCGGGCCGATGATAAGTGACATTTCTTCAATTGCAGCCAGCTTTTCTTCCTGCTCGGATGGCACAAAATCCTTAATTGAAACCACTTTACTTACTTCTGGCAGTTTGCTCAGATTTTCTTTCAACTGTTGAATTTCATTGCGATCTTCAGTCAGCACAACCGCATACCACGGTGAATGATCGGGTGATGCCAGCAATTCCCGGAAAGTCTGAACAGCCTCCCCCTTTGGATCCTGCATATTGAGCAGGTTATAGTCAAACCTGATTTGTGGCCACAATACTGCTGCCAACAACAACACTAAACAAACAAAAATGTGTGTCAATTTTCGCCACTTCAGCGAAACCTCAAGTACTTTACCCAACATTTTCCTGCCGTTGGGTTTAACAGCTGATTGCCCCGATAAATAGCGTAACAGTGCCGATCCGACAATAAAAGTAACCACCAGACTGATCAGCATGCCCGTACCTGAGATAATCCCAAGCTCTGCCACCCCGCTGTAACTGGTGGGGATGAATGCATAAAAGCCAATAGCATTTGCAACCGTACAGGCAGTCAGCGCAACCCCGGCTTCGCCACCCGCCCGATATACAGCGGTTTTTGTGAACAAGCCACTTTCTTGCATTTCCCGATAACGAAGCAGAAAGTGAATAGCAAAATCTGCCCCCAGGCCGATATACAACACCGCAAAAGCAATGGAAATCACATTCAGCTGACCAATAGCAACCGTTGCGAACGCGGCTGTCAGCACTAAACCCGCCACCAGACAAATCAGTACAGCTATAGTCATACCAACCGTATACATAGCCGAATAAAGTACTGCACCCACCATGATGAATGTAACGACCCCGGCAATTTCCATCCCATCCAGCGAGCTCTTGAGTTCCTCATCAGCCAACGCCATGTCCCCGGTAATACGCAACTGAATTGGCCCATCGTCGATTAAACCTGCTTCTTCTGCGGCTGCGCGCACCGCCATAACAGGTTGCTTGCTCGGAAGCAGCTCTGAATAGTCCGGGATGGGTTTAACGACAATTATTTCCTGATAACTAGCCTTCAACGGTTCGCCACGAAATAATGTCTGCCATGATAGGGGGCGCGATTTGCCAGTAAGCTGTGCATCGATTGTCTCGCTCACTCCCTGGAAAACCGGCTCCAGCTCCAGGTGCTGGCCTTTGTTTAATTCATCAGTCGCTTGCGTGAGTAGCGTGATAAATGTGTGCAGTGTGGGGTTCCGGGTAATTTGCGCAATCAGCGGCTGAGCTTCAGCCAAATGATCCGTGATGCGTTCCAGCTGAGGAATATCTTCATAGAGCAATCCGTTACGCCCAAAAAAATCTTCTACGCCTGGCGCATAAACATCGGAAAAATTTTTGTTATCTTTTTTCAGGAGTGCTACCAGCCGGTGTGCTGTGGAATAAGCCTGCTCGGGGGTAGGAGCACTGAGTACCAACAACAGAATATTCGTGTCCTGAGGAAAAGCCTGGTCGTACTTTTCACTGTTGATACGAAACGGCAAATGCTCAGAAAGCATATCCGTTGTATCAGTATTCATGCCAAGATTACGAGTGGTATATACCGCGCTTATTGCAACAAAAATAAATGAGATTAATAAAACCCAGGGAGCATGGCGATAGCAGAAGCTGGTACAAGAGGCAAAGATCTTATAGGTTCTACTATGTGAAGATTCCATTATTTTCCGCTATTGCTCCAGATCAAGTGACTGCATTTTATATTTTTCATACCGGGCGGTATTTTAGTGCAGTTTTGATAAACATACAGATTGATCCTGTCTTTATCGGGGTTCAAAGTGGATATTGATAAGATGGATAGCAAATATTCAGTGGAAAAATATTTTCAGGAAAATGTGAGCCACATCCCAGACATCGTAGTCACGAGACACCCGCCAGAGGGCGATACATCTAATTTGTACGGCGGCAAGGAAAGAAGCGGTATTTTTGGCGTACCTTGTGGCAACGTCACGCCATCTTTTGAGATGAAGGAAAGCATTTCCGACAAGATGCCTCAGTTCATACAGTGCTTTATCATTAGACGTTTTTATCTTTCGATCCTTTTTGGGCGGGATAACAATTTCCATCTTCTGTTTTTTCGCCAGATCAATGATTGCATTACTATCATAGCCACGATCTGCCAACAGGTAATCTGCACTAACTTCTTCAATCAGGTACCTAACTTGCACGCAATCAGTAGTGACACCTGGTGTAACAAGGGTTTTGACCAGCATACCATGCGTATCCACGGCCAGATATATTTTGGTGTTGAGTCCCTTTTTGTCCTCCTGCCACCTCTGGCTCCGCTGGCATGTGGATGAACTTTACAGTGGCTAGCATCAATCATCAGCTATTCATAATCCAGATCATCCATCAGAATTTCCAGCAATTTTTCCCAAATATCTTCGTCACACAACAGTTTTGATGAAATTGAGGAGTTCACACATACCGATATTCAGGCTGAAGTATTTGTACAAAGAGCCCCAAATAAATTTGGAGCTCTTTGTATTATTGAAAAGTGGCCCGCTTGGAAAAACCAGAGGCAAGCTTGTTTAGCCGTTACTGTTGATAAGTAAATTGGGGGGAGGTCCCATCGGCTCGAATGTTTTTAACAAAGGAATATCTTCTTTACTTATCCAGTGGATATCCGTATCAAACGTACCTTGTGGCCCCCAGCTACCGGTAAACTTCTTGCCATCGGGCGTAAAAGTCCAGCACATTTCTTCTCCCGAGGTATTGATAACATCACCAAGATTGACCGGCTCTTGCCACTCACCCTTTTCATCCTGATGAGCAATCCACATATCATGCCCACCCCGCGAACCCAGATTTGTCCGCATACTGGTAAGAACCAGACTTTTGCCATTTTTTGACAAGCCAGTCCAGTGCATGTGGTCGCGCTGTGGAGAATTTATTTTCGATCCCAAGCTTACCGGCTTTTGCCATATACCATCTTTTTTCTCAACTTTCCAGATATCACTCTCCTGAGTTACCCCAGGCTGGCTGTAGTTAAAATAAATTAGACTGTCAGAGGCAATAATCGGGCAGTGTTCTTCGCCAGTTGATGTATTGATACTGGGAAGCTCCGGCATATCATTCCAGTTTTTGGGTGCTTGCCATACGCCGTTCACTCTCTGAACAACATAAAGATCCCCCGACAACAGGTTGTCCGGCTCATATCTCGTAAAATAAATAACATTTCCGTCATCTGAAAGACTTGGCTCTAACTCCCAGGCTGTAGTATTGATATTAGGGCCTACAGTCGGATCAATATCGGAGCCAAGATGAACAGGTTCCTGCCATATGCCATCTATATTATGAGACATCCATATATCAAAGTTATAGGCACTGCCCGGTGATTTGATACTACCTTCGCGCGTTGAAACGAAAATAGCTGTTTTGCCATCCGCACTGTAAGTTATCTCTATTTCAGTACCGGGCGAGTTAATAGGAGCCCCCATACTTTTTGATGCGGCTGGTGGCTCAGCTACACCTTCTGCTCCATGCATACCAGGCATGGCATAAGCCAGATTGCTGGCCAGCATTAAAATCGGTAGTGTGGAACAAAGTTTTATAACAGAGTTATCTCTCATTCTGCTTCTCCTCTCCGGACAAAAGTAAACTAATCGTTCTCTTTTTGAGATTAGGAGGGTATATGATGAATTACTGGAGTGTCAAGATAAAGAAATAGAATCGCTGTTTGCTCTATTTCTCCTCTTCAGATTAACACGCTAAACTTGCCAATATTATTTGAGAATACTTCTAAAGTTGGTTTTTTTAGGCAAAACAAGGCAGTGCACGGTGAGCACTGCCTTAAGTAACGTCTCGTTGCTGAACTTCGCGCACCTTGTGCTTTCACTCTATACAACCGGATTTTAAAAACACTGTTAGACAAATTTATAGTGTACGCACAACCAATCCTCGATATCTTATTTTCCGCTTAAAATATTTTGCAGCAGCAAATCATTCAATCGTCTGACGAAACTAGCTGGATCTTCGAGCTGCCCCCCTTCGGCCAGCAATGCCTGATCAAACAAAATATGGCTCCAGTCAGCAAATTTGGCTTCTTCATATTTCAGGCGCTGAACCATGGGATGATGCGGGTTGATTTCCAGAAACGGTTTACTATCCGGAACTTTCTGACCAGCAGATTTCAGCAGTCGTCCGAGATTACCACTCATATCGTGTGTATCAGCTACCAAACAGGCTGGCGATTCCGTCAAACGGTAGGTAATGCGCACATCCTTGACTAGCTCACCCAGCACTTCCTTCATTTTTGCTGTTAATTCCTGAAAATCTCCTGCTTCCTTTTCATGCTCTTGCTTTTCTACTTCATCTTCCAGCTTGCCTAGATCCAGATCACCTTTGGCAATAGATTGTAAAGATTTACCCGCATACTCATTTAGATTGGCTGTCAGCCATTCATCAATACGATCATGCAACAACAGAACCTCGATCCCTTTTTTACGGAATATTTCCAGATGTGGGCTGCTTTGGGCTGCCTTCAGACCATCTGCAGTAATGTAGTAAATTTTTTCCTGTTCTGGTTTCATCCGGGCGATGTAATCATCCAGCGAGACCGTCTGCTCTTCTTGTTCATCATGTGTTGAAGTAAATCTCAGCAATTTAGCGATACGTTCACGGTTGCTGTAATCTTCCGCAACTCCTTCTTTCAGTACCTGGCCAAATTCACGCCAGAAGATTTTAAATTTTTCCTGATCCTCGCTCTTATCACTCGTTGCAAGATCTTCAATCAACCCCAGTACTTTTTTCACCGAGCCGGCACGAATGCTGTCAATATCTTTCGATTCTTGCAGGATTTCACGGGAAACATTCAATGGTAAATCGTTTGAATCAATAATGCCGCGAATGAAACGCAAGTACCCTGGCAACAATTTCTCCGCATCATCCATAATAAACACACGTTTGATATAGAGTTTGAGGCCATGACGATGCTCGCGATCAAACAGGTCAAACGGCGCATGGGCGGGAATATATAACAACTGAATATACTCCTGCTTACCTTCAACTCTGGCATGTACATGAGCAAGCGGCGGCTCGAAATCATGCGCTACATGTTTATAAAATTCATCGTACTGTTCTTGCGTAATCTCATTTTTAGGCCGCGCCCAGATTGCACTGGCCTGATTGACTGTTTCTTCTTCATCACTTATTTTGTATGCCTTGCTCTCGTCATCCCATACCTCCTTCTTCATAATGATAGGAAGCGTGATGTGATCTGAATACTTGCGGATGATAGAACGCAGCTGAAAGCCGCTTAACAGCTCATCCTCGTCTTCACGCAGATGCAAAACAACCTCTGTACCCCGATCCCCTTTTTCCACGGTTTCCAGCGTGTATTCACCCTCACCACTGGATTCCCAGCGCACTCCATGCTCAGTAGTCAGGCCTGCACGGCGAGTAGTCAACGTTACTTTGTCTGCAACAATAAATGCCGAATAAAAACCTACGCCAAACTGTCCAATTAGGTTGGCATCCTTAGCTTGGTCACCTGTCAGCGAATCAATAAATTCCCGTGTACCAGATTTGGCAATAGTACCAATATTATCAATCACTTCCTGTCTGGACATACCGATACCATTATCACTGATCGTGATAGTACGCGCCTCTTTATCGTAAGCAATACGGATTTTAAGATCCGGATCGGATTCATATAATGCCGTATCGGATAATCCTTCAAACCTCAGTTTGTCTGCGGCATCCGAAGCATTCGAAATTAACTCCCGTAGAAAAATTTCCTTATTACTGTAAAGGGAATGAATCATCAGTCTCAAAAGCTGTTTCGCTTCAGCCTGAAAATTCAAGTGTTCGACGTTTTCTGCAGTTTGCATACTTTCCTCCTTAAAAAATGCGCTAACATTGTGGGATCAGGTTTCCCGATTTCAAGTTACTTCAATCTCGAAACCTCTATTCCTTAATTTTTACTTGTTCGATTGTATGAAATTCTTATCTTTTGTTTTCTCGGCATCGCTATGTGCAGTCACCTTCCAAGTTAATGCTCAAGAATTAGAGCTTCCACTTGATAAAATCAAGCTACCCTCCGGGTTTTCAATCAGTATTTGGGCATATGTACCGGATGCACAAGCCATGACATTAGGCGATAAAGGAACAGTATTCGTAGGTTCCAAATCGGCAGGCAATATCTATGCCATCACAGAAAACGAGGGAAAACGCCAAGTCCGCATTATTGCCAGCAAGCTCAAAATGCCCTCCGGAGTAGCATTTCATGACGGTGCTTTATACGTATCATCGGTTAACAGAATCCTGCGTTTTGATGATATTGAAAATACGCTCGATCACCCAGCACCACCGCACATTATAACGACTGATTACCCTAAAGAAACCTATCACGGTTGGAGAAACATAGCGTTTGGTCCGGATGATTGGCTGTACGTTTCTGTTGGCTCACCTTGCAATATCTGCGAAACGGATCTGGATCGTTTTGCTCTAATTTCACGCATAAAACCGAATGGTACAAACTATGAAGTATTCGCGAAAGGGGTACGTAACACAGAAGGATTTGACTGGCATCCCATCACAAAGGAATTGTGGTTCACCGATATCAGCCGGGCGTGGATGGGAGATAATCTTCCGCCAGATGAGTTGAATCATGCTCCAGAGAAAGGAATGCATTTCGGTTTCCCTTACTGCCATGGTCAAGAAGTAGCTGATCCCAAACTTGGGGCAAAATATGACTGCAATAAGTTTACTCCTCCTGCCGCTGAACTTGATCCTCACGTTACGCCAATGGGAATGCGATTTTATACCGGCACCATGTTCCCCGCTGAATACCATGGCAACATCTTTATTGCAGAGCATGGTTCGTGGAACCGCAGTACAAAAACAGGCTATCGTATTGAACGGGTACAGATTGAGGAAAATAAGGTTACTACAAAAGAATCTTTTGCGGAAGGCTGGCTGCAGGATAACGAAGCCTGGGGCAGACCGGTTGACATACTAATAACAGCGGATGGAGCGATGCTGATCACGGATGATATGGCAGGTGTGATTTATCGTATCAGCTATAATCAGCCATAACTCTCCCACCTGCCATAATTTTTACATGGAGTTTTGAATGGCAGACAAGCTCAAACCCATAAGTGCCTGCGGGAACATGCCCAGAAGTACTATAGCCAATCCGTTTGTACTGATAAGTATCCTGACATCCGGCTTGAATAAAATCGGTCGGGTATCTTCCGGCGCATCAAAATATATAAACTTGACGATGCGTAAATAATAAAAGGCACCAATTAGCGCCAGTATAACTGCAACAACCACTAACCATACATACCCTGCCTCCAGGACGGCCTGGAAAACAGCTAGTTTTGCATAGAATCCAATCATGGGGGGAACTCCCGCCATAGAAAACATTATTAACAACATCATAAATGCGAGCCACGGGCTACGTTGATTAAGACCTTTAAAATCACTGATTTTGTCCGCCTCAAATCCTTCCCGGGAGAGTAACATAATAATTCCAAATGCACCCAGCGTCATTAATACGTAAGCAATCACATAGAACATGGCTGAGCTGTAGCCGTTTTCTCCTATCGCAATAAAACCGAGCAAAACAAATCCTATATGCGAAATTGTTGAATAAGCCAGCATCCGCTTAATATTTAGCTGAGCTATCGCTACAAAATTACCAACCGCCATCGAGGCCACTGACAGCAAGACCAGCATTCCCTGCCAATCAGTAGCCAGCTCTCCCAGGCCCTCCACCAGCAATCTCATAACAAAACCAAAAGCCGCCAGCTTAGGTGCTGACCCGATAAATAATGTTACTGCAGTAGGCGCTCCCTCATAAACATCTGGAGCCCACATATGAAATGGTACTGCGCTGAGTTTAAAGCTGATACCGGCAACAACGAAAACCAGACCGATGATAAAGATGTCATGATCTGCCGTACCTTGTTGGATGCTCTTCGTCAATTCCGAAATATGCAATGTTCCAGTTGCGCCATATAGCATTGACATGCCATAAAGCAAAAACCCGGAAGCCAGTGCGCCCAGAACAAAAAATTTGATGGCTGCTTCGGTAGCAACAGCCGATTCACGTTGCAACGCTACCATGGCATAAAGCGACAGAGATAACAGTTCAATTCCCAGATAAAGGGTAATAAGGTGGCTTGCAGAAACCATAACCATCATACCCAGTGTGGCGAACAATGCGAGACTGAAGAACTCCCCTTTCAATAGACCCCGGAGACTGATGTATGCGCGGGAATAGATCAACACAGCCGCAACAGTAGGATAAATCATCAGTTTTAGCGTATCTGACATTGCGTCACCGACAAACATGCCTGAGAAAGTATAACGAACTTCTGTGCTATATATGTCATACGTAATGAATGAACATCCGGCCAGTGTCAATAATGACAAATAAAATGACAGAAGCCGGTTTTTTTCTCCTACAAACAAGTCAGCAAGCATGATCACGCAAATCATGAACAGCAGGAAAATTTCAGGGTAAGCTGGTGTGAAGTCAGGTAACAAAAAATCCATGAAAAATCCTTAATTTCCGATCAGGAAAGTATTTTTATTATCCAAAAATTTAGCTAAATATCTTAAAGCTTGGTACGTGCAACATGCTCCAGCAGATTATCAACCGTAACATGCATAACTTCGGTAAGTGGCAGCGGATAAATACCCAGAGCTAGAACTGCAACCGCCAGGATAGCCAAAACCAAAAATTCACGTGCGGAAATATCTTTCATTCCTTCGACATTGGGATTTGCCACGGCACCAAACACAACTTTTTTATATAGCCACAGACTGTAAGACGCCCCCAAAATCAATGTCAGCGCAGCAAAAAATGCATACCAGAAATTCACTTCCATGGAACCCATAATCACCATAAATTCACCTACGAAACCACTGGTGCCTGGAAGCCCGGAATTAGCCATTGCAAACAACATAAAAAGAGCAGCAAAAACTGGCATTTTATTAACTACCCCACCATAATCTGCGATCATCCTAGTATGCAAGCGATCATATAAAACACCAACACATAGAAACAAAGCGCCAGAAATGAATCCATGCGAAATCATCTGCACCATGGCTCCTTCTATTCCAATAGGATTGAACAGGAAAAAGCCCAACGTAACAAATCCCATATGAGAAACTGAAGAATAGGCAATCAGCTTCTTCATATCACGCTGCATTAACGCAACGATGCCAATATATACAATGGCAATCAGCGATAAAGCGATCAATATCCATGACAACTCATGACTCGCATCTGGCGTAATTGGTAAAGAAAATCTGAGAAAACCGTATCCACCCAGTTTAAGCAGGATAGCTGCCAGTACTACCGAACCACCTGTAGGTGCTTCAACGTGCGCATCCGGCAACCAAGTATGCACTGGCCACATCGGCACCTTAACCGCGAAGGCGACCATAAATCCTATAAAAATAAGGATTTGTGCGGCCATCGGTATAGGAAGATGATGATAATCGAGAATTGAGAAGCTACCACCAGAAGCCTGATATAAATAAATCAGCGCCACCAGCATCAATAGAGATCCCAGAAATGTATAAAGAAAAAACTTTAGAGCTGCATAAATCCGGTTAGGCCCTCCCCAGACTCCAATAATGATAAACATTGGAACCAGTGATGCTTCCCAGAAAGAATAGAACAATATGGCATCCAGTGACGCGAACACCCCATTGAGAACACCGGACATGATCAAAAAAGCTCCCATATATTGGGAAACCTTTTCACGAATCACCTCCCATCCGGCAATCACGACCAGCGGGGTCGTAAAACTGTTCAATAAAATTAATGGCATTGATATGCCATCAACCCCCAAATAATAATAGACATTGAGGCGTTCAAACCATACATTCCGCTCGATAAACTGCATCGAACCCATGGATGTATCAAATCCACTATAAAGCGGAAGTGTTACGAGGAAACCGGCCACAGATCCAGCCAGAGCAACCCAGCGTACCGCTTGAGTATTTCGGTCACTCATCAAAAATACGATTAAACCAGAAATAATTGGTAGCCAGATAATTAGACTTAACAGCGGAAATCCAAATAACATGTTTTTTTCGTCTTAAATCGCATTTCAATGCGTATTAGTTATCCCAGAGAACAGAAAGAAGTTCAGTCCGTTTTCAATTCCCTGAAGCCTAAAAAGGAAACAGCCATATACTCATCAGAACAAATACACCCACAATCATACTAAATGCATAATGGTAGATATACCCGGACTGAAAGCGACGTCCCACCATCGCAAACCAACCCATCGCTCTTGCCGTGCCATTAACCATCAAACCATCTATGACTTTCATATCTACATATTTCCACAGCACGGTACTTAGCGTACGTAAACCACCCGCAAATAACCAGCTGTACAGCTCATCAATAAAATATTTTCGATCAAGCAGAACATAAACCGGATTAGCCAGTTTTTTAATTTTACCGGGTAATGCAGTTTGATAACGATACAAAAACCAGGCAGTAAAAATTCCTGACATCGCCAGCCAGAACGGAGGGGCAGTCAAAGCATGTATCATCATGCCGAATATTCCTGTATAGCTCTCGCCCATCTTGGCCATGACATCATGCTGCGCATCTATATAAATAGCCTCAGTGAAGAAACCTCCAAAAAGCATTGGATCAATCAGCCAGCCAGCCGCCACAGTAGGAATTGCCAATAAAACTAGTGGTACCGTCACTACCCAAGGGGATTCACGCAGATGATCACGTGTATGGCTATCCATACCTGGTTCGCCATAGAAAGTCATGAATATTAGCCGGAAGGTATACAGCGCAGTAACGAATACTGTACTTAACGCACAGAAATAGGCGAATCCTGCCCCAGGAATTTCCGAGAGGAGAACTCCTTCAATAATCGCATCCTTAGAGAAAAAACCTGAAAAACCTGGCACTCCTGCACTGGCCAATGCAGCAACAAACATGGTGCCAAATGTAATCGGCATATATCGTTTAAGTCCACCCATCTTGCGCATATCCTGCTCGTGATGCATGGCGATAATGACGGACCCTGCACCCAGAAACAGTAATGCCTTGAAAAAGGCATGCGTCATAAGATGAAAGATAGCCGCTGAATAAGCAGATGCGCCCAGCGCTACCGTCATGTATCCGAGCTGGGATAGCGTTGAATACGCGACGACTCGCTTGATATCATTCTGTACTACCGCTACCAGCGCCATAAACAAGGTGGTAATTCCACCAATCACAAAAATAACCGAGTGCACTGTAACAGATAACTCAAACAGAGGAGACATGCGAGCTACCATGAAGATACCAGCTGTTACCATGGTTGCAGCATGAATCAGAGCCGAAATTGGTGTTGGCCCCTCCATTGAATCCGGCAACCAGACATGCAGGGGAAATTGAGCAGATTTACCCATCGCACCTATGAAAAGCAGCAAACATATTACTGTCATCAACATCCAGGATTCACCAGGCATGATTTCAATAGTACGGGATGCAAGGTATTCCGCATGGGTAAATACAAGCTCGTAATCCAAAGTGCCGACATTTGCCAGTATTAAAGCGATACCCAGCAGGAAGCCTATATCAGCGATCCGATTAACCAGAAATGCTTTGAGATTGGCATAAATTGCCGTCGGGCGAGTGTACCAAAAACCGATTAACAAATAAGAGACCAGTCCGACTGCTTCCCAGCCAAAAAACAATTGCAGGAAATTGTTTGACATCACCAGCATCAGCATCGAAAACGTAAATAGCGATATATAGCTAAAAAATCGCTGATACCCTGGATCTCCCTGCATATAGCCGATAGTATAAATATGCACCATTAACGATACACCTGTTACCACCATCATCATCGTGGCTGACAACGTATCAATCAAAAATCCTATCTCAATTACAGTCTCGCCTGATGTCATCCAGGTATAGACACTACCGTTATAAAGATTTCCTTGTAATACATCGATAAAAATTACAACAGATGCAATAAATGACAGTGCCACTAACGCAATCGTCGCACGATGACTCCCTATCAGACCAATCTGTCGCCCAAACAGCCCGGCAACGATTGCTCCTAACAAGGGTGCCGCTGGTACTAGTAAATAAAGATTTTCCATCTAAGGTATCAATTAACAATACTGTTTAACAAACTGACTGGATATAAAACTGCCTGCCGTTCAACCCTTAAGTCTATCCAAATCATCTACGTTGATAGTACGTATGTTTCTGAATAAAGCGACCAAAATCGCTAAACCAATAGCAGCCTCGGCTGCAGCCACAGTCAGAATAAAAAATACAAAAATCTGCCCAGCTATATCCTGTAAATAATATGAGAAAGCGACAAAATTTATATTAACTGCCAGTAGCATCAGCTCAATGGACATTAACAAAATAATGACATTTTTACGGTTGAGAAAAATACCTACAACCCCAATGGCAAACAGAACAGCGCCCAGCACAAGATAATGTGATAGTGATACCAAGATGATTACCCTTCAAATGAAAATATTTGAGATAGTTGAAATCCCTGGGGAAAAATCATTCTTTTTTTTCTGCAGGCATAGATATTACTTTTAACCGCTCGTTACGGCTAACAGCTATCTGCCTGGAGGCATTAGAAGATTTTTTATCGGTGCGATGGCGCAAGGTTATAGCTATAGCAGCAACCATTGCCACTAACAAAATGACTGCAGCTAATTCGAAAACATACACATATTCAGTGTAAATCAATCGACCCAATTCTTTAGTATTACTGTAATCAACTGATTTATATTCCGGAGTTTGTATGATTTCAGAACTAAATTGTTTGCTCATCAGTACCATACTCATCTCAACGGTCATAATAAAAGCCAATATTGCACCAAATGGAAACCACTTCCAGAATCCTTCCCGCATCTGATCTAAATTAATATCTAGCATCATAACCACAAACAGAAACAGCACCATGACGGCGCCTACATATACCACTACTAGAGCTATCGCTAAAAATTCCGCTTCGAGTAAAATCCATAATCCGGAAGATGTCACAAAAGCAAGTACCAATAGCAGCACCGAGTAAACGGGGTTACGTAATGTAATTACTCCTAGTGCAGAAATTATCACCACACTAGCCAGACTGTAAAAAACAAAATCCTGGAAAATCATAAATTTATATCTAAATGTTTAACGATAAGGAGCATCTGCTGCTCTGTCTTTGGCTATCTGCTCTTCATAACGGTCACCCACAGCCAGCAGCATTTCTTTGGTATAAGTCAGATCGCCACGAACTTCGCCGTGATACTCAAGCACACGTGTCTCGACAATTGCATCTACTGGACAAGCTTCTTCACAAAAACCACAAAAAATACACTTAATCAGATCAATATCGTAACGTGTGGTACGCCGTGTACCATCATCACGTTGTTCTGACTCAATAGTGATCGCCAACGCCGGACAAACTGCTTCACATAACTTACACGCTATACAGCGCTCCTCACCATTAGGATAACGACGCAAAGCATGTAACCCTCTAAAACGAGGTGATTGCGGCGTCTTCTCTTCCGGATAATGTACAGTAACCTTAGGCGCAAACAAATAGCGTCCAGTTACTTTCATTCCCTTTAACAACTCAAATAGCAAAAAGGATTTTAAAAACCGTTTAATGCGTTCCATTTTGAAATTCCTCTTGACTAGAACCAAAGATTCAATGGAAAGCTTTGCAATGCAGCTTCAGGCAATTGCATTACTGCGCCCAATAAAACAATCCAGATTAACGTAATTGGAATAAATACCTTCCACCCCAACCGCATAATTTGATCATAGCGATAACGAGGAAAAGTAGCACGGAACCAAAGAAAGAAAAACAACATGATGGCTATCTTTAACAACAACCAAACTACACCCGGGATCAGATTGAAGGGAATGATATCTACCGGGGGCAACCACCCTCCAAGGAACATGATACTAGCTAAGGTTGCAACCAGAATCATGTTTGCATACTCGGCAAGAAAAAATATGGTAAAAGCCATTCCCGAATAATCCACATGGAAACCAGCCACGATTTCCGATTCTCCTTCAGCCACATCAAAAGGTAATCGATTAGTTTCGGCTACTCCAGAGATAAAATAAACTAGAAACATCGGAAATAATGGAATCATGTACCAATTAAGAAAACTCCCTCCCTGTTGCCCCGCTACGATATCTCCCAAGTTGAGACTAGAGGACATCATCAACACACAAACCAAGGCAAATCCCATAGCTAATTCATATGAAATAACCTGTGCAGCAGAACGCATGGCACCCAAGAAAGCATATTTTGAATTAGATGCCCATCCAGCAATAATGACACCATAAACACCCAGAGATGTCATAGCCAGAATATATAGCAGTGCAGCATTGATATCAGCCAATACTAGTTCTGGTGAGAAGGGAACGACAGCCCATGCCGCTAATGCAGGCGTTATAGCAAGTATTGGCGCAAGGAGAAATAGAAATTTATTGGCACCGGTCGGAATAATGATTTCCTTCATGATAGCCTTAACCGCATCGGCAATAGGCTGCCCCCATCCACCCAACCAAGGAATACCAAAAAATGTTACCCGGTTTGGCCCTACTCTGACTTGCATGAATGCAATAATCTTTCTCTCTGCAAAAGTAAGATATGCGACTGCCAGCAATAATGGAATAATGATTGCCAGAATCAACAGCAGATTCTTTGCCAATAGAAAGAGGGAAACACCCCACTCGCTGCCAAATAATTGTTCAAATAATGGTTGAAAACTATCCATTGATCAGATTCCAAATCCAGGTTCTTATAATTTTTCCAGTTTGATTTCACCAAACATCGTTCCCAGTCTGGATATTTGCGGGTGAGCGCATGCCAAACGAATACAATCATCAGGCAAATTATCATCCACAGAAATCACCAACTGAATTTCCTCATTTTGTTGATCTATTCTGACTGTTTCACCCGCCAGAATTCCAGCTTTATTGAGTAGGGCAGAAGAAGCAAATGCAGTAGGTGGAGCAGCATCATGTGTCTTTTGCAAAGATACTGCACGCCTTACGATTGGATCAGCCTGATAAATTGGTACCTCACCAATCCTTTCTATCTCACTACCTTTCTGACTGAAATCTTTGATAGAAAGTACATCCAGTGAATTATTCAAATTTTGCACAAATTCCTCTTTATCAGAAATGATTTCTGCACGAACCTGTTCTGATGAGTCGTAATCAAATCCCTCCAGTTGCAGCAAATTTCCTAGTACACGCAATACTTTCCAAGCAGGACGCGTTTCGCCAAGAGGAGATACCACACCTTGAAAACTCTGTATTCTTCCTTCGGAGTTAACAAAAGTACCAGATGTCTCCGTAAAAGGAGAGACAGGCAGAATAACATCCGCATAATCGGGAACATTACCTTTATAACTACTCAAGGAAACCACAAACTCGGCACGATTTATTACCTGCGATGCTCGGCGCGTATCATAACTATCTAACTCCGGCTCAAGATTCAATAGTATATAGGCGCTACAGACAGATTCTTCCTCTGACGCACCCAGTCCTAACATCTGCCCCGCGTTCAGACCAGATTTCCTTGATTCAGTTTTATTAGCAGATTCCGCTCCGACATCCCACGGTACAACTCCGACAGAATAGGCACCCACACTATTTGCAGCCTCTCCCAAAACACCAAATCTTGCTCCCGTCATCTCTGAAATTGCCTGTACTGCACTGAATAAATCAGCATAATGGGGATGATGTTGAGCGAGATTACCCAAAAAAATAGCAGCTGGAGAATGCTCTATAAGACTACTTGCCATTCCTCGTGCGCTTTCTGAAACATTAACCTGATTTACTGCAGATGCAATCTGCTCAGATATGGGCATATTTTTAATTTCTGCAACTGCTTTAAGAACCTGTAATACCGCATTCAACATTGCTGATGGTGCAACAATAGTTTGATAAGCGAGCTTGGTAAACAGATCATCTCCAATTGGATTAATGACACTCAGCTGCGCACCTTGTTTTACTGCTTGACGCATCCGCTGAGCAAGCAGCGGATGATCTTTGCGTAATGTACTGCCAATAACCAATATTGATTTCAGTTGTGAAACCTCAGCAATTTGCATCCCCAGCCATGGAACTCCCTGCGACATGGTATCTACACGGAAATCAGATTGGCGTACCCGATGATCAATATTATGGCTACCCAATCTCCGCATCAATTTTTGCAATAAATAGAGCTCTTCCAGCGTGCTATGAGCAGACCCCAAGGCACCGACACCCTGCGCACCATACTTATTAATTACATTTTTGATACCTTCCGCAGTAAAAGCCAATGCTTCTTGCCAGCCACAAGCTTGCCATTCTCCCGATTTTTTGATCATCGGGACAGTCAAACGATCTTCAGAATTCAATCCCTCATAAGAAAAACGATCCTTATCCGAGAGCCAACATTCGTTGATCGCTTCATTTTCACGTGGCAACACCCGCATAACCCGATTATTCTTCACTTGTACAACCAGATTACTTCCCAATCCGCAATGTGGACTGATTGATTTCCTGCGTGATAACTCCCAAGTTCTTGCCGAGTAACGAAAAGGCTTACTGACTAGAGCTCCCACCGGACACAAATCAATTACATTGCCCGATAGCTCTGAATCAACAGTTTTACCAACAAACGTCAAAATCTCAGAGTGTTCTCCACGGCCGGCCATCCCAAGTTCCATGATCCCGGCTATTTCCTGCCCAAAACGAACACATCGCGTGCAATGGATACAACGAGTCATATCTGTTGATATGAGTGGACCAAGATTTTTGTTGGTTACTGCTCGCTTGGCCTCCTGATAACGCGAACCACTTGAACCATATCCAACAGCCAAATCCTGTAACTGACATTCACCTCCTTGATCACAGATGGGGCAGTCTAGCGGATGATTAATAAGCAGAAACTCCATTACCCCTTTTTGTGCCGTGACAGCTTGCTGAGAGTGCGTTGAAACTTTCATACCTTCAGCAACTGGTGTCGCACAAGCAGGCAAAGGTTTAGGTGCTTTCTCGACCTCAACCAAGCACATCCGACAATTGGCAGCTATTGACAGTTTTTTGTGATAACAAAAATGTGGGATGTATATCCCAACCTGCTTGGCAGCATCCATTACGGTACTACCTTGTACAACGGCTACTTGCTTGCCATCAATTTCAATATTAATCATCAGCAATAATTCCCAAGATTATCGGGAGTTGGATAAATACAGCACTAAAACCATGGTTCACCTAGACCATGCACTTTTTATGCTCAATATGAAAAACAAATTCATCCCAGAAGTGATGCAACATAGCTCGTACTGGCATCGCAGCAGCATCACCTAACGCGCAGATAGTTCTTCCCTGGATATTATCTGCAAGATTGTTGAGTACATCCAGATCTTCAATCCTTCCTTTACCATGCTCAATCCGATTGATGATCCTGTAAAGCCACCCTGTTCCTTCTCGGCATGGAGTACATTGGCCACAAGATTCCTCATAATAGAAATAGGAAAGGCGTTCTAGTGCACGCACCATGCAAGTCGTATCGTCCATAATAATGACCGCCCCCGAACCCAACATGGAACCTGCTTTTGCTATTGAATCATAATCCATGTCTGTTTCCATCATGATGCTGCCAGGTAAAACTGGCATGGATGAACCACCGGGGATACATCCTTTCAATTTCCGCCCCCCGCGCATTCCGCCGGCAAGTTCCAGCAACTTTGAAAACGGAGTGCCCATAGGCACTTCATAGTTACCCGGTTTATTTACATGACCGGAAACCGAAAATATCTTGGTACCTCCATTATTCGGTTTTCCCAGCTGCAAGTAACTTTCGCCCCCGTTACGCATAATCCAAGGAACTGAAGCAAACGTTTCTGTATTGTTGATCGTAGTTGGCTTGCCGTATAAGCCAAAATTAGCCGGAAACGGAGGTTTAAAGCGTGGCTGTCCCTTTTTACCTTCTATCGATTCTAATAGCGCGGTTTCTTCTCCACATATATAGGCGCCATATCCATGATGATTGTAGAGCTGAAAAACGAACCCAGAACCCAGAATATTCTCCCCGAGAAATCCTGCCGCATTGGCTTCCTCGACAGCCTCCTCCATTCGTTCGTAAACATCCCAGATTTCGCCGTGCACATAGTTATATCCGGTGCGGATACCCATCGCATAGGCAGCAATCAACATACCTTCAATAAGGACATGTGGATTGTAACGCATGATATCGCGATCCTTGAAAGTGCCCGGCTCTCCTTCATCAGAGTTACAGACAAGATATTTCTCACCTGTATACTGTTTTGGCATAAAACTCCACTTCAAGCCAGTAGGAAAACCAGCACCACCACGCCCACGTAGTGCAGAT
Source organism: Nitrosomonas sp. TNE100 (assembly GCF_055387135.1). Classification (NCBI taxonomy): domain Bacteria; kingdom Pseudomonadati; phylum Pseudomonadota; class Betaproteobacteria; order Nitrosomonadales; family Nitrosomonadaceae; genus Nitrosomonas; species Nitrosomonas sp. TNE100. The sequence goes on along the minus strand of NZ_AP040997.1, from coordinate 836,439 downwards.
TTCTTCACTTCCTCAATCACAACTTCCGGAGGAATTTTTTGCGAAAGAATTTTTTTTAACGCAACATATCCGTCACGTTTTAAATAACTTTTTAACCGCCAATTATTTAAATCTGCAGAATCGACACCCGCCATGATGACTTGAGTAGGTTGAGTCATCTCTTTAATTCCTCAAGCAATTTGTCTATTTGATCCTCAGTCATAAAGCTGCACATACGCTTGTTATTAACCAGAAGTACTGGCGCATCTCCACAAGCTCCCATACACTCGCCTTCCTTGAGGGTAAACAATCCATCCACAGTTGTTTCATTGAACCCTATGCCAAGTTTCTTCTTAAGATAATCTACAGTCTGATTACTACCTGATAACGCACAAGGCAAATTGGTACAAACAGTCAATTTGTATTTTCCAATCGGCTTCAGGTTATACATATTGTAGAAAGTAGCAACTTCATAGACGGCAATTGCAGGCATCTCTAAATAGTTTGCAATAAAATCCATTGTTTCAGTTGCCAACCAGCCTTTTTCATCTTGAGCAATGGCCAGCGCAGACATGACAGCCGACTGCTTTTTATCCGTGGGATATTTGGCAATTTCCCGATCAATCTTTTTTAGAGCTTCCATGCTTAACATCAGCGAACTCATCTATCTATTTCACCAAACACTATATCCTGGGTACCAATAATTGCCACAAGATCAGCAATCATATGCCCTCGAGCCATCTCATCCATTGCAGCTAAATGTGCGAACCCGGGTGCACGTATTTTTAGTCGATAAGGCATATTAGCGCCATCCGAAATAATATAAATACCGAACTCACCTTTTGGATGCTCCACAGCAGCGTAGACCTCCCCTCTCGGAACATGCATACCTTCTGTAAATAATTTGAAATGATGAATCATTTCTTCCATATTTTGTTTCATGGACAGCCGTGGAGGTGGTGCAACTTTGAAGTTACTGGTAATAACAGGACCGGAATTTTTTCTCATCCAATCAATACACTGCTTAATTATGTAATTAGATTGACGCATTTCTTCAATGCGTACCAAATAACGATCATAGCAATCACCATTGACACCAACCGGTATATCAAAATCTACCTGGTCATAAACTTCATAAGGTTGCTTTTTGCGTAAGTCCCACGCCACTCCAGATCCACGCAACATCGGCCCACTAAATCCCAAAGCTTTAGCGCGATCAGGTGAAACCACGCCAATATCAACTAAGCGTTGCTTCCAGATTCTATTGTCTGTCAGCAATGTCTCGTAATCATCCACGTAACCTGGAAATCGATGAGTAAAATCCTCAATAAAATCCAACAAAGAGCCCTGCCGATTCTCATTACGCGCTGTCGTTGTCTTCTCATCGTGTATTGCTGATGATCGATACTGCGGCATACTATCCGGCAGATCCCGATAAACTCCTCCTGGCCGATAATAGGCAGCATGTAACCGAGCGCCTGATACTGCCTCATAGCAGTCCATCAAATCTTCTCTTTCTCGAAAGGTGTATAGAAAAACAGTCATTGCCCCAACATCCAGTGCATGGGCGCCTAACCATAGCAAGTGATTGAGAATACGCGTTATTTCATCAAACATAACACGAATATATTGCGCTCTTATGGGCACATCTATCTGCAATAGCTTTTCAATCGCCATTACATACGCATGCTCATTGACCATCATGGACACATAATCCAGCCGATCCATATAGGGCACAGATTGTATATAGGTCTTATTCTCCGCGAGCTTCTCCGTCGCCCTATGAAGTAATCCGATATGCGGATCAGCACGCCGAATAACCTCACCATCCAGCTCCATCACCAAGCGCAAAACCCCATGCGCTGCGGGATGTTGCGGCCCAAAATTCATAGTGTAATTACGAATATCAGCCATTTCACAAACACCCTTCCCAAAAACTTCGTGAGGATCGCTGATTAATCATAGAGCGTGTCATGTTTCTTCCTTACCGTATTGTTCTTCGCGAATGATATATGGCGTAATTTCACGAGGCTCAATAGTAATAGGCTGATATATCACTCGTTTTTGCTCTGGATCATATTGCATTTCCATATGCCCCGACAATGGAAAATCTTTACGAAATGGATTTCCTATAAAACCATAATCTGTAAGAATTCTTCTTAAATCTGGATGATTATTAAAAACAATCCCGAACAGATCAAATGCCTCTCGTTCATACCAATTAGCTGAAGGCCATATATGTATCACTGAATCAAGCATGGGAAATTCATTATCGTCTACAAATACACGTATCCGCAGTCTGTGATTATGCTTAACGGAAAGCAAGTGATACACCACGGCAAAGCGCTTGTCACCCCGCTTATATCCAGCATGCGTATTTGTCGTATATTCGCTATAATCTACGCCACATAAATCAACTAACGTATCAAACGCCAAATCAGTATGGTTTCTTAATGTTTCAGCAATACCCAGCAAATCTCGGGAATGAATTAAAATAGTTAGCTCACCTAACGCATGACTCATATCAACCTGCTGATCACTCAGTACTTGCTGTAAATTTGTTGCAAGTTTATCTACGCGACTATCTGTCATTTTTATTCTCTAACGCGCGATTGTGTTAGTACGCCAGATTTTATTCTGCAGCTGAATAATCCCATAAAGCAAAGCTTCTGCAGTAGGAGGACAACCCGGCACATAAATATCGACAGGCACTATCCGATCGCACCCTCGGACAACCGAATAGGAATAATGATAATACCCACCACCATTTGCACAGGATCCCATGGAAATTACCCAACGAGGTTCGGCCATTTGATCGTAAACCTTGCGCAAAGCTGGTGCCATTTTATTACATAGCGTACCCGCAACGATCATGACATCTGACTGACGGGGACTCGGACGAAAAACAATTCCAAACCGATCCAAGTCATAGCGAGATGCACCGGTTTGCATCATCTCAACTGCGCAACAAGCCAGCCCAAATGTCATAGGCCACATTGATCCTGTGCGTCCCCAATTAATCAAGGAATCAAGGTTTGTGGTAACAAATCCTTTGTCTAATGCACCCTCAATACCCATTATTTAATCCCATTCCAAAGCACCCTTAGCCCACTCATAAATAAAGCCGACGACGAGCAATCCAAGAAATACTAGCATCGCAATAAAACCAAACAATCCCACTTCTTTCAGCGCTACTGCCCAAGGAAATAAGAAAGCTATTTCTAAATCAAATAAAATAAACAGGATTGCAATTAAATAGTAGCGCACATCAAATTTCATGCGCGCATCCTCAAATGCACCAAACCCACACTCATAGGTCGACAATTTTTCGGCATCCGGCTTGTTTGGCGCAAGCAACCAACCCGCCACCAAACATAATGTGCCAACTAGCAGACCCACCAAAATAAACAATAAAATAGGGAAATAATTCCCAAGCATGGTATCCAGCATCTCCAATTCCTTACTAAACCATGGAAATAAAATTGATTTTCGCTTAATTCCTATTTGTAAATATGCTCGCCTGGTGCCGACGGCGAGAATCGAACTCGCACAGCTTTCGCCACCGCCCCCTCAAGACGGCGTGTCTACCAATTCCACCACGTCGGCGAATAAACTTATTCTATTATTTCCAATGCCTCTATACTGGAAATACAAGGTTATTCCGGAATTTCACCAGCTCTTGATGTGGAGCCACTTTCGTTTTCCGCACCTGAACTTTCAACATTTCCGGTCGAATCAGCCGCCTTATCCGACTTCATCTCCAGTTTTTGCATGATACTTCCTTCGTCTTTATCACCATTTGAGTAATAAGTTAGCGTCAGGCTGGTAACAAAAAAAACTGTAGCTGCCAATGCAGTCATCCTGCTTAAAAAATTAGCAGATCCACTAGCACCAAATAAACTCCCGGAAGAACCGCCTCCAAACGCCGCCCCCATATCTGCGCCCTTTCCCTGTTGCAACAGAACCAAAACAACAACAACTACTGCTGCAATGATATGTACTGACCAAATAAGTGTTTCCACAATATACTTTATCCCCGTTCAACTTTGCGCTGCGAAACAAATTGAAATAAACTCTGCAGCAACCAACGAAGCTCCCCCAATCAACCCTCCGTCAATATCAGGCATCGCAAATAATTCAGACGCATTATTTGCTTTCACACTTCCGCCATAAATTATCTGGATATCTGCTGCAATTTCGCTGTTATGTGCAGCTATTCGATTCCTTACAAATGCATGAACATCCTGTGCCTGCTGGGGAGTAGCAGTTTCTCCTGTACCAATTGCCCATACCGGCTCATATGCAATAACTGATTGCTTTATCGCATTAACACCTACCAGACCAATCACCGCATCAAACTGCCTAGCTATCACTTGCTCGGTCTCATTTGCCTCACGCTGCGCCAGCGTTTCTCCGACACAGAGTATTGGTACTAGCGATTGCTCCTGGGCGGAGCGAAATTTCTCCGCAACCACCTGATTATCTTCACCGTATAGCGTCCGCCGCTCCGAGTGGCCCACAATTACATAACGACAACCAAAATCGGCCAGCATACCTGCCGATACCTCTCCGGTATAAGCACCTTGATGATGCTGACTGATATTCTGCCCCCCCCATGCTACATGCGTACCCTTCAACACTGATTGCGCTTGCGCCAAGTAGGGATAAGGCACACATACCGCGCAAGACGCATTCTGCAATGACGGAATACCCAAAACAATTGCGGCAAGCAATTCTTGATTTTGAACCAAATTACCATGCATTTTCCAGTTTCCCGCCACAAACCCCGCACGCGCCATCCTGTCCCTCAGCTTTAAATCCATAAACCCAAGGATGCTACCTGCGAAACCGGATCGCGTCAATGCCCGAGTTTCTCAACTAAATGGGGGATTATTAAGATCGGATCAGTCCTGATTTGCTGCACCTTAAGGTAAAATATATTAAACTACAAAAGTTACTTATATGTAATTTTCTCCCCGCTCAACTCTAAGGCCGACATGAAAAAACTTGTTCTCCTACGTCATGGAGAAAGCACCTGGAATCAGGAAAATCGCTTTACAGGATGGACCGATGTTGATTTGACACCCAAAGGGTTCAAAGAAGCTAGAAATGCCGGAAGACTACTTCGCGAAAATGGTTTTACCTTCGACATTGCGCATACATCGCTACTCAAACGAGCCATCCGCACGCTGTGGATCGCACTGGATGAAATGGATCAGATGTGGACTCCGATCGAACTTAACTGGCGGCTCAATGAACGTCATTATGGCGCATTGCAAGGCTTGAACAAAGCAGAAACAGCCAAGGAGTATGGTGATGAACAGGTACTCATATGGCGACGCAGTTATGACACTCGCCCTCCTTCCATCACAACCGATGATAAGCGCTACCCTGGTTTTGACATGCGTTATCGCGGCCTTCCCTCCGGTGATATTCCGGTTACTGAAAGTCTCAAGGATACCGTGGCAAGATTTCTTCCCTATTGGAATCAGTCAATCGCCCCGCAAATTAAGGCAGAAAAAAAAGTGATTATCACCGCTCACGGGAATTCGCTACGCGCTCTGATTAAACATCTCGACAATATCTCAGATCAAGATATTTTGAACTGCAATATACCGACAGGAATTCCTCTGGTTTATGAGTTGGATAACAACCTGAAACCACTAACGAACTACTACTTGGGTAATGACAGCGTAATTGGGGAAGCAATATCAGCTGTCGCGAATCAGGATAAAGCCGGAGCTTAATGTTTGCTGGTTTCATTGCAGATTTCACATCAGCGCCACATTACTTCCCGGGGATAGGGAAGATATTACCTAGGACTGTTTATCTTCTGCTTTTAGTAAATATATTTTCATCTCCTCTGCTGTATGCGATTCCTCAAACCAATTTGGATAATCAAAAACAGCTGCATGATCTGCGCACTCGTATCGACGTCCTGCAAAAAGACCTGACTGATAAAAAATCTTCCAAGATCAGAGCAGCTGATGCACTTCGTGATTCCGAACGATCAATAAGCGATCTGCACAACAAACTTTCCCAGCTTACGCGCCAGCAAAAAAATGCACAAGACAAGCTTACCCGCTTACAAAAAAAATCAGCACAGCTCCGGGATAAAGCCAGCGCTGGACAAACGCAGCTTGGAAAGCTAATTTATTATCAGCACCTGACAAAGCATAGGGAATATTTACAATTATTATTCAAGCAACAAGATCCAGGCAAAGCTACTCGTAACTTTTACTACTATAGATACATAGCACAGGCTCGCTCCAAAAATATCGATAATTTACGTAACCAGTTGGCTGATCTGGATACACTGGCTCATGCAAGCCGCATTCAAAATCAATCTCTTGAACAAATCCGGAACGAGCAGCTCCATCAAAAGCAACAACTCGAACTGGAGAAAAACCGACGATCAGAAATCCTCGCATCACTCTCCAAAGAGGTTTCTCGTCAGCAAAAAAAAATTGACGAACTGAAACAAGATGAACAGCGTCTTTCCAAGCTGATTGAGAAACTCAATAAACAGCTTGCTCGTAAAAAAAGCAATCCCACAAAATCAAACAACAAAAACAATAAATCTGCATTGCGTAATAATAAATTACCTGATGCCATTGAACAAAAGGGTTCTTTTGCTGCACTAAAAGGAAAATTGCGACTACCCGTCCGGGGGGAGCTAACTAACTGCTTCGGCAGCCCGCGCGAAAATGGTGGTATAAAATGGCAAGGATTGTTTATTCGTTCTTCAGGAGGCAATGAAGTCAAGGCCATTGCAAGTGGGGAAGTTATATTTTCCGACTGGTTACGAGGGTTTGGAAATTTAATGATTTTGGATCATGGCAACCATTACATGAGCCTATACGGCAACAACGAAGCGATTTACAAACGGGTGGGCAATAAAGTTAAAAGTGGTGATACGATAGCAATAGTCGGCAACAGTGGTGGAAATGCTGAATCAGGCTTGTATTTCGAACTCAGATATCAAGGCAAGCCTTTTGATCCACTGGGCTGGGTAAAAATAGAATAGCTTCAAAAAGCTGATAGTAAATATTTTAATAAGTACATATAAATTCTTCCGAAAAGATAAAGGGCAGAGCAAATACACCACATGCGTAATTTTATGAATAAAATCAGTTTAGTCTTTGTCGGCATCATTGCCGGGGTCATGGTCAGTTTGAACTTCTCCGCCATTGCTGATAAGGAAATCAAGCAAGAATTGCAAACACTCCCGATTGAGGAGTTGCGCACATTTTCACAAGTCTTCGGGCGTATCAAGAGTGACTACGTTGAGCCTGTTGAAGACAAGAAACTGATCACCGAGGCGATTAATGGAATGCTGGTCGGACTGGATCCGCACTCGGCTTTCCTGGACAGTGAAGAGTACAAAGAACTGCAAATCGGGACGCAAGGGGAATTTGGCGGATTAGGCATACAGGTAACAATGGAAGATGGGCTGGTCAAAGTTATTTCCCCGATTGAAGATACACCTGCATACCGTGCGGGCATCAAAACCGGTGATCTCATCATAAAAATTGATGATACAGCTGTTAAAGGCATGACACTCAACGACGCCATTAAACGGATGCGCGGGAAACCAGATACTTCGATTGCACTCACCATTATTCGCGAAGGGGAAGCTGAACCCCTCATATTCACGCTTGTTCGAGATGTGATCAAAATTGAGAGTGTCAAATCCAAACTCATTGAACCGGGTTACGCCTATGTACGCATTACCCAGTTCCAGGAACGTACGGGAGAAAATCTGGCTGAAGCCATTACCAAGCTTTACAGTGAAAGCAAGGTTCCCATGAAAGGCCTGGTGCTGGATTTAAGAAATGACCCAGGTGGTTTACTGAATAGTGCGGTAGCAGTCTCAGCTGCTTTCCTGCCAAGTAATGCACTGGTAGTTTATACAGAGGGACGTACCAATGACGCCAAAATGCAACTTCGTGCAAACCCCGAATATTATCTCCGCAGTACTGGTCGCGATTTTCTAGCAGGTTTGCCGCAGAGTATCAAGACCATACCAATGATAACGTTGGTTAATGGCGGCTCTGCTTCCGCATCGGAAATCGTTGCAGGTGCGTTGCAGGATTATAAACGCTCCATCATCATGGGCTCCCAAACCTTTGGCAAGGGATCGGTACAAACCATCTTGCCTCTTAGCAATAACACTGCCATTAAGCTAACAACAGCGCGCTATTACACGCCTAATGGTCAGTCGATACAGGCTAAAGGTATCACACCAGATATATTGGATGAAGATACTGATAACAACTCTCGTCTGTTAAGAGAGGTTGATCTCAACCGCCATTTAAACAATAATCAAGAAGAAAGTACCGGTAAGAAATCAACCCTCAAGAAAAAAGGTACTGAATCTTCCAAAGAATCAAAGAATAAGACAAACAAGAAACCAATAAATCATGAGCCTATGGAATTCGGATCCAGTGATGACCAGCTGTTGACCAAAGCAATTAATCACCTGAAATCCATGTCTCAAAAATCCAAACACAAAACAGCCAAGGCAACGAAAGGCTAATTCATTCCGAACAAGGTGGCGGAGCAACGTGGATGATCAACAACTGTTACGTTACAGCCGCCACATTTTGTTACCGGAAATTGATTTTTCCGGTCAAACAAAACTAATACAATCCAGTGTTTTCATTCTTGGAGCTGGTGGATTAGGCTCTCCTTCTGCTCTCTATCTTGCCGCCAGCGGGATTGGAAGACTTGTTATTTGTGACCATGATCGGGTTGATCTGACTAATCTGCAACGCCAGATCCTGCACGACACGGCTTCGGTTGGTGAGCTTAAAACTGATTCCGCTAGAAATACACTGCAGCGCATCAATCCAGAAATAGAAATTATCCCCCTGGCACGACATGCCACTGTTGATTTATTAAACAGGGAAATTAGTGGTGTCGATGTCGTAATTGATGCCAGTGATAATTTCTCGGCACGCCACATACTCAACCAAGCCTGCTTGGATCATCGTAAACCCTTGATATCAGGCGCAGCTGTCCGGTTCACCGGGCAAGTTGCCGCATTCGATCTGCGTCAGAGTGATAGCCCCTGTTACCATTGCCTATTTCCTGACTCGGGAGATAGTGATGATCCCGGATGCGCCGTAATGGGCGTATTTTCCCCACTAACAGGCATTATCGGCTGTATTCAGGCTGCCGAAGCTATCAAGGTTTTACTGGGAATCGGTGAAACACTCCATGGCCGCCTACTTCTCCTGGACGGGTTAGCCATGCACTTGCGCTCATTCAAATTGAAAAAAGATCCACAATGTCCTGCATGTGGCTCAGCTTCAGCGAAAAAATAGCTAATATTTAATAAATAATATCAACCAGATGTTTGGAACCGTGACATGGCAAGGCGCGCATAGAGATCACTGGACTTCATCAATTCCGCATGCGTCCCCAACGCTTCCAGATGACCATGATGGATAAGAGCAATGCGATCAGCAGTAACAACTGTACTTAGACGATGTGCAATAACAAGAGTGGTCCGATCTGCACTTAATCTGGTAATCGCCTGCTGCACCCAGCTCTCACTCTGACTATCCAATGCGCTGGTTGCCTCGTCCAGTAATAAAATTGGAGCATCCACCAGAATAGCCCGCGCAATGGCCAATCGCTGTTTCTGACCACCAGACAACCCCAAGCCAGTATCGCCCAGATTGGTTTGGTAACCCTGTGGTAATGACAGAATAAAATCATGTATGAAGGCTGCCTTGGTAGCTGCTTCAATCTCGGCATTTGTAGCATTTGGATGTGCGTAACGTAAATTCTGTTCGATGCTACCGTGAAACAATGCTGGATTCTGGGACACTAATGCAAAGCTGCGTCTGAGATCAGACAAATCCAGATCACGGATATCTATGCCTTCTAATTTGATACTACCCGACTGTATATCGTAAAAACGCAGTAGCAAGTCAAACAAAGTTGACTTACCTGCACCTGAGAGGCCAACCAATGCCAACGTTTCACCTGACCGCACAGTCAGTGAAAAATCATTGATGACCTGTATTTCTGGCCTTGACGGATAAGCAAAATATATCTGCTGGAACACAATATTGCCTGTCACCACTGGCAACTGACAAGGATTAGCGGGTGAATAGATTTGGCAGGGCTCCTCCAGCAACTCCATGGTGCGCTCTGCGGCTCCCGCAGCACGCTGTAAATCACCCAGCACCTCCGAAACCGATCCTACTGCCGAGCCAACGATAATACTGTAAAAAATGAATGCTGCCAGCTCCCCGCCGCTGATTTTGTCTTCAATTACATCCATACCACCGATCCAAAGCATCACACCGATTGCACCGAATACCAGAACAATCACCACTGCGATCAACCAGGCGCGCTGTAATGTCCGTTGACGAGCAATGAGAAATGCATCCTCCACATATTGATTAAAATATATCTTATCCACTGCTTGATGGTTGTATGCCTGTACCGTCTTAATTTGCCCGAGCATTTCTCCAACATAAGCACCAACAGTCGCCACCTTGTCCTGGCTCTGGCGCGACAGTAAACGCACACGGCGACCAAATAGCAAAATAGGTATGATGACCAGCGGAATACTGAGCATAACGATTATGGTCAGTTTGACATTAGTGATAAATAGCAAGATCACACCACCAATCAACATAATCAGGTTACGTAATGCAACGGAAATAGAAGAACCTACTACAGATTGCAACAAAGTCATATCTGCAGTCAGACGAGACTGAATTTCAAGGCTACGATTAGTTTCAAAAAACCCCGGATGTAAATCAATTAGATGCGCAAACACTTTACGTCGTATATCTGCGATTACCCGTTCACCCAGCCAAGTCACCCAGTAATAACGAGTAAACGTACCTATTGCAAGCAGCACTACGAGCATCAGGAAGATTAAAACATACTGAGCCAGCAATTCAGGAGATTGCGTGGCAAACCCCCGATCCACCAGTAGCCGTATGCCTTGCCCGATCGAAAGTGTAATCCCGGCAGTCAGAAATAATGCCAGCAGACTGAAACCCATTGATGATTTATAGGGCTTAAGGAAAGCAGCAGTTTTCAAAACAGCCTGCCAACGATTGCTCATCGTGAATAAATCCTGGTGGTAAATCTTAGATCATGCAGATAAAGAAGTCAGAAATGGAAATTATGATTTTTTATGATCAAAGGTATAATTGCAGAACCCCTAATTAATTATAACAGCAAGATAAATGGAGCATCTGAAGGTAGAAAAAATTAGCGTGTTATTTGTCTGCATGGGAAATATTTGTCGATCGCCTACTGCGGATGCAGTTTTCAAGCACCATGTCAGATCTGCCGGGTTGGAACACCTCATCCATGTTGATTCTGCTGGGACACACGCTTACCACATTGGCGAATCACCGGATCGGCGTTCACAACAGGCTGCCCTAAAACGCGGCTATGGCATGCAAGGTTTGCGCGCCAGAAGAGTCACACCAGAAGATTTTTCACGCTTCCGATATATCCTGGCAATGGATCATCACAACCTGGAAGAACTGCAGCAAGATTGTCCGTCACAATATGTTGACCGGTTAGGACTGTTCTTACAATACGGCAATCAATGGAGTACTCACCAGGAAGTGCCTGACCCTTACTACGGGGGCAGTCATGGATTCGAAAGAGTGCTGGACCTGGTGGAAAATGCGAGTCAGGGGCTATTAAGGCATATTTTTGAGAAAGAACTCACCAGATAACACTTTTCCCCGGTAATTGCTATAACCTAAATTAGGATAATGCAAAAATGATTTCTCTAAAAAGGATCAAAAAACAGATTTTCGATTTTACTGTAAAAGATATTCTTAAAACGCCGCCTGTAAATTGTAACCCAACCAGCAACTTAGTTATACTGAGTCAAAGTTACCACCGCGATCTCTTTATGTTTTTAATCGCAGCAAAATCGTTCGCTTATTTTGTACGGCCGAAAAGTTTTATAGTGATTGACGATGGGTTTACAAGATCAGATAAAGAAATCATATCTCATCATTTGGGTGCAGCTGAGTTCATATCGACTCATAATATTTCAACTGAGGGTTGTCCAACAGGAGGGACATGGGAAAGGTTAGTGAGCATTATAAACCGCTGCACTGATGATTATATCGTTCAACTCGATTCAGATACTGTAACCCGCGATTATCCTGATGAAGTTGCGGTTTGTGTCAGAGAAAATAGATGCTTTACGCTCTCCACTCTTCAAGGACGTACGGTGGCGCCTGTACAAGAGACAGCAACTTTTGCCGATAACATTGATAGCAGCCATGTGCAAATCTTGGCGGAGCGTGCCATGAGAAAGCTCCCAAGTGCCGAGAGTTTACGCTATGTCCGGGGATGCTCTGGTTTTGCCGGATTCGGAAGAAATTCAGTAATGATTGAGGATTTGAAACAATTCTCAAAGTCGATGGAGCAACTACTTGATGGACTGGATACATGGAAACAGTGGGGAAGTGAACAAGTTGCATCGAATTTTCTGATCGCTAACTCCGATCAAGCTCTTATGCTACCTTTCGAACACTATCCCTACTGGAAGCCAGGGATCAATATTGCTCACGCAAAACTTATCCATTTCATCGGGGATAATAGATTTTCCGGAGGCGAGTACATAAGACAAGCGAAACAAGCTATACAAAATTTAGGAAGAAAGTAAAATCAAGGCTTATGACTTACCTTTTCACACTGCCACGCCTTAGAAGTTACCCATTTTTTAGTCATTACTACCAATACCATAAGATTATAAGGCAGGTCAAAATAGCCCAGGCTTAAAAAAGCCCCCCCCACTGCATACCCAACTAGACTGACTTGCGCCATCGCTCCCAGTTGAGCAGCCCACAAAGTATGTGGTTCATTACGTGCATTTTTTCTTAACCATCCAGCATCGCGATAGGTGGTTATCCACAAAAGAAGAAAGAGGAATAGCCCTATAAAACCATGATTACCCAAAATCTGAAAATATATACTGTGTGCTGCTCGCACAATAGACTCATATTTTCCATAAAGCAGAAAATAATCTTGGTATTGATAGCTCATCCCCCCACCAAATACATTATGTAACGCCACCTCCCACGCTACACCCCATGCATTTAACCGCCCCATAGCTGATTCATCTGCCTGGTATTCTGAAATAGTATCCATCCTCGCCCACCATTGTTCCGGAAGCATGGGTATCATTGCTAGCGCAATAATAAAGATAAATATTGCTACCTCTCCTTTCTTCGGGCTACGCCACCAGAACATGGTTCCCATAGCTGCAATAGCAACCAAAGCCCCTCGAGAATATGATCCGAAAGCAGCAACAGCACACAGCAACATCACCACACTAAGCGCATGACGCCATACCTTTTGCGTAACCTGAAATTGCAAAAAATATACCAAAGGGATAATCATGATCAAAGCCAAAGCAAACTCATTATTACCCGCAATAAAAGAGTCGGGGGGACCCCATACACGGTAATTCCCCAATGTTATAAGTGTAAAAAACCCCCCCTTAGCGCCTAATATTGCCAGTGATCCAATCAGAACCCAGGCAAACGCCATGATGTGCTCTTTGGTTTGGAGTAAAGCAACGGTGACGAATATCATTAGATAAATTTTCACACACTTACTCCATTGCCAGTAATCCTCTGATACATCACGCCCCATCAACCAAGATAAAGTTATCCACATGACAAAGAAGGCAAAAACAGTGACAGGCAGACCTATAAAAGGTGAACGCCGCTCTTTAGTAAAAGCTAATCCGAGTAATGTCACACCTGCAGCATAAGCGGCAACCGGAGCGGTAGCGAGCATCCCCCATGCGTAACGATGAGGATTCATGGTACTCAACCACGTCCAGAGCAATGGCCCGATCCACGCACGGCGTAATGCATATAATCCTGCAATCAGGACAATAATACCTATAATAATATCGCGTAGAGACAAGATTAGTAGTCGTTAGTTATGCACCACCATGCAACCATGGCATACAGGAGCAATGTTGTGAATAAAAAACAATCATAAGAAACTCATGATCAGAAATTCTACAGGTTCAAATCTAATTTGCATCGAGCGATCCATTCTGGACAATTACCTGCTATCCCTCGCCAAATCAAGATTTATCGTCAAATCCACTTGCTCTAAAAAACTTGACCGACTGCTCCCAGAATTCCTAGTTAAAATCAAACAGGATAGAATAAAGTCCTCATCTAAACAGGTTATTTAACAAGAAACTGTATTAATTTTAGAACGATAATATCCGCAGAAAGATGCCAGTCTTTATTAAAATGATTTAAGTGTAAGTTGTATAAGATAGGGTATATATCAATATCTTTAAATTTATTGAAATGGCACGATTGCCACACCTTAGCTGCAACCATCTTTACAGCAAGAGCTCTCTACAATTAAAAAATAATTGATGGGTATATTTTCTATTTTTACTTGTTCACTTTTTACTACTTCCCAATGACAATTTTTGCAGGGATTCTCGCCCGTCATAAAGATAAAATTATACCTAATTCGCTTATAAGTGAGCTTCGAACGGCAATATCACGTCATCCTGATGATAAAAATGCTGTAATAGAATTTACTGATAACGGGATTTATCTCGCAAAAGTTGATATCGATGTATTGAAACAGCCAGGAAGTTTTTCTAACAAGGAGCTGACTGCGTTTGCGGCGGGTGACCCCTTATATCAAGCTAACCCTAGTATGATGCCAGGGCCGCGTGCGGAAAGTCTGCAAAATCTGGCATTTGATCTGGCAGCCGGAAAACTGGATGCTCTTTATGCTTGTCGCGGAACCTACTGCGCGGTCATCTACGAATATGCAAACAGTAGACTTCACTTAGTAACAGACAAGCTTGGTGTCCGGCCTGTTTACTATTGGGTATTGCCCGATTTCATCATTTTCTCGACTGCATTACGAATTCTGGAAGCTTTATCCTTCCAGAAAAAATCGTTGAATCTTCAGGGAGTGGCAGAAATTGCGTGTTTTGGTTATCCGCTATCCGATCGTTCCCCTTATGAAAATATATTTACGCTCTATGCCGGCGAAACAATCAGTTTCTCAAACGAAACAATCAACCGGCAAAAGTACTGGGAATGGGATAAGTTACCCATCGAAAAAACTAGTGATAGTGACATAGGTACTTCTGCTAAACACCTTCATACAATATTCATTGATTCGGTCAAAATACGGCTGCAGGAACAAAAAACTGTCGCGGCATTTTTAAGCGGCGGCCTCGATTCTCGCGCCATCGTTGGCGCACTGAGAAGTCTTGATGTAGCGATAGTCACCTCCAATTTTGCCCCACTTGGTAGTCAGGATCAGGTATTTGGGCAACTTGCCGCTGAAAAGCTGGGAACTCATCATACCCATCTGCAGATAGGCAAACAAGATGAGCGAGATTCATATCACAAGTTATCCGTAAACAAATGGATAAATTCAACGACTTACACGGACAAGAAGCTACCTAAGCCCCGTGTTATCTGGTCTGGTGATGGAGGTAGCGTAGGCCTTGGGCATGTATATCTAAATCCAGAAATTATCCAAGCCTCACGAAAAAAGGATATGGGGAGGGCAAAGAAAGAATTTTTTACCTATAATAATTGCGGGATAAGCACTAAGCTTTTGAAACCGAAGATAGCCTCAACCCTAATTAATTTCCTCAATGATGGAATCCGATCTGAGCTGGATTCAATCCATTCAGGTGATCCTGGACGGATTTTTTACTTATTTCTGATGCTGAATGATCAGCGTCGACATATGTTTAATCATTTTGAGAACATAGATTTGGGACGGGTGGAATTTGAGCTCCCATTTTTTGATTCCAACTTTATTGCAGAAATCATTAAACTCCCGATAGATCCCTTTCTACGCCATGTTTTCTATATGGAATGGTTGAGCTATTTTCCTAAAGCAGTGCTGGAAGTGCCATGGCAAGCATATCCAGGTCACATGCCTTGCCCACTGCCCCAACCAGAGGGCCTTACATATCAATGGAATTCAAGTACTGAAGCAACCAGACAGAACAAACTGCATGCATTGAAATATGCAAAAGAGCTTAGTCGAGATTCGGTGTTCTCACACCAGTATTTGAACCTTTTTTACCTACGTCTATGGACAATTCTGATGCGGTTCAGACAAAGTGATCGCTCATATCTGCTCCAAACCCCAGGAATTTTATATCGATACTGGTCTAAAGTTGCACCAAATAAGAATCAAATTTAATAGCGCCAAACAAGAAAAGAGAGATTCTTGTACTCGTCACCACCGCACTTCATCTCTTTTACCAATAGGTACCGAACTTAAAAATCTTGATGAATGTTTATCCGCAGATTTTAAATTGGATTTAACTTCATCGGATCAATGGGAAATAACCATCATATGACGACAGTGCGCGAGCAGGTATTGACAGGGCTCAAATGGACGGCGGGTGGAAAGCTAGGAGCACAGGTCATTACATGGGCAATCACGCTTGTTGTGATGCGTTTGCTGACACCAGAAGACTACGGCCTGCTGGCCATGGCATCGGTATTTGTTGCTTTCATGTTGATGTTGTCCGAGGCTGGGCTTGGCCCTGCACTGATTCAGAAACAGGATCTTGACGAAACTGCTTTACGCAGTGTATTTGCCATCGTCATCATCGCAAATATTAGTCTGCTGCTATTGCTCAATCTGTTGACTCCTTTCATTGCAGCTTTTTTTGATGAGGAAAGATTAATACTGATTTTGCATGTTTTGTCACTTCAATTTTTATTGACTATCTTCGGTACGCTTCCCAGCGTTCAGCTGTATCGCCAGCTGAAATTTAGAAGTTTGTCACTGATTAGCTTTTTAACGACGATCGTTGGGAGCATACTGACACTGATACTGGCATTCGCACAATTTGGTGTATGGGCGCTTGTTCTGGGGAATCTGTTCGCCGGCATACTCAGCGTAATCGCAATGAACGTTGTAGCTCCATTGCATTTTCTCCCAAAATTTTCTATAGTCAGTATACGTAATCTTCTGTCTTTTGGTGGAAATGTCACCTTATCGCGTTTACTTTGGTTTTTTTATACCCAGGCAGACATTGCCATTATCGGCAAATTGTTGGGCAAGGAAACGCTCGGGGTTTATTCTATTGCGATGCAGCTTGCTTCATTACCTGTACAGCGAATTTCCGCAATCATTAATCAGGTTGCATTTCCTGTCTTTTCCAGAATCCAGGATAATCGTGAACAATTTGGTAGTTTTATACTTAAAGCAGCCCGAATGCTTAGCCTGGTGGCTTTCCCCATACTATGGGGAATTTCCAGTATTGCTGATGAAATAGTCCAGCTGTTCCTTGGAGAAAAATGGCATAACGCAATATTGCCGCTGCAACTGCTAGCACTAATGATGCCTTTACGTATGATTGCAAATTTCCTGCCTTCTGCTGTTGATGCGCTGGGCAGGCCTGATGTCACCATGAGAAATGTACTCCTGGCCTCAATCGTTATGCCGATCGCTTTCCTGATTGGCTGCAACTGGGGGTTGGAGGGCGTTGCACTAAGCTGGGTTATTGCTTATCCATTAGTATTTTTTATCAATATCCAGCGTATGCTCCGGGTAATAGAGCTACGATTGTCTGATTTTTTTTATGCCATGATGCCAGCCATGGGCACCACCATTGGAATGTATCTGGCAGTACAGGCAACAGCCATACTGCTAGCAGATCATGTTGATCAATGGGCAAAACTATTGATTTTGATTGTCACTGGAATACTGGTATATGGAAGTCTTACATTGTTTTTCAACAAACGCAGCTACCATGAGGTTATTGATCTAGTTCGCCGATGATGTTTTCATTAAGATCTTTAGGAATCTAATTGCCATGCATGAACTACTGACTATCTTACGTGAAAGCCCGGAACCGTTTGGTCGATTATATGAAGCTCTACTCATGAGGGCTGGCGGGCACAGATTATCACTCAGAGAGTATATAAGTTATCAACTACATACGGATCAGACGCTAACCACAGAGGAACGCAAACGTTTCATCGGGGAAGACAGAAAATGGCGCCTGCATATCCGCTGCAATAAAAAACAATGGTTCATGCTGCATTACAAAATTCCATTCACACAATTCATGATGGGTGGTGGATTCCAAATACCTAAAATTCACGCGATTTACGACAAAAATTCCACTTATTACTTACCTGGCGTAGCGGCATTAAGTAATGAAATTACTGTTATTGAATATCTCACCAACCAGGCAGTTTACCCATTATTCATAAAACCGGATGACGGAATGCTTGGGGAGGGTGCATCCGGAGTTCAGGGCTATGATAAACAATCCAGAGAGCTGATTTATATCAACGGAGATAGGGAGCCGCTAGATAGTTTTGCTCATAAAATTGATCAGCAGCCAAAAACCATCCTATTCCAGGCGCTGTTAAGACCAGGAAAGATCCTCGCCAGTATCTGTGGTCAAGCCATCTCCAGCTTGCGTGTAACGACAGGCCGCACCGCAAAAGGAATTGAAATTATTAGTGCATGCTGGCGAATCCCGGTTGGGAAAAATATGACGGATAATTTTTGCCATGGAGTATCCGGCAATTTACTCGGTGGTATCGATATAGAAACTGGCAGAGTAACTCAGGTTTATGGCCGGAAGGACAGTAAAATTAGCCTTGTAACCTGCCATCCGGATTCAGGTTACCTGTTCGAAGGGTTCATAATCCCGAACTGGGAACGTATCGTTGAAACATTGATGCTGGCGGGCAGAACCATGATTGGACTTAACTTACAAAACTGGGATGTTGCACTGACTGACCAAGGCCCCATCATTACGGAAATTAACGTATTCGGTGACATGGATGTCCATCAATATGCAAACCGACAAGGGTTTCGTTCACCGAAACTCGAAGAAGTACTTGCTTACTCTTATCGATCTTACTTAAGTGAACTCTCGTGGATCACCAGAAAAATTACCCCCTTCCTGAAAAAATTTGATTCTTTACGATAATGCATAAACTAATTATCGCCATTCAACACGATCACCAACATCTTTCAAGTAACCGTTGGCAGTCCTTTTCGACACATTGGCATGAGCTGGCTGCACAGCGGGACATCACAACCCAAGATATCGATATTTTCTCTGATTCGACTAACTGGCTGGATCAACTCAAAGATTGTGATGGGTTCATGTGGTGGTTTGGCCAACCACTCTCGGTTAGCCGCCCCGGCCGCAGATTAATCGCAGCCTTGGCACATATCAATAAAATCCCAACATTTCCCAATCATAATACGATATGGCATTTTGACGATAAGGTAGCGCAATCTTATCTTCTGCAACTGGCAGGCATCCCTACTCCCGAAACCTGGGTATTCTGGTCAAAATCACAGGCGGATAAATTTATTAATTCGGCTAATTATCCATTGGTACTAAAATTATCTTCCGGTATCGTTTCAACGAATGTTGAACTTGTACATAACAGCCGTGAGGCAAGCCACCACGCTTATGCACTGTTTGATTCCGGTATGTACGCACTGCCACCAGCCAATCTGCCCTTCCGTTGGTTCGCCAGGCGTGCAAGAGAAGCAGCACGGATATTTCTATCACAGAAAACAGATATAGAATTTCATAAAGGATATTTGCTGCTCCAAGAGTTCCTGCCTGGAAATGACTTTGATATCCGTATAACCATCATCGGTAATCGTGCCTTTGCATTCAAACGATATAATCGACCAGGAGATTTTCGGGCAAGCGGTAGCGGCCGCATAGATTGGGATCCCACTCAAATTCCATTGGATTCACTTCTCCTTGCTTTTCAAACGGCAAAAATACTGCAAACCCAGTCACTCGCTGTCGATGTTCTGCGACGAAACGGCGAGCCTGTCATCGCAGAAATTAGTTATTACTACGAAGGGTGGGCGATTGCGAAATGCCCGGGACACTGGAAATTATCTGATCAGGCTTCGCAGCCCGTTTGGGTTGAGGGCTCCATGCGACCGGAAGATGCAATCTGGGAAGATTTCATCACTCAATTTCATTGATGTTCTTTCAATCACTTTAAGGCACCGCATGAATATTCTCAATATCCTGTTTGGCAAACGTGCTCGCAAGACACCTTTCGCAACATTATCTGAAGTGCTGCGCATGCGCTTTGGTTCGCAGCGCTTGTTGTTTCAAGAGTATATTGATTATCGCTTGCATGAACTGGATGACCTGAGCGCTGAAGAACGCAATAAATTTCTGGGAAATGGCCGTAAATACCGGCTCAACTATGTGTGTAATGACACTCGCTGGTTCATGCTGGGCGAAAAGTTACCGATGACACTTTTCATGATGGCAACGGACCTCCCCATGCCCAGAATTCATGCAGTATATGATCTCGATGGTAGAAATTTGCCGGGTGCCATTACATTAAACAATATCGATGAAACTGCTGCTTATCTCCGCACCCCCCAGCATTACCCATTATTTGTCAAACCTAGTCATAGTGCTTATGGCTGGGGGGCTCTGGGCTTACAAAAGTATTCACCGGAATCAGACAGCATCGTTTTTTTGAACGGCGAGCAACATAACGTGATTGAATGGATCAAGTCACTCAACCCAAAATCTTCACACGGCATTCTGTTTCAAGAACAGCTCAAACCACACCCGGAAATTGAGCGTGTCTGTGGCCCTCGCGTCAGCAGCATACGTGTCACTTCTGCCCGCATTAATAGCAAAAATGCCATTGTCAGTGCAGTATGGCGTATTCCTGTCGGATCGAACATGGTGGATAACTTTCAGCATGGTGCTTCCGGAAATTTACTGGGGGGTGTAAACATAACTAACGGCCAGATCACTCGAGTCGTTGGCAAGATTAACGGAAAGATCGAGGCAGTTACTATTCATCCTGATACCGGCGCACCATTCGATCGATACATATTGCCAGACTGGCCAAAATTAACAGAAATTTGTGAACAAGCAGAAAACTATCTCATGGGGATGAATCTCCACCATTGGGATATCGCTTTGACTGAACGGGGTCCTGTCATCATCGAAAACAATGAAATTGCTGATCTAGATCTGCATCAACACGCGAATCGCAAAGGATTTTGGTCAGAAGAAATCGAATTGGTACGGCGCCAATCTTATCCGCGCTACTGGGAACAATTGAGCTGGCCCCAAAAAAAATTGGCTAACCTGATGCGTAAGATTGATATTTTTATCTAAACGAATAGCAGCCACCGCATGTGATGGCTTACTTTATCCTGGCGGGGTGATTGGGGTTGGTAATGATTACTTTTACTTTATTTAGCAAATCAATATCATGAATGCCTGGCGAGAAAGACTGGCACTCTTGAGATATAAGGGAGGGTTCAAGGCGGCAGCATTCTGGCTGATTAAAATACTATGTAGAGTAGAGATTTATTTTTTCTACGCAACTGATTTGACTCGGCAACAGGCGTCGTTGCCACAGCCTCTTGTCAAAAAATCCGGAACAGAGACATTCCACTTTATTTCTCTAAACTCCACTCAGGATATTGCCATGCATCCGCATGAACTGATCGAACAAATCAGTTCACAAAGTGGCCGAGGCGTTACACAACTTATTCAAGACGATGCCAGTATCTATGCATTGATTGATGGAACACAAGTTGTATCACAAACAAATATCAGCCACAGCACTGTTATTCGAGTCGATTCACCAACGGATTTAGATATTGGTCTGGCATCTGGAGATGTCTTCCTTGGCTACTTATTCACCCACCCCCATTACCGTGGATTAGGTGCTGCAGCATTACTACTGGAAATGATGTGCGAGGATATTAAGAAGCATGGCTATTCCAGGATCGTGACACATATACGCTCAACGAATGTCGCTTCACTGAATACTTTCAAGAAATGTGGCTGGTTCAAAATTGGCTGGATAGTCGTCAGTACCAGCAATCATCTTCTGCTGCGCTGCCTGCGCAAAGCCGGAATTACTGTCTCGGTTGTTAAATAATACGGACTCGCTGTAATCCGTAATCACTCTGTTATAGGCAAAAAAATAATAGTTGAGCGATACACAGTGGTTGCAGATCGCAGAGCTACTACCAGGTAAAGGTATCGATGCCGAGGACAACCGACATTTCAGCTGAGTTATACCGTTCGTTATTGGCCACCTCGAAAAACCCTATTTTTGAAAAAAATTGATTTTAAAATCAATGTGCTACATATAAATCTTTTCAGAATTTACAGGTTTTTCGAGGTATCCTATTATATTGTCCAGAGCCATTCTGTTGCCAGAGGTAGCACGTTTGACTTATACCAAATGCCTCACAGATCAATGTAATTGTGATGCCTTGCTGCTCAACCACATCCTGTGTATCTCTTTTTTGTAAAGATAACTTTACCACTTTCCCTCAAGTGCTTCCTGGCGCAGTTGAGATTTTAATCATTCTTCAGCATACATATTTCTAATATCGATGATTTTCGTCTTCAAGCTCTCTTAAACGCTTCATCATCTCAGTATCCATACCACCGTATTTTTAGCACGCCATTTGTAATAAGTAGTCGCCCCAGAAAATATACGCTCGATAAATAAAGGAATTAGTCCATTAAAACAGCGCAGTGCGCGTTTTCAGGATGGACCATTTATAACACATTCTCAGATGTGGGATATTGTATGGGTACCCCCCACGCGTGTAGATGAAGCTTATCAAAGTAGTTACGCTGGGATGGGTATAAGTACGATAATAACCAAGGAGCAATGAATAAAACCAGTCGGCTTTTAGAAATCATCCGCAGTGGGCTTATACTAACGCCAAGTCGACGTGCCTCTTCTCGGTAAAACCTCATCACGCGAGGGATCATTAGCCAATCACCGGAGATGTAGAGAATCTTGAGGGTATGAAGAAGAAAAATGAGTTTGAACTTTTCCTCACTGAGCAAGCGCTCACTGCGACTACAAGTAAACCTACTGGTCAGCATGAGGCCGTATGAAGCAGTAGGTAGGCGATCATAGAAGCGAGGACCTTTGTGACCCACAGATCTGGTAACAGATTCCTGTTCCTGATGATGGAAGTACGCGACATCGTTAGATTTGTAGAATCGCTTTACAATAAAAGGAAGCCAGAAGAATAGCGGCGTGTCTTCGTAAACACAATATTCTGGATAGAAAACTCCATGATTTACGAGGAATTCTCGCCTAAATACCTTGGTCCAGAGCCAGCCGACAGTGTGTAACAGAGAGTAGCGAGTCACCTTCTTGGTGTAATATTCACCCTCAAGAAGTTCTAAGGCGCCCGCTCGTAGACCCGCTGACGGCTTGATCCGCCCTTCGTCATCGGAAAAATGTTTCACCTCAAAGTCGATAAAGTCATAATCGCAGGTACCCAAGCGTCTCACAGTACCGATTGCGGAGGGATTGATGTCGTCATCGGAGTCAACGAACCATATGTAGCGTCCGGATGCCAATGACAGACCGTGGTTACGCGCGCCCCCTGGTCCTGATGTGGCTACACTAAACCGGACACATTCCTTAAAATAACTGAAAGAAGGAATGTATTTAAATGATCCAAGAAAAACCCAAAGTCTATACAGCTGAATTTAGGGAGTCATCGGTAAAGTTGGCCATTGAATCGGATAAACCTGTAGCCCAAACCGCCAGAGAAATTGGCGTGAATGAAAACACCTTACATACCTGGATCAGTAAATACAGTCGACCGGTTGATAACATAAAGGCAGTGCGCACTGACGAACATCTCTATGAAGAGTTAAAGCGGCTAAAAAAAGAGGTTGCCCGACTGACCGAGGAGCGCGACCTATTAAAAAAGGCTGCCGCGTACTTTGCCAAGGAGCAACGGTGAAGTACGCCTGGATCAAACAGCATCAAGGTGAATTCACCGTGTTATCGATGTGCCGATTTTTACAGGTCTCACAGAGTGCTTACTATGATTGGCTGCATCGAATTCCTTCATTCAGGGAACGAGAAGACGAGCAACTCAGCAGTATTGTAAAAAAATTATTTAAAAAAAGCCGGAATACATACGGCACCCGCCGTCTCAAAATAGCTATGTCTCACCAAGGCCGATCCGTGGGTCGGCGGCGAATAAGCCGGCTAATGAAGGAAGCCGGACTGGCCTGTAAAACCAAACGTCGATTTAAAGCTACCACTCATTCAAAGCATGAATTGCCTATTGCGCCTAATTATTTGGATCGTCAGTTTTCCATAGATCAGATAAATCAGGTATATGTGGGCGATCTCACTTATATTCATACCCTGGAAGGCTGGTTGTATCTGGCGGTCGTGATCGACTTGTTTTCCCGGCAGGTCGTAGGCTGGTCAATGGCCGCACATATGAAAACACAGTTAGTCAACGATGCGCTCCAGATGGCTATTTGGAAACGTAAACCCGACAAAGGCCTGTTATGGCATACCGATCGGGGTAGCCAATACGCCTCAGAAAGTCACCGGCAATTACTAAAGCAGCATGGCATCCAACAAAGCATGAGCCGGAAGGGAAATTGCTGGGACAACGCCGTGTCGGAAAGCTTCTTCCATACCTTAAAAATAGAATTGATCCATCATCAAACGTTTCATTCTCGGGAAGAAGCTAAACAGGCTGTGTTTGAATATATCGAAGTGTTTTACAACCGAGAGCGATTGCATTCAGCTAATGGGTATATATCGCCTGTTGATTTCGAGTTGCAGCAAAATGCTGCTTAACTTTGTGTCCAGAAAAGTGTTGACACATCAGTATTCAGGGATTGAATTCGTGCATCAATTTCCGGATTGACAATGCTTTGTGGTGATGCTTCACCTACCTCCAGTAACAGCATCGGCTCATCCCCCGTTATCTGTTTCTTGACCGCATCACGAGCTTGCTCAGCTTCAAGCAAGGAAAGCCTGGCTTTTTCCAGCTCTTCAGCCGCCGCAACCAGCTGGCTATAGTAATCTCCACCCTGCCCGGGTAAAAAACCAAGATTCTTTTGCTTGAAAGCAGTCAGGGCTGCCTCAGCAGCAACCAATTTTTCTTCATAAGCAGCAATTTGCTGATCAATAAAACGTAACGCAGAAGCAGAATCCTGCTTTTTTCCTTCCAGCCCGCCTTCAACAAAAATAGTCAACAGAGCTTGAACAATATCTTTGGCCAGCTTGGGATCCTTGTCGTCATACGAAATCATGAAAATATTATCGCTACCTGTCGTTTTAAGCTTGATATCATTCATTAATGAGGTCACCAGCTTTTCTTTGGCACTATCATCTGCGACCTTAATATCCAGATCTACCATACGAACAATTCTCTCGACATTTGGCCGACTAATAAGCGTCCGGCTCATTATGGTGATTTGCTGATCTGGATTGGGTGATACAGTCATCCCTGCCATTAATGGTCGCAAAATACTCTGAGTATCAACGTAAATTCGCGCAGATGCCTGATAATTATCCGGCATCTTATAAACGAAAAACCAACCCGCAACCGCAATAATCCATGCAGATCCAACTGAAACCCATCTGTATTTCCAAATCCCTTTGATGTAAACCAGTATCTGAGCAATCAAATCACTCATATCGGATCACCTCGCCATTTATCACGATTGCACGCAAATTAATCAAAAGTAACTTTCAGGAATAACCAGCACATCTCCCTGATAAACCGGTACGTTGGCAGAAATATCACCATCCCGGATCAAATCATCCAGCCTGACGCGAAATTGCTGCTGTTTACCATCAACGCTCCGAATGATCCTTGCCCTGTTTCCTGCAGCAAAATCAGTCAAACCTCCCACAGCAATCATGACATCCATCAGCGACATATCCTCCCGGTACGGCAGCGCCTGTGGCTGTGAAGCCTCACCGATTACCCTGATCTGCTCACCGAATGGCCCGACAAAATCAGTTATGACAACTGTCACTACTGGCTGCTGCAAATATTTTGCAAGCGTCTCTTCGATATCACGCGCCAATTCAGTTGAGGTCTTTCCACTTGCCGGCAAATCCTCTACCAGAGGCGTTGTAATTTTTCCATCTGGACGAACCGGAACACTCATGGATATTTCTGGATTGCGCCAAACAATAATGTTTAATGTGTCACCCGGCCCAATCAGATAATCATGCGGGACCTGCTCCCCTTGTGTACCAAGTAACGGATAAGTCGTACAACTACTGAGCAAAAACAGATAAAAAATAACCGACAGATTAGTTATCCAGGTTTTAATAGAAATATTCACACGAAACCCTCAATAAAAAGACTAGAGCGCCCTCACCCAAACTTTTTCACTATAACAATGGTGACAACATACATTATGTATCTATAATCAGAACGTCACATTAACGTTTATTTATCAAATGGATAAATATTCACCCAGACTGTAAAAGTAATTTTATCTTTTTACAGGAGTACTGAATGTGTCTACCATTTAAAAACCAAGCATAGTTAACATCATTCATTTTTATCAGAAAAAAGCGTCAGCATTCTAATGCACACAAATGAGGCCCGCAGGCAAACCACAGGAACTAGATTATATCGATTGGCCAATTATTATCTTTAACTTAATAAATTTCAGGAATTATTAAATTTAATCTTTATTAACAAGCATATAATTACCAGGCGCCACAATACTCAAACCAATCGAAACAGGGAAGATAAGTGTATTTTATACGTTTTTCCAGAGCATCTCCTAGAATTTCCCTTCGCCAGCATAATATTGGTAAGATTTTGGATTAAAAGATGAAAACTCAACTTTGAGCACGTCTCCTCCTGCCTCCTCCGCCATTTTCCGAAATTCAGTAACCTGTATTTCTGCAGGAACAATAAAAACCTGAGAAACTCCTGATTTATAGTGCACTGTAATTTTCATACTCTTCCCTGATAGCCTGTATTTGCCCAGACAAACAACTCACCCCAATATTTGCCTTTTACACATTTGCCTTTTACACATTTGCCTCTTAATATAGCTCTATGTAAATCATTACCCTGCAATGCCGACATTAAACGAACGGCCTTCCTTTCTTTTCATGTATAACCCTCTGCGGAATCTTCCCAGATTCTAGAATGTCCAGATCAATTCAAATTCAGGATTAGAAAAGCATTTATGGCTCAATACGTTTTAGTTATGAATCGCGTTGGTAAAATTGTTCCTCCCAAACGCGTTATTCTTAAAGATATTTCACTCAGTTTTTTCCCAGGCGCAAAAATTGGTCTGCTTGGCCTGAATGGCTCTGGCAAATCCACGCTATTAAAGATCATGGCCGGAATAGATAAAGACTTTGAAGGGGAATGCACCCCTATGCCAGATCTCAAAATCGGGTACCTACCACAAGAACCACAACTCGATCCCGATCTCACCGTTCGCGAAGCAATCCAGGAAGGATTAGGAGAAGTACTCAATGCACAACAACAACTGGAAGCCATTTATGCAGCCTATGCCGAACCGGACGCTGACTTCGATACACTGGCAGCCGAGCAATCGCGGCTAGAAGCAATATTAACTGCACAAAATGGAGACAATCTGACTCAACAGATGGAAATAGCTGCTGATGCACTACGCCTTCCGGAGTGGGATGTTTTGATCCAGAATCTCTCAGGAGGGGAAAAACGCCGTATTGCCCTGTGCAGATTACTTCTATCCAAGCCGGATATGCTACTTCTAGATGAGCCTACCAACCATCTGGACGCAGAATCTGTAGAATGGCTCGAACAATTCCTTGCACGTTTCTCAGGCACGGTAGTAGCCGTCACTCATGATCGATATTTTCTGGACAACGTAGCGGAATGGATACTGGAACTTGATCGTGGTCATGGCATCCCCTGGAAAGGAAACTACTCGAGCTGGCTGGAGCAAAAAGAAGCACGCCTGAAACAAGAAGATAGCGCAGAATCTGCTCGCCAGAAATCACTCAAGCAAGAATTGGAATGGGTACGGCAAAATCCTAAAGGCAGGCAGGCAAAATCTAAAGCTCGCCTAGCCCGATTTGAAGAACTCAGCTCGCAGGAATATCAGAAGCGCAACGAAACACAGGAAATTTTTATTCCTGTCGCAGATAGGCTGGGAAATGAAGTTATCGAATTTAACAATGTTTCCAAAGGATTTGGCGATCGCCTGCTGATTGACAACCTGAATTTCCGGATACCACCCGGCGCGATTGTCGGAATTATCGGTCCCAATGGTGCCGGAAAATCCACTCTGTTTCGCATGATTACTGAACAGGAACAACCGGATACAGGCGAGATTAAGATAGGTGAAACCGTAAAAATTGCCTATGTAGATCAATCACGTGATGCATTACCTAGTGATCAGACTGTATTCCAGGTCATCTCAGATGGAAATGATCTGCTTATCGTTGGCAAACACGAGATCCCGTCACGCGCCTATCTTGGCCGCTTTAACTTCAAGGGTCCTGATCAGCAAAAAATTGCAGGAACACTTTCCGGCGGAGAACGAGGCCGGTTACATCTGGCCAAAACACTGATATCCGGAGGAAATGTGTTATTGTTGGATGAGCCATCCAACGACCTTGACGTTGAAACCTTGAGAGCAC
Organism: Nitrosomonas sp. TNE100; assembly: GCF_055387135.1. Classification (NCBI taxonomy): domain Bacteria; kingdom Pseudomonadati; phylum Pseudomonadota; class Betaproteobacteria; order Nitrosomonadales; family Nitrosomonadaceae; genus Nitrosomonas; species Nitrosomonas sp. TNE100. The sequence goes on along the minus strand of NZ_AP040997.1, from coordinate 807,976 downwards.
TGGAAAATGCACTGTTGGAATTTGCCGGATGTGTGTTGGTAATCTCGCACGACCGATGGTTCCTGGATCGTATCGCAACACATATGCTGGCTTTTGAAGGCAATTCGCAAGTCATATTTTTCACGGGCAACTATCAGGAATACGAGGCTGATAAACGGCGACGTCTTGGTGAAGAAGGAGCAAAACCCAAACGTATCCGTTTCAAGCCTATCGAACGCTAATCGACCACTCGTTCCAACCACACCACACAAAAATTTAACTTTTTCTTTTGTGTAGTTACTGTATACTTGCCACCCTGCCTCAAGGTAGGGTTTATCTAGTTTCATCGTTCCTGACCTCTCCAGATTCCTCTGTTTCTTCTTGAAATTGTGCAGTATCCCTGGTTAGCAGCGATGTGTTTATGTATGCGCCAGTGGTACCAGCAATTATTTGTTGCGGTACGTTCCTGTTTGCGCATTGAATTTCTTTATCATCAGGAAAACCGACATGTCATTTGAAAATTTGAATCTACATCCCGCAATTGTAAAAGCCGTACTGGCAGCGGGTTATACCTCTCCCACCCCTATCCAGCAACAAGCTATTCCCGAATTAATTGCTGGCCACGATGTAATGGCAAGCGCACAGACTGGAACCGGAAAAACAGCTGCTTTCATGCTGCCGGCACTGCATCGTCTTGCCACTCCAGCAAAAATTCAGGGCCGCGGTCCACGCATACTGGTTCTGACTCCCACGCGCGAACTGGCCCTGCAAGTTTCCGAAGCTGCCAGCAAATACGGAAAATTCCTGCCGCGCGTCAATGTTGTCAGTATTCTGGGTGGGATGCCCTATCCATTGCAAAATAAACTTCTATCACAAGTTGTTGACGTACTGGTTGCCACACCAGGGCGCTTGATTGATCACATTGAGCGGGGGCGGATCGATTTCTCACGGCTGGAAATGCTGGTGCTGGACGAGGCTGACCGCATGCTGGACATGGGATTTATTCATGATGTCGAGCGTATTGCCTCCTCAACACCGACAAACAGGCAGACCTTGCTATTTTCGGCAACACTGGATACTGCAATCGAAAAAATTGCTACACGTTTACTGAAAATGCCTAAACGTATCCAGATCGCATCTCAGCACGCAAAACTTGATCATATTGAACAGCGTATGCATTACGTGGATGATCTCACTCATAAAAACCGGTTACTTGATCATTTGCTGTGTGATACAACCATCAAACAGGCAATCGTATTTACTGCAACGAAACGTGATGCTGATTCTCTGGCAGACAATCTTTCTGCTCAAGGACACAAAGCTGCCGCCATGCACGGAGATATGACCCAGCGTGAACGCACGCGTACTTTAACCGGATTGCGTCAGGGGCGGCTCAAAATACTGGTTGCTACTGATGTCGCCGCGCGCGGAATTGATATTGCTGATATTACTCACGTCATTAATTTTGACCTGCCTAAGTTTGCAGAAGACTACGTGCATCGTATTGGACGAACTGGCCGGGCAGGAGCTTCCGGCATTGCCGTCTCGTTTGCATCTGGTAAAGATGGCATTCACCTCAAAAGAATAGAGCGGTTTACCGGCAATCACTTTGAATTCCAAGTTGTACCTGGTATGGAACCTCGCACAAAACCGAGGTTCAGCCGTAATGACGATAAGTCCGGAAAGAGACCCTCTTCTGCCGCACACAAAACCAGACGTTCATGGCCAAATGACGCCAGCACACGCACAACTGCCCAAGGCTTCAGAGGAGACAAAAAAAGCGAGTTTAGCCAACCTTTTGCTCGTGATACTCGCAGACGTCCACTCAGAGACAGTAAATCTAATAACTCAGGCAGTTTTGCCCGAGCAAAATAATATTGATGTATTCCAGGTATTGATTTTTTACGGTCAGTACCTGGCCAATCCAGTGCGCCATAAAACCTTCATCATTTCTCCTATTCAGAGAAAGAACTGCTGCACAAATTATAGTACCCGGATATTCCACAGTATTTTCAATCCGAACGACCACCTGATTTCCCCCTCCAAGCAAGAATTTCGATGTGGATTATTGGTTCAGGTCCTGGATGACTAGGATGACTATATAGATAAAACTCGTTATCCACTGTTCATGGCGTGAGCTGTCATCGCGTATAACCTAACGCCGGTGTAAGCAGTGTGCGGATCGCAGGTTTGTACATCCGCTGGAGGTGGTACGGCGCAGCGCCGGAACAAAATTGACACCCTGGTTATGGCGGCACAGATCATCACTCGTGATCTAGCACGCCGGGCAAGGACCTTTGCCGGTACCACTACAATCGGGACACTTTTCCTTCCCGGAATTTAAGCAGCGCGGACAGGTAGCTCCACCGGGATTTGGATCTCCGCCTCGGCCATGACAGAAATCGCAGGCAATCGATTTGCTCCCTGCGCATCGATTGCACTTGAATTGTCCGGTTCCCTTGCAATAATTACAGTTTGGATCAGCCATGTTTTCTCTCTAGTTTGTCTACTATTTTGTAGTTGTGCTATGGATTGCCGCATAACGCCGCAAATCACCGGCAGGCAAAAGTGGCGCGGGTTTTGCGACAGCAAAAGACGTGACGCTTTTGCCTGCCGGTGATTTGCCTTGTTAGGGCTAAATCTCTCACCATGTAAAGCCGCACCCACGGGTCAAGTGAACTGACCTGGTCAAGTAAAACCGGACACTCTAGTTAAGCAACATTTTTCACTATTTCCATTTCCATCTCATATTGATTCGGGTTTTTGTAACCCGGGTATGAATGCAGTCGCTGGCTGTTATAGAACATGGAAATATACTGCAGTACATCTTGTTGTGCTTTATGGCGGGTTGGATAATGTTGCCAGTGGATTTGCTCCCGTTTAAGGCTACCGAAAAAGCTTTCAGCCACTGAATTATCCCAACAATTTCCCCTACGACTCATACTGCCGATAAAGCCGTGTATTTTTAAAAGTTGGCGGTACTGCTTGCTGGCATATTGCGATCCACGATCTGAATGTACAATCAATCCAGGTTGTGGTTGACGCTGCCAGGCAGCCATTCTCAATGCATCACAAACCAGCTTTGCTTTCATTCTTGAACTCATGCTCCAACCCACCACCTTCCTGGAAAACAAATCAATGACCACCGCCAGATACAACCAGCCTTCCCGGGTCCAAATGCAGGTAATGTCACCAACGTAGATTTGATTGGGGGCTGCAACATCAAATTGCCGATTCAGCCTATTCTCAAATATCGGTTGTTTGTGATTACTGTTAGTTGTGACCTTGTACTTTTTCCGGTGCCTCACTTGCACATCTGCTTCTTGCATCAGGCTTCGAGCCTTCCTGCGACCAACCGGATAACCCCGTGCATTCAGCGCTTTTCCGATTCTGCGACTGCCATAGCTATGATGACTGGATTTTGCTATCTCCCGTACTGCTCCAAGTATTTCTATATGGCACGGGTCGGTAGAACAATTGTTAGCACAACGAACGTAATCATAGTAGGCACTGCGGCTTACACCCATGAGTCGGCACATCAAGCCGACCGGATAGGTCTTTTTCCTTTGGGTGATAAACGAATATTTCACTTCGTTTCTTTCGCGAAAAAGACCGTCGCTTCCTTTAAGATGCGCTTCTCCATTTCCAGCCGCTTGATCTGGATCTTGAGCTTTCTAATTTCCTCCTGCTCCGGTGTTAGCTTCCCATTGCCTCGGAATGCCTGACCCGTATTATCTGCCTGATATTCTCTGATCCATCTCCTCAGCATATTGGCATTGATTCCCAGGCTTCGGGATACTTCCGATGGTGTGTGGTCCTGATCCAATACCAGACTGATGGCATCTAGTTTGAACTCTTTTGTGTACTGCTTTCTCGTTTCCATTGCTTCCTCCAGTTAAGGTTATTTTCTCTTAACTGGACTGTCCGGTTTATTAAACCATGTCACGGCAGCAGTTCATCATCACGCAGGACGCGGGCACTGCGCAAAGCCGGATTACGCTGTTGCGCGGAATATCGCCGATACCCTGATGGGGCGACCTGCAAAACCTTGCAGATCGGCTCGACCCCATGGGCGTCGCGGTACTGGTCGATGAACGATCTCAGGATTTGAGTTTGCGGTCGAGCTCCACCTGAGCGAAAAAAGCACTGGCCAGCTTCAGAATCTCATTCGCCTTGCGCAATTCCTTTACTTCGCGTTCCAGGGCTTTGATGCGGTCGCGCTCTTCGCTGGTCACACCGTCTCGCAAGCCGGTATCAGTCTCGTGTTTGCGCACCCATTCAAGCAATGTGTGGGCTGAACAGCCGATCTTCGGCGCAATGGATTCAATCGTCGACCACAGCGAGGGATACTCACTGCGGTGTTCCTGCACCAGACGGACTGCGCGCGCTCTTACTTCGGGGGAATATTTATTTGATTTGTTCATGGCTCCATCTTCTCAGAACCTGTTCAAAGTCTTTGGGAGTATGAGAAACTCGGAAGATGAGAAGAAGTTACCCGAGCGACATCAGTCGTGAACAATTCGAGCTTATCAAGCCTTTGCTGGAGAGCGCGCGCAGGAAGACCAGCCCTCGACGAATAGATCTGTACGAGGTTTTTTGTGCGGTGCTGTATTTGCTCAAGAGCGGCTGCCAGTGGCGAGCCCTGCCTAATGACTTTCCCAAGTGGCGCACTGTCCACTCATACTGGGCCATCTGGAGTGAGCCGCGCGAAGGAGGCAGCCTGCTGGAGCAGGCATTAAAAAAATCAGGTTGGCGAGGTTCATACCAGACAGGGGCGCAACGCCTGCACGTCATTCTTGATCGTGGACGCGCAGAGCGTGAAGAACACGGACACGGCGAGCCAGAAGGGCTATGACGCAGGCAAGAAGGTATCGGGCATCAAGCGTCATATCGCGGTCGATACCCAGGGTTTGCCGCATGCCATTGCGGTGACGACAGCGGAAGTGACCGATCGCAAAGGTGCGTTGCAGGCTTTCCGGCGTTGTCGTTCAGGCCTGGGCCGGGTGGTGGCGGTGTTGGCGGACAGCGGTTATGTGGGGGAGCCGTTTGCTCAAGGTGTACGCGATGTGCTGAGCGAGACTGTCGCGGTTCAGATCGCCAGGCGCAGTGAGTTGCATACCTTCGTCGTTATCCCCAAGCGTTGGGTGGTGGAACGCAGCTTTGCCTGGTTGGAGAAGAATCGACGGCTGTGGAAGAACTGTGAGCGCTTACTCAACACCAGCTTGCAGTTTATTCACCTGGCCTTCCTGGCCCTTCTACTCAAAAGACTTTGAACAGACTCTCAGATAGTGGAGCCTCCTCAAAACCCGGGGCGGTTCATTCAGAGTGCGTCTGCAAAAGACGTACTATTATAGGTAAGTAATACTATCAAAACGTAACACGGAAATAATATGCGATAAGTATAATTTGGAATTATCGATGGTGCATTGTGCCGGCACCAATCGACACTCATTCCTGCAACCTGCTAAGGACGATGCCATGAACACCCCTGAAAATTCCCTGACAAAAGAACAGATCACACACTTTGCGCAACGGATCGATGCACGCAAGAGCCTTTTACTTGGTGAAATTCGCCAGGTATTGGCACGCTCCCGCAACGAATACTATGTCGATCTTATTGGCGGAGCTGGTGATTCTGGAGATACGGCGACAGCTTCCTTGCTCCGCGACATCACCGAGGCCGAAGTCATTCGCGATATAGGTGAGGTGCGCGACATCGTTGCTGCTGAGGATCGTATCGCAACCGGGAAGTACGGCTTGTGCATCGACTGCGGAGAGCCTGTCCGCTACAAAAGGCTGGATGCGTATCCGACTGCCAAACGCTGCTTTACTTGTCAGGTACGCCGTGAAAGATTGCTGGCGCCATCTCCTTATACAGGTCGATAACCATCGAACGGGATAGGTCTATCAGGATAAATCTGTTCCCAGTCCCAGGCGACAGTAATTACTTGCTCAAACGACAGTGCAAAGTACAGCGACCTATAAAAGGGAAACAGAAATGAATAATCTAGAAAATCAAGTCATTATCGTAACTGGCGGTGCCGCTGGGATAGGTGCTGCAATCACCACTGTATTAACGCAGCGAGGCGCATCTGTTGTCGTCGTTGATATCAATGAAGCAGCAGGCACAGCAATCGCGCAGAGCAATCCAGGTCAGATTGTTTTTTTAAAGGGTGATGTCTCCAGTGAGTCCGTTGCCAAGCAAGCCGTTGAACTGGCAATAGCCAGATTTGGCAAGCTGACAGGGCTGGTCAATAATGCCCATGCGTCCACCCAAAAGCCACTAATAGAGCTGAGCAAAGAAGATTGGGCTTTATCCTTTGGCACCGGCTTTAATGCAACGTTATACTTTATGAAAGCCGCTTATCCGGAGCTGACAAAATCTGGCGGCTCCATCGTCAACTTTGGCTCAGGAGCAGCGCTCCTTGGACTCGAGCAGCAAGCCAGTTATACAGCAGCCAAAGAAGCTATCCGCGGATTAAGCAGGGTCGCCGCCAACGAATGGGCTAAAGACAACATTCGTGTCAATGTAGTCTCACCAAAGGCCTTGACCGAAGGGGTCGCTCACTGGAAAGCTGAGTACCCGGAGCAATACGCAGCATCTGCCAGCAATATTCCGTTGCAGCGTTTTGGCGATCCGCAAAAAGATGTTGCTCCAGTTGTTGCCTTTTTACTCAGCGAAGATAGTCGCTATATGACTGGACAAACACTAATGGCGGACGGAGGCTCAATTCAGCTTAGGTAAATGTAAATGTTCTGTTTGTTTTCAGCTCGACCGACCAAACCTGACTCCGCTATCAATAATTATTATATGGAGATATTGTTATGCACACTAATGGAAAAGCAATTATTACAACGGAAAAACTGCCAATAAAGCTGTGGTTGGAAGCCGATCAAATGGAGGAGGGAGCGTTGGAGCAGGCGCGCAATCTTGCCAATTTGCCATTTGCCTTTAAGCATATCGCCATTATGCCCGACACTCACGAAGGTTACGGCATGCCCATCGGGGCTATCCTAGCCACTAAGGGGGTCATCGTACCCAACGCCGTCGGTGTGGATATCGGCTGCGGTATGTGTTCCCTACGGACCAATCTGACAGATATCTCAACAGAGGATCTGAAAACCATCATGAGTATCATCCGCAACACCATTCCGGTGGGTTTCAACCACCACAAAACGCAGCAAGATGAAGCTTGGATGCCCGAAAGGAAAGGCGATCTGCCTATCGTCAATCAAGAGTACGAAAGCGCCCTATATCAGATTGGCACATTAGGTGGCGGCAATCACTTTATCGAAATCCAAAAAGGCTCAGATGGTTATATTTGGATTATGATCCACTCTGGCTCTCGCAATATCGGCTTTACAGTCGCCAACCATTACAATGATGTAGCAAAAGCATTAAATAAGGCAGCCGGCGAAGATATCTCGAATGACTTAGCCTACCTTCCAGAGTCATCTGAGTATTTCGAACTGTACAAAAATGAAATGGACTACTGCCTTGAGTTTGCCCTAGCCAATCGAAAATTAATGATGGAGCGGGTAAAAACGGCATTTAGAGAGATTCGGCCTGAGGTTGGATTCAGCGAATTTATTAATAAACCACATAACTTTGCCGCCGAAGAAGAACATTTTGGCGAAACCGTTCTTGTTCATCGCAAAGGTGCAACACGAGCGCGAAAAGGTGAATGGGGCATGATTCCTGGCTCGCAAGGTACCGGTTCCTTTCTGGTAAAAGGTAAAGGTGAAGCACAATCTTTCGAGTCTTGCGCACATGGTGCTGGACGCATTATGAGTCGTACCCAAGCCCGCAAAAAACTAGACCTAGAGGAAGAAATCCAAGCCCTTGATGATCTCGGTGTTTTACACGCCATCCGCGGCCGTAAAGATCTGGATGAAGCGCCAGGCTCTTATAAAGATATCGATGAAGTGATGAACCACCAAAAAGACTTGGTCGAGGTACAAATTGAATTGCAACCACTGGCTGTTATCAAGGGGTAACCCTCACACAAAAACAATTGGTAGTTGTTCAGTCGAACACAATTACACCTCCATCGGTATCAGTAAACGTGCGTTTCAATAATCGTTTTTCCATACTTTGCCAGATCAGTTCACACTTTTGGGCGTCATATCCCCTAGCCAACACTTCTGCGAATCTGCCAATCAGGAAAATACGCCTTACCTCTGATCGGCAGGAGTGTTTACAGACGCCTCCGCAATAACTCCAACGGGGAAGTAATTCGAAGTAATACTCGGAGTTCAGGCTCAGCCAAAGCACTTTGCGGGCAACGAACACGAGTTTCAGTTTGAACGCTGGACCGCAGCTGTGCACATTCCCAGCCGTGCGCTGCACGAACTCTATCTGCTACCTTTCGAGATGGTAGTCAAGGATGCCCAGCCCGCATCGTTAATGTGCGCGTACCCGCACATTAACGGCGCTTACGCTTGCGACAACCATGCACTGCTGGTACAGACCTTACGCCAGCGTTGGGATTTCGATGGATGGGTGGAAAGTGACCGGCGCGCGATGCATAGCACTGTGGATGCGTTGCTGGCGGGCGTTGGTTACGAACTCGATTCCGAACCGCGGTTCTATACCGAAAACAAGATCATGGCAGCGCTGGCAGCGGGTGATATCACCGAACAGCATATCGACGCGGCACTCAGGCCGCGCCACGTCAAAATGTTCGAATTCGACCAGTTCGAAAATCCTTTCAACCAGATCATCAATGTGGATCTCGACACCAACGCCGCCAAGGCGCGTGCACTCGTGGAAGGGGGCATTACGTTGCTCAAGAATGACGGCGGCACCCTGCCATTGAAACCCAACGTCCAATCAATCGCCTTGATCGGCCACAAGTGGTTTGCCGGTTCGGCCACCATGCCACCGCGCAACCTCAGTCCGAGCGAACTCACTACGGTTGTGGCGCCCTACACGGTGACACCGAAGCAAGGCCTCGAAAATACCTTGACCAAAATCGGTGGATCCGCCACGGTGACCTACAATGATGGCACCGATATCGCATCCGCCGTCAATCTGGCAATGAATTCCGATGTCGTCATCCTCATGGTGGGGACCAATCCGCGCGAGACACGTGATCTGTTGAAGCTCACGCTGCCCACGCTGTGCACCAACGATGGCGATCCATCCGACCCGGACCCGTCCTATCCTTCTGACTCCGGTTTGCCCGGGACCATAAAAGCGGCCGGTGAGGTTTGTGTCGAGCAGGATCAACTCGTGCGCGAGGTTGCGGCGGCGAATCCTAACAACGTCGTGGTGCTGTATTCTGCGGGGGGGTGATAATGAACTGGCTTGACCTAGTGCCTGCCCTCGTGGCCGCATGGTTTCCGGGTCAGGATGACGGCGACGTGGTGGCCGACATCCTATTTGGGGTCATCAATCCGTCTGGAAAACTGCCCGTAAGCTTCCCGACCAGCGAGCACGAGGCGGCCTTCGCCACCGAGATGCAGTATCCGGGAACACGCGAGAACAACGGTCTGCCCGGCGGCCCCGGATTTCCGCTCGGCGATGGCAGCCCGCAACTTGTCAGCCACTATTCCGAAAACTTGGGTTGGTACGAGGCCAATGGTGTCAAGCCAGCGTTTGCCTTCGGCCACGGCCTCTCATTCACGACCTTCGAGTACAACGATCTGAGGCTCAAGCGGAAATATCGTCGTGTGTTCGAACAGGTGCCGGTTCCGGGCACCGGCAGGGAAAACATTCCACAGCGCTTCTATCGTCGGCTCGTTGAACTGGTACCCGTATTGACGGTCGAGTACACTCTTACCAACACCGGTTCTGTCGCCGGTGCTGAGGCATCGCAGATTTACCTCGAACTACCACGGCAGGCGGATCAACCATCCAAACGTCTCGTCAGATTCAAGAAGGTATTCCTCGAGCTCAATGAGAGTGCTCGCATCACCGTTGATATAGACGCCTCCGCCCCCAACCACCCCTTCTCCTCGTTCGTGCCGGACGACCCGGACAACCTTGCAGCATGGGCCGAGGGAGAGTGGGTGTCGCACGCTGGCGCCTACCGGGTGCACGTTGGCGGGTCATCCGCTGAGACGCCGCTTGTGCAACGTATGGGCATGGCCTTCCCGCGCATCAACAATCGCTCGGCGCGCCGGTAACCATCCATTGTCCCCCGGGTCATCACAAGCGATTTTGCGATGACCCGGCAGATACGGAGAGAAGTCGCTCAACGCCTCGTCGAGATCATAGATACCTTCTGTGTAGTAGGCTGTTGACATCGAAAAGATGGTGAGGTTACATGCTGGTTATAAAAGGAATATGATTTTCGACTGAGGTGATTCTGGTCCATATACGCTGGTACGCGGCATATCCATTAAGTTGCCGGCAACTGGAAGAAATGATAGAGGAACGTGGTGTATTTGTGGATCATTCTACAGTGAACTGTTGGGCGATCTGGTTTTTACCATTACTGGGGGAAATTTTCAAAAAGTATAAGCACCTGGCTGGCGGATGGACGAAGCTTATATTAAGATCAAAGGCACTTGGAAATACCTCTATCATACTGTAGACAGGATGGTAAGGTGATCGACTTTCAATTAACGGCCGAGCGTGATGCCAAATGCTTTTTTGACATAGCCATGCAAGCCAATGGCGCTCCTGAGAAAGGATCACGATGGATAAAAATGGCGCCCATAAAGCAGCAATTGACAAGATCAATGCCAACAGAGAGATGCTCATGATGGTTCGTCAGGTCAAATACCTCAACAATATTGTGGAACAAGCCCATCTGGCAGTGAAGCGAATAACAAAACCGATGCTCAGATTCAAATCTTTTCAATCCGCTAAAAATAGCTTGGCTCGCATTGAACTCATGCACATGATTCACAAAGGTCAGATGATGATGGAAGGAGCTGACAAGATGTCTTTTGCTGAGCAATTTTATTTTATATGCTGACAGAGTCAATCCGCTTAGTTAAATATCGCATCCTGGATGTTCGTCTTGGTGTCAAAAATTATTGCATTCTATTTAATAAGGAGTTTCACTATAATGAAATCCATCAAAGTTGCTGTCATTTATTACAGCCTTACTGGCCACAACCTGCAACTGGCTAAAGCTGCTGCCGATGCTGCGAAAGAAGCGGGCGCGGAAGTACGCCTGGCGCGTGTTATGGAACTAATTCCGACAGAAAAATTGGAATCAAACGAAGGCTGGAAAAATTATATGAAAGCTGCTCAAGGTATTCCAGAAGCAAGCCTGGATGATCTGGATTGGGCAGATGTTTTTATTTTCAGCACACCAACACGCTATGGAAACGTGGCAGCACAAATGAAAATGTTTCTTGATTCCACAGGTGGCTTATGGTCCGCTGGAAAGCTCGCCAACAAGGTGGCGACCGTAATGACAAGCGCGCAAAATTTGCATGGTGGACAAGAGTCTACAACGCTTACCTTGTACAATATTATGCATCACTGGGGTGCGATCGTCGTCGCTCCTGGCTACACCAACGAATGTATCTATAAATCCGGCGGCAATCCCTATGGTGCCAGCGCCACCGCCAGCCGCGACGTAACAGTTTCAGGCGAAGTGCTGGAGGCCGCGCGCCATCAAGCGCGGCGAGCTGTACAAATTGCCAGTTGGATTAAAACGGGTCAGGCAACTGGGCATCAGTAAACCCGCAGTAGGTCGCTATATTCAAGCTGAAAAACAAAGCGTCTCAAATTCCTGCGTATTACTAATGACGAAGCCTTCTAGCAAATAGGGGACAGACCACGGTTTCTCGCTTTCACCACGGCTCGCCTGCTACATCCACGGGAGCCCAAAACCGTGTAGAGTAGAGGACAGGTGCATTTGGTTTTGCATTACCGTTTCCGCCATTTTTATCTGGCGGGATTTCAGCTTTTGTCGCGGAAAGCGCTGCAACGCTTCTCTACGACTCCGAATCTTGTGCCGCTTCATCAGGTGGTTACGCAGAGACGATCTTCTGCATACGTGTTCAGTCCCAGATGATTAAAGTAGTGCAAGGGAAGTGCCTGAGTCAGCGCCGGTGTTTTGATCGTGCGCCGACTTGCTCTTGTTCCACGCATTGCTGACACTTACGCCGCGCTTTTGCGGCGTCCCGTTTAAACGACATGTTAGGCTGTATGCCTCTCGGCATCTGTCGATGTATTCTCGGGACGTTGTAGTGCCTGCGTTTGAGGAAGACGATCGTCACGCTCACGCAATAACCAGTAGACAATACCTATTGCCAGAGTTATAGCGGCTAAGCCATACATGCTTTCGGCAGTTATTTCCTTAAGATCCAAGATAATAACTTTACGAGCTATCGCAAGCAGGGCAATGAGCAAGACGACCTTCGTTTGAATGACGCTTTGTTGCCGAGTGACCGTGTATTGGAGGGTATGGTTGAACTCTAGCGCGATCAATACCGTCATGATCTCGCCGAAGACGTTTTGGAACATTTTATGGTCGAGCGGGTCCATGGCACCAAACACGAGGCCACTGATAACTCCGGTAAATAAACGGAAGGTGGCTACAATAACAATTAACGTAATCAGCAGTGTGAGAAAAAGGGCAATCACGCTTTCGAAGCGTTGATAGAAGGTCATGATGTTCCACTGTTTTGCAATGATGTCCCACTGTTTTGCAATGTTCTTCCACATACTCAATTTCGCCTCTCCTTGACTCTTTATAGGGTTTATCTAAATAGTCGCCACTGAAAAACACTTGCTACTGATTGCAGTTTTTGGAATTACATCTGATTTTCTATTGCTCATTCAGATTAATTCGCATGAACTAAGGTTTTTATCAGAAGATTGGGGTGATTTCTGTATTTCCTACACGGAAAATACAGCAAAAAGATGGCCAGGCAGCTATTGTTTCAGATTCCAGGCACAAGCGGCCATCAAGAGGTTGATGTGATCACCAATAGCGCCTTTCAGGTCATTTTTTGTCATTCGGTAATCTGCTTTTAAATGACCAATGATGGGTTCAATGGTTGCACGTCTTTTACATTGCTTGCGCCTTCTGTCTCGCTGGTAACGGTTATCCTGTTTGAGGGTCTTGCCCGGTAGTACGATGGATTCCGTTGACTTCACGCTTGCTACGATAACCGCGATCACACACTGCTGCCTGCCTGGCAGGCTTTGCCGCGCGAGGCTTCTACATGATGCAAGATAGCCGGGAGCGTATGGTTGTCGTGCATATTTTGCTCATGGCTGGCAATGGAGGCTTTGCTACCGTATTCGTACTGTTTGTGATCTTTCCCTTTAGCCACGCAGTACACTTGCGGCTCATGCAGTGAATAGAGCTTGTTGCTGTCTTTGGATTGTTGCTGCAGCACTTGTCCATACAACAGGAAATCTCGCTGATAATGCTCAAACAAGCAGGGTTGCGGTAATTCCCAGATCAAAATACCCGCTGCTGAATTGCCAGATGCGCCTGTTCCTTTCTTGTAATGAACCGAGAATACTTCATCAAATTCGTGCCAGGGGACAACACTGCCAGTTGCAACAGTGGATCCGTAGGATCAAGTTGCCATAAAAGATCGGTTGCAAACAAATTAGGTTGATGAGAAATTTTACTCGGCGTGAGCATCGACAATCACCGTTTCGACCAGAAAAATAACGCAGGTCTTATCATTCCCGGTCGATTCGATCAGCATAAATAATAGCGTATCTCATAAAAATCAATCTGTTATTGTGATTTTCAGGAGTAATTTGTAGTGACTAAATAGAAACACAGGAACGGAAAGAACAGAATTCTTCCCTGATAAAAAAGGGCTTATTTGAGTAAAGGGGCAAGGAAAGAAAGAATGCTTCGAATTGTGCGAGGAGACCGAATTCGTAAGAAAAATTTACCGGCCCGGCTGATGCGGATCGGGTTCGCGCATCACACAACCAGCTTTCTCCAGCAAACCATCGTCATTGAATCTGATTGTCTCTCCCGGTTGAAACCCGGGGGGCACTTGCTGGGTTATCACATAGCGATTGCCATCATTTGCCAGCAAGCTGATTCTGTAATAAATCGGCTCGGCAATGTTCCTCTCGGGCGGAACGTAGCTGCTATTACCCAGGACATCGACTTCAGTAAAAAAACTTCCCCAGTGTCTGCCCAATGGAACTGCGACTATCCCTGAAATAAATGTATCCGTATTGCCATCATTGGCAGGGTTAAGCATGACGGGGACGATGTGTTCCACTACTCCGCAATAATCAGCCGGAAGCCGGGCGGGATTAATCAAGGTTCTGGAAGCATCGGTGCTGTATATACGACGATAGGTTGACCGTTTCTGCCCGCCTGCACTCCCATCAATCTTATTGGGAGAGGAAGTAGTTGCTGTTACACTAGATTTTACCTGTTGACGGGGTTTTGAATACTCTTCTGTTATTTCCTGGCTATTCACAATCTTATCTTGTCGCGCGCCGGAAGCCAGCGCAACTCTCATTAATCCCGCACCAATCATCAAGAACAGCACGGTGAATATCAGTTTGTCAAGAGAACCAGTAAACATAGTTGAACTCCATGACTCGGCACAAACAAAGTAATATCGGCAATCACACCCCGTGCTTGAGGAAGAATCCCGAGCCGCACCACGGGATCAGTACCTGTCGTCTAGTCTTCCTTGCGTAACTGCGGAAACAGAATAACATCGCGGATGCTTGGAGAATCTGTCAGCAACATTACTAGCCGATCGATACCGATTCCCTCACCTGCCGTTGGCGGCAATCCGTATTCCAGTGCCTGGATATAGTCAGCGTCATAGTGCATCGCTTCCATATCACCTGCCTCTTTAGCCCTGGCCTGTTCAAGGAAACGACTGGCCTGATCTTCAGGATCATTTAGCTCGGAAAAGCCGTTCGCAATTTCCCGCCCGGCAATATAAAGCTCAAAACGATCCGTAATCTCCGGATTTTGATCATTGCGGCGTGCCAAAGGCGATACCTCGGCCGGATAATCAACGATAAATACGGGTTCAAACAGCAAATGTTCGGTTGTTTCATCAAACAAGGCCAATTGCAGTCCGCCGATTCCACTGTCCGGATTGAATCCGATTCCCTTTGCCTGCAAAATTTTGATCAAATCATCCCTGTTGTTAAGTTGTGCTTCGGAATTTTCAGGGTGGTATTTTAGGATGGCCTGCATGACAGTCAACCGGGCAAAAGGCCGGGCAAGATCCATTTCGCGCTGCTGATAGACAATGCGAGTAGTTCCTAACACCTTCAGCGCAACTTCACGCAGCATGGATTCCGTCAGATCCATCAGGTAATGATGATCTTGATAAGCCTCATAAAACTCCAGCATGGTGAATTCCGGATTATGGCGAGTGGATATACCTTCATTCCTGAAATTACGGTTAATCTCAAAAACTTTTTCCATACCACCCACTACCAACCGCTTCAGGTAAAGTTCCGGTGCGATACGCAGATACAGTGACATATCCAATGCATTATGATGCGTAATAAAAGGTCGAGCAGTAGCCCCTCCTGGAATAGAGTGCATCATCGGCGTTTCAACTTCAAGATAGCCCCGGTTAACAAGAAATTCACGTACTGCCTGAATAATTTTTGAGCGAACCAGGAATACCTTGCGTGTTTCTTCATTTGTAATCAGATCAAGGTAACGTCGCCGGTATTTCTGTTCCTGATCGATAAGGCCATGAAATTTCTCCGGTAGCGGGCGCAAGGATTTAGTCAGAAGACGAAGTCGGGTAACCCGTAATGACAATTCATCCGTCCTGGTTTTGAACAAAATACCTTCCGCGCCGAGAATATCCCCCAGATCATAATGCCTGAATGCTTCGTGAGCGGATTCTCCGGTATGATCATTGGAGATATAGAGCTGTATCCGCCCGCTCATATCCTGGATCGTTGCAAAGCTTGCCTTTCCCATTACACGCTTAAACAACATGCGTCCTGCAACTTTTACTTTAACCTGCCCACTTTCCAGTTCTTCTCTTGAGTCATTATCATACTTTTCATGCAGGTCACGAGCCAGGCTATCCCGACGATAATCATTCGGAAAAGCATTGCCGATCTGGCGCAATGCAGTCAATTTAGAATAACGCTCTGCAATAAGGCTGTTTTCATCCTGGGAAATACCGGATGTATCTTCCTGGGTCATATCTATTCCAAATTTTATGTAATTTTTATTGGTATAAAATCTCTCTGTATCGTACCAAGCGGCACGGACATCCTGGAGCCGCTGCCGCATGCGTAATCAACGTGTATTATATAGTTACTTTACCTGCTCCATTCTAACGGGCTCACGAAAAACCATCTGGCAGGAAACTTACAGTTACACGGCATCGCACGCTGCCTGGGCACATATTACGATCTATGTACTGTCATTTATTCCATGAAAATAATCAACATCTTATTGAATTCAACTGAAAAATATCTGTGAACACACCTTCAGCCCCTACTCATTTCATTCGTAATATCATTGAAGAAGACAACCGCACCGGTAAGTGGAACGGGCGCGTAGAGACACGCTTCCCGCCCGAGCCAAATGGCTATCTGCATATCGGCCATGCAAAAAGCATTTGCTTGAATTTCGGGCTTGCGCTTGAATATAACGGCGCCTGTCATCTGCGATTCGACGATACAAACCCGGAAAAAGAAGCTCAGGAATACGTCGATGCCATTATTGAATCAGTCCACTGGCTGGGCTTTGACTGGCAGGAACATCTTTACTACGCTTCCGATTATTTTGATCAGCTATATGAATTTGCAGAATATCTGATCACGCAAGACAAGGCCTATGTGGACAGCCTATCGGCAGATGAAATCCGCCGATTACGTGGAACCTTGACTGAAGCAGGTACAAACAGCCCTTATCGTGATCGTCCGCCATCCGAAAGTCTGGATTTGTTCCGGCGCATGCGCGCAAGAGAGTTTCCGGATGGCGCGCACGTACTACGCGCCAAAATTGATATGGCATCCCCCAACATCAATATGCGTGATCCGGTTATCTATCGCATCCGCCATATCCGCCACCAGCGCACGGGTGATAAATGGTGTATCTACCCGATGTACGATTACACCCATTGTATTTCCGATGCTTTGGAGCGGATCACGCATTCCCTTTGCACACTGGAGTTTGAAGATCATCGGCCACTGTATGACTGGATACTGGATCAATTAAGTGAAAAAGTTCCCTGCCACCCGCAGCAGATCGAGTTTGCGCGACTGAATCTGACTTACAGTGTCATGAGCAAGCGTAAACTGATCGAACTGGTAGAGAACAAACTGGTAGATGGCTGGGACGATCCACGCATGAATACATTGGCAGGTCTGCGCCGTCGGGGCTATACGCCGGAATCAATCCGCTTGTTTGCGGAACGAATCGGTATCAGTAAGGCAGATTCCTGGATTGATATGACAGTGCTGGAAGATTGCTTACGCGAAGACCTTAATGAAAACGCACCGCGCCGCATCGCTGTCCTTAATCCGGTGCTGCTGGTCATAGATAACTTTCCAGATGATCAGATGGAAACCTGCTATGCACCCAATCATCCAAAAAAACTCGAACTTGGCACACGCGAACTACCGCTGACAAAACGGCTTTATATTGACCGTGAAGACTTTATGGAGGTGCCAGACAAAGGCTTCTTCCGCCTGGCACCTGGGGCAGAAGTGCGGTTACGTTATGCATATATCGTAAGATGCACACATCTTGTCAAAGATGATCAGGGAAAGATCCTGGAGATTCACTGCACTTACGATCCCGCTACCAAAAGCGGTACTGCCGGGGCTGAAACCCGAAAAGTCCGTGGCAATATTCACTGGCTGTCAGCTACTTATGCCAAGGCTGTTGAAATCAGATTATATGACCGTTTGTTCAGCGACGCACATCCCGACACGGAAGGTAAAGATTTCAAAACCTCGTTAAATCCGGATTCCAGGAAAATTATTGTCGGGTACGTTGAACCTTCTTTACTTGAAATTCAAGCAGAACAGCGTTTTCAGTTTGAACGCCATGGCTACTTTGTAGCTGATCTGGCAGATACAAAACCGGGAAAGCCGATATTCAATCGAACCGTATCACTACGCAATACCTGGGTGAAAATCACGGACAAGCCGGAGCACAGTGGATAATCAGCAATTGTGTGAATTACATTTGCATATATGACAAATTACCAGGACATTCGCTAAAAAGAACCTTTCTTATTTCACAACCAGATTATTTTCTTGTTATACTTGCCTCTTATTCCAACAACATGAATTGAAACATGTCCTTAAAACACATTGTCATTCTGTTGCTCGGCGCAGGTATGATAGCTGGATGCAGCTCGGTTCCCAAAGATTCAACGCGTGATGAGATTTCACGATATTCCCATAAATCCGGATTTGCGATTCCTCAGGGAATTCTGGAAAATGATCCGTCTTTCGTGCGGAAACGTCTGTACAGCCAATATCAGGAATGGCGTGGCACACGCTATCGATTGGGAGGTACAGATCACACTGGGGTAGATTGCTCTGCGCTTGTCAGAATCATCTTCAAGGAAGAATTCGGCTTCACATTGCCCAGAACAGCGCTTTCCCAGGCAGAATTTGGTGAAAAAATCAGTCGGAATGAGCTTATGCCGGGAGATCTGGTGTTCTTCAAAACAGGCGGGCGTTCCTGGCATGTAGGGATCTATCTGGATAGCAAGAAATTTCTTCATGCCTCATCCAGTCAAGGAGTCACTATATCCAGCCTGGATAATACATACTGGAAATCCAGATACTGGAAATCCATCAGGATATAAAAATCATACTGTTACCTATCATATCCAGCATAGGTACTGATTCAGGTTCCATACAAACGTCTTTCCAGCCGCATCCGGTTGATAATTGATGCACTGATCTCTTCTATTGATACTCCGGTAGTATCGATAAACGGGATATTAAACTGCTGGTACAGTTCATTTTGCCACTGAAGTTCACGTTGGCATTCAACGAATGAAGCATAATGACTGCCCGGATACCGTTCCACACGAACAGCCTGAAGCCGTGACGTGCTCAACGTCAATCCAAACAATTTCTCACGCAGTGGTTGTAACAACGAAGGAAGACGCACGACTCCCATATCTTCTGGCGTAAATGGATAATTAGCAGCAAGCACTCCATACTGCAAAGCCAGATACACACACACTGGGGTTTTACCAGAGCGTGATACTCCTACCAAAATCACGTCAGCATCGGCAAGAATTTTAGAGTTACTACCATCATCACTGTTCAGCGCATACTGAATCGCAGCAATACGTCGAAAATAGGAAGCATCCTGGCCAAGAATATGGGAGCGTCCGGGTATGCGCACAGGTGACTGTTGCAGCGCCGTTTCCAGCACACCAAGACAAGATTCAAAAAAATCAATAAGATAACAATCAGCCTGACGGACAGAAGCGAGGATAACCGGATCCAGCAATGTGCTAAACACCAATGATGGCTGACCTTCCTGCTTCGCAATTGTATTGATACGATCAATGATCTCCTGAACCTTAGCTGCACTGTCCAGGAAAGAAGCATAGTGCTTCTTCCACTCTATTCCATCGAACTGGGTCAACAGACTATGACCCAGTGTTTCCGCTGTAATGCCCGTACGATCAGACAGAAAAAAAACGCTGCGTTGTAACATCGCCCTACTGCTCCCGGTCCGCCAGATGCAGCCAGGTGCTCACTACCGTGTCCTGATTAAGAGAAAGGCTGCTGATACCCTGTTCAACCAGCCAGCGTGCAAAATCCGGATAATCAGAGGGTGCCTGGCCGCAAATACCAATATATTTCCCCTGTTTATGGCAAGCATCAATTGCCATTTTCAGCAGCCGCTTCACAGCTGGATTACGCTCATCGAATAAATGAGCAACCAGCTCCGAATCACGATCCAGCCCAAGTACCAGCTGGGTCATATCATTAGACCCGATGGAAAACCCATCGAAGTATTCGAGGAATTCTTCAGCCAACACAGCATTGGAAGGAATTTCGCACATCATGATCAAACGTAGCCCATTGCTTCCGCGTTTTAATCCATTAGCTGCCAGTAATTCTGTAATCTGCTGCGCCTCTTCCAGGGTTCGACAAAAAGGAACCATCACTTCAACATTGGTAAAACCCATTTCATCACGTACCTTGCGCAAAGCCCGACACTCTAGCTCAAAGCAGGCACGAAAAGAATCAGCAAGATAACGTGAAGTACCACGAAATCCAATCATCGGATTTTCCTCATGTGGTTCAAAGCGATCTCCCGCAATCAGATTCGCGTATTCATTAGATTTAAAATCAGATAGACGCACAATCACCGGATGTGGGTGAAAAGCTGCCGCCAACGTGGCAATACCTTCCACCAGTTTCTCAATATAGAAAGACACCGGGTCGGGGTAACCTGTCGTTCGCTTACTGACAGATGCTTTCAGATCATCCGGAAGCGCATCAAATTCCAGCACGGCCCGGGGATGGATACCAATATTGTTGGCGACGATAAATTCCAGACGTGCCAGCCCCACTCCATGATTGGGCAGTTGTGAAAATGCAAAAGCCTGCGCAGGATTTCCGATATTCAACATGATCTTGACTGGTAATTCAGGCAGCTTACTGATCTCTGAACAAGTATGCTGAAAAGGAAGCAGACCTTCATAAACAAAACCTGTATCTCCTTCCGCACAGGATATGGTCACCGCCTGGCCATCGCTGATTTTTGTCGTAGCCAGCTCACACCCGACCACCGCAGGAATGCCCAGCTCGCGCGCAACAATAGCAGCGTGACAGGTACGCCCGCCACGATTGGTCACAATCGCTGCGGCTCGTTTCATGATTGGCTCCCAATCCGGATCTGTCATGTCCGTTACCAGCACGTCGCCCGGCTGAATCTCGGCCATCTGCCCCGCGCTCATAATGACCCGCGCCGTTCCCTGTCCGATCTTCTGGCCGATCGCGCGCCCCTGCACCAGCACCGGGCCTCGTCCGCTCAGGTGAAATTGTTCTACTGATTGCTCGGCACGGCTTTTCACCGTTTCCGGGCGGGCCTGGACAATATAAATCTGTCCATCTATTCCATCCAGTGCCCATTCGATATCCATCGGCCGGTTGTAGTGCTGTTCGATGATCACCGCCTGTCGGGCCAATAATTCAATTTGCTCATCGGACAAACTGAAACGCTGACTTCGTTCCGGCGATACCGGCTGTACCACGGTCGTCTGCCCTGCCTGCTCATCGCTATAGATCATCTCGGTTGCCTTGGCTCCCAGCCGGCGGGAAAGAATTGCGGGTAATCCCACCTTAAGATTTTGTTTATAAACAATAAACTCATCCGGATTGACTGTTCCCTGTACGACGGTTTCCCCCAAACCATAAGCAGAAGTAATAAACACCACATCCCGAAAGCCAGATTCAGTATCAAGTGTAAATATCACGCCACTGGCACCTTTATCGCTGCGCGCCATCCGTTGTACGCCCGCAGATAAAAATACCTGATCATGATGAAACCCGTGATGGGTCCGATAGGAAATCGCCCGGTCCGTATAAAGTGAAGCAAACACTCTTCTGAGTGCACTGAACAGGTTATCAAGCCCCTGCACGTTCAGCAGCGTCTCCTGCTGGCCGGCAAAGGAGGCATCCGCTAGATCCTCAGCTGTTGCCGATGAACGTACTGCAAAGGATACTTTCTCACCCGAATCAGCAATGAGCTTCTGGTATGCCCGAGTCACTACTTCTACCAGATCATCCGGCAGCGTGGCGGCAAGCAACCAAGAGCGAATCTGTTTACCCGCAACGGCCAACGCCTCCACATCGTCAACATCCAGTGGGGTCAATAATTGATTGATGCGATCATTCAAATCATTGATCCTGAGAAATTCACGATAAGCGTATGTTGTCGTAGCAAATCCGCCAGGCACTTTCACCCCGGCGCGGGAAAGATTGCCGATCATCTCCCCCAGCGAGGCATTCTTGCCCCCTACGCTCGCCACATCGTTCATACCTACCTGATCCAGCCACAAAATATAGTCAGGATGACCAGCCATAACTTACTCTCATTGAAAAACAGAACGGATACGATAACATCTGTGCACTATCGTCTTCTTTTATCAAAATAAATAACCTGAACGAACCATGGATTGCTATCTGTCTGGGGGTCGGACAAATATTGCGGCAGCAACATGCCTTCCTTCAGACGACAGAATATTGTAGGTTCTGCATACTGCGTGCGTATCCATTGTCTCGAATCCAATTCCGCGAGCCAGTATTTTTTTTATCAGCGATGCATTTGGAAACTGTAATGATATTCCTGTTCCGAGCAAAATAATTTCCGGCTGCACTGCCAGCAATGGATCAAAATGCTCCATTTCCAACTGGTTAATACTGCTTACTGGCCAGTGTTCAACAATTTGTTCCGGCAGCACGATCATGCTATCTGTATACCGCACCTGATTGACCGCAACATAACCATCTCCGTAACCGGAAAAAATGTTCAAACCGGAGTTATCCGAAAGATGTAATTTCATATAAATCCTTTCGTAACGAAAAATTCAGCTTTGATCCGGCTGGATAATCAGCCCAACCATTTTCATTCAGGACACTTCTAACAATTGATTTTCCAGACAAATAGCAACGTTGTGCAGGTACTCCCTGCCTCACCTATCTACTTGTTACTTGTTTGACAGATCTCGTTGCTGCGCCCATACGCCTTGCACCACATCCCGCACAGCTGAGTTTTTAGAAATGTCCTTTAATAAAAATCAGCGTAACATGGTATGCTTTTTCCGTATTTTAAATAGAATTTTCTCTATCCGTCCATGCAACCCATCAAAAAATCCAGCAAACTCAACCATGTCTGCTATGACATACGGGGACCGGTTCTTGATCGTGCCAGACAGATGGAGGAAGATGGGCATCGTATCATCAAGCTCAATATCGGCAACCCTGCTTCCTTCGGGTTTGAAGCGCCGGACGAAATCTTGCAGGATGTCATCCAAAACCTTTCTGCCGCATCCGGTTATTGCGATTCCAAAGGGCTGTTCGCCGCTCGTAAAGCGATCATGCATTACACGCAGGAAAAAAATATCGCCAACGTGCGGATGGATGACATCTACGTCGGGAATGGCGTATCAGAACTGATCATGCTGGCTACCCAGGCGCTGCTGGAAAATGATGATGAAGTGCTGGTTCCCTCGCCGGATTATCCCTTATGGACGGCTGCAGTCTCTCTGGCGGGCGGAATCGCGCGACATTATATATGCGACGAACAATCTGACTGGCTGCCGGATCCGGAAAACATAAAAGCCAAGGTCAACAGCAGAACCCGGGCAATCGTCATCATCAACCCCAACAACCCTACTGGCGCACTGTATCCGGATGATTTGTTGCGCGATATCATAGAAATTGCCCGACAAAACAACCTGATCATTTTTGCTGACGAAATCTACGACAAAATCCTTTATGACTCTGCCCGCCATACTTCAATTGCCTCGTTGGCCAATGATGTTCCATTTGTAACATTCAACGGCTTATCCAAAAATTATCGCGCCGCTGGCTTTCGTTCCGGCTGGGCAGTTGTCTCCGGCGACAAAACACGAGCGCGGGATTACATTGCCGGGCTCAATATGCTGGCATCCATGCGTTTGTGCGCCAATGTTCCAGCACAATTCGGCATCCAGACTGCACTGGGTGGCTATCAAAGTATTCACGATCTCACCATGCCCACCGGGCGGCTAAAGCGCCAGCGTGACCTGGCCTGGAAACTGCTCACCGACATTCCGGGCGTGACCTGCGTTAAACCCCAAAGCGCACTGTACCTGTTCCCGCGGTTGGACCCCGCCTATTATCCGATTACAGATGATGAACAATTTGCACTGGATCTGCTACTGGAAGAAAAGGTACTCATCGTTCAGGGAACCGGGTTCAACTGGTCTCAGCCCGATCATTTCCGGATTGTATTTCTGCCTAACAGTGACGATCTAACCGAAGCCATCGGCCGTATCGCACAGTTTTTAGGCCGCTATCGCGCTCGTCACAGCTGCTAATCCTACCTCCTGGAAAGCACGGTAACCAAGCGGGTAACTAACGTACTCCACTTTATTCCGTATATAATCTTCGGTTTATCCTTATTGATACACAAAAAATTCCGTTATGAAGCCAATTCATGTAGGACTGCTCGGCGTTGGCACCGTTGGTAGCGGTACTTATACCGTTCTGAAACGCAACCAGCAGGAAATCACACGCAGAACTGGTCGCAATATCATCATTCGCATGATCGCCGATCTGGATCAGGAAAAGGCACGTGCTCTGGTCGCGGGTGACGATGTCGTCGTCACATCCGATGCACTTGAAATTGCCAGACATCCCGACATTGACATCATCGTCGAACTGATCGGAGGGCAAGCTATCGCCAAACAAGCGATACTTGAAGCCATTACTCACGGCAAACATGTCATTACTGCCAATAAGGCACTGCTGGCAAATCATGGCAATGAAATCTTTGCTGCCGCACAACAACGCAATGTTATCGTCGCATTTGAGGCGGCCGTGGCGGGAGGCATTCCCATCATCAAGGCTCTGCGAGAAGGTCTGGCAGCCAACCGCATTGAATGGATTGCCGGCATTATTAACGGAACCAGTAACTTCATCCTGTCGGAGATGCGTGTCAAAGGGCTGGACTTCAGCACCGTTCTCGCCAGCGCACAGCAGCTGGGTTATGCCGAGGCTGACCCAACCTATGATATAGAAGGCATCGATGCTGCTCACAAAATCACCATCATGGCGGCACTTGCCTTTGGCATTCCGGTTCGGTTCGATCAAACTTACATCGAAGGAATCACCAAACTGGCCAATGACGATATTCGTTATGCTGAAGAATTAGGCTATCGCATCAAACTGCTGGGTATTACCAAACGCACGACCAATGGCATTGAGTTGCGTGTCCACCCGGCGCTGATTCCAGTCAAACGACTGATTGCCAATGTAGAAGGTGTAATGAATGCGATCATCGTAAAAGGGGATGCAGTCGGGCCGACGCTGTATTATGGTGCCGGGGCCGGTGCGGAACCTACTGCCAGCGCAGTGATCGCTGATCTGGTAGATGTCACACGTCTGCTCACCTCCAGCCCGGAACACCGGGTGCCCGTGCTGGCATTCCTGCCGGAGCTGCTGTCTGACACACCCATCATACCGATGGAGGCAGTGGAAACCGCCTATTACCTGCGGCTGCAGGTCACGGATAAACCTGGTGTGCTGGCCGATATCACCCGCATCCTGGCAGACAGTGAAATCTCCATCAGTGCAATGATCCAGAAAGAGCATGCAGATGGGGAAGACAAGGTCAACATCATTATGCTTTTGCACAAAACCAGGGAAAAGAACATCAATACAGCTATTGAAAAAATACAGAACCTTCCAGCTATGGCTGATAAAATCATTCGGATTCGACTTGAGGAGCTTGGCAGTTAAAATTGCACAGCTTTTCAAATTTTGCTGTATTCATATTCAATTCAATCCTTGATTTCTTTCGGAATTGATCAGCTTCCAACGCGAAGCACCTGGTTGTTTCTTTCCTCGTTTATCACAGACTAATATGCGTTATCTCTCGACCCGAGGCGGCATGCTGCCCAAAACATTTACTGAAATTCTGTTAGGCGGACTGGCTCCGGATGGCGGGCTGGCCATGCCTGAATCTTATCCTAAAATCAGCCCGGCAGAGCTTGAATCCTGGCGCTCGCTTGACTACCCGTCGCTTGCATTTGAAATTCTGTCGCGTTTTATGGATGACATCCCCGCCGACGATTTGCGCACCTTAATTACACGCACCTATACGGACGAAATTTTTGGCAGTGAGGAGGTCACTCCTGTCCAGACACTGGAATCCAATCTGCACCTGCTGCACCTGTCTAATGGCCCTACCCTGGCGTTCAAGGACATCGCCATGCAGTTCCTGGGCAACCTGTTCGAGTATGTGCTTGCAAAAAATAATGATGAATTGAATATCCTGGGCGCAACTTCTGGTGATACCGGCTCCAGTGCAGAATATGCCATGCGCGGCAAACGGGGCATTCGCGTATTCATGTTGTCACCTTACGGAAAAATGAGTGCTTTTCAGACCGCACAAATGTTCTCGTTACAGGATAACAACATTTTCAATATTGCTATCGAAGGTGTATTTGATGATTGCCAGGATATTGTCAAAACTGTCAGTAACGACCAGGTATTCAAGCAAAAATACCGGATCGGTGCGGTCAATTCGATCAACTGGGCGCGTATCGCCGCGCAAATTATCTATTACTTCAAGGCCTATTTTGCAGTTACCCGCTCTAACGGGGAAGCAGTATCTTTTTCAGTCCCTTCCGGCAACTTCGGCAACATTTTTGCCGGCCATGTCGCCCGTATGATGGGCCTACCCATCAAGCAACTGATTCTGGCAACTAATGAAAATGATGTGCTGAATGAGTTTTTTCGTACCGGTTTATATCGTCCCCGCACAACAACTGAAACGAAGCAAACCAGCAGCCCTTCAATGGATATCTCCAAAGCATCAAATTTTGAGCGGTTTATCTTCGATCTGACCGGTCGGGATGCGGCACGCATCAAAGAACTCTGGAAATTGGTTGATCAAGGAGGATCATTCGATCTTTCCGATACTGATCTATGGAAAAAAATCAGGGATTTTGGCATTATTTCTGGAACCAGCAACCATGCTGAACGCATCACCACTATTCGAAAGATACACCATAAATTCAATATCCTGATTGACACACACACAGCAGATGGCCTGAAAGTGGGTATGGAATTGCGCGAACCTGATGTTCCACTCATCTGCCTGGAAACAGCACTGCCAGTCAAGTTTGCGGACAGTATCCAGGAAGCAGTCGGATTCGTACCGGAACAACCGGATGGATACGATAACCTGGAGAAACTGCCCCAGCGTTTTGAACGTATGACAGCAGATGCCGAACAAGTTAAACGGTTCATTGCCCATCAGGTTGGGCCATCAAATCAGATGCACGGATAACGAAAAAACTGACCCCGATCCTGGTACATTGTAATCATCTTCTTAACGTTATCATAAAATCATCTGTATTCTTTCGGAACAAGGTATTTTTCTGATCAAATTAAAATAAACGGAAAAAGGAGTGCATTATGCTGTTCTCGATTAGTCGCTATGATCCGGACAAGGATGAAAAACCGTACATGCAGGATTATGACGTTGAGCTCGCACCGACAGATAAAATGCTGCTGGATGCGCTGATACGTATCAAGGCCATTGATGACAGTCTCAGTCTGCGCCGCTCCTGTCGGGAAGGTGTGTGCGGTTCCGATGCCATGAATATCAATGGTCGAAATAATCTTGCCTGCATCACACCGCTTGCTGACCTGCGTGAACCTGTGGAAATCCGGCCTCTACCGGGATTGCCGATTATTCGCGATCTGATTGTTGATATGAGCCAGTTTTTCAAGCAATATCATTCAATCAAGCCCTATCTGATCAATAATGACCCGCCGCCAGAAACCGAGCGTTTACAATCCCAGGGAGAACGCGCTCGCCTGGATGGTCTCTATGAATGCATTCTGTGTGCCTGTTGCACCTCTGCCTGCCCTTCATTCTGGTGGAATCCCGACAAATTTGTCGGGCCGGCCGGATTGCTACAAGCCTATCGTTTTCTGGCCGACAGCCGGGATCAGGCCACTTCTGAACGGCTGGATGATCTGGAGGACCCCTACCGTTTATTCCGTTGCCATTCCATCATGAATTGTGTCGATGCCTGCCCCAAGGGATTAAACCCGACCGCCGCGATAGAAAGTATAAAAATCATGATGCTGAATAAAACGGTATGAACCACCAGGCCCGCATGCGCTGGCGTTGTCGTCGCGGCATGCTGGAACTGGATATCGTTCTGTTGCGCTTCATGGATGCTCATTATGAACAGCTGGATGAGCAGCAACATGAACTGTTTGAAGCGCTACTAACGTACCCAGATCATGATCTGTGGAATATGATTGCCCGTAATACGGGAGTACCTGATGAAGCATTTCGGCCCATATTGAGACTTTTACAGGAAAATTAACCAAAACCCTGGTCATCTATCAGGAAAATTTGAATTGCAGGATAAATGGAGAAAATTATGCCCCCACAAGATGTTGCCACTTTGTCACCGGGTGAAAACAAGAAAACGATTGAACTGCCCATTCTGTCCGGTAATGAGGGTCCTGATGTTATTGATATTCGCTCGTTATACGCTCAAAGCAATATGTTCACCTACGATCCCGGGTTTGTATCCACCGCCAGCTGCAAATCAGCCATTACATTCATCGATGGTGATCAAGGTATCCTGCTGTATCGCGGCTACCCGATCGAACAACTGGCCACCCGCTGTGACTTCATGGAAGTCAGCTATCTGCTGCTGAATGGAGAATTGCCTACAGCAGACCAAAAAAAGCAATTCGTCAATAACATCAAAAACCATACGATGCTGCATGAGCAAATGATCAAGTTTCTCAGCGGATTTCGCCGCGATGCACATCCCATGGCGGTCATGGTCGGCGTGGTGGGTGCATTGTCTGCTTTTTATCATGACGCCATGGACGTTTCTGATGCGCCACATCGTGAACAATCCATATTTCGTCTGATTGCCAAACTACCAACCATTACGGCAATTGCCTATAAATATAATATCGGCCAGCCTTTCATCTATCCTCGTAATGATCTGGGCTTTACGGAAAACTTCCTGCACATGATGTTTGCCACGCCAGCCGAGAAATATGTTCCCAACCCGGTCATTGTCAGGGCACTGGATCGCATTCTGATTCTGCATGCGGATCACGAGCAAAATGCTTCCACATCAACAGTCCGTCTGGCGGGCTCAAGCGGTGCCAATCCATTTGCCTGCATCTCTGCCGGGATTACCTGCTTATGGGGTCCGGCGCATGGCGGCGCGAATGAAGCCTGCCTCAATATGCTGGAAGAAATCGGAGACGTTTCACGCATCAATGAATACATTACCCGCGCCAAGGACAAGAATGATCCTTTCCGGCTGATGGGCTTTGGCCATCGGGTCTACAAAAACTTTGATCCACGCGCCACACTGATGCGCGACACCTGCCACGAAGTACTGGATGAACTGGGGCTACATAATGACCGGCTGTTTAAGCTTGCTCTGGAGCTGGAAAGAATCGCCCTGGAAGATGACTTTTTTATTACCAGAAAGCTGTACCCCAACGTTGACTTCTACTCGGGAATCGTACAACGGGCGCTGGGTATTCCAACATCCATGTTTACTGCCATTTTTGCTACCGCACGTACCGTTGGCTGGGTTGCGCAGTGGAACGAGATGATCTCTGATCCGGAACAGAAAATAGGTAGACCCCGCCAATTATATGTTGGAGTCCCGCGCAGAGATGTACCATGACAATCATGGCTATATCTGATCAACAGGAAATTTACAAACCTGGCGGCTACAGCTGGCAAGAATAAAAGACAAGCAGCAGATTACCCGTACCTCGCCATTTGTCTTTTTCTCTGCCCCCAGAAAATATGTTGCGGTAATTTCACAGGCTTCAGGTGGCTATCGTGATAAAACAACTTTTAGAAGATTCAAAACTGTTCGGTACCAATGCGGCATTCATCGAAATGCTCTATGACCAGTATCTGGAAGATCAAACCAGCGTACCGGATCAATGGCGCCTGTATTTCGACTCACTGCAGCCAACAGAAAGTATTTCCATCCGGGACATTTCCCATACTCCGGTTATCGAGTCACTGATTCGATCTGCTGCACGGCATGAATCTTCCCTTTCCGACACTCCCTCAAAACAGGCGGAACAGCAAGCTATTGACTTTGAAGTACAGGAACGTAAACAAATTGCTGTTCTGCAGCTGATCAACACCTACCGCTTCCTGGGCGTGCGCAGAGCTAATCTTGACCCGCTCAATTTGCAGCAAAAACAGGATGTTCCCGAACTTGACCCGGAATTTCACGGGTTGACTGACGTAGACATGGACAAGGTATTTCATACCGGCTCTCTTGTCGGCCCGGAACATGCCACCTTGCAGGAAATTTTGCATAGATTGCAACAAACCTATTGCGGCAGCATTGGTGCAGAATACATGTACATCACGGATGTGAAACAGAAACGCTGGCTACAAAACCGACTCGAATCCGTCTGCTCCCAGCCCAATTTCACCCCAGAGTACAAACGCCATATTCTTGAGCGGCTGACCGCTGCTGAAGGCCTGGAGCAATATCTGCACACTCGTTACGTTGGCCAGAAACGCTTTTCCGGGGAAGGTAATGAAAGTCTCATCCCAATGCTGGATAAACTGCTGCAACATGCGGGAACAGCAGGTGTACAGGAAATTGTCATGGGAATGGCTCATCGCGGACGCTTGAGTGTACTGGTCAATACGCTGGGGAAAATGCCTTCCGAGCTGTTTCAGGAATTTGAAGGCAAACAGCCGCAGGAGCTGACTTCCGGCGATGTCAAATATCACCAGGGATTTTCTTCCGCAGTCATGACGCCGGGTGGTGTTATGCGCCTGGCGCTTGCGTTCAATCCGTCACACCTCGAAATCGTCAACCCGGTGGTGGAAGGCTCTGTACGCGCACGCCAACACCGAATTGGCGATAAAAATGGTGATCTGATCGTTCCGGTGCTGATCCACGGCGATGCTTCTTTCGCCGGGCAGGGTGTTGTCATGGAAACACTGAACCTGTCACAAACACGAGGGTACGGTACAGGTGGAACGGTTCACATCGTCATCAATAACCAGATTGGTTTCACCACATCAGACCCGCGTGACAGCCGCTCCACACTGTATTGCACAGATGTCGTCAAGATGATTGATGCGCCGGTCCTGCATGTCAACGGAGATGATCCTGATGCAGTCATACTGGCAACTGAAATAGCGCTTGATTTTCGCATGCAGTTCCGCAAGGACATCGCGATTGATCTGGTTTGTTTCCGAAAACTGGGTCATAACGAGCAAGATGAGCCCATGGTTACCCAGCCCTCCATGTATCGTGTTATTCATCAACACCCCGGGGTTCGTAAACTCTATGCTGACCGACTCATCCAACAGGGTGTCATCAAGGAAGCCGATGCAGAAGCTATGGTGCAATCCTATCAGGATGCCATGGACGAAGGCCGCAACCCCAACACCACGATATGCTACGACTACAAATCACCCAATACAGCCAACTGGGCGCCTTTCCTATCCCCCGCGAAATGGAATCAACCGGTAAAAACCGGTGTATCTATTGAAGATCTGAAACATCTGTCTGAGCGCCTGACCACTATTCCAGCCACGTTCCAATTACACCCCAGGGTTGAGAAAGTCATTGAAGATCGGCGAAAAATGGGTGAAGGCAGCTTGCCGCTTGATTGGGGGATGGCCGAAAGCCTGGCCTATGCCGCCTTGCTGAAAGAAGGTTATCCGGTGCGTATTTCCGGACAGGATAGTGGACGCGGTACATTTTTTCACCGCCATGCTGTCCTGCATGACCAGAATCGTGAACAGGATCAATGGGAAGATGGCATATATATTCCTCTGCGCTATATCACTCCTAAACAATCTGATTTCGTTGTGATTGATTCAATCCTCTCAGAAGAAGCAGTGCTGGGTTTTGAATATGGTTATGCCACGGCGCGACCGGATGAACTCGTCATCTGGGAAGCGCAGTTTGGAGATTTTGCCAACGGCGCTCAGGTTGTGATCGATCAGTTTATCGCTTCAGGTGAAGCCAAGTGGGGACGCCTGTGCGGCCTGGTTTTATTTTTGCCGCATGGTTATGAAGGACAGGGACCAGAACATTCCTCCGCGCGCCTGGAACGATTCCTGCAGCTGTGTGCTGAATACAATATCCAGGTATGTATCCCTTCCACGCCGGCACAGATCTTTCATTTACTCCGGCGACAGATGATCCGGCCGATACGCAAACCGCTGATCGTCATTACCCCAAAAAGTATGCTGCGTCACAAGGAAGCAGTCTCATCTCTGGAAGAACTGGCAAACGACCAATTTCAGCCTATTATTTCTGAAACAGGAACATTTGCAACAGAGAAAATAAAGCGTCTGATCGTCTGCAGCGGAAAAATATACTATGAGCTGATCGCCTATCGACGTGAACATGCCATCACCAATATGGCCATCATTCGACTGGAGCAGCTTTACCCATTTCCGCACGAAGATTTTCAGGCGGAAATCAATCACTACGCACGCACGCAAGAAATCCTCTGGTGCCAGGAAGAACCAGGTAACCAGGGTGCCTGGCATCGTATTCAGCACTACCTGCTGCGCCACATGCGACCAGATCAAAAACTAGGATATGCACTCCGGCCTTCATCTGCTTCCCCCTCGGTCGGGTATTTCGCAATGGATAGATTCAGGCAAAGAGAATTAATTGAAGCGGCATTTCGCGACACAATCTGACAAGGTTATGGAGAAATCATCATGCTGATCGAAGTCAAAGTCCCCGTATTTTCAGAATCAGTGACAGAAGGTACGCTGATCAATTGGCTTAAAAAACAGGGAGAACATATTGAACGCGGTGAAAATCTGATTGATATTGAAACAGATAAGGTGGTTCTGGAGCTCCCTGCCCCGCAATCCGGTGTTCTGGTTGAAATCGTCAAAAATGATGGGGCTATCGTCACCAGCGGGGAAATCATCGCTCGTATCGACACTGCAGCAAAAGGCTTGAAAACAGATCCACAGCAACCTGCACAAACCGCTCAGGCTGAATCTGTTGACGATCCCAAACAGCCAGCAGCTGATAAGACCGACGACGTATCACCACAACCAGGCCGCCCGCTTATGCCGGCTGCAAAAAGAGTCGCAGACGAGAATGGTCTGACTGCCAAGGAAATAACAGCCATACATGGCACCGGCCGTGGTGAACGAATTACCAAGGAAGATGTATTAAACCACATCAAGAATCGAGAAAGCTCTGCCACTAGCCAACAACCAGATTCCTCATCGAATCAGCCTGTCAGAAAAATTCAGCCTGACACAGCCTCATCAGCCTCTCAAACAGAACAATCCGCAAGACAAGAAAAACGTGTGCCCATGACCCGTCTACGCATGCGTATTGCAGAACGGCTGGTACAGTCCCAATCCACCGCAGCTATTCTGACGACATTCAATGAAGTCAACATGCAGGCCATTCTGGATTTACGTGCCCGTTACAGGGTCAGTTTTGAGAAAGAACACGGCATCAAACTCGGGTTTACCTCATTCTTCATTAAGGCAGCTATCGCAGCACTTAAAAAATTCCCCATCATCAACGCATCGGTGGATGGAAACGACATCATCTATCACGAATATTACGACATCGGCATAGCCGTAGCCAGCCCGCGCGGCCTGGTTGTGCCCATTATTCGCGATGCAGACAAACTTACCTTTGCTGAAATTGAAAGACAGATTGCTGATCTGGCTAAACGAGCGCAGGATGGAAAACTGACCATAGAAGAGCTAACGGGAGGCACCTTTTCTATTACCAACGGCGGTGTCTTCGGATCAATGCTCTCCACGCCGATCATCAATCCGCCACAAAGTGCTATTCTTGGTATCCATGCCACTAAAGAGCGCCCGGTAGTTGAAAATGGTCAGATCGTCATTCGGCCCATGAACTACCTCGCGCTTTCCTATGATCACCGCATTATCGATGGGCGTGAAGCCGTGCTATCACTGGTAGCCATGAAGGAAGCACTGGAATACCCGGCCAGCCCGCTGTTCGATGATTGAGGAAACAATGTTATTCGTCTTGGGCGGACTGACGTAATCAGGAACAGCCATACAATCAATCAGCTGATTTTTTTGCTGTTTCCCACTGTTCGGGCGTGTAGGTTTTCATGGATAACGCATGGATTTCTTCGCGCATCCGGTCACCAAGCGCCTGATAAACCAGTTGATGCTGTTTGACTATATTCTTCCCCTGAAACTGCTCGCTGACGATCACAGCGCTAAAATGATGGCCGTCATCCCCTATTACCTTGATCCAGGTACAAGGCAACGCAGTTTTAATTGAATGTTCGATTGACTCTGCTGTAACCACAACTACTCCTTATCCATAAAAATATAAAAGCTATTCCATTTCGCTTACGAGCGTATTTTGTAGCCGCTTTTCAGCATCCATAATGCCCACCCTGAAATCACGATGAGACAGCACAGCACAACGCTCATGCTGATATAAGGCGAAATATCAGAGATACCAAAAAAACCATAGCGGAAACCATCGATCATGTAAAAGAACGGATTCAGATGCGACAGAAGCTGCCATACAGGTGGCAGAGAATGAATGGAATAAAACACACCGGAAAGAAAAGTCAGCGGTAGAATAATGAAATTCTGAAAAGCAGCCAGTTGATCAAACTTATCCGACATAATCCCGGCAATGACGCCTAGCACTCCCAGCAGAGCGCTACCAAGCAACGCAAATAATATAACCCAGAGTGGCGACTGCAGGGGCAACGGATAAAATAGAAGGGCAGCAGCATACACACCCATGCCAACCATGAGTCCACGCAATGTTGAGGCACTGATATAGGCCAGAAAGATTTCCAGGTAAGACAGGGGTGACAGCAGGACGAATACTAGATTCCCCGTTATTTTCGACTGGATCAGGCTGGAAGATGAATTAGCAAAGGAGTTTTGCAAAACCGTCATCATTACCAACCCGGGAATCAGAAATACAGCATAAGTAACACCATCATAAACTTGCACCCGATTAGCAAGTACATGAGAAAAAATCAGTAGATAAAGCAAGCTGGACAAGATTGGCGCCAGTATCGTCTGCAAACTGACTTTCCAGAAACGCAATAATTCCTTGTAAAACAAGGTATAAAAACCGGTCATGCGCTACCTGCCGAATCAGCTTCCATAAGCTTCATGAATACCGACTCAAGGTCAGGCTGAAGCAGTTTAATATCAAACACCTGTATTCCAGATTCTCGTAATATTGACAACGCCGTTTCAATCTCTGAACTGTCCTTTATTTTCAGACTGTGCAGACAGCCATCCTGTTTACCTGGCCATGCCTGTAAACCGGATGGCAATTTCTCCGAAGACAAACGAAACTCCAGTGTGTAACCCCGCGTGCTGTGCACAAGGTTATGCATACTATCAAGTGCGATAATTTTTCCCTGCTTGAGCACCGCCACACGATTACACAAGGCTTCGGCCTCTTCCAGATAATGCGTGGTCAGAACAATCGTATGCCCCTGAAGATTAAGTTGCCGGATGAATTGCCACAAACTTTGACGTAAATCCACATCTACGCCTGCTGTCGGTTCATCAAGAATAATCACCGGAGGTTTATGTACTAATGCCTGTGCGATCAATAAACGCCGCTTCATACCACCTGACAAGGCGCGTACATTCGCATGTGCTTTTTCTGTGAGATCAAGATGATGCAAAATTTCATCAATCCAGACATCATTTCGTTTAAGACCGAAATAACCTGACTGGATCACCAGTGTTTCACGTACGGTGAAAAAGGGATCGTATACCAGTTCCTGTGGAACCACACCCAGCCTTTTTCGCGCTTCACGATAACCGGACAAGACATCGTACCCCATAACGCTGGCAGTCCCATGACTTGCACGGGTTAAACCAGCCAGGATACTGATCAGCGTGGTTTTACCTGCACCATTAGGGCCCAACAACGCGAAGAATTCACCTGGCTGAATAACCAGATCGACATTATCCAGCGCAACCAGCGCACCATAGCACTTGCCTAGCCGCTGTATCTCGATAGCTGGGGTCATCTCATCACGGGAAACAATCAGAATTTATTAAACAAAACAAGGAACGGTAACACCTGCCCGATCAATCGGATTTACCTGTACAGCCGGATGGAATTAAAGTATCTACGTCATATAACTCAATAAGACCAACCAGATTTCCCGGCAGGTTGATAAATTCAATTTTCCGGCCGTGTATCTGAGTAGCACGTACCCATTCAAGTAGCATACTAACAGCCGAAGAATCCACCTGGGTAACCTCTGCCAGGTCTATCACCCGATTGTCCAGCTTGATTGCCGCCACACCTGCTCGAGTGACTTCAACCGCATTATCGTAAACTATCGGACCATGAATAAAAAGACGATCTTTCTCCACGCGAATACCGGTTTCCGTATCCATGCCTGTTTACTTGCTCTGCATGGATGTATTTTTCTCCACAAGTGCTGTGATCAGACCATCCACACCACCGTTTCTGATCTGACTGTTAAAGGTGCCCCGATAATTGGTCACCAGACTGACACCGGCAACAGTTACATCGTAAACCTTCCAGCCATTGCTACTTTTTTCCATGGAATAGTCGATCGGCACCGGCTGTTTACCACTCCCCTGGATCACCTGAGTCTTGACTGTTGCCCTGGTATCCTGCGGGTTGACATTGGTTGGGCTGACCTTGATGATCTCATCACGATAGCTGGTCAGCGAGTTGGAATAGGTTCGCACCAGTAACGTGCGGAATTCCCTAACCAGTGATTTCTTTTGTTCCGGACCGGCAAGTGACCAATTTTTACCCATCGCCAGCTGGGTCATGCGTGTGAAGTTAAAATGCGGCAATATTTTTTCCCGGATAAGATTTAATACCTTATCCTGGTTGCCTGCCCTGATACCATCATCCTGATTGAGTATGGTGATCACTTCATCAACTGTATTTCTAATCAGTGCATCAGGTGAAGAGTCCTGTGCTGCTGCAGGGAGCGCAATAACCAGTAACGCCAGAAAAATAATCTTATTAAATAATAATTTCATGTTTTATCGCCTGTTTCAAATTTCCGGATCCAAATTTTTTTTCTCTGAAGCCTTATCGAACAAGAAGCGCCCGATCATCTCCTCCAACACAATCGCCGAGTTGGTTTTCATAATCTTTTCACCATCTGCGAGCATCTCCTCATCCCCACCTGGTAATAATCCGATATACTGTTCCCCCAACAACCCTGAGGTCAAAATGCTAGCAAATGTATCCTTAGGAAACCGATAGCGCGTATCCACCTTCATGGTTACCACCGCATCATAGGTCTGCACATCAAACTGAATATCTGTGACACGGCCCACCACTACACCCGCACTTTTTACGGGCGCACGTACCTTTAAACCACCGATATTCTCGAAATTACCCACCAGTACATAGCTTTTATCTGTCTGAAAATCCGTAAGGTTACCTACTTTTAACCCCAGAATCAGCAATGCACCAATCCCCGCCATGACGAACAGGCCCACCCAAAAATCCATCATGGTACGTTGCATCAGCTTACCCCTCTGAACATAAATGCAGTTAAAACAAAATCCAGACCCAAAATTGCCAGCGCGGAAGTAACCACTGTACGGGTCGTTGCGCCCGACACCCCCTCTGCCGTTGGCGGTGCATCAAATCCTTCAAACACGGCAATGGCCGTCACCACCACACCAAAGAAACAGCTTTTGATGACACCATTTACAATGTCATAACGGAAATCAACCGAGCTTTGCATCTGTGACCAAAAAGAGCCCTCGTCCACACCGATAAAAATCACCGTCACCAGATAGCCACCAAACACACCCATCACAGAAAACATGGCAGCCAGCAACGGCATCGAAAAAACTCCACCCCAGAATCGCGGCGCAACGATGCGCGCGATCGGGTCCACTGCCATCATACCCATGGCGGCCAGTTGCTCGGTTGCTTTCATCAGTCCGATTTCGGCAGTCATGGCTGAACCTGCCCGGCTGGCAAACAGCAATGCAGCAATCACTGGCCCCAGTTCGCGCACCAGAGATAACGCCACCAATGTTCCCACCGCTGATTCGGAACCAAATTTCTGCAGCGTTTCATAACCCTGCAATCCCAGCACCATGCCGACAAATAGCCCGGATACCAGAATAATAATCAGCGACATCACTCCGGCATAATAGATCTCGCGCGTAATCAAACGAAAACGCAGAAAACCGGGAACAGATTTCAGCAATACCAACAGCATAAAATGAGTTGCACATCCAAGTCGCCAGATGCTATCAACCATCCTATGCCCAATGGATTCGATAACGATCCTGATCCGTCTAGCCAAACTGATCACTCCCTGTATTCATGCTGATAATATCCAGTCAGGCATTGCTTCCAACGCCTATTCCCAAATCCTGAGAATAAGCCTGTGCCTGGTAATGAAAGGGCACCGGGCCATCTATTTCACCATGAACGAACTGGTGTACGAACGGCACTTTTGATGCACGTACCTCATCAGGCGTTCCGTGCGCAGCAATCACCCCGTCGGCCAGAAAATAAACGTAATCAACAATCCGCAGCGACTCCTGAATGTCATGTGTCACCATAATGGAAGTCATGCCGAGTGTATCGGTCAAGCGGCGAATCAAACTGCCAATCACGCTCAATGATATTGGATCCAGACCAGTAAACGGTTCGTCGAACATCATCAGCATAGGATCCAGCGCAATCGAACGCGCCAGTGCCACGCGCCGCGCCATTCCGCCAGAAAGCTGTGCCGGCATCAGATGCTGGGCACCACGCAAACCGACCGCGTGCAATTTCATCAGCACCAGATCCCGGATCATTGATTCAGGCAAATTCGTGTGTTCACGCATCTGAAAAGCAACATTATCGAACACTGACAAATCGGTAAATAATGCACCAAACTGGAATAGCATACCCATTTTACGTCGTAACTTGAATAACTCATTCCGGCCTAGCTCATGTACAACCTGCCCCGCTACGCTGACAGATCCAACCAAAGGCCTGATTTCACCTCCAATCAACCGCAATAGCGTCGTTTTTCCTGACCCGCTCCCTCCCATGATGGCAATCACCTGTCCGCGCGATATGCTCATATCGACACCTTTCAGAATTGGCCGGGTACCGTAGGCAAAATTAACGTTCCTGAATTCAATCAACGGACTGGTAGCCATCAGTTTTTGTCTTTTAACTTCCAAAATTTCAGTGACATGCGTAACATCTCCAAGGTTGCATCCTAATTCCAATACTGGCCGCATAGACATTCCAACCCGAACATTCCCCTAACATAATCCAATTCATGCATTTTACCAGAGCCCCCCGGATACCACTCAACCCGTCACTCTCTTTCCTGAAATTTTGTCTCTTTACAATCTTTCTGATTTTTCTGCATGCCCAACCGGGGCTGGCTGACACCATCTATCGCTCTATCAATCCCCATGGTCGAATCCTCTATTCTGATATCCCCACCCCAACTGCAAAACCTCTGCAACTTGCTGCTCAGCCAGTACGGAGCAAATATCGGGTCACTAGAGTTATCGACGGCGATACCGTCGTGCTTGAGAATAACAAACGGGTAAGATTGCTGGGTGTGAATGCACCCGAGATCGAAAACCGGTTTCATCCGGCAGAGCCAGGCGGGATTGAAGCAAAAAAATGGCTGCAAGGAAAACTACAAGGACGCAGTGTTTATCTGGAACATGATCGGCAAACGCAAGATCACTATAAAAGAATGCTTGCTCATCTATATCTTGCAGATGGAGAACATATCAACCTGTCTCTGGTGGAAAAAGGGCTAGCTGTTGTCACACTGATATCTCCAAACCTGCTGCATGCCAATACCCTGATCAAGGCACAACAACGGGCAGAAACAAAGAAACTGGGGATCTGGTCAATGAAGCAATACCAGCCACGTCAGCTGGTCAAACTAACCGAAAAACCATTTGGTTGGCAGCGCTACCGGGTAAAGGTCACGGCACTCAAACGCAATCGCCGATTCAGCCGCCTTATCATCGGCAAAAATATCGACATCTCTATTGCCAACCAGGATCTGGCCTTATTCCCACGTCTGGAAACTTATCTGAACAAGCCGTTGGAGGTACGTGGCTGGGTATCACGCAAGAAAAACCATTTTTCAATACGTATTCAGCACCCGAGTGCATTGATCCTGCATTAAGATCACTTCTGAAGATTGGCTTTCAGACGAGGTACCCTTAAGAAAAATCACTGTAGCGTGACCGTTTGCGCCATTGAATACGTGGAATAACTAGCCCCAAAAATAAACCGGCAAACAGCACCAATCCTCCAGCGTAAAACCACTCACGTTCGACCTGCTTGCCCAGCGTCTGATTTTCTTGCTCAAGTTTGCCAAGTTTTGCCGTTAAAACATCTGTTTGCTGCCGTAGTTCCTGATTCTGATTATCAAGCTGTACAGCATTGGCGGCCAACTGCTTTATTTTGGATAGCTCCGCCTCCAGTTGATTGTTATTCTTCTCAAGCATCGTTGCCCGTTGCATCAGTGTTTCATACTCATGCCTGATAAGATCAGCCTGCGCACGCGGATTATCCGGGCGATTGTCATCGCCTGAAAACTGGTTGCTTAATGCTTCGAGTAACACTCTCGCTGCCGGCTCGGCCATCAGGTGCCGTGTCAACACCCATCCTTCAGCACCACCAGCTGTCCTGACCCTGGCATACCCGCTCTTCCGGTCGCGCTCCAGCACTTCTAGCTCAGCACCACTTTTCAACACCTTCACAATTGCATGTTTATGACTGGGGCCCGTTCGTACTAACACTTCCACCTGATCGCTGGCATAGCCTTTTTCAGCCCGAGCCGGCAGTGGCAATATACATACACAAACGATAGAAATAATCAGAAGATGGGTAAGTCTACTCATTTCACTTATAGTGGCTGGTTCCGGAAACAAAATAGTACGGCCACTGTTAACACATACCAAAACATCCGGTTTTTACGCGGACCTGATCTGGAAACGCTAACGCTACTTGTTGTCATCAAATCCTGATATAAAATATTTAATCAGCAGAACCAGAAAAAAGGGAATGGAACTCAGTGTCGTCATTAGATAATGTTCATAGGTAAACTGATCACCTTCATCCATAATGATGTAGGTAAAGAAAACACCAATCGGAAAAATGATCATAAGGGATTGGAGTAACAAAAACAGATTCTTCATTGTACTGTCTCACACTATCTTGCTCATTGCCACGAGAAACCGCATTTAAACTACAATAGAATATCATAGAAACTTAGATCATTATTATGCCGGGGCAACAATACCTAAAACCACATGAAATGACCGAATCATCTCGAATTTTACTCATTCTGACCAACCTTCCGGATGAAACAAGCGCCAGGAAGCTGGCAAAAGTACTGGTTGACCAACAGCTGGCAGCATGTGTCAATATCCTGCAGGGATGCACTTCAATTTATCGCTGGCAGGGTCAAATTGAAACGGCCAGTGAAATACCGGTTCTGATCAAAACTACCCGGCAACGATACCAAGCTGTGGAACAAACGATCAAATCACAGCACCCCTACGAACTCCCTGAAGTTATTGCTGTCCCTCTCGATAACGGGTTGCCTGCTTACTTGCAGTGGGTCGCTAATGAAACAACCGAAACAGATGTTTAACCAGGATAACCAATGCGCTGGATAAAATTCATTTTGATTTTACTGTCACTATGCTTGATCAGTACGCACACCATGGCCGAAGAAAGCCGGTCCGGGGGGTTGATGAGTATTCTGCAACGATTGGGGATGAGTATCGATCAGACCGAGCAGGAATTGTTGCCACCGGATGAGGCCTTCAAGCTGTCCCTCGAAGTACGGGATGATCACACACTGATTGCCCGCCTGGCACCGGCCAGGGATTACTATCTTTATCGTGACAAGATTGCTTTTGAATCAAAGAGTGAAGGGATTCACATTGAGCAAGTCACCCTGCCATCAGGGAAAATGAAGAATGACCAGCTCTTTGGCAACACTGAAGTGTACTACCAGCCATTGGAAGCTGTTATCACACTGCGC
Organism: Nitrosomonas sp. TNE100; assembly: GCF_055387135.1. NCBI lineage: Bacteria > Pseudomonadati > Pseudomonadota > Betaproteobacteria > Nitrosomonadales > Nitrosomonadaceae > Nitrosomonas > Nitrosomonas sp. TNE100. The sequence goes on along the minus strand of NZ_AP040997.1, from coordinate 766,281 downwards.
CGCGAATCATCTGCTCCGGAGCAGCTATCCCTCTCTGCTACCTACCAGGGTTGTAACGAACCAATCGGTGTGTGCTATGCGCCGATCAACAAAGAAAATGAACTACTGCTGCCCGCCCTGAAGGCCGTGGTGGACACAGCCGCCGGTGCCATCAGCAGCAATGTACAAGCAGCCAGCGCAGATTCCACTGCCGAATTGTTTCAACCACCTGCCAAACCTGCTCCATTATTTGAAACAGAGTCCTACAAAATAGAACGCCTGTTCGCCAGCGGCAATTTCTGGCTGATTCTGAGTGGCTTTTTTGGCATTGGCGTGCTGCTCGCTTTCACGCCCTGCGTATTCCCCATGTTGCCAATTCTGTCCGGAATCATCGCCAGCAAAGGACAGCAAATGTCGAAAACACGCGGCTTCATACTGGCACTGGCCTATGTACTGGGGATGTCGATCACTTATGCCGCAGCTGGTGCTGCCGCAGGCTTATCCGGGGCCATGCTATCCACCGCACTGCAAAATGCCTGGGTACTGGGAACATTCGCACTCATCTTTACTGCACTGGCATTCTCCATGTTTGGTTTCTACGAACTGCAAATGCCTGCTTTCATACAAAACAAGCTGATGGAAGAAACCAGTCATTTCAAGGGCGGCCAACTGGCTGGCGTGTTTGGGATGGGCGCACTGTCCGCACTGATCGTCAGCCCCTGTGTTGCCGCCCCACTGGCTGGCGCATTGATCTATATCAGCCAGACTCGTGATGTAGTGCTGGGCGGATCCGCCCTGTTTGTCATGGCATTGGGAATGGGCGTTCCACTGCTGTTGCTCGGTGTTTCTGCTGGCGCGCTATTGCCTAAAGCTGGGGCGTGGATGAGATCCATTCAGCAATTTTTTGGTGTCCTGCTGCTGGCCGTGGCCATCTGGCTGATCTCTCCCGTAATTACAGAAGTCGTCCACATGCTGCTCTGGGCAGCGTTACTGATCATTTCAGCCATCTACCTGCATGCGCTTGATCCACTACCCAATCAGGCCTCTGGCTTCAGTAAATTTCTCAAGGGGATCGGCGTTATTGCATTACTGACCGGTGTGGCATTACTCATCGGCGTACTTTCCGGCAGTCGGGATGTCCTGCAACCCTTGTCGAAATTTAACCTGACTGCATCCCTCCCTTCCGCACAGCTTGCTGAATCCCCGGCTGGCATGAATGCCCCCCTGCCATTCAAGCAAATAAAAACAGTTGCAGAGCTGGATGAACTCATCCGCCAATCGCAGGGACGTTACGTCATGATCGACTTTTACGCCGACTGGTGTATTTCCTGCAAGGAAATGGAACGCTTCACCTTTACCGATCCACAGGTCCAGGCGCGTTTGAAGAATGTCGAACTGGTTCAGATCAACGTAACCGAAGGAACAGCAGATGACGCCGAACTGCTCAAGCGTTTCAAACTCTTCGGTCCACCTGGAATTCTGTTTTTTGATAAGCAGGGAGTTGAGATTCCTGACATCAAGATTATTGGCTACCTCGACAAAAAAGACTTTGTTACCGTGCTGGATGCAATACTGCTCTGACAACCAGACAGCGACCAGCCACACTTACACCATTTTGCAGACATAGCGATACTCGCTGCGTCTTGAGTGCGCCGGTACAGCAAATGCCAAATTGATCCGGTATCTGTTGTACCGCGTAAATATCTACTTCTTTCCGGAATCCTTTATGTCCAAGCCCAACAAGTTTTCGTTCTACATTATTGTTGCCATTCTTTCACTGGCCGCTGGTATTGCCTACAAATCCAGAGAAATGGGTATCACAACCTCCCTGCCGGATAACGTCAAGAAAGCTGCAGCAGAAACATTCTTCAACACAACGTTATCCACCCCGGAAGGTATCCCCCAGGCCATGTCGCAATGGCGGGGAAAAATCATTGTTATCAATTTCTGGGCAACCTGGTGCCTGCCCTGTCGGGATGAAATTCCGGAATTGATTGATACCTATGCAACATACCACCAGAAAGATCTGGTTATCGTTGGAATTGCCATAGACAATGCCGAAAAAGTAACCGCGTTCAGCAAGGAATTCAACATTAACTACCCCGTACTGGTCGGAGAATTCGATGCCTTTACCCTGACAGAAGCCATGGGCAACCCGCAAGGCGCCCTGCCTTTTACCGTCACAATTGATCGCAATGGCACGATCGTCGATACCCACCTGGGGCGAATCAAAAAACGGCAAATCGAAGCAATCATTCAACCAATGTTGTAAGAACCTGTTCAAGATCTCGATCAAGGGATGCAGTGCAAGGCAAAATTGAACGAGAAAGCAGAGCATACTTGAAGTATGTGAGTGAACATTTTGAGTTCAATTTCAACGCCGTAATGCGCCCTTCAGTAAGCTATTGAACAGGTTCTAACAACCTGGCGACCGGTTTCGTTACAAACTATCAAGGCCACTCGCAATCCGAGTCACGTCCAACCTCCAATCTTTGCAAGCTAGCCGTGACATTTTTCAGATACCAGCAAATATTCACATCTGTGCGCTCTTTGCTTGCCCAGCAGCTATGGGCAAGGATCTTATTGGGGATGGGATTAGGCACGATCACAGGGCTTGCATTATCCCCCGGCGGCTTTGCATTGCTGGAAAATGAAATCGCACTCACTGCGGCAGAATGGATTGCCCTGCCCGGTACCGTATTTCTGGAAATCCTGAAAATGGTAGTAATTCCGCTAATCATCTGCTCCATCGTACTGGGCATTCTGAGCAGCGGCTCACCCCGGCAGCTAAAGAAGATGGGTACATTTATCGTGCCCTATTTCATAGCGACTTCTTTTGTAGCAGTCACAATCGGCCTGGCACTCTCTCTCTTTATCCAGCCAGGACACATGATGGGTGCCAGTGCCCATGCAATGGCAACGGATGCAATATCGACCTCCAGCACACCGATACTGGATGAACTGACTGTTCCACAACGCATTACCCGTCTGATTCCTTCCAATTTTGTCGAAGCAGCTTTGCACGTCGACATGCTCAAAATTGTGATCATCGCCATCTTTTTTGGTGTTGCCGCGCTGACCATGCCGCGCGAGATCGTAAAACCATTTGAGGCACTATGTCAGTTCGGGCAAGGCGCCGCGATGCAAATTATCGACTGGGCCATGGCATTGGCACCTTATGCCGTATTTGGCCTGATGACCGACGCCATGATTCACCTGGGCTTTGACGCCCTCAGCGCCATTGGCTGGTATATGACCTCTGTACTATCGGGGCTGGCCATTATTCTCAGTTTGTATCTGTTCGGAGCAACCGTATTTGGTGGCCATTCACCAACTACTTTTTTACGAGCGATCCGTGAAGTGCAACTACTGGCCTTTTCAACCTCCAGCTCGGCAGCTGTGATGCCAGTATCCATCCGTACCGCAGAAAACAACCTGGGTGTCAGTGAAGATATCAGCCGCTTCGTCATCCCCATTGGTGCAACCATCAACATGGACGGCACCGGACTTTATCAGGCTGTAGCTGCTATTTTCCTGTGTCAGATCTTCGGCGTGGATCTGAGTTTCACCGAGATGGCCTTGCTGATGTGCGTCATCGTGGGTGCATCAATCGGCACTCCCGCCACCCCTGGCGTTGGCATTGTCGTGCTGGCCACCATTTTATCCGGCATCGGCGTACCTCCCGCCGGCATCGGTATTATTTTCGGTGTTGACCGTATCCTTGACATGTGCCGCACGACTATCAACGTCACAGGCGATCTCACCGCTGTCGTCATTATGAAACGCTGGATGAAAAGCAGATCGGCTTAAAAAGCGGGTAAGAACCACCGTACAGAGATTCCCTAAATACCTGAGGCAGTACGCCGAAGTAATCCAGCAGCCGCTTCAGGGTTTACTTTAACCCCGCCCATGCAGTAAAAATACCGTCGGTTTCTTGTGCAGATCCGGCCAGTTGCTGCCTGGCCGCCATTCACTGATCATTTGCGTCAGGACAACCTCATCTGCCTGGGTCAGATTACAGGCCACACATAAATCCGTTTCCACATGGCATTGCTGCACTAGTGCCTCCAGCAATTTCCGGTTGCGGTAAGGTGTTTCGATAAAAATCTGGGTCTCATCCGCCGCGATGGATGCCTTTTCCAGCTGGATAATCTTTTTATTGCGCACCTCCGGGGCAACCGGCAGGTAGCCATGAAAGCGGAAGCGCTGGCCGTTCAGCCCGGAAGCCATCAACGCCAGCAAAATTGCAGAAGGACCAACAAACGGCACCACCCGAATCTGCCTGCGATGTGCCAGCCGGACAAGCATCCCGCCGGGATCAGCAATCGCCGGACAGCCTGCCTCGGACAACAAACCAATATCCTCCCCGGCAAGCAATGGCGCCAGCAGTGCCTCCAACTCAGCGGCGGGAGTATGCTCATCCAGCACTTCCAGTTTGAGCGTTTGCACAACGCACAGTGGATTTACCTGTTTAAGAAAATGACGCGCTGTTTTAGGATGTTCGACGATGAATCGCCCCAGCAGGCTGATTCGCTGCTGAACTCCGGCAGGGAGTATCCAGCTAAGATCGCCTTCCCCCAACGGGGTCGGGATCAGATATAGCGTACCGTAAGGCATAACGTCTGCAGGCATGATGTTTGCAAATCAGTGCAGCACGCGCGGCACACTCAGAATGAACTCAGGAATTTCCACCGAAAAATGAAAACCATCCTCGGCCACCATCTGATAAGAGCCTTTCATGGAACCCGCGATTGAGGAAATCGCAGTGCCGCTGGTGTATTCAAAACTTTCGCCGGGTTTAAGTAGCGGCTGCTCTCCCACCACGCCCAATCCGCGCACCTCCCGTGTCTCCCCATCGCCACCAGTGATGATCCAGTGACGGCTCACCAGCTGCGAAGCCACGCTGCCGATATTATTGATCGTAATCGTATAAGCAAACACATACTGCTCCTGCGCGGGATCGGATTGATCCTGCAGATAAGTGGTACGCACTTGCACCTTGATGTTGTATTTTTGGTCGTTTTTCATGCGGCATATTCCACACTATTTTACGGGCAACGGCAAGCAACCTGGTACGAAACCACTAAAATTATAATTCGCAGGGTATGCATTTATTGATATGGGTATACTCCACCCCGCTCTTTGCGAGCACAGCAGTGCAAAGCAATCCAGCACAGTGCAACACTGGCCAAGCACAATGTGTATAAAGAGTAGCGCTGAAACTGTCGTTATCCAGTCTTGCATCATGTAGAACCGACAAAGGCCAACCTGTCGTGAGGCAGGGGCGCAAAGTTTCCGATCCTGATTGCATCAGGAAAGCGGGACTGCCGAAGTTCGCATCCACTCCCTTTCTTCATACAGGTATGCGTACTGCGGGTCGGCTTCGTTATAACCTATCTTTCCAAGGAGCCGTGCATGTCAAATGCAAGATCAATTCATTTGCCATTTTCAGATCACTTATATCATTGCTTCAGTTTTTCAATTCTTCTGTTTCTCCTGATCATCTTCTCCAGCAATAGCCATGCCAATCCAGGCAAGGATATTCGGGAAGCTGCCAGATCTAAATCAACCAGTAAAACCACCGCTTCTCCCTCCCGCTGGGCGAAAGGTCGTCTGCTGCTCATTCCGCGTGCCGGGTTGACCGCAAAAGAGTTTGATAAGGCCATCAGACCGCATGGCGTCAAATCCAAACGTAAACTCAGCAGACTAAGTGCGCATATTTACGAATTGCCCGATGGCGTGGATGAAATCAAGGTCATGAACAAGCTCAAAAAAGATCGCCGTTTCAAGGCGGTTGAGCTGGATCAACTGGTTGGCCCAGCGCAAATGGTTTCTGATCCCGCATTCAACAGCAGTTGGGCGCTACCCAAAATCCAGGCACCTGTCGCCTGGGATATTGCTACTGGTGATGGCGTAACCATTGCTGTTCTTGATACCGGGGTGGACAGTAACCATCCTGATCTGGCCGCCAACATGGTTCCCGGCTGGAATATTTACAATGGTAACGACGATGCCAGCGATGTACATGGCCACGGCACCAAAGTGGCCGGTTCAGCGGCAGCAGCGGCCAATAACGGTATTGGCAGCGCCGGGGTAGCCTGGAATGCACGCATCATGCCAATACGCATTGCCAATCCCAACGCTTACGCCTATTTCAGCGCCATGGCAGATGGCATTCGCTGGGCGGCTGATCACGGCGCGCGTGTTGCCAACATCAGCTATGAAGGCGCAGCCGGCAGCTTGACTGTGCAATCCGCTGCCAACTATATGCGCAGCAAAGGAGGCGTGGTGGTCGTCGCCGCAGGCAATTCCAGCGGATATATCAGTTATGCCCCCAGCGATGCGCTGATCGTTGCCTCGGCAACAGGCAGTAACGATACACGCGCCAGCTGGTCCAGCTACGGCCCCGCAGTGGATGTTGCTGCACCTGGAGCAAGTATTTACACCACTACGCGCGGCGGCGGGTACGGCTCCGTTTCCGGCACGTCCTTCTCCAGCCCGATTGTCGCCGCCACCGCTGCACTGATGTTCTCCGCCAATCCGGATCTGGCCCCGGCAGATGTCGATCAGATACTCAAAACTACCTCTCTCGATCTCGGTGATCCCGGCCATGACGCCTACTACGGCCACGGGCGTATTAATGCTGCCGGTGCGGTAAATGCTGCTTATGCACAATTTAACGTGGATAACATTGCGCCGGTTATCAGCATCACCTCCCCCACTGGTGGCACAGTGTTGGGAGATGTGTTAGTGGATGTCAATTATTTCGACAACAAGGGCGTGGTGCGTGTAGAGCTGTACGTTAACGGCAGAAAAGCGATCGAAGATACCCAGCCACCTTTCGCCTTCGCCTGGGATACCAGCACACTGGCGGACGGCAGCTACACCCTGGTAGCGTATGCATTTGATACTGCCGGTAACCAGGGCACCTCTGCCCCGGTTAAAGTCACCGTAAAAAATACGGCGGCAGATACCACACCGCCGACCATCAGCATCACCTCTCCCACTGGTGGCACAGTCTCCGGTAACGTACCCGTAAGTGTAAATTTTTCCGACAACATCGGCGTGGCGCGTACAGAACTGCACATTAACGGCAAGCAGACGATGGAAGACACCGAACCGGGCAACCGTTTTACCTGGAATACCACCACGCTGGCCGATGGCAGCTATACCCTGGTGACGTATGCGTTTGATGCTGCCGGTAATCGGGGCACTTCCTCACCGGTGGTGGTCAGTGTAAAAAATTCCGACAACAATCCACAGAAAGCACCTTTACCCAAAATTAACCAGTTCAATCTCAAGGATGGACAGAAAGTCAGCCTTTTTGAGAACGTCAAAGTGAAAGCCGACAATAACACCCGCAAAATCAACCTGAAAGTGAATGGCAACATCCTTACTACTATTGACGGCAACTCGTTGAATTACCGCTGGAATACATGGGATAGCGCCCCGCGCGGCAGCACGCTTACCGTTACCGTGGAAGCTGGTAACGTGGATGGCGAATTTGTCAGCCAAACTGTCAGCGTCAGGAATTAGGAAGGCTGTATAACTTTCATCCTGTCCTGAGGCAATCCAGCGGCTTTGATCTGGGTTGCCACAGCCCAAAGAGCATCGTAATACCAGGATTTTGTAAAAACTCCCTGATTAATCATTTTATTATTTTTAATTTCCAACATTCAGTGCCCTATTCTCACAGGGCATTTTTTTGTCGATAAATTTTACATAAATATTCTTCTGATGAAGTTGCCTGCAAATATTCATTATGTTTCAATCAATTAATAATATGGCATGTTTTGTGCTTAATATAATGGATAGAATTTCATCAATTAATAATAAGATTTCAGGAGGAAAATTATAATGACAAAATTGGATAAAACTTTTTACGGCGAGTATATCGCCACCCCTCAGAAGAAGTATGCAACTCGTCTGACAACTACGCTAAAAACAGGTATCGCCTGCGCAATGTTGACGATGATTGTTGGTACTGCGAATGCAGGTGCGGTTGGGGATGTAACTTTTAACGACGTTGCATCAGATAGCTTCATTGAAAATGGCTTGGGAAGTATAAAAAGTGAGGATCTCGCTACAGTTACAAACTATGCAAATGATAATCAATTATTTTTTGATACTGGATTACCACCTGACAACACTGCCGGAACATGGACAGGTTTATTACAATCCAAGAAAGGAGCACTTGCTTCTGGCGCATACGAGGGTATTACATTTTCATTAACCGCCTCTGGAACCAAAGAAGGCACATGGACCTTAGCAGTTAGTCCATGGTCTGATCCATTCCAGATGGATTTTCTCGTTTTTATACACGGCGGTAACAACAGTGCCTTTTACTTCTTTGATGACAGAGAGATCAAAAAAGACAATGCAGGAACTTTCACGATAACCTTTAAAAACAAAGGTGGTAACCCTCCAGATCTTTCCAATTTCGACATACTGGCTCGCGATCTGCGCAGCATAGAAAATGGTGGTGGCGGTGGCAGTGAAATTCCCGAACCCACCAGCCTGTTGCTGTTTGGTGCCGGACTTTTGGGATTTGGCCTGAATCGCCGTCGTAAACAGGCCTGAACAATTACAAAAATAAGTAACTATTAATAAAACTCAAGCGCCGGACAACTGGCGCTTTTTTTGTGCGCTCATCAATACCCTTCCGCCACACCTTCTTATCCCACTCCTTCATCTTTGCGAGGAGACTGCAGACGGACATCCAGTGACCACCTGAAATGAGAAACAGTTTACGCGCATTTCCCCAAATGGAAAAACCCTGATGTCGATGGCATGAGTGCGTTAGAGCGCGCATTAAAAAATCAGGTATCAGGGGCCTGTATCCAAGCTGGCCGCAAGCATGCCCAAGCATGTGATTGTTGATGTCCAGAGTGTAAAAAACACGGATACCGCCGGTGAAAAGAACTGAGATACAGGCAAGAAAGTGTCTAAAATCAAACACATATGCTGCTGACACCTTGGGATTGCGCCCCACGCCATTGCTGTGACAACCACGGACGTTACCGGCCGCACAGGCGCTATTACTGCATTGACGCCAGGAGAAGTGAACCGCACACTTTTGCGGTCATTCCCAGGCGCTGAATCGTGGAACAAATTTTTTATGGCCGGAAAAATACCGGCGATAACAACTTCTAATTTCATGTTTACTTGGTTTGGTTTCCACCCCGGTATTTTCATTCCATTCTTACTGGTCTCGACTTTATTACTTCATTACCGCACGGGGAGTAGTTGTTGCTGCCTGATCCTGTTCTTCACGACGATCATTATACAAGTGGTGTTATAATCTGCTATTTCTAAAGAAGGATGGAGCATTGTCCTGAATAGCTTATGCCTGTTAAACCTGAATTGTTTCAAAGAACACCCGTGCTGGACGGTGATGATGTCGAAGCCAAGCGCGAAGAAGTACGCGCCTATTTTCATACGACGCTGGATCGGTATGAGCAGTTGTTCGAAACTCTGCGCAGTGATGCAGCCTATTACATCAAACCAATTTCTCTGCGCCATCCTCTGATTTTTTATCTGGGCCATACCGCCACTTTCTTTATCAACAAGCTGGTTTTGGCTGGCGTGCTGACGGAGCGTATCAACCCAAGGCTGGAATCCATCTTTGCCGTGGGTGTAGATGAGATGAGCTGGGATGATCTGGATGCCACGCATTATGACTGGCCAACTGTTGAGGAGGTGATGACCTATCGCCGCACCATGCGTCAGAAGATAGATGCCCTCATCAGCTCATTATCACTAACACTACCAATTACATGGGAAAGCCCGTGGTGGGCGATTGTGATGGGGGTGGAGCATGAGCGTATTCACCTGGAAACGTCTTCTGTACTGATCCGCCAGCACAAACTTGATTATGTGCAGCCTCATTCTGCCTGGCAGCCTTGCCACGAGAGCGGCAGTGCGCCAGAAAACGGGATGGTTACGGTTCCGGCCGGGAAAGTGGTGCTGGGCAAGAACAAAACCGATCTTGTTTATGGGTGGGATAATGAATATGGCCATCATGAGGCGGAGCTGCCTGATTTCCAGGCTAGCCGCTATCTGGTCAGCAACCAGGAATTTCTCGGTTTTATCGAAGCACAAGGCTACAAAACAGATGATCACTGGGAAGAGGAAGGGCTGGCATGGCGAAAATTTAGCGCTGCGATTCATCCAACGTTCTGGGTGCAGCAGGGGGATCAATGGTTATTGCGCCTGATGACGGAAGAGGTACCGATGCCGTGGAACTGGCCGGTAGAGGTCAATTACCATGAAGCCAAGGCATTCTGTAACTGGAAAGCGAAAACAACTGGGCAGCCGGTGCGTTTACCCACTGAAGATGAATGGTATCGTTTATATGATGTTGCTGGATTGAGCGAAGTACCCCGTACTGAACGAGCACAAGGCAATATCCATCTTGATTACCATGCCTCCAGCTGCCCGGTGGATAAATTCCAGCACGGTGAATTTTTTGATGTGATCGGCAATGTCTGGCAATGGACAGAAACGCCTATGCATCCATTTCCCGGCTTTGAAGTCCACCCACTGTACGATGATTTCACCACACCCACTTTTGATGATCAGCATAATCTCATCAAGGGGGGGTCATGGATTGCATGCGGAAATGAATCCATTCGCACATCACGCTATGCGTTCCGCAGACATTTTTTTCAGCATGCCGGCTTTCGCTATGTGATTTCTGCTGCATCTGCTGTGCACCACAGCTCACATTACGAAACGGACAAGCTGCTGTCGGAGTATGCAGAATTTCACTATGGCAATACTTATTTTGATGTGCCCAATTTCCCGACGGCATTGGCAAAACTGGCCATTGCTGCAATGGGAAATCGCCCCGCGCATAAAGCGCTTGATCTGGGGTGTGCTTCCGGCCGAGCAACATTCGAGCTGGCGCACCATTTTGATCATGTCACCGGCGTTGATTTTTCTGCACGCTTTATTAATCAGGGTGTGATGCTGGCGGGGCGTGGCATCCTGCGTTATACCCTGACAGATGAAGGGGAGCTGGTTTCTTACCGGGAATGCACCCTTGCCGGGCTCGGCCTGAAAGAGCTCAGGCACAAGGTTGAGTTCTTCCAGGGGGATGCCTGTAATCTCAAGCCGATATTGACTGGCTATGATCTGATTATGGCAGCCAACCTAATTGATCGTTTGTATGAACCTGCCAAATTCCTGACCATGGTGCATGAACGGCTGAATCAGGGCGGGTTGTTGTTGCTGGCCTCACCTTATACCTGGCTGGAGGAACACACCAAACGGGAGCACTGGGTGGGCGGTTTCAAGCGCGATGGTGAAAATTTCACCACGCTGGATGGACTGAAAGAAATGCTCGGCAGCCATTTCCGTTTGCTTGGAGAACCGCAACAGGTACCATTTGTCATTCGTGAAACACGACGTAAATTCCAACATACGTTGTCAGAAGTGACTCTCTGGGAGAAACTCACTTGAGTTACGATTTTGATCGTGAAATCGGCCGGGACGGGACATTCAGCACCAAATATGATGGCCGTGAGATAACGTTCAATCGCCCGGATGTCATACCGCTGTGGGTGGCCGATATGGATTTTGCCGCTCCGCCTGCCGTCACCGAAGCGCTGGTCAAGCGCGCCACTCACCCTGTTTATGGCTACACACAATTTCCTGACAGTCTGTATGAATCACTAATCTATTGGCTGAAATCACGTCATGGCTGGCAGATAGCACGCGAATGGATCGTTTTCTGTCCGGGTGTAGTACCCTCGCTGAGTGCATCTGTTCTTGCGTTGAGTAAACCGGGTGAAGCTGTCATAGTTCAGCCGCCGGTGTATTACCCGTTTTTCTCGGTGGTCAAAAGAACCGGCAGAAAGCTGCTGAACAATGCCTTGCAACAGGCACAGGGGAGCTACGGTATGGATTTTGCTGATCTGGCCCGGCAGGCGGCTTCTGCGCGCATGCTGTTATTTTGTTCCCCGCATAATCCGGTTGGCCGGGTGTGGAGCAGATCGGAACTGGAAAAGCTGCTGGACATTAGCAGGCAATATAACCTGATTGTTGTCTCGGATGAAATCCATGCGGATCTGATTTATCCGGGTAACAAGCATCACATATTGGCTGACCTGGCAGATTCATCGGAAGCAATTATCACTGCGGTAGCACCTAGTAAAACGTTCAATATTCCGGGGCTCAATTTGTCTGCACTGATTATTCCTGATCCGCAACACCGGGCAGCCATTCGCGATCAACTGGAGATAATGCATATCAGTGCCGCCAATCCGTTCAGCATAGTGGCGTTTGAAGCAGCTTATCGTGCAGGCGGTGAATGGCTGGATGCACTGATGGCCTATCTGGAATCTTCGCGTGAGATGGTTCAGCACTATCTGGCTGAGTATTTGCCACAAATCCGGCTGATTCCTTCACAGGGAACCTACCTGTTGTGGCTTGATTGTCGCGAGCTGGGTATGACTGATGATGAACTCAAGCACTTTTTCATATTTGAAGCTGGAATCGGGCTAAACGCTGGTATTTCCTATGGCAGGGAAGGCAGCGGCTTCATGCGCATGAATATTGGAGCTCCCCGCCACCGGATCAGGCAGGCACTGAATAGCATCCGCAGCGCACTTGAACGTACAAAAAACAACTCCTTTTGAATGGTGTGTGGCGATATTATTTGCTTTATCCTGTTTTTACTAACGTAGCAGTACGAGGCAATAATCTTGCAGTGCAGAGATAATAGTGCTGGATTGTCACGTCAGCCTGCAGCCACCTTGCAAACACAGGGTGGAGTATGGTGGCACTTGTATTTGGAGAAGAGCACAAAAAACACCATCTTTGCGAGCACATTGGTGCGAAGCAATCCAGTGCCTTCATCCTCTTAACTACTGGATTGCTTCATGCCGAGGTATTCGCAACGTCACCAATGCTTTTCACCACCTTGCTAATGCTGAAAAAAACTGGAAATTTTGTTGGAAATAGCGTTGAATGAATTTTTTGACTTCCATATTCTGGAATTTTTACTATGCCCTGTATCCCTCGTCAGGAATCATTACTCGATCCTGTCAATAGCAACGAACTCACTGTTACCGATGTTGTGGTGCACACAAAACCGCAAACTAAACAGCAAGCCGCTTTCCAGCGCTTGATCCAGCAAATTGACGAGCAACGTACCCAGGTTGCAGAGTGGCACATTTACGGCGGGCGTTACAATCAGCGCATAGGTAGTGAATTGATGCCCCTGCTTGCACAGTTGCGTGAAAAACGTATCGCCATGTTGCATCTGTTTGATACGCAATTTCATCAGCGTGATGTAGTTCGCGGCAGACAGCAGCGTGCCAAGTTGCGCGACATCATGCTTGATCTGGCACATGAATTATTGCTTGAACAGCACGATGAAGACATTGTGGCACTGTACGATAGATACAGTGATCTCACTTATGATGAACAGACTGAGCTTGATAAGGCATTCTCGCAAAATATAGTTGAAAATCTGTTTGGTGTGCACCTGGATGATGACGATACGGATGGCAGCATGGAAGAAATGCTTGCAAAAGCCATGCGCAAACAGCAGGAGGAAGAAACCAGAAGTGAAGCTAAACAAAGCTCGCACCGGCGAAAATCAGCCAAACAGACAGCCGCCGAAGAGAAGCGTGCTGCGGCAAAAAAAGAGATCATCCAGTCAGTGCGTGAAGTCTATCGTAAACTGGCCAGCAGCCTGCATCCTGATCGCACAAGCGCCAATCTGACAGCAGATGAAAAAACCGTCCTGATGCAGCGCGTCAATCAAGCTTATGATAAAGGCGATTTGCTTGAACTATTGAATATTCAACTTGAAATTGAACAAATTGATACCGACTATCTTACCAACTTGCCGGTTGAACAGATTGACCATTATATCCAGGTGTTACGTGAACAACAGGCGAAGCTCAAGGCGGAACTGGCATCGTTATTGGCTCCTTATCGGGCGCTGGTACCGTTGACCCCAAAACTTAAGCCGGATCGTGTGGATAAAGCGGTAGATGCTGAAGTTGCACGTTTGGAGATGAATTTGCGGCAGGTTGATATTGATCTGGTTGCGTTTCAGGATGGCAAACAGCTTGCTGCTTTTATCAAGCATTATCAGGTGGATAACGAGCCCGACGAGTTTGATGAGTTGCAGATGCTGGATGATTTTCTGGACAGTTTTTCTAAACAGCCATCATCACCCTCTCGTCGCCGCAAGCGCTGAATATCAATCCAGGTAAACCTCAACGGCTAAGAAACCGTTGAAAGTCTCTGGAAATGTGAGGAGCTTAGGGCATGAGAAAAAGTTATCCGAGCGATATTGATCCTGAACGATTTGCAATTAGCAAGTCGTTGCCGGAGAGTGCGTGCAAGAAGACCTGTCCCAGACGTATAGTACGGCTGAGTTGATAGGCCGGGGGCTTTGCTGGCGCTGCGTCGTTGCAAACAGGAGCAGCAGTAGGTACAAAATTTGCTGTGCGACAGCGTCTATGTGGGTAAACCTTCCACCCAGGTGAGTGTGCGAAATCCCGGGAGTATTTGTGACAATACAAATCGCCAAACGTAGCTATTTAGTCCTGCTAGGATTCACATCTTATGAACACATCATTAAATGCTGGCAAAATGAACCAGAGCAATTTATCATTAGGGCACCTCGAAAAACCTATAAATTCCGAAAAGATTTGTATGTAACACATTGATTTTACGAGCAATATATTTTCAAAAACAGGGGTTTTCAAGGTAACCATTAATCCATACCACCACACAAAGTGGGACTAAACATCAGTCTCTGCTCTGATTATAAATTTACCAATGACGAAATTTTACTTGCTTACGCCCGCCAGCGTTCAGCAATAATTCATTATGAAAGCCCTATTTTTTCTTCGTCACTACAACGATATAGATCATATTACTCCAGTTGTTTCAAAATGGTCTGAATCAGGTCATCATGGAGATGTGGTTCTGCTGGGACATGAAAAATTCCTGAATGATTACCGCATTAAATATTTAGGTAGCCTCGACCATGTTCGCATAGCGCATATCCGGGAACTACTCTCCCCGTTGGAGTTTTTGCAATGGCGTCTACAGACATTCTTGCTGATCAGAGGCGTAAGACGTATCTTCCTGATTGGTAAACTCGCAGAAGTGCTGGCCAGGAAATATGATGCCCGAAAGCGCGATCCGATCTGGCAAAGTACGGCTAAACAGCTATTGAAACGCACTTTTACTGATACCGATGAAGGTGTGATTGTGTTTGATTGGGTCACTAGCGTCTCGCCCATCCCCATCGAGTGGATCGAAACCATTGTTACAATGGCGAAAACAAAGGGGCTCGGTGCGGTATCGCTACCACATGGCGACAGCCCTCATGCCAACCAGCTGATACGCTATCATGAACGAGCTATACAACCGAATACCCTGTATGCGGATGCAAAAATATTTGACAAACTCGTGGTTCCGAATGAGTTATGTGCGATCCGTTTCCGACCATTTCTGAACAATCAGGCAATCGCCGTGCTGGGTTCACCGCGCTATTGTGACGAATGGCTGAATAAACTGGCCAAGCTGTCACCTCCCCACCAGCTAAGTACCAACTCAGATACCCGGCTTAGAATCGTCATGTTCTTGAGAAAGCGTGAATTCACCACATTCTGGGAAGAGGTTAATATCATTGTGAATATGATTGCTGCATTCCCCGGGGTAGAACTGGTAATCAAACCGCACACACGCGGCGGCTGGAGACAACCACTGACTGGTAGCACCTCCCTGCGCCACCTTCCAAACGTCAGCATAGCGAAAGACAGTGTTCATTCCATTTCCTTGATGAATTGGGCAAATGTCATTATCGACCTGGCCACTTCAGTGGTATTTGAAGCGGTCAAAGCCAAAAAACCCGTACTGGCTGCTGATTATTTGCATGCCGGCCGATCTGCGCTCGCGCATTTCATGCCCGAAACGGAACTGAAATGCCGCGATGATGTATACAAACTGATTGATAGATTCTTAACCACTGGCTGTGACAATTTTTATATCGAGGCACATCGCCAGCGCTTCATTAATGAAATGCTGCACGTTGGGGGCGCCGATGTTTTGCCGCGTTACGTCGCTCTGCTGGAAGAGCAGGCCAGGCGGATGAAAACAGAAGAAGCTGGCGAAACAGATAAACAAAAGGAATCCCACTCAGTATGGGGTCAGATTAAAGCGTTATGTGGATTTCATTGAACAAAGCTCTGGCACCACAAGCCAGAGCAATTTCTTCTCCTGAAGTCCATTTTGGTGGCCCAAACCAGCCTGTTGGCCAGCTGCGCAATTTGCTGGAAGCCCGAATTGCTGCCGTCCCTGCTGGGGGAACCATTGATTGGGTGACGTATTATTTCCGTGATATCTGTCTGGCGAAAGCACTCATTCGGGCGCATCAACGTGGTGTCCGTGTCACACTAAGCCTGGAAGGCAGGCCGCGTATTCCCTATGCTAACGACGAAGTAATTACCCTGCTCTCAGGGCCAGATGGAATAGGCAATGCACTACGCGTTATTACCATCCCCGGGTTGCCATCGCCTGCGACAAAACCATGGAAACCCCAGCTGCATGAGAAACTATACTGTTTTTCACACCCTGAACCGGTTGCCTTTATCGGTTCATTCAATCCGTCCGGAAACGGTTCGGAAGACGATCCCAATATCATTCTAGAAATCGGTGATCAGGATCGTGGTTATAACGTTTTAGTTGGATTTAGGGATCCAACACTGGTCGAGAAACTGACCGAGCATGCACGACAGCTACACCAGTCACCACCAGGGCTTTTCTATCGTTTTACCAAGAGCATAAGCAGTAGTATCCACAGCGCAGACACCGATATCTATTTCTGGCCCCGGGTCGATACTCATCCTATCGTGCGATTCCTGCATAATGTTAACAGCGGCCGTGTTCGGGTTGCGGCTTCGCATATAAGGATGGGTCGCGCAGTTGATATTATGACCAAGCTGGCAAGGCAGGGCGTTGACCTGGAAATATTGGCAGAATCGACGCTCAGGCGCGTCACTCCACAGGTGGAGCAGCAATTAACCAGCGCCGGAGTCCGTTTTAAACGCATCCGGCATTCCGACTCCCTGCCCATGCACCTCAAATTTGTACTGGTTGAGGATGGCAATTGTGCCTGGTCAATCTTCGGGAGCTTTAATTGGACCAAGCCATCGTTCTGGTTGAATCATGAGATTGCTGCCATTTCCAGCAATCCTGCTATTTTTGAGTCCTTTGCACGCTGCTGGGACAGGTTAAAAAGTGAATATATCAGGCCAACATCAGATCCAGCAGGCTATTAAAAAAATCCAATCCTAATAAGTTGTATCTGCCCAGCCTTTCTTCCAATAATTCAAACGTAGTGATATCCCCCTCTTTGTCATACTTCACATCATAGTTTCTTGTAAAATTTCTCTGGAGAAACCGTGTGTTATTGATTCTCCCATCAACAAGAATGAATGTGTACCGGGAAGAAAAGTTGATTCCATTAGCAGCAGGTCACCAGATATCACTGTTCGTTCGTCGCAATTGAAGCTCAAGCCATTAATACTTCCTTGTACATCTTTGGGGGATGGCCCATCAAGGTAAATAAATTCAGCGATAACGTCAGGCAGATTCTTATAATAATGACAGAGCTGGCCATTAAATGTACCTATTTCAACATTGCTATGCTGGAAATGCACACGTGAAAGCAAATGCGCTGGAAACCGGTCTTCTACATTTTGAATCCATTCACTGGAAGCATCCACCACAAATAACTGAAACATAAATCTGTTCCGTATATCAGGTTTCTTACGCCGATTTTCCCATTTTTTCTGATTTTTCTCCAAAGCATCCGCCATGATCACAGTTGAATACCCAAGCCCAAATTCAAGGACTGTAAAGGGCCTTCTATGCCTGATTAACTTGTGCAAGCGAACTAAATCATCAGTTTTTGGCGGGAATGGGATTTTTTATTTCCCAGAGACAGCATCAAACGCGCTATCTTTGTAGTCGATGTTTTCTTGAAAATTTATAACCTTATCCAGTCCATTTGATCGGATATGGTCTTTGTGCATCTCGTATTGTTCCCGCCCACTCATTTCCTGACCTTTCTGTGGTAAAGCATATTGTTAATATTGAACATTCGTTTTTCAAGTAGCCACAAACTGCTTCCGAATATTTTGGGCGAATACAATGTGAGATAGATACCCTTGACACGAGTGGTATCACTGCCAGCTATAGATAACTCTGAAGTACTCCTGAATTCTTACAAGCGTCAGCAATACTGTAATCTTTTCAAGAATCTGCTAACCGAAACAGACACCAGAATCACCTCGGGCCTTACTTTGTTTCACATGGATAAGCGTAAGAGCCAATATCACAAATGAACAAGCAAAACCCGAGGTAATTACAAAACAATTACTTTATTTGTGCATTGCACGTTTAAACATGCGATCAATTTTTGTCTCAGTATCAATCGAGCGTGCATTGGCTTCGTTAGCCTTATCCATTGCCTGATTCGCAATATTTACTGCATCGTTAGCAGTTGCCCTGGCAGCCGCTGCATCTGACTGTACTGCAGACACATTGGATTCCAGTGCATCCACACGGGATCTGAGTGCATCAACATCACCTGTCGTCGCACAAGCGGACAAACCTGCACAAGCACCTACCAATACCAGCATTGATACCATTCTTTTCTTATCCATACCACTCGTCTCCTTAATAAAAAAACAAACACACATTACTACACACTTTTACTCACTGCTCCGGGAGAAACAACGAGCAACCCAGTTCGGTTTGTATTACATTACAAAAATAAATCAAATGTAATACGGGCCGAAACTTAAACCAGTTTTGCAGTTACAATATGCGGCGACATTTTGCTTGCACTTGACCAGCTACCCATTCAGGTCAGGTTTCACATTTCCTGCACTGCATCCTCTAAACCTGAAAAATACAGCACATAGAGGTGCTGCTCTATGTCTTCAATAATGCCTTACTAAGCTCAGCACTGGGCCGCGCCGCGATACGTTCGAACCACGGGTTTATATTCGGCAGGTTGCGATCAAACGGCTGGTTGACCGACTGACCAAAGTCCAGCCACACATACAGCCAGATATCAGCCGCAGTAAAGCGTTCACCACATAGATATGGACCTGTTCCGAACATACCATCCAACCAGTTCAAACGATCCTGCGCCACGCGCTTCATTCCATCAGCTGCTTCAGGCACGACTGGAATGCGCGATTCAAACCGAGCCAATCCTTCAGCATAATGGTAGGCATTGTGTATGAATTCAGTGATATTAAGCTCTACTCGCCGCCACCATTGACGGGTTTGTGCACGCTGCTCGGGTGAGTTTCCGACCAAACTGGGTGAGGGGTAGCGCTCTTCAAGGTATTCTGCAATAGCAACAGCCTCCGTAAGCATACTGCCGTCATCCAAACGCAAAGCCGGGGTCTGGCCCGTCGGATTAATAGCCAGATACGTTGACTGACGATTTTCTCCTGTCATGACATCAATTGTTACTGCCGGTAACTGTAATCGCTTTTCCAACAAAAACATTCGCAGACAGCGTGGCGCAGGGCTATGAGCATCATAGATCAGCATAGATCAACTCCGTTATTGAAGTCACTGCAATTTCAAGGGTAAAAGTGTGCATCCTGTTCATTATTACTCACGTGAGAATGTCTTATCAGTAAATATTTAATCTCATCAAGTCAAAATTTTTCATTTTCCCCTGGCCGGTATCGGCGGCTTGCAGTCCCTCAACTCTTACTATCAAGTATATACAATTATGCAACTAGAATACGTGGCATGGAAGAGCAGCTAAGAACATAATAAATTAACTGCCACTTAACCTAATGACGACATCTAAAGCATTCTTATCTTCCCCCGCGCTGAAGGACGTTTTTAACAGCATCAGTATTTGTCACCAGTGAAGAATAACGGCAACCGCGATGGTAAACTGATGCAATAGTAAGTATGTAGCTTGCAGATATTTACTGTAATGCCTTCAGATCAACCATCTGTTACAAAGAAACCACACTACTGTCTATATGGATGAAAGCGCCAGCTTGTTAGCACTTTTTACCAGCAGTTTTCTTGCCGCAACGTTATTACCCGGAGGATCCGAGGCTGTGCTTGTCGGGGTATTGATCGCCTACCCGGATCTGTTCTGGCCAGCGCTGAATGTTGCCACGCTGGGAAATACATTAGGAGGACTGAGTTCTTACGTGATTGGTCGTTTTCTGCCCGATGAGCAGGCTTTGTCAAAAAAGCTTGGCCGCCATGTTCATGGGCTGGAATGGACACGTCGCCGTGGAGCACCCATACTATTCCTGTCCTGGTTGCCACTCATCGGCGACATATTATGTGTGGCTGCCGGATGGCTGCGGATCAACTGGGCCTCCGCAGCATTTTTTATTGCTATCGGAAAATTTGCACGCTACTGGGTAATCGCTGCAGCAATCAGTTAGAAATTCACAAGCAATCGAATTTACTTTTCCAGCAGTTTTTTCAGTTCACCATTCTGAAACATCTCAGCCATGATATCCGATCCACCAACAAACTCCCCGTTGACATACAGCTGAGGGATGGTGGGCCAGCTGGAATAATCCTTGATACCCTGTCGTATTTCCGGATCAGCCAATACATTTACAGCGAAAAAATCCTCAACGCCACAAGCACTCAATATTTGTACAGCATTAGCGGAAAAACCGCATTGTGGCTGCTGTGGAGTACCTTTCATATATAAAACCACCGGGTGCGTTGATACCTGTTGCTCAATAGAATCAGCGATATCCATATTTAATTTCCTCTTTAAATTTATAAAGCAGCTACTTGTTTCCTGAACAGCAAACACTTCAACTGGAACAAATTTATACAAAACCTTGGTTAATACTACTCATCCTGTTTGAATCTTTATATCCAGAATAATTTCCAGATGGTGATATAAACTTCTATGCCGGAACCAATCCATACTGTCCCCCCGTTACCCTATCTATCCCAGCAAGATCTGATCTGGTGAATATATGGGAAAAACCGGTTTTATCCAGCAATCTGCGGCAGACATCAGCCTGGTCGTATCCATGTTCAAGCATTAACCATCCGGAATGTTCCAGATAATCCGGAGCCTGATCAACTATTCTACGAATACAATCCAGGCCGTTATTCTGGGCCACCAGTGCGATAGTGGGTTCAAAACGCAGGCCATCGGCTTCAAGATGCGGATCTCCCTCGACTATATAAGGCGGATTAGCCACAATCACATCAAACTTTTCACTGATAAAACCCGAAAACCAGTCTGCTTTAATAAATACCACATTTTCTACAGAACATCTTTTAGCATTTCTGCGCGCCACTGCCAGTGCCAGAGGAGAAAGATCAACTGCTGTCACATAAACATCAGGACGATGTCTGGCGATTGTAATGGCAATAGCACCGCTTCCGGTGCCCAAATCAAGAATGTTACAGCACCGATCTGGTGGAATTTTAGACAATGCCATTTCCACTAATAGTTCCGTTTCGGGGCGAGGAATCAAAACATCTGGCGTCACGTCAAAAACCAGATCGTAAAACCCTCTTTCGCCCGTCAGATATGCAACAGGTTCCCCCGCCATGCGCCTCGCAAGCAATTGCTGGAAATGTACAATCTGCTCCATACCGAGTAACAATTCTGCATGTGTAATCAGAAAAGCCGCATCCACGTTCAGTACACTTTGCAATAGCCAACGCGCATCAATCCGATCTACAACACTTGCTGCATTCTGCAAGAGTTCACCAATTGTAGCGGGCGTGTTTATACCTTGCTGTTGTTCCGAGGAAAGCATATTTCCTATCATCTTTCGATCATGGCAGCCAGCTGTGCGGCCTGATGTTCGGCTGCCAAAGTAGAGCATAATTCATCTAACTCACCGTCCATAATCTGCTCTATTTTATAGAGTGTCAGGTTAATTCTGTGATCAGTAATTCTCCCTTGTGGAAAATTATAGGTCCGGATCCGCTCTGAACGTTCACCGCTGCCAACCAGCGATTTCCTGGCAGCTGCCTGTTCAGCCTGTTGCGCACGCACCTGCTTGTCGAGAATACGGGAAATCAACACACTCATTGCCTGTGCCTTATTCTTATGCTGGGAACGCCCTTCCTGACACTCAGCCACAATTCCTGTCGGCAAATGGGTAATCCGTACAGCCGAATCTGTTTTATTAATATGCTGCCCGCCCGCGCCGGAAGCGCGGAATGTATCGATTCTTAAATCAGCCGGATTCAGAGTTACGCCAGAAATTTCATCTGCTTCCGGAAGCACAGCAACAGTACAGGTTGAAGTATGCACACGCCCCTGTGTTTCAGTCGCCGGAACACGCTGCACCCGATGTGCACCCGATTCAAATTTAAGTCTAGAATAGGCACCGTGGCCAATAATCCGGGCAATAATCTCCTTGTATCCGCCCACTTCAGAAGGATTCTGGGAAACAATTTCTACTTGCCATCCCTCACGCTCCGCATAGCGGCTATACATGCGAAACAAGTCACCTGCAAACAGAGCAGATTCATCCCCTCCCGTACCGGCCCGTATTTCCAGGAAAATGTTGCGCTCATCATTCGGATCCCTGGGCAACAGCTGCTTGAGTATCTCGGTTTCAATATCCGCCAGCTTCTGCTTATCTGCATCAATCTCGGCTTCAGCAAAATCCCGGAATTGCGGATCCACACTCATTTCCATAGCGGTAGCCAAATCTTGCTCAACCTGCTGGTAAGTATGATAAAACCTGGTTACCGGCTCAATTTCAGATCGTTCACGAGAAAGTTTCCGATAATTATCCAGATCAGCCGTGATCTTTTCATTGCTCAACAGCTTGTCCAATTCCTCCAGTCGTATACTCAGCCGGGTAAGCTGATCCACAATTCCCTTATTCATCGTGGATAACGCAACTGATACAACCGATTGACAAGCTCAACAAGTTGCTCACGCTCATCATTGGATACCTGGTTGAGAGCGGAAGAAGGAGAATGGAGAAATTTATTGGTCAATCCACTACTAAGTGATTCCAGCACTTTTACAGGATCTTCCCCCTTCGCCAGTAATTTATGGGCGCGGCTCAGCTCATGCTGACGAAATTGCTCGGCCTGGTCGCGCAGTGCGCGAATAGTTGGAACAGACCGCCGTGTGGCGACCCAATGCATAAAGTCCATAACATTTGAATCAATAATTGTTTCTGCCTGAGTTACTGCCCCCTGACGACTATCCAGTCCTTCCCTGACAATATCAGCCAAATCATCCACATAATATAGAAATACATCATCCAGCTCAGCTACTTCCGGCTCAACATCTCGTGGCACAGCCAGATCAACAATGAAAATCGGGCGATGCTTGCGCAACTTGATGGCTCGTTCCAGCATTCCTTTGCCAAGTATCGGCAGCGGGCTTGCCGTTGAGGTGACAACAATGTCATGCAATGCCAGTTGATCCGGCAATTCACCCAAAGAGATGGGGTGCGCATTAAAACGTCGCGACAGCGCTTCCGCTCGCTCTACAGTACGATTTGCAACCGTTACATGCACGGGGCGTTTGGCAACGAAATGAGCAGCGCACAACTCAATCATTTCGCCGGCACCGATAAACAGCACTTTTTGTTCACTAATATTGCCAAAAATTCTTTCGGCAAGACGTGCAGCAGCAGCAGCCATTGAAACTGAACAGGCACCTATTTCTGTAGAGGTACGCACTTCCTTCGCTACAAAAAATGTATGCTGAAACATTTTATGTAATAACAATCCCAGCGTTCCCGCTTGTTCAGCTGATTTCACTGCGTTCTTCATCTGCCCCAGTATCTGTGCCTCACCCAACACCATGGAATCCAGTCCGCTGGCAACGCGAAATGCATGCTTTACAGCCTGCTCCCGCAACAATTTGTAAAGGTAGGGCTCAAGATCTCCAGAATGGAGATGATGAAAATCAGCTAGCCACCCGACAGCTTTATCGGGTGTATCAGTATTGCAGTATATTTCAGTACGATTGCACGTTGAGATTATAGCCGCTTCTTTAACCAGCTGGTGACCCACCAGATCATGAAGCGCATGTTGCATCGACTCTTCCGTAAAAGCCACATGTTCGCGTATATCTAAAGGTGCAGTATGATGGTTAACACCAAAGGCAAAAAGTTGCATGAAAAATATCCTGATGACGCCAATTCAAAATTGGCTAATTATAACGGAAGTTATACCGCCCCAATCAATGGAAGTTCCATGGCGATACGCCGCACAATATGTATCTCGGCTGTTTTGCCTGCAGGAATCCTTGACACCCGGGCAGGGACATTTCTACCATAGCGGTTTCTTCAGGGAGTCATTGTGTCAATCGAGTCAATCAGAAACGTTATCGCCAAAGATATGGGCGAGGTGGATAACGTTATCCAGCAAAAGCTTCATTCTCAAGTTGTTCTTGTTCGACAGGTCAGCGAATACATCATCCATAGCGGCGGAAAAAGGTTACGGCCAGCATTAGTCATCCTTGCCGCAGGGTTATACGATTACAAGGGTACGCATCACTATAATCTCGCTGCTGTTGTCGAATTTATCCATACCGCAACACTATTACACGATGACGTAGTGGATGAATCCCAACTGCGCCGCAATCAGGCCACAGCCAATGCTTTATTTGGCAACGCTGCCAGTGTGTTGGTGGGTGATTTTCTGTACTCGCGTGCTTTCCAGATGATGGTGGAAGTCGATAACATGCGAGTTATGGAGGTGCTGGCCGACGCAACCAACACCATTGCCGAGGGTGAGGTACTGCAATTACTTAACTGCCGTGACCCAGACGTTGAAGAGGAAAATTACCTGCAGGTTATCCGTTTCAAAACCGCCAAGCTTTTTGAAGCTGCTGGCCGGCTGGGAGCGATACTGGGCGGAGCCACTCCGGCTGAAGAAGAAGCACTGGCTGCTTATGGCATGCATCTGGGCACAGCATTCCAGCTGGTGGATGATTTGCTGGATTATTCGGGTAATGATCATGACACTGGTAAAAATCTGGGTGACGATCTGGCAGAAGGAAAGCCGACTCTGCCACTGATCTTCGCCATGCGGGCTGGCACGACCGACCAAGCAAATACGGTCCGTCATGCTATTGAATCTGGTGGAAAAGACGGGTTTGGACCAGTACTCGAAATCATCCAGAAAACTGGTGCGCTGGATTACGCAAAGCAATGCGCGCAGAAAGAAGCCAACATGGCCACTTCCGTAATCTCTACGCTCCGTGATTCTATCTATAAACAATGTTTGCTAGAATTGGCGGAGTTCGCTGTTTCGAGAAATTACTAATTTTTACCAGAATTGCCAGCTTCAGCAATTATCACTGGAAATCCTAAATATTTCCTTGCTAGTGCTGTTTTCGATAAACTATTTCATTCGGGGTGTAGCTCAGCCTGGTAGAGTACTGCGTTCGGGACGCAGGAGCCGGAGGTTCAAATCCTCTCACCCCGACCAAATAAGCTTGCAACTCGACCCGAAAATCACAGTTTACTACCAGACGCAATGTTGACATGATCCACAGTATCGTTATCAGGTTCCTGAGTAAATCAAATATGCCTTGCAAGTCGTGAAAGCAGCAAAAATGTCGTCAACGCCACAGCACGCCAAATCTTTCATACGTGATTTGCACAATATAAGGTTTGGCGCTTGCGTTTAAATGATTCCTTCCAAAACAAGTCTCTGCCAAAACAAGTCTCTGCCAAAACAATCTGAAATCGCGATACAATTTTTTGAAGATCTGATAATTGTTAAAGGCATTGACATTGACTATTAAGGTTTTAGTAGAAGAATCTCCCACCTGATTATCTTCTGCAAAACAAACAGATAAGGGGTTAAAACTCAAAAAGTAAACGCGGATTTTTGTCCGGCATATTTAGGAATTCCACGATATCCGCTGAAGAATTGTCACCATCCCTAAATTAATTAGGTGACGATTAACTATTTAATTGAGGATATTGGAAATGGAAATCACTTGTTATCGCGATCCTGAAATCAAACGGGAAAAAAGGACGTTACCAGCAACCACCTATAACCTGGCTATCCAGTTATTTGCTCGCTGCGGAGCAAAAAATCTATTCATACCTATCCGAAGTATGCAATATTTAGCTATTATTGA
Organism: Nitrosomonas sp. TNE100; assembly: GCF_055387135.1. Classification (NCBI taxonomy): domain Bacteria; kingdom Pseudomonadati; phylum Pseudomonadota; class Betaproteobacteria; order Nitrosomonadales; family Nitrosomonadaceae; genus Nitrosomonas; species Nitrosomonas sp. TNE100. The sequence continues at coordinate 740,159 of NZ_AP040997.1, read as the reverse complement.
TCGTGAGGAATTTGTATTTATTGATGGCCAGCGCAAATGCTGGGTAGATATTGCTTGGCAAAATTTCCATTCACATGAACGTGAATCACTTGATCAACCCATTGAATATGAAGCAGTTTATTATCAGGAAGATCAAACAGCGGTTATGCGCCGCCTGCAAAGAGAATTTCCACTTGCTTTGTATGCAATGATGGCAAAACAAACCCCTCACAACCCGGCAAAAATAATCAAGTTCCGACCCAAAGTTTCTACAGATAACGCTTAGTGATAAAAGCAGGGAATATTTACAGTGAGAAAGTATTCCTAAAATATATATTCATGCCGTCAAGCATATAAAACTACAACTTGTCAGTTGCGTATTTTACTATGTGCCGCAGCGGTTGCTGCATCATCCCTGGCATGTGCTTGAACAAAAGGCAGATGACATAAAAACATTAGGCGCGCGACTAATGTATGATTATTAAATAATGGTTTTTTAATAGAAACTTCGGAACATGGCTACTACCGCGTCGACACTGATCATACCTGTTGAGAACCAGGTTCGTGAACTGGATGCAAAACTCCTGTTATCTTGCGTGGCTGCCGAACGCGGATTCCCGGTTGTTATCGGTTCTCGTGCCTACATTCATTTTGAAGTTGCTTCGCTACCACGCGGCATATATCTTGCAAAAAGTATGCGCAGGTTGAGTAATTCCATATTCCGGATCCTTCGCATGCTTGGCCACGAAATTGTTGCTTGGGAAGAGGAAGCACTGGTTCATCCTCCGGCAGATACCTATTTCTCGCTACGGTTATCTCCCGTTACGATGAAAAATGTTTCTCATTTCTTTGCCTGGGGTCAGGAGAATTCTGATCTCATCAAACAATATCCGCAACTTCCGGAAAATTTACCCATTCACATAACCGGGAATCCGCGAGGCGACATCTTGCGACCAGAAATACGCGCCTATTTTTCAGCAAAGGTAGAGCACTTACGTGAAACTTATGGCAACTTTATCCTGATCAATACCAATTTTTCCAGTGTTAATCCTTTTATCCCCAGTATCGGAATGTTCATTTCGGGTAAAAATGGAGAAAAAACATCCCGGCGCGGACAGGGTGGGATCGGCTTAAGTGACGAATTTGCCGAAGGGTTGTGGCACCACAAGAAAGCCATACTGGAGAGTTTCAAGCAGCTTATCCCAGCATTGGAGCGCGCTTTTCCTGATGTAACTATTGTTGTCCGCCCTCACCCAAGTGAAAATTTACAGGTTTATCACAATATTGCTGCCCAATGTCGCCGGGTAAAGGTTGCAAATAAAGGTAATGTCATCCCCTGGCTTCTGGCTTCGAAAACAATGATACACAATGGCTGTACAACCGGACTAGAAGCTTATGCCCTAGGTGTACCTGCCATTTCTTATCTGGCTGCTTTCAATGAATAATACTACGACTATGATTTCCAGGGATTGCCTACCAAACTTAGTTATCCGTCGTTTAACTTCGACGAACTTGAAGAGACCTTATCCCGGATTTTGCGTGGTGAATTGGGTGTTGCAGATGGAGAAGAACGCAAGAAACTTATTGATTATTATTTGACAGCACAACAAGATCGCCTGGCATGCGAGCGTATCGTGGATGTACTGGAGGACAGTGGCTATGCTCGATCTCAGCCAGCAGCAAGCTCTATTGCAAAATACATGGTGGGTTGGGCGCTTGCCAATCTGAAAACAACATTAACCCAGTTATATATGCGCCGCCCGGGACCAAACCGGCTTTCTTATCACAACCATCGTTTCCCTGAAATTTCAGTCGCCCAAATCGAACAAAAAATTGCACAATTTGGCCATTTACTGAATCGTTTCCAAACGATAAAGGTTATACAACACTCACGGTATCTGTTCAAAATCAATACTTGATAGATACAAAGAGATAAAAAACAGTGTATCCCTGGAATATTTCTAGCAGACATCACGAGTAAAAGGGCTCGGTTTCAGAAAAACTCCAATGCCTTCCTCCCGCAGAACATACCCAATAACCCGATCAAGATTCATCACTAAGATCCGTATCCCATCCGCTATTCCTTGCAATAGCTATTCTCTGTTCATATAAAACAGAATGTCGCTGCTGCAATTCTGGCGGCAAGAGGCTGGGAAGATGTGAGTAAGGCTCCCATGCAGCGTAAACTTCTTCATAAAGAACCTGCATCCGAGACATATTCCATCCCGTACAGGTTTCACTCTCGGGCAATATACCAAAAACCCACGCATCAATTACGATACGCCCCAAGGGAGTCAGTCCTCCAGCTGCATCCTGATCCACTCCCGAGTAACCTTTCTCTCTCATAAACTATCCTCAGTCAGATTAACGAGTCAATCCCGCATACAACATAGGCAGCCTCTCCGGCAACCGTATAACATGATCCACTACCATATAGTTGCGCATCCCAAATATTCTGGATACATATTGATCAGCATGCGAATCAAGGCTCATGCAAAAGGCTAATATCCCAGAACGCCCTGCTTCCTCTACTGCCTTTTTGGTATCGAACCGCAGATATTGCGGGGCACGCACATCGACGTCCGCCAGTTCACCATCAGTAATAACGAACAGTAACTTCTTGGCAGAGTGCTGCATTTTTAAGAAATAGCTCGCGTGGTGTATAGCCGCTCCCATACGGGTAGATAGCTGGCCGGTCATGCCGGCAATCCGCATCTTGGGAATTTGATCGTATGGCTGATCAAAATCCTTGAAACGGTAATACTGAACATCATGTCGGCCATCCGAACAAAAACCATGGATTGCGAAAGGATCCCCCGACCGGTTAATGGCACCTGCCAATAGCACGGTTGCCTGTCTAGTCAAATCCAGTACGGAATATTCATGACCATTCACCTTGTTGTTAGTGGATTCCGACAAATCTAGCAATACTAATACTGATATATCACGCACTTTACCACGGCACGCATCATGACGCACGGATCTGGATGCTATCCCATACGTATATCGGTGAACAAAGAAATCGCTGCATTAATATCGATTTCATCCCCATCCTCCAGCTTGCAAATACGTTGTACACCTTGAGGTTGCATCGCATCAAGCAAGAATTTCATGCGATGAATTTCCTTTTTATACTGAGTAGCAATGTCGTCAATAACCTGAATATCTCCTGGCTTTGGACGTTTTTCCTGAATCGTTGACCATTCAAGTCGTTCTAACCGAATCTTGTAATCCCACTCTATCGTCACGATAAGAAGCTGTCAGCACATCCGTTCTGATTGAACGGTATCTTCTTGGCCATGATTTCATGAGCAAACTACACCAATATACTGGTATATCTGGTTATCATCCTGAATCACCTCGGGTTTTGAGGATGCTCTAACCTTTGAGAGAATAGAGCCATGAATAAACAAAATCAGCTTTCCCTGGAAGTAAAAGAACGGGCAGTCCGGTTGGTGCAGGAGCATCGTCAGGAATATTCCTCACTGTAGGCAGCGGTTGAATCGATTCCACCCAGGATTGGCTGTGTGCCATCTACATTGCTGGATTGGGTCAAGCGTAGTGATGTAGCGTGACGGTGTAACATCCGGTGAACGTGAACGTATCAAAGCCATGGAGCGTGAGATCAAGGAGCTGCGCCGTGCCAATGAGATTCTAAAGACAGCCAATGCTTTTTTCGCCCAGGCGGCGCCGCTCGACCACGAACTGAAGAAAGAAACGCCTACATTGATCAGCATTGGGACCTGTGTGTGATCGAGCTGAGTGATGCCATGCGAATCCGGTTTGATCCGGAATAGATAATCTTTTCTATACTTGCTCCAGTAATGCGGCTGTGCGGCGCGACGATACCTTGGCTGCATCCTAATGAGATCTTTCGCACACGCTGCTATTGGTGAAACGAGTTCTAATCAGCTAAGCCAGCGCTGCACAAAAGCGTCGATGACTTCGCGCACTGACTCGGACTTGACCACCAGGCCCAAGTCGATCATCTCGGAAGCTACCGATTGCCCCGTATTGTGCGCCGGCACCGGGCCGGGGATGATCTGGTTGGTTTCTTCGTGGAAAAACACTGCAGCGACGACGCCTGCAAACCAAATCGAGCGTGCGCCGTCTCCGCGCGGGCGCAACGGATCGTCGCGCACCACAAATACCGGACTGCCGCTCGATCCCGGGTACACTGCGGCATCGATCAAAAATTGTTTCTGGCCCTCAAAATTGAGTTCCAGCGGCGTAGCAGTGGTACCTCTGCGCAAAATAGGCATCAGGTTGACCACATCCCACATGCCGCTAGGATAGCCGACGAATAGCACTTCCTCAAGTGCGTCGAAGCCACGTGTGGCGGCGGCATCGGGAATGCTGGCGCTGTCGATGGCGTGGTAGTACAGCTCTATACCCAGCTCCCGCGCAGCGCGCTCTAATGGGCGCAACGGCACGATGGCCAGGTCGACCTCGGGGTCGGGGTGGAAAAACCAGGCTGCTGTAAAGTCGTCGATGTTGAGTTGAAAACGCTCGCCGAACGCAGGTTTGCCGTCACGCGCCTGCGTGAACACCAGCCCACCCCGGCGCACTCCCTCGACCAGATGCCGGTTGGTAACGATGAACGGCGTCGTGCCATTGGCATGACTGTGGGTGATAATGAACGCGGTTCCCGAGCCAGCGCTGCCGTCTTCGAGTTCGGAGTCCACGCGCACTGTGCAAAACAGCAGACGCTTGGCGATTGAGTCGATTTCCATAATACATATACACTATATAGGTGGTTCGGTAGCGTCGCGCCGACTCAGGGATGGGCGGCGGCGCGCTGGTTCAGTTGCTCTATCGCCGCTACTGCGGCATGCTGCGCAGCCTCGGCCTCAGCCTCAGACCCCATCATGGTCAGTCGGCCGAAGCTGCCGAAGGGTTTGACATCCACCAATGTGACATGCGCAGCCTTTTCAGCTTCATTCGCGGCATAAATGATGTATCCAGCTGGCTCTACTTCTAGGATGAACATGCTCTTTCCCGGTAACAGCATCGAGCCCTTGCGCAGCTGACGATTGATCAGCGTAGCGTGATCAGGAGTGATGGCGCGGATGATCTCGTTCCAGGCGATTTTGCAGCGCAGCCGCGATTCCATTGTAATGCCAAGTTGCTGCAGGACCGCATCTCCGGCGGCAAGCACTTCGCTTTGATTACGGTAATGGAGTTCCATCGATCCGAACGCGCGCTCCACCACCTGCTCGCCCATGCGCACATTGGTTTTTTTCAGCGCGATATCTGAAAGGTGATGGACCGCCATGCCGGGAGCAACTTCGATCCACATGCAGGCGTCGCCCGACACCGGCAGAAAGCCTTGCGACGAGGTGGCGAGATAAGATGCGAGCTGCGGTTGCAGTGCGTCGAGAAATACGAAGGTACGCAAGCTGATTTTCATTGCATGGCGCCCTTAACGTGTGAGGCTCATGTAGAGCATCGGCAATTTCTCCGGCAGGCGCTCGACTTCGTCAATGACGGTGAAGTTCTTAGCTCCAAAAATACGCGACACATATTGGTCAGCATGCGGATCGAGGGATAACGCATACACCGTAATGCCCTTACGCGCGAGTTCTTCGACTGCATGTTTAGTATCATAGCGCAGATATTGCGGGTCGTGCACGTCGTTGTCGGCCGGTTCGCCGTCGGTGATGACAAAAATTACCCGCTTGGATTTGGGCTGCTGCGCCAGATAATATCCAGCGTGACGCAGCGCTGCGCCCATGCGTGTAGAAAAATGGCCCTTCATGCCGGCTAAGCGAGCCTTGGCGATGTCACCATACGGCTGGTCGAAATCTTTGAAACGATGATAATGCACGTCGTGCCGTCCATCGGAGCAAAAGCCATGGATCGCAAATGGGTCGCCGATGCGATCGAGTGCGTCGGCGAATAACACTGTGGCTGCGCGGGTGAGATCCATTATCGTGTAGTCGTGTCCGCGCACCTTGTCGTTGGACGATTCGGACATATCCAGCAGTACCATCACTGCAAGCTCGCGCAGCGTGCGCTTGTACCGCATCATGATGCGCGGGTCCGGTGGTTGGCCCATGCGGATGTCGATCATCGCGCGCACTGCGGCGTTGATATCGAGATCGTCGCCGTCCTCGACGTGCCTGATGCGCTGCATGCCTTGTGGCACCATCGATTCGATCAGGAATTTCAGCCGTGAGATCACTGGCTTATTTTCGATGATGATGTTCTCGATAATTGCGAGTTCGCCCACGGGTGGATGGTGTTCGAGCACGGTGACCCAGTTCGGGCGTTCGAGTTGAATCTTATAGTCCCACTCGGGATAATGGAAAGGCTCGGAAATCGGTGGTCGACCTTCGAGTTCGTTGATGCTGACGCCGTCATCGAACAGATATTCGGTCGGCAGTTCCCAGACTTCCTGCGCGTCATCACCGGCAAACTCGTTATCCACCTCGTTGACCATTTCCATCAGGTTGACTTTTTTGCGTACCTGCTGCCGCGTCTGCCAAGTAGCTTCCAATGCCTGTGCCTCATCGTACTCTTCAAGCTGCCATACCGCTCGGTTGTCGTCTCGGTAGATCGCGCTCAAGCGGTGGTCGGTACGGTTGTTGAACTCGGGCAGCGGCAACTCGAACAGCTTGTGCGACAAGTCTATGCCGAGGTTCCAGCTTGTCTGATTGGTCGAAAGATCGGCCTGCGCGCGAAACGCCACCACGGCCTTACGCACCCACGGATGAGGATCGTGGCTCTGCTCTTCAAGCAGGGCGCGGCCCAGGCGGTCGAGCAGTTCGCCGATGCTCTGCGGCTCACGAGAGTAATCGAACACCGGATGCAGCATCAGCCAAGCTTCGCGCATGTTCGGAAACTGCCGGATTGACAGCTCCTCGACCCGCGCATCTTCGAATACCTCAATCACCGCCATTTGCGCTGGATGCAACATCTGCATGGACAGCGGCTGTTGAGTGAACACCAGATGCGCAGCACAATGGTTAACTGCGGCGCGGTAGATCTCTAGTGCCGGCACGCATTGCTCGGGCGGCGTATCGGGGCCCAGTGGCTTGTAATCGTCGTAGGCATCGGCAATATGAATGACATAATGCTCAATGTAGGGCTTCAACTCTTCACGGCTTTCGTAATCGCCGGAAGTAGGGCGCAGGAAAAAATCACGTCCCCACATTGCGCGCTGATAGATGTTCAAACGACGCTGAATGTCGACGAACAGCGTGCCCTTGCGCTCCTGCTGCAGCACAGCCAGCGCGTCGGCGCTTTGCAGAGAAAAGTACGCGACCTGACCGTCTAAATCGCTGCGATACGCCTGTGCACCCCACTGCACCCAGCGCCGCAAGCCGCCCAGAGTGAGCTGGGTAAGCAGACGGTCCAAGTTTTCTAGCATCGGTCGCAGGCCGCGAGGTGCCTGGGCCAGCATGATCTCGAGCACCTTCAGATAACTGACGAATAGGCCGGCATCGCTCAAGCGCTGTGCCGCTAATGGCGCAGTGCCGACGATCAGCGCAAGCACATGGCCCGAGGTCTTGGATGCCATGCCAAGAAGGAAGTTGACTAGGTCAGGTAGTACTTCCTCACCCACTCCGCGCGCCAACTCGGGCATGGATTGGATGAAACCGACCACAAGGTCCTCCCCACGGCCGAGGTGATGCAACGCGACCGCTCCTTTGAGGTAGTTATCTAAGCCACGCGGCGTGAGTGCGCGCGCCGCCTCGTTCCAAGACGCGCGCAGCAGTTCCTGCGCACTGCCGGGTAGCTCGTCGAGCAAACTCTGGAATTCTTCAAGATGAATAGCCATAATGCGAGACCCATGTCGCCCATCAGAAGTAGGTGGTTACAGCCGCATCAAGCGCATCGCGCATGTCAGGGTCGTCGGTGATCGGTCGCACCAGGGCGACGCGGCACGCTGCCAGCGGCGCCACGCCCTGCGCGATCAAACGGCCGGCATAGATCAGCATGCGGGTAGAAATGCCTTCGTCGAGCCCGTGTCCTTTCAGGTTGCGCGCACGCTCAGCAATATGCACCAGGTTTTTCGCCACGTCCATACTCACGCCGCTTTCATGCGCAATGATCTCGGCCTCAACTTCATGTTCCGGATAGTTAAAATCTAAGGCGCCGAAACGCTGCTTGGTTGATTGTTTGAGATCTTTCATCAGGGACTGGTAACCCGGGTTATACGAGATAACGACTTGGAAATCGGGGTGCGCCTCGATGATCTCACCTTTTTTCTCCAATGGCAGAATGCGCCGCGTATCGGTCAGTGGATGAATCACAACCGTGGTATCTTGCCGTGCCTCGACCACCTCGTCTAGATAGCAGATCGCACCATAACGCGCCGCCAGCGCCAGCGGTCCGTCCTGCCAGCGCGTACCGCTGGTGTCGAGCAAGAAGCGGCCGACCAAGTCGGAGGCAGTCATGTCTTCGTTGCATGCCACAGTGATCAACGGTTTGCCGAGCTTCCACGCCATGTATTCGACAAAACGGGTCTTGCCGCAGCCGGTGGGTCCTTTGAGCATCATGGGCATACGCACCGAGTACGCTGCCTCGTACAGCGCAACTTCATCGCCGGTGGCGCGATAGTACGGTTCGCGGGTCACACGATAGCTGTCGAGTGAACTCGATGTCGGCGCAACGACGGCCGTTGCCGGCAACGACATCGCTTGCGCCTCCTGGGTTGAAGTCGTGGAACGGTAGGATGCATTCCACCGGGGCATATAGGTTCGCGTCAGGTTTTCGTTACTCATAATGATATCCAGAATTCTTCGGTTCGACCGGGTTTAGTCCGGCCACACGCGATCGGGAAAAAGCGCCTGAGCGCTCGAAACCGGCTCAGCAGTTTGGCGAACCGGCTTGGCTTGTATATTTGTTTGCTTGGTGTCTTCAGCTGCCACACGCGGCGCAACAGCCTTGGTAGGCGTGGTAGACTTTGCCTGGCGCACACTGCTGGTAAGCTTGTCTTTTATGTTGGTCATGATGTAACAATCTCCTGAATGATGGCTTCAATTTCTGCGGCGGCAGCCTGCCCGCGCGCACCCATTTGAAACACAGATACGCCTTCGAGCGCAGCCGTTTTGTAGATGCTACGCCGACGTACCGAGGTTTGCAGCACTGGCAGTCCGAACTCAGCCAGAGCTTCTTGCATCGCCGCCGATAGCGCGCTGCGCGCTTCAATTTGATTGAGTAGCAGAAAGGCTCGCAGATTTGAACAGCGTTTGCGCACCTCGTCGATCTCCTGCGGCAAGCGCAAGCTGGCCCACAGGTCCACAGGCGAAGGCAGGATCGGAATCAGCGCGATATCACAAGTCAGGAGCGCAAACATAGCGGCGCGGGTGTCGACCGATGGCGGGCAGTCAAGCACGATATAGTCGAAGGCGCGGAATTCCTTGCGCAAATCAGGCAGGACAACGCCTAGCCGAAGCTGCTTGACCGTAGCAGGAAAGGCCTTAGTGCCGGCCGTCGCCCATTGCGTGGCCGAGGACTGCGGGTCAAGATCGACCACTACTACTGATGCCCGCCGCGCCAGCCCAGCGGCGAGGTTCATCGCCACCGTAGTCTTACCGACACCACCCTTTTGGTTGGTGATCGCGATGACACGCATGTCAACCACGATCACTTCCCCTGTTCAGCCAGCGCTGAGATGCGTGCGGCAAAAGTTTCATCCTGCGACGCGAAGACCTTGTCGTCGGTTGGTTCGAGCGTGACGTTAACGTAGGTGGTACCGAAACTGATATTCTGTGGATGTCGCTTGAACTCATCGCACAGAACCGACAAGGCATCGAGAAATGCGCGCGTCTGGGCATAACGCTCGAAGGAAAAGCGCCTATACAACGTCGGCGGCTTGTCGCGCCGCTCCCAGCCTTGCAATTCGTCACTCATGTCGAAGTTCATCCGGATTTAGTATGCGTAATGTGTTCTAGATGCTCCTGCTCCTGCGCTAACAACGATTGGAACAGTGCTATCGAATCCTGATCACGCAAGCGCTGTGCATGCATTAGCGCATTGACATAGAGTTGGACGGCCTGCACTTCCATTTGTTGATCGTGAGCGAATAGTTCCTGTGCATTGTGGCCCAAGCGCACAACGGGTAACTGTCCACCACAAGGAGCCACGCCAAGTAGGATCTGACGCTCAATCAAAAGTTCAGCGTGTTCCAGCTCTTCCATGGCTTCGGCGCGCAGGTGTGCTGCAAGTTCCACATCTCCCCAAAGACGCGCGAGCACGCTTTGTGCGAGGTATTGCTGGACTGCTCCCATCTCGTGGTTGAGAGCGCGTGCCAGCCACCCTAAGGTTCTCGGATCGACAGCCATGGCAGGAAACGATTCGTCGATCAACTAAGCGTGGAAGTGATCTCGGCATCGCGGCCGCCGCCACCGCCACCGCTGACGTCTGGCTTGGTCGGCAGTATGCCTTCAACTTCACTGTGCACGCGAGCAATAATGTGCGCAGCCACCAAGCCGTCACCCACACGTTCGCAAGCATCAGCGCCTGCACGAACTGCGGCGTTGACCGCGCCGGTTTCGCCACGCACCAGCACAGTGACGTAGCCGCCGCCGACGAACTGCCGGCCAATCAGACGCACCTCCGCTGCCTTGGTCATCGCATCGGCCGCTTCGATCGCGGGAACCAAACCGCGGGTTTCAATCATTCCCAGGGCAATGCCGTTTACGTTAGCCATGTTACTGTCCTCGTAGTTGTTTCAAAAAAGGTAGGGGGTTCTTAGGCACTCGGAGTCCTGGGCAATATGCCCTCAACTTCACTGTGCACGCGAGCAATAATGTGCGCAGCCACTAAGCCGTCACCCACACGCTCGCAAGCATCAGCGCCTGCACGAACTGCGGCGTTGACCGCGCCGGTTTCGCCACGCACCATCACGGTAACGTAGCCGCCGCCGACGAACTGACGCGAGATCAGACGTACTTCAGCAGCCTTGGTCATCGCATCGGCCGCTTCAATCGCGGGAACCAGACCGCGGGTTTCAATCATTCCCAGGGCAATGCCCATTATTTCTGCCATTTTCTTACTCCTTTAGTCAAAAAATTGGTTAAACTGCCACTTCTCTGCACTCAAGCGCCCGCCATGCGTGCGCCTTTTGCTCTATACGCGTAATATATACACGTCTGTTCACGCTTCGTCCCAGCCTTCGATGATGCCGCAGATCGTGAGATCAGTCGTCGTCCTCTGGTCTGGCATCGCATACCTAGCGGCGCTGCCCAGCGTAGTAAACACCCATTTTCCCGGTGGGGCGCCGACCGCGTCGGACGCCACCATGATTTCACCCTTCTGCCCTTTTAGTACGCGCAGCGATGTCGAACCGAGTCCCGGAACACGCCGAGTGCAAACCAGTTCACCGACGACGCGCCAGATCTCCATCAGATCGCCTCCGGATTCCAGTGGTCGATGATGCCAACGATCGTTAGATCGGAGGGAAAATCCTTGGCACCAGCCGCATCTCTAGCTGCTGAAGAACCGACACAGATTACCCAGTCTCCCGGGATGCAGCCCACCGCATCGACGGCTACACTGCGCGTTCCGCCGGGTTTGTCCTGCACGACCAGCAACGGGCGATGTCCAAAGCCGTCGATGCGGTTGGTCGACACCAGGGTTTTTTCGACTCGCATGATTCGCATAGCGTTTTAGTCCTCAATACTCAATGGTTCGCTGCAACTTCGTCAGCCACAAAGTCGCAGCGCTCGTCGCCAGCGCGCTCACTCACCGCGATCGCGCAATTAAGTAGACCCTTGGCAACCAGATCGGGATAGCGCGCCTCGATCGCATCACGCACCCGCCGACCGCGCTCAACCGCGCGCGCGCGCGATTCGGGAATCCGGGCATCATATTCGAAATGCACCAGCACTGGGACCGGCAGACCGTGTGCGACATTGAGCTTGGCGAAGATATCGATCCCGACATCCATATCGGGCGCCCCTTCCTCGATGGTGTCGAGATGGGCGAAATAAAACAGGTTGCGCAATTTTAACGACCGAACCGCGTCGCCAGCGACGATGCACTCCTCGTCGTGCCCGATAGTCGCGTAGCGACCGGTATGATGCTTGATGACGTATTCGATCTGCGACAGATTAGCTTCGGCCAGCGCAGACACCAAACGGCGCATGCCATCATTCATCCGCCCTTGGCCTTGGCCCCAACCGCCGGTATTCTCGACGTCGGCGATTATCTCGGCGACGCGCGCGCGCGCCACCTCGGCGGATAGCCCAAGCGTCTCGCGGTAGATCTTCACGGTTTCGATGTAGCGATGCGAATTGACGTCGCCGTACGCATCGGGAAGATGAATGCGCAAAGCGTCTAGATCGGTATCGACTCCGATCAACAGCACGTCGGGCGCGGCGCCGATGCCGAAACTGCGATCGATCGCCTCACGTAGTTCATCCAGGCGGCCGAGTGCCGCCTCGGTGGCTTGGCGATCGTTGCTGCCATGCGCGGCGCAACCGTCACCGTTATGCGAGGAGCTGCTGAAGTGGTAGACGGCGATCTTGAGATAGTCCAGACGCTCGCCATCGACCATCGCGCCTGACAGTCGCTCGACTTCGCGCTGCGCCCAATCGCATACATCGGCTTCAATGTCGAACAGCGCGCCCGCATAAGCCTTCACCTGCACATTAGGCCCAGGTAAAATGCGCAACACATAAGGGCTCATACCCTGCAACCGACCATCCGAACAGGGGCTGATATCCACTGTGTGATAACCGCAGGATCGCAAGAAGTTTTCATCGAGCGGTATGCGCTGACGCCAGCCAGCCTGCTCGGTTCGCGCATTATCGACGCACGACTTCAGGACGCTGAATATGCAGTGCGAATGCAGGGCCGATAAATCCAACCCGCACACCCAAGCATCCTCAAACATCTTCGACGGCAGATCAAAACCGAGTTGTTCGTGGGCGAGCTGCTGCGCGCGCTCGGTGAAATCCTCGTCGTGCTGATGCATGGAGATGCGTTTGAGCACCTCGACGATACGGGTGAAGCGCGAGCGTACCGTCCGCTCATAGTCGAACAATAGGCGATTAAGGTCGCGGTCGACAAGCGAGTGTTCGCAGATCTGCCCGCTACTGATCACGCAAGCAGGATGTTCGAGCACCTCTGCGATACCGCTCTCATTGGCCACATCGATCGGCCCAACGCTACTGCGTCGCAATGCCTGCATACGTTGTCGTGTATTCATCTTCGTATCCTCAGCCGCGCGCTCCGCCCGAAATGGTAATGGTTGCGCCTCTATCGGTATTGCCGGACGAACCAGTAATGACCGATTCAGGCACTTCAAGACGCTCGAGCTCGCGGAATTTCACTGCGTTGACACCGACGCCACGCGGTTGGCCGCGCATCGAAGGGTTGCGTACCAGACTGGACGAGCCCTCGGTACCGGTAACTCGAGGGTTTGCATTCCAAGCATCACCCGAAATACGCACTCCCTGCTGACTACCTTCACCGCTCAGTCGCTGCGCAGCAGCGACGACTTCATCCAGTTGCACCTGGCTACGAGACGTGTCGCTATGCCGGAACTCCGGCGTTCCGGTAATCAGACCATCGGCCTTGTTGATCGTCCCGGTTATGCGTAAATTGCTCAGCACACTGCCGGTGAGATTATCTCCCTGGCACTCACGCCCCGGACTCTGGATCTGGCGCTGACGCGACGGCGGCACAATGCTGAAATCCTTCGGTGCAGGCGGCCGTGGCGCGACATCAAAAGTGCGTCCGCGCGCAACGAAACGACTGCTAGTTGCGCATTGGTCAGGCATATTATCCAGCCCAAGATATGGTGTGCCCGAAATCGGCTCGCAAGCGCCGCGCTCATCGCCGGTCATGCGCGACCCGCCTGCACCTGGACGGTCACCGGTCACGACGCTGGCTGGAATCACGGCGCTGTCGCGTACGCGCGCCGCCTGAGCATCGAGGCTCGGAGCCGGGCAAAATTCCTGAATTTGCGACATTCCTGCATACTGTACGCCGCTGATGGGGGCGCAGGTGCCGGCTTCGTTGCCGGTGACGTTGGCAGCACGGCCCGGATAGCTGCCGGAAACTGGTTGGCCTTGCAATGTACTGTCGAAGACGACCTTATTCACGGGTTGTACTGTAGATGATTGCCCTGGCGGGCAAACAGCTGCAAGTTGTTGGGTGCCGATATAGTCGGTGCCGGTGACGGATTTGCACCCGTAAGATTCGTCACCCGTCAACTTTGGGCCGGGAGCAACCTCCGAACCAGTAATGGTATGACCAGCGAGGGTATGCATCGTATTGACTTTGTTCGGCCCGGACGCATCGCAAAGCCCCGCAAAATCGGCCGTAGTGTAATACTGGCTTCCGGTGATCGCTCGGCAGGAACCTGTCTCGTTGCCGGTTACCTTGGACGAACGGTCGACGGCAGCACCCGAGATGGCTTGCGCACCGCGTGTTGACATCACGCTGACCTTGCGCGGCGCTGCCGGCGCATTGGTATGGCACAAGTCGCGAAACTGTTCGGCGGAGAGATATTCGGTGCCTGTGATCGCACGGCAGCTACCGGCTTCGTCGCCAGTGAGGTGTTCGCTACGGCCTACCAGGGTGCCCGTGATAGTCTTGCCCGAACCGGTGTGCGTAATTGCAACCTTGTCCGGTGCATTGTCGTTTTCTGGCGGACGGCCGTAGCAGGTACCGGTGATCGATCGATCAGCACCGTACTCTGCGCCGGTGATTTTGCGCGGCCGATCGACCAGGGAGCCAGACACGGCCATGTCCTTGTTGGTGAAAGCCAGTGCGACTTTCTCCGGCGAGGGCGCCGGGCGTGTGCCGCAAAACTGCTGGAAGCGCTCGGCGGACAGATATTCGGTGCCGGTCACGGGATGACAAACACCCGCTTCGTCACCCGTGGCCTTGGTCGAGCGACCGAGCGCTATGCCTGTGATCTTTTGCTCGCGCAAGGTGTGGCTCATCTCAACCTTGGACACGCCTGGTTCGGCGCGTACACCGCAGATAGTTTGAAACTGTTCCGCGCCAATATATTCGGTGCCGGTGATACTGCGGCAGGATCCCGATTCGTTGCCGGTGACTTTGATGCTGCGCTCGACCATGGTACCAGTCACGGCTTGACCGGACAAAGTATGCCCTTCCTCGACCTTCATCGGCACTTGCTTGGCATCGCGCGTCTTGACCCGTCCGCTTGGCCTGGAAGCAGAAGCAGCGCTGTTCGACAGACCGGCGCGCCCCGCGAGTGACTGCACGCGACGATGCTGCTCCGCGATCTGTCTTCCGGTAGCGCCTTTGACCATCGCAGCTTGCCAATCCTGCCCCGGCATCGCAGCAGCAATCTTGGTCGCCTGGGCAACCCGCTTGAGCCCGGCTTTGCCATCTTGTGTCAACGCTGCGCGACGCATCTTGGCCAGCGCGCGCCCGGTCGCCTGCTCGGCGACGATTGTCGCACGCTGAACGCTTTCTTGCACCGCAACCCCGGCCACCGGCATTTCGGCGACTGCCCTGTGCCGAGTCTGGCATTCGCACTGCGCATCGCAATCGCACCTGATTGTGGCAAACGGCTGTACAGCTGGACGCAAATGTGCACTCGGACGAGTATAATTTTTTGAAGCAGTTTGCAACGCTGCCTTGCCAACGCTGGCAAGCGCTTGTCGCCGCGCTCGCGCAGCCGATACGACTGCTGCCGACAAAGGCTCAGTGCGCGTCAAGACCTGCGCAGCCGATACTGCCGCAGCAACAGGAGCCTGCGAACCGTGCCAGGCAGTAGCAACCTTATCTGCATTCATGGCGACGTCTGCCCTGCTGCGCAGCACAGACGTTTTGGTAATGGCGGTTTTGCCTTGACGGGCCATCGCCTGGCGACGCTGGAGCGCCAGTGCGCGCCCGGACATGTTCGCATTGGCATAACTTGATTCAGCGATTGTCATAAGAACCTCAGCACTTGAGTTCATTTTAGGCGGCCGCTGGTCGCACTGAGTAGTTTGATTTCATGCAACCAGAACCCGCCCCTGGGATGGATCCGCTCGTTTTAGCGGTAAACAACAAAAGCCACGCCCTGACTTTGCGAGTAGTTATCATAAGCGATGAAACGTACCATTTGATCAGGAAATTCGCGATGGCAGGCCTCAATCTCGGCCAGCACAGCATCGACCGATTGCTCGCCGAACATCGGCAGCTTCCACATATGCCAAAAACTCTCCTTGGCAGACGTTCCTTTGACAGCGTGCTCAACCGCAGGATTCCAGCCTTGAGCAAGGGCATAGGCGATCTGACGGCGCACCTGCTCGGGCGTCATCTGGGGAAGATACGAAAAGGTTTCGTATTTTTTTGTTAAGTGATAGGCTTGAATGGCCATAGCTATATCCTTTCAAAATTAGGAATCGAATCCGATCGCCGCAGTCTCACTGGAACGCAGATCGATCGAATTTGGTTTGAAACATTACTTGTGGGCAATGTCGAGCTTGTCAACCGTGTCAAACTCGAACTTGATCTCTTTCCACGTTTCCATGGCGATCTTCAGTTCGGGCGAATGCTGAGCCGCGGCGGTAAGGATCTCGCGACCTTCTTTCTCGATCTGACGGCCTTCATTACGCGCCTGTACGCAGGCTTCGAGCGCAACGCGGTTAGCGTGTGCACCTGCAGCGTTGCCCCAAGGATGACCGAGCGTGCCGCCGCCGAACTGCAACACCGAATCGTCACCGAAAATGGCAACCAGCGCAGGCATGTGCCACACGTGGATACCGCCGGACGCGACGGCGAAAGCGCCGGGCATCGAACCCCAATCCTGATCAAAGAAGATACCGCGCGAACGGTCTTCCGGTACGAAGGATTCGCGCAGCAGATCGATCCAACCAAGAGTGGAGGCGCGATCACCTTCCAGCTTGCCCACCACGGTACCGGTATGCAAGTGATCTCCGCCGGACAGGCGCAGAATCTTGGTTAGCACGCGGAAGTGGATACCGTGATGCGGGTTGCGGTCGAGCACGGCGTGCATGGCGCGGTGAACGTGCAGCAACATCCCGTTGTTACGGCACCAGTTCGCCAGACCTGCGTTAGCGCAAAGGCCACCGGCGAGGTAATCGTGCATGATGATCGGCGCACCGATCTCTTTGGCGAATTCTGCGCGCTTGTACATTTCTTCAGGCGTTGGCGCGGTGACGTTCAGATAGTGACCCTTACGCTCGCCGGTCTCGGCCTCAGCCTTCAGAGTGGCCTCCTGCACGAACTCGAAACGATCGCGCCAGCGCATGAACGGCTGAGAATTAATGTTCTCGTCGTCTTTGGTGAAGTCCAAGCTGCCGCGCAAACACTCATACACCGCACGACCGTAGTTCTTGGCCGACAGGCCCAGCTTAGGTTTGATGGTGCAGCCCAGCAGCGGCCGACCATACTTGTTCATCTTGTCACGCTCCACCTGGATGCCGCTCGGAGGGCCGCCGCAGGTCTTCACGTATGCGATCGGGAAACGCACGTCTTCCAGACGCAAGGCGCGAATCGCCTTGAAACCGAATACATTGCCCACCAGAGAGGTGAACACGTTGACCACAGAACCCTCTTCGAACAAGTCGATGGGGTACGCGACGAAAGCATAGAAGCGAGCATCGTCACCGGGAACATCCTCGATGCGATAGGCGCGACCCTTGTAGTAATCGAGATCGGTCAGCAGGTCGGTCCACACTGTGGTCCAAGTACCGCAGGACGACTCTGCGGCTACCGCCGCCGCCGCCTCCTCGCGATCGACGCCAGACTGTGGGGTAATTTTAAAACACGCTAGAATGTCAGTGTCTAGCGGCACGTAATCCGGTTGCCAGTAAGTTTGTCGGTACTCCTTGACACCGGCCTGATAGGTTTTGATTGCCATGTTTTGACGACTCCTTAAAGCTCGCTGCTCGCGAGAACTAAACGACGAAGGAAAATTTGTTCAGCACAATCGACCAAGGCATCAATCCTGGTCTTAGGGATGGATTCATCGATTTGCTTGCAAACATAGTATCGAATGTAATCATAAAATACAACTCAATCTTCTGATAGAATGCATTAGATAAACTTATGTGAAAATTATGTATCTGACTTTTCGCCAACTACAAATTTTCGACGCTGTCATGCGTCGCCAGAGCTTCACGCGCGCGGCTGACGTGCTACATCTGACGCAACCTGCCGTATCAATGCAGATGCGGCAGCTCGAAGAGCAAGTCGGTGTACCCTTGTTCGACCAGGTCGGCAAACAAATCCAACCCACCGACGCCGGACGCGAGCTGCACCGCCACGCGATTATCATTGCGGCGAAAATGCAGGACCTCAGCGCCGCAATGGAAGAATTCAGTGGCCTGCGCCGAGGCGAATTGGATCTAGTGGTGGCGAGTACCGCGAATTACTTCGCGCCCAAGTTGATTGCCGCATTCTGCAGACAGCACGCTAAAGTGCAGGTGCGACTGCGAGTGTCGAACCAGGAACAGATTCTGGACATGCTGACCACGTCGAACATGGATCTGGCGATCATGGGACAGCCACCGAAGAACTCAGAATTAGTCGCTCAAGCCTTTCTTGACAATCCACTGGTCATAATTGCCGCACCGACCCATCCGCTAGCTGCCAAGAGTCGGGTCGCACTCAAACACCTGGAGCGCGAAACCTTCATCACCCGCGAGCCTGGCTCAGGAACGCGCAAAGCGGCTGAGCGGCATTTCTCCCGGTACGGAGTAGAGTTTCATTCGGTAATGGAAATGAGTAGCAACGAGGCGATCAAGCAGGCGGTGCAAGCCGAATTAGGCCTGGGCATCCTATCCTTGCATACACTCGAACTCGAACTGGCGATGCAGCGACTGGCCATGCTCAACGTCGAACGCTTTCCGATTATGCGGCAGTGGTTCATCGTGCATCGCAAAGGCAAGCGGCTGTCGACCGTAGCGCAAGCCTTTCTTGACTTTCTGATTCGAGAGGCAAGACATCTGGCTTCGCTCCAGGATCCTGCTACCACCTAATTCAGGCCATGAACTTGACCGGACGGCCAACCTGGATATCGCTTACGAAAATCACTCCGGAATGAGCCTCGAAAAACGGCTGAAAGCCTTCGAGCAATGCATCGACAAGATTCGGTGACACCGCGACGATGATCATGATCAGCGCATCGTCCTCGTTGAACATCAAGTGTCCTCCGTAAAAACCTTGGCTACCCTTGCCCGAAAGATTGCCAACAATGGTGTAACCTTTTACGTCAGCGCGATCAAGCAAGCTGGTAGCGAATTCGCGATGCTCGCCTGCGAGGATGATTTCTAGTTTTTTCAGGGGAGAGAGTTTGAACGTGCTCATGCTGTGACGACCTCCTCGGTGTATGTCGATTGGGATGCGGATACGAAATGTACTTGCCACTCGCCATCGTCGAAAACATAGGCCTGCATATCCTGCGTCGGATCGAGGATAATGGTACGGACCCATTGCCCCTGCACCAGACTCTTGACCTTGGCTACGGCCTCGATGGCGCGGCGCGCGAAGTCCAGCGGCGCTTCAATCATCACGATCAGGCGCAGGGGCTCGTGATAAGGCTGACCATGGCGCATCACAGTCTGCGCCGGCAGCCCGGTGCGCAGATCGGACAGATTGCCGGTCATCACGCCAAAGCGCCCGGCAACGTTGTGATAAACCTTGCTGCCGCTGCCAAAATGAGTGTTGTCGACGGTGGAGAAGTAGTGCTCCATATTGATCCACTGCCCCACTACCACCGGGCCGGCAAGAATATTTTCCAGCAGGCGTCCCTTGGGATCGAGCTGCCAGTCATAGGATTGCAGAAAGGAACGTCCATGCAAATTGGCCTTCTGCGTTAAACCGCGTCGTCCCACGACGAAATACAGATTGCCCGACAATCCCCACTCAGGTCGCACCTGCGACCAGTCGTGCGACATGACACGTACTATGCGATGAGCCTGAGCCGGTTTCAAGGTTTTTGCTTGCGGCAGCAGCGTCGGAACGCGTTCGGCTGCAGAAAGCCGCGACGCTGCATACAGACCGTTCCGCAAACGCTCCAGATACACCAGTAACCGCGGCGGCAAAAGCTCCAGATTGCATAACTCAACGGTATCGGTGGTAGTCGTGTGCAGCCCGGGAACGAACCAGGTGTCGGCGGGAATATCTACCCCAATGGTCCGAAGTTTCGCCCGTACTTCGGCTTTATTGGCCATTTGCGCCAGCACCCTGGCGCTGACCAGCCCGTTGCTGCCGCCGCAGGCGCCGCAATCGAGCGCCGATTCGTAGGGATTGTTTTCCGAATGGCTGCCGTGTCCGATGAGCAACACGAAACGCGAGAAATTGCGGGTCAGGCCAATCGAAGTCAGCGCAGTCCAGACATAGTTGACCTGCTCGTCGAGCGAAAAACCAATCCGCCCCAAACGCAGCATCTGGTAATTCGCATATGACGAATTGACACGGTAAACCTCGCGCACTTGCTCGATGAATCGCGCTTCGCGTTCCAAGGAAAGACCAAACTCGCGCACCAGTATCGTGGTGCCGCTGCAATGGCCCAGCGCCGTTTCGCGCAGCTCGCGAATCATGTCGTCGTTGACGCGCTCCCGCTCGATGCCCAGCTCAATACGCAAAGCATTGACGATCATCGCTCTCTGCAGAGCACGCACAATGGAGTCCGCTTGTTCGCGGCTGAGCTTGTCCAGCAGCAAATGGGTGAACGGATGCGGTGCATCCAGCCGGCTGCGCCAACGGTGATAGGCCAACGGCGCCATGGTCTTGCCAATCAAATCGAAGCCGAACAGCGCGCCAATGGCCTCAACCGTGACAAAGGGAGAGATCACCGAACTCTTCAGATCGTGCAGCACATGGCCAAGGGTCGAGACAAAATCCTCTTCGTCGAAGTCGATTGCAGCGGAAATCTCGAGCACGAGATTTTTTGGCGTGACTATCGCCGGACACAAATGGGTTTCACTTCCTTTGCCGTAACCCAAAAAGCCCACGGGAACGCCAAAGAACCCAACAATGCCGAACGTCAGGAAATCTCCGACGTTCTCCAGATTGCGCCGCAGTCGCTCAGAACGCGCATCAATGCAAAACAGCGCCTGTGCAAAAGCGCGCTTCGGCACCGCCGGCTCGTCCGGGGTCACGATCTGGCTCAGCAGATGGTCGATGGCGCGCGCTTCAAGTGCACGCAGCCACATCGACCCTTCCTGCACGGCAAAGCGCTGCAGCACCTCAAGGACTTCGGCGGCGCCCTGCGCTCCGAGCGCGGCCAGCGTCTGCACCGGTGTTCCAGCCTCCATCGCGATTTTTTGCAGTATCTGGCCCTGCCGCTGCGCATGTACGCGTCGCCATTCTTTCGCGTAGTCCTCGGCCAGTCGAGCTATGCGATTCCCGCTGGATCGCTCCAGCGCATCATCGATACGTTGGGCCCACCCAGGTAAAAGCTCTCCTGCGTGCAACGCGTAGCGCAATAGGGCACAGTCGCGCTGCTCGCGCAAAAAGGCGTCGAACGCAGGTCGGTTCGCGGGTGTTTTGCGATGCCGCGCGCTTTCCTCGATCAGCGCCAGCGCGAATACCAAGCGCACGGCAAGGAAATCGACCAGATCGGCCGGGTGCTTGCGTCCCCAATGATAATGCTCGGCTCCCGAGCGCCAGCGGATAAAGCCGGCCCAACCATGCAGCCGTAACAGTTCGCGCGAAAAATACGCTTGCCAATGCTCTTCGGCAATGCCTAACGATTGCATGACGTGAACAATCGCGGCATCTGCACGTGGCGCCTGATCGAGGATACGCTTGATCGCCAACCCGCGCAAAAACATGCGGCCGTTGCGCCGAGCAACATCAGCCCAGGCAGCGTAAAAACCCTGCTTCCGACCGGGCATGCGCCACGATGACTGATCTTCGTCGAAAAAATCCAAACAGCTTTTGACCACCAGCTCGTCAAGCTCAGCAGCAAGATTGGTTCCCCACAGCGAATCGATACACTCGGTCAGCGGCCGCCAAGGAGGCAGATCGGCAAGCATCGCAGCATCCAGACCGGCTGCGATGGCGCCGTCATTTGGGATAGCCTGGCCAGCCAGCACTGCAGCGACGTCTTCGGCTGAGGCATGCGGCACATAGGGCGAGGCGTCGGTCGGCGCTTTGCGCACCGCGCTCAGCCAGCGCTGCCAGTCGATGCCATCGATACTGGGTGCGGTCTGCGCGAACTGCGCGGTAATCGCGTCGAGCATGCGCACATCGCCCTTGCCTTCGCGCAGATAATGCTGATAGGTAGTGCGTGGAAGGTACACGCGGGCATGGAAAAGCCCGCGCGCAGCCTGAACCGCCTCTGTGAACGGCAAGCCTTCCAGCCCATGCAGGGGATTGTTGTGAATAAATGTGCGCATCGGCCAGAACAACGGTACAGGCTCGGCAGCCACATAGACCGTGGCATGCACGCGCAAGATCTTGCCTAAGTTCAATGCATCAACTATGTCATGCTCCAAAGAGAAGCGGCCACAATCACGGCCACGGCCAGCAACGCGGCCAGAACAGTCCAGAATACCGGGATGTCGTGCACTGCAGATTTGAAAACATATTCAGCGTGCGGCACTCCAAACAGAAATCCCTGCCATATCTGCGCTCCCATCCAACTCTACAGTAGCCAAACGATGAGAACGCTGACAACGGTCGCAGCATTACTCAGGCCCAGCAAATCGCGCTCAACGTCGCACACTTTCCGATTATACGGCAAAGTTCCATTCTTCATCTGATACATCTGTCGGATAGGGCTTACGTTTGATCATCTCAATAGAGTAACTAACTCTTGGACAAAGTGCTTAACACATTCTAATTCAGGCCATGAACTTGACCGGACGGCCAACCTGGATATCGCTTACGAAAATCACTCCGGAATGAGCCTCGAAAAACGGCTGAAAGCCTTCGAGCAATGCATCGACAAGATTCGGTGACACCGCGACGATGATCATGATCAGCGCATCGTCCTCGTTGAACATCAAGTGTCCTCCGTAAAAACCTTGGCTACCCTTGCCCGAAAGATTGCCAACAATGGTGTAACCTTTTACGTCAGCGCGATCAAGCAAGCTGGTAGCGAATTCGCGATGCTCGCCTGCGAGGATGATTTCTAGTTTTTTCAGGGGAGAGAGTTTGAACGTGCTCATGCTGTGACGACCTCCTCGGTGTATGTCGATTGGGATGCGGATACGAAATGTACTTGCCACTCGCCATCGTCGAAAACATAGGCCTGCATATCCTGCGTCGGATCGAGGATAATGGTACGGACCCATTGCCCCTGCACCAGACTCTTGACCTTGGCTACGGCCTCGATGGCGCGGCGCGCGAAGTCCAGCGGCGCTTCAATCATCACGATCAGGCGCAGGGGCTCGTGATAAGGCTGACCATGGCGCATCACAGTCTGCGCCGGCAGCCCGGTGCGCAGATCGGACAGATTGCCGGTCATCACGCCAAAGCGCCCGGCAACGTTGTGATAAACCTTGCTGCCGCTGCCAAAATGAGTGTTGTCGACGGTGGAGAAGTAGTGCTCCATATTGATCCACTGCCCCACTACCACCGGGCCGGCAAGAATATTTTCCAGCAGGCGTCCCTTGGGATCGAGCTGCCAGTCATAGGATTGCAGAAAGGAACGTCCATGCAAATTGGCCTTCTGCGTTAAACCGCGTCGTCCCACGACGAAATACAGATTGCCCGACAATCCCCACTCAGGTCGCACCTGCGACCAGTCGTGCGACATGACACGTACTATGCGATGAGCCTGAGCCGGTTTCAAGGTTTTTGCTTGCGGCAGCAGCGTCGGAACGCGTTCGGCTGCAGAAAGCCGCGACGCTGCATACAGACCGTTCCGCAAACGCTCCAGATACACCAGTAACCGCGGCGGCAAAAGCTCCAGATTGCATAACTCAACGGTATCGGTGGTAGTCGTGTGCAGCCCGGGAACGAACCAGGTGTCGGCGGGAATATCTACCCCAATGGTCCGAAGTTTCGCCCGTACTTCGGCTTTATTGGCCATTTGCGCCAGCACCCTGGCGCTGACCAGCCCGTTGCTGCCGCCGCAGGCGCCGCAATCGAGCGCCGATTCGTAGGGATTGTTTTCCGAATGGCTGCCGTGTCCGATGAGCAACACGAAACGCGAGAAATTGCGGGTCAGGCCAATCGAAGTCAGCGCAGTCCAGACATAGTTGACCTGCTCGTCGAGCGAAAAACCAATCCGCCCCAAACGCAGCATCTGGTAATTCGCATATGACGAATTGACACGGTAAACCTCGCGCACTTGCTCGATGAATCGCGCTTCGCGTTCCAAGGAAAGACCAAACTCGCGCACCAGTATCGTGGTGCCGCTGCAATGGCCCAGCGCCGTTTCGCGCAGCTCGCGAATCATGTCGTCGTTGACGCGCTCCCGCTCGATGCCCAGCTCAATACGCAAAGCATTGACGATCATCGCTCTCTGCAGAGCACGCACAATGGAGTCCGCTTGTTCGCGGCTGAGCTTGTCCAGCAGCAAATGGGTGAACGGATGCGGTGCATCCAGCCGGCTGCGCCAACGGTGATAGGCCAACGGCGCCATGGTCTTGCCAATCAAATCGAAGCCGAACAGCGCGCCAATGGCCTCAACCGTGACAAAGGGAGAGATCACCGAACTCTTCAGATCGTGCAGCACATGGCCAAGGGTCGAGACAAAATCCTCTTCGTCGAAGTCGATTGCAGCGGAAATCTCGAGCACGAGATTTTTTGGCGTGACTATCGCCGGACACAAATGGGTTTCACTTCCTTTGCCGTAACCCAAAAAGCCCACGGGAACGCCAAAGAACCCAACAATGCCGAACGTCAGGAAATCTCCGACGTTCTCCAGATTGCGCCGCAGTCGCTCAGAACGCGCATCAATGCAAAACAGCGCCTGTGCAAAAGCGCGCTTCGGCACCGCCGGCTCGTCCGGGGTCACGATCTGGCTCAGCAGATGGTCGATGGCGCGCGCTTCAAGTGCACGCAGCCACATCGACCCTTCCTGCACGGCAAAGCGCTGCAGCACCTCAAGGACTTCGGCGGCGCCCTGCGCTCCGAGCGCGGCCAGCGTCTGCACCGGTGTTCCAGCCTCCATCGCGATTTTTTGCAGTATCTGGCCCTGCCGCTGCGCATGTACGCGTCGCCATTCTTTCGCGTAGTCCTCGGCCAGTCGAGCTATGCGATTCCCGCTGGATCGCTCCAGCGCATCATCGATACGTTGGGCCCACCCAGGTAAAAGCTCTCCTGCGTGCAACGCGTAGCGCAATAGGGCACAGTCGCGCTGCTCGCGCAAAAAGGCGTCGAACGCAGGTCGGTTCGCGGGTGTTTTGCGATGCCGCGCGCTTTCCTCGATCAGCGCCAGCGCGAATACCAAGCGCACGGCAAGGAAATCGACCAGATCGGCCGGGTGCTTGCGTCCCCAATGATAATGCTCGGCTCCCGAGCGCCAGCGGATAAAGCCGGCCCAACCATGCAGCCGTAACAGTTCGCGCGAAAAATACGCTTGCCAATGCTCTTCGGCAATGCCTAACGATTGCATGACGTGAACAATCGCGGCATCTGCACGTGGCGCCTGATCGAGGATACGCTTGATCGCCAACCCGCGCAAAAACATGCGGCCGTTGCGCCGAGCAACATCAGCCCAGGCAGCGTAAAAACCCTGCTTCCGACCGGGCATGCGCCACGATGACTGATCTTCGTCGAAAAAATCCAAACAGCTTTTGACCACCAGCTCGTCAAGCTCAGCAGCAAGATTGGTTCCCCACAGCGAATCGATACACTCGGTCAGCGGCCGCCAAGGAGGCAGATCGGCAAGCATCGCAGCATCCAGACCGGCTGCGATGGCGCCGTCATTTGGGATAGCCTGGCCAGCCAGCACTGCAGCGACGTCTTCGGCTGAGGCATGCGGCACATAGGGCGAGGCGTCGGTCGGCGCTTTGCGCACCGCGCTCAGCCAGCGCTGCCAGTCGATGCCATCGATACTGGGTGCGGTCTGCGCGAACTGCGCGGTAATCGCGTCGAGCATGCGCACATCGCCCTTGCCTTCGCGCAGATAATGCTGATAGGTAGTGCGTGGAAGGTACACGCGGGCATGGAAAAGCCCGCGCGCAGCCTGAACCGCCTCTGTGAACGGCAAGCCTTCCAGCCCATGCAGGGGATTATTGTAAATAAATGTGCGCATCGGCCAGAACAACGGTACAGGCTCGGCAGCCACATAGACCGTGGCATGCACGCGCAAGATCTTGCCTAAGTTCAATGCATCAACCATGTCATGCTCCAAAGAGAAGCGGCCACAATCACGGCCACGGCCAGCAACGCGGCCAGAACAGTCCAGAATACCGGGATGTCGTGCACTGCAGATTTGAAAACATATTCAGCGTGCGGCACTCCAAACAGAAATCCCTGCCATATCTGCGCTCCCGCCCAACTCCACAGCAGCCAAACGATGAGAACACTGACAACGGTCGCAGCATTACTCAGGCTCAACAAATAGATCATCGCGAAAAATACAGGAAATACCGGCGCGCCGAGGGCGGCGAGAACTGAGAGCGTGGTTGCCGCACCCAGACGCGGCATCGCCCGCGCCAAGCCCGGCCGCAGGCCGACGTAGGCATCACCCCAGCGGTTGCACAAGCAATGACTGACCAGAGCTAGCGCCAGCACGGTCACAGATAGGCATGCCATTACCGCGCTCAGCTCTATTGCGCCGGCCCCGCCAATGACGCCGATCCAAGCCAGCGCCCAGGCCGAGCTCGCATAAAATCCGATCCAGATGTCGAGATCGCGAGTCGACAGCATACGCCAAGCGTAGAAAAGAGATGTGCCGGTTGCCCACGCAAGCACGGCAGATGTCCATGCCTGTGAAAGATGCATGCTGGCTCCGGAAATCAGCCACACGCCGATTTGCGGCCAAATCAGCAGCAAGGCTGCGCGCAACCACACCAAGCGCACCGCACGCAATACGGTGTTGAAAACCATGCTAAACGGGAATAGTGGCAGAAAAAAAACTGCCAACAATGCCATCAGTGAGATCATCATCGGTGTCGTCTCCATGAATCAAACCCAGCGCAGCCATACGTTCACGCGCTTGGAGCCGTCTTGTAGCATGCGCCCCAGACGCGCAAACACATCAACCACGTAGAACTCGCGCGAGAACAAAGCGTAAAGATTGAGGTAAACGATATTCCTGACCCTCGAACGTCCACCCATATTCGATGAGTCAGCGTACAAAATGACGAGCCATGCTGCCACCAAGATCAAGGTCAGCACCACCACGATGATATCGAAAACAATCAGATCGACTCCTGCTGCGGCATATATCGCATTTACCAGAGTTGCGTCGGGATAGAGGAACTGCTCGAACAGATGCCCTATTATCGTATAACCCACAACGACGATGACAAACGACAGGAAGATCATTCCCATCAACCGCCATGGATTCTCGGTAGACAAACGGTGAATCGAGAAAAAGACCTGGGCACCCGTGATCCAGCCGAAAAACAGCAGAATGACCGCCCCTTGCTTATGCACGAAATCAGCTGCCACCAGCAGATGCGAAAAGCCGAGCACGAAGGCCGGAACTAGCACTGTCACTGCCAATGCGACCAACCAGGGCAGGCGCACCAAGCGCAACGGCTTACGTTCGACTACCGAGGTGTAGATATCGTCAGGAGGCACGCCATCGTTGCGGCGCGCATCGCTGATCACACCACCCGACCCGAGAAACAGCGTAGCCTTGAACAGACCGTGGGCAACAAGATGGTACACTGCGAGCGAAAACGCTCCGAGCCCGCACTCCATCACCATGAAACCCATCTGACCCATCGTTGAGTAACCCAGCGATTTCTTGATATCGTTTTGCGTGAGCATCAGTGCCGATCCAATCAGCGCGGTCAACAATCCAACCGTGAACACCACGTGCAGCACGTCCGACGTGTGTACGAACAAGGGGGCAAAACGGTTGAGCAAAAAGCCGCCGGCGTTGACGATACCAGCATGCATCAGTGCCGACACCGGGGTTGGCCCCTCCATTGTGTACGGCAACCAGGAATGCAGCGGAAACTGCGCGGAACGCGCAAACGCAGCCAACGCCACCAGCATCGCTGCAGTGCTTGTCGCCGGCCAGCCGGCGACTGTCACGTCGGGATTGGCCGCGATGCGCGCGAACAGTTCGGACAACTGCATCGTGCCGTAAGCGTGTCCAAGCACAAGAGCCGCACCGAGCAAAGGCAGGTCGCCGGCGCGATAGGTGATGAAAGTCCAGAACGCATAGCGTCCGCTGGCCGCGCGCGTGGTGTCGTGTCCCAGCAGGAAGTACAGTAGCACCCCCACCAGGAACCAGGACATGACCAGCGTGAGCAAGTCGGATGCGCACACCAGCAGCAAAATGTTCGCCGTCATCAGATCCAGCAACGCGAAGAACCGCGCATAGCTGGGCTCGTCAGCCATATACTGCACCGCGTACATATGCACGATCAAACTAATGCCCGAGACCAGTATCGCCATGACTACGGCTAAGTGATCAAGGATTAAGGCCAGCGGCCCGGCGCGCAACACCAGGACCTGTTCAGCCGGCATTTGCAGTACCGCAATCAAGAGGGCCAGCGCCAGCAGCAGAGTCAATCCCATGAAACCTGTGCTGATCCGCGCCGCCAGATGCTTGGCGGAGCGAGACAGCAACGGTGCGACGACGGCAGAAAGAACCGGCAGGGCCGGCAAAGCCACTAGACAAAACGCGACCCAATCGTTCACGACAGATATGTCCTCGATAAAGGGAAAGAGAAATGCGTCAAGATGTGGACCCGCTCTTCCGGATTGCACTGGACGCCCGTTTCTGAACCGAGGCGAACCCTATCCATCCATTCGCATCGGCAATGCCATCCTAAAGGCAGTCAAAGGATAATGAAAATTTGAAATTCTTATTTAGAACATAAGAAAAAATTATGCTTTACCCGGGCAGTGTAGTCACAAGATATTTGCCCCAAGAGCGATACACCTGATTTGCACGGCAGTAAGAAAGGAAGAGGTATTTTTAGCATATCGTGTAGCAATACCACGCCATCTTTTTAGATGAAGGAAAGTATTTTCAAAGAGATACCTCAGTTTATACAATTCATTATCATAATGATCTTTGCATTTTCCTATTTTTTTGGTGAAATAACAACGTTCATCTTCTGTTTTTTCGCCTGTTCAATAATGAACATTACTGTCATAACCGTAATCAGCCAATAGATAATCGACATCGATTCCTTCATCAGGTGGCCAGCTTGCGTGCAATCAGCAGTGGCATCTTGCGTGACAAGGATTCTGATCGGCATACCATGCGCATCCACAGCCAGATATATTTTGGTGTTGAGCTTCCTTTTGTCCGACTCATATCCTGATTACCACCTCTGGCTCCACTGGCATGGGGGTGAACCTTGCAGTGGCTGGCATCAATCATCAGCTATTCATAATCTGGGTCATCAATCAGAATTTCCAGCAACTTTTCCCAGATACCCTTATCACGCCAGCGAATAAAGCAGCGATGGGTGTTGCTCCAGCCTCCGTAGTCCGGCGGTAAATCCCTCCATGGAGCGCCTGTTCTTATATCCAGAAAACAGCATTGAAAATCGACGATTATCTGCAGCCACCTCTCCCTATACTCCTTCGCGCCCCGGTAAATGACCCTCCAGCAATGTCCATACCTTATCCGAAATATCATGTCTGCGATGTGATTGTGTCATATGAAATCCTTTTGTTTTTTAAAAGAATCTCAAATTTTTAATCTCATGACTACACTATCTAAAAACTTCGCGATGGTGGTTTTGATTTTGTTGTTTCCGACTGGAACATACCCAATATGGATGGATTAGCCATGTTACAAAATGTCCGTGCGGATGATGCATTGAAAGACATCCCCGTGCTAATGATCACCGCCGAAGCCAAGAAAGAAAACATTATTGTCGCGGCTCAAGCCGGCGCAAGCAGGTATATCGCCAAACCTTTTACTGCAGCCACACTCGACGAGAAACTGAACAAAATTCTTCAGAATATGGCGGTACATGCGTAAACCTGGAGTTTTTATTGATTAGTCAATAGGTATTGCCAAAAAATGAACAGCAGCTTGGATACTAATGAAAAAATTGTAGATCATCTGAAATGGGTTACGAGAGTGATATACAGTTGATTGGCCGAGCTTGGACATGATCAGCGTTTGCAACAAATTACATTATTAGCAAAACAACTCAATCTGCCAAATCTACTCCGTTCGCGGTAGAGGATGCCAAGCCCATCCTTGAGAATCTGTCTGCAAACGCCGAAAGTTTACATAAATTATAGAAGCAGATACCTGAAGAAACCGTAACCACCATAGCAAACGAACCTGTTATACATCGTGCACTCAAGCAGACTCTTGATTTTCTGAATGAAGTTCCGGATCAAACGGCTGCCACACAAATCTATCTGACAGAAATTCTGGCAGCACAAAACTTTCATGATCTGACAGGCCAGTTTGTCCAGAGAATCTTGCAAACAATTGAAACAATTGAGAGGGGAAACTCAACAATTGTTGGGAGATACTCCGGCCAGCAAAGAAATAGCAACCAAACCGAGTAACAATCTATTAAACGGCCCGGAAATTAACCCAAAAAACAAGAAGATGTTTACGTCAACCAGGCACAGGTTAATGATCTGCTGGCAAAATTGGGATTCTAAAATCATTATTACAAAAGCAGTTTCTAACTAATGGGGGATAGTTACGTCTTAAAGATGATTACTTGTCATAAAACGTAACTATCCCTGTATCCACATCGTACATTCCACCTTCCAAAGCAATTTCCTTGTTATCCAGCAAAGTAGTCAGATTGCCCAGTTTGATACCGTGGCACGCGCCCTTGACTGCACCACATTTGGAATTCACCTGTTTCTCAATATCACTCCTGCATGTAGAAAAACGATGATAGCCATTTGTGAATCGTTCGATACAAGGCTCGGGGAGGGTTCAATACTTTATAAAAACAGGTAAAAAATTTCTGTATGTTGGATGCATGTCGGGCAAAGGGCGACGAAGCGGCAGAGTTATTTCCAGGCTTCCAGAAACAGATAAACGATCAACTGCAATTTTCAGGGTGACTTATCCGCATTTCTCAAAAGAACCAGTACAGCGCCACTTCCCCCATGTTCAGGCAGCGCCTGGCAAAAAGCGAGCACATCATCATGGCGCATCAGCCAGTTGCCTGTCAGAATTTTTAGTACCGGTCTGCGGTTCTTTGAACTGAGTCCTCTGCCATGAATAACACGTACACAGCGATATCCCTGCAAAATAACAGCCTCCAGAAATGTTATCAATACCCGATACGCCTCATCCCGATTTAATCCATGCAGATCAAGTTCATCCTGAATAGACCAATATCCACGCCGTAGCTTGCGCAAGGTATATCGCTGCAGACCAGGACGGGCAAACGACCATTCATCACCCTCTCCTATCTCTTGCTGATGACCGCCGGGCAAGTCATGGTCAACACAAGGCAGGATTGGTACATGAGGTTGAATAAACAGCCGGCGTTTTGATTGAGAAAGCATCACTTTCCTCCCAGTCTTGGCAAGCGGTTTAACTCCCTGCATAGCCTCGCGGAACAAGGCAGCAGCATCATGGATAGTCTCCTGACTGGATGACGGGTTATCCTTCTCTATACGTAAATATGCGGACAGAAAATTCATGGCACTCAGCTGGATTTTTCAAGATATCTTTCCGCATCCAGAGCAGCCATACAGCCACTGCCGGCACTGGTAACCGCCTGGCGATAAATATGATCCTGCACGTCACCAGCCGCGAATACACCCGGGATACTGGTCGCTGTTGCATTACCCTCGTTCCCACCTTGCGTAATAATGTAGCCATTTTTCATTTCCAGCTGTCCCTGGAATAGATCAGTATTGGGATGATGCCCGATAGCGATGAACACACCCTGCAAATCAAGATCACGTGCCGTATCGTCCCGGACATGACGAATGCGAACTCCGGTAACGCCACTGTCATCACCCTTCACCTCTTCCAGAACGTGATCAAGCGCTAGCTCAATCTTGCCGCTTTGTACCTTTTCCATCAATTTGTCGATCAGAATTTTTTCTGAACGGAACTTGTCACGACGATGTACCACAGTTACCTTACGAGCAATATTAGAAAGATACAACGCTTCCTCTACTGCGGTATTCCCTCCCCCAATGACAGCCACATCCTGATTTTTATAGAAAAACCCATCACAAGTTGCACAGGCTGAAACCCCTTTCCCCATAAAAGCTTCCTCTGAAGGCAGCCCGAGATATTTCGCCGAAGCGCCTGTCGCAATAATCAGTGCATCACAGGTGTAGGTTCCTTGGTCGCCTGTCAGTTCAAACGACTTTCCTGACAATTTGGCGGTATGGATATGATCAAATATGATTTCAGTCTGAAAACGCTCAGCATGCTTCAGAAAGCGCTCCATCAACTCTGGACCCTGCACCCCGGCAACATCCGCCGGCCAGTTATCCACATCCGTCGTCGTCGTGAGTTGCCCACCTTGCGCCATCCCGGTAATCAGCACCGGATTGAGATTCGCCCGTGCAGCATAAATGGCTGCTGTATAGCCGGCTGGGCCGGATCCGAGAATGAGTAATTTGCAATGTCTGGTTGTTGTCATATTGAATAAGAGGTATTTGAATAATTTTTAATTACAGGTTAAAGATTGCGTTCTACCCAGCCCGCCACACTTGTCAGAGCTTGCGGTAGCTTGTCTGGCAGCGTCCCGCCGGCCTGCGCCATATCCGCACGCCCGCCGCCTTTCCCGCCCACCTGTTGCGCAACAAAGTTGATCAGGTCACCTGCTTTGAGCTTTGCTGTCAGATCATTGGTTACACCGGCAATAAGCATTACTTTATCGTCTTCGATGGTACCCAGCACGACAACACACGATTTCAACCGACTCTTGAAATTATCCAGTGTTTCACGCAATGTTCTAACGTTCACATTTTCCAGCGCTGCCGCCAACACTCGTATTCCCTTGATTTCCTGCGCCTGCTCAATCAGGGAAGAACTTTGCATGCCAGCAAGCTTCGATCGCAAAACTGTGATTTCCTTCTCTACTTGTCTGACATGATCCAGCACTTGGGATAACTTCAGAGCAGCTTCGTGTGGTGCTGCCTTGAGCACATCAGAAACCTGTTGCAACTGTTGCTCCTGTTGCTGTGTGTAAGCCAATGCAGCCTCACCCGTCAATGCTTCAATCCGGCGAATACCCGCTGCCACGCCAGATTCAGCAACAATCCGGAAGAAACCGATATCGCCACTGTGTTGCACATGAGTACCACCACATAGCTCGGTTGAAAAATCGCCCATTGATACAACACGTACCGTATCACTGTATTTTTCACCGAATAATGCCATGGCACCTTGCTTGACGGCCTCATCATAGGCCATCAACTGTGTCGCCACCTCATGGTTCTTACGGATTTGCGCATTGACGAGATTTTCAACCTGGCGAATCTCGTTTGCCTGCATAGCGCTGTTATGGGAAAAATCGAAGCGCAACCTATCAGCATCAACCAGTGATCCTTTTTGCGTGACATGATTACCCAATATCTGGCGTAATGCAGCATGCAGCAAATGTGTCGCGGAATGATTGTAGGCAGTATTGATTCGAGCAATCGGATTAACCCTGGCGATCACCCGATCACCTGTCACCAGCCGACCACTACTCAGCATTCCGGCATGGCCAAATACCTTGGCCTGAATTTTCTGAGTATCTTTTACGGTAAAAGTGCCGCTACCTGACAGAAGTTCTCCGCTGTCGCCGGCTTGGCCACCTGATTCTGCATAAAAAGGAGTCTGATCCAGCACAACCACAGCTTCATCACCGGCCTCTATGAAATCCACATGGCTGCCTTCCTTATACAACACCAAAATATGCGCTTCATGCTGCAACGTTTCATAGCCGTGAAACTCGGTTGGTAATCCAACATATTCAAGACCCGCCTGCATAGTGAATTTGCCGCTGGCACGTGCGCGATCCCGTTGTTGGGCCATACACATCTCAAATCCGGCCAGATCAATTCCACCTCCCCGTTCACGAGCAATATCCGCAGTCAAATCAACCGGAAAACCGAAGGTATCGTACAGACGGAAAACAACATCGCCCGGAAGCATATTACTTTCCCGAGCCAATGCTGCTTCCAGCACTCCCATGCCATTCTCCAGTGTTTCAGCAAAACGTTCTTCTTCCTGCCTGATAACAGCGATCACATGCTTCTTGGCAGTCATCAATTCCGGATAGGCCTGCCCCATGACATCAACCAGATCATCCACCAGCAAATGAAAAAAGGACTGTTTCTGTCCGAGCCGGTATCCATGCCGAATGGCGCGACGCAGGATACGCCGCAACACATAACCTCGTCCTTCGTTGCCTGGAATCACACCATCCGTAATCAGGAAAGCACAGGCACGGATATGATCAGCAATAACCTTGAGCGAGTTGTTTGACAAATCCTGTTCACCGGTCACTCTGGCAGCCGCTTCAATCAAACAGCGAAACAGGTCGATTTCATAATTGCTGTGAACCTGTTGCATAACAGCTGCAATACGCTCCAGACCCATGCCAGTATCCACCGATGGTTTGGGTAAAGGATGCAGCTCGCCACTGGTATCGCGGTTATATTGCATGAATACCAGATTCCAGATTTCGACATA
Source organism: Nitrosomonas sp. TNE100 (assembly GCF_055387135.1). Taxonomy (NCBI): domain Bacteria; kingdom Pseudomonadati; phylum Pseudomonadota; class Betaproteobacteria; order Nitrosomonadales; family Nitrosomonadaceae; genus Nitrosomonas; species Nitrosomonas sp. TNE100. Next base: position 705,556 of record NZ_AP040997.1, on the reverse strand, counting down.
ACGATCACCATCTGCATCCTCGGATCCGGGTGGGCCACCCGCCACTTCCGGGCCATGATCATAAAAAATTTCGGAACAGGGGCCACAAGGCCCTGTCTCCCCCATCTGCCAGAAATTATCTGATGTTGCAATACGCACCAGCCGGGAAGGAGCAATCTTCACCTCATTCAGCCAGATATCCGCTGCTTCATCATCCTCCGCATATACAGTTGCCCATAGCTTATCCTTGGGAATATTTAACGGACCGGTCAGAAATTCCCAGGCAAACAAAATAGCATTACGCTTAAAATAATCTCCAAAGCTGAAATTACCGAGCATTTCAAAAAAAGTATGATGCCGCGCGGTATAACCTACATTTTCCAGATCATTATGCTTGCCACCTGCACGCACGCAACGCTGGGCACTGACGGCACGAACGTAAGGGCGTTTATCCTGACCAAGAAACACGTCCTTGAATTGCACCATACCTGCATTGGTAAACAGCAAGGTGGGGTCATTCCCTGGCACCAGCGGACTGGATGGCACGACGACATGCCCATGTGTCTCAAAAAAATCAAGAAATTTCTGCCTGATTTCACTGCTTTTCATCCTGAAAACCTCATGACTCAATTCTCTATTTCCCGAGCATCACACAAAACCCTGCTTATCACTTCGGAAGGAAAGCCTTTTCCTGCCAAATAACGAATTTGCTTCCCTCGTTCCGCCGGAGTAGACGGAACCCCGCCAAATTTTTTGTACCAAAGCGCTCGTGCACAGCAAAATTCTGTTTGCTCAAAATCTTTCATGGCAGCTTCAATCAGATGATCGGTAATTCCCTTCATTTGCAACTCATAGCGTATTCGCCTGCTTCCATATTTACGACTGCGCGTATGGAGAATCTGCTCAGCTGCCCTTTCATCTGACAGTAGTTTTTGCTGCTCAAGTCTGTCAAGAATATTTTTTATTTCTGCAAGTGTGCACTCATGGCGCGATAGCTTTCTTTCCAGCTCCTGCCGCGAATACTCCCGTCGAGCAAGATATCCCAGCGCGCGCGTATATAAATTCATCTTTATTCGCTAGGAGAAGGTGGAACAGTCCGGTTATTTGTTTCAGCAAGGTCAACTGCCGCACGTATTTTCTGTTCAATCTCATGTGCAAGATCCTTGTGCTCTTTCAGGTAGTCACGCACATTATCTCTGCCCTGCCCGATTTTCTCACCATTATAGGAATACCAAGCGCCGGCTTTCTCGATCAGTTTATGCAACACACCCAGTTCTATAATCTCGCTCTCGCGCGAGATGCCTTCGCCGTACAAAATAGCGAAATCTGCCTGTTTGAAGGGAGGGGCAACCTTGTTTTTAACGACCTTGACACGGGTCTCATTACCAACTATTTCTTCACCACGTTTAATTGATCCGGTACGACGAATATCCAGGCGAACGGAAGCATAAAATTTCAGCGCATTACCACCCGTGGTTGTTTCCGGATTACCAAACATCACACCAATTTTCATGCGTATCTGATTGATAAAAATTACCGTGGTGTTGGTGCGCTTGATATTGGCGGTCAGCTTACGCAAGGCCTGCGACATTAACCTTGCCTGCAACCCCATCTGCGGCTCGCCCATTTCTCCTTCTATTTCAGCGCGGGGCGTCAGTGCCGCAACCGAATCGATTACAACAATATCAACCGATCCGGATCGAACCAGCATATCCGTGATCTCCAGCGCCTGTTCACCGTTATCTGGCTGGGAAATCAGCAATTCCTGTACGTTAACGCCGATTTTTTGAGCATACTGTGGATCCAGTGCATGTTCTGCATCAATAAAAGCGGCTGTTCCACCAAGCTTTTGCATTTCTGCTATCACCTGCAGCGTCAGAGTAGTTTTACCTGAAGATTCCGGACCGTAAATCTCGATAATACGCCCGCGCGGAAGTCCGCCCACACCCAGTGCAATATCCAAACTCAGCGAACCGGTAGATACCACCTGGATATCTTTAGCCACATCGCTATCACCAAGCCGCATGATTGAGCCCTTGCCATACTGTTTTTCAATCTGCGCCAGTGCAGCCGTAAGTGCCTTATTTTTGTTTTCGTCCATAGCTATCCCCGAAAAAGACAGCTGAAATTATCGCATATTCAATCTGTAAAAAACGCCATCCAGCATCAACTGCTATGCCGACGCGCTAAATGTCCCCAAAAACTTCAAGCCACTGGCTGGCCTGAGATATAATTCACAGCAAAATCTACAGAGCAGAATGCCGATTTGTCTAACACCGATTACTCACAGGATATCTATGGCACGCGTAGCTTCAGGATGGTTAACATCCAGATAAAAATAAAGGAGGCCAATCATTCGTATCATCTTACTAGGCGCACCAGGCGCGGGCAAAGGCACACAGGCAGGTTTTATCCGCGAACATTTTTCAATTCCACAGATTTCCACCGGCGACATACTCCGCAATGCTGTAAAAGCAGGAACCGAGTTAGGCATAATGGCAAAAAAAATCATGGAATCTGGCGGCCTGGTTTCGGATGAAATCATTATTGATCTGGTCCGCCACCGAATTAAAGAACCTGATTGCACTAACGGCTTTTTGTTTGATGGCTTCCCCCGCACCATTCCTCAGGCCGATGCACTTAGAACGGCCAATGTGCATATAGACTATGTCATCGAAATCGATGTGCCTGATGCTGAGATCATAAAACGTTTATCAGGCCGCCGCGTACACCCGTCCTCGGGTCGGATTTACCATATTGAATTTAACCCGCCAGCAGTTGCTGATCGGGATGATGTGACTGGCGAAGCGCTGGTTCTACGTGATGATGACCGGGAAGAAACCGTGCGCAAACGTCTGCAGGTCTACCATGAGCAGACTCAGCCATTGGCTGGATACTACCTTGAATGGTCAAACAGTAGCGATCCCGATGCACCAGGTTACGTCAAAATTGCCGGAACCGGCAGCGTGGAAACCATACAGGAAAATATTCTCGCAGCGCTCAAACAAACAGGACAAGCGCTTCTTTGAACCGTTCCCTGTTCCAGACCAGATCATTTGCTGAAAAATGACTAAAGTAAACGTCGGGCAGATTGTAACTACCTGATCAGGCAGCTGGTTTTTCAAAGACTTCTGCTGCGTGACATTTATTTACACGATACGCGGACGAGAAACAGGTTTTGATCAACCAGGAGTGGAGTATGACTATAAAAAATGCATTCTATGCCCAATCTGGCGGTGTAACGGCTGTAATCAATGCTTCAGCGGCAGGTTTACTGGAAACAGCACGTGCACACCCGGATAAAATTGGAAACGTTTATGCCGGTCGCAATGGCATTATCGGGGCACTCACTGAAGACTTAATTGATACCGGCGCAGAGCCCCCCGAAGCAATCCGGGCATTGCGCCACACACCATCCGGCGCTTTTGGCTCTTGTCGCTACAAACTGAAAAGTCTGGAAGATAACCGACGGGAATACGAACGTCTGATAGAAGTATTCAAGGCCCATAATATCGGCTACTTTTTCTATAACGGTGGCGGCGATTCGGCCGATACCTGCCTAAAAGTCTCACAGCTGGCCGATACACTCGGCTATCCAATCCAGGCAATTCACATACCCAAGACAGTTGACAATGATCTGCCTGTCACAGATTGTTGCCCAGGGTTTGGTTCAGTTGCCAAATATGTAGCTGTTTCCATGCTGGAAGCCAGTTTTGATGTCGCCAGTATGGCCAAGACTTCAACCAAAGTGTTCATTCTGGAAGTGATGGGGCGTCATGCTGGATGGATTGCAGCCGCAGGCGGGTTGGCGTCCAGCAAGGATCGCCATGTCCCAATTATCATCCTGTTTCCAGAAGTTACATTCGATGAAGAGAAATTCCTGGCCAAAACGGATCGTTACGTCAAGGAATACGGTTATTGTACGGTGGTGGTATCAGAGGGAGTGAAAGGAGCTGACGGCAAATTTCTGTCCGATCAGGGATTGCGCGATGCGTTTGGACATGCGCAGCTGGGTGGTGTGGCGCCAGTAATCGCAAATATGGTCAGAAATGGCCTGGGATTAAAATATCATTGGGGAGTCGCGGATTATCTGCAGCGTGCTGCCCGGCATATTGCTTCCCGAACAGACGTGGAGCAAGCCTACGCCACAGGCAAAGCTGCCGTGGAATATGCAATTGCCGGATACAATTCGGTGATGCCGACTATCGAACGCACCTCCAATTCGCCCTATACCTGGAAAATCGGTATGGTTGAACTTTTCAAAGTTGCCAATGTAGAAAAAATGATGCCAGCAGACTTTATCAGTGAAGATGGCTTTGGCATTACCGACAAATGCCGCGAATATCTCAGCCCTTTAATCGAGGGGGAAGACTATCCACCCTACAAGAATGGACTGCCCGACTATATTCGGCTTAAAAATACGGCAGTTGCTAAAAAGCTGGCTGAGTTCAAAATTTAATCTGTTTTGTTTTTTAGCAGTAAGAGCATATAAAATATGTGTTTAAGCTATATATGCTCAAGCTGTTCACGATTTTGATTGTAGATTGATGCGGGGCTATCAGGCCTGGCTCCGTACATATTTAGGATGGTCTGATTTTAACTGGAGTTCTTTATGGCAAACGGTTTAACGATTGCAATCTGCAGCGCGATACTTGCCCTGATTTTTAGTGGCCTGTGGATTCGGCGTATCTACGCACAACCCGCGGGCAATGCGCACATGCAGGAAATTGCAGCCGCCATACAGGAAGGTGCGTCGGCTTACCTCAAGCGACAATATCTAACCATTGGTATGGTAGGTATGGTTTTATTCCTAATTATCGGCTTGACACTTTCCTGGGATACAGCCTTTGGTTTTGCGCTGGGAGCTATACTTTCCGGCCTGGCCGGTTTCATGGGAATGAATGTCTCGGTTCAGTCCAACGTTCGGACAGCTGAAGCCGCACGCAGCGGATTGAGCGAAGCGTTGGCCATCGCCTTCCGTGGCGGTGCTGTAACCGGGATGCTGGTTGTGGGGCTCGGCTTGCTTGGTGTAGCCGGTTATACAGCGTTGCTAGTCAATGGTGCAGATGTAAGTAGCAATATCAGCAACCTCATCCACCCACTGATCGGTTTTGCTTTTGGTGGCTCACTCATTTCAATTTTCGCACGGCTGGGTGGTGGTATTTTCACGAAAGGCGCGGATGTTGGCGCTGATCTGGTCGGTAAAGTCGAAGCCGGAATCCCTGAAGATGATCCGCGCAATCCGGCAGTGATTGCAGACAACGTAGGCGACAATGTAGGTGACTGTGCCGGGATGGCAGCTGATCTTTTTGAAACCTATGCAGTCACAATCATTGCAACAATGTTGTTGGGTGCTTTATTGTTCCAGACCGAAACTGGCAATGCAGTAGTCTACCCACTCGCACTGGGTGCAGTATCCATCATTGCTTCAATTATCGGCTGCTATTTTGTCAAGATGCGTGAAGGTGGCAAGATCATGAACGCCCTGTATCGCGGACTGGCAGTTGCCGGTGGAATTGCTTTCTTCGCTTATTTGCCGATAACCGTATGGTTTATGGGGGGAGCAACCTTGTCACTGGGCGGTGTCGAAGTCGGAGGCGGCGAGTTGATCATGCGTCTGTTTGCCAGTACAGCCGTTGGCCTGGCTCTAACCGGTCTATTAGTTATCATCACCGAATACTACACTTCTACCGAATATCCACCAGTACAGCATATCGCCAATGCTTCCACCACCGGGCACGCTACCAATATCATCGCCGGGCTCGGCGTGGGCATGCGTGCTACTGCAGCTCCTGTGCTAGCAATCTGTGCAAGTATCATCATTGCCTATTCACTCGCCGGTCTTTATGGAATTGCGATCGCTGCAACCGCCATGTTATCCATGACCGGGATCATCGTAGCACTGGATGCCTATGGTCCGATTACTGACAACGCTGGCGGTATTGCTGAAATGTCGGGTATGCCCGAATCCGTCCGTGCCATTACCGACCCGCTGGATGCGGTAGGCAACACCACCAAGGCTGTTACCAAAGGCTACGCGATTGGCTCGGCCGGCCTGGCTGCACTGGTGCTGTTCGCCGATTATACTCACGGACTAGAACATGCTGACAAACTGCTTACCTTTGATTTATCTAATCACCTGGTGATTATTGGGTTATTTATTGGCGGCATGGTCCCTTTCTTGTTTGGTGCAATGTCGATGGAAGCGGTTGGTCGTGCAGCAAGCTCCGTTGTGATTGAAGTACGTCGCCAATTCAAAGAAATCCCGGGAATCATGGATGGTACGAGTAAACCTGATTACTCCCGTGCGGTCGATATGCTGACCAAGGCAGCGATTCGGGAAATGATCATTCCATCCTTGCTGCCTGTACTGATACCAGTGCTGGTCGGAGTTTTCCTCGGCCCGCAGGCTTTGGGAGGTGTATTGATGGGCTCAATCATTACGGGCTTGTTCCTTGCTATCTCCATGACTGCTGGTGGCGGAGCATGGGATAATGCAAAGAAATATATCGAAGACGGAAATTATGGTGGCAAAGGCAGTGATGCCCACAAAGCTGCTGTAACGGGTGATACGGTTGGTGATCCTTACAAGGATACTGCGGGCCCGGCTATTAACCCACTCATCAAAATTATCAATATCGTAGCACTACTGATTATTCCGCTGCTATAATTAGAAGTTAGGCTCCACTGCCAAAAAGCCCACCAAATCTGGTGGGCTTTTTCGTACATCCTGCAAAAAGATCCATTCAAAGATAAAACGCTCTATTTATCAGTAAACGTATTCAGAATCCCAGATTAATAATCTACAATACCAGCTCTATTCCACGTTTTAACTATTGGCCTCTCTACTCATCTTCACTCGCACGAGGTTAGATAATTTTTAAACTAATTCTGTCTTACAGCACCCTTCTGGATACTACAAACAAAGATAGAAATTTTCACATACGAAAGGCAGAAACTGATCTGCTGTCAAACAGAAGCATCCACACTTGCAATAGCTCGCACATTTCCTACCACCACATGCTGCCGGAATTTATGGTTTCTATAGTCCGATCATCCGATCACCCACTTTGATCTTTCGTGCTGCAAACCAACCAGAATTCATTTCAAGTGCATATCGTGCTGCACTGGTCGAGCAGTGTGGAGCGAGTGTTTCAGATGCCATTTCAGCGAGATTGATGATCTTTCCCGTTTTATCTAAGAAAGCGACACTCAAAGGGATAACGGTATCTTTCATCCACATGCAATGAATACCGGGAGCTGGAAAAACAAAAAGCATACCACTATTTTTTGGCAGATTACGTCGATGCATCAGCCCAATCATGCGAGCCGAGGCAGTATCCGCCAGCTCGACAGTAATTACGTGATCCAGAATACTGAGCTTCATGATTGGCAATTGTTGATTTTCGGCACCGGCTGTATTCAATACACTGATTATCAACAGTACAGTGAAACAGGCTCTCAGCATTTGCCGGTACTACCGAATCCCCGCTCTCCGCGCTGACTGTGCTGAAAATCATTCACCACATTAAAGCTGGCTTGTATCACCGGAACGATGACCAGTTGCGCAATCCGCTCCAATGGCTCCAGTGCAAATGTAGTCTGTCCCCGATTCCAGCAGGAAACCAGGATTTGTCCCTGATAATCCGAATCAATCAGCCCCACCAGATTGCCCAGCACGATTCCATGTTTATGCCCCAAGCCGGAACGTGGCAGAACCACGGCAGCGAAACCAGGGTTAGCTAGATGAATAGCTATCCCGGAGGGAATCAGGAGTGTCTCACCCGGGTGAATCTCAGTGCGTTCATCAATGCAGGCGCGCAAATCCAGGCCAGCCGATCCGGGTGTGGCATAACCGGGAAAGCAATCTTTCAGACGTGGATCGAACAGTTTGATATCAACTTGTTTCATTGCGATAATTCATCCTTTGTGTTTATCGTAGAGGCCGGCAATGTGCGCCATCACCAGCCTTGCTTGTGCATTCTTGTCAGCTCTTGGCAAATAATGTGATCCGTCATCATCCAGTAGAATCAGTGCACTCTCATTTGTGCCAATGGCTTCTACAGCATTGTTAGCAACAATCAGTGGTAATTTTTTCCTTTTTCTTTTTTCTTCCGCATATTGTTGGACGGCATCCGTTTCTGCCGCGAATCCGACACAAAACGGAGGATTGGACAGGCTGGCCACATATTGCAAAATATCCGGATTGGGAATCAGTGTCAGTGTAATATCCGCCGCTGTCTTTTTCAGCTTGAAAGAATGCTGTTCAGCCGGACGGTAATCCGCAACTGCTGCCACACTGATAAAGATATCACTGCTGCTCACTTCATCTTTGACAGCAGCAAACATTTCTTCAGTACTAACAATACGAATAAGTTTGTGGACGGCCGGAAATGGCAGGCAGATTGGGCCGCATACAAGCGTCACTTGTGCTCCAGCTGCAAGCGCAGCTTGCGCAATTGCCAATCCCATTTTCCCGGAACTCCGGTTGGTTAACCCCCTGACCGTATCAATCGCTTCAAAAGTAGGCCCGGCTGTAATCAGTACCCGCCTACCATCAAGATATTTGGGCTGGAAGAAACTTTGTACCGCATCCAGCAAATTCTTCGGCTCCAGCATGCGCCCTGTCCCGGTTTCTCCACAAGCCTGATAACCACTACCCGGGCCGAGTACTGTGATCCCATCCTGTTGCAAGGTAGCCAGATTACGTCGAGTTGCAGCGTTTTCCCACATTTGTAAGTTCATGGCGGGGGCGATCAGCAAAGGACAGTTTCGTGCTAAACAAAGCGTAGAAAGCAAATCATCAGCCAAGCCATGCGTGATTTTGGCAATGAAATCCGCACTCGCTGGTGCAATCAAAATCGCATCTGCTTCCCGGGAAAGATTGATATGTGCCATGCTGTTTGGTACATCAGTATCCCAAAGCTCAGTAAATACTTTTTTGCCTGTTAACCCCTGAAACGTGGCTATGCCGACAAACCGGCAAGCAGATTCAGTCATTACAACCTGTACCTCCACTCCTTCCTGCATCAGCAACCGGGTCAGTTCTGCTACCTTATAGGCAGCAATACCGCCTGTTACTCCCAATAACAGGCGCTTTCCTGCAAGCGAGCAAGTTGAAATCATGACAATAAATCTATATTCAGTTGGTTAGATATATTTTTGAATAAAAACAAATAGCTATTCATTTTTACCCAGAATGACCGTTCATTCGTATCACTAAATTAAACACACTCATTTTTACAGGATTCATTTAAATATGGCAATCTCAGACTGGCCGGAAGCCGAACGTCCACGGGAAAAGTTAATCCAGAAAGGTGCAACCGTACTTTCCGATGCGGAATTACTGGCTATTTTTCTGCGTACCGGGATTACCGGAAAAAGTGCAGTTGAGCTGGCACGCAATCTGTTGACTCATTTTGGCAGCCTGACAAAACTATGTGCAGCGAATTTACACGAATTCAGTAAATTGCCTGGAATGGGGCCGGCAAAATTTGCACAATTGCAGGCAGTTATGGAAATGGCAAGACGTGCACTGGCAGAAGAGCTCAAAAGCGGTGACATTATGGATTCACCACAGTCTGTGCGCAGTTATCTCCGTCTTAGCCTGGGAGGAAAGCCACATGAAGTTTTTGTCGGTATTTTTCTGGATGCCAGACACCGAACCATAATGATCGAAGAACTATTTCGTGGCACACTCACCCAAGCCAGTGTTTATCCACGTGAAGTAGTCAAGCGCGCCCTGTATCATAACGCAGCTGCCATGATTTTCGCGCATAATCACCCTTCCGGAGTCGCCGAACCCAGCAGGGCAGATGAAATGTTGACCCAATCTCTCAAACAGGCGCTTGCGCTGGTAGATGTGAAAGTGCTTGATCACTTTGTAATTGGTAACAATGAAACCGTATCATTTGCAGAACGGGGCTTGATTTAAATTGAAAAAACATATCTCTACAAGCTATAATGCAAGGCTTCAGTATTTTAATGACAGGAGTTAGTAACATGGCGCGTGTATGTCAAGTCACGGGAAAGCGTCCCATGAGCGGCCATCATGTCTCTCATGCAAACAACAAAACCAAACGCCGCTTTCTGCCCAACCTTCAGTCACGCCGCTTTTGGTTAGAAAGTGAAAATCGCTGGATACGTTTACGTCTTACCAATGCCGCGTTACGTACCATAGATAAAAACGGCATCGATGTAGTAATTGCCGACATGCGTGCGCGCGGAGAACGTATCTGATTGACACTCGGCAAGACGACGAACCAAGGAAGGTGTATTTATGCGTGAAAAAATAAAACTGGAATCCTCAGCAGGTACTGGTCACTTTTATACCACGACCAAAAACAAGCGTGCCAACCCGGAAAAGTTGGAGCTCAAAAAGTTTGATCCGGTAGCAAGAAAACATGTTATGTACAAAGAAACAAAACTAAAATAAATTATTACCAGCAATAAAAAACCCGCTTTTAGCGGGTTTTTTTATTGCTTAACTTACATCCTTCCGAAGCAGAAAGAAAGTATTATGCATAGCATCTTAGTCTGCGTGAAAAATTCTCCAGCAGCTCAATACCACTTTCTTCTGCGCGACGACACCAATCTTCAAGTTGCTTGAGCAACTCATCCTTGGTTGCCGCTGACCGTTCCCATATCGCAGACAGTTCTTCTCTCATACGATAAAGCGTATCCAGCTTCTGAGTATGGCTCAACACCTGATCCAGCTTGGTACGTTCCTCTTCCTTCAAGGTTTTCGCATCAGCCAGTATCCAGTTTTTCAGAGTTGAGCCATCTACACCAAGCTCAACCGCTGCTTGCTGTAAAGATGACAGCTCATTCTTGAATGCAATTTTCAATGATTTGGTATATTTCGCTAACACCTCATATCGATGGGAAATAACCGCCTGCAATGTCTCCAGATCACACTGGGTTTTGGCTTTATTAAGTTGCAGCTTGGGAGCTGTTTTTTTCACCTTCGCCAATCCCATCATTTCCAGTATGCGGATATACATCCAACCGATATCAAACTCATACCACTTGTTGGACAATCTGGCAGAGGTTGGGTAGGCATGGTGATTATTATGCAACTCTTCCCCACCAATCAATATCCCCCATGGGCTAATATTGCGACTCGCATCCCCAGGACGGAAATTGCGATAACCCCAGTAGTGGCCAATGCCGTTGATGACACCCGCTGCAAATACCGGTGTCCACATCATTTGTACAGCCCAGATCGATAAACCGATCGGACCGAACAATACCACATTGATGATTAGCATTAATACGATACCTGCCACACTATGTTTGGAATACACATTACGCTCCATCCAATCATCCGGGGTACCATGCCCGTAGCGATCAAGTGTTTCCTGATTTTTGGCCTCGATCTTGTAGAGCTCTGCTCCTTCACTCAATACCTTTCTAATCCCAAAAATTTGCGGACTGTGAGGATCATCCACAGTTTCACATTTTGCATGATGCTTCCGATGGATTGCCGCCCACTCCTTAGTTACCATCCCAGACGATAACCACAGCCAGAAACGGAAAAAATGGCTAGGTATGGGGTGCAAATCCAATGCCCGATGTGCCTGATGACGATGCAAAAAGATAGTAATACTGGCAATCGTTATGTGGGTAAACACCAGTGTCACAATAATATATCCCCACCACGGCAGATCAATAAGTCCAGTTAACAATACCGATGCGATATCCATATCTGTAAATGTTCTCCTTTGTAATCATAAATTATTCTATAACAGCTCAATCTAAATAGATGCTACTTATTAGTCAAGAAATTTCATAAGATTCTCGAAAAGAAGGTGGATCAAATAGAAAGTTAATGCGCCTGATCCCAATTTTTCCCAACCCCGACCTCAACCTTTAATGGCACATCCAACTTAAACGTATTTTCCATCAACATTATTAGATTTTCCTTAACTACAAATAGTTCATCCTCAATCACCTCCAACACCAATTCATCATGTACCTGCATGATCAATTTACTTTGAAGCTGCGCTTTTACCAGCCATTGATGTACGGAAATCATTGCTAATTTAATAATATCAGCAGCTGTACCCTGCATTGGGGCATTAATCGCCGCCCGTTCAGCTCCCATCCGGCGATTATGCTGGCTACTGCGAATATCAGGTAGCTGCAGTCTTCTTCCCAGCACAGTTTCAACATATCCATTCTGTCTCGCAAGCTCTCTTGTACGTTGCATGTAATCTGCCACTCCTGGGTAACGCGCAAAATAACGATCAATAAACGCTCGCGCAGCGCTACGATCAATACCTAGCTGTGTGGCCAGCCCAAATTCCGACATACCATAAATCAGACCAAAATTGATGACTTTAGCGTAGCGGCGCTGCTCTGCATTCACCTGACCAACAGAAATGCCAAATACCTCGGCAGCAGTAGCGCTATGAATGTCCTGCCCTCCTAAAAATGCCCGTATCAACCCAGCGTCCTGGGAAATATGCGCCATGATACGCAACTCAATCTGGGAATAATCTGCTGAAATAATATACCAGCCACTCGGAGCAATAAATGCCTCACGGATACGCCTGCCTTCTGGTGTGCGTACCGGAATATTCTGCAAATTGGGATCATTGCTCGCCAGGCGACCGGTAACTGCCACCGCCTGCGCATAATTTGTATGGACACGACCGGTCTGTCTATTCACCATTTGCGGTAGCTTATCAATATAAGTCGATCTGAGCTTGGCAAGACTCCGGTAATCCAGCAAGATCTTGGGTAACGGATAATCCAGAGCCAGTTGTTGTAAAACTTCTTCATCTGTGGATGGCGCACCTTTTGGTGTTTTTTTAATGACTGGCAACTTATGCTGCCCAAATAAAATCTCTTGTATCTGTTTAGTTGAGTTCAGATTAAAAGCATGGCCAGCCAGGGAATGGGCCTGCTGCTCAAGTATGACCAGTTGCCGTGCCAGTTCACCACTTTGCTCCCGTAGAAGATCGGTATCAAGCAACACACCATTACGCTCTATCCGGAACAGAACTTCCAGCAATGGTATTTCAATCTGCTGATAAATATGCCCAAGATGAGCATCCTTACTGATGATTGGATACAAAAAATGATGCAGACGCAAGGGAATATCAGCATCTTCAGCAGCATAAATCCCCGCTTGTTGAATTTCCACCTGTTCAAACCCGATACGCTTTGCGCCCTTCCCGGTTACATCATCATAGCTGATGGTCTGGATATCCAAATGTCGGCGGGCCAGACTGTCTAGATCGTGTGACAGATGGGATTCCAGCACATACGATTGCAACAGCGTATCGTGCGCGATTCCGTTCAGCATGACCCCATGGTTAGCAAACACATGCCGATCGTATTTCAGATTCTGCCCTACCTTGGGTATATCACTATTCTCCAGCCAGGGCTTCAACCGTTGCAGTACCTGTTCACGATTTAGCTGCGAAGGCACACCCTGATAATGATGTGCCAGCGGTATATAAGCCGCGTGTCCCGGCTCCATACATAACGAAAGCCCCACTAGTTCAGCCTCCATTGGATTCAGGCTGGTTGTTTCGGTATCAATCGAAACCAGTTCAGCAGACTCGCATTGCTGGACCCATTCTTCAAATTGGGAATCAGTCAGGATGATTTGATAATCCCGGCTATCGTTGTTTCTTTCTCCCGGCACTAATGGATCATACATAGATATAGTTGCTGGGCCTGTTTCAGAATCTGATTGCCTGAGTTCACGTAACCAACTTCGGAATTCAAGATGCTCATAAAGCGCCATCAACCGGGCAACATCAAGAGGAGCAGCAACCAGATCCTGCCAACCCATTGCAAGCGGAACATCGCACTTGATTGTTAGCAACTCTCTTGAAACCTGTAACCAATCCAGTGCCTTGCGCAAATTTTCACCCACCACACCCTTTATTTCATGTGCATGTACGATCAGATTATTCAACGAGCCATATTGATTAAGCCATTTCACCGCAGTTTTGGGGCCTACTTTTTCTACGCCGGGAATGTTATCTACACTATCCCCCACCAACGCCAGAAAATCGATGATTTGCGCAGGCATCACACCGAATTTTTGCAGCACACCCGCCTCATCCAGTGATTCACTATTCATGGTATTTACCAGTCGTATACCTGGCGCAACCAATTGCGCAATATCCTTGTCACCCGTCGATATAACACATTGTATCCGTTCACCTGCTGCACGTCTGGCCAGCGTACCGATGACATCATCCGCCTCGACCTGCTCTTCCACCAGCAGCGGCCAGCCCATTGCCCGGATACAGGCATACAAGGGATCTATCTGGCCAGCCAAATCTGCCGGCATCGGCGGACGGTTTGCTTTATATTGCGGATAAATCTCTTCCCGGAACGTTTTACCTTTTGCGTCAAACACACACGCGCTATAATCTGGCTGGTATTCCTTATACAAGCGACGCAGCATATTCAGTACGCCATAAATTGCACCAGTCGGTTCATTCAGGCGATTACGTAAATCGGGCAACGCATGAAAGGCACGATACAGGTAAGAAGAGCCATCAACCAGCACGAGTGTTTTCATCAAATAAGGACCTTTATGAGTTTACAAGCAAAGTTGGGGGATGCCCTTACCCTGGAAAAACCCTGGTCAGCCAGAGAATCATGGCGGGTTTTCGGTATTGTGGCAGAATTTGTTGAAGGCACGGAGCGACTCGAATGTATCCAGCCCGCCATCAGTATTTTTGGCAGCGCCAGAACTCATCCCGACCATCCGCATTATAAATTAACCGAAGCAATTGCAAGACAATTGTCGGATGCTGGATTCTCAGTCATATCCGGTGGAGGGCCAGGCATTATGGAAGCTGCCAACAAAGGCGCTTTTTATGGCAAATCTCCCAGTGTAGGGCTAAACATTCAGCTACCACACGAACAACGCCGCAACGTTTATCAGGATATCAGCCAGACTTTCCGCCATTTCTTTGCTCGCAAGTATATGTTCATCAAGTTTGCAACTGCCTACGTCGTGATGCCAGGTGGATTCGGCACACTAGATGAACTAATGGAAGCACTGACCCTAGTCCAAACTGGAAAAACTCGCAAGATGCCAATCATTCTGGTCTGCTCAGATTTCTGGCAGGGAATAATAGACTGGTTTCGCCAGGTACTCGTCCAGGATAATTTCATCTCTCCAGAAGATATGGATCTCATTCAAATTGTTGATGAACCCGCTCAAGTCGTAGACGCAATTTTCCGTTACTACGAAACTTCCGGGTTTGAGCCTTCAGCTACTGAACGTAACATACAACTCAATCTTTGACATCGACAGATTTATTTCATCAGACAAATACCAGAATATTCCAACCATCCGGATATCAGCATGAGGCCAGTAATTATTTTATTTTTCTGCAGCAATCTGGTCTGGATATCCTCTTTGGTATTCGCACAAAACAAACCGCAACCGGATAACCTGATTCCATTACCAGAAATTCCAGAACCTCCTTCTAGCGGCGAAGAGAGTGCCCTTCCCCCCGAACTGGGGCTGGATCCATCTCTTGAGCCAGAAATAACAATCCACGAAGGAAAAGACAGAACAATCGAGGAATATCGTGTTAATGGTGAGTTATACATGATCAAAATCACCCCTCGAATCGGAAAACCTTATTACCTCCTGAACCGGCGCAGTGCTGCCGGCATAACTCACCCCGGGGATATGGGATCTGGTGTAAGTGTTCCAATGTGGGAGATTTACCGCTTTTGAGCAAGATTCACCGGAACCTGAGCGATCTCCAGTAAACTTGCTGGTTTATTTGCCATCTCATCCTTTACAAACTGCCTTTTCAGTACTTCATTCATGTCTGTTTTCACCCCGGTTACCAAAAAGCAACTTGCCGTCTGGCTGCAAAATTACTCACTTGGATCACTGACTGATTTGCAGGGTATTTCATCCGGAATCGAAAATACCAATTATTTTGTCACCACGACACAAGGCAAATTTATTCTCACTCTGTTCGAGAAGCTAACCAGCACTGAATTGCCCTTTTATCTCAATCTGATGGCGTATCTCTCCGAGCAGGGTATTCCCTGCCCCAAACCTATTGAATCACAAGATCACGCTTTGCTAGGTACGCTCAATGGTAAACCGGCCTCTATTGTGACCTTTCTACCCGGGCAATCCATGACACAAATCAGAGAAGAACAATGTGCACAGGTCGGAGAAATACTCGCCAAAATGCACTTGGCAGGACTAAACTACAATGGTAAAAACAGAAACCCGCGCGGACTGGATTGGTGGCAAACTGCTGCCGGAACAGTCATGCCCTTCCTTTCCCGCTCGGAGCAAAACCTGCTCGGTGAGGAATTGCAATTCCAGATAAAGCAGCGCACAACCAACCTTCCTCAAGGCATTATCCATGCCGATCTTTTCCGTGATAACGTTTTATTTACATCCACCGGCATTGGCGGAATTATCGACTTCTACTTTGCCTGTAATGATGCTTTACTATACGATTTGGCTATTACTGCAAACGACTGGTGTACGCTTGGGGACGGAGTAATGGACAAAGCGCGCATGCATGCCCTCGTGAAGGCCTACCAAGCCGCCCGACCATTAACAGCGGAAGAATACCCTGCCTGGCCTGCTATGCTACGGGCAGGTGCACTGCGTTTTTGGTTATCACGTCTATATGACTATTATCTGCCTCGCCCGGGTGAGTTGACACATAAAAAGGATCCAGAATACTTCAGAAAAATTCTGGAATACCATCTGACCAATCCGAGTGTACTACCCTCTCTTCAGGCTTGAAGCCAAACAGATTATCGTTATCCTTTTCACATACGCTCTATAAACAATTAAAATTCTGGCCGGGCGTACTTTAATTACTGGAGAAATACGATGGAAGCACGATATGTACGCGGAAAACAGGGATTGCAGTGGATTTTGAGTGGTTTTTACTTTTTCCGCCAGGCACCCCTTAACTGGATCTTTCTATGTTTTACTTATTTGCTGATCGGAACGACGCTGGGGCTTATCCCTTACCTGGGGAGTCTTGTCGGCATATTGACCGTACCTGTCTTTGTGGCCGGCATTATGGCTGGATGCAGGCAGCTGGATCTAAACGGTAAACTGGAACTAGAATATCTGTTTTACGGATTCAAGAAATATACCCTACCCCTTATTACGATCGGTGGAATTTACCTGGTCGGTGATGTTCTGATTACTGGGTTCTTCATGCTGCGTGGAGGAGATGCCGCCATTGACATGTGGCTGCATGGCAAACGATTTGATGAAACTGAGCTGGCCGGGGTCATGAACGACATATTATCTGCTACTTTATTTTCCCTGCTACTAACTATTCCGCTACTGATGGCAATCTGGTTTGCTCCCATGCTGGTGATCTTTGAGAAAATGCCCCCTCTCATCGCCATACGCAAAAGTTTTTTTGCGTGCCTGAAAAATCTCTTTGCTTTCCAGATTTACTTTATTGTCCTGTTTATTCTTGCCATGCTTTCAGCTATGCTCTACGGACTTGGTTTCATCGTATGGTTCCCGGTTGCATTCGCCTCAGCATACGTCAGCTACAAGGATATTTTTCACTACGAACAAGACGAAAACACCAGATCTGATCAGGACACAGGTGGAAACAAGGAAAATATCAGCCAGATTGAGAACGATGAACCAAAATAATCCAATTTATAAAGGAACCAGTTTTGCATAGGTAAGTGAGAGCCATTTTGTACCTGTCTGGCGGAAATTCACCTGAACCCGCATATCAGATCCACTGCCCTCATAATTTACAATAGTGCCCGTACCAAATTTTGTGTGTGATACCTGCTGACCAATATGCAACCCCGCCGTATTCAGTCCTTGCGGGGCCACCCTGGCTGCCGCTGGAACTGGTGTATGCTTCCCTCTTCCCTGGCGAGAATAGGCAGTGCTAACAGTATTTAGTCCGGTTCCTGACAGCCCCTGCCGATACCCTGCTCCAGAAAAACCGGATGATCGCAACCTTTTCAGCAGCTCCTCCGGAATTTCATCAACAAACCTGGAAGGCACATTCACCCGTACCTGGCCGTGTAACATACGGCTCTCTGAATAGCTCAGATACAAGCGTTGACGCGCGCGCGTCATTGCCACATACATCAGACGTCTTTCTTCTTCCAGCCCATTCGGCTCATTACGACTGTTTCCATGAGGAAACAACCCTTCCTCCAGGCCACTGATAAATACTGAATGAAATTCCAATCCTTTTGCAGCATGCACTGTCATCAATTGAACTGCATCCTGATAGCCCTTCGCCTGATGCTCACCACCTTCAAGTGAGGCATGTGCCAGAAAAGCCGTGAGACTGTCATCTTCGGCTTCATGCACAAAACTGGTCGCAGCATTGACCAGCTCTTTAAGATTTTCCAGGCGCTCATTGTTATCCTCACGCTCAGCCTGGTAATGTGCCACCAACCCACTCTGATCCACTACACGCCGGATTATTTCCGGCAACGGCTGGCCTTCACATGCCTGCTGCATGGATAGAATCAGATTAACAAAACCTGCTATCCCTCTTCCTGGCTGGTCACCCCTGGTGGTAACAGCTTTCCTTCCCTCGCATGCCTTAAGTGCCGCTTGCCAAAGACTGGTTCCAAGTATTTCCGCCTGGTCCTGCAATTGCTCCAATGTGCGTGCACCAATTCCTCTGGGAGGAAAATTGATAACCCGTAGTAGAGCATTGTCATCATCCGGCGAAGCAACCAGTCGCAAATAAGCCAGTGCATGCTTTACTTCCTGCCGATCAAAAAAACGCATACCACCGTAAACACGGTAAGAAATAGATGCATTGAACAAACCGTGTTCCAGCACCCGTGATTGCGCATTGGAACGATAAAGCAGAGCTATCTCGGAGAGGGACAATCCTTCAGCGTGCAGAGCCTTGATTTCATCAACAATAAAGCTGGTTTCATCCACATCCGTAGCGGCGTAATAAATCCGCACAGACTCACCTTTCCCCGCAGCAGTCCACAGATTCTTACCTAGACGCCCTTTGTTATTCTCGATCAGTGCATTGGCTGCGTCCAGAATATTGCCTTGCGAGCGATAATTCTGTTCCAGTCTGATAATTTTGGGTACACTGAAATCTTTCTCAAGATCACGCATATTTCCAACATGCGCTCCTCGGAATGCATAGATGCTTTGATCATCATCCCCGACAGCAAAAATAGCAGCATGTTGTTGTGAGCCCGAGCCTGCCAGTAATTTGATCCATTGATATTGCAATTGGTTGGTATCCTGAAATTCATCTACCAATATATGTTCGAAACGGCCACGATAATGGTCCCGTAGAATTTCATTGCGACTCAACAACTCATAGCAACGCAGCAACAGTTCTGCAAAATCAACAGTACCTCCCCGCATACTGACAGCTTCGTACACCTGATAGCATTCAGCCAGAGTCCGATTGAAACTGCCACGCGTATCAACCTGTGAGGCTCGTAATCCTTCTTCCTTGGCGTTATTGATAAACCATTGCAGTTGTCTGGGTGCCAGCACTTTTTCATCCAACGAACGCTCTTTCAGTATTCGCTTGATAACAGCCAGCTGATCGGCCATATCCAGTATTTGGAATGCCTGCGGCAGCCCTGCATCTTCATAATGGGCACGCAGCATGCGATGACACAAACCATGAAATGTGCCAATCCACATGCCACGAATATTGATAGGCAGCATCGTGCTGATACGCGCGACCATTTCACGTGCCGCTTTATTAGTGAATGTAACTGCCAGAAGATTCTGCGGCTGAGTAAGGCCTGATTGCAGTAAATACGCAATCCGTGTAGTCAGCACTCGGGTTTTGCCACTTCCGGCACCCGCCAGTATCAGAGCGGACTGGTGTGGCCAGGTTACGGCTTCCAGCTGTTCCGGGTTGAGATCAGTAAGTAGAGCAGTCATATAAGAGGGAACAGCCGAATTTCCCGTCTGCTATCAGAGCCAGACGGGGGGATATCAGAAAAACTATTTCTTGCTTTTTGCCACCAGATCCAGAATCAGCGGCGTTAGAATCAATTCAATTGCCATACCCATTTTGCCACCAGGAACAACGATAGTATTGGGACGGGACATAAACGATCCGTTTAGCATGCTAAGTAGATAAGGGAAAAAATCAGCACCGTGATAATCACGAAAACGGATAACGACCATACTTTCATCCAGTGCAGGAATATCCCGTGCAATGAATGGATTGGAAGTATCAACTGTTGGCACACGCTGGAAATTAATGTGTGTACGTGAGAACTGAGGGGTAATGTAATGAACGTAATCGTGCATGCGACGCAGAATGGTATGTGTCACCGCTTCGCACGAATACCCTCTCGCAGCAGTATCACGGTATATTTTTTGAATCCATTCCAAGTTAACAATTGGAACCACACCCACCAGCAGATCTACATACTGGCCGACATCCGCTGTATCACTCTTCACTCCGCCATGCAGACCTTCATAGAACAACAGGTTTGTGCCAGGTGCAATTGTCTTCCAGGAAGTAAATGTACCGGGTTTCTGATTGTAGGGTTTGGCTTCCTCTTCATTATGCAGATAAAGACGAATTTCTCCAGATCCACTTTCTCCATATGTCCGGAATAAGGTTTCCAACTTTTCAAACTCATTGGCTTCCGGACCAAAATGGCTGATAGGCCGCCCGCCACTCTTTTCCGATTCTTCAACCACTCGCTTCATGGATTCACGGTCATAACGATGGAAGCTGTCACCTTCTACCACAGCAACATTCAGTCGTTCACGCCGAAAAATATGCTCAAAACTTGCCTTGACAGTAGATGTTCCGGCTCCGGAAGATCCAGTTACAGCGATAACAGGGTGTTTCTGCGACATTTGTTTTTATCTCCTAAATATAAAAAATAATTTCCAGCAATTAGTAGACAGCTATTCAGTCACCGCATAGCGAATGATGCTGCTCATCAGCCTGCAGTTACCAATGAATTCGATATTCTTCATTTAGTACAATGTGGATTTTTCCCTGCAATATTCGCTTGTTTCTGTAATTGTTGCGCTTTTGGTAAATATGCCTGCAGATTCTGGATACGGGACGCGTGCGAAGGGTGGGTGGAAAGGAATTCTATCGGTGCATCCTGGCTGGCCTGCTCCATCTTTTGCCACAGTTTTACACTTTCCGACGGGTTGAATCCTGCCTTGGCCATCAAGTCCAGACCAATCATATCCGCCTCGGATTCCTGTAATCTGCTATACGGCATAATAATCCCATACTGTGCCCCAATCCCCAGCAAACCGATTGCAGTTTGCCCCAACGTAGATTGAGGTGCAGCAACTGCCTGGACAAGCGATATTCCCAGGTTTGTTCCAACCTGTTGAGATAAACGTTCATTACTATGGCGAGCCATCACATGCCCGACTTCATGACCAATGATAACTGCCAGCTGATCCTGGTTATCCACCAGATTGAGTAAGCCAGTATGCACACCAATTTTCCCACCAGGCAACGCAAATGCATTCAGTGACTGGTCTTTAAATACGACCACTTCCCATTCACCCCCCACTTCCCGGGTAATTGCGCTGGCAACACAACTGACAAACCGATTACTCACCGCATCATGACTGATCTGCTTTTCACGCTTCAAAGTATCAAATGCCTGTAGACCCATGCTGTTTACCTCTGTATCCGGCATAAATACAAGCTGCGTTCGGCCGGTAGGAGAAGTTGCACAGGCTGTCAGAAAGTTGATCCACAGGAAGGCGAACAATAGCTTCATCATTAATGTACTCATTCTTCTCCCCCGACCATAACCAGATATAAATCGATCATATCTTCAGCTCCAATTCAGAGCAAATCCCCTGCGCGGATTATCAATCAACAAGAATACAAATGATGCACTAATCATTCTTCTGCTCCCAGCTCCAGCGCCCGTTTACGCGACTGCTCAGCATCCTCTTCGGAAGGTTGCCGGACAACCCAGCCTGTTAAGTGTGCTTGAATCATGTCTCTCATCGCTTTAATCCACTCCGGATGTTCATTGAGGCTGGGAATGTAGTGAAATTCCCCCCCTCCGGCCTCGGTAAAGGTTGTTTTACCTTCCATTGCGATTTCCTCGAGTGTTTCCAGACAGTCCGAGACGAATCCTGGGCAGACAACATCCACCCGCCCGGTTTCCTGTTTGCCTAATTCTTTTAGAACTTCTGAAGTATAGGGACTCAACCACTGAGAAAAGCCAAAACGCGACTGAAAGCATACTTGATACTGGTCATTCGTTAGTTCCAGTGCTTCAGCCAGTAATCGCCCGGTTTTTTGACATTCACAATGATAAGGATCGCCCATCTCCAGCGTTTTACGCGGCACACCGTGAAAGCTGATAACCAGCTTGTCAGGTCTCCCGTGTTTCTCCCAGTAATCACGAACATTCTGCGCCAATGCTGCAATATAGCCCGGATCATCGTGGTAGTGCTTGACGGTGCGAATATCAGGGATATTACGCATCTTTCTCAACTCAGTAAAAACACTATCCAATGCACAACCGGCGCTACTGGCAGCATACTGGGGAAATAATGACATCACCAAAATCCGGCTGCAACCCTGCTCTCTCATCCGCTGTAACCTCTCTGCGATAGATGGATTGCCGACAATCATTGCATATTCAACTATCGGAACCGAATTGAGCTGTTTCTTCAGTAAAGCTGCGACAAGTTCTGTCTGACGCTCGGTATGTATTTTCAGTGGAGAACCTTCTGGCGTCCAGATTTGCGCATACTTCTTTGCTGATTTACCTGGCCGGATATTCAAAATAATACCGTTCAGAATAAGCCACCACAACCAGCGCGGGAACTCCACAATACGAGGCTCACTCAGAAATTGTCTTAGATAGATTCGCAGGGACTTGGCATTCGGAGCATCTGGCGTACCCAGATTAATCAGCAGAACACCGACTCTATCAATTGAACCGTGTTGATAAGCCGGCTCCGGTAATATTATTCGTGACATAAAAATAGAGGACGGGATATTACGACAGATTATTTGAAAGCAGGCGGGCAGTTATATCAACAATAGGGATAATGCGCTCATAAGCCATACGTCGTGGACCGATCACCCCCACAGTACCTACAATTTTACCTTCCATTTCATAGGGTGCAGTTACCACACTGATCTCTTCCAGCATGGTTTCATCAGACTCACCACCAATAAAGATTTTAACGCCGCACGCCTGGCGACTTAATTCCATTAACTGCAACAACTTTGATTTTCGCTCAAACAGCTCGAATAATTGTTTCAAACTAGACAGATTTTCCGATAAATCACGAACATCAAACAGTTTGTGTTCTCCGGCAATCACCACTGCTTCACTGCTTTCCTGCAGCGCAGCATTACCTATTTCTATTGCCGCATTCATAAGATCTGTCATATTCCGGCGCAACTGTGTCAATTCGTGCTGTAACCCGGAACGAATTTCTTCCAGCGCGCAACCAGCATAGTGCTGATTGAGAAAATTCCCAGCCTCAATTAGGTCAGACTGGTTATAAACCGTTTCAGTAAAAATAATCCGGTTCTGAACATCCCCCTCTGGCGTTACCAGAATCAGGAGAATCCGTTTTTCAGATAATGGCACAAATTCAATATGGCGAAATACCGCCCCTCCCATTCGCTTGGGTGTTACCACCACACCAACAAACTGAGTCAAATCTGAAAGCAAGCGAGAGGTAACATTAATCAAATGCGATGGGTTATTTGGGTGCATCCGGTTTTCCAGTAGAGTAATCTGTTCATTATCCAGAGATTGCACCACCAACAAGGTATCAACAAAAAAACGGTAGCCAAGTGTGGTTGGCATACGCCCGGCAGATGTATGCGGGCTGGAAACAAACCCCATTTCCTCCAGATCAGTCATTACATTACGAATCGTGGCCGGACTCAGATCCAGTCCTGAAAACTTGGCGAGCGAACGCGAACCAACAGGTTGGCCTTCATGGATATACCGTTCAACCAAGGTTTTAAGCAGAATTTTCGCGCGTTCGTTAAGCATATATTTATTTTACACGAATCGGTCCTGCCACGAGCAGAGACAGCCTAAAGCGGGGATTTCAAATGCTACATATAAGTGGAATACAGTTTTTCAACTCATTTTTACTTTTTTGGGATAGGCTACGGTAATATCCAGTACTTACAATCACTTGAATTCATCCTGATCACCTGCAGCAGGAATCCGGATATTTTTACTGTTCCACCTCCCTTTTCATACATGGGCAGCACTTTATTCAAAACAATCGCATTGATCGGGAAACACAAAAATCCCGATATCATGACGCCTCTGCTGAATCTGGCAGAATATCTGACTGATCGGGGCACCAGCGTGGTACTGGATGATTTAACAGCCGCGCATATTGGCAAAAACCAATATCCCGTAGTGGCTCTGGAAGAAATCGGCAGACAGGCTGATCTTGCAATTGTGCTGGGGGGAGATGGCACCATGCTTAATATTGCTCGTACACTCGTTCCATTTAGTGTTCCGTTGATCGGTATCAATCAGGGCAGATTAGGATTTCTGACAGATCTTACCGTCGATACCATGTATGCAACCCTGAATGACATGCTAGCGGGCCAATTTATTGTAGAGAACAGGATGCTGCTCACCACCGAAGTCACACGTCATGGGGAAAGCGTCTTTAAAGAACTGGCTTTCAACGATGTAGTGCTTCATCGCGGCATCAGCAGTGGCATGATCGAGCTTGAGGTCCATATCAATGGAGAATATGTTTATTCTTTAAGATCAGATGGCCTCATTATTGCAACCCCTACCGGATCAACAGCCTATGCACTTTCCTCCGGTGGGCCGATCCTGCACCCAGGACTCAACCTGATGATATTGGTTCCTGTCTGTCCGCATACACTTAGCAACCGTCCGATCGTAATCGGTGCAGATGCAGTCATTGAAATCAAAATTCATTATACAACTGAGACAAAGATCTATACAGATAGCCATTCCTGGTTTGATCTGGGCGAGCATGACAGAGTATTGGTTCGGCGCTGTCCGGAAACAATAAAACTTCTGCATCCCGTCCATCACAGTTACTACCGTATGCTGCGGGAAAAACTCGGTTGGAGCAGCATCCTTCAGAAAAACAGCCGTTAGTTAGTATCCATGTTGCAAAATCTATCTATTCAGAATTTCGTTATAGTTGATTACATTGATCTGCTCTTCAAACCCGGTTTTACCGTTCTGACAGGTGAGACAGGTGCAGGAAAATCCATTCTAATCGACGCACTGGAACTTGTATTAGGCAGACGCGCCGACACAAGTCAAATCAGGCATGGCTGTAAACGTGCCGAAATCACCGCACAATTTGATGTAAGCGCCATTCCTGCGCTACAGACATGGTTACAGGAGAATGCACTGGAAGACGAAACCGGCATTTGTCTGCTGCGCAGAATCATGGAAACCAGCGGACGTTCGCGTAATTTCATCAATGGACACGCTGCCACCCTGCAACAATTGCGAACAGCAGGTGAATGGCTGGTTGATATCCATGGTCAACATGCACACCAGTTGCTGATGCAGGGCCACAAACAGCGCGAACTGCTGGACACCTGGGCCGGTGAATCAGATCTTGCTCGGCGAGTCGCCTCCTCCTATCGGCACTGGCAAGATCTATGTCAGCAAAGACTCTCGTGGAAACAGCAAAGCGAGCAAAATATACGAGAGCACGAACTTCTGTCATGGCAACTGCAGGAACTGACTGCTCTGCACTTTTCATCTGAAGAATGGGAAACCCTGCAAGCAGAACACAACCGGCTGACGCATACAGCCAGCCTGCTGGAAACTGCTCAGTCCAGTCTGGAAGCATTATCGGAAAGTGAAGCTGCGGTATTGCCACAACTCAGCGCAGTGATCGCCCACTTGCACAGCTTGTCGAATATTGACAAAACACTTGAACCAATTTGCAGCCAGTTACAATCATCACAAATACAACTTCAGGAAGCAGTATATGAACTGAAATACTATCAGCAACATCTGGACATTGATCCCCGCAAGCTGCAGGAAATCGAGACACGTATTGCTGCTATCCATGGAACGGCCAGGAAATATCGCGTCTCTCCGGAAATGCTACCGGAGCTATTGGAAACAACCAGACAGCATCTGGAGATAGTGGGAAACATTTCAAACAACGAAATGTTGGCAGAAGCAGAGAAATCTGCTCGCAATGATTATAAAAATCTTGCAGACAAATTAAGTCAGGCAAGGCAGAGTGCGGCAAATCAGCTGTCCGAGCAAGTCACAGAATCCATGCAGGCGCTGGCAATGGACGGTGGTCGCTTCAATGTGGCATTGATACCAGTGCCATCGGGCAATCTGCATGGCCTGGAGCAGATCGAATTTCAGGTATCCGCCCACAAAGATCTGCCATTGCGGCCACTGAATAAAGTAGCCTCTGGCGGTGAGTTATCGCGTATCAGCCTGGCGATTCAGGTTATTACAAGCAAGATTGGCACCACTCCCACTCTTATTTTTGACGAAATAGACACCGGAATAGGTGGACGCATCGCTGAAATAATCGGTAAATTGCTGCATCAACTGGGAGAAACGCGGCAGGTAATCAGTATTACTCATCTTCCGCAGGTAGCGGCCAAAGGCGATCATCATTGGCGTGTATCTAAAACTGCCGGAATAGATGATAACCAACTGCCAGCTAGCCATATTGCAGAACTTGATGCAGCAGAAAGAGTTGAGGAAATTGCTCGTATGCTGGGTGGTGAAAATCTGACCGCTGCCACACTTCAGCACGCAACAGAAATACTGGGTTAGACAGGTCAAATCAACCGCAATAGAATTTTATTCCGCTTTTTCTTTCTGCTCCTCGGCTGATGCGACGTAGGTAATCAGCTTCTCCGGTTGCGAGTTCTCATGACAAACCATTTTTCCTTCAACTACAGCACCTTGGTGAATTTTTATAGTTTTGTAGTAAATATCCCCGGTGATTTTTGCACCAGGCTGTAGTTCAAGACTCTCATCGGAGTGAATCGGTCCTTTGACGATTCCATTAATCACCAGATACGGCACCTTGATTTTTCCTTCAATCACCCCTTGTTCACTCAACACAAGCAAGGAATGCTGCTTATTGCCCGCCGCCATGATGCTACCGCTGATACGGCCATCAACCCGCAATCCGCCAGCAAACTGGATATCACCGGTAATCACGGTATTTTCCCCGATTAACGTATCGATATCACTGACTACCCTACGTTTTTTTCCGAACATTCCCCGATTCCTTTTGAGATAACTGAATCGTTTTTGTCAGCACTGCTTCATTTAAACCATTCTCATAGATAAAAACCTGCAAATTTTTCACTACCGTATCAGCTGGTATTTGGAAGCTTTTCTCCAGTCTGTGGTAGAAGCGAAAGTTTATTGGAAATTCTTTGGATGCATTCTCGTCTACAAGAGAAATGAATTTTTCTTCACCATTCTGAAGCAACCCAACCACAAACTCCAGTTTACCGTTGAATTCTTTTGAACGCTGACTACCTTGGGCAAGTAATAGTGTATACAGGTATTCACCAGGAAGCTGACCTTGTTCAAGCGTAAAACGATGAATAACCAGTTCGACGCCAGGTAAATCCTCATTACCGGAAACCATCTGCTGAAATAAGCTCAGGTCCTCTCTCAGGCGCTCATTTTCCTCATCCAGAGACTTAACCTGCTTTACCAGATCAGCGCGGGTCGCGTTGCTGATCTGCAGCTGCCTGACAAGCTCTGCAAGCTGTGAGCAAAGAGCAGAGTCATATTTCTCTAGACAACTGTTCGATTCCAGTATCTGTTCAAGAACTGGATCGGCTACAACGTTACTGGCTGGTTGAGCCGCTCCCTGCCCAACCATGTACATTCCATAAGCAAGCAAGGCTACCAGTAATATCCCAATAGCCGCTATCAGCAAACGTCGATACCAGGGAACATGAGGACGTATAACCACCCTGGGTGCATTAATATTTTTTTTGTTATGCAGCAATTCGTTCCCTTATTCTTCAGAAATTCCCGGGGTATTACTATGCATATATTATCTGCAATATGACGTTCTTTCAGTCACTTCACTCTTTAATCACAAACTGCTAGGGTAGCAACGGAATATGCTGAATGCCCATCTTCTCTGGCAGCCCATACATAATATTCATATTTTGAACAGCCTGTCCGGCAGCCCCTTTAACCAAGTTGTCAGTAACCGAGAGTATTACTGCAGTATCGCCATTCCGGGGACGATGAACTGCAATCCGGCAGAAATTTGAACCACGTACAGAACGTGTTTCCGGATGGCTGCCTGCTGGAAGAACATCAACAAAGGGTTCATTAGCGTAACGGCTTTCATATAAAGCTTGTAAATCAACATTTTGGGTCAGTCTTGCATACAATGTGGCATGAATGCCCCGAATCATTGGGGTTAGATGAGGCACGAAAGTCAGGTCAATCGGCTTACCTGATCTTTCGGATAAGCCTTGTCTGATTTCAGGTAAATGACGGTGACCCGCTACGGCATAAGACTTGAAATTGTCTGATGCTTCTGCATATAGTGTGTGTATTTCGGCCTTGCGCCCTGCTCCGGAAACACCTGATTTGGTATCGGCTATCAGATGATTTTCATCAACGGCCCCTGCTTCGATCAGCGGGATAAAACCCAGCTGCACCGCTGTTGGATAGCAACCGGGATTAGCAATCAATCTTGCATTCCTGATTTTTTCACGGTTAACTTCGGGTAAACCATAGACTGCTTCAGCCACCAA
The DNA here is from genome assembly GCF_055387135.1 of Nitrosomonas sp. TNE100. Lineage (NCBI taxonomy): Bacteria > Pseudomonadati > Pseudomonadota > Betaproteobacteria > Nitrosomonadales > Nitrosomonadaceae > Nitrosomonas > Nitrosomonas sp. TNE100. The sequence continues at coordinate 676,838 of NZ_AP040997.1, read as the reverse complement.
TTCAGGAGCTGTGTGCGACATGCCATACCATTCCTCCCATTCCGCAACGTCTTTAATCCTGAAATCAGCAGACAGATCAATAACTTTTATTCCAGATCCAAGTAATGCACTTGCCTGTTGCATAGCAATACCATTTGGCGTTGCGAAAAAGACGACATCACATTTTCCAAAGTCTACCTTGAGCGGATCACTGAATTTAAGCGTAATCTGTCCGCGCAAACTGGAAAAAAGATCGTCAACTCCTATTCCAGCCTCTTGACGAGAGGTAATAACTTTAAGCTTGGCTTTCGGGTGCTGTGCGAGAATACGTAATAACTCGACACCCGTATAACCTGTCCCACCTACAATACCAACATTAATCATCTCTAGGAAACAACAGCTAAAAAATTAATTTTTTATCAAAAAGCAGTCGGTATCTTGTGTTGTGAACCTAATACGAAAAAGCCGCCCAACAAAGAGGGCGGCTTTTTCGTATTGTCCAGAAAACAACAACAATCACCGTTTAGAAAACTGTTTGCGACGTCTTGCTTTACGAAAACCAACTTTCTTCCGCTCTACTTCACGTGCATCTCTTGTTACAAAACCTGCTTTACTTAGAACCGACTTTAGCGTTTCATCATAATCGATCAACGCACGGGTAATGCCATGCCTGACTGCACCAGCCTGCCCGGATTCTCCACCCCCGTGTATGTTGACCATAATATCCAGATTAGTACTGTTCCCAGTCAGCTCCAATGGCTGACGGATAATCATACGCCCTGTTTCACGAGAAAAATACTCATCGGCAGGTTTGTGATTTACCGTGATAACACCTGTACCTGATTTAATAAAAACCCGTGCAACTGCACTTTTTCTACGGCCGGTTCCGTAGTTATATTGAATAGCCATAATTTATAAGATTAAGCGTTAATTTCCAGTGACTGCGGTTGCTGAGCCGCGTGAGGATGTATATCCCCGGCATAAATTTTCAATTTCTTTATCATGGCATACCCAAGTGGACCCTTGGGTAACATACCTTTCACAGCTTTTTCAAGTGGCCTGGCAGGAAAACGCGCATGCATCTTTTTAAAGGTGGTCTCATAGAGCCCCCCGGGATAGCCACTGTGACGATAATATATTTTATCTTCCGCCTTATTACCAGTGACTCTCAATTTATCCACGTTGATAACCACAATATAATCACCAGTATCTACGTGCGGTGTATAAATAGGCTTATGTTTGCCACGCAAGCGATGAGCAATAGCTGCCGCCAATCTACCCAGAACTTTATCGGTTGCGTCAACCACAAACCACTCGTGCTTTACTTCATGTGGCTTGGCAGAAAAGGTTTTCACTGAATATCCTTTGTTTTTGTAGTACAAGATAACCGCGAATTATGAGTTAGCGCATTAAGAATGTCAAATTTGCATCCAGGCAAGCTGGATTCAAGAAATACATGCTGCAAAGTCAGAGTATAATGAAGCTTTTGCTGACCCTCATGAAACAGTTTATCCTCTTCCTGTTCTTATTGATGCCCGTTTTTCCGGCATGGTCACAACAGCCGGAACTGTCAATTGCTGCCAAATCCTTTACTCTGACCGATTTTCACAGCGGCCAGACACTCGCCAGCTCCAACCCGCATGAACGACTGGATCCTGCTTCGCTCACCAAGCTGATGACAGCCTACGTTGTCTTCTCCGCGCTGAAGCAGGAACGTATAAAGCTGGACCAGGTCGTGCCCGTATCCAAAAAAGCCTGGCGCATGGCAGGATCACGTATGTTTATCGAGCCAAACAAACCAGTAACTGTTGATGAGTTAATTCATGGGGTAATTGTACAATCAGGGAACGATGCCTGCGTTGCCCTAGCAGAGCTGATCGCCGGTTCAGAGGATCTGCTTGTGCACATGATGAATGAAGAAGCAAAACGCTTGGGCATGCACAACACGCATTTCACCAACTCAACTGGTCTGACTCATCCTGATCACTACAGCACAGCTAATGATCTGGCATTATTGGCAGGCGCCATTATTAGGGATTTTCCAGAATACTACCCACTCTACTCCTTACGCGAATATACCTACAACGGCATTACCCAGCAAAACCGTAACCGCCTTCTATGGACGGATCCTAATGTTGACGGCATGAAAACAGGGTGGACGGAAGCTGCCGGATACTGCCTGGTTACCTCAGCAAAACGTGATCATCGGCGCCTTATCTCTGTGGTGATGGGTACCGCTTCACCTAATGCACGCAGCATTGAAAGCCAACGCCTGCTAAATTATGGGTTCCAGTTTTTCGATACGGCACACCCTTACAAAAAGAACCAGCCGGTCGCAAATGTTCAAATCTGGAAAGGCACACAAAATAAAATAAAAGTCGGCTTTAATCAGGATATCTATTTTTCACTCCCTAAAGGTAAGGTCGAAGGGGTAAAGGCTCGAATGGAATATCGCCAGCCACTTATTGCACCCATTGATCAAGGCCAGGAAATAGGAAAGGTAAAATTTGTCCTGGATGGATTGGAAGTGGCCACTTACCCCCTGGTTGCGCTGGAAGCTGTTGATACAGCCAATTTCTTCGGGCGCGCATGGGATAATCTGAAAATGCTGTTCAACTAATCTCGCGGACAATAAAAGCATGATTTATCTCAACGGAAAATTTCTACCAATAGAACAAGCTACGGTTCCGGTACTGGATAGAGGTTTCATTTTTGGAGATGGGGTCTATGAGCTTATACCGGTCTATTCGCGCAAACCGTTCCGGCTGAACGAACATCTTTCCCGCCTGCAGTACAGCCTTGATGGGATACGCCTCCAGAATCCACATACTGAAAAACAATGGATTGATCTGGTTACACGCATAATTGAGCTGAACGAATACGATGACCAGTATCTTTACTTGCATATTACTCGTGGCGTAGCGAAACGTGATCACGCATTCCCTCACGGAATAACACCAACCGTCTTTATGATGAGCAGCCCTCTACTGACGCCGCCCGAAGGATTGCTCGCATCCGGAGCATCGGCTGTCACTGCACAAGACAATCGCTGGGGTCGCTGCGATATCAAGACCATTTCTCTCTTGCCTAATATATTATTACGCCAGCTTTCGGTGGATGAGCATGCCATGGAAACCATCCTGCTGCGCAATGGATTGCTGACCGAGGGAGCAGCCAGCAATATTTTTATTGTGAAAGGCAACCAGCTGCTGACCCCCCCCAAAGATCATCGTATATTGCCTGGTACCACCTACGATGTGGTACTGGAACTGGCCGTAACTCATGACATTCCTCACGCAATAAGAGATGTCTCAGAGACTGAATTACGTACCGCTCAGGAAGTTATGCTCACCTCTTCCACCAAAGAGATCCTTCCCATTACCCGACTCGATGGGCAGTCAGTTGGCAATGGTGTGCCCGGCCCCATATTTCAGCAACTCAATCGGCACTATCAAGCATATAAACAGACAGTCATGCGCGGACACACCTCGTCCCAGTAATACAATCTCATGACAGAAGAATCGCTTATTGAATATCCTTGTGATTTCCCAATAAAAATTATGGGGAAGGCACAGCAGGGATTCACTCAATCCATGCTGGCCATTGTCAAAACATATGCCCCTGACTTTGACGATACAACTCTCGAAGTTCGTACCAGTAAAAGTGGAACTTACCTGAGCCTTACCTGCACAATCCGCGCAACTTCACGCACACAGCTGGATTCTCTCTATCAGACACTGCATAACCACCCAATGGTAACGATGCTTCTGTAGGCTGATCAGTGTTCGATATCATCATACTCACCACGAGTAATAAGCCCATTCTGTAGAAAAACACATGTCCCACCCTGAACAACGGGCATGCAAACTAAAAAACTGAATCACGCTCCGAAAACAGGCTATATGTTTACCGTCACAGTAAAAAACATGGGGATTACGGAATACCTCACAGCCTGGCAGGCCATGAAAGATTTTACGCAGCAGCGTACTCGTGAAACTCCTGATGAGATCTGGCTATTGGAACACCCTCCAGTTTACACTCAGGGAATTGCTGGGAAACCTGAGCACCTGCTTTTCCCTAACAACATCCCCGTCATCAAAACCGACCGAGGGGGGCAAATAACCTATCACGGCCCCGGGCAGATAATCATGTATCTATTGCTGGACTTACATCGCTGGCAGCTTAGTATCAGACAACTGGTCAGAAAAATGGAAGGGGCCGTGATAAACTTAATGGATGAATACGATATCGTTGCAAACGGCAGCCAAGATGCGCCCGGAGTGTACGTCAACGGCGCCAAAATTGCCTCGTTGGGACTGAAAATAAGACGCGGCGCGTGCTACCACGGCATCGCCTTTAATGCTGACATGGATCTTGCTCCCTTTGTTGCAATCAATCCTTGCGGTTATCCCGGCTTGCGTGTCACACAGGCAAAAGAGCTCGGCATATCGGATAACAAAGAAGTACTTGCTGACAAACTGGCACAGAATTTTATTGCTCAACTAACCCATAGGATAATCACCCCCCATGGTCGCTGATACCCACCAAAGAGGCACTGCCAAAACGGCACGCAACCCAATTAAAATTGATCTAGAACAATCCGGCCAGCTATTGCGCAAACCCTCCTGGATTCGCGTGCGTTCGCCCAACAGCCAGAGATACCAGGAAGTAAAACGCCTGCTGCGCGAGAATAAATTACATACCGTCTGCGAGGAAGCCTCCTGCCCGAATATTGGGGAATGTTTCGGGCGCGGTACGGCAACCTTCATGATACTCGGTGACTTATGTACCAGGCGTTGTCCGTTCTGTGATGTAGCGCATGGACGGCCCCATGCCCCCGATCCGGATGAACCTATGCATCTGGCCAAATCTATCGCAGTGCTGAAACTCAATTATGTCGTCATCACAAGCGTGGATCGCGATGATCTTAGAGACGGAGGGGCACAACACTTTGCAGATTGCATCCGCGCAATTCGCGCTCAATCTCCACAAACACGGATTGAAATCCTGGTCCCGGATTTTCGTGGCCGACTGGAAATCGCACTGGAGAAACTATCTGCCTGTCCACCTGATGTGATGAACCATAACCTGGAAACTGTGCCGCGCTTATATAAGCAATGCCGGCCGGGCGCAGACTACGTACATTCATTGCAATTGCTCAAGGATTTCAAAGCAGCTTTCCCTCATATTCCGACCAAATCCGGTCTGATGCTGGGGCTGGGGGAAACCGATGAAGAAATTATCGGGGTTATGCAGGATTTACGCGCACATCAAGTCAATATGCTGACCATTGGCCAATATTTGCAACCCAGCATTGGTCACCACCCGGTCATGCGCTATGTTTCACCCGAAGATTTTAAAACCTTCGAACGCATTGCCACCAATCTTGGATTCAGCCACGCTGCTTGCGGTCCAATGGTACGCTCCAGCTATCATGCTGATCAACAAGCGCACGAAGCCGGGATTGAGTAAAGCAGAGATATACTGAAGAAGACATGCTATATAGCGCCACCCTGGACAGCCTCGATACTGCATGCTTCATCCAGCTCGGATGCGACATCATCATGATTCATACCAACCGGGCTGTCAGGAAGTGACTCCTCATCAAATGCCTTGTCCCCTTCTTCCGTCGCAATACCATGTGGTTTGATTCCGACAAAATCATAGCGGCTGGTATCCGCCAAGTGTGAAAGCTGAATATTTTGTAAAGCTGTAAACATCGTTTCAAGCCGACCGGGGTATTTCTTATCCCATTGCTGCATCATTTCCTTAATTACCTGCCGCTGCAGGTTCGGCTGCGAACCACATAAATTGCAAGGAATAATAGGAAACTGGACAAGCTGGGCATAAGCCGCCAGATCTTTTTCCTTGCAATATGCCAGCGGTCGGATTACCACATGACACCCGTCATCACTTACCAGTTTGGGAGGCATTGCTTTCAGTTTGCCCCCATAAAACATATTCAGAAAAAAAGTCTCCAGAATATCGTCGCGATGGTGTCCCAGGGCAATCTTGGTTGCCCCCAGCTCGGTTGCCACCCGGTAAAGCACCCCTCTGCGCAAACGGGAACACAGGCTACAGGTCGTTTTCCCCTCAGCAATCACTCGTTTTACAACACTATAGGTATCCTGTTCAACAATACGAAAGGGCATATTTATTTCTGACAAATAACCAGGCAATACATGCTCAGGAAAACCCGGCTGCTTCTGGTCCAGATTAACTGCAATCAGTTCGAAATCCAGTGGCGCATGTGCTTGCAAATTGCGCAAAATATCCAGCAGCGCATAGCTATCCTTTCCACCGGACAAACACACCATAATCCGGTCACCGCTCTCAATCATATTAAAATCGGCAATGGCCGTGCCAACAAGCCGCCTCAGCCTTTTACGCAACTTATTAGTGTTGTATTCGGATTTTCTGGAAAATGTATCCGTAATCATATGAATTTATAGAAAAATAAAATAAGAAAGCTATCAAAAAAAATCAGCCAGGTAACTATTTCACACAAAGTTAAGGAAAGAACATTTGTATAAATTAACACTTGAACAATACAATAATTAGTTGTTTCTGCTGTCTATCACGGATATATGAGAAAGTCGGTTATAGTTATATCTTCAAGGTTTCATATTTGTTGAATAACGACACCACTCAAGCAAAAAATTATAACAATGTAACGACTGCCAGCCAGGGATCAGGGAGAACGTTATACACGCTATCAATGTCCAACCGCGCAAGAAACAATTCCATTTTTCTAAATGCCCAGGATACGCGCTTATCATTAATTGTTCAGTCCCAACCAATTCAAGCGAATACAAGGCAAAACCATATCGGAGAGCACATGAAAAAACAACTCAATAAATTCTTTACCCGTTCCCTGCTAACCATCGCACTAACAGGCGTCGCCAGCACGGCAATGGCTGCAACCATGGAAGTGTATAAAAGCCCAACTTGTGGCTGTTGTGCCAAATGGGTGGATATCATGCGCGACAACGGATTCACCGTTAACATCCATGATGTCGGTAACGATAATGCCAGAGCAGAAGCTGGCATCTCCACCGAACTGGGGTCGTGTCATACCGCCCTGGTTAATGGCTATGCCATAGAAGGGCATGTTCCGGTTGATGACATCAAACAATTACTGAAAGAACGCCCGAGAGCAGTTGGCCTGTCAGCCCCCGGAATGCCACATGGCTCCCCGGGTATGGAAACCGGACGTGTTGATGCCTATAACGTGCTGCTAATCAGAAAACCTGGAGACAAACGCAGCGCAGCAGAAATCTACAACCGATATGGTCCGGGCAAATCACAGACAGATAAAATACCTGAAAACAGTACAACCAAATCAATTCTAAGACTTAAATAACGTGATACCTGCAAGAGCCGTAGCGCTCATGTCATTGTTACTTATTGCTGCCTGCTCAGAGCAAACTGACACTCGCTCGGCAGGCAGCGCCTTAGATCGTATTTTGGGCAGGGATATATCTCCGGAACAGATCACACGCGATTTTGACCCCGATCAAGTTGCGCATGGCCAAACACTTTTCCAGAAAAACTGTGCGGTGTGTCACGGTCAGAATGCGGAAGGCACTCCGGATTGGCGCAAACCACTGGAAAATGGCAGATACCCACCACCACCACTGAATGGCACTGCACACGCCTGGCACCATTCCACCGAAGAACTGAAACGCTTTATACTAAACGGCGGCCCTCCGGGAGAAGGTCGTATGCCTGGTTGGGAAGGGATCCTTACAGATCAGGAAATTGATGACATCCTGATCTGGATAAAATCCCTGTGGCCGGATGAAGTCTATCAGGGCTGGTACACCAGAATCGAGAACAGGCCAAAATAGTAGACGTAATACTGCTCAGCTATTTCATACCCTAGAGCATTTTTAGTTTACTTGTTTACATATCCACATGAAGCGAAGTAGTTGGCACACTCCTCGGGAGTGAACAGATCCAACACTTTGCCGATCTGCGCCCATAAGGCATCCATGGTTCGTTTGGCGGCTTTGCATAATAGGGCTTTGAGTTTGGAGAACATTTTCTCGATTGGATTCAGATCAGGTGATGAATACGGCGGTAAGTAGAGCAGCGTGGCACCTGCCGCTTCAATGGCTGCGCGGACGCCTTAAATCTTGTGACAAGACAGGTTGTCGGCCACCATAATGCTGCTTGCTCGCGGGCCCACTCAGTTCGTGCCTGACGTACGTCTGTGCGCGATTGCTCGCTGGCGTGCAGGGTTTTTTTTAAAACTCAACCCCCATTTGTTCAGTTGATACCATAGCGCCGGCACTTTGATCTGAGTGCCTTCCGCAGCCAAACGTTCACTAAGCTCGACAAGCGTTAGATCCGGCGTGGCTTCTATCCATTGCCGAATCTGCGCTTCCTTGTGCGCAATGCGGGATCGCCGATAACCTCCCATCGGCAAGCTAGGGCGCTGGCCCTCTTCTTTCCATCGCTTGCGTACCTGATACACCCACATGCGACTCACCTCAAAGCGCCGGGCAATTGCCGTTGGACCTTCGCCACGATCCAACGCACCCAGAATACGATCTCGAAGATCTTGTGAATAGGCATGCATAACCTTCCCCATCAGTTGTGATAGAAAATAGTCTATTACATGCAATTTAAATCAAAATTCTCTAGCCAATGCCTCACATCTGCGCGAGCATTGGCCATATTCAGTAATTTTTTTGCAGAGCACCTTGTTCCGTCAGCCATGCGTTGCCTTACCCGCCACGCTGCACCCGCGGTTAAAGTGTACCATTCGCAAAAATGCGGCAGGTGAAAATAAAAGCAGCCCGCAAAGTGATAATAATCTTCATGGCCACCGGCAGTGCCAATAACCAGTTGAGCAATTTTTTGCTCTGACAGGATATGATTGGAGCACGAACTCTTTGAATCCGATTTAAAAACCAGTCACGACGGAGCAGCATTATGATTTCTCACCCGGTCAATCCTGCCGTTATTCTTTCTGCCACACCTACCGATACGGTTTCACAGATCCGGCCGATTAGTGCCGTTAATCCGGTGCCGGATGCAACGCAATCCGATACGCCAGCTTTTACGCTGGGTCAGAAGTATATGGCGCAAATGGGGGAACGGCTGGCAAATGGTCATTCCATGGTCAATGTTGCGGGCAGATGGCTACAAATGCGTATGCCCGCTGCAGTCGATACCGGAGATCTTCTGGAACTGACACTGATCGAGCAATCTCCACGCTTAAAATTTCTGTTACACACTGATACACCAGCAGGTAGTAACAGTAACCCGGCAACGCTTAGCCCGGCCGGAAAACTCATCGCACAATTGCTGAGTCAACCCAGCCTGCCTACCTCTAAAGCAGCAGGCAACCCCGCTCCTCTACTACCGACTCCACCCGTTATCAGTGCAGATAAAGCACAACTGCCAGGCCAATTGCAGCAGGCACTGGCAATCAGTGGATTATTTTATGAAGCACATTTAGCTAGATGGCTAAATGGCAAGCGATCATTGCAGCAACTTCAGCAGGAACCACAAGGAAAATTACCTGGCCCCACAATAGCCACCGCTTCAACGTCAACAGTGCTGGTTACGCCAGAGGCAGCTTCACTGGTGCAACAACAGTTGCACACGCTGGAAACTGGAACCATCCAATGGCGAGGAGAAGTCTGGCCGGGGCAGGCCATGGAATGGGACATCACCGAGTACCCCAGTAATCATCAGGAAAAAGAGCAGGCTGACGGCGAAATAACCGGGAAATCCGGCCGTTGGCAGACTCGTATCCACTTGCACTTACCGAATCTGGGAAAAATTACCGCCACGCTTATGATTGATCCACAAGGCATGCGCATCCGGCTAGATGCTGATTCTGACAATATTACGCAGCAACTCAAAAAAGAACAGATGGCACTGGCCAACGCCATGCAAGTAACCGGGCTAACAATTCGCGCAATGGAGATCCAGCGGCATGAAGAATCCTGAATTGAATCAGCAAGAAAATCAAAGCGAGCCGATCGACTCACTCACCACAACGGGACGGGCGATCACCCCCGGAGCGGTAGCACTCACTTACCACAGTGGCATGACAGCCCCCCAGGTAGTTGCCAAGGGACAAGGACTAATTGCAGAGGAAATTATCCGCCGAGCGCAGGAAGCCGGAGTATACGTGCATGAATCGGCAGAACTGGTAGCATTGCTGATGCAGGTTGACCTGGACGAACACATCCCCCCGGAGTTATACGTAGCCATAGCCGAGCTTCTGGCATGGCTCTATCGGCTGGAAAACGGCATGGTGACAACACCCACCTGATGACACCGGCGGCACTGGTTTCAAATACCGGATTCAGTTTCAAGTTTTCTTGCCTGCTGCTCCAGTTTTGTAATGTAACGCTGTATCAATAGCCTTGATTTCTCGGGTAGATTGATAAATTCACAACCAATGCGCGGGCAAGTATTTCCGTTATTCAGAATAACCGTACCGACGTACGCGATCTGGATGGAGGCTTCAATTGAACTGAACAAGTTACCGTCTCCTGGTAAATCAATCCGGCAGTGTTCAAGCGTTGCGCCAGCTTTCAGAAGCGTATCGGTATCTGGCTGATCTATCAACGCCATGCCACCACAGCTGATATCCAGCAGGCTGTAGACAACTGGCGCTTCGTCTGCTGCCCGCAATAAAGGAATAGTACAAACTGCAGGATTGGTGATGGGCGTAGTGACCCGGTAAAAATTGCGCCGCTGCAAACGTTTCAGTGATTCCGGAATATCAGCACTGAATGCATGACGACCTTCAAACTGGACACGTTGCAGATTATCGCAATCAAATTCGATCCGGATCTGGTTATGGCTGGTAATACACCGCAGATATCCCCTTTTGAGCGCTATCTGATTGAGTGTTTCATTAATACCGTAATCCATTATCAACAGCTTCTGCTGCGGATCAATCGCCAGAATGGATGAGAGAATAGCGGAGTGACTGTCCCGCGCAAGGTACAGTGAAATCAGAGATTTTTCCTCCATGATCCCATTCAGAAAAAAACATATTTCCGGCCGGGAATTCACGCTGTAATCTGGCTCTTTTATATCGCTTGCTCTTGCTGGCGAGATCGCCTGCTCGGAAAATGTTTGGAGTATGGCCATAGTCTGTCCCTTTGTTCTTTATCAGCCCAGGATCTTACACTTGCATATTCATTATTTCCTGATAAGCCGTTACCAGCCGGTTGCGTACCTGAATCATGGATTGAAAGGAAACATTGGCTTTCTGCAGGGAAATCATGACATCGTGCAGCTCGACATCCTGATTGCCGCGCACAAATTCCTGACTGAGTTGATTGGCAGTCTGCTGCACTGTATTAACCTGATCAACCGCCGACTTAAGTAATTGGCCAAAATCTGCCTGGGAAGCTGCAGGCGCAACCGTGGCGGGCTTATTGCCGCCCGCTGCCAGATCCGAGGTTGCCTTGAGCTGCGCCAGCATCTGATCCATCCCTGATGCAATATTCATATTTGTTCTCCGCTTTTGTAAAATTGATCAGCATTCGGCAAGCCGGTATTGCTGCAGCTTGTAACGCAATGTCCGCTCGGAAATACCGAGTTTTTGTACAGCCAGTTTGCGTGAACCGTTCACAGCCGCCAGTGTTTGCAGAATATGATCTCGCTCAAGTGATTTGATGTCACACAGAGAGGATTCAGCTACTCCTTGCACATTCTCCTGGGAAGACTTGTTCATCGGCGACTCCGGTAAGTTCAGATGCGCAGGCTCAATTGGCCCTGTCGCTAGAATCATGGCACGTTGCATCACATTCTCCAGCTCACGAACATTTCCCGGCCAGGTGTACCGTTCCAGAGACAGCATGGCTGATTTTGTCAACGTACAGCCAGGTTGGGTGGATTTATCCAGAATATACTGCGCCAATGGCACAATATCCTGCACGCGTTCACGCAACGGAGGAATCTCTAGTGGAAAAACATTCAGCCGGTAGTACAAATCCTCACGAAATTGGCTTGCCCGCACATACGCCTGCATATCCCGGTTGGAAGTGGCAATCAGACGAATATCGAGCTTGACAGCTTTATTGCTGCCCACCCGCTCCACTTCACGCTCTTGCAATACACGCAATAGTTTTACCTGAAGGCTAAGTGGCATTTCCGAAATTTCATCCAGCAGCAAAGTGCCACCATTGGCCTGCTCAAACTTTCCTGCCTGCCCCTGAAATGCGCCAGTAAACGCTCCTTTTTCATAACCGAACAGGGTTGCTTCCAGCAGATTTTCGGGAATGGCAGCACAATTGATTGCGACAAAAGGTTGAGATACACGCGACGAATGACGATGCACAAACCGGGCCAACACCTCCTTGCCACTGCCACTTTCCCCCATCAGCATTACGGTCGCATCAGTCGCAGCTACTTTCTTTGCCAATGACAACAATGTCAAGGTACGGGGATCTTCCGCCACAATTTTCGGTTCATCCTCATTGCTGATCGTCAGCAAGTAACGTTCGACATACGCCAACAAGTTGTGCGGATCAAACGGCTTAGGCAGATAATCCCTCGCTCCAGCACGCATTGCAGCTACGGCCTTGTCTACCTCACCATGAGCGGTCATCAGCACAACCGGAATCCACGGATGACTTCGCCTGATATTCTGCAACAGCGTATGGCCATCCATCGGACGCATTTGTACATCACTGATAACCAACCCTACTGGATGGCTGCGTAACAGATCAAGAGCCCGCTCACCTCCGCTGGCGGCAAGACTGGCGTAACCCTTCAATTTGAGGGTTGCACACAACGCTTCCAGCAAATCCGGATCATCTTCTACAATCAGTACAGGCAAATTTTGCATCTTTTATCTGTCCTCATTTTTAGTTGTTGCCATTTCACCTGCCGGGACAAATTTATTGGCTCGTGCCTTTGCCGCTCTTGGTAGGCAGATCGTAAACTGGGTTCCAATACCAGGCGTTGAATCAATCCGGATTTCACCCTGCATCGACTGAATCAGGTTATGCACGATAGCCAACCCCAGGCCGGTTCCTTCTGTCCGGGTAGTAAAAAACGGCTCAAACACCCGTTCGTGTAACACCGGATCAATTCCCGGGCCTTCGTCACTGATGATCAGCCTCGCTTCATTCATTGTTGTTTCACAAACCAGCGTGATCAGGCTGCCCGCAGGCGCAATCTGCACGGCGTTATCAAGCAGATTCATTACGGCATTACTCAGCGCATCCCGATTCACATTCAGGCTGGACCCCATGCTGTTATCCTCCACCACGAAGCGAAGCTGACGTTGCTGCATCTGAGGTGCCATCACCTGCTGTAATTTACGTAACAGCACAGATAATTTCACTTTCCCCGCAGGCACAGACTCTCCTTTTACAAACTGGAGCATGTTACGGATCAGATGTTCAAGATAATGGAGCCGCTCTATCGTTTTAGCGGCAAAGCTGCTTCGTTCCTGAGCATCAAGTGTTTCAACACTCAAGTGTCCGGCATATAGCAATGCGGTTGATAAAGGCGTGCGCAACTGATGCGCCAGGCCGGCAGCCACCTCGCCCATTGCTGCCAGCCGCTGGTTACGGCGATTTTGTTCGCGTAGCACATGGGCTTCTGTGATGTCATGCAGCAGCAAAATACTTTCTCTGGTGGTTTCCGAGAGGCTGTTTTCGATAAAGATCCTGCATAAATCAGGTGCGGCAGTAGCAGTTTTTACTGCCAACCATTCCCCGGCCAGACCAGTTGGCTGCAGACGTTCCTGCTCGATCCGCTGCCACGTTATCCCCAGTAATGGTTCTCCCAGAAAACGAATCGCCGCCGGATTTACCCGGCTGATACGGTCCTGATGATCCAGCACAACAACACCACCAGGCAGTGCTGTCAACAACTGACCCAGCTGTTGCGAAAGTGCTTCCTTGGCAACCAGCTCACGTTGCAATTCTCCATTGGCCAGCGCCAGCTCTTCAGTCAACCGGGAAACCTGCTGCTGTAATTCGCGATAGATTCCGGAAAGCTGGCTGGAGGCCTGGCTGAATACAGTAAACGCCTGCCTGAGCTGTTCATGGTTGGCTAGTGATGTAGCAGTAACTTCTGTTTTCATGGAAAAACAAACCCAATTTCGACGTTGCTCAGCTTAGCACCACCCCCTACCCGGATTACGGTTGGAATAGCACAAACAAATGTTCTCTGTTCCGGAATTCAGGCTTGGTGAATATCCTGATAATTCCGGTATTCGTTTAACCACGTTCGATATTCATATGCCAAACCAGAATCAGCTCAAATATTCGTTAAGCTGTGTCAATCCCGATCAACCGGGCAGGAGGTGATTTCATGGCAACTATTCAAGAAGAAATCCAGAGAGAGAAAAAGGCATTTAGTCAGCTGGATAAAATCAAACAACTGCCGGCCCAAAAGAAGCTGGGATTGATGGTGGCAGCAGCTGCCGTGATCGCACTATTCGCAGGAACATGGCTGTGGAGTCAGACACCGGATTACCGCGTGCTTTATGCAAACTTATCGGAACAGGAAGGCGGTGCAATCATCGATGCCCTGCAAAAGATGAACGTTCCATACCAATTCAGCGAGAGTGGTGGCTCGATTCTGGTTCCGGTCAATCAGGTGCATGAAGTCCGTCTGCATCTGGCAGGACAGGGATTACCCAAGGGCAATCTATCTGGTTTCGAGATATTGGAAAACCAGAAATTTGGCTCCAGTCAGTTTCTGGAACAAGTCAATTACCAGCGCGCACTGGAAGGCGAACTAGCCCGCTCGATCCAGTCCTTGTCAGCCGTGCAGGGAGCACGAGTGCACCTGGCCATTGCCAGGCCAAGCGTGTTTACCCGGGAACGCCAACAACCAAGTGTTTCTGTACTGCTGAACCTGCACCATGGACGCATGCTGAGCCCCGAACAGGTCAGTGCCATCGTCCATCTGGTTTCCAGCAGCATTCCCGATCTGACGGTCAAAAATGTCACAGTTGTTGATCAGCAGGGCAATTTGTTAAGCGGCCAGAAAGAAAATCAGATGGAAACCGGGCTTGACCCCGGCCAGCTTAAATATGTACAGGATATGGAACAGAATTTCGTCCGGCGCATTGAAGCTATTCTGACGCCTGTCACCGGCCAGGATAATGTACATGCACAGGTGACTGCGGATATCGATTTTTCCCGCATTGAACGTTCCGAAGAAACTTACCGACCCAACAACAATCCAGAAGAATCTGCAGCCGTTCGTAGCCAGCAGAAATCCGAATCGGTTTCTATTTCACAACCCGATGGCGGCGTGCCTGGTGCGCTGTCAAATCGCCCCCCTGCCCCGGCCCAGGCACCGGTAGAAACCAAAGAAGGTCAGGAGGAAACTGCTCAGACAACGCCTACCGATACCCGGAAGGAATCCACCACTAACTACGAAGTGGATAAAACCATTTCACATATCCGCCAGTCAACCGGGCAGATCAACCGGCTTTCAGCAGCCGTGGTAGTCAATTACCGCACAAGGATGAATGAAGAAGGCAACCCGATCAACGAACCGCTTTCTGGCGAAGAAATTGAAAAGATTACGGCGTTGGTCAAGCAGGCCATCGGTTTCAGCGAGGCTCGCGGCGACACATTGACCGTCACCAACAGTCAATTCAGGTTGAAAGAGGAAATTTTGGAAGAACTGCCGCTCTGGAAAGATCCGGATACTGTTCTGCTCGCCAAAGATATTGGCAAACAGTTGCTAATTGCCGCCATTGTGCTGTTCTTCCTGCAAAAAATCTTCCGGCCATTTCTGAAAAATCTGTTGCCTCCTCCACCGCCTGCTCCTGTTCCGGCATTAACTACCAAGGATTCAGAACAGGATGAAGCTGCGATCAATACGATCAAGGTAATGACTCTGGAACAAAATCTGGAAAAGGCCAGATTACTGGCTGCCAATGAACCGGCCATTGTGGCCAACGTCGTCAAGGGATGGGTATCCGGCAATGAACGATGAAGGAATATTAAAAAGTGCAATCCTGTTGATGTCGCTGGGAGAAGAAGAAGCTTCCCGGGTTTTTCGCTATCTTGGCCCCAAGGAAGTACAGAAACTGAGTGAGGCCATGGCCGCTCTCAACGACATCAAGCGGGAAAAAATAGAACTGGTACTGGAAGAGTTCTGCCAGCAAGCTGATGACAGAACCTCGCTGGGACAGGACGGACTCGACTATCTGCGTAACGTGCTGATCAGGGCTCTGGGAGAGGAGAAAGCAGCCAATCTGCTGGATCGTATCAACCAGGGAGATGACACCAGCGGCATAGAAAGTCTGAAGTGGATGGATGCTATTGCCGCTGCAGAGCTGATCAAGAATGAACATCCACAAATTATCGCCACAATTCTAGTCCACTTGGAGCGCGATCAATCCAGCACAATTCTCGCACAGTTTGCCGAACGGCTGCGTAACGATGTCCTGCTGCGCATTGCCACGCTAGACAGTGTGCAGCCGATTGCATTGCGTGAATTAAATGGCGTGCTAAGTAAACTGCTGTCAGGGACTGATAGCATCAAAAAGCCGCGTATGGGCGGTGTCCGTACCAC
This sequence comes from Nitrosomonas sp. TNE100, assembly GCF_055387135.1. Taxonomy (NCBI): domain Bacteria; kingdom Pseudomonadati; phylum Pseudomonadota; class Betaproteobacteria; order Nitrosomonadales; family Nitrosomonadaceae; genus Nitrosomonas; species Nitrosomonas sp. TNE100. Next base: position 660,326 of record NZ_AP040997.1, on the reverse strand, counting down.
GGCAGAGATCCTGAACTTTATGCCCACTGCCCTGGAAAACAGTGTTATTGAAAATTTCACCCAGTATGACGAAGAAATCGCGCAACGCATCATGGATGAGATGTTTGTCTTCGATGATCTGTTAAAGGTTGACGACCAGGGTATACAGCTGCTGCTGCGGGAAATTCAGTCGGATTCGCTCATCACGGCACTCAAAGGCGCAAAAGAGGAACTGCGCAGCAAGATTTTCAGGAACATGTCGCAACGTGCCGCTGAAGTGCTGCGTGAAGACCTTGAAAGTAAAGGGCCGGTTCGTGTCTCCGAAGTGGAAGCTGAACAGAAGAAAATTCTCAAGATTTTACGCCAGCTTGCCGATGATGGTCGTGTCGCGCTGGGTGGAAGAGGAGAAGATGGTTTCCTTTAGATGCCTGTATTTATTGTGAATAACAGAAAATTGTGCGTCGTTACGAATCCTCTCCCTTTTATCCTGTCAAGCCTTGAAAAGGCTGAAATCATCTGGCATCACGACTAAAAGGCGCTGCTATCTATCTGGCCACACAGGGTAGGCAGCAGATTTTTCAGATACCGCATATATGAAAAAGGAAATGCAAAGATATGGAAGCAGCCTACGTCATCCCCAAGAAAGATCTTTCCTCCTGGCAAAAGTGGGAATTCGGCTCGCTTGATCCACTTAAATCCAGACAGAAAACGGAATCTTCACAAAAAACACCTCAGGCCACAAAACCAGTTAACCAGCCTGAAAAGCAGATGATATCTGATCAGGAAGTAACCAGACAGGACACTATTGTTTTACCAACTGCCGAGCAGATCGAACAGATTTATCAGCAAGCTCACGAGGAAGGAAAAACAGCGGGTTATCAGGAAGGCATGGAACAGGCAAAGCAAACAGTCACAGCAGAAGCACAACGCTTTCAAGCACTGGCAAATACGTTTGCACGGGAGGTGAAAGACATTGACCAGACCATGGCGCAGGATTTGCTGGCATTAGCCGTTGATCTGGCCAGAAAAATCACCGGCCAGGCTTTGCAGATCAAACCGGAACTGATCCTTCCGATTGTTGAAGATGCAATTCGTCAGCTAACTTCTGTTTCACAGCCAATCCAGCTAACCTTGCATCCTGATGATGCTGCCCGCATCCGCACGCATCTGGAAGATCATCCGGCACACCCCAAATGGCATATCCAGGAAGATGCACAAATTGAACCTGGTGGTTGCCGGGTTGAATCAGGTGGTTGTGAAGTGGACGCTACACTGTCTATTCGCTGGCAACGCACCCTGGCCGCTCTCAGCCAGGATCCAGACTGGCTGACATAACGCTATCTGGCGGGCACCATCATGGACACCATCGGGCCGACACATACCTCGCTCTGGCGCGGCTTCATTCAGAATTGCCAACAACTGATTGAGCCTGTCAACCCTCTGCTCATCAGCGGTACACTGACCCGTGTGGCCGGGTTAGTGATGGAGGCAGTCGGCCTCAAACTGGCAGTGGGGACCAGTTGTATTGTTTTTCTGCCAAATGGCACCAGTGTTACAGCGGAGGTAGTCGGCTTTTCCGGAGAACGGCTTTTCCTGATGCCATCCGGCGATATCTACGGGCTGACTCCCGGCGCAAAAGTAGTTCCAGTTGAATATACCGGTACACCTCCCCGCATCGGGGCGACACAGCATCCGCGACGACGTGCAGCTGACCGGGCAAAGCACATCAGTGTCGGCCCGGAACTGCTGGGACGTGTCCTGAACGGAGCCGGTGAACCACTTGATCGGCTCGGTCCACTCCAGTGCGGGCACAACGTTCCACTTTACAGCCGTCCATTCAATCCACTGGAACGGGCACCCATCGAAAAAATACTGGATGTTGGCGTGCGTGCGATTAACACCCTATTAAGCGTGGGTCGTGGCCAGCGCATGGGATTGTTTGCCGGTAGTGGTGTGGGTAAAAGTGTCTTGCTCGGCATGATGGCGCGTTATACCAGCGCGGATGTTATCGTGGTAGCACTGATCGGGGAACGAGGCCGGGAAGTACAGGAATTCATCGAAACCATTCTGGGCGAGGAAGGTCTGGCACGCTCGGTAGTCGTGGCTGCTCCAGCTGATACCTCACCACTAATGCGGCTGCATGGCGCTGCCTACGCGACAGCGATAGCTGAATATTTCCGCGATGAAGGTAAGCATGTGCTGCTGATCATGGATTCACTCACCCGCTTTGCCATGGCACAACGCGAGATTTCACTTGCCATTGGCGAGCCGCCTGCCACTAAAGGTTATCCTCCCTCGGTATTTGCTCGCTTGCCCCAACTGGTAGAACGCGCTGGCAATGGCCGACGGGGCAGTGGATCAATTACCGCCTTTTATACCGTGCTGGCCGAAAATGATGATCCAAACGATCCCATCGCTGATAATGCACGCGCCATTCTCGATGGTCACATTGTTCTTTCACGACACTTGGCCGACGCCGGTCATTACCCGGCGATAGATATAGAGTCCTCGATCAGCCGGGTGATGGCCAGCTTGGTAACACGCGAGCAGCTTGGTCAGGCGCAGCGTTTCAAGGCGCTGTACTCTCGCTACCAGCGCAGCCATGATCTGATCAGTGTTGGCGCATATATCAGTGGCACTGATCCTCAACTGGATCAGGCTATCGCGCTTTATCCGGCACTCGAATCTTTCCTGCAGCAAGGCATGTTCGAACAGGAAAACTATGCCAGAAGCATGGACAAACTAACTACCCTGAATCTGTAACCGGATAAGATGAATCATGGCCACTTCTCATTCACTCAAACTGTTACTGGAACATGCCCGTAAGCAGACGGATGATGCCGCCATTAATCTGGGAAAGTTAAATTTCAAGCAACAGGAGGCTGAAAAAACCCTGCGGCTGCTGATCGAATACCGGGAAAACTACCAGGTGCAATTCACGGAATCTGCCGGTAATGGCGTGACACCCACCGAGTGGCGTAATTTCAAGGCATTTATCTGCAAGCTTGATACCGCCATTCAGGCACAGCAAAACCTTGTTGCGGTGACACAACAGCATACGGAAGCAGGCAGCATGCAATACCACCATCAGCGAAAAAAACTGAAATCATATGACACCTTATCGCAACGTGCCGAGCTTCATTATCAACTGCGCCTGCAAAAGCAGGAGCAACATCAGCTGGATGAACACACTTCACACACACTCAGCAAACGGCCAAAGAACGTGGAATAGTGGCATCAAAATTGCTTGATATTTGTTATACAAGCACAAATTTCTCCGAGGATAGCTATGCCGAATTTACCCGCCATTCCTGACATGGGTCTGCGCGTCACAACAAGTGATCTCATGACGACCATTTTGCCGGGTGCTTCCATCCCTTCTGCTCCCGGTCAACCGGTTGAACAGGCATTTGGCAACATCCTGACCAGCGTGATGGAGAATAAGCCGACCGCTGAAGAAGACGATACTGAAAATCTGGAGCTTGCATTACCGACTGATGCACTTATGCCAGGCATGATGTCTATCCCGGTTAGCCAATGGATCAATCTACCTCAGCCCACACCGGATATTCAAACGGCAGAACTATTATCTAGGCCACCGACAAGCACAGCCTCGAATGCCGGGCAGTACTCAGCCAGCTTACTATTGACAACTGACCCTATTGAGCTGACAGATGTAACCAAGGGCATCAGCAATCTGGCATCTACTTCTACAAATGGCTTTAATCAAGTAATTGATGCGGCAGATTTTGCCGATAGTGACAGAATCCAGCCGGCCTCAATGACGTATATGATTTCAAATACTGGGCAACTGGTTACAAGTGAGCCTGATATATTGACGAGAGGCAATCCGTCATCCGCCGAACCAGAAAACAGGATTTCCAATGGTCAGCACCTAGCCAGCTCGCTACAGACGATCAACCAGGTTAATACCACAACCCCTTCCATCGAACTGTCGGACGGAAACAGGAGCATCAGCAATACGGCTCCTATTTCCACCCCTAATTTTGATCAGGCAATTGATGCGGCAAACTTCGTCGACAGTAGTAAAGCCTTGTCAACTTCAATGATGCCTGTAGCAATGCATACCAGCATCACTGATACTGCTACTGCTGATGCCATGAATAATGCCCCGGCTATCGCCGCAGAATTTGGACATCCGGATTGGCCTGAAGAATTCGGCCGGAAAATCACCTGGCTGGCAACGCAGCGAATGCAGGCAGCAGAATTGAAATTACACCCGGCGCACCTCGGTCCGATAGAAATCTCACTGCAATTATCCGACGATCACCAGCTTACGGCACAATTTGTTTCGCATCATACTGCCGTACGTGAAGCCATCGAAGCCAATTTACCCAGATTGCGCGAAATCATGGCAGAAAACGGTATTACGCTGGCAGATACCTCAGTTAGCGCGGATACCCCGCAGCAACAGGCAGAAAGTGAACGGGACAACTCCTCTCGTTCCTCCGGGAATAACCGCTTCCCGAACAACTCCATCGGAACACATACACCGGTTTCATTGATCACCAGGCACTCAGGAATCATTGACACGTTCGCTTAGGGAGATACTGGTTAGGCTGAGTAATTTCTGACAAAACAGAAGATTACTGAAGCAATAAGTAATCACAAGCAACACTCAAGTATCTATATGTCTTACCTGATTATCAAAACCGACCCGGAATCTCTGAAGCTGACCGTCAACTTATTTCCTCCCCAAAAGTCGGATTGTCCAGTTTAAAATGGGTACAAGAATCCAGAGCATCAATATCAATTCGAATTCGGGTAATGGATTTAGCAGAATCCCATTTTGGCAGTGTATGAAGATTAATTAAATTTTGTCCAGTCCGAAATAAAAACCTTGTACTGTGTTCTTCATCAAAATAAGGTTGATCATCTACCAACCAGAAAAGCTGTAAGGGTACCGATTGTGACCCATCAGCACAACTCAGACTAATACTGAGGTAATCCACCTCTTTAGGCTTAATTATTTCTGATACCGTAAAATCAAAGAAAGGGTCACTTCCAATAATTTGGAACTCATCAGTCGTTGTACCCTGTAACAAATGATTTAATCCAACAGCTGTCGTAGTCTGAATTGGTTTAAATTTACTTCCTAACGGAACAAAAACTGGAGGAGGGTACAAGGCAAACTGTGGATTTCTTGAGGTGCGTTCAACCACTGTAAAAAAAACATAGTCCGGCTCCCACTCCTCGACTAATTGGACAAACTTTCCACCTGGTTTTATTGCTTCAGCCCAATGCAATTGAAGTACTTCACTAAATGTTGCAGCCATCAAAGGTGACATTGCAGTACCAAAAGAATCTCTTAACCAAAGCACTTTTTTTTGATTGAGGGCACTACAAGATTGAATCAGAAGCGGCTTATTCGGTGCATTAACTTGAGGATTCCCTCCTTGTCGAAGGATATGTCCAGTGTCATAGTCCAATTGTGTAGTTTCCACCGCTAAACTTGATGTGTAAATTACAGGTTCTAAATCAGAAAGATAAGTGGTAAGCCTGAGAAAATTTGCCAAATCGCCCCCAGCACGAGAATCAACTCGTTTGAGTTTATAGGTTTTTTGTGGTGGCCATTGGATCTCTGGAGCAACCTTACCTATCTGCTGCGCAAAAGCTCGAAAAGCAATTCCTGCTCCCAGAGCATTCCAGTGTGTGTCCGTTTTATAATATAAGAGCTCAGAGTAGTTTGCCTTGGCCTCCAACAAAGTATTTCTAAAATCAACGCAATGAATTGTATTTGCTCCGATAAGCAAGGCATCAGTAGCGTTAGGTATGGATGTCTTGGCCCAAAGTGGCAAATTCTCAGGATAAATAGTCCCTTTATTGGGGCCAATCATAATTCTAAAAAGTTTTACCCCCTTACTCGAAAGATAAGCATTCCAAGACTCTATAGCACTTCCGATTTTTTGGCTGGAAACATAGTCCGCTGCGGATGGAGGGCGGCGATCTATTGTTCGAGTTTCTTCATATATATCCCCCAAGAAAAGCCAACCATCGTAACCAATTATTACTTGGTTTGAATCTGTACTTATACCAACCGGGTAAAGAAGTAGTGCTACCCATCTTGATATGAAATCCATGTTATACAGGAAAGATCTCTCTCCCCATTTGATAGCTTCGCGACTTGGTGCAGTAAAAATGTTGATTGCTGGAACAACCAGAAGACTAAATAAAACTACAGATAAGAAAATGAATACACTACGTTTCACGATCTGTGCAATCAAAAATTGAAGTAAAGAAATACCGAGCTAGTCGCAGCCAACATGAAATACATTGCCGTTACAGAAAGAACAATACTAAAAGCAAGCTCCCTCATTCCAATGGCTTCGCTCACCATTTCCACTGAATTTTTTTGAGGAATTAGCATGAATGTGGCGAAGATTGCCAGATAAATGGGAAATTGCCCGATAAAACTCGCGGGCATAAACTTCAATAAAATGTCAGACAGCCAACCTCCCCAAGCCAAGTCTGCTACAGGAATTCCACCTGTGGTATGGCCTAACACGGAAGAAAAATCAACCATTCCACGTAGTACACGAAATGCATCATCTAAAGTCTTGGCGCGAAAAAATACCCAAGTAACATTTACAAATGTAAAAGTTAAAATCCACGCCAAAGCGGAATGTAATGGATATTTAAGTAGTTTCCAGAGCCGATGAATAACAAGAGCACAACCATGCATAGCACCCCATATTACAAACATCCAGGTCGCACCGTGCCATAAACCTCCCAGAACGAATGTAATAAAAATATTAAGATAAGTGCGATATTTCCCACATCGATTTCCACCCAAAGGAATATATAGATAATCTCGAAGAAAATTACTGAGTGTAATATGCCAACGTCGCCAGAAATCCTGTATATCTAGCGCCTTATAAGGAGAATTAAAGTTTATCGGCAGCCATATATTGAATAGTAACGAGGCGCCAATCGCCATGTCACAATACCCACTAAAATCAAAATAAAGCTGGAAAGTGTAGGATAAGCTTGTTGCCCATGCAGCAAAAAAATCGAGATGCTGGCCACCATCAAACCCTGCGGTTGCCCAGATAGCCAAGCTATCCGCAATCACAACCTTTTTGAAAAGTCCAATTGAAAAAATAAATAAACCTTTCAAAATATTCGAATATCTACATATCAAAGTCCACTGTGAAGAAAATTGCGGCATGATTTGCCGGTGATGGACAATTGGCCCGGCAATAAGATGTGGGAAAAAGGTTACAAATAGTGAGTAATTCAGCAAATCATACTCGGCCGTCTCACCTTTATAACTATCTACCAAATAAACAATTTGCGTAAATGTAAAGAAGCTAATCGCCAAAGGAAGAACGATTTGTGGCAGTTCTAAATCTGTTCCGAAAGTTAAATTAACGTTACTGAGCAAGAAATCAGTATATTTATAGTACCCAAGTAATAGGAGATTGGCAGTTATTCCCGTAGCAAGCACAACTTTCCTATTGATTCTATGGCGTACTTTTTGCTTCCGCTGTAGAGATTGCTCATGTGCCTGAGCAAGCCCGGTCCCAATTGCAAAATTCAGGAAAATTGATACCAAGATTAAAGGCAGATACCTAATATCCCAGTAAGCATAGAAAAACAAGCTCGCAACAACTAACCAGATTTTTCCGGCAATAACTAGGCGCCTGTAATTAAGCCAGAAATAGACAAAAAAAGAAAACGGCAAAAAAACAAGAATAAATTGCCATGAGCTAAAAATCATTTGTGGTCAAGCTGATCAAAAAATGGAGCCATTTTATAATCTATGAGACAAAGGCACTTCATCTTTTTTCACCCTCACCGTTATTATCACCATCTTCACGACTGATCAGTAAGCCAAGGTAGCAACAAGCAACACTATCGCCAATCAACATCTGTCGATGTAGGATACAAAACCAGTGTACTGTGGGGGTGCAAAAAATGTTTGAGGATCGTACAGCAGCCGCCATCCGGTTGGCAGAGCAGCTCAAGGCTTATCAGGGACAAAATCCGCTGATACTGGCAATTCCACGGGGTGCGGTGCCTATGTCCCGCATCATTGCCAATAAACTGGAAGGTGAACTGGATGTTGTGCTGGTCCGCAAGCTGCGCGCACCAGGAAATCCAGAGTTTGCAATTGGCGCTATCGATGAAAATGGACAAGTTTATCTGGCTGACCATGCCGCCCGGAGTGGCGCCACTCGCGAATACATTGCAACCGAAAAAGCTACTCAGCTCGAATTGTTACATGAGCGGCGGATACGTTATACGCCTGCTCGTCCGGCAATTGATCCGCATGACCGAATCGTAATTGTAGTGGATGATGGCTTGGCGACCGGATCCACCATGATTGCAGCATTGCACGCTGTCCGCCTCCAGCAACCGCGTAAACTGATCTGCGCTGTGCCGGTCGCGCCAGCCAAAACACTGGCTGATATTACTCCGTTTGCAGATGAGGTTATCTGCCTGGAAACACCTGCAATATTTTATTCAGTCGGCCAGTTTTATCACTTGTTTCCGCAGATCAATGACGATGAAGTCATCGCTGCACTGGAAGCTTCATCGTAAAAACGCATCGACAAATCTGTCGCCTGTATATCCTTGGTCAGGCTGCCGATTGAGATCCGGTCCACACCCGTTTCAGCAATCGCTCGTACAGTATCAAGCGTAACGTTGCCGGAGGCTTCAAGTACAGCAGGCTTGCCCAGGAATTGTCGATTATAGGTAACGGCATCCCGCAGATCAGGCAGATCAAAGTTATCCAGCAGAACCATGCGTGCTCCGGCAGACAGGGCTTGTATGAATTCATTCCGTGTTTCCACTTCAATCTGGATGAATACTCCTGGAGGCGCAATTTCAGCAGCTCTGCGCAAAGCAGCTTCAATACTGCCGGCCGCAATAATGTGATTTTCCTTGATCAGAATCCCGTCATACAACCCGGCACGATGATTGACTCCTCCTCCGCAGCGCACGGCATATTTCTGCGCCAAGCGTAATCCTGGCAAGGTTTTGCGAGTATCGACAACCTGTACACCCGTACCTTCAGTTGCATCGACAAACTGTCGAGTACGCGTCGCCACCGCAGAGAGCATCTGCAAAAAATTCAAGGCAGTGCGCTCTGCTGTCAACAAAGCCCGCGCATTGCCATTGAGTACGCACAACACTTGATCACTGCCAACCTGCTGCCCTTCGCTGACACGCCAGTCAATCCTGGCGGCCGGAGATAGTTGATGGAAACTTTCATCAAACCACGGAATGCCACAAATGATAATGGCTTCCCGGGTGATCACCTGTGCACGCAGACATCGATCAGATTGGATCAGAGTAGCTGTCAGATCACCACTGCCAATATCTTCATCCAGCGCTTGTCGAACCTGCTTGCTGATTGCTTCACTTTGCAACATGCTTCACACTCATCTATTTAGAACATCATTCCAGACACCATGTCAGACAGCCTGATCAATCTAATTATTTTCAGTACTGCCACTATTTTAGGGCTAATTATCGTGGGTGCCATAGTCATCTTTTTCATCCGCGATGCCACCCAGAAAAAGCACACCATATTGCGCAATTATCCCATCATCGGGCGATTGCGCTATTTTTTTGAAACTCAGGGAAAGTATTTCCGCCAATATTTCTTTACCGGAGATCGTGATGAAATGCCATTCAATCGCGCTACTCGGAGCTGGATCTATAAAAATGCCAAAAATATGGAAAGTACTGTTGGCTTTGGCTCCTCGTACGATCTGTGCGAACCCGGGGCGCTCATTTTTGTCAATGCCGCTTTTCCCATACTGGAAGAAGATCAGCTGCCCATCCCCGCCCTGTCCATTGGTGAAGGTTACTGCGACCAGCCCTTTCTGGCGCAATCCATCATCAACATCAGCGGTATGAGCTATGGTGCCATTTCCGCACCAGCTGTGCGCGCGCTTTCGCTTGGTGCGGCTAAGGCCGGATGCTGGCTAAGCACAGGCGAAGGGGGATTAGCTCCTTTTCACCTGGAAGGGAAATGCGACATCATCATGCAAATCGGCACAGCCAAATACGGTATCCGGGATGAGCAAGGAAAGTTTTCTGCCACCCGTGCACGGGAAATTGCCCAATCCGTCAAGGCATTTGAAATCAAACTTTCGCAAGGGGCAAAACCAGGTAAAGGCGGCATGCTGCCGGCATGCAAAGTCAGCCCGGAAATTGCCGCTATCCGGGGCATTCCCCCCTGGCAGGATTCTATCAGTCCCAACCGGCATCACGATGTTGGTAATATTGAAGAACTGCTGGATCAAATTGCCTTTATCCGGGAACTGACCGGACGACCAGTTGGCATCAAAACTGCTATTGGTGGCTGGCATTTCATCAATGAGTTGTGCGATGTCATCCTGCGTAGAGGGCTGGAATATGCCCCCGATTTCCTGACAATTGATGGCGGTGAAGGTGGCAGCGGCGCAGCTCCACAGGCGCTGATCGATTATGCCGGGCTGCCGATTACCGAGGCACTGCCGCGGGTGGTCGATGCTCTGATCGAATCCGGCCTGAGACAGCGTATCCGCGTCGTTGCCGCAGGGAAACTGGTTACTTCTGCCAAATGTGCATGGGCATTATGTGCGGGTGCAGATTTCGTCAATACCGCTCGGGGATTCATGTTTTCCCTGGGCTGCATTCAGGCCATGCGCTGTCACCTGAACACCTGCCCGACCGGTATCACTACCAATAACCCGCGCCTGCAACGTGGCCTGGTCGTGGAAGAGAAATATCTGCGAGTGGCCAATTACGCCATCAACGTTAATCACGAAATCAGCATGATTGCCCATGCTTGCGGATTGCGGCATGCCCGTGAACTACGTCGGGAACATATCCGCATCGTGGAAACGGCCGGGAAGAGCATTGCGCTGAACATGCTATATCCTTACCCGGAGATAAGAAATCAACGCTCTCATTAGCACCTTGACAGACAATGTGAAACGATCCACCAATAAGGCAATTAACCGCGCCAAAGAAGCAGCATGCACGGACAGCGAAGCTGAATGCTTGAAACAAACAGCCGAGAATCGAGCAAATGAAACCTATGATGCAGCCAAAGATAAGGCTTCTGAAATCAAAAATAAAATTGATTAAACCTGCCCATCACCAGCTCCACTGCTTCCAGCAGTAGTGGAGCGATTTCTCTCATCTGGATCGGCAGAGAGCTCATCAAGAAACACTCTTAAAATTAAGGAATTACCTCTCTTGGCTAATTATCAAATAGCCACCATTTCAATTCGAATTGAAGGGACGATCACTTCCGCCTCCCCCCGTAATCACTAGCCAGCCAGCAACCAATACTTCACCAGTTCATCTTCAGTTAAAAAATCAAATCGCTCCACTGGGTTGAAATTTCGCCACCACGCCATATAGTAAGGGCATTCCAATCTTTACTTCACTTCAGGAGATGACATGCGGTTCGACAAATTCACCACCAAGTTTCAGCAGGCTCTCGCCGATGCGCAAAGCATGGCGCTGGGGCAGGATCATCCCTATATTGAACCGCAGCATCTTCTGCTCGCACTGATGCAGCAAGAAGACGGCAGTATTGCCTCGTTGCTGCAACGTGCCGGAGTGAATGTTCAACCATTGCGCCAGGCATTGACACAAAGCCTGAAACTTTTGCCAAAAGTGGAAGGAACAGGCGGGGAGATCAATATTTCTCGTGATCTGGGCAATCTGCTCAACCTGACCGACAAGGAGGCGCAGAAAAGAGGAGATCAGTACATTGCTTCAGAAATGTTTCTGCTGGCTGTACTGGAAGACAAAGGCGAGACCGGACGATTGCTGAAACAATACGGTGTTACACGCGCTGCACTGGAACAGACGATCGATTCTGTACGCGGCGGAGAACAGGTAACCGATGCTGAAGCAGAAGGTAGCCGGGAAGCCCTGAAGAAATACACGCTGGATCTGACTGAACGTGCCCGCTCGGGCAAGCTCGATCCCGTGATCGGACGGGATGACGAAATCCGGCGGACAATTCAGGTATTGCAACGGCGTACCAAGAACAACCCTGTCCTGATTGGTGAGCCGGGCGTCGGTAAAACAGCCATTGTGGAAGGGTTGGCGCAACGTATCGTCAATGGTGAAGTGCCCGAAACACTGAAAAACAAGCGAGTGTTATCGCTGGACATGGCAGCACTGCTGGCCGGCGCCAAATATCGTGGCGAGTTTGAAGAACGATTGAAGACTGTACTGAAAGAGCTGGCGCAAGATGAAGGCCGTACTATCGTGTTCATTGATGAACTGCATACGATGGTCGGTGCTGGTAAGGCAGAAGGCGCGATAGATGCCGGCAACATGCTCAAACCAGCATTGGCACGCGGTGAGCTGCATTGCGTGGGTGCAACCACGCTGGATGAATACCGTAAATACGTTGAAAAGGATGCCGCATTGGAACGCCGTTTCCAGAAAGTACTGGTGGACGAACCCGGCGTCGAAGCGACGATCGCCATCCTGCGCGGGCTGCAGGAAAAATACGAATTGCATCATGGTGTGGAAATTACTGATCCAGCTATTGTTGCGGCTGCCGAACTCTCCCATCGTTACATTACCGACCGTTTTCTGCCAGACAAGGCAATCGATCTGATCGACGAGGCGGCAGCACGCATTCGCATGGAGCAGGATTCCAAGCCGGAAGTCATGGATAAACTTGATCGGCGCCTTATTCAGCTGAAGATCGAGCGTGAAGCCGTAAAAAAGGAAAAGGATGAGGCCTCGAAAAAACGTCTGGCACTGCTTGAAGAGGAAATTGAAAAACTGGAACGTGAATACGCTGATCTGGACGAAATACTGAAAGCGGAAAAGTCCCGCGCGAAAGGTTCACAGGAAATTAAGGAAGAGCTTGAGAAACTGCGTCGGGAAGAAGAAGCCGCACGGCGTAAGGGGGACTTGCAAAAAGCATCAGAGTTACTATACGGCCGTATTCCGCAATTGGAAACACAGCTTGCAGAGCAATTGCACCACGATGAATCAGCCGAGGAGGCTACACAGCCAAAATTATTCCGAACCCAGGTGGGCGCTGAGGAAATTGCTGAGGTTGTTTCGCGTGCAACCGGTATCCCGGTTTCCAAAATGATGCAGGGCGAGCGCGAAAAACTGTTGTTCATGGAAGATAAATTGCATGAACGGGTCATTGGTCAGGATGAGGCTGTCCGGCTGGTTTCTGACGCAATCCGGCGCTCTCGTTCCGGGTTATCCGACCCCAACCGACCCTATGGATCTTTCTTGTTTCTGGGACCGACTGGGGTAGGTAAAACCGAGTTGTGCAAGGCACTGGCAGGATTCCTGTTTGATTCCGAGGAACATCTCATCCGGGTGGATATGTCTGAATTCATGGAGAAGCATTCAGTCGCGCGCCTGATTGGCGCGCCGCCAGGCTATGTTGGCTATGAAGAAGGCGGTTATCTGACTGAACAGATACGACGTAAGCCTTATTCCGTCATTCTGCTCGATGAAGTAGAAAAAGCACATCCGGACGTGTTTAATGTGTTACTGCAGGTGCTGGACGACGGTCGGATGACGGATGGCCAGGGACGCACTGTAGACTTCAAAAACACGGTCATCGTCATGACTTCCAACTTAGGTTCACAAATGATCCAGCAGATGAGCGGCGATGATTACCAAGCCATCAAGCAAGCAGTAATGGGAGAGGTTAAAACCTATTTCCGACCAGAGTTTATTAACCGTATTGATGAGGTGGTTGTTTTCCATTCGCTGGATGAAGCGCACATCAAGTCGATTGCCAAAATTCAGTTGAGTAATCTGGGAGCCCGATTGGCGCAAATGGAGATGAAACTGGTAGTTTCAGAATCAGCTCTGGCAAAACTGGCTGAGGCTGGTTTTGATCCGATATTTGGTGCACGGCCTCTGAAACGTGCCATTCAGTCTCAGATCGAAAATCCGCTGTCCAGAGAATTGCTGGAGGGTCATTTCTCTGCTGGAGATACTATCCTGGTTAAATATGGTGACGGTAGTATGCAGTTCTCGAAACAGCATTAAGCCTGGCTTATGGCCAATCGCTGAAATTGAATGAAAGCAGATTGTTTCGGGTAGAATAATGATTATTATTATTTATATAGACAAAGTGCCATGTTCAGAGGTAGTCATGTAGCGATCGTCACTCCCATGTTGGAAGACGGGGCATTGGATCTGGATAGATTCTGTGCCTTGATCGACTTTCATATCGAACAGGGAACGGATGGCATCGTCGTAGTCGGTACCACAGGGGAGTCTCCCACCGTAGATTTTGATGAGCACGATCTGCTGATTCGAACAGCTGTTTCCTATGCAGACGGACGTATTCCGATCATCGCCGGCACTGGTGCCAATTCGACCCGAGAAGCAATCGAGCTCACCGTGTTTTCGAAGAATGCCGGCGCAGATGCCTGCCTGTCCGTCGCACCTTACTATAACAAGCCGACTCAGGAAGGGTTGTACCAGCATTTCAAGGCAATCGCCGAAGCAGTAGATATTCCGATGATTTTATATAACGTACCGGGGCGGACTGTAGCAGATATCAGTAATGAAACCACATTACGGCTGGCGCAGATTCCTGGTATCGTTGGCATCAAGGATGCCACTGGCAATATTGCACGCGGATGTGATTTGGTGCAGCGTGTACCAGATAATTTTGCTGTTTACAGTGGCGATGATGCCACAGCACTGGCGCTGCTGTTGCTCGGTGGACACGGCATTATTTCGGTTACCGCCAACGTCGCCCCGCGATTGATGCACGAAATGTGTACTGCTGCTCTGTCCGGCGATCTGGCCCAGGCACGGGCAATCAATGCCCGATTATTCAAGCTGCATATCGATTTGTTTGTCGAGGCCAATCCCATCCCGGTCAAATGGGCGGTGGCAAAAATGGGATTGATCAACGAAAACATACGCCTGCCATTGACGGCTTTATCCAGCCAGCATCACGAACTGATCAGAAAAGCGATGCTGCAGGCTGGTATCACGGTTTAAAGGTTTACCATGCTTAAGAAGCGTCCGAACAGACGTCTGAGAAAATTTCTGATTGTAAATATTACGCTGGCGATCCTCGTTTCAGGCTGCAACCTGCTACCCGAAAATAAAAAGATTGATTACAAGTCGGCAGGGAAACTTCCTCCACTTGAAGTCCCGCCTGATCTGACCAGTCCCGAAACCAACGAACGATTTGCCATTCCGGATGTTGATGCGTCCGGCAGCGCTACATTCTCGACTTACAACAGCACCCGGAGCGGACTATTAAGGGAGCGGGCAAATTTACCCGTACTCTCTGCCACTGCGCTGCAGAATGGAATTCATATCGAACGCTCCGGTACTCAGCGCTGGCTGGTTGTGCCACGCGAACCCGCCGCAGTATGGCCGGTTATCAAAGAATTCTGGCAAGATATGGGATTTCTGCTCAAGGTGGAAGCACCCGATCTGGGAATCATGGAAACTGACTGGGCAGAAAACCGTGCCAAAATACCCCAGGATATTATCCGAAGTGCACTATCAACTTTCCTTGACAGCCTTTATTCCACCGCTGAACGTGACAAGTTTCGTACCCGCCTGGAGCAGGATCAATCCGGCGCAACCGAAATTTTTATCAGTCACCGGGGCATGATTGAAGTGCTGGCAGATCGCAATACCAATCGCACTATCTGGCAGCCACGCAAATCAGATCCCGAACTGGAAGCAGAGATGCTGAACCGCCTGATGCAACGTTTCGGTGTGGATGAAGAACGTGCAACGGCTGAAATTGCTGCAAGTAGTGCAGCTGAAGAACGGGCGTTCCTGGATAAAACCCGGAAAGGTATATTGATTATAAGGGAACCGTTTGACCGCGCGTGGCGGCGAGTTGGCCTTGAGCTTGATCGGATCGGCTTTACGGTGGAAGATCGGGATCGTTCGAGCGGGATTTACTTTGTCCGCTATATCAGCCCCGGTGAGGAAATCCACAAAGCGGATAAGGGAAAAGGCTTACTTTCCAAACTGGCTTTCTGGTCCAATGACACTGATAAAGATTCTACAGCGGAGAAATATCAGATCAAGATAAGTGAAGTCAGTTTAAATAGTGAAGTTAGTGTACTTAACACGGATGGAATCGCTGAAGAATCAGAAACAGCTAAACGTATTCTTAATTTGTTATACGAACAACTTAAGTAAAGTAAAGTAAATAGAGCGACAGTATTACCCAGCTGATCGCGCTGCTCATCCTATACAAATGGACAGCAAGCATAACAAGTAGGTATATATTTACTTACCCCATACTTGGTTGGCTTGACTACGATTGGTGCAGTATATCCCTTTATTCTCCACGAATTTAATCCCCCGTCTCGTGGAGAATAAAATGCTTACATAGTGAATATCTGAAAATACCATGATACTTATAGGGGGTTTTTCACTGCAATTTTTCCATGGTGAAGTTTGTATCTGTACAAAAAAACCGCCTTTTAGGCGGTTTTTTTGTACAGATACATTTTTTAGCTTAGTGCGCTTCCGGGATACCAGTATCACCTTCTTTCAAGCACTTGCCATTTGCGTCAACCCCATGTTCGCATTCTATTTTTTGGCCGGATATGATTTTTTCATAGTTCTCTCTTTCCGACTCTTGAACAGCTTGATGAGGACGTCCGCATGCTACCAGCAGAACTGCGGTAGCGATAACAGCTGCGTAAGCAAATTTCATTATTAAAGTTCCTTTAAAAAATTTCATAAACCTTGCTGCGAACGGCAGTATATAACAAAAATATCTCTCAGCTCAAGCAGTAGAATAAAACTGTTATTGCTTGAGTTGAATGGGTTAAAAGCATCTGCTTCTTACGCATCCCATAGAGGGGATGCCCATTGAAACATCACTCCTACAAACAAAACAGGGTATGTCAGCGATACATTGGGTTATTGCCGCGAGAAATCATGTAATCGAAATCCTAATATCCATAGACACGCAAAATAGCTGATGCCACCCTGCACTACCATTAGCCCCAGTTTCACCACTCGCTCAGTTGCTGTAAGCACAAACCACTCGGTATTACTCCCGGCTGTCAGCCATAACCCCATACTCATCACGATCAAGGCAATCAGAATTTTGAGTATAAATAATCCCCATCCAGGTAAAGGCTGATAAATGCCGTAGGAACGCAATTTGGAATAAAGTACGCCCGCATTAAGACATGCACCCAAGCCAATCGCCAGCGCGAGCCCGGCATGTTTTAGTGGAATAATGAACGCAAGATTCATGAGCTGTGTAGCAACAAGCGTCAAAATCGCGATCTTGACTGGAGTTCTGATATTCTGCCGGGCATAAAAACCTGGCGCCAACACTTTTACCAGTATCAATCCGAGCAAACCAATGCTGTAGGCGATCAGCGCTTCCCGGGTCATCCAGACATCCTCCATGGAGAAGGCACCATAGTAAAACAATGTCGTTATAAGGGGTATGGCAAGCAACGCCAGTGCTACAGCGGCTGGCAGCGTTAATAAAAAAGTTAGACGCAGCCCCCAGTCCAGCAGATGGGAAAATTCCTCCGAGCTATTCTCCGTATAGTGACGTGATAATGAAGGCAGAATAACGGTACCCAATGCCACACCCAGCATGCCTGCCGGAAACTCCATCAGCCGATCAGCATAGTACAGCCATGAAACACTCCCGGTTATCAGCAATGATGCAAAAATGGTATTGATTAACAGGCTGATTTGCCCAATGGAAACGCCAAATACTGCCGGCCCCATAAGTTTAAGCACACGCCATGCTCCGCTGTTACGAAACCTGAAACGCAATCGTGGCATTCTTTTCAAGCGCAGCAGAAAGGGTATCTGAAAAGCCAGCTGCAAAATGCCGCCGATGAATACCGCCCAGGCCAGTGCCAGCACAGGAGGATCCATCAGCGGCGCAAGCCACAATGCACAACCGATAAAGGAAAGATTCAGCAAAACCGGCGTCAAAGCGGGCACAGAAAAATGGCTGTAGGTATTCAGGATACCGCCTGCCAATGCCACCAGCGAAATAAACAAAATATAAGGAAAGGTAACCCGAAGCAGTTCGACTGTCAGTGTAAATTTATCCGGCGCTGCTGCAAATCCTGGGGCACTGATATAAATAATCAGCGGTGCCGCCAGAATACCCAGCAATGTCACTACAAACAATGCCGCGCCGAGCAAAGTGGCTACGTGATCGATGAGTTCACGGGTCTGTTCATTGGTGCGGTTATTCTTGTACTCCGCCAGAACAGGGACAAATGCCTGGGAGAAAGCGCCTTCCGCAAACAAGCGCCTGAGCAGATTTGGAATGCGAAAAGCAACGAAGAAAGCATCAGTCGCTATCCCTGCGCCAAATATCCTTGCAATGATCAGATCTCGTACAAAACCGAGGATACGCGAAACCAATGTCATACCACTGACAGTGGCAAGTGTTTTAAGCAGGTTCAATTGTCAGAATGTTTCCAGGATTGGTAGTGCTAGAGAATCTGAGTTTCGGAAATGATTCCAGGTGGCCAGGCAAGATTAACTTTAGCCGATTATCCCGGATTTTATGCAGAGATACCAGAAATTTACTGACACCGTGAATGAAGGATAGTTAGAGAAGCTCTACTATTCTTTTCAGGGCTGATCTTGAAGTAAAGCACCTGGCTCCATTCAGGGAAACCAAGTGCTGACTATTTGTGGAAAATCAATGAAACCGGATCAGAAACCGCTGTAAAAAGATATCAGACCGCACACGCTTCTCTGATCTCAACTTCCTGAGCCTCTTTGGCCTTCTGCGCAGCTGCTCGCTTAGTTTTACCAGCACGTGAAGGAACATGACAAAGCCCACATACATGGTTGGATTGAATATCCAGGCTGTGAACCAGGAAATTCCCGGTACATTTAACGCAGGATGTAACAGAAAGCACCTTACTCTCCACAAAACGCACCAATGTCCATGCGCGTGTGAAACTCAATATACACTGCAGGTGGTTAACCTCGATATGTTCCAGATACAGCTGATAGCTCTTGATAATGGCATCAATGTCCCGAACATTCGTGTACTGGGTAATGTAATTGTAAATATTGATGAATAATGATGAATGCATGTTAGGCTGCCAACCTGTAAACCAGTCCTCGGAATAGGGAAGCATACCCTTGGGAGGAGAAACACCTTTAACTTCCTTATACAGCTTCACAAGTCGTTCGCGACTGAGTGTGGTAGATACTTCGAGCACTTGCAGCCTTGCACCCAGCCGGACCAATTCAGTGGCAAGCTGAATCTGTTTACCTTCGGATAAAATACTTTTCACTTTCATGATTACTTCCTCCTCTTCCTCTATACGGGTGCTCAGGAAATTTTTTCAGCAGGTTGCCCTGCCATGAGTATTGCAGCGTGGGATTGTGTCAGTGCGCGATCCTGTTTATGACTTGTAAGTATTTCTGCAATCAGGCTGTCATCAAAACGGAACCGGCACAACAGCATGTTGGATCCAGCCATTTTCAATAACTGGCTGTTAGTCAGCTTGATCAGAATATCCGCTATATCCTCGTCAATACCTAAACGGTACATTGCAGCAACCCTGTCTTCACGCAGCATTTGTTGAGCCAGCAGCAAATAACTGAGATTGACTTCCCTGATTTCATCTAAAATCTGATTTGTCCCCATTTTTACTGCTCCTTCTAATATACAAATTAAACCGGGTTGTTCTCAAAAATGATGTAAGCATTTTTAACCAGGGAGCAAATTGGGGAAAGCGGGCTGTTACCATATCAACCGTAGGAATTCGGCTTGAAAATTTGTAGGAGTTTTTCCTACAAACCAGGGGTAGTAAATTTCAGGCGCTTGTTACGAGGGATGATGCTCAGTCTGCCTCATCTACTGCAGACCACTTGTCATGCCAGAAACGGTGATTAAGCTTTCTCCAGGTATCAACTTCTATAGTGCCCCGGACAAAACGCAATAACACCGCTCCATCATGATCACTGCGCTGTAGCTGGCTGTCTTGCGCCTGATAGCGCTCTATTATTTCCGGATGCGGGTGCCCGAACCGGCTTCGGTAACCCACTGCAAAAATAGCATAGCCAGGATCAACTTGTCGTACAAAAGCTTCTGAAGATGAAGATCGGCTGCCATGATGCGGCACAATCAACACGCTGGAAGCAAGCGAAGTACCAGCATATTGCAGTAGACCCGCCTCAGTTTTCTGGCCAATATCTCCCGGCAACAATACACTGCCATGTGGCGTTGTTACTTTGAGTACACAACTCGATTCATTGGTCTTGCGTTTCTGTAGCAAAAACTCCGGTTCCAGCGGATGCAGGATTTCGAAATGTACTCCGTCCCACCACCACGAATCTCCTGCAAGACAATAGCGATTATCAGGAACAGCTTGCCGTATCGGATGATCAGCCGCAATTGATGCCAGCAACGTTCCGGTTTTTACGCTCGTCAATATCGACAATGCCCCGCCACTGTGATCCGAATCCGCGTGGGAAACGATCATCCTATCCAGCGTCTGAATACCCTCTCCACGCAGGAATGGCAAAATCACATACTTCCCACTATCACTGTCACCATATTTTGGCCCGGTATCGTAAAGTAGAGTATGGTTGCGAGTACGTAACACTACAGATAACCCCTGCCCCACATCCAGCACAGTTAGCCAGAGCTCTCCCGCAGCTGGTTTTTCAGGAAAAACCAGAAATAATGGCAATCCTGTCAGTATACCCAGCCATCTTGCAGGAAAACCAGCTGATACGCCCAGCCCTGGCCCGCCCGGCAACAACAGCCATATCACGCCGATGGTCGCAGTAATCACTGTCCATAAAGGCGGTGCATGCTGTTGCCAGGTGGCCAGAGGAAGCTCCCCCAGCCACTGCAACACAGCCATCGTAATTTGCAGAAAGGGATGTGCAACCAGCAGCAGAAATTCCAGCCCGGGAATGGTAGCCAGTAATGCCAGCGGCACGATGACAAGGGTAATCACCGGTATCGCCACCGCATTGGCAACGGGTGATATCAATGAAATCTGCTGAAACAGGATCAGCAGCAGCGGAAACAAACCAAGCGTAATCGCCCACTGTATGCGCACCCAGCCAGTTACTGCACTTGATCGACCAATCCGACCGGATACTACCAGGCAAATTAACGCCACTGCTGCAAACGACAACCAGAAACCTGGTGCAATGACCGACCACGGATCAAGTACCACAACCAGCAATAACACCCACCCCAACACAGGCAGTGTACGCACGCGCTGGTTACCCCAGAACGCCACCACGATGATGATCATCATGAATAACGCACGCTTCACGGGCACAGCAAAACCAGCCAGTAATGCATAACCGATGGCAACGATCAACCCGCACATCAGCGCAAACTTGCGGGCAGGCAACCACAATGCAAGACCAACACGACGCCATACCCAATAAGCCAGCAAAAACACCAGCCCGGCCACCAGCGTAATATGCGAACCGGAAATTGCCATGAGATGACTGGTGCCGGTTCGGGTAAAAATCTCCCACTGCTCCGACGGAATAGCACGTTGATCACCCACCACCAGCGCGATCAGCACCCCTGCATACGGATATTCGGCCAGATAATGCTGAAAATGACTACGAATTCCATCACGTTTACGCTCAAAGAAGTAGTGCGGATCACTGTTCCATGCTTCAAGCCGCTCGTTATCCTGCCCTGCTCGCACATAACCTGTTGCGCGCACGTTACGCTCAAGCAATCTGGCTTCATAATCCAGCACATGCGGGTTGGCGCTGCCATGCGGACGCTTTAACCGGACGGTTAACCGCCAACGCTCTCCTGCTGTGATATGCGGTAAAGCAACCCCCTTACGCTTGTTATCCCGATACCAGGAAAGCTGAATACGGGCAGGTACTACCGCATCCGGTGTCAGCACTTGCTCCACATCAAACCGGAAGCGCATGCTGTACCGGGCAAACTGCGGCATGTCCGGAACAACACCGGTAACCACAATATCTTTTCCTTCCCATTCATGCGACAGACTGTCCGCCAGCCTCATCTGCGCCGATAACGCTGTCCAGAAAAAACCGGCACCCAGCATAACAACAAACAATAGAAACCTGCTTACCAACACGGAAAAACGAAATTGGAGTCGGGAAAGAATTAAAGCTGCCAGCACTATCGGAATCAGCCCAATCGCCCAATAAATTTCGGGCAAAACCGGCTGCTGCAACAACCAAACGGCCCCGAACACAAATGCAAGACTGTAAATTCCGATCAACACTGATTTGATACCAGAGAATGACCATCCGGGAAAACCCGGTTAGCCAGATACCCCTAATGAATAAAAGTGAAAGTATTGGTGATGTTAACGTCAGGTATCGCCATTATCTGAAATCATGATCTACTTTTAAGCGCCATTAGAAACACTTCCACCTCACGATCAAAACACTATCTACTACATAGCATTCCTCTCTTATTTCCTCATTTTCTCAATTCAGTAGAAAAAGAGCCGTTTAAAAGCAATACCAAATTCTCGAAGGAGATTATCGATGAAAAGATCACCAATATATTCTTAACTGTGATCACCTTAACTATTTTATCCGGGTACTCAGTCGGAATGGCATTGTCCAGAAAACAGGACTCCAATCTCGGGGCAATCAGGGTTGGTGCCACACGTGGAGAAATAGAATTGCATCTTGGGCACCCCATTACTACGACACAACACTGGAAAACAGAAAACGACAGGATATTTATGAATATGAGCTTGGTAACGAAGCAAGTGCTGGACGGGCCATCGGGCACGGGGTAATGGATGTTCCCACCCTTGGACTTTGGGAAGTTGTCGGTACGCCCATAGAAGCAACGCAAGGACATAAAAGACAAATCACTATTACGTATGATGAAAAAGATCACGTTCAGTCAATCGTAGGTACTGCTCCTAAAAGACAGTTCTAATATAAAACAACCACCGAGATCTATCTGAAATGGTTATAACAGAGAAATCTAAAGTTTCTACCGAATAAGCAGTTTATTTAACCAAGAAAACTATTTTAAATTTTTCTAAACTATGTCATTTTTTACTACGCTACCCATCCATACTCTGTTATTTCTTGGGTTCATATCAATTCCAATCCTATATTTCCACATCAGATACGACGATAAAATTTTGATCTACGATCCTACAATTCTTACAACCACAGGAATTTTTGCTACTTTCTTTGGTATTGCTCTTGGACTGGCTGATTTCGATGCTGCCAATATCCAAGCCAGCATCCCTGCGCTATTAGCCGGGTTAAAAACAGCTTTTACATATGATAAACAACGCAGGTTATAGAAAATTTGTAGCCCGATCCTTATAACAACCCCAATACCAGGTAATCGTATGAAACGATTTCTAAAATATTTTATCCTCTTCCCGCTACTTGCGATCCTGACATCCTGCACACCGCTAACATCTCCCAACCCCATGGCAGCAGTCATCAGCTCGGTAATTTTTGTTTCAGATTCCGGGCAGGCGGTACGGGCGGTTTATCGGGATGATGATACGGTGACGCTTACTTTTCCCGACGGCAGGATGGAGATTCTTAATCTTGCAATTTCTGCATCAGGTGCGCGTTATGTTGCGGGAGAAAATGAGTGGTGGGAGCATCAGGGCGAGGCGACTTATTCCACCAGTAATCAAACAATTTTTACAGGAAGATTACAGATACCTGCCCAATAAATCAGCCGCCCGCCAAAATCAGTCCGATTTGCTCTATCGGACTGATGCTTTGTTTATAGCGCTTCAAATACGCCTGCCGCTCCCATTCCGCCGCCAATGCACATGGTGACCATGCCATATTTGAGTTTGTGACGACGTAATCCGCTCAGTAATGTTGCCACGCGAATCGCACCGGTTGCACCCAGTGGATGACCCAGTGCAATGGCCCCACCCAGTGGATTAACTTTTGCCCGATCCAATCCGAGATCATGGATAACAGCCAGACTTTGCGCAGCGAATGCCTCGTTCAACTCAATCCAGTCAAGTTCATCCTGTTTGATGCCGGTTTGTTTCAGCACTTTAGGAATCGCCTCGACGGGTCCTATCCCCATGATTTCCGGCGGCACACCAGCCACCGCATAACCAATAAATCGCCCGATCGGTGTCAGATTAAAGCGCTGCAAAGCTGCCTCGCTCGCCACCACCACCGCACCTGCTCCATCCGACATTTGCGAGCTGTTACCCGCCGTGACAGATCCTCGTGCTGCAAACACCGGACGTAACCGGGCGAGTGCCTCCGGGCTGCTATTCGCCCGGGGTCCCTCGTCAGTATCCCTGATAACGGAGAAATCGTGGATTTCGTGCGTATTCAGGTCCGGCCGGTCTTCATGAACGGGATAAGGAGAAATTTCATCCCTGAATTCCCCTTGTTCGATGGCGCGAATCGCACGGTGATGGCTTTCCAGTGCAAATTCATCCTGCGCCTCACGGCTGACCTTCCATTGTTCCGCCACCTTTTCGGCAGTAATCCCCATGCCATAAGCAATGGCTACCTGTTCACTCTCTGGCTTAAATAAAGCCGGGTTCATCGCCACTTTGTTACCCATCATCGGCACCATACTCATGCTTTCGGTGCCGCCAGCAATGATGACATCCGCTTCACCTAACCGAATCCGGTCGGCTGCCATGGCAACCGCCTGCAGGCCGGAAGCGCAAAACCGATTAATTGTTACACCCGGCACGCTAACCGGCAGACCAGCCAGCAGCAGTGCTACGCGCGCCACATTAATCCCCTGTTCCGCTTCCGGCATGGCACAACCGACGATAACATCTTCAACCGCTGCCGGATCCAGCCCTGCACACTGTTTCAGCACTACCTGCAGCACATGCACTAACATGTCGTCCGGCCGAGCATCCTTGAACATGCCCCGTGGCGCTTTACCTACCGGTGTGCGTGTAGCGGCTACGATATAAGCCTCCTGCACTTGCCTGGTCATCAGTTTCTCCTTCAATACTTGAATTTTTATTTCATCACGCCCATCTTCCGCAACTCCAAATCACTCAGTTGCGCAGCGGTTTACCGGTTTTCAGCGTATGCGCAATGCGATCCTGAGTCTTCTCGGTCGCCAGCAGCTCAATGAATGCTGTACGCTCAAGCTTCAGCAACCACTCTTCATCCACCCGGCTGCCCGCGACAATATCACCGCCACACATAACATGCGCGATCTTGCTGCCAATCAGGTAATCATGCTCGGAAATAAAGCCACCTTCCAGCAAGTTGACCATATTACTTTTGATCGTAGCAGCTCCCGTTGCCCCTGCCACTACGATTTCACGCGGACGCAATGGCGGACGATACCCGGTCTCTGCCAACGCAAGCGCCTGCGCCTTGGCAATGTGCAGTAATTCAAGACGATTCATGACAACTACATCAGCAGGCTGCAGATAATGCAATGCCTTTGCATGCTCTGCACTTTTAGCCAGTTGTGCCATAGCCACCGTCTGAAAATAATGCTTTAGATAAAGGAAAGGGTCCCCATCAATCGCATTACGCGCGGCGCGCAAGGCAAATTCCTTACACCCGCCTCCGGCTGGCAGCAGCCCTACACCCGCCTCAACCAGGCCAATGTAGGTTTCCAGTGTTGCTACCGCGCGATCACAGTGCATGACAAACTCGCACCCTCCACCCAACGCCATATTATCGACCGCAGCAACGGTCGGTATCATACTGTAGCGAAGCTGCTGCGAAATCTGCTGAAAATGAGCAATCATCACTTCCACTTCAGCCAGTTTTCCAGCCATTAACTTGTCGGCTATATCCAGGCTGCGGGCTGCTTGCAGAATGGTGGACTGTGCAGACTTTTTGAATTTCCGGATAAATAGATCAAATGCTGAAGGTGGTGCCGGAGGTGCCAAGGGAGCTTGCGATACTTCTGTTTTCGGTTTTTCTGCCGCCTTTTGCAGATTGGCACCTAGTGAGAATGGCGGTTCGGTCTGCCAGATTACCAATGCGCGAAAATGACGCTCGGCTTCAGTGATAACCTGTTGCATCCCCTGTAGAACCAGATTATCAATAGTATGCTTCTTGGTTTTGAAACTGACGATGGCAATCTGATCTCCGGTATGCCACATGCGCAGTGCGTCTGTTTCCAGAATTGTTTCACCATAGACCCTTTCCTCGCCAACCAGCCTGTCCGGGAATAGCTGACGCCGGTACACCGGCAACTGCGAACGTGGCTGCAAATTGTTCGCCACCGGCGCATAGGAGCCCTCCTGTGCGTGTACTCCCTGAGCAGCACTCTGTCCAACCACCTGCACCCAAGCTGGCAGCGGCGTTGCAGCCATGGCTTTGCCAGCAGCAATATCCGCTGCTATCCAACCAGCAAGCGTATTCCATCCCGCTGCCTGCCAAATCTCGAAAGGGCCCCGTTGCCAGCCAAATCCCCAGCGTATCGCCAGGTCAAGGTCACGTGCATTATGGGCAATTGATTCCAAATGGACGGCACAATAATGGAACAGATCACGATGAATCGCCCACAGAAATCGGGCCTGCGGATGGGGATGATCGTGCAACGCCACAAACCGGGCTACAGGATCTTTCTGTTTCAACAGTGCTTCGATTTCGCTGTCAACTTCGTTCTGCGCCAGTTGATACGTATCCGTATCCGGATTCAACACATGGATTTCCTTGCCCTGCTTCTGATAAACCCCCTTGCCACTCTTCTGTCCGAGTGCGCCCTGATTAACCAGTCTTTGCAACCAGTCGGGAACAGCGTAATGCGCATGCCAGGGATCCTCTGTCAGGCTGTTCTGCATGGTTTGTACGACATGCGTTAGCACATCCAGTCCGACCAGATCAGCAGTACGAAAGGTTGCACTTTTCGGCCGCCCGATCAACCTACCAGTCAGCTTATCCACCAGACTAAAATTCAAACCGAATTGCCGGGCATGATGCATGGTCGCCAGCATGGAAAAGACCCCTACCCGGTTGGCAACAAAGTTGGGCGTATCCTTGGCGTGGATAACACCTTTACCCAGACTGGTCACCAGGAAACTTTCCAGTGCATCAAGTACGCCTTGATCACTCTGTTTTCCTGGGATCAATTCCACCAGATACATGTAACGGGGTGGATTAAAGAAATGAATGCCGCAAAAGCGCGGTCGCAGGGCCTCGGGAACGGCTGCAGCCAGTTGGTTGATGGAAAGACCAGAAGTATTACTGGCCAGAATGGCCTGATTATTCAGATAGGGTGCAACTTTTTCGTACAACTCCGACTTCAGCTCCAGCCGTTCGGTAATCGCTTCGATCACAAGATCGCACTCACCCAGCTTTTCCAGATGTTGCTCGTAATTGGCGGGTTCAATACAGCTTGCCCGGTCAATTACCGATAGGGGAGAAGGGTCCTGTTTATTCAGTCTGTTGATCGCCTTCAGTACATTGGCATCGGGATTGCCCGATTCGGCCGACAATTCGAACAGTAATGTCTCTATGTTGGCATTAACCAGATGTGCTGCAATTTGAGCACCCATAACTCCCGCCCCCAGTACTGCAGCCTTTCTAACAATGAATGGATTGCTCAAGACACCTCCCGCATGGTCAAATTTCAGGCCAGACACCACCTGCCGCAACTAGAGCAGGATTGGGCCTGATAAAAAAGATTACAAGCATGAGCCCTAAAGAGCAAGCTGCCCAACTAAAAAGAACGAAAACCGGCTGCAGATCAGCTATACATAGATCTGATCGGAAAAGTACGGGTATGGATTACTTGCCTGTCGATGGTGTATTCATGCTGACAAGCGTCAGCCATTTCTTGACAAATGCCTCACCGACCAGACCGGTCTTGACCAGGCGTTCATGTGCTTGATCATAAAAATAGGTACGCGGCACTTCACCATACCAGCGGCGGTCAATCTCGAAACGCAAACGTTCAGGCATATCTTCAGCAAATACCCAGTTACTCTCAATCTCACTTAATCCGTAGCCGGCAAGATGAGAAACGATTTCCGGCCTATCCTCCGGTGTATCCGTTGCAATCAACACCAGATTCAGCTCTGGATGCTGCCACTTGAATTTTCCAAGCATTTCCAGTTCGGTTGGACAGTAGGTACAGGTCAGCGACCAGAGAAACATCACAAAAGGCTTGCCAGCATACTCTTCCTGAATTTGCGCCATACTGCCGGGCACAAAGGGACGCAAGTTATCCGCTGCCGAAGCAGCACCTGCCACTACCAGCAGCAATATACATAGTAAGCGACGCATCATTAATCACCTCCCACATCAAAAAGACGTATCCCGTCTCGCGTACTGTTCCAGACAACAAGCGGCTTGTGCGCGTCTGTTACAAATATCGGCAAATCTGCTGCACCACTGGTTGTTGCCACGATGCGCGCTGTTGACCAGGTATCGCCCCGATCTGCCGAAACAGAGGTCATCATCCGGTAATTGTCACCATCAAATTCGCGCCAGGCCAGAAACACTTGTTTGTCATGCGCAAATACAGCGGGATGACCTGGCTGAAAGTCGAGATCACCAAATGCATGGGGGGTAGTTGTAGTCATTTTTTCACCATCAATACGCCGATAGAATAATCCAGGATGCTCCGAATTACCGGTAAACCATGCCAGATGAATATCACCCACTGCATCTGCCGCAATATCCCCCCCATGATGCGGACAGGCATTAATTTCCCAGCCATCCTCACTGGCCCGAACTACCCTGGGTTGTGCACCCAATCGCGCCAGTGCAAAGTCGCGCATGCTGCCATCGAAGATATGACGCCAGAAAACAAACGGGATATCATTAACCCCCAGTGTCATGCTGATCCGGCAGCACTCGCACGCATGATCTGCCAGTTTACGATTTACAGAAAAACTCGCCCCTCCATCCTCTGACACTGCGTAATAAACGGTACTGCCAATATATTCCTGCCCGGATTTGACGGCTGCATCGCGCTCACGTCCATCAAACCAGACCACTGTTACATGGCCACGATCATCCAGTGTCAGCGTACTGAAACCATGACTGGTTTCTTCGTGATCATCATTGACTGTCACCGGTGCTGAAAAAGTTTTGCCTCCATCCACTGAGCGGGCAAAACGGATATTGCCGGAAAATACTTTTGGCAATGCCTGCACCCAGGTAACGACAATGACGCCATTGCGTACTGCAATCTTTGGCCGATTCTGCCCTTCTGCCAAAATTGCTTCTGGTTGTGGATTGACGGTCACCTCTTCGGAAAAATGCTTGCCATTATCTTCAGACCGGCTCACCTTGATATGACCGTCCTGCATACGTGCCAGCCACAACACACCCTTCTCATCGGCCGCCACGGAAACAGCCATACCAACCGCCCGGGTACGCATTTCTGCCCACATCTTGTTCATATCATGCTTGGGCTTTGCTGCCTTCGCGTCATGTGCATGTTCTGCCGCCTGAGTAAAAGGAATTGCAGCAGAGATTGCAGCAATAAAAATTGCTGCAATGAAATGTTTAATCGACATCTTCACTCCATTTAAGTTAAGCACCCACTCCTGCCAATCGATCCAGCCAGCGGAAGAATGAATGTGCTACATACGATATTCCAGCCCGGCAAAGAAGGAGCGCCCATCTCCCGGCAGGAACAACTGATCCTGAGGAACACCATTCTTTAGTCTAACCAAGTCCACCACACCTGTAGTAGCGGCATATTTTTGATCGGTCAAATTGCGCGCCTCGGCAAACCAGGAAAATCCACTTTTGCTCCGTTTGCCAATTTTAAAGCCCAGTAGCGCGTAGGAATCGGCATGCACTGTATTGGCATGATCCACATAATACTTCTGCGGTGACCACTCCACATTCGGGCCAATATAGTAACCGTCAGCGTGACGATAGGTCAGCTCAGCCTTATAGAAATGACGCGGAATACCGGCCAGCTGGTTATTACCGAAAGCAGCATCCTTATCGAATTTGAAATCATTGAACAGATACATCTGACGCAGGTAAAACATTTTTACTAATTCAACATCCAAGCCCAGCTCGACTCCCTGATGCACGGTTTTATCCGCGTTGACCGTGCCTATTGGGGAACTGGTAGCAGGGTCCACCAGCGCAAGTAATTCGTTGCGTACATGCGCGCGATACAATGCCACATCCCACTCAGCCATATTAAATAACCGGCCCCGGCTGCCTACCTCAAACGTAATGGCACGCTGCGCTTTAGCAAATGTCGGTGCCTGAACCGGCCCGCTGGTCAACTCGGCAAAACTGGGTGGCTCGAAACTGGTACTGACGTTACTAAAAAACTGTATGTCCGGATTCAGATCATAGATCAATCCAGCCTTGGGAGTGAAGCGCTGGTAGTTTCTGCTCCTGCTCTGATCCACCCCACCAGCCATAAACAGATCCTTCTGTTTGCGCGTGGTGTAAGTGTACTGCCCACCCACAATCAACGACAGTTGTGGCAGCAGATAAAACTGATTTTCCCCATACACTACATAACTGCTGGCATGCTGATCAAATTTGGCAGTGCGCGCACCCGCATTACCGCCATCATTCTTGAAACGGTTATCCATGACATTGCCCCAGCTCGGTTCGAAACCCAGCACAAAACGGTTACGATAACCCGCCACCGGCATTTCATTGATATAGCGCAACCCTATGCCATAATCATTGGTGGGTTGGGACAGCACCTGGTAAATCGGATGCCACAGATCCTTGTGTGAGTAGAATCCGGAAAATTCCAGTTGTTGATTGCTGCCCAATTTCAGAACGGTACGGTTGGCTACCCGGATAAGATCAATGTCACGTTTTTGTCGTCCATCCAGACTATCTTTATTTGCCTGCCTGGGATCGGATTTTAATTGTGCTTTAGTCAGATTGCCTGGCAGCTCCGAGTCAGATTTAACATAGGTCAAGTAAAAACGTGTTTCCAGATCAGGGGTGATACGGTAACCCGCATTACTAAACATGCGCCAGTTATCGGTAGCGGCCCAATCACGGAAACCATCCTGGCTGTAGCGAGAGACACTGGCAAAATAATCCAGCGAGCCATGCACACCACCGGAAGAGGCCATCAGCCGGTTATAGCCATAACTACCTGCCTCCCCCCGCGCGCGGAAACGCTCCGCATCATAACCAGTCGGCGTAACGAAATTGATCGCGCCTCCCAACATGGTTGATCCATACTGCAGTGCATTACCTCCCCGGAACACTTCAATATAGCGGGTAGCCAAGGGCTCGATTGCCTGAAAATCCGCCCCGCCATCGGCCAGATTCAGCCGTGAACCATCCTGCAAAATCTTGATGCCGCGCAAATGGAATGTGCGTTGTATACCTGAGCCACGAATCGACAGGCGGGACTCTTCAGCACCGGCACGAGACTGGACGAATACCCCGGGCGAATACCCCAGCGCATCCTGCACTGTTGAAGCACGGCCCGTGGCATAGGTTTCGCTGTCCACCACATTGGCGCCACCCGGCACCCGGCGCATGGCACGTTTTGCTTCCGGCAAGCTCTGTACCGTGATCGCTGGCTCTATCTCTGGTGCTATCACCTGGATTGTTTTCAGTTGTATCGATTCATCCGTACTTTGCGCCTGTACCCAGATGGGTGCAACAGCTGCCAGCACCCCGGTTACCGCAACCGTCAATGGCATTAGAGACTTGCCGTAACCGATTTTTTCGACTCCCAATCCCCATTTTTGTTTTTGTTTGATTTTTCTGCCTTTCATATTTTTCCCTGTTTTGAAAGCTTTAAAACTGATGGATACCCCTAAAAATCTGGTTGTGCGGAATGAAGCGTAAAATTCAACCGGGAACCCATTTTAGAAGCTCCCTTATAGGATGACCCATACTGAGCGCCTCAATCATAAGCCGGCCAGAAAGGCATCTCAATGCGACAAATTGTCGCACCCCGAGCTAAACATGGCCTGGAGACGTAGCTGGCAACAGGGTTTTTACCAGATGACATATATCTTGATTACCCGTAACTTCAATCCCAATAATCCATCAGGACGCCGAATAACGGCGAGCGGATTATTTGGGCTCAATAACTAAACGCTGCCTCAAGCAGATAAGTACGTTGCGGATAGGGGTGGTATACCCATGCCTTGTCATTGTTGAGGTTGCTGATGCCGAACGAAAACCGGCTTTTCAACCCGTTATTGAACCGGTACCGGTAACTGGTTTTGAAATCCATGAAGAAAAAATCACTCTGAGAACCAAATACCTTGTTCACATGATCTCTGTTATCAGGGTCGTTATATGAATCGCTGGTATAGCGGCCAGATAAGGAAACGTCCCAGGCATCCGTCACATGATAAGTGCCGAAAAAGTTGGCTCGCCAATGCGGCAGGCGAATAACCTGTTTTCCGGTCAAGCTGTAGTTGGCAGACACACCGGTTGATTCGGTAAATTTCACAACTGGCCCCTCTTCCACTTTTGAATTCATCCAGGTGCCGTTGAACATGAAATCAAATCGCGTACCGAGAATATTTCTCTGTTCGAAGATCAGCTCCACTCCGGTTGTGCCAACTTCGCCGATATTCTGGAATGCACTGGTTGTAAGTACTCCTGAGGCGGAAGTGATCTGGCGGATGGCATCCTTGATGTCATCCCGGAATACGTTAATACGGGCATAACCCTTCGGCAGCCCGTACTCCACCATAAAGTTATGGTGCACGCCATTTTCAGGTTTGAGTAGCGCGTTTGCAGTCAGAATGCTGGTAGGCGTACCGAGTGACTGGAAAAGCTCCGCAATCACCGGGAAGCGATGCGCACGCCCGAACGAATAGCGGAATTTCCACTGCCGGGGTTCATATCCCAGTGAAACCTTGGGAGAAGTGGCTGTCTCGGTACGATCCGGCACCACCACGTTGGAAGCAACCCCTTTGCTTGCTTCCCACCATTCCTGACGCACACCAGCCGTAATATCCCAGTCCGGCAGGAAACGAAACATCGATTGTGCAAAGATCGCATGGGTCGATGTGCGACCATCATTGTTGCGATTGGCCTGCAATGCGCCCCGGGTCAGATCATCATAATTGGTCAGGCTATATTGCCGGAAACTAAGGTTGTACTGGTCAAAATGGTATCCGGTCAGAAACGACAGTTTGTCGTAACCCAGCAACATCGGTGTACTCAGCTTGAGATCGTAATTCCACCAGTTGAATTTACGAAAATCCTGCAATTGCCCGGCACCGGTATTGCCTGGATCAGCATGATTGAAAAATGCAGCCGCACGAATATCCTTTAACACATCAAAATAGCTGAGCGTGGTATCGACATCCCAGTCAGGCGTTAGCGCACCGCGCAGCGACAAACCCAGATTCAATGTCTCGCGTTTGTCGCGGCTACTGCCAAAACCATTTCGCACCACGTCGAAACGGGTGCCATCCAGGGAAGCATTGCCCGGATTTGAACAGGTGACAACCGAGTTACAGACAGGTGAACTTCCTCCCCAGAAATAATTACCGTTTGCTGTATGCAGATAGTTATTGGGATGATTCTGGTTGCGGGTGCGTTCTTCATACGCTACGGTGAACAGCGTCTGCAGGTCAGAAGTAATGTCATATCCGAATTTCCCCTTGAACAAGTGAGTATTCACTTTCTCGGGGCCGGTATCACCGTAAATGATACTGGGCGTGCCACGCGTATCCGGCGTCCTGATACCTCCGGTCACTGGCATTCCTCCGGGCACATTGAACAATCCGGTGTTATCGATGAAATAGGATTGTGGATGCCCTTGGGCCTCCAACCGGTTGTAAGCCAGAAACACCGTGAATTTGTCCTGTATTCGATTACCGTAAGAGAAATATTGCCGGTCACCGATGAATGTTCCCTTATCCGACCCGTAATTCTTGTAAGGCTGAATGAACACACTGCCCTCAGCATAAAACTCCTGCTTGTTCGGCATACGCGTTCTAATATTGACGACACCCCCTATCGAGTTGCCACTGTACTCGGCCGAGAAAGGACCATAAACAATATCAACCGAATCGATCTCGTTCGGCCCGACCAGCGACCAGCGTGGCGCACCATTGAAAGAAGCCTGCAGAAAGTTGTGCAACGGTAGGCCATCGGCATAAACCATGCTGCGCGCAGTTGAAAACATATCTGCCCCGCGGATCCCCAGCACACCATTCGGATCACCCACATAACGCTGGCGTATTTGCAGGCTGGGCATGTATTTGAGCACTTCTTCCGTAGTTTGTGCATTCTGCTGCTCGACCTGCGTCCGAGTTACACGCATTGAAGGTGAAGTAACGCGTGAATCTCGCTCTATCTCGCCTGTCACCACCATTTCCCTGAAAACTGTTCTGTTTTGTGGGGCAATCTCACCTGCCTTTTTCTTCTTCCCTTTTTCCTTATCAGCACCTGCATTACTGCCTGATTCAGCCACTTGCGCCAATTGCTCTCCCGCATACTCCCTGTTACTCTCACTCGGGGCTTGCTTTCCAGGTGAACCATCACCCGGAGCAGCGTAACTTGATACTGCACAAAACAGGCCGATCAATGTCAGAGGAAATTGCTTCATGGTCTGAGCCATCCTTTCAGATTTGTGATTAAATTTACAGCAATGCCTGATGCCGTATCACTCATTTGTGATACATGTCATAAGTTTGTCTGCTGTTTATTGTTGTTTTGAAGATGGTTTTCAGCTGCCGGATCGATTAATTACTCTTTCAACGGGTAGAATTCGCAGCCCTTCATTGTCGGTATTCCATACAACCAAGGCTTTATCATTGCTAATTAGTGGCAGTGGATAATCGTTTGCACCAGCAGATAACATCAGGCGCCATGGCTCACTCCACGTCTCGCCACCATTATTTGAAAACATCATCTTTGCGGAATAAACGTTCCCGTCAAATTCACGCCAGGTGAGGAGGATGGTTTCACCATGTGCTACCACTGCGGCGTGGTTGGGCTGGGCATCTATATCCCCCAGCGCCATGGGTTTCGACTCAAGGTTGCCACTGATCCGTTTGTAGAACTGGCCTGAGCCGGCTGTACCATTGGTAAACCAGGTCAGATGCAATTGCCCTTTGCTGTCTGTCGCAAGACTGCCGCCGTTATGTGGACAGGCATCGATCTGCCATTCATCATGGGTAACTCTTCTTGCCTCCTCTTCCGTCTTGTCCAGATTAACCACGGCGAAATCACGGGTGTTGGCGCTAAAAATATTCCGCAGCAGCACAACTGGCCCCTCACTGGTCCAGGCAAGAGCAGTCCGGCAACACTCACAGGTATGCTGGTGAATCTGCCGATTGGGCTCGAAGTGCGCACCATTGTCGAATGATTGACTGCTATAGAGTGAAACACCCTTGAACTCTTCATTTCTTCCCCGCGCTGTATCACGGTCTCTTGCATCCAGCCAGGCCACTACTACTCTTCCCTTGCCATCAATGGCAAGGGAATCGAAACGGTGACTGGTCACATGACCATCATCATTCAGAATGACCGGCTCCGAGAAAGTCCGGCCTAAATCGGTTGAACGGGAGAACTTTATATTTCCGGCATATTTTTCTGTTAGTAGCTGTGTCCAGGTGACAAGCACCGTACCATCACTTACAACCTGAATCTTGGGGCGATTTTCACCATCGTTGGCTATGTTTTCCGGTGCAAGAGTAACGGTCACAGGCTCAGAAAAATGCTTTCCATCATCTTCTGACCTGGAAACCAGCAAGTGCTGATTAGCCACTTTTGCCAACCATAACCGCCCTTCCTGATCCAGTATTACCCCTACCCCAAGTGCAGATCTGGAGGATTTTGAGGCAGGCACTGCAAGCGGTTGCTGTGTTGAGCTATTGGCACTTAGCCCAGTTGCGACCGTAACCGTGGAAACAAGTGTGAAAAATAATCCAGCCAGTGCAGGGAGAAAAAACATTAACTTCTTCATGATTTACGTCAAAAATCAGAGAATAACTGATTCAAAAAAAAATAAAAATGCGACAAATTGTCGCATCTTGATATGTAAATAAAGCCCTGATCGCGAGGTATATCCAATCGATTACAATGTAATTGTTGATGATGCCAATGATAATTAGTATCATTCTTATTTCATATTGTCTAATTTGATTCAGATCGATATTTTCACCACAAGGAGATACCGCATGCATGCACCAGCAATTCTGCGACAGTCGGGAATCAATAGCTTATTACCTGAAAAAACAATCGACATCCATACGCCTCCTGTAAAACGCATGAAACTCTGGGAGCTGGACAGAACCCATCACTGCCCTGTTATCGGCCTTTGCCTTCCTCCTTCAGATCTTGAATGCTTTGCCAGACATTTTCACTTTAATGCTCCAACAAATAACGCACATGCTCTACATGTCGAGGCGGTTTGCTGCGCAACATCCAGAAATGCCGTATCAGAAACGATTCATAAGCGTCTGGACAGATTGCATCGGAGCTATATCAAACAATTCGAGGCAGCCAAAACTGACAACGAGGTATTGACACTTTGGAGAACACACTTTTCCAACGGGAAAGTAGCCGGGCCTCTGTGGGCAGCACTTACCCACAAGCGCATCAGTTCTGAAACCAGGGAGGAAATTCACGATACGGTTCATATGCACATGCATGAAGCAGTCGCCAAGCTTTCGGCTATGCAGAATCGGGTAAGTCAAACAGAGCAGACACTGAAGGAGCTGACCGAGCAACTGGAGCTGACCAAGGGAAAACACGCGCAGACCGAATTGCGCTTACGCCAGCGGCTGGAACAGGCGACTGTAGAAATTCGGCAATTACAGCAATCCCGACGGGAAGATGACACCCTGCGTCAGCGCCTGAAAATGCTGGAATCCGGCTGCACCATGATCAGTATGGGGCAGCGCCTGATGCTGCTGACAACAGAAAACGAGCAACTGCAAATCAAGGTCGCTCAAGCTGATGAACTCAAGCGATCACTCAAAAAAGCCTGCCACAATCTGACTGAACTTTATCGCGAACGGGATACCCTCCATACCGAGCGAGATACACTGGAGAATCTGCTGCTGGCTTTTAGTGCCACTCATACCATGGATAAAGAGTCAGCCGATATAGTTGATGCCCCCACTGCTTCTTACGACTGCATTCTGTGCGTGGGCGGTCGATCGGCACAACTACCACACTACCGCGTACTTGCCAGACAGTTTGGCTTCAAATTGTCACATCATGACGGCGGACAGGAAGATGCGTTATCCCGCTTACCGGAAATGGTATACGGCGCCACAGCGGTGATTTGCCCGACTGATTGCGTCAGCCATGCTGCCTACTATCAGATCAAAAGACTTTGCCGCCTGGGGCGCAAGCCTTGTTTATTGTTCAAGGGAACAGGCATTTCCAGCTTCGCCACGGCATTAGCAAAAATTGCAGCAGGCGAAGCCAGCATCAATAATTTATCTAGCTTGCTACCCGAAACCACGGCGTAGGTGCTGAACGTTATCTGCTGGTCAGTTTTTGCTCTTCTTATTTTTCGATTCAAACACAACACGGAGAAAGCATGTCTTTTGGAATTAGAACAGTAAAAACTGTTATGTCGTTTTATTTATTGGCATTTGTTCTGCTAAGTACCGGCGGGGCGTATGCGACCAATACAGAATCGACAGATCAAACCGGTTTTTTGGTGATTGCAGCCGATCGAGGCTTTGTGGGCAACGAGGAGATCCGCGAAGCATTCTTACCTTTCTCCGTCAATCATCCGGCAGCACTGGTATTCGTTACTGACGAGCGTACCCAGCAAACCCTGCAATCTGCATTGGCCAGCCTGCATAGCCGCAATGTCAGCCGTATTGTGGTATTGCCTTTGTTTATTTCTGCAGCAGAACCGCATTATCAACTCATTTATCAGCTGATCACGCAGAAAAATAAAATTGCCCCCACTATTTTTGCGCAACCTTATGGTGAAAGTTATTTCGCAGTTGAGGCGCTCGCCGCCTGGTTGCGCACCATGGAACATACGGCCCGTCAAAACCTACTTGTAGTAGGTTATGGCGCACAAAATGATAAGGACAGACGTGCGATGTATAACGACTGGATGCGAATTATCAAACAGGCATCAGCAGGAATCAATTTTCGTTCGATCAATGCCCTGATCCTCCCAGAAAGATCAGAAAACGAATCTCCGGAAGGCTACATGAATAGTACAAAACGAAAACTTTCCAACGTACTAACATCTCTTCCGGCCATTAAAAATAGCAAGAACCAGGTTATCTTGTTTGCTCTGGGCCCCAAACATGACAGCATGATGTCGCTCGACGCACGACTGAAACAGCTGCTACCTCAGAATGCAGTACTCAATAACTTTGGAATCGAACCACAGCAACTGACGATGTGGATGAAGCGGGAAGCTAATCGTCATCTGCCCCTGGCAGCAGAAGATACCGGCGTTATCCTGTTTGCTCATGGTTCTGATTTTCATTGGAATGAGAATCTGCGTACAGCAGTACACCCCCTGATGGATCGCTACAAAATCGAATTTGCCTTTTCCATGGCGGATCCTCTTACAATCGAACATGCACTGCACAAGCTGGAGCAGCGCGGCGCCAAAGCAGCAATTATCGTCAGTGCCTTCGCAACCAAAAATTCATTCCGTAAGGAAATCGCACACCTGGTCGGGATGGATATCGAGGATCCTGAAACCAAGCAAGCTATAGCCAACAGCAAAACACAGAATGGACATGGCAAGCACGGACATGGAGAATCCAGCAAACCCGTTCCCAGGATCCTGACATCCTTACCGGCCATCTGGACAGGCGGTTATGAGGATAGCCCCCTATTTGCAAAAGCACTGTTTGATCGTGTACTTGCGCTCTCCAAGGATCCATCTAAAGAAACTGTCATTCTGACTGCGCACGGCGCGCAGGATGATCAGCACAACGATAAATGGTTGCAAAATCTGGAAAACATCACCCATCAAATACGCAGCAATGGCGGTGAAAATTTCAAAGCATTCAAGGTTGCCACCTGGCGCGAAGATTGGCCAAAAAAACGTGCGCCCTGGGTTAAAAAAACAAGAGCCATGGTAACCGAAGCCAACAAACAAGGGGGCACAGCCATCGTCATCCCCGCACGCACAACCAGTACTGGTCCAGAAAAAAAATTCCTGGAGGGACTCAAATTCGAACTGGGAGAAGGTTTTGCGCCTCACCCCTTGTTCACGCAATGGGTCGATGAACAAATTCAACAAGGAATAAAGCAGCACGAGGAAGCCATCAATAACTAAAAACATTACCGTGGCAACAAAAACCGCTGTTCCAGCCAGCCAGCACTACGCCAGCCAGCCAGAAATTACTCATTTCTGGAGGAAGTATTTTTTATGTCACCGAGATGCAAGCATTATCCAGCCGCACTCAACATTTTTTATTTTGCAATCATCATGGCTGTATCGATGCTTTCTAATGCTGTTCATGCACAGACAACATCAGCTGGCACAAAATCTGAAAGTAGGCTGGCTTCCGCTGACTTGAAGGAAATCACCGTTACCGCTACCCGCACCAGTCGAAAGGTAAGCGAAGTGCCCGAATCAGTCAGCGTGGTCGATACCGAACAGATACGGACCCGGCAAGCAGCTGATATAGGAGATGTCCTCCGTTACCTGCCTAACGTTGAACTGGGTGGTGGGCCGCGCAATCTGGGCCTTAGTCCGGTCATGCGCGGCATGGGGGATGATCGCATCCTGTTCCTGCTGGATGGTGCCAGACAGGATTTCAACCGTGGTCACAATGCCCGCATCTTTACCGACCCTAGTCTGCTCAAGCGCGTGGATGTCATGCGCGGGCCGGCTTCCACCGTATGGGGCAGTGGCGCGCTCGGTGGCGTTATCTCCTTAACCACGCTGGATGCAACCGATCTGCTGCGTTCCGGTGAGCGTTTCAGCATGAAAGTTCGAGGGGGATTCCAGAGCATGAACGAGCAATATATTCCCGGCATCAGTGCTTACGGGCTGGCTGGGGAACAATTCGATTATCTGCTTGATTTTTCCTTCCGTAATGCAGCCGACGATATCCGTCACGGCGACGGCTCCAAACTACAAAACTCCCGCTTTGAATCCTATGCCAGTCTGGCCAAATTTAACTGGACACCAGGCGATCATCGCTTCACATTTTCTGCACAAACGTTCGATCAGGCCGGTAAAGTACCTTCCAACTCGCAAGCTGCTTCTACGGCAAACACACTGGTAGATCGGGATACCGAGCAGCGCAACTATACACTGCGCTATCGTTATGAAAATGTGGATAATGCCTGGCTCAATCCTGAAGTACTGGTCTACCACAATACCACCTACAGTCTCGAGAAACGGTTATTTGACCGGCGGCGCGATGAAACTGATTTCTCCACGACCGGCATCAATGCACGCAACAGCTCGCGCCTTGAGTTGAACAGTTTTACAACCCAATTAATTACCTATGGCGTTGATTATTTTCATAATGAAGCTAAAGGCAAACGCAATGGTGCCACACGACCGGAATTCCCCCGGGGTGAAGCAGATGTCGTTGGCTTGTATTTACAGGATGAAATCACGTTGTGGGAACGATTGTCACTCATTCCTGGTATACGTTGGGATTATTTCAGCAGTAAGGCAGATGGCATATCCGTCAGCTCCAATCAAAATGATCGCGTCAATTTCAAGCTTGGTGGACTGCTTAAGGTAACTGAATGGTTCTCAATCACTGGTGGCTACAGCGAAGCATTTCGCGCACCGACACTAGGCGAACTGTTTACGACCGGTACACATTTCACTTGTGGACCAAGGTGTTCCAATCTGTTTACCCCCAATCCCGATCTTAAACCGGAAACTGCCTTCAATAAGGAAATTGGCGCACGCATACAAAAATCGAATCTGCTGTTTGAAAACGATCAACTGACGATGCGCGGAACTTATTTCCATAATAAGGTTAAAAATTTCGTTGATCTGATGGTTGATTTTGTCTTTCGCCCGGTTCCTGGCAACCCAGGCAGAGGCGGTACCACAACCAGTGACAATGTACATGATGCCCTGCTGAAAGGATTCGAAATAGAGACCAGCTATGCGACGAAATATGGCTACACCGGCTTCTCCTACGCTCAGACCCGGGGTTACAACCGGACGAGTGGCGGAGTATTGTCCAATGTTCAGCCAGATAAATGGATTGTAATGGCCGGGTTAAATTGGCCAACTCATGATCTTTCCCTGGGCTGGCGCAGCAGTATTGTCAGTGCACAACATCGTGTACCAACAGGTGGAACCCCGACACCTGGCTATACACTGCATGATCTAACATTAACCTGGCTGCCACAAAACGGCCCAGCTAAAGGGTTACGTTTTGATTTTGGAATCGACAATCTGACTGACAAGGATTATCGCCGTCACCTCAACGTGTTGAAAGATCCGGGACGCAACTACAAACTGGCTGTTTCATATCAATTCTGATTCGTGCTATCCAGCTTTGTTCATGTAGGGACTTGAATCTGAATTGTGTGGCAGGTTACAGCAGCTGTTCAATATCACTGGCCGGTGATTCCGGCTTATCTTCCCGATAGTGGCGATAAAGCATTTCCAGCCCTTGATATTGCAGCTCAAAACCACACTGACTGGTGATGTTCATCATCCGTAGAACTTTACCCTGATAATCACTGAGCAACTTATTCTGCTCGCTATTTTTGACAACACGCCTCGCTCTATACAATGCATGTGCACTTTTAAGCATAGTCTTGATTAGGGTTATAAACGAACCACAAAAGACGCCTGTGCTCAACATAATGACTCATTTAGGTATGCTGGCGACCATCAAAATAAAAAGTAGCGGGAACATGGAACCCTCCTATCAAATTTTTATTTATCCAACAATAAATACCCTTGCGACTCCTACACCGTCCAAATCCGACCATAATGGGAAGGAACCTTGAGCCAAGTTTGTTGAAGGGGTGTAATTCCTTTGAGCCCCAGATCACCGCCATGAAGTTCTTCATTGTAGTCGCCACCGATGGGAAACCAGAAAGGTACCGTCTGATCAATATCGCCGATGTTAATCGCAACAAGCGTGTATTGTGCGTCGCTGTAACGTGCGAACAGCAAGACACGCTTTGAAAGATAGCGGTCCCAATCATTAAAGAAAAAATAATTGCCGCGACGGATCTGCGACTGATCGCGCCGGATGCGTAACAGCTTTCTTACCAGTTGCACCAACTGCTGACCCGGGCTGTCGTAGAAATAATCCCACCGCAGCGAGCGCAAAAGCCCCACGCGCCCTGCGCCGAAATCGGGCAAAAAATAGCTTTCACCAAATTCCTCACCTTGCCACAACATCGGTACGCCTTTACTCATCAGCATGGCGATGAGATAGGGCTGGAGCATGTACCAGCGACTGCGGTCGCCCTCGAGAAAAAGCGGATTACCGGCCTCGTCCGGATTCATCAAACCGAAATTACAAATGAAGCGCTCGTGATCGTGATTCTCAATGTATTGCAACGCAGTTTTAGTAATCACGTCTCCATTGGTGTTCTCTTGCTCCGGGTAACCAAGTAAACCGAGCGATAAACCCCAGTCAGCCAGTCGCCTCTGGTCGCCACGTGCCACCGCCTTGGCAGCGTCGAAGGTATGATTCTGCCAGGTGCTGTTGGAGTAAGTTGTGCGCAGCACCTCCTCTGGCCCTTCTAATTGCTCGGCATATTGAATGAGCCTGAGCGACGTGCCTGCACCCGCGTTGAAACGATTCCAATAGCGCTGATTTTGCGCAATCTTGTTTTTGGTGAGTTGGTAAGTCTCATAGACAAGGTTTGCATATCCCACACCGAATGGCCCATCCCAGTAATTCGGCACGCAATCGTAGCGCAGCCCGTCGATGTGATAAACCTCGAGCCAATGATGGTTAACCGTGAAAAAATAGTCGCGTGTGAATGGGCTCCCAAAGTTCGTGCTCTTTCCAAAGCTGCTGAAATAATCTTTGGCGAAAGGTCCCATAAAAGGGTTTTCGTGATACTGCAGGCGATTGTAAGCGTCGTAGTAGGGAAAATCGACTCCAGTATGACCATATACGACGTCGACAATGACGGCGATGCCTTGCTGATGAGCAATATCAACGAGTTTCTGGAAGTCAGAGCGCTTACCGAATCGTTCATCAACGCCGAAATAGCCGATGGGGAGATATCCCCAATCGACACCGACATGGCAACGTTTGACAACGGCATGATTTCGATAGCGTTCACGCCGAGATCGCTAAGATAGACCATAAGATCGCGCGTGCGCTCCAGGTCGCCGCCAAGCTCCGCGATGTTAATTTCATAAATTATCAGATTAGAGAGCTCCGGCGTGCGCCAATTTGCCTCGGCTACACTCCAGTTATACGGTTGATAACCGAGCGTAAACGCTGAAAGCTTACCAACGCCAAACTCCCGCGCGCACGGATCGATGATCCAGTCGAGGATGCCGACATTCGGATTGTTGATCTGATAGCGATAGACATACCGTCCAGCCGTACCCCAGGCCGATCCGGGATTTGCCGGTGTCGTCCCGACAATCGGCACAGTCGCCGACCAAAAGTCGCCGTAAGGCGAGCGCACGCTATGGGCCATGGGGAATTCCCGTGGCGGAATCTCCTGCAAAAACTGATCGTGCTCGTGAATAATCTTGACCGTGACTGCATTACCGTCGACAGCCGACACCCAAGGTAGCCAGAATCCGAAACTCACCGTGCCATTGGTCTCGACGGCACCCAGAATGCTGAGAGGAAGCAAGTTGCTAGCCATAAGAGCAAATCTCCATAAAGATCAATCAATCGAACCACCACGCAATTATCAATTGTTTATCCGACAAGCTGCTCACAACGCCTTCCATTGAATGTGCCGGACAGCACACGCCCAGTATGTGTCTGTGACACGCCATGTACCCGTTGCCATCGGCGTCATGCGCAACGATAGCACGCGTGTGTCCGGAAGAACCATAAACTCCTTGTTCGCATCATTGCCATTGGCTTCGAGAGAGGCAGTGCGTGCAGCTTTCATGACTACACTATCTACGCCAGTCGAAAATATGCCAGTATTGTTGCAATGGTTATCTCAAACCATCCCGCTCACTCATTTTTTGATCATTATCGAAGGCTGTTTTCTCAAGGCGCTTCCACCCTGGGACATCCTTGCAAACCTCTGGCCACTGGCAGCGATTTCCCTCACTACACTGCCCATGGTAATCATCTTTACCCGTAACCGGTTGCAATAAAAACGGGAATCTGGATTCTCAACCTAAACCACGTAAAACGAAAAATGAAGAAAAAGACATTGATCACTGGACGCTCCAGTGGTATCAGCCATTGCACTGCTCATGGCCTGCAAAAGCGCGGCTATCATGTCTTTGCTACTGCCCGTCGACGGGCAAATGTAGATATGCGTTACCGGGCATAAGGATTGAAAAGTTTCCAGTCAAAGTCGCCAAAAGAGAAATAACCGGGGAAATTAATCTCTGCACCCCTTCCAAAATTCAATTTGCTTCCAAAAAACGCTTGCACAAATTATTTTTACCAGTACAATGATAATCATTCTCATTAACTAATTTGACTGGAACGAGATATGAATACCATCAATACCGAATATCATACGGACCCTAAATTGAATGATGGACTGATTTCACAGTTTCCCATCAAGTTGATCAGCAGCAAAACTTTGTTCGGGATAGGCAATGAAATACTTATTCAGCATCGGGGCGAGCAATATCACTTACGCCTGACACGCAACGATAAACTGATACTGACAAAATAATTTACAAGCGTATTTTTGATCTACGTTCAAAGCTGACGGATATTAACTTTCATAGCAATCACTGGCAGTTCTCTCTCTCCTCTTCCA
The DNA here is from genome assembly GCF_055387135.1 of Nitrosomonas sp. TNE100. NCBI lineage: Bacteria > Pseudomonadati > Pseudomonadota > Betaproteobacteria > Nitrosomonadales > Nitrosomonadaceae > Nitrosomonas > Nitrosomonas sp. TNE100. Next base: position 615,650 of record NZ_AP040997.1, on the reverse strand, counting down.
GTGATTTATGACGGCAAGCCAGCCCCTCCTCCCGGGGCAAGCCAGCCTTTTTTCTGAGATGGAATTGATTATGAAATTTCTGAAAAAACCAGCATTGGCGTCAGTCGGTCAGGATGCACAGCCAAATTTCAGCAAATTACCCGAAATTCATCGAAGCAAAGCAGTGTTCACCACATTTTCCTATCAAGACAAGCAACAAGCTCCCAGGCTGGGATGGAGATTAAAGCATTTGTATCACTTGATCTGTTCAGCTTTGTCACGCACCGCGCATGGGAACACAGTCCGACTTCAGCCTGAAAATCCCGCATACACCAAAACTCCGATTGATTGCCACGTCAATACCAACACACTGAAAACGCCAGTTGATGCCAGTTTGCACTGGATCAGATCAGGCCAGCCACATCCATATCTCGTCACACCCGCTATCAGCTGTCCGAAAGATGGTTGCTGTCATCTCATTGATCAGTCTGTTTTATGTATAGGCGGACGTGCAGCACTCTATCCGGATTATCATCGTCTGATTGAGGCTGCTGGTGGCCACTTTATGGCATTTCGCAGTAGCGTGCAAGGCAATACAAATTGTCTACTCGCTCTGCTTGATTGCGTAAATATCGTGATTTGTCCGGCGGACTGCATCAACCATGAAGATTTTTTTACCGTCAGGCGATATTGCCAGCGTACTCGCAAATATTGCGTCATGCTGCAACGATCGGATCTGGTTACTTTTGGCAAGGCGGTTGAAATTCTCTCCCGAGGTAGCCGTTATCTGAACAAACCAGGTTCATCACATTTGCCAGCAACTTGATCATTACACACAGCATCTGTTACTCAGGATCCTCTGAGAATGTTAATGAAGAAGCCAGCACAAGGTAAATACAGGCGAAAAATACAGTTTACAGCTAGTAAATGCATATTTTGAGATTGTGTTTAACGTAGTGAGGCAACACAGATCATTTTTCAGAGGATCCCTAACAGCGTCATGCATTGAGAGCAAACTAAAAGAGAGTCCATCCATGTATACAAAAAACAGCTATCCATTCTTATGGTCATATCCGATTTTGTTTGTTTTTCTGCTTCTGCTGGTGGCATCTTTTTCAGTACAAGCCAGGGACACACAAGAGTACTGGATCGCCGCAGAAAAGACAGATTGGAATTATGCGCCATCTGGCGGAAATCTGATCAACCCCGAAAATGGTCTGGGTGTCTACGGAAACACATTGGTTTACACCAAATATCGCTATATCGGTTATACCGACAACAGTTACTCTCAACCTATATCTCAGCCTGAATGGATGGGAATTCTAGGTCCCACCATCCGCGCAGTAGTGGGCGATATCATCAAGGTCCATTTTCTGAACAACACTGATCTGCCACTTTCAATACACCCTCATGGCGTGATGTATAACAAGGATAATGAAGGTGCTGATGGTGGTGCGGGCGGCAGTATTCCTCCGGGTGGACGCTACACTTATACCTGGGTCGTTGATCGGGATGCCGGCCCCGGTCCGGATGACCCCTCATCCATTGTCTGGCTCTATCACTCGCATGTCATGGCAGAACACGAAATCAACCTGGGGTTAATCGGAACCATCATTGTCACCGCTGCTAATAAAGCGCGTTCGAATAGAGGCCCTATTCCACGCGATGTGGATCAGGAGTTTATCGCGCTATACATGATATTCAACGAAGAAAATGATGAGGAAAGTGGCCTGAAACATACGATCAATGGCCGGATTTTCGGCAATCTGTCTGGCTTTGAAACTACACGTGGCCAGCGTGTTCGCTGGCATCTGATCGCACTGGGCAATGAAGTGGATAACCACACAGTACATTGGCATGGGCAGACCGTGCTGGATAATGGTCGCCGAACTGACGTAATCGAGATCATGCCTGCCAGCATGCGATCTGTTGACATGGTTCCCCGTTCACCAGGCAACTGGTTATTCCACTGCCACGTCAACGATCATATGATGGCTGGAATGTCCACCCGCTGGCTGGTGAAATAGTAGAAGGCTCCCGTTTTTACAGGGGGCCTTGAATCAGAATGATCCTGCGGGTAGATCAATTGAGCTTTTTCGATGCAAAGTACCAGATCAGATATAAATAAATGTCAGTAGAATTTTTTGTCGTCATATGCTTGGGCTAGTACCCTTCAAACTCTTCTGTTCTGATGTTATCTTCATCAGCGCCAATCTCAATCAACAGTGCGCGCATGGCCTTAACCATGCCTTCCGGGCCAGACAAATAATAGCGCGATGCAATAATATCAGGCACATGTTGTTTGATGAGTTCTGCATTAACGTGACCTTGGGTTGATGTGTACACCGGTACAAAAGTAAAATTTTTATTTTCTCCTGCAAGCCATTTCAGATCATCAGTGTAAGCAGCCTGTACAGGTGTGCGGTTGGCGTAAATCAGTGTAATTTTGTGATTTGTCTTGTCATGCGTAGCCTGCGCAATAATGCTGCGCACTGGTGTAATACCAATGCCACCTGTGATAAACACTACCGGGACAGCCTCGTTTTTTTGCAGTGTGAAATCTCCCCACAGCGCAAGCAGTTGCACCATGGTCCCTTCCGGAACTTTGGCTGCTGCTCTTTTATAGAGCGAATCACGCATGCGGGTAGCCATGCGCAACGTATCCTCAAATGGTGCACTAACGAATGAAAAACCATGTTTGTTATTGCTGTCGTTCAGCCCGGTAGAAGGCGGCAGCACCAGATCACCATATTGACCCGCACGATACTCAAAGCCCTTGGGCTTTTCCAGCGTGAATTCCGTCGTTCCTTCGGCTATTTCCTTTTTTTGCAATAACCTGACATCGTAACTGGTTGGCATAATTGAACTTAACCTCCTTTAAAGTTTAAAGACCAGCCTCCGGCTTGACTATTGCACGCATACGCAGCGGGAAAATGTGTTGTTGGCTACTAGCTGACCAGGCCACTCCAGCGCCACAGCATCATCATGCTGCCCAATCCGATCAACAGGATAGTAGCTGGTTCAGGAATAGGATTTCCCGCACCTGCAACAGTCAGACGAAGCACCTGACTGGAATCAGGGCTATCACTACCCGCGATGCTGTAAGTCAGCAGACTGGGATCAAACCCGGCGGAGATATTGATATCAAAATTATCCCATATACCAGTGAGGCTACCACCAACCTGAATCAGGTCATAAGTAGTATCAAAAGCTGGCTGGATAAAATTGTCAAAATCCAGCGCCAACGAGCCACCCATTGTAAAATCACCATCAACAAAAAGCTGGTCATACAACATTGGACCGAAAATCTCAAAAGCCAGTGTACTGCCCTCTTCCAATGCAAGACCACCGGCGATCGTCAGCACGTCAAACGGATTGGCCGAATTACCCGGGCTGATCAGGCCATGGTTGATGACATTCCCCACCAGCATGCCGCCTTTACCTGAGAAACTGCCGGCGGACCAGATGGTGGTACCCTCATCGGCCGACACGATCCCGCCATCATTGATAACAAGATTCCCCTGACCACCCGCACCGGAAACATTCCCGCCAATGTAGAGATTTCCTAAGTTGTCCCAACGAGAATTAGTACCGGTAACAGCGGCAGCACCCGTAGAACCGGTCTGGTATCCCAGGTAGCCCTGTTCACTGACAACTCTCCCACCTTCTTCTACGACAAGCAAACCCTGTCCAAGGTAGCCGGTATACAAACCGCCACTTGAGTTATCCCAGAGTGTATCCACACCTGTAACAGTGGCGGTACCAGTTGAACTGGCATTAAAGCCAAGATAGCCATCCTCATGGTGATATTCCACACCATCAATCCGGCCAGGGAGCGTTGGAGAATTTCCATCAAAATTCGCGAGTGTTGCGCCACTATTAACAATAAGATGACCATCACCACCCGTAGAATTGGTACCAGAATTACCGACAACAATGACATTGACATCCGTATCGTCACTGATAGTTTGGTTACCATCCAAAATCAGCTCATCTGCCTGTACTGTCTGCCCGAAAACCAGCGCGGCAGCCAAGAAGGTGCCAATACAAATCTGTAAATTATTTTTCTTCATACTCTACCCCCTCGTCATAAATTTGCCTGAAGAGTATTAAAACAGCCTCAGATTACTTGTCAAGCTTCTGCATGTCCTCCCTGCCCTGAATCAAGTTGTTATCACAAAAATTTACACCCGCTAACCGTAGCTTGTGTTTTATCCCGTAAAGCTGATAACTTGAAGGAAACTTCATGAAATATTTTTTGTATGGCGCAGGCAAGAATCCCAATAAGGCATTGCTTCAAATCGCTTGCTCAGGAAATCGACGAATGCTCTGACACGCTGCGAGAGGTGACGGGTTTGCGGGTAGATAGCATAGGCTGCCAGTTGCGAATAGTGGTATCCCGTTAATATCGGCAGTAACGCACCGTGTTCTATTTCCCGATAAACAATGAAAGCCGGCAGCAATACGATACCCAGCCCATCGACGGCGGCATCACGCAGAAACTCGCCATTACTGGCTTTCAGGTAGGGAGTAATTCTGGTTTTGATCAATTGTCCCGTAGGGTCATACACATGCCAGTTATCACTATTACTGATCAGACTGTAGGCCAGACAACGATGCCTGATGAGCTCTTCAGGTGCCTGCGGCGTGCCCATGCGCTCAAGGTATGCCGGGCTGGCACACATGACAGCCTGAATAGGTGCAAGGCGACGTGCGATCAAGCTGGAATCGGGCAGGTTTGCGATGCGGATGGCAAGATCAAAACCTTCCGCCAGCAAATCGACCTGACGGTCATTGAAATCCAGATCAAATTTGATATCCGGATGAGCATGCAGAAATGCAGTGATAGCCGGGCCTAGATGCATCAAACCAAAGCTGAGCGGAACTGCCACCTTCAAATTACCTTTTAAAGCGCCATGAAATTGTGATACAGCGTGCTCGGCTTCGAAAATATCCGCGAGGATACGAACAGATTGTTCATAAAAAGCACGGCCGCTGTCGGTAAGCTTCATTTGCCGCGTGGTACGATGAAATAACTGAACGCCCAAGTGTGCTTCCAGTTCCTTTAATCGTCGGCTGATGACAGATTTGGCTACACCCATGCGATCCGCAGCCGCACTGATGCTGCCCGCTTCCACAATACGCACAAATGCATTCATATTCTCGAATCGATCCATTGCATCCCTGCTTTCTCTTATTGTTGTTATTATCGAAACAATAGTCTCATATGAAATGATTTTATCCTTATTGTAACAACGAAAGGCCCGCTTCCGGCAGGCAGATCCCATTAACCTAAAAACCTCATTTAGATGCATTGGAGCATGAAATTCTCCTGCTGACCCAGATAACCTTGTCGGAATCTTTTACATTTCGCCCTTTTTATTCATTCATCATTGAAATCAAAAGTGATTTCTCTCCCTGATCATTTTGTCCATGGGAGAAAACACATAACTTCATCAAAAAAGATATCAAAGATCACTAAAACCCATCTAAATCTGTCGATAATTTTTACATAAATACATGAAGAAATAACGACAACATACTTATAATTATAAATCTACTTTTATATTCATAAGGTTATTCTCATTGGCATGAAAATTGCATAACTTACACAAGGAATTTAAGTTTTTTCTATGTAAAAACAATTTGTTCCTGATGTTTTTTGAATATTTTCAACAACTCCCAGGATGGTATGATGGAATCTGATAAGCATTTGAAAGCCGTTGTACAAATCTCGGGGTTACTTTAATGAGGATTATGATGTGAAAAATACCAAGAAAACCCTGATCTTATTTAGAAATTGCGAGAAAAAAAGACAAACGTTAAGCAACTTAATTACCACAACACTGATCCTTGGTGCGTTTATCGTTGCACCGGCCTGGGCGGGTGTGATTTATGATCCGGGACTTCTCGAATTCAAAAGCACAGATCAAAGCATGTGGGGGCCGGGAACAGCCTTCCAGAAATCGGATTCCGTTTTCGTCGGCACGCAATGGAACAATAAAACCGCTACGATAATAGATGAATCTAACCTTCTCGGAACAGCCTCTCTTAAGGTACAAACATCAGGGAAAGTGGGTCTCGATTTCGGTTACTCTGTCGATAGCGGCTCGGTTGATACGACCGCTGGCTTCAATCTGTCAGCCGAATTGCCGGATACGGTACGTGCTGGACAGTTTTTCAACATCAATACCAGCAATAACTTTGTAAATGGTACGATCAAAACACAATCACCTGAAATCGAGGCATATTTCAGCGCGATCATGCAGCTTTCGGGTTCGATTGATGCTGGGATTTGTGGTGCAGCTATCGGTTGTGCAAGCGGCAGTGGGCAATTACCGAACATCAATCTGGATCAGCGCGTACTGTCGATCGATCCTGGTAGCCTGAAAATACTCGACGGCATTCTACCAAGCGGGGAACCCCTTGCAGAGATCCCCATTGCAAACCGGAGCCTGACACTTGAAGGAGGCGTTTCCCCGGTGCCACCATATGTCGGTATCAAACTCACAGATTCATCAGGCTTTTCGCTTGCCAATACGATGCCGAATCCGGCACCCGAGATTACTGTCGATCTAGTCGAAATTGGCCTGAATATACCGAATATTGCCACAAGTGGCTCGCTTGACGACCCTACATATGCCCCGTTCCCGATACCTGGTCTTCCTACTCCCCCACGAATCAATACCAATGTAATCTCCAACGGGGAAGATGATTTGCTTTCTGCACAATGGGATATCGACGGGATCGCAACGATTTTTGCCGGCCTGCCTCCTGCGGGTCTCAATCTTAATTTGATCGACGCTGGTCCGCTTAAATTTACGATATCTCTCGATCTGATCGACGTTGATGCGGGACCTGTTCTCCGCGTTGGCCAGGGATTTGATTTTCGTCCCACATTGATGGTTGATTTGGAATTCAGCGACCCGGTCCAAATTGCGGGCATGACGGAAGCACAATCGAACTGGAGGGGATTGTGGAATGATTTACCCGAATTCGCGATTTCGCAAGAGACGACATTTACGCCAACATTTGGAGTCGATGCCACATTCAAAAATATCACGGAGCTCTACCTTAATCTTGTCGGGACGCTTGATTTACTAAAGCTGGGAGCCACTGCATCTATTGGCTCACTTAATTTAGTTGATTTCAATCCAGTCAGCCTGAATGACTTATTAGGAATTGATAGAACTCTGTTTGATATAAATCTTTTATCTTTTCCTGTTTTCGATAAAAGTTTCGGGCTTAGTGGGTTTAACAAGATTATCGGACCATCTTTCACGGTTGGCATCAATCAGCTGCCGGGTAATCCTCCTGCAGCCGTACCGGAACCGAGTAGCATCTGGCTGCTGCTGGCCGGATTCTGTGTTCTGATCAGATATCTAGATTCGGGATACAAGAGATATTTATAATCCATTACGCGCAAAGAGAGGCAGCGCCGCGAGAGTGGTGCTGGCGAGCGCATCCAACTGCCGGATTCAGGTTTAATCCCTATGTGATCCCGGTTGGCCCAATCAATGTTGTTCACAAAGCTGTTAACTCCCTCCTGATCAGTCTGGAAGGCTTGGCAATGTTGTAATCACAGCAACCGGGTTTCCCATTTCAGGAGTATCAATCACCTGGAAATCACAGTCGATGGTTGCATCCAACTGTGGTTTCCAGGCTTATATTTTCCAATCGATCCATTGCATTCCTTTGCTTACCTTTATTGTTCTTTATATAAGAACAATAATTTCCACAAAACGATGTTTATTCTATTTTAAGCAACGGTGATAATGTTTCCAGCAAGCAGAACCTGTCAATGCATCACAGAAAAGGAGAAAACGATGAATACATCAATGAATGCTGTACGAATCATTCCTGCAATGGCGGTATCCGAAGGTGCCGGTGTGGTCGTACATCGCACAATTGGCACGCCGGCACTGCGCAATTACGATCCTTTTCTGTTGCTGGATTACATCAGCAGTGACAACCCGAATGATTACATTGCCGGCTTTCCTTCCCATCCGCATCGGGGATTTATTACCTTTACCTATATGCTGGATGGCTATATGCAGCATCAGGACAGCATGGGCAATACCGGCAACCTCGAACCGGGCTCAGCACAGTGGATGAAAGCGGCCAGCGGGGTGATTCATTCCGAAATGCCGAAACAGGAAAATGGCTTGCTGCGTGGATTCCAACTGTGGATTAATCTGCCTGCGGTCAACAAAATGGATCATCCGGAATATCAGGAATTTCCTGCAGCGGCATTCCCAGTGATAGAAACAGCAGACTACCGGCTGAAAGTGTTAATTGGCTGTTTCGGCGATACCGTTGCACCGATCCAGGATGATTTGACGCAGGTAACTTATTTTGATGTACAGCTACAGCCCGGACGGCATTTTCAGCACCAGTTGCCGGCGCAGAACACAAGCTTCACTTATGTATTTGAAGGCAATGGACAATTTAACGGACAGGCTGTCGCACTTCATTCTTTGGTTGTGATAGGTGTTGACGACAGTATTTTCGACTTCGTGGCAGGAGAACAAGGGGCACGTTTCATTGTAGTCAGCGGAAAACCGTTGCACGAGCCAATCGTGCAGTATGGCCCGTTTGTCATGAGCACTCGCGAACAAATTGATGAGGCGCTACAGGATTACCAATCCAATCAGTTTGTGCGTGATAAAGCATGGATTAAACGCAAGTAATAAAAAGTATTTTTAAGAAACACCAGCTTACTGGCAAGGAGATTCAAATGGAAAAAATCAGTCAATTCGTTGCACGTTTGCTTCTGGCACAAATATTTTTACTCGCAGGTATTTCAAAAATTAGTGGCTATGCAGATACACAAGGCTATATGGATGCAATGGGCGTTCCAGGAACACTATTGCCACTGGTCATTCTGCTTGAAGTGGGTGGGGCTCTGGCAATTATCATTGGCTGGCAAACCCGCCTGGTATCTGTCGCTCTGGCACTGTTTACACTGGCAGCAGCAGTAATTTTTCACAGCAATCTTGCCGATCAGACACAAATGATCATGTTCATGAAGAATATTGCCATCGCAGGTGGCTTCACTCTGCTGGCAGTGCATGGTGCCGGTGGCTACAGCCTGGACAACCGCAGCAGCAGAGCTTGATAAAATCACAGATTATCCGAAACTGATCATTAGCCCGGCTGCATGCAGCCGGGTTTTTAAACAATTCCGTCAGATTTAAGTGGCTTCTCCACGCGAGATATCTATAAATTCTCCATTTGACTGATGGAAGCCACAGTCAATAAAAAACCACATCTCACCAGTTCCAGATCTATTTACCGAGCTGAGCAACCTTGTATTTAATAATAAAAAACAACTCTTCCAGCTTTACCAAGTCAGTCTCTACTGAGAGTTTAAATGGTTTATCAATTTTGATAGCTTCGCTCTTGCCACGACATAATTTCAGTTCATTACTAATCTTTGCAAGACCAAGAGCAGAGTCATCAATTGATATCGAATAAGTAGTCGGATCATCCTTGATTTGAGCCAAAAACATAACTTCCTCAATTTCCGGCTTGTCCAGAATCTGAATCATATAAGGCAATCTGGATTTAGTAATAGTCAGATCAACAAAGCCATTCTTCTTCAGCATATGCCAGTCATTCGGCATATCATGGCGCATCGTCAAGGCAACATGCAGGCCAGTTTCATTAATCGCCTGAGTGATATTTTCAAGCTGCTTGGATAACGATTTGCCAGCTACTAATTTGAGTATTTCACCACCCTCACAGGCTGTATATCTAATATGGACAATTGCATCAGAAATAGTCTGGTAATCAAACTGACGGATTTTCGGAAGCTCCAGTCGCCACCTGCTGATGACTCCTGCTCCTTCAAACGGGAGATAGCGCTCATCTTTAAAATTAAGCTCAAACATACCACTGTCATTTTGTGCGCTACTGACAGCAACCGCATTGATGGGTATTTTATAAGCACTGAATCTGGGATCTTCTTCCTCGGTATTCTCCGCATAGGATTTGCCGCCAATGGCCGTATTGCGGAATTTATTTTCCAGCAAAGTCAAAGTAGCATTAATACCTGTATACGGGCCGACAACACAGGGAATGGAAAGTGAGATCGACTTGATTCTGCGTTTGTAATGGCCGGGAAAATCCAGATCAAACAGAGCTTCCGGTATTGCAAACTCACATTTTCCGGTTTCTCTAAGCTGTATGATGGCTAACGGGTCGAGCTGATACAGTGATACGTGCCTGGTAATCTCATAATCATAGCCGCGCTCATTTTGATAGGCAGCTTCCAGTTGCTTTAACCCAACATATAATTGTTCACCTGCCAGCAGACCTTCACGACCCGCATCAAAGTAACCCGGCTGAATGAAATTGGAATTACTCAACCCGCGTTCAAATTGATAGGTTTTTTCTGCCTTCTTCGCCAGATCGCACGCCAGGTTATAAACCTGACGGTATAAGGTTTTCAAATTACTGCGCATCCAGGTATAGAGCTCTTCATTGGTATATTTGTTTTTCAGGAACTCCTCAACTTCAGTTGCGTTGTCAATCGCTTTTTGTTGATTAACGATTTCCTGATTGGCAATATCTATACGGATTTGTTGTGCGAGAATTTGCTTGTCGATTTGCTTGAGTTCATATCCGGCGGCATTGGCCTGGAAGATGCGTTCTTGTAGAGCGCGGGTGAAGCCGCCTTTTTTGCCTGCACTAGAACTAGCGAAAGATAAATCGCTAGCGTGAACTTGAAGTCCTCTGCCAACTGCTTGCGTTGCATTGCCGAGCATAGTACCGGAAAAAATAACAGCTTTCATACCAACTCCCCAAGGGGCGGCTGTCGGTTCAACCGATGGAATAACATGAAAGCCGCTAGCTAACGTTTCAATAATACCAATTGCTCTTTGCCAATCTTGGGCTTCGCTTGCCTTATCCATATCCTGCTTTTCAGACGGAATCAGCTTCAACTCGCTATCGCCATCGACCGTGACGATATTATTGGGAATACCATTAAATTCCGCCGTATCACCAGGCACCAGACTCTCATCCAGGCCAGCAAGTTTCAGGTAATACTTCATCCGCTCTTCCGGTGTTTTGCGGTTCTGTTGCAGGCTTTCAATATTCTTTTGCGCTTCCTCCAGTTGCTGCTTCTTGATTTCCATCACCAGGTTCTGCATCACGTTTTCATGTTTTGCTCGGATCAATGCGACAGTTTCATTGTCCTTTTTCTCTATAGCAGAAAGCATGGCGCTACCCAGGGATTTCAATTCATTGCACAGCTCCAGCGCCTTTTGCAGCAGATAATAAAAGCGATAATTCGGCATCGGTGTATTGAGATCATTCAATACCGAATCAATACTTAAGCCTTGTGCTGCCGCTTTGACCAATAACGCCGGATCAATGGGTGGTTCAAATAAAGGCAGTTTGCGGAATATCCCTTCAATATTCAGGCAATGGCGGATTTTATAGAGCCGGTCCGCCACCGTATCCCAATACCCCATCAGTTTCGGGTTATTCGGGATACAGAAATACAAGGTTTTGGCAAAACCAAAAATATTGGCAAAGCCAATTTCCCCTGTCTTGGAATCAAAGGAACCCAAAGGTAAATCAGTCTGATTGCTAAACGGTGCAGCTAATTCCAGTTCCACCATAGCATTACCGAAGGCATCCCATTTGTCCACTAAACCGAGGTAAGTCTGCGGTTTAATCTTGCCGCGTTTCGGAATCATCATCGGTTTGGGGCCGAGGATATGTCCGGCAAACACATAAAGTTGAGTAGCCTGGTTAATGGTCTCAATCGTATCCTGACGGAACAAATAATCACCCCAGGCCAGCAGGTTATCGATATATTTCATCACCACCCATTTCATATAAGCGACGGGACGGCTTCTTGCTACAACATGCGGCATGAATGGCTTGTTACGCCATTCATTGATAGCTTTATTTTCCTTATTCGGTTCAAGAAAATAAAAAATGCTATCCAGTATCCGCCTGCTATCAGTTTCCTTGAATGGTTTGAACTGCCAGAAACGATTGTCTTTAGCTCCATCAGCAAGTGGATTAAACACGAAATGGAACCATTTCATCGCCTCCTCGAAATGCTGAGCTTTACTAAGTGCATCTGCCAGCAAAATAGGTGTGTGAAAAAATAGCTCCCAGTTATAAAGCGAATAAGGATGCTTTAATTCATGATAGATTTGATTCACATCCTGATGAAATTGACCAAATTCAATCGCATCGATATTTTCATTATGGTTAAAAAAAGTTTCTAATTTTCCAAAATTAATTAACTTGAGTAATTCATGCGTTTCAGAATAGTAAAACTTGGATGAAATACTACTATTTGGATAATTTAATTGAACTGAGTTTTTCTCTACCATAAATGTTGCATCATCATTTCCCCAAGCATTACCACTTAACTGCAACGACTGAATATTATTAGAAAATTTATGAAATTCTGTTGTACCGAATTCCATTTGAATGCTGGATGGCAAGAAATTTGCACCGATTCCAATATCCTTATCATCTTCGATTTTGCTTCCTGTAAAGGTGAATCCTTTAAAGGTAGTAGTATCGTTAGCGACCAGATCTTCTACCCGAATTACTATTTGTTCATTTGAAACATCCGGAATGAAAGTGAATTGATCAATCCTTCTTCCTAAGATCGGCCGTTTTTCATACGTATTTGGAGGAATCGTAATTATTTCAGTTAATGGAACAATTAAAACATTATTGGAAAGCTGTTTTTGAGTCCATTTTGAATTTCGATACTCACTCCATCCCATTTTTATTTCATAGAACTCAAGAGGCTGGGATTTATTAATGCCCGCTGGATCATTGCCTAAAGTATTAAAACTACCCTTAGACGAATCACCATCAGGCTTCGATTTTCTCATTATTTGTGGAAAGAAAATCAATAACCGTCCATTCCATGCAACTGGGGTCAAGTAGCATCCATTTCCTACTATTTCATGATTGTTATTTTCAACATCATAACTAGGTATATCCACCTGCATCTTTTCCCACGGATACCAGTTCATCTCATCCAATGCAAGATAGCGGTAGTAGAAGAAATAAGGCGCATTTCGCGTTCTGGAAAAAACATGTAGCTTGGAACCACCCTCCCAACCAGGGACAGATGTATTCTTATTCTTTTTACCGTCGATGTACAACCCTACAACTTCCATATTCGCCACTTCATCGACTTTATAAAGATACGATTTCAGTGCGTCAGTGACATTCTGCTTGTTGATGTCTTTTTGCAGCAACTCACTTTCCAGTTCTTTGAAGAAAGGACTTTTATCGTCGCGCAGATTGCTCTCAATCCAATTTTCCGGATACAAAAATACCTTACGATTGGCTTCCCACACGCGGTAACGTTGCATCCAATCCCAGCGCTCCCGATCCAGAATATTGCTGGCTACTCCAATTTCAGTTTTAGTGTTTGGATCGAGTTTGGATTCCAGTCCCAGTAAACAGCGCTGGATAAATAATTGTACGGATGAAATTGCCTGTTTAATCCGCGATGCTTCCATGCAGGCATCCATTTGCACGTCGATCAGGAAATATTCGAACAGGCCGTCGGCATCCACGACATTCCAGGCGAGAAGTTCCGGTTGTTGCAACAAGTAAGCCGTCAACGCATCCCGCTGGTGATTGCGTAACTGGTCATTCAGCGGCTTGACAACCTGCTCCCAGTCAGTCTGGTTATAACGGGCGCGAATCGCGTTTTTGATGCTGTCTGCAATCTTGCGGCATCTACCAAATTTTGATGTCGGAATAGCCCAATCAAACAGCAGGTCAATATCTACGCCGATTTTATCTGCCACATTTAACGCATTCTGCAACTTGAGCAGATTCTTTTCGTTACGGTAATCGGTTAACTGGCCAATATTAAAATGATCGGTAGCAATTAACTTATCAATACGCTCTTTCTTCCAGGCCGTTAAATCGCTTATTTTTTTACTTAATTCTGTAACATCAGATGCTGGGTCATCAGCCCAATGCCAAAAATCCAGGATATTAATTCTGGTCTGCGACAATGAATTCCGTAAACGGGTATAGGCTTCCAGGCGAAGCCAATGCCCCAACGTCAGGGAGTTAAAATCCAAAGCCTTGGCATTTTCATCCAGAAAGTTCTGATTAAGGTTCAGGAACCTGATTTCATCTGCATTTAAAGTAAATCCGGAAACCAGCATGGCAGCTTTCTTCAAAGTGATCAGAGCTGGCTCTGCCTGTTTCGAGGCAAAATCAGGAATCAGGGCTGAAGAAGGAATTGTGGTAATAGTTGCTGCCGGTGTTTTCCAGAAGATATTTTTCAGCGCCATACCTGTTGTATTTAACTTATACAACTTGCCAGCAGTCAGTTCTTCAGCAGCACTCCACCATTCATTAGTCGGATCTTCCTGAGCAGAAAAATTCAGAGCGACCCCATCGATGGTAACAACCGGTGCAGCATCACTGCCTTTTACGATAAAAGTGAAATTGGCATTGGCAGCTGGTATTAAATAACCACTCCAGTCGGTTTCAACAGGTTTGACACTATCTTTTATTTTTTCAAATATGTCGTAAATCGGTGCAGCAGGGGTCCCGAGTTTGAGAATCTTTGATACCAGCTCATCAGTAACTTTGCTTTCCAGTTCAGCAAACCCGGACAAAGTATCGACGACAAACCGATGCGTTAACTGCTGGCGCAAAAAAGGCAGAAAAATCTCCAGAAATGCGACACGTTTTTTTGGTGCCGTATTGGGGTCCGGATCGCCCTCAGGAATATCAGCTACCGGAACCGCTTCATCGCCCGATTTGATTATGGCTTCCAAGCCTGCTTTTTCAGCATCGGTTCTGGTTTTTTCTTCTTCAAAAATGCCGGCTAATAGCTCTTTGAATAATTTTACCTGTTGTTTTTCTATGCGGATGAGGGCCGGGTTCCACTTCGAATGAGTGCTCAGATTTTTATAATCATTGGCTTCGGTAGCGGTCAATATCCCCGTAATTTGTATGGTTCCTGAAGTTTTGTCATATTTCAGTTTGCTTTTAAGTGTCTTGCCATCAGGAATAGTTATATCCAGATTCCCCGGCGCATTGGTTTGATAAACAATAGATCCTTCCAGATAGCCAACAAGCTTATCAACAACAGCGGTATCGAACAGCAAACTGGCCTTCGTTCTCACCAAATCACTGGTTGCCTTTTGCCGGATATTGATTTCCTGCATCTGCGGATCGGAAATGTCCGAATCAGCAACCAGATCCTGATGATCCACATCAATAGCATTCAAACCGTCGTACAACGTTTTGCTCAGTAATAAAACTGTCCTGTGATTTGGGGTAAAGGGCTTCTTGATGTCGTCAAAATCATTGATGATGTAATTCAACTGCTGCCAGGTAAATCCGGCATCCTCCATTTTTACCCAGCGTTCCATAAATTCGCACGACGCATCGGCATCTTTGAAAATATCACCAAATAAAGGCGGGATACTGAGGAAAGCAGAGATTCTTAAGCCCAATGTTTTGGATAGCAAACGGTAGCGATACAGCAAAGATAAATTGCCCAGCGTCAATTCATCTTCTATTCTGGCGAACTTCATGATGTCCTGAATATCATCGGAAGAAAGGTTCAAGGCGGCCATGACAACCGGCAGATGATCTGTCAATTTAGCGTTGCCAGTCAGATAGTTGCCCTTGATGTCTGCCTTGAAAACCTTATCGATACCCAGGATGTTGTGCGTCAGAAATAGCCGTTTGTATAGTGATTTTTCGCCAGACGTACTGATTTCAGTCCAGAAGCACAGCAGCTTAGTCAGCTCCAGGCCAGTCTGATTAAGCAATCTGGAAACAGCAACCAGCTGATGAATGAGCCTGGGGTTGATATCAAATACTTCGATGCAGATATCTGCTGCACAGTCCCCACAATCGCCGCAATCACCACCAACGTTACTGCAATCATCGGAGGAATTTTCGTCACACAGGGAATCTGCCGGGTTATCCGAGCCTCTACCAAATTCCGGTTCGATACTCAGTCCGATAATCGCCTGATCGATTTCATCGATCGTCCAGCCCAGTTTTCGCCACAAACGGATAAAGCGATGGATTTTGTCGTATTCGGCTACAGTCAGGGGCGTACCATCCAGATGTTGCAGCAAGGCAGTATCGAGATTGCAAGTATCTTTCCGCTCAAACAAAACCAGGTGAATTTCATTATTAACTGTCAGAAAAACACCTTTCTCCCCCTTGATCCCGACGAAAGTCGAATTTTTTAAAGCATCCAGATCAATTGGCCCGGCATTTTCGTTAAAGGTAACTTTCCCTGTACTCTTGTCAATATCACCAATAACCTTAACCAATTCGCCGCGATGGATATTGATTTTGCAATCCTCAATAGCCACCTCCAAGCCTTGAAGTTGAGGTGCAAAAGTAGCGGGCGTGGAATTTCTTGAATAAATTCTCCCATCCACACAACCCCTGCCATTTTCGATGACGATCATCTTGCCGACTTTCTCAAAGTAGCATTTCACCCAGCAAGTGATGTCCTTATCGCAAATATCGGATGTATCGTCACAGGGCTTGGGGCAACTCAAGGTTTTCTTGCCGGTGAGAAGCGCGATTTCCTCTTTCAGCTTGGGAACAAGATCCGCGAATGTTTCCAGTTTCACCAGGTCTTCCGCCATTTTGTCGATACCGTGTGCCTTGGCGTAATTCTGCAGAAAGCGGTAACTGAAATGCAGGCTTTCCATAATAGTCTTTGCCCGGCCTTTGGGAACGCAGGGATTGATCGTTTCCGTCTTCAGCAGATCAACCAGGTTGAAGTAATCAATACCGGTCCGGCGAAGGAATTCTTTTTTAATCTGCGGCAGCTCATCCGTCATGGACTGCTCATCCTTGTAACCATAGTATTCATGCACCGATCTGCCGCCGATCAGCGTCCAGTATTCATCTTTAGTCAGCGCAGGATTATTTTTCAGCTTGCGCATCAGTTCGATGTTTTCAAAGCATTCTTTCGTCAGGATGACGTACTCTTCCATGGTCAATCCTAGAAATTCGGCATCGGCAGCCCGGTTCAACGCCTCATCTTTCAGTGTTACAAGTTCAGCATCATCTCCGGCATTATTTTTCCGGAAGGTATCGATCAGTTCATGACGACTGGTATCCAGATATTTCAGATAAGTCCGTGCCGCATCGACCGGTTGATGGTAAGGCAGTGTAAAAGGATAAACCTCGTTCTTCAGGATGCAGTACGCCTGGTATTCAGTGTGTTGTGGCTCAGCCAGCAACTCGCTGCTGGTTTCGTCATCGACGTTGAAGGGTTTCAGCTTTTTGAAGGCAACATAGTTTTCCATCACCTCATTGACCAGATCCACATACGGAATCAATGTATTGGTGTTCTGGCAAGTCAGCTCCAGGCAACCCAAATCAGGACGGCGGTCGAACAGTTTTTCCAGCGGTGTGCTGGAAATATCCCTGGGATCTTCTTTTTTCTTAATCGAATCTGGTGCATCAGGATCCAGATTGTTGTTACGCAGATAATTCAGCAGTTCCACGAAGTAGGAAGCTGCGCTGTAGACCGAATTACATTCGCCGCATTCGCAGAAATCGGCATCACCGAACAATAAATCCCAGGACAGGTTATGTTTTTCGATTTGCCCTTTTGCATATTCTTCTCTCGGTTTTTCCGCAATTACGGCAGCGCCGACAGGCTTCATCACATGCGCCTGTGGATGGATATAGGCATCCAGGCTCTTGTCGATCAGTGCCACACCGGTAGGCCGGGCAGCTTCCCGAACTGATACCAGAAATTGTTCGTTACGGATTTGTGTTTGCTGGGCGTTATAGTGAATTTGTGCCAGGGTATTCTCGTCCAGATCATTTCCGCTCAGCGTCGCTATGAACTGCTTCATTGGCAAGGCCGAGATTTGCATCGCCGATTGTATCCGGGCGTTGTATAACACGGGCACGGCATCCGGATCCGGGCTGACAGCGGTAATGCGCTGTAAGGTTTTCAACTGGATTTTGACGGCATCCTGGGCATCGGCAGAAATATCCTGGAAGGTTTCCTCGTTTTTGATCAGCTCGTAAACAGAAGTGGTTTTGATATTGAAATCGGGCTGTCTGGTTAATACTGCGGCAACGTTTATACCGATAGCATCGTTCAGAAACGGCACTTTCACATCTTTGACCATATTGACCAGCATTGCCGTTGGTTCCAGCTTGAACAGATCTCGGCGCAGGTTAATTGCGAAAGTGTGTTTTTCTTCATCCGGTTTATCGTCAGCGATAACTCTGACTTTGTCGATGAATGCGGCCTTATTCAACGTCAGGGCAATATCACGCAAAGAATTTGTATTGCCATCCCGCTGAAACAGATCAACAAGTTTGGCGTTATCATTGCCCCATGCCGCCAGGTTATGGGTAAATTCCAGCTTGTCGATCACCGCATCAGTAAATCCTTCCTTACCCTTCAATTCAGATTTAATGGCTTGCCAGTTACCACTCTGGGCACTGAAAATTTCAGTAAAGCGCTTCTGCAGCTTTTCACTCTGCAGATCAATTTTGAAAAAATTGATCCTGGGATCAAGTTTCGGAGTTTCGTTTTGTCCAGCCATGTCATCCTCCTGATCTGGAAGGGTAAGCTATCAAGTTAAATTAAAAAATTTCTGTCATATTTGAAATACAGTGCCGCCACCAAAACCAGCAGCAATTTGCCAAATATTTATTGGCGTGGCACAATTTAAAAAATGTGCCACATTTACAATCTTTATGACTAACATCCTTTCACAAACTGAAATCCAACTGGGCCGCCAGGGGCGCCTGGTTATTCCCTCAGCCTTCCGGCAAGCACTGGGATTTGAATCCGGTGACCACCTGATTGCCCGCATCGAAAATGGCCGTCTTGTGCTGGAAAAAGCCGAAACAATCAAAAAACGCCTTAAACACCGCTTTGCCCATGTGCCCAAATCCGTCAGTCTGGCCGACGAATTGATCGCTGAACGGCACGAAGAAGCAAAACGGGATGCTGACAGATGACTGTTGTACTGGATGCCTCGGCGCTGCTGGCTTATTTGCAGGATGAACCCGGACACGAGCAAGTTGATGCGCTGCTGGCAGAAGCCTCGATGTCCAGCGTCAACTGGGCAGAAGTCGTGCAGAAATCGGCTGCCGCAGGTGTTGATATTGAAGGAATGCAGCAGGATGTCTGTGCCCTGGGGTTGGTCATTTTGCCTTTTACTGTGGAAGAGGCCGAATATGCCGGACGGCTCTGGCAACAAACCCGGCAGTCGGGCTTGTCCCTGGGCGACCGCGCCTGCTTGAGCCTGGGGTACAGCTTGCAAGCACCGGTACTGACCGCTGATCGAATCTGGACAACACTGGAACTGCCTATCAAAGTTCATTGCCTGCGTTAACCTTTCGATTGTCTATTGTTAATTCGTTATCTGTCGAATCCCGTGTAATTACGTGCCAGCACGCACATAACGATGAAAACTGGAATAAGGCCAGTCCGCACCTTCCACACCCAACTCTGCTTCATCGGATTCCAATGCACGTAATCAATATGCCGCACCAGCAAATCCAGCTTCCGTTCCAACAAGTTAACCGTAAAAAATATGTCCCGCCCGGCACCCGGTAACGTCGATAATCCGGCATAACGCTCCGTCATCGTAGGGCGGATACCCGATAGGGTGATCCGCCAAATCAAAACAAACATCCAATCTCATCATGGCGGAACGCCTATCGGCTTCCGCCCTACGGCCCTCATTTCAACGGTCTATGCCTCAGTCGGAGAGCGGCCAGGCAATAGTCCGCCTGGCGGCATGATGATAATTAAAGGCGTTACAAGACGAGATCCGAAGGCACCCAAAAATTCCAATGCAGCTCCAAGGAATCGGGCCGCAGCGGAGCGACCCGCAGTTGCTGCTCCCGCGCGCAAAGCTGAAAATCCAGTACCAACTGCGGCTCCTACATCCTTAGCCCTATCGCGCAAATCCGATAACGTAACTGGAAGTTGCCTAATTTTGTCCATCGTACTTTGGAAGCCGCTAGTAATTGCGTTGGGTACCAAGCTCAATCTCATTTGATTGAGTTGTGTTGATGCCAGCCTGGCTGCATCACGGCCTGTTTGTAGAGGTATTCCGTCAAGGCGTCCTGAGTTCCCAGTATTTTGTAATTCGGTGACGATACTCTCTGTTTCTTGAGCAAGGGCCAGCAGCTCGCGAGATCGCGCTAGGGCCGGTCGTATGGCGTTTCCAATGTCTCGAGCCGATGCCGGATCTGCTCGCTGTAGCGTCTGAAGAAGCTGCGTGAGCTCGCCTTGGCGAGTAGCTAAGCCGCTCGCAGCCTGTTGCATGCTTTGAAAATGTTGAAATGTTTGCCCAGCCGAACCAGTAAGCTGGGCACCCTGTGCCTCAGCTAACGTGGCTTCAAATGTTCCTCTCAAAAGGCCATGGTGAGTTCCCATGAATTGGATCAGTGCGTCTCCGCGTTGCTGGATCAACTGAGCAAGATCGGCCGGTGTTGCTTGGAACCCATCAGCGTCGATAAACAGAATTGGATTGTTATTTACATATGCAAATAATTGATCGCATGCAACATGTGATGTTCGGTACGATAAGCTTTTGTGCCACCTAGCGCGATCTCGCGATCCTGGGGGCTTACGTGGTGTGAAAGTATTCTCATCTTTCGACCGTTGGGTATCCACGCCTTGCGTGACATCATCTTTCGCCATCCCGCTTCGGAACTTGACTTCTGGTTTCTCTGCTGCACGCGGGTTGCCCATCCAGAGTGGATCGCATGCCGTCCACCTCCCCAGCCAAGGTAAATAATACCTGGCACTGTGGTATTCCAACCCGCTCTCCTCATCCCGCTCCATCCCGGTATAGCGATAGCGTTTCGCCGCCGCTTTGATCGCAGCATTCTTTGCCTGAAACGCCGTCGTACCATAAGGATGATATTCCTCGTAACTGATCACCTGAGCGGCATTGTCCAGTTCCAGCGCTGCTGAACCCAGGTGGTTATGCAACTGATAACGCACGGTTTGTTCAGGATCAGTACGGCCTGACGGAACCCCTAGAATGATCTTTGGCCGGGTTTCGGTATCGATCATCACAAAGCGGTGCTGCTGATCCATCAGGCTCAGGCTGGTCCGCTCCAAACCCGCATCAGGGCCACTGTGCTGTTTGTAGCGTTCATAGCCGGCGATATAGATGCGCTCATCCTTCAAGGCTGGTGTATTACCCGGATTCACGGACAGCTCGGTAAGCTTGCGGATGCGCTGGCCCTGGCTGTCGTACTGGTAATAAGTAGTTTCCGGCGTGCCGCCATCCAGGCGGCGCTGGCGGATGGTTCTGATCAGCTCTTCCCTGAAATTCCAGCCGATGTCTTCCAGATGCGGCATGGCGGTCATATAGCCGTGCTGGGTATGGTGCGGATACTGATAGGTATGGGCGCCAATCTGGGTACTGATCAGGCGGTTGTTGCTGCCCTGATAGTTGTAGTTTCGCACCCAGGCATTGCCGGGAGCCTGGTGCTTCATCTGCAGGATGTTGCCGACTGCGTCGTACTGGTAGCTTTGCGTGTAGTTGCGCATCGCCATCGGGTCGCCGGGGTTCAGTTGCTGTAAATAAGCCGCATCGTTCCAGTTATCCTGGCTGTCGAATGCCAAGATTTGGTTATTCTCTCGCCCACTAGCGGTTTCCAGGCGATACAAAGCATCGTAGGCATATTGCGCAATACTGGTGATTTTCTGGTTATCAAAAAATACCACCGGGCTGTTTTTGTCTTCGATATGCGTGATATTGCCGACCGGATCAAACGTATAGCGCCAGTCCTGCAGCGGATCGTTGTTTTGCCGCCTGGTCTCAAGCCGAATCAGGCGGAAGGTTTCTTCATCGTAAGTGAATTCGGTGATGACATCGTTGCCGTACACAATCTTGTTGCGCTGGCCTTTTTCGTTGTAGTCGATGTCTTTTATATAGATGGAATTTGTGGGCAAATGCGGGTGTTTAACAGTTTCTGCATTCAGCAAGCCGGCTCCATTGTAGGAAGGGGTAATGATGCTGCCATCCGGTGCGATTTGCTGGCTGATTCGCCCCAGGGCATCGGTTTCGGTACTGAAAGTAAAGCTGTCAGCTTCCAGATCATTGAGCAGATTGGCATCTACCCAGTTGACCACTTCCTTGTAATGTTTAAACAACTTACGGATAGTTGAAGTGGCCTGACCTTTGAAATCGTACTCCGGGAGGAGTGTCACGCCGCCGGTATCGTAATGTTTGATAATTTGCCCGCGCAGATTTTTCGATTCCGGGGCGGGCTCGTCTTCACCGTAGAAAATCCGCTCGAAGATATGGTTCAGTACCACGCCGTCATCGCCACCGATCACCTTACTCTGCGTGGGTCGGTGCAAGGTATCGTAATAATATTGGAATTCATGGTTACGTTCGTCCCAGGTGCGCAGCGGATTGCCCAGTACGTTGATCAGCAGCCAGCGCTGTCCGGCATCCATACTGTTCTGGTATACCTTGTTACCGAGCAGGTCATATTTGTACTGCATCACAACATTACCGCGTGCATCGGTCACTTTGCGCAGATTGCCTTCGATATCGAGATCGGCTCGGGTGAAATAATATTCATCCGCACCGTTGCTGATGCTGCGGTTATGTTCAACCGAAAGGATCGGCCTGCCCGAGGTATCGAAATGCTGGGTGGTCGGTGTATTGGCGTGTCTGGCCGCTTGCTCGGCAGCGAATTTTTCCTTGTCCGGATCTTTGCCTGCGGCAAGCAGTTCTGCATCGATCAGGTGAGTGCTGCGGTTTTTATACCAGTCTGATTCCAGCACGGTATCGTTGGGGTCGAAGATGACCTGTTTCCATGAATCGAATTCGGTACGGGACAAGGTACCGTCCGGCAGTTTGGTTTTGATCAGCCGTCCGGGCGCATCGTAGTACATCAACGGTGTGACGCCGGACTCGACCAGTTCCTTCAGATCTTCGAATTGATGCGTCACCGAAAAATAGGGTTCATATTGCTTGACGGCATTGCCTTTGTTATTCAGCACTGTGCGGCCATTGCCGATCCAGCGCAGTTGTCTGGGGTTGAGTGCGCTGGTATCGATGTCGGTGAGGGTGTAACTGCTATCGGGGTTGATAATGACTTGTGTTGCTATGCCCGGCTCAGCCTGGGCTTTTTTCATGACAACCTGACCAAGACCGTTGGAGTATTCAAAACTGAGCTGAACCGGGGAATCGTTATTTTTCTGAAAATGCTCTTCCCGCAGGATCGACGCCACCACGGCCGGTTTGCCGGAGTTTTTGTAAGTGTCCAGATCGTAAACAAAGCGAGCGGTGGCATGCTGCAACAGATTTTTGGCGTGCGTGACCAATACATCCGAACCGGGTGCCTGGAAGAAATCATCGATTAATATTTGCTCGGCACCATCAGTAAATTCATTCAGCCCATTCAGATCATCCGCTTCGTTACCTTTGCCGAAGATCGCCAAGGCTTTAACGAAACCCAGTTCATCAACCAGTACCTCTGAAAAGTTACCGTTGGCATCCCGCATACGTCGGGGGGATAAAGTGCGAAAATTGAATTGATCGACCTTTTGCTTATTGCCAAGAGTGTCTTCAATTTCCTCAATCAACAGGAAATAGCTGCTGTAATAGCGCACTTTTGTTTTAGCACCAAAAGGATCGACATACGAAATCGGTATATAGAAACGATTCTGAGCATCGAGTGCGTTTTCGGTGGCTTCAATGTATTGCGTCGTGCCAGAACGTATCCACCAGTTGCCATCTCCGCCAAACTGGGTGAACTTGCCCTCGAGCATCAGAGAACTATCTGCCTTATCTCCATAAATATCGCTCAGTAAGTCGGGCGTATAAGCCAGTTGATAGCTTTCAAACAGTAACGCCAGTGATTCCAGGGTATGCAGAGGCAACGGCGCAGTCAGATTGTTGCCGCGATACAGTGTACAAACATGTTCAATCAACCGTTTTTGTAGCATCCCTGTTGCCAGGCTGCTGGCAAGTTGATGGTATTCAAGTGAGGTAGCGGTATCAAGGATAGATTCAAAATCGCTAATCGCATATAAACCACCGGATTTAGCCGCATTTCTTATCTCGTAGGTAATCGTTTCCGAAGGCAGTCTGAGCCGGTATGCTTCCGCTGTATTGATGTCGCTGGTAAAACGGTTTTGGGTATAAATGATCAAGGTCTGGTTTTGCGCTTGCCGGGTAACTAACGGTAAAGCGATATCGGCTTTTAACCGTGGATAGACAATCGAGGCTGATTCCAGAACATTGCCGTACTCATCCAGTTTGATATTCAGTGTATGCGCGATACGCGGATCATCGGTTCGCCGTTCATAACTGTAGGTAATTACTTCACTTTCCTTGACGACAAAAATGGCGTAAGGATTTTGCCCTTTCGGTTGTAACAGCTCGATGACGCAGTTATGAGTAGCAACCGAATAGGGTGTCAAGACTTTTTGCAGTTGTTCCGGTGCTGGATTATCCAGAGGCGCATCATTTGCAAAGATCTCGGAGCGTAAACTCATACCTTTACAGGCTCGTAACGCTTCTCGCCATTCATCGAAGCCGAGGTAAGCCAGCAGAGAATCATCCAGGCCGGGTGCCGCAATCAATCTGGCATCCTGCAAAGGTATTTCGAGGTTCACGGCATCAAAGCCCTGCCGCCGCATCTCTGCATACCAGTAATCCTCGGCAAACTGGCCAAGAATTTTTTCTCTCTTTAAGAATGCACCAGTATGAAACCAGGTTTTAGTCACGACCGGTTGCTGATGCAGGGTTTGGTCAACAATATTCGAAGCATTACCTTTCACCCAATGCTCGAAATCCTCACTGTCGATTTGCTCAACCATGCCGAAACCACGAAACTCCCGCTCGGCATGATCGTAATAACCGTGATGGTATTTGTACGAACTGACAAAACGGTAACCGGAAATCCGATCTCTGGTTTCAGTTCTGGAAAGACACTGAACCGGGAAATGCAGTTTGGTAATCCACGGCTTGCCAGCCTGTTTATCTTCCAGATAAAACCGGGTTGAGGATGTATATTCCAGAGAAACTTCCTTGCCCAGATTATTTTTATAGCCGGTCATTACATGTGGCTTTTTACTGTCCATCAGGTCGATATACCGTAACGGTGATTGACAGTCTTTAGTCAAACGGCTCGACCAAACGATGCAGGCAATACCATTACCAAGCAAATCAGTAATCGTCACTTTAGCCTGATCATGGATTTCCGGAAAACTGGCAATTTCGAACGGCACAGTACCAAAAGCATTGCCGCTCAAGTTCATCCAGCAACTGAATTCATTCTTGCCCAGATAAATGATGTCGGTCGTACCCGAACTGTCGATGTCTGCCAGGCGTATAAACGCCGGGTTAAATGCATCAGGACAATCAAATTCCGGCGCATTGTCCATCGCAACTTTGGAGCCGAATTTGCCATAACCCAGGTTAGGCCAGTAGCAGACCTCCTTGTTACGGATCCTTACGATGTCCGTCAAGCCGTCGCCCGACATATCGGCAAGAAAGATCGTTTGTCTGGTGTCAGCAAAGACAATGTGCGGGCCAGTTTCTTCGTCGCAGGGCTTTATGGTTTTGCATGCAGGCCGGTAACCCTTTCTTCCAGCTGATTCATACCATGTAAATACCTGATCCTCTGTAATCAACACATCCGCTTTGCCGTCACCATTTAAATCCAGCATCCGGGCATTGGTGTCACTCAAATTGATATTGGCAATCTGTTCAAAATAACGAAAAGATTGCCACTCTTCCTCATCACTCAATTCAAAATAGCCCTTTGGCGTCTGGCTGAGATTGACTAACTGCTTACCTCCATCTGCATCTAAATCCAGCAGTTGCAGCTCAGAATTTAATCCTGTAAATGAAGGTTCAGGTGAAATGAGTCTGGCCGATGCAAACTTACCCTGACCCAGGTTGTGTTTGTAATACCAGCCACCTGCCTGCTCGGTCAGGATGCCGGAAAGCCCTTCATTAAATAAGTCGGTAAAGAGATATTCCTGCTCATCCAGACCAATGAGATCATGGGCCAGATCTTCAAGCGAAATAGCTTTAACTTCGCTGTTCCATGCATGTTTCTGATAGAAAAATTCGGTTGCTGGCAGACTTTTTGAGCTGTAACTTCCGTCAGTTTTTTTGATATAGCCAACAGGGGTAATGGACCGAAGAAAGATGAAACCTTGCTGATGATTACCCTCGTATTCAAAATCAAGTGATTTTACTAATGCCGAGCCACCAGGCAGCTCACTGAAGCAGTGGAATAGCAGCACCTTCTTGCAAAGTCGGGTTGTTCGTATTTCAAAACCGGACTTGTAATCGGAAAAAGCATCAGGGCGGAATAACCAGTCCTTTACCGGATTGAAGGATGATGCAGAATCATATTCGCCATAATCAAATACAGTCTGAAACAGGTAATCTGCTTCTGGCAGGAATGGGGTGTTGAATTTGGTATAGGGTGTTTTATTCCCGTAAAGTACCTTTGCCAAATAGAGATTGGTGTAAGTCAGCTTACCGCTTTTTATCCGGTTGTTATTTTGTATCAGACTGGTATCGAGACCTTTACTGTCTTCCTTTTTATAGAAGTAGTGACTACAGTTGCCTTTATCATCAAAAGTGAATTCCGGTAACCATTCATAAATTTTATTGTTATCGCCAGGATCGACAATGACAGAGTTATTACTCCAGCCAAATAAAGTCGTAACGTTATCTTTGGTAATAACCCGCCATTTTATGCGGCTACCGGTTTTATCCTGCCAGCGCTCGATACGTGCAAACAGACCTTCGATACGCGGCCGGTAATAATGAATCAAGTACAGTTGATCAGGTGATAGAGCTTCCTTAATTACATAGCTGCCTGTACTGTCTCTCTGAAAACTGCCATCCGGATTCTTCGCAAACTCCGGAACCAGATCTTCTGCTTCTGAAAACAAGAAAATATCGGAATCAATATTATCGAGATATTGCGGGAGTTTTTTGTCTGACTTTCGTTTGATTGAGCTTAATGACAACCGCCATCCCAAGCCAAACACACTGTTACCAGCGCCGGAATCATAGGCAAGAGATAAGTTTGGAGAACTTCCGCGAGCGGGAGAAAAAGGCAAGGGGATTGAAAAACTGGCGGTACCATTGACAGGATTTACTGAAAATTTCTCGTCTATCCCTTTAATGGCACCACCACCCCCTGGCAGCTCGACTGCAGGTATGGAGATAGCGTTCGACTTTGTTTTTCCCCGCTCTACGCTGAGGAATTCATCTGGCGCTTTCTTTTCCTCTGATTTTGTCTTCATGGCAGAAAAAAGATAAATACAACCGACTTTCGTAAAATCTGCGCTTACCTTTTAAAAATATTAATCCTTGTAATTCAAAAAATCCATACGTCATTGAGATTTTTCAAGAAACTCACACAGACTTAACGACAAGCACAAATCAAGCTTCTCCAAGTTTGTTGAGCATAAGTACGGATACAAACAAAATCTTGACAGCATCCTATTCTCGGGTAGTGTAGCGATCAATAATCACTAGAAATTCATGGAGAAAGCCATGTCCGAGTTTGTTTTGCTCCTGTTTGTCGCGTTGCTTGTCCTCATCGTGGCATTATTCACGGTGCCGTTTCTACGCCGCAACATTGTCTCCAACCTTGCCTTGAGAGTTTTTCGCAAGCTGTTGCCACAAATTTCCCAAACCGAGCAGGAGGCGCTCGACGCCGGTACAGTTTGGTGGGAAGGTGAACTCTTCAGCGGCAAACCAAATTGGGGCAAGCTGCTGGCCTATCCCAAACCAACTTTGAGTACGGAGGAACAGGCTTTTCTCGATGGCCCCGTTGAGCAGTTATGTGCCATGCTGGATGAATGGCATATCACGCATGAACGGCATGATCTTCCGCCTGATGTCTGGCAATTTATCCGGGGAAACCGCTTTTTTGCACTGATTATTCCCAAGGAATACGGTGGGCTCGGCTTTTCTGCACTGGCACATTCAGAAGTGGTGATGAAAATCAGTTCGCGCAGCAACACCGCAGCGGTTACGGTGATGGTGCCCAACTCACTCGGTCCGGCCGAGTTATTGCTGCATTACGGAACGGAAGAGCAGAAAAATCATTATTTGCCGCGCTTGGCCAATGGTACCGAAATCCCCTGCTTTGCATTGACCGGGCCGGAAGCCGGTTCGGATGCCGGATCCATTCCGGATGCCGGCATCGTCTGCCGCGCTGAGTTTGATGGTCAGCCGGATGTACTGGGAATACGCATCAACTGGGAAAAACGCTATATCACGCTGGGGCCGGTTGCCACCTTGCTGGGGCTCGCATTCAGACTATATGATCCGGATGGATTGCTTGGCGGTGAAAAGGATATCGGCATTACGCTGGCACTGATTCCGACCAATACACCGGGGATTGATATTGGTCGCAGACATTTTCCCCT
The DNA here is from genome assembly GCF_055387135.1 of Nitrosomonas sp. TNE100. Lineage (NCBI taxonomy): Bacteria > Pseudomonadati > Pseudomonadota > Betaproteobacteria > Nitrosomonadales > Nitrosomonadaceae > Nitrosomonas > Nitrosomonas sp. TNE100. The sequence continues at coordinate 587,239 of NZ_AP040997.1, read as the reverse complement.
GAATGGTGTTTTCCAGAATGGGCCCAATTCCGGCAAGGATGTTTTCATTCCCATGGACTGGATCATTGGTGGACAGGAAAAAGCAGGACAAGGCTGGCGCATGCTGATGAACAGTCTTTCCGTCGGCCGATCGATTTCGCTGCCGGCCACCAGTGTCGGTGCAGCCAAGTTATCTGCCTGGAGCAGCGGTGCCTATGGTCGGGTACGCGTACAATTCAGATTGCCAATTGGTTATTTCGAGGGGGTGGAGGAAGCACTTGCCCGCATCGCCGGCAACACCTATATGATGGATGCCGCACGCGTCATGACTGCCGGTGCAGTTGATCTAGGCGAGGAGCCTTCGGTCATTTCAGCAATCGTCAAATATCATCTGACCGAACGCAGCCGCCAGGCGATTAACGATGCCATGGATATTCACGGCGGCAAGGGAATTTGTCTGGGGCCCTCCAATTATCTGGCACGCACCTATCAGCAGACACCGGTGGGAATCACCGTAGAAGGTGCCAATATCCTGACACGCAACATGATCATCTTTGGACAAGGTGCTATCCGTGCCCATCCTTTCACGCTGCAGGAAATCAGCGCAGCTTGGGATCAAGACAGGAAGCGCAGTCTGCAAGCGTTTGATAAGGCATTGATCGGACACGTAGCCTTTACCTTGCGCAATGCATTCTGCAGTCTGATTTTTGGTTTCAGTCTGCGATTGATCAAAGAAGTGCCGGCAAATGCAGCCAGTGAAACTGTCAATTACTACCGACAGCTGACACGTTTCTCTGCTTCCTTTGCGCTGCTAACGGATGTTGCCATGCTGAAGCTGGGTGGCACACTCAAGCGGCGTGAACGTCTTTCCGCACGTCTGGGCGATGTGCTCAGCCAGTTGTATCTTTGTTCAGCCACGCTTAAACGTTTTGAGGATGATGGCCGCCCTGCTGCCGATCTGCCATTTTTACACTGGTCCATGCAGGATGCACTCTACCGTATGCAGCAAGCACTCCATGAATTCCTGCTTAATTTCCCGGTCAGCAAAGTCACGCGGTGCCTGTTGCGACTCATGGTCTTTCCGCGCGGCATGCGCTGCCAGCTGCCTTCTGATACGCTTTCACATCAAGTCGCCCGACTTATTCTGACCCCTGGAGAAGCACGTGATCGCCTGACAATGGGAATTTACCTGCCAGCTGACAAGGATGATCCCCTGGCATTACTCGGGCAAGCCATGGTTAGCGCCATCTCCTGCGAACCAATTGAAGCCAGACTTAGGCAAGCAGTCAAAGATAAAACCCTGACTACCCACGAAGATGAACAAATCAATCAGGCGCTGGCGCAAGGCATTATCAGCGATAGAGAAGCTACTTTACTGGCAGAAATGAAAGACTTGCGCCGCCGCGTCATCATGGTGGATGATTTCTCACCTGATTTGCAGCAGGCGGGTAATCCACAAGGAGAAATTCCGGCATGAATCATATAACTGCCGCCACACCATCCCGGAACATGGACGTGATCCCCGTTGAAACGGCCCGGACGCTTGATGGGTTGTTCCAAGAACGGGTCAGACGCACCCCCCACACAACCGCCTATCGTGACTACGATGTCAGCCAGGAAGCCTGGCTGGATTACACATGGGATGATATGGCCAGCGCTGTTAAACTCTGGCGGACTGCATTTTCCCGGGAAAATCTCTCTCCTGGCGATCGGGTGGCCATCATGGTGCGTAATTGCCCGCAATGGGTCATGTTTGAACAGGCAGCACTTGGGTTGGGATTGGTGGTCGTACCGCTTTATATCGAGGATCGGGCTGAGAATGCCGCCTGGTGTCTGGATAATGCAGGTGCCAGTCTGCTGCTACTGGAGAACATGGCGCGGTGGGAGGCATTTAGCCAAGTTGCCGGGCAACTTGGCCAACTGAAGCGCATCGTCATTATGAGCACTACTTCACAAGACGTGCATCTGACAGGTCATCAACGCGCCATCGCATTGCGGGACTGGCTGCCGGAGAAACCGGAGAATAGTCCACTCGCTGAGAATCAGCCTGATTCCCTGGCCACCATTATTTACACTTCCGGTACAACTGGTCGCCCGAAAGGAGTAATGCTGAGCCATCACAATATTTTGTCCAATGCCCATGCTTGTGCACAGATTGTTACGGTGACGCCGGATGATATATTGTTGTCGTTTTTGCCGCTGTCCCACACTTTTGAGCGCACAGCCGGCTACTACACTCCCATGCTATGTGGCGCAACAATCGCCTATGCACGTTCCACTCGCCAGTTATCGGAAGATCTCTTGATCATCCGGCCCACCATTTTGATTTCAGTACCCAGAATTTACGAGAGAATCTATGTGGGAATCCAGGAAAAACTGGCCGAAGGCTCTGCAGTGGCCAGACTGTTATTCAAGCTGGCTGTCGATGTGGGATACAGCCGTTTTGAATATCAGCAGGGGCGTACTGGCTGGCGGATTTCACACCTGCTGTGGCCACTGCTTGATCGATTGATCGCCCGCAAGGTGATGGAAAAACTGGGCGGACGGCTGTGGCAAGTAATGAGTGGAGGCGCAGCATTATCGCCAGAAGTTTCGCATACTTTTATCGCACTGGGATTACCTATCCTGCAAGGTTACGGGCTGACCGAAACCAGCCCGGTCGTCTGCGCCAACCGGTTGAACGATAATGTCCCGGCCAGCGTCGGTAAACCTATTCCCGGAGTGGAGGTCAAGCTGGGCGAGCAGAATGCCTTGCTGATTCGCGGTCCCAACGTCATGCTGGGTTACTGGAACAATCCGAAAGCCACCAGTGCCATCTTATCTGCAGATGGATGGCTTGATTCCGGAGATACCGCACAGATCGACGAACAGGGAAGAATCACCATTACCGGCCGGCTAAAGGATATTATCGTCACGTCCACCGGTGAGAAAATACCGCCAGCTGACATGGAAGCGGCCATTTTGCATGATCCGATCTTCGAACAGGTCATGATTATTGGAGAAGGACGTTCCTATTTGAGCGCGCTGGTTGTCCTGAGCAAGCATGGATGGGAAGTCGTTGCTACGCACTGCAATACAAAAAATGATCCGCATGCACTGGCTTATGATGAATATGCTGAAGAAATCATTCTGGAAAAAATCGCCCAGCAGATCAGCGGCTTCCCAGGCTACGCCAAAGTTCACCGTGCACTGCTTATTCCTGAACCCTGGACGGTAGAGAATGAAATGCTCACTCCCACTCTCAAATTAAAACGAAAAAATATTTATAAACACTACCAGGCCGAAATTGACAAGCTTTATGTCAGCCATTAAGTGTTCAGTCTTGGATGATTATAGATAAAGCCTGTTTACCCACCACTCCTAGCGTGAGCTACAGCCACTCACGCTAATCTTTACCCCGTTTTACCATCCCATACGTGAAGCAGAGAGTGGGATATCTGCATGTTCCCATGCTTTTTGGAAACGGGCCTTGATCACATCTGCTTCTACTGTTTTGTTTTGAGCACGTAAAGCTTGCTGCAAACCAAACAGTGCCCAACCATTATCGCGGTTGCGCCGCAGATCTTCCCAGTATACGGTCTCCGCTTCATCGGGACGATCTGCTTCCAGTAGAATCGCTCCTAATGCCAACCGTGGTGGATAATGCCATTCAGCAGGTTCTGTATAGACTAGGCCATCCTCAAGTCGGACTGCCCGTTCCAGGTGGGCAATGGCGACATCAAGTTTTCCATGTGCAGCGGCGAGTTCGCCTGCCAGTACTTCAGGGGCGATTCGCAATACGTTGTACGCCGTATTTTGAGAAAGCAACGGGGTATTAAGTGAAGGATCTTTTACAATTTTGTGCAATTGCGCTAATTCCATCCCGGCCTGTTGTAATTGTCCCATCGCTATATAGGCCAGGCCACGCACGTAATGCCAGCTTCCTGTGAGAAAGGCGTTATCCGCAGGCGGAGCCGGTTCAGCAAGTACGCTTTGCCATTGGCCAAATCGGGCAAGTGTCCAGTAAGGTAAGACCCGGAAAATTGCAGTAAAAGGCATTTGACTCAGTAACTTATCATCCACTTTACTGGCCGCGTCACGAGCACTTTTAAGTGCCAGTGCATACTGACCGCTAGCTGAAGCCGCGAACCAGAGGAAATGAATGTTATGTGGATAGTACACCACCGGGTACAGCCCTTGCGCCTTGAACTGTGCGATATATTCCTCATCCGCCTTGATCGCCATCTGATTACTTTTTACAGCATCTGCATAGCGGCCTACACGTTGATAGATATGTGAAGCCATGTGAATCATGTGTCCGGCTTGTGGCATCAGTGTCAGCAATTTATCCGCTGCCTGTTCAGCTCGTTCTGGATTGGAGGTGGGCTCCATCAGATGAATATACATGTGCAGCGCCCCCGGATGGTTCGGGTAGCGACGCAACATATCTTCAGTCAAGGCGACAATTTCATTTGTCCCTTCAAACGGGTAACCATCCCGCATCCAGTAGCCCCAAGGGCGAAGATCCATGGTAGATTCTACATACAGCATGGCAATATCCGGATCATCCGGGAACTGATGATGCACCTCACGCATGGCATCCGCATACGCTTTATCGTTGACTTTACGTGCTTCGGCCATGCCTGAATAGCGTTTTTCCAGTGCTTGTATCAGTGCCTGCTCTTTCGGCGACGCTGTGGTCATGAGTGATTTAGCCTGATTGATCAGCTTCACCGCCAACGGTTCTTCACCGGCATCCATTGCTGCATTGATATTGGGGCCCAGCACCAGTGCTTGTCCCCAATAGGCCATTGCCAGCCCGGGATCCAGGCGGGCTGCCTCCTTGAATGCACGACCGGCTTCCGCATGATTGAAGCCGTAGGCAAGATTAATTCCCTGATTGATGAATTGTTGCGCCAGCTTGTTTTGTGTACTGACCGGGAAGGTATGTGTGCCGAGATTCAGGAGTGCCGAGGCTTGCCGTTCGTCCGCCAGCGATTCATCCGTCGTCGGTACAGCAGATTCCTGTCCGTATGTGGCAGGCATCTCGTTGCCGCCATGACCGGTATGCGCAAATGCACTGGGAATCCCGGCAACTGTCAGCATACAGCCGACCAATATGAATTTTGAAATAGGCATGTGAGTCTCTCCTGTATGGTTTTTATCTCTAGCTATCATAAACGTTAATGGTCTTGATATTGACAAATTCTCTCAATCCCCACCGGGAAAGCTCACGCCCCAGACCACTTTCCTTGATGCCGCCAAAAGGCATGCGCGGATCCGATTTGGTGATGCTGTTGACAAACACGGCGCCTGCTTCCAGTTTGCGTGCGACCTGCTCGCCATACACCAGATCACGACTCCATACGCTCGCACCCAGGCCAAACCGGGTACTGTTAGCCAATGCAACGGCTTCATCCACGGATTGAGCGACGATGACCGGCACGACCGGGCCAAATACTTCTTCGGTCAGTACATTCATATCCGGAGTCACATTGGTCAACACAGTCGGCGGAAAATAAGCCCCCTGACGTTTGCCGCCTGTTCGTACCACCGCACCTTTCGCAAGTGCATCAGCCACGAATTGTTCCATTTTTTCTGCGGCCTGTTCATTGACCAGCGGACCAATATCCGTTTTTTCGTCGAGCGGATCCCCCACCACCAGTTTTTCAACTTCAGCCAGTAACGCTGCAGTAAATGCTTCCTGTACCTCCCGCAGAACGATGATGCGCTTCGCGGCAATGCAGCTCTGCCCGTTATTCTGAAATCTCCCGGTTACCGCTGCCTTTGCCGCAGCGGTAATATCTGCATCCGCCAGTACAACCAGGGGATCAGAACCCCCCAGTTCCAGTACGATTTTCTTCAGGTATTTTCCGGCTGTGGCAGCAATAATTTTGCCCGCTTCAGCGCTGCCAGTCAGTGAAACACCCTGACATAACGGATGAGCAATAATCTGTTCGACCTGTTCATGAGAAGCGAGAATCGTGCTGAACAGCCCTTGTGGAAACCCGGCTTCACTTACTGCCTCCTGAATATTCAGGGCAGATCCCGTGACATTGGCGGCATGTTTCAACAAAGCGCCATTGCCTGTCAGCAGTGTCGGAACCAGAAAACGAATCGCCTGCCAAAACGGAAAGTTCCAGGGCATAACCGCCAGAATGACCCCCAGCGGCTCAATAACGATACGATGTTTTCGGCCATCTGCTGCAACCTCTTCCTCAGCCAGCCAGGTTGCAGCGTTAGCTGCATACACTTCGCAGCACCAGGCACATTTTTCGATTTCCGCCCGTGCTGCGTGACTGGTTTTGCCCATTTCCTCTGACATCAGTCGGGCATATTGTTCGGATTTCTTTCGCAGAACTTCTGCCAGTTTCAGCAGCACTCCTGCCCGTTCAGACAAAGGCGTCTGCCGCCATGCCAGATGAGCCGCATGCGCATGTTCCAGCGCACTGAAGATCATCGTTTCGGAATAGCGCCTGTACGTTCGCAGTATTTTTCCGGTTGCAGGGTTTGTTGTCAGAATCATGACTCTCTCTACAAACCAATTAATATCTTGTCTGCAAGCTGAGCGGCTTCTCTTCTCCCAGCTGCTCAGCTGACAAAAAGCAGATTTCACCACCCTGTTGCATGCCCAGCTCGATAAATGTATCCACCACATCATCTGTCATATCCGATGCAGTAGCATCATCGTGAACAGTAACGATCTTTTGGTCAAAATCAATGATGCCCGGCTGAATATAGCCTTGACGCACGAACAAGCGCGCTGCATTTCCTTCGGCCACAGCACGGAAAATAGTGGAAAAATCTGTCAGTAATTGATGAGCGTCGCGAGCCTGGGTAAGATGATGCAGGGCTGTTTTTGCCCGGTTGAGGCGATATTCAACCAGCATGGCCTGCACTTCCGGAATAATTTTTTCAGCAGGTACCTTTAAATCAGGCATAGTGGTGATTTCTCCGACGATATCGGTTGGCTGGTCACAAACCTCTTTGAAAAAGGCTGCATTGCGCGCATCGCCGACGATAATTACCGGCAAACGTTTACGCTCGGGATTGTTCTGAATTTCCTGTAAGCTTTTATCTACGCGGTTAAAGAAAATTCCTTGAGGTAGCCTGTATCATCGGGAATTTGGGCACGATCCAATCCCTCTGCAGCGAACGAAAACGGGCTCTCCATCGGAAAATTATTACCCGTTTGCAAAGTAGTTTGCGGGCCGAATTCATGGATTGGGCGATCGTTAAATGCTTCGATCAGTCGTGCGGATGTACGCGCAATGATCAGTATATAATAATGAACAGCTTCATTTATTTCTCGTACAAGATCACGCACGGCGAAGGTATCATTAATAATCACCCGTTCTTTGACCGTAAACGGCAAGCGTACAACAGTTACACTACGACGATTCGCAAAGATACCCAGGCTATCGAGATTGTAGCTGTGATTATGTGTATCGATTTCTTTATTGATGGTATCGATAATTGCCTTGGCCTCACGCTTATCAAGCTGGGTATATAACCGTTCCTCAGCTTCTTTGACTATATTTTTCAGCGTGATCATATCTTGTTTGTTATCAGGATAAGTCCGATGAGTGGGCAACAAAATGCTGATGGCCAGATCATTTTGATGATTGCTAAGCTGGCTCAGGAGTCATTGCAGGTTCATGAGAACTCCTTAACAGTTCAGACAAAATTTCAGAAATAAACCCCCACAGTTTATAACTTATGAAAATATAAAATCATGAAATGATGGAATTCAGCCTGAAATGTAAATCCTCAATTGGGGACTTACATTTCAGGCATCGTTAGTAAGAGCAGATCCAGACACCACCTTAAACAATTAATTATCAGCCTTCAAATGTACGTCGCGTTGTTGTAGCCATGCTGAAAATTCGGCCCCAACTTCATCGTGGCACTCGCCAAGATCTACTGTTGCCTGCAAAAATCCCAGCTTGCTTCCACAATCGTAACGAACACCTTTGTAGCGATAAGCAAAAACCTTCTCGTGTTGCAAAAGTCGGGCAATACCGTCAGTAAGCTGAATTTCGCCACCGACACCGTGAGGCATGTTTTCCAGCTCTTTAAAAATACCCGGGGTCAAAACATAGCGACCAGCAACGGCCAGCGTTGTAGGCGCAACATCTGGAGCAGGCTTCTCAATAATTCCGCTGACGTCCACAAGGTCTGGCGCCACACTACGGCCGCTGACGATTCCGTAGCGCCTGGTATGTTCACGTGGTACATCCTGAACAGCCAGGATGCTGGCTTGCCTTTTGGCAAATTGCTCAACCATCTGCGCCATTACCGTAGGCTTCCCAATCATTAAATCGTCAGCGAGTAATACTGCAAAGGGTTCATGACCAACCAGCTCTTTTGAGCACAGCACCGCATGACCAAGCCCCATCGCACGGGATTGACGTACATAGGTGCAGACCATATCATCGGGAGCAATACCGCGAGCGACATCCAGCAACATGGTCTTGCCTGCCAACTCCAACTCATTTTCCAGCTCGTAGGCCGTATCGAAATGATCTTCGACGCTACGCTTGGTGCGGCCTGTCACAAAAATCATGTGTCGGATTCCGGCAGCATACGCCTCTTCAACGGCATATTGAATTAACGGTTTATCTACGACTGGTAACATCTCTTTGGCAGATGCCTTGGTTGCAGGTAGAAAGCGGGTGCCAAGACCTGCGATCGGGAATACAGCTTTTTTTACTACGCTCATGATAGAAGATTATTTTGTTCAAATTCAAATAAGGATACCCGATCGGCACTAATTTTCCTATGATGAAGCCGGCATAGTTATATTATGTTATGACATGGATGCACAAAACTGAACCCCGATCAATACGAAGCAATAAATTGCTCTGGTAGATGAATCATACTGCAAGCCAGTTTTTGAACTGGTCAATATGCATGAGTATCTAATGTAGGACTGGTTGATCGTAGTTTGTAGTTATTATCGACGCAGAGCCAAATGAAAACAGTGATGCCCAAATCCACAACGCCAGAGTCTGTGCTACACATGCATGGCCTTGGCTTACGACAAACCGGCACTTTGTCTGTTCATTATGTTGCACTCTTGTTGCTCTCAGGATGTAACAGTGCCGAACATTTGAGCTTCCTCAATCCACAAGGCCCAATTGCGACAGCTCAAAGTGAACATTTCTGGCTGGTCGTGGCTATCCTCTTCATTCTGATTGCGCTGCCTGTGTTTATCAGTACGGCGTGGATTGCATGGCACTATCGCTATGGCGCCACCAAATCCAAATACGTGCCACGATGGGAGATCTTCAAACCACTCGAATATTTCAGTTGGGGCATCCCAATCACCATTGTTCTTTTTTTAAGCGTCTTGGTATGGGAAGATACAGAACGCTTTGACCCTTATCACACCCTTGCGTCCAGTAAACCAGCAACCCATGTCCAGGTAATTGGCTACGATTGGAAGTGGCTCTTTGTTTATCCTGAGCAAGGCATTGCCAGCGTCGGCATGCTGGCGTTTCCTGCCGAGCAGCCGCTAACCATGGAGCTGACTTCAGCCACGGTGATGCAATCATTTTTCATTCCAGCATTAGGCAGCCAGATTTATGCCATGGGCGGCATGGTCACACAGCTCAATCTGCAAGCCGACCGGCCGGGCCACTTCCTCGGTGAAAACACCATGTATAGCGGCGATGGCTTCCACCAGCAAAAGTTTGTCGCTGTGGCGATGACGCTGACAGATTTTGATGCCTGGGTGCAGCAAGTCCGCGCTACCGGAATCCCGTTCGATGCAGCCGCATTGAACGCCATTGCAACACAAGGAACCAAGGCACAGCTGCGCACAGCGCTGGCACCAGCAGCTCCAGTCCTCGATGGTAATGTTTACTTCACTGGCGTGAAAGCTAATTTCTTCACCGATTTAGTGATGTCAGTCATGGATGAGAAACCATTGCCGTCAACCGCGCTGGCGCCTGCGATCACTAAGGGTCAATAGCCTATGAGCTGGACTACCATTTTCAATCATCCGCTAGGACTTCTGGGTGCGGATTCGTTTCCGTTTCTGGCCATGCTCAGCAGCGATGATAGCGATATTTTTATTAACGGGCTTCTAGGCAGTTTTGCAGCCGCGCTCGTAATCATCAGCGTGATGGTGGTGATGGCATTGCTGACGCGCTACCACGCCTGGCGCACTTTGTGGTTCGACTGGCTCACCAGCACCGATCACAAGAAGATTGGGATCATGTATGTAGTGCTGGCACTGGTGATGTTAACGCGCGCCATCGCTGAAGCGGTTTTGATGCGCGCACAGGGCGCAGTCGGATTAGGTGGCGGCTTTCTTTCATCCGACCACTTCGCCCAGCTTTTCAGTACGCACGGCACGATTATGATCTTCTTCATGGCGATGCCGTTTCTCACGGGGCTCATCAACTATGTCGTACCGCTACAAATCGGCGCACGCGACGTTGCTTTCCCGATACTCAATTCCATCAGCCTGTGGCTAACTGCAGCAGGTGCTGCGTTGGTGATGATTTCACTTGTCGTCGGAGCTTTTTCTACCGGTGGCTGGTTTGGTTACCCCCCCTATACCGAAACCTTATACAACCCGGGCATCGGAGTTGATTACTGGATCTGGTCACTCACACTGGCTTCTTTGGGCTCCACACTCACCGGCATCAACATTGCCGTCACCATTTACAAAAAACGTGCGCCTGGCATGAAGCTTTATTACATGCCGCTCTTTACCTGGACCGCGCTATGCACCGCTATCATGATGATTTTTGCCATGCCTCCACTTACTGTAGTGACACTACAGCTAGCACTGGATCGCTACCTCGATTTTCATTTCTTCACCAACGGCCTGGGCGGCAATCAGATGAATTTCCTCAACATGTTCTGGCTCTTTGGTCACCCTGAAGTTTACATTCTGATTTTGCCTGCCTTCGGTGTCTATTCCGAGATCTTCTCGACCTTCTCCGGTAAAGTTCTGTTTGGCTATAAATCGTTAGTGTGGGCAACCATGTCGATTGCATTCCTGTCATTTTTGGTATGGCTGCACCACTTCTTCACCATGGGTCAATCGGGCCATATCAACGCGGTGTTCGGGATTGCCTCCATGCTGATCGGCATTCCTACCGGAGTCAAAATTTATGACTGGATGTGGACCATGCTTCGCGGTCGCATACGCTTCAGTGTACCCATGATTTATTCGTTGGCGTTCATCTTTCTGTTCGTGATTGGCGGCATTACCGGCATCATGCTGGCTAATCCCATCCTGGATTATCAAGTGCATAACACCGTTTTTCTGGTGGCACATTTCCACAATATGGCTGTACCAGGCGTACTGTTTGGCATGCTGGCGGGTTATACCTTCTGGTTTCCCAAAGCATTCGGGTTTCGCCTGGATGAACGTTGGGGAAGAATTTCCGCATACTGCTGGATTTTTGGCTGGATGGGTGCATTCTTCCCGCTGTACATTCTGGGCTTGATGGGGTTGCCACGCCGCAGTGTTGCCTACGAACAGGCTAGCTACGTACCACTGGAAATCGTTGCATTTGTAGGTGCTCTACTGGTTGCAGCAGCACTCATGGCGCTTGTAATTCAGTTGTGGGTTTCAATCAAACATCGCGAAGCGAACCGAGTTTTTGTGGGTGATCCATGGGATGGGCGCAGCCTAGAATGGGCCACATCAGCGCCCCCGCCGGAGTACAATTTCCCAGTTGTTCCAAGTATCAACGATCGCGATGCTTTCACCGCCGCCAAGGAATTTGGCGTCGGCTATCAGGAACCCGATGCATACGTCAATATCGAAATACCGCAGAACAGCGCAATGGGTCCAGTATTTGGCGGCACTAGCTTCTTGTTAGCATTCGGGCTGGTATGGCAAATCTGGTGGCTCGTGATCCTGACAGGATTGATAACGATTGGCACCCTGGTGGTGCACGGCTTTCAGCGTGACATACTTAAAATCATCCCGGCAGAAGCCGTCTGTCGGGCACATCGGCACTGGATTCAGGCTGCACGCTTGGCGCTGCCGATCAAGCGCAGCCAAGAGCACACGGCCGCGAACAAAGGGCGCGCCGCGATTGAAACCGTAGAGGTGCCCACATGATCTCAGAGCTTTTCAAGCGCTTGGAATTTTACCTTGACGCACGCCAGAACAAGGAGATTTTTATCTACCCGGGCCTGAACCTCGGGGCCGAACACTCGGATGCGCATACCCAGGCCGAAGCAACTGTGTTTGGCTTTTGGGTATTCCTGATGAGCGACGCCATTATTTTCGGAATGGCTTTTGCTACCTACGCCACCTTGCTGCAAGGTACTGCAGACGGCCCTGGCCCGCGCGAACTGTACTACTTGGGTCCCATCTTCATTGAAACACTGCTGTTGCTGACGAGCAGCTTTACGTTCGGTATGGCGTCAATCGCCATGAAATACAAACACCCGACATCACGCTTGGTCGGCTGGCTGCTGATCACACTGGTGCTTGGCATAGTTTTCCTGGGAATGGAACTGAATGATTTTCGTGCCATGTTTGCTGCCGACGGCCTGCCCACGCAAAGCGGCTTTTTATCGGGCTTCTTTGGTCTCGTGCCGCTGCATGGCTTGCATGTGATGGCAGGTTGCATTTGGCTGGTTTGCATGCTGGGGCAAATCGCCGTTCATGGCCTGGATAGTGAGACCAAGCTAGGGCTACTCAGATTGGCACTGTTCTGGCATTTTCTGGACATTGTCTGGATCTTTATTTTTTCAGTAGTTTATCTGGCGGGGTTGGCATGAGTGAACCTATTGTTACCCGGACATCCGCGACCAACGCGCTCACGGCCAATGAGCGGCGTGATTTCATGTCTTACGTGTGGGGGTTTGGTCTAGCGCTTGGTCTCACGCTGGTACCCTTTGCGCTGGTACAGTGGCAAGCCATGGCACGTGACCCGTTGTTAATAACTATCGCGGTGCTGGCATTGGTGCAGACCGTGGTGCACTTTCGCTACTTCCTGCACCTTGACCGCAAACGCAAGCGTGAGGATCTGTTATTGGTCCTGTTTTCTACTTCGCTGTTGATCATCATGGTGGCTGGCACCATCTGGATTATGGCTAATCTTGCTGAGCGCATGACACCCATATAGCAGTCGATTGTCATGCAGGCCTACTATTTGTTTGTCGATAACAACTGTCTCTCACACTTCAATAGCAACGCCGGTGAAAACTGTTCCTGCCAAGCAATAGTCGACCACATAGTTAAGCACTTTTCTCAAATTTTTACGGGGTCATATTCTCCAATGCAGGGTAATCGTACGAATGCCAATGTTGTTGACTGTCTGAAATAGATGTTTACGATTAATCAGCTACAAAATCTTTGTTCACAGAAGGTTGATTTGTGTAGTTTTCTGTTTTTTGGGTATCCTATAGAGACGGAAGGCAAGCTGCGTCTGGCAGATGTTTTTGTATCAATCACGGATCCTCGGCAGCGGAAAAGTCGGCATGATCTGGTTAAAGTGCTGGTAATTACGATCAATGAGATACTGGCCTGGGCGAACGAGAAGCTGGATTGGCTTCGACAGTATCTCAAGCTCACCCTCTACACGACACCTTGGACCGTCTCTTCTGGCTGATCTGCCTGGAGGAATTTAAGGTAGCACCCCGTCGCTGGGTTGGCAGCATTCTGCCGATGCTCGGCTCAGATGCCGTCGCTGCCGCAGACGCTGGCTCTTGAGGGCTGCATCGCCACGATTGATGCCATGGATACCCAAACCCAAATTGCCCAGACTACCTATGACCGGAAGGCTGGCTATTTACCTACTCTTTTTGCAAGTTATTTTTCACTGATCCAGCATGGTCAATTTGCCCCACTTTCCACACTAACAGTAATACCGGTACGCCTAGCAGAGCAGTACCGGTGAAAAATACCGCGTAGCCGTAAGCATCAACAAATTCGCCGCTGAAACCGGCGATAAATTTTGGTAGCAGCAGCATGATTGAACTGAACAGTGCGTACTGAGTGGCCGAATAGGCGGTATGTGTCAACCCCGAAAGATAAGTGACAAAAGCGGCGGAGGCTATGCCTGCTGAAAGATTGTCGGCTGAAATGGTGAATATCAGTCCGCCGACATCATGGCCTCTGCCCACCAGCCACACAAACAGCAGGTTGGTGGCTGCGGACAGTACCGCCCCCAAAAACAGGGTACGGATCACACCGGTTTTCGCAATCAGCACACCGCCGATCCCGGCACCCAGAATGGTCATCAGCACGCCGTACACTTTGGAAATCGTGGCCACTTCGTCCTTGGTATAGCCCATGTCCACATAAAACGGGTTACTCATGATGCCCATCACTACATCTGAAATCCGGTACATGGCAATCAACGCCAGAATCAGCAGTGCGTGGTAGCCATAGCGCACGATAAAATCACGAAACGGCGCAATCATTGCACCATACAGCCAGGCAAGCAGCTGAGCTGGCAATCCATCCGGGTGCAAACCGGCAAGCGCTACCTTTACCTGTATTTCATCCACAATAGCTGACTGACCAACTGGCACATCCGGTTCACGGATGATCAACGTGGCAATGACCCCGATCAGCATGCAACCCGCCATGAATAAATATGCTATTTGCCAGGATAAGGCGCTATATTCTCCCGGGGAAACATCAAATGCTGCGGCAATCCACAGCACTCCCGCTGAAGCCAGAATCATCGCCAGACGATAACCCGCCTGATAGGTTGCCGCCATCGCACCCTGTAACCGCAAGGCAACTGCCTCGATCCGGTAGGCATCCAGCGCAATATCCTGGGTAGCCGAAGCGAAAGCCACGATCAGTGCAAAAATCACCACGCGCGATAAATCTCCAGCCGGATCAGTATTGGCCATACCGATCAACGCACCACCAATCAAAAGCTGTGACAAAAACAGCCAGGCGCGGCGGCGTCCCAGCCAGCGAGTGAGCAGCGGTAACGGCATCCGATCCACCAGCGGCGCCCAGGCCCACTTGAAGCCATAGGCCAGGCCCACCCAGCTCAAATGACCGATGGTTGTCCGGTCAATACCCGCTTCACGCAGCCAGAACGATAACGTGCCCAATACCAGCAGCAGCGGCAAGCCCGCAGAAAACCCAAGCACCAGCATGCCCAGTACTCTCGGGTGAGTATAGATACGCAGCGCATGCAACCAGCCGATGCATGCATCCAATTTCATGGATTGAAGTCGTAATCGATGAGCAGAGGAGCGTGGTCGGAAAAACGTTCTGTTTTATAAATTGATGCCCCCGTTGCTGTGCTCGCCAGACCCGGTGTAGCAATCTGGTAGTCTATTCGCCAGCCGACATTCTTTGCCCACGCCTGACCGCGATTGGACCACCAGGTATATTGATCCGGCTCCGGATTGATTGTGCGGAACACATCCACCAGTTTTAACTCGTCAAATACAGTAGACAGCCAGGCGCGTTCTTCCGGTAAAAATCCAGAATTTTTCTGGTTGGAACGCCAGTTTTTGAGATCAATTTCCTTATGCGCAATATTCCAATCCCCGCACAGCAGCACTTCGCGACCACCTTCCGCCAATGATTGCAACAGAGGAAAAAAATGCTCCATAAAGAAAAATTTGGCAGCCTGGCGATGTTCCCCGCTGGAGCCGGAAGGAAGATAAATTGAAATAACCGTCAGATTTCCGAAATCCACTCTTAAAAAGCGCCCTTCTGCATCGATTTCCGCAATACCGGTTCCCTCCACAATCTGATCAGGTGCATGACGGGTATAAATACCGACCCCGCTGTAACCCTTTTTCACAGCACAGTGAAAATAACCACTATAGCCATCCGGTGTGCGCATCACACCGTTAATATCATTCTGCTGTGCCTTTAATTCCTGCACACAGATTACATCCGCCTCCTGTTGAGGCAGCCAGTCGAAAAGCCCTTTGCTGGCTGCTGAACGCAGGCCGTTCAGGTTCAAAGTGATAATTCTCATGCGATGATAGTGGTAAATAAATTCTCAACGCCGTGTGAGATCCGGTTTGCAATAAACCCGTGCCGGATAGCCTGGTGCACGGCGCGTGTTCGGAATGACATCACCACCACTGCGAATACACATCATGGTCGATTTATCCAGATTAGAAAAATATTCATTTTCTCCTGGTTGAAATGACGCTGGTGGAACAGCTTCCCGAATAGCACGACAGGTTGCTGGCTCATTTTCAGGAATCGGATCATCCGTATGCGGTGGCAACCGGCAAAGTTGACAGGGATCACCCGGGCACAAACAGCCTTTGCACTTCGCCGCTATTGCATTGGTGCCAGCTGGCTGGGCACTCGATGATGTCATAGGCAAAACCATCAACATCAAAAATACTGAACATACAATCCATCTCAACCGCATCTGCTAATCTCCTTCAAATCAATAGACAAATCCGAATTTTTCGCTCATTTTCAGCAATTTTAAAAATAATTTTTCAAAACTTGCTCGATTACTTCACACCTGCAATGTTCGCAAAGGTGGTATTTTAGTCATGGCAAGCAATCCAGCCCAATGACACACCTACGCCGATATTTCCGGAATAATCTGTCGCAATAGTTGAAACAAGGCACGAAAACTTTTAGGAGGTTTGTTTGCCAGTTTTTCCTTTTCAACATTGCGCAACAAGGTACGCAACTGCCGGACATCAGTTTGTGGATAGCTTTGCACGAATTCAGTCACAGCCGCCTCATCGCTGATCAGGCGATCACGCCATCGCTCCAGTTGATGCAGCCATGCAGTATGCTTCAGGCTGGAATGCTGCCACGCATCCAATTTTTCCTGAACAGGCACAGGATCAATTGCACGCATCAGCTTGCCAATAAATTGCATCTGGCGGCGACGCGCACCATGACTGGTTATTCTGCGGGCTTCAAGCAGTGCGTCTGTCAGTTTTTCTGGCAGATCCAACTCGGTTATTCTGGCCGGTTCAAGCTCAACCAGCCGCTCACCCAGCACCTGCAAAGCATGCATTTCTTGTTTAAGACGGGTCTTACTCGGCCGGGATTCAAGGTCGGAGTCGGAAATATCCTGCTGATGGTTGGGCACAGTCACACGTATCGGGAACAGTCAAGAAACTGGTATCATAACCCGCTTTAGGGAACCTTAGTAATAAGCATGGCACACTGAAGAGTAATGTCCATGCCACATGGATGGATTCAAAACCACCTTCGATCACCACTAAGCAACCTGTAGCTGTAACGATCATTCTTCTTTTGTTCCGTTTTCGGCCGGATCAGCCCTGATCTGAAAACGGATCTGTTTTCAATGCTCTGATAAACCGTCTCCAACCCAATTACATGAATAATTCTAATTATCCGGAACCGCTGCAGCCATTCACCTACCCCTACGAGACCCTGCAGCAAATTGCAAATGATGTGCTAACACTTGCCAAAAAAGGAGGTGCCGACGCATGCGAGATGCATGTTTCCGATGGCTCTGGCCAGAACGTCACCGTGCGCCAGGGGGAAGTGGAGACTATTGAATATACACGCGACAAAGGGCTATCTGTCACCGTTCATATTGGACATAAGCGGGGCAATGCTAGCAGCTCGGATTTTTCTCCACAGGCCATTCGCGAAACCATCTCTGCCGCTCTGTCGATTGCCCGATACACGGCTGACGATATTTATGCGGGACTCGCTGACAAGGATCTGCTGGCGACTTCTTTCCCTGACCTTGATCTCTATCACCCGTGGTCACTGTCTGTTGAAACAGCCATTGAGCTGGCACGCCGGTGTGAAGCCGCAGCACTGGCAACAGATAAACGTATCACCAATTCGGAAGGCGCAAGTGTATCGGCCGGTGCTTCCCGGTTTGTATATGCCAACAGTCATGGCTTCAATGCGGGTTATCCACTATCTCGCCATAGCATCAGCTGCGCGGTCATTGCCGGGGAACAAAATAACATGCAGCGCGATTACTGGTACAGCGTTGCGCGTGCGGCCAGCGATCTCGAAGCCATTGAGGAAATAGGCCAAAAAGCCGGTATGCGCACCCTGGCACGCCTCGGTGCCAGAAAAATTGCTACCTGCGAAGTGCCGGTGCTGTTTGAATCAACTATTTCTTCCGGTCTGCTGGGGTATTTTGTCAAGGCAATCAGTGGCAGCAGCCTTTATCGCAAATCCTCCTTTCTGCTGGACAGCATCGGCAAACAGGTATTTCCTGCAACCATTCAGATCAGTGAGTTGCCGCACCTGCCAAAAGGTCTGGCAAGCTGTGCGTTTGACGATGAAGGGGTGGCGACTCATCCGCGCAAGGTGGTGGAAAACGGTATCGTGCAAGGGTATTTTCTGGGCAGCTACACAGCGCGTAAACTTGGTATGCGTTCCACTGGTAATGCCGGTGGCAATCATAATCTGATCCTGGAAAACGATGTATCACTGCCGTTCGATGCTCTACTGAAAAAAATGAATAAAGGGTTACTGGTTACTGAATTGCTTGGCCATGGTGTCAACCTCGTCACTGGAGATTATTCCCAGGGCGCCGCCGGATTTTGGGTGGAAAACGGTGAGATCAGCTACCCCGTTGAGGAGATCACTATTGCCGGAAATCTGAAGGAAATGTTGTCCGGTATTGTTGCCGTTGGTGACGATATCATCGTGCGCGGCTCACGCCACTGTGGTTCGCTGCTGATTGAACGCATGATCATCGCAGGACATTAAGCTATCAGCACATAAAATATCGCCAGAACCACTGGAAAATCAACGACTGTCCCATCCCCTTGAAAGGATTCAAAGTGGAAATCTTATGCAAACTGGAACGCCTGATTAACAGGATTTCCGGCGCAACAGGCTGGCTGGCAGGCTGGCTGTGCGTGCTAATGATCGGCGTGGTGTTCACTGATGTCATCACACGCTACTTTTTTCACGGCGGCTCAATCGCCATGCAGGAACTGGAATGGCACCTGTTCGCAGCAATATTCCTGCTGGGTGCCGCTTACGTTGTGCGAGAAGACGCCAATGTACGGGTAGATATCATTTACGCCCATCTGAAACCACGCCGCAAAGCAATCATCGATATCTGCGGTTATCTTATTTTTGTCATCCCCATGTGTACGCTAATTCTCTACAGCTCCTGGGATTTCGTCAGTTATTCCTATCAGTTACAGGAAACATCCAGCGATCCTGGCGGGCTGCCCTACCGCTTTGCATTCAAGGCATTACTACCAATTGGCTATGGTCTGGTACTGATTCAGTCACTGGCAGAAATCTTGCGTAATCTGCGGCTGCTGGCGGAAAAACATAACCCACCTCTGACTGATTACGCCGCCCCACAGCAGAAAGAATCATGATCTTGTCAAGCCTTGTCCGGATAGTTTTTCTGACCGCCATTCTGTCACTCTCAGACAGAATATTCACCAGAGCCATTGCCAAATGATTGCGCTGTCCATGTTCCTGGTTTGCCTGATCATGCTGGCTTTCGGCTTTCCGGTTGCTTTTACTTTTGGTGGCGTAGCACTTTTCTATGGCCTGTATTTCGAGGGATTGCATCTGTTCCTGATGGTCGCCGAGCGCATGCATTCAATCATGACCAGTGTCACCCTGATGGCGGTACCACTGTTCATTTTCATGGGGCTGATCCTGGAAAAATCCGGCATTGCGGAAAGTATGCTGGAATCGATGGGTTCCCTGTTTGGTCGTATCCGGGGTGGTCTGGCGGTATCAACTGTCATCGTAGGGATGCTGCTGGCAGCGGCCACCGGCGTGGTAGGCGCTTCAGTCATTACCATGGGATTGATCGCCCTGCCTATCATGCTGAAATACGGTTATGACAAGCGGCTGGCTACCGGGGTAATTTGCGCATCGGGCACGTTGGGGCAAATTATTCCCCCTTCGATTGTGCTGATTATCATGGGCGACGTACTACAAAGGCCGGTCGGCAGTTTTTTCCGAGCGGCACTGGTACCTGGCCTGCTGCTGGTCGTCATTTATATCATTTATTGCCTGATACTTGCCTGGTTCAGAAAAGAAGCAGCCCCTCCTATACCCAACAAAAGTGGCTCCCTCATCAAGCAATATTGGCACGCCTTCAAAACAATCATCCCGGCTTTGTCCCTGGTCATAATTGTACTGGGAACAGTTATCATTGGTATTGCCACGCCGACTGAGTCAGCTGCGATGGGATCGGTCGGTGCAATCATTCTGGCCATGCTGAACGGAAAGTTCAAAATCAGCATGCTGCACCAGGTTGCCATGGAAACCACTAAGATCACAACCATGGTATTTACCATCCTGGCAGGTGCTACATTCTTTTCAATGGTGTTTACCTATACCGGTGGTGATGAAGCGGCCGAACTACTGTTGCCCCATTTACCAGGCGGTAAATGGGGATTCATTCTGCTGATGATGTTAATCATCTTCTTGCTGGGATTTTTTCTCGATTTTGTTGAAATCGCCTATATTTTTATTCCCATGATCACCCCTCTACTGATCAAGCTGGGAATTGATCCACTCTGGTTTGGTATTTTGGTCGCGCTCAATCTACAAACTTCTTTCCTCACTCCGCCAGTTGGATTTTCATTATTCTACCTGCGGGGTGTTGCACCGCCATCCATCACCACTCTTGATATTTACCGGGGTGTTATCCCGTTCATCCTGCTGCAGATATTGACATTGGCACTGGTAGCGCTTTACCCGGGGTTGATCAAACTTGTCTGATCTCTCCGAATAACCACCAGACAAGTGCATGCACCGGGGTGTAGATCTGTCATCCCGGAACTTCTTCCTATCTTGATCGAGATCTTCATGACAAACACGCGTAACGAGAATCTTGGCTATTTCTATGGATTTATTGCTGTAGTTTTCTTTGCACTCACGCTGCCAGCCATGCGCGCAGCAGTTACTGCACTTGACCCGGTTTTTGTAGCACTTGGCCGGGGGGCGGGGGCTGCTTTGCTGGCGGCTATTTTTCTATGGCTCACCCGCCAGCGCCTGCCAACCCGCGAAGAGGTGAAAGGCCTGGTAATTGTGGCTCTCGGCGCGGTGATTGGCTTTCCATTACTAGCTGCCTGGGCAATTTGTTATGTTGATGCGTCACATGGTGGCGTTGTTCTCGGCATCTTTCCACTGGCAACCGCAGTTGCAGCCGCCCTGTTTTCAGGCGAGCGCCCATCTGGCAAATTCTGGCTATTTGCACTGATAGGCGCGGCAGTGGTAGTCGGCTATTCACTGAATCAGGCTGGTGGCAAGCTTCATCTGGCCGACCTCGCGCTTTTCGGGTCAGTGATTTGTGCCAGCGTCAGTTATGCAGAAGGCGCGAGGCTATCCAAATCGTTAGGCGGGCCTCAGGTGATTTCATGGGCGCTGGTTTTTTCCTTTCCCGTCCTAATCATCCCGACCGTACTTTACGCGCCTACCACGTTGAACCTACCTATGGAATCCTGGATTGGATTTATTTATCTCACGGTCATCAGCCAATATCTCGGCTTCTTTCCCTGGTATCACGGGCTCGCTTTGGGTGGAATCTCAAAAGTCAGCCAGACCCAGCTATTGCAGCCATTTCTAACCATTATTGCATCAGTATTGCTATTGGGAGAGCGTGCGGACCTCACCACCTGGCTGGTGGCTACACTCGTAGTTGTGATCGTCGCGCTTGGCAAGCATGCTCAGGTAAAGTACAGCGGGATCAGGCCAGCAGTCATAACCGATACCAATCTGTAAGCATTTCCGGTATTTTTACAGGATGGCTTCTCCGAGCATACTTCAACCAGGCTGAGTATTGTTACTAGAAACCAGTTCCTGCTGTCAGGCCAGCACATTTTTTCTTTATGATACACCGATTTTTATCAAAAATGAACAAAGAACCACCTGTCTGTTTATCACAATACTTCGAACGGATTGGCTATCAGGGTGCGGTAGAAAATACACTGGAGGTATTGCATGCTTTGACTCGCGCACATACGCAGACGATACCATTTGAAAATCTAGATGTATTTCTGAAAAAACCGATCCATCTGGAAACAGAAGCTCTGTTTAATAAACTGGTTCTGGCAAAGCGCGGCGGATACTGTTTCGAGCAAAATGGTCTGTTTCTACAGATTCTCTTACAACTTGGGTTCAAGGCACGACCGCTGGCGGCACGGGTACGCCTGCGAGTAACCGATCGTTTGGAGATGCCAGCACGTACCCACCTGTTTATCAGCGTCGAGCTGGGTGGTCAGCAATGGCTGACCGATGTTGGTGTAGGTGGCTATTCGCTGACACAGGCTCTGCTGTGGCAGGAAAATCTGGAGCAGGATACATTGCATGATCGCCGCCGGCTGATGCATGAGGCTGGGCGCTGGTTTCATCAGGTTTGGACAGATAACCACTGGCTGGACATATACGAATTCTGGGGTGAAGAAATGCCAGCCAGCGATCAGAAAGTAGCCAACTGGTACACCAGCACATATCCGGAATCCAGTTTTACAAAACAGATCATGGCTGCGCGCGCTCTGCCCAATGGTGGACGTCTTTCACTACTGGATGGAGAATTCAGGCATCGTCATCCAGATGGTCGCGTAATAGCGCACCATGTTCCATCCGATAAATTGAAGAATATTCTACTGGAACAGTTTGCCATACGCTGGCCGGAAGAATAATGGCAAACCGGTTATTATCATGGTGGCTTTGTAGACTAAATCTCCTTATCACCATCAATGATGTGCTGCGATACACCTTCCGTGAAACATGGATTTCACCATGCACACTCCAATGCACAATTAATTACAGGGATAGTGTTCCTAAGCGATACCTAGCCAGAAAACGAGTGTCCCAATAAAAATTCCATACGTTGCAACCGGAACCAAAATGTTTTTCCAGCACTGGCGATGGCTTAACAAGACATCATCCTTTTTTCTGACAGTCGCGGCAACAGATTTCCATAACCTTCTTAAATTATCATCCAGAACAATTTCATATATGAAAAATGCAATGGTGACAGTTCCCCCGCCAACCTGAAATAACCAGAGCAATTCAGGATAATGTTGAGAGAAACCAGAATCGAAAAATTTAACTAACAGCCCACCAGACACCGCAAAGTAAATGGTCAATATTGCAAAACGCAACATGCTGTAATGTCTGATACTGATCAATAACTCTGTCAATTTATAGTCGCATAATTTCTTGTCCGTACTGCGTGATTGAGCGCATATCGGAGACGTAAGTCTCCTGAAAGAAATTTTTTGGTAATTCAAGGGCAACAAACTATTTCTCCATGGACAATGGACATCCAACTGTCCTCTTTGGCAGCCCAGGCCAGCCAGGCCTGTGCTATGCACTCAAGATCCTGTTCTGTTGCAATGCCGTCATTACGAAGCTGATCAGCTATGTCCGATTTCAAAATTCGATCTGCCCACATACTACCCCACCAGGCACGACTACCCGGAGTGGATAAACACCAAGTACTGGAGGTTGATTTGATTTCTGTAAACCCGGCTTGTTGCGCCCAAGAGAGTAAATAGCGACCAGCATCAGGCTCTCCACCGTTACTTCGGGTCACCTCCTGATAGTATTTCATCCATTGATCAAGTGCAGGAATCATGGGGTACCAGATAAACCCACCATAATCACTATCCCGAACTGCCACGATTCCATCAGGCTTACAGATACGCCTCATTTCACGGAGCGCCTGTACAGGATTGCCCACATGCTGCAGGACCTGGTGCGCATGTACTATATCGAAGCTATTGTCGGGTAACCCCAGCGTGGTGGCATCACCAACCAAAAAATTCACATTTTCCAGATGCTGCCGCTCAACTTCTGCTTTGGTCAACTCAAGTGCTAAAGCAGTTATTTCTACAGCAGTAACCTGGCCAGGCGCTAACCGTCTGGCAAAATCAACGGTAATAGTGCCAGCACCAGACCCAATATCGAGTAAATTTTTCCCGGGGATAATCCTGTCTTTAATATAGCCAACAGAGTTTTCGACAGTACGATTTCTATGCGAGTGCAGCACTGAATCGTGGTATCCATGCGTATAAGTTATCTTTTCTCTCATAGATCCAGCTTTATTTCTTTTCCCTCGCCCGCGCCAGTGCAAGAGCCAGTGCACTGACAGATGTGGATTTATCTACTCTGGATGCAACCTGTGGTTGACGAGAAGCACGCCGGGGCTGGCGGTTGTCTTTACCTGTTTCTTTATGTACTGTATGTATTTTAGGCTGTTCGGTTGCTTCAGGCACATCATCAATCCGCATGGTTAGACTGATACGCTGACGTACGGTATCCACTGCCAGCACCTTGACTTTGACGATCTGTCCTGGCTTAACAATCTGGTGGGGATCCTTGATGAACTTGTTTGCCAGTGAGGAAACGTGCACCAGACCATCCTGATGCACGCCAATATCAACAAATGCTCCAAACGCAGCCACGTTAGTCACAACGCCTTCCAGAATCATGCCGGATTGCAGATCAGTCAGTGATTCAATCCCTTCTTGAAAGGTAGCGGTTTTAAATTCCGGGCGCGGATCACGGCCAGGCTTTTCCAGCTCGGACAGAATATCGCGCACAGTTGGCAAACCGAAGGTTTCATCGGTAAATTCTTCAGCAGTAAGCCCTTTGAGTGTTTCCGGATGCCCCATTACCTGCCCGATTCCTTTACTCAAACGCGCCAGAATGCGCTCCACCACCGGATAGGCTTCCGGGTGAACAGCGGAACGATCCAATGGATTATCCCCGTCGTTGATGCGCAGAAAGCCCGCTGCCTGCTCAAATGTTTTTTCACCCACACGCGGCACTTTGAGAATCGTTCGCCGATTTGGAAACCGACCATGAGCATCGCGATAGCTGACGATATTCTGGGCAAGTACGCGATTAAGGCCGGAAACTTGTGCTAACAGAGGTGCTGATGCGGTATTGACATCCACACCAACCGCATTAACACAATCCTCAACCGTAGCAGCCAGTGATCGCGCCAGAGTACGTTGGTTTACATCATGCTGATACTGACCAACACCGATTGATTTGGGTTCGATCTTGACCAGTTCTGCCAGCGGATCTTGCAGACGTCTGGCAATGGAAACCGCGCCGCGCAAGCTTACGTCCAGATTGGAAAATTCTGCAGCAGCCAGTGCAGAAGCTGAATAAACCGAGGCACCTGCTTCACTGACAACAAGCTTGATCAACTTCAATTCGGGGTGTTGCTCTGCCACCAGCCGAATGACCTCGGTGGCTAATTTATCGGTTTCCCGGCTCGCTGTCCCGTTCCCAATTGAAATCAGCTCAACACCATGCCGGAGCACCAGTTGCACGATGCTTGCCAGTGAACCCTGCCAGTTACTTTGTGGCTGATGCGGATAAATCGTCGTCGTTTCCAGCAATTTCCCAGTGGCATCGACCACAGCCACTTTACAGCCAGTACGATAACCCGGATCAAGCCCGAGTACAGCTTTGGGCCCCGCCGGAGCGGCTAGCAGCAATTCACGCAGGTTGCGGCTAAAAATCCTGATTGCTTCAGTTTCTGCTGCCTCGCGCACCTGCAACAACAGTTCCGCAGTGAGATGCGGATGCACTTTGACACGCCAGGCCCACTGACAAACATCCCCCAACCATTTATCCGCTTTCCGGCCACGATTTTCGATTTTGAAATGTGCAGCAATCATGGCAACACAAGGATGTGGAATTACTTCACGAGAAGTTTCATCCAGGTCCAGATCAATTCTAAGCACTCCCAGTGCCCGGCCACGGAACAATGCCAGCGCGCGGTGTGAGGGAATCAAGCGCACTGGCTCGGCATAAGCATAGTAATCACGGAATTTTTCTTCCTCCGACATTTCCTGACCGGCAACAACCACTGAAGTCACCACGCCTTCCTGCCAAAGTTTATTGCGCAGAATGGCGAGCAGCTTCGCTGTCTCCGCAAAACGTTCAGCCAGAATATCACGCGCACCTTCCAGTGCTGTTTTTACATCGGGAACATTGATTGCCTCTACTCCTTCGGCTGCTGACACCACCTTGATATAGTTTGCGGCTTCCTGTTCTGGGTCGCACGTCGGATCTGTCAGAAGAGTGTCTGCCAAGGGTTCCAGCCCGGCCTCACGCGCGATCTGTGCCCGTGTTCGACGCTTCGGTTTGTAGGGCAAATAAATATCTTCCAGCAGCTGCTTGGTTGCAGCTTGTTCGATTATGTAGCGCAATTCATCGGAGAGTTTTCCCTGCTCCCCAATCGAGGTCAGGATGACCTGCCGCCGTTCTTCCAGCTCGCGCAGATAGATCAATCGTTCTTCCAGCAGACGCAGTTGTGTATCGTCCAGATTGCCCGTTGCTTCCTTACGGTATCGCGCGATAAAAGGCACGGTTGCGCCATCATCCAGCAAGGCTACCGCTGCGCTGACCTGCTGTGGCGCAACACTGAGCTCTGTCGCAATGGCGTTGATAATCTTTCTTTGTACTGCTTCTGAAACTGCTGATATTGTTGAAGAAGTCATAGCGCTGATGGAGAAGAAAGGAACCGGAAAATCGGCCAGGAAAGCTTTGGAAACCGTTCAGCCAGGATATATCATTCAGCAACATATATTCTGTAGCGAACTGCAACCAGAGATCGGTTTATCATACCAGACAACCCGTCAATTGAATCAAGGCTCATCCAGCAAGATTGCAAGGGACATTGCCCAGAAAGACGGAGCCCATGAGCGGTGATACAATGCGCACTACATGTTATACAAGGACAGCAATCCAGCAAGCTAAACCGTAAAAAAACCTCATACGGCCAAGGCACGTTTTAAGACAAACAAATACTAATTGGAGTTTTCGATTATGGGATTTCTAGCTGACCGGCAAATTCTGATTACAGGCCTGCTTAGCAACCGATCCATTGCTTACGGCATTGCCAAGGCGATGCATCGCGAAGGGGCCAAACTGGCATTTACTTATCAATCAGAAGATTTACGCGAGCGCGTTGGCAAGCTAGCTGCCGAATTTAACAGCGACCTGCTGTTTCGTTGTGATGTCAGCCAAGATGAAGAAATTACCCGCTGTTTCAGTGAATTGGCGAGCCATTGGGATGGACTGGATGGAATCGTGCACTCCATCGCCTTCGCTCCACGCGCCGCTCTGACTGGTGATTATCTGGAAAACGTCGATCGGCAAGCCTTTCATATTGCACATGATATCAGTTCATACAGCTTTGCTGCACTGGCAAAAGCTGCCCTGCCGCTGATGCAGGGAAGATCGGCCGCTTTGCTGACACTCAGCTATCTCGGCGCTGTGCGTGTGATGCCGAACTATAATGTGATGGGGTTGGCCAAGGCGAGCCTGGAAGCTAACGTTCGCTTCATGGCGTCAAGTCTTGGTAAACAAGGGATCAGGGTGAATGCCATCTCAGCCGGTCCAATTAAAACGCTGGCGGCAGCAGGAATTGGTAATTTTGGCAGGTTACTAGGTTATGCCGAGAAAGTTGCACCCTTGAAAAGAAATGTGACCACCGAGGAGGTTGGTAACGTAGCTGCTTTTCTCTGCAGCAATCTGGCCAGTGGTATTACCGGCGAAATTACCTATGTTGATGCTGGATTCAATACCGTCGCATTTAATCTGGACACTGATGAGCAGTAGTAGCCTGCAGGCTACTACTGCTCTTCTTATCAGTCATTCTCCTCAACTGGCTTGATTTTTACTTCGTAGCGTTGCCTGAGGCCAGCAAGATAGGCGTTTAATTCTTCCTGACCGTGTACCTGCTGCAACTGATTGATGAGCATAGTATATTGGGATGATCCACTTTCAGCAGCTGGTACTTTCACCTGATTGATCCGGATCAGGTCAAAACCACCCTTCTTGGTCTTGACTCCAGTATAAGCAGGGAGTTTTTCCACATCTGTTTGAAAAAGTGCGTGTAGCATCTCTTCATCACTCCCTCTTTTCTGAGTATAGGAAATTTCCACTGGCTCTCCCCATTCCAGGGATTCATCAGTCTCTCCTGCCTGCAATTTGGCAAGCTTCTGTTTGCCTTCTTCCTCGGCGGTTGCAGCTGCGATTTGCTGCTTTAGAAGTTCGATAATCTTATCCTTGACCAGTCCGATTGATTGCACACTGGCGGGACGATGCTCAAGTACTCTGGCCGAAACGAAGGTATCAGGAGCCACTTCAATCGCCTCGGTATTGTAATGGTCACGAATAGCGCCCTCCGAAAATATCGCCTGAAGCATACGTTCATTGGCAATAACTGACGGCTCCTTCGAATTACGATCAATCCAGTCACTTTGCTGAACAGACAGATTAAACATCTGCGCTACAGGTTGCAATGTATCACTCTGCTCATAAACAATATTGCTGAAATCTTCGGATAGCTCACCAAATCTGTCAGCAGCCTTCTGACGCTGGAGCGTTTGTCTGAT
Source organism: Nitrosomonas sp. TNE100 (assembly GCF_055387135.1). Lineage (NCBI taxonomy): Bacteria > Pseudomonadati > Pseudomonadota > Betaproteobacteria > Nitrosomonadales > Nitrosomonadaceae > Nitrosomonas > Nitrosomonas sp. TNE100. Next base: position 558,988 of record NZ_AP040997.1, on the reverse strand, counting down.
GCCTTCCTTGACTTCATCAAATTTAGCCACATTCGCATCTTTCACTGCGGTCAGCCTGATAATGTGAAAACCAAACGGAGTTTCTACCGGGCCGCGTATTTCATCCAGCTGCATCTCAAACGCCGTATCCTCAAAGGCTTTGACCATCAAGCCACGTGCAAAGAAACCAAGATCTCCGCCTGCTTTCGCCGAACCCGGATCTTCTGACAACTCCTTAGCCAATTCTGGAAATTTGTCCGGATCCTGCTTTACTTGTTCTAGAATTTGTTCTGCCTTAGCCTTAATGGCTGCCTTTTGCTCTTCAGTTGCATCAACCGGAACGGTCAGCAATATATGACTGGCTCTCCGTTCCTCGACCCGACCAAACTCATCCTGATGCTCATCAAAATATTTTTTGATTTCCTCATCAGAAATCTGCTCCTGCTTCGCTAATTCTTCCAAAGAAAGCACAACATATTCGATCCGAACCCGTTCTGGTAACGTGAAATCCTGACGATGACTGTCATAGTATGACTGAATAGCAGCCTCATCGGGTTCAGCCTGATTAATATATTGCTCAGGATTGATTGTCACCCGATTAATCTCGTACTTGGTTTCACTGAGTGAGGCTATTCTGTCCGCAACAGTTTTGGAGACGATCACACTTCCGGTAATACCTTCCAGCAGCTGTTGTCGCATAAGATCACCCGCCAGCCTCGCTTCAAACATTGCGGGAGACATTCCCTGGCGCTGAAGCAATTCACGGTAACGCTCATACGAAAATTTATCGTCCTCGTGGAAAAGAGCGATATTCTGAATTTCGGCAGTCAGACGGGAATCCAGTACGGCCAGCCCAACTCGCCCGGCCTCATGACGCAACAGCTTCTGCTGGATTAGATTTTCCAGAACAGCCATACGCATCTGCGGGCTGTCCAGCAGACTGGCATCAAAATTTTCCCCCAGCATATTACGCAGATTTTCCTGTTGATTACGTAAAGCCTGCTCATATTCCTGGCGGCTGATTTCCTCACCATCAACAGATGCAACATCACTCGCACTACCCATGCCTTGATACGACTCCAGCCCCCAGAACAAGAACGGCAAGAGGGCAATAAAAAGCACGATCTGAACTATCGTCTTCTTTTGGTTTACAAAATCAAACACGGCGAATACCCGAAAAAAAGGAAACAGGGAAAAACAGGGGGAGGAAAAGATGTTATATCATCATGACCGGACATTACGCAAAGTAAAGATATGGCGGAGTGGACGGGACTCGAACCCGCGACCCCCGGCGTGACAGGCCGGTATTCTAACCAACTGAACTACCACTCCCAGTATTACACTCTCTAATAAGAGATCAGCTACAAGATAACTTTACCCAATAATGCTGTTGGTGGGTGCTGACGGGATCGAACCGCCGACATTCGCCTTGTAAGGGCGACGCTCTACCAGCTGAGCTAAGCACCCGAACCCACCCATCTTTTCTTTGCTATCGAAGGAGCGCTAGTTTACAGCATCTTTCAGCGCTTTGCCAGCAGTGAATTTGGGCACTTTAGCTGCCTTGATTTTTATCTCGGCACCGGTACGCGGATTACGTCCCGTACGGGCAGCCCGTTCCCCAACCTTGAAAGTTCCAAAACCTACCAGGGTGACGCTGTCATTCTTGCTAAGCGCATCCTTAATGGCAGATAACGCACCATCCAGTGCATTACCCGCCTCTGCTTTTGTAATATCGGCATGACGAGCAATCGCTTCGATGAGTTCAGATTTATTCATAAATTCCCCTTTGTTTTGCTTCGTTAGGTTGCAGGAAAACACCTCTTTTTACACAGACAACTCTGTATAAACCCTTATATCAAGCCGTTTTGCGGCGGTCAAGTGTTTAACCAGAAATCAGCTTCATTTTTGATAAATTCCCGTTTCACCCGAATCGAGAAAGTATCACATCAGTAAAATCTGCTCTCAATCTGTTTCTGCGCCAGGTTCACGATCAAGCATATTCCTGATTGCACTCTCAACCGGGATTTGTTCGTACAAAATACTGTAAACCGCTTGAGTTACGGGCATATCAATTTGTAGCTGCCGTCCCATTTCGTGCGCCTCTCGAACGGTATACACACCTTCAGTAACATGTCCGATTTCAAGTAAAATCTCTGGCAGTTGACACCCGGCAGCAAGCATCATCCCAACCTGACGGTTCCTTGACAAATCACCGGTACAAGTCAAAATCAGATCTCCAATTCCACTCAAACCGGTAAAGGTTTTCCTATGCCCGCCCAGCGCCACACCCAGCCGGGTAATTTCCGCCAGCCCGCGAGTAATCAGTGCTGCTCTTGCATTATTACCAAACGCAAGTCCGTCAGAAATCCCGGCAGCAATTGCAATTACATTCTTGAGCGCCCCGCCAACTTCAACTCCAACCACATCACTGCTGGAATAAACACGTAAAATTGAAGTATGAATCTCACTGGCAATCCGTCTAGCAAAAGCATCATCATCAGAAGCCAGCGTCAGTGCAGCAGGAAGCCCCATTGCCACCTCTTGGGCAAAACTTGGGCCAGACAATACGCCACAAGTGATCTCCGCCGAATAAACATCCTCAACCACTTGGCAGGGAAGCTTTGCAGTGCCTGCCTCAAATCCCTTGCATCCCAGAACAAGCGGCAATGACTGATTCAAAGCAGCTATCCGCTGCAAAGTTACGCGCAACCCTGCAACAGGCACAACCACAAGAACCAGCTCCGCCTGCTCCAACGCATCACTCAGCGCAGAAGCGAGATGGATGGAATCCGGCAAATGCTGCCCCGGCAGATAACGCTGATTGACGCGCAACGCCGCCAATTCTGCCAAGTGCCCTGTATTACGGGTCCATAACGTTACGTGATGACGTGCCGACAGATAAATTGCCAGCGCAGTTCCCCAGGCTCCCGCGCCAAGCACCGTGATATTCATACACCCCAGACTTGATCAGTTCTGATATAGCCGACCTGGCCATCCTGATGTTTTACTTTTACCCACCCATTTGCGGCAGCACCCAGCCATTCCAGCACCACATCCTGCCGGGCTTGAAACACCAGCGACGAATTCTGATCCGGAGATTGATAAACACTGCCAACAGAAGCATTGACGATCACAAACCGTTTCGGGCTGAGATTTTTATCTTCTACCCAGGCAAGGTATCCATGATAATCCCGTACCTTTACCCATCCCACCACCTTTACCACCACTTCCAGAGGCAGATTTACACTCGCCACATATAGTTTTCCGGCATTGAGAGAAGGGGCATCATATAGAATAGTTGCCGACGTCGCGATCGACAGAAACTCATTTTGACTGCCTTCCTGTGCAATGGCCTTACAGGAAAAAAACAACAATGGAAACAACAAGCCAGCGGTAACAAATCCGGCCCGAAATAGCTGTAATCTCATGAATCAGTGCCTGGTTGTATTATCCACAGGCTGATCAGGCTGTGATACAGCCGCTTCCTGCTGCTTCTGCTGATAAATTGCCTCGAAATTAACCGGATTGAGAATCACAGGCGGGAATCCAGCTCGCGTTACTGTATCCGAGATCGTTTCACGCAGATAGGGAAACAGAATATTTGGACACAGAACACCCAATACTGGCTCAATCTCATTCCCGGGAACATTACGTATCCGGAAAATACCAGCCTGATGAGCCTCTACCAGAAACATAACCTTATCCTTTTCCTTCAGGCGCGCCGTGACAGTCGCCGTCACAATTACCTCGTGGATCTCCCCTTCTATGACATTATCACTGGTAGCCAGCTGAAGATTGATCTCGGGAGATTCCCGTTCCAGAAAAACCTGAGGAGCATGGGGAATTTCCAGTGATAAATCCTTGACATACACTTTTTCAATAACAAAAACGGGCTGCTGCTGTGGTTCAGTCATGGTTGATTCCGGTTAAATACATTTATCAAAATAAATAAGTCAGCTTCCAATAACAATCAGATACCGGCAGACATTCAGCCAGCCAGCAGACTGGCCAGCTCACCCTGTCGATCCAGCATTGACAAATCGTCATACCCTCCAACATGGGTCTGTCCAATATAGATCTGCGGAACCGTTCGTCGTCCGGAACGCCGCATCATCTCGGTTCGTTGCCCTGGTTGCAGATCCACTCTGATCTTCTCAATCTCCTCCACGCCTCTTGCACGCAACAATTTTTCTGCCATGGTGCAATAGGGGCAAAATCCGGATACATACATCACCACCTTAGGCATTTTGTCTCTTTCCGCGCCGTTATCATCCATCACTTTTTCACCAATGGAAGATTCTCACGCTGCCAAGTTTCAATGCCACCAGATAGATTAAAAACCTGTTTAAAACCATTTTTACGCAAAACGGAACCAGCTCGCCCCGGTCGCAGCCCTGGCGTAAAGATGATAACAACAGGTTTATCCTTGAATCTTTCCAGCTCCTGCCAACGTTCTTCTATCTGCTCCACCGGAATATGGGCAGCATTGGGCGGATGACCACCGACATACTCACCTTCATCTCTGACATCCAGCACCAGAGCATCTTCATAATTAATCAACCGGATCGCCTGCTTTGTACCAATATCACGCACGGAGTTACGTGCAACCACCGGCCATAGCAGCATGCCACCACTCAGCATTGCCGCCACGATAAAAAACATATTGTCTACCAGAAAAGTTGATTCCATAGATGTATCCAGAATGTATCCGAAACCGCTAAAAATCGTTATTTTAACAAAGTACTCGCGAAACTCCATTCAGTTTTAGATAAATAGAATAATTCCAGGCAACCCGGCGATTTCCTGCAGGATAGGTTACGATAACGTTTTTTCTCACAGACTCTCGTTCATGCCAGTCAACATTCCACCGCTACTACCTGAACAGCTGCTGCCGATCCAGGGCATATCATTGGGGACGGCAGAAGCAGGCATCAAGCGATCCGGCCGAAAAGACCTGCTGGTCATCAAGCTTGCCGAAAACACACAAGTTGCCGGTGTTTTCACTAAAAACCGGTTCTGTGCCGCACCTGTTACGGTAGCCAAATCACATCTTGCAGCCCTTTTACCGACTCGCGCACTGGTGATCAATACTGGCAATGCCAATGCCGGCACCGGCCAATCCGGTATTGATCACGCATACGCCACCTGCGCCGCGCTGGCCGGGCTCATTGGCTGCCAGGTACAGCAGATCTTGCCATTTTCCACCGGCGTCATCATGGAGCCACTGCCGGTAGAAAAAATTACTGCCTGCCTGCCCCAGGCAGTGGCAAACCTGGTACTGGACAACTGGTTTGCTGCTGCTCAGGCAATCATGACGACCGACATTGTGCCCAAGGGCGTTTCCCGCCAGATTCAATTGGGCGGAACGACCGTCACCATCACCGGCATCACCAAAGGTTCGGGCATGATCCATCCGAACATGGCCACCATGCTTAGTTATATCGCTACGGATGCAGCTATTACGCAACCCTTGCTGAACGATTTGGTACACCACACGGCCAATCAATCCTTCAACTGCATTACCGTAGATGGCGACACATCCACTAACGACGCATTGATCCTAATGGCCACCGGACAGGCGAAGCACAACCTGATTACTACATCAACCGACCCGGGATTTATCACGCTGCAGGCGGCCATTACCGAAGTGGCCATTCTGCTTGCCCAGATGATTGTGCGCGATGGCGAAGGTGCAACCAAATTCATCACCGTGCAAGTAGAAGGTGGCAGGACAGCGGAAGAATGCAGCAAGGTCGCCTATGCCATCGCACATTCCCCGCTGATCAAAACGGCCTGCTTCGCATCCGATCCCAATCTGGGACGAATTCTGGCTGCCATCGGTTATGCCGGCATTGAGGATCTGGATGTCAATCTTGTTCAGCTTTATCTGGAAAATACCCTGGTCGCCGAACACGGTGGCCGTGCTGCCAGCTACCGTGAAAAAGAAGGGCAACGTATCATGCAGGCACCAGAAATTACTATTCAGGTAAAACTCAATCGGGGAAATGCAGCCACCACAATATGGACCTGTGATCTTTCCTATGATTACGTAAAAATCAATGCCGATTACCGCAGCTGATATGAATGATTCCGAACTGTTTTTCCAACGCTTAGACCAACTGTTAACGCGCATTGAGGACATCCTCCCTACCCGGATACAGCACGCTGATCTTGATGCACACATCGCCTTTCGCTGGCGTAAACATGGCAATACCGGTTTTTTGCAGGCGATAAGCCACCCGCATACGATTACGCTGAATGAACTGCTGAATATCGAAGAGCAGAAGCAGGCACTTGATCGCAATACCCAGCAGTTTGTCTCCGGATTCCCAGCTAATAATGTATTACTGACTGGCGCACGCGGCACCGGCAAATCTTCATTGATAAAAGCATTATTGAACCACTATGCAGATCGAGGCTTACGTATGATTGAAGTAGATAAACAAGGGCTCACCGATCTATCCGACATTGTTGAATTCATCGATCAGCGTCCGGAGCGCTTCATTCTGTATTGTGACGATTTGTCATTCGAAGCGGATGAGCCGGGTTACAAAGCACTGAAAGTCATTCTCGATGGCTCCATTTCCACCGCATCCGACAATGTACTGGTTTACGCCACCTCTAATCGCCGCCATCTGATTCCGGAATTCATGCATGAAAATCTGGCAACCCGGCATGTGGAGGGCGAAATCCATCCGGGAGAAGCCACCGAGGAAAAGATTTCACTATCAGAACGCTTTGGTCTGTGGCTGTCTTTTTATCCATTCGATCAGGAGCAATATCTGGAAATTGTTCAGCACTGGCTCTCACAACATGGTATCAGCAGATTATCCGGCCCGGCCCGGCAGGAAGCGCTTCGCTGGGCGCTGGCACGAGGTTCTCGCAATGGACGGGTTGCTCGCCAATTCGCCCGTGATTGGGCAGGTCAGCAAAAATTGGCAAAGGCAGAATAGGGCAAAAATAATATGCCCGACTTACCGTTGGTTGAAGTCGTCGTTGCCATTCTTATTCGTCCAGATAGCAGTTTCCTGCTCACTTGCCGGCCAACTGGCAAGCCTTATTCTGGCTACTGGGAGTTTCCCGGGGGGAAAATAGAAACAGGAGAATCTCCTGTTCAGGCACTGGCACGCGAACTGAATGAAGAACTGGGTATTACCCCCGACCAAGCCACGCCATGGCTGACACGGCTATTCAGTTACCCGCATGCCATGGTACAACTCAGATTTTATCGGGTAACCAGTTGGCAGGGTGAACCCGCTCCTCGTGAACAGCAGCAGCTCGCCTGGCAAACCGCCGACAATGTCACTGTTTCTCCTTTGCTTCCGGCCAATATCCCCATTCTGCGCAGCCTGATGTTACCCTCGATCTATGCCATTACCTGTGCAGCTGAAATGGGTGTGGAAGCATCATTGTTATCCATCCGACAAGCTTTTCAGAGTGGCATAAAACTTCTGCAAATCCGTGAAAAAGCTATGCCGCCCGATCAACTGGAATGCTATGTTCAGACTGTATTGCAACTTGCCCGGAATAATCATCAGGTGACAGTACTGCTCAACGGGAATATCGCACTGGCGCAAACAGTGCAGGCTGATGGCATTCATCTGACTTCAACTCAATTGCTATCACTGACTGCCCGGCCAACTGTTAACTGGTGCGGTGCTTCCTGCCACAACGCAGAAGAACTCAAGCGCGCTGAGCAGCTGGGCGTTGATTTTGTCACGCTGAGTCCCGTATACCCCACGCTCAGCCATCCGGGAGCTCCCTCACTGGGATGGGATAAGTTTTCTGTCCTCCTCCGGGATTACCCGCTGCCGGTTTATGCGTTAGGAGGATTACAGCCGACCGATCTGGCAATTGCCCAGGAACATGGCGCGCACGGCATTGCCATGATGCGCGGTATCTGATTTCTTCTGTCGGTGTTAACAAACTACACCAGATAAGTATCCACCCCGCTCAACAGCAAATCGTACTGAACTTCGACAATTTCCTTGATAACCTGTGCAGGAATACCTGTCACTACATTGTTTTCGACCGCCAGCCAACCTACTGCATCATTCGGCCCCAGGCTGACCACGTAACCGAGATCACGATGCAGATACGGCTCAAGCACCTTGAGCATACCGGAGTGGCGCAACATATTACGGGCAGCCAGTTTCCCTTTACGCACTGCTGACTGAGCAGTCATCGTATTCGATCCCACTGATTGATAAACCGAACAATCGCCCGCTGCAAATATATGTTCCAGTGGCTTGCCAGCTGCCATCACCTGGCCGAACAAGTTGGTTTTGATCAGATTACCCGGTCTGTTGCCGGTGAATGCCAGCGAAAGAATGGAAGGCAATACAAAATGTCGCCCGCTGGTTTTATCTTCCAGCAGAAGTTTATCCGTACGCTGCTCCAGAAAGTGGGCCGCTGGATAAAACTCGATATCCAGCTCCAGCATGCGTTTTTCCACATACCAGGAAAATCCTTTTGGAAACTGTTGTAATACTCGCTCCTTATCATCCACCAGCCGTAGACCGTGATTAATCCGGTGGCGATACAGATAATCGGCCAGCTCAAACAGAAATTGGATACCGGTTGCTCCCCCGCCAATTACGGATATATACGATCTTTCACTATTTTTCGTTTCCAGAAAGCTGTTCAGCAGATCAGCGCCGGAAACAGTAAAAAAATCCTCCAGGCCAAATACATTTTTTGTAGTGTGACTATCCATATCACTCCGGCATGCCATCCTTGCACCCGATGCTACCAGTAGATAATCAAATGGAACCTGGATATCACCTGCCTGCAAGTAATGATCTTGCTGCCACTGACACAACATCGATTCATCCAGCGACAATGTACTGCGAATATGGCGACAACCAAAGCGCTGCTCCAAAGCCGTATACGGAACCAGCAAATCAGATAATGGATAGCGGAAAGTTTCATGCAAATGGGTGATTTTGAGATGATTGATTCCAGGATCAATCAGCGTGATTTCTGCGTCAGGGTTGTAGCGCCGTAACGTAGTCATCGCAGCAATCCCTGCGTACCCCCCGCCCGCAATCACAACCTGTAATCGTCTGTTTTTTGGTATATATAATGGCAGAAGCGCCATTCATGCCTCCCTTCCCAAATTTAACGGAAACCAGCGTAGCACGGATACATCCCCCGGTCACGCCTCGCGTATAATCACCCGCTCAACCGATTGCCTCCTTCACAATTACCCTGCCGGAACATTTATGCATATTCACATTCTTGGAATCTGCGGTACCTTCATGGGCGGACTGGCGGTACTGGCACGCGCTGCTGGTCATACCGTCACCGGCTGCGATGCCAACGTCTACCCGCCAATGAGCACACAGTTATGCAATCAAAATATCGAATTGATCGAAGGCTACAGCACCGATCAGATTAAGCTGGCGCCTGATTTATTCGTAGTTGGCAACGTCGTCACACGCGGCAACCCGTTAATGGAGGCCATTCTCGATGCACATCTACCCTACACATCCGGCCCGCAATGGCTGGCACAGCATCTGCTGCATAATCGTTGGGTGCTTGCCGTTGCCGGCACGCATGGCAAAACCACCACCAGTTCAATGCTTGCCTGGATTCTGGAATACGCCGGACTTGCCCCCGGTTTCCTCATCGGCGGCGTCCCGGAGAATTTTGGCCTGTCTGCCCGTCTGGGGCATATCGACGGAGAACAAACTCTCTCTCCTTTCTTTGTCATCGAAGCGGATGAATACGACACCGCCTTCTTCGACAAGCGCTCCAAATTTGTGCACTATCAGCCCAAAACTGCGGTACTCAATAACCTTGAATTTGATCACGCGGATATTTTCCCGGATCTGGCCGCGATCGAGCGTCAGTTCCATCACCTTGTCCGCATCGTTCCGCGCAATGGATTGATTATTGTCAACGGCTGTGATGAAACCCTGCAGCGCGTGTTGCATCAAGGATGCTGGACGCCTGTAGAAAAATTCGGGGTGGATGAAGGCTGGCAAATCACCACGGAACACGATCAAAGCCAGTCAATCCGTTTCCAGGGTAAACCGCAGGGAATATTGCACTGGGAGTTACTGGGAGAACATAACCGCATGAATGCACTGGCAGCGCTGGCTGCAGCGCGTCACGCCGGCGTACCGGCACCACTTGGCATTGAAGCCTTATCCCACTTTAAAAATGTGAAACGCCGCATGGAGCTGCGCGGGATTATTCATGATATTCACATCTATGATGATTTTGCGCATCACCCCACCGCTATTCAAACAACCTTGGCAGGGCTGCGCGACAAGATTGGTTCGGCACGCATCCTCGCTGTGCTGGAGCCACGCTCCAATACCATGAAACTTGGTGTCTGGCAGGACAGCCTCGCTGCCAGTCTGAATCAGGCCGATCAGGTATTCTGCTATGCCCATCAGATGGGCTGGGACGTAGCTTCAGCCCTCACTTCCCTCAGCAATAAAGCTGACATTCACCATGATCTGTCTGCCATGATCAGCGCCATTACTACTGCGGCACAACCAGGTGATCATATCTTGATCATGAGTAACGGCAGCTTTAATGGCCTGTACGATAAACTGCTTGATGCCTTGCGCAACCAGATTAACCTGTCCTCCTGACACTCATAAAAAAACCCCGCCAAAACTTAGGCGGGGTATAAAGGCTTCGTCACAAAATCTGTTGCTTGGGCTCCTATTTTGCTCGAAGCGAGAAGAGAGAAATACTCGTCACTACTGAGAAAACAAACTACGATTGAAACAATTTCTAACTAATTTCTATATCAAAAAACGCTTACCCTGCCTTAAAACCCGATTCCGAGATAACCACCCACGGTAAATCCGCTGACATCCACTCCGTCAATCTTGCCAGCCAGATGGTATCTGGCATCTGCACCGACATACATCGATTTCCAGATGTTGTAATCAGCGCCTACGCCGAACATGACGCCCGGTTCCAGCACGGTGATGGATTCGGAAGGCGGGCTGATCACATGAATTGCCAGACCAGCCGGAATAATCCATGGCCTGAATTTACTGCCTTCCATAAACTTGATTTTTGGAGCAGCAGTCAACGTAAACTGGCTGACTGTTACATTATTTGGATTCAACGGTGCATCAGGAGCAAGTAGAGTCGGGCTATTAGCTAACACGTTTCCCTTCACTTTGTTGCTGTACTGTTTATATTCAAACATCAGCTCAGCGAATACACTGGTCCCCGGCATAATTCCCCAAGCATCATTGGTCAGACTGAAATCAAACCCGGCACCCACATACCAGGCATCCTTGCCTGCTCGATCCTGCATCCCGATAGGAGCTACAGCACTCTGGATGGAAACACCATTGCGAAGATGGTCACTATGCGCAAAGCCACCCCGGAAAAACAGCATGTGCTTATGGGCAGCATGTTCAATTTCATGCTCCTTGTGTTCTCTTTTTTCTTCCGAAGCTACTGCCCGCAATTTTTGATCAACTTTTTGCTCATGTATCACGGTATCGGACTTAACCTTATCCAGCTCGCCCCGGATAGATTGCAATTGCTGTTCAAGCAACCTGATCTGCTCTTCCAAAACCTGTGTTGATGCACCTTCGGCAAATGTCTGTGGCGCACCCAGCAGCATTGAAGCACCGAATACACCGATCACAGTATTTAATACAGCACGCTTTCCGAATGGATTATGACTCACCCTGTTCTCCTTTCTTGTTTTATGTATATGCAAATGTTGCACGACAAATGCTAAATAACTATCGGGAGAAATACTTTGATCTATATCAAGGCAGCGCTGTTTTCTTGCTATTTACGCCCGGACTGAACTGAAATACTGCTCTTCTGATTATTATTGAATAAGAACTATCCGGGCCAAATAATTCATACCAGCCTAATGGTCACCTCCTTCGCAACGAGCGCAACATAGCAGGTTACCCGTAAAACCAGTATCCATGCGGTTTTCGGCAATGCGGCTCATGAAGGATTCGTGCGAAGTTCCCTAATTAATGATAGATACTAGATAATTGCAGACATGATGCTCTTAATCTGCATCAAGAAAACACCATTTGCTATTATTTACCTGAAGATATTGTTTCAGCCATGATTCGCACGCTCTTTTCCGATACCCCCTTTCCACCACTGGAACAGGCACTGATCGAACCTAATGGTTTACTGGCCGCTGGCGGAGATCTGTCGCCAGAACGCCTGATTTCTGCCTATCGGCAAGGGATTTTTCCCTGGTTCAATCAGGAGGAAGTCATACTCTGGTGGAGTCCGAACCCAAGAATGGTACTGTTTCCGCAAGAATTGAAAATTTCTCGTTCACTGCACAAGACGTTGAAGAAAAATCATTATCAGATCCGGACAGACAGCGCCTTCACGCAAGTCATGCAAGCCTGTGCAGCACCGCGCGAAAAACAAACCGGCACCTGGATACATCCCGAAATGATTGCAGCCTATACTGCACTCCATCAGCGCGGGATAGCGCATTCGGTCGAAACCTGGGTGGATGGAGAATTGGTCGGCGGGCTATACGGTGTAGCCATTGGCAAAGCATTCTTTGGCGAATCAATGTTTTCCCGGGTACCCGATGCCTCCAAAATTGCACTGGTTTATCTGGTCAGGCAACTGGAGCGTCAGGGCTATGGCCTGATCGACTGCCAGATGAAAACAGCTCACTTGATGTCAATGGGTGCGCGAGAGATTCCAAGACTCCAATTCTCTAAATTACTGGGTAAGCTGACCGACCAGCCTGAACAAAATAGAAAATGGCATTTTAATTTCACCTATCCGCAATAGTCCGCAACAACCGAAATAGCAATCATGGATTTCCAGCTCACCAAAAACTATCCGTGCAGTTACTTACCAGGGCGGCTCGCACGCTCCCGGGTCGTATTGACCGGCAATGCATCGGATGCTGATACCTACACACAACTGATCCGACAGGGATATCGTCGCAGCGGCAATTTCATCTATCGCCCGGATTGCGAGCTATGTCATGCTTGCATCCCGGCGCGTATCCCGGCAGAACTGTTCCACCCTAACCGTATCCAGCGCAGAATATGGAAACGACATCAGCATTTACAAGCCACCCGGCATCCCCTTCATTTTGATCCTGCACACTTTGATCTCTACCAGCGCTACCAGAAATTACGTCACCCCGGCGGAGGCATGGATCTTGATAATCAAAATGGGCATGAACAGTATTGCAATTTTCTCCTGCAAAGTATGGTCGACTCCTTTCTGGTAACATTCCACGAGAATCAACAACTGCGCATGGTTAGCATCATTGACCAGCTACCGGACGGGCTTTCTTCGGTGTATACCTTTTTTGATCCGGATGTCACCGGAACGAGCTATGGCACCTTTAATATCCTGTGGCAAATCGCACAATGCCATCATGGCCAGCTACCTTACCTTTATCTGGGTTACTGGATCGAAAATAACCGAAAAATGCGCTATAAAGCCAATTTCCAACCACTACAACTGTTAATTGACAACCAATGGCAATGTCAGGAAACCTGCACAACCATCTGAATGACATACACTCTACTACGTCCGCTGCTGTTTCTGCTTGATGCCGAAACTGCCCACACCCTTACCCTGGATACGCTCGGATTACTGCAGAAAACCGGGCTGTTACCTAATCGCACTATCTACTGCACACCGGTTCGCGCTATGGGGCTGGATTTTCCTAACCCGGTCGGGCTGGCTGCCGGTCTCGACAAAAACGGCGCGTACATCAGCGCACTGGCCCGGCTGGGATTTGGCTCTGTTGAAGTAGGAACTGTTACCCCGCGCCCGCAACCTGGCAATCCCCGCCCACGGCTGTTTCGCATCCCGCAGACTGAAGCAATCATCAACCGGATGGGATTTAACAACGTTGGCATAGATAAACTGATAGAAAATGTCCGGCAGGCGGATTATCAAGGCATATTAGGCATCAATATCGGTAAAAATGCTGATACGCCCCTGCAAAACGCGATAGATGACTATCTGATCTGTTTACGCAAGGCGTACCCGTATGCCAGTTATATCACCGTCAACATCTCCTCACCTAATACGAAACAACTCAGGCAGCTGCAAAATGAAACCGAACTGGAACAACTGTTGGGCGCACTCAAGACGGAACAAACCCGACTCAGCGATCAACATGGCCACTACACCCCGCTGGCCATCAAAATCGCACCTGATCTGGAATCTGCTCAAATCGAAGCAATCGCCTCGCTGCTACTGAAACACCGTATGGATGCCGTAATTGCAACCAATACCACCATCGCACGTGACGGCCTTGAGCACTTTCCGCATGGTGATGAACAAGGCGGATTAAGCGGCACGCCATTAACGGAGCGCAGTACTGCCGTCATCCACCAGCTTGCCATGCATCTCCAGCAGGCCATTCCCATCATCGGGGCGGGTGGCATCATGTCACCCCTGGATGCACAAGCCAAAATAGAAGCCGGCGCCAGCCTGGTGCAGGTTTATTCCGGATTAATTTACCGTGGTCCGGCTCTGATTCCAGAAATCACCTCACTACTTTGCTCTCGTTCAACCCATGCTGGATAAAAGTAAATTGATTGAGCAGATTGATGCCGTGCTGCCGCAAACCCAATGCGGCCAGTGCAAATTTGATGGTTGCCGTCCTTATGCTGTAGCGATTGCTGAGGGGCGCGCAGATATTGATCAATGTCCGCCTGGTGGCGACGCCGGCACTGCAGCTATTGCCGCCATCCTTAACATTGCTCCCAAGCCACTCAATACGGCTTATGGCCACCCCAAACCACCAGCAGTCGCCGTCATTGATGAAGCACAGTGTATCGGCTGTACCTTCTGTTTGCGCGCTTGTCCGGTAGACGCCATCATCGGCGCGGCCAAATGCATGCATACCGTCCTGACCGAGTTATGCACCGGCTGTGAACGTTGTATCGCACCCTGCCCGGTGGACTGCATCAGTATGGTGCCTGTGCCTAAGCCCGCCACACCTGAAATCCAGCAACAAATGGCTGACAGCGCGCGTAAGAGGTATCATCTCAGGCAACTCAGATTGGCACGCAACCAACAGGAATCCCGGAAACCGAAACAGAACAAACCCGGAGCAGATACCAGCTTCGTTACACAACAAGCAACCGATATGAAGAAAGCAGCCATCCAGGCAGCAATGGAACGTGCGCGCGCAGCACTTGCACGTTCCAACATTCCGGCTAAAGAATGAACGCCACCAAACGCCGAGAGATATTCACCAGATTCAGGCAGGCCAACCCCCATCCGACCACAGAACTTGAATACAGCACACCGTTTCAGTTACTGGTAGCTGTCATCCTCTCGGCACAAGCCACTGATAAAAGCGTCAACCTGGCTACACGCAAACTGTTCCCGATGGCCGATACACCAGAGAAGATACTGCGACTGGGAGAAATCGGCCTCAGTCCATTCATTCAACACATCGGTCTGTACCGTACCAAAACCAAAAATATCCTCGCCACCTGCCAGTTACTGATCGAGCAACATCACAGTGAAGTCCCACGCACCCGCACGGAACTGGAGAAACTGCCGGGAGTTGGCCGAAAAACCGCCAATGTGATTCTGAATACCGCCTTTGGCGAACCCACCATTGCAGTCGATACCCACATCTTCCGCGTAGCCAACCGCACCGGGATTGCTCCAGGTAAAAATGTTGTGGAAGTAGAACGCAAACTGCTCAAGGTTGTCCCGGAAGAATTTCGGCAAGATGCCCACCACTGGTTAATTCTGCACGGACGCTATATCTGCAAAGCCAGGAAACCTTTATGTCAGCAATGCCTGATTATAGATTTATGCGAATTCAAAGAGAAAAACCTGGAAAAAGCCACACCCTCACCCAATTTATAAATCGCCCTCAATAACGAGAGCGCGCCAACGTACTCTGCGAATATGGCTCATGTACGGTGTAAAATTTTTCGACAGAACTTGTTGGATTGCTTCACGCCTGCGGTGTTCACAAAGCCAATTGCTTTTACAGATGTTTACAAGTGATGAAAATTTATTTTGCGAGATGGCCGACGTTTCATTGCCCAGCTCCAGCCGAGGTGAAGATGAAAGAAGTTCTGCTGACCACACCAGGTTGGAATGGATGGGTGGTTTTGTTGTAGCGCGACAAGATTTTGTTGACGTATTTTACAGTTTCTGAATAAGGCGGAATGCCGCGATATTTCTCGACCGCCCCTTCCCCGGCATTGTATGCCGCGGCAACCAGCGCCACATCTCCCTTGAAGAAAGCGAGCAGCCATCTCAGATAAGCCATGCCGCCCTTGATATTGTCTTCTGCATCAAAAGCATCCTTGACCTGAAACCTCTCCGCTGTTTCCGGGATCAGTTGCATCAATCCCTGAGCATTCCTGGCTGAAACTGCCTGCACATTAAAACCGGATTCAACTGAAATAACCGCCAGTACAAGATCAGGATCTATCTCGTATTGCGGTGCCAGTTTCTCCACAAGTGCAGACACGGACTGGTTAACGTAATATTTGTTTGGCATTGCCTTGGCGCGAGCATAAATATTTTTGTTCAAGCAATCCGGTAACTGTGCCTTTGGATTGGCTGGCACAGGCATGAACCGCAGCATTTTCTGTGCATAGGCATGCCCCCGGGCGGCGGCCATTTCAAACAGACTGGCAGCAATGCTATCATTACGCTCAACACCACGCCCATTGGCATACATCCATCCCAGTGCATATTGCCCCTCCGCCGAACCCAGTCTGGCTGCCTGACAATACAATTCCACCGCTTTTTCTCTATCTTGTTGCACACCCTCGCCATGTTCATACTGACGAGCCTGCAATATCAATATTTCGGCATTATTTGCAACATTACCGGGTATTCTCCGGGGAACAGGTTCACTGCTGTAAGTGACAGCAGCATGCAGAGCTAAAAAACTCAACACAACCCACCGCCATTTTTGGAAGATGTGCATATTTCTCTTCTGCTTGGATAGTTAAGGAGCCTCTGCACGAATCCTCCATGAGCCGCGCTGCTGGTAAAACTGCGATGATCGTAAGGTGTATACCGCGAACCCATTCTACGAAGCCAAGGTGCACAACGCGATGAGCACACGGTTTTTCGGGTAGCCTGCTTGTTCCGCTCGTTGCGAAGGGAATGATCTATGCGCGCCTTGCGGCCCATCCCACAAAACCACGTGCGTGACCATGTCGGATTCGTCCAGAAGTTCCTTAAGGTTTTGTTTTATTCTTAAGTATCAAGCAACAATCATGCCAAAAATGGAGAACATCCTGAACCTGGGGATAACCATTTGCCAGCAAATGAAAATTTTCAAGTCATCTTCTGACAAAATAGCGACAGGAAAACAGCCTTGCAGACAGTGTAAAAAATTTCGACAGGTATGTGTTCAATGGAAAAATCAATTTTGGCCTCCACTCCTTTCACTTCGCCAGCGACAAAAACAATCCTCCAGATATCCTCATTGAATCCCCTTACTCATTTTCAGGCTGCACGCGGCGCACACGCACTTTACCGATATTATGTCGGTTAACTGAAACAATTTCGAAAATCAGACCATCAACCGTAATCTGCTCCCCCTCACTTGGAATATAGCCTAACTGCCAGAGCAGATACCCCCCGAGCGTGGAATAGCGTTCAGCCTCATCAACCAGATCGTATTCCAATAAATTGGATACCTTGCGGATACTGATCCATCCATCCATCAGCCACGAACCATCCGCCTGTTGTTCCGCCACCATTTTTTCTTCATCTGCGTCCAGAAATTCACCAGCGATTGCTTCCAGAATATCTGCCGGCGTCACAATTCCCTCGACTGATCCATATTCTTCAACAATCACTGCTAGCTGTAATGATTGATTGCGGAGCTGCTCCATCAGTTTGATCACGGGCACACGCTCATGCACCACAATCGGATGGCGTAACGACTTTTCCAGGTTGATCTTTCCTTCTTCCAGCATATCGCGCAGCAGATCCTTGGCGAATGCAGCGCCAACAAACTCATCCACACTACTGCGTGACAATAGAAAACGCGAATGGCCACTGTCGATGATTTTCAATCTGATCATTTCAGTGCTATCTTCCAAATCCAGCCAATCAATATCAGTGCGTGGCGTCATAATTGACATGGCAGGGCGCTCAGCCAGCGTCAACACGCCTTCAATCATCTCCTTTTCCTCCCGGGCGAACAGATCATTTTTGGCAACCTGCTGCGCGATCACTTCTGCAGTCTCACCCAACCCAACTTCGCCACCTCTCCCGCCAAGCAGTCGTAATACGGCTGCTGCGGTACGCTCTCGCAAGTCTCCAGTAGTGACGAACTTTTCCTTGTTATGCTTGGCAATCTGGTTAAACACCTCAATCAGAATCGAGAAACTGATTGCCGCATAGAGATACCCTTTGGGAACATGGTAATCAAAGCCTTCAATTACAAGCGAAAAGCCGATCATCATCAAAAAACCCAGGCATAAAATCACAACAGTGGGATGTTTCGAGACGAATGCCATCAACGGTCCGGAAGATGCCATCATGACAGCCACCGCAATGATGACGGCAATCATCATCACCGCAAGATGCTCCACCATCCCCACCGCTGTAATCATGCTGTCCAGCGAAAAAACCGCATCCAGCACAATAATCTGAACGATGACCTGCCAGAATACAGCGTGCACAATCTTGCCTTCTTTCTGCCCGGAATGTCCTTCCAGCCGCTCATGCAACTCCATCGTCCCCTTGAAAAGCAGGAATATGCCACCGAACAGAAGGATGATATTTCGCCAGGACAGCCCAATATCAAAAACTGTCAATAACGGCGTAGTCAGCGTAATGACCCAGGAAATGGATGCAAGCAGGATGAGGCGCATGACAAGCGCCAGAGATAAGCCAACAATACGTGCCTTCTCACGCTGATCCGGCGGCAGTTTATCCGCCAGGATTGCAATGAAAACGAGATTATCAATCCCCAGCACAATTTCCAAAAAAATCAGTGTTGCCAAACCTGCCCACGCAGCAGGATCGACTACCCATTCAAAAAACACTTTTACTGATATCCGAAATAAATTGAGAAACTGTAATCAAGAATTTGAAATACCCGGATCCGGGTAAAAAGAAGTTGTACAGCGGACAGAAGCAAGCAACCAATATAGCACAAGTTTTTTTCAGCTAATCAAATACTGAAAACAGAAATCACGCTCTGTCATGTGCCGAGAGAGGGAACAAAGACAACTTTATCCATTCTATCAATGCTCACCCTCTTGCGGAGAAACAACGAGGGCTTGACCTGACAAACAAGTGTGTCGAAAATTTTTATACTCTTTAATCACCCTCATACTCAATGCAAAGGTACAAGAGCGATCGTAAAAGCATACGCCAGGTTCACGGTGTCAAGGCGGCCAATCATCAACTGAGGCATCCTAGGAACCGCCTATAACAGCGAGAAACTGCGCAAAATTACCTCAATCTTTTTATCTTCCTTCGCCAGTTCGCGCAAGGTATGAAGCATGCGCGTCAGACTGCAGCCAAAGGTCATTTTACAGCTCCCGTTCAAGCTGCTTAAGGCGTGTGTCCATAGGACGCAGTGTTGCATAGCGATCCCATACAATGAAACCAATCAGACCAAATATGTCGGCAATTCTCACCAGCATCAGCTGCTGGATAAAATCCAGCCGCCGGTCTATGGCTTCAAAACGCTGATCCATTTTCTCCCGCATCGCTATAAAACGTAAATCTATTTTTCTTCCAGCGCTTTTTGCCCTGCCCTAAGCTCCGCCAATGATTCAACGATTTCACGATCAGTAATACGCGGCGTAATCTCCACCGCAAAAGCGGATACTGCCTGCAAGCTAATGAGGAACAACAAAATTCTGATCATTTCAGCCAAATTTATCCTTATGCAAACTCAAAACTGTTCCATCTATGTATGTCTATATACAATCAAATTCAAGAAAAATAAATATAGCAGAACCAGCAACTTGCTCCTTCCGTTCTTTTTATTAAGGAAGGTAAGCTCCACATAATTCGCATAGCCTACGAGATCACGGCAATCCAGGCCTTCGCACCCCCACTGCCGAATTGCTTCATGCCCACAGCATTCACGAGAACGAGTTTTGTTGCTCCTGCTTCGAATACTCTGGCGCAGCCGCCTTGCAACAACCATCACCCCAGCCCAACCGTCTCTCTAAAGAGACAAATAATATTCAATAAAAACAATTGATTATGACTGCTCACAATCTTCATAACAGATTACAGCGACAATTCTCTTCATCAAAAAACAGAAAAATTTATAACTATCTGATTAACAACCATTATTACAAATGGCATGGATTATGCTTTTATTGAAAGCATATTGCAGGTAGTAAATGATTTATCTGCTCCAGTTTATCAAACAACCATTCTTTGAATTACATTTGTTTAATTCAGGAAATGACTTATGAGGAGTATGTTCTATGCAGATCGCGAACCAATCCACGCCGGCAGTTACGGCAAAGAATATCCAGCTAGCAAATCTCGCATTTAATATTCATCACCCCGACTCACCTTCATTCAACTACAGCAGAACACAGCCCCTCCCCCCTCAACAATACCGAATACCAGCCAGCCCGAGTAACTACCCCGATCACACTGAACCGGATTGCCTCCTGCAACACAACGGTTACAGCATTCACCTGGTCAGCTCTCTCAAACAACGCATTAAAGCCACTACACTGATCAAACAGATGTATGCCTTGCGCGGCTACAATACAGAAAGTGCATCTGTTTTTTCACACAAGCCCAATGAATTTACATTTTTAGCAACAATCGGCGATATTGTAGCCGGAACACTTACACTAAAAATTGATTCAGAAGAAGGTCTACTTGCTGATGAACTCTACCAGTCTGAAATAGACTACTTCCGAGAGAAAGGGAGGAGAGTTTGTGAGCTATCGAAGCTGGTACTGGATCCTCAGCATGGTTCAAAGGAAATGATCGCCGTGCTCTTCCAGTTTGCTTATATTTATGCACGCAATCTTTATCAGGTAACAGACTTTTTTTGCGAAGTTAATCCACGCCATGCCACCCCCCAGCGCCGCATGTTTGGATTTCAACTAATTGGAGAAGAAAAAATCTGTCCGCGCGTCAACGCACCCGCAGTCCTGTTGCACTTAGAACACAAATTCATAAAAAACCAGATCAATTCACAGGCCGGAACATGCGATACAAATACAACCAGTCGTTCCTTGTACCCGCATTGCATCCCCTTTCCTTGGATAAATCAAAAATCAACAAGTAATCTACAGACAGTTCAACCCCTTCAGCTAATCTCACATTAGTAACATTTTTCCAGATGTTTTAGATTTTTCAAGAAATCAAATAACGACTAATATTTAAATCATAGAAAACAAATTAAAATCATGCAGAAACATTCGACTTTAGGTAAATAGATTTAAACTTATCAATATGCAGCAGCCATTTATTTATAACGAGGCCTTTTCCCGCAACATCGGTTGGCTGACAAGAGAAGAACAAAATCGATTACAACAAAAAAGAGTCGCTATCGCCGGGCTGGGGGGGGTTGGCGGACTTCATCTATTGACACTCTGTCGGTTGGGAATAGGTAAATTCCATTTGGCCGAATTTGACACTTTTGATCTGGCCAACTTCAACAGACAAATTGGTGCCAACATTGAAACCATAGGATTGAGCAAACTTGATGTCATGATCAGGGAAGCTCTTAAAATTAATCCCGACCTGGAAATTTCCAGATTTCCCGATGGTATAAATGAAGGCAATTCCGAGGCATTTCTGGCTGATGTTGATATTTACATTGATGGCCTGGATTTTTTTGCCTTCAACGCTCGCCAACATATATTTGCATCCTGTGCCGCCAAAAATATCCCCGCAGTAACCGCTGCTCCTTTGGGCATGGGCACAGCAGTACTCAACTTCATGCCAAGAGGCATGACCTTTGAGGATTATTTTGGCTTAAAAAATAGCTTAGAAGAAGAAAAGGGGTTACGTTTTTTTATAGGGCTCGCACCCGCACGCCTGCAAATGAGCTATCTAGTTGATCCGACTACAATTGATCTGGTTAACCGCAAAGGACCGTCCACCATCATGGCCTGCCAGCTTTGTGCAGGAGCAGCCGCAACCGAGGCTCTAAAAATTCTGCTTGGTCGCGGGCCAATCAGAGTAGCACCCAAGGGATATCACTTTGATGCCTATCTAAACAAACTAGCATTCACATGGCGTCCCTGGGGAAATAGGAATCCACTGAGTCGATTAGCCATTTCCCTGGCTCATCGCAAACTTAAACATGCATAGCAAGACAAACAAAGTAACCCAACAACAACTTGATTACATCCTGCAAAGCGCCATTCTGGCGCCTTCAGCAGATAACCAGCACCAAGCTCGCTTCAAGATAACCGGAAACAGTATCCATATTTATCACACCAGAACTGAATTTCCGTCCGAAGGAGGATATAAATGGGTATTGGCATTATTATCTTTGGGAGCTATAACAGAAAATATTGTACTCGCCGCCAGTCATTTCAATTTCCATGCTGAAGCGATGTCATTTCCCGAACCAAGCAACCCTCACTTGATCCTGCAAATCACCCTACATGCAGATCAGACTGAAGAAGACTCCCTTCGAGAAATGATTCCCCTGCGTCACACCAACCGCAGATTACACTTTCTCGGCCCTGGTATGACTGATATCGAACGAGAGGTATTACATCAGACAATACAAAAATATTCAGATTGCAAATTACACTGGCTGGATACTCCTGCACTACGCAAACAAACTGCTTACCTGATGCGCATTGCTGAAACCGAACGTTTTCGCAACCCGCTTTTGCATGAAGAGCTGTTCTCCGCCATTCGCTTTGATATTGGCTGGCACACTACCTGCACCGAAGGGTTACCACCCGGTGCATTAGGTATTGAACCATTATCGCGAGGCTTCTTCAGCCTGTTGCGCCATTGGCCAATCGCACAACTGGCCAACTCTTTCGGAATGCACCACGTATTGGGTTTTCGCTCCAGCTATTTACCCTGTCGGCTTGCTCCCCATTTAGGTGCATTAAGTGTAAAAAAAATCGACACTCAATCGATACTACAAGCCGGGCGCTCATTTCAAAGACTGTGGCTTACCCTGACCAAACAAGGGCGTGTGCTGCAACCCATGCCTGCTTCTGCAATCTATGCACTGCCACAAGCAATAAACGAAGGTATTCCAGCAACCCTGCAACAAAAACTTTTGGCCGGCTGGAAAACAATATTTCCTGAAAACATACCAGTTATTCTCTTTAGAATGGGAAATGCCAGTCATTTACCAATAATTACCAGCCGACCAGAGATTACGTCACTAGTTGAACACAGCTAACACCCCTCGACTCAATATCCACTACTTTTGGCTAGCCTTTGTCGATTTTTTTTACATTTTTTCTGAATAACAAAAAAGAACCAAATCTCTATTTATTTTTAAGAAAATTTATGTTTATAAACATATCGTTAAGCATGAATCAAAAAATTGGCATATCTTATGCTTATATAAAAGTAAGCGTTTGAACAAAAATGCGCGATATTTGCCTCTTGATCTATGTATTAAAACTTAAAGGTGACTTATGAACAAAAAATTAATCCCGGCTATTCTTGGCGGTTTAGGTATTTTAGGAATTTCCAGCCAGGCATTGGCATACCAAGTATTTACAGTGAGCCCAAGCTATATTACAGGAAATTCTGCACATAATGATTTTCAGGCCGACTCGCTTGCAGGAACGGCATCAGGACAAATTATTCTAAATGCTTCTACTAACACTGCTGCTGAATCTGGCTATATTGATTTTTCGAATTTTGCACTTGCAGGCTCTACCGTGGGAGCAGGTATTTCCCGTATCACTGTAGATTACGGGATTTATCTTACATTTGATTTAACAACCAGTTTGAGTTCCGGTAGTTTCGGTACTACCGGAAGTACGTATACCTTAGATACCCTTACATTCACCATGTACGCCGATCCAAATTTAGATACTGCGTTTACACAGGCAACTTTAACAAACCCAGCATCTGTTGGTGGTACGATAGCTGATGATTTCATACTTGCGACAGGTTCACTAATAACAGGCGAGTCAGCTATTATTCAAGGAGGGGTAGCTTTAAATTCCTACACTGATTTTTTGACATCTCCCGCAGGGCAATCCTTTTTTTCTCAGCCCAATCCTTTTTATGACTTGATGTTCAATGCATTTAACAATACAGGTGATGCAGTAGCTTTTAACTATGACACAGCAACAGGTTGCTTAACAGGTGAATGTATCGTGGCTGTTAAAAGTGGTGTAGGTACATTTGATTTTCAAGGGAGCGTAGTACCAGAACCGGCAACGCTTGCTTTGCTTGGAATCGGCTTACTCGGCTTTGGCACTTCACGTCTTCGTAAAAAAGCCTAATCAATACTAGTCTACTAATCAACTAACAAAGCCCCACATACGGCTAGCCGGTGCGGGGCTTTTTAGTTTTACATTCAACACCTCCTTTCTCCCTAATATAATTTTCTGCTGGATCATATAACCCAAGCTACGTGTTACTAAAACGTATATTTCTCCCAGTATTTGTCTTTTACCTGTATTCCAATCCTAGTAAACTGCTAGTCAAAATCTGATACAGGAGCAAGAAACATGAGAATTTCGGTTATTCCAACGTTACTGCGAGAAATACTTGGAAAACATGAATTTAATCGCGAGCCTGAACCAGATTTGGTCATGCAGGATAAAAACCAGGTAGCGGCTTTTGCAGAAGCCGGGCGTATTGACGGTATTATGTCTGCCACTTACCTGTTCAATACCACCCGTATTTCTCAAATTATACAGGACTGTAATAAGGTACTCGATCTTGGCTGTGGCCCCGCAACACAACTGGCACAAATTGCCCAAATTAATCCACAGATTGAATTTATTGGCGTAGATATGTCAGAAAATATGTTAAAAAATGCCAAGGCCTATTGTGATCAGCTGGGAGTGAACAATATCTCTTTTGTCAGAGATGATATTTCGACACTCAATACAATTCCTGACAACTCGGTCGATGCTGTTATCAGCACACTGGCATTACATCACCTGCCCAGCGAACGTTTACTAAAAAATTGTTTTAGACAAATCAGGCGGGTATTGAGAACAGAAGGAGCTTTATTCCTGATGGATTTATCACGACTCAAATCACTCTATTCAGTCCTTTATTTTGCTTATCTGAATAAAAAGTACCAACCCGCTATTTTTACACTGGATTATGAACGATCACTGCGTGCCGCTTTTTCTTCCGAGGAATTCAAACAGCTTGCTGCAGAAATATTTCCTGAAAAAAAGGTACAAATTCTTTCTACTGCTTTGATCCCCATTCTAACGATCATAAAAACTGAAGACAAAACTTTGCCACAAACAACTTTGGAAAAAATCCGAAAACTCTCAGAAAATCTGCCCAAACGGTATCACAATGATCTACATGACATTAGATTTCTCTTTAAATTAAGCGGATTAAAGAACGATCCATTTTCTTCTCGATAAGCTGGGAAACAGGCCAACCCTGATCCACAACCTAACAGTGTACACTGAAAAAAGCTGATACTCTCCCGTTCAAACGTGTATATATCCAGATACGAATCTGGTTGCTGCGCCCAGTTGACACACTCACCAAATCCACTCGAATAAAAACGCACAAATCCAAGTATTTCTATAATACGATTTTTGCACACCAACATTACATTAACCTCTCGAATCCTTACGAAGTATCTTCACATTTTTTAATCGATGCTGATCCTCAGCCAGCAATCGCTCAAGCCATATTTCAATACAGCAATGCTACCAAACGTGAGTCCTCAGCCCGGGACTGATCCAATATTTATTCATTAAATCACTACTTGTACGCTGCTCAGAAGAGATCTTGTAGGCTCATTGTGCTGAAAATTCAATATTTCTAAAATAAAGCCGTTAATTGCCATGATTCCGGATTTTAGTAATTAGATCTGGATTTATTTGTACAGCACTTTTCAAGCAATTACATACAAGAGGCACATTATGTTCACCCAAAAAACTACCAACTTGGGAACCGCCTTCAAGCAATATTTTGAAATTGTTCCCGCTTTCACTGAGGTATTAAAGCACGAAGCTTATTACATTCGTCATTCAGTTTATTGCGAAGAGCTGAAATATGAGGCATTACGCCAAGATCAGCTGGAATCAGATGAATATGATACTCATGCATTACATTTACTGATCCGTAATACTCGACAGGAAAAATTTATCGGGTGTGTCCGTATCATTATTCCACCAACTGATAGCTCTGATTGGCTTTTACCGTTTGAGAAAGCCTGCGCAAATACCCTGAATCGCTCCATTATTAATCCAGTAAAATTGCCCAGAAAACAAATTGCTGAAGTTTCCCGCCTTGCAGTTATTTCTTCATTTCGCCGTAGAAAAGGTGAAGCCAGCAATCCCGTCTGCCTCACTGAAAACGATTTTGATTCTAATCAGACGTCACGCTTTCCCTATATTCCACTGGGGCTTTATTATGGTGCAGTTGAATTAGCACGCTTATACGGCGTTAAGTTACTTTTCATTCTTACAGAAGAACGTCTAGCCAATCATTTTAATAAACTGGGTTTTGAAATCCAATTTATTGGGGCGCCGACCGAACACAACGGTTTGCGCTTCCCATCAATGTTTAGTATTGATAAAACTCTTCAAAACATACGTCCAGCTATCTACCCACTTTACCAAACTATTGCACAGGATATTCGAGTTGGAATGGGAAAAATAAACCAGCAGCCAGAAAACTCTGTTCATATCAATATCCATACTCCGAATCACACATCAACCTGATACGAAAAAGCTATAACGTAGCTCTATTCCATTCTCTTTATTTGCAATCCCCTCTACCACTCATCCTTCAGCATTAATCTTCCTGCACCAGGCGATCTCCCGCCCGGCTGCAGGAATCCTGTCCGGATTCAGATATTTTCCCGTAATTTCTGTAACAAAATAGTCACCAGGCTGTCACTAGCCTGTCACTCGCTATCAGGATAATTCCGACGACTGTATCAATACATCCTCACGATTCTTGAAACAGTCTACAAGAATAATTTTAATTACTATTCTCAGTCATGGTGATCGACGTATATTTCTATACTTTAATAAGAGGATAAAAATCAAACAAATGATGGCGAAAATTACAAGTATCAGGTCATTTGCATTGCTCATATTTCTTGTATTACCCACCTTGTCTGTTCCGCTTCCGGTCTGTGCAGAAAAACTTATCCTCTACATGGATACCGTCACCAAACAGCTTTATGCAGAGCCGGGTGAAAACAGGATCAAGCTGGGCGTATTCCAGCAGGTGGAAGAAACAGTATCCAAATCCCCAGCCGAAGAAAAGTCCAGACCGGATGAATCACCCACCAGACATGCTGAAACCAGATCCGCACAAGATAGCGAACAGCGTGTAGAAACGCAGTCTAAACAAACAAACGAACAAATTAAACATGCATCGAGAACCCCTGTACCCTCTGCAGAAAAACCCAAGGAAGAAAAAAAATGGTACGAAAGAATCAGCATCAAGGGTTATACACAATTCCGCTACGGAAAAAGTCTGTGGGGAGACAATGATGGCGCATCCTACTGGCAGGACAAATCTGCCGGACCGGATAAATCATCCTTCTTGATCAAAAGAGCGCGCCTGGCTCTTTCCGGGGATATTACCGATTATCTCTATTTTTACTTACAGGCAGATCTTGCCAGTAGCGCCATCTTAAGGGATGCTTATGGTGACCTATTCTTCGATAAAGGCAAGGAATATCGGGTTAGGGTCGGACAATCAAAAATTCCGCTCGGCTTCGAAAGCCTACAATCCAGCTCAGAGCGTCTCGCACTTGACCGCACCGATGCAATGGACTGTTGTAATGAGCGAGACATCGGTGCATTCTTTATGTGGACGCCCACTCATGTACAAGAGCGGTTCAAAGCAGCGAAGAAACTGAAAGGCACGGGTGACTACGGTATGTTTTCCTTTGGTACTTTTGGTGGCCAGGGGCCCAACAATGTTGACCTGAATAACGGAGTGCACATCGTAGGCCGTCTCACCTATCCGTTCCAGTTTGGAAACGGCCAACTTATTGAAGTAGGCGCATCCGCTTACCACGGTCGCTATGTTCCGAAATATGATAAAACCAAGATTACGGGTGTACCTGAAAAAGGTATCAGAGATGAACGTGTCGGGGTGCACGCTATACTTTATCCGCAGCCCTTTGGCTTACAAGCTGAATGGAACTGGGGAAATGGTCCCAGCCTAAGTGACGATA
The DNA here is from genome assembly GCF_055387135.1 of Nitrosomonas sp. TNE100. Classification (NCBI taxonomy): domain Bacteria; kingdom Pseudomonadati; phylum Pseudomonadota; class Betaproteobacteria; order Nitrosomonadales; family Nitrosomonadaceae; genus Nitrosomonas; species Nitrosomonas sp. TNE100. The sequence continues at coordinate 530,721 of NZ_AP040997.1, read as the reverse complement.
AGAAAACGATTGCCAACCATTCCCTCAACGGCGGCTATGTTCAGGCAATGTATAAATACGATGGATTTCGTTGGGGAACCTTACTTCCATTCGTCAAATGGCAACGCTATAACGGTGCACTGAGACTCCAGGATAATACCCCTCAGGATCGTGTAAGAGACTGGGAATTCGGGGTAGAATGGCAGATTTCACCGGCAGTTGAACTTACAACGGTCTATCATATGATGAACCGCACTGATCTAAAACATGACAAGCAATTCAAGTCTGATGTCGTGAGATTCCAGGTACAGTGGAACTATTTCTAATTTCTAAATAGATGGCCAAAGCGGGAGTTGCAGCAACATGCACTCTTGCCCCGTTTATTGTAGTAATCTTAAGAAGGAATAATTGATACCTGTCACCGAACCGAACGTTCAATCCCGAAAATTGCGGAATTGTAATGGCAATTCTGTAATACCGCCTTTCACTAGCTGAATTACTTCCTGTAAAACATCACGTTTTGCACCAGTTACCCGTACAACCTCACCTTGAATGCTCGCCTGGACTTTAAGTTTGCTATCCTTGATCAGCTTGACAATTTTTCTGGCCAGATCGCTTTCCACTCCGGTTTTAACCGTAATTTTTTGCTTTACCTTGTTACCGCTTATTTTCTCAACCTGCCCCTTATCCAGACAGCGCACATCAATCTCTCGCTTGGTAAATTTGGCTATCAGAATATCCATCACTTGACCGAGTTTGAATTCATCATCCGCAAAAAGATAAAGCTCATAGTCGGTCTGCTCGGCACGTGCATCCGAGCCCTTGAAATCAAAACGGGCAGAAACTTCCTTGTTAAGCTGATCAACCGCGTTACGAATTTCTTGTTTATCAACTTCAGAAACGATATCAAATGAAGGCATAACTTCTCCTGGTCAGACTGAAGGATTGAAGAACTGAATACCATATTATAAGCCTTGCATCCAGCTTCAGTAACACTCTGGAACTCTTGATAAAGCAGGCAGTGCCCTGGTTACCAGTGTAGATAAAACATGGCTTTCGCCAGGATGACAATTGTCAGTACGTGGCAGAAGATGCTCAGGTGTAAGCGCTGTGAACGCCGCCTGTTCAGCAGACCGCGCTTCCGCCATATCATGGCTGTCACGAAATGACCGAAAACGCTGATTGCCAAGATGATCTTGATACTCAATAACAGTCCAAAACTGCTGGCCAGAGGCTGTGCCAGGGTCGCCTGATGTTGCCAGGCCATCCCTATTCCGGCGGAATACAGTACCAGAAGTACCCAGGGCATGATCCTGACAGCACGGTTACCAATAGCGCGTTCAACCTCACGCATGATTTCGTGCGGCAGGTGCTTGCGTATACCTTCGATCATGACGACTTCAAAAAATACTGTTCCCGCAAAAGCGATCGCAGCCAGCAAATGCAGCGTTATCAACAAGCCATAACTCATTGCATGAATCCTCTTGGTTGAATATTCATACGTTCAACGATCAGTGAGGCTGTGCCGGAATATTTCCCGGCTTGATCACCGGAGGCGATTGATCTGCACGCGGCCGGATCAACATTGGAAGAAAACGCCAGAGGTAAAGTACAAAGGCCGATATCCAGATCGCAGACGAACCATGCAACAGGCCTGGCACGTAAGCAGTTGGCAACAGCGCCGCCAGTCGCAGTACAGCAGCCGTGATAATTAACATATACAAAATGACCATGCTGCGATCAGTACGTAATGGCCGCCCCAGGTGACCCAATGCAGTACGGGTAACCATGCCGATAATCAGTATCGCAAAGCCTGCCACGCCGATTACATGCACTGGCCAGGCAGCACGGGAGATCCAGCCTGCAGAATAAGCGGCTGCAACCAGCAAACCAATACCCAGCCCGGCGTATCCAGTATAAAGAATCCACAATAATGGCACCTGTCGAACGGCCCACGGCTTCCAGGCAAGCAGTTGCCACAGAGCAAGAGTCCCGGCGGCTGCCAGCGCGATTGCCGCTGCCGAGGTCCACCCTAACAGCAAGAACACAATGGCGAAAATGCTCGCTGCAAGTTGCCATTGACCACTGCCGGTAAGCATCGGGATCGTCAAACCCTGCACTGCCCGCATAGCGAAAAATGGAATCACCCGGCGTGCAATCAACAGTGCGATCACTGCCATGCACAGCAGGCCGGCATGAAAACTCTCCATCAACAAAGCATAATCCCCTGCCTGTATAAACCACAGAAACAGGCCATCAGCCACACCTAGCCCCAGCACAAGCAGTGGTATACCGTAATTACGCTGGCTGCGTTTTTGATAAATAACTCGGCCCAACGCCAGTGCCGCTATGCCGAAAAACAGCAGCTCACAAAGTGTTGCGATACCAAATGCTATCGATCCCGGCATCAAAAAACCAGCTCGCGCCACAATCCACAACAGTGTCAACCCGCCTAGCGCACGACCGTGCAACGGATTGATGCCAGTCCAATTAGCACTAGCGGTCAGCAGGAATCCTACTGCAATAGTGGCGACGAACCCCCACAGCATTTCATGTGCGTGCCAGAGCATACCAGCTAACACACCCGTCAGCCATTGGGGTGCATATATCCATAGTGCTACCGAAATAGCTGCCCAGAAACAGCCTGCAATATACAGTGGCCGAAAGCCCAGGCTGAGGAAAGCAGCCCATTGCGGCGCTGGCAGCTGCTTCCTGATTTGTGATGACTCAACCATGAGACAACCCCACAGGCATCACCTCAGGATGATGACTGATCTGATAACCCATCCACAGACTGCGGGCGATGCGATCAGCCATCATACAAATCTGTTCAGCCATGGCCTGATTCGATTGTTCAGCAGCGGTTTTATGGAACAGCTTGAGCCAGCGCTGAAACAGCTCTGCATTCAGATCAGGCAGGGCTATATGTTTGGGCATTGGCGTACCACTAAAACGATCAGTACCGCGCAAAATAGATGACCAAAAATCCACCATTCTGGTCAGATGGAGGCTCCAGTCATCAATATGTGCGTCGAAAATGGGACCAAGTGCTTCATCATCCCGTACCCGGGTATAAAAAGCGTGGATCAGGCGTGTGATATCTTCCTCAGTACACAACGTAGGATCAGGCATGAATACTTCTCCTGAGCAGAGTATTTATAAGATTGATTTTGAGTGTATCTTATATTTGAGTACCTCAGCAAGCCAGACCATCAGTAATCCTCATCAAGGTTTTCCTTGGCCCGTGACACTGTTGCAACGCATCAATCATGACGAAATACAGTGGTTTTTCAGAGATTTCTCAAGTATTGCCTGCTGACTTGTCATGATACGATTCTGAATCAGGAGCAATCCAGTCAAGGCCACTTGCTGTCTATCAGGTATCCTTTAAAAGTATTAGTGAGGCAGTCAGCAAGGCAACCACAGGTGATGCAAGCAAAGCGCAGCGAACAGCCGTGAGGCCGGCCCGTAGGGTGAGGCGCTTACGCCGAGCAAATACAGTTTACAAGCAACAAATAAGTATTTTGAGCCTGTTTTTAACGCAGTGATGGCAACGTAGACAGTTTTTCAGAGGATTCCCAGGAAAACTGGTAGCATCAAAATTATCTTTTGGCAGATAAAGAAACCCGGGAAGTTTTCAAGGTTTACAATCCTGCTCATTGTCTCTGTCTCGCGGAAAAAATTATGCAGAAAAAAATTCATCTCATTGCTGGTGCACGCCCTAATTTTATGAAAATTGCGCCAATTGTCCGCACTTTGCAGCAGCAGGATAAATTGGCCTACAAGATTGTTCACACCGGTCAGCATTACGACCGGGCAATGAACGATGTTTTTTTCGAGGAGCTGGGCATCCCGCAACCAGATATCTTTATGGCAGCCGGCGGTGGCAGCCATTCACAGCAAACAGCAAAAATAATGATCGCCTTCGAGGAATATTGCTTGGCAGAGCAACCAGATGCGGTACTGGTTGTCGGCGATGTCAATTCAACCCTGGCCTGTTCGATCGTCGCCAAGAAACTGCACATTCCGGTTGCGCATGTCGAGGCAGGGTTGCGCAGCGGCGATATGTGCATGCCGGAAGAAATTAATCGCTTGGTGACAGATAGTATTACCGACTGGTTTTTTGTGACCGAGCCGAGTGGACAACAGCATTTGTTACGAGAAGGAAAACCGGCCTCAGCCATTCATTATGTCGGCCATGTTATGGTGGATAATCTGTTCTACCAAGTCGAACAGCTTGTCCGAGTAGACACTTCCGGATTTGAGACCAATCCACTTAAAACGTCACTGAAAGATCGCCCGTATGGCGTTGTCACCATGCACCGACCAAGCAATGTAGACTACCCTGAAACGCTGCAACGTATCAGCCAGGCATTGCAACAGATTGCCAAACAGCTTCCGCTCATCTTTCCGGCCCATCCGCGCACACAAAACAATCTGAAAAAATTTAATATCGATCTGGGACCCAACATTACACTGATCGGCCCACAGGCTTACATGCCCTTTCTTCATCTCTGGAAGGATGCCACCGTTGTTCTGACTGATAGTGGCGGTTTGCAGGAAGAAACTACCGCCCTGGGAATTCCCTGTGTCACCATCCGGGAAAATACCGAACGGCCAGTCACGGTGGATGAAGGTACCAACACACTGGCAGGAACCGATCCAGTACGAATACAGTCTGCGGTGGACAACATTTTACAAGGACGCGGCAAGCAGGGACGCCGGCCGAATTTATGGGATGGCAATGCTGCACGGCGTATCGTGGAAATACTGACCAGAGAATTGGATCGCCCCTGAATTCAAAATTTCGAATGGTCAGCAAAAATCTGCCCTATTCTTCATAACCAATCTGATGCAAGCATGAAACATTCCCTTACCCCAGTCATTCTTTCCGGTGGCTCAGGCACACGGCTATGGCCACTTTCGCGCCAGCAATATCCCAAGCAATTACTGCCGCTGGTTGATCAGCATTCCCTGCTGCAGGAAACCGTGCGCCGCCTGGATGGGCTGGATGATATCGTTATTCAACCGCCCATCATTGTGTGCAACGAGGAGTACCGTTTTGTGATTGCAGAGCAGCTTCGGCTTATCGGCAAAACTGGCAAGATCATTCTTGAACCATTCGGGCGGAATACCGCGCCTGCTCTGACGATCGCGGCATTGGCTGCTATACAGGAAGGGAATGATCCGATCTTGCTGGTAATGCCATCTGACCATGTCATCACAGATATAGCTGCCTTTCAGACGGCTGTTCACAAGGGTATGCTGCTTGCTGAAAGCGGTATGTTGGTTACTTTTGGTATCACGCCTGATACGCCGGAAACCGGTTATGGCTATATTCAGTACGGTACTGCACTACACGAGCCGGATACTTTCCAGATCTCCCGCTTTGTTGAAAAACCAGATCTGGTCACGGCACAGAATTATCTGCAAGAAGGTTCCTATTTATGGAACAGCGGCATGTTCATGATGCGCACATCTGTCTGGCTTGCTGCCATTGATACCTGCCGTCAAAATATTCTGAATGCCTGTCGCGCTGCATGGCAGCCGGAATCAGTAGATGGTGATTTTTACCGGATTGATAAAACTGCCTTTGCTGCCTGCCCCGGCGATTCAATTGATTATGCCGTGATGGAATCACTTTCCACTCATCCGGATACCTTGCCGCCAGGCGCAATCATTCCGCTTTCAGCCGGATGGTCGGATATCGGCGCGTGGGATGCGTTGTGGCACACCCTGCCAAAGGATGAATCAGGCAACGTCGTACGCGGCGATGTGTTATTGCAAGAGTGTCATGACACTCTTGCATTCTCCGAGCATCGACTGGTTGCTTGTATCGGCGTAAATAACGTAGTCATTGTGGAAACTTCTGACGCAATTCTGGTTGCACATCAGGACAAAACACAGGAAGTCAAACATATCGTTGACACCCTACGGCAGAAAAACCGGCCGGAAACCCGCTCACATCGCAAAATATACCGCCCATGGGGCTGGTACGATTCGATCGATACAGGTGAACGCTTCCAGGTCAAGCGCATTGTTGTCAACCCTGGCGCCGCATTATCATTACAAATGCACCATCACCGCGCCGAACACTGGATTGTGGTGCGTGGAACCGCACAGGTTACCCGGGCAGACAAAACCTTTCTGGTCAGTGAAAATGAATCCACTTTTATTCCGCTGGGGACACCGCACCGGCTGGAAAACCCAGGACGAGTGCCGCTGGAAATGATTGAAGTCCAGTCCGGTTCCTATCTGGGAGAAGATGATATCGTCCGGTTTGAGGATAAATACGGCAGAAAGGAAAGTTAACAGGCTCGAGCCAGACTGATACAGCCCGCGATCAGACAAAGCCACCCAGGAAATTGCTCTGGCAGTCAAGTATAATGCCGTTTTCAAAGACTTTATTTAAAGGAGAAAAAGCATGCCGATCTATGAGTATGCCTGCCATGCATGTGGATTGGAAAAGGAGTATCTACAGAAAATGAGTGATGCTCCGATCGCAAAGTGCCCTTCCTGCGGCAGCACTGATTATGTCAAGAAAGTTTCTGCTGCAGGTTTCCAGCTGAAGGGAACTGGATGGTATGTAACAGATTTCAGAAACAAGAATACTGGCAGACCGGATTCAAAACCAAAAGAGGAATCCGGCACGGAAACTACCAGCACCGATAAGACTGCTGCAAATACCGCGGCGACAACACCGACCACAACCACCGTGCCGTCTGCGCCTGCTACAGACTAGCAGGATTTTTACACAGCAAGGTTATCTGAACCGTTTTTTCATTCAATCAACATTAACGTCACTTATGCGTACTGACTATTGCGGCGCCATCAACACACGTCATCTGGGTAGAACAATTACTTTATGCGGCTGGGTACATCGCCGGCGTGATCATGGTGGGGTTATTTTTATTGACCTGCGCGACCGCGAGGGAATCGTTCAGATTGTTTGTGATCCTGATAATGTTGCAGCTTTCCCGATTGCAGAAAAAATCCGTAATGAATTTGTGCTGGAAATTACCGGCCTGGTACGCCATCGTCCCGAGGGGACAGTCAACCGGGGGATTCCCAGCGGGGAAATCGAAGTATTGGTCAGCACTATCGAAATTTTAAATCCTTCGCTCACTCCCCCGTTCCAGATGGATGATGACAATCTGAGCGAAGCGATACGATTGGAATACCGTTATCTGGATTTGCGCCGCCCGGCGATGCAACACAACATCCGGTTGCGGCACAAGGTCACCATGGCGACACGCGTATTCCTGGATCAGCACGGCTTTATCGACGTGGAAACGCCAATGCTGACCAAATCCACGCCGGAAGGCGCGCGTGATTATCTGGTACCTTCGCGCGTCAACGTTGGTTGTTTTTTTGCACTGCCACAATCTCCGCAACTGTTCAAGCAGCTACTGATGGTGTCCGGGTTCGATCGCTACTATCAGATTACCCGCTGCTTCCGGGACGAAGATCTGCGTGCAGACCGCCAGCCAGAATTTACCCAGATTGATATTGAAACCTCTTTTCTGCAAGAAAATGACATCATGGATCTGATGGAGGACATGATCCGCCGCCTGTTTGCTGATGTGATCAATGTCAGCTTGCCCGACCCCTTCCCCCGGATCAGTTATGCTGACGCCATGTTCCGCTACGGATCAGACAAGCCAGATCTGCGGGTGTCACTGGAACTGACAGAGCTGACTGATCTGATGCAGGACGTACCTTTCCAGGTATTCCGCGATGCTGCACAAAAACCGGGTGGGCGAGTCGCCGCACTACGTGTTCCTGGCGGTGGGGAGCTGTCCCGCAAGGAGATCGATGAGTACACCCGGTTTGTCGGCATTTACGGAGCAAAAGGTCTGGCCTATATCAAGATTAATGACCTGACCAAAGGTATGGAGGGATTGCAATCCCCTATCCTGAAATTCCTGCCCGAGCCTGTCGTGCAATCGATGCTCGAACGCACTCAGGCACAGAATGGTGATCTGGTATTTTTTGGTGCGGACAAGGTCAAAACTGTTAACGATGCCTTGGGCGCATTACGGGTCAAAATCGGGCATGAACGCGGTCTGGCCACAAATTTGTGGCAACCTTTGTGGGTCGTGGATTTCCCAATGTTCGAGTGGGACGAAGAAGAAAAACGCTGGCAGGCCTTACATCACCCCTTCACCGCTCCCAGCCAGGGGCATGAGGATTTCCTGGCAACCGATCCGGGCAAGGCACTTTCCAGGGCATATGACATGGTATTGAACGGCATGGAAATTGGCGGTGGGTCAATCCGTATTCACCGGCAGGATGTACAAAGCAAGGTATTCCAGGCATTGAACATAGCGGATGACGAAGCAAAACTGAAATTCGGCTTTCTGCTGGATGCCCTGCAATACGGCGCCCCACCGCATGGCGGCATAGCCTTTGGTCTTGATCGTATCGTTGCCATGATGACCGGTACAGATTCTATCCGCGATGTGATTGCTTTCCCCAAAACACAACGCGCTCAATGTCTGCTGACGCAGGCACCCAGTACCGTCGAGGAGAAACAATTGCGGGAGCTGCATATCCGTCTGCGAAAGACCGATATCACAACCGATTAGCTGGATTTGTCTGTTGCAAGTCTACAAAATACCCATATCTGTTCTGGTCGTTATCCACACGGTCGATCTGCGGGTGTTGCTGTTGGAACGCGCTGACCACCCCGGTTACTGGCAGTCTGTTACAGGCAGCCAGAATCCGGGAGAAACACTGCAGCAGACTGCTGCGCGTGAAGTTAGAGAGGAAACCGGCCTGAATACTGCCAATTACATCCTCCGCAACTGGGAAATACAAAATCACTATAAACTTTTTGAAGAATGGCGTTGGCGCTACCCGCCGGGAATAACACACAATACCGAGCACATGTTTGGACTAGAGCTGCCGGAAACGATACCGGTTGTCATTTCTCCGCGTGAGCACTTGGGATATATCTGGCTGCCGTGGCAAGAAGCGGCTGACAAGGTCTTTTCTCCCAGTAACGCGCAGGCGATCCGCATACTGGCAAGTGAGCGAAAATCAAAGAAATTCCCGATCAATAGAACTCAAGACGAGACATAGAAAAAAATGGAGTACGGCCGGGCCGAAGCGCGTGACGATAACAGATACCAGAATCCGATTGTCTTCTGGTAGGCGCGATTGGACTCGAACCAACGACCCCCACCATGTCAAGGTGGTGCTCTAACCAGCTGAGCTACGCGCCTGAAGAAAAAAGATTCTAACTGAAACAACGATCCGCTTCAAATTTATTGACGACTTCCATTATCAACAATAAATAATCCCGGGAGTTTCCGGGTATTTACCTGTTAAAATACGCCAGAATTTCAATAAAACGAAATATTATGAGTTGTCTGTTTGTAATCAGCGCACCCTCTGGTGCCGGTAAAACCAGTGTAATCCGTACTTTGCTGCAAACGGATATCAATGTAACCCTCTCAGTTTCCTATACCACACGCCCCCCCAGGCGGGATGAAGAGAACGGTCGTGATTACTTTTTTGTTGATCACGCAACTTTCAGGGAAATGCAGGCACATGGTGAATTCCTGGAAAGCGCCGAGGTATATGGCAATTTTTATGGCACCTCACGCAAGTGGATAGAAGAAACCATGGTGGCGGAACAGGATGTCCTGCTGGAAATAGATTGTCAGGGGGCGCAACAGGTGCGCGAACTCTACCCGCAGGCTGCTTCCATATTTATTCTGCCTCCATCCATGGAAACATTAAAAAACCGTCTGGAGCAACGCGGCCTGGATGAAAGCAAGACCATTGAACGGCGGTTGTCGGCCGCGTGCAGCGAGACCAGCCATCTCAATAGATTTGACTATGTCGTTGTTAATCACGAACTGGAGACAGCAGCACAGGAAATCTCCTGCATTATTCGGGCTGAACGGCTGAAAACAATCCGTCAGCTTGTCAGGCAGCGCGCTCTGCTTGCTGAATTTTCCTGATCAGCCTTACGTTTTTTACATTTTTGTAAATTTTTACTGGAGTTATCCATCATGGCACGCATTACCGTAGAAGATTGTCTGAAAGTGATCCCGAACCGTTTTAATATGACACTGGCAGCGACCGTGCGGGCAAGGCAGATATCAGTTGGTTCCACGCCAATGATTGATGCCGGACGCGACAAGCCGATCGTTATTGCCTTGCGCGAGCTAGCACAGAAAAAATACAACGAAGACATACTTAATACAATACGTTAATCAGACAGCACGATATCCACCAGCGGATACTGCTGTAACCTGCCTCACAGCTCCCCGCCACATACAAATAAAATCGGTACTACCTGATTGATTCCCTGCTTGAAGACAGCCCCTCTTCTGGCGACATCTGCACCCGTAACTGAATCTCGTTATAAAACGGCGTTATAATCGTTTTTTTAGCCAAATACAAAAAATATGACCACGATAGTATCAGTCCGGCGCGGCCGGCAAGTAGCATTGGGTGGAGATGGCCAGGTCACGCTTGGTGCAGTCGTTGCTAAAGCCAGTGCACGCAAGGTACGCAGGCTTTATCACGACAAGGTTCTTGCGGGATTTGCAGGCGGCACGGCCGATGCATTCACGCTATTTGAACGCTTTGAAGCCAAACTGGAAAAACATCAGGGACATCTCTTGCGCTCTGCAGTCGAACTTGCCAAGGACTGGCGTACTGACCGTATCCTGCGTCGCCTGGAAGCGATGCTGGTAGTGGCCGATCATGAAGCCACTCTCATCATCACAGGAGCAGGCGACGTCATTGAACCGGAACAAGGGCTAGCGGCTATCGGTAGTGGTGGCGCCTATGCGCAGGCGGCTGCACGTGCACTGCTGGAAAATACTAATCTGGGCCCTGCCGAGACCGTTGCCAAGGCGCTGACCATCGCCGGTGATATCTGCATCTATACCAATCAGGTGCATGTCATTGAGCAGCTCGATTAACACCAGGAATTAATCCAAGCCAGGAAAACCTATCATGTCACATATGACGCCACAGGAAATTGTCTACGAACTGGACAAACATATCATCGGGCAGGAAGCTGCTAAACGATCCGTCGCCATTGCATTGAGAAATCGCTGGCGCAGGCAACAAGTGGATGAGCCACTGCGCCACGAAATCACCCCTAAAAATATCCTCATGATCGGCCCAACCGGTGTCGGCAAAACTGAAATTGCCAGGCGACTTGCCAGGCTGGCTGATGCGCCTTTCATCAAGATCGAGGCAACCAAGTTTACCGAGGTGGGTTATGTCGGTCGGGATGTCGATTCTATTATTCGCGACCTGGTGGAGTCTGCCATTAAACAGGCTCGCGAGCACGAGATCAGGAAGAATAAGCCTCTGGCTGAAGATCGCGCAGAGGAGCGGATACTTGACGCCCTGCTACCATCGGCACGTGATCCAGGCTTTGATGCCAACCCTAGCGAAGAAAATAGCGCAACCCGCCAGAAATTCCGCAAGAAACTGCGCGAAGGTGAGCTTGACGACAAGGAAATCGATATCGAAATTACCATGTCACAAGCCAGCATGGAAATTTTTGCCCCGCCAGGCATGGAAGAACTAACTTCCCAGATTCAGGGTATGTTTCAGAACATGGGTGCCAGCAAGAAAAAGTCACGCAAGTTGCGTATCCGTGAAGCCAGAAAACTACTGACTGAAGAAGAAGCCGCCCGCCTGATCAATGATGAGGAATTGAAACTGAATGCGGTGCAGAATGTTGAGCAAAACGGCATCGTGTTTCTTGATGAAATTGACAAGATTACCAGCCGCTCAGAAGTATCCAGTTCCGATATTTCACGCCAGGGTGTTCAGCGCGATTTGCTGCCGCTGGTAGAGGGCACGACCATTTCCACAAAGTACGGCATGATCCGTACCGACCACATCCTGTTTATCGCCAGCGGGGCTTTTCATCTGGCCAAACCATCGGATCTAATCCCCGAACTCCAGGGACGTTTCCCCATTCGGGTGGAACTGGACAGCCTCAGCGCGGATGATTTCAAGCAAATTCTCACCAACACCGATGCCTGCCTGATTCGCCAGTATCAGGCACTACTGAAAACAGAGGGGATTGAACTGAATTTTTCAGAAGACGCTATCGAGCGACTGGCCGAGATTGCCTTTTCGGTCAATGAAATAACCGAGAACATTGGCGCCAGAAGGCTACATACCGTGATGGAAAAATTGCTGGAAGACATTTCATTCAATGCCACTCGCTACAGCGGAAGCACACATGTCATTGATGCTGCGTATGTTGATGAACGTCTTGGCAAACTCTCGCAGAGCGAAGATCTGGCTCGCTACGTACTGTAACCATTTTCAATGCGCAACGTTGTCATTCTGAGTGGCACAAGAACCGCAATCGGTGATTACGGCAGCGCACTGAAGGATCTGGCGCCCACCACGCTGGCCGCCATCACGATTAAAGAGGCCATCGCCCGTGCCGATATAGATCCTGCAAGCATCGGACACCTGTTTGCCGGGCATGTTATCCCCACTGAAGCACGGGATATGTATCTGGCACGCGTGGCGGCGCTGGAAGCTGGTCTGCCACAGCATGTAGCGGCACTTACTCTGAACCGGGTTTGCGGCAGTGGATTGCAGGCGATTATCTCTGCTGCGCAGGCGGTGCAGTTGGGAGATACCGATGTGGCTATTGCTGCCGGCGTTGAGTCGATGAGCCGTGGCGGGTATCTGTTGCCCGCACTGCGCTGGGGACAGCGTATGCATGACAGTATCGCAACCGACATGATGGTAGGCGCCCTGACCGATCCGTTTGATCAGGTGCACATGGGGATCACCGCTGAACACATCGCTAAAAAATGGCGTATTACCCGCGAGCAGCAAGATCAGTTTGCCCTGGAAAGCCATCAGCGTACTATTCACGCTATTCATAGCGGCTATTTCCGGGAACAGATCGTGCCGGTTGAGGTTTCCAGTCGTAAAGGTACGGTAATATTCGATACAGACCAGCATCCACGCGACAACATCAGTATGGAAACACTGGGAAAACTGCCCCCGGTTTTCCGGGAAAACGGCACAGTCACGGCCGGTAATGCATCCGGCATCAATGATGGTGCGGCCGCACTGGTGCTGATGGAAGAACATGCAGCCACACAAAACAATCATCAACCGATGGCACGTCTGGTTGCTTACGGCCATGCAGGAGTAGATCCACGTTATATGGGAATCGGCCCGGTACCAGCGGTTAAGCAAGCGCTGAATCGTGCCGGATTGAAGCTGACTGATATAGATGTAATCGAGTCCAATGAAGCCTTTGCCGTCCAGGCATGTGCGGTTGCCCGGGAACTGGGTTTCGATCCGGATAGAACCAACCCGAACGGCGGTGCCGTGGCACTGGGGCATCCGATTGGTGCATCCGGTTGTATACTGACGATCAAAGCCATTTATGAGCTGCAGCGCATAAATGGCCGCCATGCACTGGTTACCCTGTGCATCGGTGGTGGACAGGGAATCGCTGCAATTTTTGAAAAATACTGATCCGGCTGCCTATCTTATGGAGAAAGATATGTCCACACTGACCCGATCCCCTGCTTGGCAAGCATTGAGCACGCATCAGCCGGATATGGCAAACCGCTCGCTACGCACCCTGTTTAGCGAAGACCCACATCGGTTCGACAAATTCTCGCTGCAATTTAAGGATATTTTGCTTGACTACAGCAAACAGCCGGTTGATGAAACGACAATTCGTTTATTGCTGGCACTGGCCAGACAGCAAAATCTGGCCGACTGGATGGCTCGCATGGCCAACGGCGACAAGATCAACTCTACTGAAAACCGGGCAGCATTGCACATCGCCTTGCGTGCCAATACACCTGTTTTTACAGATGGCGTGGATGTCACACAGGAGGTTAAACGCGTTTTACAGCAGATCGAACGGTTTACCGGAAAAATTCACAACAGCACGCACCGGGGCTATTCCGGCCTGCCAATTACCGATGTGGTCAATATCGGTATCGGCGGCTCCGATCTCGGTCCGGTGATGGCAACCGAAGCACTTAAGCCTTATCATGTGCCGCAACTGCAGGTTCATTGCGTTTCCAACCTTGACGGCGCGCATCTTTCCAGCATATTGCAGCCCCTTAATCCTGCCACAACCCTGTTCATCATCGCCTCCAAAACCTTCACCACCCAGGAAACACTCACCAACGCCCATTCCGCGCGGGAATGGTTTTTGGCCAGCGGAGGCAGTGAACAGGATATTGCAGCACATTTCGTCGCCGTTTCCACTAACCGCGCAGCTGTCAGCCAGTTTGGTATCGATCCGGACAATATGTTTGAATTCTGGGATTGGGTCGGCGGGCGTTATTCATTATGGTCAGCCATCGGCCTGCCAATTGCATTGGCAGTAGGAATGGACAATTTCCGTTTACTGCTAGCCGGAGCGCAGAAAATGGATGAACACTTCCTGACCACGCCTTTTGAGAAAAACTTGCCGGTTATGCTGGGATTGATTGCAGTCTGGCAAATCAATTTTTTTCATGTAACCAATCAGGCAATCCTGCCCTACGATCAATCCATGCACCGTTTTCCAGCTTATTTACAGCAACTGGAAATGGAAAGCTGTGGCAAACGTGTCACTCGTACCGGGGAAGCAGTTGACTACAGCACTGGTGCGGTGATCTGGGGCGAACCCGGTACCAACGGCCAGCATGCTTTTTATCAATTGCTGCATCAGGGCACGCAGAAATTTACAGCTGATTTTCTGGCACCGTGCCAATGCCAGCATTCGCTGCCCGAGCATCACCCTATGTTACTGGCGAATTTCTTTGCTCAAACCGAAGCACTGATGCGCGGAAAAAATGAACAGGAAGTCAGAGCCGAACTGATAAATCAAAATCTGTCTGTCGAAGCGATAGAACGCTTGCTTCCTCATCGCGTGTTTCCAGGCAATCGAGCTACCACCTCGATTTTGTTCAAAAAACTCGATCCAGCAACCCTTGGCATGTTGATCGCACTCTATGAGCACAAAGTATTCGTGCAAAGTGTGATCTGGGAAATCAATCCATTCGATCAGTGGGGAGTAGAACTCGGCAAGCAACTGGCGGGAAAAATCCTGGCTGAATTGGCTGCAGATAAACCGGTAACCGGGCACGATGCATCAACCAACAACCTGATCGATTTTTATAGAACACAACAATAAATCAGAACATATATCAAGCCATGCCTTCCTCTTCCCCTCGCAAAAATATACGGGTGTTATTTGTCACCCCGGAAGTTTTTCCATTATGCAAAACTGGCGGGTTGGGTGATGTCAGTGCCGCATTGCCTGTCGCATTGCGTGCATTGAAAATGGATGCTCGCCTGCTCTTACCCGGTTATCCAGCGGTACTGGCCGGACTGAAATCCAGACGCAAAGTGGCTACATTTGATCTGCAACCCCATTTCCCACCCGCCACACTACTTTCTTCCCGGTTACAGATTAACGAATCTGTCAGTGTGCCTTTATACGTTATCCATTGCCCAGCGCTTTATCAGCGTACAGGCGGAATTTATCTGGATGATACCGGGCAGGACTGGCCGGATAATGCACAGCGCTTCGGCTTATTATCAAAAATTGGCGCGCTTCTCGCCAGTGATGCCAGTCCGCTTGCCTGGGTACCAGATATCGTTCATTGTAACGACTGGCAAAGCGGATTGACGCCAGCCTATCTTCATTTCCATTCGGGAAAAAAAGCAGCCAGCCTGATAACGCTGCACAACCTGGCTTTTCAGGGTAACTTTCCGTCTGATGAGGTAGCAAAACTGGGTCTACCGGATGAAAGTTTCAGCATGCACGGCGCTGAATTTTATGGCAACCTGTCATTCCTCAAGGCAGGAATCTATTACGCCGACCATATTTCTACAGTTAGCCCTGGCTATGCCCGGGAAATCCAGCAGGAACCACTGGGATTCGGTTTGCAGGGGCTGTTGGCTAAGCGCAGCGACGATATTACCGGGATAGTCAATGGAATCGATACCGCCATCTGGAACCCGGCAACCGATCCATATCTTGTGAAAAAATATACCAGCAGGAATCTGTCGGCAAAAGCCGCCAATAAACTTGCCTTGCAGCAGACAATGGGGCTGGAAAATAACCAGGCGATTCCATTATTTGGAACCGTTAGTCGTCTCACACACCAGAAAGGCAGCGATATCATGCTGCAGGTAGCGCCCATGCTGGCTGATCTACCTGCCCAGTTAGCACTGCTGGGAAGTGGAGATGCACTGTTGGAACAACAACTGGCTGCCCTGGCACAAGCTTTCCCTACAAAAATAGCAGTCCGTATTGGTTATGACGAAGCCTTGTCACACCTAATCAATGCCGGCACGGATTGCTTTCTGATGCCTTCTCGTTTTGAGCCGTGTGGCTTGAATCAGATGTACAGCCAGCACTACGGCACCCCTCCCGTTGTACATGCCACTGGTGGACTGATGGATACTGTAGTGGATCTGACTCCTGAAACGCTGGCGGATAAAAGTGCAAGCGGCTTTCACTTTCACGAGATGACTGCTGATTCATTCATGGAAGGAATCAAACGAGCCATTAATGCTTATCACAACACCAGGCTCTGGAAAAACCTGCAGCGTAACGGCATGCAAAAGGATTTTAGCTGGCAGGCATCTGCTTCGGCATATCAATCCATTTATTCGCTGCTCATGCAGAAGAACAGGCCCGCCAGCACTGCGTGAAAGATCAGGATTGACTGAAATCGGATCGACGTCAATGCTATAATTTCGCTGATCTGGCGAACAACGCTGTCAAATTACTCAAGAACATCACTTCTGTGCATCTGATTTTATCCCCCGGGGGAGCAGTTTATTTCCGGCTTGGATCCCATACACCTGGCAATCCTTTATGGACAGCTGTGACGTTTGCGCACAGCGCACCATGCATTTCGATATTCACACATAACATCGTATTTAATCTGTTGGAGGAAGAATGAGTCATACCTTGTATGAAAGCAAAACACCGCGTGTACAACGCTGCGAGCTGGCCGTCCCCGGTTCCCGCCCTGAAATGTTTGAAAAAGCACTGAAAAGCGGAGCGGATTTCATATTTCTGGATCTGGAAGATGCAGTTGCACCGGATGACAAGCTCCAGGCAAGAAAAAATATCATCCAGGCCATCAATGATCTGGATTGGAAAAGCCATGGTGTCACTCTTTCTGTACGTATCAATGGGTTGGATACTCAGTATATGGTGCGCGATGTGGTTGATCTGGTTGAGCAGGCCGGGCACAAGATTGATACGCTGCTGATCCCCAAAGTCGGAGTTTATGAAGATGTCTACATGGTGGAAGCCATGCTCAATCAGCTCGAAATGCAGCAGGGGTTGAAAAACCGGATTGGGGTGGAAGCACTGATTGAAACCGCGCTGGGAATGGCCAATGTTGAAGATATCGCTCGCAAGGGAACTGCGGGACGTCTGGAAGCACTGCATTTTGGCGTAGCTGATTACGCCGCCAGCAATCGTGCCCGCACCACCAATATCGGTGGACTCAACCCGGACTACCCAGGTGATCAATGGCATGCTGCCATCAGCAGAATGACCGTTGCCTGCCGCGCATTTGGTCTGCGGCCGATCGATGGCCCCTTTGGAGACATTCAGGATCCGGAAGGGTTCAAGCTGGCCGCCAGGCGAGCCGCTGCATTGGGTTGTGAAGGAAAATGGGCTATTCATCCTTCCCAGGTTGTGCTGGCTAATGAGGTCTTTACCCCGCCAGCAGCTGAGATTGACAAGGCCAAGCGGATACTGGCGGCAATGAAAGAAGCTGCTGCTCAAGGAAAAGGTGCAGCAGCACTGGATGGCAAGCTGATCGATGCTGCCTCGGAAAGAATGGCAAACAACATCGTCAAAATGGCAGAAGCGATTGCTGCCAAAAGCAAATAAGTATTCAAGGAACCTCTGAAAAATAACTGCACTGAAATCAGACTAAGAATGCTCAGTTACCTGTGTAAATTGTGCTTTTTAGCTGATTTCGCTTTATCTGGCTATCACTCGCACTCTTTTTCAGAGTTTCCCTTAAACCCAACCATTTCATAAAATTCAAGGGAGAAGCTATATTGGATATTCATGAATATCAGGCCAAGGAAATTCTGGCTGAATACGGTATCAAACTGGCTGAAGGCGGATTGGCGTATTCGGTGGAAGAGGCTGTGCAACGCAGCCGGGAAATTGGTAGTAACGTCTGGGTAGTCAAAGCACAAATTCATTCCGGGGCACGTGGCAAGGCAGGTGCTATCAAGATATGCAGATCACACCAGGAAATCGAAACAGCAGCTGAATCCCTGCTGGGCAAGAAACTGGTTACGCATCAAACCGGTCCGACAGGCAAGCTCTGCTCGAAGTTATATATTGAAGCGGGCACAGACATTGCCCGGGAAGTGTATCTCGCGCTCATGATTGATCGCAGCCATGAACGTATCGTCATGGTTGGCTCCGCTCAGGGAGGAATGGACATTGAAACGCTGGCTGTCACAAATCCAGGTGCTATCAAGAAAATTCATATTGAACCGGCTGTCGGTTTGCAGGATTTTCAGGCAAGAACCATGGCTTTTTCCCTGGGATTGGATGGCGAGCTACTCAATCACGCCATCAAAACCATCAGGGGTTGCTATCGTGCCTTGCGTGATCTGGACGCCAATATTCTCGAAATCAATCCGCTGGTTGTCACACGGAATAATGAGCTGATCGCACTGGATGCAAAAATGAGTTTCGATGAAAACGCACTGTTCCGGCGTCACCGGGTTTCTGAGTTGCGCGATAACACACAGATTGATCCGCGCGAAGTTGCAGCAGCAGAGGCCGGCCTCAGTTATGTTGGACTGGATGGAGATATTGGCTGCATGATCAATGGTGCCGGACTTGCCATGGCCACCATGGACATGATCAAACTGGCCGGTGGCGAGCCTGCCAATTTCCTGGATGTGGGTGGTGGCGCCTCCGCCGAGCGGACTGAAAAAGCATTCCGGCTGGTGCTGGCAGACAGCAATGTAAAGGCCATGCTGGTCAACATCTTCGCTGGTATTAACCGCTGTGACTGGATTGCCGAGGGCGTAGTCCAGGCGGTGCGGAATATCGGAACAACTGTTCCTCTGGTTGTACGTTTGTCCGGCACTAATGTGGAAGAAGGCCGCCGCATTATCGCCGATAGCGGTCTGCCCATTATCACCGCAGAAACTCTGGCCGAAGCAGCCGAGAAAGCAGTACACGCACGCAACCAGGTCGTAGCCTGAATAACCGAAACCAGAAAGGGGAACAAAAAGTGGCAATTCTCATTAATGAGCGGACGCGGATCATCGTACAAGGTTTTACCGGCCGGATTGGCACCTTCCACGCTCAGGAAATGATCGATTATGGATCCAATGTGGTAGGAGGCGTAACGCCCGGTAAAGGGGGACAGAAACACCTGGGACTGCCAGTATTCAATACCGTCAGGGAAGCGGTTGAACAGGCTGGTGCGGAAGCCAGTATCGTATTTGTCCCGCCTGCCTTTGCTGCAGATTCCATCATGGAAGCAGCTGATGCAGGAATCAAATATTGTGTCTCCATCACGGATGGTATCCCGACCCAGGACATGATGACCGTCAAGAATTTCCTGCGCCTCTTTCCAAAACAAAACCGGATGGTATTGTCTGGACCTAACTGTTCCGGCACCATCAGTCCAGGGCGTTCCATGCTCGGTATTATGCCAGGGCATATTTACAGCCAGGGGATAGTCGGCGTGGTAGGCCGTTCCGGCACACTCGGCTATGAGGCCGCCGATCAGATGCGGCGACTGAATATCGGGATTTCCACCTCGGTTGGCATTGGTGGAGATCCGATCATCGGTAGCTCACACCGGGATATTCTGGAAAAACTGGAAGAAGATCCGGAAACCAAAATTGCATTGATGATTGGTGAAATCGGCGGCCCGATGGAAGTGGAAGCCGGACTATTCGCCAAAGAAAACATGCGCAAACCTCTGGTTGCCTATATTGCCGGATTAACTGCTCCTTCCGGAAGAAGAATGGGGCATGCCGGAGCAATCATCTCATCAACCGGCGAAAGTGCAGCAGAAAAAGTGGAACAACTGCAAGAACTGGGTGTTACTATCTGCCCGACCCCGTCCATGATGGGGGAAACGGTCGCAAAAGTGCTGGCTGGCCTCTGATTCAGCTTTGGATTCTCCTGTCCCGAGTAAAGAAAATCATCAATAATGATCTTGTTATTAAAATGCCGGAAGAGCATTATTCGCACTAAAATGGATGATTAAGTCATTTCGGGGCTGATTTACTTATACATCAGGAGACAGGAGATATCTTGGCATCCCCACGCGTGGTCACAAAAACTGAATCTGAAGAGCTTTCTCTTCGTCTGGCTGTCCTCATTGATGCTGATAATGCACAGGCTGCTGTCATCGAGGGGCTGCTGGCAGAAATTGCACGGTTCGGTGAAGCCACTGTAAAGCGTATATACGGTGATTTCACTGCTCCTGCCAGCGCTTCCTGGAAAAAAGTATTACAACGACATGCAATCAAGCCCGTTCAACAATTTGCCTATACTACCGGTAAGAATGCAACGGACAGTACCCTTATCATTGATGCAATGGATTTACTCTACACACGCAAATTTGATGGATTCTGTCTGATTACAAGTGATAGCGATTTCACAGGTCTTGCAATGCGGTTGCGTGAAGAGGGGCTCACTGTTTTTGGCTTTGGTGAGAAAAAAACACCTGAAGCATTCCGCAACGCCTGTCACAAATTTATATTTACAGAAATTTTACGTCCAGGCGGCGATACAGAATCTGATATAACCACGCACAAAGCAAGTGATGACTCAAAGAATGCCACTGTTCAGTCAGCCAACAATCAAGCAAAACCAAAACAGGTATTCCCAAAGAAATTTGTGCTCGCTGCACTCGAACAATCAAGTGATGATACCGGATGGGCGCAAATCGGAACCTTTGGGAGCTATCTCACAAAATTGCAACCCGATTTTGACTCCAGACTTTACGGTTATAAAAAGCTCTCGGATCTTGTCAAAGCAAGGATAGATCTTTTCGTGACAGAAGAAAGACAAGCGCCCGGAGCAACCCAAAAGATTTTATATCTTCGTGCAAAATAAAAGAATCCACCAATTCTCAGGTTCTATAGATATCTGGTCACAACCCTACAGTGAAATAATCTGAAAACTTTCCGGCTATAAACCCAGCAGAATATTGACGATTACAACAAAAATGGGTTATCAATTTCTGATAACCCGCTGCTCATACTAAAAATTAGCTGACTTGATGATAGTGAACGCTTTGCATATGCACTGTTTCAACCAGTGTTTTTGCATTTTCTGGCGGAGTGAACTGGGAAATGCCATGCCCGAGGTTAAATACATGGCCATGCCCATGACCATAACTTGCCAGTATTTTTCCAACTTCAGCAGCAATTGCTTCCGGTGAGGAAAACAATACAGCTGGATCCAGGTTGCCCTGCAAAGCTACTTTGTCTTGCGTACGCCGACGCGCTTCGCCAATGTCAATCGTCCAGTCCAATCCGATGGCATCACAACCACTGGCCATGATGGATTCCAGCCACAGCCCACCTCCCTTGGTAAACAGGATATTCGGGATACGTTCGCTGTCATGTTCACGTTTTAATCCTTCCATGATCTGGGTCATGTAACGCAGGGAAAACTCCTGATAGGCGGCATGGGATAGCGCACCACCCCAGCTGTCGAAAATCATCACTGCCTGCGCACCTGCTTCAATCTGGGCGTTCAGATAGACGATCACCGCTTGCGCTGTTACCTCCAGAATATGGTGCAGCAGATCCGGGCGTGTATACAACATGGTTTTGATCTGACGATAATCATTACTGCTTGCACCCTCCACCATATAACATGCCAGCGTAAACGGGCTGCCTGAGAATCCGATTAATGGCACTCGATTGTTCAGCGCCTTGCGAATTTCTGTAACGGCATCCATGACATAGCGCAAATGTGTACCCGGGTCCGGCACGATCAATGAGTGAATTTCTCGTTCTTCACGTAACGGGCGCTCGAAGCGTGGCCCCTCTCCTGTCGAAAAATATAATCCCAACCCCATTGCATCCGGGATAGTCAGAATATCGGAAAATAAAATGGCTGCATCCAGCGGAAATCTGTCCAATGGCTGCAAAGTCACTTCTGTTGCAAGTGCGGGATTTTTGCATAGGGCAAGGAAATCACCCGCACGCGCCCGCGTCTGGTTGTACTCTGGCAGATAGCGGCCAGCCTGGCGCATCATCCAGACAGGGGTATAGTCCACAGGCTGCCGCAGCAGTGCGCGAATAAAAGTATCATTTTCCAGTCTGGTCATTGTCTATATAGATTAAATCTCAAAAAGGTTTATAAATTAACGTAAGAAAAGAATCGTACATAACTGTACTTCTATCATCGTTCAGCGACTAGTGGTCAATCCAGTTTTCGCAACTGTTCATCAAGTTTTTTCAAGGTTGTGCTGAACGTGACCAAGCGCCCTTTTTCCTGCTGAACCACTTTTTCTGGCGCACGTTGGATAAAATCAGGATTGTCCAGCTTCACTCTGGCTTTGCTGATTTCAGCTTCCACCCGGAGTATTTCCTTGTTGAGGCGTTCACGTTCTGCCTTAACATCTATCTCTATTTTCAGCATCAACCTGAAATCACCCACCACAGCAACTGGTGCATCGGTATCCGGTAACCCACCTGGCAGGATATCCACTTCGGATAATCTGGCCAACGCCTGCAAGTGGGGAAAGAAATTTATCAATCGGGCACGATCACCTTCTATCAATAACGGTATACGGTCTGCCGGTGACAGTTTCATTTCTCCGCGCAACGTACGACAAGCATTCACGACTTCCTTGAGTAGTTGAATATCTGCAGCAGCTTGCTCGTCAATACGTAACTGATCAGGTTGAGGATAAGGCTGACACATGATACTGGCCCCCGTTTTACCTGCAAGCGGCGCAACTGCCTGCCAGAGTTCCTCTGTAATGAACGGGATGATCGGATGCGCTTGCCTTAACACCGTTTCCAATACCCGCACCAATGTACGGCGAGTGGCACGTTGCCGTGCTTCATCTTCACTGTTCAACTGTACTTTTGCCAGCTCTACATACCAGTCGCAGTATTCATCCCAGATAAATTCATACATCTCACGTGCAGCAAGGTCAAATCGGTACTCATTGAAAGCCTGTATTACGCTCTGTTCAGCTTGCTGCAAACGACCAATAATCCATTTATCCGCTGGTGAGAAATTCAGTGGCAGCCCTTCATCCAATCCTGTGTCCTTACCCTCACAATTCATCAGCACAAAACGGGTAGCATTCCACAATTTGTTGCAGAAATTGCGATACCCTTCACAGCGCTGTAGATCAAACTTGATATCGCGCCCATGCGAGGCCAGGCTGGCAAAGGTAAAGCGCAACGCATCGGCTCCGAATGCGGGAATTCCTTGCGGGAACTGCTTGCGTGTGGCCTTCTCGATGGATTCCGCCTGCTTGGGATTCATCAGGCCGGTCGTACGCTTTCTGATCAACTCCGTCAGTGCAACGCCATCAATCAGATCAAGCGGATCAAGTACGTTACCTTTGGATTTACTCATCTTCTGGCCTTCCGCATCGCGAATCAGGCCGGTGATATACACTTCCCGGAAGGGTACTTCGCCGGTGAAATGCAGAGACATCATCACCATACGTGCCACCCAGAAGAAAATAATGTCAAATCCGGTTACCAGCACGGATCCAGGCAAGAAGGTTTTAAGCTCAGGCGTCTGTTCCGGCCAGCCCAGTGTCGAAAAAGGCCATAACGCGGAAGAAAACCAGGTATCCAGTACATCTTCATCCTGATGCAGGTTTTCCTTACCAGACAGTTTTCTGGCTTCTTCCAAATCATATGCAACAATTACGTTGCCATCTTCATCGTACCAGGCTGGGATACGATGTCCCCACCATAATTGCCGTGAAATACACCAGTCCTGGATGTTTTCCAGCCACTGGTTATAGACATGCGCCCAGTTCTCCGGCACAAATCTGACCTGGCCGCTTTCAACCGCTGCCAGCCCCTGTTTGGCCAGGCCTTCCATCGCTAGATACCATTGATCGGTCAGCATGGGTTCAATCACCGTATTGGTCCGATCCCCACGCGGAATCATCAGTTTATGCGGGCGAGTTTCAACCAGTAATTCCTGTGCCTGCAGATCGGTAATAACTTTCTTTCTGGCATCAAAACGATCCAGTCCCTGAAATTCAACCGGGGCATTGTCATTGATCTTGCCATCCAGCGTAAAAATGCTAAGTGGTATCAGTTTGTGGCGCAACCCTACCTGATAGTCGTTGAAATCATGTGCCGGGGTGATTTTTACGCACCCTGTACCAAAAGCGGGATCAACATAGGAATCTGCAATAATCGGAATTGTGCGCTCGGACAACGGCAGGCGCACATGATGTCCGATCAGATGCCGGTAGCGTACATCCTCCGGGTGTACTGCCACCGCCACATCACCCAGCATAGTTTCAGGCCGTGTAGTAGCAACAATCAGACCTTTCTCACCATTTTCTGCCCGATGTTCGAAAGGATAAAGAATGTGCCAAAGCGATCCCTGTTCCTCAACTGACACCACTTCCAGATCGGAGACTGCTGTTTGCAATACCGGATCCCAGTTAACCAGGCGTTTGCCACGGTAAATCAACCCTTCTCGATACAGACGAACGAATACTTCAGTTACCGCACGGGAAAGCACTTCATCCATAGTAAAGCGTTCGCGCGACCAGTCACAGGAAGTTCCCATACGGCGCATTTGCCGGGTAATGGTGGAGCCGGATTCTTCTTTCCATTGCCAAACTCGCTCCAGAAAAGCTTCACGACCCATTTGGCGGCGATCCTTTCCTTCCTGATCCAGCTGGCGTTCAACCACAATCTGCGTGGCAATCCCGGCATGATCCGTGCCCGGTTGCCACAATGTGTTGTCACCCAGCATACGATGATAACGGATCAGTGCATCCATCAGGGTATGCTGGAAAGCATGCCCCATGTGAAGCGTACCGGTAACATTGGGGGGCGGCAGCATGATGCAATAGGCATTAACCTCCTCCCGTTTGGCTGGACTAAAGTAGCCAGCGGTTTCCCAGACCGAGTACCAGTGATTTTCTATATCCTTTGGATCAAAGCTTTTTGCGAGTTCCATGACAATCAGACACAAAGTAAACCGGTAGAATGAAACCGGCCATTATAACGAACGAAGGCAAGATTAAATATTTTTGGGCAGCCGTTTCCCCAGAGCTTGAATCAAGGTCAACCGTTCAGCAGGATTCAGACTGATACATGCTTCCCTTAATGCTGCATCAAAAGCGAAATACAACAGCTCGGAAATTTCTGTTGGGGATGGCCATTCATCTATCGTCAGTGTCACCTGATCAGTCAAAACAGGAATCCCGTCAATATCGGGTGCTGACTCGGCAATATCCCCGGGCAATTCACCGGATACGGAAGGAAGCTGTTCCAGGGAGTCAAATGAGCTCACAATAATCTGCTCTACAGGCTGCATGAGAGAAGATTGTTCCTGTCGATGTCTGCGCAACATTGAATCTATTTTATTCAGCAGGATTTCATCTTCCGGTTCCTGCGTTATATCGGGTTGATCATCCGCCACCAGATTGCTCCTGATCAGATAGTAAACTCAAAGTCCGAGAATACAGAGAGCTTCTGCATAGCTCGGAATCAGTTAATTTTCCTCAAGCCGATGATGGCGAATGTCGTGTCCCAACTCTTGGTAGCGCCGGTACCGTTTGCGTGCATGCAGCTTGCTGTCCTCTATTTCATCAACAATTTCAACGACCCGCTTAAAATGTTCAAATCCGGATGGAATTGCCGCATCCAGATTAAGCAACACATCGAAGTAAGCCACTTCCGGCATTTCTAGCTGATTATTCAGGATCACTGGCGTCACCCCCGCCAGTTTGTCATCTGCCTGGCAGTGTGGGACAAAACTGGTTGGAGAAAACGTCCAGAGCAACTTATCAAACCGGTTTGCCAATTCTGCATCCGGAATATAAACAACTGTTTTCAATCCCTGCTGTACTGCTTTCGAACACAAACGACAGGCGATCAGCAATCTGTCGGTTGCGCCCGTGTAAAAATCAATCTGTGTCACACCTGCCCGCAGAAATTAGAATACCAGCTGATTAATGCTGTTGTGCACGATCGATCAGA
Source organism: Nitrosomonas sp. TNE100 (assembly GCF_055387135.1). Taxonomy (NCBI): domain Bacteria; kingdom Pseudomonadati; phylum Pseudomonadota; class Betaproteobacteria; order Nitrosomonadales; family Nitrosomonadaceae; genus Nitrosomonas; species Nitrosomonas sp. TNE100. Next base: position 504,534 of record NZ_AP040997.1, on the reverse strand, counting down.
AATTGTGTTAGTAGCGGAACCGGACGTCCGGTCGCACCCTTCTCCTTGCCGGATTTCCACGCTGTTCCAGCAATATCAAGGTGCGCCCAGCGGTATTTCCTGGTAAAACGTGAAAGAAAGCAGGCCGCGGTAATCGCTCCTCCCCAGCGACCGCCGATATTGGCCATATCGGCAAAATTACTTTTGAGCAGTTCCTGATATTCCTCTCCCAGTGGTAGCTGCCAGGCACGATCAGATGCCTTTTCCCCAGCCTGAAGCAGTTCCTGAACAAGCGGCTCATCGGTACCCATCAGGCCACTGACCACATGCCCCAGGGCGACCACACAGGCCCCCGTTAGCGTGGCAATATCAATCACCACATCCGGATTGTAACGTTCGGCGTATGTCAGCGCGTCACACAGAATCAATCGTCCCTCTGCGTCGGTATTCAATATCTCGATTGTCTGCCCGGACAAACTGGTAACAACATCCCCGGGTTTGGTTGCATTGCCACCTGGCATATTTTCGGTTGTGGGAATGATGGCTGTTACATTGATAGGCAACTTCATTTCCGCTACAGCAGTCAGCGTACCGAAAACACTTGCTGCGCCGCCCATATCGTATTTCATTTCATCAAGATCAACTGCCGGTTTCAGTGAAATACCGCCGGTATCAAAGGTGACACCTTTCCCAACCAGTACAACTGGTTTCTCGATGCCTTCCCGGCCATGATACTCCAGTACGATCAGCTTGGCCGGCTGATGGCTGCCACGTGCCACAGCCAGCAATGCACCCATTCCGAGCGCTTCCATATCTTTTTCTTCCAGCACGGAAAGTTTGAGATTGTATGTTTTGGCCATTTCGCCAGCCTGTTCGGCCAAATAGGTCGGAGTACAGATATTGGGCGCAAGATTACCCAAATCTTTCGTTACATTCATACCACACGCAATAGCTGCTCCCTGCTTAAATGCTTGTTCTGCGCCTGCCCTTGCAGCTTCATCCCCGATAAGAAAGATAATTTTCTGCAGGGATGGCTGACGTTCCTCACGTTTACTTTTGAGCCGATCAAAGCGGTACACACTTTCTTCTACCAGGAGGGTTGACTGCAGTACGCTCCAGGCAGTATCTCTTCCTTTTACAATCAAATCCGCCACACACAAACCGACATCTTTGACCCCTGTCTGATGCAGTGCTTTAAAAGCTGCACGAATGGCCTCCAGGAATACCTTTTCTACGTATTCTTCCTCCTTGCCCAGCCCGACCAGCAACACTCGCTTGCTTCCAATAGCCGGGACGTTGTGCAGCAGTAAAGTTGTATTTGCTCTACCGTCCATGTCTCCCTGGTCAAGCACCTTGGTTAGATAACCTCTGCACATTTCGTCCAAAGCTTTGGCCGCCTCAGTCAACTTACGGGACTCGAACACACCCGCCACGATACAGTCACCATAATATTTCCCCAGATCGCCCGCTTGGATTGCGAAGTCCATGCTTTACTCCTGTTTTATTTGTTTATTTTTGACAATAAATATGAACCGGACTATGGTCATGTCTCTGATTTAAAATTAAAAAACCGAATTCCCTGCCATAATATTCGGAATTATGCTTTTGACATTCAGCACAAATAGGTTTACTTAGCGGCTCTTTTCCAGTATTTCCATGGAATTATATCGGGTAAAATTATTTTTCCCTGTAAATCCGGAATGAGTAAGCAAACGCTCTATTCACGTCCTTGGTAATGGAAACATGAAAGAAAATCTGCTCAAGCAATTGCGGTTCTGTACCAATTTGCCTAGCCTGCCTTCTGTTGCGCTCAAGATTATTGATCTTGCCGGTAAAGCAGATACCAGCCTTACGCAGATCAATCATTATATCTCGCATGATCCTGCGCTTGCCGCCAAAATTATCAAGACAGCCAATTCCCCTCTGTATAAATCCAGATATCCGATCAATAACATCAGCCAGGCTACCAATATTCTCGGAACTTACGGTGTTATTACAATAGCATTATCCTTCTTGCTGGCAGATTCTCTGATAAAACAATCCAGAGAGAAGCTGGGCATGACTGGCAACAATAGCTTCTGGCGCCGCTCGATCACTTCTGCGCTGGCCAGTCGCACTTTGGGCAAACGTCTGGGAATGGACAAAATACTGGATGATCTGTTCCTGGCCGGGCTGCTGCAGGATATTGGCATTCTCGCCTTTCACGCTCTCATGCCTGAGGATTACCCACCGGTATTTTCGCTTACTGAGGACCACAATGCCCTTCTGGAAGCTGAACGCCAAACATTCGATATAGGACATGACGAACTGGGCGCAGCATTACTTGAATACTGGAAATTTCCCAGCTACGCACCTGCCGCCTGCCGGAGCAGCCATACTGCACCAGATATCCCTAATGCTGGCATCAACGAATGTGTTGCAGTATCTGGCTACATTACGGATTATTTCCTGTCGCCTGACAAAAAAGAAAAAATTGATGAAACAACCCGCATAGCGGAGGCCTATTTGGGGCTCGACGGACATGCATTGATAGAAGTTCTGGAAGCCATGCAGAATGATCTGCACCATGTGGAAGAGCTATTTGAAATCACTATCCTGAACCCTGCCCACCTTGACAATATCATCACTGAGGCCCGAGAGTTACTGACAGTGCGAGCTATGATCAAAGTGCGCGAGCTTGAAGACAAAATTCAGCATGACGGCCTGACCGGCGCGCACAACCGCGCCTACTTCGATGGGGCATTCCGGAGTGAATTTCAGCTTTCAATTCAGCAGGGAACGTCTCTTGCTCTGGCAATGATTGATATTGACAACTACAAAACTTTTAACGATACCTATGGGCATATTGCAGGAGACGGTGTGCTGGTAACTGTAGCCAAAGCTATTACTGATCAGATTCGTCAAACCGATATTTTCTGCCGGTATGGTGGTGACGAATTTGCTCTGATACTCCCGGGCACGACTCTTTCGGCTGCACGTCACATCCTGGCAAGGGTCATGGAAAGTATCGCTACAATTGCCTATAAACCGAATGAAGCCAGTACTATCCGCATCACGGCTTCAATTGGCCTGGCTATCAATATGGATAAGGAAAAGTCTTTTGATCTCCAGAGTGAAATGCTGGAAGCAGCCGATAGAGCACTGTATGCCGCCAAGTATGCAGGTCGTAACCGGATTGTTGAATGGAATCCGGCGCTGACTTCACCCTTAAAAACCTGATCGCACCTACCCGGCCGATATTCATATAGTACGACATTCCATGTATAGTGCCTGCATTCGTCACTTAATCAAATTAAAATAATTCTCATGAATCTTATTATTCAAGGTACAGATATACAGAACAATGATTTACGGGCAATTGCCAAACTCGCACAAGCCAGTCAGATTGATCGCATCACCGGGGAAGCTTTCCGGATGATAAATGCTCAACTGCATCCGGATATTCCTGACTATTGTGAAGAGACCAACCTGGATCATGCTTTTGTTCCGGCAGGCAAAAAATTAAGCGATTTTGGTTTAATCTCTATGGATATGGATTCAACCCTGCTCGCCATCGAATCCATTGATGAAATTGCCGACATGCACAATGTCAAACCGCAGGTTTCCGCCATTACTCAGAGCACTATGCGCGGAGAAATCAGTTTTGCCGAAAGCCTTATCCGCCGTACCGCCCTGCTTGAAGGGCTGCCACAGGAAGCACTACAGAAGGTTTACGATGAGCGCGTGCGATTGAGCCTGGGGGCTGAAAAAATGCTGCAACGCATGCAATCCGCTGGTATTAAGACCATGGTAATCTCGGGCGGCTACACTTTCTTCACCGATCGGGTCAAAGATCGGCTCGGGCTGGATTATGCATTCGCCAATACTTTTGAAGTACAGGATGGGAAACTGACCGGACGAGTGTTGGGCAACATTATCGGTTCATCCGGCAAGGGAGAAATCTTGAAACGGATACGGGATGAGCTCGGCCTCAGGAAAGATCAGGTCATTGCTGTCGGCGATGGCGCCAATGATCTGAAAATGCTGGAAGAATCAGGAGTTGGCATTGCCTTTCATGCAAAACCTGTATTAAAGGAAAAAGCAACCTTTTCTCTTAATCACGTCGGTCTCGACGGTATCCTCAACCTGTTTGAGTAAATCAATCCCCTGCTTTATACCGTAAGGCAGGGGGACACCACTCCTGTTTCAATAGCCGGGTTCATAGATCAAAGCTTGCACATTTGCTTCCAGATCCTCAGGCAGATTTCCACCCGCCAGGCTATCCTGCCAAGCCACCTGACAAACTTTGATGGCAATGCCCTGTGAAATATCGCGTACCCGGGCAATATCCGGATAAATTGATCCACGCTCGATTTCCCCAGACAAAACACGATTTGCCAATTCTTCAGCAGCAACCAGAAACATACGTTCAACCACCAGACGCGCACGGCTGGCCATGACACCTAACCCGATTCCAGGATAGATATATACATTGTTTCCCTGCGCCGGGTAATGGGTTCGTTTATTAAATGTTACCGGCGCAAACGGGCTGCCGCTGGCAAAAATAACCCGTCCTTCACTCCACCGGTAAGCCTGTTCAGCAGTACATTCCGTATGCGAAGTTGGATTGGAAAGCGCAATAATCACGGGGCGTTCCTGGCAACGGGCCATCTCGCGAATAACTGCTTCATTGAACGCACCCGCTGTTCCTGTTGCGCCAATCAGCACATCCGGCTGGATAGCGGTAATCGCATCAACGAAACTCATTGCCTCACGTTCGCTCACAAACGGACAAATACGCGGTTTAATCAGCTCATGTGCAGCTGTCACCAAACCCCGTCTATCAACAAAACTAATTCTAGAGTGAGCCTCGGCCTCACCCAGTCCGGCCGCCTTGAATGCCGGCAGCAGCAATTCGGCCACACCGGTTGCAGCAGATCCAGTTCCCAGTAACATGATTTTCAGATCAGCAAACGATTTGTGTGTAATCCGGCAGGAAGCATAGATACCCGCCAGCGTCACTGCAGCTGTGCCTTGAATATCATCATTGAAACACCGAACTGATGCGGCATAGCGATCCAGCAAGGTAAATGCATTCCGACTGCTGAAATCCTCAAACTGGATCAACGCATCCGGATACCGATGCTGTACCGCTTCCACAAATTCATCCACCAGCGATAGATAATCCTGTCCGACCAGCCGGGGATAGGGATAACCCAGATAGAGCGGATCCTCTCGCAGTGCCTGATTACCGGTTCCAACATCCAGCATGACCGGCATACATCGATCGGGATAAATCCCGGCACAAGCTACATACAGAGATATTTTGCCGATTGGTATTCCCATACCATTTGCTCCCAAGTCACCCAGGCCAAGAATTCGCTCGCCATCTGTAACAACGATAATTTGCACATCGGTTTCTGGCCAGTTTTTGAGCCGGGATATAATTTCCCCGCGATCTTCCGGCGTAATGTAAAACCCTTGCGGCTTTCTGAAAATATGTGAAAGCTTTACACAAGCCTCGCCCACAGTGGGCGTATAGACCAATGGCATAATTTCACCAATATGATCGACCAGAGTGCGGTAAAACAGCTGTTGGTTGCGTTCGAGCAGATCATTCAGATAAATGTATTTTTCGATATTGCTGCTTTTGTTGCGCAGATTGGCCAGTACCCGTTGCTGCTGTTTTTTAATATCCGTCACGCCGTATGGCAGTAACCCTTGCAAGCCGTAATGTTCACGCTCCTCTCGGGTGAAAGCGGTGGATTTGTTCTGCACCGGATCGTTCAGTAATGTCTTGCCATATAATGATTTCATGATATTTTCCTGGTCAGGATGTGTTGGATATCACCATCCTCTTGATTACGTCCCAAAGCGGTCAGGCATTGATTTCAACTAGCGTGCCAACAGACACCCGTTCAAACAGATCTAATAGATCGTGATTATGCATCCGGATACAGCCGATCGATCCGGGTTTACCCATCTCCGCGCTGTCTGGACTGCCGTGAATATAAATGTAGCGCCGCATGGTATCGACCGAACCCAGGCGATTAAATCCCGGCTCACACCCTGAAAGCCAGAGAATGCGTGTCAGAATCCAATCCCGATTCGGGTGATTGGCCGCCAGCTCTGATGTATAGATTTCTCCAGTGGGACGACGCCGGACAAACACTGTATTAACAGGTACATTCTGTCCAATCTTGGCACGAATAATATGCTTTCCCAAAGGTGTGTGAAAACTGCCACGTTGCTGTCCAGTACCATTTTTTGCGGAAGAGATTGGGTAACACCTGACAATATGTCCTGTTACATCCTGTAGAGTCATTTGTTGCAACGAAATATCAACGATAATTTTCATGGTGTATCGCGCTCTTTTGTACTGCGCCGGATAATGAAAAACTGTTTCAGCAAGGTACTCGCTTCATCCGCCAGAACACCCTGACTAACCACCAAGTGATGATTAAGCCGGGTATCAGCAGGCAAATCAAGCAAACTGCCACACACACCGGTTTTTGGATCCTCCGCAGCATAAACCAGCCGTTTGATTCTGGCATGAAACATTGAACCGATACACATCACACAAGGCTCAAGTGTGACATACAGCGTACATTCTGGCAGCCGGTAATTTCCCAGTTTGTTGGCAGCATCACGCAAGGCCATGATTTCAGCATGTGCCGTCGGATCCATTAACGTAACAGGACAGTTATATCCGTAACCTGCAATCTGGCTATTTCTGACCACAACCGCACCGACTGGAACCTCCCCTGAGTCGCCCGCTACACGGGCAAGATCCAGCGCCTGACGCATGAAATACTCATCTTCTGCCTGAACCGGCACCCGGATAACCTGTACTTTCATCAGTTTTTTTATGCTAAATTGCTTTCCGGAGAAACTCGGATTGAATCATGACTTATACCAGACAGCCCAATAACACTACCATCCTCCAGGCAGGGGAAGAATTGCGCACCTTGCGTGATTTGTTGCGTTTTGCAGTAAGCTATTTCAACCGATCCGATCTTTTCCTGGGACACGGTCTGCCGACTGCTTATGATGAAGCAGCGCTTCTGATTATGCACGCACTGTATCTGAACGCTGATCAGCTGGATCTTTTTATGGATGCCATGCTTACATACAATGAGCGTGATCAGGTTCTCCGTATCATTGAACGACGTGCCAGGGAAAAAATACCGGTTGCCTATCTGACGCACGAAGCCTGGCTGGGTGATTTTAATTTCTATGTTGATGAACGTGTCATCATACCGCGTTCATTTATTGCTGAATTGCTACATGATCGCCTGTCTCCCTGGGTAATAGATCCACATGACATCAATTCAGCACTTGATTTATGCACTGGCTCCGGCTGTCTCGCCATTTTACTGGCACACGCCTTTGAGCAGGCACAAATCGATGCTGTGGATATTTCTTCCGATGCACTGGACGTGGCATCCATAAATATCAGAAATTATGATCTGATGAACCGGATCAACCTGATCCATGCGGATCTTTTCACCAGGCTGCAAGGTAAAAGATACGATCTAATCATCAGTAATCCTCCCTATGTCAATGCTGTATCCATGGCAATGCTCCCTGAAGAATATCGCCACGAACCCGCTATCGCCCTGGCAGGCGGACTTGATGGGCTGGATATTGTTCACCGAATTCTCAGAGAAGCAGCCGACCATCTGACCGAAAACGGCTTGCTGATCATGGAAATCGGCCACAATCAAGCCGAAATCGAGCAAGCATTTCCCCAGCTGTCCTGTACCTGGTTGGAAGCCAGTGCAGGAGATCAGTTTCTTCTAATGGTGAGACGATGCGACTTGTAAGCGTAGAAAGGAATTTGTCTGGAAGCGAGCTAACTGATCAGCGCCAGTAATCGTTCGACTTCTGTATCGACCAGCTCCAGCCACATACCGCGCTTAAGTCTGGGCGGGAGATTAACGGGGCCAAACCTGACACGCATCAGGCGGCTGACTGTTATCCCCAGCGCTTCGAACATTCGGCGAACCTCACGGTTTCTACCTTCTTTCAGTACGATGCGATACCAGTGATTCGTTCCCAGCCCACCTTCATCAAGCAACTGATCAAATTTTGCTGAACCATCTTCCAGTTCAATACCAGTAGTCAAATGAGTAATTTGTTCCGGGGACAGCTCCCCAACAATGCGAACTGCGTACTCCCGTTCCATCTGGTAACGCGGATGCATCAGGCGATTGGCCAAGGCGCCGTCGGTTGTAAAAATAAGCAACCCGCTGGTATTAAAATCCAGCCTGCCTATTGCTATCCATTTGGAAGACTGAATGTGCGGCAATTTATCGAATACCGATAGCCGCCCCTGTGGATCACGCGCACTGACAATTTCCCCCTCCGGCTTGTGGTAAATGATAATCCGTGGCAAAAGTGCAGGCATGCTAAGTCGGATAATTCTTCCATCAATCCGTATCTTATCCCCGAGCCCAGCTCGATCGCCGAGTTTTGCCGTCGTATTATTGATACTCACACGACCGGCTGCAATCATGGCTTCAATTTCCCGTCGGGAACCCAAGCCATTGCGTGCCAGCAACTTCTGTAACCTGTCAGTTTCGGCAGGAGGTGCAGCGCTGAGGTTCTTCGAGGCAGGAGGTGATCTGTGCGTGCGCCTGGGCTTTTGATTCTTTAGCCGATTAACCGACATGAATATAAGTCCTGTGTTGTAGTCGGTCTGTCAAAAACACGCAGCCAAACAATTTAGAAAGGAAATTTCATTCCTGCCGGCAATCCCAGGCCACTGGTTACACTCGCCATATGTTCCTGTGTTGCAGCTTCTACCCGACGTACGGCATCATTCATCGCAGCTGCCACCAGATCTTCGAGCATTTCCTTATCATCTCCGATCAGGCTGCTATCGATATTGATCCGCTTTACATCATGGCGACAAGTCATGATCACTTTAACCATACCTGCTCCTGCCTGGCCCTCAACCTCAATCGTTGCCAGCTTTTCTTGCATAGCCTTCATGTTTTCCTGCATTTGCTGGGCCTGCTTCATCAGATTGCCCAAATTGGCTTTCATCAATTTACAATCTCCGTTAATTAATTGGTTTAATGGAATAAATATTCAATTTTGCGTCAAATTGTTCGATCAGTTCCTGAACATAAGGATCCGATTTAATCGCCTCAACTGCCTGGGATTGCTTTGCGAGCTTATCGCGATCCTGTAATATAGCTGGAGTAACACCAGTAATACTCCCCAGCGAAAAAATCACTTCAACGGGTTTCCCAAAATGAGACTCCAGTTGAAATTTCAACTTGTCCTGATAGGATTTTTCCAGCAGATGTTTGTGCATTTCTGCCACACACAATTCTATTCTGTTTGCAGAGAAGTGTTTTGCTTCACTGTACTGTGCCAGCATCCGTGTCATCCCACTCAATTCCAATTGGTTTACCAGCGCAAGCCAGGCGTCATTCGGAGAATCGTTCTCTATTGATTTTTCCTGCTTCCTGGAATCTGCAGGCAGCTCAGATTTAATTTTCCGAGTGATATTGGCATTGGTACTTGCGTGCACCGGATGACTGGATTGTTGAGAATGAGGCATAAAGGCCAGCATCCGCATTAATGTCATGGTAAAACCACTGTACTCATCCGGAGCCTGACCAAGATCAGCACGCCCGTGCAATGCAATCTGATAAAACAGTTGAATATCCTCGGGCGTGAAACATTTTACCAAGGCGAGCAACCTGTCACTCTCCGGCTGTTCTTCATCAAGCATCTGTGGAACGGTCTGAACTATTGCCAACCGGTGTAGCAATGCTGCCAGATCCTGCAAGGCAGAATCAAATGATACACTCGCCGCTTCTAGCTGATCAGCAATAGCTAACAATGCCGCTCCATCCTGCTCCGCCAGTGCTTCCAGTAATGCGAACAAATGATCCTGATCCAGCGCTCCCAGCATCACACGAGTATTTTTTTCATCCACTGTGGCGTTACCGAGTGCAATGGCCTGATCTAGCAGGCTCAGAGCATCACGCAAACTTCCTTTCGCAGCTTTTGCCAGCAACTTCAAGGCAGTCGCATCCGCCACAATTCTCTCCATGGAGAGAATCTCGGACAGACGCGTCACGATCAGAGAAGGAGGTATCTGCTTCAAATTGAACTGCAGACAACGAGATAATACAGTAACAGGTATTTTTTGAGGATCGGTGGTGGCAAGAATGAATTTGACATGCTCTGGCGGTTCTTCCAAGGTTTTGAGCATTGCGTTAAATGCTGACTTGGAAAGCATATGCACTTCATCGATCAGATAGACTTTGTACCGTGCCGTAACTGGTGCATATTGTGCGTTATCCAGTAGCTCACGCATGGCATCCACTTGTGTATTGGATGCTGCATCCAGCTCAATCAGATCAACAAAATTTCCTTGATCAATTGCCAGGCAAGCCGCACACTTGCCGCAAGGTGTGGCAGTAACTCCCTGTTCACAATTCAGGGCCTTTGCCAAGATTCTGGCTACCGTTGTCTTGCCAACCCCGCGCGTACCCGTAAACAAGTATGCGTGGTGCAACCGGTTTTGCTCCATTGAGTTGACCAGTGCTCTTACAACGTGTTCTTGTCCAACCAGCCCCGTGAAGTCTTTGGGGCGCCATTTGCGGGCAAGTGCCTGAGAATCCGTCAAGGTTTTTTATCGAGAAGAGATTATTACAACCCGGATTTATTATGAAGCTGCAAAGAAACAGACTCTGCAATCTGTATAAAGACAGGTGGCGAGCCGAACCCCCGGCACTTGTAAAAAATAGCTGTGGCTGCTTCCTTCCGGATCTGACCAGATTCACTATCTTACAATGCGGGGAGGCCCGCCATGCGCTCATTCTACCTTAAGATAGCACCTGAATACAGTATGTTTCAGACTACATAATAAAAAAATAGAACAACGCCGTAACTGCAAAGCAAGCAACTGCCATCAGAAACCTTACAGAAATAAGAATACCGTGGCCGGATTATAAAATCTCCCTTAAGATCCACCGTAGCTTTTCCGGTTTAACTGAGTCTTATGATCCGCGTACCTGCCAGCTTATCATGCAGAAATTGCCGGTCACGATTAAATAAAGCCCACAGCAATCCAAATCCCAGAAAACTAATGCCTATTACAGCCATGAGGTAGCGCACCATCGCCTGTTGCATAGTAACTTTTCCACCATTCTCAGAAACAAGTCGTAACTTCCAGGTTTGCATGGCCAGCGTTTGGCCACCATGGGTCCAGAACCAGATGAAATAGATACCACCAATACACAATAGATAAAACTGAAACAAGGGCCTAAAGTATTCAGCTGATGTATCCCGAAAAACGAGGTGGAACAGGAAGGCCGCGATAAACCATACACCCAGCAGCAACAAAAATTCGTAAGCCAGCGCCAGTATACGACGCCCAAACCCCGGTATTGATCCTTCCATCAGCATATTCTCTTGTACCGGTTATTGATTCTTTCCCAAGGTTTCATCTACTAAAAAGAGGCGTATCACCATTAGAAAAAACACATATTTACCGTCAGGATAGCTTACGACAAACCCACAATGCAGCAGTGAATAACAGCACAGCACCAGCCTGGTGTGCTGTAGCAAACGTCAGGGGAACCGACAATAATAACGTCGTAATCCCAAGCCCTGCTTGAATGAGCAACATCAACAGCAGGAGATGACAAGCCAAGCGACCAGAATAAGACAATGATAACTGTTTTGCCTTGAACCAGAACCATGGTATAGAAAAAATAAGCAACCAGGCAATCAAGCGGTGGTCAAATTGTACTGTAGTGATGTTATCAAAAAAGTTTCGATACCAAGGTTCCAGCACAAACATAGCGGGAGGAATCAGAAAGCCGTCCATCAAGGGAAATGTGTTATACGCCCTCCCGGCATGAATACCCGCTACCAATCCTCCGGACAATACCATAACGAATATCAGTCCAGTCAGCATCCAGGCAAACTTTTTAAGTTTATGTACGGATACCGGGTCTGACAAATGAGTATTTAAGGGAGAAATCAATCCGGTAGCCACCCAGAACATAGCAGCATAAATAACAAAAGCGAGACCAAGGTGTGCAGTCAGCCGATACTGACTGACATAAACATTATCTGCCAGTCCACTCATAACCATATACCAGCCCATTAACCCTTGCAAAGCACCAAGCGCGAATATACCCAGCAGCTTTAAACCAAGTAAACGATCAATCCGTTTGCGCACCATGAAATAGACAAATGGTATGAAATAAACCAGACCAATCAGGCGACCAAGCAAACGATGAAAATATTCCCACCAGAATATTCCCTTGAATTCATCCAGCGTCATACCTTTATTAACTTGTTCGTATTGAGGTATCTGACGGTACTTCTCCAGCAATACTTCCCAATCTTCCTGGCCAATAGGTGGAATCGTTCCAACTATTGGCTTCCATTCAACGATCGATAGCCCGGAACCTGTCAGACGCGTTACTCCACCCACAACAATCATGGCAAACACCAACGCACAGCAAATCAGCAACCAGATAGCAATAGGCATATGATTTTGAGTATATTTATCAGAAATTGCCGAAGGAACGGAGTTAGATGAATTTGTTTGCATAAATATTAATCAGGAATGGCGCATACGCAACAAGCGCTGCTTATCACGTTCCCATTCTTTACGTTTCTCACTTTCACGTTTATCGTATTGCTTTTTTCCCTTGGCAAGGCCAATTTCCAGTTTGATTTTACCTGCTTTATAATGCATATCTAAGGGAACCAGAGTATAGCCCGCACGCTCTACTTTGCCGATGAGTTCTTTGATCTGGAAAGCATGCAACAACAGTTTGCGTGTTTTTACGGGGTCAGGATTAACATGTGTCGATGCTGTCGGCAGCGGACTAATATGACATCCTATAAGAAATAACTCACCCCTGCGGATAACTATGTAAGCTTCTTTTAACTGAACCCGACCGGCACGAATTGCCTTAACCTCCCATCCTTCCAGCACAATGCCGGCTTCATATTTTTCTTCAATGAAATAATCGTGGAAAGCCTTTTTGTTTTGTGCAATGCTCATTCAAAACAGCTGGAAGAAAATATATGCATATAAAAATATTTGATTAGCGCATTAGTGTATCAGTTTTCTGTATCTTTACACCCAGACTATGAGAATACAACATTATGACTGAAATAGAAAAAACTGTATTGGTGGGGTATTCATCTGCCCAAATGTTTCATTTAGTAGATACCGTGGAGAACTATCCCGACTTTCTACCCTGGTGCTCGGGGGCATCAATGAAACTCATGGAGGACAACGAAACAGCACACGCAACAATAAATATCGACTACCATCTTGTAAAACATAGCTTTACTACGAAAAACAAACGCCACCCACCCGACTTGATAGAAATGGAACTGCTTGAAGGGCCTTTTGAAAAGCTTAATGGCTACTGGCGCTTCATTCCTTTAACAGATACTGCTTGTAAAATTGAATTTAAATTACATTACACATTTTCTCACAAACTTTTAGAAAAGCTGATCGGTCCAGTATTTTACATAATAGCCAATAGTTTTGTAGAAGCTTTCGTGGAACGAGCGGAAGAGATTTATGGACCCAGTATTTAGGAAGGATTTTATTATCATAGAGATAGTCGCTGCACTGACCGAACGACATTTTATCAAACGACTTCAAGTTCCAAAAGGAACTTTAATTAATCAAGCAATTAAACTTGCAGAAATGAAAGAGTTCTATCCTGAGATCGATTGCTCAACTCTTAAAATAGGGATTTATGGAAAAGTGGCCTGCTCAGAAACTGTGCTCCAGCAAAACGATCGCATTGAAATTTACAGACCTTTAATCTCAGATCCCAAAGAAAAACGCAAGCTGAAAATCAAGTCAGAATATAATAAAATAAGGAGATCATGATCCCAATAGCTTTTTATGCTAATTTCAATCAGTTAAAAATCAACTAACAGAATCATGGTGCCGCAGAGAGGAGTCGAACCTCCGACTTGCTGATTACGAATCAGCTACTCTACCAACTGAGTTACTGCGGCTTCGTGAAATAATAAAATTGTCAGGCTAATGCGAAATATATTTAGAAGGGACAAATTAAAATCACTCCAATCAATTATTTACCTGGAAATATTGAAATGGAGTGATGTAGCTAAATAGTTATGTTTTAAATATGAAAAAATAGATAAAATCTACAGCTTCAAAAACAGAACTATTAAATCAACGATTAATTACTCAGCAATATTCACAATATCATTATTAGCTTCAGATCTATCCAATAGCTCCACGATAGCCATTGGAGCATTATCTCCCTTCCTGAACCCACATTTAAGAATTCTTAAATAACCTCCGTTTCGATTCTGATATCGCGGTCCCAATTCAGAAAAGATTTTAACAACATTTTCTCTATTTCTTAATCTATCAAATGCCAATCGTTTGCTAGCTAAGGTTGGATTTTTACCTAAAGTAATTACCGGTTCTACTACACGACGAAGCTCTTTAGCTTTAGGGAGTGTGGTTTTTATAATTTCATGTTCAAGCAAAGAATTAGTTAAGTTCCTGAACATAGCCAAACGATGACTAGAGGTTCGGTTTAATTTTCGCAATCCATTACGATGACGCATGTCCCGGTTCCTTTACATAATTTTCTAAGTTAGCTGGCGGCCAATTCTCTAATTTCATACCTAGCGATAAATCACGTGAAGCTAGCACTTCTTTAATTTCGTTTAATGATTTTCTACCTAAATTAGGTGTACGAAGAAGCTCAGCTTCTGTTCGTTGTATTAAGTCTCCAATATAAAATATATTCTCAACTTTCAAACAATTCGCGGAGCGGACGGTAAGCTCTAAATCATCAACTGGCCGCAACAAAATAGGATCAATTGCAGGAGCTCTCGGTTGCTCAGTAGGCAATGGAGTACTCTCTAGATCTGCAAAAAAAGAAAACTGTTCAACCAATACCCTTGCTGCATAACGAATAGCTTCTTCCGGATCAACAGAACCATTTGTTTCAATATCAATAATCAGCTTATCAAGATCTGTTCTTTGCTCCACACGTGCATTTTCTATCGTGTAACTGACACGTCTAACCGGGCTAAATGAAGCATCCAGCAGTATATCACCGATAGAAGATAAACTTTTATCTTCTCGACTGCGATTAACAGAAGGTAAATATCCTCTTCCTTTTTCTACAGTTATTTGCGCCTCAATACGGCCACCGCTAGTAATATGAGCAATCACATGTTCTGGGTTGACTATCTCAACATCATGAGAAGATTCAATATCTCCAGCCGTGACAATACCTTCCGTATCTTTCTTTAAAGAAAGAACAGTAGAGTTCTTGCTATGAAGTTTTAGTACAACTCCCTTCAAGTTCAATATCAGATCAACGATATCTTCCTGTAAGCCATCTATCGTTGAATATTCATGAACCACTCCGCTAATACTAATTTTAGTAGGAGCACAACCAGGAATGGAAGATAATAAAACGCGACGTAATGCATTACCTAAAGTGTAACCAAAACCTCGTTCAAAAGGCTCCATTACAACTTTAGCGCGTAAAGGCGAGAGATTATGTACCTCTATAATCCTAGGTGTAAGAAAACTATTCGATGACATATAGGTGCCAATATAAAAAATGCCGATTACTTTGAATAAAGCTCAACTACAAGAGATTCATTAATAGTTGAAGATAAATCACTGCGATCAGGTTTATTCTTATAAAGGCCTTTAAGGTTATCAAAATCAACCTCCAGCCAGGATGGAATACTACGACGCTTGGCTAATTCAATTGAAGATTTGATCCTCAAATAACTCTTTGCATGCTCAGCCACCTCTATTTGATCGCCTGGCCCTATTAATTGTGAGGGTATATTAGCTTTTTTACCATTTAAAAGAATGCAATCGTGTCTAATTATTTGTCGTGCTTCAGCTCTTGATGCCCCAAATCCCATATTATATGCAACATTATCCAAACGGCTTTCTAAAAGCTTAAGTAAATTCTCACCTGTAATACCCTTTTGTCTATCGGCTTGTTTGTATACATTACGAAACTGATTTTCCAGCAAGCCGTAGATTCTTCTAATTTTTTGCTTTTCTCTTAGCTGCACAGCATAATCGGATAGTCTTGTTTTTCTCTGTCCATGTTGTCCAGGTGGATAATTTCTACGCTCTATTGGACATTTATCACTAAAACACTTGTCACCTTTCAGGAATAATTTTTCTCCCTCCCGACGACATTGACGACACTTTGGGTTTATATTTCTGGCCACAGATTTTCTCCTTCTTAGATACGACGCTTCTTGGGCGGCCTACACCCATTATGAGGCACAGGTGTCACATCAGTAATACTTGTAATTTTAAAACCTGTAGCATTAAGCGCTCTTACAGCCGAATCACGGCCAGGTCCGGGTCCTTTAACTCTAATCTCTAAATTTTTAACGCCATACTCCAACGCAGCTCTGCCCGCATGTTCTGCAGCAACCTGTGCCGCAAAAGGGGTACTTTTACGCGATCCTTTGAAACCGACTCCTCCCGATGTAGCCCAAGACAAAGCATTTCCTTGTCGATCAGATATCGTCACA
Source organism: Nitrosomonas sp. TNE100 (assembly GCF_055387135.1). Lineage (NCBI taxonomy): Bacteria > Pseudomonadati > Pseudomonadota > Betaproteobacteria > Nitrosomonadales > Nitrosomonadaceae > Nitrosomonas > Nitrosomonas sp. TNE100. Next base: position 488,004 of record NZ_AP040997.1, on the reverse strand, counting down.
ATTGTATTGTTAAAAGATGCATGTATATGTGCAACTCCTTCAATAATATTTTTCTTAATTTTCTTACGGCTTTTTAATGGAGGTTTTATCATTAATTCCTGATCTACTTTTAAATTAAATTGGTAAAAGAATTATCTAGCACGTATAGCTTTACGTGGACCTTTTCTTGTCCTCGCATTAGTTTTCGTTCGTTGGCCCCTTACTGGCAAACCCCTACGATGTCGCAATCCACGATAACTACCAAGATCAATCAACCTTTTAATATTCATAGAGACTTCTCTGCGTAAATCTCCCTCAACCAGCAGCTTAGCAATAGAATTTCTCAATTCTTCTAACTTACCATCCGTTAACTCTTTAAGTTTAATAAACGGTGGAATATCCAAATCCGTACAAATTTTACGTGCTGTCGAATTTCCTATACCATAAATCGCCGTCAAAGCTATGTTAACGTGCTTATTGCTAGGTAAGTTGACGCCTGCTATACGAGCCATTTTTTACCCTATATATTAAAAACGATAATTAACCTTGGCGTTGTTTATGCCTGGCATCGACACAAATAACACGAATAACCCCATAACGTTTAATTATTTTACAATTTCTACATATCTTTTTAATTGATGCTCTAACTTTCATAATAAACTCACGATAATATTTATGTAATGTAATAATTACAGTAACTACTTGGTGCGAAAAGTTATCCGTGCCCTAGTTAAATCGTAGGGTGTTAGATCAACTGTAACCTTGTCACCAGGCAAAATACGAATATAATTCATTCTCATCTTTCCAGAAATGTGGCCTAGTACAATATGGCCATTCTCTAATTTTATTCTGAACGTTGCATTTGGAAGTGTTTCAATAACCTCTCCTTGCATTTGTATAGTTTCTTCTTTTGCCATCACAACCCAACTATCGTAAAAAGTTACCACTGGTTTTGAAGTTAGCTTTCTTCAACAGACTCTCATATTGACCTGACATCACATGAGACTGAACTTGAGCCATAAAATCCATGGTAACCACGACAATTATTAGCAGCGAAGTTCCTCCAAAATAAAATGGAACATTCCATTTTAAAATCATAAACTCAGGTAACAGACAAACTAGCGTGACATAAATTGAACCAATTAATGTTAACCTCAACATAATACGCTCTATGTATTTCGTAGTTTGGTCACCTGGACGTATTCCAGGTATAAAAGCCCCACTTTTTTTCAGATTATCTGCCGTTTCCTTCGGATTAAATACAAGTGCGGTATAGAAAAAACAAAAAAATATGATCAATGTAGCATATAAAGCAACATAAATAGGCTGTCCAGGTGCCAACGTATTACTAAAATCTTTTAACCAATTTAGAGACAGGCTATCAGAAAACCAACCAGCTAAAGTTGCGGGAAATAAAATAATACTGGAAGCAAATATTGGAGGTATAACTCCAGACATATTTAACTTTAGAGGCAAATGAGATGATTGGCCACCCATCATCTGCTTACCTACCTGTCTTTTTGCGTAGTTTACCAATATTTTCCGTTGGCCACGCTCTATAAAAACAACCAGTGCTGTAATAGCTATAGCTGCAATAAAAATAAATAAGGCAGTAAAGAAATGCATTGCGCCCGTATTTACCAGCTCAAGAGTCCCCCCAACAGCACTTGGAAATCCAGCTGCTATTCCAGCAAAAATTATCAAAGAAATTCCGTTCCCAATTCCGCGCTCTGTGATTTGCTCTCCAAGCCACATGAGGAATATGGATCCAGTTACAAGCGTAATGATTGTTGTAAATATAAAATGCATTCCTGGTTCCACCACTAAGCCAGGCTGTGATTGCAAGGCAAAGGAAATTCCATAGCTTTGTAATGTAGAAAGTAGCAGCGTACCGTAACGAGTGTATTGCGTTATCTTTTTCCTGCCTGATTCACCTTCCTTTTTCAAAGATTCCAAATACGGAACAGCTACTGTTCCAAGTTGCATAATAATGGATGCCGATATATAGGGCATAATTCCAAGTGCAAATATGGAAAATCTTGAAAGAGCCCCCCCCGAAAACATATTAAACATTCCCAGTATTCCACCTTCCTGGGAGTTAAAAAGATCTTTTAATACAACCGAATCAATTCCAGGAACGGGAACATGTGTACCAATGCGATACACAATCAAAGCAAACAGCAAAAACCACAATCGCTTTTTTAAATCATAGAATCTATCAGACAAAGCAGCTTTTGATTTAGATACCATTTACATCTTCTATAGTTAATTCAACCTGACCACCCGCGTGCTCTACTATATCTTTGACACCTCGAGTTACTCTTAAATCTTTTAGCCTTATAGCTCGTGTACAAGCCTGAGTATCTGCAATAATTTTTACAGGGTAATTAATAGACTTTATAAGGTTGAATTCATGCAATACAGATGTATCAAACTCATTCCGATCAATTAACAACAAACTAGATAGTTTAATCTCTTGTATTTGTTTCTTCCCATAGACCACAAAACCTCTCTTAGGCAATCTGCGTTGCAATGGCATCTGCCCCCCTTCAAAGCCAATCTTATGAAAACCGCCTGCCCGCGATTTCTGTCCCTTGTGCCCTCTGCCGCATGTTTTACCTAACCCGGAACCAATCCCACGCCCCACTCTTCTTCTGGGTTTTGTAGAACCCATACCAGGCTTTATAGTATTAAGTCTCACCTTTATTCCTCTACTTTCAATAGATATGCTGTTTTATTAATCATACCTCTAGTCGAAGGTAAATCCGGCAAAAAAACTGTACGGTTAATCTTCCTTAATCCCATACCTTGTATTATCAATCTATGTCTCTTTTTTGTACCAATTAAACTTTTTACCAAGGTTATTTTTATAGATTTTAATTTTTCCATTTAAATCAGGCCCCAGTAATTTCGTCTATGCTTTTACCTCTTTTAGCGGCAATCATTGCGGGTGTTTGGATTTTATCTAAGCCATTCAGAGTAGCTCGCACTATATTATACGGATTTGTAGAACCCAAACACTTAGCTAAAATATTATGTACACCCATCACTTCAAAAATAGCACGCATAGGACCACCAGCGATGATTCCTGTCCCTTCTGAAGCTGGCTGCATATACACTCTGGCTGCACCATGTCGACCAATTATGGGATGATGAAGCGTACCATTTATCAAGTTAATCTTAATCATTCCACGACGAGCCTCATCCATAGCCTTCTGCACGGCTAAAGGAACCTCCCTAGATTTCCCCTTACCCATGCCGATACTACCTTTCCCATCACCAACCACTGTTAAAGCAGCAAAACCAAGAATTCTACCACCTTTTACAACTTTGGTAACACGATTGACAGAAATCATTTTTTCTTTCAATCCATCAGCCTTTATTTCGTCTTGAGTTTTTGTACCTGTAGATCTCGTTGTTTTAGCCACCGCAATTACCTTTATTTTAAAACTTCATCCCTGCTGATCTAGCTGCATCAGCAAGAGCCTTTATTCGGCCATGATACTTAAATCCAGATCTATCAAAAGCTATTTCACTAATCTGTGAATCAAGAGATTTCTTAGCCACTAATTGACCAATATACCTAGCAGCTTCCACCGTCCCACCGTTTGGATATTGTTTTTTTACCTCCGCCTCAACTGTCGAAGCGCTAACAACCACATTATTTGATGAAGGATCCAAAATCTGCGCATAAATATGATTATTACTCTTATGAACCAACAGCCTAAAACGCTTTGAATTGCTAATTTTAATTCTAGTTGCTTTAGCACGCCTTAAGCGAGCCTGTTTGATCGTATTTAGCAACATTATCTTATCCTTATATCACTATTACTTTTTCTTAGTTTCTTTAATTATAACTTTCTCATCAAAATATCGAATTCCCTTTCCCTTATATGGTTCAGGACGCCGATAAGATCTAACATCCGCAGCAACCTGACCAACTTTTTGTTTGTCGATACCTTTGATTAGGATTTCAGTTGGATTTGGCGTTTCCACCTTAATATCTTCTGGAACGGAATAAGATATAGGATGAGAAAAGCCGAGATTCAAATTTAAAATATTGCCAGAAACTTGTGCCTTATACCCAACTCCTACAATGAGAAGTTTTTTCTCAAATCCATTTGTCACACCTCTAATCATATTTGATATCAAGGCATTAATCGTTCCCACTATAGATCTTGCTTGTTTTGAAGAGTTTAAGGCTTGAATAGTTAAATAATTTGAGCTCATTTCAATTTTAGTATTATGAACATCAATTAATTGAAATAAACTTCCCAAAGGCCCTTTTATAGCTATACCCAATTCTGTCAACTGGACTTCCACTAATTTTGGTATCTCGATTGGTTTTGTTGTTGTGTAGAAAGACATTATTAAATTACCTCACGCAACTATGCACAATAACTCACCACCAACTCCTCCAGCTCTTGCCGAACGCTCGGTCATAACACCCTTAGAGGTTGATACAATAGCTATACCCAAACCATGCATCACCTTCGGCAGATTATTTCGTGATGAATACCTTCTTAATCCTGGCTTACTTATCCTGGTAAGTGAAGTAATAACTGGTCCGCCGTTAAAATATTTCAAACATATATCTACATATAACTTTCCATCACTGACTATCTCTTGATAGCTCTCAATATATCCTTCATCTTTTAGTATTTTTAGAATTGCTTTTTTTAACTTTGATGAAGGGATCTTTACTTCTTTTTTTTCTGCAGCCTGCGCATTTCTTATGCGCGTAAGCATATCAGCTATTGGATCAGTCATGCACATATATACACCAAATTATATTTTGTTCCAGAAATAACTTTTTTATCACAATTTTCTTCAAAGTCAAAGCTTAACTTTACCAACTTGCTTTAATAACACCTGGAATTTCACCACGCATCGCTATTTCACGCAGCTTAATTCTTCCCAAACCAAATTTTTTATATACTCCTCTTGGCCTTCCAGTCAAGATACACCTCTGACGCAGCCTAACGGGACTAGAGTTTCTAGGGAGTCCTTGAAGTAAATTACGCGCTGTTGACTTTTGTTCAATATCTGATTTGGTATCTTTTAAGACAGCAATTAATTCTGAACGACGTGTCGCATATTTATTTACTATTTCCATCCTCTTTATATTACGATTTACTATTGACTTCTTAGCCACATTATTCCTTCCTTTAATTTTTAAATGGAAATTTAAAAGCAGAAAGCAAAGCCTTAGCTTCTATATCAGTTTTGGCCGTTGTGGTCATCGTTATATTCAAACCACGCAATTTATCAATCTTATCGTAATCTATTTCAGGAAATATAATCTGCTCTTTAATTCCCATATTAAAATTACCACGGCCATCAAAACCTTTTCCTCCTATTCCTCTAAAATCACGTATACGAGGGATAGCAATACTTACAAGACGATCCAAAAATTCGTACATCTTTATTCCACGCAAAGTTACCATGCAACCAACCGGATAACCTTGCCTTATTTTAAAAGTTGCAATAGATTTCTTCGCTTTCGTAATTATGGGTTTTTGTGCCGAGATCTTTTCCAGATCACTGACGGCATTTTCCATTATTTTTTTATCAACAGCCGCCTCACCAACACCCATATTTAGAGTTATCTTTGTTATTTTAGGAACCTGCATCACAGTTTTATAATTAAACTGCTGTATTAGTTCCTTTATAACTATATTTTTATAATAATCAAATAATCGAGCCATTTTATTCTTCTATCCTTACAAATCTATTAGAGTGCCATCAGATTTAAAGTAGCGTACTTTATTACCTGATTCATTAAACCTAAAACCGACTCTATCCGCCTTATTTTTGTCAGAATTAAAAATTGCAATATTAGAAACATGAATTGGTTTTTCTATTTCAATAATCCCACCAACAATATTTTTACTTGGATTAGGCTTAACATGCGATTTAACTCTATTTACATCTCTAACTATTACTTTTTCTACACCTTCAAACTTAATTACCGTTGATTGCTTACCCTTATCTTTACCTGATAATATAATTACGTTGTCACCCTTCCTGATTTTTTTCATGGCCATAAGCTCTTTACTTTAAATTACTTCGGGAGCTAGAGACACTATTTTCATGAACTTTGCTGTACGAAGCTCACGTGTTACCGGACCAAAAATTCTAGTACCTATAGGCTCTAATTTATTATTCAAAATTACCGCGGCATTCGTATCGAACTTCACCAAAGAGCCATCAGATCTGCGAATTCCCTTTGCCGTTCGTACAATAACCGCGTTATAAACCTCTCCTTTTTTGATACGACCACGAGGCGCGGCATCTTTTACAGCAACTTTAATAACATCTCCGATTCCAGCAAATCTTCGCTTTGATCCTCCGAGAACCTTGATACACATTACAGTGCGAGCCCCCGTATTATCAGCTACTTTTAGTAAAGACTGCATCTGAATCATATTTATACTTCCTGTTAAGATTGATTCTAAATTTTGTACGGTAGGATATAAATAACACTTTTCAATCGAGGGTTATATTCAATTAATCTTTACTACCTTGATTACTCGCCAAGATTTGGTTTTTGATATAGGGCGTGCTTCACTTATAGCCACCACATCGCCCACTTTATATTGATTATGCTCATCGTGAGCATGATATTTTTTTGAACGAGTGATAATTTTTCCATAAAGAGGGTGTTTTACTTTTCTGTCAATTCTTACAGTTACTGTTTTATCTCTCTTATCACTTATAATTTGTCCAATCAGATATTTACTTTGATTGTCTAAATTCATCGCCATCCTCTTTTTCTCGAATAATGGTTTTAATACGCGCTATATCTCTACGCACTTTTTTAACTTGAGACGTATCTGTAAGCTGTTGCGTCTTCAACTGGAATCTCAAACCAAATTGGATTCTTCTTAACGATAAAAGCTCTTTTTCCAAATCTGGCAATCCTTTTCCCTTTAATTCTATTACTTTCATTAAGAAATTAACTCCCTAAATGCCTTATCACAAATACCGTCTGCATTGGTAGCTTTGCAGCAGCCAATCTAAAAGCCTCACGTGCAAGCAGTTCATCAACTCCATCCATTTCATAAAGCACTTTTCCTGGCTGAATCTCTGCAACATAGTACTCTGGATTCCCCTTGCCCTTTCCCATTCTAACTTCAGCAGGTTTTCGCGAAACAGGCTTGTCTGGAAAAATTCTTATCCAAATACGTCCACCACGCTTGATATGTCTCGTCATTGCACGTCGAGCCGCTTCAATTTGTCTTGAGGTTAATCTTCCACGGCCTATAGCTTTAAGCCCAAACTCCCCAAAACTAACCTTTGCGCCTCTGGTTGCCATACCAGTATTGCGACCTTTATGCTGCTTACGAAACTTGGTTCTGGCTGGTTGTAACATTACTAAATCCCTTGCTTTCGAGCTACTTTAAAATATAGTCACAAACTTAATCTGAGCTGACTCTCAGAGAGATTAAGCTTTTGCTTAGTTTTGACGATCCCTCACACTAAGCTGTTCCCCTTTAAAAACCCAAACTTTAACGCCAATCACACCATAAGTTGTTTTAGCTTCTGAAGTTCCGTAATCAACTTCGGCTCTTAATGTATGAAGAGGCACTCTTCCCTCTCGATACCATTCAGTTCGTGCTATTTCTATACCATTCAACCTTCCAGAACTCATTATCTTAATCCCCTGAGCTCCTAATCTCATAGCGTTTTGTATCGCCCTTTTCATAGCTCTTCTAAACATTATTCTTTTTTCAAGCTGTTGAGTAATACTAGCCGCAATAAGTTGCGCATCAATCTCAGGCTTACGTATTTCCTCTATATTGATGTGCACGGGAACATTCATAAGTTTCTCAACATTTTTACGAAGAATCTCAATATCTTCGCCTTTTTTACCAATTACAACACCTGGTCTTGACGTATGTATTGTGATTTTTGCATTTCTTGATGGTCTTTCAATAATGATACTTCCTACAGAAGCATGCGCTAATCTTTTTTGAAGATACTGCCGCACATTAATATCTTCATTTAAAAAAACTGAAAATTTCTTTGTGTTTGCATACCAACGAGAAGACCAGTTCTTCAGAACTGAAAGTCTAAATCCTGTCGGATTAATTTTTTGACCCATGAATTATTTACCTTTTTTCATGTTTACTTAATAAATTTCTATCTATTGCAGACGGTCAAGAAAATATTACATGTTGGTTTTGATATACGATTTCCTCTCCCTTTTGCGCGCGGACTAACACGTTTTAGTGAAGATCCTTGCCCTATAAAAACTCGAGCTACCTTTAATTCGTCAATATCAGCACCTTCATTGTGCTCCGCATTTGCTACCGCTGACTCAAGTAACTTTAAAATAATTACCGCCCCCTTCTTTGGACTGAATGTCAAGAGCTTAATAGCCTGATCAACCTGCAATCCTCGAATTTGATTTACCACTAACCGCCCTTTTTGAGCGGATAATCTTACGCTACGTAAAACTACAGATGTTTCCATATATAATCCTATCGCTTAGAACCTGCTGCCTTCTTATCACCAGCATGGCCTTTAAACGTTCTAGTATGAGAAAACTCACCAAGTTTATGACCAACCATGTTTTCTGTTATAAAAATGGGAATATGCTGCCTTCCATTGTGGACAGAAATAGTTAATCCAATAAAATCCGGGAGAATGGTTGATCTCCGTGACCAAGTTTTTATAGGCCTTTTATCATTATTTTTACGAACAGCTATGACTTTATTGATGAGATGTAAATCAACAAAAGGACCTTTTGAAATAGATCGGCTCATACTTTTAACCTTTCTTAGAATATCTGCTTCGAACAATCATATTGACTGTCCTCTTGTTTCTTCTTGTCCGGGATCCTTTTGAAGGCGTGCCCCAAGGACTTACAGGGTGCCTTCCAGCGGCAGTTTTACCTTCTCCACCACCATGAGGATGATCAACAGGATTCATCGCCACACCTCGAACTGTTGGACGAATTCCTCTCCATCTTACAGCCCCAGCCTTACCTATTGATTGCAAATTATGCTCGGAATTACCAACCTCTCCAATTGTTGCTCTACAATTTATATGTATCTTCCTGATCTCACCCGATCTCAATCTAATCTGAGAATAGTCACCTTCGCGCGCCATAAGCTGAGCAGAGGATCCAGCAGAACGTGCTAATTGCGCTCCCTTACCAGGCTTTAGCTCGATACAATGAATCACACTTCCAACCGGAATGTTACGGATAGGCAATGCATTACCAGTTTTAACTGGAGAACCTGATCCATTGACCACGTACGAGCCCACCTCTATATCCTTTGCTGCAATAATATATTTCCTTTCTCCATCCGCATAGCAAAGTAATGCTAAATACGCACTTCTGTTAGGATCATATTCAATGCGCTCAACCTTTGCAGGAATATCATCTTTATTTCTGCAAAAATCGACAATCCGATAATGATGTTTATGTCCCCCACCAATATGTCGTACTGTTATCTTTCCAGAATTATTCCTACCTGAATTTTTTTTCTTTTTCTCAGTTAATGCGGAATATGAATTTCCCTTATATAAAAAACTGTTTACAGATCTAACCACTGCTCTTTGACCTGGAGAGGTAGGTTTTGATTTTTTAAGTGTCATTATTTATCCTCAAATAACCTTACATCAGTAAAATCTATCTCGCGGTCATCTCTTAGACTAACAAATGCTTTTTTCCAATCTGATTTTTGCCCTATATATCGGCCAAATCTTTTTTTCTTTCCCTTTACATTTATTATTTGTACGCTCTTTACTTTAATATTCTGTGATTTCCAAATCTGCTCAATAGCTAATTTAATTTCAGCTTTATTAGCATCGCGTGAAACATAAAATATGATTTGCCTAACTTTCTCAGCTAAAAAAGTTGCCTTCTCGGAAATTTGTGGAGCTTTTATTACTTCCAGTGCTCTTTCACTGCCTATATTGATAATTTTCATTGCAATACGCTTTCAATTTTATTTACTGCTTCGCGAGTAATAACAACGTTATCATAAGACAATAAGCTTACAGGGTCTATTAAGTCAATCTCGACTACTTTTACATTCGGTACATTTCTGGAAGCCAGATATAAATTCTCATCTACTTCATCAGTAATAATCATTACATTTTCAAGTTGATAATTTTTTAATTTCTGCAAAAAAAATTTTGTTTTTGTAGTCGCGACCTGAAATTCACTTATCGCTACTAATTTACTATTTCTTAATAGTTGGGAAAATATCGTACACATCCCCGCACGATACATTTTGCGATTTATTTTTTTGGTAAAGTTTTCTGTTGGCTTATTGGGAAATATTTTCCCACCTCCCCTCCACAATGGATTCGATGCTGCACCAACTCTTGCTCTTCCGGTTCCTTTCTGTCTCCATTGTTTGCGCGTAGAACCGGCAACTTCAGATCGCCCCTTTTGGGCTCGAGTACCGCTTCTGGCATTCGCCAAATACGATGTCACTATTTGATGAACCAATGCCTCGTTATATACCCTGTCAAAAACAGAATCTGATACTTCAATATTAACAACTTGTCCATTTTCGCTTCTACAAGGAATTTTAACCATTTGCTTATACTTATCAGTTATTGTTTATTTGCGTGTTTCACACTTGGGCGTATAAAAACTCCGTTGCCTTTTGAACCCGGAACCGATCCCTTCAAAAAAATCAGACCACGAACAGTATCAACACGTACAACTTCAATATTCTGGATTGTGCTATTTACACCCCCCAACCGACCTGTCATTTTCTTCCCGGGGAAAACCCGACCTGGATCTTGCGCCATACCAATCGAACCCGGAACATTATGTGATCTTGAATTACCGTGACTGGCTCTACTCGAAGAAAAATTATGACGCTTTATAGTACCAGCATATCCCTTACCTATAGACACCCCACTTACATCTACTTTTGACCCTATCAGGAAAATTTCGACGTTTATTTCAGAACCTAATTTTAGGTTGCTATTGATAGCTTGCTGCTCTATTCTAAATTCTTTTATTACTTTTCCTGCCTCTACACCAGCTCGTGCAAAATGACCAGATAGTGCCTTTGTTATTCTATTTTTCCGTCGATATCCTTGCGTCAACTGAATTGCTGAATAGCCATCTCTTTCAGCTGTTTTAATCTGCACCACACGATTTTTCGAAACATCAAGAACGGTGACAGGCACGCTACTTCCAGACTCGGTAAAGATTCTAGTCATTCCTACTTTTTTACCGATAAGCCCTAATTTCATTTGCTTCCTCTACTTTGAGTTTTTGCCTTCTATAGCTAATAAATAAACTACAGCTTGATTTCAACATCAACACCAGCAGGCAAATCAAGCTTCATCAGTGCATCTACTGTTTTATCTGTAGGATCAATAATATCCATTAGCCTCAAATGCGTTCTAATCTCAAACTGATCGCGCGAAGTTTTATTTACGTGCGGTGATCGCAGCACATCAAATCGTTCAATACGCGTCGGCAGTGGCACTGGCCCCTTAACCACAGCTCCTGTCCGCTTTGCTGTTTCTACTATTTCAACAGCTGACTTATCTATTAGGCGATAGTCGAAAGCTTTTAAACGTATACGTATTTTTTGATTTTGCATAAAGCACTCTAAGTTGTATATTTTACGGAGCTTGTTTTATATGAGACTACCAATCCTTAGCAGTATCGATGTATCTAAACTTATTCAATTACTTTGGCGACCACACCAGCGCCGACGGTACGTCCACCTTCACGAATAGCAAAACGCAATCCCTCGCTCATTGCTATTGGCGCAATCAAATTGACATTAACTGATATATTATCACCTGGCATCACCATTTCGACGCCTGCCGGCAGTTCAATGGAGCCTGTTACATCAGTTGTTCTGAAATAAAACTGTGGGCGATATCCTGCAAAAAATGGTGTATGCCGACCACCTTCTTCTTTGCTCAACACATATATCTCCGCAGAAAATTTGGTGTGTGGCAGTATACTACCCGGCTTAGCCAGAACCTGGCCACGCTCCACCTCTTCTCGCTTGGTACCTCTTAATAATATACCAACGTTGTCTCCGGCCTGCCCTTGATCCAGCAACTTCCGAAACATCTCGACACCGGTACATGTCGTTTTGATTGTAGGTCGCAATCCCACAATTTCTATCTCATCACCAACCTTGACTATACCGCGCTCCACACGCCCTGTAACAACAGTTCCACGTCCGGAGATTGAGAACACATCTTCAACAGGCATAATAAAAGCCCCATCAATCGCTCTTTGTGGCTCCGGGATGTATGAATCCAGCACTTCCGCCAGCTTCAGAATAGCTGCTTCACCGATGTCACCTTTATCCCCTTCCAGCGCTTTCAGTGCTGAACCAATAATAATAGGTGTATCATCCCCTGGAAAATCATACTTGGATAACAGTTCACGTATTTCCATTTCGACGAGCTCAAGTAACTCAGCATCGTCTACCATGTCAGCTTTATTCATGAAGACAATGATATAAGGCACTCCCACCTGTCGCGCCAGCAGAATATGCTCGCGTGTCTGCGGCATGGGCCCATCAGCCGCTGATACCACCAGAATAGCGCCATCCATCTGCGCCGCTCCTGTGATCATATTCTTCACATAGTCGGCATGACCCGGGCAATCAACGTGCGCGTAATGGCGTTTATCTGTTTCGTATTCAACATGGGATGTGTTAATAGTAATCCCACGTGCACGCTCCTCGGGCGCCGAATCTATCTGAGCATACGACTTGGCTTCCCCGCCAAATTTCCTGGTCAGGATGGTCGTGATCGCCGCCGTTAACGTCGTTTTCCCATGATCCACATGGCCTATCGTCCCTACATTTATATGCGGCTTCACCCGCTCGAATTTACTTTTCGCCATTACGTCAACCTCTTTTTATTTGAATAGCTTTATTTCTTACTGATGATTGCCTCAGCCACATTTTTTGGAGCTTCAGAATAATGCTTGAACTCCATAGAGTATGTTGCCCTACCTTGAGTAGCAGATCGAAGTATAGTGGAGTACCCAAACATCTCCGCCAATGGTACTTCTGATCGTATCACCTTAAACCCTGGAATATCTTCCATTCCCTGAATAATTCCACGACGTGAAGATAAGTCACCAACCACATTACCCATAAACTCAGATGGTGTTTCCACTTCTACTGCCATCATTGGCTCCAAAAGAACTGGGCTGGCTTTTTTCATACCATCTTTAAACGCTATTGATGCAGCCATCTTAAAAGCATTTTCATTGGAATCAACATCGTGGTATGAACCATCAAATAATGCGATTTTTACATCAACAACCGGGTATCCGGCAAGCACTCCGTTCGATAATGAATCCCGCAATCCTTTCTCAACAGCAGGAATATATTCTCTCGGAACAGCACCACCCTTAATTTCATCAACAAATTCAAATCCCTTACCTGCTTCATTAGGCTCCATTCGCAACCATACATGACCATATTGACCACGACCACCACTTTGCTTAACGAATTTACCCTCAATCTCAACTTGCTTTCTTATCGATTCTCGGTATGCAACTTGTGGAGCACCTACGTTTGCCTCCACTCCAAATTCTCTCTTCATCCGATCAACAATAATTTCCAGGTGGAGTTCACCCATACCAGAAATAATCGTCTGGCCAGATTCCTCATCTGTTCTAACTCTAAAAGATGGATCTTCCTGAGCTAAACGGTTAAGTGCAATCCCCATCTTTTCCTGATCAATCTTAGTTTTTGGCTCTACCGCTACATGAATAACTGGCTCCGGGAAATCCATACGTTCCAGAGTAATTACATGATTAGGATCACATAATGTATCCCCCGTTGTAACTTCCTTCAGACCTACTGCTGCAGCAATATCGCCAGTTCCAACCTCTTTAATTTCTTCACGCTGATTAGCGTGCATCTGCAACAATCTACCAATCCTTTCCCTCTTTCCTTTAACAGGATTAAATACAGTATCACCTGATTTAACAGTCCCAGAATATACCCGAAAAAATATTAGCTGCCCAACGTAGGGATCTGTCGCAATCTTAAATGCTAGAGCTGCAAATGGACTATCTTCACTTGGTCCACGCTCATCCTCCAAGCCATTTTCATCTACACCTTTAATTGCCGGTACATCTAATGGTGAAGGCAAATAATCTAAAACAGCATCCAACATAGCCTGCACACCTTTATTTTTGAATGCTGTCCCACAAAGCATTGGCACGATTTCATTATTTATTGTTCTTGCACGTAGCCCTTGCTTGATGTCCTCCACTGCCAAATCACCCGCTTCCAAATACTTATTCATCAACTCTTCACTTGCTTCGGCCGCAGACTCTATCATTTTTTCGCGCCAAGCAGCCGCATCAGCTTGTTGAGAAGCCGGTATTTCACGCTCCTCAAATTTCGTGCCTTGACTTGCATCATCCCAATAAACAGCTTTCATCTTCACGAGATCAATGATGCCAGCAAATTTATCTTCCGCTCCGATAGGCAATTGAATTGGCACAGGATTTGCCTTAAGCCTACTTATCATTTGCTCACGGACACGCATAAAATTTGCACCCGATCGATCCATTTTATTTACAAAAGCCAGCCTCGGAACGCCATACTTATTTGCTTGCCGCCAAACCGTCTCTGTTTGTGGCTGCACACCACCAACCGAACAAAATACCGTACAAGCTCCATCCAAAACCCGCAATGAACGCTCCACTTCAATCGTAAAATCTACGTGCCCTGGTGTATCAATTACATTAATCCTGTGCTCGGGGTAATTGCCCGCCATCCCCTTCCAGAAACATGTTGTGGCGGCAGAAGTAATTGTAATGCCCCTTTCCTGCTCTTGCTCCATCCAATCCATAGTGGCAGCACCGTCATGCACCTCTCCCAACTTATGAGAAACACCTGTATAAAATAATATACGCTCACTTGTTGTTGTTTTTCCTGCATCAATATGAGCCATGATGCCTATATTACGGTATCGCTCTAACGGATTTCTTTTTGACACTGCCACACCCTAAGATTGTTTTTTCTGATAAATAGCTACAGCTGTACTTTATATATAAGCAGCCAACTCTTCAAAACCTGAAATGAGAAAATGCTTTATTTGATTCTGCCATTCTATGCACTTCCTCACGCTTCTTAATTGCCGTTCCACGATTCTCAGAAGCCTCCAGCAATTCACCAGCCAATCTTAAATCCATTGACTTCTCACTACGCTTACGAGCTGCGTCTCGCAACCACCGCATAGCCAGAGCACTCCTTCTCACCGACCTAACCTCAACCGGAACCTGATAATTCGCACCACCTACCCGCCTGCTTTTAACTTCTACGACCGGCCTGATGTTTGACAGCGCCTGTGTAAATACCTCCACCGGATCCTTTCCCGATTTTTTCTCTACGTAACTTAAAGCACCATATATGATTTGCTCAGCAATTGATTTTTTTCCACGCGTCATCAATACGTTTACAAATTTAGCCAATTCCACATTATGGTATTTTGGATCCGGTAAAATCTCTCTTTTGGGCACTTCTCTGCGTCTAGGCATTTTGCACTATCTCAATATTTTGATTATTAATCTCACACAGCTATACGCACACTGAACTATATATCTTATGCACTTTTTGGTCTTTTTGAACCATATTTTGAACGCGCTTTCTTTCTATCTTTCACACCAGCCGTATCCAAACTTCCGCGCACAGTGTGATACCGAACACCCGGCAAATCCTTAACTCTTCCACCACGGATCAATACAACCGAGTGCTCCTGCAAATTATGCCCCTCGCCTCCAATATAGCTACTCACTTCATAACCATTGGTTAATCGCACCCTGGCCACTTTCCTGAGCGCAGAGTTTGGCTTTTTAGGCGTTGTCGTATAAACACGAGTGCACACCCCTCTTTTCTGGGGACAGCTCTCAAGAGCAGGAACCTTACTTTTTACTTGCTTTGCTTTACGTGGCTTGCGCACCAATTGACTAATTGTCGGCATTTTGCTCCCAGCTTTTCATACATCAAGTTTTAATTCTATTATGCAGGTTGTTTTCATTAAAATAGCGCAGACTCTTTTTTACGCCTTCAACCTATGTTTTTCTTTTGCTTTCCTATAGCCTTGTTTTACACAAAACCCTCTCGCCTTATATAGCGGCTAAAAAAGACTGCGAATTTTACGGCGTTATTATTTTCAAGTCAAGGCTAAAGTATTCTGTTGCCGCAGTTAAATCAACTGACTATCCAAAGGTCTGTTCCCATTTCACATTGGTAACCACAGGAAGGTACAAACCCATAGCCACGAGGCTTTCGTGGTTTTTTTGGAATTTATCAAAGCACGGGGCCACCGCCCGGCACTGTTTCAACCGTGCGAAAATATTTTTTACCAGGTGTCGGTACCGGTATAGTCCTCGGTCCGGATCTGTATTACCTGTTTTGGAGTTCCACTCCCCTGGAATGACTGCCTTGGCACCTTGTTGTTCGATTTGATCGCGAATGGCCTGACTGTCATAGTCCTTTGTCTGCGATAATGGATTGAGCCGCGCCCAGCCTGGATCGCAAAGCCAATGCGTGTGTGCAATCATTGATCTGACTACCGATAATATTGAATGCGATGGGGGAAGCCCGTGGGTATCTACCGCCATGTGCATTTTACACCGCCCTGGCTTTTTCCGATTGCCTTATCCTTACCGCTCGCACTGTGCTGGTGAGCCTTGATAGCTACCATCGATAAAAACCCGCTCCATGTCCAGCTCAACCACCAGAGCCTGAAATACCTTGAGCCATTTTCCGCTGACAGACTAGGCGGTGCATCGTTTATAAACCTTGCTCCAGCTCCCGAATGAACCGGTACCATGCGGTACAGTATGCCTTCGACAGTCATACGCAAATCTTGCTTGTTGTAGAGGTGATTGTGAAGCAAAATGGCCAGTAGCTTCAGCCAGAGTTCTGCATTGAGTAACAACCAAGGTATTGCAAGCTCCTATTGCTGGTGAGAGCTACAACGATACGAACTTGCTTCTTTAAATTAATAGCTTGGGATCAAACAGGAACAGGCCTTAATAAATTAGGCACATCGACATCTTTTTACTCAATCGTATTTTTCAGAATCCTTTCATGAAGGAACTATCATCGTATTACCACACGCGTACCCAGTTTTACCCACGGATTCAATTGATCAATTTGGACATTAGTAAGAGCCACACATCCATTTGTCCAATTGAAACGAGAGTGTACTGCCTGATCACCCTTACCTATGCCATGAATACCTATGTAACCACCAAGCGATGTATCCTGTGGTGACAATCCCGTGGATTCAATGGTATTCATTATATTTTCCCAGACTTGTCGCGAAATTCTCCCCTCTGAAAGAGCCAAGTCCGCAACCTCTCGATTAGGGTAATTAATGCCATAAAAACGATAGAAGCGGTCATGTTGTTTAACCCAACTGATTCGGAACGATCCTAGCGGTGTTTGATTATCTCCTCGCATCCTTGAGTGGCTAGCGCCATACCGACCAATAGCGATATTATCAAAAGTCAGCAAGACTTTATCCTTGCGCATGACACTAAGCCGGTGCTCTGAAGTATCTATCAGAATCCACACGTCCTGAGCTGCACGGCTTGGCAGTGGAAATACCAATAACAAAAATAATCCGGTTAGAATCCAGCGCATTGTCAAACCACATCTGTCAAAAATTAATAACCCACTCTGAACACCCCTACTATCTCTGCTTCAATATCGCAGTAGTTCATGGTTTTCGTGCACCCAAGCCCCAGATCCAATCAGAATGCATAAAAAATCATGGCTCACTACCAGAACAGTCGCAAAAAGGAGCATTACCTGTTTTTTTGCAGACACAAAGCCAAACCGAGCCAGCTTCCCTAATCGTAAATGGCACAGGGTTTATCCCGGCACCTCTATGAGAACCGTCACAGAATGGTTGTGATTGACTGAGACCACATCGACACCAGTAATATCGCTTCCCAATTTCCAGCTGAACCTGAATCGGATGATTCTGCACAGCACCAGATTTATCCATGGCTTACTCCCACGGAACACTTGAGATACTGTTAATCAAATAGCTTCAGGGCTGTTTCACTACCAGCAGCAATACTATGTGCCGCCATTGTAGTTTGAATATCAGCCAACCGCTGCCTACTTCTTTTTACTCCACTTTCACTCAGCGGTACTCTGTTGTCATCCACCAGAAGGCCGTTCAATGTCGATGAAAAAAGTCTGGCAATATGGACCATCTGATCAAATACTTTCTCACCATTTGCGACCCTGGGCACATCTAACAGAAAAGTAATGCCCCGAGTAGTCAACGTCCGCATATTTGCCGGCAAAAACAGAGCAGACTCAAAGTTGCCAAGGGAAAACATCACCTCATTCGTTTCGCTATCCCGGTATCTGAAAACCCCTTCGGATTCCAGCCTAAAACCAGATGCCTCCGCCAACGCACGGATTTTGGTTCCAACAAAAGCACCACCATCTTTACTGATAATATTGACACCCATAATCACATCGACATCAGCACAAAATCTATCCAGATCAACCGCCCTGGCATACGCATCCGCAATATCAGGACAATCAACTTCCGCGTGAATCTGCACAGAAAAATCTTCGGCCATGTCACGAAATCTCGATAAATTAATTTCTGTTACCAGTCCAGAGCGATCCACAAGCTGCAAGCATCCTTTCAATTCGATATACGTATTTCTGGGGCTAAGCGTATCCAGCGAAATCTCCTCCCACAGCTGTCCTTCTGACTGCAGGCCGTACCAGCGCACTGGCTTACCGTAATCGAACTTCTGTTGCAGCAGATCTATGAGTCTCTCATGCGGGATAGGTGAGTTTGAGCGAATATCGGCAATATAATTGATCATGCTATCAACGCTAGCCGCTTTCTTCTGCACACCGGGCTCTTTCTGTACCGGCTGATCGTTCGCCACATGCCGTTCAGACAAAGCACTCGCCGGAACATTGGCCAAATCCGTCGCATCATCCTGAATTGACGGTACTTCATCACCAAATTGTGGCTCAATCCGTTCATCTACAGATATTGGTTTATGCTCATCACTCAATAAAACATCATCATGTTCATGTCTGAACGCATCCTGAACCCGGCGATGATGACGAGCCAACTGAATTCTGTTGAATATGACAACCCCGGCAATAATCACAACACCAATAATAACCAGGCTGATTTGCAAATCACTCATAAACTGTTATCCCCCTTTGGCACAATTGGTACGATTATAATCGTTCTGCTCGCACACAAGGGCACTTCTCAGAACCTGTTCCAACTCTTTTCAGCAGGATCACCAGAAATGCCAAGTGAATGAACTGTAAGCTGGCATTGAGTACTCGCTCACAGTTTTTTCACAGTCACTGATTCTTTTCTCGCCACGTGAAGCTACGTCCCACAATCCAGCACCTGGGTATGACTTTAAAGGTATGGCAGCTCGCTATGTTTAGCGATTTGTACCGTCACAAACTTTCCCAGGATTTCGCACACTCCTTGGGCAAAAGGTTTGCCCAGATAGGCGCTGTCGTACAGTAGACTTTGTCCCTACAGCAGCCCCTGTTTGCAACGACGCAGCCACCAGCAAAGCCCCCCTTACGGCCTGCCACCTCAGCTGTAGTGACTGCGATTGCATGGGGTAATCCTTAGATGCGTCTGGGGTAGGTCTTCCTGCGCGCACGCTCCAACAACGGCTTGATAATTTCAAATTGTTTACAACTGATGTCGCTCGGATAACTTTTTTCATACCCCAACATTATTATCAGCAGTTTTACAAGATCATAAACAGGTTCTTACAACCAACGCTTGCGCCGGAAATAAATCAGCATGCCAATAACCACAACGGCCATTACACTGAGCACGTAAAAATAGCCAAAACGCCAGTGCAGCTCAGGCAGATTCCACGGACTTTCAGTATCAAAATTCATACCGTACAGACCCGTGAGAAACATAAGGGGTAAAAAAATTGTGGCGATAATGGTAAGTGCCTTCATGACATCATTCATACGCTGGCTCACTGCGGACAGATAAGTATCAAGCAGATTAGACGCCATCTCACGATAGGTTTCAACAAAGTCAATCACAATCACGCAGTGGTCGTAACAGTCACGCATGTAAAGACGTGTGATATCAGACAGAAAATGTCCATCATCGCGCATAAGTGCGGCAATAACCTCACGTTGCGGCCACCAGATGCGACGCACCTGAACCAATTCACGCTTGATGCAATGAATTTTGTTGCGCGCCTCGTGACCCGGGTTGTCGAGAATTTCATTTTCCAGCGCTTCAATCTGATCGCCGAGTTCCTCAAGCAACGAAAATCCACTATCAACAATGACATCCGCCAGTGCATATAGTAAATAATCGGCACTATGCTCGCACGGCTTGCCCGTATTGCGAATACGCCGCCGAACAGGCTCGAAAAGATCACCTGGACCATCGTTAATACTGATGAGATAGTTCTTTCCCAGAAAAATACTCACCAGGCCGGTATTGAATTTACCCGTTTGATCCTGATGCAGGTAATTGAGCACAACAAACTGCTGCGCCTCGTAGGCTTCTATTTTGGAACGGGTCTCCCGATGGAATACATCCTCAAGCGCAAGCGGATGCAAACCAAACACCGCACTCAACGCCTGCAGCTGCTCTGGAGCAGGTAGACCTTGTAAATGCAACCAGATAACGTCTGCTGCGCTGGCAGCAGGCGCCTGGCAATCGTGTGCTGCAAGCCCACGTTGCTCTTCAATCACCCCATTTTTTCCATAACGCAGCAGTGAAATACACGCCAATGGCATCGGTGTCGTCCCTAACCCTGCAGCCGGCAGAGCTTCCAAAGAACCGGGGGACGCACCCGGACGATAATTACGCACGCGAGCATGATGCTTGCGTGGATGACTCAAATTCGTCGTAATTTTATGTTTCATAGACTCCTCTTTCTGCTCCGAAAGAATCTTCTGCCAAATAAAAATTCTTGGTTAAATCTGATGAAACAAACATGCAAGCTACCGATTTCCAGTCACAATCGTTGCACAGTGATCCAATCTTTGGATAAGATCAGAAACGTTAGTCTGTCGGGTGTTACGAAAACAAGTTGTTATGGCCGGATTTTTTATATTTCTCAAGCAGCCTGGGCAATACTTCGTGCAGACAGAATAATACATCTCGGGTCAGCTTAAAAAACTGTCGCGAGCAGATCAGGTGTCGTAAGTTTCTTGAGGCGCCTTTCAATATAACAAGCTGTTTTCATAAGGGGAACACATGAACAATATAGGAAAAGGATTGCTGATTGCTCTCGCAATCACCTGGTCAAGCCTGGCTTTTTCAGTACAGGATGGAGAACATATTGCAGCCTCTACACCTGTGGAAGAAACAGCCCCGACTACCGCCGAATCCGAAACTGCGGTCAAGGTAGATGAAAATGCACTACCCAGCGGTATTGGCTGGCAACTGATACGCAAAGTTGAAATGGGTAATTCAGGAAAATTTGTGAATATGGTGTTGATAGAAAAAGGGCGGCAAGCAGATAAAACGATATACAGCTCTGCCATTCACAAGCTGTGCGCAAACGAGAAAGAGTTCTGCAGAATACGTTTCTGGGTACAAAAATACTTCATTCCTGAAAAAGCCTCCCTCACGCTGGAGCAGCAAAAATCCCAGCAGGCCGACCACCTGTTTAATCGTGCAGCAGGTATTCACAGAACGCTCTGGGCTTGCACCATCGACCCAACCAGCGAATCCTGCATTCAGTAGTTATTACCTTGTTTCTGAGCCTGCCGGATGTATTATGTCAGCGCAGATCAGAAACATCTCTTCCAGAAACAGCCTGGGGTTGAGCGGGTGGCGTGCCAGTTGCTGTGAAGCAGCCAGATCACGCCATAGAAATCCAACCGCAACCGGATCTATGACTGCCGCCTGCCGCTTGATGGCATCCATCTGCTGCAGGTGGTAACGCACCCTTCCACTAAGGTGGCAGCTCATCAGGTCATAGCACCATTTCTGCATCCAGCTGGTCACACTGGATAAATCCTGCTTGTACAGTTTTTCTGCCAATCCGATTGGATCAAATTTCTCCGGCACACATAAACTCTGAATAAAATCAGCATGAGGCGAAGATTGTTGCTCGTCATAGTGCAATGCCAGCAATGGTGAGAAACTCGACATAGCCAAACGGAAATCAGGTTGTGCAATTCCCTGTTGAATCAACCAGTCTTTTGCAAGTTTACGATCCGGCGTCGGCATGGCAATCTGCCGACAGCGGCTCAGAATAGTTGCTGGAATCATTGACGTTCCGTGCGCTATCAGAATAAACAATACCTCTGGCGGCGGTTCTTCCAGCTTTTTCAGCAACGCATTGGCAGCAGCTGCATTCATTGCCTCGGCCGGATGAATCAACACCACCTTGTAGCGATTCTGGTGTGCGCTCAGATAGATAAAGTCATCCAGTGTACGGATCTGCGCAATCGTGATCTGCTGACTCGGTTTTTTGCCAGACTTTGTACCACTGGCCTCCTCCTGCTTTTCTTCGCTATTCCTGTCCGCCGTCCCATCCTGAACTGACAACGCTTCCGGCTCCAGCAAACGAAAATTCGGATGCAGCCCCTGCTCAAACCAGTAACAATCCTGACATTTTCCGCATGCCTTTCCTGTTGTATCCGCCTGTTCACACAAAATGAACTGCACCAGAGCAAGTGCAAAACCCAGCTTGCCGATCCCCTTACGCCCTTTTAGCAACAGGGCATGATGCCGTTTCAAACTGTCCGGTTGCCGGATCTGCTGCCAGATTGTCTGCTGCCATGGAAAAATTTCAGCCACAGTCATTTTTGAAGTTACCTATCTTAAAAAAAATAGTTTTTCATTAAATAAAGAAACTGCCTTTAATAAAGGCATTGCAGTTTAGCGTGATTTCCAACAAGCATGACCCGGATCGGAAACACTGGCACCCAATCTGGTTGTTTGAATATCCTGGTGATAAAGTCTGCATCCCCCCAAAAAAAGAACAAGGAAAGCAAGGCAATCACGCAATGTTATTGACATTAACCGATCCATAAATAATCACCAAAACCATGACACACAACGACACCACCGTAGAGGAACCGCCAAATATACACCCGCTCCCTTCCTTCTGGCAGGCACTCATTTGTTTTACAGGAATACTGCTGCTGATTGCATCGGGTTTGTTCGTGTTTCAAATCAGCCTACACGCACTCATTTTTCTGGCGTTGATCTGGGCAGGCCTGCATATCCATAGCCTGGGTTATTCGTTTGCTGCCATTCGCAGTATGATGGATGAAGGCATCGTCAGGGCATTGCCGGCGATTTACATTTTCCTGCTGATCGGCATGGTAATCGCCAGCTTTATGCAAAGCGGTACCATCGCAAGTTTGCTGTATTTTGGCCTTGACTGGCTCAATCCCACCCTGTTTCTGGCAACCGGTTTTGTATTGTGCAGCTTGATGTCGGTTGCAACCGGCACCTCCTGGGGCACCGTCGGCACCATCGGCGTAGTACTGATCGGAATTGGTAATGCTATGGGCATTCCACTGCCACTGGTGGCCGGCATGATCGTCTCCGGCGCAACATTTGGTGACAAGCTGTCACCGATTTCCGACACCACCAATCTCGCGGCAATAAGTGCTGGTACGAATCTATACCGACATATCGGCTCAATGCTGTACACCACGCTGCCCACATTCATAATTGTTCTGGCTATTTTTCTCGTATGGGGACTGCAGTACGGCGATTATCATCTTCCGCAAGCACATCTGGCAGAAATCCGCAGCGCGCTGGCACATTCCTATCGAATGAACGGGGCGATAACGCTGTTACCCCTGCTAGTGATGCTGGGCATGAGTATGAAACGCTACAGTGCCGAAACCAGTATGACATGCAGCATCCTGCTGGCAATGCTGATCGCCGTGGCCTATCAAGGAAGAGATACTGTCAATGTCATCAACGCGCTGTGGCTGAACACACCCGGCCATACCGGCATCGCCAATATTGACGAATTACTCGGACGCGGCGGTTTATACAGCATGGCCTGGACCTTGCTGTTATCCATCATGGCGCTAGCACTGGGCGGCATCCTGTATCGTGCCAGATTCTTGCAAGTACTATTGATGCGGCTGATTGCGCCGATCAGCCGAGCCAGTACCCTGATTGCCGCCACTATTGCCTCCGGCCTGGCCGGTAACCTGGTCATGGGAGAGGCGTATATTTCCATCATCCTCAACTGCCAACTGTTCAGGCAGCCTTATCGGGAAAAGCAGCTGGATCTGGCCGTATTATCGCGTTCCATTGAGGAAGGCTCCACACTGACCACCGGCCTGATCCCGTGGACAACAGCAGGTGTTTTTTACGCCGCAACACTGGGCGTACCAACACTGGACTACGCCGCGTATGCTCTGCTCAACGTGTTAAATCCTCTGGTTTCAATCATCATGGCCATGCTGGGAATAGGCCTGCTGCGCACCAAGCACCCTGTGGAGAGTTAACACAAAGCGCTACTTCTGCCCGCCATAACCAGCTTAAAAAAGTAAAATCTCTATTTATTCAGCATTTTACTGATATATAAATTGTTGATAATAAGTCAACTAACCCGCTAGCACTATAGGGAGCAAAGAATACCCAATGGTTAAACCCAATAACAAAACTACCGATCACCTCGGCTTCGAAACCGAGCTGTTCAAAGCCGCTGACAAGCTGCGCGG
Source organism: Nitrosomonas sp. TNE100 (assembly GCF_055387135.1). Classification (NCBI taxonomy): domain Bacteria; kingdom Pseudomonadati; phylum Pseudomonadota; class Betaproteobacteria; order Nitrosomonadales; family Nitrosomonadaceae; genus Nitrosomonas; species Nitrosomonas sp. TNE100. Next base: position 463,330 of record NZ_AP040997.1, on the reverse strand, counting down.
CAATATGGAGCCCTCCGACTACAAGCACATCGCGCTCGGATTGATCTTCTTGAAATACATCTCAGGCGCCTTCGAGGCCCGCCACGCCGAACTACTGGCTGAAGACACGCAAGCGGCAGAGGACAGAGACGAATACCTGGCTGACAACGTGTTCTGGGTTCCCAAGGAAGGACGCTGGTCGCACCTTAAGGCCAATGCCAAGCGCCCTGAAATCGGCACCCTGATCGACGACGCCATGCGCGCCATCGAGCGGGACAACGAATCTCTCAAGGGCGTACTGCCCAAGGACTACGCCCGCCCGGCGTTGAACAAGGTGATGTTGGGTGAGCTGATCGACCTGATCTCCGGCATCGCCATGAACGAGAGTGGCGACAAATCAAAAGACGTGCTCGGCCGCGTCTACGAATACTTTCTCAGCCAGTTCGCCGGTGCCGAAGGCAAGCGCGGCGGCGAGTTCTACACCCCGCGCTCGGTGGTTCAAGTACTGGTGCAGATGCTCGAGCCCTATCAGGGGCGTGTCTACGACCCCTGCTGCGGCAGCGGCGGAATGTTCGTGCAGAGCGAGAAATTCGTGCTGGAGCATGGCGGGCGCATCGGCGACATCGCCATCTACGGCCAAGAGAGCAACTACACCACCTGGCGCCTCGCCAAGATGAACCTCGCTGTGCGAGGCATCGACTCCGATATCCGATGGAACAACGAGGGCAGCTTCCACAAGGACGAGCTGCGTGACCTGCGCTTCGATCACATTCTCGCCAACCCGCCTTTTAATATCTCCGACTGGGGCGGTGACCGCCTGCGTGAAGACCCGCGCTGGCAATTCGGCGTGCCACCGGTAGGCAACGCCAACTACGCCTGGCTGCAACACATCTACTGGCATCTCGCGCCCTTCGGCACTGCCGGCGTGGTGCTGGCCAACGGCTCCATGAGTTCCAATCAGAGCGGCGAAGGCGAGATCCGCAAGGCTATGGTCGAGGCCGACGCGGTGGACTGCATGGTCGCCCTGCCCGGTCAGCTTTTTTACTCCACCCAGATTCCCGCTTGCCTGTGGTTTCTTGCCCGTGACAAATCCAACGGCAAGCGCGGCAAGGAAACCCTGCGCGACCGGCGCGGCGAGATCCTATTCATCGACGCCCGTAATATGGGCTCCCTGGTGGACCGCACCCGGCGTGAGCTCAGTGATGCCGATATTCAGAAAATCGCTGATACCTACCATGCTTGGCGTGGCAAGCAGGAGGATGGGGAGTACACGGATATTCCCGGCTTTTGCAAGAGCGCAACCCTCGAAGAGATCCGCAAGCACGGCCATGTGCTAACACCCGGCCGATACGTCGGTGCAGCAGAACAGGAAGACGACGGCGAACCATTTGAGGAAAAGATGCTGCGACTCAGTGCCCAGTGGCGCGAGCAGCAGCAGGAAGCGGCACGGCTGAATGCAGCGATTGAGGCCAACCTGAGGGAGATTGGGTATGGCGGTTGAGTGGCGTGACGTCGCGCTCGGCGACCTTTTTAAGGTGAAGCACGGCTTTGCCTTCAAGGGCGAGTTTTTCACTGACCAGCAGCAGTCTGAGATTCTGGTCACACCAGGCAACTTTGCCATTGGTGGCGGCTTTCAAGACGATAAGCGCAAGTACTACCGTGGTCCTGTACCAACAGATTACGTGCTGCAGCCTGGCCAGATCGTCGTGACGATGACCGACCTTAGCAAGCAATCAGACACACTTGGGTTTGCGGCGAGGGTTCCGAATGACGCTAATATGTGGCTCCACAATCAGCGCGTAGGCCTGCTCGTTTTCAACCCATCTGCTGAAGCTGATGCTCGATTTGTCGAGTACTTGCTCCGATCTCACGAATATCGTGCTTGGGTAATTGGCTCCGCGACAGGGACAACAGTCAAGCATACGTCCCCATCTCGAATCGAGGCATTCAGGACGCTAGTTCCACCACCTAGCGAACAACGCGCCATCGCCCACATTCTCGGCACGCTGGATGACAAGATCGAACTCAACCGCCGCCGCAACCAGACCCTGGAGGCCATGGCCCGCGCCCTGTTCAAGGACTGGTTTGTTGACTTCGGTCCCGTCCGCGCCAAGATGAGAGGTCGAGAACCCTATCTGCCCGCCGATCTCTGGAACCTCTTTCCAGACCGTTTGGATGATGAGGGGAGGCCTGGAGGGTGGGAGACGGTTCCCGCGAGCGAGCTTATCGAGTTCAACCCGAGCGAACCTCTGCGCAAGGGCACGCCCGCGCCTTACCTCGATATGGCCTCTCTCCCAACATCAGGCAGTTGGCCTGAACCACCAGTCACGAGGAACTTCGGTAGCGGGATGCGGTTTCGGAACGGCGATACATTGTTGGCGCGAATTACGCCATGCCTTGAGAACGGGAAGACCGCATTCGTTCAGTGCCTGCCTAATGACACAATCGGATGGGGATCGACGGAATACATCGTCATGCGACCCAAATCACCGGTTCCAGCCGAGTACCCATACTTGCTTGCGCGAGACGATGCTTTTCGAGAACACGCGATTAGAAGCATGACCGGGACATCTGGTCGTCAGCGCGCACAAGGGGATTCGGTCGCGGCATTCAAGCTCGCCTCTCCACCCGACAAAAACGTCTGGCATGCCTTCGCAAAACAGGTTATGCCTCTCTTTGAGAGCATCAAGTCCAATGCCAAGGCAAACGAAACCCTCGCCCAACTCCGCGACAGCCTACTACCCAAACTAATCTCAGGTGAGCTGCGCATCAAGGATGCCGAAATATTCATGGCAGGAGCCAATGCATGATTGAGTCGATAACCCTCACTGGCGCTGCCAGCTACACAGGCCCAGCCGTGATACTCAACGGCCTATCACAGATCAACTTCGTGTACGGTTCAAATGGCAGTGGCAAAACGACAATCAGTCGAGTTATCGCCGATCAGGCGGGTCATCCTACCTGTACTGTAGGCTGGAAAGGTGGCTTACCAGTTCAGGCTATGGTCTATAACCGTGACTTCGTAGAACGCAATTTTGACCAATCCACTGATTTGAAAGGCGTCTTCACGCTGGGCGAAAACCAGGCTGAAACTTTGGGCAAGATTAAAGCGGCCAAGACTGATCTTGATGAGCTCAAGAGCAAGATTGAGAACCTGACTAATACGCTTCACGGCGATGATGGGGCAAGCGGTAAAAAAGGCGAACTTTCCGTGCTCGAAAATGCACTCAAGGAGAAGTGCTGGACGCAGAAGCAAAAGCACGATGCCAAGCTGCATGGGGCTTTCGAGGGCTATCGAAATAATAAAGAGGGCTTCAAAACTAAAATCCTTCAGGAGCTAGCGGTCAATACATCAGCCCTTTCCCCACTGACTGACCTCGAAAAGAAATGTGCGTCCATATTCGGAACAACACCCACGACTGAGCCAGCGATACCCGCCATCGACGCAGCCACACTAATCGCGCATGAAACCAATCCAATCCTGAAAAAGCGTGTTATCGGCAAGGAAGACGTTGATATCGCCGCCATGATCAAGAAGCTTGGAAACAGTGACTGGGTCCGTCAGGGTCGAAGCTACTACGACATCAATGATGGCATCTGCCCCTTTTGCCAGCAGAGTACAGATGAAGCTTTCGCCAAGAGCCTGGAGGATTATTTTGACGAGTCATTTATTACTGAAACAAAGGCAATTGACGAGCTCGCGAGCAACTACATAACCAATGCTGAGCGCCTGCAACAACAGATTAATGGGATCGTTGATGCTCCGTCACGGTTCCTCGATATCGAAAAACTGAAATCGGAGAAGCAACTGCTTGAGTCCAAAATCACGATTAACATCCAGCGTCTTGCCGAGAAGAAAAAAGAGGCGAGTCAAATAATAGAACTGGAATCTTTGGGCAATGTCATCTCCGAAATCAAGTCACTGATTGATGCGGCTAATACAGAAGTCAGCACCCACAACACCATGGTGAACAATCTGGCGCAAGAACGACGCACCTTGACATCGCAGGTTTGGAAGTTCGTTCTGGATGAGTTGAAAGCTGACCTTGAGGACTATCAGAACAAGGCTGAAGCAATCAAAAGGGCGGTTAATTCTCTTGACGAGAAAATTACTGCGAACAACACCAAAAAAACGCAGAAAGAAGCCGAAATCCGTGAGTTAGAGAAGCAGACAACCAGCGTTCAGCCAACGATAGATGCCATTAACACACTACTTCGGTCTTTCGGCTTCAACGGGTTCTCCCTAGCAAAAGCGGAAAACGGCACGTCATATAAGCTCTTGCGAGCGGATGGTTCGGATGCAAAAGACACCTTGAGTGAGGGCGAGAAGACTTTTGTGACCTTCCTATATTTTTATCATCTTCTGAAAGGTAGTGATACCGAAAGCGGCATGACGACGGACCGCATCGTGGTTATTGATGATCCTGTTTCCAGTCTGGATAGTGACATCCTTTTTATAGTTGGAAGTCTGATTAAGGGGCTTTTCGATGAGGTTAGATCAGGTGCTGGCCTTATCAAGCAGATATTCGTACTCACCCACAATGTCTATTTTCATAAAGAGGTGACTTTCAATCCGAAACGGACTGAAAAGGCAATGAACGAAGAGACCTTCTGGGTGGTTCGCAAAGCCGGACTCGTGTCGAGGATTGAGCGGCACGAGTCTAATCCTATCAAGACATCCTATGAATTGCTTTGGGCTGAAGTGCGCCGACAGGATACCTCAAAACTCACCATCCAAAACACACTGCGGCGGATTCTTGAAAACTATTTCAAAATTTTGGGTGGGGTTGATCCAGACAAGCTTTGCGCCATGTTTGAAGGCAAAGAAAGGCTGATATGCAAGTCACTTTTCTCGTGGGTAAACGATGGCTCCCACTTTGCCCATGATGACCTGTACATAGCTATCGACGATGCAACTGTTGATAACTACCTAAATGTTTTCAGGGCAATTTTCGAGAAAGCGGAGCATTTAGCGCATTATAGGATGATGATGGGAGAGGCGTATGATGACGAAGCAGCAGACCAGGCTGCGGTGGCAATGCAATGACCCTCTTTCCAATCAGCTCCGCGCATTGGGCATGCGAGCGCGCCGGGCTGGAGTCGCTCGCGCTGGTAGACAGGCACGTAGTGGTCATCCATGAAGTGTCTACCACCTCAGTCAAGCGCATCAAGATTCCCAAGACTCACATCGGCCTAAACCTGCACGTCATGCTCTCTTCCGAGATGATACACCGAGGGCGGACGCAGCTTATGTTGGAAGGGGCACATTCATGACTATGGATTGGTGCCCCGGCATTCGCGAGGCGTGTAATCACTGGCGCAATGCTCCAATGCTGCAGCAGAATCTCGAAGCGCTGGAACAGACCCTCGACCAGAACAATGATGCCTGCATTGACTGCGCGAAGACCATGGTTGAGGTGGTCTGCCGGGTTATTGTCGAGAGTTTCCATACGCCGCTGACGCCACTCAAGCCGGTGCAGGAGACGCCCAGACTTTCCGACTGGCTAAGCGCTGCCGTGCGCGCGTTGAAGCTTGGCGATATCCGAGACGAAAAGTTCAAAAAGCTGGTGTCGAGCCATCACAAGCTGGCTGGCGCGCTCAACGATCTGCGAAATCAGGCCGGCCCAGCAAGTCATGGCAAAGACCCATACCTAGAGCGACTGGCAATCCACCACCGTCGGTCAGCAGTGCTCGCCGCCGATGCCATTGTGGCCTTTCTGCACAAGGCCTATCTGGACGCCCAGCTGGACCCCAGCAGTTCGCGCGAACCTTGGGCGCGCTTCGCCGACGACAACGTGCTGATCGATGAGCACGTAGGACTGGCCGTTGAAACCGACGACGAAGGCCTGACCAGCCTGCAATTCCTACTGCCGGGCGGAGATGTTCTGCCACTATCCATCGAAGTGAGCCGTTTGTTGTATCAGTTAGACCGCGAGGCATACGTGGAAGCTCTGAACGCTGCGCGTAGTGCCAACAGCGAGGCAATGGACCATACAAGCCACTCCTCACTGCTGGGGACTGAGGCACATGACGAAGAGGAGAATCCATGAAAGCCACCGAAGCCAAACTTCTGGACTTTTTGAAAAAATCTCCGCAGTTCATTATTCCGATCTATCAGCGCACCTACTCCTGGAATGAGCCTCAGTGCCAGCAATTGTGGGACGACATTCTACGTGCCGGCAGTGACGATAACGTTGGTGGGCACTTCATCGGCTCAGTGGTCTATATCGAACAGGGTTTATATCAGGTTTCCAGTCAATCACCCTTGCTGGTAATTGACGGACAGCAACGCCTTACCACGGCCATGCTGATTATTGAGGCGCTGTGCCGCCATCTAGGTAATGAAGAACCCATCGATGGTTTCTCCGCGAAGAAGCTGCGCAACTATTACTTGCTCAACCCGCTGGAAGACGGCGAGCGTGGTTTCAAGCTGCTGCTGACACAGACCGACAAGGACAGCCTGTTGGCGCTGCTCCGGCAAAAGCCCTGGCCGGCCCAGCCTTCCCTGCGCATTCAGGAGAACTTCGCGTTTTTCGAGCAGAAGGTGAAGACGCTAACTGACCTCAAGCCGCTGTGCCAAGGGTTGGCTAAGCTGATCATTGTGGATATTGCGCTCAGCCGCGACCAAGATAACCCTCAACTGATCTTCGAAAGCATGAACTCCACCGGGCGGGCGCTAAGCCAGGCCGACCTAATCCGCAACTTTGTTTTGATGGGGCTAGAGCCCGAGCACCAGACCCGGCTTTACGAGGATCACTGGCGACCGATGGAGGTCGCCTTTGGACAGGAAGGCTATGGCGAGCATTTCGACTGGTTCATGCGCCATTACCTGACGGTGCGCACGGGCGAGCTGCCCAAAATCGGCGATGTTTACGAAGCCTTCAAGGCCTTTGCCCGAACCCCGGCACAGTCGGCAGCAGGGGTAGATGCGCTAGTAGCCGATATCCACAGGTTTGGTGGTTATTACTGCGCCATGGCACTGGGACAAGAGACCGACAAGAAGTTGGCCGAGGCGTTTCAGGATCTGCGCGAGTTAAAGGTCGATGTGGCCTACCCTTTCCTACTGCAACTCTATGATGACTATGCTAAGGCTCAGCTGAGCAGCGATGATTTCATCGCTGCTGTGCGCTTGGTGGAGGCCTATGTGTTCCGGCGTGCAGTGTGCGCTATTCCCACCAACTCCCTGAACAAAACCTTCGCCAACTTCGGTCGAGCCTTGAAAAAAGACCGCTACCTGGAAAGCATCCAGGCCCATTTTCTCGGTTTGCCGTCCTATCGGCGCTTTCCCAATGATGAGGAGTTTAAGCGCGAGCTGAGCGTGCGCGACTTGTATAACTTCCGCAGCCGCAGCTATTGGCTGCGCCGACTGGAGAACCACGGTCGCAAGGAGCGGGTGCCTGTGGATGAGTACACCATCGAACATATCCTGCCACAGAACGAGACTCTTTCAGCCAAATGGCGCGAGGCGTTGGGCCACGACTGGCAGCGGGTGCAGGAGAGCTGGTTGCACACTCTTGGCAACCTGACGCTCACGGGCTACAACACGGAATACAGTGACCGTTCCTTTGCCGACAAACGCGACATGCAAGGTGGTTTCAAACAAAGTCCACTGCGTGTGAACGAGGGTCTTGGTGTTCTGGACACTTGGGACGAGGCAGCGATCCAGGCACGTGCCCAGCGCCTGGCCACGCAAGCGGTGGCAGTGTGGCCTGCCCCTGCTCTGAGTGCAAACGTGCTCGACGACTATCGGAAGCCCTCACCTGCCAACGCCGCATATGATTTAAGCAATCACCCACAACTTGCTGCAGGCTCACCCATGCGGGGAATGTACGACGCGCTGCGCAAGGAAGTAATGGCTTTAGACCCCGGTGTAACCGAAGAAGTGCTCAAGCTTTATATTGCCTTCAAGGCCGAGACCAACTTCGTGGATGTAGTGCCACAAAAAAGCCGCCTGCGCCTTTCCCTGAACATGGCCTTCCATGAGCTGCATGACCCCAAGGGCAAAGCCAAGGATGTGACCAACCTCGGCCGCTGGGGTAACGGAGATGTTGAAGTAGGGCTAAGTACGCTGGATGAATTGCCCTATGTCATGGGGTTGGTGCGCCAATCCTTCGAGAAGCAGATGGGAAATGACGGGGGGAACGCATGATGGTTTTTCTCTCCGAAGCCCAATTGGAAACCGCACTGCTTGACCAACTGACCTCGCTCGGCTTTGCCTGTGCAACAGATGAGATGATAGGCCCGGATGGCAGCGAACCGGAGCGTGATGCCTATGATGAAGTCGTGCTGAAAAGTCGACTTGGTGATGCTGTGGCGCGCCTGAATCCAACGCTGCCTCCCGAAGCACAGGCAGACGCCATACGCCGCCTGACACAGTCGGAATTGCCCAACCTGTTGGAAGAGAACCGCCGAATCCATCGCCTGCTGATCGATGGCGCGGAGGTTGAATACTATGGTGATGATGGCGTGCTCACAGCAGGCAACGTGCGCCTGATCGACTTTGAGCAGCAGAGCAACAACGACTGGCTGGCGGTGCAGCAATTTACGGTGGTTGCCGGACAGGTCAAGCGACGGCCAGACGTTGTGCTGTTCGTCAACGGCCTGCCGCTGGCCGTTATTGAGCTCAAGGCCCCTGGCGGCGAAAACGCCACCCTGACAAGTGCCTTCAATCAACTACAAACCTACAAGCAGCAGATCCCGGCACTGTTTCGCAGCAACGCACTGCTGGTGACCTCTGATGGTCTGTCGGCGCGGGTAGGCTCATTGTCGGCGAACCAAGAGCGCTTTATGCCCTGGCGCACCACGGACGGTCAGCATATTGAGCCCAAGGGTTCGCCTGAGATGGCCACCCTGATCGAGGGCGTGTTCGAGCGGGGGCGTTTTCTCGACTTGTTGCGTCACTTCACGGTATTCGGTGAAAGCCCATCTGGATTGATCAAGATCATCGCCGGTTATCACCAGTTCCACGCCGTCAAGAAAGCCGTGATTTCTACGTTAAGGGCCAGCCAGTTCGCCGTTGCTGAAGACCCCGCAGTCTACGGCTTGCCTAGTGTGAAGGACCAACCGCCCGGCGACCGGAAAGCGGGAGTTATCTGGCATACCCAGGGCTCGGGCAAGAGTTTGTTGATGGCCTTTTATGCGGGGCTGCTGGTATTCGAGCATCGCATGGCCAATCCCACTTTGGTGGTGCTAACTGATCGTAATGATCTCGACGATCAACTTTTTGCCACCTTCGCTATGTGCAAGGACCTTATACGGCAGACACCTGTTCAGGCGGAGGACAGGGAGCACCTGCGTACCTTGCTGTCTCGCGCTTCCGGTGGGGTTATCTTCACCACGCTACAGAAGTTTTCGCCAGCCGCCGATGAAACGGATTTCCCGGTGCTGACTGATCGTGCCAATGTGGTGGTGATCGCGGATGAAGCACACCGAAGCCAGTATGGCTTCAAAGCCAAAGTCGCCAGCAAGACCGGCGAGATTGCTTACGGCTTCGCCAAATACTTGCGCGACGGCCTGCCTAACGCCTCATTCATCGGCTTTACGGGCACTCCCATCGAAGCGACTGACGTCAACACACCTGCTGTCTTTGGCCATTACATCGATATCTACGACATCAGCCGTGCCGTAGAAGATGGTGCGACCGTACCCATTTATTACGAATCGCGCCTGGCCCGCATTGAACTTGATGACGATGAGAAGCCGCGTATTGATGCGGAAATTGAAGCCCTACTGGAAGACCAGGACGAATCCAGCGCCGAACGCACCAAACAGAAATGGAGCACGGTGGAAGCTCTGGTAGGCAGCGATAAGCGCCTGGCATTGATCGCAAACGACCTAGTGCACCATTTTGAGGACAGGGTAGTGGCGCTCGATGGCAAGGCGATGGTGGTATGCATGAGCCGGCGCATTTGCGTGGCACTTTATGACGAGATCACCAAGCTGCGGCCTGCATGGCACAGCGAGGATGACAATGCCGGTGAGGTAAAGATCGTCATGACCGGCACTGCCAGCGACCCTGTTGAGTGGCAGCAACATATTGGCAACAAAGCGCGACGTGACTTGTTGGCCAAGCGGGCTCGTGACCCTAAAGACCCGCTCAAGCTGGTTATCGTGCGCGATATGTGGCTGACCGGCTTTGATGCGCCCAGCATGCACACCATGTATATCGACAAGCCGATGCGCGGCCACGGTCTGATGCAGGCTATTGCTCGCGTTAACCGCGTATTCCGTGACAAGCCGGCGGGCTTGATAGTGGATTACATTGGCATTGCCCAGAATCTGAAAGCGGCACTGGCGCAGTACTCCAAACCAGACCAGGACAAGACCGGCATCGACGAAGCCGAAGCCGTGGCGGTGATGCTGGAGAAGTACGAAATCGTGCGCGACATGTTCCACGGCTTCGACTACCGCAGTGCTCTGGGTGGCACACCCGGCGAGCGACTAGCCATGATGGCCGGCGCCATTGAATGGATACTCGACAAGCAGCAACAGTGGGCGGCTGCCGAAAAAACACCAGAAGCCAAGAAGCAGGCCCAGCGGCGCTTTGCCGACGGGGTATTGGCTTTGTCCAAAGCCTTTGCGCTGGCGTCGAGTTCTGATGAAGCACGCACCATCCGCGAGGAGGTGGGATTCTTTCAGGCCATCCGGGCCGCTTTGTCGAAGACCGCAAGCGGTAGCGGTGGAACGCGTCAGGACCGGGAGATGGCCATTCAGCAGATTGTTAGTCGAGCTGTTGTGTCGACGGAAATCGTCGACATCCTGGCGGCGGCTGGCATCCAAACCCCTGACATCTCCATCCTCTCCGACGAGTTCCTGCTCGAAGTACAGCAGATGGAGAAAAAGAACCTCGGCCTGGAGGCGCTACGCAAGCTGCTGAACGATGACATCCGCTCACGCACCCGCACCAACGTGGTTGAGACTCGCGCTTTCACCGAGCGGTTGGAAGACGCCATTGCCCGTTATCACGCCAATGCTATCACCACCGCCGAGGTGCTGCAGGAACTGATCAATTTGGCGCAGGACATTCGCGCTGCACGTAATCGCGGCGAGGAACAGGGCTTATCCCTTGATGAGATCGCCTTTTACGACGCGCTGGCGGAGAACGAATCTGCTGTGCAGGTGATGGGTGACGACAATTTGCGGGTTATCGCTCACGAGCTGCTGGTCAGCCTGAAAGAAAACATTGCCGTTGACTGGGCCCACCGTGAATCGGCCCGGGCGCGGCTGCGCGTGCTGGTCAAGCGCATCCTGCGCAAATATGGCTACCCACCCGACCTGCAGGATGCGGCGGTGCAGACCGTATTGCAGCAGGCGGAGGCATTGTCGTCAGAATGGAGTGTGGCTGGATATGGATGAAACCTGATTGGAATGATTTATGGCTGAAGTCCGGGTAATCATCTAATAGCAAGGAATACAACGACAGCACTGTCTTTCAGTATATTCTTCCCATCTGGCGTCTCTCTGATATCTGGCTGTTTACTCATGCCAAACTTACATTCTGTATCCGGAGCTCGCTTGAGCCGACCAGAATTTCTCTACAACTTCCACCATGGCTGTTCTGACTTCTTCCAGCGACAAGCTGCCATCCACTACTCTGATCCGTTCAGAAAATTGTTTGGCGCGTTGCAGATAGGCTTGTCGCACACGCTCAAAAAACAGATCTGGTTCCAGCTCAAAGCGATCGGCCGTTCTGGCGGATTGTACCCGCTGGCGGCTGATTGTCACCGGTACGTCGAAGTACACCGTCAGATCAGGAGAAAACCCTTTCTGCACCCATTGTTCCAGAATTTCCAGCCTGGCTGATGGCACTCCCCTGCCGCCGCCCTGGTAGGCAAAACTGGCGTCAGTAAAACGATCTGAAATTACCCAGGCACCACGCTCCAATGCTGGCAATATCACTTTGTCCAGATGCTCTCTCCGCGCGGCAAACATCAACAACGTCTCGGTTTCAGCGTGCATCGCCTGGCGATGATCCAGCAACAATTGCCGTAATTGTTCACCCAGCGCGGTGCTACCTGGTTCACGCGTCACGATTACCTCCAGCCCCTTATCACGCAGGAAACTCGCCAGCCAGGCCAGATGGGTGCTTTTCCCCGCCCCGTCTATCCCTTCAAAAGTAATAAATTTTCCGCGTTGCAAGATAGTCACTCAATTAAAATGGTTAACGGGCGTTTTTATGGCGGCACCCTTAAAATTTCAGAACTCATGCCGGCAATTCAATCATATCCATGCTAATCAATACGGACGGTTACCTCGTTCACGCCAGATACATTCCTTCTCCCAATTGCGATGAACGGCCGGACGGGAATGATATCAGCCTGCTGGTCATCCATGCCATCAGCCTGCCCCCGGAAGAATTTGGCGGCGAAGGCGTCATTGAACTGTTTACCAACCAGATCAACCCTCAAGCACACCCGTATTATCAAGAGCTGACAGGATTAAAAGTCTCCAGCCATTTTTTTATTCGCCGTGATGGGGAAATCATCCAGTTTGTCCCCTGCACGCTGCGTGCCTGGCATGCCGGCGTCTCCTGCTGGCAAGGCCGCACCCGGTGCAACGATTTTTCCATTGGTATTGAGCTGGAAGGCAGTGATAATCAACCATTTGCACCAATTCAGTACGCCCGTTTGGTTAAACTCACCCAAGCACTACAGGCAACCTACCCTATTCATGACATTGTCGGGCACGTCGATATTGCGCCACAAAGGAAAACTGACCCAGGCCCCCGCTTTGACTGGCAAAGCTACCGGGAAGCACTCGAAATAACCCGGTAGTTTGCAGGTGATGCACTATGCTTGCCCGCCCTGCATCACCACCAGATTCAAACAGAGCCCGGCAATCAGCCAACCAGTTTCATGGAATTAACTGGCCTGGCCAGGTTCTTGCAAGTCCAGTTCCCGCGCGCAAAAACAAGTGCCAGCCAGCCCAGCATCAGCAAAAAAAGTGTTCCCGGCGCAGGGATGGCCCGGGCAAAAACAGAGCCAAACAGAGCGTGCGCTTGCGTGGTAGGGTGCAGGTCATCCCAGTATACGTATTGATCCGGGTTGCTGCATCGCACCCCTCCTGCCTGAAAAGCCAGGCAGCTTGCCTGTGCATTGGTAAAACCATACGCAGCCGGGTCACCAACAATCCGATTGAAAAAGGAATAGGTATCAAATTGGAGAATTTCAGCAACAGGAAACTGCGTACCCAGCGCTGCCAACTCGGAAGACAGCACCGTATTAAACGTGGTGGAGAATAATGTGGCCAGCCCTTGCACATTTCCTTCTGCAGCCAGCGGTGTCAGGCCCAGATCAGGCAGGTTGGGCACAAAAAAATGAGTGGCTCCAGCCGCCATGAGTTTGTCTACATTGGCTGCGATATTCTGCGCTGCAGCAGTGGGGGAATCTAATGTCAGAAAATCATTTGCTCCACCCCAGACAAAATACAACGCATCCGGATCAGCCACTCCTCCCGAAGCAAACAGATAACCTCCAATTTCCAGACTAATGCCAGGTAATCCGAAAATGCCGGATGAGGTTGCAGACCCTCCATCACCATAGTTACCGATACCACTGGTTGCTCCAGCGACGGAGAAATTAAAAAAATTGCCTGAATTAGCGCCACCAGGCAGGATTGAATTTGCCAGATATTCAACCGCTACCGGTCCATTGGAGTAATGCCCACCCACATAAGGTGGACAGGGATGGGTGGGATCACAATTATTTCCCAGCAGCTTGTAAATACTCGTTACCGCAGTCGGGCTGTTACCGCCATCCGAGAGACTATCGCCAAACGCGTACAGGCTGGTAAACGGCGTTGCCCAGACAGCTCCGGACAACATGAAGGCCAGGAAAAGCACACCCATTATCAGTTTTTTCACAATTTCTCCTCATGGCAGATTGATTGAAAAAGATACTACTGTATGCATTTTGAATCCCTGGAAACCTTTGCACAACTCTGGAATGCTTCAGAATACGGCAGCAGTAGCTATCGAGAAACTGGTATTCAGTTGCTGGCGTGCATGTTCGGCGGCAAAGCGCGGCAATGGGCTAGGTACAAAAGCTCGCACTGATTCACCCCGCGCGGTAGAAATGACGAGAGTGCCACGGGTTATTTTCCTGGAAACTCACTTCAGCTGAATTTCCCATGTAAATGCCGACTAACAATTCATTCAAACCGACGCCGCTTCGCGTCCTGCCTTAATTCCCACGTTATGCGCTCAAAATCGATCAAACCAACTGAAGAAAAGTGATAGCTATAAATGTCAAAGAGTTCGTTTTGATAATTCTCACACTCAGTGTTACCGGTTCGGTAATAGCTGCTGACCTGAGTTGCCGCAAAGATTCATTCGCTACAATCCATTGTAGTAGTAACGCATAATAATTTATCCATGCAGATACCGGCCTGCAGCTCATACCGCTGATTTTGGGCATTAAACCTTCTTAGTCAAACTAGACGATGCTTCTATTGCAGACTGCGAAAAACCAGTGCCTGGGCAAATAAATAACCGGCAACACCAATTACTGCGACAAGCATGAGGGAGCACGCTAGTATTCTCCGACGCCGGTCAAGTGGTAAATTCCAGTCAATTCGCCCGGTTGCAGCGAGCCATTCATTCACGCTGATGCCCACGATCAGCCACAGCAACCCCACCAAATAGCCCGCCCAGACATCGCTCAGGTAGTGTACGCCGAGCACAATGCGGCTGAGTCCGATCAGAAAAATAAATCCCATCATGGCAAAGCATAATTTGATCCGTGTATCCCACTTCTGCACAGATCTGATCAGCAAATACCCCAGAAATCCATAGAAAGCGACTGACAGGGTGGCATGGCTGCTTGGGAAGGAATAGGATGGTTCAAGCAGCACAGCGCCATCCGGCCGGAGCCGCTGAAAAATCAATTTGTTCAGCACACTGAACAGGGAGGCTCCCAGTAACGAAGTTATCAAGCCTATGGCAGCAAATCTGCGGTTCACCAGCCATAGCAACAAACATGCCACCACCAGTAATATGCCGATTATCGGCGGTGCACACCAATTCGTAATCCAGATGGCAACAGGAATAAGTTCTGGCGCACGAAATGTGGAAATCAACCGGGCAGCAATATGGTCAACCACAACGATCGAATCGGAAGTAGCGACATCTTCAGCAACTTCTACAAGCAAAACCAACGTAACGGCAAGCGACAAGAAAAGAAGTGTCAGTGGAAGGCCGAAAAAATGGGTGTAATCAGCACGCTCCGCCAGAAACCGGATGCTGCCGGGATGTCGGCGCATCCACCGGTGCACGTATGGATTGCAAATAAACTTGCTCTTGAGTACATGGCCCAACGATACCGTTGCCCGCCATAACCTGTTGCCATAGCGAAGCAGGTAATATTGGACAAGCCACAGCATGATCCAGGCGGCCAATATGGCCAGCAACGCTGCCAAAAAAGCTACCCCGCCAAGCATATGAAAATGCTCAATTGAAAGCAGAACAGTTACAAAGAATTGCTCCATCACCGAAAATTGACAGTAGGATTAAATTTTTCCAGCATATACTCTGATTTCTATTTCTCTCTGCAACCACACGCCTCTACATACGTAATTGTTACAATTATTGTGTGATCATGATTCATTTTGTGGAAACCTGCCGTGAAATAGCTTACAACCTGCTTAATATTTACTTACCAGATCTGACAGTGCACTGTACCGTCATCTAAATTAAATCCGCCGCCATTGAAAAAGATACCGCCGTATGCATTTTTAATACGAATACAAATTACACGAGTAATTGAATTGTTTAGAAATACCTTGATGATAAAATCCAGAAATTCATTTCTAGTAAACAGGTAGGTAAATCACAAAATGATCGGAATCCTGATCATCAGTCATGAGCAGTTTGGGGCCAGTCTGATTGACTGCGTCATCCATATTCTGGGCGAGCGTCCCCCGCTGTTGCTTAATCATATTGTGTCCCCGGCTGCAGATCCGGATACTGAGGCGATAAAGTTGCAGGCAGTACTCAAGCAGCTGGATCAGGGTGACGGTGTTCTGATTCTGACGGATATTTTGGGCGCCACGCCAGCTAATATCGCTTGTAGGCTGATTCAGGATGGGCGCGTTGAATGCCTGGCCGGGCTAAATCTGCCCATGTTGTTGCGTGCGGTACAACACCGGCATATTCCCCTGCCACAGCTGATTAACAAAGTTCTGACAGGCGGACGGGAAAGTATCCTTCATATATCGCAGGAAACCGGCAATGCCAACTGAGACGTTAACTATCCTCAATAAACTGGGTTTGCATGCGCGTGCATCAGCCAAACTGACACAACTGGCAGAGAGGTTCGAGAGTGAAGTCTGGTTGACACGCAGCGGTCGCCGGGTAAATGCCAAAAGCATCATGGGTGTCATGACGCTTGCCGCCAGCAAGGGTACAGTGGTCGAGCTGGAAACGATCGGACCCGATGCAATTCAGGCCATGGAAGCATTAAAAGCGTTGATCAATGATTACTTCGGGGAAGGTGAATGAGTTTCATCCTCCATGGTGTCGGTGTGTCCGACGGAATTGCGATCGGACGTGCTCATCTGGCCTCGTCAGCAGCGCTGAACATCCTTCATTACCAGCTGCCAAAGGATCAAATTGATGCTGAATTGGCACGGTTACACAACGCATTTTCCACCGTGCGGCTGGAGCTGGAAACACTAAAGAGTTCTACTGTACAAGGAGCTGGACCGGCTGAATTCAATGCATTTCTGGAACTGCACCAGATGATTCTGGATGATCCGATGTTTTCCCAGGCTGCACTGGACATTGTAAAGCAAGCGCAATGCAACGCCGAATGGGCAATTACACAACAAATGGAAGTCCTGGTTGCACGCTTCGAGGAAATAGAAGATGCCTATTTACGTGAACGCAAAACCGATGTTGCCCAGATAGCTGAACGGGTTCTGAAGGTGTTGCTCGGACATCCGGGGTATACGCCCCCGCCGGTGAAACAAGATGGCTCCGGTATTCTGGTAGCACATGATTTGAGTCCGGCTGATGTCATGCAATACAAGCAGTATCAATTTTCTGCCTTTCTGACAGACATGGGCGGGCCAACCTCGCATACCGCTATTGTTGCACGCAGTCTCAATATTCCATCGATCGTGGCTATGCAGCACGCCCAGCAGCTTATCCGCGAGAATGACAATCTGATTGTGGATGGCAATCAGGGCATCGTCATTATCAACCCGGATAAATATATCCTCGCCGAATATCGTCTGAAGCAAAACCAGCTTGAGCTGGAGAAACGCAAACTCTGGCGTCTCCGCTTTGTAGCAGCAGTGACACGGGATGGTACTCCGGTGGATTTGCTTGCCAATATCGAACTGCCGCAAGAAGTCGAGCGGGCAAAAGAACATGGCGCAACCGGAATCGGTCTGTTTCGCAGTGAATTTCTGTTTTTGAACCGGGATGATCTGCCGGATGAAGAAGAACAGTTTGAAGCCTATTCCACGGTGATCAAAGGCATGAATGGATCACCTGTCATCATTCGTACGTTTGATCTGGGTGCGGACAAGAATCTCAGAAGCGCCTATCGCATGGCTCCCAATCCGGCGCTTGGCCTGCGTGCGATCCGGATGAGCCTGGCCGAACCAGGCATGTTTCTGGCGCAACTGCGCGCCATTTTGCGCGCTTCAAGCCTGGGCCATACCCAGATCCTGATTCCGATGCTTTCCAGCAGCCGGGAAGTTGATCAGACACTGCAAATGATCGAATTTGCCAAGCAAAGTTTACGAGATGAAAACAAGCCTTTCAATGAAACTATTAAAATCGGCTGCATGGTGGAAATCCCGGCAACTGCGCTGAGCCTTGAGCTATTCATGCGCAAACTGGATTTTTTATCCATCGGCACCAATGATCTCATTCAGTACACACTGGCAATTGACCGGACCGACGAAACCGTTGCGCATCTGTTTGATCCGCTGCATCCGGCCATTTTGCGATTATTGGCTCGGATCATCCAGAGTGCGACAAAAGCCGGCATACCGGTTTCTATCTGCGGAGAAATGGCAGGCGATGCAAAATATACCCGTCTGTTACTCGGGATGGGGCTACGGCAGTTTTCCATGTATCCCACACAGCTACTGACTGTGAAACGGGAGGTACTGGATAGTTCTTTGCCCGATATTTCGCGTCTGATACAAAAGATACTCAAGGCGGACGAGCCGGAGAAAATTCATGATCTGCTGCAGAAACTTAATAGCTGATACATCCACCTCCCTAAGGAATACTGAATTTTCAGTAATACAATTAGATACAATGAGCATTCATTTTTCACATCTACAGTCAGTTTTATTATTTTCAGATGTTCATGCAAGATTCTGATTCTATCGGTATCGTCTCGGCGCGACGCGTACATTTTGACACCCCACTCAGCCTGAAAAGCAGGGCTGTACTGGACAGCTATGAACTGGTCTATGAAACCTACGGAGAGTTGAACCCGGAGCGATCCAATGCAATTCTGGTCTGTCACGCATTATCCGGCAACCACCATGTGGCTGGTGTTTACGCAGATAATCCCAAGAATACCGGATGGTGGAACAACATGATCGGTCCAGGAAAACCGATTGATACCCGGAAATTCTTTGTCATCGGCATTAATAATCTGGGTGGCTGCCATGGTTCTACCGGCCCCATCAGCATTAATAACAGAACCGGAAAACGCTACGGCCCGGATTTTCCGCTGGTCACAACAAGTGACTGGGCAAAAACCTATGTGCGTTTTGCTGACCAGTTCGGTATTGATTGTTTTGCTGCCATCATTGGGGGCAGTCTTGGGGGCATGTCGGCCATGCAACTGGCGCTTGATGCTCCGGAAAGAGTGCGCCATGTCGCGGTGATCGCCGCTTCTGCCAGATTAACGGCACAGAATATTGCTTTCAACGATGTGGCACGACAAGCGATTCTGACCGATCCGGATTTTCATGGCGGAGACTATTATTCCCATGGCACCCACCCGCGCAGAGGGCTTCGCCTGGCCCGTATGCTCGGTCATATCACCTATCTGTCGGATGATTCCATGGCCAGCAAATTTGGCCGCGAACTGCGTAATGGCTCGCTTGCATTCAATTATGACGTGGAGTTTCAGATTGAATCCTACCTGCATTATCAGGGAGATAAATTTGCCGATCTGTTCGATGCCAACACTTATCTGTTGATGACAAAAGCGCTGGATTATTTTGATCCGGCACAGGATTATGATGGCAACCTGAGTGCAGCGTTTGCGCGTGCACAAGCAGATTTCCTGGTACTCTCATTCACCTCTGACTGGCGTTTTTCTCCGGAACGCTCACGCGAGATCGTCAAAGCACTGCTCGACAATAAACTGAATGTCAGCTATGCGGAAATACCTTCCACATACGGGCACGACTCTTTTCTCATGCAGGATGACTACTACCACCAGCTGGTGCGCGCCTACATGGATAACATCTCTATCTAGCAGAACCGGTTAACGGTTTCTTATTTGGACATGACAACAACTGAAATCAGCAGATCGGTCCTGACATTGCGGCCGGATTTCGCCACTATCGCAGCCTGGATCAAACCAGGATCCAGCGTGCTTGACTTGGGTTGCGGTGACGGGACGTTACTGCACTACCTCGGTAACAAGCTCGATGTACGCGGCTACGGCGTGGAAATCAGCGCTCACAATATTCTGGCGTGCATGCAAAAAGGAATCAATGTCATACACAGCGACCTTGAATCCGGCCTGTCCGGGTTTGAGAATGCATCGTTTGATTATGTCATCCTGTCGCAGACATTACAGGCGATGAAAAACACAGAAAATATCATTCAGGAGATATTGCGCGTTGGCAAGGAAGGTATCGTCTCTTTTCCCAACTTCGGTTACTGGAAAAACCGCTTGCAGGTTGCTGCCGGACACATGCCAGTTTCATCCAATCTGCCTTATCAATGGTATGACACCCCGAATATTCACCTTTGTACCTTGCACGATTTCGAGCAACTATGCCAGAAACACAAAGTGAACATCCTGGAAAGGCGAGTAATGAATCATGATAAAAAGGTCGCATTCTTTCCCAATCTCTTCGGTATTCTTGCGTTTTATCGCTTTGGCCACGCAGCGTAACTGGCAACTCAAATTGATGTGATGGAACAGGCAAGATGAGCGGTGCGATTTGCCAGCTACTTCAGCACGATAAAAGTCTATGCCCAGATCATCATGCACTCACCAGGCAGCACTGGCTGCCATGCCGGTACCAAAACAAGTCTATACATACTGCCCGGCTACGTAACCCGAGGACCAGGCCCACTGGAAGTTAAAACCACCCAGGTGACCGGTAACATCCACCACTTCGCCGATAAAGAACAGGCCAGATTGTTTGCTTGCCTCCATTGTCTGCGAAGACAACTCACGTGTATCTACCCCGCCCCGAGTCACTTCAGCCGTCCGATAACCTTCAGTACTAACCGGTTTGATATGCCAATCATTGACAGCACTAGCCAGCGCCGCAAGCCGGACATCGGACAAGTTGGCCAATGGCCCGCTATCATTCCGTTCATCACAAATACTTTGGGCAAGTCGCCTAGGCAAGATTTCCGCTAATACATTGTTGATATGCAGCCTGGGCTGACGTTGTTTTTGCACTTTTAAAAATGCCAACACATTCGTACTTGGTGCAAGATTGATCACAATCGGCTCTTCCTCCTCCCAATACGATGAGATTTGCAAAATGGAAGGCCCGCTCAACCCTCGGTGGGTGAAAAGCAATCCTTCAGCAAAAATCTGTTTCCCGAAACGCACATCCGCCTCGACCGAAAGCCCGCTCAATGCCTGACAACGTGCCAACAATGCTCCATCGAAAATCAACGGCACCAGCGCCGCGCGCGGCTGAATCACGTGCAACCCGAATTGTTTGGCAACCTCATAGCCAAAATGCGTCGCTCCAATCTTGGGAATCGAAAGGCCACCAGTCGCGATCACCAGCGAAGCACAAGTTTGCTCGCCCCGATTGGTTTTAAGCCAATAACCGCCCGCAACTGCTTCAATGGCACGCACCTGCACCGAGGTTTCCAGCTTCACACCTGCCTCATGCGCTTCCGCCAACAACATAGCGATAATCTGTTTGGCGGAATCATCGCAAAACAACTGCCCCAGCTTCTTTTCATGAAAAGCGATACCGTGCCTGCACACCAGTGCAATGAAATCCTGCGGCGTATAGCGCCTAAGTGCCGATTTGCAGAAATGCGGATTCTGAGAAAGGTAGCTTTGGGGCTGGGTATGCAGATTGGTAAAATTGCAGCGCCCACCACCAGAAATACGAATCTTCTCGGCGATCTTGGCGCTATGATCGATCAACCACACCTTGCGCCCTCGCTTGCCAGCCTCAATCGCACACATCAATCCGGCTGCGCCAGCACCGATGATAATCACATCAAAAGAATGAGCCATGATAGTTAAATCGGTGGGGATCAACCGTAAAAAAGAGAACCAAACAAACCGGGTATTCTACAAAAATTCAATCGAAAGAATAGTCAAAGAAATCCAAGCAGGACAACGACAGAACACCTGATACGATGTGGTTATTCCGCCTCTATACGTTAGTTATATTGTGATTGAACAATGATTGGTACTGCCAAACGTTTACTTGGAATGAAAATGAAGCATGCCAGTTACTTCATCACGATAAAAATCAATGCCCAGGCCCACTTGTGTCTACCTGTTCGTAGGGCTATCCAAGAAATTTGGCTGCCACTACACTTTGATCTAAGCCTGGCGCCGTTTCAATATCAGCCTAATCAGGCAACTACCACGGCTTCGGTATCGAGTGGTACTCCCTTGAATTCCAACGAAGCTCAAGCGTGTGGAGATGGAGCGTGACATATTTATTGGCAAAGGCTACGGCCTGGTTTGTAAACAACCATGATTAATTGAGAAAGTGTATCAATTGATCAAGACAAACTGGGGGCAATTGATTCAACCGGCGCCCACAGCGATGGATATTCGCCGCGATGCTCTTGTACCAGGCGAACAGATCATTCACGAACTCCAGGGGTAAATTTGGTCTGTCCAACTAAAACTCTCAAGTACTCCAATCAGGAAATGTAGCTGCTGTATCAGGGATACGATCTCAGAAAATAGATTATAAGTACCGTGGCAGTGCTTAAAAGAAGTGCTCTCGTTGCCGTTATCCTCTATGTTACTAATCCTGTACCGGAACTGTCATGCAAGCCACATACAATTCCTGGCTGGTTGGCTTGTCACTTGTGGTGGCCATGCTTGCCTCTTATACCGCTCTTGACCTATCGAGCCACATTTCTGCATTGACGCGTCCCAGGCTGCGTTATGTGTGGCTTGCCGGCGGCGCAGCAGCAATGGGCATTGGTATCTGGTCTATGCATTTCATTGGAATGCTCTCTTTTTTGCTGCCTACCCCACTCGGTTACGATTTCGCAACTACCGTCTATTCGCTGGTGATCGCCATACTGCTTTCCTATTCTGTGCTGTATGTGGTCACGCAAACAAAATTGACGATTTCTCGCCTCCTCATCGGCGGCACCCTGATGGGTTTGGGTATCTCCAGCATGCATTACACCGGCATGGCCGCTATGGAGATGCAACCTGCGATTCACTACGATCCGCTGCTGTTCGGTATCTCGGTTGTTATTGCCATTATTGCAGCCAATGCTGCACTGTGGATTGCTTACATTCTCAGCGATGCAGATCAAACCCATCTGATTGCTAAGCGTATCGGCGCAGCGTTCCTGATGGGTGTCGCGATTACCGGGATGCACTACACCGGCATGGCCGCCGCCTATTTTCCACCCGGATCAACTAGCGGCACAGCCAACGATATCGATTCGCAATGGCTCGCCACTACCATCATTTTGCTCACATTCCTGATCCTGATCATTACACTCACACTATCTCGCTACGATGCGAGGGCAAACTTTCTTACTGGCTCAGTATCCCGCCTCAACGACCAGATCGTCCGCATGGCAACATTTGATGCCTTGACGGATTTGCCAAACCGCTGGACGCTTATAGAGCGGATGGAACGTGCGATTGAAATTTCCAGGCGCGATGGGAATATGTTTGCCATCCTGTTTATGGATCTCGATGGATTCAAGATCATCAATGATTCTCTTGGGCATTCAGTTGGGGATGAAGTCCTGAAGGCGTTCGCGCTAAGGTTGCTGCATTGCGTGCGCGGCAGCGACACGGTCGCCCGGCTGGGAGGTGATGAATTTGTGGCACTGCTTGAAAATATCGCGACTACGGACGATGCCTCAGAAATGGCAGATAGCATACTCAGCCGCATGCGCCAAGGTCTATGGGCCAATAACCAGCCTCTACAGGTGATGCCAAGTATCGGAATTACATTATTTCCACAAGACGGCGATACCGTTGAAAAACTGCTGAAGAACGCGGATGCCGCGATGTACGAAGCAAAACGGGGTGGGCGCAGCACCTATCGATTTTTTGAGACGAGCATGAATGAAGCGGCCACTCGCGCGCTGCAGATTCAGCGTGTCTTGCACGAAGCACTCAAAGTTGGCTACTTTTCTCTGTATTTTCAGCCAAAATTCCGTGGCAGCAATAGTGAGCTAGTCGGTGCCGAGGCGCTACTCCGTCTGCGCCATCCAGAATTCGGACTTTTACCACCGATAGAGTTCATCCCGATCGCTGAACGTTCCGGGCAAATCATCCCAATAGGTTACTGGGTGGTGCGCGAAACTTGCCAACAACTACGCCGCTGGAAGGAAGACGGCTTGCCAGCAATCAAGGTGGCCATCAATCTGTCTCCCAGGCAACTGGAGCAACCGGATCTGATCACAACGATGCTGGATATCGTCCGATCTGAACAAATCCCATGCGAACAGATCATGTTTGAAATCACGGAAACCGTGGCGATGCAGGATGCACCCAAAACGACTGATATGATCCGTAAGTTCCAGGAAAACAACTTCGAGATTGCCATTGACGATTTCGGGACAGGTTATTCGAGCCTTGCCTACTTGCAACGCTTCCGTGCCAAGCAACTGAAGATAGATCGTTTTTTCACCAGTGGTATGGATGAGTACGGACATGAAGGCAGCGCCATCGTTTCTGCAATCATCAAACTTGCCCATACACTCGGAATGGATGTGGTAGCTGAGGGCGTCGAGACCGATTCGCAGCTCACGAAATTAAAAAGCATGATGTGCGATGAAGTACAGGGATTCCTGCTGGGCAAGCCTGTAACAGCAGACGAATTTAGTGAACTGCTACACCAGCATACATGTAATGACCTACATTTAAAGCTGACTCAACCAGCATTCAGCGCGATTTTGAGCCGGAAATAACTACAATTATCCATGCGCTAGAGCATGGGTTTTAGGAGATAAGATGCATATTTGGGTCGATGCGGATGCATGTCCAGTCGTGATTAAAGATATTTTATTTCGGGCAGCACAACGTTGGAAACGGCCTTTAACGTTGGTGGCGAATCAGATGTTGTATACACCACCTTCACTTTTGATTAGAGCGGTTCAAGTACCCCGTGGCTTTGATGTGGCGGATGATTATATTGTGCTACACGCGGGCGTTGGTGATTTGGTGGTTACGGGCGATATTCCACTGGCAGCACAGTTAATTGATAAAGAAGCCTTCGTGCTCAGCCATCGAGGAGAGCTTTTCAGCGTAGATAACATACGTGAACGATTATCGATACGCGATATGATGGAAGAATTGCGTAGTGCGGGGGTGGAAACGGGCGGACCTGCAGCGTTTAGTCAATCTGATCAGCGCGGATTTGCCAATGCATTGGATCGTTTGATGATGAAGCTGAGTCAAACAGCCTCTTAGATGTTTAGTCCCACGGTGTGCTGGAATGGGTCAAAGATAAAACGATCTGGCTCATTTTTCCAGATTTTGCAGATGTATTCATAGGGTGTTAGGCCTTTGAGAGCTTTTAGTCTTTTGGCGAAGTTATAAGCCATCACAAAGCGATGGAGATGGGCCTTCAGCTGATCGTGTGAGTCGTAATAATACCGTTTTACAGTCGCATCCTTGATGGTTCGATTCATGCGTTCAACCTGACCATTGGTCCAGGGATGGTTGGGTTTGGTGAGACGGTGCTCGATGCCGTTGATCTGACAACACCTATCGAACATATGCGTTACATACTGAGCCGTTGGCCCATTCCGATAACGCGCCGGGAACGTAAACTGGATACCGTTATCAGTCAGGATTGTATGGATCTTGTAGGGAACAGTCTCGATCACGGCCTTCAAGAAGGCGGTTGCCGTGTTGCGGTTGGCTTTGTTCTGGAGTTGAACAAAAACGAACTTTGATGTCCGGTCAATGGCTACAAAAAGATAGAGTTTACCTTCCTTCGTACGAACTTCGGCAATATCAATATGGAAGTAGCCAATTGGATAGGCATTAAACTTTTTCTTTGGCTTGTCACCATCAACCTCCGGCAACCGACTGATGCCATGCCGTTGAAAGCAGCGATGCAGGCTTGAGCGGGTTAAATGCGGAATGCTTGGTTGCAAGGCATATAGACAATCATCCAGCGGTAGAAGCGTATGTTTGCGAAACGCCACAACAGCGGCTTCTTCTTCCAGACTTAAAACAGTCGAGTGCGACTCTTTGGGGCCCATCGGTGCATCGTGGGTGAATTCCCGCTTCCGCCACTTCGCTACCGTTTTTGGATTAATCCCATGCCGCTTGGCCAGAACATTCAGACTCTCTTGACTATTTTGTATCGCTCGACGTACCGCCGCTGTCGTGCGGGCGCTTCCGTGTAATATCTGTCCCATAAATCATCCCTCCGTAGCTGGTTATATGTTACACCAGCACACCGTGGGACTAAACACTTAGAACCTGTTCAAAGTCTTTTGAGTAGAAGGGCCAGGAAGGCCAGGTGAATAAACTGCAAGCTGGTGTTGAGTAAGCGCTCACAGTTCTTCCACAGCCGTCGATTCTTCTCCAACCAGGCAAAGCTGCGTTCCACTACCCAACGCTTGGGGATAACGGCGAAGGTATGCAACTCACTGCGCCTGGCGATCTGAACCGCGACAGTCTCGCTCAGCACATCGCGTACACCTTGAGCAAACGGCTCTCCCACATAACCGCTGTCCGCCAACACCGCCACCACCCGGCCCAGGCCTGAACGACAACGCCGGAAAGCCTGCAACGCACCTTTGCGATCGGTCACTTCCGCTGTCGTCACCGCAATGGCATGCGGCAAACCCTGGGTATCGACCGCGATATGACGCTTGATGCCCGATACCTTCTTGCCTGCGTCATAGCCCTTCTGGCCCGCCATGTCCGTGTTTCTCACACTCTGCGCGTCCACGATCAAGAACGTGCGGCAAGCGTTGCGCCCCCGTTTCTCGCGGGCCGCGCCAACCTGATTTTTTAATGCCTGCTCCAACACACTCACACCGTGCTGATCGGGCTCACTCCATTTGTGCCAATAAGGCATACACACGCTACCATTTGGGAAACTCACTGGGCAGGAATCTCCATTGGCAACCGGTGCGCAGTAGGTATAGCACCGCGCAGAACACCTCATATAGATCCACTGTCGTAGGCTTGGTACTGCGTCGCACGGCAGTATCCTGCCAAATAACCGTTTACACAAAAATTCTTACACTCTCGCGTTTGTGCGTGTCATTCAATGCTTCGTCAAATATACTACCGTTTACGGTTTACAGCAGGTTTGCATAATGGGTAGTTTAAGCAGTAATCTCCCTACATCGAAAAAAAAGAAAATAAAACATGGCACTCGATTCGGAATCATCTGCCAGTAACAGGCAAGGATCACGTAACGAACAGGACACAAACCCCCGCCTCACTGCTGCTTTATGCCTAACCGCCCTGGGTGTGGTCTACGGTGATATCGCTACCAGCCCTCTATATGCGTTTCGCGAAGCGCTGCACAATATGGCGCCCGACTCAAGAACGCCTGAAAGTATCCTGGGTATCCTGTCGTTGATTTTCTGGGCGCTGATCATCCTTGTTTCGATCAAGTATTTGCTAATTATTATGCGTGCGGATAACCACGGCGAAGGCGGCATTCTGGCTCTGCTGGCACTGTTGCGCCCCTGGCGCGGATCGCCACAACACCAGCGCAATATACTGATTGTCCTTGGATTGTTTGGTGCGGCGCTGCTCTATGGCGACGGCATGATCACACCAGCGATTTCGGTACTGAGCGCCATGGAAGGGCTGGAAGTGGCAGCACCACAACTGACATCTTACATAATCCCGGCAACCACCGTTATTCTGGTGCTGCTGTTTATGGTACAGAAGCGAGGTACCGCGCGCATCGGCAGAGTCTTCGGCCCGATCATGCTAGTGTGGTTTGTAGTAATCGCCTTGCTCGGATTGAATGGAATCATTCACCATCCACAGGTGTTGGTCGCGGTCAACCCCTATTATGGGATCAATTTCTTCACTGATAACGGCTGGAGCGCTTTCCGAGTTCTCGGTGGCGTGTTTCTCGCCCTAACCGGCGCCGAGGCTCTCTATGCAGATATGGGACATGTTGGGCGAGCGCCGATCCGGCTAATGTGGTTTGCCCTGGTACTGCCAGCCTTGTTACTTAATTATTTCGGGCAGGGGGCGCTACTATTGCTCGACCCACATGAGGCACAACCGTTTTTTCACCTAGCGCCGCCATCATTCCTATATTCCCTGGTAGGCCTGGCAACGCTCGCCACTATCATTGCCTCTCAGGCGATCATTTCAGGTGTATTCTCGCTGACCCGGCAGGCGATTCAGCTTGGGCAGAGCCCACGGCTGACATTGGTGCAAACCTCCTCGGAGGAAATCGGCCAGGTCTACGTGCCTGCGGCAAACTGGTTCATGATGATTGCTGCCGTATGGCTGGTACTGCACTTCCGCTCCTCGGATAACCTCGCGGGTGCCTTTGGTATCGCGGTATCAGGTACTATGGTGATCACTACCATTCTGGCATTTTTTGTGATGCGCGAACGCTGGCACTGGAACATCCTGACCGCAGTAGCAGTGACGGTGGGATTCCTGATAATTGACCTGGCCTTCTTCAGTTCAAATCTACTCAAGATCACGGATGGTGGCTGGTTCCCGCTGGCCATAGCCGTGTTCATATTTACCTTAATGATTACCTGGCAGCAGGGGCGCCAGCTTCTCATACAGAGAATACATAAGGAAACCGAGTCGTTCCAAGATTTTCTCCAACGTATCGTGACTGATCCTCCTGTGCGTGTGTCTGGTACGGCAGTTTTCCTTACTATCCACCAGCACGATACACCGCCGGCATTACTCTACCAGCTGATTCACAATAAGGCCTTGCACGAACAAGTGGTCCTGGTTACCGTAATTACCGAAGAGGTGCCGCGTGTACCGGCAGCAGAGCGCCTTGAAGTCATGGAGCTGTCTTCCGGTTTTCACCGCATCATTGTGCACTATGGATTCATGCAAAGTCCGAATGTTCCGGTGGCGCTGCGAGCATGTGAAACATTGGGATTGAAGATTGATCTCGACACCACGACCTATTATCTCAGCCGTGCCTCGTTGATCCCTACCGACGAACGCCCCGGAATGGCGCTCTGGCGAGATCGCCTGTTTGCATTTATGTCACGCAACAGCGCCTGGCCAACGGCGTTCTACCATCTGCCGCCAGAGCACGTGATCGAGCTCGGCATACAGGTCGAGCTGTAACACGGTATTATTTAGCGCAATGCATCCGCTCCAGACGATAAAGCAGCAGGTAGTTGAGGTAGTTGCGGGAATGGATCCAGGCAAGCAAATATGGCGATGTACAAGAGCCTCCATGCAGGTTCTGAGTCATCAGACAAATGCCGACAAGTTGGCTATACTCTGCGGCCCTAAAATACCAGCAACCCGGTCACAGCTATAATTACCCAAAATATTTGAACAAGGAGAATAGCGATGAGTGAAAGGTTTACTAAATCGGCTGCCCGTAATATTTTTTACGGCGGGACAGCTTTCTTCCTGCTACTTTTCATTGCACTTTCAATCCATACCCATCTATATATTGTCAACAGTTCGACTGATCAGGCAACACTCACGCCCTCTGTTGCGCAAGGAAAACAGGTATGGGAGCACAATGCCTGCATCAATTGCCATTCGCTACTGGGTGAAGGGGCTTATTTTGCTCCAGAACTGGGTAATGTTTGGGTCCGCTATGGCGGACGTGAGCATCCGGAGGGTGCAAGAATGGGATTAAAGGCCTGGATGAGAGCCCAGCCAACCGGTGTACCGGGACGTCGCCAGATGCCACAATTCAATTTAAGCGAACAGGAGCTGGATAACTTAATCGATTTTCTTGAGTGGGTCAGTCGTATTGATACACAAGCATGGCCTCCAAATACCGCAGGCTAACTCACCTGAACAACTATCATACGAAGGAAAATATCCATGAAATATTCGACCCAGAAACTTGCTTACCCCTATTTCATCGCCGCATTAGCGCTGTTCCTTGTACAGGTATTGGCCGGTGTCCTTGCCGGTTCCGTCTATACCTTGCCTAATTTACTGGCAGAAAGTTTGCCATTCCACATTATTCGGATGATTCACACCAATGCCCTGCTGATCTGGCTGCTGCTAGGTTACTTCGGGGCAGCTTATTTTCTGATTCCTGAAGAAAGCGAGCGAGATATCCATAGCCCGAAAATTGCCTGGTTGCAATTGTTTATCTTCGTCTTCGCTGCACTGGCTGCCGTGGTGAGTTACCTGATGGGGATACATGAAGGCCGGGAGTTTCTGGAACAGCCTTTATGGGTCAAAGTGTTGTTAGTCGTTGCGTTCCTGTTATTTCTGTACAACGTCTCTATGACAGTCCTCAAGGGACGAAAGACCGTTGTCTCCACAGTTCTGCTACTTGGCATGTGGGGGGCGGCACTGTTATTTCTATTTGCCTTCTATAATCCGGATAACCTCGCGCTGGACAAAATGTACTGGTGGTATGTCGTGCATCTCTGGGTGGAAGGCATATGGGAGTTAATCATGGCATCGATGCTTGCTTTTTTGTTAATCAAGATGACTGGCGTGGACCGTGAAGTCATCGAAAAATGGCTGTATGTAATTGTTGGTCTAGCGTTGTTCAGCGGATTGCTAGGCACCGGTCACCACTATTACTGGATTGGCACACCAAGCTATTGGCAATGGATCGGCAGTCTGTTCTCGATTCTGGAAGTGCTGCCCTTCTTCGCTATGGTGCTGTGGTGTTTCCACATGGTGTACCGCAGCGGACGTAATCATCCCAATAAGGCCGCCATGCTCTGGACTTTAGGCTGTCCGGTGATGGCTTTTTTCGGTGCCGGGGTATGGGGGCTAATGCACAGTTTCTCATTCATAAATTTTTACAGTCATGGTACGCAAATCACCGCTGCTCACGGACACATGGCATTTTATGGTGCCTACGTCATGCTCAATCTGGCTTTCTTCACCTATGCCCTGCCACAATTGCGCAGCGTGCAACCGTATAACCAGATTTTGAATATGTGGAGTTTCTGGGTGATGACTGCTTCCATGGCGTTCATGACCTTCACCCTGACGTTTGCCGGGGTACTGCAAACGCATTTACAACGGGTTATGGGACTGGGATTCATGGAAATTCAACAGCAACTGGATTTGTTCTACTGGATGCGATTGCTGTCCGGTATCGTCTTCGTTATCGGCGTAATCCTATACATTTACGCTGCGTTGGGGCCTGTCAAAAACCAGGTGTCACCCTCCCTGAACTTGCGGGCAGCCAACAAATGAAACAGTTGTTAGCCACTCCGGGAATATAGCTGTGACAGCTGCTACGGCAACAGATTTGCCATTTTATGTCCCGATCGGCAATGAATGTGAGTTGTTTGAAACTGCCTACCGGCAACGCTTGCCGCTGTTACTGAAAGGGCCAACCGGCTGTGGCAAAACCCGCTTTGTCACTCACATGGCTGCCCGACTACAGCGGCCGCTTTTTACGATCTCTTGCCATGATGATCTGACCGCAGCTGATCTGACTGGCCGTTTCCTGATCAAGGGTGGGGAAACAGTTTGGGTGGATGGACCGTTGACCCGCGCCATCCGCGAAGGCGGTATCTGTTATCTGGATGAAGTTGTGGAAGCACGCAAGGATGTAACAGTCGTACTGCATCCCCTGACAGATGATCGGCGCATGTTGCCGTTGGAACGTACTAATGAAGTATTGCAGGCACCAGATAGCTTCATGCTGGTCATCTCCTATAATCCCGGCTATCAGAACATTCTTAAATCACTCAAACCCAGTACACGGCAGCGGTTTATCGCCCTGTCCTTTGACTTCCCTCCACCGGAAATTGAGCTGGAAATTATCGCCAATGAAAGCGGCCTCGCAAGAGAACATTGCACTGCGCTGGTCAATCTAGCTACCCAACTGCGACTGCTGAAAGAAGTTGATCTGGAAGAAAGTGTTTCCACCCGGTTGCTGGTGTACTGCGCTACACTGATGGCGGCTGGGCTTGATCCCCTGCAGGCAGCACAAGCCGCATTGATCGAACCATTAAGCGATGAGCCGGAAGTGCAACAAGGTTTATTTGAACTGATCCACGCTACTTTCGGTTAAACACCATGTGGCAATGGCTGGAGCTGGAAGAACAAATCGGCCGTCTCTGGCACCGACTAGTTGGCCAGTCTGAAAGTAGTTACCCACACTATCCTTCGGCCGCCGTTTCGCTGGAATCCATTCATGCAGCGTTGCGCACATTTTTTCATGGTATGGGCGGTGATCACGGTCTGTTACTGACGGCCACAACGCTACAAACGGTACGAAATCGTCCAAGTTGGAAACAGCGCCTGGGTCATCACCAAGAAAAACTGCCGTTGGCGGTACTTGGCCCGGAACGATTATTACTGCCCGCCGAGATTTGCTTGTTCCCAGAAGCATCGCTCAATCGGCAACTCTACTTCTGGTTAGCCGCTTTTTTTGCTATGACAGGCAAGAAAACGCTGATTAGATCAACCAATGTCATTGCGACTGCGCACGCTACCGAGAATGAAATGCAGCAGGCGGCAGCAAGTAGCAGTAAGCAATCCGGACATTTCGACGAAATAAGCCAGCATTGTCATCAATCCGCTTTTTCAAAGGATGATCCATTCCAGACTGATCTTTATTTTCTTCATTGTGCCTGGCAAACCAGTCTTGCTATTTGTCAACGCTATCTGGGCTTAAGAAAAACATATCAGACACTGTGCTCTCATTTACTTCAAACACGTCCACCCCGTTCACTACCGACACAAGAGCACATTGTAGAATCCATTGTACTTGCCCTGCTTGGACAACCGTGTACTGATCCGGCAGCAATCAATTTACTCGCACGCATCCAACAACCTGAACCGGATTTCAGTGATCTGCGCGCAGATAAAGGTTACCACCCGTTTCTGCCAGTGCCGTTATGGGGCACGATAGAAATAGATTCACCGTCGGGTACTACCCGAACATTGTCCGCTGATGAAGATCGGGTTGATCATTCTGTCAATCAGGAAGATCGGTGCAGTAGAAAAGCCCGACGGAGAAAATTTGACCAGAGCGAACGTAATGATCCCCTATTACTAAACCGTTTTGAGAAACTGATCACCTGGTCGGAAATGGTGAATGTCAACCGACCAGTAGAAGATGATAATGAAGCAGGCGCTCGAGAAGTAGCTGATTCAATGGAAGAGCTGGCCGTTACTACCCATCGACGGCGCGCCTCCACAGTATTGAAATTTGATCTTGATCTGGCACCGGAAGATACCGATCCAGCCAGCCTGCTTGCGAAACTAACTTACCCTGAATGGGATTATCGCCGCAAACAATATCACGCTGCCCATTGTCAGGTGCTGTGCCGAATCGCCAGTGAAACCGGAGAGCAATGGGAACCCAGTGACGGTGCCCGGCGGCAGTTTCGCCGGATTCGCCGTCAGTTCGAGGCATTACGCCCTCGTAGGGAAATTTTACGCGGCCAGCCGGATGGCGCGGAACTGGATTTGGATGCACTCGTACGCGCCCAGGCGGATCAGGCCGCTCATGGCATGGGTACAGATCGGCTCTATCTTGCTGCACGCGAACAAGCACGAGATCTGGCGGTCGCGGTGCTGGTAGATGTTTCTCTCTCCACAGACAGCTGGATTGGCGGGCGGCGGGTGCTGGATATCGAGAAAGAAGCACTGGTTGCACTGGCCACTGGCATTGCCGCTTGTCAGGATTGTTTTTCAATTCACACCTTTACCTCACGCCAGCGCCATTTTGTGCAAATGACGACTGTGAAAGATTTTAACGAACCTTTCAGCAGCCGGACATTGCGATGTATTGCAGCATTACGGCCAGGATACTACACCCGGATGGGCACAGCATTGCGCCATGTCAGCCAGTTACTGGCGCAACGACCAGAACGTCACCGCCTGATTCTGTTGCTGACTGATGGCAAACCCAACGATCTGGATCATTATGAAGGTCGCTACGGCGTTGAAGATACTCGCCAAGCGGTTATCGAAGCCCGGCGGCAAGGATTGCAATTGTTTGGCATCACCATCGACCATGAAGCACAAGCTTATTTTCCTTATCTGTTCGGCCGTGGTGGCTACGCCATCATCAATCGGCCGGAACGACTCATCAAAATTATTCCGGCACTCTATCGGCAACTGACTGGCTGACTGCCTGTTATTTCACGAATCATCTGACATAATCAGCAGGGTGTACGCAACACTGATGGTAAGAATACCGTCTTTGCAAACCCTTGAAGGGTAAAGTAATCTGGTAAGGCAATTTATAGGGAATAAACAAACAGTATGAGACAGGGTGCAGCAGCCTGCACCAATTCATTTGGCTGCTTCACCCTTTGTCAGAACAAGAGCTTATTTATCAACTCATGCGCGTCTACGTCGTGATGCACTCAATCCAATGAGGCCAATGCCAAACAGTGCCAGTGTCACTGGTTCAGGTACGGTATTATCGTCAATGGGCACATCGTTAATCGACACGCCAGCGATCGCAAAGGCAGAATCATAAGCAGTATCCAGCGCATTAGTAACACCAAATCCAAGTGAGTAGATTCCGGCTGTGGTAAATGTATAGCTCATCTGGACCCAGTCAGTGTAGCCACACCCCGTTGAATAGCAGGTACCCGAGGAGCTGCCGAGCGGTGAGAATGCTGGGCCACCGGAAATAATTTCAGTCGTGTTAGGTGAAAGCGTTACGCCATTACCCAAGCCCGGCAGGCTGAATCCCGGTACGGTATCGCCAGAAGGAGTCGTTCGCGCGGTAAACAGATAGGAATCAAATGCGCTTGAGTCCTGATATAAACCGGCCCATGCATATTCTGTATACTGAGCTCCATCAGAAGTAATGTAATTGAAATAAAAATTTAACGTATCACCTGCATTTACAGAAAACGTCCCCGTGTGTGCTGCAGAACCGTTGGTTTCTTGTCCAGTCGGACCGACTGGTAATGCGCCAGCACCACTAGGGCCATTATTTGTTGAAATCCACTGATAAGAATTAAAACCTGGCGCCAGCGTTACCACACCATCAACCGCGGTATTCGTTCCGCAATTACCAACACATGTCCAGCTGTCCGGCAGTGGAGCTGCTACTGCATTACCACCTAGTTGTTTAGTCCCACGGTGTGCTGGAATGGGTCAAAGATAAAACGATCTGGCTCATTTTTCCAGATTTTGCAGATGTATTCATAGGGTGTTAGGCCTTTGAGAGCTTTTAGTCTTTTGGCGAAGTTATAAGCCATCACAAAGCGATGGAGATGGGCCTTCAGCTGATCGTGTGAGTCGTAATAATACCGTTTTACAGTCGCATCCTTGATGGTTCGATTCATGCGTTCAACCTGACCATTGGTCCAGGGATGGTTGGGTTTGGTGAGACGGTGCTCGATGCCGTTGATCTGACAACACCTATCGAACATATGCGTTACATACTGAGCCGTTGGCCCATTCCGATAACGCGCCGGGAACGTAAACTGGATACCGTTATCAGTCAGGATTGTATGGATCTTGTAGGGAACAGTCTCGATCACGGCCTTCAAGAAGGCGGTTGCCGTGTTGCGGTTGGCTTTGTTCTGGAGTTGAACAAAAACGAACTTTGATGTCCGGTCAATGGCTACAAAAAGATAGAGTTTACCTTCCTTCGTACGAACTTCGGCAATATCAATATGGAAGTAGCCAATTGGATAGGCATTAAACTTTTTCTTTGGCTTGTCACCATCAACCTCCGGCAACCGACTGATGCCATGCCGTTGAAAGCAGCGATGCAGGCTTGAGCGGGTTAAATGCGGAATGCTTGGTTGCAAGGCATATAGACAATCATCCAGCGGTAGAAGCGTATGTTTGCGAAACGCCACAACAGCGGCTTCTTCTTCCAGACTTAAAACAGTCGAGTGCGACTCTTTGGGGCCCATCGGTGCATCGTGGGTGAATTCCCGCTTCCGCCACTTCGCTACCGTTTTTGGATTAATCCCATGCCGCTTGGCCAGAACATTCAGACTCTCTTGACTATTTTGTATCGCTCGACGTACCGCCGCTGTCGTGCGGGCGCTTCCGTGTAATATCTGTCCCATAAATCATCCCTCCGTAGCTGGTTATATGTTACACCAGCACACCGTGGGACTAAACACCTAGTGACAACACTGCTATAGCACCCGTCAAACCAATGGCCACCCAACTCCTATTTTTCATAACTTCTTCCCCTCTGAATTATTGACAAAATTGTCATTCATTAATAAGCAAATTTCATGCCATAACAATAACTAATTTAATAACAACAATAAAAGACGAGATAATGGCAATGACATGTAAAAATTATCGACACACTTTTGGTGCTCTGCAAACTTTTTTTAATTTTTTACGGGATTTTCAACGAACTTTTCTGTTCTTTTTCACAAGAACGAGAAAAATGATGTGGGATTTCAAAGGCCAATGGACAAAAAAGAGGAGGTGTATAAAAATCCGACAGAAATCACATCAGATCGTCTATTTTTAAAAGACGAGATAATGGCAATGACATGTAAAAATTATCGACACACTTTTGGTGCTCTGCAAACTTTTTTTAATTTTTTACGGGATTTTCAACGAACTTTTCTGTTCTTTTTCACAAGAACGAGAAAAATGATGTGGGATTTCAAAGGCCAATGGACAAAAAAGAGGAGGTGTATAAAAATCCGACAGAAATCACATCAGATCGTCTATTTTTGTCGGATTATCAGTTTGATGATGCACACAAGCACACCTTACGGAATGTTATTTACCTCTTTATGAACACATGAAGCAACTTTGCACTGACTGCTTCACTGATGTTCTTCAGAAGTTCCTTGGCTGCTGTCTATTTCATGAACCGCCTGATGGTATCCAGCAGCAGCTCGTTTTCAGGATGATCTTCCAGTGCTGTTTGCCAAATTTTTTCAGCATCTTGTCTGGCACCGGATACCCACAACAATTCTCCATAATGCGCGGCAATTTCTGGATCAGAGCGCGTATCAAAAGCAAGTTTTATATACTTGATCCCTTTTCTCGGATCACCCATCCGGTAATACACCCAGCCCAGGCTATCCAGAATGTAAGGATCATCAGGAGAGAGCTCAATCGCCTTCTGGACCAGCGCCAATGCCTCCGGTAACTGCTCTCCACGCTCGGCCAGGCTGTAACCCAGTGCATTGTAGGCATGAGCATTATCCGGTTTCAGCTGGATTAATCTACGCAGATCCCGTTCCAGCACATCCAGTTTGCCAATCTTGTCTGCCATCAAGGCGCGATCATAAAGCAGCTCGACCTGTTCCGGATATTTCCGGAGATAGGCATCCAGCAAATCATACGCTCCCCGGAAATCATTATTATCTCGTAGCAACTGTGCTTCGGAGATCAGCAACTGCGTACGTTGCCGCTCATCCGAAACCTGGATCGTCTTCAGATAGTGTCTGGCAGCTACCACGCTATCCCGTTTTGCCAGCAAATAAGCATAGCGCACATGTGCTGGAATATAACGATCTCCACTTGCCACCTTTTGATAGGCATCCATTGCCTGCGCATCACGCTGCGAGATCTCATAGATACGTCCCAGATTGAAATGAATCGTATCGGCATCCTCAAACCCCAGTTGCAAGGCACGTTTGAAATATTTTTCGGCATTTTCCAGATCATCCAGCTCGGCAGATAATAGACCGATTGCCAGCGCGATATCCGGATTGGATGGATTGGCCTGTTCTAGTTTCTGAAATTGTTCACGCCCCCGATCAAATTCTTTTTCCTCCATCAACATGCGGATATAGGCAATTCGCATATCATTGGCTCTGGGAAACCGGTCAAGATACTGACTGTAAAAGGCCTGTGCTTTGTCTGTATCAATTTTCTGCAGAATCTGTCCCTGGTGTACAGCAGCCATTTCCCATTCCGGTCGCAGCTTGAGCGCCTGGCTCATGGCTTCTGATGCCGATTTGAACTGACGGGCAACCCATGCGGCCTGTGAAACAGCGAAATGGGCTTCCGGCAGATCAGGATAGGGCGCTGCAAGCTGCCGAATGAGCTTTAGTACTGCCTCCTTGTCTGGATGATGAGACAGAAGCTTGTTAAGCTGCATAAAAGCCTTATCGACGGTTTCCGGCTCAAGCACAAGCAACCGTTCAATATGAGGACGCACTTTATTCAATTGGCCGGTCGCAACAAACAGCGCTACAGCTGCCTGATGTGCCTGTATGGAATTCGGTTCCAGCGTTGCCCATAAATCAATGGCTTCCCGGGCATCATCGAAACGACGCGCCCGCAGTGCGATATCAGTCGCATGCTCTGCGATTCCCGGGTCACGTGTTTCCTTTGCCATCCGGATAAAGCTTTCCACAGCAACGCCTGGCTGATTCCGCTGCAAAGCAATTTCTCCCTGCAGGAAATCAAAAAGAAGATCAGCAGTGAGTTCAGTAACGGGCGCTGCATTCTCGGGTGCCTCCGAATCACCCATAACTTTATTTCCTGTCTTGGGAAGCTGGGTACATCCCGCCACGCCCAGCAGCGTTGCTAATAATATCGTCAAAATAACATTCATTTCGTATCGGCCTTCGGCAACTATTTATCTGTACTAAGACTTTCAAACAACAAGCCTGGTTCTTGTAATTACGGTATATTCGGTTGGTTTCAATATTCTTTATTTAAAAAGACAATCACTGATCAACTGGTTGATCCACAGAATTTTGCGGGGATGGGTAGGCGTTTACATCCGGAGCAGACTGATCCTGCGCAAATGGATTAAGTGAAACACTCGGGAATCAGGCATCAAGGCATGCTGCCCGGCACATTTTTCTGATCATCGATCTGTTGCGTCCCCTGTCCTCCGGTACCACTGGCAGCCAGAGTGAATTTCCAGCTCTGATAACTCTCGGCA
This sequence comes from Nitrosomonas sp. TNE100, assembly GCF_055387135.1. Classification (NCBI taxonomy): domain Bacteria; kingdom Pseudomonadati; phylum Pseudomonadota; class Betaproteobacteria; order Nitrosomonadales; family Nitrosomonadaceae; genus Nitrosomonas; species Nitrosomonas sp. TNE100. The sequence continues at coordinate 425,002 of NZ_AP040997.1, read as the reverse complement.
TTTTCAAACGCCGCATAATCCGCCGGGAAGCTGGTTCGCTTGATCGGCACATTTGTCGAAAGACTGTAAATACCGATGATCCCTCCATCCTCCTGCCTGATCAGCCCCCAGTTGTGGCTGCCGGTCATCGGATCATAGTAAATTTTTCTGAGATGCCGTTTAACAACCGGGGAACGCTCATCTTTAAGTAATTGTTCCAACGATTCCGGGTAGCGCCCAGCGCCTCCCCCGGCGGTTTGGGAATCATTGTAATAAGATTCAATCGCCCGCCTAAACTGATCTCCCACAAACAGTAATTCCTGCTCCTTCTCCCGCCTGGCTTCTGTTTGCCATACCAATCCGGCGGCAGCCAGCATCACGCCCGCCAGCATAACAGCAAACAACATCCAGATATAAATATATCCCTGTTCTTCTCTGATCCGTTTCATCACCATTTTTCATAAAACGTCCCGTCCAGCGCCTGCTTGTCGGAAATGGTATGTACATCAAATACGCCTTCCATTTCAGGATCAGGAGGTGGTATTTCCACCCAGATATTTTCCCCAGTAATCGGGTCAACCGGTACTGCACGAATATAGCGATCCTCAACCAGCTGATTCAAATCAGCCGGATATTTGCCAGTATCGGCATAATATTTATCGATAGCATCGCGCAAAATACCAAGGTTCTGCCTGAGCACCGTTTCCTTCGCCCGATCAACGGATGTAAAGTAACGTGGCGACACAATGGTGAGCAAAATAGCAATAATTGTCATGACAACCAGCAGCTCGATCAGTGTAAACCCACGCTCACGCAACCGTATAAAATGTCCATCAGGCTGATCTGCATCAACTAGATGATGGCCACTAAAAAAACGGCTTTGAACGATTGATGACAAACCCATCAGCAAATTTTACCATTGGTTATAAGGAATCCCGTTCAACCCCACCTTTTCCGACAATGAATAAACATCATAAACATCGTCCCCTTCTTCAGGATGATCGGGTGAGCTGGCGTAACTGCGCTTACCCCAGGTTTCGGCAGCCATTACATCAGAATCGGGAAACATGGGATCACGCGGCAGCCGGCGCATAAAAAAGATTTTTTTCTTGTCCGGATCCTTGGTATCGTCTACCCCCATCTCCAGATCTTCCAGTTTGCGGGGATAGCCGGTTTCATCAGCTTTCTTCTCCACCCGTCCTTCATCCGCCGCCTGCTTGTAAGCATCAATCGCTGTACGAATCTGACGCAGTGCAGTACGCAACGCCTGCTCCTTTTCTCGCTTGGCGACCATTTCACCTAACGGCATTGCAGCAGAAGCCAGGATTCCCATAATCACCACCACAACCATTAGTTCAACCAGCGTAAAACCTCGACAAGCCTGAAAATGACAGTTTTCTGGAAACACTTTTTGCACGATCGTTTTCAGAGATACCTTTATTGAATCCGGATAGTTGCTGTCGGTGGCACGTCCACTTCAATCGCCTGTCCGGTTTCATCTCGCACCTGCAGATTCTGTAACGCGATTTCGGTTGAACCCGGATTTGTACTAATCACCTTGAAACGTAATACTGCCGTCATTCCAGTAGGTTGATCCCGTCCAAATTTCAGGTTGCGCATGCCGGATTTTTCTCCGCCATCTATCAACTCCAGCGCCTCCGGATCATAGATCAGGTTCAACTCACCGGACAGCATGGAATCCTGTGTCACCAGCCTGACAGTAGTGGTAAATTCCCGTCCCATTGTCACGCTTTCCGGTGCCCGCAATGTCAGCGAAGGTGACGCAACACTTCCTGCCTGGGTGATAGCTTCTTCAAACGGATCAGATTCCGTGCCGAGCAATCCGGCAGATCGTGCCGCCTGGCCAAATGCGGCATAGCCACCACCGACTGAAGCGCTGCCTGAGGATTCCATGGCTAGTGATTGCGGAGCCGTTTTCCGGATAGTAACAGGAAGTTTTCCGGCAGCGCTGGCTGTACCGGAATAAAATTCACTCTCAAAATGGTTGGGCTGAACGACATTACGAATAATATGCGGTGTGATCAGCAAAATTATTTCGGTTTTATTATGTTTCCTGACCTGCTTGGAAAAAATATCCCCCAGTATCGGAATCTCGGTCAGTCCAGCGATACCCGATTTTACCCGGCTCAGATCGTCCTGAATCAATCCGGCAAGTACCTGTGTTTCCCCATCGCGCAATTCCAACACTGTTTCCGCAGTGCGTGTACCGATGACAATGGCTGTGGCCGCATTATCTCCCCCTCCGGATCTCTTCTCGCCCAGATTACTACTGACCTCCAGCAATGCTTTCAGTGTTACCTCATTGTTGGTTCTAACGACTGGTTCAACCTCGAATTTCAATCCGACATCAATATAAGTCGCTGAAGCAGCCGACCCGACATTGGCGGTATTGGTCACGGTGAACACCGGCTCCTTGTTGCCGATATGGATTTTTGCCTTTTCCCGACTTTTAACGCGAATACGGGGATTGGCCAGCACATCCGCGTTAGTCAGCGTTCTGCCAAAATCAATTTTTGCCTGATTACTAATGGTAAAACTCCGCAGACCTTCAAATCCCGCATTCTTGATCATGCTCATTTTCACCACGGAATCAGCTGCCGCCTGGGCAGGTGCACCCACTCCAGGGATGGCGCTGAATGTCACCGAAGTAGGCATATTCGGCCCCAGCTCCAGTGTGTTATCACGCTTCACTTCCAATACAACCACATCCAGCATCACCTCGGGATCAGGAAAATCATTGATTGCAACCAGGCGTTCCACTAACCGGATCATCTCCAGCGTATCTCTGATCACAAACAGGTTGAGTTTTTCGTTAACGTAGATATCACGCGCCTTGACCAGCCCACGGATCATAGCCACCATCTGTTTGACATCGGTATTAGCGACATGGAAGCTGCGCACTACCAGCTCCTGATAATCTTTTTGCTTGGCCGGCGTATCCGGATAAATCAACAGCGTGTTGCTGTTTAACACCTTATAAGCGAGCTGGTTGGTCAGAAGCAACAATTTCAGCACATCTTCAATGGAATTGTCCCGTACAAACATCGAAGCCGTTGCTTCCTGCTGAACATTGCGATCAAACACAAAATTGATACCAGCCGTGCGGGAAATAAGTTCAAATATGGCTTTTAGTGATGTATCACGAAACTCCATGGTAATTGGCTTGCTGAACTCGGAGATCAGGGATAATTCGGATGTCTCGGCCCGTGCAATCCGTTCACTAAGCGCCTTGATCAGCTGCCTGGCTTCGGATTGCATGGGATTATTTGCCAGTACCCCTCTTACGATTTTTTCCGCACCTTCCACGTCATGATGCGCAAGCGCTTCTTTTGCCTGATTCACCAGCACAATATGACGGCGCTCCAGCTCAACTGCTTCCAATCCTTCCCGGGCACGTTCATTATTGACACTGACACCCAGGACTCGTTGATAATCCAGCTCCGCCTGCTCCAAATTGCCTGCCATCCGGAAGCCATCTGCCTCGAATAAAATCTGGCCAATGATGGAATCACGTTCTCTGGCCAGAGTCGCACTCACTTCCCTGTTATCTGGTTCCTCGCGCGCAGCTTGCTCCAGCTTGCTCAATCCTTCTTCCAGCCGACCTTCCGCGATCAGCTGTTTTCCTTCCAGGAAGGAGGGGTTTCGTGTCATTTGTGTTGCACAACCGGTGATCAATACACACAATAGCAGCAGCACAAAAAAATTTCTCCCTCTATTCATGACACCCTTTATGGACAGCTCTAATTGATAAGCAGTGTTTGCCTGACACCCAAGGGAAGATAAATCAGTTCAACTGCATCCTCCTGAATCCGACCAATCCGGTATTCCGCATTGATCCTTTCCCCCACACCAGCAACATAATTTTGATCTGCCTGGGCCAGAAATATCCGGGTTTTTCCTTCCGCAACCACTCGACCCAGATATTCAAACTGTAATGGTGGCGCAGAGGGTGTCGGCGGCTGTCGCCTGACTTCTTCCTGCCTGGATTGGAGAATTTGCGGGTTAAAACTGCTATCTACAGCAGTGCGTTTCGGCACCCAGGAAGTCACAGCAAATATATCATCTGCCCTGGCACTAAATTTTCGTTTTCCCAATTGATCGACCGGCAACGTTTCACGGGTTTGTCCAACAGTGTGTTTGTCGCCTGAAGAACCAGATACCGGTTGTACTGCCTGTACTACATCATCCACAGCCTGTTCACTCTCATCATCAACCAGCAATGCTGCTAGTACAGTAGCCGCCAGAGCACCCCAGAGCATCCATTTCCGATAAACCGCGCTGGCCATATCAGATCCCGCAACCAGATTCAGCAATTGACGAGATACATCCAGTAGATAAGCGAGGCTGTGAGCACCGCGTAGTGCTGCAGCTCATCCGAGCAGCCATTTAATCAGCGTCTCCCTAATAGTCATTCAGATAAAGGTACATATTCAAGCGTGCCTCCACACGGCCAGTCTGTACGGTTTCACGTTTAATCGCGATATCCGCCAGCGCCAGTGTTGGCATCGCCTGCAGCGCTTCTGCAAGAAACGCACGAATCTGGGGGTAAGTTCCGCGCAATGGCAACTGAATCTCATAACGGATCAGCTTAGATTCTTTTTCCATCGTCAGCCGGTAATCACTGCTGTTCAATTCCACGCTACTGTCTCGCGCAATCCTATCAAGCTCACTGATCCAGTACGGGGAGGAATCACTGCGCGGAAGAAAATCATAAAAAACCTGCAGGGCCTGGCTGTCACTCAGCCCTGCCTGTCTCACAGAATCAGGTTGCTCCTGTTGCTGTACCGTTTGCACCCTGTTTTTTAATTCCTTCAGGGTCTGCTGTTGGGGCAATACGGCCGCCATAAAAAATACCAGTGTCAGCACAAGCAATCCCGCTCCCGTCTTGCCAATAGTACCCAGACAGGTAGCATGCCAGCGTATCCTGACCAGCCAGTTTTCTAAAATAATTCGTGCCACGTTGCCATGATTGAAAAAACAATAGGGTGATGCGAATCATCCTGCCGGGTTTTATAACTGGCCAGATGCACATTCCTAAATACAGGTTCCTGTTCCAGTGCCTGAACATATTCCACCAGGCCGGCAAGATTTCTTGCCTCACCTGAAATACGGACAGTACGCCCGGATACACTGGGCTGCAGCGACAGCAGTGCAACTTCCTTACTGGCGGCCAGCTCCAGCGAATCAAACAACGCTTCCCAGGGAAAATTGAGCTGGCGTAAAATATCATTTACCTGTTCGAGTTCCTGCTGTGTTGCTTTGTTAATACGTGCCATTGGTGTTCTGGGTTGCCTGGTATGCTTCTGCTGCTGGGTCATACGTACTTCGCGCGATTCCCAGTAAGTGATCTTCGACATGGTTTGCTTGAGCTGGTAAACCGCACTCAGCAGCAATGCAACGCCTAGCAGCAGCAACATATAATCGGCCACCGGGAGCCGCTGTCCGCGATAGGGGAAATTTAGCTTTAGACTACGCATGATTCTGCCTGTCATCCACCTTTTTTATCCACGGGAAATGTGCAGGCACAGGATAGCTTTCATCCGGCCAGTGCACCAATTGCCAGCGAGAATCATATACATCAGGAAGTGGCCTGGCCAATTCGGGAGCAAACACATAAACCCGCTCTCTCAGTTGACCTGAACTGGACATGATCGACTCCTGCACCAGTGCCGATAACAGTTCTTCCTGCAAATTCTCTACTACTTTCTGATTGCGCACACCGCACCACACGCCATCAAGCAATGAAACCAGGCAGAAACGCCCCGATTCCACCAGAACAAACCATATCTGCTTGTCATTCAACTGCTTTGACCAGTGATCCAGTGCCGCAGCGAGATAGGGCTCTATGTGCACAAGTAGCATTTCATGACGCTGTGCCAGTGCTTCCAGTTCTGATTGCAAATCGCGGGCAATGGCCGCGCATAATGTCCCGCCGTGGGGATCCCATATGCCAAGACTGAGCTCCCAGTTATCAACATGTTCACCATAGATTTCACGCATCTGGAAACCAGCATAAGCCATCAGTTCATCCGGATTCGCCGGCGAAGACTGTGGTGCAATAACACCATAACGAACAAAGTAATTGGATAGCGTGATGTGTAGTTCAGCACCTCGTCTGAAACTGTCATCCACCTGCCCGATCATCTGCTCCAGTACTTGCAAGGGAGCCTGCCACTGGCTTGCAGCATTCGCCTGACCACAAGTACCCGACTGCCTGAAGCGCTGCATGGGCTTGATGCCACGGGCAAAACCCACCAGATTGACCCGGCCGGGTGCCAAAAAAACCTGCATACAGTTACGCCACAACCGTGACACGATTAGCCTCCTGTAAGCTGGTTTGCCCGGATTTCACCATATCCAGCGCTGCTTCACGCAAAAAATGGGTGCCATTCAGCCGGGCAGCTTCCTTGATCCGACGAATAGGTGCCTGCGCGATAATCAGCTCACGGATTTCATCGTTCAACAGCAAGATCTCAGCAATGGCGCTGCGCCCGCGATAACCACTGCCTCGGCAGTGCCCGCAACCTTTTGCAGAGTTGAAATCAAACTGTTCCGCCTGTTCCAAAGGAATCCCCGATTCCTCGATCATCTGATGATCCGGTTGCTCAGAAACCATGCAATTTGGGCATAACAAACGCACCAGCCGCTGTGCCACGATACCGTTCAGTGCCGAAACAAAGCTGTAGGGATCCACTCCCATGTGCGCAAACCGGCCGATTACATCAAATACATTGTTGGCATGCACTGTGGTAAACACCAAGTGCCCCGTCAATGCAGCCTGAATAGCGATTTGTGCGGTTTCAGCATCACGGATTTCTCCCACCATGATCTTGTCGGGGTCATGCCGCAAAATTGAACGCAGCCCTCGGGCAAATGTCAATCCTTTTTTTTCGTTAACGGGTATCTGCAGCACACCCGGCAATTGGTATTCGATCGGATCTTCGATAGTGATGATTTTGTCCTGGCCGTGGTTAACTTCAGAAATAGCAGCATAGAGCGAAGTTGTTTTGCCGCTGCCGGTCGGCCCGGTTACCAGCAGCATGCCATATGGTTCTGCGCTGAGACGACGTATGCTGGCAATAGCAACGACATTGAATCCCAACTGATTCAGTGTCAACCCTTCAATATGATCGGTCAGCGCCTGACGGTCCAGAATTCGCAGCACCGCATCTTCCCCAAAAATGCTGGGCATGACCGACACGCGAAAATCAATTTCCCTGCCCTGGATGGATACCTTGAAGCGACCATCCTGCGGAATGCGGCGTTCGGCAATATCCAGATCCGACATTACCTTGATGCGGGAAATCACCTGTTCAGCCAGATCCGTCCCCTGCATCGTACCAATGCTGGTGAGTACGCCGTCGATCCGGTATCTGATGGACAGCGCACCTGGCGTGGTTTCCAGATGGATATCGCTTGCCTGAGATTTATGTGCATCGTACAGTGTTGAATGCACCAGGCGCACCACCTGGCTGGTACCTTCATGTATCGTTTTGAGCGACAACTCCTCAATACCAGTTTGAATCAGGTTTTCCCGGGCAGAAGTCAGAACATTATCCATCGCGCGCATACTCTGTTCCTGCTGCGCAAAAAAGGCAGCCAGATCTGCTGGATGTACCAGATGCCACAGCGCATTGACCGGCACATATTCTTCCACCCAGTCACGCAGGCTCGGCCGGAATGGATCACTGACGGCAAGCAGATACGACTGATCCGGTTTTTGCAACAACACGCACTCATGCTTGACCGCCTGAGCAAAAGGCAACTTGTCAAAAGCCGGATATAACGCATGCAAATCGCTCATGGAGAGCATCGGCACACGCAGTGCTCTACTTAGTGCGACTATCAGTTCATCCGGAGTACCTTGCCAGGTTTCTTCCAGCACCTTGATCAGCGACGTACCATGGATGACAGCCTGCTCCCGTGCCTGGCGAAGTTGGGCTGCATCAATTACCGGTTGGTCCAGCAGGGCGACCTGCGTCTGCGTCAATTGATACTCCCGGCCAGCTCAAAAATTGGCAGATACATGAGAATGATGATACCGCCGATGACAGTTCCGATTACTGCCATCAACAGCGGCTCGATCAGTTTGGTGGTCCACTCAACCCAGCGCCCGATTTCTTCATCGTGAAAATTGCCGATACGCTCCATCATGTCGCCCATCATGCCGGTACGCTCACCCACCCGCAACATGCGGCTGCCCACTGCAGTAGTCAGTTCTGCACGCTGCATCGCACTGGAAATAGTGCTACCTTCACGAATCAGTGTTGCGGCAATTTTTACGCGGGGACGAAAATGTGGTTGCAACAGATCACTGACCATTTCCAGCGCCTGTGTCACGGGAATCCCGCCACGCAGCAACATGCCCAGCGTTTTATAGAAACGGGCAAGCTGGTAAACCCGCATCCGCTCGCCAATTGCCGGAATACGCCATAGCGCTTGCAACAGGTGCGCCCGAACTTGCGGTTGTGAAAGTGTGTAAAACACGGCGGCCAGCATAACCGTTACAACGCCTGCCAGCATCCAGCCGTTTTTTTGCACCAGATGCCCCCATTCGATTAACAGCATGGACATCCAGGGCAGATCCGTACTCATATCTTCATAGATGGCACTGAATTTTGGCACAACAAACACCAACAGAAAAATGGCCACCAGCCCCCCCAGCACCAGCAGCAAAACCGGATAGATGGATGCACCCACCAGTTTCTTGCGAACCAGATCCATTTGTGACTGGTAAGTCAGATAACGTGTCAGCGCTTCTGCCAGATCTCCCGTTTGCTCGCTGGCGCGAATCGTGGCGACGTACAGCGGCGGAAATGTTTGCGGATGAGATTCCAGAGCACGCGAGAGTGTCATCCCCTCATGCAATCGCACCAATATCTGCTGCAGCAATTCGCGCACCGCACTGTCTTCTTCTTTCTCAACCAGGGTTTCAATCCCCTCCACCAGATTCAGGCCGGCTGTCAGCAAGGCAAGCAGTTCCTGGGAGAAATTAGATAACGGAAACCGCGAACGCGGCCTGGAAAACAAGCTTGAGAAATTCCGCCGGATACTCAGTACCACGCCACCCTGGGCGCTAATCTGATTGCGAACATCGGCTTCGCTGGCCGCCTCAAGTTCAAGCAGCACAGCGCCTTTTCCGGTCAGTAAAGCTTTTACTGTGTAGCGCATCAATGGGATTGAATACGGCTACCAGTTGGTGATATCCGCATCCTCACCGCTACCACCTGGCTGACCGTCCTTACCAAATGAGAACAAATCAAAATCACTCTGTGTCCCCGGATATTTATACTGATAAGGCTTGCCCCATGGATCAGCTGGTAAACGTTTACTCAAATAAGGCCCTTGCCATTTCGGTTCGTTGGTGGGCACAGTAAGCAGTGCGTTTAACCCCTGCTCAGTGGTGGGATATGTTCCGACATCCAGCCGATACTGATGCAGCGCCTTTTCCAGAGAATCTATTTGCGCCTGGGCCATTTTGATTTCAGATTTACCTACCTGTGAAAAATACTTGGGGCCAACATAAGCCGCCAACAGGCCAATAATCACCATGACAACCAGCAATTCGAGCAAAGTGAATCCGCGTTCATAAACCACACGCAACCGGATGTTTGATACATGCTTCATATTTCGATGACCTCTGAATTTGGATTTTTCCGGAAAACTCTCCGAAAGAGCGTAAACAAGTACGCAGATAAGCAAAAGGAACATGATCTGGAAATTGGAGATACCGACAAATTTGACGGATTACCAACACAAAACCGGAAGTTGCATAATGCAAAGCAATGACACGTAGCATAATACTACCCTTGCACCCTTTCTTATCCCCGCATTTAACGACGATCGGGAATGGAAGTGTATCCCCCATTACCACAGCCAGGCTCTGATATTTTTGTGCTCAATATAGTAGAGTTGCGTTCCATCATGGTCAAGCAGGAAAATATGACATTTGTTCCCGGGATTGAATTACATCCATCAGCTAACTCAGAACATCTACACACCTTCTGATAAATCTGAAGGACTCTAAAGATGAAATTACAATTTACGAAAATGCACGGGCTGGGAAATGATTTCATTGTCATCAATGCAATCAGCCAGCCAGCCTCCCTCACTTTCCTGGATCCTGCCACGATCCGCCGGCTGGCAGATCGTCATTTCGGCATTGGGTTCGATCAACTACTGGTTGTAGAACAGGCCAGGGAAGGCGGCGATTTTCGCTATCGTATCTTCAACGCCGATGGTGGAGAAGTTGAACAATGCGGCAATGGCGCCCGCTGCTTTGCCCGCTTTGTGCGTGACTACAATCTGACTGACAAAAATACGATCTGCGTGGAAACCGCTCGCGGCATCATCACGCCGACGATCGAAAACAATGGTGAAATTTCCGTCAATATGGGAGTTCCCCAGTTTGAACCGGCTGAAATTCCTTTTCAGGCCGCACAGCGTATGCCTGTTTACCCATTGCAAATCGGCGACAAAACTATTGAAATCTCTGCTGTCTCGATAGGGAACCCTCATGCCGTGCAAATCGTTCCAGATATTGATCTGGCACCGGTCACAACTGAAGGCCCCAAAATTGAAGCCCACCCACTTTTTCCTGAAAGAGTTAACGCCGGCTTTATGCAGATTATTGACCGTGCGCATATCCGGCTACGTGTTTTTGAACGTGGAACCGGCGAAACATTGGCCTGCGGTACCGGCGCCTGTGCTGCCGTTGTCTGCGGCATTCTGCGCGGCCTTCTGGATACCACAGTACAGGTAGCCATGCACGGTGGCAATCTCCAGATTCGCTGGGACGGAAAAGACAAGCCTATCTGGATGACCGGGCCAGCTATTACTGTATTTGAAGGCACAATTGATCTGTAAACACCCACTCATCCCATCATGCGCACGCTGATTACTTACATCATGGTCTTCCCGAAGCGCAGCGCATTCGTACTGATTGCTCTGCTGCTGGCAGGCGTCGCCGAGGCACTTAGTCTGACTGCGTTGCTTCCCCTGTTGTCCATTGCAGTAGGCGAATCGGTTGATTCCAAAATGGGCCAGCTGATCGTTAATATGCTGCATGAGATCGGACTGGAGCCCACACTGGAAACCATTCTGCTGGTTATCGTTGGCGGCATGTTCCTCAAGGGCGCTATTCTGCTGCTGACCAACCAGCAAGTCGGTCATACCGTCGCCCATGTTGCTACCGCGCTGCGGCTGGATCTGATCAAGGCGCTGCTTGCCAGTCGCTGGCAATACTATCTGCGTCAGCCCGCCGGTGCGCTGGCAAATTCAATTGCCACCGAAGCCTATCGTGCCGCCAACGGTTTTGAACACAGTGTCAATGTACTGGCGCTGGCAATTGAGGCGCTGGTATACAGCATCGTGGCCTTATTCATTTCCTGGGAGGCGACGTTGGGATCGCTGATCATCGGAGCGATCCTGTTTATGGTATTGCACCGGCTGGTCAGGGCAACCAAACGCGCCGGTAATAAGCAGACTCATTTGTTGCGTCATTTGCTGACCTATCTATCTGATGTGCTTGGTTCGGTGAAATCTCTGAAAGCAATGGCGCGTGATAATGTGGCCGATGTTATTCTCCGCGAACAAACCCGGCTGCTGGAAAAAGCCACGCGTAAAGAGGTAACCAACCGGGCGGCTCTGCTGGCCTTGCAGGAACCCATTCTGGCCGCTCTGACCGCAAGCGGCCTCTATCTCGCACTGGTTATCTGGAAATTGTCCCTGCCTGAAGTCATGGTCATGGTATTTCTACTGACCCGGGTGCTGGGATTACTGAATAAAACCCAGCGCCGCTATCAGCAGCTTGTGGCACAGGAAAGTGCCTATTGGGCCTTGCGCAGTGCTGCTGAGGAAGCACGTATGGAGGCAGAAAGATCAACTGGTACATTGATACCGACCCTGGAACAGGGTCTGAACCTGCGACATATTGTCTTCAGCTATGAACGAAAAACCATATTCAGTGATTTGAATATAGAAATACCAGTTCATTCGTTCACCGCTCTCATTGGTTCTTCAGGTGCTGGCAAAAGCACATTGCTTGATCTGCTCTGCGGACTGGCCGAACCAGAATCCGGTGAAATCCTGATTGATGGCGTATCCTTGCACAACATTGATCTGCGTCACTGGCGGCATATGATTGGCTATGTTTCCCAGGATACAGTATTGCTGCATGATACTATCTTGAGCAATATTCTCGTGGGTGATTCCACCATCAGCGTCGAGGATGCGGAACGCGCGCTCAGACAGGCTGGTGCATGGGATTTCGTCAATTCACTTCCCGATGGGATTCATACTATTGTCGGAGAACGCGGCGGCATGCTGTCCGGTGGACAACGACAACGCATCGCCATTGCCAGAGCACTGGCTCATCAGCCGAAACTGTTATTGCTGGATGAGCCCACCAGTGCACTGGATCCGGAAAGTGAACGCATTATCTGCACAACGCTGCAGAATCTATCAAAGGAATTCACGATCATTGCTGTCTCCCATCAACCCGCAGTGATTAACGCGGCCAACCGGGTATTCATTGTCTCGAATGGAAAAGCAGAATTATTGTCGGATACCGGCCTGCCCGCTGTTACGGATTTGAAAGAAGAGATTTAATCCGGCCAACTCGCGCAGCGTAGACCTGACGCTTGATCCGCATCGGTAAATCCGTGTCCCCAGCATGTGATTGACCGAGTTGCATGGCAATCGCGCCCGCATCGACGCTATTTGCGGCCTGCAGTGCCTTGCTTAAATGCTCCGCCTGCGGGTAGGGTTGATCAGCAAAACCTGGCCGCCCGTGAAAATCGCTGGCACACGCCTGCAAAAAAGCCTGGAAGCGCACTTTTTTGCGATAGGCATCTGTTGCCTGCAGCATATCGGCAATGGTACTAGGGCGCAATTCCAGTGCCCGGTGAACATCGCCATGAAAACGCGCCACCAGCAGCGCCAGATCCCTGGATTCTCGCGGCACCCGGATACGCTCACACAAATCCATGACCAGTTCCACACCGCGCGCTTCGTGACCGATATGACGCGGCCATTCATCAGGAGGTGTCGTGCCCTTCCCCAGATCGTGGGTCAATCCGGCAAAACGCACTTCAAGGGGGTACTGCTGCGATGCAGCATAATCAATAACCATCATGACGTGAATGCCGGTATCGATTTCAGGGTGCGCATGTGCGGGCTGCGGCACGCCGAATAATGCATCCACTTCAGGCAAAATACGGGCGAGCGCACGACATTCCCGCAAAACGTGGAACATACGCGAAGGATGCTGTTCCATCAGGCCATAGGCTATTTCCTGCCAGACCCGCTCCGCGACCAGCGCCTCCGTCTCACCAGTATGAACAATCTCTTTCATCAGTTCAAACGTTTCCGGTGCGACCTGGAAACCAAAGCGGGCAGCAAACCGTGCAACCCGCAGCACTCTCACGGGATCTTCAACAAATGCCGGGCCGATATGACGCAGGATACCTGCCTGCAAATCGGCAATTCCACCAAACGGATCAATAATATTGCCGGCTTCATCTCTCGCGATGGCGTTAATTGTCAAATCGCGCCGGGCCAGGTCTTCCTGCAGCGTCACTTCGGGCGTGGCGTAAATCGCAAAACCCTTGTACCCTCGAGCGATTTTTCGTTCAGTCCGCGCCAGCGCGTACTGTTCGTGTGTCTCAGGATGCAGGAATACCGGAAAATCCTTGCCTACCGGACGATAGCTCTGGCGGATCATATCTTCCGGCGTAGCACCCACCACCACATAATCCTGATCCTTGACAGGTAAGCCCAGCAGTTCATCACGTACTGAGCCTCCTACCCGATAAATCTTCATGTTCGACACATCAGCGCTTCGGCGCAACGATCCCGAGCCGTTGTTTCAGAGTTGGACGGTCAAGTTGTTCAAAATTATTAGCGTAGTACATCGAATTACTCAGCACCACTTTGACATAGTCGCGCGTTTCATTGAACGGGATAGTCTCCGCATAAATCGCCCCCTCTAAAGGACGCGTATCCTTCCATTGCCTTGCCCGGCCAGGTCCGGCGTTATAGGCAGCTGCAGCCAGCAGTGGTTGATCATCCAGTTGATCCAGTACATGCTTCAGGTAATAGGTGCCTAACTGGAGATTGGTATTGATATCGCTAACCAGACTGGTATGAAAATCACGCACTCCCAGTTTGCCGGCTACCCACTTGGCTGTGGCCGGCATCAGTTGCATCAGGCCGATTGCACCAGCGCCGGATTTGATATCCGCGATAAAGCGGCTCTCCTGCCGTATCAGCCCGTATACAAACGCTTCATCCAGCTGCTGCTGTTGCAGAACAGGGCGCATCTGCTCACGATAGGGCGCCAGATAGCGCAAGTTGAAATCATGATGGTTAACCGTTCTGATTGCAGTATTGATTACACGGTCATAAATACCATAGCGCTGGGCCACTTTGGCTGCTGCCAGCAGCTGCGCATCACTGAAATGCTGTACTGTCCAGATCCACTCGCGATTCGCCTCCACTCGCTGGTTCATCCGATACAGTGCCAGGGCTCGACGGATCCCCGGATTTTGTTCCATACGATGAATTTCCTGGGGCTTGACCTGATATTCGGTGGCCGGGACGCTGAGCATCTCACCCAACTCTTCCCTGGCCATCTGTCCATAGAAACTGTGTTCATGACTCAAGGGAATCAGCAAAGCATTGGCTTCTACATTCTTCTTGCTGATTTTCAGTGCGCGTGCACGCCAGTAACGCCAGACATCTTCCTGCTGCATGGCGGCAGGCATTTGGCTGATGCTGTCCAGCAAGAATTTCCAGTTTCCTTCACGTAGTGCTACCCGTGCTTTCCATGCATGTTTGGTTTCAGACAGTGGATAGGCATGCTTGCCCCGAGTGGCTTCCATGAACCAGTTCATGGCGCGCGTATCCTGTCTGATCGCAGCCCAGTAGGCAAGATTTCCCATGAAGTAAGATTGATCTACTTCAGAAAACTGTCCGCGCATTTTATGCCAGCGGGCAAATGCCTGATTGGTCTCGCTGCGCAGCAGGCGCAACAATGCGAACAATACAACTTCCCGGTCCGCACGGGATTTAAACGTTGCCTGTCGATCAAGGAAACGTCTGGCATCTTTGGCAGCAGCACCCAGTTTCTGTAAATCAAGTGCCTGCTGACGCGGCAGGTATTTGTTTATACTTTTGGCCACGCCGGTATTGCCGGCTTCAAAAGCTAGCCTGATCCGGGTCCAGACATCCTCCGCCGAGATAGCGCCGGCTCTAATCAATGAATCGAATACAGCCACACAACTGGCTGGCATATCGCGCCCGGTAAACCAGAGTGAGCGAACTTCTGTACCCGCTGTTTTATCTCCCGCCGCGAGCCGGTGTTGCAATGCATAGCATTGCAAACTGTCTTCCCGGCTGACCAGCTTTGGGTATTCCTCGGCAAACGTCGCCCACTGCTGACGCTTGCCGAGAATCTGCAGCCAGTCTCCCCGCAATCTATCTGCCACGAGACTGTTGTCGTACCGAGCAAGAAAAGCCCTGATTGTGCCCGTATCCGCTGTTGTCAGCGACAGTCGCAGCTGAAAATATTCAGCATAAGGTGACAATACATGGCGCTTCATACGCTCGGCATATTCGGCAACCCGTGCCGCATTACCCATCCGGAATGCTTCCCTTATTTTCAGATAATCCTCATCTCCTCCTGCAACAAGCAGCTGCGCCCAGAACGCCAGCAATAACCCGGCAAATACTTTACTCATGACCTACCCATCCATTCAAAACCATGATCAAGATTGAATCCGATAGTGCAATCAGCCGATCTATTTACAAACTGATTACAACCAACCCAGCCTACAGGGGAAACAACACATTCATGTTGCAATAAGAGGGAGCATCGTTCATCTATTGCTGCCAGAGCCATCAATTCACAAAGATGTATAGCGCTTTTCGTGATCAAATAACGCCTTGTGCCAGCATTGCTTCCGCTACTTTCACAAAACCGGCTATATTCGCGCCATCCACATAATTGACTATGCCATTATTTTTCTGGCCGTACCCGATACAGGAACGGTGAATAGCACGCATAATCTCATGCAAGCGCATATCCACCTCGCCACTTGTCCAGGAAAGCCGCATGGCCTGTTGGCTCATCTCCAAACCTGAGGTAGCTACCCCTCCGGCATTGCTCGCCTTACCAGGCGCAAACAGTATTTTTGCATACTGGAACCGTTCGATTGCCCCCGCAGTACAAGGCATATTGGCACCCTCAGCCACACAACTCACCCCATTCTTGACCAGTATTGCGGCATCATTATCATTCAACTCGTTCTGCGTCGCACAAGGCAAAGCGACATCCACCGGTACATTCCATGGTTTTTCACATGAAAGGAATTGTGCGCCTACCTTTTCAGCATACTCGTTTACACGTCCGTAGGAATGATTCTTGACTTCAGCCAGAATCGCCAATTTCTCTGGTGTAAATCCGGCTTCATCCACCACTGTTCCACTCGAATCGGAAACGGTGATCACTCTGGCTCCCAGTGACATGGCTTTGTCAATGGCAAACTGTGCCACATTTCCCGAGCCGGACACAGATACACGCATGTCCTTCAACGATCGGTCAACATGATTCAGCATCTCTTCGGCAAAATAGACCAGCCCATACCCGGTCGCCTCCGGCCGCAGCAATGACCCGCCAAAACTCAATCCTTTGCCGGTAAACACGCAATCCGACCGGTTAGTCAGTTTCTTCACCATGCCAGCCATATAACCGACTTCCCTGCCACCCACGCCAATATCCCCGGCGGGTACATCTGTATCCACTCCGACATGCCGGAACAACTCAGTCGCATACGCCTGACAAAAGCGCATGACTTCTCCGGGACTTTTACCCTTGGGATCAAAATCTGATCCACCTTTACCTCCACCCATGGGTAAAGTTGTCAATGCGTTTTTAAAGGTTTGCTCAAAAGCAAGAAACTTGAGAATGGAAAGATTGACGGAGGGATGGAACCGCGTCCCTCCCTTGTATGGCCCGATCGCGGAGTTATATTGAATGCGGTATCCTCGGTTAACCCTGACTTCGCTACGATCATCCACCCACGCCACACGAAATACAATCATGCGTTCCGGTTCAATCAGCCGGTCCAGCAACCCCTGCTCAGCGTAACGGGAATGATCAACGATAAAAGGCCACAAACTTTCAATGACTTCTGAAACAGCCTGCAGGAATTCCGGTTGCCCCGGATTCCTTTCAGAAACATAATTCTTGAATTCCTCGATACTGCTGTATTTCATTTTCCATTCCCCTCAGTAAATAATATTCCAGACAAACGCACAAAAAAATCGGCCACCACATCCCTACATTACGCCGATAATCATCGCAAAATTTCACAGATTTAGGGAAAGATTACACGCCATTTCTGAAATAATCCTGGAAGGGTAAAAATATGTTGCTACAGGCAGTAATCAGCGCTCATACGCCAGAGCAGGCGCCAACCATCGTTCTGCTTTCTCCAGCGTCCACCCTTTACGCCTTGCGTAATCTTCAACCTGGTCCTTGCCGATTTTGCCAACCGCAAAATACTTTGATTCAGGGTGGGAAATATAAAAACCGGATACAGCAGCAGTCGGCACCATGGCAAAGGATTCCGTCACGATAATTCCACTCCGTTTTTCCGCTTCAAGCACCGCAAACAATGGCCCCTTCTCGGTATGATCAGGGCAGGCAGGATAACCCGGTGCCGGGCGGATTCCCAGATACTGCTCGTCGATCAACTGTTCATTGTTGAGACTTTCATCTTTCATATATCCCCAGAATTCCCGTCGTACCCGTGCGTGCATATGTTCTGCAAACGCTTCAGCCAGACGATCAGCCAGTGCTTTCAATATGATCGCGCTGTAATCATCATTTTCAGCTTCAAAAGCACGTACACGCTCATCAATACCGAAGCCAGAGCTGACAGCAAACAAACCGATGGTGTCATTTATCCCGGTTTCTCGCGGTGCAATAAAATCGGCCAGTGCCAGATTGGGATGCCCCGAAGGTTTTGTCGTCTGTTGCCGCAAGGAATGCCAGGTCATGATCACCTTGCTGCGACTGCGGTCGGCATAAATCTCGATATCATCCCCGTTGACAGTATTGGCTGGAAACAGGCCGATAACAGCGTTGGCCGCAAGCCATTTCTGCTCAATAATCTTTCTGAGCATCACCTGCGCATCATGAAACAGATTGCTGGCCGCTTCTCCGACGACCTTATCCTGCAGGATTGCTGGATAGCGCCCATGCAACTCCCATGCCTGGAAGAAAGGCGTCCAGTCAATGTACGGAACCAGTGTTTCCAGCGGATAGTTGTTAAGAGTGCGTAATCCGAGAAAACTTGGAGCAGGTGGCGTATAATGGTTCCAGTCGGTTTTGAATGCATTGGCCCGGGCTTCTTCAAAGGTCAGCAGTTTGGAAGGCCCTTTCTTGTTTTTGTGCTGCTCCCGGTTCTTTTCCTGCTCGGCTTTGACCTGCTGGATATAGCCATCGCGCATATCCTGTGACATCAGATTGCTGCATACACCGACCGCCCGGCTGGCATCGGGTACCCATATGGTCACCCCGCTGTAATGGGGTGCTATCTTGACTGCTGTATGTACACGCGAAGTGGTGGCACCCCCTATCAGCAAGGGAATGGTGAACTGTTCGCGCTCCATTTCTCTGGCGACATGTGCCATTTCCTCCAGCGAAGGCGTAATCAAACCGGACACACCGATCATATCGGCATTTTCGCGACGGGCAGTTTCCAGAATTTGCGCACTGGGAATCATTACACCCAGATTGACAACCTCAAAGTTATTACACTGCAGCACGACCGAAACAATATTTTTGCCGATGTCATGCACATCACCCTTGACAGTGGCAATAACCAATTTACCCTTGGGTTTATTGTCGCCGGAAATCTTTTTTTCTGCCTCGATGTACGGCAACAGATAGGCAACCGCCTGCTTCATCACCCGCGCTGACTTGACTACCTGCGGCAAAAACATTTTGCCTGCACCAAACAGGTCACCCACTACATTCATACCGTCCATCAGCGGGCCTTCGATCACCTCGATCGGCTTGCCTCCCTGACTATCAATTTCCTGCCGGATCAGCTCCGTATCCTCAACAATATAGGTATTGATACCTCTGACCAGTGCATGAATCAGGCGTTGCCGCACCGGTTCATCCCGCCAGGCAAGATCTTCAGCCTGCTCTTTTTTCTGGCCCTTGAAATTTTCTGCAAACTCCACCAGACGTTCGGTCGCATCGGGTCGCCGGTTGAGCAGCACATCTTCAACACGCTCCAGCAGATCGGGAGGTATATCCGAATAAACCCCTAACTGGCCAGCATTGACGATCCCCATGGTCATGCCGGCCTTGACCGCATGATACAAGAACGCAGTATGAATTGCCTCGCGGATGGGTTCGTTACCACGGAACGAGAACGAAACATTGGACACACCCCCGCTGATCTTGGCGTAGGGCAGCGTTTGCCGAATGAGGCGGGTGGCTTCAATAAAATCAACTGCGTAGTTGCTGTGTTCCTCGATACCCGTGGCAATGGCAAAAATATTCGGATCGAAAATGATATCCTCGGGTGGAAAATCAGCCCGTTCAATCAGGGTATGGTAGCTACGTGTACAAATATCCACCTTGCGCTGCAAGGTATCTGCCTGGCCACTTTCATCAAACGCCATGACAATCACCGCCGCCCCATAACGGCGCGCCAGTTTGGCATGCAGCAGAAATTCCTCTTCACCTTCCTTAAGACTGATGGAATTAATGATTGCCTTACCTTGGATGCATTTCAGGCCGGCTTCAATCACTGACCACCTGCTGGAATCAACCATAATTGGCAAGCGACTGATATCCGGTTCGGACGCGACCAGATTCAGAAAAGTCACCATCGCCTTTTGCGAATCCAGCATACCTTCATCCATGTTGATATCGATGATCTGCGCACCGCTCTCCACCTGGTTGCGCGCAATCACCAGTCCTTCCGCATAATTGCCACTAAGCACCAGTCGGGAAAATGCCTTGGAACCGGTAACATTGGTGCGTTCTCCCACGTTTACAAACAAAGAGCTCTCATCAATGCTGAGTGGCTCAAGGCCAGAGAGCCTCAACTTCTTAGGAAGATCAGGCAGCTTACGTGGCGGGATGTCCTGCACTGCTTCCACGATAGCGGCAATATGTTCCGGTGTCGTACCGCAACACCCGCCAACAATATTGACGAACCCTGATTGTGCAAAATCCTTGATCAACCGGGCAGTATATTCCGGAGTTTCGTCATAACCGGTTTCAGCCAGTGGATTGGGCAGACCAGCATTGGGATGGGCGCTGGTATAAACCTCGGAGACATTTGACAACTCTTGCACATAAGGGCGCATCAGCTCTGCTCCCAGTGCGCAGTTGATTCCCACCGACAGCGGGCGCGCATGTCGCACCGAATTCCAGAAAGCTTCCGGAGTCTGTCCGGAAAGATTACGTCCCGACGCATCGGTAATTGTGACCGATATCATTACCGGCAGACGCAATCCGTGTGTCTCAAAATACTGTTCAATGGCAAACAGTGCAGCCTTAGCGTTCAGGGTATCGAAGATGGTTTCGACCAGCAGGATATCGGCCCCGCCGTCAACCAACCCGCTCACCGATTCGGTGTAACTCTCAACCAGATCATCAAATGTAATGGCACGAAAACCGGGATCATTGACATCCGGTGAAAGCGAAGCTGTTTTGGTAGTAGGCCCGATTACGCCGGCAACAAAGCGGGGTTTATCAGGCTGTTTTACTTCCATGGCGCGTGCTTCCTCACACGCCAGACGTGCACCTGCCACATTCAGCTCATACACCAGATCCTGCATGTGGTAATCCGCCATCGACGGTGCATTTGAGTTGAATGTGTTGGTTTCGATAATATCGGATCCGGCTTCAAGATAAGCGCGATGAATAGCACGGATCACCTCTGGTTTGGTCAGGCAAAGCAGATCATTATTGCCTTTGAGGTCGTGCGGAAAATCAGCAAAACGCTCACCCCGGTAGTCCGACTCACTCAGCTTATAACTCTGGATCATCGTACCCATGGCACCATCCAGTATCAGGATACGTTCGGCAAGTAATTGTTTCAGCAAATCAGCACGATCAGACATTGTCATAACAGCTCTTCAAACGGGAATTTTTAGTCAAAATAAATACGGCAGCTGTATGCTTACTGCGGAAACGCATCCAGCTGGTCACGCAAACGGTGCAGAGTTTCTTCTTTACCAATCAGCTCCAGCACTGCGTCAATCGCCGGAGTTTGTGCTTCACCCGTGACCATGACACGCAGCGGCATCGCCAGGTTGGGAAACTTCAGCTTATGCGAGGAAACGGTCTGTTTAATTTCTTGGTGAATCGCTTCTCGCTTCCATTCAATCTGCGCCAGACGATCAATCAGGTATTCCAGAACCGGACGAATTTCAACGGTGAAATACTGCGTTCTGAGCGCTTCGGCAGGCTCGACGGCTTGAAAAAAATAAGCAGATGCGTCGGCCAGCTCTTCTATCGTGCTGACACGCTCTTTAAGCAGATTGATGATTTTAAACATGTTTTCCTCTCCCGGCAGGCTGTATTTTCTTCCCAGCAGAATGGGTGTAACCAGTTCCATCAACCGGGCATCCTCGGCAATTTTCAGATAATGCTGGTTCAGCCAGGTCAATTTTTCCGGATTAAATTTCGCCGGCGAACGATTGATTGCCGCCAGATCAAACCATTCAACTAATTGTTCCTGGCTGAAAATTTCCTCATCTCCGTGTGACCACCCGAGTCGTGCCAGATAGTTGATCAAGGCTTCCGGCAGGTATCCCTGATCCCGGTAATGCATCACGGATACCGCGCCATGCCGTTTGGATAAACGCTCACCATCTGCACCAAGAATCATCGGTACATGTGCGTATTGTGGAATGATCGCCCCCAGTGCCTTGAGGATATTGATTTGACGAGGAGTATTGTTGACATGATCATCCCCACGGATAACGTGTGTAACACCCATATCAAGATCATCCAGCACCACTCCAAAATTGTAGGTGGGCGTGCCGTCACTTCGCATTAATACCAGATCATCCAGCTCATGATTGGCTACCGCAATCCGCCCCTTAACCAGATCATCAAATACCGCATACCCTTCACGTGGCGTTTTAAAGCGCACTACCGGCGTGACACCAGCTGGTGGAGTCTGTTTGCTATCGCGCCAGCGGCCGTCATAACGCGGCTTCACCCCGGCCAAACGCTGCTGCTCACGCAGCGCATCCAGCTCTTCCTTACTGGCATAACAACGATAAGCAAGTCCCTGCTTGAGCAATAGCTCCGCAACTTCCTGGTAGCGACTCAACCGCTGCATCTGGTAATACGGCCCTTCATCATAATCAAGCCCCAGCCAGGCCATCCCATCGAGAATCGCCTGCACAGATTGCTGGGTAGAACGTTCAAGATCAGTATCCTCGATTCTCAGAATAAATTTTCCACCTTGTTTCCGGGCAAACGCCCAGGAAAAAAGCGCAGTGCGCGCACCGCCAATATGCAGGTAACCGGTTGGGCTGGGAGCAAAACGTGTTTTTACCATCTGACTAAATATTAGAAGTTGTATACACAACCGTTTATACGGTTGTTTCCATACCCGGAAATCCTTGCTGATTCCTCTGGAGGAAATATTTTTTGAGCTGAAACACAAGAAAACTGGTCACAAAATACTCTTTCCCACAGCCTTTGTTTTTTTGATAACGATGCCATTATGTTACCATGAACGGCGCATTTCCCTGCCTCTCTGGATGGTTCGATTATCTTGGTATCTGCTGATTTCGACCATCAATCCTGCAGGCGTAATCCGCTTATGTGCTTCATTATTCGTCACCCGTTGAATCGGATAACATTAGAAAATGTTTTTTTTCGCATGCTTTCTGGGTTGAGCTGAGGATTGATTTGGTAAACGTTTTTTACGAGGAAGCAGGGGCTCTCAAAGTCGGCAATATCCTGGCTGACAACACCACCTCGCTGCAAATTGAATCCGTCCATGGAAAACGCTCCAAGATCAAGGCTGGAGCGGTTCTGCTGCGCTTTGAAAATCCGCCCATGCACGAATTCATGCAGCAGGCACAGGAAATGGCTGCTGAGATTGATGTGGATTTTTTATGGGAATGTTGCGAAGAGAACAATGAATTCACTGGGCAGGAACTGGCGAACGATTATTTTGGCCATACGCCCAACCCTGTTGAAATCGCTGCCATCACGATTTTGCTGAACCAGAATCCGATCTATTTCCATAAAAAAGGAACCGGCCGCTACAAAGCCGCCCCCCCGGAAATTTTGCGGGCCGCACTGGCCAGCCGCGAAAAAAAGCGATTGGCCGAGGAAAAACAGGCTGGTTATGTGCAGCAGCTGGTGGCATTCGAGTTACCTGATACATTCAGGCCATTACTGGATGATCTACTGTATAAGCCAGATAAAAATACAATTGAATGGAAAGCACTGGAAGCAGCCTGTGCAGCCACCAGACTGAGTGTCCCCAGATTGCTGGAGCAATGCGGCGCCATTCCTTCAACACATGACTACCATTTCAACCAGTTTTTATATGAACACTTCCCGGAAGGAACCAGCACGGATTCCCTTTCATCTGATTTCCACCGCACGGACCCGGAAGATTTTCTGCTGGCTAAAGTCACGGCGTTCAGTATTGATGATGCTGCCACAACAGAAATCGATGATGCCTTTTCTGTAACGCCGCTAACATTTGGCAGTTTCCGCATTGGAATACATATTGCTACGCCCGCACTGGGTGTTGCACCAGATTCGCTTCTTGATAAATTTGCAGCAAAACGCCTGTCAACAGTTTATCTGCCTGGCCGCAAAATCACCATGCTTCCGGAAAGCGTAATTCAGCATTTCACACTGAGCGAAACACGCCGCCGTCCGGTGCTCTCGTTATATCTGGATGTGGCGGATGATTTTACTGTCACCAATACACTCAGCCGGATAGAAACCATCGAAGTTTCTACCAACTTACGCCTCGATGTGCTGGAACAACAGTTTAACGAAATTACCTTGCGTGAAAATCAGGCAAATTATCCTTTCGCTCATGAGTTAAGAGTGCTCTGGGATTTTTCCAACAAAATGGAGAAATTGCGTGGTAAGGATCAAGATATCAATAGTGAGAAAGTGGATTACAGTTTTACTATTGAACAAGATCGTGTTTCTATTTCCGAACGGCGCCGGGGCGCACCCATCGATAAAGTCGTATCAGAACTGATGATTTTTGCCAACGCCGAATGGGGCAAGCAACTTGCAGATGCCGGTTTCGCCGGGATTTATCGTAGCCAGGGAAATGGCAAGGTGAAGATGAGCCTTTCTCCCGCGCCGCATCAGGGACTGGGGGTATCACAATACACCTGGAGCAGCTCCCCTATGCGACGTTATGTGGATCTTATCAATCAGCGTCAGTTGATTGCATTGGTATCGGGTAATCCACCCGCCTATACCCGGGAAGATGATGCGCTGCTGATTGCCATGCGGGATTTTGAAATGGCCTATGCAACCTACGCGGAATTTCAGCGTGGAATGGAACGCTACTGGTGTCTGCGCTGGTTATTGCAGGAAAACATCAATACAACCGGTGCGGTTGTTGTAAAGGAAAATCTGGTTAAACTGGATCGTTTGCCACTGATAGCTCGGGTGCCTTCATTACCCGATCTCTCCCCGGGCACATTCGTTACCATCGGCATTTCGCAGATCGATCTGCTGGATCGCACGCTCCATGCCAGCTTTCTTGGTAAGCGTGAAGACTGATAAATCAATGCAGCACACGGTAGTTCCCGGTTTCTCCATGCAACCCCATCGCAAAATTTCCCTGGCACTACTGATTTCGCTGCTGCTGCATATGGCGATTGTTGCTGGCATATCGCTCAATCCGCCTGCGCAAAAGCATACCAAAATCACCAAATCCATAGATGTGGTGCTGGTCAACAGCAAATCCCAAACCAAACCCGTAGATACCAGGGTATTCGCCCAGACCAATCTGGATGGTGGCGGCAATGTGGCGGAAGATCGCCAGGCCAAAACCCCTCTGCCAGTGCTGCCTGGAGTAAAGCCGATGACAGATCTCACCGTGGCCACTCAGAAAACAAAACAACTGGAAAGCAAAATCAAAAAACTGCTGACCGTTGCCGAAAGCAAAGCTCATGTCACACAACCGCTTCCGCAGGCAAAACCGGAACAGGATAAACCCAAGCAAAATCAACCTGCCGCCATCAATCCGGACAGCTATAGTGACTTACTGCAGCGCAGCCTCGAGATCGCTCGTTTGGAAGCACAGATCGCAAAAGACCACGAGGCCTATCAGAAACGCCCGAAACGCAGGTTTATCGGCGCACGTACACGCGAATATCGCTTTGCCCGCTATCTGGAAGACTGGCGGCTCAAGGTAGAGCGCATCGGCAACCTGAATTACCCGGAAGAAGCCAGAAGAAAAAAACTGTACGGCAGCCTGCAGCTGACCGTAGGTGTACGTTCTGATGGCAGCCTGGAATCAATCGGGATTGATCGCTCTTCCGGCACCCAGATACTGGATGATGCAGCCATCCGGATTGTCCGACTGGCTGCACGCAACGGATTTGCCCCCTTCCCGCCCGATATCAGCCGGGATACCGATATCCTGCATATCACCCGCACCTGGGTATTCTCTCGCTCGGATAAGCTGCTGAGTGAATAGCAAAATTCTCAGAAATACTTAAAATCAGTCACGATGGATACTTACGCAGTCATTGGCAACCCGATCACACACAGCAAATCACCGTTTATTCATACCCAGTTTGCGCAGCAGACCGGTCGCAGCATGCGCTATACCACCCTGCTGGCACCACTGGATGGATTTGAACGCACCGTCACCACTTTTCGCGAAAATGGTGGCATAGGCTTAAACATCACTGTTCCCTTTAAATTTGAGGCCTACGCACTGGCTACCCGGCTGACGGATCGCGCTCGTGCCGCGCATGCAGTTAATACTTTCAGATTCGAGCAGGAGAATGAAATATTCGGCGACAATACCGATGGTGTGGGTCTGGTGCGCGATATTACCATCAACCTGAATTTTGCTTTGCCAGGCAAACATGTTCTGCTAATGGGCGCCGGTGGCGCTGCCAGTGGTGTCATTCTGCCGCTGCTGCAACAAAAACCTGGCCTGCTGGCTATCGCCAACCGCACGCCTGACAAAGCAATCGCCTTGCAGCAGCAATTTGTGAACCATGGAAATATTACTGGCGGACATTATCAGGATTTTATCGGGCAACAATTCGATCTCATTATCAATGCCACTTCAGCCAGTCTGCACAATGCACTCCCTCCCATTCCCGCAGATTTGTTCCATGGTACTGCGCTTGTCTACGACATGCTGTACAGCAGCAAGTTGACACCATTTCTGGAATTTGCCAGCACGCAAGGGGTTACTAATCTGGTTGACGGCACCGGTATGCTGGTCGAACAAGCCGCCGAATCCTTTCTGCTTTGGCACGGTATCCGTCCTGAAACACAGAACGTCATCCGACAACTCAGAGATGAATTGCACCTCCATGCCTCGTGAAACTGACCAAAACATCCCGACCAACCACACCCCAACCAGGATTGATCAGCACCTGGCTGTTACGCCCATTACTGCTGCTCCTGGCAATTGCATTACTGTATCAATCCTGGTTTCTGCTACACATCATCTACTGGCGTACTTACCACCCAACCACCAGCGCATTCATGCAAGATCGCCTGGAAACCATGCACCGGCAGAATCCGGCTGCAAAATTACAGCATCGCTGGGTAGATTACGAACAGATTTCCAATCATCTTAAACGGGCAGTCATCGCCACTGAAGATGCCCGTTTTATGCAACACCAGGGATTTGACTACAAGGCAATTGAAGTAGCCTGGAAAAAAAACCTGAAACAACGCAAACTGGCTGCTGGCGGCTCAACCATCAGCCAGCAGCTTGCTAAAAATCTATTTTTATCGAGCGAAAAAACCGTATGGCGTAAATTACAGGAAACCCTCATCACACTGATACTGGAAGAATTTCTGAGCAAACGGCGTATTCTGGAAATTTACCTGAATGTCATTGAATGGGGAGAAGGTGTATTCGGCATTGAAGCCGCAGCGCGCCACTATTTTGGAATACCTGCGTCATCTCTCGCGCCTGAACAATCCGCCTGGCTGGCATCAATCATCTCCAACCCGCGTTTTTATGATTCGCATCGCCAATCACCCAGATTGCTCAAAAAAGCCCGGATCATTCTGTCACGCCTGCCGACAGCAAAAATCCCGTAAAAAAACAGAAACAAATATGAACAAGGCTGAACGAATAACCTCGTCTGATATGAAACATACATGCCGATACCTGCTATGGTTGCTGCTTCCATGCTTGCTCCCCGTACTTCAAGGTTGTCTGTCACCGATTACGCTGCAGCATGCAGTCAGTGCCTACGACGACACCATCACAGATGCCATTTCCAGACAGCTGTTGACAAACATCGCCCGTGCCCAACACCATCAACCAATTCATTTTACTGGCATCTCAAATGTGGCAGCCACCTTCGATTTTCGTTTCAATGCCGGTGCCACACCTGCACCGGGTGGATTGGCTGGAAATACGCTGATGCCGATATTCGGCGGCAGTATTGCAGAGAACCCAACGATCAGCATCGTTCCAATCGAAGGTGAAGAATTTACCTGGCGGCTGCTAACACCTTTCCGGCAGAACAAGTTCATGCTGCTTTTTCGCCAACGTTTCGATGTCGATCTGTTATTACGGCTGATGGCTCAGGAAGTGCGTATCCAGGAGGGTTTGTCTCAAAAAACATATCGCAACAGATCTCCCTTTCCAGCAGACTACGAGATGTTCCGCAAAGTAGTATTGCATCTATCGGCAATCCAGGATCAAAACCAGCTTCATGCCGAACCTCTAAACATAGAATACAACTGGACCCTGCCTGCAGCATCGGTATCTGCCGAAGGCTTTCAAACACTGGAAAAGGAGTTTTCCATCTATCATGATCAACAAAAGGGACTGTTTACTCTTCGTCAGAAAAAGCAGGGGCCGATCCTCATTACCAACTATGATCCAGAAATGCTATCCGAAACAGAGCGTGTGCAATTGAATGAAGAAGCAAAGCAGTGGGATCCCACTGATGTTGCATTTGACATTCGTCCTGGCGGAGCGGGGGGAGAATGGCCCATGAAAGGTGCCTTCCGGTTGCGAAGCTTTCATGCAATCATTAATTTTCTCGGTAGTTCACTGGACGATGAACCAGAATACCAAGTGGAAAAGGATCCACGCACTCCCCCCATCCTCCGTGACGAAAATCCTGATGCCACGATGGCTCTTCTTGTGACAGACAACTCACTACCAAATACTGATCTGTCAATCCGGTCACACGGCAAATACTACGCAGTGAATAACCAGGAATCGCATACTCGGTGGAACCGTAATGCTTTTCAGATGCTGTATCTGCTGTTCCAAATGACCGTAACAGGTCTACCGCATACCAACGTTCCCGGTATCACTATTGCCAAATAATCAAAGATATTCGATATCTCTATCCGTCAATCTTACAGCTGGGATTCGGGTTATCGCTGGTGTCTACCATACCCAGAACGTTAATGCTTATGAGATAGCAGCTTCAAGCAGTGAGTGAAGAGATTTCACAGCGTTGCAACAAGGTATCTGAAAAACTATTGGGATGGCCGAAAGCGGCGGGAACGCCGGGGCAAATACAACTCATCTATCGCTGGATACGGAACGCTCTCGAATAAGAAAATCAGTTCCGACTATTAATGTATAACCAAATCAAAGGTAGTAAGGCCGCTGTTGATGCCAAATATTTTCTCGATATTTTGCACAGGTTTACGCCATCAAGATCCAGAAGACCCTCACTAATAATAAGAAGTTTACCGATTCATTCTTTGCAGAATGCATAAAAACCCATAAACAATCATAGGCTTGGTCATTGTGCCATTAGATCAGCCGCCGCAATCGGTATTGAAGCCAAAGACACCATTTCAGACCATGCTGGATTGGTACGAAAAACAGCTCAATTTATTTCATGAAAAACCAGTTAATCGCCGGGATAAGATACTTTCTCCATTTCGGACCGGCATAACAAGAGTGAGTATCCATTTTTATCAGGTTATCCCGGCTATTATCTACAATAGAGGTAGTAAGCTTTGTGTGCTAGCGTACATATTAAGTACATTCTTTCTGATAATCTAATTTAAAAATAAAGATTAAATTAGAAAAAATAGCACGAGGTGCTTCTTGCTCGACAGGTTCTCAGACATTCAGATTGAATGTCGTACCGAAGAAGGTAGTAAAACAGGTACCCCCTTAATCTAAAAAATCGAGAGGGTGTTCAGCTTTCTTTATTAATTACTCAGGAGAGCCTTGCCATGACGCAACTTAACAACCATTTTTTCACATTCTTCTTAACTCTCCTAATGGTTTCTTTGCTGGGTTGCGCATCGACAGCAAAACAATCGGGAACCGGAGAGTATCTTGATGATACTGTCATCACCACAAAGGTCAAAGCAGCAATTTTCAATGAACCTATCCTAAAATCTGCTGAAATCAATGTTGAAACCTTTAAAGGTGTTGTTCAATTGAGTGGCTTCGTTAGTTCGCAAGTTCATGCCAACAGAGCGGTCGAAATTGCACGCAGTGTTGGGGGTGTAAAATCTGTCAAGAATGATATGAGAATCAAATAACGACAGATCACTGTGCTGGTTAACCAGCACTCATTCTGAACTGTAGCCAGATGCAGGAAAATAAATGTTGGGTAACAGACGTTCGGCTTCTTTTTTGACGATGGCATAACATTCGCAGCTCAATTCCTCAAGTTTGGGTCGATCCAATACCTTGATATGTCCGCGGCTGTATTCGATCACTCCCAGTTTCTGTAGTTTTCCGGCGGCTTCGGTAACGCCTTCACGGCGCACCCCAAGCATATTGGCGATCAACTCCTGAGTCATCGTCAACTGGTTATCTGGCAAACGATCCATCAAAAGCAGAAGCAAGCGACAGAGTTGTTGGTCTATCGAATGGTGACGATTGCAGACCGCTGTCTGGGCCGTTTGCGTAATTAAGGCCTGCGTATAACGCAGCATCAGATGTAATAATTCACCGTGGCGATCGAACTCATCCTTGAGCCGCTTCCCTAGTAGCCGGTAAGCGTAACCAGCGCATTGCACGATCCCCCGGCTCGGGGTGCTTTCACCTCCCATAAATGAAGCGACACTAATGAGACCATCGTTACCCACCATCAAGATTTCTGCCGATGCGCCACTTTCCATCACATA
Source organism: Nitrosomonas sp. TNE100 (assembly GCF_055387135.1). NCBI lineage: Bacteria > Pseudomonadati > Pseudomonadota > Betaproteobacteria > Nitrosomonadales > Nitrosomonadaceae > Nitrosomonas > Nitrosomonas sp. TNE100. The sequence continues at coordinate 394,635 of NZ_AP040997.1, read as the reverse complement.
AAGCAGCGATATGATGGCGTCGGTCGGAAAATAGGCATGACACAAAGTATCCCCTGATTCGTACAAGACTTTACCAAGCGGCAGTGAGACCAGTTCGAGATGAGGAAATATACGGTCCTGAACTTCGGCCGGCAACGCAGCTAATAGATGGTTTTGTTGCGGAGTAGGTAATACAGACATATCAGTCTCCGATTATATAGTGTGATCACGAGATAAACGTTATGAGATGCTTGTTTACGAAGAAAATATTATATGGGATAAGCATATTTTGGGCACGATATTCTGGACAAGATTTGAAAATTATTGAAGTCGTATTCGTCTGGTTGAGAGGGGTCTGGTTGAGAGGGAAGTTTGAGGTGGCAAGACACGAGATAATCACCAATTTATTGAGGAAATTTTCTGAATGATTCGCATGGGTGCCTCGTGATGCAACTTGCCACTGAATTATGGAGATTGGGGCACACTCATCGATGTTTTATCCACTAGCGTGATAAAGGGGTATAGGAAAAATAATGATTTTCATTATGTACGGTATCGTACATACAATGTTTAGTATCGTCATTAAAATGACAAATATGGGGTATTAGTCCCATATTCAATGGGGTAGCCCAGTGAATACAACTAAAACAAAATTGGAGACATAATGATGAAACATACCTACCTTTTAATACTTATGATGACTGCAACAATTCTGGCATTACCCGCCTGTGACCAAACTAAAACAGGTACTGAAAAAGTAGTAGATAATGTTAACGATGCGCTTGACCGGAGACCCGGGGAGAAAGTTCTTGATGCTGCTGAAGATGCGGGTGATGCGGCTAAAGATGCGGGGGATACGCTCAAAGATAACGTTAACGATGCGCTTGATCAAAGACCTGGGGAGAAAGCTCTTGATGCCGCCGAAGATGCAGGTGATAAGCTTGAAGATGCCGGCAAAGAAATTAAGGAAAGCGTTAAAGATGCATACTGATCAGTATGCATCTTAATTATCCAACATTTTCCTGATCTTCAGTATTGCAGATACTAAGCCATTTTAAGCGGATTATCCCAGTTGTTGATAAAACCAGAGGAGAAACTCGTGGACTATACAGGATTAATAATTTTTATCGCAATCGGTGCAATCGCGGGCTGGTTAGCTGGGATATTGATGAAAGGAAGGGGCTTTGGTCTCATGGGCAATATCATTATTGGCATTGTTGGTGCCATTGCAGGTGGTCTCTTGTTCGGTCTATTGGGGCTCATCGGTTCAATAGTGACCGCTATAGTCGGATCCGCAGTATTATTATTTCTAGCCTGGGTTATCACGAAGTCTAAGAATCCATCCTGAATTGATTAACATAGGAGAGACATTATGAGCACGAAAGAAGCATACAAACAAAAGATAGAAGCCGAAATTGAGTTGGCACAGGCCAAATTGGCAGAACTGAGGGCTGAAGCGAAGAGTTCTGCAGCTGATACCCGCATAAAATATGATAAGCAGATAGGAGAACTTGAGCAAAAGGTTGATACTGCGAAGGCTAAGATGGGGGAACTGGCTGAGGCCAGCGAGGATGCGTGGGAGGATCTTAAGGATAGCGCAGAGGATGCTTGGGATTCGCTAAGTAGTGCTGTCCGAGATGCAGCCGCAAAGTTAAAAGACAAGTTTAAAGGTTAGATGTTATTAGCCTTGTAAAAACCGTCCCACGCTAATATGCGCATCAATTAGCGTGGGTATCGCAAATGTCTAACAACCTCCATCCATGAAATATACCAAAAGGCCTACCTCCAGCCGACGAAAATCAGGCTTGAGTACTTCCTGGAAGCAGTGTCGTTCGTCCATCAAGTCGTTTTCTTCACCTATATAAACTACGTAGGTTGAAACATCGTGAGCATATTGCTCGCAGTACCCGAACGTGAGCAATCTCTGGGAGAAGAGATCGCGAACAGCATCAGCCACGGTATAGGACTGGTCGCAGCACTGATAGCAACCCCATTTCTTATTATGCGTGCGGTGCAGTACGCAGATACAGGCTTTATCATTGGTGCGAGTTTTTTTGCAGCAACGATGATCCTGCTGTATCTCGCTTCTACCCTCTATCATGCTTTGCCGCAAGGCAAGGCTAAGCGTGTATTTAAGATTATCGAACATTCTGCGATCTATCTCCTCATCGCTGGTACCTACACGCCGTTCACGCTGGGTGTGCTTCGTGGTCCATGGGGATGGACACTCTTTGGGATCGTCTGGGGGCTCGCCGCAATCGGAGTAACATTGAAAGCATTCGATAAGATGCACAACCCCATTATCACCACCAGTCTTTATCTGCTTATGGGGTGGCTCATTCTCATCGCAATTTACCCGTTGTACACCCGCATACCTGTATCCGGCTTACTATGATATGGTCTAATAGACCCGGACACTCCAGTTAAGAGAAAATAGTCTTAATTGGAGGATGAAATGGAGCCTAGGAAACACTATACAAAGGAATTCAAGCTGGATGCAATCAGCTTGGTACTGGATCAGGGATTAACGATAGCAGAAGCTGCCAGAAGCCTGGAAATCAGGGCTAACATGCTTGGGCGATGGATCAGGGAGAGCCAGGCGGATACTAATGGTCAGGCATTCCGCGGTAATGGGAAACTGACACCGGAGCAGGAAGAAATCCGGCGGCTTAAACTAGAAAACAAGCAATTAAAGCTTGAGCGGCAAATACTAAAGGAGGCGGCGGTCTTTTTCGCGAAAGAAACGAAGTGAAGTATTCGTTCATCACCCAAAAGAAAAAGACCTACCCGGTCGGCCTGATGTGCCGGCTATTGGGTGTCAGTCGCAGTGCTTACTATGACTATGAACAACGCCGCTGCAATTGCCCGGATGATCTACACCACAGGCAACTACTTAATGCTGTGCAGAATATTGCAAAATCATGCGATTACACCTATGGCAGTCGCAGGATGAAACGAGCGCTAAATGCCTTGGACTATCGGGTTAGTCGCTGGAAGGCGAGAAGACTAATGCAAGAAGCCGGGATACAAGTGAAACACCGGAAGAAGTACAAGGTGACGACGGACAGCAATCACCCGTTGCCAGTGTTTGAGAACCAATTGAATCGGCAATTTACGGTTGCCAGACCGGATCAAGTCTATGTTTGCGACATTACCTGCATTTGGACTCAGGAAGGCTGGCTGTATCTGGCGGTTGTCATCGATTTGTTCTCCCGAAAGGTGGTGGGCTGGAGTATGAGCTCACGGATGAAAACAACACTGGTTTGTGATGCATTACGAATGGCGATCTGGCTACGCCGGCCACCGCCTGGCCTGATCGTGCATTCGGATCGTGGGTCGCAGTATGCTAGCAAAGCATACCGCAATCTACTGAAAGCATACGGTTTTATTGGCAGTATGAGTCGTCTGGGAAATTGTTGGGATAATGCGGTTGCGGAAAGTTTCTTTGGCAGCCTCAAGCAGGAACGCTGCCAATGGCGGCATTACCAAACCCGCCATGCAGCACAGCAGGATATTTTGCAGTATATCGCCGTGTTTTATAATAACCAAAGACTGCATTCATACCTGGATTACAAAAGTCCGAATCAATATGAAGCAGAAGCAGCAAAATCGATAAAAGCAGCTTAACTGAGGTGTCCGATTTTACTTGACCACGTTACTATGGTTGATTGCAGGAGGGGTGACTTATACGATCGGCGTATTCTTTTTTGCGACCGACTCACGTTTTCGATACGGTCACTTCATCTGGCATTTGTTTGTAATGGTGGGTACTGTCTGCCACTACTTTGCAGTCCTCTGGTATGCAGCTCCCTGGCAGTATGGTTTTTCCAGATAGAGCTTCCCACCAGGCCTAATTTTTCCTGGTATCGATTCATTCCCACATTACGTTACAACCTGCCTTTGCTGCGGCAGTCAGTAACTCAATTAGAGGCAGTCCTCGATTAATCATGCTTACCACCGGCTCATTTGTATCTTCATCCTTATTCTCGACTGGTGGCGAGATTTCTTTTTGTATATTTAAAGCAGTTGTTAACCGATGCAGTGCTTGAGGAACATCTGCTGCCAGAATAGCGCCCGGTACGGTTTCACTGTGCCCCATCATTTTCAACATGGTTAGCGCGTCTTCTCCAAACATGGTGATATCAGCATAGCTATCGGTTTTGAATGTCACGAGCATGCATTTCTCCTTGATAGGTAATGGATCGATTGTGATTAATTTACTTTTTCAATACCGCATTCCGTTTTCCGGTAATTGTGTAGATATTCGCTTCCTCTCACTTGCTAAATGAGTAGTCTCTTCTTGTGAATACTGATGATAATTTTATCCTCGCCAGAGCTCTAGGTGTTTAGTCCCACGGTGTGCTGGAATGGGTCAAAGATAAAACGATCTGGCTCATTTTTCCAGATTTTGCAGATGTATTCATAGGGTGTTAGGCCTTTGAGAGCTTTTAGTCTTTTGGCGAAGTTATAAGCCATCACAAAGCGATGGAGATGGGCCTTCAGCTGATCGTGTGAGTCGTAATAATACCGTTTTACAGTCGCATCCTTGATGGTTCGATTCATGCGTTCAACCTGACCATTGGTCCAGGGATGGTTGGGTTTGGTGAGACGGTGCTCGATGCCGTTGATCTGACAACACCTATCGAACATATGCGTTACATACTGAGCCGTTGGCCCATTCCGATAACGCGCCGGGAACGTAAACTGGATACCGTTATCAGTCAGGATTGTATGGATCTTGTAGGGAACAGTCTCGATCACGGCCTTCAAGAAGGCGGTTGCCGTGTTGCGGTTGGCTTTGTTCTGGAGTTGAACAAAAACGAACTTTGATGTCCGGTCAATGGCTACAAAAAGATAGAGTTTACCTTCCTTCGTACGAACTTCGGCAATATCAATATGGAAGTAGCCAATTGGATAGGCATTAAACTTTTTCTTTGGCTTGTCACCATCAACCTCCGGCAACCGACTGATGCCATGCCGTTGAAAGCAGCGATGCAGGCTTGAGCGGGTTAAATGCGGAATGCTTGGTTGCAAGGCATATAGACAATCATCCAGCGGTAGAAGCGTATGTTTGCGAAACGCCACAACAGCGGCTTCTTCTTCCAGACTTAAAACAGTCGAGTGCGACTCTTTGGGGCCCATCGGTGCATCGTGGGTGAATTCCCGCTTCCGCCACTTCGCTACCGTTTTTGGATTAATCCCATGCCGCTTGGCCAGAACATTCAGACTCTCTTGACTATTTTGTATCGCTCGACGTACCGCCGCTGTCGTGCGGGCGCTTCCGTGTAATATCTGTCCCATAAATCATCCCTCCGTAGCTGGTTATATGTTACACCAGCACACCGTGGGACTAAACATCTAGGGTCTGTTCCTATTTGATCTCAATATTGATTTAAAGAAGCAAGTTCGTATCGTTGTAGCTCTCACCAGCAATACGAGCTTGCAATGCTCCGATTATTGCTCAATGCTGAGCTCTGGCCGAAGCTACTGGCCATTTTGCTTCACAACCACCTCTACAACAAGCAAGATTTGCTGTATGACTGTCGAAGGCATACTGTACCGCATGGTACCGGTTCATTCGGGAGCTGGAGCAAGGTTTATAAACGATTCACCGCCTGATCTGCCAGCGGAAAATGGCTCAAGGTATTTCAGGCTCTGGTGGTTGAGCCGGACATGGAGCGGGTTTTTATCGATGGTAGCTATCAAGGCTCACCAGCACAGTGCGAGCGGTAAGGATAAGGCAATCGGGAAAAGCCGGGGCGGTGCAAAATTCACATGGCGGTAGATACCCACGGACTTCCCCCATCGCATTCGATATTACCGGTAGTCAGATCAATGATTGCACACACGCATTGGCTTTGATTCATGCTGGGCGCGGCTCAATCCATTATCGCAGACAAAGGACTATGACAGTTAGGCCATTCACGATCAAAGCGAACAACAAGGTGCCAAGGCAGTCATTCCAGGGAAGGGGTAACTCCAAAACAGATAATGCAGATCCGGAGCGAGGACTATACCGGTACCGACACCTGGTAAAAAATATTTTCACACGGTTGAAACAGTGCCGGGCGGTGGTCCTGTGCTTTGATAAATTCAAACAAAACCACGAAAGCCTCGTGGCTATGGTTTGTACCTTCCTGTGGTTACCAATGTGAAATGGGAACAGGGCCATAGCAATCAAGAAAAAAACACAGCAGTAACAAACCACACTGCCTGTTGTGTAACTGTCCCGTAAAAATTCCATGCTAAAATAAAAAGCAGTTACGGGCGTGCTATCGAGCCCAAACAATGTCAGCTTCCCTGTCTTCTCTGTACCTCGCAGCTGATGTGTTTTGCGCTGCAATAATTATTGCGTTCGCGAGAAAACCCGGTATTTTTGCCACTGGTACCTGACTGCAACCAATAATGAAGGCAGAAACAGGGATTGTTTATCTTTACTGCCGATAGCATTCCGGACATCCCGAGAAACTTCACGGAGTCATTTTTCCTTGCCCATTTCTCAACTGATATTTCTGATATCAAATAATCATGCAGCTGATACGCGCACTTCATTGATTCTTATAACGGCTTCCAGCCAACAAACACGATTACCGGTTCAGCCATGACTGAAGAACATCACGAAAATCAGGACGAAAACCTGGAAAGCAAACTGCAGAAAATTATCTCTCTACTGCAAAGATACAAACTGGTAGAAGGTTTCGTTCGTCTGCAGGATACCCCAGAGCCAGAATTGATTGAATCAATCATACAAAAACAGAATCTCGCCAATCTACGTGGAGCGCTGGATAAACTTCATCCGGCAGATATTGCCCGTATTCTGGAGATGATCCCACTCGAAGATCGCTTGATCGTCTGGAGATTTGTCAAGGCTGAGCATGATGGTGAGGTACTGCTCGAAGTCTCCGATGCCGTTCGCCAGACGCTGATCGAGGATATGGACAGCGAGGAGCTGGTTGCCGCGGCAGAGCAGCTGGATGCAGACGAAATTGCCGATCTGGCACCGGATTTGCCCAGCGACGTCATGGAAGATGTTTTCCGGGCATTGCCCATGGAAGAACGTGAGCAACTGCGTGCAGCCATGTCCTTCTCTGAAGATGCAGTGGGCGCGCTGATGGATTTTGATGTCATTATCGTACGTGGAAATGTGCGTATCGAGGTTGTTCTTCGCTATTTACGCCGACTTGGTGAATTGCCGGATCACACCGATCAGCTGTTTGTAGTTGATCGTAACGAACACCTGCAAGGAACTCTGTTGTTGAACCGATTGCTGGTTAGCGATCCAAACACCACCGTAACTGAAGTCATGACGCCTAAAACAGTCAAATTCCTTCCAGATGATAAGGCTGAACAGGCAACAGATGCATTTGAACGTTACGATCTGATAACAGCTGCAGTTGTTTCCCCGGAAGGAAAGCTGCTAGGCAGAGTAACTGTTAATGCGGTCATTGATTTCATGCGTGAAAAGGCTGATCTTGAAGCACGCAATCAGGTCGGGTTAAGCGAAGAAGAAGATTTATTCGCTCCCGTCTGGAAAAGTGTCCGCAACCGGTGGGCCTGGCTAGCGATCAATCTGGTTACAGCATTCTTTGCTTCCCGCGTGATCGGACTTTTTGAAAATTCAATTGAAAAACTGGTTGCACTGGCTGCCCTGATGCCTATCGTAGCCGGTGTTGGCGGTAACTCCGGCAATCAAACGATCACCATGATCGTGCGCGCCCTTGCACTGGGGCAGGTCAGTCAAGGCAGCACCCTCAAACTGATCACCAAGGAAATCAGTGTCAGTATCGTTAATGGTATCGTCTGGGGAGGGCTCGTAGGGGTATTTACTTATGCCATCTATCAGAATATACAGCTCGGCCTGGTAATGTCGCTTGCCATGCTGTTAAACCTCCTTCTCGCTGCATTTGTCGGGGTACTCATCCCGCTGACACGCAAAAAACTGGGGCGTGATCCAGCACTTGGCTCCAGTGTCATGATTACTGCCGTCACTGATAGTGGAGGATTTTTCATTTTTCTGGGGCTGGCAACACTTTTTTTGCTGTAATTTTCCAGAATCACCCGTTCCGCCTGGCACGAGCGCTCTTACCAGGAAATACTGACAAATAAAACTTGTAGATCAGATGTGGCAACAGGCGATACAACGGCATGCGCAGCCAGTGGCTGCGCAAGTAGAGCAACAAACGCGCGAGTTCCGCCCGTTTTGATGGCTGATCAGGATGTTGCGGCAGCAACGCCAGCGGCACGCAATTATGCATGATGCGTAATGCCAGCCAGCCAGGTTGATGATTTAACCGTTTTTTCAGTTGATCCGGAACCGATGAGTGCAGTAATAAACGACTAAAATAGAGGCTGTAAAAAAGCGGTCTACCCAGCCCAAGCCGGTTGGCGCGATTGATCAGCTTCTCCTGGAAAGACAACTGTTGCTGGCTGAAAAATTGCAAAATTTCATGAAAATCCAGCAAATGACGTAGATCATCGGCCAATTCATTGTTCTGAAACAGATTGACTGCGCAGTGTAACAGCATGTCTTCCGGACTCAGCACATAAACACCTTCATCCTCCACTTTGATCGCTGCTTCCTGGAACGGTAGCGGATCAATTTTCAGATTGCCCAGCGGTGAGGAAAGCGTGTGATGCACATCTACCTCAACCCCGCGCTCAGGATGCACCAACGCAGGAATTTCGTGGCTCCATTCACGGTAATAGCGCTCGTCATAATTGGTGAGCGCGTGGTGCTGCCAGCCTTTCTCCGATAGCACGGATTCAATCTGACCAAGAGCTTCCTTCGAAACCAGTAAATCCAGATCAGCAAAGATGCGCCCGGCAGCATTCGGCAAGTCTTGTAGCTGATACGCCATGCCTTTAAGTACGATGATCAGGATCTCTCGGCCATCGAGCGCCCATAATATCCGACTCAACTCCCAATTTACCGATTGCTGCTGTTTTTTTACCTGAATCAAACTGGAGCGCAACAGATTGACAGCTCGCTGCGGAATTTTATCCAGCAATCCATCTTTTTCCAGCCAGGCAGCAAGGTAACCAAGCAACTTTGCGCGCCTTGCCACTCGCAACAGCAACTCCCATTGCGAATTACTGTAATCGATCAGGACAGCAGGCCGGATAATCGCTTCCAGCAGTAACTGGTGATGATCCAGCCTGGTATCAACCTTAAACTCAGCCATCGGTCAGTTCATCCAATGCAGCCAATGCACTGTCAAAATCGGAATACACTAGTTTGCGACACTCGCAGCCCCGAACCAGTCGCGTTACCGCATCAAATGCAGCTTCCCCCAGCACTTCGTAGTTAAATGCGTTTGTTGCAAGCAACAGAAACGCCTCGGATTGTGGCAAAGACTCCAGCCGCAAAGCAGCACCAGCTACCCATTTCGGGAAAACAATCCAGCGGGGTTGGGCAGCCTCATCTACCCGCTCAATACTTTCTTGCGGTGGACGTATATGCGCAACCGTGCCCTTCAATGTGCCAGGTATTTCTGGCCCCAGTACGGCTTCTGGCAGATAATCACGAATGACTTTAATAGATTGATTTTTGAGCGGCATCAGCCGGGGAAGTGGAAAAAAATCACCGATTTCAGGAGCCATCAGTCCGAATTCATCAGAAAACAGACGATAACCACGGTGCATGAGCATAGCGCTCAAAGTTGTCTTGCCGCTGCCCGGCCAGGCCGGCAGCAGCAGTACATGGCCGTTACGTTCCACTGCGGCAGAATGAAACAGCAACAGATGATTGATGCGCATGGCAATGACAAGATTCACTCCCCATTCCAGGGTCGCCAGTGCCTGCTCTACGGGAACAGGCGGAAACGGGGAGCGGCCATCAACTTCGAATCGGATCAATCGCGCAAATGGCTGTCTGATCGAGCGCTTGGGAATGACTCGGACATGAAATTCAACAATCTCTTCCTCATCCACTAGTGAATAGTGAGCATACATCTGGTGAAGCTGATGAATAAGTGATGGTAACCGGGCTTGAACAGATAGATTGAACGGACCCATCTTTACCCGCAGACCTTGGCCAGCGAGCAATACACGCAATTCATCCAGTGAAAGCTGTTCGACCTTCACTCGTTTTCTTTTACCCTCTCGATCAGTCCTAACACCTCATAACGCTGTAAGGTCTGGGCAATTTTCCCGAAAAATTGAGTATCAGGCTGTAATGAAAAATGTACTGATAACTCCTGACAAATTGTATTGAGTCCGAGGGGAGAGCCATCAAGCATCGTCAGAATGTGCAACCCCATTTCATTCAAAAAATGGGTTTTCCCGGATTCAGGCTGGAACACGGTAAATTCACCATCCCAGTTTTCTATGTACAGTGACGAAACATGAGATGAATACCAGCTATTCATTCAATTTACCACTACTGCCAATTATTATAGATCGCTGAAAAAACCTCTGCCTTGAAGAGATTGAAACGCAGTCACTGAAATCAGAATGCCTCCGCCCGTTTGGCAATTCTCTGCCTGTGTTGCCAAATCTTGCGATGCATCACCCAAGGCTGCTGTCGGATTCATGCCTAAATCATAAGTGGAGCTACTTTCTTCAATAGGACCATCTCCGGGATTGACGCACACGATTCGTGCTTGTTCCAGATCATTCATCTTCTTCGCCGCCGAATCCAGATCTGTAACCGCGCCTACCAGATTACTCGTCCGTGCCAGTGCCGCCCCACTATGTAAGGTCATGATGACTGGAATGGCAACGGTACTTTTGAGTAATCGTCTGCGAGCCGGCTGGGGAGGAAGAACAGCCGTCGTCTGTTCACCAACTGCATCCTGCTTCAATTGTTCCGGTATATTTTTTTCCGACATGTTCAGTCACCTCTCATGCAAAGTTTCAGGAAAAATCAGTTGCCAGTATAACAATAGCCGGCAAAAAATAGGTTCTTAATATGTCTTTAATTCTATAAACAAGCATATTTCATGCCATATCCAAACAGTATTTTTTATATCATAAAAAACAAAAAGATAAATTTATTTACCTATCTAAAAAATTCCTGGCTCATCGAGATGTAAAAAAACTCGACACCCAGATGTTTCAAAAAATGGCAACTTGTCTCAACAATAGATCCGTCGGAAATAACCTCATCCGGCTTTTGCAGCCAGCAGCATTTCTGTTTTTAGCTGATGATCCGTTTCCCAGTGTTTGTAAAGCATATGGTACAGCACTGGTAACACCAGTAATGTCAGGATAGTCGAGGAAAGGATGCCACCGATCACCACTGTAGCCAATGGACGCTGCACTTCTGTACCCAGACCGGTTGCTAGCGCCATGGGAATGAAGCCAACCGCATCGGTGAGCGCAGTCATCAATACTGGCCGCAGCCGTGTCAGTGCACCAGTTTGGACAGCATCCATCAGCGCATGCCCATTCTGACGCAATTCCCGGATAAATGTCAGCATGACCAGCCCGTTCATCACTGCAATTCCTGACAGGGCGATAAACCCGATACCAGCAGAAATAGACAGCGGAATATCACGCAACCATAAAGCCAGTATTCCACCTGTCAGTGCGAATGGCACGCCGGTAAATACCAGCATGCCATCCCGAAAATTACCGAACACAATGTAGAGCACAACAAAAATCAGCGTTAGCGCGACCGGCACCACAATTTGCAGACGTTCCGCAGCTGAAATCATTTGTTCAAACTGCCCCCCCCACGCCAGCCAATACCCTGAGGGAATCTGTATTTCTTCATTCACCAACGTCTGTGCTTCCTTGACGAAGGAACCAAGATCACGCCCGCGCACATTGGCAGACACCACCACCCGCCGCTTCCCGTTCTCACGGCTAATCTGGTTCGGCCCCTGCACAATTTCAAAATCGGCCACCTCGCCCAACGTCACAAAGGCAGCCGATCCAGCTGATGACATCTGGCCAGCCAGCATCCCCTCCTGCACCCCAGACTGAACCGGCAGACCAATCGGCAGGTAGCGTAATGCTTCAATATCCGTACGCAATGATTCGGGTAGCCGCACCTGCAGCTCAAAGCGGCGATCTCCTTCAAAAATCAAGCCTGCACTCTTGCCACCAACCGCAATGGCCACAGTATCTTGCACATCTGCAACATTCAAACCATAACGTGAGATATTTGTGCGATTGGCTTGAATAGACAATACCGGCAATCCGGTTACTTGTTCCACTTTCACATCCGCAGCACCTGGCACGGTTGCCACCAACGCTTCAATACGTTTCCCCACAGCGAACAACTTATCCAGATCGTCACCGAATACCTTGATCGCCACATCGGCTCTCACACCGGCGATCAACTCATTGAAACGCATTTCAACCGGCTGGGTAAATTCATAATTGTTCCCTGGTACCTGCAATACTGCCTTTTCCATTGCAGCAATCAGCTCATCCTTGGTCCGGTAGCGGCCAGACCATTCCGATCGCGGTTTTAGCATGACAAAAATATCAGCCACACTGGGAGGCATCGGATCCGTTGCAACCTCTGCCGTTCCAATCTTGCTAAATACCCGCTCCACTTCAGGAAACGATTGGATTACTTTTTCCAACTCGCTTTGCATGGTGATAGCAGTAGAAAGGCTCGTCCCGGGAATCCGGATCGCGTGCAACGCAATATCCCCTTCATTCAGGTTAGGTACAAATTCGCTGCCCAGGCGGGTTGCCAATAATATCGATAAAACCATGATGACTGCAGCAACGGTAATGGTTAGGCCCTGATTGCGCATAACTGTCGCGAGCATCGGCCGATAGAAGCGTTTACACCACACAACGATCCAGCTTTCCTTTTCTGTCACCTTGCCAGTCAGAAACAGGGCTATCGCTGCCGGTACAAAAGTCACCGATAGAATCAACGCACCCAGCAATGCTGCCACCACAGTAAACGCCATGGGATGAAACATCTTACCTTCGACGCCAGACAAGGCAAAAATCGGCAGATAGACGATCATGATGATCACCTGTCCGTAAATCAGCGCACGCCTTACCTGCTGAGTTGCTGTGAAAACCAGTTTCAGTCGTTCTTCCCGGCTTAACGTCCGTCCCAACCTGGCTTGTTCCTGGGAAAAACAGCGGATACAGTTCTCAATGATGACGATAACGCCATCCACGATGATGCCGAAATCCAGTGCGCCCAGACTCATCAGATTAGCGCTGACGTGATTAGCCGCCATGCCGCTAAACGTAAACAGCATCGACAACGGGATAACGAGTGCGGCAATTATCGCCGCACGGATATTGCCCAGAAACAGGAACAAGACGACGATCACAAGAAAGGCCCCTTCAACCAGATTACTGGCCACGGTATGAATCGTGCCATCAATCAACGTGGTTCGATCGTACACCGGAACAGCCACCACTCCAGCTGGCAGCGAACGGTTAATTTCCATCAGCTTATTGGCAACTGCATGCGCTACGGTACGGCTATTCTCTCCGATCAGCATATGGGCAGTTCCCAGCACCACCTCTTCACTATTACGGGTAGCAGCACCTGTACGCAACTCCTTGCCAATCAGGATATCGGCCACATCCTTGATGTGCAGCGGCGTGCCTTGCCTACTGCCCAGCGTAATCTCGCCAATCTCATCCAGATTGGTAACCTGCCCCGGTAAACGTACCAGGTACTGCTCGCCACGCTTCTCGATGTAACCCGCCCCCAGATTGAGGTTGTTGCGCTCCAGTGCAGTAACAATTTCCTGCAGGGTCAGGCCATAGGCGATGAGTTTTTCCGGATAGGGTGTGACGTGATATTGCTTGACGAATCCGCCGATGGTGTTGATCTCTGTCACCCCTTTCACCATGCGTAATTGCGGCCGGATGATCCAGTCCTGAATTTCACGCAGATCAGTGGATGTATAGAGTGCGCCATCCGGTTTACGCGCGCCCGCAATACTTTCGACCGTCCACATGAATATTTCCCCTAAGCCAGTGGAAACAGGCCCCATTACCGGCTCGACACCAACCGGCAATTGCCCTTTCGCCTCCTGGATACGCTGACCGACCAATTGACGGGCAAAATGAATGTCGGTTCCATCCTGAAATATCACCGTTACCTGGGATAACCCGTAGCGAGACAATGAGCGTGTGTAATCCAGCCCGGGCAACCCTGCCATAATGGTTTCTACCGGGAAAGTAATGCGTTGCTCGACTTCCATGGGTGAATAGCCGGGTGCGGCCGTATTGATCTGCACCTGCACATTGGTAATGTCAGGTACGGCATCAATCGGCAATCGCTGGTAGCTATGCAAACCCAGCACGGCCATAGCCAGAACGGCCAACAACACCAATCCACGATGGCGAATCACGACATGCAGAATATGTTCAAACATGAGTAGTATCTCCGCTCAACCGATTGTTGCCGCCAAAAACAAGATAAAACAGAAAACAGGCGATATGGCCCGATTATGCAAACGATTAACCCATGTTTCCTCAATGGTCATGTACTGCTCCAGCCTTCCCCAGCTCTGATTTAATGATGAAGCTGTTACTCGTTGCATAGTCTTCGCCTGCAAACAAGCCTTCGACTACCTCAGCCATCTGGCTATCGCTGCGGCCTAGTTTGAGCGGACGCATTTCGAAATACTCTCCGTAGCGACCAAACACTACCGACTGGTCATTCAGTGTCTGTATCGCTTCCAGCGACACCGCCACCGGGACTTCGACTGCTTCGGTCTGCAAATCGGCCTTGACGAACATGCCAGGGCGCCATTGTTCATCCCGATTATCGAGCTGCACCCGGGCAATGGCTGTGCGTGTTTGTTCGTCAAGCAGTGTCGTCACGTAAATCACCTTACCTTCCCGCGTCAAATCATAGGCATTTGCCCGGATGACAGCCTGCTGACCTATGTGAACCTGATGCAGATTCCGGGGGAATACCCTGACAGCCGCCCAGACTGTGGAAATGTCAGCAACGATATACGCAGTCTTATCCTCCTTGACGACCTCTCCTGTAACAATTGCTTCATCAATGACAATCCCGGAAATAGGAGAACGGATTTTATAATGCGCAATATTTTCCCAAGACAACCCGGATTCTGGCTGTACGCCCAGCGCTCGCAAGCGCTCGGCTGCCAGCTGGGTTGCTATGCTGGCTTCTTCCCGTTGCTGTTGTGCTACAAGGTAATCCTGTTTTGCTGTGATTTTTTCCCGCCACAACTGCTCTTCCCGATCATAAATTGTTTGTGCCAGCACCAGGCGCTTGCGGGCAAGCAGGTATTGGCTGCGCAAATCGGCCAGCATGGCACTTTCCATGATCGCAAGCACCTCTCCCTTTTTCACTCTTTGTCCGTGATGGCGTTTAATCGATACCACCATGCCGGGCAAACGCGGCACGACATGCACGATATGATGTTCATTGAAAATAATTTCGCCCGGCAGCGTAATTTTAGAGTGAATGACGGCAGGACCAGCTGTGGCCAGTTCAATACCGTTGCTTTGCATCGCCGTATCGGACATTTCTACACGCGCCTCAACCTCGCTGTGATGCCAGCGATAGGTCTTGCCCTGATATTCAGCAACAATGACCAGCTCGAAAGAATGAGGTTCTCCCACTTCCTGATCGCTAACCAGATAGTCACTTTCCGGCCTGAAGTGAAACAGTTGCGCTGGTCTGCCAAGACGGGACAATGCAATCGTTACCTTTACTTCAGTCGGTGCCAGTGGTTGTTTCTGTCGATATGGATAGAGCCTGAATTGTGGAAACGTGCCACTCTCCTGAATAGTCAACTCAAGGCTTAAATCATCTTCCGAGAACAGCTCTCCACCCTTCGGTCCAATCGTTGATTGATGTTCAGTTGTCCCTGCAAAAGAATGAGATGACTCTTCAGCATCCGGCAGCCTGAATTTATCCTGGATCAAAAGCAACGCCCCTAGCAAAACGCCAACCAGAATAACTGCCACAATGGGTAATCGTCCGCTAACGTTCATTGATTACGCTCCTTCCCTTGAGTATTGAGCTTTGTGTAATCTGCAGCTGAATCAGCAAGCGGCGCTGCAATCAACTGCTCGATGATATTGACCAGACGCTGATAATTGGCCAGTGCCCGCACATAAAGAATACGATTCTGGAAAAAAGCGCGCTGAGTATCCAGCATTTCCAGAAAACTGAATTTACCCAGCTGGTAACCCCGATTGGTAATCTCAAAGGCATTCTGCGCACCCGGCAACACCTCATCATGCAATACCCGAATCTCATTCCGGGCAGCCAGCAGATTCTCGTAGTTACGTGCAAATTCTGTTCTAAGTTGCAATTCCACTGACGCGCGTTCATCCATTGCTTTATTCAGGCGCTGGCGGGCTTCCAGTTCATTTCCCTGATTACGATCGAAAATTGGAATAGGAATAGATATATCCAGCACAGCAGTAGTCTTGTCTATCCCGAAATAGCGCTGAATACCTGCACCAACTGTTACATCAGGAATTTTATTCGCTTTTTGCAACTCGACCATCGCCTCACGCTGCGCGATATTTTTAAGGCTTTGCAGCATGATCGGGTTTTCTTCAAGGCGTTTTACCAGCTGATCAAATTCCGGTATCTCAACAAATGATTCCAGTTCTCCCAAGGCCTGGCCGAAGCGCGGCTCCGCCTCCCCCCAGAGAAGCGCCAACTTTACCCGCGCCGCTGACAAATTGCGCCTACCCTGTTCCAGTTCAATACTCGCAGCGGATAATGCTACCTTTGAACGAGTAGCTTCAATAGGCGGCGCTTTCCCCGCTTCGACCCGTTTAACAACTGTTTTCATTGCCTTTTGCATCAGACGCAAAGTGTCGTCCATCACGCTTACATGCACCTGATTTTCCAGCACATCAATAAAAGCATTGGCAGTACGGGCAATAACTTCTAACCGTTTGGCAGCATAAGCCTGATTGGCCAGCTCCTGCCCCAGTGTTGCCACACTCACCCGGGCAGATCGCTTACCACCAAGCTCAATCAACTGACTGATACGGAAAGTTGTAAATCTTTCTATTTTCGGGTTGGAGGAATCAATACTTTCTGCCCCGACACTGAATTCAGGATTTTTCAGCAAACCGGCCTGTAATTTTGTCCCTTCATAAGCAGCTACTTCTCTGGAATAAGCTGCCAGTTCAGGATTATTTTGCAAAACCTGTTGCAGCGCCTGACGCAAGGTCAGATCCTCACCTCTCTCCGCCAGTATATTGATGACTGGATGGGTATCGGCATAAGCCATGCCATGCCCCAAGATAGGTATAATTCCTGCAAAGAATAATGTAAAGACAAGCACCATCTGCCTTGTGCGAAGTTGTTGCAATATTGTCTTCGCTGTCTGATACTCAATCACGATGATTCCCCATGAACAGTCATGCCGTAAGTTACACACCGGATATTGCGAAAACAACCTTAATATTCAGAATTCAAGACTGTTTCTGCAACAGTGTCGGACGGCATGCCAGATAATCATCCGGCATGCCGAAACCGTCATACCGGTAAAAAATTGACTCAGGAGAAAAAGCGGGGAGGACGAAAAAAAGGATCAGGAACCGATTCCGGGAAAGCTTTAACTACACTTTCGACCATCACCTCCCTGGTTGCAACAGTGACTATCTGCAAAGCCGGGTGCAAATAGAAAGGTTGAAACTGGCCGGCAGCATGCAGGCACAAATGGGTAGCAGCATCCCAATCTATGGTGCTATCAAGCGTTTGATGTAATTCAAGATGTTTATCGGGGTACATCAGAAACAACTCCCCGTGATGCAGATGAGCCAGTTCGTGTGCGAATATCTTACTGTTGAATGACCATCCAAATGTATTTGCCAGCATGCTGACAAGAAATGTCAGAACGATGAATCTGGCAGCAAGAGGTTTATTCATTTGAAAAACATTGGCATACATCAATTTAACAGCTGGTAATATAACACTAACACGTAAATTCGAGTATCCGTCATCTCAGGATTAACAGGAGAAAACCAGAAAAACCATTCGGCTTTCTCAAGTAAAAGCCCAAGTGGTTACAGTATCTCCACGCCTTCCATCATTAACATCTCTACCAGCGCTATTAACGGTAACCCGATCAACGCATTGGGATCTTCCCCGGTTATACGTTCGATCAGGGCAATACCCAATCCTTCCGATTTTGCACTGCCCGCACAATGGTAAGGCTGTTCTCTCGCGAGATAACGTTCAATCTGATCATCATTTAACTCACGATACTTCACCGAGCAAGGAACAATACGCGCTTGCAGACAAGCTGTACGACTGTTAAATAAACATAGCGCCGTATGAAAAACAACCTCCCTGCCACGCATCAAGCGCAGCTGCCGAACAGCATTTTCATGATTCAGTGGTTTGCCTAATTGTATTTTATCCAACGTAGCAACCTGATCCGCCGTGATAATGAGTGCATCAGGAAACTGCTTTACCAATGCATACGCCTTTTCTTTTGCCAGGCGCAGTGCTGTCACATCCGGCGTCTCTTCAGGCAAGGCAGACTCATCAATGGCCGGATTTGCGGTTTCAAAAGGGATTTGTAAATGCTGAAGCAGTTCACGCCGATAAACCGAGCTGGAACCTAGCACAAGCCGGGGGTAAATAGTGCGACTTTTCAAAATATTATAGTAGTATACTGATTTGTAATTTTGACACTTTTCCATAAAAAATATAACATGCGCGCCTTATGTCCGACCAACTTGTTATAAATACGCTGGATTTTGTCCGCAGCAACAGATTCCTTCAAGGAAGCATCCCTTTAGTTAACCTTGAACGACTGCACAGTTATCTGGCAAATACATCAGGAGAGCTAGTCTATCTGATCTCCGGGCTGTTTGATGAGCACAACAGGCCCATGCTGAAAATATCAGTCAGCGGAAGCGTTGCTTTAAATTGCCAGCGCTGCCTGGGGAAAATGGAATATGAACTTGATCTGGAAACAGGACTGCTTCTGGCCAGAAGTGCGGATGAGCTGTCACGTTATGACGAAGATATTTTCGTGGATGCGATTTATGCTTCGAACGAACTGAGTGTTCTAACTCTGGTAGAGGACGAAGTCATTCTTGGCCTGCCGATATCTCCTCGTCATCAGGATACCGGGTGCTGCCTGTCAACCGAAACCGGAATATATGCAACCGCCGCAAAAGAGCATCCTTTTACCATATTGGCATCGTTGAAACGAACACACTAAATTGATATTTTTGGGAGTTAAATTATGGCTGTACAACAAAATAAGAAATCTCCTTCCAAGCGCGGGATGCATCGTTCCCATGATGCATTAACCAACCCGCCACTCGCGATCG
This sequence comes from Nitrosomonas sp. TNE100, assembly GCF_055387135.1. Lineage (NCBI taxonomy): Bacteria > Pseudomonadati > Pseudomonadota > Betaproteobacteria > Nitrosomonadales > Nitrosomonadaceae > Nitrosomonas > Nitrosomonas sp. TNE100. The sequence goes on along the minus strand of NZ_AP040997.1, from coordinate 375,426 downwards.
AACCGACTACCGGAGAAACACATTTACGGCATCACATCAGCCCGAACGGTTTTTACCGTGGGAAAAAAGTAATTAAAACTAAAAACGACGATTGATGACCCCAGCTGGTTCTTCATCATATCTGCCATCCACCCCTTTTTGACACGTGAGCATAACAGTAGCAATTGATTGCATGGGTGGTGATCACGGCCCGCATGTCACGGTTCCGTCGGCTGTTGAATATCTGCGTCATGACCGCGACACCAACATTATCCTGGTTGGCAGGCCAGAGATCCTCACGAAGGAATTGAATGCGCTTAACATATCGCCTGACTCGCGACTCAGGCTGTATCCGGCAAGCGAGATCGTTGGTATGGATGAACATCCGGCTATCGCTCTACGCAACAAAAAAGACTCTTCCATGCGTGTAGCGCTTAACCTGGTCAAAAACGGTGAGGCGCAAGCATGCATCAGTGCAGGAAATACGGGAGCATTGCTGGCAACCTCACGCTTTGTACTCAAAACCATCCCGGGAATAGATCGCCCCGCATTGGCAGTCGTTCTGCCTACTATTTCAGGACATACCTATGTGCTGGATCTGGGGGCTAATGTCAACTGCACGGCTGAACACCTGTTCCAGTTTGGTGTAATGGGTGCAACACTGGTTTCATCTGTCGAGAACAAGCCCAATCCAAGTATTGGACTCTTAAATATTGGTGAGGAAGATATCAAGGGTAATGATGTCGTCAAACAGGCAGCGGGATTATTCCGTAGCAGCGGCCTGAATTTTTACGGCAACATTGAGGGGGATGATATTTATCGCGGGACGACCAACGTCGTAGTATGCGATGGTTTCGTTGGCAATGTCGCGCTCAAGACTTCGGAAGGATTGGCTCAGATGCTGGCCAGCTACCTGCGTGAGGAATTCAGACGCTCTTTATTCAGCAAGCTAGCAGGGTTGGTAGCTCTGCCGGTAATCAATGCCTTCAGGCGGCGCGTTGATCATCGACAGTACAATGGCGCCAGTCTGCTGGGATTGCGTGGTACTGTCATAAAAAGTCACGGATCTGCCGATAGCTTTGCATTTCGCTGCGCCATCAAACGTGCTGTAGATGAAATACGCGGTGGCACCTTGCGACGCATTGTCGAACATATCGAAACACTGCGATACAACATTGAGCAAAACATTACACAACCGGCATCAGTAGAGTGAGCAACTGAACATGGCTATGTATTCACGCATAATTGGTACCGGAAGCTATCTGCCGGAAAAAATCCTGACCAACCTGGAGCTTGAATCCATGGTTGATACCAGTGATGAATGGATACAGGCACGGACTGGCATCAAACAACGTCATATTGCTGCGCCGGGCCAGATGGCCAGCGACCTTGCTTTGGAGGCCAGTCGAAATGCCATCGAGGCTGCAGGTATTCAGGCAAGTGATATTGATCTGGTAATTGTTGCAACCACAACGCCGGATATGATTTTCCCAAGCACAGCTTGTATTCTGCAAAATAAACTCGGCATATCTGGTAGCCCTGCATTTGATGTTCAGGCCGTCTGTAGTGGGTTTATTTATGCCTTGGCTACAGCGGATATGTTCGTCAGCTCCGGAAAATCCCGTAACGCACTGATAGTTGGCAGCGAAGTATATTCCCGGATTATGGATTGGAACGACCGCAGCACTTGTGTTCTGTTTGGAGATGGCGCAGGTGCGGTAGTTCTTACCCGGGATCAAAAACCGGGAATTCTCTCATCCCATTTACACGCAGATGGAAGCTATAGTCAGGTTCTTTCAGCCCCTGCCTCTATTCATTCCGGAAAGATACAAGGCACACCCTTCATCACAATGGAAGGCAGCACGGTATTCAAATTTGCCGTTAAAGTCCTGGAAGAAGCGGTACTAGAAGCATTGCATGCAAATGATCTACAATCTTCCGATATCGACTGGCTGATCCCTCATCAGGCCAATATCCGTATTATCACCTCAACAGCGAAAAAGCTGGGTATACCTGAAGAGAAGGTAGTAGTGACTGTTACACAACATGGCAATACTTCAGCTGCTTCTGTACCGCTGGCACTGGATCAGGCAGTTCGAGACGGGCGTGTCCAGTCAGGCCAGCATGTTGTGCTGGAAGGTGTGGGAGGTGGATTCACCTGGGGATCAGTTCTGGTACGCTGGTAAAACATGAAGATTGCTTTTATTTTTCCCGGGCAGGGATCTCAGTCAGTCGGTATGATGGATGGTTATTCTGAACTTCCATCAATACGTGAGACGTTCAATGAAGCATCAGATATTCTGCAACAGGATCTGTGGTCGTTAGCCAGTAACGGACCAGCAGACACTTTGAATCTCACAACCAATACCCAGCCTGTCATGTTAACCGCTGACGTGGCCATCTACCGTGCATGGCAGCAGGCAGGAGGTACCCAACCACATTATCTGGCCGGTCATAGTCTTGGCGAATATGCTGCGCTGGTAGCTGCCGAATCGCTTAGTTTGGGTGATGCCCTGAAATTGGTTCGTCATCGCGCAGAAGTCATGCAAGAAACTGTTCCCGAAGGAACAGGAGGCATGGCAGCCATTGTCGGGCTGGATAATGACACCATTTCTTCAGTATGCGCTGAAGTAATAAATATGCTGCCAGATACATCACTGGAACCAGCGAACTTCAATGCCCCAGGCCAGGTCGTCATCGCTGGCCATTCTCAGGCAATTGCACAAGCAGTAACACTCGCAAAATCAAAAGGAGCAAAACTGGCGGTTATACTGCCAATGAGTATTCCTTCACACTGCTCACTCATGCAACCAGCAGCCGAGAAATTTGCACTTCTGCTGGAAAAAATCACATTCCAACCTCCCCGGATTCCTGTTTTGCACAACGTCGATGTCCAGCAGCACCCAGAAATAGCTTCTATTCGTGAGATACTTGCGCACCAGCTCGATAATCCGGTTCGCTGGACAGAGACAATTCAAGCCCTTGCGGGACTGGGTGTAAGACATGTTGTGGAGTGTGGTCCAGGCAAAGTGTTATCCGGACTGACGCGACGCATTGATAAGAATCTGGAGAATATTGCACTAACTGATTCCAACTCCTTTCTCAAAACGGTAGGAACGTTGAAATAGTACGTCAGTAATACATCATTAGAAATAACCCTTCCATCAATTCATAAACTCTCGGAATGATACTGGAACATAAAATTACACTGGTAACAGGAGCGAGTCGCGGCATCGGTAAAGCTATCGCTCTGGAGCTGGGAAAGTACGGTGCAACTATTATTGGCACTGCAACTTCCGAGAGCGGAGCTGACCATATCAATCAGTATCTGGGTGAGGCTCATGTATCAGGTATGGGTCTGGTTATGGATGTTAGCAATATCGAGCATATTAATAATGGTATTGAAACCATACAAAAATCGTTGGGTGATGTTGCAATACTGGTCAACAACGCCGGTATTACGCGTGACAACCTGCTTGCCCGCATGAAGGATGACGAATGGGATAGTGTCTTGCAGACCAACTTAAAATCCGTGTTTTGTTTAAGCCGCGCTGTCCTGCGCGCCATGATGAAAGCACGCAGTGGCCGCATTATTAATATCTCGTCAGTAGTCGGTACTACCGGGAATCCCGGGCAGACCAATTATGCAGCGGCCAAGGCTGGAATGATGGGCTTCAGCAAATCGCTTGCAAAAGAAATTGGTAGCAGAAACATTACCGTAAACTGTGTAGCCCCGGGGTTTATAGATACCGACATGACCCGTTCGCTCTCATCAGATCTGCAGCAATCACTCATCCAGCATATCCCTCTTGGGAGATTGGGTCGTCCGGAAGATGTTGCTGCGGCTGTTGTTTTCCTAGCCTCCCCAGCTGCAGACTATATTACTGGAGCCACACTACATGTAAACGGTGGAATGTATATGGAATGACCTGATTTCTGATATTTTTAGCAAACCCTTTCAAGATTATGGAACATTCATTATTTTTTTGTAGCAGTAAATGGCATCTGGCCTATATGACCGGGTAGATTTTGCCGGTTGTTTGAAATTTGTTAAACTTGCGAGAGTTTTTTACCTGATAAGGATGGGTATTCAATGGAAATTACTGAAATAGAACAGCGTATCAAGAAAATTGTAGCCGAGCAGCTAGGTGTTAACGAGTCAGAAGTTAAGAACGAATCCTCTTTCGTCAACGATCTGGGAGCGGATTCACTTGATACAGTTGAACTCGTCATGGCACTGGAAGAAGAATTTGAATGCGAAATTCCTGATGAACAAGCCGAAAAAATCAATACAGTTCAAGAGGCTATTGATTTCGTAGCTGCTAATACAACTCAGTAAGAATAATTTTTTCAATGATTCAGCGGAGTCGTTTTGTCCAAGCGTAAAATAGCCATTACCGGGTTAGGCATTGTCTCACCTATCGGCAATACGGTTCCCGAAGCATGGGGAAACGTAATTGCCGGGAAATCCGGTATTACACAAATCACACATTTTGATACATCAGATTTTTCCTCAAAAATTGCTGGGGAGGTCAAAGAATTCGAGATAACAGAGTATCTCTCTGCCAAGGAAGCACGCCGTATGGATATTTTTATCCAGTACGGGATGGCAGCGGCTATTCAAGCTGTCAAGGATGCCGGAATCAGTGATGTAACTCGATTCGATGCTGAGCGTATCGGTGTTAATATCGGCTCCGGAATCGGTGGCCTGCCCATGATTGAAAATACCAACGCAGCCTATCATGCGGGTGGCCCCCGAAAAATCTCTCCCTTCTTTATCCCCAGCACCATTATCAACATGGTGGCCGGTAATTTATCCATCATGTTTGGGTATAAAGGGCCCAATCTTGCCATTGTTACTGCCTGCACCACCGCTACACACTGCATTGGCAGCTCTGCCAGAATGATTGAGCACGGTGACGCGGATATTATGATCTGTGGTGGTGCAGAATCATGCATAACTCCGCTGGCTGTTGGGGGATTTGCCTCCGCCCGCGCCCTGTCATCAAACAATGACGATCCGGCGACAGCAAGCCGGCCATGGGATCTCAAAAGAGACGGATTTGTCTTGGGAGAAGGTGCAGGCATCCTGGTTCTGGAAGAGATGGAACACGCCAAAAAACGTGGCGCAAAGATTTATGCGGAGCTGGCCGGATTCGGCATGAGTGCGGATGCTTATCATATGACAGCCCCCTGTGAAGATGGTGAAGGTGCCGCTCGCTGCATGAAGAACGCATTATCTGACGCGCAGTTGAATCTGGAAGATATCCACTATATCAATGCACACGGAACATCAACGCCTTTGGGCGACATTGCAGAAACAGTTGCAGTCAAACGTTGCTTTGGAGCACACGCCGGAAGCCTGGCAATCAGTTCCACCAAATCGATGACCGGGCATTTGCTGGGTGCGGCAGGAGGTGTGGAAGCAATTTTCTCTACTCTGGCCATTTTCCATCAGATTGCTCCACCCACCATTAATCTTGATGAGCCTGATCCTGAATGTGATCTGGATTATGTACCCAACACTGCCAGAGAAATGAAAATTGACACCGCGCTGTCAAACTCATTCGGATTTGGTGGAACTAACGGTACATTAGTCTTTCGAAAAACCTGAATATCATTTCCCGTGTTTCTGGGATGTGGTATTTGGGAATAATCGAAATACATATGAGAATAACTGATTATGCTTTCCGGGGAAATATCTGGCATGATCAGTTAACCGAATACCTGAGTGTACTGACATGCCTGAATCGACACGTTCACTACGACTTCTGAGTTTCGTTCTTTTAGTCATTCTGGTTGTCAGCACGCTATTTTCCATATGGTTCTACCGCCTGGTCACAACACCAGTAGAACTTCCAGTCATACCCTGCGAGTTTTCAATTGAACCCCGAGGTAGTCTGCGTAATATCGCTCAACAATTAACCAATGCGGATATTCTCCCTAATGCATGGTCTTTCATACTTCTTGCACACATGACAGGATATAACGCATCGCTCAAAGCGGGTGAATATGAGCTTACCCAAAATTTGTCACCACTGGATCTGCTGGAATACCTGACTCAGGGAAGAGTCAAGCAACATACGATTACTTTTCTTGAGGGATGGACTTTCTCGCAATTTAGAAAAGTACTGGATGAACACCCGGCTATCCATCATGTATCAAGCGAATTCAGCAATTTAAAACTACTGGAGCTAATCGGGGCAAAAGAACCAGGAGTCGAGGGCATTTTTTTTCCGGATACTTATTTTTTTACCAAAAACAGCAGCGATCTGACAATTCTGAAACGTGCCTACCATGCCATGCAGCGACACCTTGAAACAGAATGGATTTCAAGACAAAAATCACTCCCGTTGAAGAACCAGTATGAAGGCCTGATTCTTGCTTCGATCATAGAGAAAGAAACGGGAAGAGACAATGAGCGCGCCTGGATTGCAGGTGTGTTTGTCAATCGTTTACGCCACAACATGAAACTCCAGACTGATCCAACAGTAATTTATGGCATGGGAGATAAGTTCGGTGGGAATCTGCGCAAGATCGATCTGCAGACCGATCATGCATACAATACCTATACCCGGCCCGGCCTGCCCCCCACCCCCATTGCCATGCCGGGACTGGCTTCCATCCGGGCAGCTTTTAACCCTGCTATTACTGATAAGCTCTACTTTGTTGCCAAAGGTGACGGAACTTCGCACTTCTCATCTACGCTTGAAGAACATAACCGTGCTGTTCTGAAATACCAGAAAAATCGTCCATAGAATATCCTGATCCTGAATCAAGATGATCTTTCTCTAATACGTTGTCACCCCCGGGAAGCCAACTCTAAACCCATGTCAACAGGCCCCGGGAATAACTTGAGCTTAACATGCAATTTTCACTCATTATTCCTACCCTGAACGAAGCTGGAAATATCGACCTCCTACTAACGAGTATTTTCTCTCATGATAACTTGGGAGATCAGTTTGAAGTCATTATCGTGGATGACAGTTCCACGGATGGCACTCCTGACAAAGTCAGAAAATGGCAAAACACTCATAACGTACATTTGATTGAAAGGCATGCACGGCCCGATCTAACTGCTTCTATTCTCGACGGAACAGCAGCCGCCAAGTATGAAGTCATTGCAGTCATGGATGCTGATTTGAGCCATCCGCCAGAACGATTGGCCTCACTGATCCAGCCGATTCTGGATGGCACTCACGACATAACGATCGGCAGTCGTTACATAGCTGGTGGCGATACTATCGGCTGGCCTTTCTATCGTCTCTGGCTGTCCCGGGCAGGGGGCTGGCTTGCACGCACTATTTGTGATGTAAATGACGCAACTTCGGGCTTCTTTGCTTTCCGAAAGGAGCTGATCAAAAATATTACAGAAAATGCTCGCGGCTATAAAATCCTACTGGAACTGCTGATGACAGGGCGTGAACAGCTGCGTGTAAAAGAAATCCCGATCCACTTTCACAATCGACTGCACGGAAGCTCCAAGCTCTCCCTTTCACATCATCTTACTTATCTGCAGCAACTCATTACACTGGCTGGTGGCACCGTCTCTTTCTACACAGCAAGCCGCTTTGCCATGGTTGGATTTTTAGGTGTCTTTGTCGATGTATTGATTTTTCAATGGATGACCGGGCAGGGTATCAGTCTGGCAACCGCACATATTTCCAGTTTCATCGCAGCAGCCAGCTTCAACTATGCTTTGAATACCAAATGGTCATTCCGGCTGCATCATTCAGGACATTTACATTGGAGCCAGTTCTCTCGCTTTCTGATCGTTGGAATATTTGCAATGCTCCTGAGAGGAGCCGTTCTGGCCTGGCTGGTCTATACCTGGAACATATCAACTGAATGGGCTATTTTCCCTGCGATTATCGCGACAGCTATTGTAAATTACCTTGGATCTGCTTTTTACGTATTCCCACGAACCAAGCCCGCTGTTTCTACCGATACGCGATGGCGCATTGCTGCCGTAGGTATTGTCTGTTTCGTCATCCTGTTGCGCCTGGTTTACATGAGTGTGGCGCAGCTAATCCCCGATGAAGCTTATTACTGGCAATACGCACAACATATGGATTTGAGCTTTTTTGATCATCCGCCGATGGTGGCCTGGTTGATCTGGCTGGGAACCGCGCTGGCTGGCCAGAATGAATTTGGAGTAAGAATCGGCGCCTTCTTGTGCGGATTGATCGCAATGGCTTATTTATACGCCCTTGCACGCAACCTCTACGATAAATCTACCGCTATGCGCTCAGTATTGCTGCTTGCCATCGTACCTTTTGGCTTTGCAGCAGGACTGGCAATGACACCAGATGCACCACTGGTTGCTGCTTGGGCAGCCACACTTTACTACATGGAGCGAGCCTTGCTCGCAAATCAGAATCGAGCATGGCTCGGGGTAGGTATTGCTTTCGGTCTTGGGATTCTGTCCAAATACACACTTGGACTGCTTGGCATCGCTGCACTGGTTTTCGCTATCCTGGATCCAGTTGCGCGCCGCTGGCTCTTGCGCCCACATCCCTATGTAGCTGTATTAATTGCGCTGATATTGTTCAGCCCCGTGATCATCTGGAATATGGAAAATGACTGGGCTTCCTTCCTGTTTCAGACCAATAGAGTTGGCAAAACACACCACGAATTTGCAACGCCTAAGTTAATACTTCAAATTGCAATTATGCTTACGCCAGTTGGACTGGCCGCAGCGGTACTTGCATTGCGTTCAGTTTTTCTGAGCTACCCCCAGACAACCCGTAAATCTCTTTTCATTGGCGTATTCACTGGGGTTCCACTAATGGTCTTTCTGATAGCCAGTACCTTCGGTTCTTTGCGCTTCCACTGGACTGGTCCACTCTGGTTAGCGTTGATACCCACCATGGCCTGGATGATCGGACAAAAGAATATATTCAAGAATATCTCGGGATGGCTGAGCGCTGCCTGGCAGCCAATGATCACCGTGTCATTACTGACCTACGCCTTCATTTTGCATTATGTCACGCTGGGAATACCTGGACTCCCTTATCAATTTCTGAGCGAGCATTATTTCTGGAGGGAAACCACAGCAGAAGTCGAAAAAATTGCTGATGAAATCAGGCAAACAACAGGAGAAGCACCAATTGTGGTCGGCATGAGCAAATGGTCAATAGCCAGTGCGCTTGCGTTTTACAATAATAATCACCCTGCCCTTGATATCCGATCCCGCAATCTGTTTGGCGAACACGCGGCCATGTACAGTTTTTGGTACCCGTCCGAATCCCCTACTAACCGGTCCATTCTGCTGATTGGAATGAAACGGCAGGCATTAGAATCAGGCTCGGCCGAAGGAAATTTTGAAAGAATGCTGATAAAACCTGGAAGTACGAATACTCGTGAAATCTATCGACATGATGGCGTTTTATTGCGTACTCTCTATTATCGTACTGCAGAAGGATATCGCGGCAATAATCTCACTCCATCATCAACATCTGCTTCTGTAGAAAACAGGTAGCCGCGCTTAGTGATTATGGCCAAAAAATAGCCCTATCAACCATATCGTACTGATCCCCAGAACGATAAGCGTGACCTGTTGAACAGTTGCACCGATCTCGGGACGCTTATGCAAGCTGGGAATCAGATCCGACATTGCTACATAAATCATGCTTGCTGCAGCAATAGCAAGTATTGGAGCAATCAGATGATCCAATTGATTCAGCATAAAATACCCCAGCAACCCTCCAAACACAGTTGCTGTGCTGGATAGCAGGTTAGACCAGAGTGCTCCCGCTCGTGTAAACCCTGAATTGAGCAAAATAATAAAATCCCCTGCTTCTTGTGGAATCTCATGTGCAGTAATCGCAATAGCCGTAACCATTCCCAATTGAATATCAGCCATAAAGGCTGTTGCAATCAGGATACCATCTACAAAATTATGAAAAGTGTCACCCAGTATAATCATCATGCCACTGCGGCCGTGATCGTGAACACCTACTACACCTCTGCCAGCTGTAGAAACTACCTGCGATGTGGGCTCATGTGCTTCACATTCTGATAAATGGCAATGGCGCCATAACAAAAGTTTTTCCAGAATAAAAAAAACAAGAATACCAAGTAACAAAATAAACGTCAGTTGTTTCGGTGTATCAGTGAGCTCCAATGCTTCAGGTAACGCATTCAGAAATGCCGCTCCAAGAAGCGCGCCGATAGCATATGAAATCAGTATATTGATCCATTTATCACTACGGACATTTAAAGCAAATAATGCTGCAAGTCCAATGCTCAGCAAACCACTTGCTACGCTGGCAAGCACAATCCAGGCTAACACCGACATAAATTATGTTTCCAGATGGGTCAGAAATATGCAGAACAGGCACACTATATCGCTCACGGATTATGTGCAATCGAGCATTAGTAAGGAAGAAAATTCGTCAAGATCTTTTAGGTAAATCCATGCTCAGGAACTGTAAAACAGGCGTGTTACTTCACATGCTCCCATCTTGGCGGGTATTAAACAAGAATTACTTATCAGGAAACTGCGTCATCCACAATAAACCAGCCATCCTTCCCGTTTTACCATCACGACGGTACGAATAAAACTTTTCAGGATTGCTGTACGTACACAAATTACCACCATAGATTTGGGAGACCCCGGCATGAGACAGCCTTTGGCGTGCCAGTTCAAAAAGATCTGCATACCATTTTCCTTTTTCTTTTCCTGGAAAAAATGCCCGCGCTGCCTGACAATCATACTCGGTAAATGTCGTTCGCACCTCGTCACCGACTTCAAAGTGCTGTGAACTGATTGCCGGACCAAGCCATGCGATTATTTGATCACTATGGCTGAATTCGCGTAATGCCTGAACTGTGTTTTCGATAATTCCCTTGGCCAACCCACGCCACCCGGCATGGGCAACGCCCACTACACTACCTGCCATGTCACACAATAATACCGGGAGACAATCCGCCACCAGAACTGCACATACCACTCCGGGATATCGGCTCATTGCAGCATCCCCCTCCAGCGCTTCACTATCAGAATCTACCCAAATTGCCCTGGAACCATGAACCTGGGTCAACCAGCGGGGATGATCGGGTAAATATTGACGCAACTGGTTTCGATTTAGTTGAACAACGTGTGGATTATCATCAACATGAACCGCCAGATTCAAGCCAGTGTAAGCTCTTTTTTCAGCCGTAACCCTCCCAACATTACGGGTGGTAAACATGGCGCGAACATTTGCGGGAGAAGGCCAGTCCGGTACAATCCTATCAATCATTAACCAAGAATTCTTGTCATTACAGGATCTAAATTTAGTAATCGCATCCACTCACTGCGTCACAGCTGGATACAGTTTAGAGAAGGTCTCACAAACCCGGCCAATTTGTTCAGCAGTATGCGCCGCATTAATGCTGCAACGTACCAATGATTTTCCTTCCGGAGCAGCAGGAGGCAACACCAAATTTACATAGATATCGTGCGCCATCAATCCGTTCCACAGGGTCAGCGCCTGTTTAGGGCTGTCAAGTAAAACGGCTACTATAGGTCCGGGCTCTGGGCCCAGACAATACCCAGTTTCTTTAAGGCAGGAATAAAGCTGGTGAGCATTCCTCCATAGCTGTTCACGTAATGAATACCCATCACGCAACAACTTCAAAGCAGCACGTGTGGAAGCAATTGTTGCTGGGGAAGGGGAAGCTGTAAATATGTACGGATGGCTTATATACCGAAGCTGATTAAGCTGGGGATGATTACTGACGCAAAAGCCGCCGATACCACACAGACTTTTACTAAAAGTTCCAGTTATAAAATCAACTTCGTCAATCATCCTGGCTTTTTCTACCAACCCCTGCCCGGTTTCTCCAAGAACACCGAGTGAATGCGCCTCATCAAGTAGCAGAGTGCTCTGGTAGACATTTTTCAATTTCACGATCTCAGCCAGAGGAGCCTGATCACCCAGCATGCTGTAAATACCCTCAATAACGATCAGTGTATTACGGCTGCGATCACCCAGCCTGCGAAGGCGTTTCTCAAGATCGACTACATCATTATGGCGAAAACGGATAACATCCGCTCCACTTAGAATACATCCATCATAGATACTGGCATGTGCATCCCCATCAATCAGCACAACATCACCAACCCCCGCCAACCCAGAAATAGTTCCCAGATTAGCTTGATAGCCTGTTGTAAAAACAATACATTCGCGGCAGTGATAAAACTCTGCCAACTCGCGTTCCAGCGCCCGATGCCCGTAATAATTACCATTGGCCATACGTGAACCGGTGGTACCAGTACCTTCCCGATCAATAGCCTTATGAGCAGCCTCTCTGCATTCAGAAGAAAAGCTGAGCCCAAGATAGTTGTTCGTACCCAGCATTAATACTCGATGCTCCCCGATTCTGGCTTCCGTCGCAGAGTAGGATTCATCTATGGGGATACCAAAAGCAGCGAGCCCCTCGGGTAATTGTGCTTTCCTTGCTGCTGCAGCTGCATCAAGTTTTTCCAGCAGATTCATTATGATGATGATTTAATTTTATAAATCAGATTGGCAAGATCCTGAACCGTCAGGACATCCACAAGTGCATTCAACGGAACTGAGATATCGAACTGATCTTCAATTTCCATTATGAGATTCAACAGTTTGACTGAATCAATCGCAAGATGTGTAATGAGATTAGTTTCTGGAGATATCTCTGCTTCAACATCTGTAAAACAAGCCAGACGCTGACAAAGCAGTCCAGTAATTTGTGTTTGGGTTATTTTAGACATGAGATCAATCTCGGAACAGTGTATATCAACAAATTTATTTCCGGATCGAGAAACATGAAAGTCGCGTATTGTCGCATGAAGTATTTTCGAATGCTTCAGGAATAAATATTGTTACATTTTGACAAGTGATGGCAAGGCTGTTTGTAACTTGATTGTCGGATGCCAGCCAACTAGCTCTTTCCTCAGGAAAGAAATATCACAGGTCCAGTCAGAATGCTGAAGTTCCATCACCTTTCCTGGTGTCAGCATTGGAGCGTAATTCAAAAGATGAGCCAACCACAAATTAAAACGAGCCAACATACATATACTGCTTGCCGGTATCTGGAAACAACGTACCGGCTTCCCTAGAACTTGCTGTGCAATCATGGCTATCGATGTATAGTTGTACCCATCTGATGTGCCGTCATCAATTGCATAAATACCGCCCACGGGACGGGTTGTCTCAAGCCAGCAATAAATAGCAGCAACCAAATCATCAACATGTATCAAGCCGAAACGATTATCCGGATTTCCAGGAACAGGGAGTATACCGTATCGCATAGATCGAAAAAAAGGTAGCATCGCTTTGTCACCAGGGCCGTAAACTGCAGCTGGCCTGTATATAACAGATGCTAACCGTCCAGAAAATCTCGGGATTTGTTCTTCGGCCTCAAATTTGCTTCGTGCATACCAGGAAAGAAGTGGTTCACGCGCTGCCAGAGAAGAAATGTGTAAAAATCTTGAGCAAGAAGTTGAGTCAGAAGCTACCCGTAATATATTTCTCGTTCCAATTACATTGGTCTGGTAGAAATCATCCCAAGATTTTCCTTTGACTACACCGGCACAATGTATAACAGCTTCAGCGCCAGAAACAAGGTCACGCAACGCATTATTACAACCAAGATCTCCAGAAATCCACTCTATGAATGGACTATCTTTTTGTGAAGATATACATCTTGCCAATGCACGGATTTTCCATCCAGATTCAGCCAACTTAGCAATAAGTATGCGGCCAATAAATCCTGTAGCACCTGTTACTGCAACAGTTCTAACCATAAAGTACTACCGGATGCGAGAAGAAATCTTTTGACTCCTTCCCCTAAAGAAATAAGCAGATTTTACTGATGAAGGATTAGCTATTCTATTAGCCGACTGTATAACTGGTAGCAGCAGGTTGTTCCATATTTGTACGCCGCAAAAACCCCTGTCGTGCCGCAAAGCGCGATAATTTTCCTGAAGATGTCCGTGGCAAAGTATGTGGGGGCACCAGCTCAACCAAACAACTTACCCCAAATGCCATATATACCATCTGCTGAAGCCTGTTAATGAGTGCTTGTCGATCTACTGCTGAAGCCAGCCTGCATTCCACAACCAAAACGACTGACGTCGAGCCATTTTCATCGCTGATTCCAAAAGCAGAAGCTTCACGGGTTCTGACTTCTGGCTGCTGTTCAGCCAGTTCTTCCACATCCTGCGCTCGAATATTTCTACCATTAACAATAATGACATCTGTTCGTCTCCCTGTGATATATAAATCACCTTCAAACAGAAAACCAATATCTCCAGTATCTAACCATCCATCTGATCTGATCGCTCTGGCAGTCTCTTCCGCGTTGTTAAAGTAGCCATTCATCACACTTTCCCCTTTGACTAGAATACTACCCACCATCAAATGGGGAACTTCCTGATCAGCGTCATCGACAACTCTGATTTCATGGCCTGGCAACGGACGTCCGCAATTCACAAACTCATTAAATTTCCTGCCATCTGCCTGAACTCTTACTGCTATCTTTTTTTCGATCAAAGTCTTGGCATCTACACGTAAACTTTTCACTCCTTGATTGATATCAGGGAAAGACACAGCCAAAGTAGATTCAGCCAGACCATAACAAGGCAAGAAAGCATCTTCATTAAATCCCGCTGCTGAAAACTTGGCTGAAAAACTTTTCAATGTATCGAGCCGGATCATCTCAGCCCCAACACCAGCGGCACGCCAGCAACTTAAGTCCAGATCCATTAAATCAGAATCGCGTGCGCGCAAAGTGCATAACTTGAGACCAAAAGGCTGACTAAAGGCAATAGTACAGCGATTACGACTGATCAATTTAAGCCATTGCAAAGGACGAACAGCGAAATCCCGGGTTGCCAAATAATCAACGGATAACTGGGCAGCCAAAGGAGCCAACACCAAGCCAACCAAACCCATATCATGGTAAAAAGGTAGCCACGAAGCGCATCGATCACCGGGTCTCACATCAAGACCATTGCAAACGATGCCACGCAGATTAGTCATTAAAGCCCGCTCAGTAATAACTACTCCTCTCGGCAAACGAGTACTGCCGGAAGTAAATTGCAGATAAGCCGTTTCATCCGGGGTATTTGGAGAAAGCGCCACATCAGCTTCAGGTAATAGATTCAATTGCTCAGGTGTGCCACTCCATTTGAGTTCACTGCTTCCCAGACTCTCAACTACCTCATTGAGAAACTCAATAAAATCAAGATTAGCTATTGCAACGCTTGCCCCACTGCCCCCAAGCATCCCTTTTAACTGCTGTACATAAATCGCACGGCTACCAAGATTAACGGGCACCGGCATGGCAAATGGAACAAGGCCCGCAAACCGGCAGGCAAAAAACAGCTCAACAAACTCCGGAGTAGTATCAGCGATCAGAGCAACGCGGCTGTTGCGTGCCAGCCCAAGGCCAGACAGCCGTCTTGCAATTATTTTTGCATTAGCGCATAAATTTTTATATGTAAGTACAGACTTGAGATTACCTTTCGCGTCATAGAAGTTATGTCCAGTTTCTCCTTGTGCTGCGTACTCAAGCGACTCCACCAATGTTGTAAAATCAGCTCTTCTCTGGTTCAACAAATTAATTGTGGGCGTTGCCGAAACAACACCTGCTTCGGAAGATAGGGAATTACCTTCTTGCGCCGGCAGAACATCCAATTTGGCTATTATCGAACTCAAAATCTTCCCCTAGAAATATTTTATGGCCAATTTGCTGAATAGATCGAATGCGCGCACTAAAGAATTAATCAATTTAGCCAAGATAATCAAAAGCCTATCTTGCTCCACGCACCGTATTCACTTCATGATATGTATGGGCTGCGAGCTTATAGAAGCGCTGTTTAACTGTCAAGACAACACCGAATTTAGTGTTGTATTATAGCAACAGTCACTTCCAAAATAAACGTTTACGCAGCATGCTTACTTGGTTCATCTATATAGTCACACACTGTGTTCTGCGAAACGAGATGACTGCTGCAACGAAGGCAATAAATTCATATTCATAACAAGCGCAATATCACGGATCCATCCATGGAGCCCATTCTCACGAATTTTTCTGTAGTGTCTTGCAAAGGGCTTGATTAAAAACTCCTTCTTCAGTAGTTAGATTTACCGCGATTCATCGACGTTAAACAGATACATCTGCACATACTCATTTGTAGTATTCTCGCGAATATCATATAGACGATGTCATAAATTCTTATAACTAATCTGATGCTTCTAAATATTCGGCCATAGTATAGGTAAAATAACCAACCTGTTATTCAAACGGAAATAAATTTAATGATGCTATCACCCTCAGGCAAACAACACGATATAGAATGAAACAACAAAATATACAGACACTTAGAATCAGCTTATTGCTACTGTTCATGATGTTGTCACTCATGCCTTGTGTTTATGCTGGCAGCTGGGTACGCCCACCCGATGACATAGACATTTTCGGGCAAATTCAGACAGTCACAGCCAGTCGCTCTGAAACTCTACTCGATGTGGCGCGCCGTTATGACATTGGCCAGGATGAAATGATGCTGGCCAACCCCAATGTAAATCGCTGGCTGCCTGAAGAAGGGGCAAAAGTTATTTTGCCACTGCGCTTTATCATTCCTCAGGCTGAACGTACCGGACTTGTAATAAATCTACCAGAAATGCGGCTTTATTATTTCCCCAAACCAATAAAAGGGCAAAAACCAGAGATTATTACTCATCCTGTCAGTATTGGCAGGATGGATTGGAACACACCGCTGGGCAAAACCACTATCGTCAGAAAACAAAAAGACCCTACATGGACCCCCCCCCAATCACTCCGGAAAGAAGCAATAGAGGAAGGCAGGCCTCCGTTATTGGATGTCGTTCCAGCCGGACCGGACAACCCTCTCGGGAAATATGCACTCTATCTGGGCTTGCCTGGATACCTCATCCACGGCACCAACAAGCCGCTTGGTGTAGGGATGCGTGTCACACATGGCTGCATGCGCCTATATCCGGAAGATATCGAGGAACTGTTTAATCTTATTCCTACAGGCACGCCGGTACAAATAGTCAATCAGCCTATCAAACTGGGATGGCAGGGTGATCTCTTATACATCGAGCTTCACCCACCACTGGAGGAAGAAAATATTACACCTCTCGACTTTGAACAGGAAATCCATCGCACAATTTTGGAATTCTTCGAAAGAACATCGAAGGATACTGACGGTAGAATAACACGGAATATCAAAATCGACCAACAAGCTCTGGAGTCAGCAATTCAAGCCAGAGATGGTATACCCACTTTAATTTCTGAAGATTAACAAAAGACTGATACTCAAATATATTTAACATCCAATATTTCATATTCCCGGATACCACCAGGAGCTTGAACTTCAGCCACATCTCCCGCATATTTACCAATTAATGCCCGCGCAATAGGAGAGCTGATAGAGATTTTACCTTCCTTAATATCAGCTTCATCATCTCCCACAACCTGATAGGTAACTGCCGTATTAGTATCCAGATCCACGAGATCAACAGTTGCGCCAAATACACATGCACCATCCGCATTCAATGCTGCAGGATTAATAATTTGAGCATTAGATAGCTTACTTTCCAACTCCGCAATACGTCCTTCTATGAATCCCTGCTTTTCTTTTGCAGCATCATATTCAGCATTCTCGGACAAATCTCCATGGGAACGAGCTTCTGCAATAGCAGCAATTATTGCAGGACGATGAACAGTCTTCATTTCATGCAACTCAGCACGCAACTTCTCTGCACCAGATTGCGTAATTGGAATAGCATTCATAACTTAATTTCTCTTTCTATGAAAAACAATAAAAAACAGAATCTGTTGAATCTGTTAAATAATAACGAATCATTTTAATGTTACAAATTATGAATTCATAGCCACATCTGATTGAAGAAGCAAGGGATTAATTACCAGAAATAGCTTTAAGCAGGAATTCATAAAACTTGAAGAGTATTGTTGCCTAGGAGACAAGATTTTGCAAACGATAAACCCACAACTCCTGGCAATTTGCCATGCCTGTACAGGCGGCACGCGCACCAGCTACCGTTGTATAATAAGTCGTTCTGGCCTGCAAAGCGGCACGCCGAATCGAATATGAGTCACGCACAGCACTCCTCTTATTGGAGACTGTATTGAGGATCAGAGAGATTTCACCATTCTTGATCATATCTACAATATGCGGCCGGCCCTCAGCCACTTTATTGACAGTCACAACTGGCAATCCAGCCTGAGATAGGCTGTATGCCGTACCTTTCGTAGCATAAAGCGAAAATCCCAGTTTGATCAATCTCGCAGCGATCGAAACAACCTCCGGCTTGTCACCATCCCTGACACTGATAAACACATTGCCTGAAACAGGTAATTGAACACCTGCTGCAAGTTGTGATTTGAAAAATGCTTCTGCAAAGGTTTTACCGATTCCCATTACCTCACCAGTCGATTTCATCTCCGGCCCAAGTATGGTATCGACTCCTGAAAACTTAGCAAATGGGAAAACAGCCTCTTTTACTGAAAAATGGGCTAGGTGGACTTCTCTGGTAATACCCTGATCAGCCAATGTTCTTCCCGCCATACAACGGGCCGCAATTTTAGCCAGCTGCAAACCGGTCGCTTTAGAAACAAAGGGAACTGTGCGCGATGCTCTGGGGTTAACTTCCAGTACATATACAACATTATCCTGTATGGCGAACTGTATGTTCATCAGCCCTCTGACATTCAGCGCACGTGCCATGGCCCCGGTTTGCCTACGCAACTCATCTTGCAAAGAAGTGGAAAGACTAAAAGGAGGTAACGAACAGGCAGAGTCGCCAGAATGAACGCCAGCCTGCTCAATATGTTCCATAATCCCGCCTACCAGAACGGTTTCTCCGTCAAAAATCGCATCAACATCCACCTCAATCGCATTGTTAAGATAATGATCCAACAGCACGGGTGAATCATTGGATACCTTCACGGCTTCCTGCATATAACGCTCCAGATCACGCGCCTCATGCACAATTTCCATAGCGCGTCCGCCCAATACATAGCTTGGTCTGACGACAAGTGGATAACCGATATTATCCGCTGCTGCCAAAGCTGTTTCTGGAGTACGCGCGGTAAAATTAGGAGGTTGCTTAAGCCCCAAACCCTGCAGCATCGCCTGGAATCGCTCACGATCCTCGGCACAGTCAATCATATCCGGGCTTGTACCAATAATAGGCACTTCATTTTCTTCCAGCTCACGCGCCAGCTTCAGCGGAGTCTGACCGCCATATTGCACAATGACACCAACCGGTTTTTCTACTGCGACAATTTCCAGCACATCTTCAAGCGTAAGGGGCTCAAAATACAGCCGATCCGAAACATCATAATCCGTTGAAACGGTTTCCGGATTACAGTTAATCATGATTGTTTCATACTGGTCTTCACGCAATGCCAAGGCTGCGTGTACACAACAATAATCAAATTCAATACCCTGACCGATACGATTCGGCCCACCGCCCAGTACCATGATTTTCTTTTTATCAGATGGGCGAGATTCGCACTCTTCCTCATAGGTTGAGTACATGTAGGCTGTCTGCGTATCAAATTCGGCTGCACAAGTATCTACTCGCTTGTAGACCGGGCGCAAGTCCAGCTGATGTCGTCTGGCACGCACCTTGCTTTGGCTTGTATCAAGCAGCACCGCCAAACGCCGATCCGAGAAGCCACTGCGCTTCAATTGGCGCAGTTCGCTCCGGTCTAGCGTAGCCAGCTGCCTGCCCGTAAGTGCTTGCTCTTGCCTTACCAGATCCTCAATCTGCACCAGAAACCAGGGGTCAATTCGGGTAAGCGCATGAACCTCATCAAAAGGAACATTGCAACGGAAGGCATCAGCAACATACCATAACCGTTCTGGCCCCGGGTGGCCCAATTCAGCTTTAATGATCTCGGTATCTGCAGTTTTTTCATCCAATCCATCCACACCGGTTTCTAATCCGCGCAATGCCTTCTGTAGTGACTCCTGAAAAGTGCGGCCAATCGCCATGACCTCACCTACTGATTTCATTTGTGTCGTCAGACGATCATTCGCCTGTGGAAACTTCTCGAACGCAAAACGCGGCACCTTGGTTACCACATAATCAATAGTCGGCTCAAACGAGGCCGGAATAACACCATCTGCTATATCGTTACCCAGCTCATTAAGTGTATAACCAACCGCCAATTTGGCTGCAACCTTGGCAATAGGAAAACCCGTCGCTTTCGAAGCCAGCGCAGATGAACGTGATACCCGTGGATTCATTTCGATCACAAGCATGTTTCCATTTTCAGGATTAATGGCAAACTGGACGTTGGAACCACCCGTTTCCACTCCGATCTCCCTAAGCACCGCAATGGAAGCATCACGCATGCGCTGATATTCTTTGTCTGTCAGTGTCTGGGCAGGTGCAACAGTGATCGAATCGCCCGTATGAACACCCATAGGATCAACATTCTCGATGGCGCAGACAATGATGCAGTTATCCTGTTTATCACGGATAACTTCCATTTCAAATTCTTTCCAGCCGATAACAGATTCTTCGATCAACAATTCCCGTGTGGGTGAAGCCTCCAGGCCACGCTCACAGATCTCTACAAATTCTTCCCGATTATAGGCAATACCGCCACCACTCCCCCCTAACGTAAAAGAAGGTCGGATAATTACCGGGTAACCAATCACTGCTTGCGCCCGCATGGCTTCTTCCATACTGTGCGCCATAGCAGAACGCGCCGATTGCAACCCTATCCGCGTCATCGCCTGCTTAAATTTCTCACGATCCTCCGCCATATCAATGGCTTCACGAGAAGCGCCAATAAGTACCACACCGTATTTTTCCAGTACGCCATGTCGAACCAGGTCCAAAGCACAATTAAGTGCAGTTTGCCCACCCATAGTCGGCAGTAATGCATCCGGTCGTTCTATCTCGATTACCTTTTCTACTACCTGCCAAGTAATCGGTTCTATATAGGTAGCATCGGTCAACTCCGGATCAGTCATGATCGTCGCCGGATTGGAATTGATCAGAATGACACGATAACCTTCTTCTCGTAATGCCCGGCAGGCTTGCACACCAGAATAGTCAAATTCACATGCCTGACCGATAACAATCGGCCCGGCACCAATAATGAGGATGGATTTCAGATCGGTACGCTTAGGCATTTAAGTAGAAGATTGTTCTGATGACTCAGGCTGGTTGCTTGTTTTCCGCCATCCGACTGACGAAACGACTGAATAAATAATCAACATCCTGAGGCCCTGGACTTGCTTCAGGATGTCCTTGGAAACAGAAAACAGGATGATCTGTCAGTTCGAAACCCTGAAGACTCCCGTCGAACAATGAATGATGAGTAACGCGTGCATTAGCAGGCAAGGTGTCGGTAGCGACTGCAAACCCGTGATTCTGGCTGGTAATCATCACCCGATTGCTATCAACATCCAACACCGGGTGATTAGCACCATGATGACCAAATCGCATCTTGATCGTTTTGGCACCAATCGCTAAAGCAACCAGCTGATGGCCCAGACAAATTCCAAATACAGGAACTCCACTTTCCAGCAATGCGCGTGTAGTAGCAATCGCATAACCACAGGCTTCCGGATCACCCGGGCCATTGGAAAGCACTACTCCATCAGGTTTGGCAGCAAGAATCTCCTCAATCCGAGTTTGAGCAGGATAGACAATAACGTGACAACCTCGCTCAACCAGTTTACGCAAAATCGTACGCTTGACACCAAAATCCAACACAACAACCCGGTATTGACGCTCACTTACAGTCTGATAGCCTGTTTTCGGATCCCATTCCCCTTCACTGAATTCCCATGATTGGTTACAGCTAACCACGCGCGCCAGATCCATTCCAGTCAGACCGGGAAAAGTCCGTGCTTGTTGTAAAGCCTCGATTTCATCGATATGACCAGCCATGATGCAACCTGCCTGAGCACCTTTGATTCTTAAAATACGTGTGAGCTTACGAGTATCGATCTCGGCAATCGCTGGAACATTATGCTGCTTGAGAAAATCTGGCAATAATTGGCGACTGCGCCAACTGCTGGCAATGAGTGGCAAATCTCGAATCACCAACCCTGCCGCATGAATAACTTTGGAATCTATCGTAGATTCAATATCTTCGTCATTAACACCGGTAT
Organism: Nitrosomonas sp. TNE100; assembly: GCF_055387135.1. Classification (NCBI taxonomy): domain Bacteria; kingdom Pseudomonadati; phylum Pseudomonadota; class Betaproteobacteria; order Nitrosomonadales; family Nitrosomonadaceae; genus Nitrosomonas; species Nitrosomonas sp. TNE100. Next base: position 353,285 of record NZ_AP040997.1, on the reverse strand, counting down.
TGCCAATATGCGGATAAGTCAGTGTAACAATCTGGCGGCAGTAAGACGGATCGGTAAGAATTTCCTGGTAGCCGGTCATAGCCGTATTAAAGGCCACTTCCCCGGTAGCCACACCTTCGGCACCAATTGAGTCCCCATGAAAAACAGTACCATCAGCCAAAACAAGTACAGCGCGCGGACGGTTAGACACAGGACTCCCCAATGATTTGTAGCAAAACGCAGACAGACAGAAAAAAAGCGGTTCGAATTGATTCCACACCGCTAAAGTTAATTATACATGAGTACGGGAGCTTTTCCAGAAACTGCTCGCCCTTTACACTGAGCATCGCGCTACCTGTCAGAGAAATAGCACTACTGTTTTCGGCAAGGCTTCTCACTAGGTTATTTGACAACAATATTGAACACGCCAAAGATACAAAAATTACTCAAACCACCATCCCATGATGGCGCAATAGCGCATCAATTTTTGGCTCGCGTCCGCGAAACGCAACAAATGACTCAAGCGCAGGACGGCTACCGCCTACAGCAAGAACTTCATGCCAGAAACGCTCGCCAGTCTTCGCATTAACCACTTGGCCAACACCATTTTCCTCAAACAGGCTATAAGCATCGGCAGACAATACTTCTGCCCATTTATAGCTGTAATAACCAGCTGCATAACCCCCAGCAAATATATGTCCAAAGCTGCTCGGAAACCGGTGGAAAGCTGGTGGAATAATAACCGCTATCTGCTGACGGATTTTATCCAGACGCTGCAACACGGTCTCGCTGCCCAGTGGATCAAAATCAGTGTGCAGATGCATGTCAAACAAGGCAAATTCGATCTGACGTAAAGTTTGAAGACCACTCTGAAAATTCTTGGCTGCGAGCATCTTGTCGAATAATGTGCGTGGTAACGGATCTCCAGTTTCCACATGCGCAGCCATATCGCGCAACACCTCCCATTCCCAGCAAAAGTTCTCCATGAACTGGCTTGGCAGTTCGACCGCATCCCACTCGACGCCGTTAATACCGGAAACCCCCAGTTCATCCATCTGCGTCAGCAAGTGGTGCAATCCATGACCAAACTCGTGAAACAGTGTAATGACCTCATCATGCGTAAACAACGCAGGGCGCAAATGGCCATTGATCGTCACCGGCGCAGAAAAATTACAGGTGAGGTAAGCAACTGGCACCTGGATTTCAGAACGGCCGATTTCTGGCACCTCAATTCGTCGCCGCGTTACGGCATCATCCATCCACGCTCCTCCACGCTTGCCAGGACGAGCATAAAGATCCAGATAGAATTGTCCCAACACATCGCCTTCACCGTCAGTAATATCGAAAAACCTTACATCCTGGTGCCAACGCTGAACATTACGCGCCTGCTCTGCTTCACTGATATGTATCCCGTACAGCGTTTCCACCAACCCGAACATACCGGATAACACCTTGTTTTCTGGAAAATATTGCTTGACTTCCTGATCAGAAAAAGCATAACGCTCGATCCGCAGCTTTTCACTAACATAGGCAATATCCCACGCCTCAAGTTGGGTCAGCTTTAGTTTATCAGCTGCAAACTGACGTAGTTCCACCAGATCTCTTTCCGCATAGGGTCTCGCTTTAGCAGCCAGTTCATTCAAAAAATCCAGCACCTGCTGCGGTGTTTCTGCCATCTTGGGGGCAAGAGATACCTGCGCATAGCAATCATAACCTAGCAATTTGGCTTCTTCCTGACGCAAACGCAGGATCTGTTCGATCAAAGGCATGTTGTCACGCTTCACAGTCTGATCTGGACTGACTTCAAGCTCACTGGCTCGCGTTGTATATGCCCGGTACATCTGTTCGCGCAAACTACGGTTATCTGCGTACTGCATAACCGGCAGATAGGATGGAGCATGTAGCGTAAATTTCCAGCTCGGCACAGTAATTAAGGTATCTTTAGCTGCTGCTTCACTGGCTGCCTGCAATATATCTTCCGGAATCCCGGCCAGCTCACTCCGGTTTTCTATCAACAAGAAAAATGCATTGGTTGCATCAAGCAGGTTATCACTGAATTTTGCACTCAATGCTGACAGCTCTTCTTGAATTTGCATAAACCGTGCTTTATCTTCAGGTGATAATTCAGCCCCCCCCAACCGAAAATCTCGCAATTGGTTTTCTACAATTTTCCTGCGTGCCTGACTCAAATTATTGAACGCCGAATCTGTTCGCAATTGCTTAAATTTCTCAAATAATACTGGGTCTTGTGATAACTCAGCATAGTACTGCGTAACACGCGGCAGATTGGCATTATAGATTTCACGCAACTCCGGATTATTCATGACTGCATTCAAATGTGTCACCTGCCCCCATGCACGCGACAGACGTTCATTCACATCCACCATTGGTTGCACAAAATCCTGCCAATTCGGGACTTCCGATGTATTTTTGACTGCATTCATCACTGCACGGCAATCACGCAATAGCTCATCTATGGCTGGCGCAATATGTTCATTTCGGATTTCCTCATAATGTGGCAACGTGGAAAAATCAAGTAACGGGTTCTTCATATCAGTTATATATTCAAAGGGTTTATTATTAATGTGCGGTCTCAGGGTATTTTGTTAGTTATCGAATCATCCTGATTTCAATATGATCTGGATGAAATCTATAGGCTTCAGGCATATGTGCTACTAGCCATACACAACATGCCCGCTAATCAACGTAAACCGGGTGCGACCACATAGCTCCATTCCAAGAAAAGGTGTATTCTTGCCCTGACTTTTCAACTCAGCATTACTGACAACCCAGTACGCATCAGGATCAAAAATACATAAATCAGCTGGAGCACCTGCCACCAATCGCCCGGCATCAATTCCCAGTATACGAGCCGGATACGATGTAATTCTTGCCAGCGCTTCTGGTAATGATAATCTGCTTTCCATTGCCCATTTCAGCGTAAGCGGCAGCAACAGCTCCAATCCGGTTGCGCCAGTTTCGGCCTGGGCAAAGGGTAGCAGCTTGGCATCATCATCCACGGGTGCATGATCCGAGCAGATCGTATCAATCGCCCCATCCATCAGCCCTGCGCGTAATGCATCCCTGTCCGCCAGACCTCTGAGTGGTGGCATAAGATGACAGTTCGCATCAAAAAAGCCAATATCCATATCAACCAGATGTACATGGTGGATGGAAACATCACAAGTTAGCGGCAAACCTTGCTGCTTGGCTGCACGTACCAGCGCTACGCCCTCGGCACTGGAAATACGGCATAGATGTGCGCTGGCACCAGTTTCTTTCATCAGGGACAAAATATCCGTGAGCGCAATTGTCTCCGCACATACAGGTATTGCTGGCAATCCTAAACGAGTGGCAACCTCCCCATCATGGGCAACACCATGATTGGCCAGATACATATCCTGAGGGCGCAACCAGACTTTGAAACCGAAAGTGGCAGCATACTGCATGGCTCGCATCAATACATGCAGGTTGGCAATCGGTGCATCTGCCTGGCTAAAAGCAACACACCCGGCATCATGCAACTCAACCATTTCCGTTAATCGTTCACCTTTAAGTCCTTGAGTCAGCGCTCCTACCGGGTAGACTCGTGCCCGATCAAGATTACGCGCACGATGCTTCAGCATCTCCACCAGACCCGGTTCATCCAATGGTGGATCTGTATCCGGGGGGCACGCGAGGCTGGTTACTCCTCCCGCTACTGCGGCTTCCAGCTCCGACTCCAGGGTGGCCATATACTCAAGCCCAGGTTCACGCAAACGTGCGGATAAATCAACCAAACCGGGGCATACAACCAATCCGCTTGCATCAATCTCCCGATCATCATGAAAATGTTCAGGCCGGGAATCGATTGACATAATCTTGCCTTCAGCCAGATAAAGATCGCCAATACGATCCATACCGCTGTCAGGGTCAATCAGACGGCCATTTCGGATACAAATATGCATAAGAGGATACGAGCGTTAATTTCCAGCGAGAATCGACATGACTGCCATGCGAACAGCAATACCAAAACCTACCTGGGGTAGAATGACCGATTGAGAGCCGTCAGCCACCTCCGAATCAATTTCCACACCGCGATTCATCGGACCAGGGTGCATCACAATCGCATCAGATCTGGCCAACAAAAGTTTTCCCGGTGTTAGTCCGTAATACTTGAAATATTCTTCGGTGCTGGGTAAATGCGCAGATTCCATACGTTCATGCTGCAATCGCAGCATCATCAGCACATCTACATCTTTCAAGCCTTGTGTCATGTTGTGGTAAACATGCACACCAAGCCGCTCAACCCGTGCCGGCAACAACGTCTTGGGTGCAATAACACGAATTTCCGGTACCCCCAGTGTTGTCAGTGCGTGAATCTGTGAACGCGCTACTCGGGAATGCAGAATATCTCCAATAATTGCCACACGCAGTGTATGAAAATCCTGTTTGTAACGACGGATGGTAAACATATCAAGCAATGCCTGCGTAGGGTGCGCATGCCATCCATCACCGGCATTAATAACATGAATTTCCGGGCCGACATGACGAGCGATCAGATGCGCTGCACCACTCTGGTTGTGGCGCACCACAAACATATCCGCATGCATAGCAGACAGGTTGTTCACCGTATCCAGTAAAGTTTCCCCTTTGGTCTGGGATGAAACTGCCATACTAAGATTGATTACATCCGCTGAAAGGCGTTTTGCCGCAATTTCGAAAGTTGTGCGAGTGCGGGTACTCGGCTCAAAAAACAGGTTGAATACTGATTTACCTCGCAGCAGGGGAATTTTCTTGATATCCCGCTCTGTCACGCCGGTGAATGACTCCGCTGTATCAAGGATATGGTGCAAAATCGCAGCAGGTAACCCCTCTGTCGTAAGCAGATGCTGCAGCTCCCCATTTTTATTCAACTGCGGATGTATACTCATTACGCAGGAATTCCGAAAGAATTACAACAATACATATTTGTTTTAAATATCAACAAATAAAATCTGTTCGCACAAAACAGTCCGAGTCATCTGGATAACAACAGCATAATCCGCGATTTAAAGCAGACCGGCAATATTGATGAAAGTACAAGGGAGGTAATCTGCTGGTAGGCTCCCAGAATATACATTACTCAGTTACTATGCTACGCAAATCCAGGCTCAGTTTTCCATCATCCGCCTGTCTCAGTTCAAGCATGCTGCTTTCCGGCAAAGTCAGTACGGCTCCTGTATACCGTGCAGCAATCGGCAACTCCCGTCCGCCACGATCCACCAGAACAGCCAGATGGATACTGGCCGGTCGACCGTAATCAAACAATTCATTTATCGCAGCACGGATGGTTCTACCTGTATAGAGCACATCATCCACCAGAATGATGTGACTATTTTCAGCTTCAAAAGGGAGCTGGGAAGGCCTGACCTGTGGATGAAGGCCGATTTTACTGTAATCATCACGGTAAAAAGAAATATCCAGCACCCCTACCGGCTGCGTGATCTTCAATGCCTGATGAATACGCCTAGCCAGCCAAGCCCCCCCGGTATGAATACCCACAATAGTCGTTTTATCAGTGACATCCAATCGGATTTTTTCGATAAGCAGTGTCAGTAGCTGTTCGGCATCAGGAAGCTGCATGAGATGAATCAAAGAAAGTTTGAAGGATATGTTGTGCTGCAATCTGATCAAGCATTGGCCGCTGTTTTCTGCCTGTAATGCCTACTTCTTCCAACGTTAAACGAGCAATCGCTGTCGTATAACGCTCGTCTTCCATCGCCACCGGAATTCCGAATCGTCCTTCCAGTCGCCTCGCAAAACGTTGACATAATCGGGTTATCTCATGTTCAGCACCATCGGCATGAACCGATAACCCCACCACCAGCAAAACCGGTTGCCATGTCTCGATTAATTCGGCAATCTTTTCAAAACGGGGCTTAGTCATCGCCTGATCAATTGTCATCAAAGGATGAGCTAATCGCAATTCATATTCGCCAATAGCCACCCCTATACGTCGCACACCAAAATCGAAAGCAAGCACAGTGCCGGATAAAATAACGCTTGCCATGTCAGATATAGTTTCTTCGGCAGAATCAGGCATGGCCAACTTCATTGGACAAATTGAAAAAATCAATCCCCAGCAATTTCATGGCAGCAGGTAGTCGCTCTTCAAAAGAGAGTTCAAACAATATCCGGGATTGAGCGGGTACAGTCAGCCAGGCATTCTGCGCCAGCTCCTGTTCGAGTTGCCCAGCCGCCCAGCCTGAATAACCGAGCGCAACCAGGATTTTCTCTGGCCCCTGACAATCAGCAACCGCTTGCAAAATATCAATAGAAGCGGTCAGACCAGTCACCACATTGGAAGACAACGTAAACCTCCATGCTCCAACCGGTTCGTGCAATACAAATCCATTATCGACTTGCACCGGCCCCCCCAACAATACCGGCAAATTGGAAAGAGCGGGGTCCTGGGGGGATATACCTAATTGCATCAGCAGTTTTCCCACCGATAAATCAGTCGGTCGATTCACAACCATGCCCAAAGCACCCTGTTCGTTATGCTCGCAAATATAGGTTAACGTTTTGGCAAAGAACGAGTCCTCCAATCTCGGCATAGCAATCAGAAAATGATCGGTCAGGTTGATGGTTTGCATTACGATTGCGACATCTATAAAAATTTACCGCACTTATACCCAGTATGCGGTACGTGTCATGATTCCGGAGCTGAATTTCATGACGGCCTTAACCGGCACAGGCAATGGTCCACCTCCATACGAAACCGCCATGGTAGCATGGCATGCTTCATCGACCTTCATCTGCGACACGATGGCCCGGCTGCGAACATCCTGATGAGGCAATCGCTGCAAATGGTCTGCCAGATGCGCTTCAACCTGACGCTCTGTTTCAGCCAGAAAACCAAGATTCCATTTATCTCCAAGCGCACCTGCCACCAATCCCAGCGCAAAGGATCCTCCATACCACAACGGATTCAGAAAACTTTTATGCCCGCCCAGCTCCGCAATTCGGCGCTCTGTCCAAGCAAGATGTTCCGTTTCCTCACGCGCAGCCTGATCCAGTGCTTGACGTACCTGCTCATTGCGTGCCGTCAACGCCTGCCCCTGATAAAGCGCCTGGGCACAGACCTCACCTACATGATTAATTCGCATCAGTGCTGCAGATTCACGTTTTTCAATCTTACTCAACTCATTCTCAGGCAGATCCTTCCCCGGAATCGGACGCAAAGTAGCTGCAGGAGCCAGTAATGTACGCAGAGCGTTATCAAAACTAATAATCAATTTATCAACATTCAACATAAAAATTCCTCCATTAATCTCTTTTTCCCGTCTTGAGCCAGAACAATCTACTTTTCATTTTATACGCATTTGCCGTGCAAGCAACGTTACCGGATGCAAAACCTCTATATTTCTCCCCTTTCTCACCAACCCGTTAGCAATATGCAAGGCACAACCGATATTCGCCGTCACCAGGCAATCAGCCCCGGTCTGTTCAAAAATTTGTAATTTTTCATCAAGCAAAGCTCCTGCAAATTCTGGCTGATCAAGAAAATAGGTACCGGCCGCGCCGCAACACCGATCGTTACCAGGAAGTTCCACTACTTCAATTCCCGGAATATGTTGCAGCACAGAATACAGATAGCCTGAAGCACGCAGTGTATTGCGCAACGTACAAGGCTCATGCACCGCTATTTTTCGCGACAAGGGCACAAAACTGATTTCATCCCATACCTGCGCATCGAGGAATTGACTAATATCCATTACCGGCACAGAAAACCCGGCATCTTCTAATCGTGACGAATACTCTGCCAATTGAACACCACAACCGGAAGCAGTACTGATAATTGCCTGAATATTCAACCCCTCAAAAGCACGGAGATTTTGTTGAGCCAGCGACATTGCCGCATCAACCTGACCACTATGTTGATAAAGCGCTCCACAACACGTTTGTGCACTTGGCACATGCACTGTATAACCCAGCTGGTTCAATATGGATATGGTTGAAAGCAGTGTTTCGGTATCAACCAGCCTTGCAACACAACCCAGAAACAACGCCACCTCGCCGCGCAGAAAACCCTTGGCCGGGTATGAGCCACGCCATATTTGCCCCGGTAGATTGCGTGTTGTCAGAAATAGCAGAGACTGAGCCAGGGCATTTCTTTTCAGTACATTCAACCGTAACAACAACGACAGCAAACCATTCCTGACCAATAGACGCAACGCTGGCCGCAATATGTCAAATCGAGCAGATTTCGCAACCAGCTCTCGTTCCAGCAAATCCCTCAACCAACTCTTTCCACTTTGATTTTCTTTTTGAACAAAGGATGAGTTTTCGCGAATCATGGCACGCGCATTATTAATCAAGCGACCATAGGCGACGTTACTTGGACACACACTCTCGCAGGCACGACAAGTAAGACAGCGATCCATATGCTGAACAAATCTCTCATTCAATGGAATATGCTTATTAGCAACCCCACTCATCAGTGCAATACGTCCTCGCGGAGAATCCGCCTCGGAATGCGTCAAGTGATAAGTAGGACAATGCGGCAAACACAATCCACATGCCACGCAACGATTGGCCTCTGCAAGCAGCTCTTTAATCAAGTAATAACTCTGATCTGAATTTTTCATGACTTTTACAGCTACCTTATTAGAATCAAATCATTGTATTGTTCACGATACACTTTTACTTGAATGATTATATTAATATCACCGATTACCTTAATTTGGCCGATCCCTTTTAAATACATAGCCACCGGATTGCAATTTAATTTATTACTTGCTAAGTATATGAAAATTGCCATAGAATTACAGGTTTTAGTTAACAAATAACCACTTTACACAAGGGGCAACATGGTAGTAGTAAGACTGGCACGAGGTGGTGCTAAGAAGCGTCCTTTTTACAATATGGTAGTGGCCGATTCCCGTCGCCATCGGGACGGAAAATTTATAGAACGCGTGGGATTCTACAACCCTCGGGCTACGGGTGGCGAAGAAAGTTTGCGTATTCAGATGGATCGCCTGAACCACTGGCAATCCCAAGGAGCACAGCTATCTAGTACCGTCTCCAGGCTCGTTAAACAGTTTGGCAGACAGCAAAAACCCGCCTAGCCATCAGAGTGAAGCCGGGCTTCTCATAAACGAGGAGTCAATGGTTGTATTGGGTAGGGTTATTGGTCCACACGGGATTAGAGGCCAGATCAAGGTTACTCCCTTCACCGAGCATATTGATGGATTGATGGAATATCCTGCGTGGTGGCTCAGCAATGATGAGAAAAGCTGGCAAATAGTACATCCGACCTCTTTCTCTGTTCACGACAGCTTGCTGATTATTACGTTGGAAGAATATAGCGACCGGACGAATGCCTCTGGACTGAAGGGGTGGCTGATTGCCGTACCACGCAGTCAACTGCCTCAACTATCAGAAGATGGCAAAGAGGGCTACTACTGGTCAGATTTGATTGGAATCAGTGTTGTTAACACGGAAGGTGAATTTATCGGGACTGTGGCCGGCTTATTTGAAACAGGGGCAAATGACGTATTGCGCATTCAGCTCCCCGGCGGCAAAGAAGAATTGATTCCTTTTGTAGATCAGGTTGTCAGGCAAGTAGATCTGAGATCACGACAAATCATGGTGGATTGGGAGCTGGATTATTGAATTTTGTATGATGCCGTTTGAATTTGACGTCATTACGTTGTTGCCCGACATGTTTGATGCCGTCACACAACACGGAGTCACAGGCAGAGCAAAAAAAAATAACTTATATCATCTGCATACCTGGAACCCTCGCGACTATGCCACAAACCGTTATCGGACGGTAGATGATGCACCTTATGGTGGAGGTCCTGGCATGGTCATGATGGCTGAACCGCTGGATCTGGCCATCACAGATGCAAAAATTCGGCAGACCAAGAATGGAACCAGCAGAACCAGCGTCATTTACCTTTCCCCTCAGGGCAAGCGATTGGATCATGAAAAAATTCTGCAGATTTCCAAACTAGATGGAGTCATATTGCTTTGTGGTCGTTACGAAGGAATTGATGAAAGATTAATAGAAGATCAGGTAGACGAAGAAATTTCAATCGGGGATTACGTAATTTCTGGTGGAGAGCTGGCGGCCATGGTCTTAATTGATGCGGTGATCAGGCAATTACCTGGCGCATTGGGTGATACACAATCAGCCAGCCAAGATTCCCACGTTGATCATTTACTGGAATATCCACACTATACCCGGCCCGATATCTATAAAGAAAAACCAGTACCCGAAGTGCTGTTGTCCGGTGACCACGCAAAAATAGAGCGTTGGCGCCAGCAACAGGCAATTGGTAGAACTTGGCTAAAAAGGCCTGATTTGTTAGCAAAAAAATATCCAGAAGGCCTCCCTGGCAAGGAAAAGGAATTACTGGCGGAGTTTAAGCAATTACAATGTTTGACGATTACCAACCAGGCGACAGATACAATAAAAGAACAGGAGCAACGAAATGAACTTGATCGAACAACTGGAACGTGAAGAAATAGAAAGGCTGGGGAAAATAATTCCCGATTTTTCGCCGGGCGATACACTCGTGGTCAACGTAAATGTCGTAGAAGGTGATCGTAAACGTACCCAGGCCTTTGAAGGGGTCGTTATCGCCAAACGCAACCGTGGACTCAATTCCTCATTTATTGTGAGAAAAATATCCAGCGGGGAAGCAGTAGAACGCACGTTCCAAACTTACTCTCCTCTCATTGCAAGCATGGAAGTCAAACGGCGCGGTGCAGTACGTCGAGCAAAGCTCTATTACCTGAGAGATAGAACCGGCAAAGCTGCAAGAATCCGAGAGAAGTTACCTGCACGCAGAATTCAACAAAGAAGTGTTGCTGCAGATTAACCACCAGACTTCAGAGTGCAGGCAATTAGAATTACCTGCACTCTGAAAATAGAACTTTCAGCCATCTAGTAACTTTTTTATCTTTTCAGGGGGTCGCCCCAGTACCGCACTATCCCCGCGAATCACAATTGGGCGCTGAATCAGATCAGGATTGGCCGCCATCAGTTGTAATAATTCCTCATCATTCGCTGATTCCGAACCCATAGCAAGTGGCTCATCCGCACGCAGCAAACCTCTTGCTGGAATACCCAACTTACGAACAATCTCGCGCAACATGTCGATGGTCAGTCGGGTATCGTAGTAATTAATACTGTCGAATTCATTACCACTTTCCTTAAGAATAGTTAATGCTTCATGGCATTTACTGCAGGTGGGTTTTTGATAAATAGTTATTCTATCGCCCATAACCGCCTCGCCTCATTTAATTCCGCATTCCCTGGAAATGGCAGCATAAGCTGCACTTGATCCTTTTAAACCGAAAGTATCAGTTGTTGCCGTCCCCTGCGCAGAAACCCCGTTAACCACCATCTGATTGCCCCCGCGTATCGCTGACATCAGTTTGTTATCTGTTGCTGAATCAGATGCCCAGGCAGTTTCATTCTGAGTAAACAATTTGAAACGCTGGCCGCCGATACTGACTGTCACCTCGCTGTTTGGTTTAAATGAGTAACCTGCAACGAAACTGAACACATTTTTGCTCTTCTCAGCGGGACGATGGGTGATCAGCGCATAAACACTCCCGCGCTTGGTGTAGTTACCTTCCTCCTTACTGGGTGTGCTGACCATATAACAAACCTTGTTACTTTCCTCCATGTACACATAGGCGATCCAATCACCAAATTCTCCGATTGATTTTGGTTCAGCCGCATGCGCTGTAATACTCGTCATAAAAAAAACAGCTGACAGTATCAGTATTTTTGCGAATATCCATCTCATCGTATAAAGCTCCATAATTATCGCAATACTTCGACTTGCCGATAATCTGCTAATCACACCCTTCCATTTTATAAATGTAATATCCTTTCTGCTTGATCGCTTCAATCACCTCATCAGGTGCTTTCTGGCTGTGGCAAAAACGACATTCCTCACTGGTTACCGTCGCACCCTCTTCTCCAATCGAAGCAAGCCATTCCTTGGCAAATTCAATCGCTTTCTTATCATCCCTTACATCAGTAAACACATCAAAATGCATAGTGTGTCCGCGCTTGGATTTGACATAGGTATCGTACACATGGATCTGCATAAAAGTTCTCCTTACTGATTAATAATAGAAAGACAAATAATTCAAAGCTGTATTATGCCATTTTTCTGCGCGCCACGATAACGCCATCACGCGTTGGATTGATAAAGGCATCAAACTCCGGATCCTTACAAATTAGCTGATTATGCTCTCTGATTGCTTCAGTCCAGCCTGGTTTAATATCTGCAGAGCCATCCACGGCCACTCGCCCACGCCATAATACGTTGTCGGCAATATACAACCCACCAGGGCGGATACGTTCTTTGGCCATGCGCCAGATATCCGGATATCCTCCTTTATCCGCATCGTTGTAGCAAATATCGAACATCCCATCAGTCTGTGCAAATATATCCTGAGCATAGCCCGTGCAAAACTTCACCCGCTCCCATATTCCAATGGCAGAGAGATATTGCTCTGCCCTTTCCTGATTAACCGGATTGCTGTCTGTACAGACAATTTGGCCATCAGGTCCAACTGCCTTGCCAAACCAATAGGCGGAATACCCGTACCCGCTGCCAAACTCAAAAACTCTATGTGCACCTATCATTTTTGCGAGGATTTCCAGCGAGATCCCAACGAGCCTGCCTACAATTGGAAAATTTCTCATTCGGGCAAATGCTTCCATTTCATCGAGGATGGGATGATCAAACTGCTCTGTCAGAGTGTACATATAATGTTCAATCATCGGATTAACAGGGATCAATCCATCTGGATTATCAACAACCGGTGGCTGCAGGATTGGCATTATCGAGCCATACTGGAACGTTTACGAATTCCACCCTTGATTTGCGGACTCTTTCGATCGATTAGATCAAGGCTTCCTTCATCCCTCTGCCAGCAAACAGCTATGGCCGTCACTGCGAGTAAAAATGGTGGAATTCTGCTGTATAGTAAGAAAGTATCAGTCAGGCCGGACAAAAAAGTGAAACACACAATTGCACCACCCAACAAAGCCATCTGATGTTGCTTGAATGTTTTGAACCAGCACCATAATAAGAATATAAAAGCCAATATACCAAGCAATCCCAGATGTACGCCAATTTCAATTAGTTCATTATGGAAATGTTTTGCTTCATGAAACTCAGGCAAATCCTGGTAAATCCCTTCTTTATAGGACATAAAACTATTTTGGAGATAATGCTTCGCCATACCAGAACCATGCCCTATGACAGGAGCGTCAACAAGACCATGCAAACCAATATCCCAGATTGCCAGCCGATAACCTACACTGGTTTGATAATTCCCTTGTTGAAATAACTGAAGATCTGAGCCGATTGCTTCCAGTCTTTCATGAAAAACATCACTGCTCGCGGCGAACAATACAGTTACTACAATAATTGAAGCTAGGCAACTCGCTAACACTTTACCTTTTACTTGATAACGCAGACAAAACATTAACAAGAGTATCATTACGGTTGAGAGCAATATACCTCTTGCATTCTCACGAAACTGAAGAAATAGCAACAACAAAGCGGTTATCCATAACAAAGCCGATAAAAACCAGCGCATTCTGGACAAAGTAACCCATCCACCATAAACAGCCAAAATAACGCCGATTCCTAGTGTGGATGAGAAATTCAAATAAGACATACCAAACAAAGAAATTCCTTGCTCACCAAGTACTGCATACTGATAGCCACCCAGCACAACCACTCCCAGATAACTACTAATCAGCGCCCCCGTCACCCAAGGTAAACGCTCTTTATTTAACAATGAAAAGAATGGGATAATTATCAGCAGAATAAAATATTTTTCCCATTTCCCTGTAAGGGATACAGAAAAATCACTCCAGAGCAAGCCAACTCCCCATACCCCACAAAAAACAAGAACACCTTGTATTAAAGGCTCTTTTAACAGATCAGGAAATCTGGATAATCCTCCATCCACCAGCCAGGCAACAACCAGCAAACCTATTCCCCAATACACCAACCCACTGGGCCAAAGTGCAAGACAAAAAAATACCAATACAAACCGCACCAGCAACTCACGCCAACTCAATACAATCCCACTACTCAAAATAGATCCTTTCAAATCAACAGGTTGACGAGCATTTACAATGACAGTGCTTCCCTATTCTGACGATATTACAGTTACTTCTTTAATATTGCTCCCTCAAAAGAAAAAGGAGATTCATCAAATGATAGCTCTTTTACTTCCAGCCTGAACACACGACCCCAGACGATTAGCAAGGTGCGTAATAAAAACGGGATATCATCCATCATCCAGATAGCCGAGATACGTCTGTCCGCACGCCACCAGTTTCTAAACGTTGTCCAGATTACCGCGGATAAGCGCAACGGCTGACTATACATTTGCAGACATAGCAACGTGGGTGATCGCGCCGAGGTAAGCCAATGTACATAACCTCCTTTACGAAATACATTTTCAATTGTAACCAGAACAGACGAAGGAAAATTTACAAGTGATCCATTAGTCGAAAACAGCAGGATATTTTGTCGTGCATCAGGGTAACGTGAAAGATAAAAGGCACGGTTACGTCGTGAAAGTTGCTTCTGTGATCGTCCATTACCAAACGAACCCCTTCTCTTATGATAAATACAGACACCAGGGTGTATACCGAAACGCCATCCGTGAAGATCAAGCCGGCGGCCAAGATCAATATCTTCATAATAACCTCGCCCAAATGCTGGATCGAAGCCCCCGATTTCCTGAAAAACATCACGGCGGATTAGTATGGCGTGTCCACGAAGATAGTAATTGGGTATATAGCCTGCTTCCCGCAGCATATAGCGCCCAAGATTATATTGGGCGTAACTGTTACCGGCAGGAACAATGGCTGCTAATTCAGGATCAGCGGCGAATGTTGCACATAACAATGGCAGAAAATCCTGGCTGACTTCGGTGTCTGAGTTAAGAATAAATACATAGTAAGCGTCAGATCGACTGACTGCTGTATTTACTGAAAGACCAAAGCCCTGGTTTTTCTCCGCATGGTGAACGTCAACACAATCATACGGCAGGTTATCCAGCATCTCCCTCGTTTCGTGGCCAGACGCATCATCCTGAACGATAATGCGTCTAATGGACTGATTAAGATGCGCGACAATGGAATCAATACAGCGCCGTGTCCAATCGGGAGCGTTATAAACCGGAATAACGACATCTATTGTTTTGTCAGCAGGTATTACAAATTTCCTAATATCTATCATCCTTTGTCTCCGGTATGTATCAGCAGCAGTCGCAGGACAACAGAACCCAGATGGCCTTTTGCCATAATGGTTGCACTGTTCAACAGCCTATTCAGCCAAGCGATAGCCGAAAGAGCTGTCAAATAAACCTGTGTTATTATGCAAAATATTGACAAGGAAGGATTAAGGTTGACTGCAAAGTGGCATTATACACAGCGCATAATACCTATGAATCCAGCAAACCAGCCGCAACACACACTGCAAAAATATTTTATTCGCCCCATCATATCTGCATATTTTTAGCCAGTCACTTTTCCCATAACTATGAAAACAATCGCCATCATTCCGGCACGCATGGATTCTTCGCGTTTTCCCGGAAAACCGTTAGCACAGCTGCTGGACTGCACCATGCTGGAGCATGTTTACCAGCGTGTTGCCATGAGCAAATCGCTAAGCGCAACTTATATTGCCACTTGTGACGAAGCAATCCGACAGGCAGCAACCGCTTTCGGAGCGCCCGTCATCATGACTGCAGACAGCCACGAACGAGCCAGTGACCGCATCGCGGAAGCAGCCGCACACACCGATGCTGATCTGATCGTCATGGTGCAGGGAGATGAACCGATGACACATCCTTCCATGATCGACACCGCCATCGCACCTTTCCACAATGATTCCAAACTGGAATGCGTCAATCTGACGAAGCGAATCGACGATGAAGCCGATTTTCGCAGCCCCAACACCATCAAAGTGGTTACGGATCAGCAGGGAAATGCGTTATATATGACCCGTCAGCCGATTCCGACATTGGCTCCTGGTGGCTTTGGAGCAACTGCCACTTACAAGCAGGTCTGTATCATTCCTTTTACACGCACCTGTCTGCTCGAATACAGCCAGTTATCGCCCACCCCACTGGAATGCCTCGAATCAATTGATATGCTGCGCCTGCTGGAACACGGCCGCCGCGTCAGGATGGTGGAAACTGAATACGATACGCAGGCAGTTGATACCGAGGCAGATCTGGCCCGTGTTGCGCAGCTGATGGCTAATGATCCGCTACTGGGCAAATATCAAAGAATCTAACTGGAGCGCTTATGTCACTGAAAGCCCGTCTCACCCATCATGAACTGACCATTGGCTCATGGATCACGCTCGGACACCCCTCAATTGCTGAGATCATGGCCAAAGCCGGTTTTGACTGGCTGGTACTGGATACCGAACACAGCGTACTGGAGCTGAGCGAAGTACAAGCACTTATTCAAGTGCTAGATAGCCAACAATGTCCGGCAATCGTACGATTGACCTCCAACCATCCCGATCAGATCAAACGCGTCATGGATGCCGGTGCAACCGGAATCATGGTGCCGATGATCAAATCTGCAGAAGATGCTCGCGCTGCAATCGATGCTGTTTATTATCCGCCTGAAGGAACCCGTGGTGTAGGGTTAGCGCGTGCTCAGGGCTATGGCACAAGTTTTCAGGCATACCGGCAATGGTTGCGTGACAATGCGGTTGTCATCGTGATGATTGAGCATATCCGCGCTATTGAAAACATCGATGCCATTCTGTCCACTCCCGGCATTGATGCTTACATCATCGGCCCTTATGATCTATCTGGATCAATGGGGCAACCGGGTGAGCTGGATCATCCTGATGTACAGGCAGCCATTCAGCAAGTATTGCAAGCTGGTATCCACCATCACAAAGCAGGTGGCATCCATGTCGTTGAACCCGACACAGCTGCGCTGCAACAACGGATCAAACAGGGATTTTCATTTCTGGGATACAGCCTTGATATCCGCATGCTTGATTCCCTTTGCCGCACCCATCTGAACATGATCAGAACATCTTCATGAGCAAGATCGTCGTTTCCACTTCCTCTTTCGATTTTGATCACAACCCCGCCATACAGCGACTGCAGGCACAAGGCTTCACCGTCACCGGCAATCCTTACCGGCGCAAGCTCGCCGAAGATGAAATTATTGATTTACTCAGCACGGATACCGTCGCCCTGCTGGCGGGAGTTGAGCCGCTGACAGAACATGTGTTGACAAGCGCCAGTGCTTTGCGTGTCATTGCACGTTGCGGCACTGGCATGGATAGTGTTGATCTGAAAGCTGCCCAGCAAAGAAACATCAAGGTTTCCAATACCCCTGAAGCGCCCGCTCAGGCTGTTGCAGAACTGACACTAGGGCTGATGCTTGATTGCCTGCGCCAGATCAATCACACTGATCGTTCCGTACGCAAAGGTGAATGGCCACGCACACAGGGACGGCTGCTGGCTGCACGCACAGTGGGCATTGTTGGCCTGGGACATATTGGCCGACGGGTTGCTAAACTATGTCAGGCATTCGAGGCAAAGGTCATCGCACATGACCCTCATCTGCAGCAAGCACCCGGCGGCATCGAACTCGTTTCATTGAATACTTTGCTCGAACAGGCTGATATTGTGACACTCCACTTGCCCTACTCTCCGGATGTTCGCCATTTAATTAATGCCGAAGCCATTGCGCATATGCAACCCGGAACAATCTTTATCAACGCCGCCCGTGGCGGATTGGTCGATGAAACCGCTTTATGCACAGCGCTCAATTCAGGGCACATTGAAGCGGCTGCACTAGACAGCTTCGAACAGGAGCCCTACCAAGGACCTCTGCGCGAATGCAAACGGGCGATACTGACTTCTCATATCGGATCACTTGCGCGAGAAACACGGCAGCGCATGGAAATCGAAGCGGCTGAAAATTTGTGGCGGGGAATGGTCGAGGCAGGTTTGATCAATGAGTGAAGCAATACAGCCGGGGCAAATTGCAGTTGTACTGGGTGCAGGCGGCTTTCTGGGCAGCCACGTTGCCGATGCCCTGTCCAATGCAGGCTATCAGGTGCGTCTGTTCGATCGCCATCTTTCCCCGTTCCGGCGGCCTGATCAGGAAATGATCATTGGTGATCTGATGGATATCAACCAGGTATCCAACGCCGTTCAGGGTGCTGCGGTTGTCTATAATTTTGCCGCCATCGCTGATATTGATGAGGCCAATGATAAGCCTCTGGCCACAGCCAGCATCAATGTCATCGGTAACATGCATGCACTCGAATCAGCCCGACTGGCGGGTGTACGCCGTTTTATCTTTGCCAGCAGCATTTACGTTTACTCTGAATCCGGCTCGTTCTATCGCGCCAGCAAACAGGCAGCCGAACGTTTCACTGAAACCTATCATGAACGCTACGGACTGGAATACACCATTCTGCGCTATGGATCGCTCTATGGCCGACGTTCGGACAAACGCAACGGTATCTATCGCATGCTGCACGAGGCCGTACAACAACATTCCATCACCTATCACGGCAGTGGGGAATCCATCCGGGAATACATTCATGTCGAAGACGCCGCCCGCATGAGCGTACAAGTACTTGCTTCGGAATTTGCCAACCGCCACCTGATTCTGACCGGCCAGGAAAAAATGCGCATCCGCGACGTTATGACCATGATCTCGGAAATGATGCCGTGGGATGTCGCTCTGCATTTGGATCAGGACAAACCAGGGCATCATTACCAGATTACGCCGTATGCATTTCAGCCCCGTGTTGGCCGCAAACTGGTACTCAATGAGCATGTTGATCTTGGGCAGGGATTGCTCGACTGTATCCAGGAAATTCACCAGCAGATCAATCATGGCCAGGAAGAAGATGCAACCCCTTCTTCCGCAGTATAATCAGGCATGAACATAACAAGCCGCCCGACTGACTACTGGCAAGCCATTATCTTTGATTTCGATGGTGTCATCGTGGAATCCGGGGATATCAAGGCACAGGCCTTTGCTGAACTGTATCGCCATCATGGTGAAACGATCGCACAGGCCGCAGTAGATTATCACCGCACCAACGGCGGTATGTCACGCTATCTCAAATTTCATTATTTCCAGCAAAATCTGCTAAATAACCCTCCCCTTACCAAGGAAGAAGAGCAGGAACTGGATCGGCGATTTTCCGAACTGGTCATGAATGCAGTCATTGCCTGTCAAGCGGTAGCCGGAGCGGAAACACTACTGGATAAAATGGTAAACCAGATTCCATTATTCGTTGCTTCCGGTACGCCGGAAAATGAACTGCGCACAATTGTTGAACGGCGCAACCTGTCACGCTACTTCACCAGGGTACACGGCTCTCCCCGACTCAAGGAAGCGCTGGTGGCAGATATTTTGTCAGCCCACCCGCTTGATCCTGAGCGCGTGCTGATGGTCGGCGATGCACTGGTGGATTATGAAAGTGCCCAGCAGAACGGCGTTATATTTCTTGGTCGCGTCCGCCCAGGCGATGACAATCCTTTTCCTAAATCAGTTGAAATTATTCCTGACCTATGTCCACTAACCACTTGATCGAACGTCACGTTTTCAACGATCTTCCCTCGTTATCTGAAGCATTGGCAGAATCAGTTGCCGTCACATTGCGTAATGCAATCACACAGCACGGCCAAGCCAGTCTGGTGGTACCTGGTGGAAGAACACCCACTGTTTACCTTCCTCGACTGGCACAAATAAACC
This sequence comes from Nitrosomonas sp. TNE100, assembly GCF_055387135.1. Taxonomy (NCBI): domain Bacteria; kingdom Pseudomonadati; phylum Pseudomonadota; class Betaproteobacteria; order Nitrosomonadales; family Nitrosomonadaceae; genus Nitrosomonas; species Nitrosomonas sp. TNE100. Next base: position 333,523 of record NZ_AP040997.1, on the reverse strand, counting down.
TCCCCTGGCAACACGTCTTTGTAACGCTAAGCGATGAACGCTGGGTAGAACCAACCAGCGAGCAATCCAACGAACGGCTAGTGCGTGAGCATTTCCTGCAACACATGCAGCAACAGCCTCATTTTATCCCTCTCAAAACCAAACACGCTCACCCTGATGAGGCAATTGCTGACCTCGATATGCGCCTGGCCGGGTTACCCTTGCCATTCAGTCTGATCATCCTTGGCCTGGGGGCAGACGGCCATATTGCCTCTCTGTTTCCTGGCATGACGCTAGATATGAATTCAGCTAATCTGTGCCAGGCTGCTACACCTCCCGCTGCACCTTCCCCGCGTATCAGCCTGAGCTTGCAGGCACTTATCAACAGTAGCCGCATCGTACTGGTCATTACAGGGAAAGAAAAAAGACAACTGGTTGATCAGCTCATTGCATCCCCTGATCCAGCCATACCGTTTGTACAGCTGATGCAATCCAGACCGGTAGAATTGTTCGAAACGGATTAGTTAGACACCGAATTTCATCATGCGCGAAATTTGGCTTACAGTCGTATTGCTCTCTATCAGCAACGTCTTCATGACATTTGCCTGGTATGCGCATCTAAAGGATTTAAGCAGTAAACCATGGCTGGTGGCAGCCCTTATCAGCTGGGGAATCGCCTTCTTCGAATATATGTTACAGGTACCGGCAAACCGCATCGGGTTCAGTGTTTTATCCCTCGGGCAGCTCAAAATCCTGCAGGAAGTCATCACCCTGTCTGTATTCGTGCCTTTCAGCTTGCTCTATATGGAAGAACCGCTAAAGCTTGATTATCTCTGGGCGGGGCTGTGCATCCTTGGTGCGGTGTACTTCATTTTCCGCAGTGAGATAGTAGATATAGGTAACTGATCAACTGATCAATCAATCTCCAAAAGCCTAAAAAGACTTTTTATCCCCCCGGAGTATCATCATCAGCCACTACAGGAGGAGATATGATCCTCAGAAATCGGGCTGTTTTTATCAGCAATGCCCTGATCAGCTTCCATAGTTTTGGCAACAACCAGATTGCCAAGCCAACAAATATAATAAACAAGATCAGAAACAATATCGGATGATTTAGGGCTGTCCACAGCCCACCAATCACTATTAAATCTTCACTGATCGAGGCAGTCCAGTTAGATACGGGTTCGGGCGAGGTGTTGATCATCAGACGTGTGCCGGTTTTGGCAGCATGGCTGGTTGTCGCTGCACCGCCACCGAGTATGCCCGCTGCAATTTCCAAGGCGGGAGAAACATCCCCCACTGCCCCTGCTGCCAGCATGGCACCCGCCGGGATACGCACGAAGGTATGCAGAGCATCTGAAATGCTATCCACACCCGGTATCTTGTCAGCAAAAAATTGAACAAGATACATGGTACCTGCCGCCCCGATAATAAAGGGATTTTCCAGTACTGCCAGTTCATACGGCAAAGCAATATTGCCAGTGACGCCGCCCAGGCCGAGTATCAGCAACGCAGCATACAGATTTATCCCGCTTGCCCAGGAACTCCCCATGGTCAAGGCCAGTGTTGCGATCAGGCTTTCATAACTACTCATTCAGCCGATCCCAGTTATTCCGCAAGAGATATCGTTGACTGATGCAGCATGCGCTGTGCGAGCAACCCGGCACCCAGCAAACCAGCTTTCGGATTCATCACCACATAAACCGGAATCTCGCGCACCAGTTCACTGTATCGCCCTTTGTTGCAGAATGCCTGGATAAAACCGGGTTGTTGCAAAATTTGGATAATGCGCGGCGCGATGCCGCCTGCAATATAGACGCCACCCCGGCATAACCCTGTCAGCGCCAGATTGCCTGCATAAGCACCATAAATCTCGGCAAACAGATCAAGCGCTTTTAGAGCAATCGGGTATTGGTGCTCGAAAGCCAGCCGAGTAACGGTTGCGCCATCATCAGCATCCAGTTCAATACTTTTCAAGTGAGCGCCAGCCGCCGCATCAGCTTGCAAAAAATTAAAAATGTGAGTCAATCCCTGACCAGAAAGCAATCGTTCAATTGAAACCCTCTGATACTTTGTCATCAGATATCTGAGCAATTCAATCTGAATGGCGCTGGTCGGTGCAAAATCAACATGACCTGCTTCGGTGGCAAGCGGTTCGTAGTATCGTCCACGCTTGATCAACCAAGCAACTCCCATCCCGGTACCCGCCCCCAGTACAACACGCATCGCAGAAGAAGAAGGTTCCCCGGCTTGCAGCATAACCAGATCATCCTGCGGCAGTACTTCGATAGAAGCTGCCATCCCCTCAAAATCATTGACAATTTTCACAGCAGAAATTGAAAATTTTTCCGCAAGGGCGGAGGCATTGATTGTCCAGGGCAAATTGGTCAGGTGCACCTGTTGATCAACAATCGGCCCGGCGACTGCCAAACAGACAGCAACCGGCTGACAGTCAGATTGCTTTAAGAAATCTTCCAGAATACTGTCAAAATCACCGTACTGACGACTATCGTAACGATGCTCATAATGAAGCTCAACTTCCTCATTCTTGATCACAACAGAGCGCAACAAGGTCTTGGTTCCACCAATGTCGCCATATAATAGATATTGATCCATCAGTTGCTTTCCTCCTGACACATAATGATGACAAGATCATTAAAACATGTAACCCCATTGAAACACAGGCTCATAAAAAAGCCAGAAATCTCATGGTAGAAAAAGTAATGCGGGCAGGTACAATAGACCTCCTGTTTCTCCAGCTCTGCTGCCAACGGGTCAGGTTCATCCAGATATTACTAGCAGGTTTATTCCGGGTATCAATTCTCGGCTATTAATTCAGGGATGTCCTTTGATCATAAGGACACCCCTAAAAATCCGGTAGTACAAGATAAAAGCACACAGAGCGCAACAACGAAACATACCCAATAAACAGGCAAGGCGGCAAGGCATACAACGCCACGATCGCCTGAAGAGCCAATTTTTAGAAGTGTCCACAATAAGAAACGGAGAGGTATTGTGACAGATATCAATGGGGCAGGTGATTTACTGTTGAAAAGCACACACTTGCAGATCAACGACGTGGTAGCTGAATTACGGGATGTACGCACCACTGCACTGATCAACCGACAAGGACATCTCAGACCGCCCCGGCTGCCTTCCCGCAAAGTGTTGGCCGGAATTATTGAAGGTCTGCGAACAGCATTATTCCCTAACCGCCTCGGCCCATCCGATCTGGCGGTGGAAGGCGTTGATCATTATGTTGGCCATATCCTGAATTCAACGTTACGCGCCTTGCTGATCCAGATTCAGCACGAACTGCACTTCAATTCAGGAACCGAAGAACTCGATCAGGAAACTTACGCACAAGCAACGGAAATCACCCAAACGTTCGCCAAACGGCTGCCCGTAATCCGTCGACTGCTCGATGATGATGTGCTCGCTGCCTATGAAGGTGATCCGGCTGCCCGCGGGATCGATGAAGTGCTGGTATGCTATCCCGGCGTTGCCGCCATTACCTGGCATCGGCTGGCGCATGAACTATATCAGTTGGGAACCCCACTGATCGCACGTATGATTTCTGAAATCGCTCATTCACAAACTGGCATAGAAATCCATCCGGGTGCACAAATCGGCGGAAGCTTCTTTATTGACCATGGCACCGGCGTCGTTATTGGTGAAACCACGGTCATTGGCAACAACGTGCGCTTGTACCAGGCGGTGACTCTCGGTGCAAAAAGTTTTCAGGTAGATGAACACGGTTCGCTGGTAAAGGGAATCGACCGCCACCCTATTGTTGAAGATGATGTTGTCATTTATGCGGGAGCGACTATTCTGGGGCGTATTACTATCGGCAAAGGCTCCACCATTGGTGGCAATGTCTGGCTGACACGCAGTGTGCCTCCCGGCAGCCGAATCACTCAAGCGCGAACACATAACGACTGAAACACAGCCAATCCATCACCTCTCCACAACACAGGCACCTCTTCCTTTTGCCGTATTCTATTTTCTGCAAACCGGCTTGCAGCAGCCAGCCAATATAAAAATGAATAGTGCACAATCAGGAAATCTATTCTCACGGTTTTTCCCAGGAGAAACCAAGGCATACGCTCATCAGTGGTTTTTTACGGCAGCGTGCCTGCATGCGATATTAATCATCCCGCTAACCATACTGGCCAGGTATGGTTACGGACCGGTCATACTAGTCACGCCAGCAGGGCATGCGTTTGAAATGTTGTTCGGCCTGGCTCCGGCACTGATTGCCGGCTACTTATTGGGTCCCATGCCCGCCCGGCGGCTGGTCTGGTTTCTGGGCTTCTGGCTGCTGGCAAGAGTTGCTGACCTGATTGCTCCCTTCGCCTGGCCAACTTTGGCATTCAACGCGCTGTTTGCTATCCTGCTCGCTCGACAGTTGCTTCCCCGCCTGTGGGCTGCTAAAAAATGGCGTAACCGCTCACTTGTTCCTTTGCTCGGTTTAATCTGCGCCCTCACAACCGTAATCCTGCTGGCTGGGCGGCTTGATGCATATCTGCTGCATCGTTATTTAATCAATGAAAGCCTACAATTGTTCGCGTTGCTGATGTTATTTATCGGCGGCCGTATGCTGGCACCCGCTGCTGCGGGGGAATTCTATCGCCAAGGCATGGAGCTGACTGCGAGAGTGCAGCCCAATATCGAAGCCGGGTTGATTCTTACCATTGCCGCTGCATACATTCTGGCCCCTATTGCAGCGTCACTTTCCGGTGTTCTGCTGATCAGCAGCGGAATGCTGGCAGGCATCCGCCTGTTCCGCTGGCAATTATGGCACTGTCGGGCACGCCCGGATCTGCTCTGTCTCGGGCTGGGCTACGGCTGGTTGGCACTGGGCCTGATCCTGCTGGGGTGGACAAAACTGAATGGCGGCAGCCATTTCAGCACCGCCGTGCACGCCATTACCGTCGGCGCACTGGGTACGCTGGCAACAAACGTTATCGTGCGTGTCACGCTGCTGCACATCAAACAATATCCTTCACGCATCACGTTTATCGTGGTCATGACCGGATTCATGTCAATCGCCGCGATCACACGTATGGTGGCAGATTTTAGCAGCTACCGGGAAATATTACTGACAGTAGCTGCATCAACCTGGAGTATTGCCTTCCTGTTTGCGCTCTACATTGTATTAGCGGGGTTTACTGCCCCACGTATAAAACCGGCCAGAACCCCACCAGCCGATGACACCAGCAAAACCTTGCGTAGCGCACTTTCAGACGAGCAACGTAATACAACAAAAACAAATACTCACACTTCCTGAAAGGCCTGGTCTATATCGGCAATCAGATCATCAATATGCTCAATGCCGACGCACAAACGTACCAAATCGATACTGACACCAGCTTTGGCCAGCTCTTCATCATTAAGTTGGCGGTGAGTCGTGGTAGCCGGGTGGCAGGCCAGCGTTTTGGCGTCTCCGATATTTACCAGTCGTTTAATCAACCCGAGCTTGTCCATAAAGCGAGCACAGGCATCACGCCCACCTTTAATACCAAAGCTTAGAATTGATGATGGAATACCGCCATCCATGTATTTTTGTGCCAAAACATAGTCACGGCTGTCTTCAAGACCGGCAAAATTAACCCAGCCAACTTTTGGGTGTGCTTTCAAGTAGCGTGCAATCTCCAAAGCATTGAAACAGTGGCGCTCCATTCTCAGTGGTAGCGTTTCAATTCCTTGCAGAATCAGGAAGGAATTAAAGGGAGAAATAGCCGCACCCATGTTGCGCAACGGAACAACGCGCGCACGACCAATAAACGCAGCCGGGCCAAATGCATCCACATATACCACGCCGTGATAGCTGGGATCAGGCTTGTTGAATTGTGGAAAACGCGGACTGTCTTTCCAGGGAAATTTGCCGGAATCCACAATGATTCCGCCAATGCTGGTACCGTGGCCACCCATGTATTTAGTCAGCGCATGGACAACAATATCGGCGCCATGCTCAAAAGGACGGCACAATACCGGGGAAGCCACAGTGTTATCCACGACCAGCGGCACACCCGCCGTGTGTGCCGCTTCAGCCAATGCAGCAATGTCCACCACATTACCGGCCGGGTTGCCAATCGATTCACAAAAAACCATCCTGGTCTTGTCATCGATCGCATCCGCAAAAGCAGCCGGATTACGACCATCCACCATGCGCACTTCAATTCCCTGATTGGGCAGTGTATGACAAAAGAAATTATAGGTTCCACCATAAACCTGACTAGTGGAGATGATGTTATCGCCCGCCCTGGCCAGCGTCTGTACACAGGCCGTAATAGCAGCCATGCCGGAAGCCAGCGCCAGCGCCCCCACTCCCCCTTCCAGTAATGCCACTCTTTCTTCCAGCACAGCAGTAGTCGGGTTCATGATGCGCGTGTAGATATTCCCTTGCACCTTGAGATCAAACAGATCTGCCCCATGCTGGGTATCGTCAAAATAGTAGCTGGTAGTCTGATAAATAGGAACAGCGACCGAATGCGTCTGTGGATCACCGGCAAAACCACCATGAATAGCAAGTGTTTCTCGCTTCATTACATTTTCCTCTTTCAAAATAAACTGGAGTGTCGGCTGTTGGCCGGATAACATGCAGGCAATCTTAAAGGAACTCCAGAATAAATCCATATTCGTTATTGCGGATACGCTAGCCTTGCACAATTTTCCATATGCTTGTGAGAATGATCCGTGATTGGAACTCTCTCTGTATACCAATCAGGGATGAAGAATAATAGGCTCATGATCTATCATATCTTTCCGGAATTTATGACTTTGTATTACTATGAATACTAGCAGCCATACAGGTGATGGTCGTGAAGAAGAATATAAATAACAAGTTCACCTTAAATAAAGTAGGGAGGGTAAGATGTTGAAATACAATCGAATTACCTTAATTTCTGTATTACTGCTTTTCTTTTTTCCGGGAGTGTATGCGGCAGGGTGGGAAGAAGTGAAAGTGTCCGCACAAACCATTCTGGATGATGACGGTAACTATAAAGATATTCAACCTGGTTGTGCATTCAGTGATCCAACTGATCCACAGGAGCAGTTTCATTTTTACTACCGGAAAGGCACCAAACCGCAAACGCTCATTTATTTTAATGGTGGGGGTGCCTGCTGGAATGGTGCAACCTGTCTGACTTCGCTGACTACCCCGGTCACCCCAACAACCCGGCCTGCCTATAATCCTTCACTTGCGGCTGAAAACAGCCCTGAAGGAGCGGGCGGGATAATGGATTACACGCGCGCAGATAATCCATTAAAAGACTGGAACATGGTTTTTATTCCTTATTGTACAGGTGATATACATATCGGCTCCAAAGATGAATTTTACATCGATCCTTTAGGGATTATTGGTGGAGGAAGTCCTGTGATAGTGCATCACCGCGGTTTTGACAACTTCATGGCCGTGCGTGAATGGTTGAAACAAAGACCGGATCGATCGAATACCAAGCAAGTGCTGGTATCAGGGTCCAGTGCAGGCGCTTATGCTGCCTTAATGAATTTTCCCCGGATACATAGCATTTATCCGGGTAACACGAAAATATCACTCCTCTCCGACGCAGGGACAGGAGTCCTTACCAATAATTTTCTAGGCACAGTTTTCAAACCTGATGGCCCATGGGGTACTGAACACACGCTCGCAACCTGGGTACCAGGCATCAGCCAGATTAGCAACTATAATTCCCTTAATTTTTTCACCAATCTGGCAACTGGCATCGAGCGCCATTTCACAAAAAGCAAGTTTGCATATATCACGACTGCCTGGGATAGCGCTCAAACGCTATTTCTCAACATCATGAGAAAAACAGATCAGGGAATTAATGATCCCAATCAGTGGCCGGATGTGGGACCTATAACCGCTGTTGAGTGGCATTTAAGAATGCTGGCCACATTGAATGCCAATGCGCTGATCAACAACAACTCGAAGTACTATATCAGCGCAGGAACCTATCACGTTGGATTACTGGATGCATTTGCCCCGGGTGTTTTCTACACTGAAAAAAGTGCTGGCGATATTTACTTGAAAGACTGGGTTAACCGGCTGGTGGCCAATGACAAGAAATACCCTCTGGTGAACTTGATGTGCAGCGGCACTTGTGGCGCACCTCCATTCCATTGAGGAATCAGGATTCCGTATCCTTCATCTGTTTTCATCGCAGAAAGTATGGAGGATATCGGAAAAACCAGATTTACGGTAACGCCTATCTATTGGGCACCGAATGCTCACGCAACCAGGCTTCTAGTTCTATTGCCGGTACCGGCCGGTGAAACAGATATCCTTGATAATAATCACAGTCCTGCTGACGCAGGAAAGCCAGTTGCTCCTCTGATTCAATACCTTCTGCCAGGACACCCAGCTTTAGCCCACGCGCCATGGCGATAATCGTTGCAGCAATTTCGCGATCATTGTGATCATCCGCCAGATCACGCACAAAACGTTGATCAATTTTCAGCTTGTCGATGGGAAAGCGCTTCAGATAAATCAATGATGAATAACCCGTACCAAAATCATCAATCGCCAGGTGAACTCCAAGCGTCTTCAATTTGTTCAACGTTTCAATCGACTGTTCCACATGCTCCATGAACATGCTCTCGGTCAATTCAAGTTCCAGGTAATCAGCCGGAAGCTGCGTTTCTTCCAGTATCCGCTGCACCATGCCGACCAGATTTTCTGACTGGAATTGCCGTACCGACAAGTTAACCGCCATAACAAGTGGGGACAAACCAGCATCAATCCAGGCACGAGCCTGCTTGCAGGCGGTGCGTAACACCCATTCTCCCAGCGGCACGATCAGGCCCGTTTCTTCTGCAATGGGTATAAATTTTCCTGGTGGCACCATGGCTTTTCCTGGCGGCTGCCAGCGCACCAATGCTTCTACCCCAACCACATAACCGGTACGCGCATCTACTAACGGCTGATAATGCAAGATAAGCTCCTCAGCTGAGAGGGCGTAACGCAAACGATTTTCCATAATCAGCCGCTCATTCGCCGCAACGCTCAAAGCTTCCGTATGATAGCGATAGGTATTGCGGCCCTCTTTTTTTGCCTGATACATAGCCATATCAGAATGCTGAATCAACTCAGTCGCATTGCTCGCATCCTCTGGGAACAGACTGATGCCGATACTGGCATTAATAAAAATCTCATGCCCGCTAGGCAGCACAAACGGAGAAGTAAGCAGATTGATCAGGCTTTGCGCAACAAATGCTGGATCACCCAGATCACGGACATCTTCCAGCACCAGCAAAAATTCATCCCCGCCCAGGCGTGCCAGTGTATCTTCTTCACGTACCCGCTTCTTCATGCGCTCGGCCAGTTTGATCAGCAGCTCATCTCCGACTGGATGGCCCAGACTATCGTTAACATTTTTGAAACGATCAAGATCGATATAGAGCACACCAACCAGCCGGCCATGTCGTTGCGCCCGCTCTATGGCTTGATGCAGCTGTGACTGTGCCAACAGCCGGTTGGGCAAACCAGTCAACGGATCGTAATGCGCCAGTTGTGCCAGTTGTGCTTCAGATTGTTTTATTTGAGAAATATCGGTAAATACACCAACATAATTACAGGAATTGCTTTCATCACAACAGGATGAATCGATACATACCGCATTGATCGTCAGCCATTGTGGATAGATCTCACCATTTTTGCGACGATTCCAGACCTCTCCACTCCAGTGCCCTGTTGCCTTCAAGGTAGCCCACATTGCCTGGTAAAACGTCTTGTCGTGGAGACCTGATTTGATAATCTTGGGATTCTTGCCCAGCACCTGTTCCTCACTGTAGCCAGTTATCCTCATGTATGCCCGATTGACTGCAACGATACGTGGCTCCAGATCTGTAATCACGACCCCTTCACGGATGGATGCAAATACCGTGGCAGAAAGTCGCAAAGCTTCTGTTGCCCGAACCTTTTGCACGGCCAGCGCCGTAAAGGACGCAAATTCCCGGATCAGTTCCAGATCCTTTGGCGATGGTTCGCACGCGATATGATGATAGATGGCAAAAATACCCAGCACATCATTGTGCTCATCCTTGAACGGCAGGGACCAGCAAGCATGAAGATTGGCCTTGCGTGTCAAATCCAGAAAATGCTGCCAGTGCGGATGATGATCAATATCAGACACGATGACCGTTTCACCCCGGAAGGCAGCCGTACCACAGGAGCCTACCCCTTCACCAATCTCCTGGCCGTTGACTGCCGCATTGTAATCATCCGGCAAACTGGGTGCGGCTCCCAGCTTCAGGCGCTTTGTTTGCTTATCCAGCAACAAAATGGAAACCAGCATGTCGGGATTGATCGCTTCGAGATGCTTCGCGATATCACTCAAAATTACTGGAAGCGACTGGTTGGTAACAATCAGATCCAATGCTGACTGCTGCGCTTGCCGGATCAGTTCAGTTCGTTTTCGTTCACTGATATCCAGACAGGTACCGACAACTTCATATGGTCGGTCACCGGCATCCCGAATTAGCTGCAATTGATCCAGCAACCAGACGATCCGCCCGTCTCGATGATAAAAACGGTAATCATGCACCAGTTGCCCCTCGGATATCAGAATTGACTGGCGCGCCACTGCCTGATCCCGGTCATCCGGGTGTAAATGTGAAATCCACCAGTCAGGAATACATGCTTCTTCCGGGGTATAGCCAAGTACCTGTTCAACGTTCTCACTAACCCAGACAAGTCGCGGCAAATCCTCTGTAAAATGCAGGTTGTACAGAATCACCGGGCTAGCTGCCAGCAAATGGGAGAGGCGCAAATTTGCCCGTTTTGTATTGACTCGCTCACGCGTCAACTCGGCCAGCCACTGCGCCTTCTCTAATGTTGCAAGAATCCCGGAGAGATTGTTTTTATGCTTGATCAGATAACCTTCCACCTCCGGACATTGTGCCAGTGCAGTTGCCGCATCGGTGTCCTGGCCGGTCATCAGCACAACAGGAATGTCCAGTTTGCGCTCTTTGCGCAACAACCTGATAAATTCAAGACCATCCATCCCCGGCAAACAATAATCGACCAGCAGTACATCGAAATCAGCAGTTCGTTCCGGACCAGCGGGCAAGAGCGCCAGCGCATCCTGTACATTCGTCACCGTAGCCAACTTAATCCCGGCTGCCTCCTGCACTAATGCACGTTGTACGCTATCAACATCACTTTGACTGCATGAGATATAAAGAACACGCATTATTGTTGATTACTCAATTGAGCAAATTACCCTGGCAAATCGTCACCTGCTATGCCACATCCATAGAACTATCAAAATTGACCGGCTCGATAATATAAGAAATGGCTCTGGAATCACAGGCATATCAAATATTTCCGTCACTTCACGGCAACAGAAATGACGCTTTGGCAAGTATGAACTTATCATGACAACCTGATAAAACGAGAACTTGCGATACTCCAGGATGTCTGAAAAATATATTTGTTAAAGCACACTAAAAATGAAAACAATTATTGCTGCATTAATTATCTTGATAATAACAATGGTTATAACTGTCTTTGCAATGGAGAAAATCGTGATACCCAGCTCTGTAAGCTCAAATCAAACTACTGATTCAAAATCAAATTATATTGTTCTGGGCATGGGTTGTTTCTGGGGTGCCGAGAAGCGCATGGGAGAGCTGCCCGGGGTGGTTGATGTGGAAAGCGGCTATGCAGGTGGTGACCGCGCCGGTGTAGGTTATGAGGATATTCTGAATTTTGAACGCGCGTTGCGTATTGGCAGAGCTGCCGGACGCAATCATGCCGAAGTAGTTAAAGTGACGTTTGATCCTGAACAAGTATCATTGGAAAGCGTGCTGGCAAAATTCTGGGAAAGTCATAATCCCACTCAAGGTAATCGCCAAGGGAATGACATCGGCAGTAATTATCGTAGTGCTATCTACTATCACGATGAGGATCAAAAAACCCTCGCGCTGGCCACACGTGATACCTACCAGCAAGCGCTGACAGCAGCTGGACATGGCCAGATTACGACTGAAATCCTGCCCCTCAAAAACTACATCACCGCGGAAGAATACCATCAAAATTATTTGAAGAAAAATCCGGATGGCTACTGTGGCTTGGGCGGCATAGATGTGAAATACCCTGCTGCAGATCATACAAAAGATACAACCGCAACTTCAGCCGCCCCTTCCGTACAGCCGCTTGACAGCAAGGATTTAAACTTTGATCGGCAACTGGTGGTGTTTGAATCAGAAAACTGCGAATTTTGCGTACAATTCAAACAGGATATCCTTGACCACTGGCAGGCAGACGTTCCCATGAACGTGACAATGAATGCCAGCCCACCTACCGATTGGGTACTGGACAAACCCTTATTTGCGTCTCCCACAATGGTGTTGTTCAGCAAAGGCAAGGAGGTGGCGCGTTATACTGGTTACAACGGAGAAAAGGAAAAATTCTGGCAGTGGCTCGGGTTTCAATTATTGACACCGGAACAACAGAAAATTGCTTTCGAGCAGGGGACCGAGCACGCTTTCACCGGCTCCAATCTGGACGAGAAACGTCCGGGCAGGTTTGTTGATCCGATCACTGGTGTCACGCTGTTTCGTAGCCAGACCAAATTTAACAGCGGAACCGGCTGGCCCAGTTTCTTTGAACCGGCTGAAGGATCTGTCACCTATCACAAAGATAACTCCGGCTATATGCAGCGGATTGAAGTGCGCAGTGCCAGCTCTGGCATTCATCTCGGCCATGTATTCAATGACGGCCCTCCCCCCAGTCATAAACGCTACTGCATCAACGGCAATGTCCTGAAGTTTGTGCCGGATTAATCTGCGTAACTTGAAATCAGAAGGCTGAAGTGGGTTAATACCTGTTTAGAACTATTTTTCTCATGGCTGATCATGTCTACCACCACTGTTACCTACCTTGCTGATTACCGCGCACCTGAATTTCTAATTGAAAAAACCCATCTGACCTTCAAATTGCATGAAGGCTATACCGATGTCAATAGTCAGCTGACCATTGTCCGCAACCCGCACAGCACTCACGCCGATCACCTGATTCTACACGGCGAGCAACTGGAATTACTTTCTCTGGCAGTTGATGAACACCCACTTGGTGCCGGGGATTATCAGATCACCCCGCAAAACATGACCGTTCACAACGTGCCTGAGCACTTTATCCTGCAGTGCAAAACACGTATCTATCCCGAGAAAAACACCGCATTGGAAGGGCTGTATCGCTCTAGCGGCATGTATTGCACACAATGCGAAGCCGAGGGTTTCCGCAAGATTACCTACTATCTGGATCGCCCGGATGTTATGAGCGAATTTGAAACAGTCATCATTGCTGAGGAAGGTGCTTTTTCGACTATGCTTTCCAACGGCAACTGCCTGTCTGATACAGTGTACGCTGGCAAGCGCATCGTACACTGGCACGATCCTTTCAAGAAACCCAGCTATCTGTTTGCGCTGGTTGCAGGTAATTTAGTCTGCCTGGAAGATCACTTTTCTACCCAGTCAGGCCGTCAGGTTTTGCTGCAAATCTATACTGAAGCAAAAGACAGCGATAAATGCCACTTTGCCATGCGGTCATTAAAAAAAGCCATGCGCTGGGATGAGCAAACCTATGGCCGGGAATATGATCTGGATCGTTTTATGATTGTCGCCGTAGATGATTTTAATATGGGGGCAATGGAAAATAAGGGGCTGAATATATTCAACACTTCCTGCGTATTGGCTCACCCGGCCAGCACCACCGATGCGGCATTCCAGCGTGTGGAAAGAGTAATTGGTCACGAATATTTTCATAACTGGTCCGGCAACCGGATCACTTGCCGCGACTGGTTTCAGTTAAGCCTGAAAGAAGGCTTAACCGTTTATCGTGATTCTGAATTTTCAGCGGACATGAACAGCCGTGCAGTCAAGCGCATCGAAGATGCCAATGTGATACGCAGCGTGCAGTTTGTTGAAGATGCCGGCCCGATGGCACACCCGGTACGGCCGGATTCCTATATAGAAATATCCAATTTCTATACCGTAACAATTTATGAGAAAGGTGCTGAAGTAGTGCGCATGCTGGCCAATATTCTGGGGCCAGAACAGTATCGTCGTGCTACTGATTTGTATTTCAGCCGCTTCGATGGCCAGGCAGTCACCTGCGATGATTTTGTCCAGTGTATGGAAGCAGTATCCGGCAAGGATTTGCGCCAGTTTTGTCTGTGGTATTCACAAGCCGGCACCCCGCAACTGTATATCAGCGACAGCTACGATGCTGCTCGCCAGCAATACAGCCTGACCGTCCGCCAGCATACGCCCGCAACGCCCGGACAAACAGAAAAGCAAGCGCTGCACATTCCCCTCAAAATCGCGCTTTATGGTAGCAAGGGTGTGCTTGCTTTGGTGATTGATGGACAGAACAAAGGCACAGAAACCGTACTGGATATTTGTCAGGATCAGCAAACCATCATCTTTGAGCAGGTGGCTGAGAATCCGGTACCATCTTTATTACGTGGCTTTTCAGCACCAGTGAAGATTTTCTATGCTTATCAGTTAGCACAATTGCAGCAATTGATTCTGCTGGATAGCGATGGCTTTTGTCGCTGGGATGCCATGCAAAGCCTGATGCGCATAGTGTTGTGCAACGCTATCGACGGCAAGGATAACCATGCAGAACAAATTATGCTGGTGGATACACTCAAACAATTGCTGGCTGACCATGCATCCATGGATGTGGCTTTATTGGCCTGCATGCTGGACTTACCCAGCGAACAGTATCTGGCCAGCCTGTACGATAAAGCCAACCCGACAGCGATCAGCCAGGCCAGAAAGCAATTACAGCAACAGCTTGCCATACAGTTACAGCCAGAACTGCTGGGTTGTTATCAGACTTTGCAGGACAAGGTACAAGGATTATCCGCACCAGCGATGGCAGCGCGCAGTTTACGTAACCGTGCACTGGCTTATTTGCTGCATATTAATGATGCGCGCTACCGCAATCTAGCGCAGCAGCAATTTGCCCAGGCAAACAACATGACCGATCAATTTGCTGCCTTGCGAGCACTGGTGCATGCTGAACACGCCGGATCAACCGCACAGGAAGCGCTGCAGGCTTTTTACCAGCAATGGCAGCACGAAACACTGGTCGTCAATATGTGGTTCCAGGTACAGGTCACACGGCCTTGGGGTAATGTATTGCAGGCAGTACACGAGCTCTTAAACCATGCGGCGTTTGATGCCCGCAACCCGAATAAATTGCGTGCCGTGATCGCTGCTTTTGCCAATCAAAACTTTGCCAGTTTTCATGATCGCTCCGGTAAAGCCTACCAATTCCTAGCTGACCAGATCGCCGACATTGATCATCGCAACCCGCAAATAGCTGCTCGCTTGTTGACACCATTAACACATTGGAATCAGTTTATTGACGAGCACGCCATATTAATGCGAAAAGCGCTGGAATCACTGTCGCAACGTGAATTAAGCAAGGATGTTTACGAGGTGGT
The DNA here is from genome assembly GCF_055387135.1 of Nitrosomonas sp. TNE100. Lineage (NCBI taxonomy): Bacteria > Pseudomonadati > Pseudomonadota > Betaproteobacteria > Nitrosomonadales > Nitrosomonadaceae > Nitrosomonas > Nitrosomonas sp. TNE100. The sequence goes on along the minus strand of NZ_AP040997.1, from coordinate 318,077 downwards.
GAGCAAGAGCCTGAACTAAAGGGTATTTTTGCGTGTCTTCAGTACACGTTAATGTCTCTCTCAGCAGAGTTGGAACATCCGTAAAACAACTTAGAACAGGTTCTTATCCGATAAATCACCTGAATTTAGCTATAACCAGGCCTGATTTCATCAGAAAGACCGAGAAATGTCTGTATATCAAGCTCCCTCCAGATCAAACTTAAAGTTTTGAATCAATATACCACGCGCTGCAGCATTATAAGCAACGCGCGCAGCCAGACCCGAGGCCAAACTGTGTAACACTGCTTCTACCGCATTAGGCCCGTGATTGGTACCCAATAATGCCGATGGTTCATCACCAAAGGCTGGATACGGGAAGTATCTTCTCGCTTGGCTCCCCAGAAACCTTAAATCGCTGTCCGTGAGCGCCCTCCGCTGAGCTGGGTACTATACTGGTTGCACGAAAGCGGCAGGAGGTCGGTTCTGGATTTTTTAATGGTGCCAATAATGCTACCAGCCGCGTAACATCTATGCCGTTCAAAGATTGTCTGACTTTGGTAGTGGACATTGCTTGATCTCTCTTTCTTCATAAGCTTCCCCTGTTAGGGTTCGCAACTTGCTCATTACTGGATTGCTTCAATCCCATAGATTTTCACAATGACAGAGTAAGTAGATCACCCCAACCTTGCCATTTCATTCTTCCCGGTATATTATCGGCTCGAAAGAGAATGAATGGTCTACTTATAGCAATAGCTCATATCAGGAGGTTAACAATGAGTGCCCCGGATACTAAAAATATTGTCAATGGAATCAATATTGAACAATCTTTTGTCATACAAAAACAGATCAGTGAAGATCGCAGCGGTGATATGGCCAAACCCAAATACCAGGCAACGGTTGTCTGGGATAGCGGCTACCATACCACTGCAAATGTTACCGATGGCCAGACGATTATCGGCGATGAACCTCTGCGTTACGGTGGCGAAGGCACGGGCATCTCTCCGCAGGATCTGTTGCTGACTGCTGTCGGTCACTGCCTGGCTGCCTCTTATATCGGTGGATTATCTGCTGCCCGTATCAACGTGGAGTCATTGCGATTACATGTTTCGGGGCGCATCAATTTTGGCGTGGCTTATGCAGTTGAGGCAGGCAACCCGGGATTTGAGGACATCAACGTAGTCGTGGAAATTCAAACCGATACACCACAAGAAAAAGTACTCGCACTACTAGAGAAGCTGAAACAAACTGCGCCGATACCCGATACCATCATGCGCCCGGTACCGGTCAATATCGAAATTCATCACCAGCCGAAGTAAAGCATGCCACGAATCATGTATCTACGAGGCAGTTCTGATTGAAACCGAAAGGAGAGAACAGATGAATACCAGTGATATCCATGATGTAGCCATAGTAGGCGCCGGTCCGGCCGGTCTGTCAGCCGCACATGAACTGACCAAAGCAGGCTTCACCCCGCTGGTGCTGGAACGCACGCCTGCTGTCGGCGATGTCTGGCGGAATCATTACGACGGGCTACGCCTGAATACGGGCCGTTTCTGTTCTGCATTGCCGGGTAACAAATTTCCCCTGTCAGCCGGTGGCTGGCCTTCACGTGATGAAGTGGTAGCACTGCTTGAGAACATGCCTGAACGTGGTGGTTTTACGGTACAGACCAGCATCGAGATTGAAAAAATCCGCTACGGCCATGAACGCGATATCTGGCAGATTACCAGTATCGATAACCAGCAATTTGAATCCCGCGCCGTAGTTATTGCAACAGGTACCAATCGCATTCCGGTTATTCCTGAATGGGAAGGCAAGAATACTTTTGCCGGAAAAATCATTCATTCCTCGCAATTCAAAAATGCACAGGAATATGCAGACAAGCATGTGCTGGTGGTTGGTAGCGGCAATTCATCCGCCGAAATTGCCAGTCGGCTGGCCGAATACGCCAGTTCAGTCATTATGTCCGTCAGAACACCGCCACAACTTCTGCCCAAGAGTATTTTGGGTATTCCTTTTGTCGGGCTTGGAATAGTGTTAAGGCAACTGCCGAATTCACTGGCGGATAGCGTGCTGAGTTTCTTGCGGCGCACCATGATTGGTGATCTGTCCGCATACGGGCTTCCCTCTCCCACCATGTCAACGTTAAAGCAGTACGCCATCAATAATGTCGTACCAATTCTTTATCGGCCTTTCGTGGACGATATCCGTGCCGGTCGTATCAAAATTGTCGGGCCGATTCAGAAAATATCGGGTGGAACAGTAGAAGTTCTAAGCGCCATTCCAGCAGCACAAAATACCAATCCGGGTACTACGACTCTGCAGCCGGATATCATCGTTGCAGGGACCGGATTCCGCACCGGCTTCCCTGAGCTCATTCAAATACCTGGCATTACTGATGAAAAAGGCCGAGCCAAAATTGCAGGTGATCAGGAGTTTCCGGATGCACCACGCCTGTATTTTATCGGGCAGGTCAATCCACTCAGCGGCCAGTTAAATGAAATCCGGCTGGAGGCCGACAAAATTGCCCGAAAACTCAGTCAACAACTCGGTACAAGGCAGGAAAATTAACAGGAATTTTTCCGCCTTTCCCTGCTACCTGATAAAGCACTGGTTAATCTAAAAACAATGCCCAAAAAAATCTCTGTCGAGGAAAGAATCCTGCAGACAGCACGACGTCTGTTCTGCCAGGTGGGTATTCACGCAACGGGGATTGCCAGGATTATCGAAGAATCCGGTGTATCCCGGCGTAGCCTCTATACCCACTATGGATCGAAGGAGAATCTGCTCAAGGCCGTATTTGAGGCGGAGGCCAGTATATGGTTCCACTGGTTCGACTGCGATCTCCCGCAAATGACCTGTCCACCAGATGAGCGCGTTCTGGCCTTGTTCGATTTAATGCAGGACTGGTTCGATAGTGAAATTTTTTACGGCTGTGTATTTATCAACGCCGTCGCCGAGCATGAAAAATGTAACAACTGGATACAGGAAATCGCCAACGATCACAGAGAAAAAATTACTGCCAGACTCGTAGCAATAGTGGCAGAAAGCGGTGCACGTGATCCTGAAATGGTCACGGAAAAGCTGAATTTGTTGATCGACGGGACAATTGTAGCGGCCATGGTTACCGGTAATGGCGAGATTGCACATGTCGGCAAGCTGGCCGCTGCCGATATTTTACGCAGCTCCAAATAAATTCATGTTTTTTTGATTTCTTGGCAACCACGTAAATCCGAGGATAAGGAGGGAAAGAATGATCACAATCTGGGAAAACTTATCTATCAACATTAAACGCCTCTTCATTGCTCCTGTCGTGGTGACAAGTGTTGTACTGATCGGCATGCAGCTTCATATCAATACGCGGGGAAGCGGCGGAAACCTACCCGGAAGGCTTATCAATTAATTCCTGCTGAAAGCTATCTATCAGGCATCATTTCGCAGGAAGCGCGTATTCAGGAGCCTGGAAAATTATCCTGCGACTCTCTGGGCCAGCTTGATATTTTCCCGGACTGATAACTGTCGTTATGAGATATCCGGAATTCCACGCCAGAAAAAAACTGGTAGCATAAGTCATTCATCCTGGCTGATAAAGAACCAGCACAGACCTCAGCGGCCGATAAAAATCGGTTCGACAGATTTCCTTCATTACGATTAATACATGAACAGATTGCTTCACATTACGGTTTTCTTATTACTGATCATGACAGGTATTGGATACGTCCATGCCAGCGAGCTGGATGAAGAACTCCAGGCGATTCAAGCAAAACTCAGCGTATCGGGCAATGGTGAGGAAACGCCACAAAAGAAGCGGTTGCACGAAATTTATAATAACCATCAACAGGTATTGCTTGATCATCAGGAATATCTGAAAAAGACTGCCAATTATTCCCGGCAACTGGAACAGTATCCAAAACAGCTGGAGAATCTAAAAAAGAGCCAGGTACCGCCAGGAATCGCTATCACCACGCCGGACAAGCTGGCCAAATTGCCGCCGGAAGAACTAGAGCAACGCCATATTGCAGCACAGGCTGACTTATCCGATCTGCAAAACCAGCAACAGAAGCTGATGGCTGAGATCTCCAAACTGCGACAACGTGCAGTCACCATACGGGAAGAGCTGGCATCCATCAACACTTTACGGGCAGAACTGACAGAAGATTCTTCTGAAACCCACAAAACAACAGACAAAAAGATACTTACTGCGCTGGAAAACTATCGTGAAGCACAATTACAGGCGCTGACTGACAAAACGCGCATGCTGGAATTGGAAGCGCTGGTATTGCCCAATGCCATAGAAATCACCACGCTTCAGGAAAAACTCTCCCTGCAGCCCAAAATTCAGGCGTTAGAGCAGAAAACCGAGTTACTCGCTGAAGAAATCAATCGGAAAAAGCGTGCTGAAACTGAACAAGTGGTCGAAAAATCCCAGCAATTGCTGGTCGAAAAAACGTGGCAGTATCCGGGACTAGAGAAATATGCCTTGGATAATCAGTCACTGGCCAAAAAGCTCAGCAGCTACGCCGAACTTTCAACCCGGTTGATCAACCAGAAAACTGGTAGTGAAAAGCGTCTTACTCTCATCACACGAAGTTATGCGGCACTACAACAACGGCTCGAACTCAAGGTGGAGGATACTGCTCTCGGAACGGAAGTCAGAAAGCAATTCAAGGAAATCATGGTCGAGCCGGCTATCACACAAACCGAAAAAGACTTGAACAGTGCCAGGTTGGAGCTATTCCAGCTCGAGCAGGAAAAATTGCAAATGCTGAACGAGCATGGCTATTTCAAGCAGATTATGAACGGGGAAGAAATACCGGCAGACAACACCCCTGCTTACCAGCAGCTCACTGATGCGTTTCATGAACTGAAACAATCCCGCGAGCAGATAATCGACCAGTTTTCCCAGGTACTGCACGGTTATATCAAGGAACTGCAACTCCTTCTTACCATTCAACAACAGCTTATCGAGAAAATTGGTCAGCACAAGCTGTTACTGAAAGAGAACCTGCTGGTGACACGCAGTGCAGAACCCATTTCTCTAGATGTCGTACAGGATATTCAGGATGCCATCACTTGGTTAACCTCAAGTAAAACACAGGCAGCAACCGAGAAAGTAATCAATGCAACATGGAAAAATATCCTGATCGTTTATGCGATATTTGCGCTGATAATTACCATCTTCCGGTACACATACTGGCCTGTTTACCTTTCCTGGGCACGTATCGGAAACAGTTTGCGGGGAAAGGTCAATCAAGACAGGCTGTTATATCCCGTAGGGATGCTATTGGCTACATTGCTGATATCGGGGTTGGCTTACCTGCCTTTCCAGTTGTCATCGGTGATTCTGCATCATGGTACCAATACAGAAATCGGCCATGCATTCTCGGTAAGCCTACATGTAGCAGCAATTGCCGCTTTTATCTGGTCGTTCATATTGTTGCTGTTTCACCCGGAAGGCTTACTGATCGGTCAATTCAGATGTTCCGAAAAATTGGTCGATAAAATGCACCGGGATACCAGACGCTTTGCACCTGTCATAGCGTTATTGTGCATCATCATCGCCTTCACCGACGCGCTAGACGATGATCTCGTCCGCAATGGCTTTGGCCGGCTGACTTTCATCCTGCTGTGCCTGGTACTCGCAGTGTTTGCTTCGGGATGGATAGCCGTCACACGTTCCGGCAAGGCGCTTTATCAGGGTGAATCATTCTATCTGATGCTCAACCCCAGATTCTGGATGACGCTCCTGTTCGTGTTACAAATCGGCATGATCATCATGGCAGCCATTGGTTACTATTTTGCTGCCATTTATCAATACCTGCTCATATTCCAGTCGATCAGCTGGATCATATTCTGCACGTTGACCTTTTTTGTAAGTTTTCGCAGCCTGTTAATCATCCAGCGCAGAATCGCATTCGAACGTGCAATCGAGAAACGGGAGGAGATACAGGCCCAACGTTCAGCATCAGGCAAAAGTGAAGCGGATATACTCGATGACAACTACATTGATGTCAAAACGATCAGCAAGCAGTCCGCCACTGTGCTGAAAATCAGCATTTGGGCATTGCTGATTACCGGACTTGGCTTTATCTGGATCGATGTACTGCCCGCACTCAGTTTTTTGGAGAAGATCACGATCTGGCGTACATCGGTGGAAATCGATAGTGAAGTTATTCTACAACCCATTACATTAAAAACATTACTGGCTGCAATCGTTATTCTGAGCCTTGTCATGATTGCTGCGCATAACCTGCCCGGCACACTTGAACTGTTGGTGTTGCGACATTTATCGCTCGACCGTGGTACGGGATATGCCATGACCACCTTGCTCCGATACACAATCGTGATCATTGGGTTGATGGTAACTCTTCAGAAACTGGGGATGCAGTGGTCAAACATTCAGTGGCTGGTCGCTGCACTGAGCGTCGGATTGGGCTTCGGCCTGCAGGAAGTATTTGCCAATTTTGTTTCCGGTCTGATTCTGTTGTTTGAACGCCCCATCAGAATCGGAGATGTGATTACATTAAACAATATCAGCGGTACTGTCAGCAAGATTCACATTCGTGCAACAACCTTGATCGACGGTGATCGCAAAGAAGTCATCGTGCCCAACAAGATATTCATCACGCAACAGTTCACTAACTGGACGTTGAGTGATCCGACTACGCGCATAATAATTCCGGTAGGGATTGCCTACCGCTCGGATTGTGATAAGGCGCGTGCACTGTTACTGAAAATTGCACATGATCATCCGTTGGTATTACGCGATCCAGAACCGGCCGCATTACTCTTGGGATTTGGTGCTAGTTCTCTGAACTTTGAATTGTGGGTATTTGCCGGACAATTGTCAGACAGAATGAAATTGATGCATGAGCTGCATGTGTTAATCAACCAACATTTCTCAGAAGAAGGAATCGAAATTGCATTCCCGCAGATGGATGTACATTTGCAACCAGAAAGCACAGAAAAGGCAGCCATCGATCAAGCGAAAAAGACAGAATAGCTACTGGATTTTCAGAGACGCCCTTCAGGTAACTTGGTAATCAGCGGCAGATTAAGGTTTACGGAAATATCCACCGCTGATTATCGTTAAGTTGGCTTCACTCAGTGAAGAACTCGCGTGCTTTCTCCATCCAGGATTTTGCACGTGGATGATGCAATGAGCCATCTTTCTGGCTGATAGACTCGAATTCTTCGAGCAATTCCTTCTGGCGCGGAGTCAGATTAACTGGTGTTTCCACTGCAACATGGCACAGCAGATCGCCTGTTGACTGATTACGTACACCGGTAATTCCCTTGCTGCGCAAACGGAAAATCTTACCGGTCTGGGTTCCAGTTGGTACCTTGATGCGAGCATGACCATCAAGCGTGGGCACTTCGATTTCCCCCCCCAATGCCGCCACGGTAAAACTGATTGGTATCTCGCAATGCAAGTGGTTTCCCTCTCTCTGAAAAACAGGGTGGCTGGCCAGATGAATGACCACATACAGATCACCTGCCAACCCGCCGCTTGCACCAGCCTCTCCTTCCCCAGTCAAGCGTATACTGTCGCCCTCATCTACACCAGCCGGAATTCTGACAGACAGGGTTTTATGACGCTTGACTCGCCCTGCTCCCTGGCAATCCGTGCAAGGATCGGAAACAATCTTGCCGCTGCCATGACAATGTGAGCAGGTTTGCTGAATCGAAAAAAAACCCTGTTGCATACGAACCTGGCCATGTCCGTTACAAGTTGGGCAGGTTTTGGGAGATGTCCCCGGTTTTGCACCGCTGCCATGGCAGGTATCACAGGCTTCCTGCCTGGGAATACGTATTTTGGTTTCTGTACCACGCGCCGCCTGTTCCAGTGTAATCTCCAGGTTATAGCGCAGATCAGCGCCACGATGGACACTAGAGCGTCCACCTCCGCGCATGCCAAACAGATCACTGAAAATATCACTGAAAGCGTCACTGAATCCCTGCGCTCCCGCTCCGCCCACTCCGCCATTCAGGCCGGCATGACCAAACTGATCGTAAGCAGCACGTTTGTTGGAATCAGACAGCACCTCATAGGCTTCCTTGATTTCCTTGAATCGTTCTTCCGCCTTCGCATCACCCGCATTCCGGTCAGGATGGTATTTCATTGCCAGCTTCCGATATACCTTCTTCAGCTCGCTCTCATCCGCATCCCGGCCGACACCGAGTACTTCATAATAATCACGTTGACTCATAAAAAATTCCTGCTGGTAGAAATCATCCAGACATCGTTGTGCCGATTACTCCAGCAATTTGATAAAAGGTCCATTGTAATAAGGGATATAAAACGCAGAGGTCAGAGAAAATAGTCATTTCCTCTTTTCTCTGCGTATATTTTCAGTACGAGTTACTGCTATGTGAACTTTGCATCAGCCCTGCGGAAAATCATTTTTTATCCTTGACTTCCTCGAACTCAGCATCAACAACCTCGCCTTCAACCGGCTTTTCTCCGGATTGACCAGCAGAGGCTGATCCGGCACCCGGACCTGCCTGCTGACCGGCTTGTGCCTGTTCCTGGGCATACATTTTTTCGGCCAGCTTGTGTGAGGCTTCGGTCAATACCTGTGTTTTCGCATCAATTGCCTCTTTGTCCCCAGACTTGAGCGCTTCCTCGGCATCTTTCAAGGCTGCCTCAATTTTGGATTTTTCATCCGCCTCCAGCTTGTCGCCATATTCAGTCAATGATTTTTTAACTGAATGAATCATGGCGTCACACTGATTACGGCTGTTAACCAGCTCCAACGCCTTCTTGTCCTCTTCCGCATGTGTCTCGGCGTCTTTTACCATTTTCTGGATTTCATCCTCGGATAACCCGGAGCTTGCCTGGATCTTGATCTTGTTCTCTTTGCCAGTTGCCTTATCTTTGGCCGAGACATGCAAGATTCCATTGGCATCAATATCAAAAGTCACCTCAATCTGCGGCATTCCGCGCTGTGCCGGCGGAATATCAGTCAGGTTAAACTGACCCAGACTTTTATTGCCAGATGCCATTTCCCGTTCACCCTGAAGCACATGGATGGTAACCGCTGTCTGGCTATCCTCCGCTGTTGAAAATATTTGCTGGGCCTTGGTCGGAATAGTGGTGTTTTTCTGGATCAGCTTGGTCATGACACCACCCAGTGTCTCGATTCCTAATGATAGCGGCGTAACATCCAACAGCAGCACATCCTTGACGTCTCCCTGCAATACTCCGCCTTGAATCGCGGCGCCAATTGCAACCGCCTCGTCAGGATTGACGTCCTTACGCGGCTCTTTTCCAAAAATTTCCTTAACCTTATCCTGAACTTTCGGCATGCGAGTCTGACCGCCAACCAGAATCACGTCATCAATGTCAGACACAGACAACCCCGCATCTTTAAGCGCAGTCCGGCAAGGACCTGCGGTGCGTTCGATCAGCTCTTCAACCAGACTTTCCAGTTTGGCTCGTGTAATCTTGACTGCCAGATGTTTGGGACCCGAAGCATCTGCTGTAATGTATGGCAGATTTACTTCCGTCTGCTGACTGGAAGACAACTCGATCTTAGCTTTTTCTGCCGCATCCTTGAGCCGCTGCAGTGCCAGCATGTCTTTTTTCAGATCAATTCCACTCTCTTTCCTGAACTCTTCTACCAGATAACTGATCACACTGGAGTCAAAGTCCTCTCCTCCCAAAAAAGTATCGCCATTGGTCGCCAGTACTTCAAACTGATGTTCACCTTCTATTTCTGCGATTTCAATGATTGAAATATCAAACGTACCCCCTCCCAGATCATATACCGCAATTTTGCGATCACCTTCCTTCTTGTCCATCCCGAATGCAAGCGCTGCTGCAGTTGGCTCATTAATGATTCGCTTGACTTCCAGTCCCGCAATACGCCCTGCATCCTTGGTGGCCTGCCGCTGAGAATCATTGAAATATGCCGGAACAGTGATAACCGCCTCCGTAACCGATTCACCCAGATAATCCTCGGCTGTTTTTTTCATCTTCATCAACACTTGTGCAGAAACCTCTGGTGGAGCAATTTTCCTGCCGCGCACTTCTATCCACGCATCGTTGTTATCAGCGCGCACAATCTTGTATGGTGTAACACTGATATCCTTTTGCACTACTTCTTCATCGAACTTGCGGCCAATCAGTCGCTTGATGGCAAACAGAGTATTTTCCGGATTAGTAACCGCCTGACGTTTGGCCGATGCGCCCACCAGAACTTCATTGTCTTCTGCATAAGCCACAATCGACGGAGTCGTTCTTGTACCTTCAGCATTCTCGATGACCTTAGGTTTGTTGTTTTCCATGACGGCAACGCATGAGTTGGTCGTTCCAAGATCAATGCCAATTATTTTTGCCATAGTATGTCCTTTAAAAGTTGAAATTTATCCTACCAACATGAAATAAGGGTCTTCCTGAAAATCTCAAGTGCTCTTTGCCTTGGAAACAGCAACCATGGCAGGCCGGATTACCCGCTCATGTAATACATACCCCTTTTGCATGACTTGTGTAACTGTGTTGGGAGGTATATCCGATTCCACTGTGCACATGGCTTCATGCTGGTGTGGGTCGAACTTTTCTCCTTGTGGATTGATGGTATGAATGTTGAATTTTTCAAAGACTGCTGCAAGCTGCTTGCGCGTAAGCTCCACACCATCTTTCAAACTCTCAATGGTGGAATTTTCCACAGCCAGCGCAGCATCCAGACTATCCATCACGGCCAGCAACTGGGTGGCAAAATTATCAATAGCATACTTATGTGCATTGGCAATATCTGTTTGCGCGCGTTTGCGGATATTCTCGGTTTCTGCCTTGGCACGCAACCAGGCATCATGATGCTCGGCTGCTCTTATCTCTGCTTCTTTCAGCTGTTGCTCAAGATCTGGAATAACAACACCCTCCTCGGCTCTTTCTGTATTTTCCGTTGATGCACCGGAATGCTGTTTTTCCAGAGTATCCTCCATTTCCGACAGTTTCTGTTCTTCGATAGGTTCCTGGTTATGTGGCTCTTGCATAGATTCCTCCTATAACGGTGCCGGTGATATTGGGGTCAATATTTCCCTTTTCAACCCCAAATCACAAAAAAATCATTGGAGCTGTACTCGGTTTCAATGGGTAAAGATTGGCGGCGGGGAAGATCAGCTTCCTGGGATCAGTTGCTAATATTTTTTGCCAGGTGCGCTGCCAGACCAATGTAACTTGCAGGAGTAAGCTGCAGTAGGCGTTCTCTTTCAGCCACGGGAATATCAAGTTGTTCGATAAACTGTTGAAGTGTGCTGCGGTCGATTCCCGTTTTCCCGCGCGTTAAAGCCTTGAGCTGTTCATACGGGTTGACTATTCCATAACGACGCATCACGGTTTGAATCGGTTCGGCCAGAACTTCCCAGGCATGCTGCAAATCCTCCGATAAACGCATTGGATCTGCTTGCAGCTTTCCAAGCCCCTTAAGACATGAGTCATAGGCCAGTAACGTATGACCAAGCGCCACCCCCATATTGCGCAGCACGGTCGAGTCGGTAAGATCACGCTGCCAGCGTGAGATCGGTAATTTTTCACTCAAATGCCTGAGCAAGGCATTGGCGATACCCAGATTGCCTTCCGAATTTTCAAAATCAATTGGGTTGACCTTATGCGGCATGGTGGAAGAGCCAACCTCATCTGCTTTGGTTTTCTGCCGAAAGTAACCCAGTGAAACGTAGCCCCAGATGTCACGGTTCAGATCAAGCAGGATCGTATTGATGCGAGCGTAGGCATCGAACAGCTCGGCCATGGTGTCATGCGGTTCGATTTGGATCGTATAGGGATTAAAGGTGATGCCGAGCTTCTCGACAAAGGAACGAGCAAACGTTTCCCAGTCGAATTCTGGAAGGGCAATCATGTGGGCATTGTAATTACCCACCGCTCCATTGATTTTACCGGAAATGGTGATAGCGGCAAGACACTCACGCCCCTGACGCAACCGGTAGACAAAATTGGCCATTTCCTTACCCATGGTAGTCGGCGTGGCTGCCTGTCCATGCGTACGGGCAAGCATGGGAACATCAGCCAATTCCCTGGCAAGCGTTGTGAGTTGTTTAATGATGTCATCAAGCGCGGGGAGCATGACCTGATCCCGACTATGTTTGAGCATCAGACCGTGTGACAGGTTGTTGATATCTTCTGAAGTGCAGGCAAAATGAATAAACTCGGAGAGCGCCACAATTTCCTGATCTCCAGCCAGTTTTTCCTTCAGCCAGTACTCTACCGCCTTTACATCATGATTGGTGCGCGCTTCGATAGCTTTGACAGCTTCTGCATCGGCAATGGAAAAATTCTCCGAAAGCTGATTCAACTGTGCAATTACGCTAGCTGACAGCGATGAAACACCGGTCAAGACCGGGATATTCGCTACTGCTTTAAACCACTCAATTTCCACATGAATCCGGTGGCGGATTAATGCATATTCGCTGAAGAAGGGACGCAAGGCTGCCACCTTCTGCTGGTATCGGCCATCTAATGGAGAAAGTGAGAGAAGTGTCGGGATATCCATCAATTAATACTTAAATGATTGTTTGAATTCGGTCATTCACGGTGCGGGAGCGCGCATTTTATCACAGCTCGCCATCATCTCTCCGGCTGGGATAAAATGACATAATCAATATTCCAAAAACAAAAAGGACAATGAAATGCAGCTTATTGGATCACTGACCAGCCCGTATGTACGCAAGGTACGCATCATGCTTGTTGAAAAAAGCATCGACTATGAATTTACCAATGATCCTCCGTTCAGCCCTGACACCAAGGTTGCCCAGGTTAATCCGCTGGGTAAGGTACCGGCTCTGATTATGGATGACGGCTTTATCCTGTTTGATTCACGTGTGATTGTTGAATATCTGGATGACCAGGACAGCGCCAGTTCCACCCGGCTGATTCCGGCTTCCGGACCTGAACGACTGCGCGTCAAGCGCTGGGAAGTGCTTGCTGACGGGATCATCGACGCCTGCGTGGCAATTTATCTTGAACGGAAACGCCCTGAATCACAGCAAAGCCAGGAATGGATAGAACGTCAGCAAAAGAAAATTGACCAGGGGCTGCAGGCAGCTTCATCGGATCTGGGTGATCAAGCATGGTGCGAAGGAGCATCCATGACCTTGGCTGACATCGCACTCGGCTGTGCATTCGGTTATCTGGATGCTCGTTTCGCCGAGATCAAATGGCGTGATACTTACCCCAATCTCGTTCGGTTGGCTAATAAACTGGCAGAACGTCAATCATTTAAAACAACCGTTGCTCCGAATTAATCAACCGAATCACCAAAAACAGAGCCAGGAAACAGCGTGGCTTTAGGAACATCAGCCAGAATAGGCTGAGCGCCCGGAGAAAATCAGCTTTTGGATGAATTATGCGGATCGACCGCAGTCAGCAGACCACGCAAAAGATTCACCTCTTCCTTTTCCAGCCGGGTACGTGCAAACAAACGACGTATCCGGCGCATGAGGTGTTTGGGTTGGTCAGGATCCATAAATCCACTGTGGATCATGACCCGTTCCAGGTGATAGTGTAATCCTTCAATTTCATGCAGGCTGGCGGCATCCGGCAATCGGGATGCAAAATAATGCGCAGCAGCATCTTCTTCAAGTACCATGCGCAGCTCATAAGCCATAACTTGTACCGCAGCTGCCAGGTTAAGCGAAGAACAATCAGGGTTAGCCGGAATCTGCACCGTTACCTGGCAATGACTGATTTCCGCTGCGGTCAATCCGGCACTTTCCCGGCCAAACAGCAACGCTACCGGATGATGCTGTGCATGCCGGATCAGCTCAATGGCTGCCTGCCTGGCATTACAGGTCGGGTGCGGCAAATCACGCCGGCGAGCAGTCAGGGCAGCAGCCAGAAAAGTATCCCCCAGCGCCTCCTCCAGGTTACTGCAGACGTGCGCCGTTTCAAGTATGTCGCGTGCATTGGAGGCGCGGGCATCCGCCTCACTATCCGGAAAGGATTTCGGGTTGATCAGGTAAAGCTTGTTCAGCCCCATGGTTTTCATGGCACGGGCCGTTGCACCGATATTGCCCGGATGGCTGGTATGGCTCAACACAATCCGGACATTATCGAGCGGCGAGGCAGGATTCATATTAGAATAGCGGTTTTCCAGTCATTTGTTTCTAAAGTAAATTTTTTACCATGCATCCCACGCTTACCATCGCAGTTAAGGCAGCTCGCCGGGCCGGCAACATCATCAATCGTGCCTCAATGGATTTGGATCGGCTGACTGTTTCGCGCAAAGCTCACAGCGATTTTGTCAGCGAAGTGGACAAAGCTGCTGAAGATGCCATTATCAAAATATTGCTGGATGCATACCCTGATCATTCGATTCTAGCAGAAGAAAGCGGTGCCAGCGGGAATGCAAACAAATCGGAATATCAGTGGATAATTGATCCATTGGACGGCACCACCAATTTCCTGCACGGATTTCCAAAATACTGCGTCTCGATCGCGTTGTTACACCGTGGAATTTTGTCACAAGCTGTCATCTACGATCCGGTAAGCGATGAATTATTTACTGCCACGCGCGGCAGCGGTGCCTTTCTCAATGATCATCGTATTCGTGTTGGCAAACGAGCACAGTTAGGCGAATGCCTGATCGGCACTGGATTCCCGTTTAGAGATTTCACACATATGGATGCCTATCTGGCCATGTTCAGAGACATGATTCCCAAAACAGCCGGCATTCGCCGCCCGGGCTCTGCGGCACTGGATCTCGCTTACGTTGCCGCCGGACGTTACGATGGCTTCTGGGAAACCGGGTTGGCGCCGTGGGACATTGCAGCCGGATGTCTGCTTATTCTCGAAGCAGGAGGTATGGTTGGTGATTTGGAAGGGAACGGACATTACATGCAAAGTGGGCAGATCGTTGCAGGCAATCCCAAAATCTTCTCCCAGCTTCTGCAAATTATCACCCCCCATCTGACCGAACAGCTTCTTGCCGAGAACCGCGAGTTGCCCAAGTAATTTGAGTTAATCACAGGAGAACCTGATGGAGAACCGAGCACACGCATTTGCTGCCGGTCTGTTCGTACTCCTCCTGGGAGTAGCGGCGGTCATGGCGGTCAAATGGCTTAGTCGTGACAATATTAATCACAATCATTATTTTCTGATTTCTGCTGGTGGCTCTGTATCCGGATTGAATCCGGAAGCATCCGTTCGTTACCGTGGAGTAAATATTGGGAAAGTCGAAGAAATTTACTTTGATAAGGAAAATATACGCAACATCATCGTCCGTATCGCTGTCAGCAGTCACGTTACGCTTCCCAAAAATATCTACGCACAGCTGGCCAGCCAGGGTATCACCGGATTGACTTACGTCGAACTGAATGATGATGTCTCTGAAGCAGGAGCCGGTTATCTGGAAAACGAGGCACATATTTTCCTGAGATCTTCACTTATCAAAACCCTTTCCGACTCTCTGGAAGAAATCCTCAAGAATTCAAACACAGTAATTAAGCAGATAAACAATCTGCTTAATAAAAAAAATCAGGCGCATATTGGCAAGATTTTAAGCCACTTGGAACAGACAGTTCAGCATTATGACAAATTGACAGAAGAGCTCCAGAATGGTTTGCAAGCTTTGCCGCAGTTGACTGGCGAATTCACGTCGACATTCAGGCAAACTCGTCAGGTCATGGAAAATACCAGCCAGGTACTACAAAAACTGAATCAGCAGCAAGGATTAATAGACAACCTGACCCAAGGATCGCTGGAGATGGCTCACACCCTGGATAGCCTGAATGAAACTGGCCAGGCTGTCACGCAAAGTACGCGCAAACTGAATCAATTACTAAATTTGCTGGAAGCACATCCACAAAGCCTGGTATTTGGCAAACCACCCGCCTTGCCTGGCCCTGGCGAACCAGGATTCACGCCACCACAGCCGATAAAATGATGACGAAAGTTTCTATTGCCCTTCTGGCTATTTTGTTGACAGGGTGTACCTTGACACCCAAAGCACCATCCTCCGTCTCAGTTTACGATCTTGGCCCGCCATCTGCTATCACACTCGGATCTTCCCTGTCCTCTCAAGCGACTATTCAGATTATAGATATCGCCGCACCCGTCTGGCTGGATACTCAATCAATCCATTACCGGCTTGCCTACCATGATCCTGCCCGCATCTATACCTATGCTGACAGTCGCTGGAATGCACCACCAGCAGAACTGTTGACCGAGCGCTTCAGGCAGTATTTTGCGACTGGAAACATTGATAGACACCATAAAGACGATACGCCTGTAAACTATCTGTTAAAAATTGATCTGGGTGAGTTCACCCAGATTTTTAATACACCGGGTAATAGCCAGGTTGTTGTTCAACTACGTGCTTCTCTGTATGAACCAACCTCACGCTTGCCAATTGCACACCAGCACTTTCTGGGAAGGCAAGAAACTCAAACAGCGGATGCAGCGGGTGCAGTTACAGCCTTTATTCAGGTAAGTGACAACTTGTTGAATGAGCTGGTACAGTGGTTATCCGACATTCGTCAATAATGAATACAGTATCTTTGGCTAATCAATGATGCGCATACTTGGTCTGATTCTTTTATTACAGTTGCTCCTGTCTGCCTGTGGCTATAAAAGTTCACTTTATCTCCCACAGGATCAACCCGTTAAAAACAATAAGCAGGAAAAGTCATGAGCCATTTCAGCTCATTTAATTATCGAAACCACCAGCTTTTTGCAGAAGAAATTCCACTGACAGCAATTGCAGCTGAGTTTGGCACCCCTTGCTATGTTTACTCAAGTGCGGCAATCCGCACGGCTTACCAAAGCTTTGATCGCGCCTTCGGTCAGAGAAACCATCTGATCTGCTACGCAGTAAAAGCCAATTCAAATCTTGCTGTATTGAACCTGCTTGCCCGCTTGGGCAGCGGCTTTGATATCGTCTCTGGCGGGGAATTGCAGCGAGTATTGAAAGCAGGAGGCGATCTGCAAAAAACGGTTTTCTCTGGAGTAGGCAAAACATTTGAGGAAATTCGTATAGCACTGGCGGCCAATATTTTCTGTTTCAATGTTGAATCAGAAATGGAACTGATCGCATTGAATGAAATTGCCGGACAAATGGGAAAGATCGCGCCAGTCAGTCTGCGCGTCAACCCGGATGTGGATGCTAACACTCACCCTTACATTTCCACAGGAATGAAGGAAAACAAGTTTGGTATCCCGGCTGCAGAGGCTGAACGGATATACGCAATAGCGCAACAGCTCCCCTACATCCGTGTCTCAGGGCTAGATTGTCATATTGGCTCGCAATTGACTGAAATTGCGCCATTCATTGAAGCAGCCCATAAAATGCTGGATTTGCTGGCACGATTACAAGCAACAGGTATTTCCATTGAGCACCTGGATCTTGGTGGAGGACTAGGAGTTCGTTATGATCTGGAAATCCCTCCCACGATAGAGGAGTATGTCAAGGCATTATGCGCGGCTACAGAAAATTATCCGCAGCAATTGCTTATCGAGCCCGGACGTTCAATGGTAGGGAACGCCGGACTACTGCTGACCCGAGTGCATTATCTCAAACACGCACCACACCGCAATTTCGCAATTGTTGATGCTGCAATGAACGACATGTTGAGGCCAGCTCTGTATCAGGCCTATCATTCAATATTACCAATCGCCAAGCGTACAGGAGAGACAAAAATTTACCAGATCGTCGGACCTGTTTGCGAGACAGGCGATTTTCTCGGCCATGACCGTAACCTGACTCTGGAAAGTAATGATTTATTGGCCGTTATGTCTGCAGGCGCGTATGGTATGAGTATGAGCTCAAATTACAATACCCGCCCACGTGCAGTTGAAGTCATGGTGGACGGCAGCTCAGTACATCTCATTCGTGCACGTGAAACAATAGAAGATCTATATGCTCTGGAAAAGATACCAACCTGAAACCCGCACATAACTCCAATTATGTCGGATATCACCACACTCGACGATGCGCGCTACCAGGAATTCATTCTACAAGGCGTATCACGCACTTTCGCGCTCACTATTCCTCAATTGCCGCCAGCATTGCGTGCAGTGATAGGAAATGCCTATCTGTTATGTCGCATTGTCGATACAGTTGAGGATGATAGCGCCCTCACATTGGAGCAAACACGCGAACTGGCTGGAATGTTCACCGAGGTCGTCAGCGGTAGCATCGAAGCTGAAATTTTTGCACAAGCCCTGTACCCTCTACTTTCAGAACACACTATTCCAGCAGAGCATGATCTCATCAAGAATACCCCTGCCGTCATACGAATGACACACAGCTTCAATTCTGTGCAGCGCCAGGCGCTGGAACGCTGTATTCGTATCATGGGGCAAGGAATGGCCGCATATCAGGAAAAAGAATCTTTGGCAGGCCTTGAAAACCTGGCCGAGATGGATCTTTATTGCTACCACGTTGCCGGTGTGGTTGGTGAAATGCTGACTGAATTATTCTGTGATTACTCCCCAGAAATCAATCAACATAAATCGACCCTGATGAAACTGGCTGTATCTTTTGGTCAGGGATTACAGATGACCAATATTCTGAAAGATATCTGGGAAGACAGAAAACGAGGGGCATGCTGGTTACCAAGAGATATTTTTCTGGAAGAAGGGTTTGATCTCGATAATTTACAACCAGGCCGTTGCGCGCAAGGTTTTCATGATGGACTGGGTACCCTGATTGGTATTGCAAAATCACATCTGCACAACGCGATGATCTACACCCGCCTGATCCCATCGCATGAAACAGGGATACGCCGCTTCTGTCTGTGGGCAATAGGTATGGCTGTACTTACTTTAAATAAAATTAATAACAAGCGTAATTTTACTGCTGGGGTACAGGTAAAAATTTCTCGCAGGAGCGTCAAAGCAACCGTTTTAATCACCAGCCTTCTGGCCAGTCAGGATTGGGCACTTAGAAAGGTTTTTTCAATATCTTCCAGAAAGCTGCCGGAAGTACAAATTACTGAATTATAAAGCCGAAACAATCTCGTCATTAAATCGCTGAAGCGCTTTAAGCGGATCTGGTGACCGGGTAATCGGCCTGCCTATAACAAGGTAGCTAGCCCCGTTCCGTATTGCCATAGTCGGCGTCGCAATCCTTGCCTGATCATCCCTATTATCATTTGATGATCGAATACCGGGAGTTATCAGCCAGAAATCCTTACCTGCCTTCTCTCTCAGACTGGCTGCTTCCAGCGCCGAGCAAACCACACCATCCAAACCACAGCGCTGTGCAAGCAGAGCCAGTCGCTGCACGATAATTTCCGGCGAGCCAGATATGCCTAGCTCACTTAAGTCATCATGATTCATACTGGTAAGCAAGGTTACAGCGATGAGTCTGGTTCTCTTTCCATCCAACGCCTGCCGGGCAGCAAGCAACATTTTGCTTCCTCCCAGCGCATGTACATTGATCATCCATACACCCAAACTAGACGCAACACTACAGGCCGCCGCAACAGTGTTCGGAATATCGTGAAATTTCAAATCAAGAAAAACATCAAAGCCCAGTCGCATCAATTTCTCGATCAGCTGTGGACCTGCCAGGGTAAAAAGTTCTTTCCCAACCTTAATCCGACAAAGTCTGCTATCCAGCGTGGCTGCAAAATTCAACGCCGTGCCTTGGTCAGAAAAATCCAGTGCGACGATAATACGCGAATCATTCATACAGCCAGTAATATCAGGGTTTCCTACGGATTTTTTTAATGAGACAGGATAAATACCCGAATAGGGCACCTGCTGCGAAACAGAGGAAAAGCACGACTACTACAGGGACTTCCCATTCCATTCCAAGATAATAGTGTATTGTCACCATCTCGGAATTCTTAACAGCAACACTGAGTAGAAACAAAAAGACAATCAGGCGTACAAGGGTCATAAATATGTGCATTTCTTCTGATTCAACTCAGAAAAGTAAAACAAAGGGAGACACGAGGTCATAAAGACCCTGTAGCAACTCCGATTAGTGTTCCCGGAAATACCCATAAAATCAACCTTAAGCCGCTCTCTCACTTATTTATCTGATTGCAACATACTCGGAACACCTGCCTATTCCAAGTAATCACGCAGGAAAGCGTGATCAGTAATTCACGATTTCCGAGCATATTGTAGATTTACGCAACAAAAAATCGGAAAGAAATGAGACACGCTTTCTTCTGGTGCAACGTTATTTTCAAGAGACACGGATTTCTAGCCTGTAGCCTGATCAAGCAGGTTATGCTGTTTATGGCTGGAATCAATCAGTTCTCGCATTTTTTTACCTGCCTTGAAGTGAGGAACATATTTCTCCGGCACATGAACCTTTTCACCTGATTTAGGGTTGCGCCCGACACGTGAAGGCCTGTAATTTAGATCGAAACTGCCAAATCCACGAATCTCGATACGTTCCCCTCTGGCAAGGCTTTTCGCCATCGCATCCAGAATAATCTTGACGACTAATTCTGCATCCTTTGCCAGCAGCTGAGGAAAGCGTTCCGCCAGCTTGGAAATCAGTTCGGATTTCGTCATGACCAGCTTTTATTCTTCTGAAGATTTACTATCAATCTTGGCTTTAAGTAATGCACCCAGATTAGTAGTACCCGCACTGGCTGGAGATGGAGCCAGCGATCTGATCGCTTTATCTTCTTCCTCCTGGATCCTAGCTTTAACTGACAAACTGATACTTCGGCTCTTACGATCAATATTAATAATCGCGGCCTCAAGCTCATCCCCTTCGTTAACACGAGTACGAATATCTTCGATCTTGTCACGAGAAAATTCAGAAGCACGTAAATAACCCTCTACATCATCCGTCAGTGCAATAACGGCACCCTTGGCATCTACAGATTTCACGGTACCCTTGACAAGGCTGCCTTTATCATGCGAAGCGACATAAATATTAAAGGGATCACCTTCCAACTGTTTGATACCCAAAGAAATACGTTCTTTTTCTACATCGATGGACAACACTACAGCTTCCACCTCATCACCTTTTCTAAATTCACTGATTGCTTTTTCACCTGTCTGAATCCAGGAAAGATCGGACAGATGTACTAAACCATCAATATTCCCTGGCAAGCCGATGAATAAACCGAAATCTGTAATAGATTTAATTTGACCAGTAACTTTGTTGCCTTTTTCATGACTCAGTGAAAATTCTTCCCAAGGATTGGGTTTACACTGTTTCATGCCCAGTGAAATACGCCGACGATCTTCATCAATCTCAAGAATCATGACTTCGACTTCGTCACCCAACTGCACAATTTTGGACGGATAAACATTCTTGTTGGTCCAGTCCATTTCCGAGACATGCACCAAGCCTTCGATACCCTGTTCAATTTCAACAAAGGCACCATAATCAGTCATATTGGTAACTTTGCCGAACATGCGCGTACCTTGAGGATAGCGCCTGGAAAGGCCAATCCACGGATCCTCCGTGAGCTGCTTCAGTCCCAGGGACACACGATTTTTTTCCTGATCAAATTTCAGGATTTTGGCAGAAACTTCATCACCAACATTGATAACTTCAGTTGGATGTTTGACACGGCGCCAGGCAAGATCGGTAATGTGCAACAATCCATCAATACCACCCAGATCGACAAATGCACCGTAGTCCGTAATGTTCTTGACAATCCCTTGGACAACCGCCCCCTCCTGCAAACTGGCCAGCAACTCATCCCGGTCTGCTCCTTGAGTCTCTTCCAGCACCGCACGCCTGGATACAACCACGTTATTACGCTTGCGATCAAGCTTGATCACCTTGAATTCCATTTCCTTGTTTTCATAAGGTGTCATGTCTTTAACCGGACGGATATCCACCAAGGAACCTGGCAGAAAAGCACGAATACCATTGATTGTGGCTGTTAACCCGCCTTTTACTTTTCCGTTAACCATGCCGGTAACAATTGTGCCTTTTTCCATGGCATCTTCCAGCTCATACCAAGCATTCAGGCGCTTTGCCTTATCTCTCGACAATCGGCTTTCACCGTAACCATTTTCAAGCGCTTCAATAGCAACACTGACAAAGTCGCCCTCATGAGCCTCAACCTCGCCCCTGTCATTCTTGAATTCTTCAATCGGGATATAGCTCTCGGATTTAAGCCCTGCATTAACCACAACAAAGTTGTAATCAACACGAATAATTTCAGCAGTAATTACTTCACCCACACGCATTTCCTTATGCGAAAGGCTCTCATTGAAAAGTTCGGCAAAGCTTTCTGTAGAATCCGCTACACTGGTTGCAATAGTCATTTAAAAAATACCCGATCGTAAACAATTCCCCTCTAAAAAACAAAAGGGGACAGGTTGGTTGGTTAATAAAAATAACAACTGAAAAACTTAAATTCCAAAGTCACTCAATACTACCTACTACCGGAGTCAGCATACATACCCAATACCTTGCCGACAACCTGATCTATATTGAGGCCAGTTGTATCCAGCAAACGTGTATCTTCACACTGTTGCAGTGGCGATGCAACACGCTTGCTGTCACGCTCATCACGCTCGCGAAGAGCCAGGACAAGATTCGCGATACTAGCATTTATTCCCTTCTCCATCAACTGCTTATGGCGCCGACGCGCGCGCTCTTCTTCATTGGCAGTAAGATAAATTTTCAAAGTGGCGTCAGGAAAAATGACTGATCCCATGTCGCGTCCGTCAGCTACCAGACCCGGTAGTTTACGGAAACCTCGCTGACGCTCCAGCAGCTCCACTCTGAGCGCAGAATATTGTGCGATTTTAGAAGCATACTCTCCGCATGCTTCTGCGCGGATCTCATCACTTACATCTATTCCGTCCAGCCGGATTGATGAATCTGCAAAAGACACATCCAGACTCCGGGCAATACCAACCACTCCTTGCTCATCACCGGCATCTACACCGCGCTTCATGGCAGCCAGCGCCACCAGACGATAAAGTGCACCGCTATCAAGGTAATGAAACCCAAGCACCTGTGATACAAGACGGGCGATTGTACCTTTCCCTGATGCGGAAGGACCATCCAGTGTGATTACCGGAACATATTGATTTTTCATGGTTCACTCGATCCAAGCAAGATACTTCCGGTATTTAAATTGTTGCTTGTAAAATTTGGGTTCAATACACTTCTGGAAATTATTGGTGTGTAATGGCTGTGAATTTTTCAAAATAATCCGGGAAAGTTTTAGCTACACAATGTGGGTCATTGATGCGCACCGGTGTACCCAAGGATATCAGGGAAAAGCACATCGCCATCCGGTGATCATCGTAGGTATCAATCACAGTATTGGCCACCAAAGGGCCGTCCGGCGGCGTGATCCGCAGAAAATCATCGCCAGATTCCACTTGAGCACCCAGCTTGCGAAGTTCTGTTGACATCGCAGTGATCCGGTCTGTTTCCTTGACCCGCCAACTCGCTATATTCCTGAGCGTAGTCGTCCCTTGCGCAAACAATGCGGTCGTAGCCAGTGTCATAGCAGCATCAGGGATATGATTACAATCAAAATCAATCGCCTTTAAAACCTTGCCGTCAGATCTGTAGCCTGGGGCACTGGATTCTATCCAGTCACTCCCCATTTTGATGCAAGCTCCCATCGCTTCCAGCGCTTCAACAAAGCGGATATCTCCTTGACAGCTATCGCGTCCCACGCCATCAACACGCACCGGGCCACCTGCTATAGCTCCGGCAGCAAGAAAATAGGAAGCAGACGATGCATCCCCTTCAACAGCGATCTTTCCCGGGCTGTGATAAATCTGATTCCCTGGCACGATAAAACGCAGCCAGGATTCCCGTTCAACCTGCACGCCAAAATAGGCCATTTGCGCAATGGTGAGTGTTACGTAGGGCTGTGAAATAAGTGTACCGTTGACAATGATGGTTGCTGGCTCACCAGCCAGAGGCAACGCCATCAGCAATCCACTGAGAAACTGGCTGGAAATATTTCCATTGATAAGAATATCAGCTGGGTGGATTGCAGCCGGATGGATCTCCAATGGGGGAAAATGCTCTCGCTCAAGATAGGTAATTACAGCCCCAACTTGACGTAACGCATCCACTAAATCGCCAATCGGCCGCTCATGCATGCGTGGCACACCTGAAAGATGATAATGACCATGCATCAATGACAGTACCGCAGTTAACGGGCGAAAGGCTGTTCCGGCATTGCCCAGAAACAGATCAGCTTCCTTTACAGAAAATCTCCCACTGCACCCCGTTATCAGATATTGACCTTCATCAGTGCGAGTAACAGCTACCCCAAGCATCTTCAGAGCATCCAACATCCGCCCGGTATCATCAGATTCGAGCAGATTACTGATCGTTGTAGTGCCTTCAGCAAGTGCAGACAACAGAAGAACACGGTTGGAAATACTTTTCGAACCCGGCAAACGTACCTTACCTGCTGCACAACGAACCAGAGGAAGATCAAGCCATTCCATAAGCTAGCGACTTTCTGCCAGTAAAAGGCAGGAATCAATCAAAACATAATGATTTCTTTTCATTCGTTCAACAATAATTGATCCAGCTTCGTGAATCATTTTCAAATTAGGCAAATGTACATTAAAGTGGCAATTCTGTTTTTAGATTATCCAGCCGAATTTATACCCACTTAAGCCCCGGATATTTTTTGTACTGATAACCCTTACTGAATGAACCTATCTGTAAATTAACAATTTACATCTGTCACCGAAACATTAACGCAACCGACTCTACTAAAGCCACCTCAGATCAAATACAATACAACCCTTTTCTTATAATAACTTTATTCATATTCAACGAGGTTAACTGATGGAAGATACTGCACCGATAGCCAACTTGCTTTATTCGATACTGGCCCTTCCGATTGCCTTTATGGTTCTCTATTGGGTTAAAATTCGCAAAGACCGGCACCGCAATGAATCGGGAGAAATAGAATACAGGAGCCTGGGACACGCGCTATCTTTCTTCGTAGTCGAAGGACTTGCGCTGGTAGGCAGCCTGTCCATCCTTATCACCGCTGTTTCAGGCATCGTTCGCTATATTATTTATATATATGGCTAATCTGACGTCTGTTCCGGGAACACAAAAAAATGAAAGGTATCTACCGGTCAGATCAAGAAGCTGCTTTACCGGTTTCCGGAACAGCGTCAGCACGCTTGCTCTTCACTTTTTTCTGCTCAAACTCAAATCCGATCTTGCCTTCCGTCCCTACAACTAGGTAAGCAGAAAAAGGCCGCCCTTTCTTGGAAATAAATCCTGTCAGCAAATCGGTTCTGCCCGTCTGAAGCAGTTTGATCACCTGTTCCGTATCGATAGCGCGATTCAGAATAATTTTTCCGGTTCTGAAACTGCAGGAAGGGCTTGGCCCTACTGCCTTTTCACAAACATAAAATAATTTGTGTTCATATACAGAATGTCCACACTGAGGACATTTTCCAAGCACTTGCTGTGCCGAAAAATCGACTTCCTCTTCTGTTTGGGTGGCTTCGTTGCCAAAATCAAACTTCATTTCATGATCATCTGTCAACCTGACAAGGGCGTTGAATGCACGTCCCATCTTGCTGCGAAAGCCTGACAAAGGACCAACCTCTCGGGTGGAAATCAGCGTTTCCATTTCATTCACCTCGAACTGCCGCCCTGCCAGAATCTTCCACAATGCAAAATCACATTGCTGACATTGAAATTTTTTATAGGTTTCCTTTATTACGCCACTGCATTTAGGGCAAGGTACCTGGAGGGTTGCAAAATCTCCGCTGATAGTCTTACCTCGATGATTTTTAGCTTGCTCGACGATATGACGAGTCATCGTGGCAATCTTCTCCATGAAGACATCACGCTTAAGCTGGCCCTGCTCAATTTGACGCAACTTGAATTCCCAGTCTCCGGTCAACTCGGGTGAAATCAGCTCGGGAACCTTGATTCCCCGCAGCAAAGTCACTAACGAGAATGCTTTGGCTGTCGGTTGCAACTCCCTCCCTGAACGCTCAACATAATTTTCATGAATCAGGCCTTCTATGATGGCAGCACGTGTAGCGGGTGTACCTAACCCTTTAGTACTCATGGCTGCACGCAACTCTTCATCTTCCACCAGTTTTCCGGCACCCTCCATCGCGGATAACAACGTGGATTCGTTATATCTGGCAGGAGGACGCGTTTGATTGGCAACTGCAGTTACTTCCTGGGCTAGAACCGTTTCGCCCGGTGTCACTGCCACCAGCACTGACTCTTCTTCCTGCCCCCGGACAGATTCCACCTTGCCATAAACAGTCTGCCAGCCAGCATGCACCAAAACCTTGCCTTCCGTTTTAAAAGGCTCATCTTCCACCCTAGTAATGCGGGTTGTGACCAAAAACTCGGCTGCCGGGTAGAAAATTGCCAGAAACCGTTTGGTCACCAGGTCGTAGAGCTTCTCTTCCGCTTCATTGAGTTTTTTTGGAACCAGCGCTGTAGGGATAATTGCGAAGTGGTCTGAAACCTTTGCATTATTGAAAATCCGTTTGTTCGGCTTCACCCAGTCAGATTTTAAAATCTGGCTGGCAAACTGATCATAATGTGATTCTTTCAGCGCCTGCAGCGTATCCTTGACTGTTTCCGAATAATCTTCAGGAAGTGCACGCGAATCAGTACGAGGATAAGTCAGCACCTTATGTTTCTCATACAAAGCCTGAGCAAGTCCTAACGTCGTTTTGGCAGAAAAACCAAAACGGCTATTGGCCTCCCGCTGCAGACTGGTCAGATCGTATAGTAAAGGGCAGTTCTCTCTGGTCGGTTTGCTTTCTTCGGAAACAATCCCGGTTCGCCCATCGCATTTATCCCGAATCGCTTCAGCCCTGGCATGATCCCAAATCCGATCCGCCCTGGATTCAGATTCATCCTTACGCTTGCTAAAGCTTTCATCAAACCATTTCGCTTTATAGGAACCATTTTCTGCCTGAAAAACAGCATGAATCTCCCAATAGTCCCTGGCCACAAACTTCTTGATCGCCTCTTCTCGTTCAACCAGTATGGCCAGTGTAGGCGTTTGCACACGCCCGACTGTCGTTTTATGAAATCCGCCTTCCTGCGAGTTGAATGCAGTCATGACACGCGTGCCATTAATACCTACTAGCCAATCCGCTTCAGAACGGCTAACGGCCGCATCTGCCAAAGGCTGCACTTCGCTATCTTCCAGCAGATTTGTAAAAGCTTCCCGTATGGCCACGGGTGTCATAGATTGCAACCACAAACGTTTAATCGGTTTTTTGCTGCCAGTATGACGCACGATATAACGAAAAATCAGTTCACCTTCACGTCCTGCATCGCATGCATTAATTAACACATCAACATCTTTGCGCTTGATCAGCTTGCTCAACAGCTTGAGGCGATCCATGGTTTTCTCGATCGGAGCAAGATCAAAGCGTGGAGGAATAACGGGTAAATGATCAAAACTCCATTTCCCTCGCTTAACCTCATATTCCTCCGGGACAATTAATTCCAGCAAATGCCCGATTGCGGAGGACAAGACATATTCATCACTCTCGAAATAGTCACCCTGCTTGGTAAATCCGCCCAGGACACGCGCTATATCATTAGCAACAGAAGGTTTCTCGGCGATGATTAGTTTTTTACTCATAAGGTACTTATAAACTGCTATAGACACAATGAACAACTGACACACGGGCTACGTCAGCCGATCAAATCATCCGGTCTCCTGGCTGCCGGTCATGAACGGGTTGGATGGAAAGAGTATCTGCAAGGCATTAGTGCCGCTGGTGGGAATCACTGACTACAAATAATTTTTCGATGGTATTGCTGTCGGCCAGCTGATTCTGGATCCAAAGATCAAACAGCACCACCAGTTTTATCTTTTCCACGCTGGAAGTATCACCATCCATGCGGATGACCCGATCGATTAACAATTCACGTTGCAGCGGATTAATGACACCAGCCTGTTCAAGAAAGAAAATAAATCCGCGTCCTTCCGTATCAATAATCTCCATCTCTTCTTTTGTAAAATGGCGCATTGAATTGCTTTCAGCCAGCCCAGCCAGATAACCCTCCGTATCGTGATGAGAAAATTCGGACAACCAGTCAAGTGCCAGCGTAATTTCTTCGTCATCAAAGCCCGCCATGGTTAATTTCCGGGTCAACGTAGCAGAATCCGGATAGTTTCCGGTATCGAAGTAATTTTCAAACAAGTAAACAAGAATATCGAACATAGCCCACCCTGCAACCTCAAATTAAAATTACTACAAGACACCTTAAACAGGGTAACGAATTACTACCAAACACTCAATGAATCAACGAACACGTTGGTATCTTCCTCCAGGAAGACTACCAATCTTACCTTCCAATTCCAAGATCAGTAGCATGGCGGATACCGCCTCAACCGTCAAGCCACTGCGTATGCAAAGCGTATCAATATCGATGGAATCATAGTCAAAATATATTAGTAGCCCGGTATCATCAATACAATCACTACTTGCATCTACCAATCCACCCGTTTCATTATGATTAACCGGAGCAGCTTCAATTTGTTGTATCGGCTGATGATTCAATTCATCCAGAATATCCTGGATATTCTCAACCAGTTTCGCGCCCTGTTTAATCAACGCATGGCAGCCTTTTGACAAAGGAGAATGGATAGAACCGGGTATGGCCATCACATCACGCCCTTGCTCCAGCGCCAGCCTGGCAGTAATGAGTGACCCACTATACAACGTAGCTTCCACAACTAAACATGCATGACACATACCGCTGATGATACGATTTCTGCGCGGAAAATTTTTGCTCATGGCGGGCACCCCCAAGGGAAACTCGGAAATCAGAGCACCCTCATCTGCCAGCTTATGAGCAAGTTCACGATTCTTGGAGGGATAGACCAGATCAAGTCCGGTGCCAACAATAGCCATGCTGGAAGATGCACCGCGCAGCCCACCCTGATGGGCCGCTGTATCAATACCTTGCGCCAGACCACTGATCACACAGAATCCTGCGTTACTGGCAGCCTCGGCAAAAGCATCGGCATTTGCAAATCCCTGTGGCGTTGCATTGCGACTGCCGACTATTGCCAGGGCCGGTCGCGCCAGAAATTTCCGCTGGCCTTTAAAATACAGGATTGGAGGGGGATCAGGAATATTGAGCAGAAGTCCCGGATAATCCGGATCTGCTAACGTAATCAGTGAATTAAGCGGATCTTGCAGCCATTCAATCGTTTTGGCAAATTTATCCCCATCCACTTTGCGCTGAAAAATACTGGTGGCAACTGTTTTTTTTACGACACCTTCAAGCGCACGCTGATTTGCAGCAAGCACCTCAGCTGGATCGCCAAAAGCGACCAGCAATCGGCGCAAGCTTCCACTCCCTACACCCTCTGTCAGGCCAAGGCGCAGCCAAGATTCAATATCCCGGTCAATCTGCATAGAAAAAAGAACTCACCCCGATAACAACTTTAAACAACCGAAAAGCTGTACTACAAAAATTAACACGCGGGCGAGTATAGTAACTTTACATCACCTTGTCAGGGCGTTTTTACAACATCCGCCACCTTGATTGACCGGGTACTCTGCATAATCAGCGCATAGGAAACTGTATCAAATACACGGAAAACCATCGCTAAACCCACCCGCTCATCAGGCAAACCAATCTGCTTTCCCTCATGCGACCGAATATTGTTCTCGTGATAAACAGCCAATACATGCCCCGGTTCAATTCCACTGTTGCTCCCCAGATTAAGCGTAACAATCATATTCTCGCCAATTTCATTCACTCCACCATAAACTGAAATGATTCGACCGACCACGGAAAAATCAGGGGCATGCGGCAAGTAATTATCTATTTTTGCTGATGAAAGCGGAAGCAGACGATCGCCTTTCAGAATTTCCTGTACCGAACGGGAAATTCTTGCGGTACTGATAGCTGCAAAATCAGTAATTTCAACAGTCCCCAGATAAACTGCTTCATAACCCAGGATGCGATTATCGCGATCAGGATCAGTCAATGCCTTCCCGTCACGAAATACCTGCCAGATTACACCCTGATCAACGGGCAGATCACGTATATAAATTTTGTCACCGGTGCTCAGAATCACCCGATCATCACTTGCTCCTAAAATAACAGGGGCTCCATCCAATCTACCCTTTTCGATTACCAGTGGTTGACTTAGAAAAGGTTCTATTTTCTCAGCAGGAATACCAGGAATGGCCCGCACCGCTGACTTCTCAACGCGAATCCCGGGAGAAAGCCGGACGGTACCTTTTTCACTTGCCATTCTCAGGCGGCTGCCATACAAAGTATTTTCCACAATGATGACATCTCCTGGATAAATCCGATGCGGATTCCTGATCTGCTCACGGTTCATCCGCCAGA
Organism: Nitrosomonas sp. TNE100; assembly: GCF_055387135.1. NCBI lineage: Bacteria > Pseudomonadati > Pseudomonadota > Betaproteobacteria > Nitrosomonadales > Nitrosomonadaceae > Nitrosomonas > Nitrosomonas sp. TNE100. Next base: position 287,835 of record NZ_AP040997.1, on the reverse strand, counting down.
TTTCAGGCCAGCGCCACGGCTCTCTGAGAAACCGGGAAGCAATGCCCCAGAGCGTATCACCGGGAACAACCTGGTAATGCTCAGGTGCATTCTCTCGCAATCTGGTTTCACCAGCCGCAGAAGACAACCCGGAAAACAGGTTGATAAACAAAATCGCAGATATAATTGTCAAAGTACGCATAAGGGTTCTTCATCTCCATCAAGGTACCCGGAAAAGTAAAGTTATTTTGTTTGTTCCGGACGAACCACAAAATCACCAGACTGGACAGAGCACCGGATTGATCATAAAAATTGACCAGTGCACAATGATAGAACCTTCCCCAAAACTCCAGTATTTGAACTATGCAAATTTGTTATGGCAATTCTGAACATACTTCGATATCCCGATGAACGATTGCATAAAATTGCAGCCGTCGTACCATCAGTCACTCGGGAAATACGCATCCTGGCCAGCAATATGGCCGAAACCATGTATGCCGCTGCCGGTGTTGGCCTGGCAGCCACCCAAGTGGATGTTCATAAGCGAGTCGTCGTAATTGATACCTCCGAAACTCGTGACGAACTGCTGGTTTTAATCAATCCGGAAATTATCGCCAGCACAGGAAAATCGGAAACACAGGAAGGCTGTCTTTCCGTACCCGGTATTTTTGACAAAGTTTCTCGCGCCGAACAGATTACTGTCCGGGCAACTGATATTGATGGAAAATCATTTGAAATGGATGCAACCGGATTGCTGGCGGTTTGTATTCAGCATGAAATGGATCATCTTATCGGGAAGGTATTTGTCGAATATCTATCACCTTTCAAGCAATCCCGTATTCTGAGCAAGCTAAAAAAACAGGCGCGTAAACAAATTGCCTGACCAGATACCAACCAGCGCTCATATTCCGGTAACTCACATTGATCCAGCGAGCACGGTCACGCATGAAAATCATCTTCGCAGGCACTCCCGTTTTTGCGGCGAAAGCCCTGGAGGCAGTACAAAAATCAGGATTCGATATCCTCCTGGTCCTGACCCAACCGGATCGACCGGCTGGACGCGGCATGAAACTACAGGCAAGTCCGGTTAAGATACTGGCGCAGCAATACAACATTCCACTATTACAACCAGAAACATTAAAGTCACCGGATATACAAACACAACTTGAAACACTCAAGCCTGACGTAATGATTGTCGCAGCCTACGGACTAATATTACCGGAAGCGGTATTGCGTATCCCGCGTCACGGTTGCATCAACATCCACGCCTCCCTGCTGCCACGCTGGCGTGGCGCCGCCCCTATTCAACGCGCTCTTTTGGAGGGTGATGCAGAAACCGGTATTTCCATCATGCAAATGGATCAAGGGCTGGATACCGGAGCAGTTCTGCTAAAACGCGCATTTCTCATAGAACCACATGACACTGCCGCCACCTTGCACGACAAGCTGGCTGATCTGGGTGGTAAATGTATTGTGGAAACCCTGACATTGCTGGATCAGGACAAACTAACTCCCACGTTACAGGATAATGCAAGCGCCTGTTATGCAGCAAAAATCAGAAAATCCGAGGCTGAGATCGATTGGACACGTGATTCCACCCATATTGACCGGATGATCCGGACATTTAACCCGTATCCCGGCGCATTTACCAGCCTGCATGGCAGCATGATCAAACTATGGCAGGCCAATATCATCAATCGCAGCGACACCCGTCAGGCCGGTGAGATTATTGCTGCTGACCATAACGGGATAATCGTGGCATGCGGACGAGATGCTTTATCCATCAACATTCTGCAAAAAGCAGGTGGAAAAAAACTGACTGCCGCGCAATTCCTTGCCGGACACCCTCTACAACCTGGAGAACATTTCCAAAAAACCACACAGGGTCACCTGTGATTTTTCTTGAAAATGATTGAAATTCAATTACTGGCCATACAGGCAATCGGGGAGGTTTTTGCAGGCGCCAATCTGAACGAAGTATTGCGTAACATCTGGCAGATCAATTCCCGGCTTACGCCCCAACAACGCGGCGCCATTCAGGACATTGCCTATGGCACGCTCCGCCATTATGGTCAGCTTGACACCATCCTTCATCAATTATTAAATAAACCGGCACAAGACAAATCACTTCATTACCTGTTGGCAATCGCACTCTACCAGCTTTGTTACAGCAAAGCCCCGGCACATGCCATTGTCGATCACGCCGTGTCATCTTCCCGCAAAATCACACGCAATCCTGCCGCATCGGGATTGATCAACGCTGTGTTACGTAATTTCATGCGGCAGCGCACTTTATTGCTTGATCAAATCAAGAGCAATGAAGTCGCCCGCTATTCCTATCCGCAATGGTGGATTGACAAACTGCGTCAGCAATATCCGCAGGACTATAAAGCCATTCTGCTCGCAAGCAATGAGCACCCTGCTATGATTTTACGCATTAATTCGTTACGCACCTCGGTTAATCATTATCAGGCAATGCTGGATGCTCAGGGGATTGGCTCCGAATGGTTGGGGGGCAGCGCCCTGCAACTTATCAGGCCGGTCTCTGTGGAGAAATTACCCGGGTTTTCCGAAGGACTGGTGACTGTACAGGACGCGGGCGCACAATTTGCCGCCCCCCTGCTGGATGTCAAAGCAGGGATGCGTGTGCTGGATGCCTGTGCCGCACCAGGCGGAAAAAGCACCCATCTGGCTGAGTTAACTGAAAATATCAAATTGACGGTGCTGGATAAATATGAAGATCGGCTTACCAGGTTGACAGAAAATTTCTCTCGCCTGCAAATAACTGATTATCAGTTGATTTGTGGCGATGCAATGAATCCGTCGCAATGGTGGAATGGCCAATTGTATGATCGAATCCTGGCTGATGTCCCGTGTTCTGCTTCAGGCGTGGTCAACCGCCACCCGGATATCAAATGGCTCAGAAGACCAGGTGACACAGATAACTTCGCACAAATTCAGACAACCATATTGAATGAACTGTGGCCATTACTGCGGCATGGAGGAAAACTGCTGTATGCCACCTGCTCCGTATTCAATGAAGAAAATAACCTGATTACTGAAAAATTCCTGTCAATCCATCAGGATGCCAGCAGATTACCCTGCTCCCACGAAGAAATTAACAACGGCCAGCTGCTGCCGGGACCGCACCATGATGGCTTTTTTTATGCCTTGCTCCAAAAAAACTGACATGCACGCTGACATAAGGAGTCCCTGGCTCAGTATCGTTTTATTGTTAATCGTGCTGTTTTCATCAACCACACTTGCCGCCAAAGGACATATAGAAATAGAGTCTTTCCAGCTTAAAGAATCAGGCAAACGCTTTTATATCGATGTCCAGGCTGACATTGGTTTGAGCAAAACGATGAAGCAAGCCCTGAAAAAGGGGGTCGATCTTTATTTCGTCACCCGGCTTTTGATTATGAAACCACGCTGGTATTGGCTGAATGAAGAAGTCGCTCGCTATAAAGAAAGAACCACGCTCAGCTATCAGGCACTAACCAGGCAATATCGCCTGGTTCAACGCGGCCAGTCACAAAATTTTCCAACACTAAAAGCTGCATTACAGGCTTTGGGACATCAGCCAGATCTTTTGATCAGGGAACACACCCCACTCCTCCCGGACACCACTTACACCGCAGTTCTGCAGGTATGGCTGGATGTCTCACGGCTATCTAAACCGTTTCAACTGGAATGGCTTGATACTCAGGACTGGAATCTCATTTCTGAAAAAAAAATCTGGCAGGTTACATTTCCGCCTACCCCTGAAGCTGACAACGAATCTGATTATCGTTAGAGCCCGTTTATGAAATACGTTATTTTCGTTGTCGCAGGATTAAGTACCATTATGCTATTCCTGCTGGCCTCAGCCGGAGCCAATACCGAATTTTTTGAACGCCATTACCGCTGGCTGATTGTCAGCATCGTAATTTTTCTGCTGCTCTTGATTGGAATCGTTGGATTTCTACTCGGACGATTACGGCGCAGACTCAAGACTGGTGTATTCGGTTCAAAGTTGGCACTGCGGCTTCTGATGGTTTTTTCCCTGATGGCCATTCTGCCCGGCGCGCTGGTGTATGGTATTTCAGTACAGTTTCTGGGAAAAAGTATTGAATCCTGGTTTGATGTCAAAGTGGATCGCGCACTGGAAGGTGGACTAACGCTGGGGCAAACGATACTGGATAACCTGCTGGAGGAATTGCAGAAAAAGGCGCGGGCCGCCGCAATTGATCTGGCTGAACCGTCATCATTTCCTTTGACCGTTTTGAATCAGCTTCTAATTCAATCACAAATACAGGAAGCTACCCTGTTCAACCAGGATGGAAAGGTCATCGCCTTTACCGGTTTGGATGATACCGTATTGTTTCCCGAAATCCCCAATACAGAAGCGATGCGGCGCATCCGGATGCAGAGGGATTACAGTGCGGTCGAAACACTCGCGAATAACACGCTGTATCTGCGAGTACTTGTTCCAGTCAACATACTAAGCGCCAACGAAGATATCCGAGTACTACAGGTACTGCAACGGGTGCCGCAATCCATCGCACACAACGCGGAAATCGTTCAGGCTGGCTTTAGTGATTATCAGGAATTAATGCTGTCTCGTCAGGGATTGACTCGGCTGTACAGCGTAACATTGACCCTGGCCTTGTTGCTTGCTCTGTTTTCCGCACTGGCCGGTGCATTTCTGATCAGCGAAAAATTAAGCGCGCCACTGGGGTCATTGGCAGAAGGAACACGCGCCGTAGCTCAGGGTGATTTCAGCCGGCGACACCAGATTCACAGTACCGATGAATTCGGTATCTTGACTGAATCATTCAATCTCATGACTGAACAACTGGAGGCCGCACGCACCATCGCACAGCAGCATCAACAGGAAATTGAAAATGCACGTGCCTATCTCGAAAATATTCTGGCCAATCTGTCATCAGGTGTTATCGTCTTTGATAAAGTATTGAGAATACGTGCAGTCAATCAGAGTGCAGAGCAAATACTGCAAATTCCGCTGACCAATTTCGAGGGATTAACCATAGAAGAATGCGCCAAACAGGAAGCGGGATTGCGATTATTGGCCGGGGAAATAAGAAGCGGCTTTGATTCTGAAGAGGTTGGTGAATGGCAAAGACAAGTATTGCACTTCAATGCAGATAAGGAGCAGGTGCTGCTTCTGCGAGGCTCTCGCCTACCCCAGGCATCCGGTGGCGGTGTTGTGGTATTCGACGACATCACCAGCCTGTTACAAGTCCAGCGTACCGTAGCATGGGGAGAAGTAGCACGACGCCTGGCGCATGAGATTAAAAATCCACTTACGCCGATCCAGTTATCCGCTGAGCGTTTGCAGCATAAGCTGATCAGCAAACTCGACGAGCCAGATGCCAGAATTCTGAAGCGTTCTACAGAAACAATCGTGAATCAGGTTGAAGCCCTGAAAAAAATGGTGAACGAATTCCGGGAATACGCACGAGTACCTGAACCCGAGTTATACCAGGTAGATATCAACCGGCTGGTACGGGAGATTCTGGCGCTTTATCAGACAACTGACAACACAGAAAACGAATCACCACTGCCGCCAATCACGATAGAACTAGCAGGAGAGCTTGCCCCTGTCAGAGGAGATCCGGCGAGGTTGCGTCAAGTCATTCACAACTTGCTGCAGAACGCGCAAGATGCACTGGCCAATATAAAAGAAGCTGCTATTACTGTGCGGACCAGATCCGTTAATAACGGAATCGAGCTGAGCGTGACTGATAATGGCAAAGGATTCCCGGAGCAGGTCAAAACACATGTATTTGAGCCCTATGTCACCACCAAACCAAGAGGTACCGGGCTCGGGTTGCCGATTGTCAAAAAAATTGTGGATGAGCACGGTGGCACTGTCAAAATACAAAATATTCAGCCGCATGGTGCACAGGTTTCAATCATTCTGCCTGCATTCCTCCACAACAGTTCGCATGTTTCGTCTGAGGCAGCTCATGCCTGAGATGCTCAGTGATCCAGTTGCAGATTGCAAAGTAAATCAGTTGGCATTTTCACAAAATTTTGCACAGGCAAAACATGCAAGGCACAATATAGAGATAACTGCTCTGCCCAAAGCAGTTCGTCGCTATTTACAAAATTGAAAACTCTTAACAACAGAGCTCCGGGACAACACCCGACCAGAAGGCTGGAATCAAATCTGAATCTGCACCATAACAAGCGTAAACAGGGATGGATACCGCCCGCAAAAACAAATTCTCGTACCCCAGTCACATGAAAGGATAAGGATCACATGGCCAATAACACTATTCTCGTTGTGGATGATGAGCTGGGGATACGCGAATTATTATCCGAGATACTGGGGGATGAAGGTTACAGCGTTGCACTCGCGGAAAATGCAGAACAGGCGAGAAACTATCGCAACCAGACACGCCCCGATCTGGTATTGCTGGATATCTGGATGCCGGATACAGACGGCATCACACTGCTGAAAGATTGGGCGAATAACGGCCTCCTGACCATGCCGGTCGTCATGATGTCTGGCCACGGTACAATTGATACAGCAGTAGAAGCAACCCGTGTCGGTGCAGTTGGTTATCTGGAAAAACCAATTCCACTGCAGAAATTACTCAATACGGTCGGGCAGGTCATGCGCGGCGGCAGACAACATAAATCTTCGCCGGCTCTTTCCCTATCACATTTGGGACACAGCGGACTAATCACGGAGCTGCGAAAAAAACTAGAGCAAGTGGAAAACCTTAAAATTCCCGTCTTGTTAACCGGCGAGCCGGGGGTTGGCGTGGAACACTGCGCACGATTCCTGCATCGTCCTAACACGGCCTGGGTTGCTCCGGAATCCTGTTCATTCCTTGCAGAAAGCCCTTTGGCACAATTGGAACAGGCAAAAGGCGGATTACTTTTCCTCGGAGAAGTTGGAGATCTCAGCAAACTGGAACAGAAAGGCTTGTTGCTGCTGCTCGGCAAGCTGGAGCAATATGGGGTACGACTGGTTTGTGCAACAACACGCTCTCTGGCAGAGTTGACGGCGCAGGGAGCCTATCACCCAAAACTGTTTGAAATACTGAGCAATCTCTGTATCACCATCCCTCCCTTGCGTGCTCACCGCGAAGATGTGCCGGAAATAGCCAACCAATTGCTTTCAAGCTGGATTGAATCAGGAGAAGTACCTCTCATGCATTTCAGTACAGCTACACTTAATGCACTGCGTAATTATGACTGGCCAGGCAATCTTGCACAACTGACAAGTATCGTGCATTCACTGGCGCTAACCTGTGCGGATGATGAGATCTCTGTCGATGCTGTACAACAGGCCCTGGCATTCTCCTCACGCGAAGCCGTGTCTGTTGTTTCAGATATTCCGCTCAACATATCGCTGCGCGAAGCACGGGATATTTTCGAAAAGAATTATTTTGAGAAACTGATCGAACAGGAAAACGGCAACATGACCCGTGTTGCTGAGCGCGCAGGCTTGGAACGTACTCATCTTTACCGGAAAATTAAAACATTGGGCATCAAGCCGCGCAGCCAAAATTATTAAAAGAACACGGAACTGGGGAGCAATCTTCAATCCTAACTGAATACAGGACCATATGAAAATTAGCAATTCCAACAGGCAGCTTTACAATAAATAGGGCGATCAGTATAATTGCCGACTTGTCTTAACCGGGGGTATAGCTCAGCTGGGAGAGCGCTTGCATGGCATGCAAGAGGTCAGCGGTTCGATCCCGCTTATCTCCACCAGCTTTTTACTTTATCCGCAATACTGGTCCCCATCGTCTAGAGGCCTAGGACACCACCCTTTCACGGTGGGTACAGGGGTTCGAATCCCCTTGGGGACGCCATCAACAAATCCTGGCGTCATCAATATTCATATAATCTGTCCAGCATGCCGGGTGGAAGATCAATCTTGTTCTATTGCGCAATCCCTGCGTATTCTTCCTTGATATCGTTGTGTGATTGATAAATCAGACTATACAATTCCGACGTGGGTGTAGCGTTGTAGCTGCGGGATGCAAACATCATTCCAGTTGCAGGCACAAAACAGACAACCACCACTGCTGAAACACTGCTCAGGCAAAGATACGCTGCTTCTGTATAAAGCCGATAATCTGTTGGGCTAACTGATTAGCCAGGCAATCAAAGCCATGCAGTTCATTCATTGCTCTCAGCCAGGTTAATTGGCGCTTGGCCAGCTGTCTGGTTGCAAAAACACCCCTCTCCCGCATTTCAGCCAAGCTGATTTCATTCTCCAGATACGTATATACCTGACGATATCCGACGCAACGCATTGCAGGCATATCAGCGGTCACCTGGAATTGATCACGGATCATACGTACTTCATCCACCAACCCTATTTCCAGCATTTTGTCAAACCGCTGACTGATGCGAGCATGTAAAACGCTGCGATCACCCGGAAGTAGAGCGATATTAAAAACACGATATGGAAAATCACGGCTCTGCTGTTGTTTCAGCACTGCTGACATAGGTCTGCCAGTCAGATAACAGACTTCCAGTGCGCGCTGAATACGCTGACTGTCATTCGGTTTGATGCGTTCTGCTATGACAGGATCAAGCCGACTCAGAACAGTATGCATAGCAGGCCATCCTTGTTCGCGGGCTGATTGTTCCAGCTCCTTGCGCACAGCCTCATCAGCTGCAGGCAGTGTGGCCAATCCTTGTTGCAACACCTTGAAATAAAGCATGGTACCGCCAACTAACAGCGGTATTCTGCCGCGTGCTGTAATCCCATGCATGACAGACAAGGCATCCTCCCTGAATTGCGCAGCAGAATAACTTTCATCAGGGTTAATCAAATTAATCAAATGATGCGGGATTTCTATCTGAATCGATTTGTCCGGTTTGGCGCTGCCGATATCCATATGCCGGTAAACCTGTGCTGAATCAACACTGACAACTTCTACCGGGAAGTGACGTGCGATTTCTATTGCCAAGCCAGACTTACCGCTGGCAGTAGGCCCCATCAGAAAAATGGCTGCTGGAGATTCTGTATCAGGAAGATTCACGGCCAACTGTTATCAGTTACAATAAAAAGTGTAAACAACCGATCGGTTGTTCGAATCATGATTTTTTAATGTTGTCAGCTGAAGTTTTCAAATGACAACAAGGAATATTAAAATGGTTTACTAATACCATCAATCCACCGGGAGAATCCTTGAAAATACTCGCCATCCTGCTTTTACTATCCATTCTGTATACCCTCGGCTCTGCAGTGTATTACATGATCAAAGACAAGGGTAACAGCACGCGGATGGTCAAGGCGCTCACCGCACGCGTCATACTATCTCTGACATTGTTTGCAATCATGATGTTATGGGTTTATGTGGAGTACATTCACGGAACCTGAGGCAGACCGGTTATCAGTAAATCACCTCCACCTTGTCATGACCAAGACTATCCATAAGCGCCTCGATCAGCCTTTCATGCAAATGAACACGCCAGCGACTGCTCAAGTCAATTTCACATCCAGCCCCCTCATTGCGAAAATCAATTGACACCGGACAAACTGCTGAAGGCAGCACATTATGCACACTACTTCCTGGAAGATATGCAGTCAATAATTCCTTGAGTTGCGCGGGAGTGAGAAGCACCGGGCTATCAATCACGATTCTCAGTTTTCTGGCATGCATTGAGCGAGCAGTCGCGTAATCAAAAACCTCTTTTGCCACAATACGTTTTTCAGCATTTTCTCCATTACCATGGCTGACCACAGCGCTTACCACCAGCAGCTGATCCGCCTTCAAAAACTGCGAATTCGTACTTAGCAAATCACTGTAAACCACGAGTTCAACTCTCGCCATACCATCATCCAGTGTAACAATCGCCATCTTCCCACGCCGGGACATTTGTGTCCGGATCGCGTAGATCACACCGGCAATCAGCTGCGGCTCACGCCCGGGAGCAATCCGTCCAAGGCGCGCCGGGATAAAACGGCTTAGTTCTTTGGCATAACTGTCATACGGATGACCACTCAGATAAAACCCCAATGACATTTTTTCATACTGCAGCTTTTCTTTCTCCGGCCATTGTGCGATCTCCGTTATAACCGGCTGCTGCAATAGATCAGCATTGTCATCAAACAGACTGACCTGGCTGGCAGTCAGGCTGCAATGTTCTGCGTATTCGAGTGCCATCCCGACAGATGCCATAAGTGCAGCACGATTAGCTTCAACCGTATCAAATGCCCCTGCGCGGATCAGCGCCTCAATGGTACGGCGATTAACAATACGCCGATCAACTCGTTGACAGAAATCGAACAGGCCGGTAAATGCTATTCCCTGCTCCCGTGCCCGCACGATTGCCGAAATAGCCGCCTCCCCCGTTCCCTTGATAGCACCCAACCCATAGCGGATAGTTTTGCGATCAACCGGAACAAAATAATAGGCAGACTGATTAATATCCGGCGGCAGAATGGCAATACCGTTCAGCTTACAATCCTCATAAAACACATTCACCTTGTCAGTGTCATCCATATCCGATGACATACAGGCTGCCATGAATTCTGCAGGATAATGTGCCTTGAGATAGGCAGTCTGGTAAGCAATCAGCGCATACGCTGCCGCGTGGGATTTATTAAAGCCGTAGCCGGCGAATTTTTCCATCAGACTGAACAACGTTACGGCATCTGCTTCCATCATGCCATTTCTGATAGCGCCTTCAACAAAAACCGCGCGCTGCTGCGCCATTTCCTCCACTTTCTTTTTACCCATGGCGCGCCGCAGTAAATCAGCTCCGCCCAGACTGTAACCGCCAATCACCTGGGCAATCTGCATCACCTGTTCCTGATAAATCATGATGCCGTAAGTCGGCCCGAGAATTGGCTGCAAGCGAGGATCCAGATACTCCACCCGTTTGCCATGTTTACGCTCGATGAAATCGGGAATTAGATCCATCGGTCCCGGCCGATAAAGCGCCACCAGCGCAATCAGATCTTCAAAGCGGTCCGGTTTCGCCTTCTGCAGCAGATCTTTCATGCCGCGTGATTCAAACTGAAAAATTCCGACGGTGTTGCCTTTTGCCATTAATGCAAAAGTTGCTGCATCCTCAAGGGAAATATCGCCCAGTGAAAAGCGATTTTCTTCCACAGATTGCTCACCAGCATCTTTCCCACCCAATGAAGCCAACTGGTACTGTCGGATATCAGCAACCGCCCGATCGAGAATGGTTAATGTCCGCAGCCCGAGGAAGTCGAATTTCACCAGCCCAATTTTTTCGACATCATCCTTATCATACTGGCTGACGACCGCATCCCCCGAATCAGCACAGTAAACCGGGCAAAAATCGGTTATTTTCCCTGGAGCAATCAATACCCCCCCGGCATGCATTCCCACGTTGCGCGTCAATCCCTCCAGACGCTCGGCCAGTTCCAGCAGATTGCGCACATCTTCTTCCGCTTCTGCACGTTGATTAAGTAATGGCTCAATTTCACGCGCCTTGTGCAGGGTCATACCCAACTCGAATGGCACCAGCTTGGCTAGTTGATCGACAAAATTGTAAGGCAGATCGAGCACGCGACCGACATCACGCACCACTGCCTTGGCCGCCATTGTGCCGAACGTTGCGATCTGCGCCACGCTCTCTGCACCGTAACGATCACGCACATATTCAATAACCTGCTCACGCCGATCCTGACAGAAATCAATATCAAAATCCGGCATGGAAACCCGCTCTGGATTGAGGAAACGCTCAAACAGCAAGTCGTAACGCAGCGGATCCAGATCAGTAATATCCAGCGAATAGGCCACCAGCGAGCCCGCTCCGGAACCACGCCCCGGTCCGACCGGTACATCGTGCTGCTTCGCCCAGCTGATAAAGTCAGACACAATCAGGAAGTAACCGGCAAACCCCATCTGAATGATAGTTTCCACTTCAAAATCCAGCCGTGCCTGATAAACCGGATATTTTTCATCACGCTGCGCTGCTTCCGGAAACAGCTGTGTCATCCGTACAACCAGCCCTGCTTGCGCCCGATCACGCAAATACTGCTCAACACTAATTCCCGCCGGGGTTGGAAAATCCGGCAGCCGGTTGACTCCCAATTCCAGCATCAGTGAACAGCGACGGGCAATTTCCACGCTATTGGCCAGTGCTTCCGGCACATCACCAAACAGCTCACTCATTTCTGCTGCTGTCTTGAAATACTGCTGCTCAGTAAACTCCCGGGGGCGTCGGCGATCTCCCAGCACATAACCCTGTGCGATACACACCCGTGCCTCATGCGCTCTGAAATCTTCCGGCTGCATAAACTGCACCGGATGCGTTGCTACCACAGGTAGTTTTAGACCAGAAACCAGCTCCAGCATGGCATGATTTGTTACTTCCTCATCAGGCCGGCCACAGCGCTGAATTTCCAGATAAAACCTTTCAGGGAATAACGCTGCCCATTCCTGAGCAGCTGTTGTTGCGGCCGCTGGATCCGCCAGCAACAATCGCTCCACTTCGCCCTGCTCCCCTCCGGACAGGGCGATCAGTCCTTCTGTCCCGGCTCCCTCCCGAAACCAGTCTTTCTTCAGTTCCGCACGACCACGCTGCATGTTCTCCCGATAGGCGCGCGACAACAGACGGCTCAGCAGCAAATAACCGGAAAATGACTGGCACAACAGCAGCAAGCGAAACGGCCGGTCCGCATCATTCTCATTACTGATCCAGACATCACATCCGGCAATCGGCTTGATTCCAGCCTTGCAGGCATGCTGATAAAACTTGACCAATCCGAAAAGGTTAGACAGATCAGTCAGCGCCAGCGCCGGCATACCAGTATCGCGCGCTTTGGCAACCGCTTCTTCAATCCGCACAATACCGTCTACAACGGAATATTCACTGTGCAACCGCAAATGAACAAAAACAGGGTTAATCAGCATGGTGATACAATAAAAACCAAGTGAAATTTTGAAAAACCGGATAATCAGTGCGGCGGAAATTATTGCTGACACATCACCTCATTTTACATCATGCTGAAAGCCCCCGAATTACTCCTGCCCGCCGGCTCCCTAGAAAAAATGCGTGCTGCCTATGCCTTCGGCGCAGATGCAGTCTACGCCGGCCAGCCACGCTATTCACTGCGTGCCCGCAATAACGAATTCACACTGCCACAACTGCGTGCCGGGATTACCGAAGCGCGTCAGCTTGGCAAAAAGTTTTTTGTGGCCAGTAATCTGATGCCGCATAACGCCAAGGTCAAAACCTATCTGCGCGATATGGAATCGGTCATTGAGTTGCAACCCGATGCGCTGATCATGGCCGACCCGGGTCTGATCATGCTGGTCCGGGAAAAATGGCCGGATGTCCCGATTCATCTGTCTGTCCAGGCCAATACCGTCAATTACGCCGCCGTCAAATTCTGGCAATCGCTTGGTCTGCCGCGCGTGATCCTATCGCGTGAACTGTCGCTGGAGGAAATTACCGAAATTCGCGAACTCTGTCCGGATATGGAACTGGAAGTATTTGTGCATGGCGCCTTATGCATTGCCTATTCTGGTAGATGCCTGCTGTCCGGTTATTTCAATCATCGCGATCCCAACCAGGGTACCTGCACCAACTCTTGTCGCTGGGACTACAAGGTAAAGCCTGCCACAGAAAATGCCAGTGGAGACATCGAGCCACTGCAAAAAATTGACTTCGACTTCAATGAAGCGCTGTTGTCATCGCAATCTTCTCCCTTTGACAATGTTCCCACGCAACGCCACCCTAACGCCGATCAGGTTTACCTGATTGAAGAAGGCAAACGGCCGGGACAACTGATGCCCGTCATGGAAGACGAACATGGTACCTACATCATGAATTCAAAAGATTTGCGCGCAGTTGAGCATGTCGCACGCCTAGCCGAGATTGGCATTGATTCGCTCAAAATTGAAGGGCGTACCAAATCAACCTATTACGTTGCGCGCACTGCACAGGTTTATCGTCAGGCAATTGACGACGCCACCCACCAGCGCCCCTTTGATCCCGCCTTGCTGGGTCAGCTGGAAGGGCTGGCCAATCGCGGCTATACCGATGGCTTCTATCAGCGTCATCACAGCGAGGAAACCCAGAACTACCTGCGTGGCCACTCCGAATCCTCCCGCAGCCAGTATGTCGGAGATATCGAACAGGTTGATGCTGCTTCCGGTATGGCCGAAATTCTGGTCAAAAATCGCTTTCAAATCGGTGATCGCCTGGAAATCGTTCATCCCTCCGGTAATCGTATCATCCAGCTCGAATACATGCAGGATCTTGACGGCAACACTGTCAGCGTTGCTCCCGGCAGCGGCTATCGCGTTAAAATCCCACTCACCGGAAATGTCGAGAAAGCATTTGTTGCCAGGTTTTTATAAACTGGCGGTTAATTCTATTTTTGCTGTATTTTTATTCCATTAAATCAGGATCCACACTAGGGGAACTCGCAGGATGGCTGTGGATTTACAGTACAATTGCATTATGCAACGCAGTAAAACCCCAACCACAAAAAATTCTGATGCCGAGTTGATACCGGGCAATATCATTCTGATCGGGATGATGGGCGCTGGTAAAACAACGGTTGGAAAATTGCTGGCCAATCTTGTCGGCAAAACTTTCATCGATGTCGATCATGAGATCCAGCAACGTACGGGAGTGGGGATCCCCGTGATCTTCGAAATAGAGGGAGAGGCCGGGTTTCGCAAACGTGAAAGCGAAGTGCTGCGGGAAGTCGTCCAGCAGCAGAATATCGTCCTGGCGACAGGAGGTGGTGCAATATTATATCCAGATAATCGCACTTTATTGCGGCAACACGGCACTGTGATTTATCTATGCGCACCTGTCTCCGAGTTGCGTCGCCGTACGCATCAGGATAAAAACCGTCCACTGCTGCAAACAGGAAATGCACATGCCAAGCTGGCCGGGCTGTTTACACAACGCGACCCGCTGTATCGTGAAACAGCACACATCATCATGGACAGCGGCAAACAAAGCGCCCGCGCCTTCGTACAGAAACTGCTGCAGAGATTGCATCAGCTCAATCAGGAATCAACCGGCGCTGAGCTGAAAAATCATCCCTCCGTTAAACAGCCGAAATAACAGCAGGTTAATTTTATACCAGGCAAACCAACCTTTGAAGAGCACCAGATGAATGCCATGGAATCAGTTGAAGTCGCACTTGATACTCTCCCGGAAAATCGCAGTTACACCATCCATATCGGACAGGAGCTGCTCACCAGGATTGACCTGTTGCTCCCTCATCTGCCCGGCAAGAAAGCTGCAATTGTTACCAACACCACCATCGCGCCGCTTTATCTGGAAAAACTGCGCAGCGCGCTGGCTGAACACCAGGTAGAAACCTTTGCGGTCATCCTGCCGGACGGTGAGCAATATAAAAACTGGGAAACACTGAATCTGATTTTCGATGCGCTGCTGGAACATCGCTGTGAACGCAAGACACCGCTGATCGCACTCGGAGGCGGGGTAGTCGGTGATCTGACCGGTTTTGCAGCTGCCAGCTATTTGCGTGGCGTACCCTTTATCCAGATTCCCACCACGCTGCTTGCCCAGGTGGATTCATCCGTAGGTGGAAAAACCGGCATTAATCATCCCCTGGGTAAAAACATGATCGGCGCTTTTTACCAGCCACGCCTGGTTTTAGCCGACTCCGCCACACTCACTACCCTGCCGGACAGAGAATTACGTGCCGGGATTGCAGAAGTCATCAAATATGGATTGATCCATGATGCAGATTTCTTCGATTGGCTGGAGCGTCACATGCAGCAGCTGCTGGCGCGTGATCCTGAAACGATGAATTATGCCATACGCCGCAGCTGCGAAATCAAGGCAGAAATTGTTTCGCTGGATGAACGTGAAAGCGGTGTGCGCGCACTGCTCAATCTTGGGCATACATTTGGCCATGCTATCGAAAACACTATGGGCTATGGCGCATGGCTGCATGGTGAAGCCGTTGCTGCCGGCACCCTCATGGCGGCCAATCTCTCCAAGCGCCTGCAACGCATCACTTCACAGGATACCGATCGTATCCAGCACTTGTTTGAAAATGCCGGGCTGCCAGTAAAAGGCCCACGTATCACACCTGAACGCTACCTGGAATCAATGCAACTCGATAAAAAAGTGAAGGACGGCGCAATCCGTTTCATCCTGCTGGATCGGATCGGCAAGGCTTCACTGGACAACACTGTTCCCACTCTGCTGCTGCTTGAAACATTGTCAGCCTGTGTTGCCAATGCGTAATAATCTGCCCCCCTACGCCGTATCCGATACCAACTCGCGCGGTCGCCGCATCCATGAAGATCCGCCGATCGGGCGCAGCCAGTTTCAGCGCGATCGGGATCGTGTCATTCATTCCACCGCATTCCGGCGGCTGGAATACAAGACCCAAGTATTCGTCAATCATGAAGGCGACCTGTTCCGCACACGCCTGACGCACAGTTTAGAAGTTGCCCAGATCGGCCGCTCCATCGCACGCAACTTACAACTCAACGAAGAGCTGGTGGAAGCCATCTCACTGGCACATGATCTGGGCCACACTCCGTTTGGCCATGCCGGGCAGGATGCCCTGGATAACTGCATGAAAGCCCATGGTGGATTCGAACACAACCTGCAGTCACTCCGGGTAGTAGATGTACTGGAAGAACGTTATGCCCGATTTGATGGATTAAATTTATGTTTTGAGACCCGCGAAGGAATTCTGAAAAGAGCCACGAAATCCAAGGCCCAAGCACTGGGAGAATTGGGTGAACGTTTCCTGCATGGCCGTAGTGCATCACTGGAAGCACAGCTGGCTAACCTGGCAGACGAAATCGCCTACAACAATCATGACGTAGATGACGGGGTGCGTTCCGGCCTCATTACACAGGCACAACTGGAAGAAATCGAAATATTCGCTCGGCATTTGCATCAGGTAAAGCAACACTACCCGGATATTGCCGGACGACGTCTGGTTCATGAAACTGTACGTGGCATGATCAATACTTTAGCAACTGACCTGACGACACAAAGCAAAGTCCACATTGAAGCGGCCAACCCGAACAGCCCGGACAACGTGCGAGAAATGCCGACCCTGGTCGGTTTCAGCGATACGATCAGGCAACAGCAACAGGAGCTGAAACGTTTTCTGCATAAAAATCTCTATAAGCATTATCAGGTGATGCGCATGAGCAATAAAGCACACCATATCGTTGAAAAACTGTTTTCAGCATTTGCGGCTGAACCTGCATTATTGCCTCCCAAATACCAGCACAAATTTCGCGACCATGGGCATCAGATAATCGCCGACTATATTGCCGGCATGACCGATCGCTATGCAATCAAGGAATACCGGCGCATGTTTGCCATCATTGAAGATTGAACTAATTTATTACCAATCAACGAAATACATGAAACCAGCCAATGCAACAACACCGGAGCTATCCGGTTGATCTTTATCCAATAAATCAGAAAAAAGGAAAACAGCATGAAAACTATCGCAGTTCTTTTGGCAGCACTCTTGTTGGCCGCCGGCTGTGGGAACAAGAGCTCCACCGAAAAAACAGCAACCAATGAAGCAGAAGTTACATTAATGGGTGAATCCACCACCGCCGGCGAACTTCCATCATTCCTGAAAGAAGGTTTGTCAGAAAAAGAGCAAGATGAACTGAAGAAAAAAATCATGCCAACACTGGATGACGGACTGACTCCTGAGCAGCGCTTTCTGAATCTGCGTAAGAAAGCAGAAGCTGGTGATGCAGAAGCACAAAATGGCCTGGGTTCCATGTATTTTTCAGGAGAAGCCGTTTCACACGACGCCCAGGGAAACCCCTTGAGTAAAGATCCAGAAGCTGCGGCAGGGTGGTTCTACCGGGCAGCAGAGCAAGGTCATGCTGACGCACAATTTAACCTCGGGTTGCTGTATTTCACTGGCGAAGGCGTTCCTCAGGACAAAACCAAGGCCGTAGAGCTATTCACTAAAGCTGCCGAACAAGGAAATATTGACGCACAAAATAATCTTGGTGTTATTTACCTGTTGGGGGAAGGCGTCGAGCAAAACACCAATAAAGCAGTCGAATGGTTTGAAAAAGCTGCCGAACAAGGAAATGAAGAAGCCATCAAAAATCTGGAAGCGGTCCGCGCTTCACAGAAAGCTTCCCAAAAACCCAGTGGCGAACAAAAATAATCGAGTCAAATAAAATCCGGCCAGCATCTACCTGGCCGGACAGTATCTTGAGTGAAGTGGCGTATAGCAAATATTACAGCCGCACACCGTGGGACTAAACAGGTATATAATAACCGTAACACCACACGCAATTGCAAGCGCAGGCCAGAACATGATGTCGTGTCTGAGCAGGGCGGGCAACACGAGGAACAACGGTAATGATGCCAGGACAAGCCAGAAAATGCTGTATGAGAGCTTCACCACGACTTCAATATCGTCAGTGCCGGTGTAGAGCCATATGAACGCAAGCAGAGAAGTAATCGGCAAGGACGCAACAATTGCACCCCAAAACGAGCTGCGCCGACTGATCTCGGAAACAGCAACAACCAGAACAACCGTAATAAAAATTTTGATGCCATATTGCCACATCACTTGCTAACCGTATTTCAGCTCGCTGTCAGAACAGATTTAAAATCCATCCTGGTAAGTGCACCGTTCTTATAGCAGTAAAATTCATAGCTTGATACTCCTTTGAACTTGAAAACTTTTTCAAGCAGTATTTTGTCATATTGATCCTTCAATTCATCAAAATATCGCTTCAGATCCTGGGGCAAATCCTCATAACCAACCGGCCATTCAATTCCAAACTCACCATCCTTGGCGTCATATTCGAGTACAAAATGACTGTTACGCCATGAAATCGCAATCTCGTTTTCATACCCTCTATTTTGTGAAAGAAAGTGCAGATTATCTTGCTCGATGACATGTGACGATGTACTGAACAACATGACAAAACCCGAGGCCACCATTACTCCATATCCAACTTTTCTAAAAACAAAATTGCTGATTAGAGGCAAGATAAACTTTATGGAAAAAGAAGATACGACAGCTGCCAGCGCTATCAGCAGCCCCAGACTCAAGGCTGCTTCCGAATACAGATCAAGTGAAGTATAAACAACCAGTTTTATCACATGCAGGTATACCTCATTGGCAGCCCGGGTTGCGATAATCTCTTCCTTGCTTAATCCATATCTCAAATAAAAGCGATTAAAAAGTAACCCTACCGCCCCGATCACTCCTGAAACAAAGCCACAAAGGAAGCCAACCAGAGCCAGTATATAATTGGGGTAAGGTTTTTCACCTTTTTGCAGTTCTTGCCCTGACTGAAATAGCTGTGGAATATTAAACAAGAGAAAAAAAGCCACCCCAAATTGAAGATATAGGGGATTAATAAACTTGATCAACCACGCCCCCAGAAGCACCGCTGGAATGGCAAATGGAATAAACCAGAGAAATATCCGGGTATTGACGTGTTTTCTGAAAACAACGATACGTGATGCTGCACTGGCAAATGTACCCAGCGTCAGCGAAAAAGGGACCAGCGAAGCAGGAAGAAACAAGCTAAGCAGCGGGATCAGAATCAGGCTGGCCCCCCCTCCACATATAGCACTAACCCAGAAAGTCAAAATCATGCCAGGAAAAAGCAAAGCTATCTTCAGTAACATTAATCAGCCTTAAATAAATCGATTTTTCTGCATCAAAACGAACCTGGCAACATCCCGGTTTTAATCATTGTACCCAGAAAGAATATCCGTTTTTATCAGACTATCTCTATTTCAATGATTCAACCACTATCTTCTTATACCTGAATTTTCGTCTGGAATAGATGTTGCCAATATTCTAGAGCGAAACAATTAAGGAATAACCGCTGTGAAAGTACCTGACCGCAACAGGCGTATAAGTAGTCTCGCACATTCCATCAATATTATTCCGAATTGCTTTATTCCACTGCTTGCCACACTTTGTTCGTGGTTTGCAGTCAAGGTTTGCTGATGTTTACAAATGCGGAAAAGTAGTATGGTGCTTTCCGCTCGACTCACATTCAGATCTCTATCATCTGCCTTTCCTAGTGAAATATCTGGGATTCACTTCTTATCTGCCACTCTCTACCCGCCTTAATCACGTATTTTTCCCCATCTGGCAAGGTATCAATTTCAAATAGTTCCCATAAAGCATAAAAATATTGATACTAACGTTAACATTAATTATAATTATTCTCATTAAAAATTAAATAATAAAGAATATTTGATTTACACATTACGCACACATAGGCCAACTGCTTTGAAGAATGCGCATTCAAGCAGTTGATAACGCGCGCATGTTTATCATCCTCACTCCGGGATCAACCTAATTACTGTAGTCAAGAGTTAACTCCTGAACACGAACAATCCTTATTTGTATTTTTCAACTACCAGCTGCAAGCCAGCCAATAATCTTGTTAGAAGGAAATTAAATGCCACAACCACCCAAAACATTACTCCCCCTCGGCGCTGCCCTGATGGCCGGCGGGCTGTCAATCAGCGCTTTTGCAGCAGAAGGAGATGATTACCCCAAAAAAACGCCTGTTCTCCCTACCATCAAGGTAGAAGCAGGTGCCGAAGCTGAAAAAGACGGGTACCGTGCCACCACCACCCGTGTCGGCAAAACGTTGCAGGATCCGCACGACATCCCTCAGGCGGTGACGACCGTCACCAACCAGTTGATGGAAGACCAACAAGTCAGCTCGCTCAAGGATGCGCTGCGCAATGTTGCCGGCCTGACTTTCAACGCTGCCGAGGGTGGACGTTCTGGCGACAATATGATGTTGCGTGGCTTCTATACCTTTGGTGATATTTATCTGGATGGCATTCGCGATACGGCGCAGTACAATCGTGAAACTTTCTATCTGGAACAAATCGATGTACTGCGTGGTGCCGGAGCAATGATGTTTGGGCGTGGTCAGGCCGGTGGTGTTATCAACCAGGTCAGCAAAGTGCCGCATCTGGGAGACAGGGGGAAAATTACCGGTAGTGTGGGCATGTACGGTTACTATGAGATGACCGGTGATTTCAACAAACAGATTACTGACACCATCGCCTTCCGCTTCAATGGAATGAAACGGTTTGATGGCGGCTGGCGTAAAAACCCGGCAGCCAATGACAGACCGACACTGGAACGGGATGGGGTCGCCGCCAGCTTGGGGATCGGGCTTAACACCGACAACGAACTTATTCTGAGCCATATCTACACCACAGTAGATGACAAGCCGGATTACGGTGTGAACTTCGACAGCACAACACGCAAACCACAAGAAAAATTTCCAGTGAAATATTACTGGGGTACCAACAGTAATTTTGACAAAGGTACAGTTAATATCTCAACCGCCACCTTTACCCATCATTTCTCGCCTGCCAGTGAATGGCGCACGCAGGTACGTTATGCGGACTATGAACGCAGTTACTGGGCACGTACCCCCAGCCTGACTATTGCCCCCAATGCCGAAGGCAAGGTATGTAACACACCCACATCGTGTAATGGCGGCCCAACCCGCACCATGAATTACAAAACCATAACGGTACAGACAGACTATAACCATCGATTCCATTTGTTTGGTATGAATCACGATTTCCTGCTGGGCGGGGAATATCTCAATGAAGACAGCTTCCGTCATTCTCTACAAAACTTCAGTGGAACCACGTCAGCCAATCCGCCTCTGTTCCGGCCTTACAAAGCCAACTCAGCAGGAATTCCAGTCGAATTTAATTCCGATACTTACGCAGTATATGTACAGGATACGGTTGAATTTATCCCCAAATGGAAACTCACACTGGGAGGAAGACGCGATGAAATGCGGGCAACATATTCCAGCGCGACCTCTCCCAAGCTGAATTATGGTCAATGGAGTACACGCGCAGCACTGTCCTACCACTTTTCCGATCAATCCCATCTTTATATGGCGTCCAGCAGCTCATTCAGCCCGACAGCCGATTTGTATCAACTCACCGTTCAACCTCTGCCACCGGAACGCAGTAATGTCAAAGAAATTGGCGCCAAATGGCTACTGTTTGATGGTGACCTCGCATTGCGTACAGCACTCTATCATGCAGAAAAAAAATGGGAGCGTAATACCGATCTGGAATCCACTGCGGCAATTCTTACCAAAAAGCGCCGTACAAACGGCATTGAACTGGAACTGGCAGGCCGTATTACACCCAACTGGGAAGTATTCTCCGGGCTTGCTCTGATGGATCCGGAGATTCTGGAAGTTGCTGAAAACGTCAACGCCACAACAGGTGTTCTGACTTCAGCCAACCCGGAATATAAAGGCAAACGTCCGCGCAACACCCCGCCCTACACATTTAACCTGTGGACCACTTACAGGCTGCCTTATGGCTGGAAAATAGGCGGCGGTGTCGAGGTCAAAGGCAAGCGTTACGGTTACAATCCAAGTGGCGCCGGCCCAATCCCTACCTTGCCAGGTGAAACCAAGTTCCATCCGAACACTGCACCTGCCTACATGCGCTGGGATGCGATGGTGGCCTATGAACAACCGAAATGGGCTATGCGGCTGAATGTACAGAACGTGTTCAACACAACCTATTATGATGCCATCTATGACAACGGCCCATTTACTATCCCTGGCCAGCGTCGCAGAGTTATCATGACAGCCGAATACAAATTCTGATTTAGTCCTAACCGAAAATATAATCAAGTGCTGCTGACGATCGACAATGTATTAACTGAAGAGGAGCTCGCAGCAGCAAGCAGTCTGTTAGCTGAATCTGCCTGGGTGAGCGGCCTGGTAACCGCCGGCGCCCAGGCGGCCAAAGTCAAAAACAATCAGCAACTGCCGGAAGATTCCCCGCAAATGGCAGCGCTGCGCGGACTGGTATTAGGGGCGTTGAACCGTAATGCCCTGTTCTTCACGGCAACTCTGCCAAAGAAAATCATGCCGCCATTTTTCAACCGCTACAGCGGAAAAACCAATCATTATGGCTTTCACGTGGACAATGCCATGCGTATGTTGCCAGATGGCGTCGGCTACGTGCGCGCGGATGTATCCGCCACCCTGTTCCTGTCCAACCCACAAACCTACGATGGTGGTGAATTGGTCATTAACGATACCTTTGGTCAACAAAGCGTGAAACTGCAGGCGGGAAGTATGGTGATATACCCTTCTTCTTCTGTTCATCAGGTAACGCCAGTAACACACGGAGAACGGATCGCCTGTTTCATGTTCATCCAAAGTATGGTGCGCGATCCTAATCAACGCCGCCTGCTATATGAAATGGATATGGCATTGCTGCAATTGCGCCAGAATATAGGCGAAACTGAAGCTGTTGTCAGCCTGACGGGCACCTACCATAACCTGCTGCGGCAGTGGGCGGAGAGTTGAAAAATAATACGCTAACTGGATTGCTTCAATCCTGTGGATTTTCGCAACGATGGGCGAATCACCGCAACCTGATGACCGCATGATGACAAAATAAGTCAGCACTTTTAAAATGAATGAGCTGTTACCTAAACTCTCAACTGTCCCGGAAGGCATACACAGCCCGTCCGATTACCTCCCTTATGCCAAAGAACGCCTGCCACCTGAAATCTGGCGTTATCTGGAGGAAGGCAGCGCTAATAATGTCAGCTTGCAAGCTAACCCTCATGCATTTGACTCCATTCACCTCATTCCACGGCCGCTGTCCGATGTACGTAGCGGTCATACGAAAATCACCCTGTTTGGGCAGACGCTTGCCCATCCCGTCATTCTGGCACCATTAGCGTATCAACAACTCTATCACCCACATGGGGAATCGGCTAGCGCCATGGCAGCCAGTGCGCAGGAAGGGCAGTCATGTGTCAGCAGCCTGGCGAGCCAAACGCTGGAAGATATTATCAGCGCAGCCGGACAACCCTTATGGTTTCAGCTGTACTGGCAGGAAAATCGTGAACGAACACTAAAATTACTGCAACGAACCATTGCAGCAGGTTACAACGCCATCATATTTACGGTAGATGCCCCGGTTAAACAGGCAACCATCCAGCTGCCGACGACCATCCAACCGATAAATCTGGATCTTCCCGCTCCCTTTCCCGCGTTGCTACCGCAACAAAGCCAAGTATTCAACGGCTGGATGGCGCAAGCCCCACGTTGGGAGGATCTCGCCTGGTTGCGGGATCAAACCTCGCTACCACTGCTAGTCAAAGGTATCCTGCACTCGGAGGATGCCGAAAAAGTGATCAACCTGGGATGTGACGGGCTGGTGGTTTCCAACCACGGAGGACGTGTCCTGGATGGCACACCAGCAAGCCTTGCCTGCCTGCCGCCAATCGTCAGCGCCATTTCTGGCCGAGGGAAAGTACTGTTTGACAGCGGCATTCGTAATGGACGGGATATTTACAAGGCACTCGCCTTGGGCGCAGATGCAGTCATGGTTGGCCGCCCCTACATCTGGGGACTGGCCACAGCAGGCGCCCTTGGCGTGGCGCACATCATTCGACTGCTGCGAGATGAACTGGAACTGACCATGGCACTGACCGGCACCGCCAGCATCCAGGAAATTACACAGGAAAAAATTCAGATTAGCCGGAATCAGAATCGGAATTGAGACGATCAACATACTGTAGTCTTAGAACCTGATCAAGATCCCGATCAAGGGATGCAATGCAAGGCAAGGCAAAATTGAACAAGAAAGCGAAGCATACTTGAAGTATGTGAGCATTTTGAGTTCAATTTCAATGACATGGTTTAATAAACCGGACAGTCCAGTTAAGAGAAAATAACCTTAACTGGAGGAAGCAATGGAAACGAGAAAGCAGTACACAAAAGAGTTCAAACTAGATGCCATCAGTCTGGTATTGGATCAGGACCACACACCATCGGAAGTATCCCGAAGCCTGGGAATCAATGCCAATATGCTGAGGAGATGGATCAGAGAATATCAGGCAGATAATACGGGTCAGGCATTCCGAGGCAATGGGAAGCTAACACCGGAGCAGGAGGAAATTAGAAAGCTCAAGATCCAGATCAAGCGGCTGGAAATGGAGAAACGCATCTTAAAGGAAGCGGCGGTCTTTTTCGCGAAAGAAACGAAGTGAAATATTCGTTTATCACCCAAAGGAAAAAGACCTATCCGGTCGGCTTGATGTGCCGACTCATGGGTGTAAGCCGCAGTGCCTACTATGATTACGTTCGTTGTGCTGACAATTGTTCTACCGACCCGTGCCATATAGAAATACTTGGAGCAGTACGGGAGATAGCAAAATCCAGTCATCATAGCTATGGCAGTCGCAGAATCGGAAAAGCGCTGAATGCACGGGGTTATCCGGTTGGTCGCAGGAAGGCAGGAAGGCTCGAAGCCTGATGCAAGAAGCAGATGTGCAAGTGAGGCACCGGAAAAAGTACAAGGTCACAACTAACAGTAATCACAAACAACCGATATTTGAGAATAGGCTGAATCGGCAATTTGATGTTGCAGCCCCCAATCAAATCTACGTTGGTGACATTACCTGCATTTGGGCCCGGGAAGGCTGGTTGTATCTGGCGGTGGTCATTGATTTGTTTTCCAGGAAGGTGGTGGGTTGGAGCATGAGTTCAAGAATGAAAGCAACACTGGTTTGTGATGCATTACGAATGGCGATCTGGCTACGCCGGCCACCGCCTGGCCTGATCGTGCATTCGGATCGTGGGTCGCAGTATGCTAGAGCATTTTTGACTTATTTGTTTACATATCCACATGAAGCGAAGTAGTTGGCACACTCCTCCGGAGTGAACAGATCCAACACTTTGCCGATCTGCGCCCATAAGGCATCCATGGTTCGTTTGGCGGCTTTGCGTAATAGGGCCTTGAGTTTGGAGAACATTTTCTCGATTGGATTCAGATCAGGTGAATACGGTGGTAAGTAGAGCAGCGTGGCACCTGCCGCTTCAATGGCTGCGCGGACGCCTGGAACCTTGTGACAAGACAGGTTGTCGGCCACCACAATGTCACCTGGCTGCAGCGTGGGGCACAGGCAGGTTTGAATATAGGCGAGAAACGCGGCCCCGTTCATTGGGCCGTCGAGCACTAACGGAGCGGTGATCGCATCGTGACGCAGTCCCGCAATGAAGGTGGTGCTCTTCCAGTGGCCGTGGGGCACCGAAGCCACACAGCGCTGGCCGCGCGACGCGCGACCCCGCTGTCGCGTCATGTTGGTGGCCGTTGCCGTCTCATCCAGAAAGACTAGGTGACGGCAATCCCAATGCTGCTGCTCGCGGGCCCACTCAGTTCGTGCCTGACGTACGTCTGTGCGCGATTGCTCGCTGGCGTGCACAGGGTTTTTTTTAAAACTCAACCCCCATTTGTTCAGTTGATGCCATAGCGCCGGCACCTTGATCTGAATGCCTTCCGCAGCCAAACGTTCACTAAGCTCGACAAGCGTTAGATCCGGCGTGGCTTCTATCCATTGCCGAATCTGCGCTTCCTTGTGCGCAATGCGGGATCGCCGATAACCTCCCATCGGCAAGCTATGGCGCTGGCCCTCTTCTTTCCATCGCTTGCGTACCTGATACACCCACATGCGACTCACCTCAAAGCGCCGGGCAATTGCCGTTGGACCTTCGCCACGATCCAACGCACCCAGAATGCGATCTCGAAGATCTTGTGAATAGGCATGCATAACCTTCCCCATCAGTTGTGATAGAAAATAGTCTATTACATGCATATATTTAAATCAAAAATGCTCTAGCAAAGCATACCGCAATCTACTGAAAGCATACGGTTTTATTGGCAGTATGAGTCGTCTGGGAAATTGTTGGGATAATGCGGTTGCGGAAAGTTTCTTTGGCAGCCTCAAGCAGGAACGCTGCCAATGGCGGCATTACCAAACCCGCCATGCAGCACAGCAGGATATTTTGCAGTATATCGCCGTGTTTTATAATAACCAAAGACTGCATTCATACCTGGATTACAAAAGTCCGAATCAATATGAAGCAGAAGCAGCAAAATCGATAAAAGCAGCTTAACTGAGGTGTCCGATTTTACTTGACCACGTTATAGCGTAGGTTTGTCCCTAGCAGCGCCTTGTTACGTGTGCTCACGCTAGCAATCCATCATACTTTCTGGGGAGCAATGCAAATTCACCCCAGCCCAAATTTTTAAAACACAGACCTGTACCGTTATCACTTACTTTGCCATAAACAATAACAGTTCTGCCAACTGATGCATCGGTAATGCCATGACTTCTTTGATGCCTATCTTGTAACTTGATGCAAAAATCCTGAACGCCTATTTGAATATTTTTTAAATAGGTCATGCGTATATTATCTGGTCTTTTGTGCTCACCTAAATGGATAGTACTTTCGATGGTTCCGAAGTAAAGCTTAGGCTCATCATCTTCCTCTTGGATGTTTTCTACAGGGTGAAGCAGATCGACTAGTCGTATTGAGTATTTTTGATTTGGAAAGTAATAATATTTGTAGAGATTCTCGTCAAAATTCCTACAAATACCAGCCACAGTGGTAATCTTACTTGGAAGTTTGAAGGACTCACCTCTATGCCGTCCTATAGGTACATCTGAGATAGGGCCATCGATATCTTCGACGGGAGTTTCATCGTATTCACCCCCCGCGTCATTGGGAAGCTCAGGCTTATCTGTAATAAATCCATCTACTATCACTAGGTTTTCATCATCTATAGCTTTACGTGCCTCTTCATATGTTTCATACCTCTTGCCTTCAGGCTTGTTAGAACGAAGATCGCACTTGATTTCTTTGTAAGCTGCTAAGTGGCAAAAATATGCCTCCCGACCATTAGAAAAATGTTCCTTTTGCTTTGGCACCCTATTTAGATTTGTGAAACAAACAGGACAAAACAAAGAACCGTCCATCTCTGATCTATATTCCGATGGGGCAACCCTGGCAGCATCTCGTTTCAGCACGTCTTGGTTGCCATTTTCATAGCTCCAACCAACTAGCTGCAAAGCGTATTTAATTCTTCGTTTACTGTCAGCTTCAGCCATCTGAGCGTTCCTTCTGTGATCGGACTAATTACACGTAACGCTGGAATTAACCGGCGGCGAAACCGCGTAGCGGTTTTGGCGTCCGGTTGAATGACTGGTTAGATTTTAAGCCCTATTGCAAGTTTATTGAGATCTGTTGTACAAAGGACAGCCAAGAAGAGTAGCACCGGATGGATGCTTTACTTGGCCGCGGTGCTCCCGGTGTTCTCTTGAGTTTTTCGACAACTAGCCACATCGTCTGACTGATCTTGGACGTGATTGGATATGCTGAATGGTTCGGAATCATGTTTTGATCAATGAACCCTCTTTGTATAACTTTTGGACCCCTCTCATTATTGGCTTTCCAGAATGTAAGCTCCCGTTCGTTATGTGCACTGACCTTGCCGGATTCAAAAGAGAACGACCAATTTGTAAATTCCTCGCGTAGTTGGTCGAACAGCCTCTCTGAGACTATGAATAAGTCTAGATCCGAAGCGTCGCCGTAGGGCTGCCCGAGCTTTTGTGGCGACAGCGAGGAACCTAAACGTGCGCTACCCGTAAGGCCGACCTCCTTGGGGTCCACGCCGAGCATTACACCAAGCCAGGACCGCATGGATTCGTACACGGCAGGGCATTCCTTGAACGCCCACGGGATGCCCTCGGACAGCCACAGCCGCGCAAGCGCGTACCTTGCTTGCGCGCCCCCGTGCTTCCCGGCCGCGGCAACATCGGCTGCCGCAGGATATGCTTGCAGCATGCTTTTTAGATGGCTAGCTACTTTGAACTGATCCACATTGCGTCCTGCGGCACGCTAGGATGGTTTACTTGATCGGAAAAGGCGAGCGACAGCAAGTGTGTTGTTCTCTTTTTGATCTGTGTTTTGCGTCGCGCGCCGGTGACACGCGGCTCTGGGTACTTCAGCCGTGCTACAAGGCCTGCGGCATCCGCGGACCTCATACTCAGCGGATCAAGCCGGAGTCGGCTGCACGCTTGTGAAAAGCTATTCATACGCCATCCATAATATGCCAACGATATGTAATACGCGGGAAGTCGCTCTCTACCGTAAATGGAAGTAACCAGTATGGCGAGCACGACCTCTCGAACCTTTCGCGGGAAGGACCGTTCGTAGCTCCCTGTAAGCGTGCGGACGAGTTGCATAGCTATGGTGGAGCCACCTTGCCGCGAGCCGTGAAGGCTTCGCCAAAACGCACGGCAGAGCGCGAAGATATCCACTCCGCAGTGGTGCCAGAAGCGGTGGTCCTCGCCAACAATAAGCAATTGCTCCATAGATTTCGGTGGTACCGGATATTTGCCGGATGCGAGGCCGCGCTCCACTGCGCTTATGCCAACCTTTATCGCAGCCCACTCGATTTTAATTTGCTTTCGCATCAGTGTATCCGTGAAATCTAACGCCTGAATTAAGCCGCGCCGCGAAGCGGCGTCGGCTTGAATGAATTGTTAGACATCACTGGCATGGCACTAAGCAATTTAGTGGCTTCATGTTTCACGAAGTGAACGAACGCCGCCAACTGATCCGCGCGTGAGGCCAAGCAATCTTCTCCTTGTCCAAGATAAGCCTGCCGGGCTTCAAGCAGTACGGGCTTATGTTGATCTGGCAGACGCTCCATTGCCCAGTTGGCAACGATATCCTTCGGTGCGATCTTGCCGGTTGCTGCGCTGTACCAAATGCGAGACAAGGTAAGCACTACATTCCGCTCATCGCCTTCCCAATCCGGCTGCGAATTCCATAGTTTCAGAGTGTCGCTCAATGCCTTGAATAGATCGCCTTCCGGAACTGGGTTAAAGAAATCCTCTGCGGCCGAACCTGCCAATGCAAGGCTATGCTGCCTTACTTTAGTTAGCAGAATAGCCAGATCAACATCGGTTGTGGCGGGCTCGAAGATGCCCGCAAGAATGTCCTTACGCTGCCACTCCCCGAATTGCAGTTCCCGTCTGGCCGGATAACGCCAAGGGACAACATCACCATGCACGACGATGGTAACTTCCAAGGCGCGGAGAGCCTCACTTTGGCCAGGGGAGGCAGAAATTTCCAAGAGATCTACGACCAGGGCTTGTCGGACAGTCTCATCGAGCCGTGCAGCCACAGTAACCAGCAAATCAATATCACTGTATGGCTTCAGGCCACCGTCCAGTGCAGAGCCGTACAAATGCACGGCCAGCAACGTTGATTCCAGATGACGCTCGATGGCGTTGAGAGCCAGTGATAGCTGTACCGAAATCTCGGCGGGTACTGCGTTACTCATGATGTCTAACGATTGGTTAAGGGGCGGGCTTTAGCCCGTCCCAGTGAGCGCAGCGAGCGACTTGAACCAGTTGTTATGCGCTTCGATACTTTAGCTGCCAGACATGCAAGATTTAATGTCGTCTGAAACTTTGTTTAAAAGGTTGTAGACGAAGATCGGTTCTGCCCCAGACCATGCACCAGCTTTACTGAAGCCAGTGTTGTTTGCAGCTCCGGTTGATTCTTGGGCAGCTTGGATATCTGTGAATTTAATGAACCTGTTCTCAGGTGTGGCGTTTACTTCGATTTTGAAGGTGACAATTTTAGTTATTGGTACTAAGCCAAATGTGAACGTACCCTTTGTATTACCTTTTGCTATGGCCGAGGTTTCGTCTGAATAGAGTAGCGATTGACCGCCGCCTACCTGCCGACTTTTCTCTATGTTGTAGTAATTCCCAGTGTAAGCACCTACAAAAGAGTTAGATGAGTCTGTAAGGGTGTGCTCACTGTTATTGACAACTAAAGCAAGGCACTTTGCCGGGCTTGACTGTTTATGGCTTATGCCAATGTCAAATTTTACGGATTCAATATATTGTTCGTTGTATGCCCCTGGGGCGGACAGAACAACATTTGAAGGAATATTTGGAACTGTCGCGTTGGTTGCACACCCCGCAAGCAGTATTGGTAATGACAAAGTCAAAATTCTCATGCGCTCACCTTTCTGAATTGAAGTGCATAACGTTCAGTATGCACCGTAAACGGTGCATACTTCTTTGAAAATAGGTGTATAACAAATCTCATTATTCAGTAAGATTTTGAATTAAAAAAACTTCCTGAATGAAATATCGCAATCTTTTGTTTTGATTACGCCTTGCTCATTCGGTCAGCTTCGCGGCAGCTTGCTACCCTGATCAGGAGTCAATCAACTCCTTTGAAATTTCAGAAATAAGGTTTCAAGTATTCTGCTGCGCTTGAAGTTGATCTTAATCAACGAGTAAAGGAGGAATTATCTGTTTATTACGGTGGGAACGATGGTGGCTGATAGATCAACCACCAGAATCCCGATCCTGGATGACCCATTCATATTGAAAAGACTCCTGCACAACTTCGCCACGTTAGCCAAATAAACACCTAAACTGGCAAAAGATAAAAAGTGAGAGAAGTAGAAGATGCAGATGAGTTTTGGATCCCTGGAACTGGCGCAACGTCTGAAACAAAACAACGCGCTGATGAAGATTGACGCGTTGATTGACTGGGGAGCATTACGTCCGATGCTGACTGGTTTATACAAGCGCGAGCTATCAAATGGTGGAGGGCAGAAACCGTTTGACGCACTGATGATATTGAAGGTGATCCTGCTTGGTCAGTGACATAGCTTGTCGGATTGGAGCAAGCGCTGCGTGTGCAGATTGATTTTCTGCATTTTTGCGGTTTGTCCTCGTCGGATGCGATACCGGATGAAACTATTCTGTGCCGGTTTCGCATCCGCCTGATGGTCAACGACAGGCTGGATGGTCTTCTGGCCTCTATCAATGAACAGATTCAATCACACAGTTTGATGGTCAAGGGTACGACGGGTGCGGTGATTGATGCCATACTGATTGAGTCGGCGGCGCGTCCTAAAAAGACCATCACACTGGAGTGGATGCGGAAGACGGCTACGTGCGCGGGGTGCACACCGCCCCTGCCAACCAGAGCGAAATGGTGCATTTCGAAACAACCATCGTTGGCGCGCACACGCACATCGAGGCGAATCGAGTGTATGCGGATAAAGGTTCAGTAAGCCAACGCCAATCGGCAGTTTCTGAAAAAGCACAAAATCAAGAGCGCGATCATGCACCGGGCATATAAGGAACAAACCACTCTCGGCACGACAGAAGCTGGTAAACAAATTGATCAGTAAAAAACGCTATATCGTCGAACAATGTTTTGGCACGGCCAAACACCTATTTGGAATGGGGCGCGCCAGCTACTTCGGCACGATAAAAGTCAATGTCCAAGTCGTGCTGAAAAGCATCTGCATGAATCTGAAAAAAGCTGCCAACAAAATTTTTGTGGATGAGCCATTCAAAAGGGGAGCAGTCTGCCCCAATGCAGCATAAGGGTGAAAAACTCCTTTGGAAAAGGAGTAAAACTTCATTTTTCTGTTAAAAACACATAAAAGTATCATTTGGAAATCCCTCCCCCACCGCTACAACAAAATTATCAGGGTTATGCAAAGGTCTTTGTTATGCGGCAATGCCCATTAACACGTATAAGATCGTCCAGACGAGGTCCCGCGTCCAAGCCCCCGGTCGTGTCACCGGATGACGCCACCATCATTAAACGGGCAGTTACCGATTGAGCCAATCGGCCCTTTGGAAATAGTACGTCCAAAGGGTGTCGACCCACGGGCCGTTGCCAGTGCCAAACGGATTCCAGGTCCAATAGAATCACTCGTAAAGCAACCCGCTGCAGCAACCCTGGTACTTGCGGTGAAAGGGGGACCAGCTGAGTCTCCTTCATCAAAGACGGAAATCGTACTGGTAGCGAGTTACGTTTCTCGTCTTCCTACACGGATAGGGAATAAAGCCACACTTCCAACACATTCACACTCTCCCACTGGGTAAGCTGAGTTTCCTGATGCGCTGCATAAATCATTAGAATCTAGTAGAGGCTCAAATCATCGTCATCCCAGCTTGCCTGTATCTGCCTGCTCCTGCCCCAGGTAATGCTGGAATAGAGAAAAACGGCACCATTTAGAACGGTTAACGCTAAGTTCACTTGCCAAGCCGGCTGCAAGGGAACTGGATGTCGTCTGTGAGCAGCGAAGCATCCTGGGGAAGTCCGCAAAGCAGGGGGCAGCGTACGCTCCCATCACTACTAATTGCTCGGTGGTAATGCCTTGAGATAAGCGGCGATTGCGGTGCGATCCTCGATCGTCAGGTGGCCCATATTGGCAATCACCGACACCATCTGCGCGCCCGCGCTGTCATAATCCGGGTCCAGACCGGTTTCCAGGTAAAAGACGATATCCCTTGTATTCCAGTCCAGCGTGTCTGGCGTAATTCCCGGTATCTTGCCCTCTCCCGACGGATTGGGTGCACCGGCCATCCATCGGCTGCGATCCAGTCCCCCGGTCACGTTGCGCGGTGTATGGCATTCCCCACAATGGGCCAGTGCCTCGACCAAGTAACGTCCGCGCTCAAGCTCCGGCGAGTCGGCTGCTTCCAGCATCCAATTAGGCGACATGTTCAGCAGCTTCCACAGACCGATGCCGCGTCGGATGGTAAAGGGAAATCCAAGCTCATGTGGGGTGTTCGGGGTGTCCGAGGACGGTAACGTATCCAGGAATGCCTTCAGATCTGCGATGTCCTGCGTCTTCATGTGCTGATAGCTGCTATAGGGGAAAGCCGGGTAGTAGTGTCGGCCATCCGGGGACGTACCATACAACAGCGCGTTTCCCAGATCCGCTACGCTCCAGCCAGCCAAACCTTCGTCTGACGGCGAAATATTGGGTGCTATAAAAGTACCAAACGGACTGACGATCCGATAGCCGCCCGCCAGTACCAGCCGAGCCTCATCCTTGGCCCCGGGCGCTGCATGACACGATGCACAGCCTCCAGCCCAGAAGATCGTCTCGCCGCGTTTGGCATCTCCGCTGGTATCTGCGAATACATTGACATCTGCGCGCTGCGGACTGGTCAGGAACCAGAACGCGCCGCCGCCAATTAGCATCAAAACAATCAGGTAGCGCAGTAATCTTGCCATAGTTACCTCTGGCCGACGCTATGCCGACTTACTCATCCGTCGCAGCACGGAAGTCCTCGTGGCAACCACTGCAGGATTTTCCCAGCGGAATCATTGCCGCGCGTAATGATGCCAGCCCGTTGCCTGCCGCCTTGGCCATGTCGGCGCTGGTCTCGATCAGTTTCTCCACATGGCTGCCGATCTTGCTGCCCTCTGCCCAAATCTCTTTCAATGCCTTAGTATGCTCTTCGCCCAGGGTTGCCGTGTCCGATCCTGGTGGCCAGTAGCGCGATTCATCTATTCGGGCCAGCGCAGCAAGGTTTTCTGCTGCCGCAGTAGCGACGTCGGCATTATAGGCGATCTCGCCCTTGGCCATGGCGCCCAGCGGAGCCAGGTTGAACGCATACAGCGTCATATGTGATATGGTCTAATAGACCCGGACACTCCAGTTAAGAGAAAAT
This sequence comes from Nitrosomonas sp. TNE100, assembly GCF_055387135.1. NCBI lineage: Bacteria > Pseudomonadati > Pseudomonadota > Betaproteobacteria > Nitrosomonadales > Nitrosomonadaceae > Nitrosomonas > Nitrosomonas sp. TNE100. The sequence continues at coordinate 253,526 of NZ_AP040997.1, read as the reverse complement.
AGTCTTAATTGGAGGATGAAATGGAGCCCAGGAAACACTATACAAAGGAATTCAAGCTGGATGCAATCAGCTTGGTACTGGATCAGGGATTAACGATAGCAGAAGCTGCCAGAAGCCTGGAAATCAGGGCTAACATGCTTGGGCGATGGATCAGGGAGAGCCAGGCGGATACTAATGGTCAGGCATTCCGCGGTAATGGGAAACTGACACCGGAGCAGGAAGAAATCCGGCGGCTTAAACTAGAAAACAAGCAATTAAAGCTTGAGCGGCAAATACTAAAGGAGGCGGCGGTCTTTTTCGCGAAAGAAACGAAGTGAAGTATTCGTTCATCACCCAAAAGAAAAAGACCTACCCGGTCGGCCTGATGTGCCGGCTATTGGGTGTCAGTCGCAGTGCTTACTATGACTATGAACAACGCCGCTGCAATTGCCCGGATGATCTACACCACAGGCAACTACTTAATGCTGTGCAGAATATTGCAAAATCATGCGATTACACCTATGGCAGTCGCAGGATGAAACGAGCGCTAAATGCCTTGGACTATCGGGTTAGTCGCTGGAAGGCGAGAAGACTAATGCAAGAAGCCGGGATACAAGTGAAACACCGGAAGAAGTACAAGGTGACGACGGACAGCAATCACCCGTTGCCAGTGTTTGAGAACCAATTGAATCGGCAATTTACGGTTGCCAGACCGGATCAAGTCTATGTTTGCGACATTACCTGCATTTGGACTCAGGAAGGCTGGCTGTATCTGGCGGTTGTCATCGATTTGTTCTCCCGAAAGGTGGTGGGCTGGAGTATGAGCTCACGGATGAAAACAACACTGGTTTGTGATGCATTACGAATGGCGATCTGGCTACGCCGGCCACCGCCTGGCCTGATCGTGCATTCGGATCGTGGGTCGCAGTATGCTAGCAAAGCATACCGCAATCTACTGAAAGCATACGGTTTTATTGGCAGTATGAGTCGTCTGGGAAATTGTTGGGATAATGCGGTTGCGGAAAGTTTCTTTGGCAGCCTCAAGCAGGAACGCTGCCAATGGCGGCATTACCAAACCCGCCATGCAGCACAGCAGGATATTTTGCAGTATATCGCCGTGTTTTATAATAACCAAAGACTGCATTCATACCTGGATTACAAAAGTCCGAATCAATATGAAGCAGAAGCAGCAAAATCGATAAAAGCAGCTTAACTGAGGTGTCCGATTTTACTTGACCACGTTAACTCGTCAATTCGATTATTAGGCCAGGCAGGTAATTTTATGAGTGTGTCTTTGAGCCAGACAGAAGGGTTCAGGCCGTTGAGTTCGGCAATGCAATCACCCATTAACGCACCGGCACCCGGAATATTGTATTTATTAGCTCCAACCCCCCCATTTTTTCATTTCAAATGAAATAAGTTCATTTACTTACCCAATAACATATCCATAAAGTCTTGGCGAACTTCTTTGGTAAGATTGCGGTAGGTGCCGAAAGGTACATGAGAATTTGATTTGGTGACATCAATCTCAATTCCCCAAAGCGGAGCAGCCGTTGTTGGCAATAAGGAATATCGCCCATCACCAATTACATAGTCATAATCGGGATGTAGAATCAGTATCCCGTCTGAAAGCTTGCTAAATCGTTGGATATCTTGATACATAGTAGTGCCTTTGAATGGCGCATATTTTTGTTTCCAATTTAACAAAGCCACTACTTCCCCTTCATATAATTTTGGTTTTGAAAAAGGCAACAGTCGCACTCCGTAAGTGTAAAGATTATCTCCTTGCGTATAACGAATACTCCACAAAATTTCATTGGCCATGGTTGGTTTGACTGTTAAATACTCAATTATGTGGCCTTGTCGGCTAGCTATTTCATGAGCCAAATCCTCTACCCTCTTTTGCTGAGAGAAGCCAAATGCCAAATAAATGGCAATCCACCCAAGCCCAATCCATGCAAATAGAGATTTCTTTTTATAGAATGCAAAACCTACCGCCAGAATCAATATCAGCGAAAAAAGAGGATCAAAAATAGAGATTAGATTCCATGAAAACCGCTCATCCGTAAAAGGCCACAACAATTGCACCCCGTAACTGGTTGCGGCATCTGAAAGGCAGGCAGATCCATAAGCCAAAAGACTATAAAAATACGTTTCTTTGAAGCTTAGCTTTTTTCTAACTAACCACCAAATGATTACGGTTGCAATTAGAGCGCCAACCGGAGTAAAAAATAGAGAGTGGCTAAACTGCCGATGGAATTCGACAGTTAACAATGGATCAGCAGCACTATTAATAAATACATCTAAATCAGGTAAGAGTGCACCAAAAAATCCAACAAGGGATATTTGCCGAATATTTTGTTTATTAGCAAAGGACTGCGTAGTGGTAGCACCAATGAGCCCATGGGTAATAGGATCCATAACCGACTTTGAAAGTTATTCTATGTGGGGATAAAAAATAAACCCTTTTTCCAGGATTTTTCCATGTACTGAAAGCTGACTTAGCTGTCATACATGATGATAATCGATCGAGAAATGACTATGTTTTGGTTCTTCACACAAAAAAGCCAAAGATTTTGCCGAATTATGGCACTTAAGGCGAAAGATGCCCAAGGGTGAAGGTCAATCCAATTGATGAAAATATTTGTGCAAGTGTTCTCAGCGATGACTCTCATATCCTTACCACACAGTACGGAAGTGTTCAAATTCAGGAATTATAAAAACGCCCTTTGAGTCAGGTAATACGTACAAGGCAGCCGTGCTGACTCATTGCAAAGTACCCTGGTAAACCAGGGCTGCTGTGTAACTAGAGCATTTTTGATTTAAATATATGCATGTAATAGACTATTTTCTATCACAACTGATGGGGAAGGTTATGCATGCCTATTCACAAGATCTTCGAGATCGCATTCTGGGTGCGTTGGATCGTGGCGAAGGTCCAACGGCAATTGCCCGGCGCTTTGAGGTGAGTCGCGTGTAGGTGTTATCAGGTACGCAAGCGATGGAAAGAAGAGGGCCAGCGCCATAGTTTGCCGATGGGAGGTTATCGGCGATCCCGCATTGCGCACAAGGAAGCGCAGATTCGGCAATGGATAGAAGCCACGCCGGATCTAACGCTTGTCGAGCTTAGTGAACGTTTGGCTGCAGAAGGCATTCAGATCAAGGTGCCGGCGCTATGGCATCAACTGAACAAATGGGGGTTGAGTTTAAAAAAAACCTGCACGCCAGCGAGCAATCGCGCACAGACGTACGTCAGGCACGAACTGAGTGGGCCCGCGAGCAGCAGCATTGGGATTGCCGTCACCTAGTCTTTCTGGATGAGACGGCAACGGCCACTGGAAGAGCACCACCTTCATTGCGGGACTGCGTCACGATGCGATCACCGCTCCGTTAGTGCTCGACGGCCCAATGAACGGGGCCGCGTTTCTCGCCTATATTCAAACATGCCTGTGCCCCACGCTGCAGCCAGGTGACATTGTGGTGCCGACAACCTGAAGACTCCTGCACAACTTCCCCACGTTAGCCAAATAAACACCTAAACTGGCGAAAGGTAAAAGGTGAGTGGAGTAGAAGATGCAGATGAGTTTTGGATCCCTGGAACCTATCGTAGTGTCTGAAATTACTTGACCACTACATGTTGCCGACATCTTCCGTTTTGTGGATGAGTGATGTTACTTCCTATCGGCGTTGATGTCGCTGATGAAGATGCTTGTGTCAACGATTATTGCGCAGACGATGAATCACGACAATCTTCGCTGATCTCGATATCTTTTCGTATTACTCATGTCTTTTGTCTATTTCATCCACATATAGAATTCATAGCTATATTCTTTATTGCGAATATACAAATATAATATTACACTTCCATCCTTCTATTTCAACAGCAGGTGTTTCAATGTCGGATGTTTTGCGACAATTCAAGGCCAGTGTTTTTCAGGCGCTGGCACACCCAACGCGTATTGCTATTGTAGAAGCGCTACGAGAGGGTGAGCTGTCCGCCGGCATTATTATCGATAAGTTGGCGTTAGAGCAGGCAAATGCTTCACAGCATCTCGCTGTCTTACGCGCCAAGCAGATTGTCGCTACGCGTAAAAAAGGTAATCAGGTTTTTTATATGGTGCGTGATCCACTTCTTATAGAGGTTCTGGATATCATGCGCCGCTACTTTCAGACGCATATTGAGGAATCCGTGATGATGTTTCAGGAGCTTGAGCAGATAGATAAAACAGAATCCGGCGAACAATGAGTAAATACACTTCCGGCTGGAATCAATGGATGCCCAAACTTGTTGTATGCCTGCGTAACTACTCTAGGCAGGATTTTGTGGCTGATCTGATCGCCGGGCTGACTGTTGGCCTGGTAGCGCTGCCATTAGCAATGGCTTTTGGCATTGCTTCAGGTGCTACTCCGCAATCGGGAATTTATACTGCCGTTGTAGCCGGATTCATTATCTCGGCATTGGGTGGTTCGCACACGCAAATCGGTGGCCCAACCGGCGCGTTTGTGGTGATTGTTGCAGACATCATTATCAAATTTGGTTTTTCCGGTTTATTGATGGTTACGATGATGGCTGGTGTGATACTGATCATCATGGGCATTACCGGTTTGGGTACCGCAGTCAAGTTCATTCCGCGCCCAGTAATTATTGGTTTTACTAACGGGATTGCATTACTGATTGCCTCAACTCAAATCAAGGATTTTTTAGGGCTACAAACACCTGCTGCTCCCAGTGAATTTATAGAACGCATTACCATGCTCTGGACATATATTGACACGATCAATATCCCAACAGTGTTGATGGCAAGCGCTTCACTGGCGGTCATTTTACTGTTTCCACGCATCAGTAAACATATTCCGGGCTCAATTGTGGCGTTGTTCTTAGGAACTGCTTGTGCTGCGGGATTTAATCTGCCGATTGAAACCATTGGCAGTACATTTGGTGATATTCCAACCGGTTTACCCGCACTAACCATGCCCGCTTTCCAACCTGATCTGATCATTCCACTTCTCCCTTCTGCATTAACCGTTGCATTACTTGCAGCAGTGGAAAGTCTGCTCTCGGCAGTGGTCGCTGATGGTATGAGTGGTGACAAACACAACTCTAACGTAGAGCTGATTGCGCAGGGTGTAGCGAATCTGGCCACACCACTGGTGGGAGGCATTCCTGCTACCGGTGCAATTGCGCGCACAGCCACCAATATTCGTTCTGGTGCAAAAACCCCGGTTGCAGGCGTTATTCATGCCCTGACACTGTTACTCATTTTATTGATCGCAGCGCCCCTGGCGCGTTTTATTCCGCTGGCAGTGTTGGCAGCAGTGCTCTTTGTCGTCGCCTACAACATGGGAGAATGGAAAGAAATTCGCGGCATCATACGTCTTCCTAAAGCCGAGCAGGCAGTATGGGCCGCCACCTTTAGCTTAACCGTATTAGCTGATTTAACCGTTGCAGTTGAAGTTGGTATTGTGCTGGCTGCGCTGCTGTATATCTATCGTGTATCACAAACAACGTCGGTCTACACGGTAACCGATGAGTATGTTCAGAGCGGACGTGCTCACAGCTTGCAAGACAGGGGACTCCCCTCCTATGTTTCAATCTTGCGCATTCAGGGGCCATTTTTATTTGGCGCAACCGATAAACTATTGGAAAAAACAACAGACCTTACTCAGTTCGCACCCATTGTGATTCTGCACCTACACAACATGATTGCAATTGATGCAACAGGACTACATGCATTGGAAAGTTTGCCTGAACGTTTGCAGCAGGCGGGCAAAACCTTGCTTGTGTGTGGCATACGTAACCAGCCAGCACAGATGCTAAAGCGTTCATCCATTACTAGCAGCATTGGCCAAGAAAATATTCTGCCCCATATTGAGGCCGCCTTACAGCGTGCACAGGAGATCATGGAAAGCTTTGATGGTATGGGAGAGGAAATTGCCAAGGATTACGATACTACGCACGCGCCACTATAAAACGCCTGTATGAGATTACATTATTCGATCGCCTCCTGTTTAACTGCTGCAAGCTTTTCAAGCAAGACCTCCTGCGCACTGAATCTACTGTTCCTTCTGGCTGATTTGTGCTTGTAATACCCGTCGCCATCCATTTCCCAGGCTTGTACGTTATCGCGCAAATACGGTTTCAATCCTTCTACAATAACGCGTTTTTTCAGCCGTGGATCAAGCACCGGAAAACAAATTTCCACGCGCCGGAAGAAATTCCGGCTCATCCAGTCGGCGCTTGCCAGATAGACGTTGTGCTGCTTGCTGTTGAGAAAATAAAAAATACGGGAATGCTCCAGAAACCGCCCGACAATGGAACGCACCCGGATATTCTCCGATAACCCCGGTACACCGGGGCGCAATGCACAGGCACCTCGTACAATCAGATTGATTTTTACCCCGGCGGCGGAAGCGGCATACAGCGCCTGAATGACAGCCGGTTCCAGTAAGGCATTCATTTTAGCAATGATGGCAGCCGGCTTTCCTGCAGTAGCATGTTTTACTTCCTGCTGGATGCTGTTCAGTATCTGGTTATGCAAATTAAAAGGTGACTGCCAGAGATGCCGCAGTTTGCTTGCCTTGCCCAGTCCGGTTAATTGTAAAAACACCTCGCTGACATCAGTACAGATTTCTTCATGACAGGTCAGCAAGCCAAAATCGGTATAAACCCGCGCTGTTCCCGTATGATAATTGCCTGTTCCCAAGTGTACATAGCGCTTTAGCTGGCCTGCTTCACGCCGCACCACCATGGCCATTTTGCAGTGTGTTTTGTGGCCAAAGACACCATAAATAACGTGCGCGCCCACTTCTTCCAGCCGCTTGGCCCAGTTGATGTTGGCTTCTTCATCGAAGCGAGCGAGTAGTTCCACCACTACGGTCACTTCCTTGCCTAGACTGGCGGCTGCCACAAGCGCCTCCATCAGAGTCGAGTCTGAACCGGCACGATACACCGTCTGCTTGATTGCCATAACATCCGGATCAGCGCTGGCTTGCTGGATGAATTCAACAACTGGCTGAAACGACTGGTAAGGATGATGCAGCAAGATATCACCCTTGCTGATCACCTCAAAAATATTATGCCCCTTCTTTTTCCGGGGCAAGAAAGGAAGACCCGGAACGAAACGTGGAAATTTGAGATCAGGCCGATCAATCAGATCAAACACCTGCATCAATCTGACCAAATTGACTGGCCCCCTTACCTGGAACAGGTCCTCGTTTTTGAGTGCAAACTGTTCCAGCAGAAATTCTGCCATTTGCTGTGAGCAGTTATCTGCTACCTCAAGCCTGACTGCATCCCCCAGATGGCGCTGTGATAACTCGCCCTGCAATGCGATCCGCAGATTCTTGATTTCTTCTTCATCCACATACAAATCACTATCGCGGGTAACGCGAAACTGGTAACAGCCGGTAACATGCATCCCTGCGAAAAGTTCGCCGACATGCGCGTGAATAATGGAGGACAAAAATACGAAACTATAGGGGTAGCTACTGACTTCTTTCGGCAACCGTATCAGACGCGGCAGGATACGGGGCGCCTGTACGATCGCAACACCAGAGTTGCGGCCAAATGCATCTTTTCCTTCCAGCCCGACCGCAAAATTCAGGCTTTTATTCAACACGCGCGGAAAAGGATGCAAAGGATCAAGACCGATGGGAGTCAGCATCGGCATCAGCTCACGAAAGAAAAAATTCCGGATCCATTCACGCTGGCTGTCATCCCAGACATTACGACGCAAAAAACAGATACCCTGCTCCACTAACGCGGGAAGAACGTCATCATTGAGCAGCTGATATTGCCGGGAAATCAGCTCATGCACCTGCCTGGATACCTGTTCAAACGTCTGGCCCGGCGACATGCCATCCGAACCAAAACCTGGGGAATCCAGCTTGATCTGTTCTTTTAGCCCGGCAATGCGCACTTCAAAGAATTCATCAAGATTGCTGCTGACAATACAGATAAAGCGCAAACGCTCCAGCAACGGGATTTCTTCATTTTCCGCCTGAGCCAGCACGCGGCGATTAAATTCAATCTGGCTAAGCTCGCGATTCAAAAACTGTTTGGTAAGCGGGATATCCGGCCTGGTTGCCGATGCCTTGTCCGGTTCGTTATTTACCACGATCAGCCCCTGCCCAATATTTCCGGAATGTAGAAAACGGTCGCAATAGTTTATTTTTCGGGAGGAACGTAGCCAACCGGCTGCTCAGCTCCTTCACCAAAGAAATAGGCTTCCATTTGGGTGGCGAGATATTTGCGCGCCTTGATATCTGCCATGCTCAGCCGCATTTCATTCACCAGCATCGTCTGGTGTTTGATCCATTGCCCCCATGCTTCCCTGGAGACATTTTCAAAAATCCGTTTACCCAATTCCCCTGGGTAAGGTGGAAAATCCAGCCCCTCCGCTTCACACCCAAGTTTGATGCATTGCACATTTCTGGCCATATTGTTGTTATCCGTTTAGATTGATTACACGACTATTTTTATGAGAGATGAATACACGTCATACCAATGGGCAGTTTACAATATATTTTCCGAATGGATAGACTCGGAAGCAAAGACTGTCAGCCCCATGACGTAGTCATCACATTCCAGCCCGCCCATGTTGAATTTGCGCGTCCCTACCTTGCGAAACCCCATGCGGGTATAAAACCCGATGGCGGCATCATTATGTTCATATACACCGAGTAACAAACGCTCCGCCATGCGGGCACGTGATTCGGCAATGGCTTCCTGTAGCAGCCTTTTACCAAGGCCCCGCCCCTGAAATTTGCTGAAAATATAAATTCGTTTCAATTCAAGATCACGCGAGGAGCTGTCCGGCAGCAAAAACGGCGATGGCGCGACAGTCATGTAACCAATGGGGGCGTGACCCGGGCTGATTTCGGCCAGCCAGAGTTGATAGCGGCTATCGGCTAGCCAGCTGCGATAACACTCAACAGAATGGGCGTTGGCACAATGCGTGAGAATATTTTGTCCCTCCAGAACGCCCGCAAACGCTTCGAGAAATGTCGCCTGGCCAATCAGTGCAAGTGCTGCTTCATCACCAGATGAACAGATTCGTATCCGGATTTTACTGTTCATCTGGCCACTCATTTTCATCGTTCTCATTCCGCTCATCGGCTGAAAATTCGGGGAGAATGCTGCCAGCCTTCTGATATTCCGGCCGGATCAGGCTGTGCCCCCGGAATGCCGGCATAATTAACTGCTCATCAGTACGAAATGGCTCTACAGCTGGGCGCAATCCTGCCCGCCAGATTTCCATGGCGTCATCTGCCAAAGGCGCTCCCCGCTTGAATACTGGCCGCTGTTTCTCACGCCGTTCATATTTCCGATACGGTTGCAGCACCATGCAACTGCCAAAAGGGAAACAGGGGTACAGCCCCGGTATTTCCGGATAGAGCAGAAGCGGTTGAATATAAAAAGGGAAATACGACAAACCACCTCCCATCCAGATTGCCGGAAGAATCTGGGATTGCCTACTGTGAAGAGACGGTCGATTGAAACTGGCTTCAGAAAAACTTGTGCCAGGAAAAACAATCAGCATACCAAGTACCCATAACAGTCTGTCGTGTCTCTTTATCAGCCATCTCATCCTCATCTCTCCTGTTACAACCCATACACCCCGTCTGCGGAAAATGGCCGTTTCACGACCCTCCCGGTACAATGTCCAATTCAGTCATAAGATTCAAGAATACCACTCATGCCATCTCATCAGTCAATTCTGCCTCCACCCCGTCTAACTACTGAAGAACCCGGCTCCTTCGCTTCCTTTTCACTGGAAAAGCGGTTACCTGTCATTCTTGGCAAGCTTATCGATAACGCTGACACAGCTGTCTTACACGCTTTGCAGCAACTGGCAACAGAGATGCGGGAAGGAAAAATCACTACCTTGCCACCGGTAATTTTTGGCACACTTGATCAGATAATCAAACCGTACAGCGGACGGAGCTGGGCAAACATGCCGTTTCTTACCGTCGAGCTCTATTTCTACGCACGGATTCTGCTGGCCTTCGGTTATAGCACAGCCACGCCGACCGATCCTTTCCAGCCAGCTAAAGAAGCAGCCAACTTACAGGCCATTGAATCGCTTGCCACACTGGCCGAGTATTGTGGTCCCGACTGCGATATCCACAAACTGCTGCGCTGGTCAGTCATTGGAAACACAGCTGATCTCAGTCAACACACCATCCCGGAAGCTGATCAGGTTTCGCTGCTGGTAGATGAGAGTGATGCGGCAACAAAGTTAATTACTTCCCGAATGCAGCGGATTGATCTGGTGTTTGATAATGCCGGAATGGATGTACTGACAGACCTGCTGCTGATCCGCAAGATCAGCAGCTACTGTTCACACATCGTTGCACATGTCAGACCTTATCCGATGTTTGTTTCGGACATGACTATGATCAATATGGAAAATCTGATCGAGAAACTGGGAGTTTCATCTATTCCGGCAGCACGCAAACTGGGGGAAGATATTACGCAGTTGTTACGCCAAAATCAGCTGACACTGCGCACCAGTCCTGCATTGGGATTACCTGCCAGTTTTTATGCGGATGAAACACTTACCCGTGAAACTTTTGAGAATGCAGAATTGGTTATTTTCAAGGGGGACTTGAATTATCGCTATTTTGCTGGTGATCGACGCTGGTCGCACACCACAGAAAAAGATTATTTTTTACAGCGTTTTGGCCGATCAGCCCTGTTTTTACGCACACTTAAATCAGAAGTGCTGGTTGGCCTTACACCTGAAGTTGCCGCGAAAACCACCACGCTTCAACCAGACTGGCTCACCTGCGGCCACTACGGCATCATTCAGGTTTTTACTGGATAGCAGGAACAACAATCATTGCAACAAGCAGCCACGAAAAGAGCATCAATGTCGCTGTCACAACCGCCTTGAACTGCCATATACCTGATTTTTTAAAACTATCACCCGAAAGATGCTCGAAGGATGGTTCCTGAAAACCTGATTCAGCAACCTGTTTATCTTCGGTCTCAGCTTTAATCAGGAAATCCCTGGATTTGGCTTTCAAAAGGAGTTTTATTGCTTCATTCTGCATGCGCTGATAACGATTACGTTCCGTTACGAGGCTGTTGTAATTCTTCTTGCAAAATCTGATGGTATACGAGTACCAGAGCACCCCATAAATGGCACTTACCAGAGACAATATGACAAAAGGCCCGAGAAAGCTCCCCATAGCCACGGCTACCTGTTTCACTTTATTGGCATTGGCCAGACTCACCATCGCAATACCCGCTATAAATGTCCAGATACTTAATGTGAGTCTCCATTCAACTGTTTGCAGTACTTCTACACGCTTGAGATGCAGCTCTGCAATCTTCAAATACAATTCTTCCCGGTTCATATCATTCTCCAAAAGTAGATCGTCACGAATTTACCTGAATACCGGCAATCTGCTGAACACGGGCAAGTGAAACAGGCTAAATCACATTAAACAATGACAGCTCGGAAACACGGGTAAAGGATTTCTGTGCTGCTTCCAGCAAGGCTTGTTGACGCACCATATCAGATATAGCTTGCGCAAAATCCAGATCCTGCAGGCGCGAGAGTGATTGCTGATACTGAACGGCAGTATCCTCACCAATTTGCTGCAGCGCATCGATTTCCTGCAGCCGTGATCCAACCGCAGCCCGTTTGGTCAATACATTATCCAAAGCAGTATCCAACTCCTGCAACACATTACCCACTGCCCCATTGGGCATACCACCGGGGGTTTTCAGTGCTGTAATAAAATTATCCACTGTCTGAAACAGATTTTGACCACCCGGTTCAAAAACAGCATCACCGGTTTCACTTACCGGCAACTGCCGGGAACCGGAAACTTGTATCAGTCGCTGTTCCTGATCACCTTGATACGTCACAACGCCAGCAGACTGCTCGACGAACGGTTGAGTATTACCCTTAAATCCGGAGAACAGATAATTGCCCTGTTCATCCTTGGTATTCGCCAGTCCCAGCAAGTGCTCGAAATGACCGCGCAGTTCGACGGCCATCATCTGCTGCTCATTATCAGAATAGGCCGGATTACCCGCTGCTACCACCATGGTTCGCACACTCTGGATAACATTGGAAACACTGCCGAGTGTACTATCCACTTGTTGCAGGCTGTCCATTGCCCGGTAACGGTTATCAGCATATTGCGTATTCAATGAAAGCGATTGCGCCAACTCATGAGCACGCGCCGCTCCGATTGGATCATCCGACGGGGTCATGATGCGCTTGCCGCTTGAAAGCTGTTGCTGCAGCTTGAACAATGAACTTTGCTGTTGCAGCATGGATTTTGTACCCTGATCGTATAAGGTATTAGTACTGACGCGCATGATAAATTCCTTTTCTGTCAAAAATTGATCAGATTCTGAGCAACGAATCAAACAGCGAATTGCTGATTTCGATCACCTTGCTGGAAGCCTGAAACATCCGCTGATAACGCAGCAGGTTAGCAGCTTCTTCCTCCAGATTGACCCCGGATAATGACTGTATGGCCTGATCTGTCTGCGCAAGCAGGCTCTCCTGTGCCTGGCTGGTGACTTCCAGTTCACGGGTTTTATTACCCACCTGACTGACCAGACTCGCATACGCCGACTGATAGGATGCTGTTCCACCCTGCAGAGTGTTTGTTGTCTGCAACTTGGCAAGCTGCAAAGCATTACGGTTATCGGCCACACGATCATCAAAACTGCCTCCATCATTTAAAGCTGCCGCAATTTCAGCGGGATCACTGATTGCGACCTCAATACTTCGCGCAGCATGATTGGAATCCGTCACCTCAAAAAAATTTTTACCTACCGTACCCTGTAGATCAAGTCCTAATACATGCTGATCATTGAAGGTATCGGCAAGCCCCTCGGCAAGCTGATTAAAGTCAGTTTGTATGGCATCCAGTGTTTCACTGCGAAAAGCCAGTAATCCTCCCAAACTTCCCCCCTGCAACTGGTGTTCTGGCAGCACTATTTCTCCACCTTGCTGATCCATTGCCACCACCAGGCGCTGCGGATCACTTGAAGAGGGCACCGCCTTGAGTGCCATCGCACTGGTGCCGACCACCAACGACTGACCATTACCAATAAAGACGTTGTAATGGCCATTACTCTGACGCACGACATCCACATTGGCCAGTTTGCTGAGATCACGGATGAGCGCATCGCGCTGATCGTACAGATCATTGGCCGGCTGGCTATTTGCCGAGCCTTCTACTGCCTGGATATTGGTATTCAGCCGCACAACCTGCTGCGCCAGTGAATTGATCTCATTCACGCTACTGGCAATCTGGCTGTTCACTCCCTCACGCATTTCCGACAAACGCTGATCCATTGACTGAAAGCGGGAAACCAATGCTTCAGCGTTGCTCAACATCGCCTGGCGGGAAGGGATCGAGGTCGGGTTGGAGGCGACATCCTGTACTGCATTGAAAAAATTGTGCAGCGCAGGCGTCAGCCCGGAAGTGGTATCCGCCAACAAATTATCGATCTGTTTGATCTCATTGTAATGACTATCCAATTGGCTGCTCTGGCCTTGCGCTTGCAACGACTGACTGACCAGATACTGGTTGTAGATACGTTGTACGGTTGACACCTGCACGCCTCGGCCGATAAATCCATTACTGTGCGGCAGGGGGGTATTCGTACTCTGAATAGCTTGCTGGCGGTTATAACCGGGTGTGGTCGCATTGCTGATATTGTGGCTGGTCGTCAGCAAGGCAGTTTGTGCAGCCTGTAGCCCGGAAACACCCACATTCATAATACTGTTTGCCATTGTTCTACCCTCGATTATCGTGAATTACTTCTATTTGTTTACGGCAAAATTCCAGTGGGATTAAAGCCATGATTCATCATATTTGCTCATTTCGTTATGAATCCCGCAACCGCCCTCTTTGCGAGATCCGTTTTAAGCTTTAGCCGTCACTGCGAACATAGTGAAACAGGTGGGTGGCGTGAAGCAATCCAACACCTTTGGAACCACTGCTACTGGATGCTGGTATTCGCAAAAAAGCAGCAAATATTTAACAACTCCTTATATGTTCAACGCATCACTGTTGATGATCTTCAGCAGCTTTTCCGCGTAGGATGGATCAGTCGCATAACCAGCCTGTTGCAACCCCCAGGCAAACGCTGTGGCACTGCGGCTTTTCAGCACGGCTGCATAACGGGGAGTGTTCTGCAGTAACCGCGCATAATCCCGGAAGGCTTCCTCGTAGGAATTGTATGCCCGGAATTTTTCCCTGATCTTTTGCGGTGTACCATCCACATATTCGGTGGTCATGGTTTCCACCACTTGTCCACGCCAGTTCCCGCTTGCCTTGATGCCAAACAGATTGAAGCTTGGCTGATTGTCCGTCCGCCGGATCTGATGCCTGCCCCAGCCAGTTTCCAGCGCGGCCTGGGCAATCATGAAATGTTCAGGAATGCCGGTTTCACGCGCCACTTTGCGGGCATGCGGCAATACATCCAGCACAAACTCTCTGGGCTGATCAACCGCAGCTATCTCAGGACCATCATTCCCGGAGCTGGAAGCAATTCCCATCCGGTTTGTTCGCCATGCGGGCGAGACAGCTGAAAAATTTGGTTTAGCGGTAGCCCGATTAAGATTCGTCCAGAGTTGGGAAGGCAGATCCTTTGTTTGCCCCGGCGCCACTGAAACCAGTGGTTTCTCATCATTTCCGACAATAGCTGTCAAGAGAGATTCTGCTCCGTCTATGGCGTTAGCCTGTTCCTTGCCGACAGCTTGTGACAATTGCCGTACGATCATGTCTGCCAGGCCAATTCCCTTGTCAGAAAGATTCTGCACCAGTTGCTGATCAAGCATCTGGGTATAAAAACGCGATTGATCACTATCAAACAATCCTTCTTTGGGCGTGGCTTCACGCATACTTTTCATCATCATGTTGAGAAACAGCGCCTCAAACTGCTTTGCCGTCTGCTTCAGCCCTTCCTGCGGATCGCGCCGGGCTTGATTGCGCAATTGATCAACTGCTTGCGCATCGATGGCCAACTGGCCGGAAATGTCGGGAGAATTGATCATATCGCCAACCTAATCAAATAATTTCCAGCTCTGCCCGCAATGATCCCGCTGCCTTGAGTGCTTGCAAAATTGCCAGCAAATCCTGCGGAGTGGCACCAATGGCATTCAGCGCTTTCACCACATCAGCCAGACTAGCTGATCCCGGCAACAACATCAGATTACCTTCTTCCGAACGCACTTCGATTTGTGATTGCGGCACCACCACCGTTTCACCACGCTGTGAGAAGGGTCCGGGCTGGCTGACAATCGGCTGGGTATTGATGATCACCGAGAGATTGCCATGCGCCACCGCACTGGGTTCAAGCGTCACCATCTGGTTCATGACGACCGAACCGGTACGCGCATTGATGATGACCTTGGCCACACCCTGTGCCGGCATGACATCAAGACCTTCAATCTGCGAAATAAACGTGACACGCTGATTGTTATCCACGGGTGCCCGCAGCTGGATAACGCGCCCATCCAGTGCAGTGGCCGTTCCATACGAAAAACGGCTGTTGATTGTCTCCACGATACGCCGTGCGGTCGTGAAATCAGTGTCGTGCAATTCCAGGTTGATGTACTCCCCCTGGCCGAGCAACGTTGGCACAGCGCGTTCCACAATCGCACCCGCACTGATCCGCCCTGCGCCCAGATGATTAATCTGAACACTACTGCCGGCTGAACTGGCACCCGCACCGCCAATCACCAGGCTGCCTTGGGCAACGGCATACACCTGGTTATCAATCCCTTTTAACGGGGTCATCAGCAAGGTACCGCCACGCAGGCTCTTGGCATTGCCCATGGATGAAACCGTCACATCAATCTGCTGCCCCGGTTTGGCGAAGGCCGGCAAGGTAGCCGTTACCATGACAGAAGCAACATTGCGTAACTGTAAATTGACTCCTGGCGGAAGATTCACGCCCAATTGCCCCAACATGCTGAGGATACTTTGTACGGTAAAGGGTGTCTGCTGGGTTTGATCACCCGTACCATCTAAGCCGACTACCAATCCATAGCCAATCAACTGATTAGCACGCACACCCTGGATATTGACCAGATCCTTGATGCGTTCGGCAGAAGCTGGGGCAGAAATAATCAGGCAGCCCAATAATCCGAGATTCAGCAGCCCGAAATTCCGAATCCATTTGGATAAAGTCATAGCGATATGCCTCTGGTATGCTTAAAAAGGTGAAATCGACAAAAAGAAACGTGACAGCCAGCCCATGGTTTGCGCTTCATCCAGATAACCAGTGCCCCGGTATTCGATACGCGCATCAGCCACCTGCACCGATGACACGGTGTTGTTCATAACATTAATCGGGTTGATCACCCCGGAAAGCCGGATGAATTCATGCCCCTGATTGATACCGATCTGCTTTTCACCGCTCACCAGCAAATTGCCGTTGGGCAGAATATCGATCACAGTCACAGTAATCGTGCCGGTGAAATTATTGTTGCTGGAGCTCTCTCCCTTGCCATCAAACTTGTTGCTTGATTTGGCTTCCAGATCAAGATCCTGAAAAATGGATTTGAATGGCAAACCGAGGAATGACGGTACTGAAAGATCAATCCCCCCATCACGCTGGGCGTTACTGCCACTTTTCTTGCTCGCATTGGTCTTCTCGTTGAGCATGACGATGATGGTGTCACCGATGCCGCGCGCGCGACGATCCTCGAATAATGGCGTATAGCGCCCGCTGCCCTGATAGTTGAATGCCGCCTGATAAATCCCACCATTGCTCTGACTGACAGGAATAATCAGCGGCTCAGGCGGCCGGATCGTCATCGGTTGCTGCACTTTCGGCGCGGGCGTGATCATTGAACACCCTGTCACCATACTGACCATGACAATTAATACGGGAGAAATCAGCGTGCCAAGAAGACGCTGATTTATTGCGTCAAAGCAGCTGGATTGCTTCATTTCATTCGCAATGACGTCCATCAATTTAATCAGTGTTTCCCCAAAATTCTTCATACAAAAATTCCATGGCGCCAGAACATTACCTATCCATAAAATCAGAAGCCACACATCCCATGAGCGTACCAAAAAGCCTGAATTTCCAATTGATACAGCTGATGTGTTAAAACCACATTCATTCAAACTGAATCAAAGTTGGGTAAGTCTGCTTAACATCTGGTCGGAAGTCTGGATCGACCGGGAATTGATTTCATACGCGCGCTGGGTCTGAATCATTTCAACCAGCTCTTCCACCACATTCACGTTGGAAGTTTCCACAAATCCCTGATTTAGCAGTCCGATGCCGTTAGTCCCCGGAATACCGGGATTGGGCACACCACTGCTCATAGTCTCCAGATAAAGGTTTTCACCAAAGCGCTGCAGGCCAGCAGGGTTAATGAAAGAGGTCAATTGAATATTACCCACTGGCAATGGTGTGGCCGAACCCGGTGTCAGTACAGATACCGTGCCATCCCGTCCGATCGTGATACTTAGCGTATTCGGCGGAATGGTAATGGATGGCTGCAGCGGAAAGCCACTGGCGGTCACCAGCTGACCATCCTGATCAGACTGGAATGCACCATCGCGGGTATAAGCCAGCGTGCCATCCGGCAGCAAAATCTGAAAAAATCCTTCCCCCTGAATCGCCACATCACGTGTATTGCCAGTCTGCTGCAAATTACCCTGCAAAAAGATATTTTCGGTTGCCACCGGCCGCACCCCGGTTCCCAGCTGCAAACCAGAAGGCAGACGCGTGCGTTCGGATGACTGCGCACCCGGTTGGCGGATGGTCTGATACAGCAAATCTTCAAACACCGGACGCATGCGCTTGAAGCCATTGGTACTGATGTTGGCCAGATTATTGGCAATCACATCCATTTTGGTCTGCTGGGCATCCAGACCGGTTTTTGATATCCACAACGAGCGAACCATAGCGTTATCCTTTTTGGAAAATTAAAAACAGGTAGAATTCAGCCTCTCAGTGTCATGATTTCACTAGCCTGCTGGGCATTCTGCTGGGCGTTTTCGAGCATCTTCATTTGCATATCGAACTGCCGGGCAAGCGTAATCATCTTCACCATCTCACTGACTGCATTGACATTACTGCTCTCAAGCGCTCCATCAATCAGGGCTACTTTACCGCTGGCAGGTGCTTCACCCCCTTGTTTCAATCGGAACAGGCCGTCATCTCCTCTGACAAGCTGCTCTGCAGGCGGATCCACCAGTTTGATGCGCCCGATAATCGATACCGCCGTGATCCGGGAATCTGACGGCAATACCGAGACACTGCCATCCTTGCCAATCGCCACCCTACTATCCGGTGGAATAGTAATCGGCCCCGTTTCTCCCTTGATATTGAACCCCTGCTGTGTTTGCAGTACACCGTTGGCATCCGTCTTGAGATTGCCATGCCGGGTATAGGCTTCTTCACCGTTTTCAAGCTGTACCGTAATCCAGCCGGAACCCTGTATCGCTACATCCAGCGGACGGTCGGTCTGCTGGATCGCGCCCGGTGTAAAATCCGCGCCGGTGGTTGAATCCAGTACAAATGCACGCGTGGGTAGCGACTCTCCGTAAACAGGCACTGCCCGGAAAGCATCGGCCTGTGCACGAAAACCTGTGGTCGAGGCGTTGGCCAGATTATGGGAAACCGTTGCCTGCTGCGTCAGGGTATGCAGCGCGCCGGTCATCGCGGTATAAATCAGTCTATCCATTTTTAGAGCGTTACCAGGTCAGGGTTAAACAGAAAATCCTTCAGATATTCATGATGGATTGCATGACCGCATCCTGTGTCTGAATGGTCTTGGCATTAGCCTGATACACGCGCTGCGTCATGATCAGGCTGACTAATTCACTAGTCAGATCGACATTGGATTCTTCCACCGCCGAAGATTGCAGTGAACCCAGCACACCAGTCTCTGGCGTGCCAATCAACGGCAACCCGGATTCAGCGGTCTCTGCCCATTGATTGTTTCCCATCGGTTTGAGACCGTTAGGATTGGAAAAACCTGCCAACGCAAGCTGCCCGAGCGTGCGTGTGACACCATTGGTATAACTGCCCCTGATCTCACCATTATCAGAAATACTGTACCCGGCCAGACGGCCCGAAGTAAATCCATCCTGATTCATCATGTTGACACCGAACTTGTTGCCAAACTGGGTAGAGCGAGTCAGATCGAACGAAAATGTAAGATCTGGGATCGCCCCCCATTTAGTAGCATCTATTGCTTGAAAATCGACAGTGACATCAATTGGTCCTGTGGGCGTAGTCATGATTCCATTGGAATCAAAGGTCAGAGAAGTGGATCCTCCCCCTCCAAAT
The DNA here is from genome assembly GCF_055387135.1 of Nitrosomonas sp. TNE100. Lineage (NCBI taxonomy): Bacteria > Pseudomonadati > Pseudomonadota > Betaproteobacteria > Nitrosomonadales > Nitrosomonadaceae > Nitrosomonas > Nitrosomonas sp. TNE100. The sequence continues at coordinate 234,247 of NZ_AP040997.1, read as the reverse complement.
GTCACACCGAGTGGTAACCCGTTAGTGGTATCAACAGCTCCATCGACAGTTGCAAATACACCCCATTCCGTTGAATTTGTTTTCTGGAAAAACAGATTCAATATATGGGAATTACCCAGACTGTCGAATATCTCACCTGAAGTGGAATGGGCATAGGTTAATGGATTGTTTGCGTCAAACGCCACACTTGTAACACTTGTACGCGCATCCAAATTGACGCCTGTTGCAAAATTGGCAGTTGGCTTAGGTGTCAGATCCGAAGTAGGTAATCGCAGATTAACCGGTATATTGGGAATAATCTGACCGGAAGCATCGGCGGCAAAACCAGTAACGTTGTAACTATTTGCATTAACCAGAAATCCATCCTTATCCAGATGAAACTGGCCGTTACGGGTATAGCTGATCGTGCCATTGTTATTCGTCCGAAAAAAACCATTTCCGGTTATTGCCACATCTAGCGGATTGTCGGAACTGGTCACATTCCCCTGGGCAAATTCCTGCGCGATAGCTGCCACCTGGGTGCCAATTCCGATCTGATTCTTGCCCCCACCTAATGAATTGGCGAATACATCACTGAACTGCGCTTGTGATTGCTTGAAGCCAACCGTATTAGCGTTAGCAATATTATTACCGGTAACGTCCAGTTTGGCCGAGGCTGCTTTTAGACCACTTAATCCATGCTGAAAACCCATGATTTACTCCCCTGATCAAAATATTTTTTTAATATCATGCATACCGACGTAACCCAGCCTACCTACTTCCAGCAAGGCGCCCTCCTTGCCAGCCTGTGCGCTGCTGACCGAACCAAATGCCAGAGTGGAAGCAGCTACCTCCTGGTTACTGCGCACGGCTTTCAGGGCGAAACTGTATTGCCCCCCGGCAGCTTCGTTACCATTGTTTGCCAGGCCATCCCAGGCAAATGTGCCCACCCCTGCCGGTTGCGTGCCTAGATCAATGTCACGCACGGCAATACCGGCGCTATCCTTGATGGTGACGACCAGCTTGTCTACCGGTTCGGTCAGTTCAAATCCGCCGATTCCGGTGTGGTTTTCCAGTTGCATGTCAGCGCCTGGAACCAACACGCTACGGCCAATCATGTTGGCGGCTTCAAATGAACGCCGTGCATCGGAATCCGATACCAGCTTTTCCAGCGTGCTATTGAGCTTGTCGATGCCGCTTACGGTACTGATCTGCGCCATCTGGCTGGTTACTTCTGCGTTATCCATCGGGCTGAGCGGATCCTGATTTTGCATTTGTGTCACCAGCAGTTTGAGAAACCGCTCCTGCATATCCTCATCACCCTTGCGGGCAGTCTTGATACTGCCCCCATTGGAAGTCAGCAGTTCGGATACGCTGGAATTGTTTTGCACCTGACTCATATCTATCTCTCCTTATTGGCCAATTGATAGTGTTTTTTGCAGCAATGTTTTGGTCACGTTCATCATGTCAACGCTGTTCTGATAGGAACGCGATGCCGACATCATATTGACCATTTCATCCACAACGTTGACATTGGGCAGGGTAACGTAGCCTTTTTCGTCCGCCATCGGATGCTTCGGGTCATACACCACCCGCATGGGCGAGGGATCATGCACGATACCTGCCACCTTGACGCCCTTTGCCTTATCTGCAGAAATATCAACGGTACGAAAAACAACTTGCCGGGAACGATAGGCTTCACCCGTTGAACTGGTAGCGCTGTCTGCATTGGCGAGATTACTGGCCACCACATTCAGCCGCTGTGACTGGGCGGCCATGGCTGAACCGGCGACATTGAATACACTGAACAGGGACATGGCTATTAATTTCCTTCTCTGATAGCGGATAACAGGGTTCGGAACTGGCCGCTGATAAATGTCAGTCCAGCGTCATAGCGTATGGCGTTATCCATAAACTGCATACGCTCGGTATCCATATCAACGGTATTACCGTCTATACTGGGTTGCTGCGGAACACGATACTGCTCCGGCACGGACGTAATCGATCTGAAATCGGACAAGCCGATATGTCTTGATGAAGTCGTCGCCAGCGCACTTTGTACCTGTCTTGGCGACTGAACGTTTTGCATTGCCTTGGAAAAATCGAAATCTTTCGCCTTAAAACTCGGGGTATCCGCATTGGCAATATTTCCCGACAACAGCTCCTGCCGGGCCGCTCGTAACCCGAGTGCCTTTTGGTTAAAGCCAAGCAGATTGTCCAGTTTGTTGATCATGTTTTCCTCCTGCAAAGTAGTCATAATTACTATAAGCAGGAACCATGCCAAATTGAACAAGCCATTATTTCCAGCCAATCAATCAAACTGATCCATAATCACCTTTCAGTTTCCAGGTTAGCCAGGGAATTGCGGCGATACCATGCTGAACCAGCGGCAAAAATTGCCGTCAGCGGCAAAAACTGACCGTCCTGATTGTCAATCCCGATAGCCAACCATACCGGACATGAACAAAAAACCCTTATTGATCATACTCGTATGCAGCCTCCTGCTCCCTACAACGGCAATCGCTAGCGAAGACTTACCTACAGAAACAATACACAAGATAATCAATGATTTTGTGCGTGTGGAAACCCGTCACCTGCCCGGCAGGGTCATCATCAAGACAAACCAGTTGGATTCACGTCAGACATTACGCCCGTGTAACCAGCTTCAGCCTTTTCTGCCGCCAGGCGGACGCTTATGGGGAAAATTCTCAGTTGGCGTGCGTTGTCAGGATGAAGCTGCCTGGACACTTTATGTGCCGGTTGAAATCGAAGTGATTGCCAACGTCATACACGCCGCACAGCCCATCAACATGGGAAAATTAGTGGATACACAGGATATTGTGAGCAAGGAAGTCGATCTCGTGCGCATCCCCGCTGGGGCAGTCACGGATCCTGATCAGGTAGTCGGCAAGGTGGCGGTAACCTTTCTTGCTTCCGGCCAGCCGATACGCACACACCAGCTACGCGCTCCATATATCATCACACGTGGACAGAAAATACGGCTCACCGCAACCGGAGCAGGATTTGCCGTCAGCACGGAAGGTGAAGCACTCGCTGCTGCTGCCGAAGGAGAAGTGGTACAAATACGTAACCACACTGGACGAATCATGAGCGGAATAGCACGGGCGGGAGGAATAGTGGAGATAAAGCAATAGTGACAACGGCCAGAGGCATAAAATTTGGAAGAAGTTTACTGAGTTACTAAGCAGTTTTATACACTGGCGGAATAAAAATCTGCTAGTTTAAGAGGATGGCATGTCAGCTCATCCAAAATATGCGTTTTGCGCCTAATGCGACAGAACCGTTTATTTTTCCTATACACCTAACCAGCACGAGGACATCATGGCGATCAAAATTGGTATCAACGGCTTCGGACGAATCGGTCGCTGCGTTGCACGCATTGCGGCTCAGAACCCTAGCGTCGACCTTGTCGCAATTAACGATCTGACAAGCGCCGAGCAGCTTGCGTACCTCTTTAAGTACGACTCAACGCATGGCAAATACGCGGGCGTGGTCAGCAGCACCGAAAACTTGATCAGCGTCGACGGTGACAAGATACGCGTTTTTTCTGAAAGAGACCCCTCCAATATTCCATGGGGCGATCTTGGTGTGGATTATGTGCTGGAATGCACGGGTATTTTCCGCAATAAAGAGCAGGTTTCGAAACACATCGAAGCTGGCGCAAAATTTGTGCTCATGTCGGCTCCCGGCAAGGGCCTCGACATGACTTTTGTGTTGGGCGTGAACGAAGAAGGTTTCACTCCTGATATGACTGTGATCGACGTCGCGAGCTGCACTACCAATTGCCTGGCTCCAGTTGCAAAGGTCCTGCATGAAAACTTCGGTATTCAGAACGGCCTCATGACAACAATTCACTCGTACACAAACGACCAAGGCCTCCTGGATGCACCGCATAAGTCGGACTTCCGCCGTGCTCGCGCAGCCGCTGTGAACATGGTCATCACCACCACTGGCGCAGCCGTTGCCGTGACCAAGGCGATGCCTGAGCTCAAAGGCAAACTCGACGGCATGTCGGTTCGCGTTCCAACACCCAATGTTTCGTGCGTTGATCTTGTCGCGACCTTCGAAAAGCCTGTGACGGTCGAATCCATCAACGCTGCAATGAAAAAAGCCGCGCAAACGACTTTGAACGGCATCCTTGCTTACACCGAAGACCCGGTCGTCTCGACAGACATGATGAACGACCCTCATTCATCGATCTTCGATTCGAGAGCGACCATGGTGATCGGCACACATATGGCCAAGACCATCTCGTGGTACGACAATGAATGGGGTTATTCGGCCCGCATGATCGACGCGCTTCTTTTTGTCGACAACAAGCGGAAATAATCCATAGATACCGGCATTTCATTTATCGACCAGCCTGAGCTGGTTGATAAAAGGAGTTCTGTCACAAATATTCGTCAAGTGCAAAGCCACAGTTTGTGTCGATAGACAGAGCCACACGTTGGGTGTATGTGGCCATCAAACCCAACAAAACCGCAGCCAGTGCCAGAGCATTTCTGAAGGCGCTGCACAATGCCCGTCCGATCAGGATTACCCGTATCCTGACAAACAACGGCAAGGAATTTACTGACAGACTGTTTGCCAGCCGTGAACGTAATCCCAGTGGCAATCATCAGTTTGACCAGCTGTGCCAGGAACTCGGTATCGGACATCGCCTGACCCGGCCACGCACTGCGCAAACCAATGGGATAGTCGAACGTTTCAATGGGCGTATTGCTGACGTACTCAAGACAACATCGATTCAATAGCGCTGAAGATCTGGAACAGACCCTGATACGTTATGTCAGCCTGTAAACCCGCAACTACCGCAGTCTGCCCTCAAGAGTAAAGCTCCAATGCAGGCCATGAAAGAATGGCATAAAACTCATCCCCCATCTCTTTCATAAAAACCATACAATCATCCGGGACAGATACTACTCAATCCGCAGCAAAGACGCCCGGGTGATATCCTCTCGGGCGTCTTGCCGTTTAGAAACGAAAAACTGCTGCTGCACCTGTGTTGGTAGGCATGCGCTCAGCAGGCACTATCACCACTTCGCCGCCAGTCTTGAGCACCAGTTCGCCCAGATCGTCCAGCAGGTCATCTACCTCTGGGTCATCCAGCTTGCCAACAGTCACCCTGCCGGTGGCAACGTCGATCTGGCCCGGAACGATACGGTCGGCTTCGATCAACAGCGTGGCCACGCGCCCTTCGACGGCAGCCTTGGCAATGTCGTCCAGCAAGTCAGAGCCCTGACCCCTGCCATTAGCGACGCCATAAGAATCGACAAAGCCCGCCAGGCGTTCGAGGTATTGTGGCTGGATCAATTGCCATGCGCGCTCACGCAGCGCGTCGATCGACATGGCATCGGGGTGCACGTCCAGAGCATCTTTCAGCAGCTGCGGATTTTTGCTGACCGAGCGGAACAGGTTGTGATGCTCAGGCAGCGCGGCCAGGATCAAGCCCATTCCGCTAGACTTGTCATAGCGATGCATTACAGCCTGATCGACAGCACGGAAAAACTGCTCGGTGTCGCGGTCGACCAGGTTCTGCTTGACGTCGGTGCCTGACCATACAGAGCCACCAGTAGGGCCATGGCCGCCAGTAGGGCCATAAGCGCGGTGCGCGCCTTCGCGGGCGCCTGGGTCTTTGCCAAGCATTCCTTCCGCCGTCCAGGCACCGCTTTCCATAGGAAACATTTCAACCAGGTTGTCGCGGTTACCCTCAAACAGTTTAAAGCTACTGCGGCTCAGTCCCAAAATCTGGTAATGGTCGGCCGATTGCGTGATGCGCATCAATGGCTTGGTATGAAAACTGTCGGCCACCACGACCAGATCGGCCACCGGGCGTGGCAGACAATAGACACGAAACATCCCCGGTGCAGCCAGTACCGCCAAGCCATCGGTCGTATGGTTCCAGAACGCAGCATTGTCGGCCAGAGTATGAAACTGCTCCAGCAGCGGCATCACTTCCCGCTTGGGGTACTTCTGGCGCAGCGACTCTTCCAACTCTTTTACCAGATTGCGAAAGCGGATCGGGTCTTGCACGTTGTCGGGATGCAGCCGGTGCGTCGTCTGGTACAGCGACAGACAAGGCACCTCCTTGTTATGCAGCAGAACGTCTGGGTAGTCATGGTTCAAAGAATTCATTGTGGAACCTTTCAAAAATGGAATTAAAAAACAGCTTTGAAGTGCTGCAGCATGAATAGATAAACAGATCTTACAGTCACGATAACCTGAATTTAAATCGTCAATACTATTTTTTATAAAAAATACGTTAGATTATAAAATACCAACAATAAAGAGGATTTTGTAAAACAAACTAAAGAATATGGGAATGTAACAGGGTTTTTTAAGATTTCTTTGCCTTGAGAAAAATAAAAGCTGTCTTTGTGTCAATTAATGATAGGTCGAATCTCAAGAAAGTAATTGGCATTCATCAATATTGATGATGGGTGTGTGTAACGATCCAGTAAAAACCTGTGCAGATGATAATGGAAAAAAGACACCATGAGCATCAAAATGGAAGGTGAGATCAGTTGGACAGCCCGCGCGTTGGTGCTGGATATTTTGCAGGGTATAAGCTATGGTCTCCGAAGCGAGCCACGCCTATGAACCTGTTTATGCTCTTCTGGGCAATAGCGTTAAAAGTGCCAGGTGGACAAATTGCAGGCTGGTATTGCGTTTTCGCTCGCAGCTCTTCCATAATCGCCGACATTTTTCCGACCATGAAAAATTCGTTTCATAATCCAGCACCTGGAAATGACTGTAAAAGTGTGCAGTTTACTTCTCCTGGCGATCTCGCGACCACCTCACCCAAACAAACCTGACTGCCTCGGTAAATGGTTGAGCTGTGTAGCCAGAATCAGTAAGCATGCTCAATACGCAGGACAGTCAGGATGCTTGGCGTTAATGCAACAATAGTGTCCTCTTAACGATTGATAACGTCTGCAAGGTTGTTGCTGCAATGGCGTGGGGCAATCCCAAGGTGTCAAGCAATATGTTGTTTGATTCCGGACGCTTTCTTGCCTGCATCGTAGCCTTTTTCCTCGGTGGTATCCGTATTTTTTACACTCTGGGTATCAACAATCGGCATACCTGGACATGCGTTGCAGCCAGCCCGGATACGGGCCTCTGATACCTGGTTTTTTTAAGAAACTGTCAAAGTAGTATGCGAATGTAATGGCGGTGTATCGGTTTTAAATCGCCGTTGACAATAGTCAACAGATTGGGAATTATGTTATGCATCCGTCGAGGTGGTGAACTTCATCATTTACGGCATCAACGGCGTCCTGCCAAACAAATTTGACCAGACCTTGGGCACTACTGCTAGGCTGGTGGAATAATGAAAGCAGTAATAGTAATTCAGTTTAAAGAGGATTAAAGATGGCTGGTGATTTTTTAGGTGTGCCACTACTGTTCATAGGATTTATCCTTATTGTTAACGCTATATGGCTACAGGGCAAGGTGGATACCAAGGATGTTGGAATCTTCAACCTGCTAGTTGGGATCCTCGCCACTATTGGCGCACTTTATTTCGGTTTGGTACAGAACAATTTTCCGCTGTCCGCCGGAGGTTTGCTGTTCGCCATGACCTATCTGTGGGTCGGTGTCAACGCAGTTCGCGGCGCTGAAGATCAGCGTGCGCTGGGGTATTACTGCCTGCTGGTTGCATTCACGACTGTGTCTTATGCCATCAAGGCTTTTATGGATGGAGATCTGGGCTGGACCTTTGAATGGATCACATACGGCATTCTCTGGTACCTGTTCTATCAAATAATGACCAAGGGCAACACCAAACTCATGGGGATGACTATCGCGATGACATATTTTGTCGGTATCGAAGTTGCGATAACCGGTTGGATCTACCTGTACGGTTACTGGCCGTTCGGCAACTGGTGGCCACTGCAAATCACCGCCAGCTGATAAAGAAACGCAAATAAATCTCCGGGTTACAGGCGGCACCTCCCATTTTTCTCGATATCGCACAAGGCCAGGCACAAGAGTTTACTGGCTGCGCCGCCTACGGGAAAAAACTTCAATCAGGCTGTCAGGTTGTCCTCAAACAGCTGCATCAGTCCCAAAATTTGGTAACAGTCGGCTGATTGTGTGATGCGTATCCATGGCTGAGGGCGGAAGCTGATGGCCACCGGGCGCGGCAGATGATAAAAGTGAATATCCCCGGTGCAACCAGCACTACCAAGCTATCGGTCGCATGATTCCAGTCCAGAACGCAGCATTTCAGTCAGAGCATGAAACTGCTCCAGTAGTAGCACTTCGTGCTTGGGGTACTTCTGGCTTTAGATAAACCGAACACTTTTATCGCCATTTATCTTTCTGTATTGAAACAATTATGATGTCCACAATAAAATGCGTACTTTGATAAAAATCATCAACTATGCCAAAGGTTGCGATATAGAAAACTGGTGAATATATTGAAAAAGCTTCATGGTTAAAATTCAGAGACAATTTCAGCCTCAAATCTACTTTCTTCAACATTTTTACCACAAAGTACGCACTTGCTGAATAAGCCGGAATTTTCCGGGTGTTAATCAATAAAAGGCAAAGGAACCAAATCTGAATGGACGTCGTTCTGAATCTGCTAAGTGAATCGCAGACTACCGTGGTCATGCTCTTTGTCACAACCACTGAACTGCTTGGCATTGCGTCAGCCTGGCATGCGATAAACAAAGTTAGAACGTCCCAGGCAGCCGTCGCGTGGGCTGTTGGCCTCGTCGCGATGCCGATTTTGGCGCTACCGCTGTACTGGGTATTCGGACAGAAACAGTTTGCAGGTTATCGAGACGCCATTCGGCAGGTGGGTGAGCAGCACCAAGCTTCCGTCGAAGCGGTCCATCGTGAATTGATGACGGACAGAAACGCCGGCAGTGCAACGGGCGAGTCGCCGTTGGACGTTCTAGCAGACGTTCTTGATACACCATTGAGTTGTAACAATACTTTTCTATTGTTGATTGATGGCGAGTCTTTTTTTAACACGTTGTTTGAACAGATCCACAGCGCAAAAAGCTATATTTATATCGAATTTTACATTATCCGAGATGACGATATTGGCCGTGAGTTTGCAGAAGCTTTATGCAAACGCGCTCAGGCCGGAGTCACTGTGCGTCTGCTGTACGACGAAATCGGCTGCACGAAACTGACAAAGACATGGTTGCAGCGGGTCCGCGATGCCGGTGTGGACGTATTGGCTTTCAATACGCGTCAGGGTTGGGCCAATCGTTTTCAATTGAACTTTCGCAACCACCGTAAACTCGTCGTGATCGATGGGCAGCGAGCGATCGTAGGTGGCCTGAATGTCGGTGACGAATATCTTGGTCGCATCTCCTGGGCTCCTCGCTGGCGGGACACGGCAATTCATGTTGACGGAGCAGTTGCCCGAAAAATTCAAGCCGTATTCGCCAGTGATTACTATTGGGCCACTCGACGGGATCTGCCGGAAGCTGTCTGGAGCACGACTGCCGAAGTACAAGTCGTTTCGGGTGATCAGCATGGAATGGCGGCGGTGTGCGCGACCGGCCCGACAGACGACCGTATGCGCGCTACCATGATGTTCGCTACCATTGCCGGCTGCGCTCGAAAGCGGCTGTGGATCAGTTCTCCGTACTTAGTCCCGGATGATTCCTGCATTACGGCGCTATCGATGGCTCGGGCAAGAGGCATCGATGTGAGAATTCTGATTCCCGAAAAGGCTGACTCCTGGCTCGTGTTCCTTGCCGGCTTCTATTACGAACAGCAACTCGAATCACTGGGCATTCCGGTATACCGTTATTGTTCCGAAGGATTCATGCACCAGAAGTGCGTTCTGGCGGACGACAATCTGGTACTGATCGGATCAACTAATCTGGACAATCGCTCTCTGCACCTGAATTTCGAACTGATGCTGGCGGTAGCAGATCCCGGTCTTGTTCAGGAGGCAGCACAAATGCTGGAACAAGATTTCGCGGCTTCCGATAACATGAATGCGAGTCATGGTCGGTTGCGGCCATGGTACATCCGTACCGGGACCATTGTCGCCAGATTGTTTAGTCCGATATTGTAATTTCAGTGTTACCAAATTTGGTGAGCTGCATATCTTTAACAATTAATGTAAACAGCTCTTCCTGTTGGGTCCATATTTATATGGGCCGCTTTGGTGTTAACTACTATGTAGTCTGTCATATGTGTTTAAAGCCCTAACAGACTACTGAAATGGGATATATTCAAACGGATAAATTTTCGCAACATCAAGTCTGATTTTCCAGAAACAATTGTTGTCCCAGTGTGGCACGGGCTGATGCCGAGGTAGGAATTTCTTTCAGTTTGGCGATTTTTTCCAGCAACTGGCTCATACCTCTGCGATTGGCAATCTGGATGGATAAACCGGGGCGTGCATTGAGTTCCAGTACCAGTGGGCCCAATTCCCGATCGAGCACAACGTCTACCCCCAGATAGCCTAGTCCGACCAGCTCATGACATTGCGCTGCCAGTGTCAGCAATTTATGCCAGTGAGGAATTTTGAGTCCACTGATGGCAACACCGGTATCCGGATGTTGTTCAATTGGATAATTTTGCCAGATAGCATGGGTGGTACGGCCGGTCATCATATCGATACCAGCACCCACTGCACCCTGGTGAAGATTGGCCTTGCCATCCGACATGCGGGTTGGCAAGCGTACCATGGAAGCGACTGGAATTCCTCTAAAGACGATGGTGCGAATATCCGGCACACCACGGTAGGAAACTTCCTCAAACAGCGGATCAAACTTGACCCGGTATTCAATCAACGCCTGATCGGGCTGGCCACCCAGGCTGTACAGGCCGCTGAGTATGTTGGAAATATGATATTCGATATCTTCCCCGGTCAGCAGGTCACCATTATTTTGCCGGTAACGATTATTGAGACGCCCGGTAATGACACAAATACCACTGCCTCCCGAGCCATGCGCCGGTTTGATCACAAAATCTTCATGATCCTTGACGATCTCGGGAACACGGCTGACATCATATTGGATTTCAATCACGCCATACAGCTCGGGTACCGCAATACCGGAAGCTGTCGCCAAATATTTGGTCCGCAACTTGTCATCCACCAGCGGATAAAGCGAGCGCTTGTTATAACGCAGAATAAAATCAGCATTGCGCTGATTCATACCAACGACTCCGCTCTGCTTGAGCTTTTCCCAGATTCCAAACATGATATTACGGCTTGTTCCGTGCAAATGCACGGAAACGCCAGAGTTCCATCAGTCGGTAGCCTGAGTAGCGCCCCAGCAGCAGGATTATGGCCAACACTACCAGCAACAGTTCTGGAAAGGCAAAGAACATGTACTGAAATTCATTGATATTCATGGCCAGATAACCTATTACCGCCACCAGCAAGCTGCCTGAAACCTGCTTGAATGCTTCAGCTGGACCAGCCTCTTCCCAGGTCAGTGACATGCGCTCGATTGTCATCGTCATAATAACGATCGGGAACAAGGCCACGGACAACCCTGTCTCCAGCCCAAGCTTGTGCATAACCACGCTAACACCAGCGACCAGTAACACCACCATGGTCAACACCGCTGCAAGGCGAGGCACCAGCAGCAGTTTCAACTGTTCAACATAGGCGCGCAACAGCAATCCAAGACCGACAATCAGGCAGAACAGAATCACGCCCCATAACAATTCTGTTTCGCGGAAAGCCAGTGCGATCAGGACCGGCATGAACGTGCCAAACGTCCGGATTCCGATGATGTTGCGCATGAATACCACCACTAAAGCGCCCAGCGGTATCATCAGCAACACTTTGTACACATTCTGGACATGCACCGGCAACGAGTACAGTGAAAAATCCATCAGATGGAAACCCCTTTCCGCCGAACGGGAGCCGGCAATATTGATGGTTTCCTGTAATGCACTGGCAACAGTATATTGAACGCTCGATTCTGTAGCACCTTCGATCGAGAAGGCTCGATCATCGTCAATCTGCCACACAATGAAATTCGACGGCAATCCTTCCTGTCCATCCTTGATATTCAGTGAACGCCACTGTTTGCCATCATAAACCTGCAGAAAATGCTCCAGCTCCGAATATTCTTTGTTGTCCTGCAGGCGCAGGCCGCGAACGATACGGGAAGGAATACGAGCGCCGGCCAGTATCCAGCTCAGATTTTTTGCCAAATTACGTGTCCGGTTGATATGCTTCAGCAGCAATTTTAGCTCCGTCATGGATGCTGCTGCATTCAACTGTTCAATCACACGCTGCGAAAAAGAAACGGTATCGGCAGATTGCTGACGTGCCTTATCCAACAGTCCTTGAATCACCGGGGCCAGGTTTTCCGGATACTCCGGGGCCTTCGGATAAACTGGCACCACATCCGGTTTTTGTACAGCTCCCTCGTTTTCAAATAATACAACCCGGTAAAACAGTAACTGCTTACCCTGCGCTCTTCGTTTAGCCCAGTGCGCAACACGACCGGCATTATCCTGCTCGATTGCCAGCCCATAATCCGCACTGACAAAATCCTCATCAAGAATGGAATAACCGGGAGGGTTAAGCGGAAGCGGCAGGGTTACCTTGATCGCGCTGTCAGATTTGGCGCGAAAGCTGATACGCGCTTCAATATCCCATACCTCTGCCTGTTCGGAAGCAGTCAAAGGCAGGCCAATTACAGCAACCTTGTAATAGGCCAGTCCCAGTCCTATGAAACACAGTATGAAAGCCAGCAAATAAAGATGCAGTTTTCTCATTCAGGCTGCCTGGAATCAGTTGGTTCATCACTCTTCTTTTTCTTTTTGACGTGACCGCACACTGCCTTGGTGAGATAGGCACGCGCAGGATCAACCAGTGCATAACCGGCCAGCGCCTTGCGCCCGAGCAATACCGGATAATTCAAGGCACGGCGATCAATCAAATCAAACTCGGTTTCCCGAACCTCATCTGCCAGACAGATCTCCATGGAAATCACCGGGCGTTCCTGAGAAGGTCCGTCGTGCTGTTTGATTTTAAGCATCCGGGTCAACGGGCGCTCAATCTCGACAGAGCGTTCCCCGGAACCCTTCCTGAAATCAAAGGTAAATTTAACCCATGGCTTACCATTTTTTCTGAATACCTCAATATCGCGAGCGCTCATGGAAGCAGTATTAGCGCCGGTATCGACTCGTGCAGGCATCTTAATTCCCCAAGGTTCCAGGCGGATAAATTCAACCCAGCCAAGAATTTTTAGGGAATCCGGGGTCTCGGCAGATTTTTCTGCCCAGGTGGCACCATAAGGCAATAGCAGCAAAACTGCAGACAAGATGTACAAGATCTGTCTGATTAAACGAATAGTCATCGGGGTTTCTGAATTTTTGTAATAGTTAAAGAATCACTCTCGGTAACCGGATAATTCTGACAGATAAAATTAACGTGGGTTGTCAGTCTCTGGATGAGCGGGTGAAGGGAATCGAACCCTCGTCGTAGGCTTGGGAAGCCTCTGCTCTACCATTGAGCTACACCCGCATGTTAGAATGGATTGCTTGGTTTAAAGTCTACCTTACCTTGGGTACTTTTTAAATATTATGCAACTCATAATCAACGGACAGCAACAAAGTTATGATGGCCCGCTGAATATACAGCAACTGGTTGAACACTTGTCGCTGCAGAACAAGCGCATAGCCATTGAACGCAACGGTGAAATCATCCCCCGCAGCAGTTTTCCCGAACAAATCCTCAATGATGGGGATCAACTGGAAATTATTGTGGCAGTTGGTGGGGGCTGATTATTAAAATTTGCTTTGATCCTGTCCCCAACTAACACAAAACAACCACTGACACACTTATGGACACGCTCGTCATTGCTGGTAAAAGTTATACTTCCCGTTTACTGCTGGGGACGGGAAAATACAAGGATTTTACTGAAACCCGCGCTGCAGTTGATGTCAGTGGCACACAAATTATCACCGTAGCCATACGTCGTACCAATATCGGGCAGAATCCCGATGAACCCAACCTGCTGGATGTACTGCCTCCCTCACAATTTACGCTCCTGCCCAATACCGCCGGCTGTTACACGGCAGCAGACGCCGTTCGCACGCTACGCCTGGCACGCGAACTGCTCGACGGACATGCGTTAGTTAAACTGGAAGTGCTGGGCGATCAGAAAACGCTGTTTCCCGATGTGGTGGCAACGCTCGAAGCAGCCAGAATTCTGGTCAAGGATGGTTTCCATGTCATGGTCTATACATCGGATGATCCCATCGTCGCCAGACAACTGGAGGATATCGGCTGTGCCGCCATCATGCCACTGGCCTCGCTGATTGGTTCCGGCATGGGCATCCTGAATCCCTGGAATCTGCAGATCATCATTGACAAGGTCAAAGTGCCGGTTATCGTTGATGCTGGCGTCGGTACTGCATCGGATGCCGCCATTGCCATGGAGCTCGGCTGTGATGGTGTACTGATGAATACGGCTGTAGCCAGCGCCCGCAACCCGATACTGATGGCCTCGGCCATGCGCAAAGCAGTTGAAGCAGGACGCGAAGCCTGGTTGGCCGGACGCATGCCGAAGAAAATTTATCAGGCCACGCCAAGCTCCCCGTCAGAAGGCATGATTACCGGATCGCCGCATTCTGCTGCAAACAATTAAGCTGCAGCAACGCTTCTTCAGGAAACCGATTTTTGTCTTCTCACCCTCCTATTCGCAGCTATGTGCTCCGCCAGGGGTATTTTTCCCATGCACAGCGGCACGCTTACGAATCCCTGCTGCCGCGTTACGGTATTCCATTCTCGGAAAACCCGATTGATCTCGATTCGATTTTTGGACGTACCGCACCAAAAATTCTGGAAATCGGATCAGGCATGGGGGAAACCACTGTCGAGATTGCTGCCCAGCATCCGGAAAAAGATTTTGTGGCCATTGAGGTTCATGCACCCGGAATTGGCAGCCTGCTTGATCGTATCGAGAAACACGGCCTGACCAATCTGCGGATTATTCCGCATGATGCCAAACTGGTTTTGCAACACATGCTTACTGGTGAATCACTGGATGGGATCCACATTTTTTTCCCGGATCCGTGGCCCAAGGCACGCCACCATAAGCGCCGCCTGATCCAGTCGGATTTTGTCTCGCTGCTGTGTAACCGGCTGAAACCTGGTGGTTATCTGCATATCGCCACCGACTGGGAAGACTACGCCATTCATAGCCTGCATGTTTTAAGCAGCGAGCAGCGGCTCATCAATACTGCCGCTGACTATGCCCCCCGCCCCGCATACCGGCCACTGACCAAATTCGAGCAACGTGGCATGAAGCTCGGCCACACCATCCGCGACCTGATATTCACCAAAGCTGCCTGAACAATCCTCCTTGCGCTTGTGATTACCGACACTTGGTAGAAAATATTTTTGCATGGTTGAAGCAGCAGAACCGATGTCTCCAGCACCAATGCGCGGGCAAATGCATAACCACACTATTGTTGGCCACCAGAGAGCGCTAGTGCTGAGGAATAGGCTGCGCTTCATCACCGCTGACGTTCATTGATAGATTGTATCGTAGATATGCACAGCCAAGGCACGGCCAGTATCGGACAATGATTCCGGTATGCGATCAACATAGCTGCTGGTGAAAATCAACGCCGCTGTCTCCGCCGTGGCACGACCGATGCCAAGCATGAGCCCAGCAGCGATAGCCGACCCGGCCGCCGGTAACAGGATATGCCCGGCGCGCACGTTAGCAACAGTAGCCGCCATTTCTTCCAACGGCAGCAACTTGATCGGCGCGCCCTGTGCCGATGGAGATATAACCAATACTCTCCGGATTGCCTACTACAGTCTTGATGTTCATTCTTGATCTCTCTTGTACAAACGTTTATTTCTAGCAGCACGTGCCGCCAGAGCCTGACAAGGAAGTGTTCATATCGAACGGCAACTTGCTGCCACAGCCGTCAAACAAACCAAAATGACGCTCAAAATTACCGATAAAATCAAAATGTGATGCAAAACGAGAATCATGCAACATGCGCCAAGTGTTGCCGCACACGGGAAAGACGCGGCCAGTGTCGATCGCGTGATGTTTGTCGAGAACGAAACGTTCGGCGCAGTAGGGAATTGTGCCGCGGTAGATGACAGCCTGGCCATAATCCTCACACGCCGTTTCCAGATCACCGAGCTTGAAGAGCCTGTAGTTGGCTGAAAAAAAACGTACATCACCGACCCGTGGCGCCAATGCAGGATCGGTGATCTGCAATGGACGGTCGGTCACCAAGCGCGGATCAAGAAAGCCGTGTCGATGCGCCAGGCGCAGAAAGTCATTCCAGTACAATGCGCCCCCCAGACATTCGCCGTACAACACTGAATCGTCGCGTACTGCTGCCGGCACGCGTCGGTCGGCGTACACATCAGAGAAGTAGAATTCGCCACCGTCTTTCAGCAGGTATTGCACACCACGCAGTACCGCATCCTTGTCAGGCGACAGGTTGACGACACAATTGGAGACGATCACATCGAAACTACCCGGCTCCAGGTCGAGTTCATCCAGACGCTCAATATAGCCGTGCAAAAAGCGCACATTGTCGTAACCGATGGATTGCACATGGAAAGCCTTGTGTTTTACGGCCACAGCGAGTTGCTCGTCAGTCATGTCAATGCCGATCACCTCGCCCGTCGGTCCTACCAGTTGCGCCAGAGCATACACATCGCGTCCTGAGCCACATCCGAGATCGAGCACTCGGCAACCTTCCAACAAGGGCGGACAAACCAGGCCACAACCATAATAGCGCGATAGCACTTCCGGATGGATGTGCTCAAACACAGGCTTGAGCCAGGCTGGCATCGCACTGATATCGCAGCAGGTACTGGTTTTGAGATCGCCAGTATGCTGTAATTGGCGACCGTAATAATCTTTGACTGAGTCTTGAACGATGTTGTGCATGATAAATGTCCTGGTAATTGAGTGCGGTATTGGAATTGGTCGTTGTAACGAAGGCGGTTCTTACACTCACCTCAAACTGAATCGGGCCCAGTAAAAGAAAAGTGATCGGCTCATGCTGGTAGATCAAATGTTTGCCAAGAGCGCGCGGGGCAGCTGGTCACCTGCGTGACTAGATGAGATCGAATCTGGTTATCCGGGCACTGTTCCGTTGTTCCGTGCAATTGACGAAAAACTTCCGGAGCAAGGCTTAATTCTTCACTTGGATCGTGGTAGCCAATATTGCTCACATGATGACCAGCACATATTAAAACAATTTGGTTTGGTCGCGCCTCCATGAGTGGCAAGGGAGATTGCTGGGATAACGCCCCTAGCGGAAGCTTCTGGAGAATCTTCGAAACCGGATTGGTACAGCATCGGAAATTCAGAATACGATTACAAGTAAAACAGGAAAGACTCGGTTATCTATCGCCAGTAGAATTTAAACAACAATGTTACGCAAATCTGATCGCCGCTTAAACACATGGACTCCATTTTTGACAACACACCTCACCCGTTGGCTGTGTGGTGAAATATGAACGCTCTCATAACTTCTTTTTTTCATCTTCCACAACGGGCTGATAACCTCGGTTTCTCAGATTTTGAACGGCCTCCTCAATTTCATCGGCCGCAACATTGAGCATCCGCAGCGCTGTCACCCCAAGGCTCAGACTCGATTCAATTGTTTCCGGGTAAGCATGGGCAGCACCGGCCGCTAGCAAATGCCGGCTGGTTTCCAGGTCCCGTACCCGTACAATCACCGGAACATGGGCACTGGTTCTTTTTATATAGATCATGGCACTTAATGCGGTGCTCTTGATATCAACTGCCAGCACGATCAGAGACGCCCGCTCCACCCGAATGGAGGCCAGTAATATGGGATCGGCAATATCACCGAGCCAAACCGCATGTCGATCCGCCCGGCCCAGGGCCACCCGTCGGGGATCCGTATCAAACGCCACAAACGGTATACCGCATGCATGCAATAAAATAGCAATCGTACGCCCCATGCGCCCGTAGCCACCAATTATCACGGAACGCTCGGCCGCTTGCGGCAACTCGGCTGCCTCCTCATCAGATGGCGGTGGAGTCTTAGTCAAGAAAGTAGCGATGGCATCATTGAAGCGGATCAGCACAGCACCCAAAACCATCGACAGAAGTACGGATGATATCGCGATCTGACCAAGCCCGATGTCAATCACACCAGAATCAAGTGCAATTGCAATGAGGGCAAGCCCGAACTCACCACCCACACTCAACATTAGTCCCGTGCGCCACATCATCCTGGCATCAACCCCAATCCCGCGTACCAATGCGGCAACAATCAGGATCTTGCTGATCAAAATAAGCAAGGCGCCTAGCAGTGTCCACTGCCAGATAGGCGGTATCGCCACCGGGTTGAAACGCATGCCAATACCAATAAAGAAAAGGCCCAGCAACACATCCCGGAACGGGCTGATACTGGACTCAACCTGATGGCGAAACTCTGTTTTACCCAGAACAAGGCCGGCAAGGAATCCACCGAAGGCCAGTGACAAGCCCAAGCTGTTAGTAATCCATGCGGCAAACAGGGCCACCAGCAACACGGCCAGCGTAAATACCTCAACTGACCTGCGTTCAGAAATAATCTGAAAAAATGGGGATAATAGCCAGCGCCCGACGATGAACACCAGAATGAAAGCCAACACCGCTTTGGCAAAAGCCAGAGCCAGGGATCCAGCCAGCACATCGGCGGCCACGGATACACCTAGAACCGGGATCACCACCAGAAATGGAACGGCAGTGACATCCTGAAACACTGACATGGCCAGACCCAGACGGCCGTGGGGCGTATTTACCTCACCTTGTTCAGTGAGCAGGCTGGCAATAATAGTGGTGGAGGACTGGGCAAACACCGCACCAAACACGAATGCTGCAATGATAGGAAGCCCGGCAAGCCAGGTAACAACGCCCACCACCAAGGTGGTAAGCACGACTTGCCCGGTACCCAGTCCGAGAACCCGGGTTCTCAGCGCATCCATTTGCGGCAGGGAAAAGTTAAGCCCAATGGTAAACAACAAGAAAACAACACCGAACTCCGCGAGCGATTCCAGCCCAGGCATAGAGACCACAGGCCCAGCTGTATGGGGCCCCAGCAGGATTCCAACCAGTAGGTAACCCAGGCTGGTGGGGATATGCAGCCGCTGAAAAACCACCACCACAGTGATGGCAACGGCCAGCAGTAGAATAATCTGAACGAGATACTCCATCATGGCTGGAGTTTACCGTGCAAGGCCTGCCATAGGCTACTACAACAAGTGGAATCGAATAGTTGGATACCCTAGTACCGAAGTTAAAGAGTTATTTGTTCAGTCCCATATGATTGTATAGATAAAACTCGTTATCCGCTGTTCATGGCGCGAGCTGTCATGAGAGAGCTGATAGAATCCTTCAGGCCATCCGGGAGAGCCATGAAATGATATAGCTTTACATAAGAATGCTCGTACTACACCAGCGATACGGGCTGAAATTGCCGCAAGCGTTGACTCTGCTGCGGTGCTGGCGCAACGCTATGACGTCACCGAACAGACGATCTGCAAATGGAAGCATCGCGATGTTTTTACCGATCGGTCACATACGCCACACCGGCTGCAGACTACGCTTACACCAGCACAAGAAGCCATTGTGATTTATCTGCGTCGCTCACTGCTGCTGCCTTTGGATGATCTGCTGGCCATCACCCGTGAATTTTTATGCCCTGACGTCTCTCGCTCCGGGCTGGGCAGATGCTTGCAACGCCATGGTGTGGGTAATCTTAATGTGTGCTCAAACCCAAAGAAGCGCAACCCGCACACAAGGCTTTCAAGCATTATCAACCCGGTTATATCCATATCGACATCAAATACCTGCCACAAATGCAAGATGAACACCGCAGGCGCTACCTGTTGATAGCAATAGACAGGGCCACCCGTTGGGTGTATGTGGCCACCAAACCAACAAAACCGCAGCCAGCGCCCAGTGCCGGAGCATTTCTGAAGGCGCTGCACAATGCCTGTCCGATCAGGATTACTCGTATGCTGACAGACAACGGCAAGGAATTTACTGACAGACTGTTTGCCAGCCGTGAACGTAATCCCAGTGGCAATCATCAGTTTGACCAGCTGTGCCAGGAACTCGGTATCGAACATCGCCTGACCCGGCCACACACTGCGCAAACCAATGGGATGGTCGAACGTTTCAACAGACATATTACTGACGTACTCAAAATATATCGCTTCAATAGCGCTGAAGATCTGGAACAGACCCTGATACGTTATGTCAGTCTGTAAACCCGCAACTACCGCTGTCTGCCCTCAAGAGTAAAGCTCCAATGCAGGCCATGAATGAATGGCATAAAACTCATCCCCATCTCTTTCATAAAAAACCATACAATCATCCGGGATGCGACAATTAGCCAGAGATAAGTTACCCGAGTGATATCAGTCGCGAACAATTTGAAATCATCAAACTGTTATTACTCAGCAACAGGCATCATTCTTATGGCTACCCTCACTCAAAAGCTCGTAAGACAAACTAAATGGCTCTCTCCATATCAGTAACAGCCGCGAAACTGCTAAACTGCGCGCCATGATACGAATCTCAGAACTAACCCTGCAACGTGGCCCTTTGCGCTTACTAGAAAATGCAGATTTAACCCTACACCCAGGGCATAAAGTCGGCTTAATTGGTGCCAATGGTGCCGGCAAATCCAGCTTATTCGCCCTGCTGCGCGGCGAACTGCATCCTGACGCGGGCGATTGTTTATTGCCGATGAACTGGCGCATTGCCCATATGCGTCAAGAAATCGACGCACCTGATCGTGATGCGATTGATTATGTACTCGATGGTGACAGCCACTTACGCGATATTCAACAGCAATTAGCCAAAGCTGAACAACGGCAAGATGGGGTCGAGCTTGGTCGCTTGTACTCGGAACTTGACAACGCTGATGCCTATACCTCCGACGCGCGCGCGCGTAAATTATTAGCTGGTTTGGGTTTCTTGGAAGAACAAATGGAAAACCAGGTCAACAGCTTTTCCGGTGGCTGGCGGATGCGCTTAAATCTAGCGCAAGCATTGATGTGCCCATCAGATTTACTATTACTTGATGAGCCCACCAACCACTTGGACCTCGATGCAATTTTATGGTTGGAAGGTTGGCTGCAAAACTACTCCGGTACTTTGTTACTGATTTCCCATGACCGTGATTTTTTAGATGCGGTGGTCGGTCATATTGTCCATATTAATCAGCAAAAACTAACGCTGTATCGCGGCGGCTACACAGCCTTTGAACGCGCCTGTGCTGAACGTATTATGCAGCAGCAACAAGCGCACGAAAAACAAAGCGCACAGCGCGCGCATATGGAAGATTTCATCCGACGCTTTAAAGCCAAGGCCAGTAAAGCACGGCAAGCACAAAGCCGTGTTAAAGCCCTGGAGCGCATGGAGGAGTTGGCGCCAGCACACTTTGATTCACCTTTTGACTTTATTTTCCGCGAAGCCGATAAAGTCTCTACCCCGCTGCTGAATCTCGATGAAGCAGCGCTTGGCTACCACGCAGAGCAGCCTATTTTAAGCAATGTAAAACTACAGCTAGTCCCCGGCGCACGGATTGCTTTGCTTGGCCCCAACGGTGCAGGTAAATCAACGCTGATTAAAAGTATTATGGGTGATTTACCGTTATTGGCAGGCCAGCTCACCTGTAGTGAAAACTTAGTGATCGGCTACTTTGCTCAGCATCAACTGGATTCACTTGATCCCAAAGCCAGCCCGTTACTGCATTTTCAACGCATTGCTCAAGATGAGCGCGAGCAAGTCTTGCGTAATTTTCTCGGCGGTTTTAATTTTCGAGGCAAGCGCTGTGATGAACCTGTGCTCAATTTCTCTGGTGGTGAAAAAGCCCGCTTAGCTTTGGCACTGATTGCGTGGGGCAAACCTAATTTATTACTGCTCGATGAACCCACCAACCACCTTGATTTAGAAATGAGACAAGCATTGAGTATGGCTTTACAAGATTTCTCCGGTGCACTACTGCTGGTGTCTCACGATCGTCATCTGATTAAAAGTACCATGGATGAGTTGTACTTAGTCGCCGAGGGCCGGGTACAAGAGTTTGCAGGTGATCTTGAGGACTACAGCAAATGGCTCAGCGACTATCGTTTGCGCCAGCATCCTAATAGCGATGCAGGCACCAGCCCCGATAAAGTCGATCGCCGTGCACAACGCCAAGCAGCTGCAGCACTACGTAAACAACTGGCACCGCTACGCAAGCACACTGATACATTGGAAAAACAGTTAGATAACATTCAAAAAGAGCTACAGGCTTTGGAAACCATCTTGACTGATAATAATCTCTATGAGCCGCCACAAAAAGAGCAGCTCAAGCAACACTTAAACCAGCAAACCAACTTGCTACAACAGCAAGTGAAACTGGAAGAAACCTGGCTCAATAACTTAGAAGAGCTAGAATTATTGCAAAGTGAACTTGAGGAAGATGCATAACGCAATGGTTTGAAGAGCTGGCTGAACTGGGGTATCACGAAACGCTTGGCCACCCCACTGAATCGCCCCGGCCGGTACCCATACAAGTCCGAAACTATTGAACCACTATACTGCCGCCTGTGTTCGTGACACACGCCATGGGCCGCCTTTCTTGCTTGAGTACCTTTCAGAATTGCGTTTGCCTTCAGTATTCCTGGTGGAAGGCGATGCAGCAATCAAGCTGACATCGACGATCATCTTGTTTGAGAAACTTTGGGCTGCCAGTTGGCGATTGACAGTGGCAAAGCCTTGCTGAGCCAGGTTATGTTGTTCCAGCAGGTGACGAAAACGCAGTATAAGTATAGCGCTTTCATCAAGCATGCGATCCAGTTCAAAACGGCAGAACTGGCGCAGGCTGGCAATCTCATCAAGTACATCTTCCATGTCCGGATCAGAGTAGTTGTAGGCAATTTAGGCAATACGCACCCGCACCGAATGGAAAATCCTGTATCAGCACACCAGCGATCAGTCGTTTATGCTGGATGATGGTACTGGTATCTGTCTGATCAATCCGGAAGGGGCAGAAATCACCAGCAATGAAAAACTGATCTGGCACGGTAATACCGAATGGCCAACACAAACCCAGGTGCTGGATAGCGCTTCAGCCATTGTCGCGCTGACCAGCCGTTACCGCTACAGTGAGCGATTGATCCTGCCTGGGCAACGGCTGTATATCCTCGGCCATCTGCAAACGCGATCACCGGCAACCGAGCAATCTGTGCAGAATATTACACGTGATCTGCTCAGTGATTGGAAACAGGACAGAGAGCAATTGCTGGAACGCTTTGACAGCAATCGGGATAGCGAGATAGATCAGGCAGAATGGGAAATCGCTCGTGAGGCTGCTCGATCACAAGCTCACACCCTTCATCAACAGCTATTGCACGAACTGGAAATCCATCATATTTCCAGACCGGAAGATGACAGACGTCCGTTTATCATATCGGTTCCCGCAAACAGAGTTGATCCGGAAATGTCGCCGCCACGCGCTCTTTATGCTGACGGTCAGCCTGGGGATGATGAGCTGCGCTGCTTGGCTGTTGCGGGTACATGGATAGGTTAAACCGATATTTTCTGACGGTATTTAATAAAAACTGCGATGACTAGAACCACAACTGCACGCCGGCCACAAAGCGAACCTGGCTGGAATCTCCGCCTTCCTCTCGCACAAGATCAGCCGTCTTAAAAAAGCTGCGGTCGTATGAAATTCCAATATAAGGTGCGATTTCTCGCCTGATTTCATAACGCAGCCGCAACCCCAGCTCAATATTGTTGAGCCCTTGGCCAGTAGTAAACTTTTCTACCTTTTGCACGGCTGCATGAGTCTCAATACGTCCTTGCAAGATCAACCGCTGTGTCAGCAAAAAGTTGCGGGATGTCTGGAAACGCACGGACACATCTCCATCCTGGCTAATAAAGAGCGCAGACTCCACTTCGTAGCGATACGGAGCGAGCCCTTGAAACCCAATAACCGCATGAGCCCGCGCCACATCTCTCCCTTTAAAGATTTGTGTCTCTCCGCGCACACCGATCTGAAAATCATAATACTTCCCAATAAATCTACCGTACAGAAGCTGTATGTCGATGTCGTGGTCTGCTTTGAAAGCCGTATTTCGTTCGCCTTCACTTTTAAACCACAGTCGGTTGAAGTCTCCTCCGTACCAACCCTGTATATCCCAGCGGAAATCGCCGCCATCCTCTCCCGGACGGTATTCAAGCACACCAGCACTCAGGAACGCATAGTTCTGATCACTATGGGTCGGATGATGATATTCACCCCGAGATTGGAGCAGATGATTGGGCAAAGTCTGTTTTGCTTTGTCTGACAGTATTTCTGCGCTTGCTGCCGGCAGGCTGCTACCCGCACCTAAGAACAGAATCGCAACAATGCCAGCCCCAAGTTGCAGAAAGAATTTCACGGTTCTGTTCCGGGAACTGCATCCAGGGTCTCAACCACACGAAACATTCCTGTTTCCATATGCAAGAGCAAGTGGCAATGAAAGGCCCAAGGACCAGGTGCATCAGCAGTAATGGCAACAGAAATGCGTTCAGCGGGCTTGACAAGAACCGTGTGCTTACGCGGAAGGTATGCGCCAGCGCCATTTTCCAGATACATCCACATGCCATGCAGATGCATCGTGTGGTCCATCATCGTATCGTTAACAAAAATCCAGCGTAACCGCTCTCCATGATGGAAAAGGATCGGCTCCCTGGCATCTGAATATTTCTTGCCATCGAACGACCATATGAAGCGTTCCATATGACCGGTAAGGTGAATTTCGAGCTCACGCTCAGGTTTGCGCTGATCAGGATAGGGCTTGAGGCTCTTTAAATCGGTATAGACTAACACCCGGCGGCCATCATTTCCCAGCCCGATGCCCGGTTCATCCATACGACTCTGTGTGAAATCCGGAATGAACTGATTGCCAGGACCATGATCGTCAGCAGCATGCCTGACTGGCTTGGTATCGAGATGCCCGGGCCGATCATGCTCTCCATGCGTGTCGTCGAGCTGCATCCCTTTTGTCGGTTCACCTCTAGCTGCATCGTGAGATTCGTGGTCACCATGGCTCTCGGCGTTCATGTGTCGCATGCCCATATCTGCCATGGTGAGAAGCGGACGGGAGCGGCGCGGCGGAATCTCTGCCGTCATTCCAGGGCGCGGTGCCAGGGTGCCGCGTGCGAAACCACTTCGATCCAGTGTCTCTGCAAAAATCGTGTAAGCACGATCCTCTTTAGGTTCCACGATAATATCGTAGGTTTCAGCCGGACCGATGCGGAACTCATCCACTTCAACAGGTTGTACATTCTGACCATCCGCTTGCACTACGGTCATCCTGAGTCCGGGAATCCGGATGTCCTGAAATGTCATAGCCCCTGCTTGAATAAAGCGCAATCGTACGCGTTCACCCGGACGGAAAATCCCCGTCCAATTTGCGGCCGAGGTCAATCCATTCATGAGGTAGGTGTAGGCATAACCCGTTACGTCTGCCAAGTCTGTCGGATCCATTCGCATCCGGGCCCACATCAAGTAATTGTCAAATGCCGGGAGCCAGCCATCCTGCATGACGTCCTTAATAAAATCACCCAGCGTGCGCTTTTGAAAGTTGAAGTAGCCGGGCTGCTTCTTGAGCTTTCCGATCATTGCATCCACTGAAGAAAAGCTCCAGTCCGAAAGCATGATCACATATTCGCGATCGTACTGGATCGGGTCTGGTTCAAGCGGATCAATAATCATTGGTGCATACACGCCTGCCTGCTCCTGGCCGCCTGAATGACTGTGAAACCAGTACGTGCCGTACTGCCTGATCGTGAAGCGATAGGAAAAGGTTGTTCCCGGCTCAATACCCGGGAAACTGACACCAGGCACACCATCCATTTCAGGTGGCAGGAGAATGCCGTGCCAATGTATTGAAGACGTTTCGTCCAGGCGGTTAGTCACATTCAGGGTAACATCCTGCCCTTCGCGCAAACGAAGTAAAGGCCCTGGAACGGTACCATTGACAGTTGTGGCGGTTGTAGTGCGATGATCGATACGAAACGGCGTTCTGGCGATAGTGAGATTGATAACATCTCCGCTTAGCTGCATAGCCGGCGTAACAGCACTTAAGAAATTAGACCAGGCATAGGTCGGCAGCATCCCGTCCAGAGCAGTAAGGGTTCCCAGTGTGCCTGATTTTTTCAGAAAGGCGCGTCTTGAAATTGAGTCCTTCATTCCGATCTCCCCCCCCCCGCTATTTTAAGTTCAGGAAGTTGTCGTTTGCCTGGATTCTGGCAGAAAAATCTCCAGCAAGTCATTCAAAAACCTTCGCCCGTCAGCCGTCGGCCGGATACAATCGTGCTGCCACTCAATCAACCCTCGTTGCTCGGCAGTGGTTAGTTGCTGCTGAATTGAGGCAACTGTCAAGCCAGTACGAGTATGAAACAGCCCAGGATCAAAACCGTCCGTCAATCGCAGTGCATTCATCATGAACTCAAAAATCCGGTCTTGCGGCCCAACTTCCTGTTCCGTGGCAAGCATATTTTCAAGATTGGTATTTCTAGCTGCGGCCTGCTCCAGATAGTGACGAGGGTGCTTATGACGCATCTGCCGGATAATTTTTTCTCGAAAGCTGATTTTGCTGTGCGCCCCGGCACCGATCCCCAGATAATCGCCATATTGCCAGTAGTTCATATTATGCACACACATCCTCCCGGGCTGTGCAAATGCAGAAGTCTCGTAGTGCTGGTAGCCTTTTTCTGCAAGAACACGCTCGATCATGATCTGCATATCAGCTGATGTATCTTCATCTGGCAATTTTGGCGGCTGGCGATAAAACAGGGTATTGGGTTCAAGCGTCAGGTGATAAGCAGAGATATGCGGTACGCCCCAGCCACAGGCTGCCTCAATGTCCTGCAATGCTTCATCCTGGGTTTGATTCGGCAGTGCATACATTAAATCCAGATTGATATTGCTGAAATGCTGTAGCGCCTGTTCAACCGCACGAGAAGCTTCAGCATCATTATGGATACGCCCCAATGCCTGCAAATGCCCGGGATTGAAACTTTGGATACCAATGGACAGTCGATTAATGCCAGCAGACCGGAAATCTGCAAACTTTTGTGCTTCCAGCGTTCCCGGATTGGCTTCCAGTGTAATTTCAGTCTCGGGAGCAAAAGACAGCAGCATACGCGCATACGAAAGAATTGCATCGATTGAGGCACCACTGAACAGGCTCGGGGTTCCGCCACCCAAAAATACGCTGGTAACAGGCCGCCCCCAGATTTGTGGCAACGATAGCTCCAGATCACGCTTGAGTGCTGCAACATATTCGGCCTCCGGGAGCGCGCTATTCGGATCAATTGCATGCGAATTGAAATCACAATAAGGACATTTTCTGACGCACCAGGGCAGATGAATGTACAACCCTAAGGGAGGAAGCTCAATCAGATGAGGTGATTTTGAATCAGGCAGGGATAAAACCGGGATTATTTTTTTCATGTCAATCGCATGATCACAAACACGTTATGTCAAACTAAACCGGCATTTTTTCATTCCCCGCCAGTATTTGTACCAGCCTGGCAAGCGCCTTGCCGCGATGACTGATCTTGTTTTTTTCTTCCATGGAAAGCTCGGCTGCGGTTTTACCCAGTTTGGGCAGAAAAAAATGGGGATCATAACCAAATCCGCCCTGACCTTTGGGTTCAGCAATGATTTCTCCATGCCAAGTATCTTCGATAATGACAGGTTGCGGATCCTGCCCATGACGCAACAGGATAATCACACAGTAATAATAGGCCCGGTGATCGGATTGGCCATGCAGTGCTTCAACCAGTTTGCGATTGTTACGTTTATCCGAGCGAGGTTCGCCCGCATAACGGGCGGACAATACACCGGGCGCACCTTGCAAAGCATTAACACATATCCCGGAATCATCTGCCAATGCGGGTAATCCGGTTGCGAGACTCGCATGTCGTGCTTTGGCCAGCGCATTTTCCACAAACGTCATGTGAGGTTCATCCGCTTCAGTTACTCCAAGCGATGCTTGTGTAACCACTTCAATACCAAGGGGAGCCAGCAGTTTTCCTATTTCAGCAAGCTTTCCGGCATTATTGCTGGCGATAACAATCCTGCTCAGGGAGCGCTGCATGTGTAGTTACTTTTATTGTCAGGAAGCAGCGGTTTCAAGTGTTTTACGTTGCAGGTCAAACAGCTCTTGCAGCCCCTGTTGAGCCATATCAAGCATGACATCCAGTTCCTGACGGCTGAAAACGACTTTTTCTGCAGTACCTTGAACTTCCACTAATCCCAGATTACCAGTCATGACGACATTCAGATCAGTATCGCAACTGGAATCTTCCGCATAATCCAGATCCAGTAGGGGTTGGCCTTTCAGTATGCCAACCGAAACAGCAGCAACGTGATCCTTGATCGGATTTTCTGAAATTATTTTTTCTGCACGCAAATATCCAACTGCATCACACAACGCAACAAATGCGCCGGTAATGCTAGCGGTACGAGTTCCCCCATCGGCCTGGATCACATCACAGTCAATCTGAATTGTGCGTTCACCAAGTTTTTTCAGATCCAGTACGGAACGCAATGCTCTCCCGATCAAGCGCTGAATTTCCATAGTACGTCCGGATTGTTTACCTTTGGCCGCTTCACGCTGCATTCTTTCACCTGTGGAACGCGGCAACATGCCATATTCTGCCGTCAACCAGCCTTGCCCGGCCCCCTTGAGAAAAGGCGGGACTTTTTCAATAACACTAGCGGTACAAATGACCTTGGTTTCACCGTATTCAATCAACACCGAACCCTCAGCATGCCGGATATAGTGGCGAGTTATTCTGATCGGGCGCATTTGTGCAAGCGTACGATGATTGTATCGTGGCATATCAATCACTTATTTTTTACACTGATAATGTAATTCCAGCGTGCTATCGGATAATGTCATCAGACTGAGAAATGGTAGTCAGGCTTGGCGGGAGATCCCGATGATATGGTCAGTACTTCGTAGCCATTATTGGTAACCAGTATTGTATGCTCCCATTGCGCAGACAGACTGCGATCCTTGGTAATCACTGTCCATCCATCCGGGAGTTGCTTGATGGCAGCTTTTCCTGCATTGATCATGGGTTCGATTGTAAAAATCATACCAGGTTTAAGCTCGATTCCCGTACCAGCGCGGCCATAGTGCAATACTTGGGGATCTTCATGGAATTTTGCACCAATACCATGCCCGCAAAATTCTCTGACGATGCCATAACCAGTTTTTTCTGCCAGACGCTGGATCGCGTGGCCAATATCTCCTAAATGTTTGCCCGGACGCACCTCCTCGATTCCACGCCACATTGCCTCATAGGTGAACTCGCATAACCGCTTGGCCTGAATGGAGGGCTCACCTGCGTAATACATACGGCTGGTATCACCATGGTAACCTTCATAGATGACCGTTATGTCGAGATTGACAATATCTCCGTCCTTAAGCTTTTTATCTCCCGGCACACCGTGACAAACCTGATGATTCACAGAGGTACAGATAGATTTCGGATAAGGACTGTAACCAGGCGGTGCATAATTAAGAGGAGCCGGTATCGTTTTCTGTACATCGACCATATAATGATGGCAAAGCTTATCCAGCTCACCTGTTGTTATGCCGGGTACTACATAGGGTTCAATATAATCTAGCACCTCAGACGCCAGTCGCCCGGCAATACGCATGGTTTCAATTTCCTGTGCTGTTTTAATATGAACTACCACACCCACTCCAACTTGCTCCAATAATCATAATAAATATTTGAAGAAATCTGTGAAAAATCTACAGATAAACAATTCATTGATTTTACCGCTCGAGAAATACTGCGCTACCGACTTTTATAAGCGATCACATTCGCTAACTTCAAGCTGTGTGCCCGGGAACTGACGGATCAGCTGCTGAATATTTTCAGTGATCTGTTTAGTTGGACTGCGAACTACAAACTCAAATTGTTCCAGAGTTTGTTCACTATCCAATACATGTTCCACACCCTTGTTTTTCATGTCTTCTGTCAACGCCACCGCATCGGAGTTATCCGTCAGGATTGCCAATGAAATTGCATTATGCCACGGGTTATCTGCATTTTCTTGAATATGCAAATGAGGAATCTCCAATTTTTCCAGTTGTTCGATCTGCTTCGCAGTCTCACGTGCGTTTTGTAATGGTGGAATGTGCATCCAATGAATAGTAATTTTTCCTTGGGAAATCTCAGTGACAAGATCTTTCCCCGTTTCCCATTTAGAAATTTCCGCTCTGGCTAATCCGGCAACAGGTTCTGGCAGGCTTCCCCATTTAAGACATACAACCCTGGTTGGCAACAGCTCTATTTTTTCTGGATGAATCAATGGCTTCTGTACAGAAAAATTATTTTTCGGCAGGCTGTAAAAGTAAAAAGCAGCACCTATATTTGCCAGCAATAAAAAAAGAAGAAGTTTTTTCATCTCATAGATTTATAAGTAAACAATAGCAGCGTTTACTGTAGTCAACAAATCTTGTTAGAATACATATATATTGTCTCTTTTATCAGAAACTACTTTATAGCCTATAACGATCATGAAACTCATTGGAACTACTGTAGCAGCAATCGTACTCACATTTTCCAGCTTTGCATTTGCCGAATCCCCAGCTGCGGGCGATGTTGAGAAAGGCAAAGAAATTGCAGCCGGAATATGTGCAGGCTGTCACAATGCTGATGGTAACAGTACTATTCCTATTTACCCCATTCTTGCGGGGCAGGAACCGGGATATACTGCCAAGCAATTGCATGATTTCAAGGCTGCAGCAGGTGAAACTGCCGCGCGTGACAATATGATTATGGCTCCCATGGTGGCAACATTAAGTGAGAGCGACATCGAAAATCTTGCCGCTTACTATTCACAGCAAAAGCCACAACCCGGAATAGTTGGTGATGCTTCCCTGATAGAGGAAGGAAAAAGGCTTTATCAGGGCGGAAATCTGGAAAACTTTATTCCTGCGTGCTCCAGCTGCCATTCTCCCAATGGACAAGGTATTCCACCGCATTATCCAAGAATAGATGGCCAGCATGCCGCCTACACTCTGTCCCAGCTACAAGCATTTCGCCTGGGAACACGCAAGAATGACACGAACAGTGCCATGCAGATGATTGTTTCGCGCATGAGTGAACAAGAGATGAAGGCAGTATCTGAGTACATCACCACACTCAGGTAACATCTTACTTATCTGACGTAATTGACAGGAGACATTCTTCAAGAATTAACCTCCTGTTTTTTATATTATTACGATCATTCAACCGGCCTCAGTAAGGTTTGTGGAAAAAACATACTCTGTTCTTTTTAAACTAAAGTTGGGTTAACGGTTTTTTCATCTAGTCATCAAACAAACCTGCCCTTCACAGCATCTTACGCATTCGCCATACCTTCTACCCAATCCCCCCCTTGTATCAGGCTAATTGTCGCCTGTTGGCCATGTTTACCCGCACCAAAGTTGCCAAGGAGTTTCGTAAATGGGTGCTGGATATTCTGGATAAGGAAGTTAACCAGTAACCTGTCAGCAATCCCGACAAATTCATTTCACCGGAACAGCAAGGCATCCTGTTTAACCTGACGGCAATCCGGTTTCCAGAAGGGAGAGATCGTCCTTATGGCTGGAGTGTCACCGGCAATGTAAAAATGCCCCCCTGAATTAAGCTGGTCACTTTTTCTACAAGGTGGCCGCTATTGTTAACACAGGAGATGGCAATGACTATTAAGGTATTAAGAAGCAAAGGCACCTCCTGCGCCGAAGCTGTCTATCAAGGCACCTGTCTGGACAAAGCCAGATCCCGTCGCTATAAGAGATTAGCTCGTACCATCGTAGTAACTAACAGACAAACTGATCACAGAACTGAAAGTCTGGGCCAATACTTTACCACGTAGAATTGGCGGCCTTTGTGGAATGCTCTGAAGATCTTCAGGATCTACTCGTTACCGGTTGGACTGAGGTGGATGAGACCCCCTAGCTGGATGGATCACCCGGGGGGGAGGGGGGTGAATTACCTGCACAGATGGCAAGGAAGGGAATGGAAAGGTGGGGAATGTAGGGTAAACAGCAAAAAGCCCAGCTTCTTAAGGGCTGGGCTTTTTATCAGATCAAGTCTTAATCAGGGAGCTTGAATATTGGATGCTTGTTTACCCTTTTGACCTTGTGTCACATCAAAAGAAACTCTTTGACCTTCTCTCAGAGTCTTAAATCCATTCATGCTGATTGCAGAAAAATGCGCGAATAAATCCTCGCTACCATCATCAGGGGTAATAAACCCAAAACCTTTTGCATCATTAAACCATTTAACTATACCTGTCGTCATGTGAATACTCCTTTGTCAAAAAACGGAAAGGCTTCCGTAGAGCTATTTGAATCTAAGATTGCACATGGAATACCAACAGGAACACCAATAACTGCAAAAGCTTTGAAACAAATTCGTTGTATAGTTACTTATACTCCAAATAGAACTGAAAGTCTATAAAATAAAAATCTGAGTTACCCCAAATCACCATTAATAAGTCACGCTTGCAACTGATTCAATTGACGATGGAAGCTAAGCAGGAGAAGCTAGCTGTCGCATCCTGAATGATTGTATGGTTTTTTATGAAAGAGATGGGGATGAGTTTTATACCATTCTTTCATGGCCTACATTGCTTTTTGATGTAAAACTCCTCGGATGATGGGTTTTTTTCCACCTATCAAGGTGTCCGGGCAAATTAGACTACTACAGCCAGTAAGAAGCTGGCATATATCACGCTGCGCGCACATTTTGATAAGGTCATCAGGGAAGCGGCCAGCGTAGATAAAGGCAAATTTCAGTTCCGCGATTTGTGTGCAAAAGCCGGGATCGATAAAGCAGAGTCTGCAGATGATATCAGACAGGCTCAAAAGCAACTGGGACACGCATCAGTCACCATGATGACGGAGATATATGTTCGGGAGAGAAAAGGTGACAAAACCACTCCAACGAAGTAGCGGTTTGCGGAAATAGTTATGGGTTATATAACCCATAACTATTTGATTGAATGGTGGGTCTGGTAGGACTTGAACCTACGACCAAGGGATTATGAGTCCCCTGCTCTAACCAACTGAGCTACAGACCCTGATGACAGAAGTTTTTGACAGCTTCTTTTTTCAATTTGATTAATATAGTATCAGGAATTTCCACTATCCAGGAAGCTGCGTAATCGGTCAGATCGGGCAGGATGCCTTAATTTTCGCAGTGCTTTTGCCTCGATCTGGCGAATTCGTTCACGCGTCACATCAAACTGCCTTCCTACCTCTTCTAGAGTATGATCTGTATTCATTTCAATACCGAAACGCATGCGTAAAACCTTTGCTTCCCGAGGCGTTAAAGAGTCCAGTACATCTTTTGTGACAGTACGCAATCCTGCATAAATCGCAGCATCGGCCGGCTCCATGGTAGAGACATCTTCAATAAAATCTCCCAAGTGAGAATCCTCATCATCACCAATAGGTGTTTCCATTGAAATTGGTTCTTTTGATATCTTAAGGATTTTTCTGATTTTTTCCTCAGTCATCTCCATTTTTTCTGCAAGTACTGCAGGTTCTGGCTCTTGTCCGGTTTCCTGCAGAATCTGACGGGAGATACGATTCATCTTGTTGATAGTTTCTATCATGTGCACTGGGATACGAATAGTACGTGCCTGATCTGCAATAGAGCGTGTAATTGCCTGACGGATCCACCATGTCGCATACGTTGAAAACTTGTATCCACGTCGATATTCGAATTTATCAACTGCCTTCATCAATCCGATATTACCTTCCTGTATCAGATCAAGAAACTGCAATCCGCGATTAGTGTATTTCTTGGCAATTGATATAACTAACCGCAAATTAGCCTCTGTCATTTCGCGCTTTGCACGTCGTGCTTTGGCTTCACCCGTCGTCATACGACGATTAATTTCCTTCAATTCCTTGATAGGAATACCAGCCTGTTCCTGAAGAGTAAGCATCTTTTGCTGCTGCTCCATAACAGCCGGACGATAATGCTCAAGAGATTGGCTGTAAGGCTGATTTGCATCTACTTCCGAGTTGATCCAGTCAATATTTGTTTCGTTACCTGGAAATGCCTTAATAAAATGATTTCGTGGCATTTTCGCCCGCACGACACACAATTCAGCAATTTTGCGTTCGCAGCTGCGAATATCATTCACAATAGTACGCTGTGTATCACACAATCTTTCAACCATCTTGGCCGAGAAGCGCATTGCCATCAGTTCGGCAGAAATTTTTTCCTGTAGCTGCTTATATTTCTTGTCTTGGCGCCCACCACCCTTTTTATCAATGATTTTTTTCATATCATCATAGGTTTGGCGTATCACAGCAAAACGCTCCAGCACCTCATTTTTCATCTTCAGCATATCGGCATTGGCTGAAGCGATTTGCTCTTCCTCAGTTTCATCCGAATCAAAGTCCTGATCCAGTGATTCTTCAGGCATTCCCTTGCCTATGATTTCCTCTGTATCGTCATCCAAGAAACCATCGACCAGCTCGTCTGCACGCAACTGGCCGCTTTCCACATCTGCAGCCAGCCCAAGTATGTTTTCTATAATCGTCGGACAGGCAGAAATTGCCTGGATCATATGTCTTAAACCATCTTCGATACGCTTGGCGATTTCTATTTCACTTTCTCGCGTCAACAACCCTACCGAACCCATTTCACGCATATACATCCGTACTGGATCTGTAGTACGTCCAAACTCTGAATCCACACTAGAAAGTGCCGCTTCCGTTTCTTCAGCCACATCCTCGTCAGCCACCGCCGTCGCCGTATCCGACATCAGCAAAGCTTCTGCATCAGGCGCTTCATCGTGTACCGAAATACCCATGTCATTGATCATGCTGATAATGCTTTCAATTTGATCAGCATCCAACATATCATCTGGCAAATGGTCATTAATCTCAGAGTAAGTCAGATAACCGCGTTCCTTACCCTGCATAATTAATTTCTTCAAACGCATTCTGCGTAATTCAACATCATCGCCCGATGATATAGACACGGAGCTCCTGCTCAATTCAATAACCTGCTTCTCTGAAAGAAGGCTTTTATCTTTTTTGCTCACTTTGTTTTTTTCAGAAATATCATCAACGAGTTTCGACTCTTCCACTCCTGTTTCAGGCATCACCACATCCTGTCCGGGCGAGGCAGATAGATCACCGCTGGACTTCGTTCCCTTAACAGATTTCTTCCGGGTGATCGCCTTCTTTTTAACAGATGCAACCCCTGATTTAGCCACAGGAATATCGCCAGCACCCTTAACTACCACTTTAATCTCATCATCGTGGACTGTAATAGGCGTTTTTTTACTTTTTGTTTCAGTCGTTTTTTGTGATGTAACCGTATTTTTTTTAGCTGATTCTGACACTTTTACTTTTGCCATGCAGAGCACCCATTAAGACTAAAGACGAAACAAACCGAAAGCTTTTAATTATATCAAATTTCTGACGCACTTTTAATAGATGAACAAAAGTATCGCTTATCAACCAATCGCGGCAACACAATTTGATATACCCCACATTTTTTATTTTGATCACCTTGTAAAAGGTCCTACACGCCACAGCTCAAGAAAGTATCAATCGTCGCAACTCTTTTTTCTCTTCTGGAGTAAGTGATGCAAGCGGTCTATTGTGTAACTCAGCCACTCTCGACTTACGTTGAGCTTCTCGTAATCGCACCATTGCTCCAGTAAATTCAGCATCGATATCCCAATCTACATCTTTTACATGTATATCCCGGGCAATCTTTTCCAATAAAACACGATGCGGAGTTTGATCAAGATGCAACATGATTGCTACTGAATTCAATTCATCCATCGAAGTGCAGGAAGATGTTTTAAGAAAATCTACCAATGCAGCCAGCAGTGCCTTTTCCTCATTTTGACCATCATTTAATGCAAAAAGATCTGTATCCAGCTTATCCACATAAGCTGGAGTGTGCAGCAAAATCTGTATCAACCTTCGATATGGCGTAACCGATAAGGGCCTGGATACATTTGAACGAGATATGGAAGGCTGATTCTTCTTTCCGGGTTTCAGAAAAGCAATCAGCTGATTCTGATCCACTCCAGCTAACTCAGAAATACGCTTCATTAACATAAATCCAAATATAGGAGCATTAATCTGTACAAGCAGCGGTTCTGCCTGCTGAACCAATCGGGCACGTCCCTCACTTGTACTAAGATTCACACGGCTGGATAACTCTTTACAAAAAAACACAGATAGCAGCTGAGCTTTTTCCAGCAGATCTTTAAAAGCATCCTTGCCGTATTTGCGAATATAGCTATCCGGATCTTCTTTATCCGGTAGAAATAAGAATTTGATATCCTTTCCATCTTTGAGTTGCGGCAAACTGGTTTCTAATGCTCGCCAAGCAGCTTTTGTACCGGCTTCATCTCCATCAAAACAAAAAACCACTTCATCCGTATAACGTAAAAGCTTCTGGATATGCGTAGACGTCGTTGCCGTACCTAAAGTTGCCACTACGTTTTCAATGCCGTGCTGCACCAGCATTACAACGTCCATATAGCCCTCTACGACGACTACCCGACCTGATTTCCGGATTGCCGGACCGGCTGATACCAGGTTATAAAGTTCGCGTCCTTTGATAAATAACGGGGTTTCCGGCGAATTGAGGTACTTCGGTTCACTCCCATCCAATGCTCGTCCGCCAAATCCTATTATTCTCTTCTTAAGATCGAGAATAGGGAACATGATCCGATGACGGAAACGGTCATAGTTTTTTTTGCTTTCATGAGCAACGATCAAACCTGATCGCACCAGCGCATGACTGGAATCACCTGACGGATAATCCGTAAAGATCTCAGCCAGATTTTGCCAGCCAGAAGGTGCGTATCCGATTCCGAAATGCAAAGCGGTCTGCCCTGACACCCCTCGATCTTTCAAATAAGCAATCGCCAACTCTGATTGTTTGAGTTGCACACGATAAAACTTTGCAGCCTGCTCCATCCGCCCATACAAATCAGATGATGTCTGTATAACCTCATCAAATCTCACTTCATTCAATGAAGTTTCACCTGAATCGGATGCTTTTGAATTAATGTTCTTCCAAGCAGGAATTTGTATACCAGCATGCGCCGCGAGACTTTCCACTGCTTCGACAAAACTGACTCCACTATGTTCCATCAAAAAATTAATGGCATTGCCGTGCCTGCCGCAACCAAAGCAATGGTAAAACTGCTTGGACGAATTTACAGTAAATGACGGGGTTTTTTCATTATGGAAAGGACAGCACGCTGTAAAATTTGCACCGGCCTTTTTGAGTTTAAGATGTCTCGCAACAATATCGACAATATCGATACGATCCAACAATTCCTGAATAAATGGCTGCGCAATCATTTATGGGTAATAAATCTCCGATAAAAGACCACTCGGAGCACACCTCTTCTGAAGTATGCCTGCCTGGAACAGGTATTAGCCGGTTAGCTTCAACTTAATTTGATGCGATTTTTTCCTTTACCAGCTGAGATACCCTTCCCATATCTGCCCGACCTGCAAGCCTTGACTTAAGCAGCGCTATGATCTGCCCAATTTTTGGTGACCCACTTTCTCCAAGTGAAGTAATCACTTCGTTTATCATAGCATCCAGCTCAGCATCACTTAGTGCTACAGGCATATACACCTGTAGAACCTCTACCTCAAATTTTTCGATATCCGCCAAATCTTGACGCTGTGCCGCTTCATATTGCGAAATGGAATCCCGACGCTGCTTAAGCATTTTCTCTATCACAGCAACTACGGCACCATCGTCCAGCTCAATCCGCTCATCAACTTCTTTTTGTTTTAAGGCAGCTTGCAGCAAACGTAACGCATCTCGACGCTGCACGTCCCCTGCACGCATTGCCGACTTCATATCCTCGGTTATTTTTTGCCTTAATTTCATTAAATGATGAAACCCAGGAAAACAAATGGAATCAATACAATTTGGGTGGCAACATCTGACTACGTAACCGTTTATAGGTACGTTTTACTGCCGCAGCATGTTTACGCTTACGCACCGCTGTGGGTTTTTCATAAAATTCCCGTGCGCGTAACTCGGTCAGTAAACCTGTTTTTTCAATAGAACGTTTAAAACGCCGCATTGCAATTTCAAATGGCTCATTTTCCTTGACTTTAACAGTAGTCATAAAGTAATAATTCCTTTCGGTCTCCTTTGATTGTTTTCCATATCACACAAAGCAAACGTTAATCGATTTGCCCTGCAGTTAAAACTAAGTTATAAACCTGACTGATTCCTTGTTTGAATAATGAAGCAACGCAAGTTCGCTCCAAACCAGCCTGCTTTTTCCAAAGCCTGTTTGCCCAACCAGCCTCGAAAAATCCCGCTAGTTTAACATCAATCATTTTTTTTCCAAAAGAAAGTTTGATCACTACAAAAAATATTTCCCACCAAAAATCCCAAAATGCTCGTATTAGGTATTGAAACTTCATGCGATGAAACAGGCGTGGCACTCTATGACACCCGTCGAAAATTGCTTGGCCACGCTCTGTACTCTCAAGTTGACATGCATCGTGATTATGGTGGTGTTGTGCCGGAACTCGCATCACGTGATCATATCCGTCGGGTATTACCCCTTGTCACACAGGTATTAGAACAAACGAATACTTCTCTGGAAACTATTGATGCAATTGCCTATACCCAGGGTCCGGGACTTGCGGGAGCGTTATTGACAGGTGCGAGCATTAGCAATGCACTAGCTTTTGCACGCAACATCCCTGTATTGAACATCCATCATCTTGAAGGCCATCTTCTTTCCCCACTTTTATCTGATCCGGCGCCTGATTTTCCGTTTGTGGCGCTGCTTGTATCCGGAGGACACACTCAATTAATGCACGTAAAAGGCATCGGGCAATACAAGCTATTAGGTGAAACGGTGGATGATGCTGCAGGAGAAGCATTTGATAAAACTGCAAAACTATTGGGCTTGGATTATCCGGGTGGAAAATTGCTCGCAGACCTGGCAACCCAGGGCCAACCAGGAAGATTTAAACTCCCACGCCCCATGCTTAACAGTGACGATCTGAATTTCAGTTTTAGTGGATTAAAAACAGCCGCAGCTTTACTCATTAATAAACAAAAAGCAAATACCCAAACCCGTGCCGACATCGCGCTTGCTTTTGAAGATGCGGTTACTGACGTACTGGTAAAAAAATCTATCGCTGCTTTAAAAATTACCAGACTGCAACAACTGGTCGTAGCCGGCGGTGTAGGCGCAAATAACCGTTTACGCCAAAAACTGCGACATCATCTGGTAGGAACGGGTATTGCCGTCTTCTTTCCTGAGCTAGAATTTTGTACTGATAATGGTGCAATGATCGCCTTAGCCGGCGCATTACGCTTGCAGCAGCTCAACGAAAAACCACCTGGATCAGATGGCAGCTTTACCATCAAGGCTCGCTGGAACCTGGAAGATTTATGAGAATATGCAGCTTGAAATTAGCTACTTTTGCCTATCCTTGTTTCCTTGCCGGCGATCAAGTTAGCAATATTCGATTGATGCTTTAATATCAATAGTATGGATATGATAAGCACAGTTATTGTCAGCATTTCTTTCTGCAATAAAAAATAAGTGTACAACGGTGCAAGCAGAGCTGACAATAAGGCAGACAATGAAGAAATACGTGAAACCAATGCAACGATTATCCAAGTTAATATAGCAAGAATACCTAACCACAGATTTAATCCTAACAGTATGCCTGCCGATGTGGCAACGCCTTTTCCACCCTTAAACGCAAGAAAAATCGGAAATAAATGTCCCAGAAATACTGCAAGTGCTGCGCTGGCAATAACCTCATTACCTAATCCCAGAACATTACCTAAATATTTAGCGACCACAACCGCTACCCAGCCTTTACCCGCATCTCCCAATAATGTTACTGCCGCTGCCGCTTTCTTACCGGTACGCAATACATTCGTTGCTCCGGGATTACCAGAACCGTAACTACGCGGATCCGGAAGCTTGAATAACCAGCTTGCAACAACAGCAAAAGAAATTGAGCCTAGCAAGTAGGCAGAAAAAATCAGAATCACCGTAATCATCAAAACTTTTATATTCCAATAAATAAACTAAAATTGTGCAACCCGGGTATTACCCGTAACCCCCAAACCAACCCGGAGTCTGTCCATGGATATTATCTTTCTCAAAGAATTCAGAATAAAAACCTTGATTGGCATTTATCCGTGGGAAAAAAAAATTCCGCAGACCATCGAATTAAACCTTGAGATTGCTTTGCCCTCTCAACAGGCTAGCAAGACTGATCATATTGAAGATACGCTGGATTACTCACAAGTCGCGTATAAAATTAATTCAATGCTCGATCAGCAACATTTTTCTTTACTTGAAACGCTCACAGAAAATATTGCTCAGATGATTCTTAACGAATTTGGCTCACCCTGGGTAAAAGTCAGTGCAGCAAAACTGGATGTTATTCAAGGGGTGAAACAGCTTGGTATCTGCATCGAGCGCAGTCGATTGTAATCATCGTTTGTCCTGGTAGTATGTTGGGTCGGGAATATTTGCCGTTGCAAAACCAGCTCGGCGGATATGGCACGCATCACACTGACCGCAAGCCCACCCGCTTGCATCTGCCTGGTAACAGGAAACAGTCATACTGTAATCTATTCCAAGCTCCAGGCCGCGACGAATGATGTCATGTTTGGGCAGATTAATTAAAGGAGCATGCACCTTTAGAAGATTGCCTTCTCTTCCTGCTTTTGTGGCCAGATTCGCCATTTTCTCAAAAGCATCAATATAATCCGGCCGGCAATCAGGATATCCAGAATAATCAACAGCTGTTACACCGATGAAAATATCCTGGCTGCCCAGCACCTCCGCCCATGCCAGCGCCAGCGACAACATAATGGTGTTTCGGGCCGGAACATAAGTGGCTGGAATTCCTCGATTGGTGCCATGTATCGGAA
The DNA here is from genome assembly GCF_055387135.1 of Nitrosomonas sp. TNE100. Classification (NCBI taxonomy): domain Bacteria; kingdom Pseudomonadati; phylum Pseudomonadota; class Betaproteobacteria; order Nitrosomonadales; family Nitrosomonadaceae; genus Nitrosomonas; species Nitrosomonas sp. TNE100. The sequence continues at coordinate 193,295 of NZ_AP040997.1, read as the reverse complement.
CAGTAACAGAAGGATCGGTCAGCGCAGAGCTGGCCAGAACAGTCAAATCCAGCTTGAGAAACTGATGTTCACAAACCTGGAGTGATTGACCAATTCGCGTTGCAGCAGCTAGCTCGGCAGCATGACGCTGACCATAATCAACACTGAGTGCGTAACAGGCAAACCCATTTCCCCTGGCAATAGCAAGTGTTGTAGTGGAATCCAGCCCTCCTGATAACAGCACAACTGCTTTTTTCATGAATCAAACCCGTCTACTGTTTTATCGCCCGACACACTCCCCCCAGAGCAACTTATGTAGCTGGAATTGCAAACGAACCGGCAATCTATCTTGTAATATCCAAGCCGCCAGCGCTGCGGGATCAAGCTGGTTATAAACCGGGGAGAACAAAACCGGGCAGATGTTAGCTAACTCCAGCGTCAGGAGTTTTTGCATCGCCCAGTTATAATCAGTCCGATCACACAATACAAATTTTATTTCATCATGAGCAGTCAGGCAGTCGAGGTTATTCCAGTAATTTTTTTCCATCTCACCAGAACCTGGTGTTTTGATATCCAGAATTCTCGATACACGCGTATCTACTCGTGAAATATCCAGTGCTCCGCTGGTTTCAAGAGAAACGGAATATCCTCGATCACACAAAGCTGTCAGCAGAGTCAGGCTGTCGGCTTGAGCTAACGGCTCCCCTCCCGTAACAGTGACATAATGCGGAGAAAACGAAGCCACTTTGCGCATGATTTCACTGATATCCATACTTTCGCCACCAGAAAATGCGTAGCTGGTATCGCAATATCCACAACGTAACGGGCAGCCGGTCAGGCGGATAAATACCGTGGGCAATCCCATCCGGCTTGTTTCCCCCTGAAGCGAATAGAAAATTTCCGTAACTCGTAACATCGGATCCTAACGGGACTGGAACATTCCCTCTGCTTGCCAAAAGGAATTTAAAAATGAGTAGAACAAGTTGTGCTAAATTTTAGCAACATAGACAGTCAAGTCTATTTGAGAGATCCCAAACGACGCTTAGCCTTTTCTGCCGCCTCAGTACCAGGGTAGTTCGTAATGAGATTTACCAATGTTTTTCTGGCAGCAGCTTTTTGACCGATTTCAACCTGACTGCTTGCCATATTAAGAAGCCCATCCGGTACTTTGGGACTATCAGGATACGTTTCAATCAATCGCTGTTGCGCAGCAATCGCTTTGTCAAAATTTCTCATTGCATAATGTGCGTTTCCAATCCAATAAGCTGCGGCAGGTGCCAGAGCAGATTGGGGATGCCGGGACAAGAAACTCTCAAAACTGGCTATCGATCCGGAATAATCACCATCCTTAAACAAAGCATAGGCTGCATCATAGCGATTGCGCTGAGCTGTATCCGGTAATTGCAGAATCACAGACGCTTTGAGAGGTGTAGTATTTTTTATATCAGCAGCTGGCGGTTCTGATGCCGGGACAGAGATTTCGGAGTCCGGCACAGAGACGCTCGCTGAACCAGGCTCAATCTGACGCAGTCGGTTATCAAGGTCCAGATAGAAATCCTTTTGTTGCTTGCGCAATGACCGATTCTCATCCTCAAGTACCTCTATCTTCCCCCGTAGTTTTCCCATTTCTTCCTTGAGGGCTTCTGCCTGAGAATGCAATTCGATTAGAGATTGGCCCATAAAAACTTCTTCCGTACGCTGCATGCGCGCTTCCATTTCCAATACCTTTGCGCGCAGCGCATCCAACTGTTCACGGGTTTCAGAATCACCAAACAGTGCAGCCTGTGCAACGCTACAACCAAGAAGCAAAAGTAACGGCAAGAAAGCGCGCAAAAACATTAATACTCTCCTTGATAGAGAATATCAGTACGTCGGTTCTCAGCCCAGGATGACTCATCACTCCCCAGAGCACGCGGTTTTTCTTCACCCAGGCTGACAGCTTCAACCTGTTGATCACGGGCACCGGATAGCAGTAGGATATCCTTCACACTGTTGGCTCGGCGTTGCCCAAGTGCAAGGTTATATTCCCGACTGCCACGTTCATCAGTATTGCCTTGCAGTAACACCTGTGCGTTCAGGTTGTCACGCAAATAGGCAGCGTGCGCAAGAACCAGGTCGCGGTACTCGCCCTTTACTGTATAGCTGTCAAAATCAAAGTAAACACTACGCCGGGATAATATGTTGTTCGGGTCCTGTAAAGGATTCATCCCAAATCTATCTGATCCGGTACCGCTTCGCATACCCTCACTTTCTCCTCCCCTGCTATACGAATGATCCTCAATATCAGAAGTTTGTTGTGCATTATCGCTAGCGCAAGCTGACAGCAGGCTAATCGCCAGCACTGCTAAAAATTTTTTCATTTCTCACCATAAATAAATAAATAAATAAATAACCCACATCCAGTGAGCGTTTCTTATCCACATTACCGCTGTTTCAGCAACGGCCCCCAAACCGCTTCCCGGACATCACCCGCTTCCTGCGAAAATCGACTTCTCGTCTGGCCATCACTGGAAACGATGGATAATATACCACGCCCACTCACTTCCGTCGTGTACAGAACCATGCGGCTATTGGGGGAAAAACTGGGAGATTCATCAAAACTGGAATCCGTTAGTAATTGCATCTGGCGAGTCGATAAATCCTGTACAGCAACGCTGAATCGGCCAGAATTTCTGTGGATATAGACAAACCGTTTTCCATCCGAGCTATAACGCGGACTGACATTGTAATCTCCTTCAAAGGTCAACCTCTCGGCAGCACCGCCAGATACCGGCATACGATATATCTGCGGACTTCCTCCTCTGTCAGAAGTAAATATCAGCCATTTTCCATCCGGTGAAAAACTGGGCTCTGTATCTATCCCCGGGCTTTGTGAAATCCTCTGCAGTCCACTACCATCCGCATTGATCAGATAAATCTGTGATCCACCATGCAATGTCAAAACCACTGCCAATTTTCCACCATCAGGCGACCAGGCCGGGGCACTGTTACTTCCTTTGAAATTTGCTACCACCTTACGTTCACGGGTTGCCAGCGCCTGCACATAAACCACTGGTTTTTTCTTTTCAAAGGAAGTGTAAGCAATTTTGCTGCCATCTGGCGACCAAGCCGGGGAGATGATCGGCTCGGTATACTCGATCAGTGAACGTGCATTGAACCCATCATAATCTGACACTTGCAATGCATAGCGGCTTCCCTGTTTTCTGACGAAGGCAATCCTCGTGCTGAAGACACCAGGTTCATTTGTCAGTGCTTCATATACAATATCCGCAATACGATGAGCAAAGGCACGCAGCTGTTCGATCGTAACGGTACCGCTAAATCCAGTCAGTTGAACCTGTTTGGCAACATCCAGCAAGCGAAACTGGATATCCACCCGCCCGTCCGGCAACATTGATGTGCTGCCGATAACCAGCGCACTCGCACCTCGCCCCAGCCAATCGACATAGCTCACTGGCTCTTGCGAGGTTAACCCCAACGGATCAACCAGTTTAAATATCCCGCTGCGCTCCAGATCAGCCGATACAATCACCGAAATATCCTGGGGAAGCTCTTTTCCGCCATTAAACGGAGCTATGGCAATCGGCATCCTGTTAGCCCCACCACCAAAGATCTCAATATTAAGAGCAGCTTGTAGCGGTGTATTTATCCATAACAACAAAAACACACCAGTACAATACAAAAAATTACGCATATGAATCACCATGCCATGTTGTAGAGGTAGGTCAAAAACTATTCACGATAATAAACAGTAATATTTAAATTACGAAACTCATTAAACAATCCGGGATCCGGGGGCAAAGGCAAGGGCTTCGCTAGATAAATCGCCCTTTCCACTGCCTCATCAAAAGCAGTATAACTACTTGATTTGCGCAAAGTGACTGTCAGCACATCTCCTCCCGGTAGCAGGGTCACCATAAACTCAACTGCAGGGTTCCCCGGAAGATCCGGCGGCATGATAATCCGGCTACGAATCTTGGCCTGAATCATGGCTTTGTATTTTTCGATTTCACCCAGCGCTCTGGCTTGGGCTGCCTTTGCTGCAGCCATCTGCTGTTCACGCTGCCGAGCCCGATTTTGTGCTTCAGCCTGCTGCCGAGCGTCATCCTTTTTCTCGGCTTTCTGTTCAACTTTTTTGATAGATTCAGTTTTGGGTGCCTCTTTCTTAACCGACTCTGGTTTCTTTACCTCTTCCTTGGATGCTGGTTTCTCTACCGATTTCTTGGCTGGTTCTTCTTTTGACACTTCCTTTTTCACCGGTTCCAGTTTTTTCACTTCCTCTTTAGGTTGTAGTTTTTCCGTTTTATCCTTAAGTGCAATCTCGGGTTTAAGTGCAATCTCGGGTTTACGCACCGGAGGGGGTGTCGCCTTGATCACCGGCTGAGGCTGGGTTTGAGCTTTTTGTTGTGGCCGGGATTGCAGCTTAGCTGGTTCGGTCTGGGATGTTACTTGCGCAACAGGTGATATAGGCTTGATCGGACGTTGAGGCAGATCTGCCCATAAATCAACGGACATCGCTTCAGGTGCTTCATTCTTCCAGTTCAGGCCAAATACCAGCAAAGCGAGAAATGCTGCATGCACCAACAGGGCAAACAATGCCGCACGCAGTTTTCCCGGTTCGCTCTTATTCCCGGGTAGCCAGACCATTGCGCATACACCCCGATAGTTATTTTGACTTGGTTAACAACCCGATTTTACGGATTTGTTGCTGTTGCAACATATCCATTACTTGAATTACCTTTTCGTAACGAACATTTTTATCTGCTGCAATCACGACAGGCTGATTGGTATTCTGTGCCTGCCTGGCCTTGATCAGCTCCACTAGCTGGTTGTGATTCACCTGCTGCTCCCTGTTCGCACCGGCACGATCACGTAACGTGAGATTACCATTTGCGGTAATTGTGACTTCTAAAGGCTCTGCTGGAGGTACAGATGATTTACCGATTTCAGGCAATTCAATTTGGCTGGGCTGGATAAGCGGTGCTGTGATCATAAAAATTATAAGCAGCACTAGCATAACGTCAATATACGGCACAACATTGATTTCATTCATTAATCGGCGTTTACTGCGACGCGGAATCATGAGAAATTTGCCATATCCCGAGGTTTAGCCACACGACGCTGCAAAACGTTGGATACTTCCTCTATAAAACTTTCATAGCGAGTGGCGAGCTGAGCGGTATCACTAGCATAGCGGTTATAGGCAATTACGGCCGGAATCGCTGCAAAAAGCCCCATTGCCGTTGCAATCAGCGCCTCAGCAATACCAGGCGCAACATGCGCGATGGTCGCCTGACCAACATTGGACAGCTCACGAAAGGCATTCATAATCCCCCACACCGTTCCGAACAATCCTACGTACGGACTTACAGATCCTACAGTAGCCAGAAACGATAAATGTGATTCAAGCCTGTCCATTTCCCGCTGGTAAACAGCTCGCATTGCGCCGCGCGTACTGTCCATGATGGGACCGATATCGATCCCCGACTGGTATTTGGTGAATTCACGAAATCCAGCTTCAAAAATACGCTCCATACTACCTGCTGCATGGCGCGCACTGGCCGCTCGCTGATACAGCGCATTCAAATCTGATCCGCGCCAGAATACGCTTTCAAATTCATCGGTTTGCTTGATTTCCTGACGGAGGGTAAATAATTTTCTGAAAATAAACCACCAGGAAATAAATGAAGCCAACAACAATAGCAGCATAACCAGTTGAACCGGGAGGCTTGCACCGCTAATCAGGTGAAGAAATGATAAATCCTGGGTGATGGTTTTACTCATAATGGCCGTTTTCTATTTTTTGACGAAGTGGCACTGGAATACTAATCGGTTTCAACGTATCTGATCCGACACATACTGCATGAACAGTTGCGCTGGCAAGTGTACCTTGTTCACGTAAAATCTGCTGCTGCAACGTTATCCGGCTTCTGCCCATTTCTGTTACCTTCACAGTTATGTCCAGCAAATCGTCTAGTACAGCCGGCTTGAAGTACTCGATACTGAGTGAACGAATAAGAAAAATCATTTTATGTGACCGGATCATGGTATCCACCGTAAACCCCAGATCGCGCAACCACTCGTAACGGGCGCGCTCCATAAAGTTGAGGTAAGATCCGTGATATACAACACCTCCCGTATCAGTATCCTGGTAGTAGACACGCACGGGATAAAAAAAAGCAGCTTTCATTTTTGTAAAAATACTCTTCAGAAAGATATTGAATCTTGGTTTGCGGGTTATTACCGGCTTTCAATCTGGGTTAAACAGACCGAGTGTAGCGGCTTGCTGTAAAGGGATGATATCGAAATGCTGATAAGTCATGGTTGTTGCCATTCGGCCACGAGGCGTACGCTGCAGAAAACCCTGCTGAATAAGATAAGGCTCCAGCACTTCTTCAATCGTGTCACGCTCTTCATTGATAGCCGCAGCAAGATTATCCACTCCTACCGGACCACCGCCAAATTTTTCCAGCACTGCTAGCAGAAGCTTTCTATCCAGTACATCCAGACCAGCAGCATCAACATCCAGCATCTGCAATGCAGCATCTGCTACCTGGCGATCAATACGTCCGTTCGCCCGGACTTCAGCAAAATCACGGACTCTGCGCAGTAATCGATTGGCGATCCGTGGCGTGCCCCGTGACCTGCATGCAATCTCTCTGGCGCCATCGGCAGTAATATCGACATCAAGCAACCCGGCAGAACGGGTAACAATCTTGCTGAGCTCATCGGAAGTATAAAATTCCAGACGGGAAACGATTCCAAAGCGGTCTCTCAGTGGGTTGGTCAACATACCCGCTCGCGTAGTCGCTCCCACTAGAGTAAAACTTGGCAAATCAATCTTGACTGATCTTGCTGCCACTCCCTCGCCGATCATGATATCCAACTGGTAATCCTCCATCGCCGGATACAGGATTTCCTCAACAACGGGAGAAAGCCGGTGAATCTCATCAATGAACAATACATCATTGGCTTCCAGATTGGTCAGCAAAGCGGCCAGATCACCTGCGCGCTCTAGTACTGGGCCGGAAGTATGGCGCAAATTCACACCCATTTCGCGAGCAATAATATGAGCCAGTGTCGTTTTACCCAATCCGGGCGGGCCAAACAGCAGCACATGATCCAGTGCTTCTTGCCTTTGTCTGGCAGCCTCAATAAAAATCTTCAATTGTTCACGGATCTTTTCCTGACCGACATAGTCATCCAGCTGAACAGGACGAAGTGCGCGTTCTATTACTTCTTCTTGGGAAGAAAACGGAGAGGCAGTGATAATCCGATCCGATTCAATCATTTAAGATCAGCCAAAACGTTATTTTACTTTCGACAAAAATTTAAGTGACTGCATAATACCGTCAGATACCGTAACACCTTCCGACAATTGCTCTAATGCCCGGTTAACTTCGCGGCCATTATAGCCCAGTGCTAATAGTGCAGAGAGAATGTCTTTGTCAACGTTAGATGCAGCCGCTCCCGCTTCAGAAAGGATCGCTACTGGATCGATCTTATCGCGCAACTCCAGTAATAAACGCTCCGCCGTCTTCTTTCCAATTCCGGGGATTTTGGTTAGGCGAATACTGTCCTGCGATACCACAGCTTGATGGAGATCTGTGACGCTCAAGCCGGACAAAATCGCCAAACCTGTTCTCGCACCAATACCAGAAATTTTTGTAAGCTGGCGAAAAAGCGCACGTTCCTGCTCCGTCATAAAACCAAACAACAAATGTACATCCTCTCGTACCCAGAAATGGGTATGGAGCGTTACCTTTTTGCCAATATCAGGCAACTTGCAGAAAGTACTCATCGGCACGTCAATTTCATAACCGGTACCTTGTACATCAACCAACACCAGCGGAGGATGTTTTTCAAGCAGCAACCCGGTAATTCTACCAATCACGGACAACCACCTCGTTTCGGATGATTACGCACACTCAGGGCAAGCAAGCCTGTTCCTCCATGAGCATGGCAAATGGCACAGGCCAACGCATCAGCCGCATCCGGGCGAGGGCGTTCTCCCAGCCTCAACAATCGCATCACCATTTCCTGCACCTGCTCTTTCCGGGCATGGCCATTCCCCACTACAGATTGCTTGATTTGCAGAGCAGTATATTCGTATACGGAAAGTTCATGAAGAACTGCTGCGCTAATTGCGGCACCGCGAGCCTGTCCGAGCAACAGCGTCGATTTAGGATTGATATTGACAAAAACCTGCTCTACAGCAACCTGCTCCGGTTGGTGCTGCAAAATAATTTCATTCAGTCCATCAAGGATGGTCTTCAAGCGATCCGGTAAACCGGATTTTTCGGTTACTACGCAGCCACTCCCAAGGTAGGTTAGTTGGCTTCCATTTTTTTCGATAACACCAAAACCTGTTATACGTAAGCCAGGGTCAATCCCCAGTATGCGGATGCTCTTGCCGGAAGGTAACAAGATTAGATGTCTAAGACTGCAGTAGTATAAACATCCTGTACATCGTCTATATCTTCCAGAGCATCCAACAGCTTCTGCATTTTGGCTGCATCATCACCCTGCAGCAAGATTTCGTTTTCCGGTTTCCAGGTTACCTCAGCCAGTTCAGCCTTAAAAGCAGCCTTTTCCAGCTCGTCTCTGACTGCTACAAATGTATCCGGACTGGTAATAACTTCCAGACTGCCGTCATCATTATCGATAACATCTTCCGCACCTGCATTGAGCGCAACTTCCAGTAACCGCGCTTCATCAATATCTGGCGCAAATAATAATTGGCCACAATGTGTGAACAAATAAGAGACAGAACCATCCGTTCCCAAGTTGCCACCGTGCTTGGTAAATGCATGACGAACATCCGCCACGGTTCGTGTACGATTATCCGTCATGCAATCAACCATGACAGCAGCCCCGGATACCCCATAGCCTTCGTAGCGAATTTCCTCATAGTTAACGCCTTCAAGCTCACCACACCCGCGCTTGATCGCACGCTCGACATTATCCTTTGGCATGTTATGTCCAAAGGCTTTATCCATCGCCAACCTTAAACGGGGATTACTACCAGGATCTCCGCCACCCAGCCGGGCAGCAACTGTAATTTCCTTAATCAGACGAGTAAAAATCTTTCCTCGTTTTGCATCTTGCGCGGCCTTTTTATGCTTAATATTGGCCCACTTACTATGACCAGCCATTGACTTCCTCTAATCATTGAAAGGCTACAATGCTACCATTCCAGCATCATTGTATAAAGCATGCCGCAGCCGTGTGCCTTGTTGGTCGGGCCAGAGAGTACTTGGATACTTTAATCGCAAGCTGAAAATCAAAGCAGCTCAATTACTCAACCGTAACGGATTTTGCCAGATTTCTGGGTTTATCAACATCGGTACCCTTTTGCAAAGCCACGTGATAAGCCAATAGCTGTAACGGAATAGTATGCAAAATGGGACTAAGTACACCTCCATATTCATCCATGCGAATAATATGCACCCCTTCACTCTCCTCAATACGTGAATCTGCATCTGCAAAGACGTACAACTCTCCTCCGCGTGCACGCACTTCATGCAAATTGGATTTCAGCTTTTCCAGCAACACATCATTCGGAGCTATGGCAACTACAGGCATTCCACTGTCTACAAGCGCAAGAGGGCCGTGCTTGAGCTCACCTGCGGCATAAGCTTCAGCATGAATATACGAAATCTCCTTAAGCTTCAGCGCCCCCTCCAATGCGATTGGGTAGTGTACGCCGCGCCCCAGAAACAGAGCATGGTGTTTCTGGGAAAAATCTCCTGCCCATTTTTTAATTTCCAGCTCACTTTGAAGCGTACGCTGTATCGCAACTGGCAAATGCCGTAATGCGGCAATCATTTTCTGTTCGTCTTCAGTCGGCAATTTGTTGCGTATCTTTGCAAGCACTGCTGTAAACAACAGCAAAACTGCCAGCTGCGTAGTGAAAGCTTTTGTGGAGGCAACTCCAATTTCAGGGCCGGCACGAGTCAGGAAGCGCAGATTAGTTTGCCTAATCAGGGCACTTTCCGGCACGTTACAAATTGCTAAATTGTAGCGATGGCCTAATGATTTAGCATAACTTAGCGCAGCCAGAGTATCCGCAGTTTCACCAGATTGAGAAATACCAATAACCAGCGTAGCTGGATCAGCAATTGGATTGCGATATCGATATTCACTGGCAATCTCGACATTACAAGGAAGTCTTGCAATTGTTTCCAACCAGTATTTTGCAACCAGACCAGCATGATAGCTGGTCCCGCAAGCGAGTATCAATATTCCCCGAGTCTGAGCAAAAATCGTTTGTGCTTCACTGCCAAATAATTGAGGAGACACTGATTGTACATTCAATACCATTTCCAGGGTATTTGCCACAGCAACCGGCTGCTCAAAGATCTCCTTTTGCATAAAATGCGAATATGAACCTAGCTCCACCGCATCCCGCGTCAAGCTGCTCTCAATTACTTCACGAGTGACTTCACAGCCGTTTACTGTATTCAGGCAATTCAAAATACGATATCCATCACTGGACAACTCCGCCACATCTCCTTCTTCAAGATACACAATCCGCTGCGTAATCTGTACCAGTGCAGAGGCATCAGAAGCAGCGTAAAGTCCACCATCATCTATCCCGAGCAAGAGTGGAGCCCCATTTCTGGCAACGACAATGCGATCCTGACGCGCCTCTTCCATAACGGCGATAGCATATGCGCCCTGCAACTCCTCAAGGGAATAGCAGACAGCATCCAGCAAATCATCGGTCTTACGAAGATAAAGCGAAATCAAATGAGCAATTACTTCGGTGTCGGTATCTGACAGAAATTTAAATCCCTCCTGTTCTAAACGTTGCCGGAGAGTTTCGTGATTTTCGATAATACCATTATGTACAACAGCAATTTTTCTTTGATCACCAGAAAAATGCGGGTGAGCATTCCGCTCAGAAGGCGCCCCATGCGTTGCCCAACGAGTATGCGCAATACCGGTAAGTCCTGATGTTCCTCCGGCATGAACCAGCTTGCTCAGCTCAGAAACACGGCCCGTTGTCCGCAATCTATGCAACGTACCATCTGCAACTACGATTCCTGCCGAGTCATAACCACGGTACTCAAGCCTGGATAATCCTTCCAATAAAAATGGTACAACATCATTTTTCGCAATTGCACCTACAATACCGCACATAACCTATCCTCTACTCAGCTCTACCTTGTATAAACAGCATCAATCCTTGTTTTTTTTCGGCCGCTTCCAGTTGGCAATACTTATTTGTTTAATCCTGGATAATGTTAGCTGACCTTCAGGCGTATCACGCGTAATAGTGGATCCAGCGCCAATTGTCGATCCCTTGGCCACCGTTATCGGAGCGATCAACTGCGAATCAGAGCCAATAAACACGTCATCTTCAATGATCGTTTGGTGTTTAAAGGCTCCGTCATAATTACAAGTAATCGTACCAGCACCAATATTCACCCGTCTGCCCATTTCAGTATCACCAATATAGCTGAGGTGATTAACCTTGCTCCCAGAAGCTATATGACTATTTTTAATCTCGACAAAATTTCCAACATGTACAGCGTCGTCGAGTTGTGTCCCCGGTCGGATGCGAGCATAAGGGCCAACACGGCAATTTTTACCTACCTCTGTATCTTCTATCATGCTAAAAGGATGGACAATCGATCCATCCGAGATGGCCACGTTTCTAAGTATGCAGTTTGCGCTAATCTTCACGTTATCACCCAAGCGTACATTACCTTCAAATACGCAGTTGATGTCGATTTCAACATTATGTCCGCAAATCAGCTGGCCGCGCACATCAAAGCGCGCAGGATCAGCAAACATCACCCCCTGCTCCATAAGCCTCTTTGCAACATCCTGCTGATGGGCGCGCTCCAAGGCAGACAATTGAATCTTGTCATTTACACCAACCACTTCCCAATCAGATGCGGGGCTGGAAGTCTCGATTTGGACCCCATCATTAACAGCCATTGCAATAATATCGGTAAGGTAGTATTCGCCCTGAGTATTGGCATTACTTAGCCTATCGAGCCAGCTCTCCAGATACATATTCGGAAGAACCATGATACCCGTGTTAATTTCACGAATTTTCTTCTGCGATGGCAGGGCATCCTGTTCTTCTACAATTGCTTGGACACGATTTGTTTTAGGGTCGCGTATGATACGCCCATAACCGGCAGGGTCATTTAATTCTACAGTCAGCAAAGCCAGGTTATCTTCACATGCTTTATCAATCAGGGATTTGAGTGTATTACTCTTTACTAATGGTACATCACCGAATAAAACCAGCGTAATACCATTCTTCCCCAAGCAAGGCAGAGCTTGCTTTACTGCATGCCCCGTCCCTAACTGCTGTATCTGTTTTACCCAGATAAGATTAGGATCATTACCAACAGTTTGCCGAACCAGCTCTCCGCCATGCCCGTAAATCACACATATTTTTGTAGGAGACAAGGTACGCGCAGTATCTAAAACATGGGATAAAATAGGTTTTCCGGCCAAAGGATGTAAAACCTTGGGTAAAGTTGACCGCATTCTCTTACCCATCCCGGCTGCCAGTATGACAACATCAATTTGTAACACAAGTTAATCCTTACTTGAAATGCTTTGTTTATGGTTATGCAGTCAAAGGCGTATCTGCTAAACCAAGAATTATCTATCACTCTTGCACAATTATCAGTGGCAAACACACGCAAATTAAGTGTACTGGAAAGGGAAAGGATGGAATAAATAAGACAGCTAGCAAAAATGCCTTTTGTTTATAAAAAAGGGCGATTATGAATCGCCCTTTTTTATAAACACACTACCATTGAACACTAATTAGATAACTTTAGTGTCTCCTTTTTCTTAGTTTCCGAATAGCTGCCAGCTGGGCTGTTGCTTCAATTAATTCAGCTTGTGCCCGTGCATATTCAATATCAGAAGTCTTATTTTTCATGATTTCTTCTGCTTTGCGCTTCGCCTCCAAGGCTTTGGCTTCATCTAAGTCCTGCCCCCGCACAGCAGTATCTGCCAGAATTGTTACAACATCGGGCTGTACTTCAAGCATACCACCCGAAACATAAATTTCTTCATCATCTTGAAGTGGTGCCTTTACCCGTACCACACCTGATTTGATACGAGTAAGCATAGGGGTATGCTGAGGATATATTCCTACCTCCCCCATCACTGCCGGAGCAACAATGAATTCTGCAGGTCCGGAATAAATCGATTCTTCTGCACTCACTATATCCAAGTGGAATATCGTACCCATTGATTACCTATAAAATAGATATTTATTATTGGAATGATTTAGCCTTCTCTAGCACTTCTTCAATTCCGCCCACCATATAAAAAGCCTGTTCGGGAATATCATCATACTCACCATTAATAATTCCTTTGAAGCCCTTAATGGTTTCTTTTAATGAAACATATTTCCCGGGTGATCCTGTAAAGACTTCGGCAACAAAAAATGGCTGCGACAGGAATCTTTGTATTTTTCGTGCGCGACTAACCGATAATTTATCTTCTGGTGAAAGCTCATCCATACCTAAAATAGCAATGATGTCACGCAGCTCTTTGTAACGCTGTAATGTCTGCTGAACTTCACGCGCTGTGTTGTAGTGATCTTCGCCAACAACCAGGGGATCTAATTGACGTGAAGTCGAATCGAGTGGATCAACAGCAGGATAAATCCCAAGAGAAGCGATATCCCTCGACAACACTACAGTAGCGTCAAGGTGACCAAACGTCGTTGCCGGAGACGGATCGGTCAAGTCATCAGCCGGTACATATACAGCCTGAATTGACGTAATTGAACCCGTTTTAGAAGAAGTAATTCTTTCCTGTAAACGCCCCATTTCTTCTGCAAGTGTCGGCTGATATCCAACTGCAGATGGCATACGCCCTAATAATGCAGAAACCTCCGTCCCCGCCAGAGTGTAACGATAAATATTGTCTACAAAGAATAAGACATCACGCCCTTCATCGCGAAATGCCTCAGCCATTGTCAAACCTGTTAGCGCAACACGTAAACGGTTTCCGGGTGGCTCGTTCATCTGTCCATAAACTAATGCTACTTTATCCAATACATTGGAATCTTTCATTTCATGATAGAAATCGTTTCCTTCCCGTGTCCTCTCGCCCACACCAGCGAATACCGAGTATCCACTATGCTCAATTGCGATATTACGGATAAGCTCCATCATGTTGACAGTTTTTCCTACACCAGCACCGCCGAAAAGCCCAACCTTGCCTCCCTTGGCAAAAGGACAAATCAAATCAATAACTTTGATTCCAGTTTCCAGCAGCTCCGTCGAGGCTGACAGTTCATCAAAAGCAGGGGCAGTCCGATGAATGGGCATGAATGATTCTGCACCAATTTCTCCCATTTCATCAATGGGCCTACCGAGAACATCCATAATGCGCCCCAGCGTCTTGGTACCAACAGGAACCGATATCTGCTTTTGTGTATTGGTAACCATCATCCCTCGCCTCAGACCATCTGACGATCCAAGTGCAATGGTTCTGACAACGCCATCTCCCAACTGCTGCTGTACTTCCAATGTTAACTCCGACCCTTCCATTACCAGAGCGTCATATACTTTTGGTATTCCCTCTGATGCAAATTCTACGTCGATTACCGCGCCAATGCATTGAACGACCTTTCCTTGATGGCTCATCACTTTTCCCTAAATACAAATTTACAATACTTAAACAGCCGCTGCTCCACCGACGATTTCTGAAAGTTCTTTGGTAATAGCTGCCTGACGAGATTTGTTATAAATGAGTGTCAGTTCGTCAATTAGATTACCAGCATTATCGGAGGCTGCTTTCATAGCAACCATCCTTGCTGATTGCTCGGAAGCCATATTTTCAGCAACTGCCTGATATACGAGTGCCTCTATATACCTGATCATAATATCGTCAATAACAGGTTTAGCTTCAGGTTCATAAATATAATCCCATGGAGCGCGAGCAGGCTTGGCTTCATTACTATCATCCCTCATATGCTCGTCAGTCAGCGGGAGAAGTTGCTCCATAACCGGTATTTGTTTCATAGTGTTGACAAAACGGTTATAGAAAATATATACCCTGTCAAAATGGTCAGTAGTATAAGCATCCAAGACAACCTTAACTGCGCCTATCAATTTTTCCATATTAGGTGCATCACCTAAACCAGTAACCTGTGAAATCACCTGGACACCGAGACGACTCATGAATCCCAAACCTTTGTTACCTATGCAGCAAACTTCTATTTGCTCGCCTTCGGCTCCCCAAACTCGTATTTCATTGAGAGCTCTACGTAATACATTAGTATTCAGCCCGCCACATAACCCTTTATCTGATGTCACAACAATAATTCCTACTCTTTTAACAGAATTACGGTCAATCAGAAAAGGGTGACGATACTCAACACTCGCCTTGCTCATATGTGCGGCCACATTACGAATCTTTTCGCCATAAGGACGCGCCTTTTTCATGCGATCCTGTGCTTTTCTCATCTTGGAGGCAGCAACCATTTCCATCGCACGCGTAATCTTTTGCGTATTTTTAATACTCTTGATTTTGTTTCGTATTTCTCTGCTGCTTGCCATGGGTTAGTATATCCCGTTCTGCTTAAATTCCTGAATAGCTGCTTCTAACGCCTTTTCTGTTTCAGCGTCAAGCTCCTTGGTTGTCTCGATCTTATCCAGTATTGCAGCATGATGACTACGAACATGGCTTTTTAATGCAGACTCAAAAGCAAGAGCGCGCTTAATGTCAACATCATCAAAATAACCTTTATTTAACGCAAACAGTGTTAATGCCATCTCTGAAACTTTTAATGTAGCGTACTGCGCCTGCTTCATTAACTCGGTAGCCATTTTTCCACGCTCCAGTTGCTTACGTGTGGCCTCATCAAGATCAGAAGCAAACTGTGCAAAAGCAGCAAGTTCACGATATTGCGCCAAAGCCAAACGAATACCACCGCCTAGTTTTTTGATGACCTTGGTCTGAGCAGCGCCCCCGACTCTGGAAACCGAAACACCAGCATTGATTGCCGGCCGTATACCTGCATTAAATAAATCAGACTCAAGGAATATCTGACCATCCGTAATTGAAATTACGTTAGTAGGTACAAATGCCGTTACGTCACCTGCTTGAGTTTCAATAATAGGTAACGCGGTTAGCGATCCTGTTTTTCCTTTTACTTTTCCACCAGTAGCTTTTTCAACATAATCAGCATTCACTCTTGCTGCTCTTTCTAATAAACGAGAGTGAAGATAGAAAACATCTCCCGGATAAGCCTCACGACCAGGAGGTCGGCGCAACAACAAAGAAATCTGACGATAAGCCCATGCCTGCTTAGTTAGGTCATCATAGACAATCAGCGCATCTTGCCCCTTGTCACGAAAATATTCACCCATGGTACAGCCAGAATAAGGTGCAATATACTGCATAGCTGCTGATTCAGAAGCAGAAGCCACTACCACAATGGTATATGCCATGGCACCAACTTCTTCCAGTTTACGCACCACGTTTGCAATTGATGAGGCTTTCTGACCTATTGCAACATAGATGCAGATCATATCTTCACCTTTTTGATTAATGATCGCATCAATTGCAACTGCTGTTTTACCTGTCTGCCGATCTCCAATGATCAACTCACGCTGCCCTCTTCCGATCGGAACCATTGAATCAACCGATTTCAAGCCAGTTTGCATTGGTTGATCAACTGATTTACGTGATATGACGCCAGGAGCAATTTTCTCTATTGGTTCCATTCCCTGTGCAGCTATAGGTCCTTTACCATCAATCGGCTGCCCTAAAGCATTTACGACACGACCCAGCAAAGCCTCTCCTACAGGAACCTCAAGAACTCTGCCAGTACATTTTACGATATCCCCTTCCGTAAGATGTTCGTAAGCACCTAAGATAACCGCACCAACCGAATCACGCTCCAAATTTAACGCCAGGCCATACGTCCCACCCGGAAACTCCAGCATCTCGCCTTGCATTACGTCAGAAAGACCGTGCACTCGAACGATACCATCCGTTAACGATACAATAGTTCCTTGTGTACGAAATTCCGATGTAACAGAAAGGCCTTCAATTTTACTCTTGATTAATTCACTGATTTCTGATGGATTTAACTGCATTTTATATCACTCCTAGCTTTTGAGAGTCGCCGCCATAGCTTCCAGCTTTCCGGACACAGAACTGTCAATCACCTGGTCACCGATTTCAATTTTTACGCCACCAATAAGCCCACTATCCACACTTACCTGAGCCTTTACTTTATGCTGAAATTTTGCCTCCAGAACCGATATGAGCTTTTCCAGCTGATACGATTCAAGAGGAAATGCTGATACTATTTCCGCTTCAAGCACACTCTCATGTTGCGCCTTAAGCTGCTCATACAGCTCGCTTATCTGCGGCAATACAAGTAGCCGTCCATTTTCAATCAACAATGAAATTAAACGCCTTCCATCTTCATTTAGTTCTTTATCACAAATACTGAAAACGATTTCACGCAGTTTTATTGATGGGATTTGTGGGTTACCGATTAAAGCATTTACCTGAGATTCCTGAATAACAGAGCTGACAATCCCAAGCATCTCCGACCAGAGTGACAAAGATTCACTTCCTTGAGCAAGTCTGAAAACTGCCTCTGCATACGGTCGTGCAATTGTTATCGCTTCAGCCATTTATTTTAACTCTGTCTCTATTGATGCCAGTAGATCAGCATGAGCCTTGGCATTTACTTCACGACGTAGAATTTTTGAAGCACCTTGCACTGCCAACCCCGCCACCTGTTGACGCAATGATTCACGCGCACTAAAAATCTCATGCTGAATTTCCGCTTTAGCTCCGGCTAGAATTTTTTCACCCTCAACTCGAGCATTCTTTTTAGCTTCTTCTATGATGTCAGAAGCTCTTTTTTCCGCCTGAATAACGATCTCACCCGCACGCTGCTTGGCTTCTTTCAATACCTCTGATGAACGCTGGCTGGCAAGCTCCAATTCCTTCTTACCACGCTCACCTGCTGCCAAGCCATCCGCTATTTTCTGCTGACGCTCTTCAATAGCACGCAACAAATACGGCCACACAAATTTTGTGGTAAACCATATAAATATGGAAAAAGCTATCGCTTGCGAGACCAATGTGAAATTTATATTCATAACAGCCCCTTATTTACATTCGGCAACTAATTCAATAATTTACTGAACAACAGCTAACAATGGGTTACCAAATGCAAAAAGCATTGCTAAACCTACGGCAATAATAAATGAAGCATCAGTCAATCCCAGCAACAAAAACACCTTACCCTGCAAGGTAGGAATCATTTCAGGCTGACGAGCAGCACCTTCCAAAAATCGGCCGCACATCACACCCACACCAATACACGCACCCGCTGCACCCAAACCAATCATTAATCCAATACCAATTCCGGTATACGCCTGAATCATTGCAAGAAATTGAACGTTATCCATATTTTTCCCTTTAGTTCAAGTTAATAACAAAAAACCTTTTAAATCAATGTGATTCATGCGCCATGGAAAGATAAACCACAGCCAGTATCATAAATATAAACGCATGCAACACCACGATCAGTATGTGAAAAATTGCCCAACCAACACCAAGGACAGCTCCAAAAATTGTACCGGCGATCCCTGTTGCCGCCCACATACCGAGCAACATAAAAATAATCTCACCCGCATACATGTTCCCAAAAAGTCGCAAAGAATGAGATAAAGGCTTTGAGATGTATTCAATCAGATTCAACAACAAATTAAACGGCCACAATATAGGATTCTTGCCGAAAGGGGCGCAAAACAACTCTTTAATCCACCCTCCAAAACCCTTTACTTTGATGCTGAAGTAAATTGTTAGCATCCAGATAGAAAGCGCAAGTGCAAAAGTTGTATTAACATCTGCCGTCGGCACACCTCGCCAGTTATGCAGACCGAACAAGTGCTCGTAAATCCACGCCATAATATCGACAGGCAAAAAATCCATGGAATTTAACAGAAGAACCCAGACAAAAATTGTTAACGCCGCCGGGGCAACAAAGGCATGACGATTTCCGTGAAATGTATTTTTTACCTGATCATCTATAAATTCTATCAACAACTCAACAAAAGCCTGTGTTTTACCGGGGACTCCCGACGTAGCTTTCCTAACAACCATCCAAATAAAACCAAGACTGATCACGCCAAGTATCAATGACATCACCAGTGTATCCACATGCAAAACCCAGAATGAACCCTCTCCGATGCTCATCGTCATATGTGTTAAGTGATGCTGTATGTACGATGTTGGGTTTAACTCAGCTTCAGTTGACATCTACTTACCTTTATTACGTTATTTGATATGTTCATTTAACAGGAGGCTTTTCTGAAACAAACACTGCCATGCTTGACATCAATACAGCAACAGTAAACGAACCAATAAATATAACAGGCTTCAAATCTTTATATGCTGCAAACACGATCCATAACAGCATTACTATTAAAAATATTTTCACAGCTTCCGCACGAAGTGCCGTGCGTAAAACATCACCTGCAGAATATCCGCTGTGCCTGGATACCAAAACTGCGTAAGCACCTCCTGCAATTACGCTGACTAATACACCAAAAAAACCAGAGAATGCGCCACTTACACCTGACAACAAACCACAAACAATCGCCACCACAAATGCAAATGTCAGTTGCCAGAGCAGAACAATACCAAGCGGTCTGTGCTTAATCAGAAACATAATCCAAGCGGATACGTCGAAAAATTAAAAAGTGAAATGTCCCTAAAAAAGTGCGGCGATTCTACCCTGATCACCCTACCCAGTCAACGCGAATGAGAAATGTCGATTTTAACTTAGATGGCGTAGTCACGAGATTGAAAATATGAGATTCTTTTATTTTTAAAAGGATCTCATACAACACAACCCCATCGCAGGCATGATATTTCAAATAAGCTGGTTGCTACTTGATGAGCATTTACCGGGCAGAGAAGGGGCATAGGGAGGGATTTACCGCCGGACTACGGGAGAATACCCACCATCGCTTTATCCACTGGCATGGCGTTGCTTGCTTGCTTGCTTGCTTGCTTGCTTGCTTGCTTGCTATAAGATACGCCAAAAACACCTCTTCTTTTCTTGCCACCGTACAAATTAGATGCATCACCCTCTGGGCAGGTATCTTGTGATTGCACCATCGAGTGATTTATCTGTTGCCAGTTAATTTGAGGCAGATATTTGAAAGATCGTATCCGCAGTCCACAAATTTGACTATACTCGTTCTTTATTGATTTCTATATCAGGAGTTTGCCGGATACAAGCTATCCGGTGTACTAACCGATTCTTACATCTCATGACTCAAGTTTATTTTGATCATAATGCCACTACTAAAGTGGATGATGCAGTGCTGACAGCGATGCTGCCTTACTTCCGTGAACATTATGGTAATGCGTCTAGCAGTCATTCCCTTGGATTGGCTGCACGCCGAGCAATTGATCAGGCGCGTGAACAGGTGGCTCAGGCGGTAGGAGCTCGGCCTGCACAGGTCATTTTTACCAGTGGTGGTTCTGAGGCAAATAACTTGTTTATTCGCGGTGTAGCAGATAGCCTGAAGCCTTCCGCACTGATTGTAAGTGCAATTGAGCATCCATGCGTCATGCGTACCGCGCAGGCACTGACAAGAAAAAACGGTGAGAAATGGCAACTGCATTATCTGTCAGTGGATGCTGCAGGACAGGTAAATACGGATGAAGCAACGGAAATGCTGGTTGCAGAAAAACCAGCCATGGTTTCAGTAATGCTGGCAAATAATGAAACTGGTGTGATTCAGGATGTTACTTCCATTGCTGAGGCTGCAAAGGCACAGGGTACTTGGATGCATACCGATGCAGTGCAGGCATTTGGTAAAGTTCCGGTAAATTTTGATGAACTTGGCATACATGCCATGACGTTGTCTGCACATAAAATTTGCGGGCCCAAGGGGGCTGCAGCGCTGATTATTGATGCGCGTCTACCACTTAAACCGCTCATTTACGGAGGCGGCCATGAAGATGGGCTGCGCTCCGGTACCGAGAATGTGCCAGCTATTGTCGGATTTGGTGCTGCTTGTGAACTTGCTATATCCAGGCTAACTGAATCAATGGCACACACGGTGAAGTTGCGTGATCATCTGGAGCATGGTTTGCTGGCGATGGGTGCTACGGTATTTGGATTGGATGCTTCTCGCTTGCCTAATACCTGTTATTTTGCATTGCCAGATATAGAAGGCGATACCTTAGTTGTTCGCCTGGATAAAAGAGGATTTGCAGTTGCCAGTGGCGCTGCCTGTTCCAGTACTGTACCCGGTAAAAGTCATGTACTGGAAGCCATGAATGTACCAACTATTCTGGCGCGATGTGCGGTAAGGGCAAGTCTGGGGCCAGATAATACAATTGAAGAAGTTGACGCTTTTCTTTCTGCTATCAGGCATATAGCGGATGAATTGAGAAAAATGAGCGTACTGCTAAATGTGTGAATATATCGAAAGAACCCGTAATTGAATAGAGCCGGATATAAAAATGACTGATCAAATTGATGATTTTCCGGGTAAGGCGATCATTCTGAGTGCCGGGCAGGGCAGACGATTATTACCCTTGACTGAAGATACTCCTAAATGCCTGTTGCCAGTTTCAGGCAAACCGGTGATTGTTTGGCAGATTGATACCTTGCTGGCCAATGGTATCCAGGAAATCGTAATCGTCGCCGGCTTCCAAATTGGCAAAGTGGAAATGCTGTTAGCCGAACGCTATCCGAATCATTCTAATATTCGGGTTGTGTTTAATCCTTTCTACGAAGTAGCGGATAATCTGGCCAGTTGCTGGATTGCACGTGAAGAGATGAATACCGGATTTCTATTACTGAATGGTGATACGCTGCTGGAAGATAATTTGCTGTCAGGTGTGTTGCGCACACAAATAGCACCAATCACTTTATGCATTGATTTTAAAGAAAAATTTGATGACGATGACATGAAGGTTCAGCTTGATCTGCTAGGCCAAGTGAAACAGGTCAGCAAGAAACTGTCTGTAGAGGAAACCAATGCAGAATCAATTGGACTGATTCGTTTCAGCGGGCAAGGTGCGCGGCTTTTCCGTAATGCAGTGGAGCAGGCATTACGCGAACCGGAGAAACTTGGATCGTGGTATCTGGCTATTATCAGTGCGTTAGCTAAACAAGGTATAGTAAGTAGCCACTCGGTTGTTGGTAATCACTGGTGTGAAATTGACTTTATTCAGGATTTACAGAGGGCGAGAAACTACTTCTCTTGTGTGGAGATTGCTGCAGATCAATCGCAATCTGATCAGTTCCTGCAGGCACCAGGCTGATCTGGAGAAAAGATAGTGAGTATGAAAATATTTAATGGCACCATGCAGAAGTTTGGCGCGCCAGACACAGTTATTTGCCAGTTTCAGTATTGGAGCGTGCTGTTGCGTCCAGCCCAGTTGACCTTGGGTGCTTTGGTTTTGATTGCGCATGAACCGGTACAAAGTTTTTCTGCGTTGAGCAGTGCCAGTTTTACTGAACTGAAAATTGTGACTGGCAAGATTGACGTTGCTTTAAGAAAAGCCTTTCAGTATGACAAATTGAATTACCTGATGTTGATGATGGTTGACCCTGATGTCCATTTTCACGTTATTCCTCGTTATGCACAAGCCAGAGAATTTGCTGGTAAAACTTTTTTTGACGCTGGTTGGCCCGGTATGCCTGATTTCAGCAAAATTAACGGAACCAATCCAGATATAAACCAGCTGATAATCAAACACCTGATTTCTAACTGGGGATAAATTTGAAAAATATTTTCCCTCATGGCTGCTGATAACGATAATACGATACAAGTCAATTTTCCCTTATATGAGGCGCGTGCATTGGTGCGTGACCTAATGACGCCTGATCCTGGAATTTACTGGTCAGATTTTCTGTTTCACATCATGCTGGGATGGGCAGCTTTCGCGACGGCATTCCACATGTCATGGTTTTCCATCTGGCAAATACTTTCTTGTTGGGTAGCGATATTTGCCTTTTATCGTGCTGCAATTTTCATCCATGAGCTTGCCCATCTTGAGCGAGGAACGTTCAAAATGTTCCGACTGGTGTGGAATCTGACTTGTGGCATTCCATTTATGATCCCGTCTTTTACCTATGACGGCGTGCATTATGATCATCATAAACCGGCTATCTATGGCACCTCTGAAGATGGGGAATATCTTCCCTTTGCCACTCAACATCCGGTAGGGTTAGTAGGTTATGTACTGCTTTCACTGATTCTGCCGCTACTGCTGGTGATGCGGTTTTTGTTGCTGACTCCAATTTCGTATCTGATTCCACCCTTGCGGAAAATTATCTGGGAGCGTGCTTCTTCGCTAACAATTAATCCAGCCTATATTCGTCGAGCAAATGCTGTACGTAACGATCATCATTGGCAGCTGCAGGAGCTGGCGACATTTTTGTTTGCAGTAATTGTCGTAGCCAGTGTGATATTGGGGAAGTTATCCTGGCAGGTATTGGTGCTCTGGTATGTGGTTGCTGTCGCAATTTTTATCCTGAATTCACTGCGCACTCTGGCTGCCCATGCGTATCGTCATAGAGGTGATTATCATCTGACACTGGTTGAGCAGTATCTTGATTCCATCAATGTCCCCGGTAATTTTATGACTGGATTATGGGCGCCGGTCGGGCTGCGTTACCACGCTACACACCATCTTTTCATGAGCATGCCCTACCACAATCTCGGCAAGGCTCAAAAGAGGCTTGCACAGGAATTTGGTGATAACCAATTGATTTTACAAGCCAATCGTAATGGATTGTGGTCTGCATTGAGGCAAATCTGGCAGGAATCTACGGCGGCAGTAAAGAAAAATAATGTACGGGATTGATGTTTAATATTTTTGTAACTTTTACTGTCTCTAAAAATTTACAATCATATTTGTGAGTAAAACAGAAAAGTTAACCCGGCTGGTATTGCTCCGCCATGGGAAAAGTGTCTGGAATAAAGACAGGCACTTTACTGGTTGGAGTGATATTGCACTCAGCTTGCAAGGTGAGGAGGAAGCAAGAAGAGCAGGCCAGCGTCTCAAGCAGGCAGGTTTTAGTTTTGATATCTGTTTCTGTTCGGAGCTAAAGCGCGCACGAGATACGCTCGCTTTTGTACAATCGGAAATGAGCCTGAGCCATCTCCCGGTTCATCGGAGCTGGCGGCTGAATGAACGTCATTACGGCGCACTGGAGGGCATGCGTCCTTGGGCTGCCATTCGTAGATTTGGTATCTGGCCGGTACTGAAAAGCCAGCTCCATTTTGATGCGGTGCCTCCATTGCTGATGGCAAATGATCCTCGTGTACCCGCCAGCCAGCAGCGCTATGCAGCAGTTAATCATGCCCAGTTACCTCTGGCAGAAAGTATGCAACAAGCATTGGTGCGCGTACAGCCCTTCTGGCAGCAAACGATTCTCCCTGAAATCAGGCAGGGGAAACGTTTGCTAATTGTCTCGCACAAGGGGCTTTTAAGAACTTTAGTTATGCAATTGGAAGGATTGACAGGCGCACAGGTGATGCGCTTATCAATTACGACAGGTCAGCCGCTTTGTTACGAGCTGGATAGCTTGCTCAACCCAGTTAACCGTTATTATTTACCAGGTTGAGGCGCGCCAGAATTTTCGACAGATTTTCTGGATCGGAGAAATGATTATTTTTTATCCCGATCAGTTTGACTGGTGATGCCGGATAAGACCCCGGTAGAAATTTTGTACAGAAGATCTGCAGTCATTTGAGTGAGTTTTACGCCCGCTTCAAATTGTGCCCGGCCGGCTGAAGCTACTTGATGCGCCAAAACTGCCAGCGTATCTTTGATCTGTCTGCCCACAGCGGTGCCATTATGTTGTGCATGTGTTAGCAGGTCCTGCAGTGTTTCAGCAATCAAACCCTGTGTGGCGGAAGCCGTCTGTTTCAGGGTATCCAGAAATACATCTTCCAGATCTTCCAAATCTGCCCGGGCTTTGGCCAGGTCGCTGTCGGAGAACTGCTTTGCTTTTCCTGCTGCTTCTTCCAGAGCCAGCTTGGAAGCACCGGCCAATTGAGCAAAAGCACCATCTAGTCCGCTGACTGCCTGGGTGATTTGTGATCGCGCTGTTTGAGATTGCCCTGTGGCATGCGTTATTTTCTGCTGCGCACCAGCCTGAGCCCCTTCCATTACAGCGGTTGCTATCTGTTTCAGGGATTCGATATCCAGACCGTTAGAGTGCATAGTCTTGAGTGTAAGATTTCTGACAGCATTTTCCACATCACCACCCTGCTCTATTGCTTTCCTGACTTCTTCGGCAAGTTGGGTAACATCCTTATCAGTATGGGTGGCATCATGATTGTCATTTTGCATCAGAATCCTCCATTTCTAGTAGTTAATACAGACGAACATGCATACATTATAGGCTGATCCGCTTGATGCCGCCCATATAAGTCTGCAAAATTTCCGGGATAGTAACACTGCCATCTTCATTCTGATAATTTTCCAAGATGGCCACCAGCGTTCGTCCTACTGCTAGTCCAGAGCCATTAAGTGTATGCAGCAGTTCCGGTTTATCTTGCCCCTTACGGAAGCGTGCTTGCATGCGTCGCGCCTGGAACGCTTCACAATTACTACACGATGATATCTCCCGGTAGGTTTGTTGTGCGGGTAGCCATACTTCAATGTCGTAAGTCTTGGCGGCAGAGAATCCCATATCTCCTGTACACAACAACATGATCCTATAAGGCAGCTCCAGCTTTTGGAGAATTTTCTCGGCATGACCTACCAGCGATTCCAATGCTTCGTAAGATTTTTCCGGATGGGTGATTTGTACCAGTTCGACCTTATCAAATTGATGCTGACGGATTAATCCGCGTGTATCCTTACCGTAACTTCCCGCCTCGGAACGGAAACACGGAGTATGAGCGACAAACTTAAGCGGAAGCTGCTCAAGAGGAACAATCGTATTGCGAACGATATTGGCAAGAGGGACTTCGGCAGTAGGAATGAGGCGCAGGCCAACCATGCCTGTTTTATCTACATTATCTGTTTCATCCTGTGCGTTGGTCAGTACAGAAAAGAGATCTTGTTCGAATTTGGGTAGCTGTCCAGTTCCGCGCAAACAGTCCGCATTAACTAGATAAGGCACATAGACCTCGTTGTAGCCATTTTCTTGCGTATGGGCATCGAGCATAAATTGCGCCAGCGCGCGATGCAGCCGCGCCACCCCGCCTTTCAGCAGGCAGAAGCGTGCCCCGCTCAGCTTTGCCGCGGTTTCAAAATCAATCAACCCAAGATGCTCACCGATGCTGACATGATCCTTGACTGTAAAATCAAAATTCTTGGGCGTTCCCCAGCGCCTTATTTCAAGATTGCCATCTGCATTCTTGCCTGTCGGAACGCTGTTATGAGGCAGATTGGGAATTTCCATCAACAATTGCTGTAGTTTGGTTTGAATAGATTCGAACTGATTTTCCGCCTGCTTTAACGCATCTCCCATATTCGCTATTTCAGCCATGATCGTACTGACATCTTCTCCCTGCTGTTTGGCGATACCAATTTGCTTAGAAGCTGAATTACGTTTTGCCTGTAATGTTTGAGTCAGGGTTTGTATGGATTTACGTTGGCTTTCCAGATTCTCAAAATCGGACACAGGAAAGTTGTAACCTCTTTGGGCTAGACAAGTAGTAATATTTTGTAGGTCGCTACGTAATTGCTGGATATCTAACATGTGAACGGACTCCACGGCAGCCAGTAGGCTGGGTCGATATAAAATTTGTTATTGCGGAAAGTTGCTCCGGCATCTTAACCGGCAGGATTGCGGCTAATCTGCTGCGGATATTAGCATTGCAACGATTCTGTTTGAACAGAAATTAGATATCTGTATACGTGTTTAATCCAGAGACGAGGATGCCGCCAGCAGATTCAATCATCAAAACTGCACAGAGAATACAGTGGATGGTCTTGTTGGCGCAGCCGTGTACTTCCACCGACACCAGGTAAATCAATCACAAAACAGCATTCGATTATTTTTCCGCCCATCTCCTGAACCAGCTTGATCGCTGCTTCCATCGTTCCACCTGTTGCAATTAGATCATCGATCATTAGCACACGGTCGTCTTTATCGATTGCATCCGCATGGATTTCAATCTTATCGTAACCATATTCCAGTTGGTAATCACAGCTGATGGTTTCTGCCGGCAATTTACCTTGCTTGCGGATGGGAACAAATCCGGCCCCCAGCGCATAAGCAACCGGTGCGGCAAAGATAAAACCACGAGATTCTATTCCGACAACTTTGTCGATTTTTTCAGCCCGATAACGCTCGGCAATCTCATCAATAGTTATACGCAATCCGACTGGATCTTTCAGAAGAGTGGTGATATCCCGGAACATAATCCCTTCGCGAGGGTAGTGTGGGATAGTACGGATACGTGATTTGATAGACATATTAACAAGAGTGATAGCAGTATCGGAGTCAGCAGCCAGGATTAACAGGATGATGCAGTTTGTTGGCTTTTAACTTGGCTGTTTGTGTTTCAGGCGTTGCTTGGGCGGCAATATCGTCCGATTAATTCAGCCTGAGCAATAATGTGACCTTGCATGGCTTTTTCCAGAACAGCTTTGGTTGGTTGGTTCAAATCGGGCAATATAGTATCCAGAGCGTACAACTTATGAAAATAGCGATGGGTTCCGATTGGTGGACATGGTCCGCCGTAACCAGTTCTTCCCCAGTCGTTTATACCTTCCAAAGTACCGGCAGGCAATCTATCTACGGTTACTTGTGCTGGCAGGTTATCAACCGTAATTGGAATATTGTAAAGTACCCAATGTACCCATGTCATTTTGGGTGCCTGTGGATCAGGTGCATCCGGGTCATCAACGATCAGAACCAGGCTTTTCGTATTTTCTGGTACTCCTGTCCAGATGAGCTTCGGAGAAGAGTCCTCACCGTCGCAGGTATGATCTGCTGGAATTAGGCCTTGATGAGAAAACGATGGGGATATCAAACTGAGTGCCATGATTTTTTATTGTAAGAAAATGGTTGGGAGTATGCTTACGCATAGCTTGCGCCACTTTTTTCGAGTATCCAGGTATTCAGGCATGCAGCTCTATATTTGGGCAACACAATGCTGCATGCTTTCATATTTAATTGATATTATCTTGGTTAAGCTTTTGCGGGATCTTTCTTGCGAAGAAAAATGAAAGCACCTGCTATGCCCACACCAGCAAGTAGAATCAATTCCATCGTACCAAAGTTGGATCCATGACTGTGGCCACTCCCCTCTCCAATATGCAGCGGGATCTTGACGGCTGTTTTGACATTGCCTGCACCATCGTCTGTTTCCAGCTGAACATTATACTGCCCAACTTGTTCAAGATTGGTTGCAACCACGATAATACCGGAAGAATATTTCTCGGCAGGCATATACAGCACTTCATGTGCGCCGTGCTCACTACCTTCATGTCCTTCCATAAGGACCCTGACAGCGATAGGAACTTCACGTGTCTTGGCATCGGAAAGCTCAATCGTCATATTGATCTTGCCTGCATTGGGAACATGACTGCAATATGAATGCATAGGAGGAATATTCCCTTCCGGAACTTCATAAATGCTGATCGCAACAGGAAAATCTCCATCATCAACTTTACACCCTGAGTCATCATGATGCCCCTCGTGCGCGAGCATCAGCTGAGCTGATGCGGGCAACGATACCAGAAACATTGATATTGCGAGGCATAGCCCGGCAACGTATCTGTTTCGAAAAACCTTCTTCATATTTCCTCCACTTTATGATTTCAAATTTTGGTGCTGCTTAGTGTATTTCCTTTTAACCGGGCCGTTTGATTCTGGCTCGATTCTTTTGATTCGGGTTAGAACATAAACCACCACCGGATTGTATAACAAAAAACAAGCTGGGCAGCATCGTGATTTGTATGGTTATGGGATTGCTGTTTCTATCCTTGCTAGATAAGAGTGTAGAAAGCCCATGGGTTACCATACCGGTTCATATGTAGATTCCTTGTGCGGAATTTTGTAGTTAGCTGGTTGGCTCTCAGCCGTAGTACTTCAGGATATTCAGCGGATAGTTTCTCCCGGCGAGGTAGTCTTCAATACATTGCATTACCAGCGGTGTGCGATGAAATGCCTGTTTTGCACGGATTTCATCTATATTGAGCCAGATTGCCCGTATGATGCCGGTATCGAGTTTTCTTTCGTGATCAAAAGCAGTAACTTGACCGGAGAAGGTAAAGCGCAGGTAGGTGATACCATTCGAGGTCGATGTCCAATGATAAATGCCGGTTAACACCTCAGGCTGAAAGGTATGGCCAGTTTCTTCCAGTACTTCTCGACAGCACGCCTGAATAATGGACTCACCGGGTTCCAGATGACCGGCTGGTTGGTTGAGTTTTATCTCGGTTCCTTTGGGAATTTCTTCCACCAACAGGTATTTACCATTCTGTTCAACAACTGCGGCGACTGTAACATTGGGTTTCCAGATCATATGGCAGGGGCGCGTGAAATCAAGCTGTTTAAAATTGGAAGATGTAATTATAAATGCAGGCTTCTGGGCATATCTATCCTTACCCAAATTTTATATTGTAAGCTGAACAAGGTTGTAATTCTGCGATTTACGATGAACGCTCGGTAATGGCAGTAATTACTGAATTTTTATTATTGAAATAGGTTATATGCGCATTTCTTTTATCATTCCAGCTTTCAATGAAGAGCAATTGATCGAGCAGTGCCTGCGTTCAGTTGCCGATGCAGTGATGGCGAATCGCTCCTATGGCTATACCCATGAAGTCATCGTAGTGGATAACAATTCTACTGATGCAACGGCTCGTTTGGCTAAACGAGCAGGTGCCCGGGTGGTTTTTGAGCCGATCAATCATATTGCGCGTGCCAGAACTGCTGGCGCAGATGTTGCCAAAGGGAAATGGCTGATATTTATGGATGCCGATTGCCTTATGAATGCCGGACTGGTAGGTGATATGTTTGAATTGATCAAACAAGGCAGGCATGTCGGTGCGGGCAGCACGCTTTATATGCCGGATCAGCCCAGATGGGCGGAGATATTGCTGCGAATATGGACGCTGCTGTCAGTGCAGCTTGGCTGGGCTGCTGGGGCGCTGATAGTATGCAATGCCATCGCATTCAAAGAGGTAGGCGGGTTTGATTTGACACTGTACGCGGCAGAAGAAATCGAATTGAGCCGGAAACTCAAGAAATATGGCCGCCAGCACAAGCTCAAGTTTGCAATTTTGAGCAAACACCCGCTCGAAACATCCTCCAGAAAAACCAGGCTTTACAGTGGATGGGAGATTACCAGGCAGTTTTTTTACCTGGTATTGTCTCCCTTGGGCTCATTGCGTAATAAAAAGAAGCTGTCGATGTGGTACGATGGTAGACGCTGACCGGGAAAAGACCGGTTATTCCGCTACGCTGTTAATTCAGGCTGTGTCACTCCGGCGAAAGCCGGAATCTGGAAAAGTCAGCCCGCCGGATGACGGATTGCGCGCCTGATTAGCCTGATTATTCAGGCAGTTTCCGGATCGTAACGGATTCAGGATTCACAGGATCCGGAAAAGACAACTTCAGTAAATCGTGCATCCGGAGTCAGTACTTGCAGTTTATCGAGAAAAATTAATTCAACCTGCTGGGATCCGATTTCAGTTTCCAGCAGCAGAAACTCACGCGTTTCAGTATCCGCCAGAATATCCTTCGCCTTCCCTTCCGCAGTTGACTGGTCCTTCAGGATCAACCTGACCTGATAGCCATACATACAAGCCACTTCGATATAGTCGTGTAAATCGCAGGAAATATGTTGAGTCATGGTATTTGTCCAAATGATTTGAATCACCGCTGTTTTTCTTCGGTAATTATACTGCGCCTAGGGCCTGTTCCCGTTTGGTCTCAAGCCATTGATTTAAAGAAACACTCATATCGTTGTAGCTTTCACACAACAACAACAATACGAGCTTGCAATACTCCGATTATTGCTCAATGCCGAACTTTGGTCGAAGCTATTGGCTATTTTGCTTCACGACAACATCTACAACAAGCAAGATTTGCGGATAACTGTCGAAGGCATACTGTACGCATGCATACCGGTTGTTCCTGGAGAGATTTACCCAAGGCATTCGACTGGAAGCCGGTGACACGGCGCAAGAAGGATACCGACGTGACCTGGACGAAGAAGCCCGAAGAGCCACTTCGGCTACAAGCTGTCGATCAATGTCGATAACAAGTGCAAGATCATCCAGCGGATCGAGACCGATACCGCCCCCCACGCCCGGCAGGATCATGCCGGGCATAACCAAGATGCTCGGAATGATCCGGTGCATCATCGGATCACGTCCCGACAAGTCATTAACTGCCTGTTCCCAAAATACCAAAGCCATATCGGTCTGGTTTGAAATGTTCTCCCGGTTTGTACTATGCCATATTCAAATCCCGAAATAAGCTGTCTTTACAAGGTGATTTTATTTGAAATGATTACCGGAAAAATCTGTTAAGTAATTGTCACAACAATATAAAAATTCCTCCCGACTTGACCCTGAAAATTTTATTGAGTAAAGTGGCAAAAAGTGGTGAAATATGTAGAATTGTGGATGCCAGTGGAGTAAATACGATTCAAATATTAAACAGCCACCTCCATTGAAATCAAAAGGGACGAAATGTTTCGTGGCTCCACTCAATTAAATCTCGATAGCAAGGGAAGGCTCGCGATTCCCGCCAAATATCGGAATGAATTATTTGCCAATTGTGGAGGCAACATCGTTGTGACTGCTGATCCCTCCAGATGCCTGCTGATATACCCCCAGCCCGTGTGGGAACCAATTGAAAAGAAACTGAGCGGCTTTTCTAGCTTCAACCCACAGATTCGAAGTTTGCAGAGACTTATTATCGGTAATGCCTGTGACGTGGAAATGGATGGCTCCGGTCGCATTCTGATCAGCGCCCCCTTGCGGCAATTTGCCGGTTTACAGAAAGAAGTCGTGCTCGCGGGACAAGGCGAAAAATTTGAACTCTGGGATATGGCAAAATGGGATCTGGAAATCGATACGGCAACTGCTTGCAAGGACGGAGATATTCCTCCCGAACTGGAAGGATTTTCACTGTAATGTGCCGGTAACGCCGTGCACATATCCGTTCTGCTGGAAGAAGTTGTAGATGCGCTAAATATTCAAAAAGGCGGCATCTATGTGGATGGAACGTATGGCCGGGGTGGCCACAGCCGCCTGATTCTGTCGCGACTGGACAAGTCAGGCCAGTTAATCGCGTTTGACAAGGATCCGGCGGCTATTTCCGAAGCTCGATCCATCCTGGATGAAAGATTTCAGGCAGTACACAGCAGTTATGCCGGAATGTACACAGCACTTCAGTCGCTGGGCATAAACCGGGTTGACGGTATTCTGCTGGATCTTGGTGTATCGTCAATTCAACTGGACGAAGCTTCGCGCGGATTCAGCTTTCGTCATGATGGTCCCCTGGATATGCGCATGGATTCCAGCCGGGGTAAAACAGCAGCAGAGTGGCTGACTATGGCGTCAGAAACAGAATTAAAGGAAATAATCAGAACCTACGGCGAAGAGCGGTACGCAGGACAGATTGCAAGTGCAATTGTTATGGAGCAGGCACGCCAGCCCATCAGTACCACGCTTCGGCTTGCCGAGATTGTCGCAGCAGTTGTGCGTAAGCGCGGTCACCGGGATGATCGACAGCATCCAGCGACACGTACTTTCCAGGCGATACGGATTCACCTTAACCAGGAGCTTGAAGAACTATCAATGACATTGCCACAATGTGTGGAGTTGCTGAATACAGGCGGCCGGTTGGTGGTGATCAGCTTTCATTCATTAGAAGATCGCATTGTCAAGCGTTTCATGCGTATGCAGACCGGTACCGATACTCTGCCGCGAAGATTGCCTATCAGGGAGGAGGAAAGCCGTTTACACAATCAGCAAAAATTAAGAATTATCGGTAAAAAAATTCGCCCAGGATCGGATGAAGTATCCGCCAATCCACGAGCACGCAGCGCTGTCATGCGGGTGGCAGAAAAACTGGAAACCAGAAACGCGATAAGCAGATGATCAAGCTAAATATTTTTCTATTTGTAATATTGATTATCTGTGGATTGGGTATTGTGACCGCACGGTATGAAGCACGTAAACTTTTCATGGAACAGGAAAAGGAACAAAAATTAACTGAGCAGCTAGAAACCGAATGGAGCCAGCTACTACTGGAGCAAAGCACACTGGCCATGTCTGCGCGTGTAGAAAAAATCGCCCGGAAAGAACTTGGCATGATTACGCCACCTACGACCGGAAATATTCTGGCTATTCATCCTGATTACACTCCGGGCACAACCGAATGAAAGTTTTGTTCAATCCTTCCCGTAAAACAATCTCTCCTGTTCCAGAATGGCGTTCACGCTTGGTGCAGGGACTTCTACTGACGTGCCTGATCATACTAATCTCCCGGTCAATTTACTTACAGGCACTGAACAAGGATTTTCTTCAGCAACAAGGGCAGTCACGTCACGAGCGGGTTATCGAACAAAATATGCAGCGCGGCAATATCAAGGATCGCAATGGTGAAATCCTTGCTGTTAGCGCACCTGTCAGATCTGTATGGATCGAACCTCAAAGAGTAAATGCAACACCGGAACAAATTAGACAATTAGCCAGTTTGACGGGCGTAGAAGAAGCAGTCATCCAGCAGCGCATTCGCAGCGGGAAAAAATTTGTATACCTGAGACGGCAGCTCCCTCCAGAATTAGCGGAAAAGGTAGCTGAACTCAATATAAAAGGAGTAAATCTCAAGCACGAGTTCTATCGTTATTATCCAGCACGCGAGCTGGCCGCGCATATTCTGGGCTTCACTGATATAGATGGACGGGGGCAGGAAGGAATGGAGCTGGCGTGGCAGGACATGCTGACCGGCGAGGATGGTAAACGGCGCGTGATTAAGGACCGGATCGGACGTATTGTGGAAGATGTCGAGCAGATTCAATCTCCGAAACCGGGCCAGGATGTCGTTCTGTCAATTGACAGTAAAATACAATACCTCGCTTACCGGGAATTGGCACGCGCAGTAAAAGAACAGCACGCTAAAGCAGGTAGCATCGTAGCGTTGGATGTACAAACTGGTGAAGTACTGGCAATGGCGAACTACCCGGCTTTCAATCCCAATCAGCGCGCCAGCATGAATAATGAAGTAATTCGTAATCGCGTGCTGGTCGATACATTCGAACCTGGTTCAACATTAAAGCCATTCGTCGTGGCTGTGGCAATGGAAACCGGCCGGATCAAGCCGGATACGCTGATGGAGACTGCTGGAGGCAAACTGAAAATAGGCAGAGCTGTCATACATGACGTGCGTGACAAGGGCAACCTGACCGTTTCCCAGGTTATTCAGGCTTCCAGTAATGTTGGCGCTGCAAAAATTGCTTTGTTGCTCCCGCCAAAAACTTTCTGGGAAATGCTCAACCGCTCAGGTTTTGGGACTGAAACCGGCATTGGATTTCCCGGCGAGGCAAGCGGACGGTTACGTGCATATAATACCTGGCGACCGATCGAGCAGGCCACCATGTCCTATGGCCATGGCATTTCAGCCAGTTTAATGCAGCTGGCGCGTGCTTATACGCTGTTCGCCACTGATGGAGAATTAAAGCCTGTCACACTGCTAAAGCGTGATATGCCTGCCGTTGGCCAGAAAGTCATTTCGCACGAAACTGCACAATCAGTCCGAAAAATGCTGGAACTTGCCGTTCAACCTGAAGGCACAGGCAATAGTGCACGCATCAGCGGCTACCGTGTTGCAGGAAAAACCGGTACCGCACACAAACGCCTGAAAGGTCAGAAAGGTTATGCCAAAGATCGCTATATCTCTTCATTTGTCGGCTTCGCTCCGGCGTCTGATCCGCGCGTAATCATCGCCATCATGATTGATGAACCCTCAAGCGGAAATTATTATGGCGGTACAGTAGCCGCCCCTGTCTTCAGTCGGGTAATGGAAGGTACGTTGCGCATATTGAACGTGCCGTTTGATGAGCCACTGGGCAATCTGGTTATATCACCTGTTCCTGCAGAGCTGGAAGATAAGGGATGAGCACTTCGTCCCGCTTTGGATCAGATGAAACTTATCTTGCTTGCTTGCTGGATCGGCTGAGCGTCAAGATACAACGTCTGGCGGCAGACAGCCGCACCCTGAAACCGGGCGATACCTTCCTGGCTTGTGCTGGCGAACAGCATGATGCACGCAACGATATTCCACAAGCAATTGCATTGGGCGTCAATGCAGTTATCTGGGAAAAACAAGGATTTTCCTGGAAACCGGAGTGGAAGATACCCAATCTGGGTATCTCTGGATTACGCCATGAAGCCGGGAAAATTGCCAGCCAGGTGTACGACCACCCATCCAGACATTTACGGCTAGTTGGAATCACAGGCACCAACGGAAAAACTACGTGTAGTCACTGGTACGCCCAGGCCATGATGACACTGGGGGAAAAGACAGCCATCATTGGCACGCTGGGACATGGCTTCCCGGGAGCGTTGAATCATGCCAACCATACAACGCCGGATGCAGTATATCTGCAGCAACTGATGGCTGACTATTTACAGCACGGCGCTCGCTCCCTGGTTATGGAAGCTTCTTCACATGGTCTTTCTCAAGACAGGCTGGCTGGTTCGGAATTTTCGATTGCCGTACTGACCAATCTGACGCGTGACCACCTGGATTATCATGGCAGTATGGATGCCTATGCTGCTGCTAAGGCAAAACTCTTTTTCTGGGAGGGGCTGCAACACGCTGTCCTTAATCTGGACGAGGTACTGGGCGTGGAACTATCACAACAGCTGGCCTGGAAAGACGTGTCGATCATTGGTTACGGTTTCAGGCAACCTGATCCATCAGCCCGTACAACCGGTAACCAAAAAATACTCTACGGAAGTAATCTGCGATTTACCACACAGCATATTAGCTTCGATGTTGAATTTTGTAATCGGCGCGCCAGTCTGCAATGTAATGTAACCGGTCGTTATAACGCATATAACCTATTGGCTGTACTGGCCACTTTACTTGCCAGTAATGTTGATCTTGATGATGCAATAACTGCCTTGCAACAAGTACAACCAATTCCAGGGCGAATGGAAAAACTGGGAGGAGGTGATCAGCCCATCGTAATCGTTGATTATGCGCATACACCCGATGCATTGAACGAAGTATTAACCGGCTTGCGCGAAACACTGGCCGGTACGCGCATGAAAAAACGGATACGAAAAAACCAGGCAAAACTGGTTTGCGTGATCGGTTGCGGAGGAGATAGAGATCGCGGCAAGCGCCCGTTGATTGGAGAGATTGCTTCACACCTGGCTGATGAAGTCATTATTACCAGCGATAATCCGCGCAATGAAAATCCGGCAGATATTATCAATGAAATCATGCTTGGGGCCAGTGGCAAGCACTGCACGGCTGAAGCGGATCGCACTGCAGCCATTTACCGGGCTATTCATGGTGCGCGCAAGGGCGATATTGTATTGATCGCCGGCAAGGGGGCAGAAACTCATCAGGAAATACAAGGAAAAAAATATCCATTCGATGATCGCGAGGTAGTGCGGCAGGTATTGCATGACCTGGCTGGTCCAGAATTGCAGGTGCAGGGATGATGAGCGTACAGGAAGCTGCACTAGCCCTGCATGCAAATTCAAATTGGTCTGGTGGCAACCCGATATTCACTGGGGTCAGCACAGACAGTCGCACCCTGAGACCGGGCGATCTTTTCATCGCGCTATCCGGCGAGCAGTTTGACGGTCAGCACTTCATTTCTACTGCCATCGAAAAAGGTGCCGTTGCCGCAATGGTTTCGACCGATACGGTCATCGTTCCGACAAAATCTGATTTCGGCTGGATCAAAGTAAACGACACTCGGCTTGGCTTCGGCCAATTGGCCGCAAACTGGCGTCAGCACTTTACACTCCCGCTGGTTGCCGTGACAGGTAGTAATGGCAAAACCACCGTCAAGGAAATGATTGCAGCTATTTTCAGACATGAATTCGGATCAGGAAACGTTCTTGCAACGACCGGCAACCTGAATAACGACATTGGTGTTCCACAAATGCTGTTGCAGCTCAATACCGGGCATACTTGCGCGGTTATTGAAATGGGCATGAACCACGCTGGCGAAATTGCCTATCTCAGTCAACTGGCTGCACCCACGATTGCCGTCATCACCAATGCCGGCACCGCACATATTGAACACCTGGGTACAACCGAAGCGATTGCCCGTGCCAAGGGGGAAATCTTTACAGGGCTGGGAGCACAGGGCATTGCAATCATCAACGCGGATGATGCTTATGCCCAGCTGTGGCGACAACTGGCAGGAAGCAGACAGATTCTGGATTTCGGCATAACGAATCCTGCTGCAATCCGTGCGCAACAAATGTCCAGCTCATCAGAAGCTGCATGGTTGTTGCAACTGCCAGACGACAAAGTTGAAATAACGCTGCAGGTACCAGGCCGTCACAATATTTACAACGCACTGGCTGCAGCGGCAGCTGCTACGGCTGCCGGCATCAGCACAACCTCCATTGCCGAGGGTCTGCATAACTTCATGGGCACTCCTGGGCGTTTGCAGAAAAAAGTGGGGCTATATCAATCTATTCTGATTGATGACACCTACAATGCCAACCCGGATTCCATGCAGGCAGCGCTGAATGTTCTGGCAGAGATGCCCGGCAAAAAAATTCTGATTATGGGGGACATGGGGGAGCTCGGTACGGATGCTGCAGGATTCCACTACACCATCGGCCAACAGGCTGCAAAAGCTGGCATAGATGCGTTACTGGCACTGGGAGAATTAAGCCAGCAAACCGTTGCAGGATTTGGCAGCGGGGCACAATATTTTGCCGATCTGGATACATTGCTGGAAAAAGCAAAAGACTGCCTGGGAAAGAATGTTTCTGTTCTGGTCAAAGGCTCGCGATTCATGCGCATGGAGCGTGTGATCGAGCAACTGCAGGATAGATATGTTGAGTAGGAACAAGGTAGATCCTCTGATTAAAACTGTTTTTTGTGTCTGCGACCGGACATTGCAACGGGAACCGTAAAATGTTATTGGCGCTTTTTCAATGGATTGCGGAAGATATCCGAGCTTTCAATGTATTCAGTTACATCACGCTACGTACCATGCTGGCAGCGCTGACTGCATTGAGCATCTCCTTTTTGATCGGTCCGGCCATGATACGCAGCCTGACTACGCGTAAAGTTGGCCAGTCCGTGCGTAGTGATGGTCCCCAATCTCACCTGACAAAGGCGGGCACTCCGACCATGGGTGGCGCACTAATTCTGATGGCAGTTATCATTACGACACTGCTGTGGGCAGATTTGAGTAATCGTTATATCTGGCTCGTACTACTGACAACCTTGGGTTTTGGTGCAATTGGCTGGGTGGATGATTATCGCAAGGTCGTACAGCATAATTCCAAAGGACTTTCGGCTTCAGCCAAGTTTTTTTGGCAATCAATCATTGCGTTGCTGGTCGCAGTATATCTTGCCATGACGGCTGAACTTCCTCAGCACACTGATATGATCGTGCCGTTTTTCAAGGAAGTCGCCATCCCATTGGGATCATTTCTGTTCATCATTTTGACCTATCTGGTTATCGTTGGCAGCAGTAATGCAGTCAACCTGACGGACGGATTGGATGGCCTGGCTATTATGCCCACTGTCATGATCAGTGGCGCGCTGGCCATCTTTGCCTATGTTGCCGGCCACGCCATATTTGCCAAATATCTTGGTATTCCACATATTCCCAGCGCAGGTGAACTGGCTGTTTTCTGTGGTGCGCTGGCTGGCGCCGGTCTGGCATTTTTATGGTTTAACGCCAATCCGGCGGAAGTGTTTATGGGCGATGTTGGTGCCCTGGCGCTAGGAGCAGCATTGGGAGTGATAACGGTCATTGTTCGCCAGGAAATAGTACTGGTCATCATGGGAGGGGTATTCGTCATGGAGGCATTATCGGTCATGATCCAGGTCGCCTCCTTCAAGTTATTCGGCCGGCGTGTTTTCCGCATGGCACCGTTGCATCATCATTACGAGCTCAAGGGATGGAAGGAAAACCAGGTTGTAGTGAGATTCTGGATTATTACCATCATTCTGGTGCTGATCGGCTTATCAACACTGAAACTACGATGAATTACGCCGACAAAAAAATATTGGTTCTGGGTATGGGTAAGACCGGCATCTCCATGGTCAAGTGGCTTTCCCGTGCCGGAGCTCGGGTGTCCGTAGCCGATACACGTACCACCCCGCCGAATCTTGAGCTGCTGAGTCAGATAGTGCCGCTTGAAACGATTTTCTGTGGTCCATTCAAGGCAGAGCTGTTCAAGGACATTGATGCAATTGCTATCAGCCCCGGCGTGGCAATTGCCGAGCCACTGGTGCAGGCTGCATTGCAACAGGGCGTATCAGTAATAGGAGATATCGAGCTGTTCGCCATTGCACTTGATCAGCACGCGCCACCGGGTACGAAAATTCTGGCAATTACCGGATCTAATGGGAAAACCACTGTTGCCACCATGGTAGGTGAAATGGCAAGGAATACCGGATGGGATGTTGAAGTAGCGGGTAACATCGGCCTGGCGGCGCTGGATGCGCTGATGCAGCGAATAGATACAGGAAAATGGCCGCATTTATGGGTACTTGAGCTGTCAAGTTTTCAGCTAGAAACCACCAGCAGTTTACGTCCCAATGCTGCCGTCGTATTAAACCTCAGCGAAGATCATCTGGACCGCTACCGCATTATCGAGGAATACGCAGCCGCAAAAGCAAGGATATTTCCCGATCCACATAACAGTTGTGTGCAGGTACTCAACCGGGAAGATGCCCGGGTATACGCCATGGCTCACGAAAACAGCAAACAATTAACTTTTGGTTTGTCCGCACCGGCATTCGACGATGAATTCGGTGTGTTACCCAGTGGATCAGATTTGTGGTTGGCACAGGGCACCACTCGCTTGATGAAAGTCAGCGAACTTGCTGTCGCGGGATTGCATAACGCGGCCAACGCACTGGCGGCACTGGCATTATGTCGGGCCATTGATCTACCTTTTGAACCGTTGTTGCATGCTTTGCACATCTTCAAGGGATTGCCGCATCGCATGCAGAAGATTGCCGAGTTCAATGGCGTGACTTTTTATGATGATTCCAAAAGCACCAACGTGGGCTCCGCCGTTGCCGCACTGAATGGTTTCCGAAAAAACGTGATTCTGATTGCAGGCGGAGATGGCAAAGGGCAGGATTTCTCACCTCTGGAACAGCCTGTCAGCAAACATACACGCGGTGTTGTACTGCTGGGAAGAGATGCCGAGAAAATTTCACAGGCAATTCAGGGCTGCAATGTACCGGTACATCGCGTGGCAACTATGGATGAGGCTGTCCGGGTAAGTTTTTTGCTGGCAGAGCGTGGCGATAGCGTTCTACTCTCCCCGGCCTGTGCCAGTCTTGATATGTTCAACAACTACATCCATCGCGCTGAGGTTTTTACGACCGCTGTCCAGGGAATCGAACACAAATTTATACTCACGGCACAGACATGTCACTAACCGTATGATAAGTCCATCCACTACACATAATCAGCCAATCCAGCCCGAACTAGATCTGCATCTGCTTTCAGCTGTTCTGCTGTTGCTGGGCCTAGGACTGGTCATGGTGTATTCCGCCTCGATTGCGATCGCCGAATCAAAATATGGTGAGGGCGGTACTTATTATTTTCTTGTCCGGCAAGCTCTTTCTATCCTATTGGGAATATTTGCCGGGATGGTCGCTTTCCAGGTCTCGTTACGCCAGTGGCAAACTTATTCTCACTATCTGCTTGCAATAGGTATTGTACTGCTGACCGTAGTGCTGATCCCGGGTATCGGCCTTGAAATCAATGGCAGCCGTCGCTGGCTGCCTCTGGTGATATTTAATTTCCAGCCTTCCGAGCTGATGAAGTTACTCATTTTGATTTTTACAGCAGATTACGTTGTACGCAAAACCGCTTACAAGGATCACTTTTTCAAAGGTTTTCTGCCCATCCTTACATTACTGGCTATTGTTTCCCTACTTTTGCTGATGGAACCGGATCTGGGGGCTGCAGTGATCATAGCTGCCATCGTGCTATCCATCATGTTTATCAACGGAATGAGCCTGAAAATGTTTCTGGGGCTGTTATGCCTGATACCAATCCCGCTAATTCTGCTGATTATATTTGAGCCTTATCGTATGGATCGGATCAACGCTATTTTTGATCCCTGGAATGATCCATTCAATAAAGGCTACCAGCTCACCCATGCACTAATCGCGTTCGGGCTTGGTGAATGGTGGGGAGTGGGGCTTGGAGGCAGTGTAGAAAAATTAAATTATCTGCCCGAGGCCCACACTGATTTCATGTTTGCCGTACTGGCCGAAGAACTTGGTTTTGCAGGCGTGGCCACTGTTATAGCGCTGTTTTTCTTTCTGTTAATCCGCACATTCAGAATCGGCCGTGCGGCAGCCACCCAGGGAGATCAATTCGGGGCACTGGTCGCGCAAGGTATCGGGGTCTGGCTGGGTTTTCAGGCTTTCATCAACATGGGCGTAAACATGGGCCTGCTTCCTACCAAAGGCTTGACATTGCCATTCATGAGCTATGGCGGCAGCAGTATCGTTATCAACAGTATTGCAATTGCCATATTGCTGCGGATTGATTGGGAAAATCGGCAAAAACGCAGAGGGCTAAATGTATGAATAAACACCTGCAATCCGGTCCATGGCATACACCACATGTGGAGTTCACAGCTTGTCCCGCACAATCATGATCATGGCAGGGGGAACCGGTGGACATGTATTTCCGGGGCTTGCGGTAGCTCGTGCCATGCAGGCTGAGGGCTGGCGAGTTATCTGGCTGGGTACTCGTAATGGCATGGAGGCCACATTGGTACCACAACATGGTTTTACTATTGAGCTGATCAATTTTTCCGGGCTGCGCGGCAAAAAACCGGTCAGCTATTTGTTGCTCCCCTGGAGATTGGCAAAAGCCTGCTGGCAAAGTTTCTGCATATTGCGTCGCCAACGCCCGCAGATTGTACTCGGGATGGGAGGTTACCCGGCGCTTCCTGGAGGGATAATGGCTGTTTTGTCTGGCAAGCCGTTGCTGATTCATGAGCAAAACAGAATCGCGGGACTAACCAATAAAATACTGGCAAAAATTGCCAGCCGTATCCTGCTGGCATTTCCCGGTACCATCACGGACCAGGCAGGCAAGATTCAGGTTACCGGCAATCCGGTACGAACAGAGATCGCGCAGCTCCCGTCACCGGAAGTGCGTTATGCAAAACGGGCAGGCAAGCTGAACATCCTGGTGGTGGGCGGCAGCCTTGGTGCACAGGCATTAAATACCGTGCTGCCACAGGCTTTGAGCATGATTCCTGGAAATCAACGGCCATTTGTTACCCACCAGTCCGGAAAAGTTCATCTGGCTGCGTTGCAGCAAGCTTACGCTGAGCATGGTGTCACAGGTAATCTGGTCGCATTCATTGAGGATATGGCTGTGTATTACCAGAATTGTGATCTGGTAGTTTGTCGCGCTGGCGCGCTAACGATTGCTGAACTGGCTGCGGCAGGAGTAGCCAGTATTCTGGTGCCTTACCCCTACGCAGTGGATGATCATCAGACGGCTAATGCGCGATTTTTGAGTGAACACCATGCTGCTGTTTTATGGCCTCAATCCGAACTGACCGCAAACTCACTTGCACAATGGCTGATGACTTGTACACGCACACAACTACAAACAATGGCAATCAATGCACGCATGCTGGCCATGCCTGAAGCTGCACAAAGCGTAGTCACAGTTTGTCAACAACTTATTGAGACAGGCCCATGAAACATAAAATCAAGCATATTCATTTTGTAGGGATTGGTGGTTCGGGAATGGGCGGGATTGCTGAGGTGCTGATCAATCAAGGCTTCCAGATCAGCGGCTCGGATCTGAATGGCAATTCGACCACCAAACGTCTGCAATGCCTGGGTGCTGTCATTCATCATACCCATGCGGCTGAAAACATCCAATCTGCAGATGCCGTCGTCATTTCAACAGCTATCCATCCTGATAACCCGGAAGTT
The DNA here is from genome assembly GCF_055387135.1 of Nitrosomonas sp. TNE100. Classification (NCBI taxonomy): domain Bacteria; kingdom Pseudomonadati; phylum Pseudomonadota; class Betaproteobacteria; order Nitrosomonadales; family Nitrosomonadaceae; genus Nitrosomonas; species Nitrosomonas sp. TNE100. The sequence continues at coordinate 150,175 of NZ_AP040997.1, read as the reverse complement.
ATTGCAGCACGTGAACGCCGTATACCCGTGGTACCTCGGGCCATGATGCTAGCTGAGTTGTTACGCCTGCACCAGGGTATTGCAATCGCAGGCACTCACGGTAAAACCACTACCACAAGCCTGGTTGCCAGTATTCTGGCGGAAGCAGGCCAAGATCCAACGTTTGTAATAGGCGGCAGACTTAAAACAGTCGATAGCCACGCCAGGCTGGGCAAAGGAGAATTCATTGTGGTTGAGGCGGATGAATCCGATGCTTCGTTCCTCTATCTGCAACCAGTGTTGACCGTGGTAACCAATATCGATGCAGATCACATGAGCACGTACGAACATGATTTCAACCGGCTCAAACAGACTTTTGTCGAATTCATCGAACATCTGCCTTTTTATGGCATGGCAGTACTTTGTGCAGATGATCCGCATGTACGCGCCATCATACCAATGGTTTCCAAGCAAGTAACCACGTATGGCATTACATCTGAAAATGCACAAATACGTGCTACCGATATTCGCCACGATCAATGCAAGATGCATTTCTGTGCCCATATTGGTGTCAATGGCTCGGCACGAACACTAGACATCACATTAAATCTGCCAGGCAAACACAATGTTCTCAATGCGCTGGCAGCCATTGCGGTTGGCAATGAACTGAATATACCGGATGAAGCAATGGTAAAAGCGCTGGCTACCTTCGGCGGAGTCGATAGACGATTTCAGCAGTATGGTGAAATCCGTTTGCCGGATCGAAGATCTTTTACACTCATTGATGATTATGGCCATCATCCGGCTGAAATCGCTGCCACGATGGCAGCTGCCCGCAATGCTTTTCCCGGTCGCCGCCTGGTTTTGGTGTTTCAACCACATCGCTACAGTCGTACACGGGATTTATTCGAGGATTTTGTCAGGGTGTTATCCAGTGTGGATGCGCTGCTGCTGACAGAAATATATTCAGCTGGGGAAGAACCAATCATTGCTGCCGACAGCAAATCTCTGGCCCGGGCGATCCGGGTGCAGGGAAAGGTTGAGCCTATTTATATTGAACACATCAACGAGCTGAAATCCGCCGTTCATACCGTTGTACAGGAGGGTGACGTAGTTCTCATTATGGGGGCCGGATCCATTGGAAAAATCGCACCTGGCCTGGCAGAGCCAACGATGAAGCTGACACTGATAACAGGTTGATTGAAAAACATGCAGACAAAAGCCCGACTGCCAGTCGATATAAATGCTCCGAGCTTGCAGTCTCCTGCACTCGGTATCGACACACATCTGCTACGCGGCGAATTACGTCAACATGAACCCATGAAGCAGCATGTTTCCTGGCGCGCCGGTGGACACGCTGCCTATTTTTACCAACCGGCAGATCTGGAAGATTTGGCTGTATTTTTACACTTCTGGCCGAAAGATGAACCCGTCATGATGATTGGCCTTGGTAGTAATTTTCTGGTTCGGGATGGTGGACTACCGGGAGTAATGATTGCATTGCATGCAAAACTTAATGACCTGCTGCTGGTTGAACAAGAGGAGGATGGTGGCCTGATTTATGCCGGAGCGGGAATACCCTGCGCCAAGCTGGCCAGGTTTGCTTCATTACATAACCTGGCCGGTGCGGAATTTCTGGCCGGCATTCCCGGTACGGTCGGCGGCGCACTGGCAATGAACGCAGGGTGTTACGGCTCTGAAACATGGGAACGGGTAGAGCGGGTCAAAACCATTGATCGCGACGGTACATTGCATGAGCGAACACCTGAGGATTACCGTATCGGCTACCGTCAGGTCGAATTGCATGAAGTCGTGTCGCCCGATACATCTTGCAGCTGGTTTGTCGGCGGCTGGTTCAGACTTCGCCCTGGTCAGCAGGAATCTTCCCGTCAGGCGGTCAAAGCATTGCTTGGTACACGTATCAAAACGCAACCCTTGGGATTTCCCAGCGCAGGATCGGTTTTTCGCAATCCGCCAGGAGATTATGCCGCCCGGTTAGTTGAGCAATGTGGTCTGAAGGGATTTCGGATCGGTGATGCCATGATTTCTACGTTACATGCCAATTTTATTATTAACTGCGGACACGCTACTGCTACTGAAATCGAGACAGTGATTAATACTGTGCAAGATATCGTTTACAAGAAAACCGAGATCAGGCTGGTCACGGAAGTACGCATTATCGGACAGCACAAAGGAAACGAGCTATGAACATTCGTGACCTTGGGAAAGTAGCTGTATTGCTGGGTGGACGTTCCGCTGAACGTGAAATCTCACTTAAAAGCGGCCATGCCGTACTGGCAGCATTACAGCGAAGCCAGGTTGATGCGCATGCATTTGATCCGGTCGGCCAACCTCTGGAAGATCTTTTAAAACAGGGCTTTGATCGGGCATTTATTGCGCTGCATGGTCGTTATGGTGAAGATGGCTCTGTTCAGGGGGCACTGGAGCTGATGGATCTGCCTTATACCGGCAGCGGCATACTCGCCAGCGCACTAGCAATGGATAAATGGCGCACAAAAATGATCTGGCAGGCGGCAGGCATCAGCACACCTGACTACGTCATGCTAGATGCTGACAGCAATTTCCAGGAAGTGACTGACAGGCTGGGATTACCGCTCATCATAAAACCTGCCCGGGAAGGCTCAACCATCGGATTGAACAAAGTGGATTACGCGCAAGATATGCAATCCGCCTATCAGACTGCCGCACAACACGATTCGCTTGTAATAGCAGAGCAGTTTATTCAGGGAATCGAGCTGACAGCAGCCATTCTGGATGATGTGCCTCTTCCGCTGGTACGAATTGATGTGACAGAAGGTCTATATGATTATCAGGCTAAATATTTTTCTGAAAGCACACGCTACACTTGCCCAAGCGGTTTGTCGAAAATATTGACAACCCGCATACAGGAACAGGCTTTATATGCTCATCGGATACTGGGATGTACCGGCTGGAGCAGAGTGGATCTGATTCTGGATAAAAATGGCCAGCCTTTTTTCCTTGAGGCCAATACTTCGCCAGGAATGACTAATCACAGTCTTGTACCGATGGCGGCACAGGCTGCAGGTATTTCCTTTGATGAACTTGTTATACAAATTCTGGAGTTGAGTTGTGAGTATGCTTAAAGATAGAAATCCAGATCAAGGTGATCAGGGCAAATTGATACTGTAACCAGGACATATGTGGAACGATCATCAATCCTTAAATCTTCTAGCAAACATACTGCTGACAGGCGTTCTTCTGGCCATGATCTATGCAGTAGGAATCAGGGTGCTGGCATTGCCGTTTTTTTCATTACGGGAGGTTCGGGTAGAGGCTGTGGACAAGAGCCAGACAAACAATATACGTCTGGCACATATCACCCGGGATCAGATTGAACAGGTCATACACAACTCGGTGAATGGTAATTTTATAATGATCGACCTGAAGATTTTACAAAAAGCTTTCATGGAGCTGCCATGGGTACGTTCAGTTAAAATTTCGCGCGATTGGCCACCTGCATTGGACATATTACTCGAAGAGCATAAACCGCTTGCATCTTGGGGAGAGGCAGCACTGGTCAATACGAATGGAGAAATATTTCACGCGATTATGGATAATGCACGTCTTCCGGTATTCACAGGCCCTGATAAAAGCAATCATTTGATTACACGCCAGTATCATATTTTCAACAAGCTACTGCAGCCGACCGGGTACACGGTCACGGAGATCGCTCTGACACCACGGCATGCATGGCACGTACGACTGAACACTGGAACCTGGCTTAAATTGGGAAGGAAACAGATGGAACAACGTTTGAAACGTTATGTGGCAGTTCATACGCAATATAACGAAAGTCTGGATTGGTACGGCAACTCCACTTATGTAGATTTGCGTTATGCCAACGGGTTTGCTGTTCGCATACACTGAGTTTGTGTATTCAATTCAAGGCAAACAGAGCACCATAACTATGAAATCGGGGGATTTTCAAATGAGTAAAGTCAAGGAAGGCAAGAACATGATTGTCGGTCTTGATATCGGCACATCGAAAATCGTGGCTATTGTCGCCGAAATCAAGCCTGAGGGTGGCTTCGAGATTATTGGTCTGGGTAGCCATCCCTCGCGAGGTCTGAAAAAAGGCGTGGTGGTCAATATTGAAGCAACCGTCAACGCCATTCAGCGTGCGCTTGAGGAAGTTGAACTGATGGCGGGTTGCCGGATTAGTGATGTGTATGCCGGGATCGCCGGCAACCATATCAAGAGTTTTAATTCACATGGCATGGTGGCAATCAAAGACAAAGAAGTCACCCAGGCGGATGTGGAAAAAGTAATGGAAACTGCCAAGGCGGTCAATATTCCGGCTGATCAGCAAATACTGCACATTCTGCAACAGGAATTTATTATCGACGGCCAGGAAGATGTGCGCGAACCAGTCGGAATGAGTGGTATCCGGCTGGAAGTTAAGGTTCACATCGTAACCGGAGCAGTATCCGCCGCCCAGAATATTGCCAAATGCATCAATCGTTGCGGACTGGATGTGCGGGACCTTATCCTGCAGCCACTGGCTTCGGCTACAGCTGTACTTTCCGAAGATGAAAAAGATCTGGGGGTATGCCTGGTTGATATCGGCGGCGGGACTACTGACATTGCTGTTTTTACAGATGGCTCCATACGACATACCGCAGTAATTCCAGTGGCTGGCGATCAGATCACCAATGACATTGCCATGGCATTGCGCACACCGACAAAAGATGCAGAGGATATCAAATGCCGTTATGGCACCGCTTTGCGTACGCTGGCTGATATCCGGGAGATGGTTGAAGTGCCGGATGTGGGCAATCGTGGCGTTCGCCCGCTGTCGCGACAAACCCTGGCCGAGGTTATCGAGCCGCGCGTAGAAGAGCTCTATCTGCTGATTCAGGCAGAATTGAGACGTAGTGGTTTCGAACAGCTGCTTTCATCAGGGATTGTCATCACTGGTGGCAGCAGCTCCATGCTGGGCATGGTTGAACTGGGAGAAGAGATTTTTCATATGCCCGTACGACTTGGGTTACCTGCTTATAACGGCAGCCTGGAAGAAGTTGTGCAGACACCGAGATACTCGACTGCCATCGGTCTGGTGATGGCAGGAATGGAAGATCACCTTCATCATCACCAGGCAAAACTGAAGAGCGGCTCCACCAGACAGATTTTGGCAAAAATGAAAAGCTGGTTCCAGGAAAATTTCTAAATTAGATTTAAAAAATGTTCTGTCAACGGAATATTGTTTGAAAATTCACTATGCAATAGGAGAAATGTAATGTTTGAGATCACGAATACCGAATCCCAGGAAGCTATCATCAAAGTCATAGGTATTGGCGGATGTGGCGGCAATGCCGTAGATCACATGATTTGCAACGAGGTTAAAGGTGTCGAATTTATTTGCATGAATACTGATGCACAGGCACTCCAGGCAAATCGTGCACAAACCCTGTTACAGCTTGGCAACAATGTCACTCGGGGACTGGGTGCGGGGGCCAACCCGGAGATTGGTAAAGAAGCAGCGCTGGAAGATCGTGATCGCATCGCTGAAATTGTCCAGGGCGCCGACATGCTGTTCATTACCGCAGGAATGGGGGGCGGCACCGGTACAGGCGCTGCCCCGGTCGTAGCCCAGATTGCCAAGGAAATGGGCATTCTGACCGTCGCAGTCGTCAGTAAACCTTTCTCGTTCGAGGGCAAACGCCTGAAAGCAGCACAGGCTGGAATGGAAGCACTGGCAGAGCATGTCGATTCACTGATTGTTATTCCGAATGACAAGCTGATGAAAGTGCTGGGAAATGATATCAGCATGCTGGATGCCTTCAAGGCAGCAAATGATGTGCTGTATGGTGCTGTAGCAGGAATCGCGGAAGTTATTAATTGCCCGGGACTGGTTAATGTGGACTTTGCAGACGTTAAAACCGTCATGTCCGAAATGGGTATGGCTATGATGGGTTCTGCAGCTGCCGGTGGTGTTGATCGTGCACGCATGGCCGCAGAAGAGGCCGTTGCCAGTCCACTGCTTGAAGAAATCACCCTAACGGGAGCACGTGGAGTGTTGGTCAACATAACCGCCAGTTCAGCCATGAAAATGCGTGAGGTACAGGAAGTCATGGATACTGTCAAGAAAATGACGGCTGAAGATGCAACCGTAATTGTTGGTACGGTTATTGACGAAAATATGGGTGACAGTCTGCGTGTCACACTCGTTGCAACAGGACTTGGCAATATTTCCCAACAATCCCAGAGACCCATGACCATCATCCATACCCGTACCGGTACTGATGACAGAGTATCCTCTCATCAGGTAGATGAGCCCGCTGTAATGAGAACCGGAAGAAGAAGCAACGCTGCTGTAACTGCCATGCAGCAAGCAGGAATGGATCCGATGGATATTCCTGCCTTCCTCAGAAAACAGGCCGACTGAAGATCCCCTGATAGAGATATTTCAATTATAAGCAATCTGCATTTTTATATTTTATAACGCTTGCCGGGCTGCCTCTTCGGAGACGACCCGGTAGCATTTTCGATACTGTCAGCAATCAGGCTGATCGATAAATCAGCTCTTTCGGGGAAAGTGACGTTCGTGAATTTCTTTCAGTTTATCCAACTCCAGAATAATTTCAAATGAAAAACCGCCTCGATCACGCCCTTTTTCTGTAACCAGCAATTTCTCCAGATAAAGAGAAAATTCTGCGTAGCCCCACAATAGTCTGATCTGATCCACAACCCTTGGATAATCCCTGTCAAGAATTGACTCCTGGTTACCCAGAAAAGTGGCAAATTCTTTTATGGTGCTTTTCAGCGTCATAAAACTTACTCCTTTCAAATTTCCAACAAGGTAGCTATTTGCTGTATCGGCTCGAGCTTATTATGGGTTTAGCTGCTTACAACTGAATATATCATACGCCAGTGAAATAACTCGCAGTACCGGCTGGTATATCAACTGCTATTTTGTTCTTCATTTTCATCAAATTGTAATAATTGGTTTCTAGAATAAATTTTTTCAACATAACCAGCTTACTATTTCATGGTCAGAGTACCTGCCCCAGCTGTCAGTCATCGACCTAAAAGTCTACATCACAATCACAAACGCCATCTGAAAGAGCGAATAATAGAGCTGCTGCTGTTTCTGGCGGCTTTTTTTTCTGTTTTTATTACGTTCGCGATTATTTACCTGCTGATCTCAGAATCACTGGTATTTTTCGAGCATGTTTCCCTCTGGGATTTTTTGACCGATACGCAATGGACACCGCTGTTTGACGATGCTCATTACGGAATTCTCCCTCTCGTTTCCGGAACAGCCGTCAGTTCGCTGGTCGCGCTTGCCATTGCCCTTCCTTTCGGCACGATCATTGCTATTTATCTCTCAGAATTTGCCCCCTTTCTCGTGAGGGAGATCGCTAAGCCATTCCTTGAGCTGCTCGGCGGTATTCCAACAGTTGTTTACGGATATTTTGCGTTACTGTTCGTTACTCCCATGCTGCAAACCATCTTTCCGAATCTGCCGGGTTTCAGTCTTTTATCTGCAGGGCTGGTAATGGGAATTATGATCATCCCCTACGTCAGCTCAATGACGGAAGATGCCATGCGTTCTGTACCCATGCATCTGCGAGAGGGTTCCTATGCTATCGGTGCTACACGCTTCCAAACAGCTGTCAAGGTGGTGATGCCCGCTTCACTATCCGGCATTGCCGCTGCCTATATCCTTGGTATTTCCCGCGCAGTTGGTGAAACTATGGTGGTTGCAATCGCAGCAGGTATGCAGCCGAATCTAGTATGGAATCCCATGGAGCCCGCTGCGACCATCACCACTTACATCGTGCAGGTCAGCTTGGGTGATCTGCCGCATGGTAGCGTAGGATATCAAACCATTTTTGCTGCGGGATTGACGCTGCTCTTGTTAACGCTGGTTTTCAATATCCTGGGACATCTGCTGCGTAAACGATTCCGAGAAGTTTATTGATGTGCCATGATTCATTTACAGTCGCTACCGAATACTGACAGGATAGTGCATGCAGAATGATTTAATTCACTGACCCCCATGAATAACACAGACAATATTAATGAAATTCGCACCATTATTGCTCGCCACAAACGCTGGGATCTGCTCGCGCTAGTAGCAGGTATCATCGCATTGATGATCGCTGTTCTGACATTTATTGCGTTGTTTGGCAACATGGTGATCGACGGAATGCCTCGCCTGACTTGGGAATTTTTTACTTCTTTTCCATCTCGCAAACCAGAAATTGCCGGAATTCTTTCTGCATGGGTTGGTACGACACTGGTCATGCTGGTAACGGCAGCAGCGGCTGTTCCCCTTGGCGTAGCAGCTGGCGTCTATCTTGAGGAGTACGCGCCAAAAAATTTCATTACTGAAATTATCGAAATTAATGTTACCAATCTGGCAGGGGTGCCTTCCATCATTTACGGCTTGCTGGCACTGGGGTTATTCGTTTATCAGCTTGGACTTGGGCAGAGTATCCTGGCAGCCGGATTAACGCTCGCGCTGTTAATCCTGCCAATTGTCATCGTGGCAACACGTGAAGCGATTCGATCCATCCCGGTTACTATTCGTGAAGGGGCTTATGCGCTGGGTGCAACTAAGTGGCAAACGGTTGCAGATCATGTATTGCCTTATTCTGCCGCTGGCATTCTGACTGGTATCATTATCGGACTGGCGCGGGCGATCGGAGAAACAGCGCCAATCATTACTATCGGCGCACTGACATTTATCGCTTTTCTGCCCCCATCCCCTGTTCAGGATCAATTTCCGTTTCTGTCCTTTGAATGGCTGATGGAGCCGTTTACAGTCATGCCCATCCAGATGTTCAACTGGATCTCAAGGCCCCAGGAAGCTTTCCAGCATAATGCTGCCGCAGCCGGCTTGGTGTTAGTCCTCATGACATTATTGATGAACGGGTTAGCTATCTATCTACGCTACCATCTGCGTAAAAAAATCAAGTGGTAAATCAAAGTTATGCAAATATTTAAACCCGCCAACGCTGCTTCTCCAACTACTCAAAAGGCAGCGGTTAATAAATTGAACTTCTATTACGGAGGTTATCAGGCACTTAAAAATATTAATATGGTGGTCCATGAAAAGCAGGTAACCGCCTTGATCGGACCATCAGGCTGTGGCAAATCAACTTTTCTGCGGTGCTTTAACCGCATGCATGATCTTTATCCGCACAACCATTACGAAGGTGAGATTCTCCTGTATCCGGACAATGAAAATATTCTCTCGCCCGAGGTTGATCCAATCGAAGTCAGAATGCGGATCAGTATGGTATTTCAAAAACCCAACCCCTTCCCCAAATCAATTTTTGAAAATGTGGCCTACGGTCTTAGGATAAGAGGCGTCAAGCGTCGCTCAATTCTGGAAGAAAGAGTAGAAAATGCGCTACGTAATGCCGCCTTATGGGGAGAAGTCAAAGATCGGCTGGGAGATCTCGCATTTAACCTTTCAGGAGGTCAGCAACAACGATTGTGCATCGCCCGTGCACTGGCAACCGATCCAGAAATTCTGTTATTCGATGAACCCACTTCTGCACTGGATCCAATCGCAACTGCCAGCATCGAAGAATTGATTTCAGATATCAAAAATAAAGTGACGATTCTGATTGTGACCCACAACATGCAGCAGGCAGCCAGAGTTTCAGACTATACTGCCTACATGTATATGGGGGAATTAATTGAGTTTGGTGCTACTGACAATATTTTCATCAAGCCAAAAAACAAACAGACGGAAGATTACATAACCGGTCGGTTCGGTTAGGAAAATTCCTGTTTTTTATGTTCGTGACATTTCTTTGAAGTTTTATCGGCTTTCTGGAGCAATTCACAAAGGCTGAATCAGCTGATACGGATGCTACCGCAACCTCGACAATCCGGCTTCAAGTATTCTCCTGTAACCAGCTGGCAACTACCGGAGCAAAATAAGTCAAGATCGCATCGGCACCTGCACGTTTGCACGCCAGCAATGCCTCGGTAACACAGGCTCTTTCATCCAGCCATCCGTTCATCCCCGCTGCTTTCAGCATGGCATATTCACCACTCACCTGATAAACAAAAGTGGGTACACCCAGTTTGTCCTTCACTCTGCGTACGATATCGAGATAAGGCATACCGGGTTTGACCATGATCATATCCGCGCCTTCCTGGATATCCAACTCTGCTTCCCATAATGCTTCATCCGAATTGGCCGGATCCATCTGGTAGGTATATTTATTACCCGTCCCCAGCATAGCAGCTGAACCAACTGCATCCCGGAAGGGGCCGTAAAAACTGGAGGCATATTTGGCCGAGTAAGCCAGTATCCGCGTATGAATGAGACGGTCACGATCCAGTATCGACCGGATCGCAGCGATCCGGCCATCCATCATGTCAGAAGGGGCTACGACATCCGCCCCGGCTTCGGCGTGCATTAACGCCTGCCGCTCCAGCACACTGACAGTTTCATCATTTAACACATAACCATTTGCATCAATCAGACCATCCTGACCATGACTAGTATACGGATCAAGTGCCACATCGGTAATTACACCCAATTCCGGAAAACGTTTTTTCAACTCCTTTACGGTGCGGGGCACCAGGCCCTCAGGATTATAAGCCTCATCAGCGGTCAAGCTTTTCAGGGAAGCATCAATAACCGGAAAAATTGCCAGTGCAGGGATTCCCAAACGCAGACATTTCTCCGCCTGAAACAAAAGCAGATCAACACTCTGTCGGACAATACCGGGCATTGATGCTACTTGCTCTTCACGCTTACTGCCATCTAGTACAAATACCGGGTAGATCAGATCATCCACCTGCAAGTGATTTTCCCGAACCAGGCGACGGGAAAAATCATCTCGGCGGTTACGGCGCATTCTTTTTTGTGGAAACTGGCTGAAAAATGTCATGTTTATATCTGGAAATAAAAAAATTAATGCATCACGGAACTAACTCCAATTAGTTCTCTCTTATGAATAGGTGGTTGTTAATAACTGCCTCTCGCCTTCCCTCCCTGAGGCGAGGCCTTACAAGCAAGGCGATTCTCCCCGGCTTAATCCCCTTTAGCCGGGGTTTTTTTTTGATTGCTGATTTCACTGTCATTCAGCTGCTGTACCCTAGCCCCTCCTTCATCAAACCAGTCTTGCAACAACCGGGAAGCCTCTTCTGCTCCCTCGGAGGTTAAACTGGAGAAAATTTGTACTGTGCAGCCAGAGTAACTAGTAGACAAGAACTGCCTGATCTCATCTAATACCGCGAGCGCCTTACTTCGGCTTAGCTTGTCAGCTTTGGTCAGCAGAACATGCACCAATTTCCCCGTTTGCGCAAACCATTCCAGCATCTGCAAATCCAGCTTGGTTAGCGGATGGCGTATATCCATGATCAATATCATACCGTACAACGCTTGACGCGTTTGCAGGTAGGTGCTCAGTAAATGTACCCAGTGCTGACGAATGGCTAGAGGCACTTGCGCATAACCGTATCCCGGAAGATCGACCATGAAACGCTCCTCTCCAAGCTGGAAAAAATTAATATGTTGCGTCCGGCCAGGTGTTTTGCTGGTAAAAGCAAACCGCCCTCTTCCCACCAATGTATTAATCGCGCTTGATTTTCCTGCATTTGAACGCCCGGCAAAAGCAATTTCAACACCAGTTGCTTGCGGCAAATCCTTGATGTGGTTGACTGTCGTGTAGAATTCAGCATGCCTGAAAAGCGGGTGTACCATAGTGCGTTGTCCTGATGTTTATTTTTTGTTGTAATCGAAGTTACCCGATTTCGCAATAATAGCCAGCCCCTCCAGCACCAAGCTATCGACAATCCGGTGAGGAATGTGAATATGCTGAGCCAGCAACGCAGCACCGCCACCCGTCATGATAACTTCCGTCAAGGTTTGTTTTTCCGAATAGCTGGAAAGCAGGCGATACATTCGCTCCAGCGCACCACTTAATGCCTGAATCATGCCGCTGTACAACGCGTTTTCAGTATTAACTGGAAAATTCTGGAAACAGCTGGAAACAGGTGCTGCTAATGTTCCGGCACAACCTGCTAGTGCTTGTTTCATCGCATCCGGCCCGGGTACGATAATGCCCCCTAGAAATTCACCCGTGGAGGACAGTGTATCGACTGTCATGGCAGTACCCACATCCACGACCAGGCACGCTCGCTGTACCCTATACCAAGCGGCAATCAATGCTGCCCAGCGGTCACAGCCCAACTGCTCTGGTTTGGTATAGCGACTGGTTACACCACATTGACTGGCACTTGCCGTAATCCAGTGCGGCTGGACATACCATGGTTTTAACAACGCTGTTAAATCGTCTGCAGCTTGTAATCCGGCCACATTGGAAATCAGCACCGATGCAGGTGGTGCTGGCAGCAGCGCCCAGGCTTGTTTCAGCACCATGCGTTCACTTTGCAGTGCACTGCCACGCACCAGCCACTGATCACCCGTGTGCAACCCCCATTTGATAGCAGTATTACCGGAATCAATCGCCAGCAGAAAAGAGGATACGTTCATTCAATTAGGGAATCTCTGATATCCGTATCAGATCAGCCCGCGCAGAGAAACCTCTCCACTTCTCAATTGCACGATACCTGTCGGGGTATTGATCTGTAAGGCACCATCGGGCACAATACCGATTGCGATTCCATTTTTGACAGCACCATCCGGAAAACTAATCTGCACAGCTTTATCCTGATAAGCATGATGACGCTCCCATTCCTCCACAAAAGGCTCGAAACCATGCTGTTCAAATGTATCAAGCATCTTGGCCAGTTCTTTCAACAAAATAGCCAACAACCGATTTCTGTCCGGCATTTGTCCTGCAACACTGGCAACATCGGTTACCTTTTGATCAATCTGAGATTTTGTAACGTTAGAAAGTCTAAGATTCAGCCCGATACCAATAATCACGGTACCTGGACTCAACATATCCCCATGCAGCTCAATCAGCACTCCTGCTAACTTGTTGTAGCCAGATAACACATCATTCGGCCATTTCAGTGCGATGTTACGAATTCCAAATAATGTCAGTGCACGAACAATTGCCACACCCACTGCCAAACTCAACCCGGAAAGAGTATTTACTGCACATTGCGATGGCCATAAAACAGAGAAAACCAGGCTGTCTCCCAGTCCCGATACCCATGTACGTCCGCGTCGCCCGCGCCCTTGCGTCTGTAACTCCGTAACCAGAACTTGCTTTAATCTGCCAGCAGAAGCGCCCTGATCAATCACGCGCTGCAGCAGCAGTGAATTAGTAGATTCAACAGCCTCTACGATTTCTATTTGTATGGAATCCGCATATTCAGCAAGATAGTGGCGTATTTGTTTACTGTCCAGCCATTGCGTTGGATTCAACCAGCGATACCCTCGACCACGAATCCTGTGTATTACCAACCCGTAGCAATCCAGATCATTCAACGCATTGGATATGCTGGCGCGGGAAACATTCAGTGCCTGGCCCAGTGCTGTGCCGGAATGATAGTTTCCATCACTCAGCATTCTCAGGATAGTAAATGCAAACGGATTCATATTAAATTTCCTGCCAATATCTCGCGAGCACTTCTGATTTATTCACTTCGAGCAATCTTATTGTTGTGGTTTTCCCGATCAGATATACCATAATGAAAAAAGCGGAGTAATCCGCTTTTTTCATTACTTGACATGCCTCTGGCAAAATTTATCAGCGGCACACCCCTCCTTGTAAATAAATCTAACTTAACGTTCTGAAGCACGCAAATGTTCGATAGCCTTTCGCACGCTCTTGGTAGCAACATCAACATGGCCTTCCTCTGCATGTTTGATCGCATCTTCTAGATATTTAATTCCATGAAGAACATGTGCATTGGCCTCACCACTCTCACCAGCAGCCTTGGCGTGGGCCAAACTTTCTTTTGCATGCTCAAGCAATTCATCGGTATGACCTTCTTTACCATATACCACGGCCTCATCCGCATGCATCAACGCTTCATCCAAATGAACGGTATGCGAATCTGCATATACCTGTATGCTCAAGAACAATGCAGCAGCAAAGACTGTGATCATACTTATCGGAGTTCTTTTCATAACAGCTTCTCCTCTTATGTAAACTGATTACTCCCTCTAAAATACATCAGAGGAAGCAATCAGTTTTTCAATTTTCTGATACGATTTTAATGTCCAGAATGTTCATGTTCAGAAAGTTCGGAAGCACGCAGGTGATCGACCGCTTCCTGAGCATGTTTGGTGGCAACATCAACATGCCCCTCTTCAGCGTGCTTGATAGCGTCTTCCATATGTTTAATACCGTGGTCGGTATGTGTATTGCCTTCACCGGCCGCTCTGGCAGCTTTGGCATGCATCAGGCTTTCCTTTGCATGCTCAAGCAATTCGTTAACATGACCTTCTTTACCATGTACTACAGCCTCTTCCGCATGCTTCAACGCTTCATCCAAATGAGCAGTATGCGAATCTGCATACACCTGCATGTTCAAGAACAATGCGGCAGCAAAGATTGTGATCATACTTATCAGAGTTCTTTTCATAATAGCTTCTCCTCTTGTATTGGTTGGTCAAGATGTATGAATCTTTTGTAACAATAATACGACGAATAAGCAGGGAATAAAGCCAACTGATGTTACAGACAAACCCCGCCACATTTTGTGCAGAACTCACACGATTATTTTTATACCACAGATCATTATTAACAGATAGCATTCACCGATCTGAATAATCAGATACCGCGCAATAATTCATTAATCCCGGTTTTGGAGCGAGTCTTTGCATCGACCTGTTTCACAATCACCGCACAATACAGACTGTAGCGGCCATTATCAGCCGGTAGGCTCCCGGAAACCACCACTGATCCTGAAGGAATCCGGCCATAGGTAACCTCTCCGGTTTCACGATTGTAAATCCTGGTGCTTTGGCCAATGTATACACCCATTGAGATGACTGAATTTTCACCAACAATGACACCTTCAACAATTTCAGAACGTGCGCCAATAAAGCAGTTATCCTCAATAATGGTGGGGCTGGCCTGCACTGGCTCCAGTACACCACCAATACCAACGCCACCGGACAGATGAACATTTTTGCCAACTTGCGCACAGGAACCTACAGTTGCCCAGGTATCCACCATGGTGCCTTCGTCAACATACGCGCCAATATTCACATAGGACGGCATCAGCACCACGTTATTCGCGATGAAAGCTCCTTTACGAACAGCAGCTGGTGGAACCACACGAAATCCGCCATCACGAAAATCACGTGAGCTGTAATCAGCAAATTTGGATGGAATCTTGTCAAAATAATTAGAGAATCCACCCTTGATAAAATAATTATCTTCCATGCGGAAAGACAACAAAACAGCCTTTTTAACCCACTGACGGGTTACCCATTCGTCGTTAATTTTCTCGGCAACTCGCAACTTGCCGGTATCCAGCATATTGATAACCTGGGCGACCGATTCCTTGAGATTGGCCTCAACATTACGAGGGGTAATTTCAGCACGCCTTTCAAAAGCATCTTCGATGACAGCTTGTAATTGCTCCATGTGACTCCTAACTAAAAAATAATCAGATCAGAACTTTCTAGCGATATCCTTGATTCGCTCCATTGCCTCCATGCACTCTGCCACCGGCGCAACCAGCGCAATCCGCACAAAATGCTCACCAGGGTTAAGGCCGTGTGCCTCTCGTGCCAGATAACTGCCAGGCAGTACAGTAACACTTCCTTCCCGATATAAACGCCCGGAAAATTCGATACCACTGACAGGCACCTTTAACCATAAATAAAACCCGGCATCCGGCATGCTAACAGGCAAGGTATCGCTCAGTATACGCATGGCACCGGCAAATTTTTCACGATACAGTCGCCGGTTTTCAACCACGTGCTGCTCATCACCCCATGCAACAGTGCTAGCTGCCTGCACAGCCGGATTCATGGCACTGCCATGATACGTCCGGTAAAGCAAAAACTTTTTGAGAATGGCAGCATCCCCTGCCACAAAACCAGAACGCATGCCCGGCACATTGGAGCGCTTGGAAAGACTGCTGAACACAACCAGCCGGGGAAAACCATTGCGGCCTAACTTCTCTGCCGCCTCCAACGCCCCCAGAGGAGGGTGATCCTCATTGAAATAGATTTCTGAATAGCATTCATCCGCTGCAATTACAAATCCATAACGATCAGACAAATTAAACAGAAGTTGCCATTCATCTAGTGTTAGCACCTTACCAGTCGGATTATTGGGTGAACAGATATAAGTCAGCTGAGTACGTTTCCACACCGAATCAGGCAACTGAGCGGCATCCACTGAAAAACCATTTTCTGGAAGCTGATTCAAAAAATAGGGTTCGGCACCAGCCAGCAATGCAGCACCTTCGTAGATTTGATAAAAAGGATTTTGGCAAACCACTACAGGTTGCATAACCTCGCGCGCATCGGTATCAATAACCGCCTGGGCAAATGAAAATAATGCTTCCCGACTGCCATTGACCGGGATAACTTCGGTATCTGGATTGATAGCAGCCAAGCGATAGCGCTGTGTTAGCCAGCTCGCAATGCTGATCCGCAGCTGGCTGGTTCCAAGTACTGTGGGATAATGTGCCAGCCCTTCAAGATTATTCACTAACTCTTGTCTGATAAACTCGGGCGTATCGTGTCTTGGTTCTCCAATATGCAAACCAATGGGGGTCAGAGAGGCATCACTCAGCACGAGATTCTCAAATAGTCTGGTAAGTTTTTGAAACGGGTATAACTGAAGGCTTTCCAGTAAAGGGTTCATACTTTTCAGGATTATCCACAAATGTGGTGCTTGTGGAGCAGGTTAGGGAGGCAGTAAAAATGTTAAGCACCAATTATAAAGGGCACTGGCAACGTTGACCAAACAAAAAAAATTATTGCCGATAGCCAGTCTATTACTGGGTGCTGCCGCTTGGGGAGTAGCCTGGTATCCTTACCGTCTACTGGAACAGGCCGGTATGCGGGGCGAATTATCCACTGCGCTGACTTACTCCATTGCGTTGTTGATCAGCCTGGCTTTATTCAGGAAACAAATCCGGATCTCTGAAGTACTTAATACGACAGCCTGGATTCTGCTCTGGATCAATCTGGGCGCAGGCTGGACTAGTATCGCCTATGTGCTCGGGATTATTCACGGCGAAGTTATGCGGGTTCTGCTCCTGTTCTATCTGGCACCGCTGTGGACTATTTTATTTTCCCGCATTCTGCTGCAAGAACGGCTAAGCAGACAAGGTTATCTGATCATTCTGTTATCTCTGACGGGTGCTTTACTTCTGCTCTGGCAGCCGGAAGGCGGGTTGCCCCTGCCAACTTCCTACGGTGACTGGATGGGGCTATCGGGTGGATTTGCTTTTGCACTGACCAATGTCCTGATTCGCAAAGATCAGCAGCACAACATCCACTTAAAGCTGATGGCGGTACTCTCTGGCGCTGCCCTGACCGGGTTTGTCGCCACCCTGCTCATGGGAAATACTTCTGATATCACCCATCTGCCTGCCAACGTATGGCTGATATTGCTCGGTGCAGGCGGGCTAGTTTTTTCCCTCAGTATATTGCTGCAGTATGGAATGACCCATGTACCGGCCAATCAGGCTATTGTAATTATGCTGTTTGAGCTGGTGGTCGCAGCTGTAGCCGCCTGTTTTCTGACCGACGAACATCTGACAAGTAGAGACTGGGCGGGAGGACTCGTGATTGCATCTGCCAGCCTGTTTTCTGCCCGGATCAATCAGAACCAGGATCTGCGAAAGTAATCTTATTTACAGCCTCAGATCTGATTCCTGTGGATTAAGCACATACTTCAAATCATATAGAACAGCATTGGGTTTCCCCAGTGCACGGATAGAGGAAGCCCCCATATCCTTGAACTGCCGATGTGCCACAGCCAGGATAATAGCATCATAATTACCGGATTCGGGTGCTTCAATCAGCTTGATACTGTATTCGTGTTGTGCCTCTTCAGAAGACAACCATGGATCGTATACATCCACTACGCAGTTGTAATCCTTGAGTTCGGTCACGATATCCACCACTCGGGTATTACGCAGATCCGGACAGTTTTCCTTGAAGGTAAGTCCCATGACCAATACCTTGGCGCCATCTACCTGAAGACGTTTTTTGGTCATGGCTTTAACCAGCTGAGCAACAACATAGGCTCCCATGCTGTCATTTAGTCGCCGTCCAGCAAGAATAATTTCCGGATGATAGCCAATTGCCTGCGCTTTATGTGTCAGGTAATACGGATCCACCCCAATACAATGTCCACCCACCAGACCGGGACGAAACGGCAGAAAATTCCACTTACTGCCCGCTGCTTTGAGTACGGCTTCAGTATCAATATTCATTTTGTTGAAAATCAACGCCAGCTCGTTGATAAGAGCAATATTCAGATCACGCTGGGTGTTTTCGATCACCTTGGCAGCTTCAGCCACCTTGATACTTTCCGCTTTGTGTGTGCCTACAGTAATAATTTCGTTGTATAAGCTATCTACCAGATCAGCGATTTCCGGAGTGGAGCCCGAGGTAACCTTTTTGATAGTCGTGACACGATGTTCCTTGTCACCTGGGTTGATGCGCTCTGGACTGTAGCCACAGTAGAAATCCCGGTTAAATTTCAGGCCAGAAACACGCTCCAGCACAGGCACACAATCTTCTTCGGTACAACCAGGGTAGACAGTAGATTCATAAATAACAATATCTCCTTTTCTCAATACCTTACCGACAGTCTCGCTGGCTTTGATAAGTGGCATAAGATCAGGGCGCTTGTGATCATCAATTGGTGTGGGAACGGTAATAATGTAGCAATTACAGGTGCGTAAATCGTCTATATTGGTGGTAAAAGTCAAATGCTTTGCCGCTGCAAGTTCTTCCTGCGTGACTTCCAGCGTAAAGTCATTGCCATTTTTAAGCTCATCAATACGCTGCTGGTTAATATCGAACCCGGTCACAGGACGCTTGCGGCCAAACTCAGCAGCCAGTGGAAGGCCGACATATCCAAGCCCGATAATGGCAAGTTTGATATCCTGGAGTTGCATGTTGTCTCCTACAAATTGAAGTAATTGCGATACCACGTCACAAAGCTGGCTATTCCCTGTTCGACCGACGTGGCGGGCCTGTAATCGAATTGTTCGACGAGATCAGAAACATCGGCATAAGTATCCGGTACGTCACCTGGCTGCAGGGGTAGCATTTCCATTGCGGCCTTTTTACCAAGCGCTTTTTCCAGTGCAGCAATATAGTCCATCAGCTCTACCGGGCTGTTATTGCCAATGTTGTAAACACGCCAGGGTGCCATACTGGTGCCTGCATCCGGATTTTCCCCGCTCCAGGCCGGGTCAGGCCGAGTGGGTTGATCCAGCACACGGATTACGCCCTCCACAATGTCATCTACATAAGTAAAATCTCGGCGATGTTTTCCATAGTTAAATACCGGAATCTTTTCTCCGGCAAGAATAGCCTTAGTGAATTTAAACAGCGCCATATCCGGCCGCCCCCAAGGACCATATACAGTAAAAAAACGTAGGCCAGCAGTCGACAAGTTATATAAATGGCTGTAAGTATGCGCCATTAGCTCATTAGATTTTTTGCTGGCTGCATAAAGGCTGAGCGGGTGATCAACGTTGTGATGCACCGAAAACGGCATCTGCGTATTGGCACCGTACACGCTAGAGCTGCTGGCATACACCAGATGTTCGACACCGTTATGACGACAACCTTCAAGAATATGGGCAAAACCAACGATATTGCTGTCAATATAAGCCAATGGATTCTCAATGGAATAGCGCACCCCGGCCTGAGCAGCCAGATTCACCACCCGTTGTGGTTTATGCATTTCAAAACAGGAATTGATCCCTTCGCGATCTGCCAAGTCAAGACGCAAATGGGTGTAAGCAGGATGATCCGCAAACCGGGCAAGACGATCCTCCTTAATCTGTGGATCATAATAATCATTGTGATTATCGATACCAATGACGGTGTCACCACGTTCAAGCAGCCGCAGCGTCAATGCAGATCCAATAAAACCGGCTGAACCAGTAATAAGTATCTTCAATTAATTGCTCCCGAATAGATCACGTGTATAAATCTTGAAGTGGCAACTTGCCTGACACAAGGGATCCGCAAGTTGAAAAACTCAGCAATTCCTTTAGCCCTGATGCACTTCATGACTCGTTGAATAAATTATCCGATCCTGTCTTCATAATCAGCTGATAGACGCCTACGATCTTAGTTGTTTAAGTCCTACGATATGTTGATATTGAGTAATCGCTCACAGTTTTTCCACAGCCGCCGATTCTTTTCTAGCCACGCGAAACCACATCCCATAATCCAGCGCTTGGATATGACCTTAAAGGTATGGCCGCTCGCTATGTTTGGCGATTTGTGCCGACACAAACTTTTCCAGGACTTCGCACTTTCCTTGAGCGAAAGGTTTGTCCATATAATCGCTGTCGTACAGCAAACTTTGTCCCTGCTGCAGCCTCGACGCAGCCGCCAGCAAAGCTCCCTTACGGCCTCTTCAGCTATAGTGACTGCGATTGCATCGGATAATCCTTAGTATCTACTGCAATGTGGCGTTTGATTCCCGAAACTTCGTTGCCCGCATCATAACCCTTGAACCGTGCTGTGTCAGTGTTTTTGGCACTTTGTACGCCCACAACCAAGAACGTGTTGCTGGCATTGGACCCAGCTTCTCTCGGACCACACTAACCTGATTTTTAAAGCCTGCTCTAGCAGAACCGCCACCTTCGCGTTTCACTCCAGATGGAAAAGTACGAGTGTACTTGCGCTATTTGGGAAACTTTTCGAGCAGCATGCGTCATTGGCAGCCACTCCTGAATAAATACAGAGAGCACACCACACAGAATATTTCGGACAGGTCTATGCGTCTGGGATGGGTCTTCCAGCGCACTCTCCAGCAACGGCTTGATCGCCTCGATCTCGGTACTGTCGATAAATAGCGGTGGAATTCCTGCCTGATGGCACTCTACTACCCTCACTAAAAATTTATGAGAAAAACAGGTTATCTGTAACCCAATACCTTACTAATTTTGGCAAGATAACCAGCTGGGTGGCGTATTTGATCGCCATCACTGCTCACGGATTGATGATTATGACATCACGAATGATTACTGATTATCCCGAAAAATCTATAAATTCTGAAAATATTTGTACGTAACACATTGATTTTATTGTGATCAGTAGATTTTCAAAAACAGGATTTTTCGAGGTAACCTATCTTAATAAAACTCGCATTGAAGTGATTGATGTTTGTAGGCGTATAGATAGTGACGCTGACAAACCTTCAGCATGTTGCCAGCAACACTAAATTAGATAACCCAACATAATCAACGCCTGCAACCACTATTTGCATAATTTCAAATACTGTCTGGCCACCATATCGCCCTTATATTCGCGTTTTTAATATGCAACACATAGCTCAGATATTGCGGCCAAAACTTCTATTATGAATGCAGAACAAATTTTAAGATAACACCACAACCTAGATTATCACTACTGTTCATTTGTTTAAATAGAAGATTAAACTAGAAAATAAAGCTTCTCCATAGTTTACAAAGTTTTACAAATAAAAAAGAATCCACCAGACAGGCAGTTAAGGAAAATGATGTAATCATCATACGGGATAATGAGCATAGAGAATAAGTCACTTGATCTGTACATCAAGATCACACCCAAACATCTTGGCCAACTTATTCCTGTTTTCAATAGAAACAGAAATCACATAAGAACATTGATAATTAGAATTACATCCATGTAACCCTAGGTAATTCAAATTCAATCCATGAAATTAAAACGATACTATGAAGATAGCTAGGTGAGAAGAGAGAAAAATCATTCATTACAGCCATGTAAAAATATAGCTGCAACAAATGAAATAAATAGGCATGAGAATACTACGAGGATGTTTGTTAATTCATTAAACAAAAATATTTAAATATTATCCATGCAAGATCTACAGGTTTATTTTTATAAAATATGTAAAAAATATTACAAGCTAAAATTAAAAATAATTTTAGCCTCAACAAAACAATAGAGTATTTTAAAAAAATAATCTTTCAAAATACTCTATAAATAGGAAGCTTGGCGGTGACCTACTTTCACATGTGAAAACATACTATCATCGGCGCTGCTTCGTTTCACTTCTCTGTTCGGGATGGGAAAAGGTGGGTCCAAAGCGCTATGGCCGCCAAGCATAAACGGTAGAATTGGGTAATAACAGCAACTATATATAAAATATAACTCAATTTTCAAGATTATAGGATCAAGCCTCACGGTCAATTAGTATCGATTAGCTCAACGCATTACTGCGCTTCCACATTCGACCTATCAACGTTGTAGTCTCCAACGAACCTTCAGGGGAGTTATACTCCCGGGAAATCTAATCTTATGGCAAGTTTCCCGCTTAGATGCTTTCAGCGGTTATCTCTCCCGCACTTAGCTACCCGGCGATACGACTGGCGTCATAACCGGTACACCAGAGGTGCGTCCACTCCGGTCCTCTCGTACTAGGAGCAGCCCCACTCAAATTTCCAACGCCCACGGCAGATAGGGACCAAACTGTCTCACGACGTTTTAAACCCAGCTCACGTACCACTTTAAATGGCGAACAGCCATACCCTTGGGACCGACTACAGCCCCAGGATGTGATGAGCCGACATCGAGGTGCCAAACTCCCCCGTCGATATGAACTCTTGGGAGGAATCAGCCTGTTATCCCCGGCGTACCTTTTATCCGTTGAGCGATGGCCCTTCCATACAGAACCACCGGATCACTATGACCTGCTTTCGCATCTGCTCGACTTGTCAGTCTCGCAGTTAAGCACGCTTATGCCATTGCACTATCAGCACGATTTCCGACCGTACCTAGCGTACCTTCGCACTCCTCCGTTACTCTTTGGGAGGAGACCGCCCCAGTCAAACTGCCTACCATACACGGTCCTCGATCCAGATTATGGACCTGAGTTAGAATTCCGACCATTCCAGGGTGGTATTTCAAGGTTGGCTCCATATACTCTAGCGAGCATATATCACAGCCTCCCACCTATCCTACACAAGAATAATCAAAATCCAATGTAAAGCTACAGTAAAGGTGCACGGGGTCTTTCCGTCTAGCCGCGGGTAGATTGCATCTTCACAACCATTTCAACTTCGCTGAGTCTCAGGAGGAGACAGTGTGGCCATCGTTACGCCATTCGTGCAGGTCGGAACTTACCCGACAAGGAATTTCGCTACCTTAGGACCGTTATAGTTACGGCCGCCGTTTACCGGGGCTTCGATCAAGAGCTTGCACCCCATCACTTAACCTTCCGGCACCGGGCAGGCGTCACACTCTATACGTCCACTTTCGTGTTTGCAGAGTGCTGTGTTTTTATTAAACAGTCGCAGCCACCATTTTATTGCAACCTTTTTCTGCTCCATACGCGAAGTACTTTACATACTAAAGGCACACCTTCTCCCGAAGTTACGGTGTCAATTTGCCGAGTTCCTTCTCCTGAGTTCTCTCAAGCGCCTTAGAATTCTCATCCTTCCCACCTGTGTCGGTTTACGGTACGGTCTTTATTTAACTGAAGCTTAGCGGCTTTTCCTGGAAGCATGGCATTACTTACTTGGCTTCCCTAAGGAAGTTTCGTTATCACATCTCAACTTAGCCATCCGGATTTTCCTAGATAGCATGTCTACCTGCTTCAACCGGGACATCCAACACCCGGCTAAGCTAGCCTTCTTCGTCCCCGCATCGCATTAAATAAAGGTACTGGAATATTAACCAGTTTCCCATCAGCTACGCATCTCTGCCTCACCTTAGGAGCCGACTAACCCTGCGCCGATGAACGTTGCACAGGAAACCTTGGGTTTTCGGCGAGGAAGCTTTTCACTTCCTTTATCGCTACTCATGTCAGCATTCGCACTTCCGATACCTCCAGCAATCTTCACAAATCACCTTCACAGGCCTACGGAACGCTCTCCTACCACTTGCAACTAATTGCAAGTCCTTAGCTTCGGTGTACAGTTTAGCCCCGTTACATCTTCCGCGCAGGACGACTCGATCAGTGAGCTATTACGCTTTCTTTAAAGGATGGCTGCTTCTAAGCCAACTTCCTGACTGTCTATGCCTTCCCACTTCGTTTACCACTTAACTGTATCTTTGGGACCTTAGCTGAAGGTCTGGGTTGTTTCCCTCTCGACACCGAACGTTAGCACCCGATGTCTGTCTCCCATACTTACATTTTTTGGTATTCGGAGTTTGCAATGGTTTGGTAAGTCTTGACGACCCCCTAGCCATAACAGTGCTCTACCCCCAAAAATGATATATGAGGCACTACCTAAATAGTTTTCGGAGAGAACCAGCTATTTCCAGATTTGTTTAGCCTTTCACCCCTACCCACAGCTCATCCCCTAATTTTTCAACATTAGTGGGTTCGGACCTCCACGAAGCATTACCCTCGCTTCATCCTGGCCATGGGTAGATCATCTGGTTTCGGGTCTACACCCAGCAACTTATCGCCCTATTAAGACTCGTTTTCACTACGCCTCCCCTATCGGTTAAGCTTGCTACTGAATGTAAGTCGCTGACCCATTATACAAAAGGTACGCGGTCACCCCTTGCGAGGCTCCCACTGTTTGTATGCATGCGGTTTCAGGATCTATTTCACTCCCCTCCCGGGGTTCTTTTCGCCTTTCCCTCACGGTACTGGTTCACTATCGGTCGATTACGAGTATTTAGCCTTAGAGGATGGTCCCCCTATATTCAGACAGGATTTCACGTGCCCCGCCCTACTTTGCGTAATCTTAGTTCCATACTTGAATTTTTATCTACGGGACTATCACCCACTACGGTTTAACTTTCCAGATAATTCGATTAATTCAAATACTAAATATTACCGGCTGCTCCCATTTCGCTCGCCGCTACTCTGGGAATCTCTTTTGATTTCTTTTCCTCTGGCTACTTAGATGTTTCAGTTCACCAGGTTAGCCATCAACCCCCTATATATTCAGGAGTGATTACCCTTACGGGTGGGTTTCCCCATTCGGACATCTCCGGATCAAAGCTTATTGCCAGCTCCCCGGAGCTTTTCGCAGGCTTCCACGTCCTTCATCGCCTGTAATCGCCAAGGCATCCACCACATGCACTTGTTCGCTTGATCCTATAATCTTGAAAACTTACCACCACCATCACAAAA